>NZ_AP043866.1:4800000-7116800 GCF_055395645.1 Achromobacter sp. JCM 18799 | reverse complement strand
GGGCCGCTTCGCCCTGCGCCTCGGCGCGCAGGAACTTGACGCTGGCCGTCTGCGCAGCCACTTCGTCGGCGCCAAGAATAACCGCAACGCGGGCGCCGCTGGCATCGGCGCGCTTGAATTGCGACTTGAAGCTTGCGGAACCCGCATGCACGATGACCGACAGGCCGGCATCGCGCAGGTCTTCACCGACCCGCGCAGCCAGGCGCTGCGCCTCTTCGCCCTGATGGACGACGTAGACGTCGCACTCGGCCGGCTGTTCGACCTGCACGCTCTGCTCCCAGAGGTCCAGCAGGCGCTCCATGCCGATAGCAAAACCCACTGCGGGCGCGGGCTTGCCGCCCAGCAGTTCGATCAGGCCGTCGTAGCGGCCCCCGCCGCACACGGTGCCCTGGGAACCGAGGCGGTCGGTAACCCACTCGAACACCGTGAGGTTGTAGTAGTCCAGACCGCGCACCAGGCGCGGATTCAGGCGGTACTCGATGCCGGCGTCGGCCAGGAGCTGGCACACGCCGTCGAAGTGTGCACGTGACTCTTCCCCCAGGAAGTCGAACAGGCGCGGCGCGCTGTCGGCCATTTCCTGCATGGCGGGATTCTTGGTATCCAGCACGCGCAGCGGATTGCTGTACATGCGGCGCTGGCCGTCTTCGTCCAGGATGTCGCGGTGCTTTTCCAGGTGCTCGATCAGGGCGGCGCGGTGAGCCGCGCGTTCGGCCGGCTGGCCCAGCGAATTCAGCTCCAGTCGCACGTCGGTCAGGCCCAACAGCTTCCACAGGCGCGCCAGCATGACGATGAGTTCGGCGTCCACGTCGGGACCGGCGAAGCCCAGGGCCTCGACGTCGATCTGGTGGAACTGGCGGTAGCGGCCGCGTTGCGGGCGCTCGTGGCGGAACACGGGACCGATGGAATAGACACGCTGCGGACGGTCATAGAGCAGGTTGTGCTCGATGGACGCGCGCACGATGCCGGCCGTCATTTCCGGACGCATGGTCAGCGATTCGCCGTTGAGCGCATCGGTGAAGGTGTACATCTCTTTTTCGACGATGTCGGTCACTTCGCCGATGCCGCGCGCGAACAGGCGCGTATGCTCAAGCACGGGCGTACGCACATTGCGATAGCCGTAGCCGCGCAGCCAGCCGCGCACGATTTCCTCGAATTGTTCCCAGCGGGCGCTGGCCCCTGGCAACAGATCATTCATGCCGCGGATGGCGGCGACTTTCTGGAAAGCTTGAGTCATCTTGATCATGCCGCATCGCGCGCCGGCAAGCGCGCTAGCGGCCACACCCTTACTTTAATGAGAGGCGGGCGCGCCATAGCGGCGCGCGACGTAGTCTTCGACAATGGCCTGGAACTCTTCGGCAATATGGTCGCCCTTGAGCGTGACCGTGCGTTCGCCGTCGACGAATACCGGCGCCGCCGGCACTTCGCCGGTGCCGGGCAGGCTGATGCCGATATCGGCATGGCGGCTTTCGCCCGGCCCGTTGACCACACAGCCCATGACCGCGACGTTCATGCTTTCGACGCCGGGGTACTGAGCGCGCCAGACAGGCATCTGCCGGCGCAGGAAGGTCTGGATGCTGTCGGCCAGTTCCTGGAAGAACGTGCTGCTGGTGCGGCCGCACCCGGGGCAGGCAACGACCATGGGCGTGAACGCGCGCAAGCCCATGGTCTGCAGGATTTCCTGCGCCACGACGGCCTCGCGGCTGCGGTCGCCGCCGGGTTCGGGCGTGAGCGAAATGCGAATGGTGTCGCCGATGCCCTGCTGCAGCAGCACGGCCAGCGCGGCGGTGGACGCCACAATGCCCTTGCTGCCCATGCCGGCCTCGGTCAGGCCCAGATGCAGCGGATAGTCGCAACGCGCGGACAGGTCGCGATAGACCGCGATCAGGTCCTGCACGTGGCTGACCTTGCAGGACAGGATGATCGCGTCGCGCCGCAGGCCGAGCTCTTCGGCGCGCTGCGCGTTGCTGATGGCGGACACCACCAGGGCGTCGCGCATCACGGCCTGCGCTTCCCAGGGTTGGGCGCGCTGGTTGTTCTCGTCCATCTTGCGCGCCATCAGCTCGTGATCCAGGCTGCCCCAGTTCACGCCGATGCGCACCGGCTTGTCGTAGCGGCAGGCAACTTCGATCATCTGCGCGAAGTTGTCGTCGCGCCGCTTGCCCCCGCCCATATTGCCAGGGTTGATGCGGTACTTGGACAGCGCTTGCGCGCAGTCCGGGAACTGCGTCAGCAGCTTGTGGCCGTTGTAGTGGAAGTCGCCCACCAGCGGCACGTTCACGCCCATGCGGTCGAGCTGTTCGCGGATGGCGATGACTTCGCGCGCGGCTTCGGGCGTATTCACGGTGATCCGGACGAGCTCGGAGCCGGCCTGGGCCAGCTCCTTGACCTGGATCGCGGTGGCGATCGCGTCCGCCGTGTCGGTGTTGGTCATGGACTGAACCACGACCGGGGCATCGCCGCCTATTTTCACGACACGATCGCCCCACTTCACCGTCACCGAACGCGTGGCGCGGCGCTCAGCCGCTCCCACGGAGGGAGGCGGGGCATCCTGGCAAGGCAGAGAAGATTCTTGCATCGGTGGAACCGGGTTGTTACTTGGCCGACTTCGGCAGCCAGTCGGACGGCAGCCAGTGCTGCGGCAGCCAGCCTTGCCAGAAGGCATACGCCACGCCGGCGGCCAGCACCAGCACGATGGCGATGAGCCAGCCCCACGAGGTCGAGGACGAACGGTCGTCGTCGGCGCTGGACTGGGGAATGGAATGCGCCGAATGCAGGGCGCCGGGGCTGAGCTTCACCGGACCGGTGACGCGCGCCTTGGGGTCGAGCGAATCGACGATGGCCTGCGAGTCCGCGCCCAGCAGGCGCGCATAGTTGCGAACCAGGCCGCGCAGCGAAACGCCGGTGGGCAGGTTGGCCCACTGCTCGTTTTCCAGGGCTTCGATCTGCTTCGTGGAAAACTTGATGCGGCTGGACACTTCGTCGAGCGACCAGCCCTTGGACTGGCGCAGCGCGCGCAATGCCGAGCCGATGCCACCCACAGCGCCGGCGGGCGTTTCTGAAACTGCAGAAGCGAAATCCTGCGTCATGCGTGCACCTGTTTAATTGGTATGGTCTGGCGCTGTGCGGCGTTCCGTTCGGTGATACGGGTACGGTCGCGCACTTCTCCGGCCAGTTGGCCACAGGCCGCATCGATATCGTCGCCCCGGGTCTTGCGGACGGTGGTGATGATGCCGGCGTCCATCAGACGCTGGGCAAACACCTTCACCCGCGCCGAGTTCGAACGCTTCAGGCCGGACTCGGGAAAGGGGTTGAACGGGATCAGATTGAGCTTGCAGCGCAGCTGGCGTGCAATTTGGATCAGTTCCTTGGCGTGCTGGTCGGTATCGTTGATGCCGTCCAGCATGCAGTATTCAAAAGTGATGAAGTCGCGCGGGGCAAACGCCAGATAACGTTCGCAGGCCGCCAGCAATTCCTTCAACGGGTACTTCTTGTTCAGCGGCACCAGCTCGTCGCGCAATGCGTCGTTCGGCGCATGCAAGGACACGGCCAGGGCCACGGGACAGTCCTGCGACAGGCGGTCCATCATGGGAACCACGCCGGAGGTGGACACCGTGACGCGGCGGCGCGACAGGCCGTAGGCGTTGTCGTCCAGCATCAGGCGCAAGGCGGGCAGGACCTGGTCGTAGTTGAGCAGGGGTTCGCCCATGCCCATCATGACCACGTTGCTGATGACGCGAGTGTCTTCGGTGGCGCGGGCGCTTTCCAGGCGGGCGGTGCCGATGTCGGCCTCCAGCACGCGCTTGGCCCACCACAGCTGGCCGATGATCTCGCTGGTCTTCAGGTTGCGGTTGAAACCTTGGTGCCCGGTCGAGCAGAAGCGGCAGTTCACCACGCATCCGGCCTGGCTGGAAATGCATAGCGTGCCGCGGTCGTCTTCGGGAATGAAGACGGTCTCGATGGCATTGCCCTGCCCCACGTCGAACAGCCACTTGCGGGTGCCGTCGGTCGAGCGCTGCTCGATGTTGACGGGCAAAGCCTCGATACGGCAATGCTGCGCAAGCTGGCCGCGGAACTCGCGGGCCAGGTCGGTCATGGCGTCGAACGAATCGGCGCCGCGCTGGTGCATCCAGCGCTGCAACTGGCGAGCCCGAAACGGCTTGCCGCCCCACTTTCCGACGAGTTCGGACAGGGCGGAGCCGTCAAGCCCCAGCAGATTGATTCGTTCGACGGATTCCATGACCTGGGTAAAACTCAAAAGCTAGAACAGATGTTCCGCAAAAATCAACGGCTGTGGATGTTGATTTCGGGGAAGAAGAAAGCGACTTCGACAGCGGCCGTTTCCGGAGCGTCGGAGCCGTGCACGGCGTTGGCGTCGATGCTGTCGGCGAAGTCGGCGCGGATGGTGCCAGGAGCCGCCTTCTTGGGGTCCGTGGCGCCCATCAGGTCGCGGTTCTTCAGGATGGCGTCTTCACCTTCCAGCACTTGCACGAACACCGGGCCGGAGATCATGAAGTCGACCAGGTCCTTGAAGAAGGGGCGTTCCTTGTGCACGGCGTAGAAACGCTCGGCGTCGGCGCGCGACAGCTGGGCCAGGCGGGCGGCGATGACCTTCAGGCCGGCTTGTTCGAAACGGCCGACGATCTGGCCGATGACGTTCTTGGCGACGGCGTCGGGCTTGATGATCGAGAGGGTGCGTTGAATGGACATAAGAACTCCGAAAACTGATTTCTGACTTGGTTTCTGATGAATTGCCTGGCGTGGATCTGCGCTTGTCGGTGTCACCCTTGAAGCGTCATCGCGCTGTTGGCGCACGGGCGGTCCGAAACGAATGCATGTTTCGGGCCGGCCCGAACCACTGGTCCAAGGCAGGGATTCGACACTGCCTACCTGTCGGACTCACCCGGAATCCTCAATGAATTCAGGGACTTCTAAAAGGTTTACAGTAACCCGGTATTCTAACACGCTGAGAAGACCGCATTACATCTTAAAATGTGCGGTTTGCCGTCCGCGTCCCTAGCCCGGGCGCCCCTGTTTGCCGGAACCCTGCAATGACTCAAGCTGCTCCCCCGAACGCCGCGAACGCCGCGAGCGACTCCCAGGAACTCTCCAAGAGCTTCGAACCCTCCGCGCTGGAATCCCGCTGGTACGCCGAGTGGGACAAGCGCGGGTACTTCCAGGCGGGTCAGCATGTAAAAACGGGGACTGAAAGCCAGCCCTACGTCATCCAGTTCCCGCCGCCCAACGTGACGGGCACCCTGCACATGGGCCACGCCTTCAACCAGACCATCATGGACGGCCTGGTGCGCTACCACCGGATGCTGGGCGATGACACCGTATTCATCCCCGGCACCGACCACGCCGGCATCGCCACGCAGATCGTGGTTGAAAGACAGCTGGACGCCGATAAGGTTTCCCGCCACGACCTCGGCCGCGAGAAATTCGTGGAAAAAGTGTGGGAATGGAAGGAAAAGTCGGGCAACGCCATTACCGGACAGGTGCGCCGCCTGGGCGCCTCGGCCGACTGGCCGCGCGAGTACTTCACCATGGACGACCGCATGTCGCGCGGCGTGGTGGAGACCTTCGTGCGCCTGCATAAACAGGGACTGATCTACCGTGGCAAGCGCCTGGTCAACTGGGATCCGAAGCTGCTGACCGCCGTGTCCGACCTGGAAGTCGTTTCCGAGGAAACCGACGGCCACATGTGGCACATCCTCTACCCGTTCGTCGATGGCCCCCAGACCATCACCGATAAAGACGGCCAGAGCGTCACGCTGCGCGGCCTGACCATTGCCACCACGCGCCCCGAGACCATGCTGGCCGACGGCGCGCTCTGCGTGCATCCCGACGATCCGCGCTACAAGCACCTGGTCGGCAAGCTGGTCGAACTGCCCCTGTGCGACCGCAACATTCCCATCATCGCCGACGATTTCGTCGATCCTGAATTCGGCACGGGCTGCGTCAAGATCACCGGCGCCCACGATTTCAACGATTACGCCTGCGCGCTGCGCCACGATCTGCCCATGATCGTGATCTTCACGCTGGACGCCCACATCAACGAGAACGGTCCCGCGCAGTTCCAGGGCATGGAACGCTACGAGGCCCGCAAGGCCGTGGTCGCGCAACTGGAAGCCGAAGGCTATCTGGTCAAGGTCGAGGCGCACAAGATGATGCAGCCCAAGGGCGACCGCACCGGCGTCGTGCTGGAGCCGATGCTGACCGACCAATGGTTCGTGGCGATGAGCAAGCCCGCCCCCGAAGGCACGCTGAATCCGGGCAAGAGCATCACCGAAGTCGCGCTGGAAGTCGTGGCCGACGGCCGCATCCAGTTCTATCCGGACAACTGGACCACCATCTACAACCAATGGCTGAACAACATCCAGGACTGGTGCATTTCGCGCCAGCTCTGGTGGGGCCACCAGATCCCGGCCTGGTACTCGGAAGACGGCCAGATCTTCGTCGCGCACGACGAAGCCGAAGCCACGGCGCAGGCCCGCGCGGCCGGCGTGACCGGCGAGCTCAAGCGCGATCCCGACGTGCTGGACACCTGGTTCTCGTCCGGCCTGGTCCCCTTCACTACGCTGGGCTGGCCGGAAAACACCCCGGACCTGCAACGTTACCTGCCGTCCAGCGTGCTCGTCACGGGCTTTGACATCATCTTCTTCTGGGTGGCGCGCATGGTCATGCTGACCACCCACCTGACCGGCCACATCCCGTTCAAGCACGTCTACGTGCACGGCCTGATCCGCGACGCGGACGGCCAGAAGATGAGCAAATCCAAGGGCAACACGCTGGATCCGGTCGACCTGATCGACGGCATCGACCTGGACGGCCTGGTGGTCAAGCGCACTTACGGCCTGATGAATCCGAAGCAGGCCGGCGCCATCGAGAAAGCCACGCGCCGCCAGTACCCGGACGGCATCCCGGCCTTCGGCACCGACGCGTTGCGTTTCACCATGGCGGCCTACGCCACGCTGGGCCGCAACATCAACTTCGACCTGAAGCGCTGCGAGGGCTACCGCAACTTCTGCAACAAGCTGTGGAACGCCACGCGCTTTGTGCTGATGAACACCGAAGGCCACGACCTGACCGGCCCGGAAACCGGCGAAACATCCTTTGTGGACCGCTGGATCGTCAGCCAGCTGCAGGCGCTGGAAGCCGACGTGGCGCGCGGCTTTGCCGACTACCGCTTCGACAACATCGCCAACTCGCTCTACCGCTATGTGTGGGACGAGTACTGCGACTGGTACCTGGAACTGGCCAAGGTCCAGATTCAGACCGGCACGCCGGCCCAGCAACTGGGCACGCGCCGCACGCTGATCCGCGTGCTGGAAGGCGTGCTGCGCCTGGCGCACCCGATCATTCCGTTCATCACGGAAGAGCTCTGGCAAAAGGTGTCGCTGGTGGCTGGCAAGCGCAAGGAAGGCGTCGCTGACAGCGTCAGTGTCCAGCCCTATCCGCAAGCCAACCCCGACGCGGTCGACACCGCTGCCGAAGCCGACGTCGCCGAACTGAAGGCACAGGTCGAAGCCGTGCGCGCGCTGCGCGGCGAAATGAACCTGTCGCCTGCCCAGAAGGTGCCTCTGTGCGCCCAGGGCGATGCGCCCACCCTCACCCGCAACGCGCCGTACCTGGCCGCCCTGGCCAAGCTGAGCCAGGTCGAGGTGCTCGACGCCCTGCCCGACGCCGGCGCGCCGGTCCAGGTCGTGGGCGGCAGCCGCCTGATGCTGCACGTCGAAATCGACGTGGCAGCGGAACGCGTGCGCCTGGACAAGGAAATCGCGCGCCTGGAAGGCGAAATCGCCAAGGCCAACGGCAAGCTGTCGAACGCCAGCTTCGTCGAGCGCGCGCCTGCCGCCGTGGTCGAGCAGGAAAAGGCGCGCATGGCGCAATTCGGCGAGCCCCTGGACAAGGTGCGCGAACAGCGCGCCAAGCTGGGCAACTAAGCCCTCGCGCTGAAAACAAAAACCCCGGAACCTGGTTCCGGGGTTTTTTATTTGCCCGCCGCGGCAAGATGCGCCCGACACAGGCATAGCCGGCAGCGGCCGATAGATCTCTCAGGAAGTCTTGGGCGGCTTGGGACGGGAGGTCCGGCGCCGCCTGGCAGGCTCCGGCAGCGGAGTGCCCGCCAATTCGGCCAGATAGCGTTCGTCGACCGGAGTCAACGCCCCTTTTGCGCGAGCAGCCTCGATCAATTCCGGACGCCGGGCAGCAGTCAGCTCCAGCGAACGCTCACGCCGCCAGCGGGCGATGTTCGCGTGATGCCCGCTAAGCAAGGGCGCGGGCACCGGCTCGCCTTCGTAGACCTCGGGGCGCGTGTAGTGCGGACTATCCAGCAGGCCGGACAAGGCGTCGTTGAATGAATCCTGCAGCGCGGATTCACCATCGTTGAGTACGCCGGGCAACAACCGCACGGCGGCGTCGATCACGGCGAGCGCCGCGATCTCTCCGCCGGACAGCACAAAATCGCCCAGCGAGATTTCCTGCGTGACGCAGCGCGCAATGAAACGCTGGTCCACGCCTTCGTAGCGGCCGCAAATGAGGATAAGACCTTCGCTTGCAGCCAGGGATTCGGCGCCCGCCTGATCGTAGCGCCGGCCGACCGGAGCCAGCAGCGCGACAGGGGCGCGGCCCAGGCCAAGCGCAGCGCGCGCGTCCTGGGCCGCGTTGACGGCGGCTTCCAGAGGCCCCGCCATCATCACCATTCCGGGGCCGCCGCCGTACGGGCGGTCGTCCACGGTACGGTGCACGTCATGCGTGAAATCACGGGGATTCCAGGCATGCAGGGACCACCGGCCCTGGGCATGCGCCCGGCCGGTGACACCCAGGTCCCGCACCACCCCGAACATTTCGGGAAAGAGCGTAACGACGTCTATACGCATCAAGTATCCGCCGGCCAGTCGCTGTCTATGCGGCGAGCTGACAGATCGACGGCGTGTATGTGCGCGCGCACGAACGGAACAAGCATTTCGGCGGGCCGACCCTTGGCGTTCAGGACGGGCTCGGGGCCAGCGGCCCCTGCCTTCTGGCGCAAGACCCTCAGCACGGCATGAGCGCCGTTGTCGAGAACCTCGTCGACCACGCCCAAAAGCGCAGGCTCACCGTCGGCGCTGGTATACAGCGCGCAACCGATGAGATCGACCCAGTAGTATTCGTCTTCCTCGGGCGCAGGGAAAGATCCCCGCGGCGCCTGCACGGAACAACCGCGCAGGGCTTCGGCCTGGTCGCGATCCGCAATGCCCGCCAATTGAGCCACCACGGTGGCCCCTTGCGAACGGACTTGCACGACCTTGTATGCGACAGGCGCAGACGCGACAACGCCCCGCGCCAATTCAGGCACAGGGCGAGTCAACCACCATTGAGATGCTGAGAGCAGCACTTCGGCATTGGCCGAATGTGGCTGCACCTTGACCCAGCCTTTCACACCGTAGGCTGCACTGATGCGGCCCAGCTCGATCAAATCCGTCGGCGCCGCGTTGGAGGTTGCGGCATCAGGCATGTATCGTGCTCTTGGTAACTATGAAGCAGCTATGAATGGCAGCTTTTAAAGCGCGGTAAAGCTCAGGGCTTGGTCTGCGACGCGGGCAATTAAGCCGCGGCGGAAACCTTGGCCGAGTACTCTTTGACCAGACGCTCGACAGCGGGCGACAGTTGGGCGCCGTTGCTGGTCCAGTGCTGCACGCGATCCAGCGCAATGCGCAGGGCTTCCGTGCCTTCGCTGGCTACGGGGTTGTAGAAACCCACGCGCTCGATGAAACGGCCGTCGCGACGGTTACGCGAATCGGTGGCCACCAGGTTGTAAAACGGACGCTTCTTGGACCCACCGCGGGCCAGGCGAATCACCACCATAGGTAATCCCTTGAATTAGTTGTGAAAAACGGGAAATTCTAGCACTTAAACACGCCTGCTGGCAAATGGCAGTGCTGAATTGTGCGTAGCGGCGCGATTTGTATCCTAAAACACCACATCCGGGTATTCTACAAACACGGGCCGGGGCCCGCGCCGCAATCCGAAGTGTAGCCGCCCCGCCCCTCTCGTGCTTGTCTTAGTGCGTCAGAACTCAGTGCGTGTGAAGAAATAACCCGATTGAGGAGATCGGTTTTATGTCGACCTACGCAAGACCCCGCGCTTCGATCCTCCCTGCCGCCTGTCCACGGCGCCGCCACCGCACCCGCTTCAAGCCATCTCCGTGAGAGCGGCCCTTCGGCCGCCTGCCCCCACTTTTTCGGCGTTTTTTCCCCAACTTCCTCTAACCGGAGGGTGCACCACCATGAAGAACCAGAAATCAGTCTTCACCCCTGTTGCGCGCCTGGCCTTGGCGGGCTTGCTGGCGGGTACGTTGGCCATGCCGCTGGCCGCCTCGGCCCGAGTCGTGGGCGCTGCCCTGACGACCGCCTCCGGCAAGGTCACTGCAGTGGATCCGGCCACCCGGACCATCACGCTGCAAGGCGAAAACGGCAATAGCGTGGACATCCAGGCGGGTCCCAATGTCCGCAACTTCCAGCAGATCAAGCCTGGCGACACGCTGACGCTCGACTACTACGAGTCAGTGGCGGTCGACGTACGCCCGGCCGGCTCCGGCATTCCGGAAGTGAAAACCGAAACTGCGGCAACCCGCAGCGCCAAGGGAGCCATGCCTGGCGGCGCGGCCGGAAGCCAGACCACCATCACCGCCGAGATCTGGCACATCAACAAGAGCGCCAATCTGGTGACACTGAAGGGGCCGCAAGGCGGCATGCGCACCATCCAGGTCCAGGATCCCGCCCTGCAGGCGCGCCTGCAGCAATTGAAGGAAGGCGATCTGGTTGACTTCACGATCACCCGGGCAGTGGCCGCCGCCATCCGCAAGTAACCTCGGGCTCGCCCCAAGTAAGAGGGCCCGCCTTGCGGCGGGCCCTCTTACTTGGCGAATACAGCCGGCAAGCGGATCAGCGCCGCCGCAGGAAATGCACCCCGCGGCCGTCGATCTCCTGCTGCGCGACCAGCGCATTGCCAGTCTGACGGGCGAAAGCCTGGAAGTCGCGGACCGCGTTGCGATCCGTGGTGATGACGCGCAGCACTTCGCCGCTGGCCATCTGCGCCAAGGCCTTCTTGGCACGCAGGATGGGCAGCGGGCAGGTCAAGCCGCTGGCATCGACTTCCTGCTCGAAGGACGGCGCCTGCGCGCCGCCATCAAGACTGGTATCCGCCCCGCTCATCACAGACGCTCATCCACCCATTTCTGCACGCTGGCGATCGCCGCGGGCAAGGCAGCCAGGTCGGTGCCGCCGCCCATGGCCATGTCGGGACGGCCGCCGCCCTTGCCGCCCACCTGGGCCGCAACGAAGCCAACCAGATCGCCCGCCTTGACGCGGCCGGTCAGGTCGGCGGTGACGCCGCCCACCACGCTGATCTTGCCGTCGGCCGAACCGGTGGCCAGCAGCACGACTGCGGGCTTCAGGCGGTCCTTGAGATTGTCGACCATACCGCGCAAGGCCTTGGGATCCACGTCGCCGATGCTGGCGGCCAGGACCTTGATGCCCTTGACCTCGACCGCGGCGCTGGTTGCCAGGTCGTTGCCGGCGCTGGCAGCAAGCTTGTTGCGCGACTGTTCCAGATCCTTTTCGAGGCTCTTGACCTGCTCCTGCACCTGCGCGATGCGCGCCGGCAGATCCGCCGGCGTGCTGCGTAACATGCCGGCAACCTGGGTCAGCAAGGCATTCTGGTTTTGCACCCAGGCCAGCGCGTTGTCGCCAGTGATGGCTTCGACGCGGCGCACGCCCGCGGCCACGCCGCCTTCGGACACGATCTTGAACAGGCCGATGTCGCCCGTGCGGCTGACGTGCGTGCCGCCGCAGAGTTCGCGCGAGAAGCCGATATCGAGCACGCGGACGGTGTCGCCGTATTTTTCGCCGAACAGCGCCATGGCGCCGCCCTTGACGGCATCGTCATAGCCCATGACCTGCGCCACGGTGGGCTGGTTGGCCAGGATCTCGGCGTTGACGATGGCTTCGACGCGCGCGATCTGCTCGGCCGTCAACGGGGCGTCCTGGGCGAAGTCGAAGCGGGTCTTGTCGGGATCCACCAGCGAGCCGCGCTGCTGCACGTGCGCGCCCAGCACCTGGCGCAGCGCCTTGTGCATCAGGTGGGTGGCCGAGTGGTTGCGCACCGTGCGGGCGCGGCGGACCGCGTCCACGCGCGCAAGCAGCGTATCGCCCACCGACAGCGTGCCGGACTCCAGCTCGCCGTGGTGGCCGAAGACGCCAGCCTGGATCTTCAGGGTGTCGGCCACGGCGAAACGCACGCCGTCGGCTTCCAGCAGGCCGGTATCGCCAACCTGGCCGCCCGACTCCGCGTAGAACGGCGTGGCGTCCAGCACGACGACCGCGCTCTGGCCCGCCTTGACCTGCTGCACCTGCGTGCCGTCGACGTACAGGGCCGTGACCTTGACGCCATCCAGTTCCAGCTTTTCGTAGCCTTCGAAACGCGTGTCCGCGCCTTCGTAGCTCAGGCCTTCGGCCATCTTGAACTTGCCGGCGGCGCGCGCCTGGTCGCGCTGGCGCTCCATGGCGGTTTCGAAGCCGGCCATGTCCACGTCCACTTCGCGTTCGCGGCAGATGTCGGCCGTCAGGTCCACCGGGAACCCATAGGTGTCGTACAGCGTGAACAGGGTCGTGCCGTCCAGTTGGCCGCCCTTGGGCACGTTGGCCAGGGCGGAATCCAGAATGCGCATGCCGTGTTCCAGCGTTTCGCCGAAGCGTTCTTCTTCCTGCTTGAGCACCTGGGCGACGCGGTCGGCCGTGGCGGCCAGTTCCGGATAGGCCTCGCCCATTTCGGCGACCAGGTCCGGCACCAGGCGATGGAAGAACGGCTTGGTCTGGCCCAGCTTGTAGCCGTGGCGCAGCGCGCGGCGGACGATGCGGCGCAGCACGTAGCCGCGGCCTTCGTTGCTGGGGATCACGCCGTCGACGATCAGGAATGAGCAGGCGCGGATGTGGTCGGCGATGACCTTGAGCGAGTTGTCTTCCAGGTTCTTGATGCCGGTCTCGCGCGCGGCGGCGGCGATCAGGTGCTGGAACAGGTCGATTTCGTAGTTGGAATGCACGCCTTGCAGCACGGCGGCGATGCGCTCCAGGCCCATGCCGGTATCGACACAGGGACGCGGCAGGCGCGGCATGTTGCCGGCGGCGTCGCGCTCGAACTGCATGAACACCAGGTTCCAGATCTCGATGTAGCGGTCGCCGTCTTCCTCGGGCGATCCCGGGGGGCCGCCCCAGATTTCGGGACCGTGGTCATAGAAGATTTCCGAGCACGGGCCGCAAGGACCGGTGTCCGCCATCTGCCAGAAGTTGTCCGAGGCGTAGCGCGCGCCCTTGTTGTCGCCGATGCGGATGATGCGCTCGGCCGGCACGCCGACTTCCTTGGCCCAGATGTCGTAGGCCTCGTCGTCTTCCTGGTAGACCGTGACCCAGAGCTTCTCGGCGGGCAGCTTGTAGACCTGCGTCAGCAGCTCCCAGGCGTACTGGATGGCGTCGCGCTTGAAGTAGTCGCCGAAGCTGAAATTGCCCAGCATTTCGAAGAACGTATGGTGACGGGCGGTATAGCCCACGTTCTCCAGGTCATTGTGCTTGCCGCCGGCGCGCACGCTGCGCTGCGACGAGGTGGCACGCGTATAGGACCGCGATTCCTTGCCCGTGAAGACGTCCTTGAACTGGACCATGCCCGAATTGGTGAAGAGCAGGGTCGGGTCGTTGCCGGGGACGAGCGACGACGAGGGAACAATGGTGTGTCCCTTGGACTTGAAGAATTGCAGAAACTGCTGGCGAATCTCGGAGGATTTCATCGTGGGCGAAGCAGAATTTAGGCGAATTTTTGATTATAGAGGGTTGGCGGGCATCCCAGGAAAAGAGGCGGCGCGGCAGTCTTAGCGCACGCAGACGTAGCCGGTGGTAACGCCACCGGATTCAAACGAATCGCCCCGCTCGGAAACGACCATGGGCGTATAGCCAGCAGGGCAGGAGCAAGCGCCGGAGCGGGGATTCGGTCTCCATGTGCCGCGGGTATCGTAACAACCATACCGGCTATTAATGCTGAATGCGCCGCCAAAGCCGCCGCTGGCCGGCGCCCAGACTCGGGACTGGCATGTCAGCAGTTCCCCCTGTTCCGAGGTGGCCACGGTGCCGTTCGCGACGCTGCATGGCTGCCCCGCGCTGGCGCGCGCGCCGACCTTCAGATACGAGCCGACCTGCGCCGAGGCCGCGACGCTCAATTCCCCCTGCAGCTGCGGATCGCGCGTGTCCCGTATCCGGACATAGCGCTCCAGATCCGGCGCGCCCGTTCCGGCTCCCGCCCACAGGGCGAGCGTGCCGGGCGCGTACGCCGACGCCCCGGGCGCCAGGGGATTGGCGAAACTGAATGCCGCGCCGCGCACCAGTCCCGGCGCCGCCGGCCACACCGCCCCGCCGTAGCCGCCGGCGGCATCGATCACGGCGGCGATGCCGGTCAGGTCCGGCGTTTGCGTCCCCGTTTTCATCAAAGGCGTGGCGCTGTAGACCAGTCCGTCCATGCGGCAGCGTTCGCCCGGGCATGCCTGCGACCTGGCGATCCTGATCTGCGCGGAGAAGCCCAGGGCGGAACGGTCGGGAAAATCGGCGGGCAACAGCCCCAGTCCGCGTAATTCGCCCAGAGTGGGCGCCAGCGGATCCGCGAACAGCGGGTTCCCCTGTTCGCTGCGCGGCACGCCTCCCTTGGCAAGGGTGGCGGAGTGCCGTGCCAGCATCTCCGTCACCGCCAGGCGGATCTGCGTCAACCAGACGCCAGCGGCACGGGCCGCGGCGTCTTCGATCCGCTGCACCACCTGGCCGGACGCCCAGATAGCCGCCATGGCGCTCAAGGCCAACACCAGCACCAGGCCCGCCAGCGAGAATCCACGCTGCCTCGGCCACATCGCCGCAGCATGCGATCGGGCCATCAAGAAGCTCGCGCACCGGTTCATTTTGCGACGAACAAGAAGGTGTTGACATCGCCCGGACTGCATTGGGCCTGAGCCAAAGCCGCGCGGTAGGGCACGCTGGGCGTTGCGAACGCATCCTTCACGACTCTGAGGCCGCCTCCCCCGCCGCCTATCGAGATGGTCTCGGACATCCGTTGCAGCACCGAGGCCAGCGACGGACATGCGGCCTGGCTGACATTGGTCAGCTTGATGGAGAACGCCGAACCCTGCCCCGCGCTGCCGAACGAGGCGGCGGCGACCTCGACCACCCCATTGCCGCCAACGCCGCTGCCGCCCAGGCCATGGGCGATGCGCGCCGCGCCCCCTGTCCCGTCGACGGCCAAAACGCTGGATTCCCGCAGCGCATTGGCCATGGCGCCGGTGTCGAGACCGGCATAGGGCGTGACCCCGCCGCCTTGCGCATTGGTCTTCATGCTGGCGATGAAGCGCTGCAGTTCCTCGCCCACCTTGGGAACCTTGTTCTCGACGACATAGGCGCCAATGGCCGGAATGCCGACGATCGCGATCAGCAGGACGATGGCGGTGACGATGGACACCTCCATCAGGGAAAAGCCCCGCTGCCGGTTGGCGCGTAGCAGGACTGCGTGGACATGATGCATGCTTGCTCTCCTTGTGAAAAAAAGCATGCAGGCGGACAAGCGCCGCATGCCTGATGCAGCCCCTATTGGCTGGCGTAAAAATTGGTCAGCGCCTGGCGCAGTTCGTCGATCACGGCGTAATGCCAGAGCGTGATACCCAGCACGGCGGCCACGGACGAGAGCAGCAACGTCCAGCGCAACACCGATGCCTGCCGGCGCACCCGCGCCAGCAGGCGCGACTCGACGCGCAGCCGTACTTGCGCAAGCCCAGCCTCCATGCCCAGGCAGTCCATCATGTCGGCCATGTACCACCAGGTATCCGCGTCCAGCAGCCCAGTGCCGAAGATCTCCGGCCCCGTCTGACCACCGTCTATCCGCCCCAGCATGTCCAGCAGATGCGCATGCATCCAGGGAGCCGTATCCCGGGCCTGCACGGCCAGGGCTCGTCTGAGGCGAGTGTCGGCCGCGCCGTGCTGCCTGACCAGCACGCCCAGCAACGCAAGAAAGCGGATGGCGTGGAAATCCCGGTAGAGCCGCCACAACAGCCAGCGATCCAGCCGCGGCCGCGCGGCGCCGGTGTAACGCGGCAACGACCACAGGCACAGCAAGACCAGGCCCAGCAACAGCACCAGCCACAGGGCCAACCATTGCCTCAGGCCTTGCGACAGCGCGAACAGCGCGCGGGTCAGGCGACCGTACTCCTCCGCCGGCACGGCCTGGAACACCTGCTGCAAGCGCGGCACGCTGAAGAAGGGAATGGCGCACAGCAAGGCGAATGCGACGGCTGCCGCCGCGAAGCCAGCCGCCGCGGCCGAGACCAGCGCCAGCCACGCATCCGACGCCAGCCGTACGGCCCGCGCCACGTCCCGCAACGCGGCGGACAGATCGCCGCCCTCTTCCTGCACGCAGCTGAGCAGCACGCATTCGCTGGACGGCAGCGTGTCCGTCCAGGCGGCGCCCAGATCGCCGCCGGCCTCCAGATACATGCCCGCCCAATGCCTCGACAGCCGGCCCCGCACGGTATCCTCGCCATGACGGCGTGCGTCATCCTCGAAGACATCGCGCAGGTTCTTGCGGCCCTGTGTTCCTTCGACCAGGTCGGCCAGATATTCGTAATAGTCCGCTCGCCCTGCACGAAAGCGCAGCGCGTCCAGGCGCAGCGACAGGGTGCGGCCGGAGGGCAGGCTGATGAAAGAACGCGGCGACAGCGGTTCAGCCATGGCCGCCCCCGCCGGATCCTGGGCCCTGCGCAGGCAAGACCGCAGGAAAGTCGAAGCGGCGCAGCAGCGCGCGGGGATCGACTTCTCCGCGGCTGACCTTGTACAGGGCGCAGTCCCGCGCCAACGCGCCGCGCGCGGCCTCGTTGCGCCAGGCAGTGGGCCCGGCAGCCTCGGCCTGACGCTTGAGCCCCACGTTGTCGCGCGTGCGCACCCGTTCAAGAAAGCCGTCGACGCGCTCGGGCTCAAGCATTTCCGCCGCCACGCTGCGGCCTGCGATGCCGTTCAACTCAGGCAATTGCGCACGCCTGCAAGCACTGCAGCCTGCGGCATTCCTGACCCTGAGCGTGTCAGGCTCCAGCAGGAACTCATGCCGCATCCGCTTCAACCATGCCTGCCATTCGAGACGCTTGCCGCCCCCGGCGGATCTGGACCACAGACTGTCCACGGGCAGTGAGCAGCGGCTGCACAAACGCGGCAGCAAGGTCTGGTAGACCAACAACTTGAGGATGCCTGGCGTCGCCAGAAAATCGCGCGACACGCCGATCGAATCCGACGCCAGGCGTTCGGGTATCAGCACGGCGCCAGCGGCGTGGGTGGTGGTGTACAGGCTGACGCCCGAACCGGCGAGATCCATGAACGCGCGACCGGTGTCGACGTCCCGGATCTCGCCGATCAGCAGATCGTTCATTGCCGAGCGCTTGATGGTCTTGAGCTTGGCATCGAACGCCGGCCAGGCGGATTCGGCCAGAGCGCCTCCCAGGGTGTTCTGCAAGGCGTTCTCAATGATGTACTCGACCGGATCTTCCAGCGTGATGGCCTTGCGCGTGGGCGCGATGCCGCGCATCAGCGTCGCGATGGTGGTGGATTTGCCGGAACCGACCACGCCCGCCAGCACGATGGCCCCGCCCTCGCGCTCGCGCGCCCGCGCCAGCGTTTCGACCTGCGCGGGCAGATAGCCCAGCGCGAGCAGATCGGCATTGGCGGTTGCGTCCAGCCGCAATATGCGCAAGCACACCGACGGCCCCGCATCGGCGGCCAGCGAGGCCCAGCGCAGCACGATAGGTACGCCATCGATGTCCAGCCCGATGCGCCCCTGCTGCTCCAGCGCGGGGTCGAACACCGCGCCATTTCCCCCCCTGACATCCATCCAGGCCACCGCCAGAACCTCCAGCAGCGTCGCATTGGACAGGCCCGCAAAGCGTTCCGTGCCGACGTATTCCCCGCCGATGGTGTAGCGGATATCGCAGGCAGCGCGTCGCCGGTTCACGTTGATGTGCACGTCGCTCGCTCCCTGCGCCACGCCCCAACGCACGATGTCCTGGAACAGGGCGGCCAAGGCCGAGGCGCGCTCTTCCCGCCGCTCCCTGCCGCGCCCGGCCAGCGCTGGCGCGGCCAATTGACCGCGCGCGATCATCAGCAGCAGCGGCGCGGGCAACTGATAACGGGACACTTGCGCCAACCGGTAACCGCGTGCCTGCACCATGCGCTCGACCTCGTCGATCTGGTCACCCACCGTGTAGTCCTTTACGGCGAACACGGCGGCCTCGCCGCTCTCGAGCAACACGGGACACAGCCTGCCGGCGAGCGCCGCAAGATCGAAATCGCGTCCGAGCGCACGCGCGAATGCGGGCTGCAAGCGGGCGATGTCTTCGGCCGTTTGCAGCTGGGGCGGCTCCCAAGCCGCCGCCATGGGAAGCACCACAGCCGGATGCGCCGCGACGGGCTGCAAGGCATGCACAGTCATGGCCGCCCCCTGCCCGCATCGACGCAGGCAGTGCGTTCCGTATCGCCGCGGCGCAGCCTCACGCAGCTGTCGTCGATCGCCAGCAGCTGGTAGGCGCGGCCGTCGACGGCTCCCGCGACGGGTTCGCCCCTGCCGGTCTGGTAGCGGAGCACGGCGCCATTGACCGCGACGTCGGCGCTCAAGCGTCGCGCAAGGCCGAAAATCGCCATCACCCGGATATCGTCGGATGCCCTGGCGGGCGGCGGCGCCTGCCCCACGGACTCGGGTCCAGGACGGCACAGGCCGGGGACCCGGCAGTCCGCCAATGCGGCCGCGGCATCCGCGCGCAGCAAGGCGCGCACGGTTTCCGTCTCTGGCCATGGCCGCGGTTCGTCGGCGCCTTGCGGTGACGGTTGGCCGTGAGCGGCCGGCACCAAGGCGGCCGACAAGAGCAGACGCCCGATGAATCCTGCCACGGGATTCGAGCGCGTGACGGCGCCCCTATTCCTGTTCATAAAGTTCTCCCTGTAATTCGGCCACCAGCGTGCTGGAAACCAAGGTGGGCCTGGGTTGCGCCTGGATGTCCAGCGACAGGCGGGACCATCGGGCCGCCGCGACAGCGCCGTCGAGCAGCGCGAAGGAACGCAGAGGTCCCCGCAAGGTGATGGCGCGGCTGCGGATGGCAGGCTGCAGCGGGATGGCGACGCCGGGTTGACCTGCGCCGGGTTGACCTGCATCGGGTAGGCCGGCGACGCGTTGACCAGCGGGTTGGGACTGCACCGGCAAAGGCAGCGGCAATGCGGCCGCAAGGATCACGGAAGTAAACGCCGCCCGCATGCGTTGCAACGCCGCGATCAACCCGGTATCGACCTGCAGCGCCGTGGGCAGGACCAGGTCCGCCAGCTCCACCGGCGAGGACGCCATGCGCCATGACAGCGTGGCTTCCTCCAGCGGCTGGAATGTCACTTGCCAGCCCGCGGGCCGCAGCGCATGCAACACATCGTTGGCAGCCTGCGGATGCGCCCTGACATAGACCGCGGAGCAGTTCCACGACTGATCCCCGGCCAGACAGCGTGCGCGGCTCAATGCCCAGCCGCGCACCTGCATGGGGAGCCTGCCGAAGCCGTCCAGCAAGCGGGTGACCTCGGCGGGAGCATGAGCCACGGTGTTTTGCAGCAGGGTCAGATACGGATCCCGTTGCGGCGGGATATCCTGCGCAGCGGGCTGATCGGGCGATGCGCGGTCCGGCCGCAATCCGAGCAAACCGTCCCACATTGGCGGCGCAATGGCGGCAAGCGCCACGCAGCCCAGGAACAGGCGGAACGCGAGCGGCAGCTCGGCCCAACGCGAGGACAAGGCGAGCAGCTGCGCGGCCGGGTCCGCCGCCTGCATCAGCAAGGCCCAGGCCTCGTCGGCTTCCCGCGCCGGCAAGGCGGGGCGCCGGGCGCGCAACAGCGCCTGTTCACGCAAGGCTTCGTCGAGCGTGGCGTATACCCGGTCCGCCTGCGACAACACGGTGCCGCGCTGCGCCGCCACCAGCCAATGCCCGCCGCTGGGCAGGCTGATCAGGCTATGGCCCCCGTCCGGATACAACAACGCGTACAACTGCGCGGCAGCCTGGATGTGTCCCTGCCTGCGCCGCCCCGCCCGCGCACCGCCGCGCCACGGCGAGCGCATGCGGCCATAGCCGGCCACCATGGCCGGCGCCCCGCCCACGACATAATGGCTGGCCCGCAAGCGGCGTCCGCGCGAACGGGCCAGCGCGGGAATGTTGGAACCGATCAGGGCGAACCAGCGCAAGCCGAATGCCAGCGTACGGCCGGTGCCTGGAACGTCGAACAACAAGGTGGGAGGGACGCGTTCCATGCCTAGTACCCTTCCTCGACCTGGGCGGTTACCAGCACCAGGGTCGTCGTGCGTTCCGAGGCGGCACTATCCAGGCCACCGGCGATGAGCGGCAGCCCCGGCGCAAGCCGTTGGCGGTCATGCTGTTCCTGGCCGCGATCGAAGCCAGAGACGATGATGGGCTGGCCGGGCCGCAGCTCGACCTGCTGCACCGTGCCGTTGCCGTCGATCGTGACCTGCTGGACCTGCACCTGGTTGCCGCGCTCGCCGAACGTGATGGTCTTCAGGGGTTGGGCGACCGCGTTGTCATAGGCCAGCGACAACAGGATCTGGCCGTCCTCCTGGATGTCCGGCAACAGCGTCAGGAAGGAACCTACCGTTTCTTCCTTCTGGCTGATGGACACCGCGGGCAGCGAACCGTTGGCGCCTCCTGCCGTGGTGCCTGGGACAGCAGTGCTCTGCACCCGGTCGATGTAGCTGAACGTCGTTCTGACCGCATGGGTAACCGGGCGACGGTTCAAGGTCAGGATGGGAACCTTGTTGTGCCGCACGACAGCGCCCATCGTGCTGAGCGCGGAGATGATGGCCTGCGAGCCTTCGAATGGCCCCCTGGCCGTGGAAGCATCCAGGCTGCCCCCGCCCGATCCGGCCCCGGGCAGCGCCAGCCGCGCCGCCGCTCCCGCCGCGGCGTAGACGATGTTCCAGTCGATGCCCCCCCGAAACGGCGTCGTTGGCAACGACCGTGATTTCCTCGAACACCAGCCGCACCCGACGGGTCAAGGCCTTGTTTTCACGTTCGAGGTAACGGGCGACACGCTCCAGCGCCTCGGGCGTATCCGTGACGACGATCGAGGTGGAGCCCTCCACCGCTTCGGCGACCACGCCGGAACGCGTCAGGAACGGCATGACGTTGGCGCGCAGGATGGCCAACGCGTCGTGCTGCCCCGCCGACAGGGAAGTGTTGGAGGTGCTTTCAAAGCCTTCGCCCTCCGGGCTGCCTTCGCGGCCCAGGCGCACGTCCACCTTGCTGCTCAGCGACAGTGCGCGCAAATCGAACACGCGGGTCTCGGTGCGGTAGAACTCGAGCGCGTTGTGCTCATAGCGCCAATGCACCGAGAAGCGCGCCGCCAGCGTGTCGAGCAAGTCGGCCAGCGGCTGCGCGCCCGCGCGGATCTCCAGGCTGGCCGGCGCCGGCACGGACAAGGCGCCATTGACGGCCAGCCGGGGCAGGAACAGTTCCAGCGGCAGCAAGGCGTCCGGACGCACTCGCACCGCGATGCCGGTGATGGCGCTCAGGCGCTGGGCCAGGGTCGGCAGATCGGCGTCGTCGGCCAGTATCAAGGTGGTCCGCACGTTCTCGCGCAATGCGGGCGGCAGCGCCACTTCCCGCGCCAACGGCTGGGGCTTGCCGGCAAGCCAGGGCATGGCGACATCCTGGGCCGCGACGCGCGCGGCCCGGTCCGACAACCCTTCGGTGAAAGCCCTATGACTGGCGGCCACCTGAGCCTGACGCGCGTTTGCCGCACGGCGCTGATCCGCGACCTGTTGCGACACCGCGCAACCGCCCAGAACGCCGCACGCCGCCACACTCAAAAACAATATGCGCATCATGCCGCGGCCCCTCCTGGCGTGGCCATGCGCGTGCAGGACTGCGCCAATGGCACAACGCGCAGCACCCGGTTGCCGTAGAAGCATGGCTGCAGAGGCCTTTCGGCGAGTTCTGTGGCGCCCAGCAGTTCGCGCACGGCCGACTTGAAGTCGCCTGAGAATTCGGCCGTCGCCGACAAGGGGATGTCCACGTCCACGGCCCAGTGCTGCGGCTGGAAGGTCCAGCCCGCCAGGTCCGCCCAGCGCGCCAGCACGGCTCGCAGCGTGGCGTCCGGCGGCGCCGCGCGGTAGACGGGCTGCGGCGCCGAGACCGGTGCCGACGCGACGCCAGCAGCCGGGGCCAGCGCAACGCCCGCGGCGGAAGCCGCGCCCGCCAAAGGCCCGGCGGCTTGCAACGCACCGATGGCGGACGCCGCCGTTTCGGCAGGCCGCGCCGCCCCGATGCGCTCAGCCAGGACCGCCGGCGCCTGGGCTGCGGGTTCATCCTGCGGCCTGCCCCCCGCCCGGGCGTCGGCGACCGCCTGCAGGCGCTGCGCGCGGGCGCTCAGACGCCCGCCGCGAAACAGCAGCCCGCTCCACCCTCCCGCCAGCACGACATAGGGGTCGCGCCGCAAATAGGGCAAGGCGCGCTCGCCGTCGCTGCCTACGCCGAAAATCGCCGGCAGCGGCTGGCCCGGCGCGAACTGCAGCCAGGTTTCCTTGCCGTCGTCGAATACCTGCATGGGCGCGACCGAGGGATCGCCGGACAATTGCCAGTCGAAGCGGAAGCCTTGAGCAGCCTGCCGCGAGGCTTCCCATGAAGTTGCGGCCGGACTCTTGCCGGACCCTGCGCAGGCCCCCAGGCAGGACAGCCCTGCCGCCAGGAAGAAGAAACGAACCATGCCTCACCGCGAGCAAAAGGCGCACCGGAATCGATACGCATGAGAGGCATGGTGGATGAGCGCCCTCCGCGTCGCCAGACTGGCATGTACGCATGGATGGTTTGGTCGCGCGGCGGACGGACGAAAAAAAACCCGGTCCAGGGACCGGGTTTGCGTCAGGGCGTGGCGGCGTTTGCGCCGCCCGCCTGAATCAGCGTTGCGCTGCGATGCTGCGCGCCTGCGTGGCGGCGTTGTTCAGCGCCGCAACCGGCGGCACCTTGCCTTCGAAGGCGTCATCCAGCTGCTGGTTCAGCACCGGCTCGATGCGCGTGTAGTTGGCCATGCGGAAACCGCGGCTGTTGGCCGTGGGCGGGGTGCGCATGGACGCGATCAGCGCCTGAGCGCCCGGAATGCGGTCATAGAACGACACGTCCGAAGCGCGGAAAGCGGCTTCCGTCAGCGGCAGGAAGCCGGTGCGCTGGTGCCATTCCGCGGCGACGACGGGCTTGGACAGCCAGGCCAGGAACTGCGCGGTGGCCTTTTCCTCGGCCTGGGGATGGCCTTCCAGCGCCCACAGCGCCGAACCGCTCACGAACGGCTTGCCGCCGTCCTTGGTGACCTGGTCGTAGTAAGGCAGGGGCGCCACGCCGAAGGACAGCGACTTGGTGTTGATGAACTGGCCGAACGCGCCGGTGTTGGCCGTCAGCACGGCGCATTCGCCCTTGGCGAACAGCTTGTCGCTGGCGTTGTCGGCGGAATGCGCCGTGAACAGCAGCGAACGCTTCCAGCTCACCATGAGCGAGATGTGGCGCATGTACAGCGTGTCGAACTGCATGGCCGGCGCCGCCGACTTCTTGGTGACAGCGTCGAGGCCGTTGTTGTTGCTGGTGAACTGCTGGTTGTTGATCGGCGCCAGGTTCTCCAGGTGGACCGTGACCTGGTCGCTGGAGGCGTAAGGGCAGTCGATGTCGGCCACGTCGCGCAGCTTCAGCAATTCGCCTTGCAGGCCGGCCCAGGTGCGCGCGGGCTTGTTGGGATCCAGGCCCGCCTTCTTGTAGGCGGCGGTGTTGTAGAACATCACCGGCACTTCGGCCATCCAGGGGAAGGCCAGCAGGCGGCCCTTGCTGTCGCGCGTGAAGCTGCTGGTGGCCGGCACGAACCAGTTCAGGTCCTTGATCGGGTACTTGGCCAGCAGTTCGTACAGCGGCAGCACGGCCTTGTGCTGGGCGACGACTTCAGGCGAATGGTTGTCGGTCAGCTGCAGCAGGTTCGGGCCCTTCTTGGCCTTGACCGCCGTGACGGCTTCCTGTTCCAGCGCGCTGGGCGAGGCGAAGCCGCGCAGCGTCACGCGGACCTGGTCCTGCTCCTTGTTGTATTGCTTGGCGAGCTTTTCGAACTCGGCCTTGTTTGCGTCGGTCAGCGTGTGCCAGACCTGGATCTCGACCGCGGCGGCATTCGCCGCCCCGGCCATCGCCATGGCGGCGCCGAACAACCATGCACGCCGGCTGGCGAACATCGCGCGGGCAACGCCCGCCAATTGCAGATTCTTCATAGGTTCACAGACCAAGAAAAGGAAACTCCGGTTCCGGCCGCCTTCCGCTGAGCAGATCGGCCAAGGCCCGGCCCGAGCCAACGCCCATGGTCCAACCGAGCGTACCGTGTCCTGTGTTGACGTACAGGTTGGGGATACGGCTGCGGCCGATGATGGGCACGTTCGAGGGAGTGGACGGGCGCAAGCCCGACCAATAACTGACGCGCTCGAAATCGAGCGCGTCGGGAAAAAGTTCGCGCGCCAGGCGGGTCATGGCTTCGCAGCGTCCGGTGTTCAGGCTGCGGGAATAGCCCGACAGCTCGGCGGTTCCGGCCATGCGCAGGCGGTCGCCCAGACGCGAGAAAACCACCTTGTGGCTGCTGTCCGTCAGGCTGACCGTGGGCGTGGCGTCCGGCTTGATCACCGGGAAGGTCGCGGAATAGCCCTTGGCCGGATAGACATTGCAGGGCACGCCCAGCGGCCGCAGCAGGTAGGGGCTGAAACTGCCCATCGCCACGACGTAGGCATCGGCCGACAAGACGCCGTAACGGCCGTCGGGTTCGATGATCTCGACGCTTTGCACCGTGCCGCCGTTGGTCAGCAGGCGCGTGGCGCGCGTGCTGTAGCGGAATTCGACGCCGGCCCGGGCGCAACGCTCGGCCAGGGCCACGGTGAACAGGTGCACGTCGCCGCTCTCGTCCTCGGGCGTGTAATCGCCGCCGACGATGGTCTGGCGGTGCGGCGCCAGCGCGGGCTCGATGGCGATGACCTCGTCGGTCGAGACCACGCGGCGTTCCACGCCGAAGTCGCGCATCAGGCCCGCAGCGCGCTGCGAGTTTTCGAATTCGTGCGGATCGCGGTAGAAATTGAGGATGCCGCGTTCCAGGTGGTCGTACTGGATGCCCAGTTCAGCGCGCATGCTGCGCAGGGTCGCGCGGCTGTATTCCGCCATGCGGACCATGGCACGGATATTGGGAGCGAGGCGGCTGGGCAGGCACTCGCGCAGGAACGCCAGCCCCCACATCCATTGCCGCCAGTCCAGCTGCGGACGGAACAGCAGCGGGGCGTCGTCCTGGAACATCCATTTGAGCAGCTTGAGCGGGGCCTGCGGATTGGCCCAGGGTTCGGCGTAGGAGACCGAGATCTGGGCGCCATTGGCCAGACTGGTTTCCTGGGCGGGACCGGTGCAGCGATCTATGACGACGACGTCATGGCCGGCCTGGTTCAGCCACCAGGCGCTGGAGATTCCGATGATGCCGCCACCCAATACCGCTACTTTCATGCCCGCATTGCTCCTTGCGTGCCAGCTCGGTTCGCCGACCCTATGTCCGCGCCCCATGGCAAGCTGCTGCCACGGCAGT
Source organism: Achromobacter sp. JCM 18799 (assembly GCF_055395645.1). Taxonomy (NCBI): domain Bacteria; kingdom Pseudomonadati; phylum Pseudomonadota; class Betaproteobacteria; order Burkholderiales; family Alcaligenaceae; genus Achromobacter; species Achromobacter sp. JCM 18799. The sequence continues at coordinate 7,091,085 of NZ_AP043866.1, read as the reverse complement.
TTACCCCGGCGCTTTGCCCGCGCCTATGGAATAAAAAGGGGCGGAAGTCACAAACCTTTCCAGGCCCGCTCGTTCCACCCCGATTCGCTCATGCCCTGTTACTCAAGACTGGGTTGCAGCCCGGGCCAGGTCCGCTTCGGACGTGAAGGCGTCGGCGTAGAACTCCTCGGGCGGCAAGCCATTCTGGGCGCTGAATTCGCGCCTTGCGGCGTCCACCATCAGCGGCGTGCCGCAGGCGTAGACCTGATGGCCCGAGAGGTCGGCGATGTCCTGCATGACGGCTTCGTGGACGAAGCCGGTGCGTCCGGTCCAACCGTCTTCCTGCAAGGCATTGGAGACGACCGGCACATAGCGGAAATCGGGCAGCATGCCGGTCCACGATTGCGCCAGCGCGTCCATGTAGAGGTCGCGCGGACGGCGTCCGCCCCAATACAGCGCCACGGGGCGCTTGATGTTGTTGTGGATCATGTGCTCGACGATGGCCTTGACCGGGGCGAAGCCCGTGCCGCTGGCCAGGAGCACGACGGGCTTGTCGCTGTCTTCACGCAGGAAGAACGAGCCGAACGGCCCTTCCAGGCGCAGGATCTCGCGCTCTTTCATCTGCGTGTCGCCGGCGCCGAACACGTGGTCGGTGAACACGCCGCCGGGCATGTGCCGGATGTGCAGTTCGAGGGGGCTGCCGGTGTGGGGCGCGCCGGCCATCGAATAGCTGCGCCGGCGGCCGTCCTTCAGGATGACTTCGATGTACTGGCCGGCGTAGTAGCGGAACTGCTCGGAGGCGGGCAGTTGCAGCTTGATCACGGTGACGTCCGGGGCCACGCGTTCCAGCGCCTGCACGCGCGAAGGCAGCTTGCGGATCTGGATGTCGCTGGCCAGGCGGACTTCGGTGGATTCGACCACCATGTCGGATTCAGGCCGGGCCTGGCAGAACAGCGTGTAGCCGCCGGCCAGTTCCTCGGGTGAAAGAATCTGTGCGGGATACTGTCCCGCGTCGAACTCCCCGGACACCACGCGGCCCTTGCAGGTGGAGCAGGCGCCGTTGCGACAGCTGTACGGCAGGACGATGCCGGCGGCCAGCGCGGCATCGAGCACGGTCTGGCCGGGTTCGACCGGGAATTGGTGCTGGCTGGGTTGGATGATGACCTGGAAGCTCATGATGAAACGGTTCAGGGTTTTAGCGGAGCGCCTCGCTCGCGAAGCGCTCCGCCCGGCCCGGCCTCAGGCCGGGAACTTGCGGATTTCCTTGACGCGGTTGGCGTCGTCGACCAGCACCACCAGCGGCTTGTGCGTGGCCGAATCGGCCTCGGACATCGGGCCGTAGGTGCAGATGATCATCAGATCGCCGACCTGGGCGCGGCGCGCGGCGGCGCCGTTCAGGGAGATGGCGCCGCTGCCGCGGGCCGCCTTGATGATGTAGGTGTCGAAACGTTCGCCGTTGGTGACGTTGTAGAGCTCGATACGTTCGAACTCGCGCATGCCGGCAGCGTCCAGCAAGTCTTCGTCGATGCCGCAAGACCCCTCGTAGTGGAGGTCGGCTTCGGTGACCGTGACGCGGTGCAGTTTTGCCCGCAGCATGATGCGTTGCATGATAAATATCCTGGTTTCGCGGCCCGGAACCGCGAAGTGTTGCAAGAGTGATGCCCGGCACCCGGTTTTGCCGTAGTAACCCGGTATTCTATAATTTTTGCCGCAGCGGGACGGCCCGCTGCCGCGCGCGGCCGCAAGGCTGGTGCGTTTGATTCTGGGGACGGCCCCTCGCGCCGGCGGCACGCCGGCAGCACAAGGTAGGAGTCGTAATGACCTGGATCATCCTGGTACTCGCAGGCCTGTTTGAAATCGTCTGGGCCGTAGGCCTGAAATACACCCACGGATTCACCCGTTTCTGGCCCTCGGCCATCACCGCGGGAGGCATGGCCATCAGCGTCTGGCTGCTGGCGGTAGCCATGAAATCCCTGCCCCTGGGCACGGCCTATGCGGTATGGGTGGGCATCGGCACGATCGGCGCCTTCGTGGCCGGCATCGTGCTGTTCGGCGAATCCACCAGCTGGATGCGCATCGCCAGCGTGGCCCTCATCGTGCTGGGCCTGGTGGGCCTGAAGCTGTCCTCGGCCTAAGGCCCCGGCGGCGGGCGGCGCGATCTCGGCCGCCTGCCAACCCCGTTTCTTCCCGGCGACACGAATGTGCGCACGACGCACATGTCGCCGCGGATCTCCCCCCGTCCCCTCGTTGAACCGCCCCTTCCCTGGCAGAAGGACGCGGGTGGCACGGTACTTGCATACCAGATCGGCACCACATCAATGGGAGTAAGAAACGTGAGCCTGCCCGACGATTACCAACTGACGGAGTTTCAGCGCATGATCCGCGCCAGCGTGCTGCCCCTGCTTGAACAGGCGCTGCCCCGGGAGAAGATCCGCGAACTCGACGATGCGAGCGAATTCCCTTTCGAAGCCTACGACGAGTTGGCGCGGGCCGGCTGGATGGGCCTGCCCTATGGCGCGGACTTTGGCGGCAGCGGCGGCTCCTTCAAGGACCTTGCGATCTTCATCGAGGCGGTGGCCTACCACAATGCACAGATGGCGTCGGCATACCTGGCCACCGTGGTCTACGGCGGCATGCAGATCAGCCATAGCGCATCGGTAGCGGTAAAAAACAGGATCCTGCCCCGCATCATCAGCGGCAAAACGCGCATGGCCCTATGCCTGACGGAACCCGAGGCGGGATCCGATGTCAGCGCCATCCGCACGAGAGCGGTGCAGGACGCAGACGACTACGTCATCGACGGCCAGAAGGTATTCATCACCTGCGCGCATGTCGCCCACCAATTGGTGGTTGCAACCAAGACAGACCGCGACGCGGGGCGCCATGGCATCACCCTGTTCATGGTCGACGCCGACGCGCCGGGGGTAACGATCCGGCCGCTCAAGGCCCTGGGCCGGCGGATGATCCATACCAACGAGGTGTTTTTCGACAATGTCCGGGTGCCCGCCGCGCACATGCTCGGGACCCTGAATGGCGGCTGGAACGGCCTGATGCGTGGACTGAATCTGGAACGACTCTGCCTGTCGGCCGCCGCCAGCGGCAACATCCAGCGCATCATCGACTCCGCCAAGGAATACGCGGACAGCCGGATGCAGTTCGGCAAGCCGATAGGCCAATACCAGGCGGTAGCGCACAAGTTCTCCGACATGCAGATCATGGCCGAGACCACGCGGGTACTGACCTACCGGGTGGCCGATATGCTCGACGCCGGCCTGCAGCCTACCTCCGAGACCGCGATCGCCAAGGTCGTCGCGACCGAAAACAACTGCAAGTGCGCCGACATGGGCATCCAGATCATGGGCGGCGCGGGCTACATGATGGAGAATGAAATGCAGATGTACTTCCGCGATGCCCGGGTAGGCCCGATAGGCGGCGGCACGAGCGAGATCATGCGCAGCATCATCGCCAAGCAAATGGGCGTGTAGCCGCCCCGGCGCCTGGGCCGGGATCAAAAATCCAATTCGATCCCGACCTCGTCGCCGACTTTCAGGCGCGCGCCTGCGGGCGCGTCCAGGATCGCGTTCTGGCCGAACACCACGCCGATTTCCAGATTGCGGTAGCCGGCCAGCGTACGGCCAGGCTCTTCATACTGTTGGGCGGTGTTCTGGTCGATATCGGGAATCGAGCAACGGGTGCAAGGCTTGACGAAAGCCATCTTCACGCCCGCGGCCTCGATCATGGCGGTGTGGTCTTCCTCGAAGGCCTCCCATTCGCCCTGGACCACGATGTTGGGCCGGAAGCGGTCCATCGGCACCGGCGCCACGCCCTTGGCCTGCAGGCGGGCGTTCAGGTCGTCCAGCGAGGCCTGGTTGGCCACCAGCAGCGGGAAGCCGTCGGCAAAGCCGAAACAGTGCTGGCCCGCGAACGGTTCGGCCAGGTCGGGATGAGCATCCAGCCAGCGCGACACCCAGTCCGGCTTGGCGTTGCGTTGCGCGGCCGCGTCCACCTTGTACAGGCGGCACGGCGTCTTGAGAAAATCGGAAAACCACTGCCCCGCCGCCGCGCTTTCGCGCCGGCCGGAAGTGGTATCGCTCCACACGGCCACGGACTGCGCCTCTTGTTCCAGTCCCGAGCCGTCCAGGGCTACGTCCAGATCAGGCATGCCCGGCGCGGACAAACGCAGCGTATCGGCCGTGAGCGCCGTGCGGATCAGCGCCATCGCGGGCCATTGCCGTTGCGTCATGAACTGGCCGTCGGCGCCGATCAGCATCCAGCGGCGGTCATGGGCCAGGCCCGCGCGGTCGATGGGCGATTCGTTCAAGGCAATGCCTGCGCAGGACTTGACCGGGTAGATGTGCAGGCTGAGGATGCGGGCGGACATGGCGTGCGGAGTCTCGATGAGGCGAAGTGCGCAGAGAATAGCAGACGCCCGGAAGAAAAAATGCCCAGGCAGCGCCTGGGCATTTTCACAGGGGCCTCAGCCTCCCACCAGCTTCAAGGTATCCAGCGGGGTGACCGCCTTGAATCCCTTGCGCGTCGCGATGTGCTCGGGACGCGGCGTGAGCCCATACTTGGGCGGATTCAAGGTGTTCTCCATGCTGTTGTAGACCATGAAGACGTTGGCGCGCGGCCACGGCGAGATGTTGCTGTTGGAGCCGTGCATCGTGTTGCAGTCGAAGAACACCACCGAACCGGCCTTGGCCGTCATGGAGCGGATGCCGCCCTGCTCCACCAGCAGTTGCAGGCTGACGGGGTCCGGCACGCCGTACTCCTGTTTCTTCAGCGACTGCTTGTAGTGTTCGTTGGGCGTTTCGCCCACGCACGATATGAACTGACGATGCGATCCGGGCACCAGCATCAGGGGGCCGTTGCATTCGTTGTTGTCGGTCAGCAGCACCGAGCAGCTCAGCGCACGCATCGCCGGCATGCCGTCTTCGACGTGCCAGGTTTCGAAGTCGGAGTGCCAGTAGAACTCCTTGCCCTTGAAACCGGGCTTCATGTTGGCGCGCGACTGGTGGATGTACACCTCTGACCCCAGGATCTGCCGCGCCACGTTGACCAGGCGCGGATCGCGCACCAGGCGCGACAGGATGGGGTTGAGCACGTGCACCATGAAGATCGAGCGCACCGCATTGCTGCCCGGCTCGGTGATGGACTCTTCGCGGCGCACGATCGAGGGGTCGCGCGTCATGCGCTCGACCTCGGTGGACAGCGCGCGGATTTCATCGTCGGAAAACAGGTTCTCCAGCAGGATGAAGCCGTCGCGCTCGTATTGCTCGACCTGGCCGGCGTTCAACGCGCTGGCGTACTGGCCGTTTTCATAGACCACCGGATCCTGGCGGGCGATGATGGCGGAACTTCGATCCGTACGGGAGGCGTACGGATCCTGTGCAGGTGAGATCATGCGAACCTCCTTGTATTTCAGGCCGCTTGGGCTTCGGCTTCAGGCAAGGCGTAGACGCCTTCTTTATCGTGCACTTCCTGGCCGGTCAGCGGCGGGTTGAAGACGCAGATGACGCGCAGCGGCTCCTTGCCGCCGCACAGCCAGTGCTCATCGTGTTCGTTCAGGGCGTAGACCACGCCGGGTCCCAGTTCGTACTTCTTGCCGTCGGCGATGGTCTCGATGGAACCGTCGCCTTCGATGCACCACACCGCTTCAAGATGGTTCTTGTAGTGGATGTGGGTGCGGCCGCCCGGAAAGATGGTGGTCTCGTGAAAGGAGAAGCCCATGCCGTCCTTCTTCAGCAGCACGCGGCGGCTGACCCAGGTATCCGTGCGGACTTCGTCGGCGGTGCCGATCACATCTTTGACATTGCGTACGATCATTGACGTTTTCCTCCAAATTTCAGGATGCGGGCGGACTGCCCTTCTTCGGCGAGCGCTTCCGCGACGCTGGCTTCGATCACGTCCAGGCCCTTGCCCAGCAGTTCTTCCTCGATGGTCAGGGCGGGCAATAGCTTCAGCACCTCATCGTGCGCGCCGGACGTCTCGATCACCACGCCCTTCTTGAAGGCGCTTTGCGCGATGCGGTTGGCCAGCGCCGGCGTGGCGTTGCAGACCAGCCCCTGGATCAGGCCGCGGCCGCGCACCGACAGGCCGGCATTGGGATAGCTATGCACCAGGTTCTCCAGCCAGTCGCGCACCTGGCGCTCCTTGCGCTGGATCTCGGCGGTGAAGGCCGTGTTGGCCCAATAGGTTTCCAAGGCCTGGGCCGCCGTGACGAAAGCCAGGTTGTTGCCGCGGAAGGTGCCGCTGTGGGCGCCGGGTTTCCAGATGTCCAGCTCGGGCTTCATCAGCACCAGCGACATCGGCAGGCCGAAGCCGGACAGCGATTTCGACAGGGTGATGATGTCGGGGCGGATGCCGGCGGCCTCGAAGCTGAAGAAGGTGCCGGTGCGGCCGCAGCCGACCTGGATGTCGTCCACGATCAGCAACATGTCGTGGCGCTTGCACAGCTTTTCCAGTTCCTTCAGCCAGCGCAGCGTTGCCACGTTGACGCCGCCTTCGCCCTGCACCGTTTCCACGATGACGGCCGCCGGCTTGTCCATGCCGCTGCTGGGGTCCTCCAGCATGCGCTCCAGATAGGCCATGGTGTCCACGTCCGGACCGAAGTATCCGTCATAGGGCATGAAGGTGGTGTTGCCCAGCGCATAGCCGGACGCGTCGCGGAACTTCATGTTGGCCGTCACGGCCAGCGAACCGCCGCTCACGCCATGAAACCCGTGAGTGAACGAGATGACGTTGGGACGCCCCTTGACCTGGCGCGCGATCTTCAGCGCGGCTTCCACCGCGTTGGTGCCGGTGGGACCGGTGAACTGCAAGGTGTACTGCCAGTTGCGCGGCTTGAGCAGCACGCGGTCCACCGTCTCCAGGAAACGCTTCTTCGCGCTGGTGGCCATGTCCAGGCCGTGCACCACGCCGTCCGACTGGACGTACTCCAGCAGCTTTTCCTTGAGAACAGGATTGTTGTGGCCATAGTTCAGCGTGCCGGCGCCGCTGAAGAAATCGATGTATTCGGTGCCGTCTTCATCGATCAGGGTCGAGCCCCTGGCCTGGCTGAATATCACGGGGAACGACCGGATGTAGCCCCGTACCTCCGACTCCATCCGGTCAAAGATCTTCAAGTCCATGATTAATCCTCCCTTTTTCATCTCATAAGTGGACGGACGGCCAGAACCCCTCCGGGTGCGCTTGCGCATCCGGATCTGCCAACCATCCCGGTATTCGATAAGACCGCTGGGCTTGCGCCGCCCCTAGGGGGCCGGCAAGGCGAACGGACCTATCCTCAACAACATCTCGTCGTCGTGGTCCGCGCCGCCGAACAGTTGCCGGTCGAAGAACGGCTGCTCGGAGACGTGGGCGCCAAGTTCGCCGGCCAGGCCGGCAAAGCTGCGGCGCGATGCCTGGTTGTCAGGCCCCACCGTGGTTTCGAGATAGCGGACATGCTCGAGACCCTTGCGGCGCAAGAGCTCGCGAAGCATGGCGCGGCCCAGTCGATGGCCGCGTGCGCGGGTGTGCACCGCGACCTGCCAGACAAACAAGGTGTCGGGCCGGTCCGGGATCACATATGCGGAGATAAAACCGTCGATGCGTCCGCCGGCGCTTTCGGCCAGGACGCAGGTGTCGCGAAAATGCTCAGCGAGGAGCAGGTACGCGTAGAGGGAATTCAGGTCGAGCGGCGGGCACTCGGAAATGAGGCGGTGGATGGCGGCGCCGTCTTTGCGGTCGGGCAGACGCATGGTATGGGTCTGCGCGCTGACCGCCGGCGCCACGGCACTTGAGAGGGTTGGGGTATCCAGTTCGGTTTTCTTCATGCAACGATTCCCGATTCAGGGGGTGCCCCGCCCGTGGGCACTTCAAGGATGGGCGACGACACGTCGCCATGCGTGTCGGCGGCGGCCTGGCCGTCCTGTTCCATGAGCGCCACGATGCGCTCCAGGGACAGCGTGATGGTGGCCTGTTCCAGTTCGGGCAAGGCATTGAGCGCGTCGGCCAGATGCTTTTGCAGCGGCGACGGCGCGCCTTGCGCCAACTCGCGGCCCGCGTCGGTGGCCGTGACGAATACGATGCGGCGGTCTTCGCGGCCGCGTTCGCGGCGGATCAAGCCCTTGTCTTCCAGGCGATCCAGGATCCCGACCACGGTGCTGGGACTGACGTGCATTTCGCGGCTGATCGCGGTGGCCGTCATCGGGCCGTTGGCGATCACGGTGCGCAGGCACATCAGCTGCGGCGCCGTAATGTGGCTGACCGCGGATAGCTGGCGCGAATGCAAGGCGATGGAACGCGTGATGCGGCGCAGCGCCCGCAAGATGCGCAAATCGTATTGCTGTGAGGGATCGGATTTCGCGGCGTCAGTCATGGGAAAAAGCGTGTTCGGTCAAATTCATTTCTACACAAATGATATGCGCACGATTCATTCCCGTCAAACAAAAATCCCGTTGCATGATGTAAGTAAATAAGCGCCTATTTGCTGGAATTGGCAGCGAATTTCAAGGACTTACCTGAGAATAGCCTTGCCTTCGCCGACAAGCGTTCTAGGTGGAAATCCTTATAAAAACATATGTTTTTTTATCGAACACGGATTTATCATCTGTTTTTTACGCACCCCAGCCGCCGTACATGTCCTTGCCGTCCGACCTCCTCCTGACCCTCCAGGAAAAACTGGAACAACTGCCTCCGGAACTGCAGCGGGCGGCGCACTGGGTCGTGGCACACCCCGCCGAGGTCGGCCTGTGGTCCATGCGGCGCCAGGCCCAGACCCTGGGCGTGGCGCCGGCAACCATGCTGCGGCTGGCGCGGGCCGTCGGCTTTTCCAGCTATGAGGATTTCCGCCAGCCCTTCCAGCAGGCCCTGGCCGGACAAGCCACGCCAGGACTGCGTGACCGCGCCGCCGCGCTGCAGGCGGCGGCGGGCGAACCCGCGGCGGCCGGGCACGACGTGCTCACCGACTATCAGGTCCAGGCCATGAGCTCAGTCTGCGCGCTGAACCCGCCCTCCGCCTTCGACGCTGCGGTGCAGACCCTGCTGGAAGCCAGGCAGGTCGGCTTCCTGGGTACCCGCTCGGCTTTCGGCATCGCATTCCAGATGCGCTATGCGTACCAGCTGGTGCGGCGCAACAGCGTGCTCATCGACGGTCTGGGCGGCGCCCCCGCCGAACAGGCCGACAACCTGGGAACCGGCGATGCGCTCATCGTGATCTCGCAGGCGCCCTATCCCACCGCCACCGTGCAGCTGGCCCGCCAGGCCGTGCAGCGCGGCGTGGCGCTGATCGCGCTGACCGATGACCCCTTGTCGCCGCTGGCGGTCGACGCCCGCCACACCTTGCGCTTCGCGCCCCCGGATCGCGAAGGCGTGCGGGCGCGCCCGGCGCGCCAGGGCCCCGGGTCGTTCTTCCACACCACCGCCGGCCTGCTCGGCCTGGCCGAGCACCTGATCGCCCGCCTGACCGCGCGCGGCGGCGAGGAAGTGCTGAACCGCCTGACCGAAGTGGAGCAGCGCCTGCTCAACGACAACGTTTACTGGAGCAGCGCGCCGCCGCGCCGCCCCGCCTGACATCCCGTCCGGATTCGCCTTCAACCTCCTGCATTGCGGAATCGCCCCATGAGCCACACCCATGTCATGCATCGTTCATTGCGCCAGACGCCTCCCGTCGCAGTCCGCGGCCAGGGCGTGTGGGTCTATGACAGCTCCGGCCGCTCCTACCTCGACGGTTCGGGCGGCGCGGCGGTCTCCTGCCTGGGACACAACCATCCCGACATCCAGGCCGCCATGCACGCGCAGATCGATGCGCTGGCCTATGCCCACACCAGCTTTTTCACGACCGAGGTCGCGGAACAACTGGCCGAGCGCCTGGTAGCCGATGCGCCGCCGGGCATTTCCCACGCCTACTTCGTCTCGGGCGGCTCGGAAGCCGTCGAAGCCGCGCTGAAAATGGCGCGGCAGTATTTCGTGGAAATCGGCCAGCCGGAACGCCGCCACATCGTCGCGCGGCGCCAGAGCTATCACGGCAACACGCTGGGCGCGCTGGCGGTGGGCGGCAATGCCTGGCGCCGCGCGCAGTTCGCACCGCTGTTGATCGAGGTCGAGCACGTGTCACCCTGCTACGCCTACCGCGACCAGCGCGAGGACGAAAGCCCCGAGCAATACGGCGAGCGCCTGGCGCAGGAACTGGAACAGACCTTTGAGCGCCTGGGTCCGGGCACGGTGATGGCTTTCGTGGCCGAGCCCGTGGTCGGCGCCACCGCCGGCGCCGTCACGGCGGTGCCGGGCTATTTCCGCCGTATCCGCGAAGTCTGCGACCGTCACGGCGTGCTGCTGATCGCCGACGAGGTCATGTGCGGCATGGGCCGCACCGGCACGCTGTACGCGGTGGAACAGGAAGGCGTCACGCCTGACCTGATCACCATCGCCAAGGGCCTGGGCGGCGGCTATCAGCCGATCGGCGCGGTGATGGTGCAGCAGCGCATCGTGGAGGCCATGCAGCAAGGCAGCGGCTTCTTCCAGCATGGCCATACCTACCTGGGCCATGCGATCGCCTGCGCCGCGTCGCTCGCCGTGCAGGAAGTGATCCGGCGCGACGGCCTGCTGGCGCGCGTGCAAGCGCAGGGCGCAGGCTTGCGCCAGCGGCTGGACAGCGCGCTGGGCGCGCATCCGCACGTCGGCGACATCCGCGGCCGCGGCCTCTTCATGGGCATCGAGCTGGTGCAGGACCGCGCCAGCAAGCAGACCTTCGACCCCGCGCTGTCGCTGCACGCCCGCATCAAGCGCGAGGCCATGGCGCGCGGCCTGATGGTCTACCCGATGGGCGGCACCATCGACGGCCGCCACGGCGACCACGTGTTGCTCGCCCCGCCCTTCATCATCTCCGACGATGAGCTGGACCAGTTGACCGAACGTCTGAGCGGCGCCATCGACGCCGCTATCGCGCAGGCGCGCGCCTAGCCGCCTGCTGCAAGCGCGGCGCAAGGGATTGCGCCGCGCCGCCCGCCTGGCGCGGGCTCGTGATGATACGCACAGGGTGCTCCGCGGCTCGCGGGGCGCACCAACCGCCGGCCAAGACCGGCAATATCACGGGGAAAAACCCCAAAAGGAGTTTGCATGACCACGTCCGTCAAACACCCCTTGGGCCATCGCAACGCCTGGACGCTCGCAGCCGCGGGCCTCGCCACGGCCTTGCTGTCCACGGCGCCGGCGCCCGCCGCCGCTCAACAGAAGTTCGTCAGCATCGGCACGGGCGGCGTCACCGGCGTCTACTATGCCGCCGGCGGCGCCATCTGCCGCCTGGTCAATAAAGACCGCTCCAGCCACGGCATCCGCTGCTCGGTCGAATCGACCGGCGGCTCGGTCTTCAACGCCAACACCATCAAGGCCGGCGAACTGGACCTGGGCGTGGTGCAATCCGACGTGGGCTTCAACGCCTACAAGGGCGAAGGCCAGTTCAAGCAGGCCGGGCCGTACACCAAGCTGCGCTCGGTGTTCTCCATCCACCCCGAGCCCTTCACCGTCGTGACGCGCAAGGAAGCGAACGTCAAGAGCTTCGAAGACCTCAAGGGCAAGCGCTTCAACGTCGGCAACCCTGGCTCGGGCACGCGCGCCTCGATGGAGGAGTTGCTGAGCACCATGGGCTGGACCCTGAAGGACTTCTCGCTGGCGTCCGAACTGCGTCCCGACGAGCACGGCTCGGCGCTGTGCGACGGCAAGATCGACGGCTTCTTCTATGGCGTGGGCCACCCCTCGGCCAACATCCAGGACCCCACCACCAGCTGCGGCGCCAAGCTCGTGTCGCTGACCGGCCCGGCCGTGGACAAGCTGGTCGAGAAGTACCCGTACTACGCCCACGCCTCGATTCCGGCCGGGCTGTATCCGAACAACCCGACGGAAACCAAGACCTACGGCGTGACGGCCACCTTCGTCACCTCGGCCGACGTGCCCGAAGCCACTGTCTACACCGTGGTCAAGGCGGTGTTCGACAACTTCGACGACTTCAAGAAGCTGCATCCCGCGTTCGCCAACCTGAAGGCGGCGGACATGGTGAAGAACGGGCTGTCGGCGCCGCTGCATCCGGGCGCCGAGAAGTACTTCAAGGAAAAGGGCCTGCTCTGAGGCCCGGGCCCAAGGGCCGCTGAAACGGCACGCCAGCGGAGCCCGGTCCAGCCCGGCCACGCAGGCTGCCGTCCCTGACGCACAGCAAGCGCGGGGACTCAACGCGCGCCGCGCCGCCGGCGCGCGCCATGACACGTAGGGGAATTTCATGAATAAAGAGCCGCATACGCCGGCCCCGGACCTGGAACAGCTGGTCGCCGACGCCGACCGCGGAGGCCGCAATGTGCGCGGCCTGGCGGGCGCCACGTTGGCGGCGGGCGCGCTGATCTGGTCCCTCTTCCAGCTCTGGTACGCGTCGCCGTTGCCGTTCTCCCTGAATTGGGGCATCTTCAACGACACCGAGGCGCGTGCCCTGCACCTGGGCATCGCCATGTTCCTGGGCTATCTGGCCTACCCGGCCAGCAAGCGCTCGGCGCGCGACCGCATGCCCTGGTACGACTGGGCGCTGGCGCTGATGGCGGGCTTCTGCGGCAGCTATCTGTACCTGTTCTACAACGAGCTGGCGGGCCGCCCCGGCCAGCCCACGACCATGGACGTGGCCACGGCCGCGATCGGCCTGGCCCTGCTGCTGGAGGTGACGCGCCGCGCGCTCGGCCTGCCCATGACGGTGCTGGGCCTGGTGTTCGTGGCCTATGCCTTGGCCGGGCCCTGGCTGCCCGACGTGCTGGCGCACCGCGGCGCGTCACTGGAGCGCCTGATGTCGCACATGTGGCTGACGACGGAAGGCGTCTATGGCGTGGCGCTGGGCGTATCGGTGTCGTACATCTTCATCTTCGTGCTGCTGGGCTCGATGCTGGACAAGTGCGGCGCCGGCAACTACATGATGCAGGTGTCGTTCGCGCTGCTGGGGCACCTGCGCGGCGGACCGGCCAAGGTGGCGGTGGTGTCCTCCGCCGTCAACGGCCTGGTGTCGGCGTCGTCGGTGGCCAATGTGGTGACCGGCGGCATCTTCACGATTCCGCTCATGAAGAAGGCCGGATACGGCGGCGTGCGCGCCGGGGCCATCGAGACCGCCTCGTCCGTCAACGGCCAGATCATGCCGCCCGTGATGGGCGCGGCCGCCTTCCTGATGATCGAGTACGTAGGCATCCCCTATACCGACATCATCCGCCACGCGATCCTGCCGGCCGCGATCTCCTACATCGCGCTGTTCTACATCGTCCACCTGGAAGCCCTGAAACTGGGCATCCAGCCCATGATGGCCTCGGGCCCGGCCCGCACGCCGCTGCAGAAGCTGGCCGGATGGGGCATGGGCATCAGCGGCACCTTGCTGGTGATGGGCGCGGTCTACTGGATAGGCACGGGCGTGCAGGCCGTGGCGGGCGCCGCGGCCATCTGGGTGCTGCTGGCCATCCTGGCCGTGCTCTATCTGTGGCTGCTGCGCGTGGCGGCGCGCCACCCCGATCTGCCGCAGGACATCGACATCAACCACCCCGTGCGCCCGCAGCCCTGGCCCACGGTGCGCGCCGGACTCTACTTCCTGATTCCCATCGGCATCCTGGTCTGGTGCCTGAGCGTGGAAGAGCTGTCGGCCGGACTGTCGGCGTTCTGGGCGGCGATGGCGATGCTGTTCCAGATGGTGACGCAGCGTCCGCTGATCGCCTGGTTCCGCAAGCAGCCGGTGTCCGCGGCCTGGCGCCATGGCTGGCGCGACGCCATCGGCGGCCTTGAGGACGGCGCCCGCAACATGATAGGCATCGCCATCGCCTGCGGCACCGCCGGACTGATCGTCGGCGCCATCACACTGACCGGCCTGGGCCTGCGCATGACGGCCTTCGTCGAGCTGGTGTCGATGGGCAACGTGCTGCTGATGCTGATCTTCACGGCGGTGGTGTGCCTGATCCTGGGCCTGGGCATGCCGACCACGGCCAACTACATCCTGATGGCGACGCTGATGGCGCCCGTGGTGGTGGAGCTGGGCGCGCAGAGCGGCCTGGTGATTCCGCTGATCGCGGTGCACATGTTCGTCTTCTATTACGGCATCATGGCCGACATCACGCCGCCCGTCGGCCTGGCGACCTTCGCGGCCGCCGCCATCTCGGGCGAGGACCCGATCAAGACCGGCATCCAGGGCGTGACCTACGCGGCGCGCACGGCCATCCTGCCGTTCATGTTCGTGTTCAACCCCATGTTGCTGCTGATCGACGTCACCTACGGTTGGGAACTGGCGCTGGTCGTGACGGGCGCCACGATCGCCTCGCTGACCTTCGCCGCCGCCACCATGCGCTGGTTCCGCGTGCGCTGCACGCTGGCCGAGGTCGGGGTACTGCTGCTGATCACGTTCATGCTGTTCCGTCCGGACTGGTTCATGGACCATTTCGCGCCGCGCCATGAAAGCCGTCCGGCGTCCGAAATGCAAGCCATCGCGGGCGCGCTGCCCGACAACGGACGGCTGACGGTGGTGCTGCGCGGCATCAACCTGGAAGGCGATGAACTGACCAAGACCGTGGCCGTTGCCCTGCCCGAATTGACCGGCGACGCTGCCGGGCAGGACGCGGGCCGCAAGCGCCTGGCCGAAGCCGGACTGACGCTGATGAGCCTGGGCGACCAGACGCAGATCGGCGGCGTGCGCTTCGGCAGCCGCGCCCAGCGCGCCGGCTGGGAACAAGGCTGGGACGTGCTGGAAGTGAAAGCGCCCAACCCGCAGCGCTGGTCCGACTTCTGGGTCTATGTGCCCGCATTGCTGCTGCTGGCGGGAATGTGGGCACGCCAGGGCCGGCGCGACGGCGGCGCCCCCGTCGGCCGGCTGCGCGCCAAGCCGGTCTGATCAGTCTGTCCGCGCGCGCCGCCAGGCCGGCCAGGCGCCGATGGTGAGCGCGCGCAGGAACCACTCGACCGGGCCGTAGGCGTGGCGCCGCAGCCACCAGGCGGACAGCGGCAACTGCGCCGCGAATATCGCCACGGCAATGCAGAACGTCGCCAGCGGCGACACCGAGCCGAACAGGCGCAGGCCCCAGGCGGTGAAGAGAAAAGCGCAGACCACGGATTGCATCAGGTAATTGCTCAATGCCATCCGCCCGGCGGGCGCGAGCCAGCCCGCCAGCCGCGCCCCCGGCTGCGTGCGCATGGCCAGCAGCAAGGCTGCCGCGTACGACATGCTGAGCAGCGGCGCGGTCAGCAGGTCCACCGCCAGGCCCGGCAATTCCCAGGCTGCCCCCGCCGACGGCAGCGTGCTGAAGGCATAGGCCGCGGAACCGGCCAGGCCTGGCGCCAGTCCCAGCGCGCACAGCAGCCACAGCGCCCGCGGCTGACGCCAGGGATCGGCCAGCGCGTTGCGGCGGCCCAGCGCGTAGCCCGCCAGGAACATGGCGAACGCGAACGGCCCCTGCACGAACAGCACCGTGAACCACACGCCCCCGGTCAGCTCATTCCAATGCTGCGCAATGGTCGTGCCGATGGTGCCCCGGTATGCATCGATCGCCGCCAGGGCGTCCGCTTGATACTGCGCCTCGTACCCGGGCGCCACCGGGTCCAGGTAGCTCAACGCGCCCAGAATGGCCCACAACGATGCCGTCAGCACGATGAGCCACAGCGAAATGCGCAGCGCCCGCCGCGGCTCCATCCGCCGGCACAGCAGCAACGCCAGGCCCAGCAGCGCGTAGGTCAGGAGTATGTCGCCCTGGTAGAACAGCACCGCGTGCGCCAGCCCCAGCAAAGCCAGGCCCGCCAAGCGGCGCAGGAAGCGCGGCGCGAAAGCCGCCTGGCCGCGTTCGGCGGCGCTCATCTGCAAGGTGAAGCTGTAGCCGAACAGGAAAGAGAACAGCAGATAGAACTTGGTCTCGAACAGCCAGGCGATCAGCCAGCGCACGGTCAGATCCAAGGGCTGCGAGTACGCCGGGTCGGCCACGCCGGCGCCATAGAACGGCGAAGAGAACACGCCGATATTGACCACCAGTATGCCGAAGAGCGCGAAACCGCGCAGCGCATCGACCTGCGCCAGACGCGCGTGGGTTGCCGGCGCGTTCATGCCCGCCTCCCTGCGGCTGAGCCTTGTTGCGCGCCATCAGGCAGGCACCGCGACAGGGCCTGCTCCAGGAGACGGCTGCCCGCCGCCGCGCCAAAGGCGGGGTCCACCACCGACCGGCTGTAGACGCCGTCCAGCAGCAGCAATAGCGTATCGGCCATCTCGGCTACGGGCTGCGGCGGCATGCGTTGCGCCCAAACCGTTTCCAGCAAGGCCACCAGGCCGGCCTTGCGCGCCGCCTCGTTCTCCATCACCAGGGCGTGCACGCGCGGGTTGCGCACGGCCTCGGCCAGGATCTCCATGCCCAGCCTGACGTAGGCCGGATCTTGATGCTGCGCCAACTGCGCCGCGACCCAGTCCGCCAGCGCCCGCCTCGCGTCGGGCGCGGCGCACGCTTGCCGCATGCGGTCGCGCGCGGACTCCGTATCCGACGCGATCATCGCTTCGATGATTTCGGCCTTGCTGCCGTAGTAGTGGAACAGGTTGCCGGGACTCATGCCGGCGCGGGCGCAGATCTGCGCCGTCGAGGTCGAGTGGAAGCCGTGCTCGGCAAAGCAATCCGCCGCGGCGGCCAATATCTGGTTGCGCCGTTCCTGCTGTTTGATGGGGTCGATCTTGCGCATCTTATTAATAGACTGAATGATCTATCTATTAAATGCCGGAATCGTGCAGCCAGTCAACAGACGAAAAAAATGGCGGGCCGCAGCCCGCCATTCTCTTGCCTGCCCGACGCCTAGCCCAGCACCGGCGACAGCACCGGCTGCTTGGGCCGCACATCCAGCGCCCGGCCCTTGCGGGCGCGCTTGCCGATGTAAGGCGCCAGCGCGTCGCCCGCCAGGATGTCCTCGGTGTGCTTGTTGCGGTAGATGCCGGCGGCACGCAGGCCGCCCGCGCCGATGGGCACGGTCTGGTCCAGCTTGTCGCTGCCGTCCAGCCCCATCAGGATGGTGCCGCGGCCGCCGCCGGACAGCGTCTTGACCTCGTCCAGGCCGAACACCAGGAACTTGCCCTTGTGCGACAGCAGCGCCAATTGCTTGGCGCCGTCGAACAGCGGCACCGGACGCAGCAGTTCGTCGCCCTCTTCCAGGGTGATGAACTGCTTGCCGGCGCGCTGGCGGCTGACCATGTCGGACAGCTTGGCGGCAAAGCCGTAGCCGCCGCGCGTGGCCAGCAGCCAGCGGCTGTCGGGCGCGGCAGCGATGGTGTGGACGATGCGCGTGCCGCTGCCCAGGTCGATCATGGTGGTGACCGGCTGGCCGTCGCCGCGCGCCGAAGGCAGCCCGGCGACCGGCACCGAATAGACGCGGCCGTTGTCGCCCACGGCGATCAGCGTGTCGGTGGTCCGGCACTCGAAGGCGCCGTACAGATCGTCGCCCTGCTTGAAGCCGAATTGCGACGCATCATGGCCGTGGCCCTGGCGGGCGCGCAGCCAGCCCTTTTGCGACACGATCACGGTGACGGGTTCGTCCAGCACCTTGGTTTCGAGCACGGCGCGTTCGGCGGTCTCGATCAGCGTACGGCGGTCGTCGCCGTATTGCTTGGCGTCGGCTTCGATTTCCTTGATCAGCAGGCGCTTGAGCGAGGCGGGGTTGTCCAGCAGTTCCTGCAGGCGCACCTGCTCGTCGCGCTTGTCGGCCAGTTCCTGTTCGATCTTGAAGCCTTCCAGGCGCGCCAGCTGGCGCAGGCGCATTTCCAGGATGTCCTCGGCCTGGCGTTCGGACAGCTTGAAGCGTTCCATCAGCGCGGCGCGCGGCTCATCGGATTCGCGGATGGTCTGGATGACTTCGTCCACGTTCAGGTAGACGACCATGCGGCCTTCCAGCACGTGGATGCGGTCGATGACCTTGTCCAGGCGGAAACGCGTGCGGCGCACCACGGTATTGGTGCGGAACGCCAGCCATTCGACCAGGATGTCGCGCAGTCCCTTCTGGCGCGGCCGGCCGTCGGTGCCGATGCACACCAGGTTGATGGACGAGCTGCTTTCCATGCTGGTCTGCGCCAACAGCGTGTTGACGAATTCGTCGCGGTCCACGCGCGAGGTCTTGGGTTCGAAGACCAGGCGCACGGCGGCATCCTTGCCCGACTCGTCGCGCACGGCGTCCAGCAGGTTCAGCATCACGGCCTTGGCCTGCGTCTGCTCGGGCGTCAGGCTCTTCTTGCCGGTCTTGACCTTGGGGTTGGTGATTTCCTCGATCTCTTCCAGCACCTTCTGGCCCGAGGTGCCCGGCGGCAGCTCGGTGACCACCAGTTGCCATTGGCCGCGCGCCATTTCCTCGAACTGCCAGCGCGCACGCACCTTGAGCGAACCGCGGCCGCCCGCGTAGATCTGGGCGATGTCCTCGGCCGGCGTGATGATCTGCCCGCCGCCCGCGAAGTCCGGCCCCGGGATCAGGGCGTGCAGCTCGGCGTCCGGCATCTGCGGATGCTTCAGCAGCGCCACGCAAGCCTGCGCCACTTCGCGCAGGTTGTGCGGCGGGATCTCGGTCGCCATGCCGACCGCGATACCCGAGGCGCCGTTGAGCAGCATCACGGGCAGGCGCGCCGGCAGCATCTGCGGCTCTTGCTGGCTGCCGTCATAGTTGGGCACGAAGTCCACGGTGCCTTCGTCCAGCTCGTCCAGCAGCAGCTTGGCGATGGGGGTAAGGCGGGCTTCCGTGTAGCGCATGGCGGCGGCGTTGTCGCCGTCGCGCGAACCGAAGTTGCCCTGGCCGTCGATCAACGGATAGCGCAGCGAGAAATCCTGCGCCATGCGCACCATGGCGTCATAGGCGGCCTGGTCGCCATGCGGGTGATACTTGCCCAGCACGTCGCCCACGACGCGCGCGGATTTGACGGGCTTGGCGCCAGCCGCCAGCCCCATCGCCTGCATGGCGAACAGGATGCGCCGCTGCACGGGTTTCTGCCCGTCGCCCACGTCCGGCAGGGCGCGGCCCCGCACCACGGACACCGCGTAGTCCAGATAGGCTTGCTCGGCGTAGCGCGCCAGGGTGATGGCGGCATCGCCATCGCCGCCGCCATCGCCGCCGGGCGGGTTGGAATCGAACAAGCCGGGTTGATTGCTGTCGGTCATGATGTATTCAGGTAGACAATTTCATCGAAACGGCGTCAAAGCGCCTGCGCGGACGACATCAGCTGCGTATCGGCGACATGCGCGCGCAACTGGGTCCGCACCGCATCCAACGTGGCGGCATCCTGCCCGCGCTTGGGGATGATCACGCCTTGCAAGGTGCCGAGAATGACATAGAGATGTTGCGGAGTTTCCTCGACCCGCCGCACATCGGACCAGTCCATGCGTCCGGAGGCGGTGGCAGTGGTATCCGTGATGCCATCGGGGCCGAAATCCAGCTGATGGCGGCCCAGGAACAATTCGTCGGGCTGTCGCTTCAACATGCGGCGCGTGTTCATCCTGACCAGCGAGGGCAGGACGTACTCGTAGGCCAGCGCCAGGAGCGCAAGTATGCCCAGGCCCACCGCCAAGCCCTGGAAATACACGGGCAGGATCCGCCCCCAGTTCGGCGTATTGCCGTCCCAGGTCTGCCAGATCAGGTAGGCCAGCAGGGCCACGATCATCAGGACCGCGAAACGCAGATGGGACCGGTAGCGGCGGCGGCGCAGCTCCGGCCGCTTGTACACGTAAGCGGCGAAGTCGGCGTAGTCGTCGGCCGTCATCTGGACGTCCATGCGGGCCGAGCCGGGCGCGGACCCGGCCATCAGATGTCCAGCTCCGCCAGGTTGCCCTTCTCTTCGATCCAGGCGCGGCGCTGCGAGGACTCGCCCTTGCCCATCAGCATGTCGAACATGCGGGTGGTGTCCTCGGGAGTCTGGTCGCCGTAGCCCACGGGCAGCAGGCGGCGCGTGTCCGGATTCATGGTGGTTTCCCACAGCTGCTCGGGGTTCATTTCGCCCAGGCCCTTGAAGCGGCTGACGGCCCAGGCGCCTTCACGCACGCCTTCCTTGCGCAGCTTGTCCTGCGCGGCTTCAAGTTCGCCTTCGTCCAGGCAGTAGATCTTGCGCGCCGGACGCTTGCCCTGCGCCGGCACGTCCAGGCGGAACAGCGGCGGCTTGGCCACGAACACGTTGCCGGCCTCGACCAGCTTGGGGAAGTGCTTGTAGAACAGCGTCAGCAGCAGCACCTGGATGTGCGAGCCGTCGACATCCGCATCGGACAGGATGCAGATGCGGCCGTAGCGCAGGCCCGACAGGTCCGGCGTGTCGCCGGGGCCGTGCGGGTCCACGCCGATGGCGACGGAAATGTCATGGATTTCGTTGTTGGCAAAGAGCCGGTCGCGGTCCACTTCCCAGGAATTGAGCACCTTGCCGCGCAGCGGCAGGATGGCCTGGAATTCCTTGTCGCGGCCCATCTTGGCCGAACCGCCGGCGGAGTCGCCCTCGACCAGGAAGACTTCGGTGCGGGTCGCGTCGCTGGACTCGCAATCGGTCAGCTTGCCCGGCAGCACGGCCACGCCCGAGCTCTTGCGCTTTTCGACCTTCTGCGCCGAGCGCTGGCGCGCCTGGGCCTGGCGGATGGCGAGTTCGGCCAGCTTCTTGCCGTACTCGACGTTGCTGTGCAGCCACAGGTCCAGCGCGCTCTTGGAAAAGCCGCCAACCAGGCGCACCGCGTCGCGGCTGTTCAGGCGTTCCTTGATCTGCCCCTGGAACTGCGGGTCCAGCACCTTGGCCGACAGCACGAAGCTGGCGCGGGCGAACACGTCTTCCGGCAGCAGCTTGACGCCCTTGGGCAGCAGGCTGTGCAGTTCGGCGAAACCCTTGACCGCCCCGAACAGGCCTTCGCGCAAGCCCGATTCATGGGTGCCGCCGGCCGGCGTCGGAATCAGGTTCACGTACGACTCGCGCACTGCGTTGCCGTCCTCGGTCCAGGCCACTACCCACTGGGCGCCCTCGCCTTCGGCGAAGTTCTCATGGTCGGCCCCGGCGTACTGTTCGCCTTCAAAGAACGGCACCATCAGCTCCGCCCCGGCCAGCGCCTCGGACAGATAGCCGCGCAGGCCGTCCTGGTACTGCCAGGTCTTGGTGTCGCCGGTCTTCTCGTTGACCAGGGATACCTTGACGCCCGGCAGCAGCACGGCCTTGCTGCGCAAGAGGTGCGTCAGCTCGCCCAGCGGAATGTTGGGGCTGTCGAAATACTTGGCATCCGGCCACACGCGCACGCGGGTGCCGGACTTCTTGCGGCCGCCCTGGTCGTAGGGCGCCAGGGGCTCGGCCACGTCGCCGCCCTTGAAGACCAGGCGGTTGACGGCGCCATCGCGCCACACCACCACTTCCAGGCGCGTGGCCAGGGCATTGGTGACGGACACGCCCACGCCGTGCAGGCCGCCGGAGAAGGCGTAGGCGCCGCCGCCCGCCTTGTCGAACTTGCCGCCCGCGTGCAGGCGCGTGAACACCAGCTCCACCACGGGAGCGTTCTCTTCAGGGTGCAGGCCGACGGGAATGCCGCGCCCGTCGTCCTCGACGGAAACGCTGCCGTCGACGTGCAGCGTGACCTGGATCTGCTTGCCGTAGCCGGCCAATGCCTCGTCTGCGGCGTTATCAATGACCTCCTGCACGACGTGCAGGGGGTTTTCGGTTCGGGTGTACATGCCCGGGCGCTGCCGCACGGGCTCCAGTCCCTTCAGGACGCGAATGGACGCCTCGGTGTAACGTGGAGTGGCCAAGTTATCCCCAACATCTGTGGAAAAAAACCGACATTTTACGGATAAGTCTAGATTCTGCGCGGCTCCCAGTGGGATGAGCACGACCTGAGCAGCTCCGAATTCGGTAGGATGATGACAGTCACAGCCAGCGCATCGGGTCGATACGCCCCGGATCGCGATAACTGCGCCGCAACATCCTACACAAATCCAGCAACTCCTGTTGTTATTAACAGTGGTATGCCTGTTGATATTGACAGTGGTATGCTTGAGTCCATCCACAAACAAGAACAACGGCGGGGCGCGTCCCTTTTTACGCGCCTTTTGCTGCCGAACCGAGAATCACCATCATGAGCGACCAAATCAAGAACGTCAGTGACGCCAGCTTCGATGCCGATGTGTTGAAATCCGGCCAGCCGGTGCTGGTGGACTACTGGGCTGCCTGGTGTGGCCCTTGCAAGATGATTGCCCCGATCCTGGAAGAAGTCGCCACGGAGTACGCTGGCCGCCTGACGATCGCCAAGCTGAACGTCGACGAAAACCAGGGCACCGCCACCAAGTACGGCATCCGCGGCATTCCCACCCTTATGCTCTTTAAAGACGGCCAAGCCGCCGCCACCAAAGTTGGCGCGCTGTCGAAGTCGCAACTGACCGCATTCCTGGACGGCGCGCTGTAAGCCGCGTGCCGTGAACGAAGGCGCCGCCCTCGGGGCGGCGCTCATTCAATACCGCGTGTGCCCGTCCGTGGCGCGCCGCCAGAACTCTCCTTCACTTTCCCCCAAAAATCCACCGCGATGCACCTCAACGAACTGAAGGCGCTGCACGTCTCGCAGCTGCTGGAAATGGCCGCCGGCCTGGAAATCGAGAACGCCAACCGCCTGCGCAAGCAGGAACTGATGTTCGCCATCATGAAACGGCGCGCCAAGCAAGGCGAGCAGATCTTCGGCGACGGCGTCCTGGAAGTCCTGCCCGACGGCTTCGGCTTCCTGCGCTCGCCCGAGACCTCGTATCTGGCCAGCACGGACGACATCTACATCTCGCCCTCGCAGATCCGCCGCTTCAACCTGCACACCGGCGACTCGATCGAAGGCGAAGTGCGTACGCCCAAGGACGGCGAGCGCTATTTCGCCCTGGTGAAGGTGGACAAGGTCAACGGCGTGGCGCCGGAAGCGATCAAGCATCGCATCATGTTCGAAAACCTGACGCCGCTGCACCCGAACCGCAACATCCGCCTGGAACGCGACATCAAGAGCGAGGAAAACCTCACCGGCCGCATTCTCGACGTCTTCGCCCCCATCGGCATGGGCCAGCGCGGCCTGATCGTCGCCAGCCCCAAGTCCGGCAAGACGGTGATGATGCAGCACATCGCGCACGCCATCACCACCAACTATCCCGACGCGGTCATGATCGTCCTGCTGGTGGACGAACGCCCCGAGGAAGTGACCGAAATGCAGCGCACGGTGCGCGGCGAAGTGGTGGCCTCGACCTTCGACGAGCCCGCCACCCGCCACGTGCAGGTCGCGGAAATGGTCATCGAAAAGGCCAAGCGCCTGGTCGAAATGAAGAAGGACGTCGTGATCCTGCTGGACTCGATCACCCGTCTGGCCCGCGCCTACAACACCGTGGTGCCGGCCTCCGGCAAGGTGCTGACCGGCGGCGTGGACGCCAACGCCCTGCAACGCCCCAAGCGCTTCTTCGGCGCGGCCCGCAACCTGGAAGAAGGCGGTTCGCTGACCATCCTGGGTACGGCGCTGATCGAAACCGGCAGCCGCATGGATGAAGTCATCTATGAAGAATTCAAGGGCACCGGCAACTCCGAAGTCCACCTCGAACGCCGCCTGGCCGAAAAGCGCGTCTACCCGTCGATCAACCTGAACAAGTCCGGCACTCGCCGCGAAGAGCTGCTGATCGCTCCGGACCTGCTGCAGAAGGTCTGGGTGCTGCGCAAGTTCATCCACGACATGGACGAAGTCCAGTCCATGGAATTCATCCTGGACAAGATGCGCGCCACCAAGACCAACGCCGAATTCTTCGACATGATGAAGAAGAAGTAAGCCCAGTCGCGGTCCGCGGCGCCTGCGCCGCGGACCCGGCCATGAAAAACGCCCTGGAGCGCTTGTGCGCCCAGGGCGTTTTTCTTTCATGGATCGGACAGACTGCCTGCGCGGCTCACTGCCCGCCCATGAACTCCTCCAGCGTGCCGGGCTGCGGCGCCGGGCGCGGGGTCTGCTTGTTGCCTGCCGGCTTGCCGGACGCGTCTATCGGCTCGATCTTGGGGTCGTCCCAGCTGCCGGTGACGGCGTATTCCATGGTCATGGCCCGCGCCAGCGGCTGCTTCAGCAGCCACTGCGTCACGAACGCACCCAGGCCGATCAGCGGATTGACCGCCAGCGCCGTCACCATGGCCGCCCCGCTGGCGTCCAGGTTCGGAATCACCACGGCCTTCATGTCCCAGCGTTCGCGGATGATGTTGACGCCGCCCGCCAGCACGATGGCCGCCACCGGCCCGTTGATCTTATAGCCCTCGGTCGACGCCGTGCCGTCGGCCAGCTTGACCTTGCCGCGGATGGTGTCAAAGGGGAAGCCGTCGCGCAGCAGATTGGTGGGGTTCACATCCAGCCGCGCCAGCCGCTGCAGCGACTGCAGGGACAGCAGCTCCAACAGTCGCGCGGTGCGCGAGTTGACGTGCATGAAACGGCCCTTGTCCAGACTGACGTCGACCTCGCCCGTCAGGTCTTCGACCTTGTGGGTCCAGGGCAGATTGCGCCAGGTGGCCTTGCCCTGCATCGTGCCCTTTCCGCCCGAGACCACTTTCTCGAGGCCGATGCGATCCAGGAACTTGCCTACGTCTTCGAACTTGACCGAGGCGTCCACGGTCAGGCCGCGGCCCTGGCCTTCCAGGTTCCAGTTGCCGGTAGCGTTGAGCGAGGCCGCGTCGTTGACGATGGACAGCTTGTCCAGGCGCCATTGGCGGCCGCGCTGCAGGTTCGTGCCCTGCACCTGGAGTTCGCCCACATTCTTGCCGTACAGCAGGAATTCCTTGGCCTGCAGGTCGATCGCCGGGATGTCGGACAGGTCGTTGCCAGAGGACAGCGCCTCGTCGGCTTTGTTGGTGTCGCCCTCGCCGCCCAGCGACAGGTGCTTCAGGCGCGCGGTGATCTGGCCGGCGATGGCGCCCGAAGCCTCGCGCCATTCAAGCGAACCCGTGGCCTGTTTGGATTGCAGATCCACGCGCCATTGCGCGGGTCCCGGCCGGGTCGCGTACAGCGTCAGGTCGTTCAGGGTAAAGCCGCCGGTCCGCAAGACGCCGGCCGCCAGGCTGATGCGTTCGGCCGCAGGCAGCATGGGCTTGGGCGCGGCACGGCCCTTGGCCGCAGGCGCACTGAAGCCGTCGGACACTTTTTCCCAGGCGTCCATGTCCAGTTCGGGCAGGCTCGCGTTCAGGCTGAATCCGCGTTCCGGCAGGCTTGCCGGACGATTGATGCCCAGCGCGCCGCGCGCGAAATAGGATTGAGCCCCTTCGGACGGCGCCCGTTCGAACAACGCGTTGACGCCATCGCCCAGGCTGGCGGTGAGCCAGCGCCGGTTCTGCGCCCCACGGTCCTGCGCGGGCGACCATTGCACTTTGAGCAACTGCGAGGCCTGGGCGGCCTTGCCCACCGGAGCGGGCATGTCGATCGCCATGCCCACCAGATCGGATTCGACGGAGATGTCCACCGCGCCGCCGCGCTGATAGCCCACCTTGCCCTTGTAGGCCGCCTTGCCCGAAAGGCGCGACATGGACGGCGTGTTGCTCAATTGGGTCAGCGCCGGCCCGGCCAGCGTGCCCTCGAAGCGCAGGGCGTCCGTGCTCTGCGCCAGGCGTCCGTATATCCGCGCCGGGCCGCCCAGGAACTGGGCCCTCAGATCCTTGGCCTCGACACCCGTCTCAGAGAACGCCAGGTCGCCGTGCATCTGGCTGAGCAGCGGCATCTCCGGCATGAAGGTGAAGGAGTTGCCCGCGAACAGGATGTTCCCCTGGACCTGGGTGTCATCGGTGTTCAACAGCGGCACCTTGAGCTTGAGCCCCACCCGCCAGTCGCCGGTGCCGCGTGCCTCGTCCAGCGCGCCATCCAGCAGCTCGCCCAAGGGCGAGTTGGCGGCCAGCGCCAGATAGGCCGGCACGGCGCCGGACGTCTCGCCGGTCAGCAGCAGTTCGGAGTTCTCTTCCATGTTGGGAATGGTTGCGGAAACCGCCCCGAGCGTTACGGTATGCCCCGGCCCGGTATGCGCGACCGCGCCGCCCGCGCTGTCCAGCGCCAGGCTGACCTTGTCGATGCGGAAATTGCCGGACAGGTTCTCCAGCATCGGCCAGCCCTTGCGCCGTTCGCGCGCAGGCGCGTAATCGACCTTGGCGCCGCTGAATGCGCCGGCGATCACGAATTCGCCCTGAGCCCCAGGCGCGCCAAAAGGAAACTCGTCGAGATCGCCCTTGAGCGTGATGGAGGCGGATTGCATTTCGCCCGCGGGCAAGCCGATAGCCAGCCATTCGCGCGCATCGGCGTTGACCTCCAGGGGCAGATAGCGATGGATGGCGGACATGGAGCCGCGCGCCATCACGCCGTGCATGTCGACGCTGCCCGCCGCGGTCTTGCCCTCGGGGCGCCACTGTCCCTGCACGCGCACGTCGAGGTCGTCGTTGACCAGTTGCAGCTGGCCTATGTCCACGAACCAATGCTTGGCGTCCGGCCCCTTGACGGAGGCATCCAGCGCCACGTCGCGCACCGCCAGCGTGGGTTGCTCGAAGACGCCGGGCAAGGACAGCGTCAAGTGCTCGGCCTTGCCGCTGACCGACACCGCCGGGGCGCCGGGGCTGCGCGCCAGCGGCACGCTCTCCAGTTGCATGAAGTCGCCCGGCAAGCCCTGGACGCGGGCCTGGACATAGCCGGCCTTGAAACCGGGCGCCGCGGCCCCTTGCGCCGTCTCGGTCCATTGCAGGCCGCGCACGGCAGTGTCCGCGGTCAGGTCCGTGAACTTGCCACGCTCCAGCTGCAGCCATGCCCGCCCGCTCAGACGGCCCGCTACCGCCGGGACCTCGAACCACGGCTGCCACGCCAGCGGTTCGGCGTCGTCCAGCTGGAGATACAGCTGGCCGCCCCAATTACCGGGATTCGCCGCGTTCACCGAAAACAGGCTGCGGTTGAATTCGCCGCGCAGCTCGACATTGCGCGCCAACGCGTCGCCCGCTGCGGCCTTGAGCACGAAGCGATGCGACAAGCTGCCGTTGCGCGCCAGGAAGTCGACGCCCGTCAGGGTCAGCTCCGGCGCGCGGCGCAACTCATCCTGCCAGCGTATGGTTGCGCCGCGGATGCGCAGCTCGCGCTGCGCGCCCAGCCAGCGCAGGGCCGGATGGTCCAGGTCGGAACGCTGATCGCCGCTATTGAGATCGATGTCCTGGCCCGCGACCCACAGGTGATTGGCGGGATCGCGCCGCAAAAGGAGTTCGGGCCGGTCGAGCTGCAGCCGCAGCAGCTTGGGTGACAGGACCAGGATGCTGCGCCAGGCCAGCACCGCCGAAACGGAAGGCAAGGACAGCACGGGGTCCACCTCGTCGTCGTAGACTTGGACGGAGGTGAGATCGAGTTTGGGGTTCAGGCCGTGCCAGTTCGCCTGGATGGAGCCGATGGTCACTCGGGAGCCCAACGCCTTGCTGGCGTAGGCTTCGATCTGGGGACGCCATTGGTCCACGCGGGGCAGGACCCAATAGCGCACGCCCAACAGTCCGAGAGCCACGACGCCATAGACGGTCAGTACGGCCCAGAACACCCAACAGAGCACTTTTTTTGAAACAGACACGGATCGGTGGGCAGGAGAAGAGGTCTTGCAGTATCGTCCCCACTTATACCTGAAACGCGCCCATTGCGCCGCCCCTTTCGCCATGTCCACGCCCTCTACGCTTGCCCCCGCCCTTGCCTGGTCCGGCCATCTGCGCCGCCGCCTGGATGCCCACCCGGATCTGGCCGCCTGGCTGAACGATGCCGTGCGCGAACCCGTCACGCCCGCGCAGATCGCGCGCTGGCAGGCAGAGCTGGCCGGACCCCAGGCAGGCGACACGCTGCCGGTGGACGCCTGCCGCATGGTGCTGCGCAAGCTGCGCGAACGGGTCTTCAACACGCTCATCGTGCGCGACCTGACCGGCCAGGCCGATCTGGAAGAAGTCGTGGGCGCCATGACCACGCTGGCCGACACCGCGGTGGCCTCGGCTTATCGCAGTGTGGCGGCGGACCTCGCCGCCGTGCATGGCGTGCCGCGCGACCCGGCCACCGGCCTGCCCCAGGAAATGCTGATCGTGGGCATGGGCAAGCTGGGCGGCTGCGAACTGAATGTCTCGTCCGACATCGACCTGATCATGCTGTACGGCGAAGAAGGCGAAACCGACGGCCCGCGCCGCATCAGCCATCACGAGTTCTACGGCCGCCTGACGCGGCGCATGATGCCGGTACTGTCCGAAGTCGACGCCAACGGCCAGGTGTTCCGCACCGACCTGCGCCTGCGCCCCGACGGCGACGCCGGTCCCCTGGCCTGGAGCCTGGACGCGTTGGAGCACTACCTGATCGGCCAGGGCCGCGAGTGGGAACGCTACGCTTGGCTCAAGGCCCGGCTGATCCCGGCCCAGGCCTTCGAAGGCAGCGACAGCGCCGCCCAGGCTCGCCAGCTGGAAAGCCTGCGCGTGCCCTTCGTCTACCGCAAGTATTTCGACTTCGATGCGCTCTCGGCCCTGCGCGCGCTGCGGGAACGCATCCGCCAGGACTGGCAGCGGCGCGCCAGCGCGCGCAACGGCATCGACAGCGCCAACAATATCAAGCTGGGCGACGGCGGCATCCGCGAAATCGAATTCGTGGTGCAGCTTGCCCAGCTGATCCGCGGCGGCCGCATGCCCGCGCTGCAAAAGCGCGGCCTGCTGGAAGCGCTGCACGCGGAAAGCGCCGCCGGCCTGGTGCCCGAGGAAGACGCGCGCCGGCTCGAAGAGGCCTACCGCTACCTGCGCCGCACCGAGCACGCCCTGCAATACCGCGAGGACGCCCAGACCCATCTGCTGCCGGGCGACCCCGAACAGCGCGCCGCCCTGGCCGCGGCGCTGGGCATGAGTCCCGCGGACTTCGAAAGCACGCTCACCGCGCACCGCCAATTCGTCTCGCAGACCTTCCGCAACGTATTCCGGCTGGTCGGCATGGGCGACGCCGAAGTGCCGGCGCCCGCGCCCGGCGTTGCCGACCCCGGGTCCGGCCCGGACGAGCCAGACAGCAGTTGCGAACTGGCTGAACAGATCAGCCAGGCCTTCGGCGACGACGCGCAGGACCTGTTGCGCCGTACCGAAACCCTGCTGGGCAGCCACCGCGTGCGCAGCCTGCCCGAGAGCAGCCGCAAGCGCATGGACGCGCTGCTGCCGGCCGCCCTGCGAGCGGCCCTGCAGACCCCTGCGCCGCTGCAAGCCACGGTGCGGCTGTTCGACCTGATCGAGAAAATCGCCCAGCGCAGCGCCTACCTGGCCCTGCTGGCCGAATACCCCGACACTCTGGCGCGCGTGGCGCGCATGGTCGCCGCCAGCCCCTGGGCCGCGCAATACCTGACCCAGCACCCCCTGCTGCTGGACAGCCTGATCGACTGGCGCACCCTGTTCGAACCGCTCGACTTCGGCCAGATCGCGCGCCAGCTGACCGCCGACCTGGACGCCTGCCGGCTGCCCGACGGCGACCCGGACATCGAGCGCCAGATGAACCTGATGCGCGACATGCAGCGCCAGGCCAGCTTCCAATTGCTGGCGCAGGACCTGGAAGGCGAACTCACCGTGGAAAAGCTGGCCGACCAGCTGTCCGCGCTGGCCGACCTGCTGCTGACCGAAACCATCCGCCGCACCTGGCCGCTGGTCAACAAGGCCGAGGGCGCCGAACCACGCTTCGCCGTCATCGCCTACGGCAAGCTGGGCGGCAAGGAACTGGGCTATGCCTCGGACCTGGACCTGGTGTTCCTGTTCGACGACCCGCGCGACGACGCCGCCGAGGTCTACGCCAAGCTGGGCCGGCGCATGACGTCGTGGCTCTCGACCATGACCTCGTCCGGCCGCCTGTACGAAGTCGACCTGCGCCTGCGGCCGGACGGCGACGCCGGCCTGCTGGCGGTGTCCGTGGAAGCTTTCGAGCAGTACCAGCACAAGCACGCCTGGGCCTGGGAGCACCAGGCGCTGACCCGCGCGCGCTACGCCTCGGGCGACGCCAGCGTCGGCGCGCGCTTCGAGCAGATCCGCGAGGACATCCTGGTGCTGCCGCGCGACGCCGCCAAGCTGCGCGAGGAAGTGCTGGCGATGCGCGAAAAAATCAACGCAGGCCACCCCAACAGCAGCCCGCTGTTCGACCTGAAGCACGATCGCGGCGGCATGGTCGACGTGGAGTTCGTCACGCAATACCTGGTGCTCTGCCACTCGGGCACGCATCCGGTGCTGGTGCGCAACCTGGGCAATATCGCCCTGCTGCGCCTGTCCGGCGAGGCCGGCCTGATTGCTCCCGAGCTGGCCGCGCGCGCCGGCGACGCCTACCGCACCCTGCGCCGCGTCCAGCACCAGATGCGCCTGCAAGGCGTGGAAAAGGCGCGCGTGCCGCAGGACCAGCTGCTGGAGGAGCGCGCTGCCGTGCGCGAACTCTGGGACGCGGTGCTGGGCTGAAGGCATGGGGGGACGGGGCGCCCCCTTCAGCGGCAACTCAGCGTAAAATAAGGGGTTTTCCGCCTTATTTGTTTCCTGCAAGCCATGTCCGAACTCGTGCGCCCCAAACTCGACCTGCCCGCCGGCCGCCGCAAGGTGCTGATGCACTCGTGCTGCGCGCCCTGTTCCGGCGAAGTCATGGAAGCGATGACCGCCTCAGGCATCGATTACGCCATCTACTTCTACAACCCGAACATCCACCCGGTCAAAGAGTACGAAATCCGCAAGCAGGAGAACATCCGCTTCGCCGAGCAGCACGGCATTGAATTCATCGACGCCGACTACGACATGGACAACTGGTTCGACCGCGTCAAGGGCATGGAAAACGCGCCCGAACGCGGCGAACGCTGCACGGCCTGCTTCGACATGCGCTTCGAACGCACGGCGCTCTACGCGCACGAGCATGGCTTTGACACCATCACCAGTTCGCTGGGCATTTCGCGCTGGAAGGACATGAACCAGATCAACGGTTGCGGCGAACGCGCCGCGGCGCGCTACGACGATCTGATCTACTGGACCTACAACTGGCGCAAGGGCGGCGGCTCGGCCCGCATGATCGAAATCAGCAAGCGCGAAAACTTCTACCAGCAGGAGTATTGCGGCTGCGTCTATTCGCTGCGCGACACCAACCGCCATCGCCGCTCGCAGGGCCGCGAACGCATCCACATCGGCGTGAAGTTCTACGGCAAGGAAGACCTGATCAACGAGGAACAGCTCTGATCAGGACGGGCGCCCATGGCGCCGGTACTCCGACGGCGACACGCCGAAACGCTTGCGGAACGCGTGGCTGAAACGCGCCGCATCTGAGAACCCGAATCTGTAGGCGATGTCGCCGATCGGCCGCGCGGCCTGAACGGGGTCGCACAGCGTATCGCAGCAACGCTCGAGCCGCGCGCTGAGGATGAAGTCGGCCGGGGTCGTGGAAGCCTGCGCGAACAGGTTGTAGAGATAGCGGCGCGACATCCGGAAGGCCGCGGCGGCTGTCGCCGGCGACAGCGCCGGATCATGCAGGTTTTCAAGCATGTGCTGCTGCACCCGGCGCAATTGCGCCTGGCGCAGTTCGGCCTGGTCGTGTTCGGCCTGCCCCCCTGCCCGCTCGCTGATATCCAGCCCCATCATCTGCAGCACCGCATTGGCGGCATCGCGCGAGGCGCTTTCAGACAGATGCGCGTGCTCGGTCAGCGCCACGCGCAACAGGTCCATCGCCATGCGCCCGCAACCCTGGCGCGCGCTGAAGCTGCGCGCCACGGCATTCTGCATGAAAGACTGCCAGGCCTCGAAATGCTTGCCGGGCACCTGCATGACCAGGAAGTGCGCGCCATCGTCGACGTCGACTTCGTACGGCCGGGTAGTGTCGTAGATGCTCCATTCGCCCGGCACCAGCAAGGCGCTGCGCCCCGACTGGCGGATCTCGCTGCGGCCCGCGAGCTGCAGCGTCACCTTGTAGCCGGACGACTCGGAACGGTTGGCCAGCAGCTTGCTGCGACGCACGCGCTGGGCGCTGCTGCGCAACTCGCAGACCTGCATCCAGCCCAGCGAATCCACCGCCACGCTGTTGCGGAAACGGGCCGGAAACACCGCGGACACTTCCAGGGGAACGAAGGTATCGCTGACATTTTCCTGCCAGCTTGCGCAGTCCAGGAAGTGCCTGGGCTCGCTGCGCAGAAGGGATGGGGACATGGCGACTCCGGCGTCTCGAAACGGCGTGCCTGTTTGCCTGGGACGGCCTGCCTGGCGACACAGCTACAGCGTTGAATGGAATGCTGCCTCTTTCTAGCATCGGTCGGCGCCAGGGAGTATCGGTGACAACCCCTAAGTGCCTGTTCCTCTAAGGTTTTCTGTCGCTGCCATAGGAATAGTCGGCCAATTGGAAACCGAGTTGCGACAGCGCCTGAGCCAGGCCATGACGCACCGGCACCACGTCCTCGTAGCGGCGCGGCCGGACCTGCGCGACTTCCTGTTCCGTGTACGGCCGGAAATCCGGCGGCAACTGCGCCGCGCTGAATTCCTGCACCACCCAGTTCAGCACGGCCGCGAGCTCGGCGTTGCTGAGCTGCGATTGCGCGGCGCCCGGCACGCGGACCAGGTAGTCGCGGCCCTGCGGCAGATGCACGAACGCGCCCACGGAATTGCGGAAATCAGGAATGCCATGGCGGCCGCTGCCGCGGCCGTCCACGCGATGGCAGCCCGCGCATTGCAGCACGTAGTCGGCGCGGACAGCCGCGCGCAGCCTGTCGGCCGCGGCGCCGTCAGCGGCCGCCTGCTCTGCGGCCGCCGCCCCGCCCACGCAAAGCAGGACGGCGGCGCACAACCCGCGCCACCCATGCCGCGGCGGTCGCCTTTCCGGCCTCATGATTTTGGCTTCGGCTTGGCCAGGCCCACGATCACCGAAGTCGTGCAGTGGAAGATGGAGGACTCGTTGGACATGCACCAGTTCACATCGTTATGCAGGAACATCTGATAGCCCGGCCGCTCGCGCTCGGCGGACGCGCACATGCATTTGCCGCAAGCAGCCTTGCCGCAGCAATCGTTATAGCTGATCAGGTAGTCCTTGCCGTCCAAGGGATTGTGGCAGGTGCCGACCCACGACACGGCCGAAGGCGAGGTGCCTGGCGGGCAGGACGTCATGCTGCCCCCGCAGCATGAACACAGAAAGCCGTCCACCGCGCAATAGCGCCAGTAGTCGCACGCCGTGTCGTCCATCTGCGGCTTCTTGGGGTCCGTGGGCGCGGACCGCGCCACCGGCAGCACCGGCATGAGGAATGCCGTTCCGACCAGCGCCCGGCCGATGCGGTTGAGCACGCTGCGCCGGGAAGTGGTGTGCGCAACCGAGCGCGCGGCGCGCTCCGCGAGTTTATCCAGCCATTGCATTGCCGCTCTCCTTGCGGGAAATCCGGGTTTCTTCCAGCGTGCCGGCGGCCAGGAACTCCTGCACCGAAGCCACGCCCAGCTCCTTCGCGGTGAACAGGCTTTCGAGCTGTTCGCGCGAGTTGATCAGGCCCTTGGCGCGCAGGGTTCCGGTTTCATCGATCAACACGGCATAGGGCAGCTTGCTGATCTGGAACTTCATGCCCAGCTCGGTCGACAGCAAATACGGGAAACGCTCCAGGCCCGCCTGCTTGTAGAACGCCAGGTGCTCGGGCATTTCGCCGTCGCTGGCCAGCACGATGCGCAGCCAGGCGCTTTCCGTGCTGGCCACCGACTTGAGGATCGGCAGCAGCTTCTTGCAAACCGGGCAGGTCGGGGAAAGAAAGAACAGCAGCTGGCTGTGCTGGCCGCGTTCGCCCACGACGATACGGCGGCCCAGCAGATCCGGCAGCTCGAAGCGCGGCGCAGGCTCGCCCACGCTAGGGCCCTTGTCCATCGTCAGCGCCCCCATCGGCGCCACGCGCTCGTACAGCACGCCGATCTGCCGCGACAGCGCCAGGATGACCAGCACCAGGCAGAGCACCACGCCCCACAGCAGGAAATTGGAAATGATCAAGGCATCCATGTGAGTTTCCTTCAGAGATTGCGCAACTTGAGATGGGAGGCCAACAGGTGATTGGCGGTGAAGTACAGGCCCACGGCAGCCATGGCCAGGCCGAAGACGGCGGCGGAGTCGGCCCACTGCAGGCCACGCGATTGGCCCGCCGCGGCGATCAGCGCGGGCGCAGCCCACAGCGCCAGCAACGCGTTGCGCAGCACCAGCCACCACGACAGCCCGCCACGTTGCGCGCCGCGTCCCGGCCCGCTGGCGGCGGGACCGCCGCAACCGCAGTCGATGTCGCGATGGCCGCGCAGCAGGTTGAAGGCCAGCGCCAGCGTCGCAGCCGCCAACACCAGCAGCGCCAGTTGCGCGCCCGCCGCCTGTCGCGCCGGGGCCAGCAGCAAGGCGCCGGCCAGCGCTTCGCTCAGCACGAAGAGCCACGCGAACGCGCCGCTCCACCCCGCCGGCAGGATGCGGTAGGCCGACACGATGGCGGTGAAGCCTGCAATGTCCTTCAGCTTTTCCAGCGCCCCCAGGAGCAGCACGCAAGCCAGCGCCGCGCTCGCGGCATACAGCAGCACGGGATCGTTCATCGCGCACCTCGCGGTTGCGGTTCGACCTGCAGCGCGGTTTCGCCGGCCGCCTGGATCGTGCCCTTGAGGACCGGCGCGGCCGGCGCGGCGTCGTAGACGTTCACGTTGCCGCCGTCGATCGTGTACAGACGCGGCTGGTCGTCCTGCGAAACCGACATCGACAAGGCATTCTGGCCCGGCACCCGCGCCACCCGCTGGTGCGTGGCCAGGTCGTAGACCCAGATCTCGGCGGCCGGCGTCTTGTGCGAACCTTCGGCCCCGTTGGGATGCATGCCCACATACAGCCGCTTGGCGGCCTTGTTGATGGCCAGCAGGTTGTAGCCGCCAGGGCGCCAGCCCTGGTCCTTGCCCGCAGCGTCCAGCAGGGACCAGGGCTTGCCGAACGCGGCTTCCTTGCCGCTGAAATCGGCGCTGTAGACATTGCCGTTGTAGGACACGAAGTAGTAGGTATCGCCCAGGTTCTCGGTGTGCGTGAAGATGGGATCCTTCTCGGGGTCGAACATGGGCTGGCTGCGCTGCTGCCCGGCTGGCTTGCCGGCCGGGTCCAGGTCCACGGTAAGCAGCGCGCCGTCGCCGCAGATGCTGGCGAAGCTGCGCGGGCGCGAAGGCAGCACGATGATGCTCCAGCAGCCTGCGGCCGCGGTGACCTCATCCGCGAACTGGCGCGTCTGCAGGTTCACCACCGTGACCGAGGACGCGGGCGTGGCGTTCTGCACGAACAGCAGCGCCCCGTCCGTGCTCTGCTGCAGATAGTTGCGGTAGTTCAGCGCCTGCGCGCGCTTCTGTGGGATCGGCACCTCGTACTTGGGTGTGAGCGTTTCGGCGTCCCAAGCCTCCACCACGTCGGTGCGCTTGCCGCGGTTCAAGCGCTCGTAGTAGGTCGTCATGACGTAGATGTCCTTGCCGTCCGCGGACACGGTCATGTGGCCGTTGAACGACGCGGGCACCATGCCCAGGAACTTCATGGAGTCGCCGTCGTAGATGTTGACCCGGCTGTCGACCAGGTGGTTGAAGACGGCATCCATCACGTACAGCCTGTGCGGCGTGGCCGGCGGCAGGCGGGTGCCGCCCTTGAGCTCTTCCACGGGCAGGTCCGCCCGGGCTAGGCCCGCCGACGCCGCCAGGGCGGCGCACAGCGCCCACCGTCCGGCCCGCGATGCGCATGATCTGGCGCTAGGCGCGTTCATCGATATTCTCCTGGTCTCATGGTCCGGTTCTCCTAGAACGCATAGACGTAGCGCAACTGCACGCCACGCATCCGCGGTCCGTTCTCGACCTTCAGGTCGTGGATGTACTGCATCTGAATCTGGTTGGCGTCGTTGATCTGATGCGTCAGTTCGACGGCCAGCTGATGATTGCGCGCCCGCGTGGCGACGGTCTCGCCGGACGAGGTTTCCTTGCCGCCTGTCTCGTAGCGGTAACGGATGCCGGTGTAGGTGTCCGGCGTCAGGTTGGTCGAGGCTAGCGCGAAGAAGCGGAACGAGGGGTCCTTCTTCAGCGTCTGCCCATACCAGTCCGTATTGCGGCCGTAGATCTCCACTTCGGCGATGGCTTCGAGATAGGTGGATTCGCCGAAGCCCTGCACGAAAGCGAAATCCTGGATGGTGGACCAGCGGTTCTTGCCTGGAGACACGTCGGGACGCGAACCGTCGTATCGGCCCACCGGCGCCACCACAAAGGGTTCCCAGGCGAACCAGGTCTTGGTCTGCTCATTGTTGTACAGCCAGATGGCCGACCCGAGCGTCAGGTCGCCGATACCCGTCTGGTGGTCGCCGGGCGCGCCCGGCAGGTCCAGCGAGGTC
Source organism: Achromobacter sp. JCM 18799 (assembly GCF_055395645.1). Taxonomy (NCBI): domain Bacteria; kingdom Pseudomonadati; phylum Pseudomonadota; class Betaproteobacteria; order Burkholderiales; family Alcaligenaceae; genus Achromobacter; species Achromobacter sp. JCM 18799. The sequence goes on along the minus strand of NZ_AP043866.1, from coordinate 7,054,791 downwards.
CGATACATTGGCACGATGAATTCGAGCTGCATCGTCTTGCCGTAGAAGTCGCGATAGTGCATCTGGCGATACACCAGCGCATTCACGTCGACGGACGCGCCGTCCACCCGCTGCCCCTCGGAGTACAAGCCCGAGGATCGCAGTCCCGCCAGATACCCGGCGATGATATTGGTGCCCACCGGCGCGGGTATCCAATCCCGCGCGCTGGGGTCTCCCGCCCATGCCGTCTGCGACGCTGCCGCGCACGCGAGCAACAGCACGGCCCGCCTGCGGGCCAGGCTACCTGTCCCTGCCATGTCTTCCCCTTGGTGTCATGAAGGCGCGGCCACCGGTATTTCCCGGCTTGGGCCGAGCGCTCATCGTTCTAGTAAGCGATGCAAACGGACTTCCGTTCCAGGTACATTTCCAGCACGGCGCGGCCGTGCTCGCGGCCGATGCCGGACTGCTTGAATCCGCCGAAAGGCATGTTGGGATCCAGCATGTTGTGCGTGTTCACCCAGACGGTGCCGGCGTCGATGTGCGGGATCAGGCTTTGCACGCGGGAGAGATCGTTGCTCCAGAGGCTGGCGCCCAGGCCGTAGGCGCTGTCATTGGCCAGCCGCACCGCATCGTCCAATGTGTCGAAGGGCTGCGCCACCACCACGGGTCCGAAGATCTCCTCGCGGACGATGCGCGCCCCCGGCGGCACGTCCGCAAAAACGGTGGGCTGCACGAAGTAGCCCGAACCGCTGCCGCTCCCCCCGCCCGCCAGCACCCGTCCGCCTTCGCTGCGTCCGAGGCCGATGTAATCCATGACGCGCTTCTGGTGGCGGGCCGACACCAGCGGGCCGACCTGCGTGGCCGGATCGAATCCGGAACCCAGCTTCATGCCGGCGGCCAGATCCGCCAGCCCCTGGACGACCTTGGGATACAGGCCCTTCTGCACATACAGGCGCGAGCCCGCCGTGCAGACCTGCCCCTGGTTGAAGAAAATGGCGGCGGCGGCCCCCTGCACCGCGCGGTCGACGTCGCAGTCGTCCAGCACGATCACGGGGGACTTGCCGCCCAGCTCCAGCGAGACCCGCTTCATGTCGTCCATCGCGGCGCGCCCGATCAGCTTGCCGACTTCGGTCGAACCGGTGAACGCGATCTTGTCCACGCCAGGATGCGCGACCAGCGCGGCGCCGGCAGTCTCGCCCCGGCCGGTCACGACGTTGACGACGCCGGACGGGAAGCCCGCCTCCAGCACCAGCTCGGCCAGGCGCAGCGACGTCAGCGGCGTTTCCTCGGCGGGCTTGAGCACGACGGTGCAGCCCGCGGCCAAGGCGGGCGCGATCTTCCAGATCGCCATCAACAGCGGAAAATTCCACGGAATGATCGCGGCCACCACGCCCACCGCCTGCGGCAAGGTATAGGCGCTGTACCGCACGCCCGGAGGAAACGGTATGGACAGCGACAAGGTGTCGCCCGTGATCTTGGTCGCCCACCCCGCCATGTAGCGCAGCCACTGTGCGCCCGAGCCGACTTCCAGGCCCTGCGCCACGCCCAGCAGCTTGCCGTTGTTCAGGGTTTCCAGGCGGGCCAGTTCGGTGCCGTGCTGCTCGATCAGATCGGCCAGTTTCAGCAACAGGCGTTCGCGCCCGGCGGGCAGCATGTCGCGCCAGGGACCGGATTCGAAGGCGCGCCTGGCGGCCTGCACCGCCAGGTCCACCTGCCGCGGCCCGGCGTCGGGCTGATGGGCGATGACCGCGCCCGTGGCCGGATCATGCACGGCGATGGGCGCGCCTTGTCCTTCGCGCACCGGCTTGCCATCGATGAGCATGGCTTCCCGGATGGCGGCCAGTTCCGGGCGGTCAGATCCGGCGTGGCCGGCGGCGCTTGCGCTTGCTGAAGACATTCGAAGCTCCAACGAAATGGTTGAAGCCAGGATAGCAACGGCCTTCCCGGAAGGCTTGTCGGACCGTGCATGGCGATTTGTCATTCTGCGCACGGCGCAAAAAAAGCCCGGCAATGCGCGCCGCGCGGTGCCGGGCCTGGCGCGGCGCCCCTTTGGGGCCCGCGCACCGCGGACGTCGGATCAGTCCAGCATCAGCACCGTGGCGCCGGTGGTCTTGCGCGCGGCCAGCGCGGTCTGGGCCTCGCCGGCCTGCTCCAGCGAGTAGCGCTGGTCGATGCGGACCTTGATCTTCTTCTTCAGGACCTGGTCGAACAGCTCCTCGGAGGCGGCCTGCAGCTTGGCCAGCGTGTTCACGTGCAGGCCCAGCGACGGGCGCGTCACGTACAGGCAGCCCTTCTGGTTCAGCGTCGCCAGGTTGACGCCCGACACGGGGCCGGACGCGTTGCCGAAGCTCACCATCAGGCCGCGCGGCTCGATGCAGTCCAGCGAGGTTTCCCAGGTGTCCTTGCCGACGCCGTCGTACACCACCGGCACCTTCTTGCCGTCGGTCAGTTCGAGCACGCGTTCGGCCACGTTCTCGCGCGAGTAGTCGATGGTTTCCCAGGCGCCGTTGGCGCGGGCCAGCTCGGCCTTCTCGGGGCTGGAGACGGTGCCGATCAGCTTCACGCCCAGGGCCTTGGCCCATTGGCATGCGATCAGGCCCACGCCGCCCGCAGCCGCGTGGAACAGGATGGTCTCGCCGCCTTGCAGGCGGTAGGTCTGGCGGAACAGGTATTGCACCGTCAGGCCCTTGAGCATCAGGGCTGCGGCTTCGTCAAAGCCGATGCCCTTGGGCACCTTGACGACCTGCGCCGCCGGCACATTGCGCGCCTTGGCGTAGGCGCCGATGGGGCTCTGGCCGTAGGCGACGCGGTCGCCCTTTTTCAGATGCGTGACGTCGGCGCCGACGGCGGTCACGACGCCCGCGCCCTCGAAGCCCAGGCCATGCGGCAGCGCGTGGGGATACAAACCCGTGCGGTAATAGATATCGATGAAGTTCAGGCCGGCGGCGTGCTGCTCGATCGTGACTTCATTGGCGGCGGGCGGAGGCACTTCCACCTCGACCAGCTTCAGGACTTCAGGACCACCGTGCTGCTCGATACGAATTGCCTTGACGAGATTGCTGGCCATGCTGGCCTCCTTTCATTGGAAAAAATGCTAACGAGAGCCTGTCTGCGGCCCCTGAACGAGAAAAACCAGATTCAACGCGATGGCCGGGCCTCGTCCTGCCTGACGGACGCCAGCCTGCCGGCCCCGCCCCCCATCAGCACGAATACCCCTGCCAGCACCAACGCGGTCCCCGCCATCTGCCACACCGTGATGGGCTCTTGCAGGAACCACGACGCCAGAAACAGCACCGATACCGGCCCGATCATGCCCAGCAGCGACGCGGTGGGCGCGCCGATCAGCGCCACCGCCCACATCAGCATGAACACCGGCACCACGGTATTCAGCGTGGCGTGGATCACCGAATACCCGTAGACCCCGGCAGGCTGGATCAGCATGGACGGGGGATGCACGGCAAAGAACTGGATGATGCAGGCCACGCAGGACACCAGCATGGCATACGCCACCAGGCGCGTCGCGCCCAAGCGCTTGACCAGTTCCCCCGAACAGATCAGGTACACAGAATAGCTTGCGGCCGACCCGAAAACGAACAAAGACCCTAACAGCACCTCGCTACCGCCGAAGGACAGGTCGTGGGCGAACACCAGCACCACCCCGGCATAGGACAGCGCCATGGCCATCCACTGGCGGCGCTCGACCGGGCGTTTGAACCAGAACGCCGACAACAGCACCACCAGCGAGGGCGACAGGAACAGGATCAGGCGCTCCAGGCTGGCGGTGATGTAGCGCAGCCCCAGAAAGTCCAGGAAGCTGGACAGGTAATAGCCCAGCAGGCCCAGCACGCAGACCTGCGCGCGCTCCCTCCAGGTCATCACGGGGATTTCGCCGCGCGCCGCGCGGCGCGACTGATACCAGGCCACCGCCGCGAAGAACGGCATGGCGAACAGCATGCGGAAAGCAATGAGGGTGACCGCGTCGATGCCATAGCGGTAGGTGAACTTCACCACGATGGCCTTGGCCGAGAACAGGACTGCGCCCAGGGTTGCCAGGAAAAAGCCGGCAGCGCGGTTGGAAAGGCGGAAGGGCGGCGAAAGCTTGGCAAGGCGATTCATGCGATGATTTTAGATTCAGCGCCAAAACGCCGCACGCCTTTACCCACGCTTTCTTCGCCATACGCCTGCCTCACGCATGACCCGACACCGCGCCCTCACCTACATCCACGTTGCCGCCGTGCTTTTCGGCCTGACCGGCGTGTTCGGCGAATTGATCCAGGCCAGCGCCGCCGTGATCACGCTGGGCCGGGCCGTCTTCGCGGTGCTCGCGCTGGGGCTGTTCGCGCGCATGCGCCGCAAGCCGCTGCTGGGCGCCCTGACGCCCGCGCAGCTGTTCGTGCTGGTGGTATCCGGCGCCCTGCTGGCGGGTCACTGGGTCACCTTCTTCATCGCCGTGAAAGTCGGCGGCATCGCCATCGCCACGCTGGGTTTCGCCAGCTTCCCCGCTTTCATCACCTTGTTCGAGGGGTTGCTCTTCCGGGAACGCATCCGCCCGACCGAATGGTTGCTGCTGGGCCTGGTGACTGCAGGCCTGGTTCTGGTCACGCCCGCGTTCGACCTGGCCGACCAGGGCACCATCGGCCTGGCCTGGGGCCTGTTGTCGGGCCTGAGCTTCGCCCTGCTGGCGTTGAGCAACCGCCGTTCGGCCTCGGGCATGGACCCGATGCAGGTAGCCTGCTGGCAGAACCTGATCGTGGCGCTGGTAATGCTGCCCTTCGCCGTGTCCCAGTTGCCCGCGCTGCCTGCGCTGGACTGGTTCTGGCTGGCGCTGCTGGGCGTCTTCTGCACGGGCTTATCCCACTATCTGTTCGTCTCCAGCCTGACGCGGCTGAACGCGCGCAGCGCCGGACTGGTCATCGCGCTGGAGCCCGTCTACGCGATCGCGTTCGCCTGGGCGCTGTTCAGCCAGGAACCGACGCCGCGCATGATGGCGGGCGCCGCCCTGATCGTGGCCGCCATCGTCTGGTCGGGCCTGCGCAAGCAGGCGCCCGCCGCACAGCCGGACCCTGCGGTGAAAACACAGCCTTGACAATAACTGACTAGGCAGTAAAATTCGGCGCATATGACTGCTGCGCCTCCCCCTTCCCCGTCCGACGGCCCCGTCCATTACCGTGCAGACGCCAGCTGCGTGATGGATGAAAACGCCGGCTTCCTGATCAAGCTGGTCTCCAATTCCCTGAACCGGATGCTGGACCAGGAAATGGCCCCGCTGGAGCTCACCGCGATGCAATGGCGTCCCGTGCTGCTGGTATTCCAGGGCCGCGCCGATACGCCCGCGGAACTCGCCAGGCTCACCGGCATGGACACGGGCGCCATGACCCGCGCATTGGACCGGCTGGAAGCCAAGGGCCTGCTGCGCCGCAACCGATGCCAGACGGACCGCCGGGTCGTCAAGATCGAACTCACCGAGATCGGCGAGGCCAAGGCGCGCGCGATCCCGCCCAATATCGCGCGAGTCCTGAATTACCACCTGCGCGGGTTTTCCAGCGACGAAGTCGCGCAGCTCAAGCACCTGCTGCGCCGGATGATCGCCAACGGCTCTGCCTCGTCAGCACCTCCAAACCGCTAAGGGCCGCCAGCGAACCCCGGCTTTCGGGGTTTTATTTGGCATAATGATTGCCTAGGCAAATACAGATCAATCAATTACTTTCAGCAAACAGTCAGGATGAAACGCCTTCTTACTACCGTATTGGTGCTGGCCCTGAGCGGTTGCGCATTGATGGAATCCGGCTCCGAGCCCGTGGCCGCGCTGGACGGCGCCAAGCTGGGGCTCACCAGCCAGGACACCGTCTGGCCTGAAACCCAATGGTGGCAGCGCTACGGCGATCCGCAGCTCAATGCCTTGCTGGACGAGGGCTTGGCCAACAACCCCTCGATGAGCGCGGCGCAAGCCCGCCTGGCCAAGGCCAATGCCGCGGTCGGCATCGCACGCGCCCCGCTGCTGCCCCGGGTGGACGCCAACTACACGCTGACCCGCGAACACCTGTCCAAGGATTACATCTACCCCGCTCCCATGGGCGGCTCGGTCGTGAGCGACAACCGCCTGGCGCTGGACTTCAGCTATGAGCTGGACTTCTGGGGCAAGAACCGCTCGCGCCTGCAAGCGGCCGTGTCACAGCAGGCCGCCGCCGCGGCCGACGCGCAGGCGGCGCGCAATCTGCTGGCCGGCGCCCTGGTCCGCGCCTACCTGAACCTGCAGAACGCCTTTGCCCAGCGCGACGTGCTCAACCGCGTGCTGGCCCAGCGCGCCGAGGTGCTGTCGCTGACCCAGGGCCGCTACACGGCCGGACTGGACACCCAGGTGGAAGTCAAACAGGCGGAATCGTCGCTGGCCGCCGGCAAGGTCGAACTGACCCAGACCGACACCACGCTGGCGCAGCTGCGCAATCAGGTCGCCGCGCTGGCCGGGGCCGGTCCGCAACGCGGGCAATCCTTGCAGCCGGTGGCGCTGACGGCGCCCGCCGGCGGCGTGCCCGCCAACGTGCCGCTGGACCTGCTGGGCCACCGCCCCGACGTCACCGCCGCGAAATGGCGCGCCGAAGCCGCCCGCCACGCCATCGACAGCGCCCGCGCCGAGTTCTACCCCAATGTGAACCTGGCGGCGTTCGTCGGCTTCCAGGCCATGGGCACCGGCAACCTGCTGGGCGCGGATGCCCGCATGGCCGGTTTCGGCCCGGCGGTCACGCTGCCGATCTTCCACGGCGGCGAATTGAACGCCAACCTGGCGGGCCGGCGCGCCGACGCCGACCTCGCGGTGTCGGACTACAACCAGACCGTGCTGGACGCCGTGCACCAGGTGGCCGACGCGCTCGACGGCCTGCGCCTGCTGGACCAGGAAAAGGCCCAGCAGCGCCAGGCCCGCGAAGCCATCGACGCCGCCTACGACCTGGCCGTCAAGCGCTACAAGGCCGGCATGGGCAACTACATCTCCGTGCTCATCGCGCAGACCGGCGTGCTGACCCAGGCGCGGCTGGACACCGATCTGCGTATCCGCGCCTATCAGCTGGACGCCAGTCTCGCCAACGCGCTGGGCGGCGGCTACGCCCCCGCGGCCGAGCCGGCCCCCGCCACGAACTCCACCCATTGAACGTTCCCCGGACTCAGACGTCATGACCGCAGCCACACCCGCCGCCAACCCCGCCCGCAAACGCCTGCTGCTGCTGGCCACCGGGGCCTTCATACTCATCGCGATCGCCTACGGCATCTGGTGGGCGCTGTTCGGCGCCCACTTCGAGAGCACCGACGACGCCTACGTGCACGGCAACCTGGTGCAGATCACGCCGCAAGTGCCCGGCACGGTCGTGGCCATCGAGGCCGACGACACCGAAACCGTGGCCGCAGGCCAGCCGCTGGTGCGCCTGGATCCGGCCGACACCGACGTGGCCTTGCAGCAGGCCCAGGCCAAGCTGGCGCAAACGGTGCGCCAGGTGCGCACCATCTACGTCCAGAACGACGCCCTGGCCGCCGACGTCGACCTGCGCAACGCCGACATCCTGCGCGCCCAGGCCGAGCTGACCCGCGCGCAAAGCGACGTCAACCGCCGCCAGCAGCTGGCCAAGTCCGGCGGCGTCAGCGGCGAAGAGATCCTGCACGCCGAAGCCGCGCTGAAGTCCGCCCAGTCCGGCCTGGCGCAAGCGCGCGCGGCGCTGGCAGCTTCCCGCGCCAAGCTGGCCACCAACCAGGCCCTGACCCAGGGCACCACGGTCGCCAACCACCCCGACGTGCAGCAGGCCGCCGCCGGCCTGCGCAACGCCTGGCTGGCGCAGTCGCGCACCGTACTGCCCGCTCCGGTGGGCGGCGTGGTGGCCCGGCGCAGTGTGCAGGTCGGCCAGCGCGTCGCGCCCGGCTCGGCCCTGATGACGGTGGTGCCGCTGGACCAGGTGTGGGTCGAAGCCAACTTCAAGGAAGGCCAGCTGCGCAAGATGCGCATCGGCCAGCCGGCCAAGATGGTGGCCGACCTGTACGGCAGCGCGGTCACCTACCACGGCACCATCGCGGGCCTGGACGCCGGCACGGGCAGCGCCTTCGCGCTGCTGCCCGCCCAGAACGCCACCGGCAACTGGATCAAGGTGGTGCAGCGCGTGCCGGTGCGCATCGCGCTGGACCCCGAGGACCTGAAGAAGCACCCGCTGCGCGTGGGTCTGTCTATGGACGTGGAAGTCGACGTGGGCAAGCAGGAAGGCGAACCGCTGACGCAGGCCGAACGCAAGGAACCGGCCTGGTCGACGCGCGCCTTCGAGCCGGCCCATGATGAAGTCGACGCCATGATCAGCAAGATCATCGAGGCCAACCTCGCATCATGAGCGCCGCCAAGCAGCCTGCCGCCGCGCCGGCGCCCCCGCCAGGCTCCCACCCGCCGCTGGAAGGCGCGACCCGCATCATCGGGTCCATCGCGCTGTCCACGGCGGTGTTCATGAACGTGCTGGACACCTCGATCGCGAATGTGTCCATCCCCACCATCTCGGGCGACCTGGGCGTCAGCACCAGCCAGGGCACCTGGGTCATCACTTCGTTTGCCGTGGCCAACGCGATCACGGTGCCGCTGACGGGCTGGCTCACGCAACGCTTCGGACAGGTGCGGCTGTTTCTGGTTTCCACGCTGCTGTTCGTGCTGGCGTCGTGGCTGTGCGGCTTTGCGCCCTCGCTGGAAGCGCTGATCGCGTTCCGCGTGCTGCAAGGCGCGGTCGCCGGGCCCATGATTCCGCTGTCGCAAGCGTTGATGCTGGCGAGCTTCCCCAAGTCCAAGGCGGGCATGGCGCTGGCGGTCTGGTCCATGACCACGCTGGTCGCGCCCGTCGCCGGGCCGCTGCTGGGCGGCTGGATCTCCGACAACTACACCTGGCCGTGGATCTTCTACATCAACGTGCCGGTGGGCCTGCTGGCCGCCTGGATCAGCTGGCGCATCTATGGCGACCGCGAATCGGTCACGCGCAAGCTGCCGATCGACAAGGTCGGCCTGGCGCTGCTGGTGTTGTGGGTAGGCGCGCTGCAGATCATGCTGGACAAGGGCAAGGAGCTGGACTGGTTCGCCAGCGGCACCATCATCGCGCTGGCCGCGACCGCCTTCGTCGCCTTCGTCTTCTTCCTGATCTGGGAACTGACCGACGCCCACCCCGTGGTGGATCTGCGCCTGTTCAAGATCCGCAATTTCACGGTCGGCGCGCTGACGCTGGCGGTGGCCTATGGCGTCTTCTTCGGCAACGTGGTGCTGCTGCCGCTCTGGCTGCAAAGCAACATGGGCTACACCGCGACTTACGCGGGGTTGGTGACCGCGCCGGTGGGCCTGCTGGCGATCCTGCTGACGCCCATCGTCGGCAAGATGCTGGCCACGCGCGATCCGCGGCAAATCGCAACGGTGGCGTTCCTGATCTTCGCGCTGGTGTGCTTCATGCGTTCCGGATTCAACACCCAGACCGATGTCCGCACGCTGATGGTGCCGACCATCATCCAGGGCGCGGCCATGGCGACGTTCTTCGTGCCGCTTACCTCGATCACGCTGTCCAGCATCGAGCCGTGGCGCATCCCCGCGGCCTCGGGCCTGTCGAACTTCCTGCGCCTGACCGCGGGCGCGTTCGGCACATCCATCGCCACCACGCTGTGGGAAAACCGCGCAACCATGCATCACGCGCAGCTCACCGAAGTCGCCAAGCCCGGCCAGCAGGCGTTCGACCAGACCATGGCGACGCTGCAGAACGGGCTGGGCGTGACGCATCAGCAAGCGCTGACGATGGTGGACGGGCTGATCAATGCGCAAGCCTTCACCATGTCGGCGGTGGACGTGTTCTATGCCTCCGCGATCATCTTCCTGGCCCTGACCGGCCTGGTGTGGTTTGCCCGTCCCCGGTCGGCCAAGGCGGGCGGCGGCGGCGCGGCCGAAGCGGCCGCAGGCGCCCACTAGGGCGCAGCGCCTGGTCCCGGATCGCGTTGCGTCCAGGACCAGGCGATACCTTCCCCTATTCCTTCAACAAGACCTGCCAGTCGGCGCGCTCGATGACGTCGGCCGGCAAGGCGCTGATGGGCGACAGGTTGAACACCGAGATGCCGCGCGCGCGCCATTGCGCTGCCGCGAAGCGGAACGATGGCTCGATAAGTTGCGCGAACTTGCGCGCCAGCCTGCTGGACTGGGGCGTCTGCCCCTCATTGTAGAAGCGCAAGCCGTTCTGCAGCGTCAGATCCAGCCCATGCGTGTAGACCTTGCGTGCGCCGCTGGATACCAGCACCTGCAAGGCGGCATAGGCCACGGTATCGGCGTCGAACACGCCCAGTTCCACATTGAAGCTGAATCCCATGCCCCTTTTCGCGTCCAGCAGTTGCACGTCGGGCGAGGCTGCCGCCATGCGCTGCAGCACGGCCGGCGCGGAAATGCGTTGGTAGGCGCGTTCGGCGATCAGTTCGATGATGCAGATGCGGCAGCGGATCGACTCCTGCGGCAGCCCCTGCATGATGTAGCGCAGGACCTCGGGCAAGACGTACAGGGTCAGGTCGCGCGACACGATCTCGCGCACCAGATCGATACGCTGGCGCACGAAGTTCTGGTCGATGATGCAGTAATACTTGAACGGCAGATCGAACTTGCGCGCCAGCATGATGGCGCCGTTCACGCCCATCGCCGTACGGATATTCAGCCGGTCGTAGGGTATCTGAGTGACCGACGGTCCGCTCAGGATCAGATGAATTTCCTCGTCGGCAGCATCGTAGCCTTGGGCTAGCGGCGTGACTGGCTGCGACCGGCCAAAGGCGCGAAAGCCGCAAATAACGCCCGATCGATCCCTCCAGATGCGCACGAACGGCCACAGATGTTGATTGTGCCGCTGCGTGCGCGACCGGAGTACGCGGAACAGCTTGCGCGCAAACCGGTCGGCCCTTCCGCCGCCCACGGGGGCGGAGGAAGGGGAAAAAACGGAATCGTCCATGGACTAGTCTGTGAGCCTAGCCAGCGGCTTGCCTCAGCCCGCCGCGACCAGCGCGGCAATCGCGCTGCCGACGTCGGCGGTGGAGGCGGTGCCTTTCATGTCCCGGGTGCGCGGACCTTCCGCCAGGACGGTCTCGATGGCCTTGACGACCGCCGCCGACGCGTCTGGATAACCCAGGAAATCCAGCATCAGCGCGCCGCTCCAGATCTGGCCGATCGGGTTGGCGATGCCCTTGCCGTAGATGTCCGGCGCCGAACCGTGCACCGGTTCGAACAGGGACGGGAACTTGCGTTCAGGGTTCAGGTTGGCCGAAGGCGCGATGCCGATGGTGCCCGTGCAGGCCGGCCCCAGGTCGGACAGGATGTCGCCAAACAAGTTGGAAGCCACCACCACGTCAAACCAATCGGGATGCTGCACGAAATGCGCGCACAGGATGTCGATGTGGTACTTGTCCCAGCGCACGTCCGGGTACTTTTCGCCCATCTCGGCCACGCGCTCGTCCCACCAGGGCATCGAAATGGAAATGCCGTTGGACTTGGTAGCCGCGGTCAGATGCTTGCCGCGCTTCTGGGCCAGTTCAAAAGCGAACTTGAGCACGCGATCGGCGCCGATGCGCGTGAAGACGCTTTCCTGAATGACCACTTCACGCTCGGTGCCCGCGAACAGGCGGCCGCCGCTGTTGGAGTATTCGCCTTCGGTGTTCTCGCGCACGATGAAGAAGTCGATCTCGCCGGGCTGGCGGTCCTTCAGCGGCGAAGGCACGCCGGGCATCAGGCGCACCGGGCGCAGGTTGATGTACTGGTCGAACTCGCGGCGGAACTTGAACAGCGAGCCCCACAGCGCTTCGTGGTCAGGCACCGTGGCGGGCCAGCCTATCGAGCCGAAGAAAATCGCTTCATGCTGGCCGATCTGCGCCTGCCAGTCGTCCGGCATCATCTTGCCGTGCTTGGCGTAGTAGTCGCAGCTCCAGTCGAAATGGTCCCACTGAAAATCGATGCCAAATCGCGTTGCGACCGCATCCAGCACTTTCAAGCCTTCGGGCACGACTTCCTTGCCGATGCCGTCTCCGGGAATCACCGCTATCTTGTGTTTCTTTGCCACCACGTCTTCCTTTGTTTTCTTTGGATGCATCGCGCGTGCCACGGGTCTGAGCGGCCACGCGCGACCTCCTTGTCATTGCACGGGAATGTTACTCGATACGGCCCCAAATCGGGCGTACCAACGACGTCCGGCAGGCTCGCCGGACGAGGGATTCAACGCCGGCCTTTCGAGCCCAGCAAGGAACCCAAAATGCCCCGGGTCAATTCACGCGCGATCGACCGGACCGTGCTCTTGGCCATGGTCTGCACCACACCGTCGCGCTTGCCGCCGCGCGGGCCCGTCGACCCGAACAGAACCTCGTTCAAACTGTCCATCAGACCGCCGCCCGATTCTTCCGCGGCGCCCTTGCCTTCGGGCTGCGCGGAACCGTTCCTGGCCGCGCCGGCCTGGTCCGCCGGCTTGGCCGCGCGCCCGGCCAGTACTTCATAGGCGGACTCGCGGTCTATCGATTTCTCGTACTTCGACGCCAGCGGGCTGCCCTGGCGCAGCGCTTGCCGCTCCGCGTCGGTCGCCGGGCCGATCCGGCTGGCCGGCGGCACGATGTAGGCGCGTTCGGTCGGCATCGGCCGCCCCTTGGGGTCCAGCAAGGAAATCAGCGCCTCGCCCACGCCCAGCTCGGTGATGGCGGCCTCGATGTCCAGCCCCGGATTGGGCCGCATCGTCTGGGCCGCCGTCTTCACCGCCTTCTGGTCGCGCGGCGTGAACGCCCGCAAGGCGTGCTGGACGCGGTTGCCCAATTGCCCCAGCACGGTGTCGGGGATGTCCAGCGGATTCTGCGTCACGAAATAGACGCCCACTCCCTTGGAGCGGACCAGGCGCACCACCTGCTCGATCTTGTTCAGCAGCGCGGCGGGCGCGTCATTGAACAGCAGGTGGGCTTCGTCGAAGAAAAACACCAGCTTGGGCTGGTCCATGTCGCCGACTTCGGGCAGCTTCTCGTACAAGTCCGCCAGCAGCCACAACAGGAAGATGGCATACAGGCGTGGCGCCTGCATCAGCTTGTCCGCGGCCAGCACGTTGACCATGCCGCGCCCCTGCGCGTCCGTGCGCATCAGGTCGGCCACGTCCAGCATGGGTTCGCCGAAGAATTTCTCCGCGCCCTGCGATTCCAGGGCCAGCAAGCCGCGCTGGATCGCGCCGATGCTGGCGGAAGACACATTGCCGTAACGCGTCTTCAGTTCCGAAGCGCGGTCGGCGACGTTCTGCAGCATGGCGCGCAGGTCCTTCAGGTCCAGCAGCAACTGGCCTTCGTCATCCGCGACCTTGAAGACCAGCGTCAGCACGCCTTCCTGCGTATCGTTCAATTCCAGGATGCGGGACAGCAGCAGCGGCCCCATGTCCGACACGGTGGCCCGCACCGGCAGCCCCTGCTCGCCGAACACGTCCCACAAGGTGACGGGGCTGGCCGCCCAGGCCGGTTCGCTCAGGCCCAGGTTCTTCAGGCGTTCCAGCAGCTTGGGAGTCGCCGCGCCGGCCTGGGAAATGCCGGTCAGGTCGCCCTTGACGTCGGCCATGAACACCGGCGTACCGATACGCGAGAAGGATTCCGCCAGAACCTGCAGGGTGACGGTCTTGCCGGTGCCCGTGGCCCCCGTGATGCAGCCGTGGCGGTTCGCCAGGGCGGGCAGCAGCGCCAATTCGGTCTGTGCATTCTTGGCGATGACGATGGGGTTGGGCATGTGCAGCTCTCCGGACCAGGGAATCAGATGGATGCCCAAGTGTAGAGCCTGCTGCGCCGCTTGTGCGCGTGGCAATATGGACACATGCGGTCCGCCCCCGGGCGCGCTGGGCGCTGGCACGGTAAAATGCCATTTTTGCAGACAAATTACCCTGGGAAGCCATGGCCGGACACAGCAAATGGGCCAATATTCAGCACCGCAAAGGGCGCCAAGACGCCAAGCGCGGAAAGCTCTGGACCAAGATCATTCGTGAAATCACCGTGGCGGCGCGTGCCGGCGGCCCTGACCCGGACAGCAACCCGCGTCTGCGCATGGCCTGGGACAAGGCCACCGACGCCAACATGCCCAAGGACAACATCCAGCGCGCCATCCAGCGCGGCGCGGGCGGCGCCGACGGCGAGGCCTACGAAGAAGTCCGCTACGAAGGCTACGGCATCGGCGGCGCAGCCGTGATCGTCGACTGCATGACCGACAACCGCACCCGCACCGTCGCCGAAGTGCGCCACGCCTTCGCCAAGAACGGCGGCAACCTGGGCCAGGAAGGCTCGGTCGCCTTCATGTTCAAGCATTGCGGCCAATTCGTGTTCGCCCCCGGAACCTCGGAAGACAAGGTCATGGAAGCCGCCCTCGAAGCCGGCGCCGAAGACGTGACGACCGACGAGGAAGGCGTGATCGAAGTGGTCTGCGCCCCGGCTGACTACGCCGCCGTGCGCGGCGCCTTCGACGCCGCCGGCCTGAAGGCCGAAGTGGACGGCATCGTCATGAAGGCCCTCAACGAGACCGAACTCGCCGGCGAAGACGCCATCAAGATGCAAAAACTGCTCGACGCCCTGGAAGGCTTGGACGACGTGCAGGAAGTCTATACGAACGTCGTTTTCGACGAAGCGCAGTAAACCCATTACCCTGGCGCCGGGCGGGCCTTGCCTGTCCGGCGCCACGCTGTCACCGGATCCGGGTCCGCCTGGATCCTGGCCTACTCCACGGGCTGGCGCCTTGCGGCGCTCGACTGGCAACCTTAAGAACCACGCAACATGAAACTCCTGGTAATTGGCTCTGGCGGCCGAGAACACGCCCTCGCCTGGCGGCTGGCCCGCTCCCCGCGCGTCCACAAGGTATACGTCGCTCCCGGCAACGGCGGCACGCAACGCGCCGAACAGATCGAGAACGTCCCGTTCACCAATGCCGAGGAATTGGCTGATTTCGTGCAACGCGAAGGCGTCGCCCTGACCGTCGTCGGCCCTGAAGCCCCCCTGGCCGCCGGCGTCGTCGACGTGTTCCGCGCCCGCGGCCTGAAGATCTTCGGCCCCACCAAGGCCGCCGCTCAGTTGGAAAGCTCGAAGGACTACGCCAAGGCCTTCATGGTCCGGCACAACATCCCGACCGCCCGCTACGAAACCTTCACCGATCCGGCCAAGGCGCATGCCTACATCGACCAGGAAGGCGCTCCCATCGTCATCAAGGCCGACGGCCTGGCCGCGGGCAAGGGCGTCGTGGTCGCCGCCACGCTGGAAGAAGCGCATGCCGCCGTGGACGCCATGCTGGGCGACGGCTCCATGGGCGCCGCCGGCGCGCGCGTCGTCATCGAGGAATGCCTGGTGGGCGAAGAAGCCAGCTTCATCGTCATGTGCGACGGCCGCAACGTGCTGGCCCTGGCCACCAGCCAGGACCACAAGCGCCTGCAGGACGGCGACCAGGGCCCCAACACCGGCGGCATGGGCGCGTATTCGCCCGCGCCCATCGTCACCCCGGAACTGCACCACCGCATCATGCGCGAAATCATCCTGCCGACCGTGCAGGGCATGACGCGCGACGGCATCCCGTACACGGGCTTCCTGTACGCCGGCCTGATGATCGCCCCGGGCGACGACCCCGACCGCGAGATCAAGACCCTGGAATTCAACTGCCGCATGGGCGATCCTGAAACGCAACCCATCATGATGCGCGTCAAGAGCGACCTGCTGGACGCCCTGGAGCATGCCGTCGACGGCACGCTCGACCAGGCCGACATCACCTGGGACCGCCGTACTGCCCTGGGCGCCGTGCTGGCCGCGCACAACTACCCCAACACGCCGCGCACCGGCGATGTCATCCGCGGCCTGCCCGCCGACGCCGAAGACTGCATGGTGTTCCACGCCGCCACCAAGCTCGACGGCGACGAAGTCAAGACCACCGGCGGCCGCGTGCTGTGCGTCACGGCGCTGGGCGACTCCGTCAAGATGGCCCGCGACCGCGTCTACGAAGCGATCGACGGCATCCACTTCGACGGCCGCCAGTACCGCAGCGACATCGGCTGGCGAGCGCTCAAGCCCTCGCAGCAGAAGTCCAAGCCCAACGCCTAGCCGGAACCGTCAATGAACGCCTTGCCCGTCTCTTCCGTCCGGGACTACCTCACCGGCTTGCAGGCCCGCATCGTCGGCGCCCTGGAAGCCGCCGAGGGCGCAGCCTTCCGTACCGACGAATGGGTCCGCCCCGAGGGCGGCGGCGGGCTGTCGCGCCTGCTGGAAGGCGGCTCGCTGTTCGAACGGGCCGGCGTGCTGTTCAGCCACGTCCAGGGCAGCAAGCTGCCGCCCTCGGCCAGCGCGCACCGCCCGGAACTGGCCGGCCGTTCCTGGGAAGCCATGGGCGTGTCCATGGTGCTGCATCCGCGCAATCCCTATGTGCCCACCACGCACATGAACGTGCGCATGTTCCTGGCCGCCGCGCGGCCTGGCCACGACGAGGCCGACGTCTTCTGGTTCGGCGGCGGCATCGACCTGACGCCCTACTATCCCTACGAGGAAGACGCCCGCCATTTCCACGCCACCTGCCGCGATGCGCTGGCTGGCCATGGCGCCGACTACTACCCGCGCTACAAGCGCTGGTGCGACGAGTATTTCTTCCTCAAGCACCGCAATGAAACGCGCGGCGTGGGCGGCATCTTCTACGACGACCTGAACGCTCCCGGCTTTGACGCCTCGTTCGCGCTGACCCGTTCGGTGGGCGACGCCTTCCTGCCGGCCTACATGCCGATCGTGGAACGCCGCCGCGACCAATCCTACGGCGAACGCGAGCGCGATTTCCAGGCCTACCGCCGTGGACGCTATGTGGAGTTCAACCTGGTCTTCGACCGCGGCACGCTGTTCGGCCTGCAGTCCGGCGGACGCACCGAGTCGATCCTGCTGTCCATGCCGCCGCTGGCGCAGTGGCGCTACGACTGGCAGCCCGAAGCGGGTACGCCCGAGGCCGAATTGGCCGCCTACCTCAAACCGCGGGACTGGGTTTGAAGCGCATCGGCCTGCTGGGTGGCAGTTTCGACCCCGTCCACGTCGCGCACATCGCCCTGGCGCAAAATGCCTTGCAGACGCTGGGCCTGGCCGAGGTGCAGCTCATCCCCGCGGCCAATCCCTGGCAGCGTGCAGCGTTGCACGCCACGGCCGAACAACGCCGCGACATGCTCCAACTGGCCATCGCCGGCCATGCGCACCTGATCGTCAATCCCATTGAAATCGAACGCGGCGGCGCGACCTACACGATAGACACGCTGCGCGCCCTCCCCCAGGACGCGCGCTATGTCTGGTTGCTGGGTACCGACCAGTTGGCGAATTTCTGCACTTGGCGCGACTGGCAGGACATCGCCAGCCTGGTGGACCTGGCCGTCGCCACCCGCCCGGGCACGGCGCTCACCGCCCCGCCGGCGCTGGCCGAACACCTGCGCCGCCAGGGTCGCGAACTGCAGGAGCTGCCTTTTGCTCCCATGCCGGTTTCGGCCTCGCAGATCCGCCAGCGCCTGGCGCAAGGCGAATCGACCGAGGGCCTGCTTGCCGCACCGGTGGCCGCGTATATTGCGGCGCACCATCTTTACCGATAAACCTACACCCGCGGTGCGCTGAAAGCGCCACGGGGCCAGCATCCGCTGTCCGCCCGCGGGTTATATTTACTGACTATGGATATACAAAAACTCCAACGCGCCGTCATCGACGCCCTCGAAGACGTCAAGGCGCAAGACATCAAGGTCTACAACACCACGCATCTGACCAGCCTGTTCGATCGCGTCGTGATTGCAAGCGCCACCTCCAACCGCCAGACCCGCGCCCTCGCTTCCAGCGTCGCGGACCGCGGCCGCGCGCTCGACCTCTCCGGCATCACCATCGAAGGCGAAGACACCGGCGAATGGGTCGTGGTCGACCTGGGCGACGTAGTCGTGCACATCATGCAACCCGCCATCCGCCAGTACTACAACCTGGAAGAAATCTGGGGCGGCAAGCCGGTGCGCGTGAAGCTCCTGCCCGAGTCCACCCGCCCCGCGCCGGTCGCCAACGACGGCGCGCACGACGCCGAGTACTGAGCGCGCCGTGAAGCTGATCGTCGTGGCCGTGGGCACACGCATGCCGGACTGGGTGCAAACCGCCTGGGACGACTACGCCAAGCGCCTGCCGGCCGACTGCGCGCTGGAACTGCGCGAAATCAAACCCGAACCCCGCACCACCGGTAAAACCCCTGCCCAGATGATGGCGGCGGAAGCCAAGCGGATCGAAGCCGCCCTGCCCGCCAGTGCGTTGCGCCTGGCGCTGGACGAACGCGGACGCGACCTCACCACCATGGCGTTGTCGCAAAAGCTGGAACAATGGCGCGCAGGCGGCCAGGATGTCGCTTTTCTCGTCGGCGGCCCGGACGGGCTGGATGCCGACCTGAAGGCATCCTGTTCCGGCCAATTGCGCCTGTCCTCGCTGACGCTGCCGCACCCCATGGTGCGCGTGGTGCTGGCCGAACAGCTCTACCGGGCCTGGGCCATCATGACGAACCATCCCTACCACCGCGCCTGACCCTCTGGCCGGGCCGGCGCCCATCCCGCTGACGCATGACCGACACCGCAACCTCCGCGCGCCTCTACCTTGCCTCCGCCAGTCCCCGGCGGCGCGAGCTGCTGACCCAGGTCGGCCTGGCCCACGAAGTCCTGCTCGTACCCGCCCCGCCGGGCGAGGACGAACCCCAGCACCCTGGCGAAAGCGCCGCCAACTACGTCCAACGCACTGCGCGCGACAAGGCCTTGCGCGGACGCGATTGGATGCTCAGCCAGGACCTGCCGCAACTGCCGCTGCTGGCCGCCGACACCACCGTCATCCTGGCGGGCGCGGTACTGGGCAAGCCGGCCGACCGCGACGACGCCATACGCATTTTGCGGGCCCTGTCCGGCTCCACCCACGAAGTGCATACCGCTGTCGCCGTCTGGACTGGAAACCAGTTGCTGGAGGCCGTGTCCATCACCGAAGTCCGCATGCGCGCGCTGACGGATGAGGAAATCGGCCGCTACTGCGACAGCGGCGAACCCTACGGCAAGGCCGGCGCCTATGGCATCCAGGGTCTGGCAGGCACGTTCATTTCACATATCGCCGGCAGCTACACCGGCGTGATGGGCCTGCCCTTGTTCGAAACCGCGAACCTGTTGCGCGCGGCAGGTATACAGGTGCCCTGAAAGCTGCGGCGTCCTGCCGGAAAAAATCCCCCGAGACCGTCAAGGTCCGGGGGATTTTCTTTTTACCGCCGGGCAGCATCGCCGCATCAACAGACGCGGCCGCGCGCAGGCGACTGCGGATCTACACCGCTTCAGCCGTGCTGCATCGGCTGGCCCATGGGCAGGCCGCCAGTCCTCGGCGCTTCCTGAACCGGAGCCGGGGCAGGCACGGGCACCGGCTGCAGCTCGCCCTCAAGCGCGGCATGCAGCTGTTCCTTATCCAGTTCCCCTTCCCAGCGCGCCACGACCACGGCGGCAGTCGCGTTGCCGACCAGGTTGGTCAGCGCGCGGCATTCCGACATGAAGCGGTCCACGCCCAGAATCAGCGCCATGCCGGCGACCGGCACGGAAGGCACCACCGAGAGGGTCGCGGCCAAGGTGATGAAGCCCGCCCCGGTCACGCCCGCCGCGCCCTTGGAGCTCAGCATCGCCACCAGCAGCAGCAGGATCTGGTCGCCCAACGACAGCGGAATGTCGCAAGCCTGCGCGATGAACAGCGCCGCCATCGTCATGTAGATGTTGGTGCCGTCCAGGTTGAACGAGTAGCCGGTGGGCACGACCAGCCCGACCACCGACTTCGAGCAGCCGGCCCGTTCCATCTTCTGCATCAGCGTGGGCAACGCGGCTTCGGACGAACTGGTGCCCAGCACCAGCAGCAGTTCTTCGCGGATGTAGCGCACCAGCTTCAGGATCGAAAAGCCGTTGTAGCGCGCCACCAGGCCCAGCACCACGACCACGAACAGCACCGAGGTTGCGTAAAACGTACCCACCAGCATCGCCAGATTGATGACGGACTTGATGCCGTACTTGCCGATGGTGAAGGCCATCGCGCCAAAGGCGCCGATGGGCGCGGCCTTCATCAGGATGGCGACCAGCCTGAAGACGGGCTGCGCCAGGGCGGTCATGAAGTTCAGTATCGGCTGTCCGCGTTCGCCCACCATGGCCAGCGAAATGCCGAACAACACCGCCACGAACAGCACCTGGAGGATGTCGCCGCCGACAAACGGGCTGAAGATCGTGGTCGGAATCACGTTCATCAGGAAGCCCGTGATCGTCGAGTCATGCGCCTTGGCCACGTAGCCCGACACTGCCTTCTCGTCCAGCGTCTTGGGGTCGATGTGCATGCCGGCGCCCGGCTGGACGATGTGGCTGACGATCATGCCTACGATCAGCGCAAGCGTCGAGAACACCAGGAAGTACAGCATGGCCTTGCCCGCCACGCGACCGACCTTCTTCAGGTCGCTCATCGCGGCGATGCCGGTGGCTACGGTCAAAAAGATCACCGGCGCGATGATCATCTTCACCAGCTTGATGAAGGCGTCGCCCAGCGGTTGCATCTGCTGGCCAAGCTCGGGCTTGAACGCGCCCAGCAGCACGCCCACCACGATGGCGAAAATCACCTGCACATAAAGGATTTGATAGAACTTGAGCTTGCGCGCGGGCGCGACTTGATCCACGTCGATCATTGGGATTGTCCCCACCAAGGCCCCTTGCTCCGGGCGATTCAGCGCGGGCGACGGGGCGTTATCTGTTTTCTGGCCAGCGCGTCTCGCCGCAAGCCGATTTCACCCGGCAGACGACTCCACCAGGCTTGGCTTTACTAATGCAAGAGGCATGCCAGCATCGACCAGCCCCGCGCCTGGGCTCCAAACCCTTGATCAGAAACGAATTTTCTTCTTCCCCAGCGCACTGGCCCGACGATTTTTGGCGGAATTTCACACAGAATAGATATAGAATGTGCGAAAAACCGCACATCCCATGTCGACCCGCTCCTCCCCCCGCGATGCCTGGCCCGGTCCGGACCAGGCCAGCCAGCCGCGCCGCCCACGGCATACGCCCGTCTGGCCTTGGCCCTGGAAGGCCATCGCCATCTTGTTGGTCGTCGCCATCGTCTACGGGGTGCTGCACGCCGCCACCCTCTGGGCGCGCGACGGCGCGCTGAAGAATGCCGGGGAACAGGCACGCGTGGCAGCCCAGCTCAACGCGGCATTGCTGCGAAACAACCTGGACAAGTTCAGGGCGCTGCCCTTTGTCCTGACGCGCGATGTCGACGTGCGCGCGGCGCTGCAGGAAGGTTCGCACGGACAGATCGAATCCCTGGATGAGAAGCTCGATACGCTAAGCCGCGGCGTAGGCGCATCCGCCATTTACGTGCTGGACAAGAAAGGCCTTGCGATCGCTGCGAGCAACTGGCGCGAACCCGCCACGTTTGTCGGCGTGGACTACCAGTTCCGCCCCTATTTCCAGGGATCGGTAGCCCATGGCTCGGCCGAACATTTCGCCCTGGGCACGATCAGCCACGAGGCCGGGCTGTACTTGTCGCGGCGCGTGGACGACGTCAACGGCGCCCTGCTGGGCGTAGTCGTGTTGAAAGTGGATTTCCGGGACCTGGAGGCCGACTGGCGCCAGTCGGTCTCGCCCACTTTCGTCACCGACGAGCATGGCGTGGTGCTGTTGGGCAGTATTTCCGACTGGCGTTTCGACGTGCTGGCTCCGCTCACCCCAGACTTGGCCCGGACCTTGCGCACCAGCCTGCAATTCGGCGACGCGCCCTTCCTGCCGCTGCCCTTGCGGCCGCAGCTGCAGCCCATCAGTCACGGCCAGCTCATACGCGCCGACGTAACCCTGCCGCAGATCCCGGCAGGAACGCCAATGGTGCACACGACGCTGCCCATCGTCGAGTCCCCAGGTTGGACGCTGCATCTGTTATCACCCGTGCAGGCGGCCATCAACCAGGCTACCGCCAACGCCCAGCTGGGCGCGCTGCTGGCGCAGTGCGCGTTGGCCGCCTTGGTAGGCATCATTCTCTTCCGCCGCCACCGCAACCGCGAGCGCGCCGAACAGCAGGCCGCCGTCCACGAACAGCTGGCCTCCCTGGTCGACGAACGCACGGCTCAATTGCTGCAAGTCAACGAACAACTAGTCGATGAGATGGACGAGCGCCAGCGCACCGCCGCCCGCCTGCACACCATGCAAGAGGAGTTGGTCCAGGCCAGCAAGCTCGCGCTGCTGGGACAGGTGGCTGCCGGCGTGGCGCACGAGATCAACCAGCCTGTCGCGGCCATACGCGCCTATGCGGACAACGCCGCCGAATTCCTGCGCCGGCAAGACGAAGGCTCGGCGCAGGAGAACCTGGGCACCATCGCCGCGTTGACGGAACGGATCGGCCACATCACGGGGGAACTGCGCGCCTTTTCGCGCAAGGCTGACACATCCATCGGACCCGCCAGCCTGAAGGATTGCCTGGAGGGCGCGCTACTGCTGGTTGCCCCGCGGGCGCGGCGCCAGGGCATCGTTCTGCAACGTCCGCCCGCGGATCAGAATTACCAGGTGCTGGCCAATCGCATACGGCTGGAACAGGTGCTGGTGAATCTGCTTCAAAACGGGATGGAAGCCCTGGAAGGCCGGCCAGACGGCCGCATCGTCGTCGCGCTGCAAGACCTGGGTGCGACCGTGCAAGTCTACGTCAGCGACAACGGCCCCGGCCTGTCGGCCGAGGCGCGGGCGCACCTGTTCACTCCCTTCTACACGACCAAGGCCGAAGGACTCGGGCTGGGGCTGGTCATCTGCCGCGACATCGTCACCGAATTCGGTGGCGACTTGATCGCCGCCGGCCCGGCCGATCCCGTCTTTCCGGCTCCGCATGCCCCGGGCCGCGGAGCCATGTTCATCCTGACGTTGCGCAAGGCGCCTGGCCGGCAAAACGCTACCGAGCTACACCATGAACCGCGCTCCTGAATTTCCTCCCGCCGCACCGGCATCCATCGACGACAGCCTGCGCCAGCCGTTCTCGCCGCGCGCCGTGTTCATCGACGACGACGACGAACTGCTGCGCGCCAATGCGCAGACGCTGAAACTGCATGGCATCGCCGTGGACGCGCATGCCAGCGCGCGCTCTGCGCTGCCCGCGCTGACGCGCGATTTCGACGGCGTGGTCGTCAGCGACATTCGTATGCCCGACATGGACGGCTTGCAGCTCTTCCAGCGCTTGCGGGACATCGACCCCGACATTCCCGTCATCCTGATCACCGGCCATGGCGACATCGCCACCGCCGTGCAATGCATGCGAGACGGCGCATACGACTTCCTGGCGAAACCCTATGCCGCCGACAGGCTGATCACCGCCATCATGCACGCTGCGGAAAAGCGCCACCTTGTGCTGGAAAACCGCCGGCTGCGCGAGGCCGCGTTCGCCGTCGAGGCCGACGAAGTGCCTTTCATCGGCGCCACGCCCGCCATGCAGCGCATCAAGCAAACGCTGCGGCATATCGCGGATGCGGACGTGGACGTCCTGGTCGAAGGCGAGACCGGAACCGGCAAGGAAGTCGTTGCCACCGCCTTGCATCGCCTGAGCCGCCGCAGGCACCGCGCTCTCGTCGCGATCAATTGCGGCGCCCTGCCCGAAAGCGTCATCGAAAGCGAACTGTTCGGCCACGAGCCCGGCGCTTTCACCGGCGCCCAAAAGAAGCGTATCGGCCGCATCGAGCACGCCAGCGGCGGCACGCTGTTCCTGGACGAGATCGAAAGCATGCCGCTGGCAGTGCAGGTCAAGCTGCTACGCGTGCTTGAATCCCGCCAGATCACTCCCCTGGGCAGCAACGAAGTGCGCAATCTGGACCTGCGCGTGGTCGCCGCCACCAAGGAAGACCTGGGCAGTCCGGCCATACGCGCCAAGTTTCGCGAGGACCTGTTCTACCGCCTCAATGTCGTCACCATCCGGATTCCGCCGCTGCGCGAGCGCCGCGAGGACATTCCGCTGCTGTTTGCCCACTACCTCGGCCACGCATCGCGCCGCTTCCAGCGCGACATCCCGGAAATGCCGGCGTCCATCAAGCAACATGTCATGACGCACGATTGGCCCGGCAACGTGCGTGAACTCGCGCATTTCGCCGAACGCGTCGTTCTTGGCGTGCTGAATACCTCTGCCCAGCCAACCGCCATGGCCCAGGACGCCGCGGCGAGCCTGCCGGACCGGATGGAGCGCTTCGAAGCGCAGCTCATCCGCGAGGCACTCCAGGCGCACCAGGGCGACATCAAGGCCACCCTGGAGTCGCTGGGCATTCCGCGCAAGACCTTCTACGACAAGCTGCAGCGCCACGGCATCGACCGCCAGCAATACACGCAACAGTAGGCTGCGCGGCGTCCGCATTGCCCCTCGCAGGAGCATCCTGCGAGGGCTTTTTCATTGGAGGCTGCGGACCGCACGAGTCTAATCATCGACGCGGCGCCACAAAGACAAAACCCCACAGGGGTTACCTGTGGGGTTCTGCGGAATAAAAGCTTGACGATGACCTACTTTCACAGACGTCCGTCCACTATCATCGGCGCAAAGTCGTTTCACTGTCCTGTTCGGGATGGGAAGGAGTGGGACCAACTCGCTATGGTCGTCAAGCGTAACTGGTTGAGCGGTTGCGGTTGAGGCAACTGCTCCAATCTTGGAAGAAACACAACGCGTGGCGATCAGAGTCGGACTCGATGATCGCGCACGGTGGGGTGTAATTGGTGTTGGCTGGCTGCCGACGGTGCAGCCAGATTTTGTATTGAACGACACTTGGAACGCTATATCACCAGGTCATAACCATCAGTGTTATAGGATCAAGCCTCACGGGCAATTAGTATCGGTTAGCTTAACGCATTACTGCGCTTCCACACCCGACCTATCAACGTCCTGGTCTCGAACGACCCTTCAGGGGGATCAAGTCCCCGGGATACCTTATCTTCAGACGAGTTTCCCGCTTAGATGCCTTCAGCGGTTATCTCTTCCGTACTTAGCTACCCGGCAATGCCATTGGCATGACAACCGGTACACCAGAGGTACGTCCACTCCGGTCCTCTCGTACTAGGAGCAGGCTCCGTCAAGTATCCAACGCCCACGGCAGATAGGGACCAAACTGTCTCACGACGTTTTAAACCCAGCTCACGTACCTCTTTAAATGGCGAACAGCCATACCCTTGGGACCGGCTACAGCCCCAGGATGAGATGAGCCGACATCGAGGTGCCAAACACCGCCGTCGATATGAACTCTTGGGCGGTATCAGCCTGTTATCCCCAGAGTACCTTTTATCCGTTGAGCGATGGCCCTTCCATTCAGAACCACCGGATCACTATGTCCTGCTTTCGCACCTGTTCGACTTGTCAGTCTCACAGTCAAGCACGCTTATGCCATTGCACTATCAGCACGATTTCCGACCGTACCTAGCGTACCTTCGAACTCCTCCGTTACACTTTGGGAGGAGACCGCCCCAGTCAAACTGCCCACCATGCACTGTCCCCGATCCGGATAACGGACCAAGGTTAGAACCGCAAACAAACCAGGGTGGTATTTCAAGGATGGCTCCACGTAATCTAGCGACTACGCTTCAAAGCCTCCCACCTATCCTACACAGGCCGGTTCACAGATCAATGCAAAGCTACAGTAAAGGTTCATGGGGTCTTTCCGTCTAGCCGCGGGTAGATTGCATCATCACAAACACTTCAACTTCGCTGAGTCTCAGGAGGAGACAGTGTGGCCATCGTTACGCCATTCGTGCAGGTCGGAACTTACCCGACAAGGAATTTCGCTACCTTAGGACCGTTATAGTTACGGCCGCCGTTTACCGGGGCTTCGATCAAGAGCTTGCACCCCATCACTTAACCTTCCGGCACCGGGCAGGCGTCACACCCTATACGTCGACTTTCGTCTTTGCAGAGTGCTGTGTTTTTAATAAACAGTCGCAGCCACCGATTCTCTGCGACCCCATCATGCTAAGCGCGCAGGCGCTTCACACTACCGGGGTATACCTTCTCCCGAAGTTACGGTATCAATTTGCCGAGTTCCTTCTCCTGAGTTCTCTCAAGCGCCTTGGAATATTCATCCCGTCCACCTGTGTCGGTTTGCGGTACGGTCTCGTACAGCTGAAGCTTAGAGGCTTTTCTTGGAACCACTTCCAATCACTTCGCAAGCAATGCTCGCTCGTGCCATACCCTTGATTTACGCGCCCGGATTTGCCTAAGCGCCATCTTCGATACAGCAACAGGGACATCCAACACCCTGATGATCTTCCGCGATCCGTCCCCCCATCGCACTGTACGACGGTGCTGGAATATTAACCAGCTTCCCATCAGCTACGCATCTCTGCCTCGCCTTAGGGGCCGACTCACCCTGCGCCGATGAACGTTGCGCAGGAAACCTTGGACTTACGGCGAGGGGGCTTTTCACCCCCTTTATCGCTACTCATGTCAGCATTCGCACTTCTGATACCTCCAGCAGCCTTTACAAGCCACCTTCGCAGGCTTACAGAACGCTCTCCTACCGCGTGCACAAAGTGCACACCCGCAGCTTCGGTTTATCGCTTAGCCCCGTTACATCTTCCGCGCAGGACGACTCGATCAGTGAGCTATTACGCTTTCTTTAAAGGATGGCTGCTTCTAAGCCAACCTCCTGACTGTCTATGCCTTCCCACTTCGTTTCCCACTTAGCGATAATTTGGGACCTTAGCTGGCGGTCTGGGTTGTTTCCCTCTTGAGTCCGGACGTTAGCACCCGGTGCTCTGTCTCCCAAGCTGTACTTGCGGGTATTCGGAGTTTGCCATAGTTTGGTAAGTCGCCATGACCCCCTAGCTATAACAGTGCTCTACCCCCCGCAGTAATACTTGAGGCACTACCTAAATAGTTTTCGGAGAGAACCAGCTATTTCCAGATTTGTTTAGCCTTTCACCCCTATCCACAGCTCATCCCCTAATTTTTCAACATTAGTGGGTTCGGTCCTCCAGCACGTGTTACCGTGCCTTCAACCTGGCCATGGATAGATCATCTGGTTTCGGGTCTACACCCAGCGACTGAATCGCCCTATTCGGACTCGCTTTCGCTACGGCTTCCCTATTCGGTTAACCTTGCCACTGAATGTAAGTCGCTGACCCATTATACAAAAGGTACGCAGTCACCCCACAAGGAGGCTCCTACTGTTTGTATGCATACGGTTTCAGGATCTATTTCACTCCCCTTCCGGGGTTCTTTTCGCCTTTCCCTCACGGTACTGGTTCACTATCGGTCGATCACGAGTATTTAGCCTTGGAGGATGGTCCCCCCATCTTCAAACAGGATTTCACGTGTCCCGCCCTACTTTTCTTACGCTTAGTTCCACACACAAGATTTCGCCTACAGGGCTATCACCTGCTACGGCCGGACTTTCCATTCCGTTCGACTATCTTGCGTGCTAAAACGTAAAGGCTCTTCCGATTTCGCTCGCCACTACTTTCGGAATCTCGGTTGATTTCTTTTCCTCGAGCTACTGAGATGTTTCAGTTCACCCGGTTCGCTTCCACTGGCCTATGTATTCAGCCAGGGATACCGCATTACTGCGGTGGGTTTCCCCATTCGGACATCTACGGATCAAAGCTTGTTTGCCAGCTCCCCGTAGCTTTTCGCAGGCTACTACGTCCTTCATCGCCTGTGATCGCCAAGGCATCCACCATATGCACTTAGTCGCTTGATCCTATAACGCTGTAGGCTATAGGACCTGAGTATTAGCGTTTGTGCCGTTCATAAGTTTCAAAGCAGTCTGAGGTTATTCACCCCAGTCTTGAGAACTTGGAACAAAATTAATGCAATCACAACCCGTACTTATCTTCATCAGCTTGCGCCGAGTACTTGATAAGTACATTTTCGTTGTGCTTCTTCCAGATTGTTAAAGAACGAATATAGCTGTCAGGTAAAACCTAACTCATAAGGCCGTTTCAACGACGCTATGAGTTAGCCTCTACATCACCAGGCATCAAGTACTTGGTGGAGGTGAACGGGATCGAACCGATGACATCCTGCTTGCAAAGCAGGCGCTCTCCCAGCTGAGCTACACCCCCATATCCCGCATGCGCAGAATACTTGGTGGGTCTGGTTGGATTCGAACCAACGACCCCCGCCTTATCAAGACGGTGCTCTAACCGACTGAGCTACAGACCCAAAAACCTTTTCGGATCAGCAGTCAGGAAAGCTGTAGACCCAGGGAAGATTCCCTCGACCCAAGCCTGCAACTGATCCCAGCTATATCAAACAACCGATAAGAGTGGACGCTTAACACGAGCACTAAGCTCTGAAAGGAGGTGATCCAGCCGCACCTTCCGATACGGCTACCTTGTTACGACTTCACCCCAGTCATGAATCCTACCGTGGTAATCGCCCCCCTTGCGGTTAGGCTAACTACTTCTGGTAAAACCCACTCCCATGGTGTGACGGGCGGTGTGTACAAGACCCGGGAACGTATTCACCGCGACATGCTGATCCGCGATTACTAGCGATTCCGACTTCACGCAGTCGAGTTGCAGACTGCGATCCGGACTACGATCGGGTTTCTGGGATTGGCTCCCCCTCGCGGGTTGGCGACCCTCTGTCCCGACCATTGTATGACGTGTGAAGCCCTACCCATAAGGGCCATGAGGACTTGACGTCATCCCCACCTTCCTCCGGTTTGTCACCGGCAGTCTCATTAGAGTGCCCTTTCGTAGCAACTAATGACAAGGGTTGCGCTCGTTGCGGGACTTAACCCAACATCTCACGACACGAGCTGACGACAGCCATGCAGCACCTGTGTTCCGGTTCTCTTGCGAGCACTTCCAAATCTCTTCGGAATTCCAGACATGTCAAGGGTAGGTAAGGTTTTTCGCGTTGCATCGAATTAATCCACATCATCCACCGCTTGTGCGGGTCCCCGTCAATTCCTTTGAGTTTTAATCTTGCGACCGTACTCCCCAGGCGGTCAACTTCACGCGTTAGCTGCGCTACCAAGGCCCGAAGGCCCCAACAGCTAGTTGACATCGTTTAGGGCGTGGACTACCAGGGTATCTAATCCTGTTTGCTCCCCACGCTTTCGTGCATGAGCGTCAGTGTTATCCCAGGAGGCTGCCTTCGCCATCGGTGTTCCTCCGCATATCTACGCATTTCACTGCTACACGCGGAATTCCACCTCCCTCTGACACACTCTAGCCCGGTAGTTAAAAATGCAGTTCCAAAGTTAAGCTCTGGGATTTCACATCTTTCTTTCCGAACCGCCTGCGCACGCTTTACGCCCAGTAATTCCGATTAACGCTTGCACCCTACGTATTACCGCGGCTGCTGGCACGTAGTTAGCCGGTGCTTATTCTGCAGGTACCGTCAGTTTCACGGGGTATTAACCCATGACGTTTCTTTCCTGCCAAAAGTGCTTTACAACCCGAAGGCCTTCATCGCACACGCGGGATGGCTGGATCAGGGTTTCCCCCATTGTCCAAAATTCCCCACTGCTGCCTCCCGTAGGAGTCTGGGCCGTGTCTCAGTCCCAGTGTGGCTGGTCGTCCTCTCAAACCAGCTACGGATCGTCGCCTTGGTGAGCCGTTACCCCACCAACTAGCTAATCCGATATCGGCCGCTCCAATAGTGCAAGGTCTTGCGATCCCCTGCTTTCCCCCGTAGGGCGTATGCGGTATTAGCTACGCTTTCGCGTAGTTATCCCCCGCTACTGGGCACGTTCCGATACATTACTCACCCGTTCGCCACTCGCCACCAGACCGAAGTCCGTGCTGCCGTTCGACTTGCATGTGTAAGGCATCCCGCTAGCGTTCAATCTGAGCCAGGATCAAACTCTTCAGTTTAATCTCTGTATTTGTTTCGTATTTCTTAACCCCCGAAAGGGTCGAGTCATACGTCGCTACTCAAAGGAAGTGAGGTATGTTCTTAAACTTGACATCTAAGGTACTTCACTTCTAGTGAGCACTTGATTTCATTGTGCTTGCGACCGAAGTCACATTGCACTCGCATCAAGCGCCCACACTTATCGGTTGTTTAATTGTTAAAGAGCGGTACTGCTAAATTCTGTACTACTTACCGCCTGCTCACTTCGCTACGCCGCTTTCGCTGGCGCCGCGTTGTTTGCAGCAGAGAAACGAGATTATGAAGAAGTTTTTTTCGCTTGTCAAGTCAGCGTCACATACTGCGTTTCGCTTTCTTGCTTGCGACCTCTTCAGGCCTGCTTCTCTTAGCAGCTATCGAAATATCAGGGTTAACCCTAAGTTTTCGGCAACTGCCAAGCCCAAGACTATAACACGATTTTTGCAGATTGTGCAACTGGCTTTTGCCTAACTTGCTGCAATCCTTGCAATAACCGCGCGGCGTTCATTTCTGACTGCTTTGCGGCAGGCCTGGCTCGAATCTTCTTGCCCGACCTGTTGTGCTTGCTTGGCTTCGCGTTTCAGAACTGCCCGAACTGCGAAGGAGCGAGACTATAGCACAGTTTTTTCGCGTGGCGCAAAACGGCGAACCCGTGGACCTGCACCGCTGCCATCGCCGCCTCTCCCCTATATATAGTGGTGATTCCCGCGGTTGCCCCATATAGATAGTTGTCTCGTCCACCTTGCCCTACGTTTACTATTCGCCTGTACGCCGCACCTTACTGGAGACGAACACGCTATGCCCCCAGCCATCGCCCTGAGCGAAGATATCCTGATCAATGTCACCCCCTTCGAAACCCGCGTTGCGCTGGTGGAACAAGGTTCGGTACAGGAGCTGCACGTGGAACGCAGCATCCAGCGGGGCCATGTCGGTAATATTTATCTGGGGCGGGTGGTCCGCGTACTGCCGGGCATGCAGAGCGCCTTCATCGATATCGGACTGGAGCGTGCCGCTTTCATTCACATTGCCGACCTGCGCGAGAACCGCGGTGAAAGAAGCCAAGGACTGACTCCCACTCCGATCGAAAAGCTGCTATTCGAGGGACAGACCATCATGGTTCAGGTGGTCAAGGATCCCCTGGGCACCAAGGGCGCACGGCTTTCCACCCAGATCAGCATGGCCGGCCGGATGCTGGTTTACCTGCCCCACGATCCGCATATCGGCATTTCACAGAAGATCGACGACGAATCCGAGCGCATCCAGCTGCGCGAACGCCTGCAGGCCTTAATGCCGGCAGAGGAAAAAGGCGGCTTCATCGTCCGCACACAGGCCGAAGGCGCCAACGACGAGGAACTGACTGCCGACCTGGAGTATCTGCGCAAACTGTGGACCAGCGTCCAGGCGGCGGCTCGCACCCAGCCCGCCCCCGCCCTGCTGCACCAGGATCTGACCCTGGCGCAGCGCGTGCTGCGCGACATGGTGGGCCCGAACACCGGCACCATTCTTGTGGATTCCCGCACGACCAGCGCCGCGATGCTGGAATGGGCGCGCATCTATACGCCCTCGGTCGTGGGCCGCATCCAGCACTACAGCGGGGAGCGCCCCCTGTTCGACACCGCCAACGTGGACGATGAGATTGCCCGGGCGCTATCTCGACGGGTGGACCTGAAGTCGGGCGGCTATCTGATCATCGACCAGACCGAGGCGCTGACCACGGTCGACGTCAATACCGGCGGTTTCGTGGGCGGCCGCAATTTCGACGACACCATCTTCAAGACCAACCTGGAAGCGGCCCAGGCCATCGCGCGCCAGCTGCGGCTGCGCAACCTGGGCGGCATCGTCATCCTGGACTTCATCGACATGGAGGAACAGGAACACCGCGAAACGGTGCTGGCCGAACTGAAGAAGGCGCTGTCGCGCGACCGCACCCGCATGACCGTCAACGGCTTTACGCAGCTGGGCCTGGTGGAAATGACGCGCAAGCGCACCCGCGACTCGCTGGCGCATCAGTTGTGCGAGCCCTGCCCCATGTGCGAGGCGCGGGGCAACGTGCGCACGCCGCGCACCGTCTGCTATGAAATCCTGCGCGAAATCCTGCGCGAGGCGCGGCAATTCAATCCCAAGGAATTCCGCATCCTCGCCTCGCAAGAGGTGGTCGACCTGTTCCTCGAAGAAGAAAGCCAGCATCTGGCGATGCTGGGCGACTTCGTGGGCAAGCGCATTTCGCTGGAAGTGGAAGGCGCGTACTCTCAAGAACAGTACGACATAATTCTTGTCTGATGTTCCCGGCTTCTCACTACTTATCAGAATCCCCCGGGAAGCCGCGCCAAACCTCGCGGCTTTCTTTCTGGACTTCTCACAGGCTATCCTCCCATCTCGCACAAAATGGGTAGCTAGGTGGGTAGCTAGACGCTCCAGCTACCCAAATCGAGGGAGTCATGGCGACAAAGCGCGTATTGCAGGGCCTGCTGGCCGACATCCATATAAAGAACTGGATCCGCGCCGGCGAGCCGGTGGCCAAGTCGGACGGCGGGGGGCTGACCTTCACACTGTCGAAATCTGGGACGGCCGCCTGGGTGCTGCGGTACCGCATGCCCGGACGCCGGGCCGAGGCCACGATCGGCAACTACCCCGACATCAGCCTGGCCGAGGCCCGCAAGGAGGCCAGCCGGCTGCGCGCCATGATCGACGCTGGCAAAGACCCGGCCGCCGAGAAAAGGGACGCCAAGCAGAAAGCCAGAGCCGCCAAGAATATAGGGTGGCTGGTGGATGACTATAAGGAGAAGGTCCTCAAGCACCTGTCAGGCTCAACGAATCGGAGCTACAAACGCCAGCTCGTCCGGATAGAGGATGAATGGCGATCTCGGCCTGTGGAAGAAATCACCCACACTGACGTCATCGAGCTGATCAGCAAGACGAAGTCAGGCTACAAAACGCTCAAGTCTGGCTGGCGCGAGACGGAGACCCTCTACATTGTCATCCGGGAGATTTTCAAGCATGCCGCCGGCCAGCGCATCGTGGTGATCAATCCCGGCGTGGGCATCAGCTTGGAGGCAATCATCGGGAAGCGGCCGAAAGCCAAGGCGCGACTCATGCTCACCGATGACGAGATCGCCGAGTTCATGCAGGCCAAGATGAATCGCCAGAATCAGCTGAGCGTGTGGATCATCGCCGCGACCTGCGTGCGCGTGTCCGAGTTCACCAACGCCCAGCGGCAGCACATCAAGACAGACGAACTGACCGTAAAGCGCCTAGGCGCCGGCTTGTGGCACGTGCCGGAATCGAAAACCGGGGCGGCCATGGACATCCCACTGGCGCCGCAGGTGGTGGGGTGGTTCCGCGAGCTGGATAGCCTGGCGCTGGATTCCAGGTACATCGTGCCGGCGCGGTCGGTGGCAAGGCTAAAAAAACACGGCGGGGATGCGCCCATTCAGAAAGACGGGGTGTGGGGTGCCATCAACTACTGGATCCAGAACTACCAGCCCAAGGTCCGGCGCTTCACCCCGCACGATCTGCGCTCCACCGCGAAATCGCACATGCGCGCCCTCGGCGTCGGCCGCGATATCTCCGAGATGTGCCTGAACCACAAGCTCAAAAGCGTGGAGGGCATTTACGACCAGTACAGCTACTGGAAGGAGCGGGCCGAGGCGCTGGCCCTCTGGGCTGACCATTTGGTGAAATGCCAGGGCGTCGACGGCGGCGCGCTCGGCCAGGCGAGGGATGCTCACACGAGGCTGCGCTTCCTCAGGTAGGCGGCCCTATACTGGCCCTTCCCCTTCCTGCTGGAGGTGCGTATGTGCGGCCGTATCGTGCAGAAGTCCGGACCCATGGACTACGTGGAACGGATCTTCCCGAACCAGCATCAGATCTTCACCGACTCGGCCGGGCCACGCTACAACATCCCGCCTGGCACACGGCCACTGGCGATGCACAGGCTGGCCGGTGAATTCGAGCTTGGCCGGCTACCCTGGGGGTGGCGGCCGACCAATTCCAAGTACCTCATGTCGAATGCCCGGCTGGATAAGATCCTGGCCGGGGCGTGGCCCTGGAAGATGCTAACCGCGCGCGGCCGCATCCTGGTGCCAGCGGATGGCTGGTATGAATGGAAGCCGCTGGGCACGGGGCCGAAACCGCCCAAGCAGCCCTACTACATCCACGCTGCGGACAATGCCCCACTGTTCTTCGCCGGCCTGAGCAACTGGCGGCCCGGCGCCGAGCCGGACGAAGCTCACGGCTTTGCCATTGTCACGAATGACGCCGCGGGCGGCATGATCGACGTGCACGACCGCCGGCCGGTGGCATTGCCGCCCGACCTCGCCCTGCAATGGATGGATCCGGACTGCGCAACCGGCGACGCCCTGGCACTGCTTGAGCGTGGACTACCAGAAACCGCCTTCACCTGGCACCCCGTGCGGCAGGAGGTCGGGAATTCCAAGTACCAGATGCCGGACGCAATCGACCCCATTTAAGGCGGAATATACTGGATGCCTGACCAGTGTTTTCCGCCATGCCGTTCAAAGACCCGCTCACCTTCGCCGACCTCCGGGCCATCCGGGAGCGTCAGCCCTGGAATCCCGATGTCCTCACCCTGCTGTGGGAGGTGAAGCGCCTGCGCGCGGCCATATTGCGCCTGCACCAGGTTTCGTTTGAACTGAAGCGGCCGGCCGGCCTGACGGGCGACATCTACGACGATCTGCTGGCGGGCCTGGCCAAGGAGCCCTGCGTGCTGGAGCGCGACCAGATGACAGCCGAGCTGCTGGAATCGCCGCGCAAGCTGCGAAAGGGGATGGCGCCGCGCTAGGGCTTGGTCCAGGCGTCCACCACACTCTGGTGCCGGGCGGCGCACTCCCCATATTGCAGGGCCAGCGCCATATAGCTGCGGGCAAAGTCATCCCAGCTATCGCTGGTCACCTCGGGCACCGGTGGGCACGCCAGCACCAGGTTGGCGGGTAGCATTGGCCAAGCGGCCGGCTTCGTTGATGTGCTGCAGCCGCTCAGCATCAATACGGCAGCCAGCAGGCAGAGGACTCTGGACTTCGACACGGGTGTACCTCTCGATGGTCTTGGGCTTGGCATCGCGTAATGCCACCAGGGCGCCCTCCAGGGTGCCGGAGATCCCGCCCAGGCGCGCGGTCTGGCTCTTGAACTCAGTGAGCTCGGCCAGAGTGTGATCGGCGTTGGCCTTGTCGACCCCGGCCTGGTATTGGCTGGCGCCGTACCAGCGCATGCCGGCAATCGCGACAGCCAGCAGCGCGGCCCCGATCAGGTACGGCGCCGCAGCGCGCAGCAACGGATTCATGCCCGCCCCTTCCAGTCGCGCGGGATCTGGAAGTGCGGGCCGTCGCGCATCTTCCAGTCGCCGCCCCACTCCACTGGCACGCCAAGTTCGGCGGCGCAGGCCTTGACCACCACGGCCAGGTCGGCAAACGCCTGCCAGTTGTTCCATGGGATCGACCCACTCACCAGCGGCGCCAGGTCTACCGCATGGCCGAGCCCGTCCGCTTGAAGCAGGTGAAAGCTGTTCATGGTCTTGCTGGTTCCTCGGGCGACGTACTCGCGCTGCTGCGCAACGGTTCTGACTCCCTCCACCACGGTGAAGTCCGCCGCCGTGCGCTGGATGGCCAGCCTCACAACGGCGACCAGGTCAGGATGCACGCCAACCAGACGCGTCAGGCTGCGCTGCGAAAGCTGAAATTGGCTCATTGCTTTGGGCTCCGAATGTGTTTGACAGTCACTGCAGCGACGTAGAAGGCGGCAGAAGCCGCGAGCGCGGCATCTCCAGCGCTCGCCCAGCCCGCCACGAAGATGCGGCAGGCCGCGCCGGTGGCCGTCAGGCAGACCGCCGACAGGCCGATTCGCTCCAGAGTTGTGTCCTTGATGCCGCGCGCAAAGACGGCCAGAGCTGCGCCGCCGGCCACGATGAGCCAGCAGACGAACGCCAATACCGCCCACAAGGTGAGATAGATGGTGCTGTCCATGTCACGCCCCTTTGCCGCGTACGCGGTCAATGAGTGCTTGCCACAGCGCCGCGATAGGTGCGACCTGCACCGCCTCCCAGGCGCGCGAAACGATGGCCATGCCGAACATGCCGGTCAGGAAACCCGCCAGCCCTTCCGGGATCCCCAGCAGCATCGACAAATACGGCGATGCGTAATAGGCCACCAACGAACCACTGGCCGCCATGCTGAGGCGCGCCGGCCACGACCCTTGCAAATACCGCATGGACACCGCGGCGCCGAGGATGCCGGCGAACTTTGCCGCGAAGGCATCGAAGTCTTGGATGTTCAATCGCGTCCCCTATAGACGAAAAAAACCCGCCGAAGCGGGTTTGGTGTTTAATGCTGTCGAGCCCTGAATCACTGCCGGGCGATCCAAATTCGCGAACTAGACTCAGCATGCAATATAGATACCCAAATTTTGATCTCCTTCGTTTATTGCTGGCCCTGGAGGTCGTGGTTGCGCATGTATGGAACGAGGTTGACCGCAACTTCTCATGGAACCCATGGGTAGTTGCCGTACCCGCATTCCTGGGTATTAGTGGTTTTCTAGTTCTCAAGAGTTTTTCGGAAAGTGGATCTTGGATCACATTCGCGAAAAAGCGACTGCTGCGAATTTTCCCCGCGCTTATCGCATCGTTCATTCTGACGATTTTCTTGATGGGGCCAACCTTCACCGTCAATTCAATCGTGACATGGCTAACCGGCGGCATCGTTGCGTTGCCCGGCGGATCGAACCTTCCTCTTTGGTCTCTTCTCTGGGAGGAAATCGCCTATGCGGCGCTCGCCATCCTGTGGCTTTGTGGTGCCTATAAGCGCCCATTGTGGATATGGGTACTGCTGCTTATATCATTAGGCAACGTTATTTACTGCGCGCAGTTCAGTGCATATGTGCAAACCCTGTCTTTCCTGCCGGCCTCGTTCTTCTGCGGAAATTTAATGTACCTCTACCGGCGTAGGCTCATGCAGGTAAACGCATGGGTGCCCTGGTTCTTCCTGATCTGCGTCTTGCTTTCTCGGCCGCTCATCCGAGAATATTCATTGCTCCCGCCCGCGGTGTTCCAAACATTGGCGATTGTCTGGGTTGGTATCGCGGGAGCCAAGCTAGTTCCGTTCAGGTTTCCTGACTTGAGTTATGGCGCCTATATCTACCATTTCCCCATCATGGCTTTCGTCGTTTATCGACTGGAGAACACATCCCAATTGGGCGCCCCGGCAATGATTGCGGCGATGCTGATCCCTTTTTGCCTGTTTAGCTGGTATGCAATAGAGAAGCCTGCGCTGGCCCTGAAACCAAAAAGCGCAGGCGTTGCCCTTGCATAGGATGGCAAACTTGCGATTCAGACCCAATCGGGCGGTGTGAACGTTTCGCCGTTATAGCTCCACATTTCGCCAGGCATCGGATCTTCGTTCGTGATATTCACTAGGGTTTCCAGGAAGAAATCCGGGAACCGGGCCGTAATAGGAATTTCCGTTCCATCGTCGTAAAGCAGCGGTTTGATAATTTCAACCAATACGCCTTGCTCTACACGCGCGTACGTTTGCATTACGAATACTCCTTTATCAAAACAAGGCCGGATGCTCCAGCGCCACCGTTAAAAGGCCCGGTGCTCGGACCTGCTGCGGCTCCACCGCCGCCCGCGCCCGGGCTTATTGCGTCAGTACCAGTCGTGACAGCAGCGGATGGCGCGCCACCGCCAAAGGAAGAGCCGCCACCACCACCGCTTACTCGATGGAGAAGGGCAAGATTGAAACCGACCCCGCCTGACTTGCCCTTACTGTTGGCAACGTTGCCTAGGGATCCTAAGCCGCCCTGCCCGCCGTAACCAAGGATTGGGAAGCTGGTAGTCGTCAAACCGCGCGCACCACCCGCGCCACCCGTCGCAGTAATAGCCGAGCCAAAAGACGACGTGCCGCCTGCACCGCCTCCACCTGAGCCTGTGCCCGCAGTGCCACCTGCGCCGACCGTGATTGCAATGGACGTTTGAGCGCCGGAAATGATGGATGATGCTTCACCGCCGCCGCCGCCGCCAGAGCCAGAGCTCGCTGCCGTACCCCCATTTGATTCAGTGCCGCCGCCGCCGCCACCGCCGCCGACGACAAGCACTTCCTGCACCTGAGTGCCGGCTAGGGATGTAAACGTCGTCGCTCCCGTAGTGGTAAATGCCCCGCCGTCGATGCTGACTTGCTGGGTCCCTCCGTTGATGCGGTACACCGAAGTGCGGAGAAGACGGCCCGGAGATGCTGCAAGCAAAGCTGTCTCAAGCTGCGCGAGCAACGCCGCCCCGTCACCGTCGTCCAGCACGTCCTGGCCCGTAGTGTCGGCGATGAATTGGGCCAGAACCGACGCCATGACGGACGACTGCCGCCATACCTTGTTGAGCTCGATAGATTTGGCGACACCAGCCTGAAAACCGCTGAGCCGACTTGCCAACGCCAAGTAGCCGGCCTGCGTGAGAACATTGGCCCCAGCGCCGGTTCCAAAAGGGAGAAAGTCATTTGTAGCCACGGAAACTCCTTTCAGCTTGAATAAAGATCACCCCAAGCTCCAACATCAAGGCCTGAAATGTATTGGTTGCTGACGTCGAAGCCGAAGAGCGGCCCATCGACGTCAGACACGATGAAATAGTTGACCCGCACGCCCTCGGGCTTGATCGGGATATAGCCGCCCGTGAGCAACGCCAAGAACACCGCAGACGGTCGATCACCAGCGATGCCAATGTCGATCGACATGTCGCCGTTGTCTTGGATGAATACGTAGGTGCCGGCTGGGTAGATCTGGCCGTCGCCGGTCCAGGTGAGCGCCGCGCCAATGGCCGGCACCTGGCCCATGGTGATCAGGCCGGTGGATGATGCGGCGTAATCGGTGACGGTGGCGCCCGCTCCATCGGTTCGGATATAGCTGGTTGGCTCCGTTCCAACCTCTATTTGCTCGCCCCAGAACTCGACTCCCTCACCGGCGGATATAGAGTCAAAAAACCATGGGATAGGAGGGTGAGCGGCTCCGGTAACTGTCGCCGTCTGCGACAACCACACACGCGTCCAGCCGTTCGGATAGGATTTCGATCCGTATGACTCTGGCAATGAGCTGCCGCCAATTACGGAGACTGCGCCCGTCGACACGTCGAAATAGACAGCTTTATTGAGGCCAAAACCGCTCGAATTCAAAAGCAAGCGAACGCGCTTGCTCGGAGAAGAAGGGTTAGCCTTGAACCAGATAGAGCCGACATATCGAGTACCAGCAACGTAGTTGACCGACGTTGCGGTGCCTGGATAACAACCAGGGGTCGTCCCAGTCCCGGCTGTAGACAAGAAGCCGCTTTCGTTCGACCCATCTGGTGCGATACCAAACCCCGGAGTCAAGGTATAGCTGTTTACTCCATTCCAGCCGGGCAATTTGGCAAAGCTGTAAAAGGCGGAATTAGTACGCGACGTCGGGTACAGCCGCTGGTTGCCCTGCCAGTCGTTCCTGAATATCGCAGCGCTTCCCACCTGAAAGACGGGGCGCCCCTGGTACTTGAGCTGGAACTGCGTCGTTGCTCCATCGCCGGTACCAAACGGCTCCGCGTTTGCGTTCACCGGAACGGGGCTGGTGCCGGCCGAGAAAATGCTGTTCAAAATGGCGGCGGACGATTCCAGTGTGCCGTCCCAGCGGTTCGCCCCGATCTTGGCTCGGATCAGGATCCGATAGGTGTCGTCGTCCAGAGACGTGATGCCAGTGTCCGGATCAAACGGGCCTTGCCATGCCCCCTGATCGAACCCCAGCCCGGCGACGTCGAATGAGAAATAGACACCTTCCAGCGGCGTGCGCACGTTGCGCGAAATCCCCACCCACTCCCCGACGGCGTCCAACTGCACGCCAACTGCGGCATCTAGGTCGTACGCCGGCACCATCTGCCAATAGCTGTCCTGCGCGCCCACGAAGCACTTCGACACAGCTTCCACCATGGCCGAAAATTTCGGCCTCCCCCGGTGGAATGCGGTGATCAGGTCCAGGTATTTTTCGACGTCTGCCATGTCAGGTCACCGTGAGCGTCACATTCGCGGCGGTCATGCTGGCCGCCTCGTTGAACACGAGCGGAACATCAGGAGAACCCGCGCCGCCCGGCCCACTGAGGGCGAGCGCCGCAAGTTTGAACACCGAGCCACCGCCAACGGCGTTCGCTGCGCTGATCGCATCGCCCCACTCGACAGAGCCGCTTGCGCCGCCGCCGATCTCCAGTCCGTTCACATAATCAGCAATCGCCTGTTTGATCGCTTCACCGACCGTCGTTGTGTATCCGGTCAAGGCTTTTATCGTCACCGCGGCGGTGATGGCCGCGTTCGAAGGCCGGAAGAAATTGATCGGATGCGCGATGCCGTAGATGTCGGTGACGATCTCGGTGGTCGTGCCATAAGTGCCTGTGCCCGGTGTCTTTTTCGCCGCGATAGCTGCGGCGATCTGCTGGGCGTCC
Organism: Achromobacter sp. JCM 18799; assembly: GCF_055395645.1. Lineage (NCBI taxonomy): Bacteria > Pseudomonadati > Pseudomonadota > Betaproteobacteria > Burkholderiales > Alcaligenaceae > Achromobacter > Achromobacter sp. JCM 18799. The sequence continues at coordinate 7,014,503 of NZ_AP043866.1, read as the reverse complement.
CCACCGTCCACCACCATAGAAATGCTGTGCGATGGGATGCCGTTAGAGTCCGTAACGTTCGTGTCGTTTTCGTATGCCCGGTATCGAACAACACCATCCACGGCAGCCACGGCGCCGACGGTGCCTTCCAACACAGTGCGCGAGGGTAGCGCGACAGAGACCGCCTGTCGTTGACGCAGGGCACCATCCGCCTCAACCGGCTGGCCCGGCGTTGCGGCCGCTAGGTTGGTGACCGTCTGCCACCCTCGCGTGGGCGTGGCGATCTTCGTAAGCGATCCCGACGGCGCACTGATGGCCCCAATGGCCACGCACGTTGCAGTGACCGTGATCTGTCCAGTCAGCGGAATGGTCACCAATGCGGGCAAGTTCCACCGGTTTTGCAGCTGCTCATCCTGCACCACGCCTTCGGTGATGATGGTCCCCGCTTGGCCAACGATGACCACGTCGCAGGACGAGAACGAAGCGGCGGCACGCGCGATACCGTTGATTTTGACGTTGCTGGAAAGCGCAGCGCCCTGCGCGCTGGAAGGGCTGAACGAGGTGAAAACCTGGATCGCCGCGTTGTTCGTGTCGTTGATCGCCATCGCGATAATCGACAGGAACTGACCGTCTTGGCTGTCCGCTTCCAGATAGACGTCGGCGCCAAAGATAGCTTGATACTGCGCCTTCAGGAAATCCAGAATCTCCTGATATGACGGCGCCGTAATGCCGGTGGCGGAAATGATCGCGGCGGTGCTGGTGATCATAGTGTCGTCGTAATGGTTGTTTGGCCGTAGACCGTGCTTATGGTCACTGCGACGGATAGCTTGCGCGTATCGGCGTCTCGAGTGCTTGAATAGGCGTCGATCTGGGTGACCCCTTGGGTATCCAGAATCCGCGCCTGGATGACACTGTCATAGTTGTCCTGCGTGTACTTGCCCAGCACGTCGATGCGCCAGGGCGTTCCCTCGGTGTTGTCCAGGAACCATTGCCCGGTAAACAACTCAAGACGCGTCAACACAGCCTGACCGACCGCCTCCGGGGAATCCCGGTAAAAATCGGCCTGCTGCTGGCCGAAGGAGTAGTCCCCGTCGGTCGTCAGTTTTCGATATCGCATGGTTGTCCTTAGGCCGGCGGCCCGCCCAGCCCGGTCCCACCGGAATCGGTGTGCTGGTGCGTGCTGTCTATGGCGTGACCGTTCGAAGTGATAGTTCCTATGAACTGCACCGCCCCGGTGATGATGGAAGCGACGCCGCTCGCGATCGAACCAGCCATCCCAGCTGTCCAGCTCAACAGGCCGTTGATCGTTACAGCGGCCGAAAAAGTGGACAACGGCGACACAACATCCAGGCCGCCAGGCGCGACGATACGGATCTTCTGCGTTGTCGGATCCAGTTCGAAGAAGGTCGACCCGTCATCACTGCGCAACTGAGTCGCCGCAGTGCTGACGCCGCTGATCATCCTGGCCTGTGAGAACGGCCCCACTAAGGCGAACCCGTCGGCCATGTCGTGCATGCGCGGCTCCGTAGGTGCCTGCACCTGGCCGGACTGCCACCAAGCGTCAATGGCGCGTGCAGAGAACACCACGATGCACTCGTCACCGGCGGCAATTGGGAAGGTCAACGTGCAGCCGCCTCCCCGTGGGAAGTAGACCGGTACATCTACCAACAGTGGGTATTCCACGGCCGAGACGCTACCGTCCGACGCCTGCTGCACTCCTTGGATTGCCGGCTGAACAGTGACCGTGCCGGCGCCAGCGTCGAAGCCTTGAACAATGCCAGGAAGCGACGTCCACATGCCTGCGCGCATGCCCCGGAAGGCAGTCCGCAGCGCTTCCTCGGGGTTGTCATACCGCTCTCGGCTATCCATTCACAAACCCCAATAGTGCGCCGTTAGGCGGCCCCGGATCGTCGCGCGCGAGGCAGACGATCTCCGAATACCATTCCTGCCCCCTGGTATCCCCTACGTGGTTCACCGCCAGCACGCGGTAGAAACCATCAGCATCGGTCTGGGGAACGAAATTGACTGCCGTATAGTCCACCGAAATCACGGCATCCTGGATCGACGCGTTGTCCAACTGGATCAGGCGCCCGGGTGCAATTGCTGGATTCAACAGGCACCGAACGCTGATTCCCCCGTTCAGGTTCTTCTGCGGCATGCCGACCATCCCTGTCTTGGACGTCAGCACAATAGCCTCGCCATCGACGTAGCCATACAACGGAACGATGTTCAACTTTCCGTCCTGAACATACCAACTGCTGTTCAAGGCCTGCGCCAGCATCTGCAAGTGGTCGCGAACCATCCCGAACATCGGTTTGCCGCGAGGGCCCGCAGTACTTGGAAACTCCGGCGCGAAGCCGGCGCTTATACCGTAGGGCTTCAGCACCTTCAGGATCGCTTCATACATGTCCTGAAACGTCCAGCCCGCCGCCAGCGTCGTGTTAATGACGCCGAAGTTGTAGGCTTTGTCACCGTCCACCGCCGCCAGGTCCAGATAGGTGTTGAGCGTATCCTCGCGCCCGAGCCGCTTTTGAACGATCTCGCCTGTGAAAATCGTGCTCAGGGTGCCCGGGTAGCCTGCTTGCAACTGCACGCGCGTGAATTCATCCCTGACCTTCTGTGCCGTCTGACTGGACAGGTTATTTACCCGAATGCTCGCGCGGTGCGGTGTGCGGATATCCCCACGGATGACCGCGAAGCGCAGACGGAGCTCCGAAATGTCCAAGCCATTGCCGGCGTCATCTGCCAGGATCAGGGATGCCTGGCGCAGCCACTGGTCGGTCATTGGCTACTCCGATAAGAAATACAGCTTTCCCTCTGTTCCGAGATCGGAATAGTCGGGCACTGCCGCGATGTCGCCCTCCACCAGGACGATTAGCCGACCGCCGATATCCAGGTAACGAAACTGCCCCAGCAGGTCAGCGCCAGTCACCAGGGGAATGCCAGACACGAGGGGCACCGAGTTCGCATCAGCGATGTCCAGCACCCAGCCCGTGCCACTGCGCCAAGTCAGTGCTAGGTTGTAGACCACCCTCGCAAGCGTGATGGCGAACCGCTGCGAGTCGGCAGATAGCGGGATTTCGTAAGCAGTCATAGTCCAATCGCAGCGCCGATCGATCCGGCCTTGTACAAAATGCTCTCGTTGACTTCCTTGGGCTGCTTCACGCCGGCATCCACAGGTGGAGCCGTGTCAACGGGATACGCCTGCGCAACCTTGGGAGGCACTTTCACCGTTGTCACCTGCACGATGATTACTTGCCGCAGCTGCGCCTGGACCACCAAAATGTCGTTGGTCTGCTGGTCCGTGGTTACCTGCAGCGACCGGATCAGCATGTTCTTGTAAGCGCGGCGCTTGGTGATCACGTCGAACGGCTGCCGCTGTTCCTGCATTTCCAGCAGTCGCCGGTAGACCTCGTCAACACTCACCAGGCCACCGTCTCGGATGACGTCCAAGATGTCGCGCGATCTGGACCACCCATACCGAATGACCAATTCCGCCGGCATCTTGAAAGAGTGGTCCGAGATCGCCGCACCCTGTTCGACAGGATGGTCGGTAATGGCGACCTCATCACGGTGGACCTCCTCAAGAGACACCTGTGGAATGACCTCCCCCAATGCCCTGTTCGTTCGCAAGAAGATGTCGGAAAGAATGTCGCCTATCACTGCACCGCCCCTCTGAGGTTGCGTACCAAGCGCTCGTTCACAGAGCCTTGTTCCCGCGACACAGCTTGGCCCGCCGCCTGCGGATCAGACACCCCATGGATATGGATGTCCGTCTTTTGGCTGACCTGGGCACCACCGCGTCCTACAAGCTCTGACGATCCGATGGCCTCATTGATCTGGTCGCGGCTGTACGGGTTGTATCCGTTCTCATGCTTGATAATTCCCTGCATGAGCATAGCCAGAGCGGCCGGGTCCGACTTGACGTCGAAGGTCTCGTCGGGGTCAATGCCCATGAACATGGCCAGCTGATTGATGTAGGCACTGGTGTCGTTTTCCGATGACGGGGCGTAGGTGTTGATCACCTTGCGGATCGAATCCAGACCGCGATCACTGTAGAGCCGGAGCTGATTGGCAAGCGCCTGAAGACCTTCGTGTGCTGTCTGCCAAGTCGCAAAGCGCCCGTTATCGCCACCTTCGCGCGTGGCGCCGCGCTGGCCAACAAAGTTCAAATTTCCTGGATTGTTATTCCTGATTCCCCGCGGCTTATCCGGCGAACCTGATCTATTGTTTCGGATCTCCGGTGGCTCAACGGCAGACCCAGGCTTTCTGTTCCCAGTATCTCCAGACCTAAAGAATGGCCCGAACCTGCTGTCTCTCACCTCTTCTGGATCAACTGACAACCCTGTTTCGCGTTGCCGAGCCTTACGATCAGCCCACACCTTTTTTATGCCGTCCCAGTCGCCGCGCATGGCGGCATCAGCCATATCCCCTAGGTCTCTGGCTTCCTGAATAGAGCCGTCGATGTACTTCTTGGCATCGCTAAAGCCCAAGAACTTGGCCAGCTTCTCCAGCGACTCGGAAAGGCGGTTGATCGCAAACACTGCCTTGTCGATCTCGGACGTCCAATTGCCCCAGTCAATCAGGGACTTACCGCCGTTCTTCCATACCTGATAGTCGTCAAAGAGCAGCGCCAGCGCACCAGCAAGGGCCAGGATGCGGCCGATCGGAGACGCGGAAATGACAAGGCTGAGCGCACGCCAGGCGACGGCGATCAGCCCGATGGTTTTGAGCAGATCCTTGGAAGACTGGTCGGCGCTCTGAAACCACTCCACGACAGCGCGGCCGGCATCCCAAAGCCGACGAACAATGGTCAGCAGGATTTCTCCTGCCTTAACCAGTACCTGCACTACCTTGACGATACCGCCGCTGATGTCGTCGAAATTCGAGACGATCCACTGACGAAATCGGCGGATCTCGTCCGACAGGCCACCCGCGAGCTCCGATCCCGCCTTCTTGAACAGGATGTCAGCTGCCGCGCCGAGCGTGCGCAACTCCACCATGAAGCCGTGCGCCGCCTTCGCAGCCCTGTCCGAATCCAGCCCAGCCGCTCGCAGCATATCCCGATACTGGGAGCTGAATTCACCCAGGCCCTGCTGCAGTGCCATCAGGGTGCGCTCGTCGATTCCAAGGAAGTCGGCGTAAGCCTTGGCCCGGTAGTAGGGCATCTCCTTGAGCCGCGTCCCAAGATCGTTCAGGATATCGCCGGTGTCACGCAGCTTGCCGTTGGCTGACTGAGTCTGAACACCCAAACCGTGCAGAAACGAGGCTGCGCCGGGCGACGAGCGCATGAAGCGCCCCAGAGACTCCACCGCCTCGCGCGCGCCAGCGCCGAACTGTCGCGCTGCGAAGTCCAGGGCTTGGATCGTCTCGACGGACGCCTTGTTTCGTTGGGAGACGAAATACAGCTGTTCCAGGCTGTCCGAGATCCTGGCCACGCCGGCGACCACGGCTGTCGCTGCGGCGGTTGTCGCCGCTCCCAGGGCCACGGCTTGCACCGTGGCCGCGCCAATCGTGTCGACAAAGCGCTTCTGGCCCTTCTCGTCGATCTTGAATCCGAGGCCGACCAGGAACTCCTTGATCACATCTGCACTGGCTGCCATATTAGGTCTCTTCCATTTGCCGCGCGTGGGCCCGGTTCTCTTCCATCACGTCCAGCGCATCGTTCATCAGCGCGATATCGGCAAGATCGATCTCGCCCGATTTCAGGCTTTCGAACTGGCACATGCCCTTTATCACGGGGCGCAGCAACCAATCCTCACCCCCTGGAAGCGATTCCCAGCGCACTCCCGAACCCGCTATTTGGCGGGAAGACTCGCGGGGAGTGCGCCGAAAATATTTCCCAGGTTGTCCTGGATCACCTTGGCGGCCAGTTGCAACATCATGCCCAGGTCAATGTCGTCAAATGCCAACTGCCCCGCACGCCACACAGGCGCCCAGGTGTTCGGTTCCGTTTGTCGGCTGACGATCCCCAGGCAAGTGCCGAGCACATACTCCGCGTCCGCGTCCGGCATCTGCGCGACGGCGTCGGCCAGCGGGGCCAACGACTTCGCAAAATCTTCTTTGGAAGGGGCCGCACCGCCCAGGGCGGACACCAGGCCGGTGAGGGCTGGCGCCACCCGGCGGGCGACGTGGAACTGCTGCATGGCGCTCAACCGGCCGGACCGGTAGTTTTGGCCTTTGAGAGTAATTTCCATCAGTTGTAAGTCCCCAGGTTGCGATCAATCTTGATCGCGTCAAATTGCCACTCGACGATGCCGCCATCCTTGGCGTAGGTCAGGTCGGGCGCGCGCTTGAACGCCACGCCACGCGCGATCGCAATGTCGCCGGACACCGAGTTGCGCACGGTGATCACGTTCTTGCCGTGCAGCGTGCTGGAGAGCGTCTGCGCGTCGTACTGGATCATCAGTGCCTGGTTGATCGGGCTGGTCTTCAAGAGGCGCACCGTGATCTGGCCGGACTTGTCGGCGTGCAAGCTGTGCATGCCTTCACCATCCGAACCGATGGTCATGGTGTTCTTGTCGGCCGCTGCCGCGATCGTGATGCCTTCTTCCGCCGTAGCGGCGCCGTACCCCATGTTGACCACACCGGTCGGGCCGGCCAGCGTGGCCTGTACGTCGATGAACGAATAGGTAGCCATGTTGGCGAGCTCCGATTACCGGTTGAAATTGGCGATGACGTCGACGCTATGGATAGCGCCCGCCAGCTTGAATGCACCCTGGATCACGGGCGCTTTGCGCGCCTCGCGATCCGCCTGCGATTGCGTGGCCACGGGCGGCGCATACAGGTAATACCCGCTGGACAACGTGTCACCACGGTTCAGATTCCCGAACCCGTCCGCGTTCCATACCCCCGGCGCCACCAGCCCATTGGTCACCGCTTGGTCGGCCGCAGCGGCTGCCGTGGTCAACAGGTCATTGACCCCTGCATCGGTCTGCGGGATCTTGGTGGTGCTGGTGTAGAGCCGGTTGTACAGAGCCGTTTGCAGGTAGTTCTGAAACCAGTCGGTGCCGTGAACTTCGTCGAAGAAGTAACCGTTCGCCATAACGCCCTGCTCGATGATGGCGGTGTCGTTGTCGTAGTTCACGAACACATTGCAGTTCTTCCCCTCCAAGGCGTTCGCCTGCGTCGTCGTGAGCGTTTCAGCGGTCACCCCCGGTTCCTGCTTGAATTTGAGGGTGATCGTCGTCTTGTTGCCCAGGAAGTTGACCGTGAACGCGCGGCCATACAGCGACGCCGAGGCATACGGACTGGACGACGAGTATTGGCAGAACGTGCGCTTGAACTGGGCCGCCTTCAGCCGGCTGGGGAGATCGCTCGTAACCGTTGCATCTAGCACCGCCGTGGATTGCGTCGTAATACCCTGAATTCGGGACGGAGAGGCCGCCTCGATGTAGGCAGCCACTTCCATGTAGCTGTCGTCCGTGATGCCTTCGGCGGCAGCCTGGAGGCCGTACCAGTCGTTGGACATGTCGCCCATCTTCTGCACGGCGGCGAGATAGGTTTCGGCCGCGATACCAGGCACGGGCACGGCCGTTTGCGCCTGCGTCAGACCCAGCAGTGCGCTGACGTCCGTGCCGGCCGTGGGCGCAATAGCCCAGCCCAGAACGGAGGTCGCACCGGTGGTGTCGCTGGTGACGACAAACCGGCTGTTCACGCCGTCCCAGGCGATCTCGGCCCCCGTCAGCACGCTGTTGATTTCGGACGCCACGCCGTTCAGGTTGGTCGCGGCGGTGAAGTCCAGCCCCGTGACGGACTGCTCCACACCATCCACAGAGATCTTGAAGGCGCCGTCGGCGATGTCGTCGAAATTCGACAGCGCCTGCTGAGTCGGGTTCAGGACCGCTCCGCGCAGTAGGCCGGACGTTGCCGTCGCAGCCCAGCGACCGATGAATAGCTGATCGGGTTGCGGCGACTGCGAGAAAAACAGCGCGGCGGCGAGGTATTCCGGCGCCGTGGTGCCGAAATCGTTGGCCACGTCGTCGATGCCCTCGTATTCGCGGATGCGTTCATTGACGTCGATCACGGGCGACGAGCCAACAAGCAGCAGCGCGCCGAAATCACGGGTGCCGGCGGCGAGCGGCGACATGACGATGTCGACGTTGACGATACGGCTGATGGAAAGCCCTTGGCTCATGGATGACTCCGGGAAAGAAAAAGCCCGCTCGCGGCGGGCTTGAAATAGGTCTGTTCAGACGGTTACGGGACGACGACTTCCGCGCCAGGCCCCGTGTCCGACTGGATGGTTGCCTCGGCGCCAAGCAGGTTCAACACCGCATAGTCGCGGCGGATCACGCGACGGAATCGCATGGGCAGGTCATAGCGTTTCAGCCAGCGCTGGTTGACCAGTTCAGGCGCGGCAATGGCATCGCCTGCCTCAACGAACGCAATGCCGTGCTGGCCAATCTGCTCGCCGTTCTGCGGCACGTAAGCGCCATCGCGCAGCAGATCGGCGTAGCGCATAGCGTTGGGTCCGTAAAAGGTCGCCAGGACTTCCAGATCCTGGTGCCGGGTAAGGCGGTCTTGCCCATCGCCAGCCGGATCGTGCTGGATGGCCGGGTAGTCCTGCGAGCGCGTGCGCGGCGTCACACCCACGGCACACCAGTCCACGTTCGTCTCCGGCGTCTGGGGCACCGTCGGCTGCCAGCGCGGCCGGACCAATGCGCCAGGCAGCCCGGTAATTCCCTTGACGAAGGCCTGAAACACCAGGTCTAGGTCAAGATCCTGAAGCGGCGGCGAAACCACGGCGGGTGCGAGGTACCCACCGGTCGCCGATGAATTAGCCATTGCCAGCCCCCTGCAGCGGGATCAGATCACAGTAGGCCTCGACGAAGCCGGCGCCATACCGAGAGTAGTTGTTGACGGTTGTCACCGTGTACCGCGAGCCATCCCACGTCACAACGTCCGCATCGATGCCTGGCGCGCCCTCAAGCAACCTGAACTTCGTCACCACCAGGATCGAGCCCTTCACGCGCGAGCCGGTCGCCAAGCGCACCAGCACATCGCCGGAGTCGCTTGTCACGACACCGATGAATGGCGTGTCCGTGTCCACGTTCACCGCCAGGCCGTCGTCCCCGACCGTCTGCACGTTGCGAGTGCACACCAGCGAATCGAAGAAATCCGGATCAAGCAGGACTTCGGTTACGTCAAGGAACGGCATGGCTGAACCTATTTCTTGCGGACCACATAAGTGACCGAGTTGCGGAGCTGCCCCGTATCGAGCAGTGGCTTTTCACCAGTGCGGCCCCGCTTCTTGCGGTCAGCCAGTGTGCGCGGTGCCAGAGCTTCAAACGGGCCGTCCTGGATCTTCGCCCGGACTGAGTTCTGCGCCCGCAGGCCGGCGCGCGCCAGTGAGCGTTCCACGCCCGCCGCGTTGCCGTCCAACGCCGCCTTGGCACCGCTGCGAAACTCGTCGACGATCTCCGGCTGGACGTTCTCCACCCCGGGTACCAGAAAAGGCCGCGCCGGAATGTTCGCCTTGGGGCTTCCGTTGTCCAGGATGTACCCGATCTGGGCGTTCGACAACGGCGTGTCTTCCTCGCGCTCGGGCGCACTGTCCGGAATCCCGACCAGCACGTCCTTTTTCACCAACTGCGCCATCGTTGCCAGCACCTTCGCCAGGTTGTCGGTGGTGACGGTCATGCTCATAGCTGGACACCACCGGCGCCGATCATGCGCGCGTAGAACAGCAGTTGGGTGCCGTAGGTCGTGGCGTTCCAGAACCCGCCGTCATCAAGCGTCACCGCGCCGGCGTCATAGCTCGCGCTGACCTTGTCCACCGACTTGGCCGTCATCGGCCCCGTGACAGCGCCCGGCGCGCCACCAGCCGCGGCGGTCTTTTGACTGCGTGCGGCCAGCGCGAGCTGATGCGCGGTGAACAGGGCGACGCCATATGGCCAAAGGTTGCCCCACCGACATTCGGGCAGCAAGGATTCCGCCAGCGTGCCGAAAAAGGACACCTGCGCATCCGTATAGACGGTCGCGTCGGCGAATTCAGGGAAGTCCTGGCGGAACTTTGCTACATTCATGGTCGGTCCTTACTTGCTGGAGCTCTTGCCTGAGGCTTTGCCATCGTCCTTGGCGGTGGACGGAGCATTCTGCGCGGCCTGCTCGCGGTCGGCAAGCGCCTGTTCACGTGTCGCCACATCGGCTTCGCGCGCCTGGACGGCCTGCTCGCGGTCGGCAATGACTGCCTCGCGCGCGTCCAGGTCACCACCGCGCGACACCAGCGCCTTTTCCTTGTCATGCAGGTCGGCAAGCAGCGCTTCCGCCGCGGCGCTGGTGTCCGGGTCCACCGCCGGCTCGTCACCGATGTGGGCCTGGACATACCAGTGCTTCGCGGCTTCCGCGTCAACGGTGTGGTTGCCCACCGTGAAATGCCGCTTTTCACCGCCGATCTGGACGGTAAATTCGCGGTTGACGTAGATCTTCGGCATGCCGTTCTCCTTAGATGCCGTCGCGGTAGCCCAGCGTTTCCGGGTAGACGAATTCCACGGCACCCAGGCGGCCGAAGTAGGTCGTCAGCTGATAGATGCTGCGGTATTCCAGCGGCGTGCGTTGCAGCGGAACCAGCGGGAAGCGGACGCGCTGCTGGTCCTGCGTGTAGACCATCATGCGGTTGGCGTTGGCAGCGCCGCGCTGATACAGCCACTTCAGCGGCTGGATGTCCAGCGGCCGGCCGTTGACGCTGTTGGCCAGGCTGTTCTGGCGCAGGAACTCCAGCACCGAGATATTGCCCGCGCTCGACACCAGCGTACCGACCAGCTTGGAATACTGAACCGGGGGGAGCAGCAGCTTGCTGGGGCAGATCGCGTAGCCCGATGCCGCCCAGGTGCTGTTGATCAGCTCGTTCACGTCGTCCAGCATCTGCTGGGGCGTCGCAGTGGCCCAGTTGCCCGTCTGCGCATTGGTCGAGTTCGTGACCTTCGGGCTGTTCACCAGGCCGTACAAGCCCAGCGTGGAGTCGCCGATGTAGACCTGCTCATCGATGTCCATGTTGTGCTTGAGCTGCATGCCGGCGTACTTCTGCTGGTCGACGGGGCGCCCCAGCTTCTGCGCGGACTCCAGCTCGGGAATGGTCCAGCCCAGTTCCATGCCCCACAGGGTCAGCGGGCTGGCCGTCTTGCCGATGTCCAGGGCCAGGCCTTGGATCGAGTTAGCATCCTTGCCGATCCAGCTCTTACCGGTGGGCGACGGGCCGCCAGCGGCGGCGAAACTGGAATTGGTGAAGGACGAGGTTTCGTCAGCGATGGAGACGTCTTCGCGCAGGTCGATGTCGCGCGACCAGGTCACAGCCGCCAGGGGTGCGTGCAGCGTCTGGTCCAGGCGTTCCAGCTCGCCGATGAGGAAGGCGCCGGCCGAGTCGATCGTCTGACGGTCGAAGGTGATCATGCTGTCCGTGGTGCGGGCGCGCTTCAGGCGGCGGGTCGCATCCATCACGGCCGCCATTTCGGTTTTGCTCAGGTTCATGTTTGCTCCGTAGGGGCGAAAAAAAAGGCCACCCGAAGGTGGCCTGTTCCCGTGATGGGGATCAGTTGCGGAAGGAAATTTCGACGTTGCCGTCCGCGTCAGCGCCCGACATGAAGATGGCGTTGATCGCGACGGTATTGGTGCTGTCGGCTGCGCCTTCCCAGCCACCCAGAGGCTTGCCAGCCGCGGCAGCGGCGACGCGAATGTACGCTTGGCCGCCGGCCGCCACCGTGGCGCCGCCGTTCAGCTTCACAGTTATGTAGCCGCGACGCAGCACATCGCCAGGCCCGGACGTGGGCGCCGTCGCCGTACCCAAGCCATCGGTGCCCGAGTTCGTCGGGAAGGGGCGGACCAGCACGCCGTATGCGTCGGTGGCAGCCTCGCCGCCGGCGAAGGGCACGAACTTGCCCGCGGCCATCTTGCCGACCAGGCCATAGGCCGAGAACGGCAGGGAAGCGTTCAGGATCTGGGTCTCAACGACCGAGTTTTCCTTACGGCTGACATCGCCCGGAATGCCGGACGGCATGCGATAGACATATGCGACCATGATGGTGGTTCCTTATTTGTTGCCCGTCCGGGCGTCCCAGAACTTGCGGTTCTGCTCGTTGATGCTGCTGACCGTGGAGGGCCGGCCGAAATCCCGCGTGCTGATACCGCTGCGCACGCCGGACGTGTTGTTCTGGTGGCGGCGCAGAGCGGCCGCACCGTTGAAGATCGTCGACACCGAGGAGGCATCCATCGTGCCGAACTCGGGCGCACGGCCGGCCAGGAAGGGATCGATGGCGGCGCGGCCGGCGTCGGTCGCATAGGCCGTTTCCAGGGCCTTGCGCTGGCAGGCGCACACAGCATCGGCCGTCTTGACCTTCTTGCTGTCGAAGGTGGGCAGCTTGATGCCGGGCGCCAGGATCTCGGCGCCGGAGCGAACCGTGGCCATGTCGCCGGTGTAGGTTTCACCCTTGGCTTCGGCGTTGTGCTCGGCTTCTTCGGCTTCCAGCACCGTGTCGCCGGTCTTGCCGTCGTCTTCGTCCTGCTTTTCCTTCATTTCCTTCAGCTCGGCTTCCATGTCCGTGAATCGCTTGTTCATGGAATCCAGCGTCTTCTTGATTGCGGCGAGGGTGGCGCTGTCGCCGGTCTTGGCCGACTTGTCGTCGTCCTTGTCCTTGTCGTCGTCATCATCGCCGTCCGCGTCAGCCGTTTCAGCGTCTTCCAACGCCTCTTCAAGCGCGGCTTCATCCTTGGACTTGAAGGCCGCGCGGATGCGGTCCCAGGTACTCTTTTTCTTGCTCATATCGCTTTCCTTATCTCCGATTGCGCAACGCGGGCCGCAGCGGCCACGCTCTACCAGCGCCGAATGGTTGCCGATGATGTTGCGCTGTACCCCGCGCCCGGGTTCAATCTGCTCGTAGTCGGCGTCGTACCCGCAAGACACCTCCCTGAGACCTGCCCGCACTGCGTCGATAGCAGCCCGGTCTGTAATCAACATGTCGGCCAGGATGTAGTCAGCGTCCAGACCTTCGCCGCGGCGCACGTTCTGGGTGATGCCGACCGCCAACTGGCGCCAGGTGTCCGGCGTCACAAACTCCGCCGGGTGGTCCATGGTCACCGGCTTGCCTTCGAAGCTGGCCAGGGTCTCAGGCCGAAATACCTCTTCGGGCGTGCGCTCGATGCGGATGATTCCGTCGCGGCCCGGCTCGACCGGCACTTCGCCAGCGGCGTACAGCAGTTCGCCAATGCGCGCGATCGGCACGCCCTCGCACAGCAGGAAGCCGTCGTTTGTGACGGACTGCCGCGCGCCCAGGCGCTCGACCGTGTAGAAGCCGCTGGCCATTCGGTCAGTGGTGTGCATGATCATTCCTTACAGCGATTAGAGGGTGCTGGCAGGGTGGTACAGCCGTTTGGCCGCCAGGTACGCCTGGTGCGCCGCCTCTGCCGTCTCAAATACGCCGAGATGCCGCTTCCTGCCATCCACGCGGATATCTGCCCGGAACTTATCTTTCCAGCGGGTTGCACCGAGCAGGCCCGTCGAGCTATAGGACTTGGCCCTATGGATGTTCTGCAGATTCTGGGACTGCGGAACGTCGCGCAGATTGGAAATTCGGTTATCGGTCTTGTCGCCGTTGATGTGGTCGATTACATGCCTCGGCCATTCACCATGTACGTAGAACCATGCGAGGCGGTGGAGATAATGCTCTTTACCGCCGACGGACAACGCGCGGTAGCCAACACCTCTAGGGTTCCCCTTGGTGGCGCCCAACCTCGCAAATGCACTCGTCTTGACCAGACGCGTGAAGACGCCAGTATCTGGGTCGTAATGAATCTGTCTGAGCAATTCTTCATGCGCGATCATCATCATTCTCTCGGTAGGATCGGTCTTGCCCAGCACCGACAGTTCCAAATTTCTCCAGGGCCATGTCGCATCCACACCGGGCGCTTTTCCGTGCCTTCGTTGACCATCGGAAGGTCATTCCAGGCAAAAACCTTTCCAGCCAGCGCTTTGTGACCTGGGCGAACGTCAGAATCGCCTGTGGTTTCCCAGACAAAATGAGTGCTGCCGATCGAAAGTGCGCGCGCCTCGGTGAGCTTCGCCGCTGTCCTGGCCACCTCAGTGCGGGCGATCAGCATGGCGCGGCTCTCGGCAACCTCTCCAGACCGGCCGATCTCCTCGGCGATCTCGGCCGCGCGTGTGCTGTCCTGCAACCCTTCGATCGTCAGCTTGTGGACGCGCTGGGCAGCCTCCAGCGGCAGGGACTTGATCAATTCGACCTGCTCGGCCATCAGGGACTGCATGACGCGGCCGGTGTCAGCGCCACGGATCTCGTCGCGCAACGCCTGGGATATGTCCTTGCTGCGCTCCAGGAAAGCGTCACGGTCGCGCCGGTTCACCTCGGTCAGCATGCGCAGCGACGCGCCGCGCGCCCATTCATCCAAGGCCCGGGAGTAGGACTCCAGAATCGAGGTGATGGGTGGCGCGGCGGCGGGGTCACCAGCCGGGAAGCCGTCGATGATCGCCCCGATGTTGCGGGCGACCTTCTTCAACTGTGCCGAAAACTGGACCTCCGCGCGCCGCGCATTGACCGGATCACGCCGGCGCGGCTGCTTGCGCCCTTGGTGCTTGTCCCTGGTTCTCGCCGATATTGAGCCCAGGTATGTCGACTTCGCCGGGATCGGGCGGATCGTCATCTGCGGCATCAATTTCTTCCTCGGTGATCGTGGTGAAGACGCCGGTTTTGTGTCCCGACTTGCGCAGCTCCGACAGCGCCGTCTTGCGCCCGATGATGCCCTTGTCGTAGGCATCCCCGACGGCGGTCTCGACGTCCTTTGCGATCGTCGCCTTCTCGGTATCGGTCAACTGCCAGCAGGGACGGAACTCGAATCCGAACTTGTCGTCCGGAGGCCGACCGAGCGAGGACCGATGCACGACGTCCAGCAACACGCTCATACCAGCCCGCAACTGCTTGTCCTGGCCGTTTGCGACGTTGTCGTAATAGGTACGCAGGTCCGAATCCCCGGAGGCGTTCAGGCCGGCCGGGGACTGGCCGAAGAGGCGCACTAGTGGGATCTGCAGCGCCCCGGATATCTGTTGGCCGAACTGCAGCAGGACGTTGTCCAGGCCGCTGAACGTGTACTGATGGGCCTCGAACTCATCCTCGGAGTCCATGAGGGTCATACCCTCGTTGGACTGAAAGCGGCGGATGAAGTCGATTTGCTTCATTAGCCCCGCTTCGGCCGGTCCCCCCATGGACAGGATTTCCCGCAGCTTCTTGACCTTGTACGTGCGCAGGTGGGCCTTGTAGACCAGCTGCGCGGCACCCTCGGTAGTGCTGTCGAACGCCAGAAGGCGGTCCCACAGCCGCTCAAGCACCGACTGGCCCCACAGGTTTTCGGCAATACGTTGCCAGTAGGGAAGCTTTAGGCCTTCCAGGCGAATCACACGGCTGTAGTGCACGCGCTGGCCAGAAAGCGCCGGCGCGGCTATCAGAACGTCGTAATACTCCGGTTTTCCCAGGTCGGGGCCGTACTCGCGCACCAGGTGGGTCAGCGACGGCTGCACCAGCCAACGGTCGAGCGGCAGCAGGCCCTTGAACTGGCCCTTGCCGATGGTGTCCAGCTTCAGCGGCGTGTTCACGTCCTGGCCATCGATCAGCAGCACCGCGATGGCGCCGCCATACAGCCGCGACCACTTCACCGTGTCGCACAGTGCATCCCACACCTGGTACTGCTCGATGGTCGACTGGATGCGCTCGACGTCGTCCGGATCGATGTCGCTGGCCAGCTCAATGCCCGCCCGCGTCATGTCTTCCGCGACGGCGTCCACGGCCATCCCGCAGATCCAGGACGAGCGGTAGGCCGCCTCCATCTGGATGCGGTTGCGGCTGACCAGGTCGAAGGTGTAGCGCCCCTGGGACGCCTGATTGTTCGTCTGGATGCCGACGCGCGCTTCGATGTTGGCGAAGGAATCGCGGGCCGGCGCGGTGACTGTGGCCGGAGCGTCTTTACGCGCTGCGACCTTTCCGAATGAGCGACGGCCCATGATTTTCCTTATGCTGCGAGGCGCGCCCAGATATCGAGCGCGCGGGAGGCAGGCTGGTACGCGATCATGACCGCGTCAGCCAAGTTCGGAGACTTCGAATTGTCGGGTTGCTTGTTGACCAGGATCTTCCCGGCCGGCGTCTTGCCGTATGTGGGCTGTGACAACTCCATCACCAGCGCGGCGCGGTCAGGCAGGTCAGGATCGATCGACACGAGGTCATCCGGGCTGAACTCCATCCCCTCCACCACAGCGCGATACGTTGCCTGGAAGCGCAACCGCAAAGACCACCATGCCTGCGCCTTCGCATTCGCAAAGAAGTCACGGTTCAATCGCTTTGGCACCATTTCACCGTCGGGGTCGTGAACCTCACCCGATCCGCGAAACGGCTCCACCATGATCTGGCGCTTTGCCGCGGCTTGGCGCTGCTCGTTCACCACGCGCGAATCACCCCGCACGCCGGAGCCCAGGCCATCGGCGTCATAGTCCAGCAGCTCGTACCCGTACTCGTCGCAATAGCCCATCGCCTTGACGACCGTATCGAAAATGTCGCTGCCCTTGCCGGACCACTGATGCAGGTGCTGCAGCAGGATGCCATGGCGGCCGGCGAACGCATTCTTGTCCCGGCCTTCGTCGGCCACGTCGAGGCCAGCCCGGCGTGCGCCGGATGGCGTGATGCCAAGCTTGATGTGCGCACCGACAGCAGCCTGTACCCACGCGGAGGGGATCAACACCCCCTCGACCGATGCGGCGTAGTTGATGTCGATCTCCTGCGCCACCGTCACCGGGTCAAGGTCGCGAATCTGCTTTTCATACCAGGCGTCGTCCTTCCGGGGGTCATCCCGCCAGTGGAAGGTGAACACCGGTATCTTTCCGCTGTGCCGACGCTGTGCGAATGGATTCGCTGAGCCGTTCGGCGTGCTGATGTCCTGGCGGCAGTTCGTGGTGGCCGCTAGAGAGGCCTCAACGAGCTGGGGACGCTCCAGGAATGCTGATTCGTCCACGATGTAAAAGCTTGCCCGGTCACCGCGGCCGATGTTGTCGCCGGCCTCGCCGGTGATCACCGACCCCGATCCCGGGAAGTGGATCCGCATATGGGCCGTGTGCAAGCGCTCGTCCCAGCCGCCCCGGAACTCCGCAGGCAGCAGCTTCAGGAACGCACGCGCCTTCCAAAACAACGACTTGGGCGAGCCGATCTTGTCGACGTACTCTTCCTTGCGCGATCCGAACCCGACGGCCACGCCATCACGAAACAGGCATACCGTGTCGGCCAGGGCCACAGTCAGCCAGGACATACCCATGTCGCGGCTTTTCTCGGTGATGCCCGGCTCCTGCCGCTCCCAGCGCTCCATGAACCAATGCACCCATTCCTCTTGCCGAGGGAACAGCAGCAACGGGACGCTGGACGGTAGCCCGCGCTCAACGTTGCGAGGATCGAACGTCATGCCCCAGTCGATAATGAACTGGGCAGGGTTCTGGGCGTAAAACGCCTTCAGGTGCTTCAGTTGCTCCGGCACCGCGCGAATGCGCTTCAGCCTCTCTATCCGCCATTCGAACACCGCGTTGTAGTCGGGGTTGCGGAAATCGAACGGGAAAGGCAGGGGCATCAGTTCATCAGCGCACGATATGCGGCAGCAGCTGCGTTTGGGTCATCGGACACCACCGTCATGCCCTGCGCAGAGGCGGGCGCGGCCGGCGGCGGCGGTTCGGGGTTGTTCAGGCCGTAGATGTCACGCTCCAGGCCGACCAGCACCTTCAGCGTCTCGCCCAGCTTCTTCATGCCATCGACGCGTGCGCCGAAGGTCAAAACCTTGTCGTAGACGGCGGCGCGCTTCCTGGCTCCATCCTCGCCCTCTTCCCGCAGGAACTCGCCCAACTGGCCGAAAAGCTCCGGCTCATTGGTTTGCGCTTCCAATTCGGTGAAAAGGGCCATGCACAGGTTGTGCGCGCGCGTCACGCTGCGGCGCTGCGTGAGCATCACGGATGCCAGCTGCTCGCTGCTTTCCTTGACGACCACCGCGTCCTGCTCTTTGCGGTTACCGGCAACCTCCGTGGTAACCAACTGCTTGGTAACCAGCGCTTCAGCCTTCGCGCGGATCTGCGCGGAGAGGTCGCGCTCCCATCCGTCACGCTTGGCGCGCTTGGCGATGGCGACGTGGGAGATACCCTGGCGCGCAGCAATTTCGCGCACGGAAAGCAGGCCCGAGCGATAGTCGACTTCGATACGCTCCCAGTCGGGAGCCTTCTTTGCTTCGGTCATGGAATTCTCGGTTGCCCCCATCCGACTACCCGCCGTGGCGAGCTGGGCGCCGCGGTTCTCGTCGTGCTGGCCACCGGCGACAAGACCGGCAAGAAGTGTCCCGCGCATTTGCCCCTGCGCGGGCGCCAGGCCTGCTGAGGCGACTCATGGGGTGTGGTTGATGTGGGGCCCCTCCCCAGCAGACATCCCGTCGCGGGTGGAGTTGTCGGGCGGCGCCGGTCGGAGCCAGCTATGCGGGGCTATCCCCGAGTGCAGCATTGGCCATTGGCACGCTGCGGGCTGGTCGATTGCGGCGGCTGTTCCCACAGAGCAGAGGCCGGAGCGTGACGTTTGCCAGCCGGTGCCCATGCGGCCCGGCGGACGGTTCTCTCTGGCCCCTGCTCTCTGGAAACGGGCATGAAAAAAGCCCCGGCTTTCGCTCGGGGCTCTGTTTCTTGCGGACGCACGATGCCCGCCATGGGCATCGGGTCACGTCGTTAGACGGTAGTCAGGTTGTCTTGGCGGCGATTATGCACCCGCATTGCGTACTGTGCAACAAAATCTTCGAAGTTGCCGACGGCGCGCACCAAGATGTCGTCGTACTCCCGCAACCTGATGCCCTGCGCGCGGCACGTCGCCTTCCAGTAGGCGCGCTGGACGTAGTGGGCGCGCAGCAGCTCGCGGTGCTGGTGCAGCATGCGGTAGACGGAGTTGCGCCAGGCGGCCTCGATGAAACCGGCGTCCGCCTCGTCCAGTTCCTTGTCCGGCTCTTCCCCGCGGGGCAACTTGCCGGCCTGCTTGGCCAGCATGCGGCAGATTTCGTAGGTGGGAGAGACGCCGTAGCCTCCGTGACTGCGCATGACGTCGCCCCAGTTTTCAAGGCGCTCGTGGAAATCGGCCGGCAGGCGGTACAGCAGCAGGTTGGGAATGCTCATGGCGCGGTGCGCTCCTCGTACTTCGAACAACGTTGGCCGATCTCTTCGCCCAAGGCGCACCGCAGGACGCGGCGCCCGCCGAAGGGATTCGTGATCAGGCGGATTTCCCGGCAGCCGGCGCAGGTGCGTGCGGGCGGCGGTTCTTGGCGGCGTTCCAGCAGCTTGGCCGGGTCGCCGCGCTCGGCTTGGCGGGTCCAGGCCATCACTTGCCACTCCGCCGGCTACTCGCCAGCGACGGAGTCGGCTTCTGCGCTTCCATGGCGCGCTCCCCATTCACCCGCAGGCCGACCGATGCAAGGCTGAGCGCTGGGCGCCGCATCAGGTTGTGGTCGCGCGGCCCGGCGACGAAGACCGGGATGTCCAGGCCGTCCAGCGCCTTGGGCTTCTGCGGGCGGCGCTGCGCGGGCTGGCGCTTCGGCTTTGGCAGATCAACAAGGGGCTGGGCCTGCCCGGCATGCTCGAGTCCGGCCTTGATCGTTGCTTCCAGCCAGCGATTGAACGCCTGGCGGGGCGTCTGGCCGGTGCAAAGAACGTCCTCAGACTGGCAGCGCCACACGCCGCCGATGAGCTTAATGCGGGGCTTGTTCATGCTTTGCGCTCCTGCGAAGTGCCAAAGAGGTCGGTTTGCGGCTGCGCGACGGCCAGCGGAGTGACCACCACCATCAGCCGCGCGCCGAATTCGTCGGGCTCTGCGCGGCGGGCATTGATCTCGCGCACCCATGCGTCATCCTGAAACACCACGTCCTTGAGACTGTCCAGCACCACCTTCTGGGCGTTGTCCAGATCCAGGCACATGACGGTGTCATCCCACGCCGCGCCGTCCTTGCGCATGCGCTTTTGCCAATCCAGCGGGCGGTTAGGATACAGCGTGAAGTCCACGCGCACGCGGCCGGCGATGGCCTTGCGTACGCCAGCGACCAACGCCAGCTTTTGCACTTGCGCCTTGTATGCCTTGGCCTCGGGCGTCACGTAGGTGGTCGTGAACGACGGCTTGCCCTTGGGCGTGACCGTGCGGCTGGCCCAGTAGCGGTTCGCGCTGATCGGGTACGGCAGGGTCAGCCTCACAGCAGCAGCGTCAGCAGCCATCTGAGCCAGTCGTGCTGGATCAACTGGGGGAAGGTCATCAAGGGAACGCAAAAGGCGCTCTCGCCTTTCTTGCGGATTGGACTCGAAGTCAGGGGAATAGGCGATGCGGCCGGTTTGCAACGTGCCAGCGAGCGGGTCCAGCGCCACGTCGGCCTGGGCGGTCAAGTTCGGTGTAGTCATGCAAGGCTCCCAATCAGGTCAATGGGGCGGCGCGTCTTATCGCCGACGTATTGCAGGCTGTCGGCGTGGTGCCAGAGCTGGATTCGCCCCTCCCAGTTGCCGTGCCGGTTTTTTTCACAGATGAGCAGGGTGTCCGGCGTGTCCATGGTGTCGGCGGACAGTTCGCCCATCTCGCGGAGTTCCTTTTCCGCCACGGCTTCCTTGCGCTTGTTGCGCCAGACGGTCAGGAATTGGTCAACCTGGTCGGCGATGGAGCCGCTGCCCTTGCTGTCGAGCTTGCCGGGCACCTTGTGTTCGTTCTCGATCTTGCGGACGTGGTGCACCAGGTGGATGTGCATGCCGTGGTCCTTGGCGAGTACGCCCAGCATGTCCACAAAGTCCTTCTGGCCGTTGTAGTCGTCCTCGCCGCGCACGCATTTCATGAGGCTGTCGATGACCATGTGCCGGATCTTCAAGCGGTCGGCGCAATACCTGATGACCGCGTACAGCATCGGCGGGCTGATCGTGCCTTGCTGGTCGTAGAGCCACAGCTTGTCGCGGGACCATTCGACCAAGCGATCCACAGCTTGCGCGCTGGGGCGACCATTCATTGCGGTCTGGCGCAGCATGCGCTTCAGCGTGGCCTGGGGTTTCATTTCGAACGAGGCGATGCACACGCGTTCGCCCTGGTTGGCAAAGCCAATGCAGGCCATGCCCAGCAGCTCGCTCTTACCGTGGCCGCCGATCCCCTGCCACACGGTGACCTCGCCCGGGCGGAACCGCAGCAGATCATGGGTTTTCGCCCAGGGGAGCGTGGCTCCGGTGAATACGTCGCCATGTTCGATCGATCGCTTCAGGTCGTCGCCCCACGCTTCGGCTGCTAGCACCTTGGCCTTGGGATCGGTTTCCGCCATGTAGGCCCGAAAGTCGAAATCCTGGGAATTGATGATCTGGGTCATGCGGGGTACTCCTGGGTTTCTTGCGCCGGGTGCCAGATGACCAGGCCCCACGGGCCGGATGCGATGACCTTGGCCGGATCGCACTCAGACACCTGGCGCATCAGTTGCAGGGCGCGGCGACGGTTCGGCGCGAGGATGTGAACGGTGAGGCCGACGCAGACGCGCAGGTCCAGCGCCATGGCGTTCTCGTCGTCGCGCACGTGGATTTCGGGGAAGCCGATCCACCGCCCGTTGACCATGCGGCCGATCTGCTTCTCGGGGTGGGTGAAGCTGCCGTATGCCTGCTCAGCTGGCACGCAGGTCAGCCAAACGTCGGCAGGCTGGAAGCCCGCCATACGGGCGTCAAAGAGGGATTGATGTCCGATCACACGGCCCCCGTCCAAGGTTGGTCGCCAGAGCCAGCAGCGCCCAGGTTGAGCGAACCAGGGGCACCGTCTTCCCAGTGGCGCTGATTCAGGAACGTCAGCGGCGCAGGCTCGAAGCCCTCCAGCCACTTCCGGGTGGTTTTCATGGCCTTGACGTGGGCAACGATGTCCTCGGCTTCGGCCTCCAGCCTGCGGCTTCGCCAGCGCTTCAGGCATTCAGCCTTGCCGGTCTTGCGGTCGGTTGACGGCCATTCCTTCCAGAATTCGAGGAAGCCAGCCGGCAAGTCGGCTCCAGCCGACGATTGTTTTTCTTTTCTTTGGTTATTGGTTATTGGCTTATGGATAGCCGTGGCCGTACGCGTGACAGGTGGCGTGACAGGTGCGTTATCAATGCCGTTCAGTCCCATCTGCTGTACGCGTGACAGCATCGTTTCGAGTTCCGTGACAGATGTGTCCCAGGCAGGTACCTCACCATGCTCGCGCAACGCTGCAAAAAGGTCTGACCGACGTTGCCGGTGCCGGCGCTGGCGCTCCTTTTCGTTCTCGCGCTTGGCCTCCGCGTCTTCACCCTTCTCTTGGGCGGCCTCGATCTCCGTATCGCAGCGGCGATGCCGCCATCCTTCCTCGGTGAGTTCGAAGTATTCGTCCAAGATGGTGTCCACGGCACCCTTATCGGACGGCGTGAGGGCGCGGGCAAGCCGGTAAACCTTCGCGCGCTCCGCAGGCAACGGCTTTTCGTGCAGGTAGTACAGATCGATGAGGCGGCGATAGGCTCCGTCCTCCACCATGGTCAGGTGGGCCGTGTCCTTGAGGTAGTCGCCGATGTGGTGGGGGTAGTAGTTCATTGCGTTCCCATCTTGCTAGCGCGCACAGGCAGCCAGCGGTGATATGCGAATTCCCATGTCGCCCGCTTCTGGTCGTCGGTCAGGCTGAAGCCCTGGTCCAGGCACTGGTGACACCTGAAGCAACCGGGAACGGTGAATTCATCTTTGGCCTTGATGCCTATGCCCTTGCCGTAGGCGGACCAATTGGCATGACACGGGACCACGCTTTCCCGTTCGCCGCGGCAAACGCCCGGGATTTGGAGAAAGCAAGGCTCGCCGCGACAAGCGGCCAGGTACTTGGGTTCGTGATAGCCCGGGCGCTTCTTGGGCGCGCTGCGTTTGAATGGGGTTCTCGCAAGGCCGGTGGTGGCCTTGAGCGGGGTCTTGCGCGTGAGAGGCGAGCGACGCAGCATCACAGCCCCCCGCCACGCAGCGCGCGCGCCGAGACATGGCACACGGGGTACAGGGACAGCCAGACGGCCAGGACGACCGCACAACGTGCGAACGTGGGCCGGCCGTAGAACTCGTCCAGATCCATCGGGGAATCGAGCCATGCGCCGATCTGCTGCGCGCGCGGGGTGGTGTCGTCCCACATCAGCGATCCCCTCGCGTGCGGAATTCAACGCCTAGCTCTGCGCCGGCGGCCTCTACCTGAGTCAGGTACTGGGCCATGCCCTTGACCGTCAGCATGGTGGTGCTGCCCACCAGTGCGCGGTCGCCGCGTGGGGTGATCTGCCATTTGACGTAGCCGTCCAGGCACAGCTCCGGGTCGTATTCCTCGGGCAGGTATTCGCGCTTGAAGTGTTCATGCCAAGACTCGGCCGTGAAGCGCTTGCCGTTCACCCAGGCCTGCTCAGCGATGTCAGCCAAGGGGCCAACCCACATCAGGGCGTTCTGGCTCATCTTGCGCGGCTTGACGCGCTCTCGGACCACGACCTCAAGGGGTTCGTCAGCGTCCAGTGGCAGGTTGGCCAGGAACGTCTGCGCGGCAGCCTGCTGGCTGGAGCCAATCAGCAGGAACGTGCGGGGGTTGTGCAGGCGCTGGCGCATATCAACGATCCCAGCCGCACTCGCCCCGGCCTTCGCTGGCGCACACACATGCAGCGCCGGTCTTGCCCAACTCACGGATAGCGTTCAGATAGCGGCGCGTCACCGGCACCATGCTGAGCGCGCCTACGGCAGCGTCCAGCTTGTCGATGGTGATGCCCTGCGTGCCCGACAAGAAGCGGCTGACCTGGCTGTCATCCCAACCCAGCGCCTCCATGACCGCGGGCTTGAGCCGAGGATCGGTCAGGTATTGACGGAACGAGCGCGCCATTGAGGGCGCTTGAGGCATGTGGGATATGGGGATGGGTGCGTTCATGTGAGTACAGCCTTGAACAAAAGAGCCTGAGTGCGGTTGCGCACGGTGCCGCGCAAACTGGCGGCATGGACAAAATCACCGAAACCGAAAAGCTTCTGCAGCACGCCCAAGACATCGCCCGCCGCACCTTCGTGGACCCGAGCGAAAAGGCCGTGCTGGATATCTTTGATGAGCTGCGCGCCGAGCGAGACCGCACGGCGTGGGCGACTGACGGACGCGAAAGCGCGTCGGTGCATTGATGACCTACACATCGGTCGGCCCTATCGGGATGCGGTTGTCCTGCGGATCGGGATCACGCATCGGATCGCCCCTGTCCATCGACTATTTCGGCGGTTTCGCCACGTGCTACAACTTGTGTCGGTTCGGTGGCACCCCGCACTTCGATTGGCGTCGTGAGTTCGTACGGAATGCCACCGACCTTCACAAGACTCCCAGCAGGGAGCGTCCACAAACGCAGCGATTCATCAGGAGATTTGCTCATAATGGGCCTCTACTTTTTGAGTTACGACTTGCGCAAGGCGCGCAATTACCAGCCGCTTTACGACGAACTCGAGCGATTCGGCGCAACCCGCCCGCTCGAATCCGTTTGGTCTTTCGAGCACACAGGTGCGACAACCGCGGCTCTTCGGGAACACTTCAAGCAATTCATCGACGCGGACGACGGCTTGATCGTTATCAAAGCCAAAGCATGGGCTGGCGCAAAACTCGACGGGACACCGCCAACCCCTGCAAGCTGGGATTGATGCGTAAGGGAGGTGGCGGGCGTTCACGCCGCCTCCTGCTGCGGCGCGGGGTCGGCGGCCCGGTATATCTGATCGAAGGTCAGCTCTACACCGAACGTGGCGGCGTACTCGATCAGCCGCCCCGCGACGGGGGGTGGCACTGTCTGGCCCTTTTTCTCGTAGAGGTAAACGTTGCCCTGCGTGACACCAATACCGGCGGCAAGCGCGGCCTGGGTCACTCCCAACTGCTTTCGGATGGCGTAGATAGCGTTCATGCCACAAATAATAGTGGCACTAGTGATTGGAGTCAATAGTGCCGCTCGTTGCGCCGCTTAATAGAGCCGCTACTATCGCGGCCATGTCCAGCAACACCGTTCGCAAAGCCAAGATAGAAACCGTTCACATTGAGGAAGCGGCCGCTCTTAAACGTCTATTCAAAGAGCGCGTAAAGGTCTCTCAAGCAGCTTTCGGCGCAGAGAATGAAATCGGTACGCAGGGGATGGTGTGGCAATACCTGAACGCGGGAAGTCCACTGAACGTCAAGGTGGCCGTAAAATTTGCCAAGGCCATGGGTATAGACGTTGCGGAGTTCAGCCCCCGCCTGGCAAAGGAGCTCGGCGAAATCGCTGCCGCAGTTCCAGAAGACGATTCCGATGGCTCGGAGTTCATCGCCATTCGGCGGCTAGATGTGCGCGTGTCGGCAGGTCACGGTGAACTTGTGACTTCAGAAGATGAATTGAGCAGGCTTTCTTTCCGCGCAGACTTTTTGCGATCTGCGGGCGCCACGCCGGAACAAACAGTGTCCGTTTCCGTAAAAGGCGACAGCATGGAGCCGCTGATCCCTGATGGAGCGACAATTCTTGTAAATCGAGGTGCCACCTCGATCATCAATGGCAAGGTCTACGCATTCCGACGCGATAGTGAGCTTCTCGTAAAGCGGCTCTATAAAGGAAACGGCGGTTTCATCGCTCGATCCGAAAATCCAGGCGGCGGCTACGAAGACTTGCACCTAGATTTCGATGACCCACAGATCGAAATCATCGGCAGGGCGTTCTGGATGGGTTGCAAACTCTAAGCGACTTTCAGGCCGGCTTTTTTTAGCCTCTCGATAGCTTGGTGCATGCGATCTGCCTGCTGTTCATCAGTCAAGGCGTAGAACGCACCCATGGCTGCAGAGCACGCGTCCTCGTCCTTAGAACAACTGGCGTCATCACGCACCATTTCGGCTATTGCCGCCGATGCAACTCCAATCAGCGTGGCGGCACGCGTCGAGCTTCTTCCTGCATAAAAGTCGGAAACGTCCCGCCTGATATCTGAAGCAACCGCACTCTTCCAAGTGGATGCCATAAGGCAGCCATTGAAGATGGGAACGCCCATGACCACGCCTCGCCCTTTGCAAACCACGCTGACGGGATCGAGTCGGCGTAGCTTCGCCAATTTATCCGTTTCACTTTGGATGAAGTAAGCCCGCACGCCCCATTCGCCGCTCCGGGCGAATTCTATAAAGGGTTCACCGTAGCCCGCCTGAATGGATAGGGCCTCGCCACGCAGGGCGACCACTCTCCCCTCGTACTTCTGGTTTGCAGAGACCTCATTGCCAAGATAAGCCATAGCCACATCACGCGGGCTGGATACGATGAGTCCAAGTCCAGTTGCTAGCTGCGACTTCCCCCCGCTGACACCGTATTGAAGATCCTGCTCAATCAGCAGCTTGTTGATCACACGCATGTTTGGGGTGGGTTGATATGCCATTGCGGGCTGCACGCTCAGGGCACCAATCAACGCAGCACATCGCAACAGTACCGCTCGGCGTGAACCAACCATGTCTATCCCCTATGAAGTGTCCCTTAGATCGTAGCCCATAGCTTCCTCGATCCACACTCCGATCCGTCGAAGGTCGAGTAGAAAAATTCCTACAAAATAAAAATACTAGCGGCACTATTGACACACCATAACTAGTGCCGCTATTATTTCTCCCATGCACTCACAACCCGTGAGCAACCAGGGAGAAACAGGACATGGATGTACTGACGCTTGAACTGAGAGACCGCAAGGGCGATGTGCGCCGCGCTCTGCTCGATCAAGGCGATGCGCACCTGCTGGGCTCGTACACCTGGCACATCTGCCAGGATGGCTATGTCCGCCGCAAGTCGCACGGCCGGCACGTCTACCTTCACCGCCTGATCATCGCCGCGGCCGCCGGGCAGCTTGTCGACCACATCAACGGCGACGGCTTGGACAACCGCAAGGCCAACCTGCGCCTTTGCAACCGCGCTGAGAACGCCAGGAACTGCCACCTCGCCAAGAACAACCGGTCAGGCTTCAAAGGCGTCTCCAAGGTTCGTGGCCACCGCTGGATGGCGCAGATCAAATTCAACGGCAAGCACATTCACCTGGGCCAGTTCGAAGATCCGCGCATCGCCGCGCACGCCTACAACCGAGCCGCCGTGGAATTGCACGGCGAGTTCGCCCGGTTGAACCCTCTCTAACCCCACTACCCCGCCCCGGTAGGGGCTAGGAGACCACCATGAAAGTCACCCAAACCGTCAAGGCCTGGTTGCCGAGCCATAGCTTGATGACGCCCGAAGAGTTGACCGACCCTGACCGCGTTCAGCTTGGATACCTGTCTTTCACAAGACTGGAATCGGACATGACTGATTGCGGCTACACCCTCGTGGGTGAGGCGAGCGTCACCCTGGATTTGCCCGAGCATCGCCAGTTGATCGACGCCAAGGTCGACTCCCTGCGTGCCGAGGTCAAGAAGGTCCGCGCCGAGGCGGAAGCGAAGGCGAACTTTCTCGAAAGCCAGATCAGCAATCTGCTGGCCATTGAACACAGCCCCTCGTCTGCAGCCACGCATTACGAAGACATGGCGCGGCAGGCCGATCTGGAAGCGAGGAACTGAATCATGGGCGCCCTTCCCAACTTCCGTATCTCGCCCGAGCAGGAACTGCGCATGGACCTGGCCGGCGATCTTCGCCAGGCGCTGCGCGAAGGCCAGCACGAGGTCATCCGCTATACGGCGACCGCCGAGAACCGCCAGCTGGCCGCGCATGCCGTCTACGAAGACAGCATCGGCAATCAGTCGCTGGTGGACGCCTTCGACGCTGTGGCCCGCGCCTACGCCCTGGGCGATCCGTTCGGCCGCATCGGCGAGCTGTTCAGCAGCTTCATGGACCGCGCCAGCGCGCACTACGTGGAGACGCTGGCCGACGCCATCGAAGACCCCGAGCGCCAGCTTGATGTGCGCTTCGAACTGCCGGCGCGCCGCAAATGATCGGCTTCCTAATCCTGGGCTTGATCCTGCTGGTGCAGGCCATCGCCGACGCCTGGAGGTCGCGCAAATGATGACCGCCTACGCCGTGTGGGGCGTGGCCGCCCTTTATGCAATTGCGCTGATCGGCGACTACCTGATGGCGCACTTCTGGAGAGACGAATGAGCGATACCTACCAGCCTATCTATGACGCGGTCCGC
This sequence comes from Achromobacter sp. JCM 18799, assembly GCF_055395645.1. Taxonomy (NCBI): domain Bacteria; kingdom Pseudomonadati; phylum Pseudomonadota; class Betaproteobacteria; order Burkholderiales; family Alcaligenaceae; genus Achromobacter; species Achromobacter sp. JCM 18799. The sequence continues at coordinate 6,986,400 of NZ_AP043866.1, read as the reverse complement.
AGCCGAATCGGCCATGCCGACGTTGGTCAAGCCGTTGAAAGCGCGCTGCGCGAAGCCTTCGGCAACTCCGACCACATCATCCGGTGCGCTGTGCAGGAAACCGTCAACGAATTGCAGCGCCCCGCCGCTGTCTTCCGCCCGGCGATCAGCATGGACGGCAGCCAGTGGTGCGCGCTGTATGGGCAGAACTTGCAAGACGGCGTGTGCGGCTTCGGTGATACGCCCGATGCCGCGATGCGCGCCTTTGATCAGGCGTGGCTCACGGCCAAGGCGGGGCCGCAATGATCCGCCGCCTCCTGCGCGCCCTGCGCCAGCTTGACCGTCACGAATGGGTCGGTGCTGCCTGCGCCGTCGTCTTCGTCGGCGGCATGGTCGCGGCTTACGGCGACCGCCAGCAGCGCGACGAGCAAGCCCAATCCCCCACCCTCACCACCTGCGAAGGCTGCGGCAAGACCGCCGTGGCCGCGCGCCAGCCGACCCACCGGTAACTCCATCCAGAAGAGGAAATCATGTCCGAACATCAAGGAGCCCTTGCCGTCGCGCAGGGATTCAATGAACAAACCCAGACCTACGCCGTGGTCGAGACTGCCTCGACGGCCATCGCGGCTCAATCAAAGGCGATGGTCGAATCCCGCTACGTCATGGCTATGCGAAACCCGCGCCAGTGGGATGCCGTGCGCCAGGAACTGTTGAGGGAATGCCGGCGCCCGACGTTCGCCCACAACAAAAGCGCCTACTACATCAAGCCCATCGGCGACGGCGTGGAAGGCCTGGGCATCCGCTTCGTCGAAGTGGCGCTGCGGTGCATGAAGAACGTCCTGATCGAGACGACGATGATCTTCGAGGATGACGCCAAGGAAATCCATCGGGTTTCCGTCACGGACCTGGAAGCGAACATCACGTATCCGCTGGATGTCCGTGTCTCCAAGACTGTCGAGCGCAGCAAGCCGGCCAGTGACGGTACGTACATCAGCGTTCGCAAGAACAGCTACGGCAGGAACGTCTACACGGTCCCAGGCACGGACGACGACATTCTGAACAAGCGCGGGGCACTGATTTCCAAGGCGATCCGAACCCTGGGTCTTCGTGTCATCCCCGGTGACCTGTGCGATGAGGCCGAGGAAATCATCAAGCACATCCGCCTAGACCAGGCAGCCAAGGACCCCGATGCCGAACGCCGCAAGATTGTCGACGCCTTTGCAGAGATCGGCGTCAAAGCTACCGATCTGACCGATTACTTGGGGCACGACCTGGGCAAATGCTCTCCAGCCCAGATCGTGAGCCTGCGCGGCATCTACGGCGCCATTCGCGACGGTGAGGCCACGTGGCAGACGGTCATGCAAAACAAGGCCGACATGGAGGGGAATGGCACCGGCGCTGGCAATGGTGTCGGCGGCACGTTGCCTGTGTGCACGGCCGAGCAATTCGAGAAGAAATCCGCCGAATGGCGGCCGCTGATCGCATCAGGGAAGAAACCGGTCAACGCCCTGATCGCAATGATCCAAACCAAGATGACCCTGACCGAGGACCAGAAGGTGGAGATCGCGTCCTGGGCATCGACCAACGGAGAAAACAATGCAGACGCATGATCTCGTCCAGGGCTCGGACTCCTGGCACCAGTTCCGAAGCCACCATTGGGGCGCCAGCGAGGCGGCCGCGATGCTCGGGCTCTCATCTAAGGTAAAGCGCACTGAGCTGCTGCACATGAAGCACACCGGCACGGCCCAGGAGTTCACCGAATGGGTGCAGCGAAATGTCCTGGACTACGGGCACGAAGTCGAGGCGCTTGGCCGTGTCTTGATCGAGGAAATCATCGGCGAGGATCTGTACCCGGTGACGTGCTCGGATGGAAACCTGTCGGCATCCTGCGATGGCATGAACATGGGCGAAGACACCTTGTTCGAGCACAAGCAGTGGAACGAGGCTTTGGCCGAGTCTGTCCGCGCGGGCGTAGTGCCGGACGAGTACATGCCGCAGTGCCAGCAGCAGCTGATGGTGACGGGCGCGCAGCGGGTGATTTTCACCGTGTCCGACGGCACCGAGGAGAACCTGGTGTACACGGAAGTGACCCCGGATTCGGCATGGTTCACCCGCATCCGTGAGGGCTGGGCGCAGTTCGAGAAGGATCTGGCCGCCTACACGCCAGTCGAGTATGCCGAGAAGCCGGCAGCGGCGGCCATCATGCGGCTGCCCGCGCTATCGGTGCAGATTCGGGGCGAAGTCGTCACCAGTAACCTGCCGGCCTTCCGCGAAGCCGCCACGACGTTCATTGAAGGTATCAAGACCGACCTGGCTACCGATGAGGATTTCGTCAACGCGGACGCCACCGTGAAGTTTTGCGGCGAGGCCGAGACGTCGCTGGAAGCTGCGCGCTCGGCCGCCCTGGGCCAGACGGCCTCGATCGACGAGCTGATGAAGACGATCGACTTCCTGAAAGACCAGTTCCGCACGAAGCGGCTGGCGCTGGAAAAGCTGGTCGAGGCAAAGAAGAAGTCGATCAAGGAAGCGGCGATCACGACAGCGAGGGACGCGTACGTCGAGCACGTCAAGGCTCTTGAGAAGGAAATCGAGCCGGTCAGGCTTGTCATCCAGCCGGGGCCCGACTTCCTGGCCGCCGCAAAGAACAAGCGCACTCTGGCGAGCCTGCACGATGCTCTGAATACAGAGCTCGCGAACGCCAAGATCAAGGCAGATGCTGCGGCGAAGTCTGTACGCGAGAACCTGGGTTGGTACGAGGGCAACGCGGCGGACCACAAGTTCCTGTTCGCGGACCTGGCTTCGCTGGCGCTGAAACCGGCTGACGACTTCCATCTGATCGTCCGGACCCGGATCACGGAGCACCAGAAGGCCGAAGACGCGAAGCGCGAGGCCGAGGAGGCTGCGAAGACGGTTGTGGAGACGGCCAAGACTGAAGCCGCGCCTGTGCCCACGCCAGCGGCCACGTCGACTCCGAAGACGCTGCCCAGCGGCGGGGCGGTCATCAGTCAGCCCACCCTGAAGTTGGGCCAGATCGGCGAGCGCCTGGGTTTCACGCTGACGGCGGATTTTCTGCGCACCCTCGGTTTCGAGCCGGCCAGCCGTGATCGTGCCGCCATGCTCTATCACGAACGCGACTTCGACCATATCTGCGAGGCCCTGGTGAAGCACATCACCACGGTACGCGCCGAGCTGGCCGTGGCCGCCTAACCCTTCCCCAGCAGCACAACCTACGGAGCAATCCCGCATGTTCTCGATCACCGAGCAAACCGCAACCCTGGCGCATATCAACGTGCGCACCGAGCGCCACGGCGATGAGCCTGCCGGCGCGGCAGACCTGAAGATCAGCTTCACTGATGGAAACGGAGTGCTGTCCGAGTTTCACCCGGTGCTGCGCTCGTTTCTCTACAAGCAAGAAGAATCCCCCGACCAGGGCGAGATTCCCGTGGGCGATGCGCTGACGGTGCGCCGCTTTGGCGACCTGATCGAAAAGATCCGTCTCAAGCATGAACTCATCGGCGCATTGGTCGTGATCGGCTTTGGCCTGGGCGGTTCATCCGATATCGATCTGGACCCCGCCGACGTGGATGGGTTCGCCGCGGAACTCATGGAAGGTGGCAGCGTGGTAATCACCTTCCGCGTGAAGTGTCACCCCAGCGGAGAGCAGATCAAGAAGCTGTACGAAGTGCTGGGCAACGACATCACGATCAGCATCACGCCCGCCGTCGAAAAGCAGCAGAGCCTGGGCCTGACCCTGGAATAACCCTTTCGGCCGGCGCGGCGGCGGGGCTACCTCAAGCCACCCCCACCGCTGCCGGTGCCGGCCACCTACATAGAGAACGACCATGATCCCCGCCATGAACCGCCAGCAGCGCCGCATGATAGAAAAGCAGCAGGCCCGCGTGCGCGCCACGCGCCGGCCTGATCGCCCTGCCCGTCTGCCCATGCTCATCAAGACCCAGCAGACCCTGGCGCCGCTGGAAGCCATCATCGACCAGATCGAACGCGACGGCACCGTGACGGTGGACGCGCGCGGCGAGCCGATCTTCCACTGCGTCGCGGACGGCGAGTGGTACGCCAGCGCGCCGGCTATCGCAGGCATGGCGGACTTCTTCGACATGTGGGCGACGCGGCACGGGCGCGAATTCAAGGCCACGGCGCTGCGCCAGCTCGCCAAACGGCTGGACGTGGGCATGCCGATAGACGGGCCGCTGATGGCCGCGCTGCACGCCGAGATCCCCTCGCTGCGCCGCATCGGTGCCGGGCTGACGCAAGCCGTCGCGTCCGACCTGCTGCGTCAGACGCAGATCCTGGCAGAGATGGACGCTAGGCCATGACCAGTTCAGTCCTTAGCTTCAGGCCAGTAGCCGACTGCCAGGAACGGAGGTTCGGAACGAATCACTTTGTCCACTTCTACCTGAGCTTTCAACACGGCCTGATATTCGTGGCGGCGGCAAACCAAAACGGGCCCATCCTGACCCGCCGAAAAACCCATCGGGTTCCCGGTTCGAGGAGATGCCAAGTAAATGACATCCAGCGTTTTGTCCGTCAGCTCCAAGCCAGACTTTTTCAACTCAGCCCGCAAGTGCTTGACATAGGCCTCGGGCGTGACAGCAGTTTTCGACGACATGTTGAACCCTCCACCATATTGAGTGGTGGCCATCGTACCGCATCATCAGGAGCCTGACATGACCGCCCTCCCCGTTGGCTGGAAGCCGATTGAATCAGCGCCCAAGGACGGCAGCCGCGTACTGCTTTGGAATCGACATTTCGACGCGCCATGCTCCGGTCAGTTCTACGGCTTTGGCGATTGGCGGATGGATGGGAATCTGCCACCGTTTGTCTATCAGCCGTCGCACTGGATGCCGCTCCCCGCCGCACCGTGCCAGACCTGCAACGGTCACGGTATGGTAGGTGGCTTGACGCCGCATTCCGGCTACGACGCTGAGCCTTGCCCTGATTGCTCAACCCCTCCCGCCAGCGCACAGGACGATGCGAAGGACGTCCCCGTCGACGTGATGGCCGCGCTGGACCGTATGTGCACGCCGCTGCATACGTCCGTTCTCAGCGGGGCGACCGCCGACGCTGACGCCTTCAGCATGCAGCTCATCCGCGATTACATCTTGCGCCGGCCGGCTCCCGCTGCTGGCGATGCGCGGGATGCGGAACGCTATCGAAGCCACCGAGCAGCTTTGACCAGCGTGGACACTACGTGGCTGGACAATGTGACCGCGGCCCTGGAAGCGATGGGCCTTGATCCTGATGGCACCGTTCTGCCGACTGCTGAACAGGTGGACGCCGCCTTTGACGCCGCCATTGCCGCCCAGCAGGGCAAAGGGGAGGTGTGATGGCAATGACCAAGAAGGAGCGCGAGGACTACGAACGCATGCGGCTCGCGCTCAAGCGTATTGCCACGTGCTACATGACGCTGAAACAGATCGAACGCGATGCCGAGAAGCGCATCGGGCTTTCGTATCGGGAGGTGTTGGAAATACCGTACGAGAACATTCGAGACGACGCACGGGATGCGGTTCGTGGAGTCCGTGCAGTTCCTGCCTCTCAGCAGCAGGAGGGGTGAGACATGGAAGTCGCCGCCCTATTCGTGGAGACGGATGGCGCCTACTTCGGTGTGCCTGGAGTTCAGCCCTGGGATGAGCCACGGGACGCCAGGACCTACAGCGGTCCGCATCCAGTCGTGGCGCATCCACCCTGCCAGCGGTGGGGCCGATACTGGCATGGCGCGCCGAACAAGCCTCACCAGTTCCGCCTGGGTGAAGACGGCGGATGCTTCGCCGCGGCGCTGACGGCAGTGCGCAACTATGGCGGGGTAATCGAGCATCCAGCCGACTCGCACGCCTGGGCCTGGTTCGGCCTGCGGAAGCCGCCAAAGTCTGGTCGCTGGATTCGGGCCGACCCGCTCGGCGGCTGGACCTGTCACGTTGAGCAGGGGCACTACGGACACCTGTCGCGCAAGGGTACGTGGCTCTACGCAGTCGGAACCGACCTGCCCGAATTGAAATGGGGCCGTTCACCACAACGCATCCATCCCCGGGCCATTGAGCTTCACGGCTACGAAAAGGCCCGTCGCATCGGAATGATGGCCATGGTGGGCGGCAAGGATAAGACCCGCATCCGCAACGCTACCCCCCCCCGAATTTCGCGACGTGCTGCTGGCCATCGCCCGCAGCGCCGGCACATCAATCAACAAGGAACTGGACCTATGACCGACCACACCACCGCCGCCCAGGCGGCAATGCAGGAAGCCGAGCGTGTCACAGCGGCCGATAAGTATTTCGCGGCCCGCACTTGGATCATGGACACGAACGACAACCGGCGCATCTTCGAGGCCGGATTCGACCGCGCCTACGCCCTGCTGTCCAAGCTGCGCGCCCCTGTAGCCGATGAGCGGGCGGCATTCGCTGCAATCGCCAAGCGCCGGGCAGCCGAGGTTGCAGCGATGAATATAGCGGACGGGCACGGGCGCTTTCTTAACGCGCAGGGCCACCAGCAAGCTATCAGTGCGCTTGATTTCTGCGTCGCCCAGTTCTCCGCTCTGCCTGGCTCCCTGGCGGGCGGAAATTGGCGAGATGAATTTTCCCGCCGCGTATATGAGGACTTGGCCGCTGCCGATAATCAGGATGTGCCGCTGGAGGAATACCCGGCACGCATCCTAGGCGTCCTGGACGCCTTGGCAAGCGCCCCTGTAGCCGATGAATCGCCCATGGCGAAGATGGCCGAGGCTCTGCGGGAGAAAGCCAGACAAGAACAGCAGGCTTATCAAGACCGTCGAAATCAGGCTACCGAATGGGGGCCTATGCCTGAAGGTACCGAGGCGGACCATCCAATCCCAAGCGCACCTGTAGCATACGTAGCGGGCGATGAAGCTTCCCGGTATCTCGAATGGGCAAAAGACCGTAGCGCTTGGGAAATGCCCGTGGGCACTCCTGTCTACTACTCTGCCCTGGAAAGCGCCCCTGTAGCCGGGGAGGCGGAAAGCCAATGCGCCAACTGCGGCAAGCCGGCCAGTCAAGCCAAGCACTGCATATCCGAATATCCCGAAGAGGGGGAATGGTTCTGCTCTGAAGAATGCGAACACCAGCACGGGCTTTTGGATTGCCCGCAAGTTACCCATACGGGATACCGGCACCCGGCAGAAGCGGCACGCCTGATAGCCGCCGAGAATGTTCTACGCTCCCTGGCGTCGTGGCTGGGTTGCGGCGGCTTCAATCCTCATGAGGTCAACGCTGATGAGTTCGAACAGAGAATTCGCGATGGTGTTGATAGCTTCATTCAGACGCGATCGAGCTGCGCTATCTACCAGTGGCGTCTCGCCGATAGCGACGGCTGGAACGATACCAGCGAGGGTGTCTTCCGGACAAAACAAGCGAGCCACGGCGCAAGCAGTTACCAGTTTCGTATCTTCTATGCCGCGCCCCAGGCCAGCGAGGCGGTGCGCGATGCCGAGGATGCCGCTCGGTGGCGATGGGCTACGGCCTCCGATGGCAATGCCGACAAGCTTTGCTCCATTGTCCTGTGCCACGGCGGCTATCAGGAGAAGATCAACGAACGTGCCGACTTCTACCGCGCCGCCCTGTCCGCGCAACCGGGCGCGCAGAAGAACGGAGGCCGCGATGCAGAGTGACCGCGAATTGCTGGACCTCGCTGCGAAGGCGGCGGGACTGACCATCGCGCATATGCCGCTGTCAGGCCCGAGCATCTTGGAAGGTTCGGGCATCGGGTCTTCCTGGAATCCGCTCACCGACGACGGCGACGCGCTGAGGCTGGCGGTGAAGCTGCGCATCAGCGTTACGTTCTGGGAAGAGGACGTTTCTGCACTGGTTACGCCGATCAACAGGGAGTTCCCGGGGGAAGACGGGGCATGCCCCTATGCAACGACCCGCCGCGTCATCGTCCGAGCGGCTGCTGAAATCGGCGCCCAGGCCCACCCCGATCACAAGGACGGAGGCGAAAATGGCTGACCTGCATCTGGCCCTCAAGGGCGAATACTTCGACGCCATCAAGGCCGGCACGAAGACCGAGGAATACCGGCTTCTCACACTCCATTGGGCCAACAGGCTGGAGGATAGGAGCTACGAACGGATCGTGCTGACCCGCGGCTACCCGCGCCGAGATGATCACGATCGCCGCCTGGTGCTGCCCTGGCAGGGCTACACCATCAAGACCATCACGCACCCGCACTTCGGCCCGAACCCTGTCACGGTCTATGCCATCGGTGTGCGCACCGACAACAAGGAGCAGTAATGGCACACGCAGCCACACACCAAGCACCGGCCGCGGCGCCGAAGCTGATCTACCGCGTGCACGAAGCTACCCAGGCCCTGGGCGTGTCCGTCGCTACGATCTATCGCATGTGCGATCGCGGCGAGCTGGTAAAGGGGAAGATCGGCAAAACCCGCTCGGTCGGCATCACCGCGGCATCGGTGAATGCTATGCTGGCCCGCATGGTGCCGGCAGAGGATGCCGACGAGGCCAGCACCCCTCAGATGGGTAGCTAAATGGGTAGCCAGGGGCAGAACCAACAATAAGAACGCCCCGCTAACCCGCACGGATAAAGGCCCTAGCCTTTTATCCCCGGACAATACGACATCATCCTGGTCTGATTTCAGGAAATCCTGTCCGTGGTTCCGACGAATTCCAAGGGGCAATAAAAGCCCCCGTGGAACTGGGCGGCGATGGGATCCTCGGGGATGTTCTGAGCCAGGATTTCCGGGGCGAACACCTCGGAATCGTCCTGCGGCGCATAGCCCAGGAATTTCGCGTTGGAATTGTCCCAGCGGTTGCGCAGGTTGTTCGACACCCCGTAGACCACCGTGAAATGGTAGGACGCGTGTTCGACGCAGCGCGCCGTCAATTGCGCCATGTCGCGGTGGCTGATCCAGGTCAACAGCTGGCGGGCCTCGCTCGGGCGGTCGGGCGTACGGAACGTCCCGATCCGCAGGCAGGCGACTGACATGCCGTACTTGTCGGCGTACATCCGGCCCAGGGCCTCGCCGAACACCTTCGAGACGCCATACAGCGAGTCGGGCCGGGGCTGCACGGTGTCATCGAGGAATTTTTCCCGGCGGTGATAGCCGATAGCGTGATTCGAGCTGGCAAAGACCACCCGGCGCACGTTCTGACGCCGGGCCGCCTCGAATACGTTGTAGCAACCCTCGATATTCATGGGCAGGATTTTTTCCCAGACATCGGCGCCGGGGATACCGGCCAGATGGATGACGCAGTCAATACCCTCCATGCAGCGCTCCAGGGACTCGATGTCCCGGACGTCCATCGCGCAGATTTCCTCGCCGGCCTGCGCCGGTTCCTGCGGTGCGATGTCCGCCAGGCGCAGCAAGGCGTACCGGCCGCGCAGATGCGTGCGCAGGCAAAGGCCTATGTTTCCGGCCGCTCCGGTAATCAACACGCGCAGGTTTTCGGGTTGGTTGAAGGGTGTCATCAATCTGTCCAGTTTCTCTTGAATAGGAAAGCGCCGGGGCCGATGCCGTTTGCGCCGGTTACTGCTTCTGCTTGGCGGCGATCAGCGCGTCATAAAGCGCCTGGCCATTGGGCGCTTCGCCGACGAGCTTTTTCACGACCGGCCGCGTGGCCTGCACCATGGAATCGAGATTGCTGGGATAGACGATGGACACGCCCTTTTGCTCCATCGTTTTCATACCCTCGTCGTAGACCTTCCTGTAATAGTCGCGCGCATAGGCCATGGCCTCGTCCGCCGACTCCTTGATCATTTTCTGTTCCGCGGGCGAGAAGCGGTCCCAGCGGTCCTTGGACATGAGCAGCAGCGCTGGATGGATATTGACGTGCGTCATGTTGAAGTACTTGGAGACTTCGATGAATTTATCCGAGACGAACTGGTCCGGCGTCGTCTCGCCGCCATCGAGCACCTTCTGCTGCAGGGCCAGATACAGTTCCGAATAGGCCATGGGAGTGGCTTGCGCCCCCAGGGCCTTGTAGCTTTCGACATAGCCCGGCGACTGGATGACGCGGATCTTCATGCCTTTCAGGTCTTCGGCCGAATTGACGGGCCGGTTGCCGAAAACGTTACGTTCGATCGCCGAAAACCAGCCCAGGCCAACCAGGCCGTACTTGGGCAGGACTTCCATGAATTTGTCGCCAGCCGGCCCGTTGAGGATCTGGTTGGCCTGGTCGACGCTGTCGAACAGGAACGGCGAGTCAAAGACCAGGAATTCCTTGACGATACCGTTCAGGGTCGGTTGGCCCGTGATGACCAGGTCGGTGGCCCCGGCCACCGCGCCCTGGATCATGGTCAGTTCGCCGCCCAGCTGGGAGTGCGGAAACACGGAAATCGTGATTTTTCCGTTCGACTTCGCCTTCAGCACTTCGGCGAATTTCTGCGCGCCTACGTGGAACGGGCTGTCGGTCGTGAGCGTGTGCCCGACGTCCATGTTCAGCGCATGCGACGGCGTGGCAAACATGAGTGCGCTCAGGACGCCGGCGCCAAACATCTTCTTGAATAGCTTCACTTCCATCTCCTCGGTTTTCCAGCCGCCCAAAGGACGCTGTCCTCGGGCAGCCGATCTAGTTTTTATAAGAAAAAGGTACTAATGGCGGGCACGTAAGAAATAATCAGGACATCGAGCACCAGGACGGCGAGGAAAATGACCAGATACTTCGCCAACTGGTGCATTTTCAACTGGGCGACTTCGCACACCACGAACAGGTTCACGCCGACCGGAGGCGTCACCATGCCGACCGCCAGGTTGGTGATGACGATCATGCCGAAGTGGATGGGATCGATGCCGAAGGTGACGCTGATGGGCGCCAGGATGGGCACGATGATGAGGATCGCCGCCAGTGCCTCGATGAACATGCCGACCAGGAACAGCATGACGTTCACCAGCAGCAGGAACACGATCGGATTGGTCGTCACCGACCCGAGCATCGCAGCGACCTGCTGCGGCACCTGATTGATCGTCAGCAGGTAGGCGAACACGGCCGCGAACGCCACGATCAGCAGGATGATGGAGGACATCACCGCGGAGCGCGCGAAAATACCGAGCAGATCCTTGACCGTTATTTCCTTGTAGACGAACAGCCCAAGCGCGAGGCCGTACAACACGGCGATGCAGGAGGCTTCCGTCGCGGTAAACAACCCGCCGTAGATCCCGCCCAGGATGATGACCGGCATCATCAACGCCAGCGTCGCATCCTTCAGGGCGACCAGGACACCCTTGAGCCATCCGGTGAAGCTCACCGCGGTGACTGCGTCAAAGCCCTGGAAGCGGGCAACCAGGCAGACCGTAAGGATCAGCGACACGGTGATCAGCAGACCCGGCAGGATGCCCGCGAGAAATAGCGAGCCGACCGACACGTTCGCCGTCAGCGCATACACGATCATGGGGATCGAGGGCGGGATGATCGCCCCCAGCTCGCCGGAGGATGCGGCAATGGAAGCCGCGAACGACCTGGGGTAGCCCTTCTTTTCCATTTCCGGGATCAGCACGGAGCCGATCGCGGCGGTAGTTGCGGACGAGGAACCCGAAACCGTCGCAAACAGCAGCGAGGTCAGCACCGCGACCGCCCCCAGCCCGCCGCGGATCCAGCCGACGAAGGCATTGGCCAGTTGCACCAGCCGGGCAGCGACACCGCCCGAGGACATCAGATGCCCGGCCAGGATGAAGAATGGCACGGCCATCAGGCTGAACGAATCGAGCGACTGAAACGCCATCTGCGCCACGATCAGCAGCGAGCGGTCGCCCGCCTGCAGGGCAAACGCGGCGGACATGCCCAAGGCGGTGACGATGGGCGCGCCGATTATCAGGATCGCCGTAAACGATAAGAACAGAACCGGGATCACAGCGCCCCTCCTTCACTATTTTGCATGGCGGCGGCGGCTCTTTCCGTCTCTCCGACCGGCTGCGATGCTTCGACACTCATCAATTCCTTGATGACATGCGCGAAGGTATTCAGGCTCATCAGCACACAACCGATGAACATGAACACATAGATGTACGCCATGGGCATTTCCATCGCGGGCGACGTCTGCCTCATGCCAAGCTCGATCAATCTGATCGACTTCCAGGCCAGCAGCACGGCCAGCATCAAAGTCAGGATATGGGCGACAACGCGCAGCCAGCGCGCGACCGACTCAGGCACCATGCCGATGAAGGCATCGACGCCGATCAGGCGCAGGCGGTAGGTGGCGACCGCGCCGCCAATGAAGACGCTGCCGACCATCATGAAACGGCCCAATTCTTCCGCCCAGGGCGTGGAAAATGGAATGCCGGTATAGGTGTAAAGCAGCCGTACAAATACAGAAATTGAAATCGCCAGGACCATTCCTATAAGAAACAGTCCGGCGCACTTTTCAGCCGCGGCATTTATCGAATCCATTATTCGCTGCAGCGTTTGAAGCCTCTGGTGTGAGGCACAATACCCGGCCATGCTGAGCCCTCCCTCTTTGTCTCATTTATTTATTCGCCGCCTTTTTGAGCCAGGCGTTCGATAGGAAATATACTCAGCGGCATGCGATTCGTAAAATTCAAATAACGGAACATTCTTTTCAAAAAAAACGATCGCAACGCCCTCGCGTCTTGATTCGGAGTTTCGATAATGTTGAGTGATCTCAAGCAGTTACGCGCTTTCCTCACGATCGCGCGTTTAGGCAACTTCACCAGGACGGCTCACGAACTGAATATTTCGCAGTCGGCGCTGACCATACAGATCCAGCAGCTCGAGTCCCATCTGCGCACGCGGCTGTTCGACCGCAACCACCGCAGCGTCAGCCTGACGCCGCGGGGCCAGGAGCTCTACCCGCGGATCGAAAAACTGGTGGCTGAAATCGAAGACCTGGTGACCCAGGCCCGCGACACCAGCGACCGGGAACGCGGCACGGTGACCGTTGCCGTGCTGCCCTCCCTGGCCGCAGGCCTCTTGCCGCAGGCGATCCACAGGCTGAACCGCGACTACCCGCGGATCACCGTCTGCGTGCGGGACACCGTGGCCTCCCGCGTCAACGACATGACGCGCAGCGGCGAGGTCGATTTTGGTATCGGCAGTCCGATCAAGCGCGATCAGGAGCTGGTCTGGGAGCAACTGGTGACCGACCGCTTTTGCGCCTACATGGCGCATGACTATCCCTGGGCCGCGCCGGACACCGTGACGCTCAAGGATCTGGCCGAGCATCCGTTGATATTGCCGGTGCGGGAGAGCAGCATTCGCACGCATATCGAGGCGGCGGCCGACAAATTGAAAATCTCGCTGCCGGCGGCCTATGAGGTCGTCTACAACTCGACCGTGCTGGCGATGGCGGCGCAAGGATTGGGCGTCGCCATTCTTTCTGAATTGGCTGCCCGCGAAGGCGATACCAACCGCCTGCGTTGCGTTTCCATCAGCAGTCCGCCGTTATATCGGCACATCGGCATCCTGCGGCGCGCGGGCCGCTCGCTGTCGCGGTCGGCGGAACTGCTGACCGCGGCATTGCGGGAAATCGCCGTCCAGGAATAACTGGAACACGCGCGCACGCGTAACAGGTAGCGGGCGCGACTTCACTTCATTATGTGTGGATTTTGTGTCTTAAAGATTCGATTGCAAACAATTCTGAAAGCGATGGCGGCAAGGAAGGCGACCCGATAAGCTGCGGGCGCCTTCAGGGTATACCCTGAAAATTTCTTTCTTTCGCTTTTAGGAGTTCGATGCGATGAAGTCCCTATTCCGTCCGTTCCTCGTCTTGGCCGCAGCGCTGCCGTTGATGCTGGCCGCTTGCGGCAACAAGGAACCCGAACAGCGTGCCGCGTTCACGCAGTTCCTGCAGACCCGCATCGTCGACAAGCCCGGCGTGCGCGTCCCGCAGTTGACGGATGAAGAGAAGAAGTCCTTCGGCGACTACGCCGCGCAATATGCGGTGATCACCGACTTCAATGCGGGCATGGATGCTTCGGTGAAGCCCTTGTCGGGCATCATGCAGAAAGGCTCCATGCGTTCGCTGAACGATATCGTGACGCGTCGCGACGACCTCAAGACCGTGCAAGCCTCGCTCAATGAAATGGGCGCGGCGCTGAAGGAACAGCAGGCCAAGGCCGACGCCGCGCGCGCTCAGCTCAAGCAGCCGGAAGACCTGAAGGCGGTGTACGACAAGGCCTACGAGAAGACCGTGAGCCTGCCGGCCGACACCTTCCGCGACGTGCTGCCGCAGCTGAACGCAACCTTCGACAGCAGCCTGAAGATCGCCGACTACGTTGCCGCGCATGCCGCGCAGATCGACATTTCCGGTCCCATCGTCAAGGTACAGGATCCGGCCGTGCAAGCCGAGCTGAACAAGCTGCTGCAGGACCTGAACGCGCAAGCCAAGAACGTGCAACAGGCGCAAACGCGCATGCAGGCCGTCATGGTCGGCCGCTAAGCCACGCAGGATCGAAAAAGCCCCGCCGCGCGATGAGCGCGGCGGGGCTTTTTCATTCAGCGCCGGATCAAGACCCGGCCATTGCCACGCGATTGCGGCCTGACTCCTTGGCCTGGTAGACGGCCTCGTCGGCCGCCTCCACCAGGCCGGCGACCGTATCGTCGCCCTGCGGCACAGCGGTCGCGACCCCGACGCTGATGGTGACGATGCCGGCGGCGGCGTCCGCGTGCGGCACCTTCAGGCCGGCAACCGCCCGCCGGATGCTCTCCGCGATCTCCGCGGCGCGCTGGCGGCTGGTATTGGGCAGCAGCACGACGAATTCCTCGCCGCCATAGCGGGCCGCCAGGTCGCGCGGACGCCGGGCCTTTTTTTTGAGGACGCGCGCCAGCGTCGCCAGCAGTTGGTCTCCCTGCTGGTGGCCGTAGCGATCGTTGTAGCGCTTGAAATGGTCGGCATCCAGGAACAGCAGCGATAGCGGCACGCGCTCGCGGCGCGCATTCTGCCATTCGCGCTCCAGCGTTTCGTCGAACGCGCGCCGGTTGGCCAGGCCGGTGAGCCCATCCGTGCGCGCCTGTATCGCCAGCTGCGTCTCGACCGCCTTGCGCAGGATCATCTCGCGCCTGAACAGCACGATCAGCGCCACGACCGACAGCAGCAGCGCCGTAGTGACCAGGATGATGAAGAGCGCGCGGCGGTCCCAGGGCTCCATCAGCTCGTCCACGTCCATGGCCACGTCGATGATGAGCGGCGTGTCCTCGATGCTGGCGAAGGTGTAGTAGCGGTTCACGCCGTCTGGAGACAGCGCGCCGACGAACGAGCCTTCGCGGCGGATCAGGAATTGCTGGAAATCCAGCGCCATGCCGATGTCGCTGCCCAGGTCGTTCAGGGAATATGGGGCGCGCAACAACACCAGGCCATCGTTGCGGAAGACGCTTATTTCGTCGCGCTCGCCGATCGACAGCGCGGCAAAGCGGTCGCGGAAATAGGCCAGGCGCAGCGAACCGCCCACCACGCCGGCGAAGCTGCCGTCCGGATTGGACAGGCGCCGGCTGATGGCGATGCTCTCGTCGCCACCGCGCAGGCGGCTGCGGTAGGGTTTGCTGACATACATGCCGACGTCGTCGGCATCGCGATGCACCTGGAAGAAATCCCGGTCGGCGAAACTCACATCCGGCGCATCCAGATCCCCGGAGTGGTAACGGATATTGCCGTCCTTATCCAGCACCACGACGGCGCCCAGGTATTCGGCGGTGGATGGCCGGTCGAACAGGAAGCGGTGCTGGGTTTCAGGCGCCAGCTGAGCCAGGCCCGGTTCGCGCAGGCGTTCGGCCATGCCCTGCAGCGACAGGTCGTAGACATGCAGGGTGCGGCTGATGTCCGCGGACAGCACGCCGGTGATGTTGCGCGCCGAAGCGTGGGCGGCGTCCCAGGTGGCGCGGCGGTCGATCCAGAGCAGCGCGACCGCGGCCGCGCAGATGCCGATTGCGACGAGCACCGCCAACGCATACAGGGCGCGTTGCACAAACCCGCGAGACTTCAATACGGCGCTCCTACGCCGGGGACGTCCGGGGGACGCGGATCATTCCGGCAGAGATTTACGCCGCAGATGATGCCGCCGCCGGACAAGCCGCGCAAGATCCGCCCCTAAAAAACCCCAGCGCCGCCCGCGCGGCGCTTTCCGCGCCGCAGCTTCCTCAGGTCGCCGCGACCGCCGCGATGCGGAAGGGAAAGGCCTTGGCGCCCTTGGCCCTGTCGGTTTCGCGGTGCGCGCCAATCGACCATGCCGGACCGGTTCCGCCCGTGTGCGACACCAACTGGCGCATGGAGCCCGCCGAAAATCCGCATCGCAAGGCCCGGGCCTGCCGCCGGGCCAGTTCTACTCCAACAGCGTGCGGTGTCGTGGAAATCCGATCCGATTGCAGCATGGCAGCCCCCTGGCAAATGCTCGTCATGGATGACGAGTCAGTGCGGATAAATCTACCTCAGCCACCAGCGCCTGCGCGTGAAATGATGCGAAAAGTAATGCAACGATCAGGAAATAGTCTATTACACCGACGGGCTGGGCGCGGCGCTCTCGGTTTCCCGATCGGGCTGGTCGTTGCGGCCGTCCGGGGCGCTGGTCATATTGCCGTAAAGCAGCGAGCGGCCGGCGAACAGCCCGCCGGCCACCTCCAGGTCGAAACGCTCGGTGTCGCGCCTGCGCACATCCTGCACCACCTCGGCGGCTTCATCGGGTGGCACGCCGATCACGCGCAGCGCGGCCTCGCCAAAGGCCAGCGCCGATTCCAGGGTTTCGCGCACCTGGTAGTCGACCCCTTCCTTGGCCAGCGCCAACGAATGGATGCGGTCGTATGCGCGCACCACCACCCGCACCAGCGGGAATTCGGCCTTGATCAGCTTGACCATGTGGTTGACCGCCTTGGGGTCGTCGATGCAGATCAGGATGGCGCAGGCATTTTCCGCGCCGGCGGTGCGCAGCATGTCGATGCGCGTGCCGTCGCCGTAATAGACCTTGACGCCCCATTTGGCCGCTGCCCGGATCGCGTCGGTGTCGATATCCAGGATGGAGACCGTCAGGTCGCGGGCCAGCATCGCCTGGGTCACGATTTGGCCAAAACGCCCGAAGCCCACGATGAGGGCGCAGCCCTCCAGATCCTTGGCCACATCCACGTCTTCCATCGAAGGCTGCGGCTTGGGCAGAAGCCAGCGCAACGCCAGCACGCACAGCGGCGTGAGCGCCATGGAAATGATGACGACTGCAGTCAGCACGGCGCCGGTGTGGGCATCGAAGATGCCGGCGGCGGCTGCCGCCCCGTACAGCACGAAAGCGAATTCACCGCCCTGCGCCAGCAGGGCCGCGCGGGTCATGGCCTCGGCGTGGGTCGCGCGCAGCACCCGCGCCACCACGTACACGCCCACCGATTTCACCAGCATGAACACCGCCACCGCGGCCAGGATCAGCGGCCATTCGCGGGCCACCGCCGACAGGTCCAGCGACATGCCCACGCCCAGGAAGAACAGGCCCAGCAATATGCCGCGGAACGGCTCGACTTCGGCCTCCAGCTGATGGCGGAAGGTGGATTCGGACAGCAGCACGCCTGCCAGGAAGGCGCCCATCGCCATCGACAGGCCGCCCAATTCCATCAGCAGCGCCGCGCCCAGCACCACCAGCAAGGCGGCTGCCGTCATGACCTCGCGCGCATGCGCGGCGGCCAGCAGGCGAAACAGCGGGTTGAGCAGCCAGCGGCCGGCGGCCAGCAATGCCAGGATGCACGCCACCGCGATGGCCGACTGTATCCACGGATCGCCATGGCTGGAATTGCCAGCCGGCGCCAGCAGGGTCGCCAGGGCCAGCAGCGGCACGATGGCCAGGTCTTCCAGCAGCAGGATCGAGACGATGCGCTGGCCCTGCGCGCTGGCGGTGTCGCCGCGTTCGCCCAGTATCTGCATGACGATGGCGGTGGACGACAGCACGAAACCCATCGCGGCCATGAAAGCCGCCGGACCCGACAGCCCCGCCAGCAGGCCGACCACCGTCAGCAGTCCGCCGCAGGCCAGCACCTGTGCGACGCCCAGGCCGAAGATCTCGCCGCGCAGCTTCCACAGCCGGGAGGGCTGCATTTCCAGGCCGATGATGAACAGGAACATCACCACGCCCAGTTCGGCCACGTGCAGGATGGATTTGGGATCGGAGAACAGGCCCAGGCCAAAGGGGCCGATCACCAGGCCGGCGGCCAGGTATCCCAGGACGGATCCCAACCCCAGGCGCTTGAACAGGGGAACCGCGACGACCGCAGCCCCCAGCAGGACGACGACATTGACTAGCTGATTGCCTTCGGCAGGCAGGGACATGGGGCGCTCCAGATGCACGGCGGACCAAAGCGCCTCGGGGCGCCGCCCCGCCCGCAGCGGACGGGGGCCGGGCCTGCCGGCAGGCCCGGCTCCATTTTCCGGCAATCCGGACGCTTGGCAATCCGGAAATGCGACAGGAACGAACAACCGCCAGGCCAGGCGGCTGGCCGATCAGTCGTCGCGGAATTGCATCTTGTAGAGCGAGGCGTACAGGCCGTTGGCGGCCAGCAGCTCGGCGTGCGGGCCTTGCTCGACGATCTTGCCGGCATCCAGCACGATGATGCGGTCGGCATTCTGCACGGTGGACAGGCGGTGGGCGATGACCAGCGTGGTCCGGCCCTTCATCAGGCGCTCCAGCGAGGCCTGGACCTGGCGCTCGGATTCGTTATCGAGCGCGGAAGTGGCTTCGTCCAGGATCAGGATGGGCGCGTTCTTGATCAGCGCGCGGGCGATCGCCAGGCGCTGGCGCTGGCCGCCGGACAGGCGGGCGGCGTTCTCGCCCACCGGCGTATTGAGTCCCTGCGGCAGACCCTCGACGAATTCCAGCAGATTGGCGGCCGCCAGCGCATCGCGCACCTTCTGCTCGCTCGACTTGCCCAACGCGCCGTAGCCGACGTTGGCTGCGATGGTGTCATCGAACAGCACCACGTCCTGGCTCACCAGCGACAGATGTGAGCGCAGGCTGCGCAGCGTCAGCTCGTCGATTGGCGTGTCGTCCACCAGGATGGAACCGCTATCGGCCAGCACAAAGCGCGGCAGCATGTTGACCAGGGTGGTCTTGCCGCTGCCCGAACGTCCTACCAGGGCCACGGTCTGGCCGGGCTCCACAGTGAAGGAAATGCCGTTGACGGTATCGCGGTCGGCATCGGGGAAACGATGGGAGACGCTGCGGAATTCGACCTTGCCGCGCACGGGCTCGGCCAGTTCCTTGGTGCCGGTATCCTTTTCGGGTACCTGGTCGATCAGCGTGAACACGCTTTCGGCCGACACCAGCATCTTCTGCATGCGGGCGGCGACGTTGGTCAGGCGCTTGATGGGGTCGAAAATCTGAGCCAGCGCCGCCATGAAGGAGGCGAAGCTGCCCACGGTCAGGGCGCCGTGGTTGGCCTGGCTGAGCGCCACGGCGATGACCGCGCCGACCGAGATGGAAATGCAGACCTGGGTCAGCGGCGTCAGGGCGGCATCGGCCGTGGCCGTGCGCATGGCGAAGCGGCGCAGGCGGCGGCTGACGAAATCGAAGCGGCCGCGTTCGACTTCATAGCCGTCGAACAGCTTGATGACGCGCTGGCCGTCGATGCCTTCGCCGACCACGCGGGTCAGCTCGGCATTCATGTTGACGGTTTCGCGATTGATGCGGCGCAGGCGCTTGATGAAGAAGCGCGAGATCAGCACCGACACCGGCAGCATGATCAGGATGATCAGCGTCAGCACCCAGGACATGTACAGCAGCACGCAGATCAGCGCGACGACGACCAGGGTTTCGCGCACCAGCACCGTGATGACGTCGGTGGCGTAGCCCGTGACGTTGCCGGCATCGATGGTGAAGCGGTTGAGCAGGCGGCCGGTATCGCCCTGCTTGAAGTCGGCGTCGGGCAGGCCCAGGAGGCGCTCGAACATATCCTTGCGCATGCCCAGCAGCACGTTGTTGGCCACCCAGGCCAGCAGGTAATCGCTGAAGAAGTTGCAGATGCCGCGCAGCAGGATCAGGCCGACCACTGCCAGCGGCAGCGCCCAGACGTAGTACGGCTTGGCGCCCGAAAAGCCGCCGTCCAGCAAGGGCTTCATGATGACTGCCAGGACGGGCTGCGTGGCGGCCGCGCCGGCCATCAGCAGGACGGCAAGCAACAATCCCTTCCAGTAGGAGCCCACGCGGCTGTAGATCCGACTCCAGAGTTCGGCTTTGACGGGTTGGGAACTCGCGGGCGCGTTGCGTGCGGCAGAATTCAAAGGAATCACTCGCTTTTATACAATTGTGGCCAGAATTGTACCGGCTGCGCGACAAGTCGCCGCCCGGGCCATGTCCCCTTCAGCCTTAACGCGCCCAGCGCCCTTCCATGTCCGATATCAGCTGCCTGTACGTCCGCTTGCCCAATTGGGTGGGCGATGTTTGCATGAGCCTGCCCAGCCTGCGCGCCCTGCACGCCAGCGGCCTGCCCCTGGTGATCTGCGCCCGCCCCTGGGCCCGCGACCTGCTGGACGGCGTGGCCAAGCAGGATTTCATCCCCATGCGCGGCAAGGTCGGACCGGACCGGGCAGCGGTCAGCGCCCACCGCCGCAGCCTGGGCGCCCAGGGGCGCCGCGCCCGCGGACTGCTGCTGCCGGACTCGCTGTCCAGCGCGCTGGTGTTCCGGCTGGCGGGACTGCCCTCGGCCGGCTATCGCGACGACGGCCGCAGCTTCCTGTTGCGCTGGCCCGTTGCCAAACCCGGCGACTCGCTGCACGCGGTCCAGTCCTGGCATCACCTGACCCGCGAAGCCCTGACCCGCTGGGGCCTGCCCAGCGGCCCGGCCGAACCCGGTCCGACCCTGGACCTGCCGCTGACGTCCGCCCACCAGAGCGCCGCCGATCTGGCGCTGGAAGCCGCCGGGCTGGCAGGCCAGCGTTTCGTGCTGATCGCGCCCACGGCCACGGGTCTGCACAAGGGCAAGATCAAGGTCTGGCCGGGATTCGATACACTTACCAGGGCCTTGCAGGCCCGCGGTCATACCGTGGTAATGTGCCCTCCTCCGGCCGAAACCGAGGAAGCGCGGCGCAATGCCCCTACGGCGATGCTGCTGCCTCCCCTGTCCCTGGGCGCATTTGCAGCGTTGACGGCACGGGCGGCGCTGGTGATTTGTAACGATTCTGGTGTCTCGCACGTCGCCGCAGCCGCCAACGCCAGCGAACTGACGCTGTTCGGCGTCACGCGTCCGGGACGCACCGGTCCGTGGTCGCCGCGCGCCGTCTGCGTAGGCTCGGAGCATGCATGGCCGTCTGGCGAAGAGGTTGAACAGCAAGCCAACCTTCTGCTGGACGAGACGTAGTAATCAGGATTTTTTTCAAGATGCCCTTGTCCAGCTATCTCACAAATCTGATCATTCCTTACAACTTGAGCCTGACCCTGGTTGCCGTCGGACTGGTGCTGGGTCTGTTCCGGCTCCGCAAGACCGGCGGTTCGCTCATCGTTGCCGGCCTTTTGTGGTCGCTGGCCTGGTCTCTGCCCGCGACGTCGATCTGGGCCGGCGGCGCGTTGGAACACCGCTATCCGCATCTGCCGCCAGCGCAATCCCCGACCGCCGACGCCATCGTGGTGCTGGGCGGCAACACCGCCAACGGGCGCGCCAACTGGTTCCTGCCGTATGACAAGGAAACCGCCGTGGTCCGGATCGACACGGCAGCGCAACTTTATCTGGCCGGACGCGCGCCCAAGGTGCTGCTGTCGGGCGGCGCGCTGGAAGGCGACGTCAGCGAAGCCCGCGGCATGGCGCACGCCATCCGCCAGCAGGGCGTGCCAGACACGGCGCTCATCCTGGAAAACTCCAGCCGCACCACATATGAAAACGCGGCCTTGACCGAGGATCAGCTCAAGGCGCGCGGCATCGGCAAGGTGCTGCTGGTGACTTCCGCGTTGCATATGCCGCGTGCGATGGCGGCCTTTTCCAAGCAGGGCGTGGAGGCGATCGCCGCCCCCGCGCCGCCGCAGATCGTGGAACCCGCCGATGGCTCCGTGCCCCTGTGGCTCCCGAATCAGCGCGCCTATGACGCCAGCCGCTCCATTCTCAAGGAATACGCGGGCCTGTTCATCTACTGGCTGCGCGGATGGGTCTGAACCTGCAGGCGCCCGCCGCGCTGGAATGCCGGCCCGGCTGCGGCGCCTGTTGCATCGCGCCGTCGATCACCCGGCCAATACCCGGCATGCCGCAAGGCAAACCCGCCGGCGTGCCCTGTATCCAGCTGCTGCCTGACATGCGCTGCGCGATTTTCGGCCAGCCGTCGCGCCCGGATTTCTGCGGCGGGCTGCAGCCTCAGGCCGAGATGTGCGGCGCCGACCGCGAACATGCGATCCGCTGGCTGGGCGAACTGGAACGGGCGACGGCGCCCGGCCATTGACGCCAGGCCGCAACGCCGCCTGGACCTGCCTCAGCGGCGTTCTTGCAGCACCTGGTCGTACAGCGCCTCGTAGCGCGCCGCCACCGTTTCCCAGCTTTGCTCGCGCGCGATCTCAAGACCCCGTTCGGCCAGGGCCGCCCGCAACGCGGGTTCGGAGCCCAACCGCTCCAGCGCCTGCGCCAATTGGGCGCCGTCGCGCGGATCCTGCAGGATGAGCGCGTCCTTGCCCGCCGCCAGGTATTGCGCGAAGCCGCAGTAAGCGGGCGAACTCACCACGACCGGCAGTCCGTGCGACATGGCTTCCAGCGGCGCCATGCCGTAGCTGTCGTTCAGCGTCGGATGCGCGTAGATGTCGGCGGCGCTGAAGTAGCGGGCGACGTCGGGCGTGGGGTCGATCAGCGTGACGCGGCTGGCGATGGCGCCCGCCGCGCGCACGCGTTCACGAGTCGGCTCGTCCGCGCCCACGACCAACAGCCGGTATTGCGGCGGCAATTGCGCCAGCGCATCCAATAGCGCCGGCAATCCCTTGCGCAAGGGATTGCGAGCGACCAGCAGGCAGCCGATGGTGTCGGCGTCCCACCCCAGGCTGGCGCGCGTGGCCTCGCGGCCTTCCATTTGCGCCGCGGTCGGCAGCTTGACCCCGGGCGCGATGATGTCCACCGGCAGCTGCGGACCGTAGCTGCGGTGCAGCTGGTCCATGATGAGGCCGGACACCGCCACCACGCGTCGCGCGGGCGCCGGGCGCACGCGCAGCTTTTCCAGCAGCAGATACGTGGCCAGGCGCGGGCTGAGCCAGGCCGTCAGGCGTTGCAGCGGCTTGACGCGGGTCAGCCGGTTGTAGCGCACCGGCGTCACGTGCATGACCTGGATCTCGCCCGCCCAGCCGTTCATGTGCGAATGCACGATGTCGTAGCGGCCGCGGGTCAGGCGGTCGGCGCGCCAGGCGAAATACAGCACGCGCATCCAGCTGGGCAGCCAGCCTGGAAAGCGCACGGGCAAGAAGGGGAACGGCAGGTCGCTGTCGAAATCGCGCGCCACCACGGAGACGTCGTGGCGCTGCCCCAGCACCCGCATCAACTCCACGCCATAAGCTTCAGCGCCGCCGAAACGATTGCCGAAGCGATCGACCAGCAGCGCGATGCGCAGGCGCCGCTCAAGCGCGCCGGCGGGAGTCTTCATACCGGGTCAGGCACTTCTGCAGGAAACGGATGATGTGGGTGGAGCGCGACACAGTGACCCGGGGAAGTCCATAAGGGTCGTCGGAGGCCGACGCCAGACCGCGCTGAATCAGCGTGGCGTTGTCGTAGCCCGCCTCGCGCGCCATGACTCGGTGTTCCGGGCCGTGATCGCCATAGGGGTAGCAGAAGGCAGTCACGGGCGCACCCAATACCTGCTCCAGCTCGTCCTTGGATTGGACGATCTGACGCCGGGCTTCGTCGGGCGATATCCGGGACAAGTGC
Source organism: Achromobacter sp. JCM 18799 (assembly GCF_055395645.1). Lineage (NCBI taxonomy): Bacteria > Pseudomonadati > Pseudomonadota > Betaproteobacteria > Burkholderiales > Alcaligenaceae > Achromobacter > Achromobacter sp. JCM 18799. Next base: position 6,962,643 of record NZ_AP043866.1, on the reverse strand, counting down.
ACATGGTCCAGCGTATGCGAACCAACTTCGTTGCCGGCCTGTGCCCATTCCCGCATCTCGTTCACGGTCATCAGGGCCGAGAAGGGTATGCCTTTTTCCAGGTCCCACACATTGCCGCCATCGAACTGGTGCGCCACGAAATAGTTGGTGGCGGTGAAGCCCAGTTCGCTCAGCACCGGCATGGCGTTATGGTGCACATTGCGGTAGCCGTCGTCGAACGTGATGCCGAACACCTTGCCCTGGCGTTCGCCGCGCACGTAAGGCATGACGTCGCGCATGGACAAGCCGCGATAGCCCAGCCTGCGCATCCAGCGCATCTGCCGGGCAAAGCTGTCGGGGTGCACCGTCAGCCCGCGGAACGGCGTGCCCTTGGGATTGGGCTCGCCGATCTGGTGGTACATGAGTATGGGGATAGACATAGGGACAGATTATAAAGCCCGGCCCTATCCCAGCGTGCGTCGGTATACGTCCAGTGTGGCGGCGGCGAAACGTTCCAGATTGAAGTCCCGCAGGCTGGTTGCCCGTGCCTGGACGCCCATGGCGCGCACGGCGTCGGGATGGTCCAGCATGAAACGCAGCTTGGCGGTGATGGCGGGCACGTCGCGCGCGGGCACGATCCAGCCATCGACCCCATCGGTGACATTCTCCGGCAGCCCGCCCGCGTCGCTGACCAAGGCGGGCAGCCCCAACCCCATGATCTCGCGGCAGGCGAACGACAGGGCTTCGCGGTAGGACAGCACGAAACCCGCATGGCAGGACGCCAGCGCCGCCCGCACGTCATCGAGCAAGCCTGGGAAGCGGACCTGGTCGATCATGCCCAACTCGCGCACCCGGGCGAGCTTGGCCTCGTTGGGCGGGTCGCCCGCCACCATCAGCAGCACGCGCTTGCGGTCTTCCGGCGGCAACGCGGCGACCGCGGCCACCAGGTCCAGCCAGCCCTTGTCGTAGTCTGTGCCGCCGGCGCTGCCCAGCAGCAGCTTGCCGTGCCAGTCGGGTCCGAAGAAGATGGCGCGCAGCTTGTCCAGGCTTTCCGGCGGCGGCGGCGCGAAGAAATTGGTGTCGATGCCGTGACGGATGGTGGTGATGGGACGCTTGCCGTAGGGCGACTGCTGCATCAGGCCATGGACGTAGTCGCTGACCGCGATGGCATGGTCGGTGGCCAGCGCCACCCGCAACTTATGGCCGAAGCTCGCCAGCGGATGGTCGTTGTGCTTGGTGAAAACGATGCGCGGGCGGTGGCGCATGCCCAGCGTCGCCAGCATGACCTGCTTGTGGTCGGCCGAGCCGTTGGCGTGGATGATGTCGAAGCTGCCGGCCTTGATCAGGCGGCGCAGTTGCGCACGGTCCTTGAACCAGGACGAGGGCCGCGTCGTGTACTGCATGTCCTCCACCGCCACGCCCGGAATCGCCTTGGCGTAACGGTACAGGCGGCTGGTGGCCGGCGCCGCGATCGTGATCTGGTGGTCCTTGGACAGGGCCTTGGCCAGATTGATGATGTAGGTGACGTGCCCGCCGCCGTTGCCGGCGTGGAAGTTGGTGTAGAGGATCTTCACTTCTTCTTCTCGGCCAGGAACATCAGCTTCGAATAGCGGAAGAAGCTGCCGGCCGAGGCGACCACGGCCAGCACCAGACCGTGCTTGCCGTCCAGGAAGCCGCGCCGGATCAGGTAGATCCGCACAAAGGTCCAGAAGCCGTGGCCCAGCGCGCCGAAGATCGAGGTGCGCCGGCCCTTGGCGTACATCATGGCGGCCGCGTCGGACGAGTAGCGGTTGACCTTGGTGATCAGCGCGTCCAGGTTGTCGTAGGGATAGTGGTGGAAGTAGCCGCGCATCTGCAGCGGCTTGCCATTGGCCGGCACCACGCGCTCATGCACGGCCACGTCGTTGAACCGCGCCGTGCCGCGCTTGAACAGGCGCAGCACGTAATCGGGCCACCAGCCGCTGTGGCGAATGTCGCGGCCGCAGAAATTCGACAGGCGCGCGATTTCGTAGGCGTCGGCGTGCGGCGCGCGCAGCGCTTCCTGGATTTCCTGGGCCAGTTCCGGCGTGACGCGCTCGTCGGCATCGATCGACAGCACCCAGTCGCCCGTCGCCAGGTCCAGCGCGCGGTTCTTTTGCGGTCCGAAGCCGGGCCAGTCCGGGGTCACTTCCACCCGGGCGCCCAGGGCGCGCGCGACTTCGACGGTGCCGTCGGTGCTGCCCGAGTCCACCACGATGAATTCATCGGCGAAGGCCACGGACTTGATGCAGGCGGCGATGTTCTCCACCTCGTTCTTGGTAATGATGATGACAGATAGCTTCATCCGCGATTCCTGAGACGCTTTTTCCAGACCTTCCAGGCATGAAAGCGCGGCCCCCAGAAGGGATCGCGCGACAGCCAGATGCGCCGGTTCAGCCAGGATCCGCCCTGGTTGCGCACCGCGAAACGATAGATGTGTTCGGGATCCGCGCCGGGGGTGTTCTGGCCGAAAGGGTCGGTAGTGTACAAGTGCCGGAATCCGGCGGCCCGCGCCGCGGCCACGTAGTCCGCGTCGAAATAGCCTTGCGGCCAGCAGAGGTGGTCGCTGACGGAGCCGAGGCGGCGCGTCAGCGTGTCGCGGGACTCCTGCAATTCCTGGGCAATATGGCCGCGCTTGGCGTCGACATCGGCGCCGCAGACCTTGTCCCAGCGGGTATGGGAGTGCGTGTGGGAATGGAACTCAAAGGTGCCCGCCGCCTGCATCGCCTCGATCTCGCTCCAGCGCAGCATGGCCTCGTCGGTCCGGCCTGCGGCCACCAGCTGCTTGCAGGCGTCGTGGTCGGGCGTGGCGGGCAAGGGACCGGCCTGGCCCGCATGCGGGCGCACCGGCCCGTCGCCGATCCAGCCGGTGATGGTGAACAGCACCGCGCGCATGCCGTGGCGCGCCAGCACCGGGTGCGCATGCACCCAGTTGTTCAGGTAGCCATCGTCGAAGGTGATCAGCACCGAGCGCTCGGGCGCGGCGCCGCCGGCCAGGTAGGCCGCGAACTGATCGGCGGACAAGGACTGGTAGCCGGCGCGGGCCAGGCGCGATATCTGCGCCTCGAACACGTCGGGCGTGGCGGCGATCATGCCGCCAGCCGGCGTGACGTGGTGATACATCAGCACCGGAACGTTGGGCGCGTTCATCCCACGCGCTCCGCCAGCCATTTGGCATAGACGGCTTCGGTGGTTTCCGCCAGGCGGGCGGGCGAGAACACGCCCTCGTCCCAGACCATCTTGCGGCCGGCCTCGCCCATGCGCCGCCGCAGATCGGCGTCGTCGATCAAGCGCACCAGCGCGACGGTGAGCGCCTCGGGGTCCTTGGGCGGCACCAGGATGCCGGTTTCGCCGTCGCGGAACATTTCGGACACGCCGCCGACGTCCGTGCCAACCACGGGCAGGCCGCTGGCCTGCGCCTCGACGTAGACGGTGCCGGACGCTTCCTGCTGCGTGGCCAGGGCGAACAGATCGAAACCCGCCAGCAGATTGGGCACGTCGCGCCGCATGCCCATCAGGTGGATGCGGTCCTGCAGCCCCAGTTCGGCCACATAGGCCTGGGTCTGCTCGAACACCGGCGAACCGCCGCCGACGAACACCAGATGCAGCTTGGGCCGACTGGCCATCAGCGGCGCGATCGCGTCGATCAGGTCCTTGTGGCCCTTGGTGGCGCGCATGACGGCCACGCAGCCGACCACGATGTCGTCATCGGCCAGGCCGAGTTCTGCCCGCAGCGTGGAGCGTTCCACGGGCGGCGGCAGCACGATGGGGGAATAGACGGTGGCTACCTTGCCAGCAGGCACGCCACGGTCGATGAGGTGTTGTCGCACATGATCACTGACCGTCGTGACCCTGTGCGGCAGACAGGTGTAGGACCATAGCGATCCCACCTTGTTCGACAGGTGCCGGGTCCGCACGATGAGCGGCGTCCCCGCCAGCCGGCCGGCGGCGGCGGCGGCAATGACCGTATCGCGCCGGCTGTGGGTATTGAGCACGTCGAAGCGGCCTTCGCGCAGGATGCCGCGGATGGTGGCGATGCCCTTCAGGTAATTCACCGCGCCATCCATTTCCAGGGTGTGCACGGGAAAACCGGCGTCCGACAGACGTTCGGCCAATTGCGCCTTGGGTTGGCAGATGGCTTCCATGTGATGGCCGCGCGCGCGCATGGCGGTCATCTCTTTGAAGATCCGGCCTTCCTGGCCGCCGAAGCTGGTTGCGGCTTCCGAGTGAACGATACGCAGGCTAGGCATCAATACGTGACCTCCACGCCATCGGGTTTGGTCCATTCATTCAAGTTGGCGAGCAGCGTGTCGGCCATGCGGACGCGCCACTCTTCGCCCAGGCGGACGGTGCACAGGAAATTGTTCTTGGTATATACGATATCGACCGGCACTCCTGGAATGCCGTTCTCGGGCTCGGCCCGGAACGGATTCAGCATCTGCCGCAGGCGCGCCGCGTCGGCGCTGCCGTTGAGCTTGACGCGCAGGGACTTGGCGCGGGCTTCGCGCGCCAGCTGCAGGTCGTAGAGCTGCTCGGCCACGATGCGCATGCCGCCGGAGTAGTCGTCATTGCTGACCTTGCCCTGGACGATCACCAGCTGGTCTTCGCGCAGGCGGTTGCGGTGCTTTTCGTAGAGCTCGTTGAAGACCGAGATTTCGACCTGCGCGGTGCCGTCGTCCAGCACCGCGAAGACCATCTTGCCGCGGCGGGTCATCATGACGCGCACGCTGGCCAGCACGCCGCACATCCATTGCAGGTCGCGCTGCGGTTCGACCCGCACCAGCTGCATGGGCACGATACGGCGCACTTCGTCGCGCCAGGCGTCGAACAGGTGACCGCTGTAGTAATAGCCCAGCGCGGACTTTTCTTCGGTCAGCTTCTTGTGCAGATCCCAGGGTGCGACCTTGGCCAGTTCGCCGGCCACCACGTCACCGCTGTCGTCGCCGAACAGCGAGGCCTGGTTGGCGCTGCGGGCCGCCTGCTCGGCGGCTTCCATGGCGGTGGGCACCGAAGCCAGCATCGCCGCCCGGTTGGGCTCGATGGTGTCGAAGGCGCCGGCCTTGATCAGGGCTTCGATGGTGCGGCGGTTGACCGCCTGCTTGCTGACGCGGCGGCAGAAGTCGAACAGGTTCTGGAACGGGCCGCCTTCCTTGCGCGCGCGCAGGATGTCCTCGACCGCGCCCTGCCCCGTGCCCTTGACCGCCCCCAGGCCGTAGCGCATGGTGCGCGGCGGCTTGCCGTTCTTGGTGTGCTTGTCGGCGACCGGCTCGAAGCGGTAGCCCGAGAAATTGACGTCGGGCGGCAGCACCTCGACGCCGTTATCCTGGGCGTCGCGGCAGAAGATCTGGACCTTATCGGTGTCGTCCATGTCCGAGGACATGGTCGCGGCCAGGAACTCGGTCGGATGGTAGGCCTTGAGCCATGCCGTCTGGTAAGAGATCAGCGCGTACGCGGCCGAGTGCGACTTGTTGAAGCCGTAGCCCGCGAACTTCTCCATCAGGTCGAACAGCTTGACCGCCAGGTCCGGATCGTGGCCCTTTTCCTTGGCGCCCTGCTCGAACAGTTCCCGGTGCTTGGCCATTTCCTCGGGCTTTTTCTTGCCCATGGCGCGCCGCAGCAGGTCGGCGCCGCCCAGCGAATAGCCGCCGATGATCTGCGAGATCAGCATCACCTGTTCCTGGTAGACGATGACCCCGTAGGTGCTCTTGAGGGTGTTCTCCAGGTCGTCGTGGAAATAATCCACCGCGGCGCGGCCGTGCTTGCGGTTGACGAAGTCGTCCACCATGCCCGATTCCAGCGGCCCCGGACGGTACAGGGCCAGCATGGCGATGATGTCTTCGAAGGTGTTGGGCCGCAGCTTCTTCAGCAGTTCCTTCATGCCGCGCGATTCCAGCTGGAACACGGCGGTCGTGTTGGCGTCGCACAGGATCTTGTAGGCGGCCGGATCGTCCAGCGCCAGGGCCATGACGTCGAAGTCGCGCTTGTCCTCGTTGAACTGGCGCACGTAGCGCACGGCCCAGTCCAGGATCGTCAGGTTGCGCAGGCCCAGGAAGTCGAACTTCACCAGGCCGGCGGCCTCGACGTCGTCCTTGTCGAACTGCGAGACCGCGCTGTTTTCCTGGCCGGGTTGGCAATACAGCGGGCAGAAGTCCGTCAGCTTGCCAGGCGCAATCAGCACGCCGCCGGCGTGCATGCCGATGTTGCGGGTCAGGCCTTCCAGCGGCTGCGCCAGGTCCACCAGCGCGCGCACTTCCTCTTCCTGTTCGTAGCGGTCCTTGAAGGCAGGCTCGTCCTTCAGGGTGCGTTCGAGCGACCAGGGATCCATCGGATTGAACGGGATCAGCTTGGACAGGCCGTCGCAGAACATATAGGGCATGTCCAGCACGCGGCCGGCGTCGCGCACCACGGCCTTGGCGCCCAGCGTGCCGAAGGTGGCGATCTGGCTCACGGCGGCGCGGCCGTACTTTTCCTTGACGTAGTCGATGACCCGTTCGCGGTTGTCCTGGCAGAAGTCGATATCGAAGTCGGGCATGGAAACCCGCTCGGGATTCAGGAAGCGCTCGAACAGCAAGTCGTAGCGGATCGGATCCAGGTCGGTAATGCCCAGGGCATAGGCCACCAGCGAGCCCGCGCCGGAACCCCGGCCCGGCCCCACCGGCACGCCGTTGTTCTTGCCCCAGTTGATGAAGTCCTGCACGATCAGGAAGTAGCCGGGGAAGCCCATCTGGATGATGGTCTTGCATTCCCAGCGCAGGCGTTCGTAGTACTGCTCGCGCTTGGAGGCGCGTTCGGCCTCGTCCGGGAACAGGAACTCCATGCGCTTTTCCAGGCCCTCTTCCGACAGCTGGACCAGGTAGTCGTCCAGGCTCACGCCGTCCGGCGTGGGGAAGTTGGGCAGGCGCGGCTTGCCCAGCACCAGGCTGAGGTTGCAGCGCTTGGCGATTTCCACCGTGTTGGCCAGCGCCGAGGGCACGTCGGCGAAGCGCCGGGCCATTTCCTCGGAGCTGAGCAGGTATTGCTCCTTGCTGAACCGGCGCACGCGGCGCGGGTTGGCCAGGATTTCGCCTTCGGCGATGCAGACGCGGGCCTCGTGCGCCTGGAATTCGAACTCGTCCAGGAACTGCACCGGATGCGTCGCCACCACCGGCAAGCCGGCCTCGCTGGCCAGGCGCATGGCGGCCTGGGTGTAGGCTTCGTCGCCGTCCATGCCGGCGCGCTGCAACTCGATGTAGTAGCTGCCCGGGAACAGGTGCGCCCACTGGCGCGCCAGCGCCAGCGCCGACACGGCGTTGCCCGCGTCCAGCGCCTGGCCCACATCGCCGCCGCGCCCGCCCGACAGGGCGATCAGGCCCTCCTGCCCCTGCAGCCATTCGCGGCGGATCTCGGCGCGGCCCTTGCCCTGGTTCGTCAGGAAGGCTTTGGTCAGCAGTTCGCAGAGATTGAGGTAGCCCTGGTGGTTGCGCACCAGCAGCAGCAGGCGGAAAGGCTTGGCGGGGTCGTCGTCGTTGGACAGCCAGACATCGCAGCCGGCAATCGGCTTGATGCCGGCGCCGCGCGCGCCCTTGTAGAACTTGATCAGGCCGAACAGGTTCGACAGATCCGTCAAGGCGACGGCGGGCTGGCCCAGCTTGGCCACGCGCTTGATGAGGTCGGGGATGCGCACGATGCCGTCCACGACCGAAAATTCGGAGTGTACGCGCAGGTGAACAAATGGGGACGGGGTTGTTACGGCTTCTTCGGACATAAAGGGAATTGTACCTAGTCAACGCGGTCCAAGCCGAGGCCCATGCGGTTGCGCAAAGGACTACGCGGGCGCCTGTGTAACAATACACGTTGCACGTCATCCTCCATTGTTGACATGAGATTTACGCACGAGATTCACCTATGAAATGGCTAATTCCCGGGATCTGGCTGAGCGCCATCCTGTTTGCGCACTTCCGCGGCCGCGTCAAGCTGCCGCTGGGCCGCCAATTGCTGGACCATTCAGTGCTGCTCGCCCCCGTCAACGCCTTCATGGTGCTGACCTCGCGGGTTCCGACCACGCCCTACCTGACGACCAGCGAAATCGCCGAACTCAAGGTGCTGGACGACAACTGGGAGACGATCCGCGAAGAGGCGATGCAGATGGCCGAGCTGCGCCGCATCAAGGCCGCCGACACCCATAACGACATCGGCTTCAATTCCTTCTTCAAGTACGGCTGGAAGCGTTTCTACCTGAAGTGGTATGACGCGCGCCACCCGTCCGCCGAGGAACTCTGCCCCAAGACCGTCGCCATCCTGAAGACCCTGCCCAAGGTCAAGGCCGCGATGTTCGCCGAACTCCCGCCCGGCGGCCAGCTGAACCCCCACCGCGACCCGTTCGCCGGGTCGCTGCGCTACCACCTGGGCCTGGTCACCCCCAACGATGACGGCTGCCACATCATCGTCGACGGCGAACACTACAGCTGGCGCGACGGCGAAAGCGTGGTGTTCGACGAAACCTACGTGCACGAAGCCTACAACCACACCGACCAGAACCGCATCATCCTGTTCTGCGACGTGGAGCGCCCGCTGAAGTGGCGCTGGGCCGAAGCCTTCAACCGCTGGTTCGGCCGCGTCGTGATGTCCGCCGCCAGTTCGCCCAACGACGGCGGCGACCAGACCGGCGCGATCAACAAGCTGACCCACGCCCACTGGGTCATCGACCAGAAGCGCAAGGCCTTCAAGGCCTGGAACCGCAAGGTCTACAAGGCCACCAAGTACGGCCTGATCATTCTGGTCGTCGCGGGATTCCTGGCCCTGTAGCCAACGGCGCCCGGCAGGCCCGGGCGCCCTGCTTTCTTGCGCGGCGGCCCCTCAGACGGGGTCGGGCGCGGGCAGCGTCAGCAGCCCGGTATGGTAGTCATAGCCATAGATCTCGCCGTAGCGCCCCCACTCCACCGCGATCTTCAGCACCCGTTCCGCCTCGTCGGGCTTGAGGAATTCTTCCAGCGAGTCCAGGAAGTCTTTTTCGGGCAGCGCGCCGGTGGGCTCCTGTTCCAGGCTGTGGCGGATATGCGCGGCCAACGGCACGTGCGCCAGCAGCTGGCGCCCGAAAATCGCTTGCTTCTGGGCCTGCTCGGCCAGCACGTAGCGCTGGCCCAGCGGCGTCAGGAAGATGTCGCCGCGGTCGATCCGGGCTAAACCGAACAGGCCCAGCGCTTCGCAGGCCGGCAGCAGGTCGTCGTCCGAGATCTCGGCCTCCTCGGCCAGCTTGGGCAGGTCGGCCCGGCCGTTGAACGGCGCTTCCGCCAACACGTCCAGCACGCCTTCCATGCGCTCGACTTCGGTTTGCGGGAAACGGTAGCCCAGACCTTGCTGCAAGGGCGTCGGCACGTCGTGCGCGGGCCGCATGGTCATCAGCGCATAGACCTCGTCGATCAGCGCGCGCACCGGCGCCGAATCCACGTCGCGCGGCCGCGGCAGGCCCACCATGACCTGGCTGCGGATACGTCCCGGGTCGCTGGAAAACACGATGATGCGGTCGGCCATCATCACGGCTTCCTCGATGTTGTGCGACACGATCAGGATGCCCTTGGTGGAAATGCGGCTTTCCTCCCACAACTCCAGCATGTCGTCGCGCAGCGTCTCGCCGGTCAGGACGTCCAGCGCCGAGAATGCCTCGTCCATCAGCAGCACGTCGGGATTCATGACCAGGGCGCGGGCGATGCCGACCCGCTGCCGCATGCCGCCGGAAAGCTCGCGCGGCAGGGCGCCGCCGAAACCGCCCAGGCCCATCAGGTCCAGTACCGCGTCCGCGCGCCTGGCGCGCTCGGCCGGCGCCACGCCCTGCGCCTCCAGGCCCAGCTCGACGTTCTGCTGCGCGGTCAGCCAGGGAAACAGCGCGAACGACTGGAACACCATGGCGATGCCCGAGGCCGGGCCGTACACCGGCTGGCCGCGGTAGGTGACCGTGCCCTGGTCGGCGTTGACCAGGCCCGCCATGATGCGCAGCAGGGTGGACTTGCCCGAACCGGACTTGCCCAGCAGGGCGACGATTTCGCCCTCATTCAGCGTGAAGTCCACGTGTTCCAGCACATGCCGCTGGGTGCCGTCGGCGGCCCGGAAGGACTTGCCGACGTCATGCAGATCGATCAGGGAAATGGGATCCATGACGAGAGACTCCTAGCGGCCGCGGTCTTCGGCCAGCAAATACAGTTTGCGCCAGAAAAAGCGGTTCAACAGCATCACGAAAATGCTCATGACGCCGATGCCCAGCGCGATGCGGTGGAAATCGCCCAGCTCCGTCATCTGTTTGATGTAGCTGCCCAGGCCATCCGCGACCAGCGAGGTATTGCCCCAGGTCACGTACTCGGCCACGATGCTGGCGTTCCAGGAGCCGCCGCTGGCGGTGATGGCTCCCGTGATGAAGCTGGGAAAGACCGCGGGCAGGTAGACCCGGCGCCACAGCAGCCAGCCCTTGAGCCCCAGGTTGCCCGCCGCCAACCGCAGTTCGTTGGGGATAGTCGAGGCCCCGGCCACCACATTGAACAGGATGTACCACTGGGTGCCGAAGATGATCAGCGGACTCAGCCAGATGTTGGGGTTGAGCTTCAACGCCACCATCACGAACACCACCGCCGGAAACAGCAGGTTCACCGGAAAGGCGGCCAGGAACTGCGCCACCGCCTGGACCCGCTGCGAGTATTTGGGCCGCAGCCCGATCCAGACGGCGATCGGCACCCAGACCGCCGAGGCCAGCGTGATCAGCAGCATGACGCGCACCAGGGTGATGCCTCCCAGCCCGAGCACGTGCAGCACTTCGCCCCAACCCACGTCCTCGTGGACGAAGCGCACCAGTTTGTACGTGGCCAGCAGCGCGCCGGCCGCCAGCAGCGCATCCCAGGCCCGCGTCCAGCGCGGATCGGGCGTCTTGGCGCGGGCGCGGATCGAGGTGCCGTCGTACGGCACGCTGAACCAGCCCAGCGCGCGCCGCATGCGCGCCCAGAAGGCGTTGGACAGCGCCTTCATCCAGCGGCTACGGCGGGTCCAGTCCAGCAGCCAGGACTGCTGGGCGGCATCGCCCTGCGACTCCTCGAAGCGGAACTTGTCGGCCCAGGCCAGCAGCGGCCGGAAGAACAGCTGGTCGTACAGCAGGATGCCCGCCATCATGGCGCCGATGGCCCAGGCGATGGCGCGGCCGTTTTCCGCGTCGATCGCCACCGCGATATAGGAGCCGATACCGGGCAGCTTGATGTCCTGCCCCGCCACCGAAATGGCCTCGGCGGCAACCAGGAAGAACCAGCCGCCGGACATCGACATCATCATGTTCCAAAGCAGGCCGGGCGTGGCGTATGGCAGCTCCAGCCGCCAGAACCGCTGCCAGCCGGACAAGCGGAAAATGCGCGCCGCCTCGCTCAACTCGGAGGGCACCGTGCGCATGGATTGGTACAGGCTGAACGCCATGTTCCAGGCCTGGGAGGTGAAGATGGCAAAGATGGCCGCGCATTCGACCCCAAGCAGATTGCCCGGGAACAGGGCGATGAACGGCGCGATCGCGATGGCCTGGAAGCCCAGGATGGGGACGGATTGCAGTATGTCCAGCATCGGAATCATCGCCTTCTCCGCCGCCCGGTACTTGGCGGCGATGGCGGCGAAGACGAAGCTGAACAGCAGCGAGAAGGCCAGCGCCGTGAACATCCGCAGGATGGTGCGCAACAGGTAATACGGCAGGTAGACCGGGTCCAGCGAGATCGGGAGATCTTCCCCGACGGCGAAGGGGCGGCTCATCTGGGAGGCGCCATAGGCCATCAGCGCCAGCACGGCCAGCACCAGGGGCAGCAAAGCCCAGTCCCAGCGGTTCGGGGTCGACCGGGACGACGCGCCCGGGCGGGTACGCGTGCTGAAGAGCTCGAACATGGCGGCTATGCTCCTGGGAGCGGCGAGGGAAGGCCCGCGCATTGAAGCATAACCAGATGACGCGTCTCTGAACGGAAAACGACCTGAAATCTTGCAGTAATACGGGACGGCTCGCGCCGTCCCGCCGCGGTCAACGCTTCAGGGATTCCCAGCTTTTCATCAGCCGCTTCACCGAGACCGGCATGGGCGTGCGCAGCTCCTGCGCGAACAGCGCCACGCGCAGTTCCTCCAGCAGCCAGCGGAACTCGTCCAGGCGGGGGTCGGGCGCCCCCTTCAGCGCGGATCTGGCCCGCTGGTACTGCGTCAGCAGCGGCGCCATCTCGGCCACCAGCTTGGCGTCGCGCGCCGGATCGGCGCGCAGCTTGTCGATGCGCGCCAGCACCGCCTTCAGGTAGCGCGGGAAATGCGCCAGCTGGGCGTACGGGGTGTCGCGGATGAACCACTTCGGCATCAGCGCCCCCAACTGGGCCTGCAGGTCCGCATAGGCCGAAGCGTGCGGCTTGGCCTGCGGCAGCTTGCGCTGCACCGCGGCCCACTCCGTCAGCACCGCACCCGCCAAGCGCGCCACTTCCTGCGCCAGGAGGCCCAGCCGGCCCTTGCCCTCGGCCCGCCGGGCTTCGAACTGCTGCTCGTTGACCGGCCAGGGGTCGGCCAGGCAGGCCTGCCCCAGCGCGCAATCGATGATCTGGTCGCGCAGCTCTTCCTGCGTCCCCAGCGTCATGTAGAGCATGCTGATCTTGGTCAGGTCCGCCAGGTTCTTTTCCAGGAATTTCACCTGTTCGCGCAGCCCCAGCCGGAACAGCCTGAGCAAGCCCGCGCGATGGTGCTTGCGCGCTTCGTCCGGATCGTCGAACACGTCCAGGTCGCAATGCGCGCCGCGGTCCACCAGCGCCGGATAGCCGATCACCGACTGCCCGCGCCGCTTGATCTCCATGATCTCCGGCAAGGGGCCGAAAGACCAGGCAGTCAGGTTCTCGTGCGCCAGCGCCTGGGCCACTTGGGTGTCGCTGGCCGCCAACTGCTGGAACGTGGCCTGCGCCTGCTTGCCGAATTCGGCGCGCAGCTGCGCCAGGTTGCGTCCCGCCGCCAGCATGCGGCCGTGCTCGTCCACTACCCGGAAATTCATGAACAGGTGGGCTGGCAGGGTCTCCAGCTTGAAGTCCGCCGCGGCGGGGCGGATCTGCACCTGGTCCCACATGTCGGCGATGATCGCCTCCACCAGCCCCTGCTGGGGATCGGCCTGGCGTTCGAACCAGCGGTCGTAGAAGCCCGCGGCGTAATCCGGCAGCGGCACGCAATGGCGGCGCAGCTTCTGCGGCAGCGACTTCAAGAGCAGGTGCACCTTTTCCTTGAGCATGCCGGGCACCAGCCATTCGCAGCGCGCCGGATCGATCTGATTGAGCGCGAACAGCGGCACCGACAGGGTCACGCCGTCGCGCGGCGAACCCGGTTCGAAGTGGTAATCCAGCGCCATCGACACGCCCTGCCATTCCACCTTCTTGGGGAAGACGTCGGTCGTGACGCCCGCGGCTTCGTGGCGCATCAGCTCGTCGCGCGTCAGCAGCAGCTTGGCGGCGGCCGCCTTGTCCAGCCCCGACACCCACTTTTCCAGCGTCGCCGTCTGCGAAATGTCGGCCGGCAGCTGGCGGTCGTAGAAGGCGTGGATCAGCTCGTCGTCGACCAGAATGTCCGGGCGGCGGGTCTGATGTTCCAGCTTTTCGATGCCCGCGATCAGCTTGCGGTTGTGCGCCACGAAAGCCAGCCGCGTGTCGATCTCGCCCGGCACCAAAGCCTGGCGGATGAACAGCTCGCGCGCCTGGGTCGGATTGACCCGGCCGTACTGAATGCGCCGGCCGGTGTAAATGGTCAGCCCGTACAGCGTGGCCCGTTCATTGGCCACCACTTGCCCGGCCTTCTTTTCCCATCGCGGATCGGACCAGTTCTTGCGGATCAGATGCGCGCCGACCTTTTCCAGCCACACCGGATCGATGCGCGCCACGCAGCGCGCGTACAGGCGGGTGGTCTCGACCAGTTCGGCCGCCACGATCCAGCGCCCCGCCTTTTTCACCAGCCGCGAACCCGGGTGGATATGGAAACGGATCTCGCGCGCGCCCTGGTAGTGGCCGCCTTCGTCGCTCTTGAAGCCGATATTGCCCAACAGGCCCGACAGCAGCGCCATGTGCAACTGCTCGTAGGTGGCCTCGGTCTGGTTCAGGCGCCAGCCCTGCTCACCGACCAGCGCGGCCAGCTGGGTGTGCACGTCGTGCCATTCGCGCAGCCGGATCGGCGACAGGAAATTCTGGCGCAGCAGGGCCACCAGCTTGCGCTGCGAGGCCTTGTGCTGCACCTGCTCGCCATACCAGCGCCACAGCTTCAGGAAGGAGATGAACTCGGACTTGTCGTCGGCGAACTTGGCGTGCGCCGCCTCGGCGGCCTCGCGCTCCTGCATGGGCCGGTCGCGCGCGTCCTGCACCGACAGGGCCGAGGCAATGATCAGCATCTCGGCCAGGCACTGGTGTTCACGCGCGGCCAGGATCATGCGGCCGATGCGCGGGTCCACCGGCAGCTTGGCCAGTTCGTGGCCCGTGCGCGTCAGCACGAAGGACGAGCCGGTGCGCGAAGCATCCGTGTCGTCGTCCGAGGCCGACGCCAGTTCGATCGCGCCCAGCTCCTGCAGCAGGTGGTAGCCGTCGGCCACCGCGCGGCCGGGCGGCGCCTCGACGAAGGGGAACTGCTCGATGTCGTCCAGCTTCAGCGACTTCATCCGCAGGATGACCGAGGCCAGCGACGAGCGCAGCACTTCCGGATCCGTGAACGGCGCCCGGTTGTTGAAGTCCAGCTCGTCGTAGAGCCGGATGCAGACGCCCGGCCCCACCCGGCCGCAACGGCCGGCGCGCTGGTTGGCCGAGGCGCGGCTGATCGGCTCGATGCGCAGCTGCTCGACCTTGTTGCGCCAGGAATAGCGCTTGATGCGCGCCAGCCCGCTGTCGACCACGAAGCGGATGCCCGGCACGGTCAGCGAGGTTTCCGCCACGTTGGTGGCCAGCACGATGCGCCGCGCATTGGTGCGCGGATGAAAGATCTGCTCCTGCTCGGCCTGCGACAGGCGCGCGTACAGCGGCAAGACCTCGGTGCCGGCCGGATGGCGCTTGCGCAGCGCCTCGGCGGATTCGCGGATCTCGCGCTCGCCGGGCAAGAACACCAGCACATCACCGGGGCCGTGCCGCGCGCATTCGTCCACGGCGTCCACGATGGCGTCGATCAGGTCGCGCTCTTCGTCGCCGGACATGCGCTCGCGGTCGCGGCCGGGCTTGGCCGGCGCGGCTTCGTCTTCCGCCAGTTCCTCGCGCACGGGGCGGTAGCGGACCTCGACGGGATACAGCCGGCCGGACACCTCGATGACGGGCGCCAGCTTGTCCTCGGACGCGGCAAAGTGCCGGGCGAAGCGCTCGGCGTCGATGGTGGCCGAGGTGATGATGATTTTCAGATCCGGGCGGCGCGGCAGCAGCTGCTTCAGGTAGCCCAGCAGGAAATCGATGTTCAGGCTGCGCTCGTGCGCCTCGTCGATGATGATGGTGTCGTAGCGGCGCAAGAGCGGATCGCGCTGCGACTCGGCCAGCAGGATGCCGTCCGTCATCAGCTTGATGGACGCGTTGGGGCCGGTGCGGTCGTTGAAGCGCACCTGGTAGCCCACCACCTCGCCCATGGGCGTGTTCAGCTCTTCCGCGATGCGCTTGGCCACCGAGGTCGCGGCCAAGCGGCGCGGCTGGGTGTGGCCGATCATCTTCTGGCGGCCGCGGCCCAGTTCCAGGCAGATCTTGGGCAGCTGGGTGGTCTTGCCCGAGCCGGTTTCGCCGCTGACGATCACCACCTGGTGGCTGGCGATGGCGCGCGCGATCTCCTGGCGCCGCGCACTGACGGGCAGGTCTTCGGGGTAGGTGACCACGGGTATGGGCCGCTCGGGACGCGGCGCGCGGCGCGCGTTCTGCGCGTCCGCCGCTGCCGCTGGAGCCGCCGCGTCCGCGGCCTTGGGCGCACGCGGGCTGGAGGATTCAGGCATGTACGATTAGTCCGGTTAGCCCGGCATTATAAATTTCCGCGGCTCTCCTGCTGGCGCCGCGGGCGCAAACCGGAAAATCCGGCACCAAATTGGCACTCTTTTCCGCCTGCGCCGGGGCGCGACGGTCATATAATTTCGCCACGCCGTCGCCCGACGGCGCTATGGCGCGGCACTGCGCCGCGTTTTTGCTTACTCTCAGGAATCCTTCCACCCATCATGCCCGACCTGGAACCAGACACCGTCTCCGCCCTCGAAGCCCCAGAATTCGCACCCGCCCAGTTCGTCCGATGGTTCCGAGAAGTGGCGCCTTATGTGCATGCGTTCCGAGGCAAGACGTTCGTGGTGGCGTTCGGCGGTGAACTGGTGCAGGCCGGCGCGCTGAACGCGCTGGTGCAAGACCTGTCGCTGCTGTCCTCGCTGGGCATCCGCCTGGTGCTGGTGCACGGCTCGCGTCCGCAGGTCAATGAGCAGCTGCGCCTGAAGGGCTTTACCCAGCAATTCGACCGCGGCCTGTCGCCCACCGACGCCGCCGCGCTGGAATGCGCCAAGGAAGCCGCCGGCGAGATCCGCCTGGACATCGAGGCCGCCTTCAGCCAGGGGCTGCCCAACACGCCCATGTCGCACGCCCATATCCGCGTGATCTCCGGCAACTTCGTCACCGCCCGCCCGACCGGCGTGCTGGACGGGGTGGACTACAAGCACACCGGCCAGGTGCGCAAGATCGACATCGACGCGCTCAAGTTCGCCATCGAGAAGGGCTCGTCCGTGGTGCTGCTGTCGCCGCTCGGCTTCTCGCCCACCGGCGACGCCTTCAACCTGGCCATGGAAGACCTGGCCACCAGCGTCGCCGTGGCGCTGCGCGCTGAAAAACTGATCTTCCTGTCCAGCTCGCAGGGCGTGCTGAACGACGACGGCACGCTGGACACCGAACTGGCCCGCGTGGATGCCGACGCGCTGCTGGCCGGCGGCGAACTCGACGAAGAGACCCACGCCTTCCTGCAGTACGCCTCGCTGGCGGTCAAACGCGGCGTGGCCCGCGCCCACCTGCTGCCGTTCGCCCTGGACGGCAGCGTGCTGCTGGAAATCTTCACCCACGACGGCGTGGGCACCATGGTGGTGGAAGACACGCTGGACGATCTGCGCGCCGCCACCATCGACGACGTGGGCGCCATCCTCAGCCTGATCGAACCGCTGGAAGCGGACGGCACCCTGGTGCCGCGCCCGCGCAGCGTGGTCGAGCGCGACGTGGAAAACTTCACCGTGCTGGAGCACGACGGCGTCATCTACGGCTGCGCGGCCCTGCACAGTTTCCCCGAAGAACAGATGGCCGAAATGGCCTGCCTGATCGTGCATCCGGAATGGCAAGGTTCGGGCGAAGGCGAGATCCTGCTGCGCCACATGGAATCGCGCGCGCGCGCCGTCGGCGCCAAGCGCCTGTTCGTGCTGACGACGCGGACCTCGCACTGGTTCATGAAGCGCGGTTTCGTGCAGGGCGGCATCGCCGACCTGCCGCGCGAAAAGCAGCACAATTACAACCGTTCACGCAACAGCCTGGTCTTCATCAAGAAGCTGTAACAACCGGGCTACCCGCAGGGTCCGCAGGGCTTAGTCGCCGTCACGGCGCCAAGCCCGTTAAAATGCGGGATTACTCATTTCTTCCGGCAGCGAACCATGGCCCGTATCGTCAACTGTGTAAAACTGAAGCGTGAAGCCGAAGGGCTGGATTTCCCCCCCTACCCCGGCGAACTCGGCACCAAGATCTGGCAGAGCATTTCCAAGGAAGCTTGGGAAGAATGGAAGGGCATCCAAACGCGCCTGGTCAATGAAAACCGCCTGAACCTGGCGGACGCCCGTGCGCGCAAGTACCTGAAAGAACAGATGGAGCGCTTCCTGTTCGAAGACGGCGCCGTCGAAGCCCAGGGTTACGTTCCGCCCTCGGCCTGATCCGGTCGCGCCCTTTCCGGCCGCCACCAGATGGCGGCCGACCCGATACAGCCCCTCGCCCGCGAGGGGCTGTTCATTTCCGGCGCCAGCGTCCGCCTTGGCGCCGGCCTTAAGATTCAAGTATTGCTGGCCGTATCATCGCTGTCATGAAAGAAGAATCGCGCCTGTCCCCCTCCTCGCCCATCGAACGCGCGCTCGGCATCGCGCCCGACCGCCGCACGGGTACGCTGCAGGACGTGCAGCACGTGGTGATCCTGATGCAGGAAAACCGGTCCTTCGACCATTATTTCGGCACCTTGCCGGGCGTGCGCGGGTTCGCCGATCCGCATCCCGCGCCCACGCTGGCGGGCGACGTGCTGACGCAGGCCGACGGCGCGGCCCGGGTCCGTCCCTATGCGCTGCAAGCGGAATACGCCAGCGATGCGCGGGTGGGCTACATCACGCCGCATACCTGGGACGACGCGCAGCGCGCCTGGAACGACGGCCGCATGGATCAATGGCTGCCCGCCAAGAGCCGGCTCGGCATGGGCGCCTATCGCGGCGCGGAAATACCGTTCCAGACCGCGCTGGCAAACGCCTTCACCCTGTGCGACGCGTATCACTGCTCGATCCACGCAGGCACCAATCCCAACCGCCTGTTCCTGTGGACCGGCACCAATGATCCGCAAGGCCAGGCCGGCGGCCCGGCCCTGGTCAACACCTACGACCGCCTGGGACCGGCCGGCGAAGGCTACGCCTGGACCACCTACCCCGAACGCCTGCAGCATGCCGGCGTGGACTGGCGCATCTACCAGGACATGGCGGACAACTAC
Organism: Achromobacter sp. JCM 18799; assembly: GCF_055395645.1. NCBI lineage: Bacteria > Pseudomonadati > Pseudomonadota > Betaproteobacteria > Burkholderiales > Alcaligenaceae > Achromobacter > Achromobacter sp. JCM 18799. Next base: position 6,943,953 of record NZ_AP043866.1, on the reverse strand, counting down.
CACGACAATCCGCTGGCCGGCTTCCAGCAATACCGCCGGCAGCATGCCGACGCCACCGGCGACGCGCCCTTGCGCGACCGCGGCCTGTCGACCTGCACGCTGGACGAGCTGGCGCGCGACGTCGCCCGCGGCACGCTGCCGCAGGTGTCGTGGATCATCGCGCCCACGGCCGACTCCGAGCATCCCGAGGTCTCCTCCCCCGTGCGGGGCGGCGCCTACACGGAACGCGTGCTGGAGATCCTGACGCGCAATCCGGAGGTATGGAGCCGCTGCGTGTTCTTCGTCACGTACGACGAGAACGACTGCTTCTTCGACCACATGCCGCCGCCCGCGCCGCCCGCCCGCGCGCCCGACGGCCAGTCGGGCGGCCTGTCCACGGTCGAGCTGGACGGCGAATACCACGATACTCGCCACGGCCCCAGCGCCGCCACGCCTGACGACCCTGCCGGCCTGCACGGCCGCGGGTTCGGCTTGGGGCCGCGCGTGCCGATGCTGGTGGTATCGCCCTGGAGCCGCGGCGGCTGGGTCAATTCCCAGGTGTTCGACCACACTTCGGTGATCCGTTTCCTGGAAGCGCGCTTCGGCGTGCTTGAACCCAACATCAGCGCATGGCGGCGCGAGATCGCCGGCGACCTGACTTCGGCCTTCGACTTCACTGCCGCCCGCGGTGCGCACGCCGAAGGCCGGCGCCAGGCTTGCGCCCTGCCCTATGCGCTGGACGTGCAGGGGCGCATGGCCGCCGACGGTGGGCATTACCGGCTGACCCTGCGCAACCCCGGCGCCGCGGGCGCTGTGCTGCATGTCTACGACCACCATGCGCTGGAACACGCGCCGCGCCGCTACACCGTGAGCGCGGGCGCGCGGCTGGACGACGGCTGGCGCCTGCACGCAGGCGGCGCCTATGACTTGTGGCTGTTGGGCCCCGACGGTCTGCACCGGCGGTTCCGCGGCGATGCGCGCGATGCCGGAACGCTGGAAGCGCAAGTGGCGGCGACGGCGACGGGCCTGAGCCTGCGCCTCGTCAATCGTGCGGGAATACCGCAGCCAGTGAAAGTGGAGTCGCGCATGGGCGACGGCTGGTGCGCCATGGCGCACGTGCAGGCGGACGGCTCGCTGGAGCTTGCCTATGGCGGTTGCCAGGGATGGTACGACCTGGAGATCAGCGCGCCCGCCATGCCGGCCTTCGGCCGCAGGCTGGCGGGCCGCATCGACGCCGGCAAAGCCGGCGTGCCGGACCCGCGGCTGGAAGCAGGGGCGTCGCTGCCCCTGGAATGAGGCCTGGCGACCGAGGGGCCGCCGGGCATCCGGTAGTTACTCTTCCGTGTCTTCTTCTTCGCCGCGCGCCAGGCGCTCGGTGTTCTTCACGCCGGTGTGGCGCACGTCGGCGCCCTTGACCATGTAGATCACGCGCTCGGACATGTTCTTGGCATGGTCGCCGATGCGCTCCAGCGCGCGGGCGATGAAGATCATGTCGATGGCGCGCGAAATGGTGCGCGGATCTTCGATCATGTAAGTGATCAGGTGGCGCAGCGCGCCCTTCCATTCCTTGTCCACTTCCTTGTCGCTGCGCACCACGGCGGCGGCCTGGATGGGGTCAAGGCGGGCGAACGCGTCCAGCGCCTGATGCAGCATGGTGCGCACATTGGCGGCCATGTGGCGCAGTTCGATCACCGGGATATGGCGCAGTTCGGCTTCATGGATGCGGCGCGCGACGGTGGCGACCTTCTCGGCCTCATCGCCCGAACGCTCCATGTCGGTCAGCATCTTGGACACGGCCATCAGCATGCGCAGGTCGATGGCGGTAGGCTGGTGGCGCGCCAGGATGCGGCTGATGCTCTCGTCGATTTCGACTTCGTGGCGGTTGACTTCCTTTTCCCGCTCACGGACTTTCTCGACCAGCGAAATGTCGCCGCTGGCGAGCGCGTCGATGGCCTCCTGGATCATGGCTTCCACCAGGCCGCCCATTTGCAGGAACTGCGAACGGACACTTTCCAGGTCCGCATCGAACTGCTTGTTTGTATGCTCCGACATCCGGGCTCCCTGCGTGTTTGGTCTCATTGCACTGCCCTGAAAAAAGGATATTACGAGTTGGGCCTGCACAACCCGCAAGGTTATGACCCAAGTGTGACAGGATTATGAACACGGACCCCGGCCGCCACAAGGCGGGCCGGCCGGGGCGACGCCGGGAGGCGTCGGCAGCGGACTCAGGCGCGGCGGTCCAGGCGGCGGATGCCGTTTTGCGTGGCCAGCAGGGCCACGTCGGCGCCCGCGATCGCGAACAGGCCGCAGGTCACCACGCCCGCCAGATTGTTGACCCGGGCTTCCAGGCCCGGCGCGTCGGTGATGGACAGGCCGGACACGTCCAGGATGACGTTGCCGTTATCGGTGACGAATCCCTCGCGCAGCTTGGGCTGGCCGCCCAGCGCCGCCAGGGCGCGCGCCACGGATGCGCGCGCCATCGGGATGACTTCGACAGGCAGCGGGAACTTGCCCATGGTCTGCACCAGCTTGGACTCGTCGGCGATGCAGATGAAGCGCTCGGCCACCGAAGCCACGATCTTCTCGCGCGTCAGCGCGCCGCCGCCGCCCTTGATCATGTGCAAGTTGGCGTCGATCTCGTCGGCGCCGTCCACGTAGATCGGCATGCTGGTGATGTCGTTCAGGTCCAGCACCTTCAGCCCGTGTCCGGCAAGCCGGGCGGCGCTGCGCTCGGAACTGGCCACCGTGCCGCCGATCCGGCCCTTGAAACGGGCCAGGCCGTCGATGAAAAGATCAGCCGTGGAGCCCGTGCCTACGCCGATGATAGCGTCGGGTCCTGCGACCTGTTCAACGAATTCCAGGGCCGCGTCTGCGGCTTGCTGCTTGAGTTCTTGCTGGGAAAGCATGGCGAGAAATGCGGGAAGGTTTGTCGAGCCAGGAAATTTAGCACGCGGCGGCGGGCCACGCCCGCGCCAGGATGGCCTGCGCATCCGCGCCCGCGGCCAGTTCGCCAAACACGCCGCCACCCGCGATCAGGCGGCTGGCGACGAAAGCCTGCGCCACCGGCGCGGGCGCATGCTGGATCAGCAAGGCAGCCTGCCACAGCCGCGCCAGGCCGGCGGCGATGCGGCGCGCCTGGAACTCGGCCTGGGCGCCGTCGGCCAGCAGGGTCCGCCAGCGCGCCAGCGCGTCGTCGAAATCCTGGTACTGGCCCGCCGCCTGCGCGAACTCGCGCTCCAGCGCGGGCAGCGCCCCGGCCTCGCGCTGCAAGGCGCGCAACACGTCCAGCGCCATGACGTTGCCGGATCCCTCCCAGATGGAGTTGACCGGCGTTTCGCGGTAAAGCCGGGGCATGGGGCCGTCGTCCACGTAGCCGTTGCCGCCCCAGACCTCCATGCACTCGGCCACCGCGGCGATGGCGCGCTTGCAGACCCAAAGCTTGGCGGCGGGAGTACCCACGCGGACCAGGGCGCGCGCCTCGGCGTCGGCGCGCTCGTCCACGGCGCGCGCCAACCGCAGCCCCAGCATCATGGCCGCCTCGCTTTCAAGCGCCAGGTCGGCCAGCACGTTGCGCATCAGCGGCTGCCCGATCAGGGGCTTGCCGAAGGCGTGGCGATGGCGCGCATGATGCGCCGACTGCACCAGCGCCTGCCGCAGCAGCGCCGCGCTGCCCAGCACGCAATCCAGCCGGGTGGTGGCGGCCATCTCCAGCAACACGGCCAGGCCGCGGCCCGGTTCGCCCACCATGACGCCCCAGGCATCCTCGAATTCGACCTCGGCGCTGGCGTTGCTGCGATTGCCGAGCTTGTCCTTCAGCCGGCGCACGCGCACGGCATTGCGCGGCCCGTCCGGTATCCAGCGCGGCACGAAAAAGCAGCTGAGCCCTTCGTCGGTCTGCGCCAGCACCAGATGCGCGTCGGCCTGCGGCACCGAGAAAAACCATTTATGGCCGACCAGTAAATAAGCGCGGCCGCGGCCGGGCGCGCCCAGCGACGTGGCGCGCGTGGTGACGGCGCGCAGGTCAGAACCGCCTTGTTTTTCGGTCAGGCCCATGCCTATCAGGGCCGAGCGCTTGGCGGCCAGCGGCGCGTCGGCGCCGTCGAACTCGCGGGAATACAAGGCGTTCAGCCACTGCCCGCCAAAGTCCACGACGCCCGCAGGCTCGCGCTGCAACAGCGGCACGGCGGCAAAAGTCATGGTGGTGGGACACAAGCTGCCCGCCTCGACCTGCCCCTGCATGACATAGGCCGCGGCCCGCGCCACCTGCGCGCCCGGCTCGGGTTGGGCCCAGGCGCGGCTGTGCAGGCCGCGCGCCATGATGCCGCCCATCAACAGATTCCAGGACGGATGGAACTCGACGCGGTCGATGCGATGGCCGCCGCGGTCGTAGCTGACCAGGCGCGGCGTGCAGCGGTTGGCCTGCGCGCCGGCTTCCAGCGTCTGCGCGCGGCCCAGCCAGGCGCCGTGCGCCGCCAGTTCCGGCTCCCAGGCTTGCGCGCCTTCGCGCCGCACCGCCTCGCGCAAGGCCGGATCGGTCTCGTACAAGGAGTAGTCCTCCAGGGGCGGCACCTGGTTGGATATGGTATGCGTCGCGAACGATGACATGGCTGCTCCCTGGATCGGTCCACTGATGCGCCGCCCGCCCGCGGCGCGGTCTGCCCCTTCCGCCCTATCTGGCCATTGGCGCCACCAGGGCCCAGGGCCGCAGCGCTTCGACCTGCGCTGCCAGTTCCAGCAACAGCGCCTCGCTGCCCAGCGGCCCCATCAGCTGGATGCCGATGGGCAGGCCATCGGACGACATGCCGAAGGGGATGGAGATGGCGGGCATGCCCGTCAGATTGGCCAAAGGCGCGAAAGGCGAATAGCCGATGACGCCCTTCTTGCCCAAACGGTAGGCCAGGTAGTCGGCGTTGTCCATGGCGTAGCGGCCAATGGCCGCCGGCGGCTGCGCCAGCACAGGGCTGAGGAACAGGTCATAGCCTTGCGTGCCGTCGCGCTCCAGGAAGCGGCCGACCCGGCGCGTGATCTCGTGGCAGGTATCGACGCAGGCCACGTACTGCGCGCCGGAGATGGCGCGGGCGTACTCGCGCGCGCCCAGCGTGGTCGGCTGCAGTTCGTCGGCGGCCAGGCGGCGGCCGCGCGCGGCCACGAAGGCATCGATGGCGTTGGCCGCCGCGCTCGCGATCAGCGGCAGCATGGGCGACAGCACCTCCTCGGATCCCACCGGCGGCGCGGCAGGCGCCAACTCATGGCCCAGCGAGGCGAAGAGGCGCGCGGCCTCGTCCACGACGGCCGCCACTTCAGGATGGATGGCCTCGCCCTCGTAGGTGGTGTTGACGAAGGCGATGCGGCGCCGCGCAGCCGATTGCGGATCGGCGGCCACGCGCGCCACCACGGCGCGATAGGAATCCGTCGGCAGCGCCGGCGCGGCATATGGCGCGCCCACGTCGGCGCCGGCGCTGATGTCCAGCGACGCGGCGCAGTCGCGCACCGACAGGGTCATCATGTGTTCGGTGGCTAGGCCGCCCCAGCCTTCGCCCTTCAGCGGACCCAGCGGCATCAGGCCGCGCGAAGGTTTCAGGCCCAGCACGCCGCAGCAGGACGAGGGAATGCGGATGGACCCGCCGCCGTCGCTGCCATGGGCGATGCGCACCATGCCGCTGGCCAGCGCGGCGCCCGCTCCGCCGCTGGACCCGCCCGCGCTATGGCCCGCCTTCCAGGGATTCTGCGTGGCCGGTCCGTAGACCGGCGATTCGGTGGTGGGGCTCAGGCCCAGTTCCGCGCTGGTCGTGCGGCCGAACGGAATCAGGCCGGCACGACGGTAGCGCTTGACGATCTCGGCGTCGACGTTCCATTCCACCTGGCCATACAGCACCGACCCCATGGCGCTGGGCAGGCCCAACGCCGCGGTGCCCAGATCCTTGAGCAAGGTGGGCACGCCCAGGAACGGCCGCTTCTGCAATTGCGCCAAGCGCTGTTCCTGCGACAGGCCGCCCAGCTCCTCGTCCAGCGACTGCGCCAGGCGCAGGCCGATTTCCGCCTGCATGCCGCAGGCCGCGTTGATCGAGGGATTGCGGGCCGCCACCCGATCCACCGCCTGCTGCATCGCAGCAAGCGCAGTGGTGGCCCCTTGTGCGATATCGGCGCCCAGCGCCGTCGCGTCCAGGGTGGAGGAATCATGGCGTTCAGCGGTGCTCATGCTTGCAATGCTCCAGGTAGCTGACGGCGGATTGCCGCTAGCGCCAGGATATCGGCAGTCGCAGCGGGCAACAAGCTCACGCCCCTGCGATGCCGCCGCGGCCGGATCAGTTCTGGCCCGCAGCCTGGTCTTCGTCGTCATCCCCGGGGCCGCCCTCGTCCGCCGCGCCCAGCAGCAGCCGGGCGTCGGCTTCGGGGAGCGCCTCGACGGCCTTCAGGTTCTTGAGCATGGCGCGGGTGCGCACTTCCGTCTGCCCGATCTTGTTGCTGGCGGTGTCCAGCGTCTTCTTGACGCTGGCCAGGGATTCGCCGAACTTGCCGAACTCCGTCTTGACCGCGCGCAGCACCTGCCAGACCTCGGACGAGCGCTGTTCGATCGCCAGCGTGCGGAACCCCATCTGCAGGCTGTTCAGCAGCGCCGCCAGGTTGCTGGGACCGGCCACGTTGACGCGCAGGTCATGCAGCTTGTCCAGCAGGCCCGGGCGGCGCAGCACCTCGGCGTACAGGCTTTCGGTGGGCAGGAACATGATGGCGAAGTCGGTGGTGTGCGGCGGCGCGACGTACTTGCCTGCGATCAGGCGCGCCTGCAGCTCGACGGCCCGGCCCAGCGCGGCACCGGCGTTCTTCACGCCTTCGATGTCGGCGGCTTCCTGCGCGTCCATGAGGCGCTCGTACTCTTCCTTGGGGAACTTGGCGTCGATCGGCAGCCAGACGGGTTCGCCGCCATCGCCGCGCCCCGGCAGGCGGATGGCGAACTCCACCACCGCATCGCTGCCCGGCACGGGCTTGATGTTGCTGGCGTACTGGTCCGGCGTCATGTTGTCCTCGATCAGCCTGGCCAGCTGCACCTCGCCCCAGGTGCCGCGCGACTTCACGTTGGTCAGCACCCGCTTCAGGTCGCCCACGCCCGCCGCCAGCGCCTGCATTTCGCCCAGGCCCTTGTGCACGGCCTCCAGGCGGTCCGACACCAGCTTGAAGGACTCGCCCAGGCGCTGCTCCAGCGTGGCGTGGAGTTTTTCATCCACGGTGCGGCGCATTTCGTCGAGCTTGGCGCTGTTGTCGGTTTGCAACGATTGCAGCCGCTGATCCACCGTGGCGCGCACTTCCATCAGGCGCCGCTCGTTGATCTGAATGAGGCCTTGCAGTTGCTCGGAGAAGCCCGCTGCAAAGCGCGTCAGGGATTCCGCCGACTCGGCGCGCGCGGCCTGGGCATCGCGCGACAAGCCGGCGCGCAGGTCGCCATGCGACTGCGACAGCTCCACCCGCAGGGCGCGCGTGGAGTCCGCGAACTCGCTGCGCAGGCCGCGCTGGCCTTCAGCGATGTCGGAGCGCAGCGCGCGCTCGGTGCGTTCCAGGCTTTCCAGCAGCGCATCGAGCCGGGCGTCCTGCGCGGGCGGGCGCAGCCAGGCCAGCAACGCCGCCAGAAAGGCCAGAACGGCGCCGCCTGCGGCGATCCAAAGCAGATGTATGTCGTTCAAAAGATGCATCTCCAAAGCCGGGATTGTAGGATGCGGCCCCCGTCGTTCAGGGTGAATCCCGCTAGGATCGACCACTGCCGGGCAAGTAAAACGGAAACAAGGGATTAAACTTTGGGGCATTCAAACAGGTTTGCTCCCCCTTGACCCCCCCAGATCCCACCCCCTGTCTCGCCGCGGCTTCATTCCAGTCCGTCTTCGGCCCGCTGGACCTGAACGCCGCCACGCCGCTCGCCTCGGGACACGACAGGCACATATTCCAGCACCCCAACATGCCGTCCTTGCTCGTCAAGGTCATGGATATGCGCGCCCGCGCGGTGTACCTGGAATCGCGCCCGTTCAAGCGCTGGTACAAGCAGTACCAGCGTGAAAGCGCGTACCGCGTCTACCTGACCGAAATTTCCGAGTACGTCACCACCACCACCCGCCCCTCCGGCGTCTGGCAGGTGCCAATGGCGCGCATACTCGGCGTGGCCCAAACCACGCTGGGCTTGGGGCTGGTCGTCGAGAAAATCTGCGATACCAACGGCAATATTGCTCCCACCGTGACGGATCTGGCCAAGCAGGGCAAGCTGGACGACGCCCTCAGCGCGCAGCTGGACGAATTCTTCCAGGACTTGGCCGATGCCCACGTGGTCCTGCACGACATCTCCGCCAGCAACATCGCCTGTGGCCTGAATGCCGACGGCAAACAAGGCCTGTACCTGATCGACGGCTTCGGCGGGCTGCCCCTGATTCCGATCTATGCCTGGAGCAAGCGCCTGAACAGCCGGCGCATCCACCGCAAGTACACGCGCATGCGCGCGGCCCTGGCCGAACGCATCGCCACTGGCGGGTTCTGAGGCGCCTTACGCAAGCGCGGCCGGGGCGCGGGCTGGCCGGCTACGCCTGCGGCGCCTGCGGCAACACCACGCCCTGGCGGTCTACCCATACGTAGTCGTGGCCGGCGCGCTGTCCGCGGCGCAAGGGATTGCGCGTGCAGAAGGCCGCATAAGCAGGATCCACAAAACGGTAGTGCAAGTGTTCGTCCCGCCCTAGCGGAATGCCCAGGCGCGTGGTGCAGATCAGGGCCTCGGGCGACTCGCCCACATCCTCCACGTACAGCGCCTGCGGGTCGAAACCGCGTGCATCCCAGTCCGGCACCTTCAGGCCCAACGCCCGGCACAGCAGCGTCTGGCCGGCGCACAGGCCCGAGACCGGCCGCGGCCGCCCCTGTGCATCCGGGTTCAACTGCAGCATGCGGGCCAGCGCCTGCGGACCGGACAGCGCGTCCGTCCAGGGATAGGCGGATTTGATCAGCACGGCGTTGCCCGGCCCGCCGGCGCTGAAGTTCAGCGAATCCCCGCCGCGGGCGTAATACATGTAGACCGTGCCGCCGTCCATGAACAGGGCGCGCCGCTTGTGGGTGTAGCCCAGCGACGCATGGCTGCCCTTCTCTTCCAGGTAATAGGCCTCGGTCTCGATGATGCGGGCCGACAGCCACAGGTCGCCCACGCGGTGGCGGATCACCTTGCCCGGCAACTCGCGCGCCAGCTGCGCGGCGTCGCGGTCGAAGAAGGCGTCGGGCAAGGCCCGGCCGGGCGCGCCCGACGCCAGGCCGGCCTGGACCTCAGGCGAAACGTTCGCCGTAGCGCTTTTCGCTGAAGCCAACGCTCACCTCGCCATCGGGCGTGACCGTAACCGGGCGGCGCACCAGCGCCGGATACTCGGCGATCAACTGGCTCCACTGCGCATCGGTGTGCGCCGTCTTGCGCTCTTCCGGCAGGTTGCGCCAGGTCATGGACGTGCGGTTGACCAGCTTTTCCCAGCCGCCGACCTGATCAGCCCAGGACTTCAGCGTGGCGGCCGGCACCGGATTGTCGCGGTAGTCCACGAACGCATGGGCAACGCCATGCGCGGTCAGCCAGTCGCGCGCCTTGACGCAGGTGCTGCACTTCGTCAGGCCGTACAGGGTGGTTTGCTTCATTTGGGTTCGGACTCCTTGCGCCATTGCATGCGGTTGGCCAGGATCACGCAAGTGCCGACCGCCAGGATGAAGAGCGTCGCCAGCGCGTTGATTTCGGGTTTCAAGCCCAGGCGCACGCGCGAGAAAACTTCCATGGGCAGCGTGCTGGAGCTGGGGCCGGACAGGAACGAAGCCAGCACCACGTCGTCCAGCGACAGGGTGAAGGACAGCAGCCAGGCCGAGGCCAGCGCCGGCGCGATCAGCGGCAGCGTGATCTTGAAGAACACGGTCATGGGCGTGGCGCCCAGGTCCAGCGCGGCCTCTTCCAGCGAGCGGTCCAGGTCGCGGATGCGGGTCTGGATTACGACCGCGACGAAGGCCATGCACAGGGTCACGTGGCCGACCCAGATCGTGAAGATGCCGTTTTCGGCGGGCCAGCCCAGGCTGCCGCGCAGTTCCACGAACATCAGCAGGAGCGAGATGCCCAGCACCACTTCGGGGATGACCAGCGGCGCGCTCAGCATGCCCACATACAGGGCGAAGCCGCGGAAGCGCCCCATGCGGCCCAGCACATAGCCGGCCCAGGTGCCGATGATGACGGCGGCGGTGGCGGTCATGGCGGCGATGCGGAACGACAGCCAGGCCGCGCGCAGCAGCGCGTCGTCGTTGAACAGCGAGTGATACCAGCGGAACGAGAAGCCGGTCCAGGACGTGACGGTGGGCGACTCGTTGAACGAGAACACCATCAGGCTGATGATGGGCACGTACAGGAAGAAGTACCCCAGCCCCAGCACGACGGCGCGCAAAGTCTTGTTGGGCCCGTTCATTTGCGGCCTCCGCTCGCCTGTTCCTGCTGCTTGACCTGGTTGTATTGGAAATACACCAGGGGCACCAGCAGCAACAGCACCATCACGCAGGTCACGGCCGAGGCCATGGGCCAGTCGGCGTTGTTGAAGAATTCATTCCACATCACGCGGCCCATCATGAGCGTGTTGGCGCCGCCCAGCATTTCGGGGATCACGTACTCGCCCACCGCCGGGATGAACACCAGCATGGCGCCCGCGATCACGCCCTGGCGCGACAGCGGCACGGTGATCTGCCAGAACGCCTGCCAGGGCTTGGCGCCCAGGTCGTAGGCGGCTTCGAGCAGGCGCAGGTCCATCTTCACCAGCGTGGCATACAGCGGCAGGATGAAGAACGGCAGGTAGGCGTAAACCATGCCGATGTAGACGGCGACGTCGGTGCGGTAGATTTCCAGCGGACTGGAAATGATGCCCAGGCTCTGCAGCAGGTTGTTGAGCAGCCCGTCGTTGCGCAGGATGCCGACCCAGGCGTATACGCGCAGCAGCAGCGAAGTCCAGAACGGCAGGATCACGCCCAGGAGCAGCAGGTTGCGCACCGCCGGCGACGAACGCGCGATGTAATAGGCGATGGGATAGCCGATCAGCACGCAGAAGAGCGTGGTGATGGCGGCAATCTTCACCGAATTCAGATACGTGGCGAAGTACAGGCTGTCCGTGAACAGCAGGATGTAGCCGCGCAGATGCAGGCTGAACTGCACCGCCTCGTCCTTGAATTCCGCCAGCGACGTATACGGCGGAATGCCGAACTTCAGCTCGGCGAAACTGATCTTCAGGACCAGCAGGAACGGCACCAGCAGGAACAGCACCAGCCAGGCGAACGGCGGCACCACCGCCAGCGCCCGGCCCGACGGCAACCAGTCGCGGGGCGAAAAGCGGATCATGACGCCAGCACCGTGGCGCTGTCGGCGTCCCAGCTGACGAAGATCTCTTCGTCGATGCCGGGCGCGTCCATCGCGGCCAGCAGCTGGCTGGGCACGCTGGCCTCGACCGTCTTGCCGGAATCCGGGCGGATCTGATAGAGCGCGTAGCTGCCCATCCAGGCCATGTGGCTGACCATGCCGTGGGCCCAGTTGTACTCGGCTTCGGGCTGCTCGCGCGACACCACCAACCGTTCAGGGCGGATGGAGACGTGCACTTCCATGCCGAGCGGTTCGCTCACGCCGTGGTTGACGAAGAGCGGACGGGTCAGCTCGCCGCACTCGATGGCGACATGGTCGGGTTCATCGACCACGATGGTGCCGGTGAACATGTTGGTCGAACCGATGAAGCTGGCGACGAAGCGGGAATTCGGGAAGGCGTAGACGTCCTGCGGCGTGCCGCATTGGACGATCTGGCCTTCGGTCATGACGGCCAGGCGATGGGCCATGGTCATGGCTTCTTCCTGGTCGTGCGTGACCATGATGCAGGTCACGCCGACCTGCTCCAGGATCTTCACGAGTTCGATCTGGGTCTTCTGGCGGATCTGCTTGTCCAACGCGGACATGGGCTCGTCCAGCAGCAGCAGCTTGGGCCGCTTGACCAGGCTGCGCGCCAGCGCCACGCGCTGCTGCTGGCCGCCCGACAGCTGGTTGGGCTTGCGGCGCGAATAGCCGGCCATCTGGACCAGGTCCAGGGCTTCGAACACGCGGTCGTGGATCTCGGCCCGATCCACGCCTTCCTGCTTCAGGCCGAAGGCCACGTTGGCCTCGACCGTCATGTGCGGGAACAGCGCGTAGGACTGGAACATCATGTTCACGGGCCGGCGGTACGGCGGCACGTGCGTGATGTCCTCGCCATCCAGGAAGATCTGGCCCGAGGTGGCTTCCTCGAAGCCCGCCAGCATGCGCAGCAAGGTGGACTTGCCGCTGCCCGAACTGCCGAGCAGGGCGAAGATCTCGTTGCGCTTGACCGAGAGGTTGACGGAACGGACGGCGACCACATCGCCGAAGATCTTTACGACATCGGAGATCCGGACGAACTCGTCCGGATCGGCCGAATGCTGCGCCGAGTAACGGCTATCGCTCATGATGACTTATCTTCCAGACTTCAGCTCGGACCACATCCGGTTTTGCAGGCGTTGGATGTTCAAGGGCAGCGCCTTGATCACATACAGGGTCTTGGAGACGTCCGCCGGCGGGTAGATCATGGGGTTGTCGGCCACGTCCTTGACCACGTACTGCCGCGCCTCTTTGTTGGCGTTGGGGTAGAACATGGTGTTGGTGATGGCCGCGTGCACCTTGGGCGTTTCGATGTAGTTGATGAAGGCCAGCGCCTCTTCGGGATGCGGCGCATCCTTGGGGATGACCATCAGGTCGAACCACGCGGGCGCGCCGCCCTTCGGAATGAAGTAGTTCACTTCATAGGACTTCTTGGCGTCCTGGGCGCGCTTGCGGGCGATCATCACGTCGCCGGAAAAGCCGTAGACCATGCACAGGTCGCCCACGGCCAGCTCGTCGATATAGCCCGACGAGCTGAACTGGCGGATGTACGGGCGGATCTTCATCAGCACGTCCAGCGCGGCCTTGTAGTCGTCCGCGTTGGTGCTGTTGGGGTCCTTGCCCAGGTACTTGAGCACGGCAGGGAACACCTGGGCGGCTTCGTCCAGCATGGAGATGCCGCACTCTTTCAGCTTGGCGGCGTTCTCGGGCTTGAAGATCATGTCCCAGTTGGCCAGGTCGACGCCGTCGCCCATGATCTGCTTGACCTTGGTGACGTTGTAGCCCAGGCCGTTGGTGCCGTAGCCCCAGGGAATGGCGTATTCGTTGCCGGGATCGACGGTGGCGACCAGCGCCATGATTTCGGGATCCAGGTACTTCCAGTTCGGGATCTTGGACTTGTCCAGCTTCTGGAACAGGCCGGCTTCGATCTGGCGCGAGGCGTAATGCGTGGACGGGACAACGACGTCGTAACCCGACTTGCCGGCCAACAGCTTGGCCTGCAGGGTGTCGTTGCTGTCGTAGACGTCATAGCGGACCTTGATGCCGGTTTCCTTTTCAAAACCGGGAATCGTGTCCGGAGCCGTGTATTCAGCCCAGTTGTAGACGTTGACGACCTTGTTCTGCGCCACCGCCGCCGACGAGGCCGCCATGACCAGCATCGTTCCAAGCGCCAAGCGCATACCCGCCCGTAGTTTCATCACCAGCCCCCTTGCGTTATGCCGTATGTGACAGGAGTACCAAAAGGCGAAATGATAAAGCTTTTTAGCGATCACCTGCCCAACTTTGCCGGGTAATTGGCGCGATTTGGGCCCGATGGCGGCAATTGGCCGCCGCCGCCCGGATCAGGGCTGGATTCCCACGCCCCAGGCCGTCCAGTAGCTGTCGCGCAGGCGCAGCCAGAAGCGCTCGCCCTCTTCCCCAGCCACCTTGCGCAGCGAACGGCGCAGGCGTTCCAGGTTGGCCTCGCGCTGGCGGTCCGACAGGGAACCTTGCGTGCCGCGATCGAAATCGATCAGCCAGACGCGGCCGTCGCCCCCCACCAGGATGTTGAAGGCATTGAGGTCGGCATGCCAGACGCCGGCCCGGTGCATGCGCACGATGGCCTCGGCCGCCGCCTGCCAGACCGGCTCGGCCAGCATGTGGGCCAGCGGCCGCACGCCGGGGATGCGCTCGACCACGATGGCGGCGCGGTAGATCGGGCCTTGCCGCCAGTAGGCGGCGGCAAGCGGCGCGGGCACCGCCAGGCCTTGGGCGCGCATGGCGGCCAGCAGGCGGTATTCGCGGAAGCTGCGGGTGCGGGCCTCGCCATTCCAGAGATAGGCGTCGCGGCTGATGCGCGCGATCATTCCGCCGCGGCGGTAGCGGCGCAGCACGCCCTGCCAGCCCGCCCCCTGCACGAACCACGCCGCCTGGCGCCCGCCGGCATCCACCGGCCGCGCCCGGTCGCCGTAGTGCGCCGGGTTGAACAGGTCCGGGCCGGCCTCGGCCAGCCGCGAGGGATCGCTCAGCATGGCGCCGCCCAGGGGGCCGGACCAGGCCAGGCGCCGTTCGCCGGATCGGGAATCGCCTTCAGCCTTCACGGTTGCGCATCCAGTCGGCCACGCCGTAGAAGGACTGCAGCAGGCGTTCGACCAGGGCCGGTTCGATCCCCTGGTCTTCCATGGCCCGGCCGATGCAGATGACCCACTGGTCGCGCTCGACCTCGCCGATCGAGAACGGCAGGTGCCTGGCGCGCAGCCGCGGATGGCCGAAACGTTCTATATAGTGGTCCGGACCGCCGAAGTAGCCGCAAAGAAACCAGAACAGCTTGTCGCGCGCCTGGTCCAGGCTGGGGCCATGGGCGGCCCGCAGCTCCTTCAGGTCGGGCTCCATGTCCATGAGGTCATAAAAGCGGTCCACCAGGGCGCGCACGCCCGGCTCGCCGCCAAGTAGGTCAAAAATGCTGCTGGAGTTTTCCACGGGTTCGGTAATCGTATGGACGCGCGTCGGCATCAGGTTTCTCGTAGGGTGACCAGGGGCGGGGTGCGCAACACGCCGCGCAGGGCCAGGGCGCCGCCGGCCCATGCGCCCAGCATGCCCGCGGCGATGCCCGCCAGCCAGGGCCAGAGGCTGAGAGTAATCGTGAAATCAAATACCTGCGTTGACAAAGCCCAAGCGATCGCGGTGGCGCCCGCCGCCGCCAGCAGGCCCGCCAGGCCGCCCACGGCCCACAGCTCGATGCGCTGGGAGCGCGCAAGCTGGCTGCGGGTTGCGCCCAGCGCACGCAGCACCGCGGCTTCGCGCATGCGCTCGTCGCGTGTGGCCGTCAGCGCTGCGGACAGCACCAGCACGCCGGCGGCCAGGGTGAACAGGAACAGCAGCTGCACGGCCTTGCCCACCTCGTTCAGCACGGACTGCAACTGCTGCAGGATGGCGCCCACGTCGAACACCGTCAGGTTCGGGAACTCGCGCACCAGCGCGGGCAGGACCGAGGCCTTTTCGGGCGGCAGATAGAACGAAGTGATCCAGCTCTGGGGCATGTCGGCCAACGCGGCGGGCGTCAGGATGGCGAAAAAATTGACGCGCATCGTATCCCAATCGACCCGGCGGGTGCTGGTGACGGCCACTTCGACCTGCTGGCCCGCCACGTCGAAGGTCATCTTGTCGCCCAGCGCCAGGCCCAGCGTCTTGGCCAGGCCCGACTCCAGCGACACCTCGGCCGCGCCGGGTTCCAGCCAGCGGCCCTGCTCGATGCGGTTGGAGGACGGCAATTCATCGCCATAGGACAGGTTGAACTCGCGGTCCACCAATCGCTTGGCGCGGGGCTCCTCGTAGTCGTCCGGCCCCACGGGCTTGCCGTTGATGGCAATCAGCCGCCCGCGCACCATCGGCGCCAGCGTGACGCGGCCCAGGCCTTCGCGGGTAAGCGCGTCGGTCACGGCCTGGCGCTGGTCCGGCTGCACGTTGATGAGGAAACGGTTGGGCGCATCCGGCGGCAGGGTCCGCTGCCAGCCCTGGATCAGATCGGTGCGCGTCATGGTCAGCAACAGCAGCGCCATCAGGCCCACCGCCAGGGCGCACACCTGGGTGATGGTGGCGGCGCGCCGGCGCACCACACCAGCCAGCGCGAAACGCAGCGCCGGCAGGCCGGCAGCCAGCCGGCGCACCCGCGCCAGGCCCAGGATGCAGAGCCAGGCCACCAGCGCGAATACGGCGAAGGCTCCTAAAAAGCCGCCCGCCACCACGCCGCCCAGCTTGGCGTCGCCGGCAAACCACCAGATCAGCAGCGCGAAGCCCGCGGCCCCCAGCACATAGCCCAGGGCGCTGCGCGCGCTGAGCGCGTCGGCGTCGCGGCGCAGCACCCGGGCCGGCGGCACATGGCGCAGCTGGGCCAGCGCCGGCAGGGCAAAACCCAGCAACAGCAAGAGGCCGGTCAGCAGCCCCTGCAAGGCCGGGATGGCCGAAGGCGCGGGCAGGCTGGTATCGATCAGCGAACCCAGCAGCATCACCAGCACCTGGTGCACCGCATAACCCAGCAGGCAGCCCGCGGCCGACGAGAACAGGCCGACCAGGGTGAACTCCAGCGTCAGCATGCGCGACACTTGCGACTGCACCGCCCCCAGGCAGCGCATAACGGCGATGCCGTCACGGTGGCGCGTCATATAGCGGCCGGCGGCCAGGGCCACGGCCACGGCCGATATCAGCACCGCCAGCAGCGCGACCAGGGACAGAAAGCGCTGCGCCCGGTCCAGCGTGCGGCGCACTTCGGGCCGGCCGGACTCCAGGGTGGCAACCTTCTGGCCGCGCTTCAGGTTCTGCTTGAGCCACGTCGCGTAGCCGGCCACGGCGTCGGGCTGGCCCGCAACGAGCATGGCGTAGCCGATGCGGCTGCCCGGCGCGATCAGGCCGGTGGCGGGCAGATCGCTGGCGCGCAGCAGCACCCGCGGCGCCACGTTGACGAATTGCATGCCGCGGTCCGGCTCATAGGTGATGACGCGGTCCACCCGCAGGTGGGCGTCGCCCACGTTGAGCGTGCCGCCCACCTTCAGGTTCAGCAGGGACAGCAATTGGGCGTCCACCCAGACCGCCCCTTCAGGCGGAATGTCGCGCGTCGGCGCGTCGGGTTCGAACGGCGCGCCCGCCACGCGCAGGGCGCCGCGCAGCGGATAGCCCGGCTCCACCGCTTTCAGCGCGGCCAGCTGGGCGCCGTCGCCGGCCCCGACCATGGACGGGAACTGCCAGGTGCTGGACACGGCCAGCCCGCGTTCGCGGGCCTGGTCCATGAAGGCGGCAGGCACCGGCTCGTCGGCGTCCAGCACCAGGTCGGCGCCCAGCATCTGCCCGGCGTCGCGCTCCAGCGCCCGGCCGACCCGGTCCGCCAGGAAGCCGACGCTGGTCACCGCGGCCACCGCCACGACCAGCGCCAGCACCAGCAGCCGCAGTTCCCCGGCGCGGGCGTCGCGCATCATCATCCTGGCGCCCTGGCGCAAGGTGGACCAAAAACCTGGGCGCCTGGCCCGTGACGTATCAGGGAAATCCATCATTCCACAATGTTAACCAACGGCCTAGATCGGGGCCGAATCCCGATATCATCCCGGGGCGGGAGGCGAAGCCACCCATAAAGATACTCAAAACCTGGAGAAGACGATGCGTAAATCCTGGCTTGCCGCCACGATTCTGGCCGCCTGCACGGCCGCAACCGCCCTGCCCGCCGTGGCGCAGAACACTCTGAAGATGGCCTACGCGCTGTCCACGTCCTCGCACTACGGCGCTGGCGCCGACGCGCTGGCCAAGTCCATCGAAGCGTCCACCGGCGGGAAATACAAAGTACAGCAATTCGCCAACAGCGCGCTGGGCGGCGAACGCGAAGTGATCGAAGGCCTGCAGATCGGCACCATCGACCTGGCCATCGTGTCCACCGGCGCCACGCTGAACTTCGTGCCTGAAACGGGTGTCTTCGACATCCCCTTCCTGCTGCGCGACTTGCCGCACGCCCGCAACGTGCTCGACAGCAAGATCGGACAAGATATGCTGGCAAAGTTCCCCAGCCGCGGCATCATCGCCCTGGCCTGGGGCGAACAGGGCTTTCGCCACCTGACCAACAACGTCCGCCCGGTCAAGACTCCGGCCGACGCCAAGGGCCTGAAGATCCGCACCACGGAAAACCCGATCCACATCACCGCCTTCCGCCAGATCGGCATCCTGCCGACCCCCATGGCCTGGCCTGAAGTCGCCACCGCCCTGCAGCAAGGCACCATCGACGGCCAGGAAAACCCGCTGTCGGTGATCACCTCCGCCAAGCTGTCGCAGATGCAGAAGTACCTGTCCTTGACCGGCCACGTCTATGGCCCGGCCCTGGTGCTGATGTCGGCCAACGTGTACGAGGGCCTGTCGGCCGCGGACAAGGCCAACTTCGACAAGGCCGGCAAGGAATCCGCCCAGGCCATGCGCGCCTACGTGGACAACATCGAGAAGACGGGTGTCGAACAGCTGAAGAAGGAAGGCATGCAGGTGTCCGAAGTGGACCGCGCCGCCTTCGCCGCCGCCGTCGAGCCCGCCTACCCCGAGTACTACAAGAAGTTCGACAAGAAGCTGATCGACGCGATCCGCGACACCAAGTAAGCGGGCCCCCGCCCCGATCCGGGGCGAATCGCCCCTGGCGGCGGGATCCCGGTCCCGCCGCTTTCGTTCCCATCCTTTGCGTACAACGCCAACGGGATTCATCATGCGTTTGCTCTGCGCCTTCGACCGCGGCCTGTTCAAACTGGTCTCGGTCCTTGCCCAATTGCTGCTGGTGGCCGCCGCAGCCGCCGCCTTCTACCAAGTCATCGCGCGCTTCGTGCTGCACTCCCCCGCCGACTGGAGCGAGGTGCTGACCCGCGCCCTCCTGATCTGGACCGTGCTGCTGGGCGTGGCCCTGGCCTTCCGTCACGGCGCCATGATCAGCGTGGAACTGCTGCGCAACCTGCTGGGCGGCACGCGCCGCCGCGTGCTCGAAGCGGTGATCGGCCTGATCTGCGCCGGATTCCTCGGCTTTCTGGCCTGGATCGGCGGCAACATGACCTACCGCGTGCGCTTCCAGACCGTGCCGAGCCTGGACATTTCGATTTCCTGGATCTACCTGGCCATCCCCGTGGGCGCCACCCTCGCCGCCATCGCCGTGCTGGCCCGCTGGTGCGCCGGCGAGGAAGACGAGGTGCCGGTGCGCAGCGACGCGCAAGGCTGAGCCCCCCCCATCGAACATACGCAGCAGATATCGCCATGTCCCAATTAATGATTGTCTCGATGCTGATTTTCTTCGGGCTGTCCGTGCCGGTCGCCGTGTCGATCGGCCTGGCCAGCCTGGCGGGAGTCGGCGCTGCCGGCCTGCCCTGGGTGGTGGTGGCGCAGCAACTCTTCGCCGCGCTGGACAAGTACCCGCTGGTCGCCATTCCCTTCTTCATCCTGGCCGGCAACCTGATGGAAGCGGGCGGCATCTCCGAACGCATGGTGGAGTTCGCCAAGAGCGTGGTGGGCGGCATCCAGGGCGGCCTGGCCTGCACCTGCGTGTTGACCTGCATGATCTTCGCCGCCGTGGCCGGCTCCAGCGTGGCCACCACCTTCGCGGTGGGCGCGATCCTGATTCCCGCCATGATCCGGCACGGTTACCCGGCGCCCTTCGCCGCCTCATTGCAGGCCAGCGCGGCGGAACTGGGCGTGATCATCCCGCCGTCCATCCCGATGATCCTGTTCGCGGTGTCCACCGACACCTCGACCGGAGAACTGTTCATCGCCGGCGTCATGCCTGGCATCCTGATCGGCGTGGCGCTGATGTTCTACGTCTGGTTCTACGCCAAGCGCAACAACCTGGGCAAGCGCGACGGCGAAGGCCGCCTGCCGCTGTGGCCCGCGTTCAAGAACGCCTGGCTGGCGCTGATGATGCCGGTCATCATCCTGGGCGGCATCTACGGCGGCATCTTCACGCCGACCGAAGCGTCGGTGGTGGCCGTGATGTACGCCGTGGTGGTGGGCAAGTTCATCTACCGCCGCCTGAGCTTCAAGCAGCTGTCCGCCACGCTGCACAAGTCGGTGGTGTCGACGGCGGTGATCATGTTCGTGATCGCCAACGCCGGCATCTTCAGCTTCCTGCTCAACCGCGCGGGCATTCCAGACGCGCTGGGCGTGTGGCTGGCGCAGATCTTCGACACCAAGTTCACCTTCCTGATGGGCGTGAACGCGGCGCTGTTCATAATCGGCATGTTCATCGAAACCTCGGCCTCCATCGTGGTGCTGGCGCCCTTGCTGCTGCCGGTGGCGCTGAAGTTCGGCGTGGAGCCGGTGCACTTCGGGATCATCATGGTGGTGAACCTGGCGCTCGGGATGATTACGCCGCCATTCGGGGTGAATCTCTTCGCGGCTTGCGCGGTGGCGAAGTTGCCGTTGGAGAGGTTGATCAAGCCGTTGATTCCGTTTGTGGGGGTGGTGATTGTTTGCCTGATGATCATTACTTATTGGCCGGGGTTGTCCCTGGGATTGCGGGATCTGGTCTACGCGAAGTAAGTCTGTTTGCAGGTTCTGTTGTAGTGGCGGGCGTCAGGGCTTCTTCGTAGGCCGCTCGCCGGCGCGGACGCCTGAGGGGCGAGCGCCCACGATTGCGGTCCGGAGCGTTCGCTCCGGACTGCCCCTGCCTCATCCTCGTCCTCG
This sequence comes from Achromobacter sp. JCM 18799, assembly GCF_055395645.1. Lineage (NCBI taxonomy): Bacteria > Pseudomonadati > Pseudomonadota > Betaproteobacteria > Burkholderiales > Alcaligenaceae > Achromobacter > Achromobacter sp. JCM 18799. The sequence continues at coordinate 6,923,414 of NZ_AP043866.1, read as the reverse complement.
CCTTCGGCGACTCCTTCGGATTCCGTCGGGCGCATCGAGGTTACTTGCCCCTCAGGCGCCCGCACCGGCGAGCTACCGGATTCTTGGCCTGTTGCGCTGCTAGAGCTGTGGTTGGTGGCGAGTCTTGCGTCGCCCGCTGCTTGCGGCCGCGCGGGCGGCCGCAAGCAGCATACGTGTTGGTGGGCGTCGTGGCTGTCTGCGCTTGCGCGAATGCGGAGAGCTGTTTGCTAATGGCACCAGCATCTGGTCGGTGGGCGGTGATGGGTGGCGCGCGGCGAGCAGCCGTTTACGCATCAAGATCCGTTCGCGCGCACCACCCATCCGGCGGCAGAGTTGAAATGACGATGTTGGTTGGCTCATGCTCGCTGGCATGCAAGATCATTCACCAACAACGCGCAGCGCCATCACAAATCGCAAGACACCGCGTAAGCCCCACGAGGCCGCCCGGGCGGCCGGCATGGGGCGGGCACCGCAAGACCCGGCATACCCCATCGTCCGTGGCCAGAATGCCAAGAACACCGGTCGCGCCCAGCTGACGTCAAGTTTCAAACGCCGGAGCCAGCCGCGCCGTGGGCCTGGGGCGAGCGGGGCGTCGATAAGCCCGAGGGAATCGGAAGGAGTCGCCGAAGGCGAGGACGACGATGACGACGGGGCAGTCCGGAGCGAAGGCTCCGGACCGCAATCGTTGCCCCGCTCGCCCCAGGCCCACGGCGCGGCTGGCGCCTCAAGAACTCAATGGACCCAATGAACACAGCCATCAGGCCGCCCGCACTGCATCCCAAGCCACCGCATGACACCGCAACTGCCGCCCGCCGACCCCGACAACCGCCGGCGCCTCCACCTTGCACTGCTCCCGCGCCATCGGACACCGTGGATGAAACGTACACCCTGACGGCGGCAATATAGGATTCGGCACCTCGCCCCCCATCGGCTCCCGATCCCGCCGCGGATCATCCAGATCCGGAATCGTATCCAGCAGCATCCGCGTATACGGATGCTGTGGCGAATCAAACAGCTGATCCGCAGGCGCCTGCTCCACGATGCGGCCCAGGTACATCACCGCCACGCTGTCGGACACATGCCGCACCACCGACAGGTTGTGGCTGATGAACACGTACGTCAGCCCGAACTCCTTCTGCAGATCGCCCATCAGGTTCAGGATCTGCGCCTGCACCGACACGTCCAGCGCCGAGGTCGGCTCGTCGCACACCAGGAATTCCGCCTCCGTCGCCAGCGCCCGCGCGATCGAGATGCGCTGCCGTTGGCCGCCGGAGAACTCGTGCGGGAAACGGCCGGCGTCGCTGGCGGACAGGCCCACCAGCTCCAGCAGCTCGTCGACCCTGCGCCGCGTCTCGGCCGGCGTGGCCCGCAAGCCCAGCGTCGTGATTGGTTCGGCCACGATATTGCCCACCCGCCAGCGCGGATTCAGGCTGGCATACGGATCCTGGAAGATCATCTGCGGATGCAGCACGCCGCCCTTGCGGTTGCGCCCGTAGCGCAGCGTTCCGCGCGTCGGCGCCACCAGCCCCACCAGCAACTTCGCCAGCGTGGACTTGCCGCAGCCAGATTCACCCACGATGCTCAACGTCGTACCCCGCGGCACGGATAACGACACCCCGTCCACCGCCTTCAAGGTCTGCTCGGGCTGGCGCGACAACGTGCGTTCCAGCCAGGGCGGCGACACGTCGAACCAGCAGGCCAGGTCTTCGGCCCGCAACAACACATCATCGTTATGCGGCATGGGCGACTCCTCCTTGATGCAGCCAGCAGGCGCTGACGGTGGCGCCGGCCGGGGACGCCGCCAGCGGCGGGCGCTGCTGACTGCAGCGCGGCCCCGCCATCGCACAGCGCGGATGGAAAGCACAGCCGTCGGGCATGGCGTGCAGGCGCGGCATGGCGCCGTCAATCTGGTTCAACCGGGCCGCGCGCTGGCGCAGGCCGGGAATCGCATTCATCAGGCCTTGCGTGTAGGGGTGGCCTGGCCGGCGCAGCACGTCCAGCACCGGTCCGATCTCGACGATGCGGCCCGCGTACATCACCGCCACGCGGTCGGCGGTCTCGGCGATCACGCCCATGTCGTGCGTCACCAGCAGCACCGAGGTGCCCTGCTCGCGGCACAGGCGGCGCAACAGCGCCGTGATCTGCGCCTGCACCGATACGTCCAGCGCCGTGGTGGGTTCATCGGCGATGATGAGCGCCGGCCGCGCCGCCAGGGCCAGCGCGATCACCACGCGCTGGCGCATGCCGCCGGAGAACTGGTGCGGATAGTGGTCAATGCGCTTGTCCGCCGCCGGAATGCCCACGGCCAGCAGCAGCTCCAGCGCCCGCTGGCGCGCCGCCTGAGCGCTCACCTTGTCATGATGGCGGATTGTCTCGACCAGCTGGTCGCCCACCGTGAACAGCGGATGCAGGCTGGTCAGCGGATCCTGGAAGATCGCGCCGATTTCCTTGCCGCGCAAGCGTTGGCGCGCCTTGGGCGGCAGGTTGTCGATGCGCCTGCCCGCCAGATGGATCTCGCCGCCGCCCAGCCGTCCGGGCGGCTCCAGCAAGCCGATCACCGCCATGCCGGTCAGCGACTTGCCGGCGCCGGATTCGCCGACCATGCCCAGGATCTCGCCGGGCTGGATATCGAAGCTGATGTCGCGCGTGGCGACCAGGACGCCGTGGCGCGTGGGGAATTCGACCGACAGGCCGCGCACGGACAGGGTCGGCGCGACGTTGGCCGCGGCCGGCGGCTGCGTGGTGTTGGGAACGATGGCCATCATGACGGACTCCTTGCGGGACGCGGATAGCTGGAGGAGAAAATCTGTTCGGCCGGCGGATGGCCCCAGGTGCGGTCGGGGTAGCGGGCCACCAGCCCGTCGAACTGCGTCTGCGCCTGCTCTTGCGCCAGGCGCGCATCGAAACCGGGGATGCGCCCGTCCACCATCACGAAGCGGCCGTCGATCACCACCTGCGACACGTCGCGCCCGCTGCCGCTCACCATCAGCGTCTGGATGGGATCGATCAGTTGGCCGTTGCGGTCGTGCGAAAAATCGAACACCACGATGTCGGCCTTGGCGCCCACGGCCAGCCGGCCCAGGTCCGGGCGGCCCAGCGCGTCAGCCCCGCCCACCGTGGCCGCGTCGTAGTAGTCCTCGGAGCGGACCGCCTCGGCCGAGCCATCGGCCACGCGGCACAGCATCATGCCCACCTGCATGTTCAGCACCATGTCGGGCGGCCAGGTGTCCGTGCCCATGCCGATGTTCACGCCCAGCTTGCGGTAGCGCGCGAACGATTCCAGCGTGGCGCCGTGGCGTCCCGATACCAACGGGCAATGCACGATGCTGGCGCCGGCGTCGCGGATGATTTCCAGGTCGCGCCCGGGCCGCTCGATATGGCGCGAACCCGACACGTAGGTGCCGTGCGGCAGCAAGGCGCGCTCGGACAGGAAGTCCAGGCTTTGCAGCCATTCCGGCGGACTCATGCCGTGCTGCTCCAGCACCAGGTCGTACTCCAGGCGCGATTGGCAGCAATGCAGCCGGATCGGAATGTTCCGCTCGCGCGCCGCGGCGGCCGAAGCGCGCAACAGCGCAGGCGTGCAGGTTTCGATGCGGTCGGGCGACAGCATGGTGCGCACCCGGCCGTTGTGGCGGCCTTCGATCTCGTCGCAGAAAGCCAGGGCCTCGGCCAGCCCCGCCATGCCGCGCGCCTCGTCGTAGTGGCAGCGGATCTTGCCCGCAGCGTCCACATAGGTGTGGCCGCTGCGATAGGCCGGCCCCAGGTAGACGCGCAGACCCAGTTCGCCGGCGGCGTTGGCCGCCGACAGGAATTCGTCGCGGGTCTCGCCCCACACCCGGTAGAACAGCGACGCGATCGGCAGCGCCGTCGTGATGCCGTTGCGTATCAGCTGGGCGAAGGCATAGCGCTTCTGGAACGCCAGCTCGGAGGCCGTGTACATCTCGTACGGCCCGCGCTTCATGTAGCTCTCGGGCCAGATGCGGCCCTTCTTCCAGGCGGGCGAATTGTCGAAGCCCAGGATGGTCGTATCCAGGTCGGACAGCGCGTCCAGGTCCACGAAGCCCGGGCCGATCAACGCCCGGCCGTAATCGCGGCGCTGCGCGACCTGCCCCGGATAGCGGTGGCCGACGTAGACGATGCGGTCGCCCTCGAACACCACCTCGCCGTTCTCGTACAGGCAATGGCGGCCGTTCTCGTGGCCCACCACCCAACGGGCGGTCAGCAGAATGGGACCTTGCGGCGCGCTCATCACGGCGCCTCCGCCAGCGCCCGGCCGTCGCGCGCGACCACGCGCCCGCCCTTGACGACCAGCTTGCGCGGCGGGCGCGAGACGATGGCTTCGGCCACCGTCTCGGCGTCCACCAGCACGAAGTCGGCGTGGCAGCCTGGCGCCAGACCGTAGTCGGACAAGCCCATGACCTGCGCATTGCCGTAGGTGGCCACGTGCAGCGCCAGATCCAGTTCGTCGTCGCGGCGGAAGTTGTTGCGCAGGCCCACCAGCATGGTCCGCTCCAGCATGTCGGGCTTGCCGTAGGGGCCCCAGGTGTCGCGCATGCCGTCGTTGCCGGTACAGACCGTGACGCCGGCCGCGTGCAGCTTCGCCACGTTGGGCACCGGCCGCGAGGCCGAGCCCGTGGTCATGATGTGCACGCCGGCCTTCAGCAAGCCTTCGGTCAATGCCTGCACTGCGTAAGTGTCGGGCATCCCCAGGCAGAATGAATGCGACAAGGTGACCTTGCCCTGCATGCCCAGCGCCAGCACCCGGTCTATGGTCATCTGCATCGAGAACGCGCCGAGTTCGCCCGCTTCGTGCAGATGGATGTCGATGGGCTTGCCGTGCCGTTGGGCCAGCCCGAAGATGGCGTCCAGATGGCCCTTGGGATCGCGGTCCATGCCGGCCGGATCCAGCCCGCCCACGACTTCCGCACCCATGCGCAGGGCCTCGTCCATCAGTTCCAGCGTGCCGGGACGGATCAGCAGCCCGCTCTGCGGGAAGGCGACGATCTCCACGTCGATCTGGTCGCGGTACTGCTCGCGCGCGCGCATCACGCCTTCGATCGCTGCCAGACCGATGTCCGTGTCCACATCCACATGGCTGCGGATATGGCTGGTGCCGTCGCCGATCGACATCACCAGCTGGCGCGCCGACTGGCGGTACGGATCGATGCCCAGGCGCTTCTTCTCGGCGCGCTCGTTCTCGATCTTGTCGATCAGGCGCGGGCCGACTTCATTGCGATACCAGGGCATGCCGTACATGGTCTTGTCCAGGTGCGCGTGGGCGTCGATCAGGCCCGGCAGCATCAGCGCGCCGCCCCCCTCCACCACCGGCACGCCGGCGGGGGCCGGTCCGCCCAGCGCCTGGATGCGGCCGTCGCGCACCAGCACAGAAGTCATCTCGCCGCCTGCCGGGCGGACTTGGGTATACAGCGTTGCGTTTTCCATCGTTCTACTCTTGTCGGTTTGCGTTCAGCGCAGGCGGGGGTTCAGGGCGTCGCGCAGCCAGTCGCCCAGCAGGTTCACCACCAGCACGATCAGGCTCAGGTACAGCGCGGGAAACACCACCACCCACCACTGCCCCGAGAACAGGAACTGGTTGCCCAGGCGGATCAGCGTGCCCAGCGACGGTTCGGTGGGCGGCATGCCCACGCCCAGGAAGCTGAGCGTAGCCTCGATCAGGATCGCCAGGCCCAGGTTCAGGGTGGCCGTCACCATGACCGGCGTCAGCGTGTTGGGCAGGATGTGGGTCAGCATGATGCGCAGCGAACTCACGCGGATCAGGCGCGCCGCCTGCACGTACTCCTTGCCGCGCTCCACCAGGGCCGAAGCCCGCACCGTGCGGGCGTACTGCACCCAGTTGGTCATGGAGATGGCCAGGATCAGGATCACGGCCGACAGGGTTTCGCGCATGCCGGGCGGCAACAGCTGGCGGAACACCGCCGTCACCAGGATCGCGACCAGGATCGTCGGGATGCTCAGCAACGTATCGCCCAGGCGCATCAGCGCGTTGTCGACCCAGCCGCCGAAATAGCCCGCCGCCAGCCCCACCAGCAGGCCAATGGCCAGCGACAGCACCACCGTGGCCAGCCCGATCACCAGCGACATGCGCGAGCCGTACAGGATGGCGGACCAGACGTCGCGGCCCTGCGTGTCCGTGCCCAACAGGAACTGCGGATCCGAGCCTGCCTCCCAGACGGGCGGCAGCTCCGCGTTCAACAGGTCCAGCTGCGCCAGGTCGTACGGGTTCTGCGGCGCGATCCAGGGCGCGAATACGGCCAGCAGCACCACCGCCAGCAGCACGATGCCCGCGCCCATGGCTACGTAGTCCTGCCTCAGGTTCCACCAGAGATCGCTGCGCAGGAAGCGGGCAAGCCGGCCCTGCCCCGTTGCGGAAAATGGCTTAGTGAGCATTGGCGCCTCCCTTGACGTGCTGGCTGCGCAGGCGCGGGTCGACCACGCCGTACATCATGTCCACCAGCGTGTTCAGCGCCACGAAGATGAAGGACACGATCACCAGATAAGCGGCCATGACGGGGATGTCCACGAACATGACCGATTGGATGAACAGCAGCCCCATGCCGGGCCACTGGAAGACCGTTTCAGTAATCAGCGCGAAGGCGATCAGGTTGCCGATCTGCATGCCGGTCACGGTAATCACCGGCATCAGGCAGTTGCGCAGGGCCAGCCGGAAATGCACGATGCGATCCGGCAGGCCGCGCGCGCGGGCGAACTTGATGAACTCGGTGCGCAACGTCTCCAGCATTTCGGCCCGCACCAGGCGCATGATGAGCGTGATCTGGAACAGCGCCAGCGTGATGGACGGCAGCACCAGCGCGGCGCGGCCCGAGGGCGTGAGCAGGCCGGTGGTCCACCAGCCGATCTTCACCGTGTCGCCGCGCCCGAAGCCCGGCAGCCAGCCCAGCTGCACCGAAAAGATCAGGATCAGCATGATCCCGACCACGAAGCTGGGCAGCGATATGCCCAGGATGGACACGAACTGCAGCGCCTGCGCCAGGCGCGACTTGCGGTAGATGGCGGTCAGCACGCCCAGCGGCACGCCGATGACCAGCGACAGCAGCGTCGCCATCAGCACCAGTTCAAACGTGGCCGGAAAGCGTTCGGCCACCAGCGCGAACACGTCCTGCTGGTTGCGGTAGGAAATGCCGAACTCGCCCTGCGCCGCGTTGGTCACGAAGTGCACGAACTGCATGCCCACCGACGCGTTCAGCCCCAGGCGTTCGCGCAGTTCATCGCGCTGCGTTTGCGAGGCCTGCTCGTTGAGCATCATGTCGACGGGGTCGCCGACGAACCGGAAAATCACGAAGGCCATCAGCGCCACCGCCAGCATGACGCCGACCGCGTTGAAGACCCGTCTCACTATGAATGCCAGCATGTGCGGCTCCCCTTCAGACCCTAGTCATACGCAGGACCGCCGGCAGGCGGCGGTCCGCGGCGTCACTGCATGCGTACGGTCCACAGGCGCGCCTTGTTGTCCGGCATCTGCAGCACCTCGCCCACGTTCTTGCCCACGGCCCAGGCCATCGGCTGCTGATGCAGCGGCAGGAAGCGCACGTCGTCATGCAGCGTCTGCAGCACGTCGGCCATCATCTGCACCCGCTTGGGACGGTCCATTTCAGCCGCGGCGGCGTCGATCCTGGCGTCCAGCGCCGGATCACCCCATTGGCCCCAGTTGAAGACCCCAGCCGGGCCGCTGCGGCTGTGCATCACCTGCAGCAGGATGGACAGCGCGTCGATCTGCGGCTCGTTGGCCCAGCCGTGGATGGTGATGTCGAACTCGCCGCGCGAACGCTTGGGGTTCTGCAGCGAACGCGGACCGCTGGCCAGCGAGGCCTTCACGCCGATGCGCGCCCACATGGAGGCGGCGGCCTGGCAGATTTCCTCCTCGTTGACGAACATGTCGTTCGAGCAGAGCAGCGACACCGTGAAGCCATCCGGATAGCCTGCCTCGGCCAGCAGCTTCTTGGCGCGCGCGGCGTCGAACGGCAGGCGCTCTTCCTGCTTGGTCTCGTAGCCCGGGATGGACGGCGCCACCAGCGCGCCCGTGGTGCGCGACAGGCCGCGCATCACGCGCTTCTGGATCAGCTCCGGCGACAGCGCCATGTACAGCGCCTGGCGCACCTTCAGATCCTTCAGCGGATTCTTGTCGGTGATGTTGGAGCCGACCAGCTTGTCGCCCAGGTTGAAACCGAAATAGAGCGTGCGCAGCTCGGTCGAGGCCAGCACCTTGACGTTGGACGCCGCGCGCAGCCGGTCCAGGTCCTGCAGCGGCGCGTTCTCGGTGAAATTGATATCGCCCGACAGCAACGCCGCCACCCGCGTGGGCGCGGAAGCGATGGGCGTGAATTCGATGCGGTCCAGGTTGTGGCGCGGCTTGTCCCACCAGCCGGGGTTGACCACCAGCACGGTGCGCGTATCCGGACGGTACGACTCCACCTTGAAGGGGCCGGTGCCGTTGGCGTTATGCGTGGCATAGCCTTCGATCTTCTTGGCGGCGTCCGTCGGCTTCAGGCTGTTGTTGTCCACCAGCCACTGGCGGTTGAAGATGAAGATGTTGGTCAGGTCGTTGAGCATCAACGGATACGGATGCGTCATTTCGATGTCGACCGTGTAGTCATCGACCTTGCGCACCGCCTTGAAGGCCGGCAGATTGCCCTTCAGGGGAGAAGCTTCGTCCGAGACCCGCGTCATCGACGCCACCACGTCGTCCGCCGAGAACGGCGCGCCATTGTGGAACTTCACCCCTTTGCGCAAATGAAAGCGCAGCACCGTGGGCGACGGCGTCTCCCAGGACTCCGCCAGCGCGGGCGTGATGTTGAACTTGTCGTCATAGCGGATCAGCGCTTCGTACACATGGTTCAGGAACGCCAGGTTGAAGGTGCTGCCGTAGGAATACGGATCCAGCGAATCCAGGTCCCGGGCCGCGCCCCACTTCAGCGTGTTGGCGGCGTTGGCCCCCGTGATGGCCGACAGCGCGATCACGGCGCCCGCGGTCCACTTGAGCAAAGTCTTCATGGCTGCAACTCTCCCTTGTGTATCGGTCTGAACTCGCCGGGGTCGAGCCCGGCGCGGTGGGTAAGACGAAATGGCTAGGAATGCGCGCCCGGGCGGACGAGCGACAGCCGCTGCGCGCGCTCCAGGGACGCCAGCGCCAGCACCTGGGCCAGGGCGGCGCGGTAGGAATCGATGATGGGCACGGCCGGCAGGCGCGGCAGGCTGGGCAGGTAGCCGGCCAGCGCCGCGCCCGCCACGATCACCACGTCCGCGCCCTGCGCCACCGCGGCGTCCAGCGCCCGGCTGACCTGCAAGGCCGACTCGGCCGAACGCGACACGTAGTCCAGGGCATTGCCCGGCAGGGCCAGGATGCCGGCGCAGCGGGACTCCAGTCCCAGCTGCCGGATCTGCTCGCGCAGCATGCCGGGCCAGCGCTGTCCCACCGTCACGATGGCGTAGCGGTCGCCGCGCTGCAGGGCGCTCAGGATGGAGGCCTCGGCCATGCCCACCACGGGTACGTCCAGGCGTTCGCGCACGGCGCCGATGCCGGGTTCGCCAAAGCAGGCCAGCAGGCAGGCGTCGAATCCGCCGTCCGGCCCCTCGCCCGCCGCCCGCTCCACGATGTCCAGCACGGCGTGGGCGGCAACAGCCGCCTCCGCGCGGCTGGCGATGTAGGCGGGGCCGAACCCGGCGGTGACCGCATGGATGCGGACCCTGTCCCCGTAAAAGGCCTCGGCCTGGCTGGCCAGGCTGGCCGTCAGCTCGGAGGTGGTGTTGCCGTTGACCACCAGCAGGCGGTAAGGCGAGGAAAGGGACAGCTCGGGTGCGACGGCCTGGGGTACAGCGGACATGGATCAGCCTTTGTGAACTTGTATACAAACAAGATGATCATTAAAGAACAATCACGTTTGTTTTGTATAAAAACTTGTATACGATTTATGTCGCCAATGTACTCCGCAGAATCTCGGCGGCAAGCTATCGCTAACCCTTAGGCCCGGGTGTAGTATGCTTCCCAGCACAGAGAAAAACGCGCGCCGGCAGCGCCTGCCGGACCATTCCAACACCCTGAAAAGCGCGCAGGCATAGGAGCCAACAAGAAGATGAAGTCCCTCGCGCCGCCGGCCGACGAGCCCGCCAAGAAAGACATCAGTCGCAACGAAATCGTATACAAAAATTTGCGCAGAGCCATCATCGAGCAGGCCCTGCTGCCCGGCGACAAGCTGCCCGAGGACATCATCGGCGAGCGTTTTGGCGTCAGCCGGACCATCGTCCGCAGCGTGCTGACACGCTTGTTCAGCGAAGGGCTGGTGGATTTGCGGCCGAACCGCGGCGCCGCGGTGGCCCGCCCCAGCCTGGAAGAGGCGCACGACATCTTCGAGGCGCGCCGCTGCCTGGAGCGCGACGTCACGCGCCGGCTGCTGCAGCACATCACCGAAGCCGGACTGACCAGGCTGGAACAGCACGTGGCGCAGGAAGAGGAAGCCCGCAAGCGCAACAGCACCAACGAATCCATCCGGCTGTCAGGCGAATTCCATATCCTGATGGCGGAGCTGTCGGGCAATGCGGTGTATGCGCGCTACGTGAACGAGATCGTGTCGCGCTGCTCGCTGATCCTGGCCCTCTATGGCCGGCCGCATTCGAGCGAATGCGCCGTCAGCGAACACATGGAGATCGTGGCGGGCCTGCGCGCGCGCGACGAGAAGCACGTGCTGCACCTGCTGGAGCATCACCTGGAATCGGTGACCGCGCGCGCGCTGCTGACCGCGGACGGCCAGGGCGTGCGCGATATCCGCAAGATCCTGGACCGCTACGGCACGTAGGGGCGCACGAAGCCCCCAACGAAAAAGCGCCCGGTGAGGGCGCTTTTTTGGTTGGAGAGCCTAGATTTCGCGCTCTTCCGTCTTGAGGTTGTTGTCGCGAGCGAAATCCACCACGAACTTGTACGCCAGCGGTTCCAGATCGCGCAAACGCAGATCGACCACGATCCCGCGCACGCCGTCGATCACGACGGGCAGCACATAGGGCGAATAGGTGAGGTGGTTACCGGCACAGCCGGCGGGCCGGAATTGTGCCATTACGCCGGCGAGCCGTTCCGCCCAATCGCTGGGGCGAAAGCGGCTACCGCTTTCGGTAACGCCATGAATTACGAATTGTCTGACGCGAGTTGCCATGAGTTCTTCACTACAGCGCGCCCTTCACGAAAGCCGGATCTTCGGCGTGATCAAACATGCGCCCTGCGCCGCGAATTGTATATGATTGATCCTTTGCCCTCTTTCAAAAAGCGATTCGCCTGGGAAAACGAGCTGTCCGGACTGCCAACCCCGGCGGCATCCCTCGGGAACTCCGGCTGAGTCCCGGCGCAATCCGCTTCATCCACAGGAGGATCCTCGATGACTTCGCCTCTGGCCAATATCTACGCCCGGCTGCCGGTATCGTTCACGCACGGCCAGGGCGTCTGGCTGTGGGACGCCGAAGGCCGCAAGTACCTGGACGCGCTGGCCGGCATCGGGGTGTCCTGCCTGGGCCACGCCCATCCGAAACTGGTGGCCGTCATCAGCGAGCAGGCCGCCCGCGTCATCCATACCTCGAACATCTACGAAGTGCCGCAGCAGACCGCGCTGGCCGCTCGCCTGACGCAGCTGTCCGGCATGCGGGAAGTCGCGTTCAACAACAGCGGCTCCGAGGCCAACGAAGCCGCGATCAAGCTGGCGCGCTACTACGCCTACCAGCGCGGCAACAAGCACGCCCACATCATCACCATGGATTCGTCCTGGCATGGCCGCACGCTGGCCACGCTGGCGGCCACGGGCAGCGAAAAGGCGCGCAAGGGCTTCGAGCCCCTGCCCTCGGGCTTCATCCAGGTGCCTTACAACAGCGTGGACGCGGTGCGCGCCGCCGGCGACGCCGAGCCGCGCGTGGCTGCGGTGCTGCTGGAAGTGCTGCAGGGCGAAGGCGGCATCCGCCCCTCCGACATCGCCTATCTGCAGGAAGTGCGGCGGCTGTGCACCGAGCGCGGCTGGCTGCTCATGATCGACGAAGTCCAGTCCGGCATCGGCCGCACCGGCAAGTGGTTCGCCCACCAGTGGGCCGACATCGTGCCCGACGTCATGACCCTGGCCAAGGGCCTGGCGGGCGGCGTGCCCATCGGCGCCATGCTGGCCGCCGGCCCCGCCGCGGGCGTGTTAACCCCCGGCAGCCACGGCACCACGTTCGGCGGCGGCCCGCTGGTCTGTGCGGCCGGGCTGGCCGTGCTGGATGCGCTGGAATCCGAGAACCTGCTCGCCAACGCCCACGACGTGGGCAATCACCTGAAAACCGCCCTGGCCGATGCGCTGACCGGCGTCGCGGGCGTCACCGACATCCGCGGCCGCGGCCTGATGCTGGGCATCGAGCTGGCCCGCCCCTGCGGCGTGCTGGCCCTGCGCGCCATGCAGGCCGGCCTGCTTATCAACGTCACGCGCGACCGCGTGATCCGCATGTTGCCGCCGCTGATCCTCAACCGCGACGAAGCCGACCGCATCGTCGCCATCCTGGTTCCGCTCATCCAGGAATTCCTGGCCGAAACACCATAAAATCAACGTCCCGCCCGGGCCATGAGCCTGGCCGGGCCCCATGACCTGCGACATCACCATGACACCTCCCACGACTCAAAACGGCCCGCTGCGGCACTTCCTGCAGTTCAAGGACTTCTCGTCCGCCGAGATCGCCTACGTGCTGGACCGCGCGCGCCTGATCAAGGACAAGTTCAAACGCTACGAACCCCACATGCCGCTGCATGACCGCACGCTGGCGATGGTGTTCGAAAAGGCCAGCACGCGCACCCGAGTGTCGTTCGAGGCCGGCATGTACCAGATGGGCGGTTCGGTCATCAACCTGACCTCCAACGATTCGCAGCTGGGCCGCTCCGAGCCCATCGAAGACACCGCGCGCGTCATCTCGCGCATGGTCGACATCGTCATGATCCGCACGTTCGAGCAGACCCGCATCGAGCGCTTCGCCTCGCACTCGCGCGTGCCGGTGATCAACGGCCTGACCAACGAATTCCACCCCTGCCAGATCCTGGCGGACATCTTCACCTACATCGAGCACCGCGGCCCCATCGCCGGCAAGACGGTGGCCTGGGTGGGCGATGCCAACAACATGGCCTATACCTGGCTGCAAGCCGCGGAAATGCTGGGCTTCACGCTGCACGTGTCGACCCCGGCCGGCTACGAACTCGAAGCCTCGCGCATCGGCACGCCGCCGGCCACGGTGCTGCGCCAGTTCAAGGACCCCATGGAAGCCTGCAAGGGCGCGCACCTGGTCACCACCGACGTCTGGACCAGCATGGGCTATGAAGCCGAAAACGAAGAGCGCCGCGCCGCTTTCGCCGACTGGTGCGTGGACGCCGAAATGATGGCCGCCGCCGATTCCCAGGCCGTGTTCATGCACTGCCTGCCCGCCCATCGCGGCGAGGAAGTCACCGGCGAAGTCATCGACGGACCGCAAAGCGTGGTCTGGGACGAAGCCGAAAACCGCCTGCACGTGCAGAAGGCGCTGATGGAGTTCCTGCTGCTGGGCCAGATCAAGTAAGACCACCCCCATATGGAAAAGCCTGTGCATCTCGCGATGCGCAGGCTTTTTTCATGGGCACGACAAACCCGAATTCAAATCCGATGCGGCGGACGCCGCGCAATTACAGAATCCGTTTGAACATGGTCCGGCGCGTATTGCGGAAGGATGGCCGCACGCGGCTGCTCCAGTCGCTGGCGCGCACGGCCAGCCAGGGCGGGCTGCCGAAGGTTTCGCGCGTGTGCAGGTCATAGCAGGCCAGATAGCGCGGCGACTCGTCGCGGCATTCATAGCGCATGGCGCGCACCGTGCCGGGCACCGAGGCCAGGCCCGGCAGATGCTCCTGGTCGTACCAGGCGTTCAGGTCGGCTTCCGCCTCGGGCAACACGTCGGTCTCGACGATGTAATGCCACGGCGCGTCCTGCCCCGCCGAGGCGCCCGCCAGGTCCAGCGTCTGATGCAGCACGCGGCTGCGCGCGCCCGGGAAGCTCTCGGCCAGGCGGGCCTGCGCTTCCGGCAAGGCCGCCGCCGATCCGCGCAGATAGACGTAGGTTTCGTCCTCTTCCAGGGCGGCATAAGCGGCGGCGCGCAAGCCTGCCAATCCTTGGGTCAGGGTCTGTTCAAGTTCACGTGCGCGCGGCGTGTCGAAGCGCTCGCCCAGCGATACCAGCAATACGGTTTCCTGCACTCCAGTCTCCTTCAATGTCCGACGCGCAAGGCCACCAGGAAGCGCGACACCATGTTGTACGCGCCCACGGTCGCCGCCAGTTCCACCAGCTGCGTGTCATCGTAGCGCGCGCGCAGCGGCGCGAACACGGCGTCCGGCACCTCGATGTCGCGCGTCATCGCGTCCGTCAGCGCCAGCACTTCGGCCTCGCCGGCTTCCAGGCCCTGCAGCGCCGACGGCGCTGGACCGCCGCGCAATGCGTCCACCAGCGCCTGCGGCATGCCAGCGGCCAGCGCGTGCGGCACATGCGCCTCGAACTCGTACGGCGCATTGTTCAAGGTCGCCACGCGCAGGATGATCAGTTCGCGCAGGCGCGGCGGCACCGCCGTGTTCAGGCGGATCGCGGTCAGCATGGCCTCCCAGCCCTGGACCACGGCCGGGCTGTTCAGCAACACCTGGTACAGCGGCGAGATGCGCCCCCGCGCAGCCGATATCCGCGCCTCGATCGCGGCCAGTTCCGGGCGGCTGCCCGGCGTCACCAGCCCTACTCTGCATGCGTTCATCTTCACTCCGGACGGATGTTCTTGCGCTGGATCAGCGAGGTCCACTTCTCGCGGTCGGATGCGATCAGGGCAGCCAGTTCCTGCGGGCTGCCGGGCGCGGCCTGCGCCCCGAACTTCTCCAGCCGGGCGCGCACGCTCTCCGTGTTCAGCGCGGCGCGCACGGCCTGGTTGAGCTTGTCGATCGTGGCAGGCGGCGTGGCGGCCGGCGCCACGATGCCGTACCAATTGTTGGACTCCACGCCGGCAATGCCCTGCTCGGCCAGGGTCTTGACCTCGGGCAGCAGCGGATGGCGGGTAGGCGCGGCGATGCCCAGGGGCTTCAGCTTGCCGCCCTGGATATGGCCGATCAGGCCCGGCACGTCGCCGAAGAAGCCCGACACCTGGTTGCCCATCACGTCATTGATGACCGGCGCCGCGCCCTTGTAAGGCACGTGCATCACGTTCGCCTTGCTGGAATCGGCGAACATTTCCAGAGTCAGGTGGGGAATGCTGCCGATGCCCGACGAGCCGATCGCCACCGACTGCGAGGCAGCCTGGGACTTCTTGACGAAGTCAGCCGCGTCGGCCGCCGGATTGGACGGATTGACCACGAACACCGTGGCGTTGTTGACCACCTTGGACACCGGCGCGAAATCGCGCACGGGGTCATACGGCAAGTCCTTGTACAGCGCCGGGCTGATCGCGACCGCGCCCACGCTGGTCAGGAACAGCACCGAGCCGTCAGCGGGCGCCTTGGCAACGTAGGCTGCGGCGATGTTGCCGTTGGCGCCGGCCTTGTTCTCCACGATGACCTGCTGCTTGAGCTCCTTGCCCAATTGCTCGGCCAAAACCCGGCCGACCAGATCCACCGGCCCGCCAGGCGGAAAGGCGATGATGAGGCGCACCGGCCCATCGGCATGGGCGGATCCCAGGGCGGCCAGGCTCAGCAGGCCGGCGGACAGTATTTTCTTGAACATGGTGTCTCCTGATTGAATGGAATTTTCTTGTCGTTCGCACGCCGCCAGATGGCGGCGGCGTTTGCCGCGCCTACTCGAATCCGTACAGCCGCGCCGGGTTGTCCACCAGGATGCGCTGGCGCAGGGCCGCATCGGGGCAAGCTTCGAAAAACAGGTCGACCAGCTCGCCGTCATCCGGCATGTCGCCCGCCACGTTCGGATGCGGCCAGTCCGTACCCCACAGGCAGCGTTCGGGCAGGGCCTCGGCCAGCGCGCGCACAAAGGGCAGGCCTTCGGCGTACGGACGCTTGCCCGACGCGATGCGGTCGATGCCCGACACCTTGACCCAGGCCTGCGGCACCTGCGCCAGGCCCAGCAACGCCCGCATCGCCGGCGACGCCAAGCCATCGCCCGCCTTCAGCCGTCCCATGTGGTCGACCACGAAGGGCAGCGGCAGCGCGGCCAGGCGCGGCAGCAGCTCCGGCAGCATCGCGCCGTCCAGGTGCAGGCACAGATGCCAGCCCAGCGGCGCGATCAGCGCCACGACGCGGTCAAAGACCGCCGGATCGGGCGCGCCGCCCAGATGCGGCACGAAGTTGAAACGGGCGGCGCGCACGCCGCCCTCATGCAGTTGCTTGACGCCGACCTCGGTCGCGTCCGCTCCCAGCAGAGCGACGCCGCGATAGCGGCCGCCGCTTTGGGCCAGCGCATCCAGCAGGGCGCGATGATCCGAGCCATGGCAATTGGCCTGCACCACCACCGCGCGCTCCACGCCCAGGCGGTTGTGCAGCGCCGCCATGGCCTGGTAAGGCGCATCCGGCGGCGTGTACGAGCGGCCCTCGGCGTACGGAAACACGTCGGCCGGCCCGAACACGTGGCAATGCGCATCGCAGGCGCCCGGCGGCAAGGCGTGGCGGGGACGGGACGGCGCGGCTAGCGGAGGACGGCAATCGGGCACGGGCGGGTTCCTGCGTTGAAAACGCCATGGTCCCGGATTGCCCGCCGCCCAACAATGCTATATCTTTGATTTCAGATATAGATTTTTCGAATATCCGATGGACCTCAAGCAGATCGAATACTTCCTGCGCGTGGCGGAGCGGCGCAGCTTCTCGCGCGCGGCCGAAATGCTGGACGTGGCGCAGCCCACGCTCAGCCGCCAGGTCCGCCTGCTGGAACTGGAGCTTGGCCAGCATCTGCTCTACCGCAACGGGCGCGGCGCCGAACCCACCGAAGCCGGGTTGCGCTTCCTGGAGCACGCCCGCGCCCTGCTGACCCTGGCCGAACGCGCCAAGGAAGACCTGCAAAGCCTGCGCGAGACGCCCACCGGCAAGGTCGTGGTGGGTCTGCCGCCCCGCATCGCGCGTGTACTCACGCCGCCGCTGGTCCAGGCCTTCCGCCGCAGTTTCCCCGAGGCCTCCATCGCCGTGGCCGAGGGCCTCAGCGCCCAGGTGCGAGAATGGCTGCTGGCCGGCCGCGTCGACCTGGCCCTGCTCTACGATCCCGCGCCCTCGCCCCAGCTGGCCTACGAATCGCTGTTCCGCGAAGACCTGGTTCTGGTGGCCGCGGCCGGCCACCGGCCCGCCCTGCCCCCGCGCATCGCCGTGGCGCAACTGGGCGACTACCCGCTGGTGGTGCCCAGCCTGCCCAACGCCATCCGCACCCTGGTCGAAAGCGTGTGCCGCGCCCAGGGCGTGCGCCTGACCATCGCCGTCGAGGTCGACGCGGTCCAGACCATCGTCGAACTGGCCGCCCAGGGCGACGCCTACGCCATCCTGCCGCGCTCGGCCGCGCGCGGCCCCGCCGCCGAGCATGAGCTGTCGCTGTGCGACATCGTCGACCCGACCATCACCAATGATCTGGTGCTGGCCAGCGCCCGCCACCGCCCGGCCACCCGGCTGGCTGCCGCCACCGCGCTCCTGATCCGCCGGCTGGAGCTGCCGGCCCTGTTCGCCCCGCCGGCCCGACCGCGGCAAAAGAGTTAAAATAGCGTCCGTTTCCCTTGTTTGGCGGCTAGCAGCTGTCAAAGTCTGCTGTCCAAGTCCTGTTGGCGTCTCACTTCAAACAATGACCACTATCCTCCCGAACCTTCCCACCGGCCAGAAGGTCGGCATCGCCTTCTCCGGCGGCCTCGACACCAGCGCAGCGCTCCTGTGGATGCGCAACAACGGCGCCATCCCCTACGCCTACACCGCGAACCTGGGCCAGCCCGACGAGTCCGACTACGACGAGATCCCGCGCAAGGCCATGGCCTACGGCGCTGAAAAGGCCCGCCTGATCGACTGCCGCGCGCAGATGGTGGCCGAAGGCATCGCCGCCCTGCAATCGGGCGCGTTCCACATCTCGACCGCCGGCATCACCTACTTCAACACCACCCCCATCGGCCGCGCAGTGACCGGCACGATGCTGGTGGCGGCCATGAAGGAAGACGACGTCAACATCTGGGGCGACGGCAGCACCTTCAAGGGCAACGACATCGAGCGCTTCTACCGCTACGGTCTGCTGACCAATCCGGACCTGAAGATCTACAAGCCCTGGCTGGACCAGCGCTTCATCGACGAGCTCGGCGGCCGTTCGGAAATGTCCGAGTACATGCGCCAGGCCGGCTTCGACTACAAGATGTCGGCTGAAAAGGCCTACTCCACCGACTCCAACCTGCTGGGCGCCACCCATGAAGCCAAGGACCTGGAGCACCTGAACTCCGGCATCCGCATCGTCAAGCCCATCATGGGCGTCGCCTTCTGGCGCGACGACGTCGCCGTCAAGGCCGAGGAAGTCACCGTCCGCTTCGAGGAAGGCCATCCGGTCGCCCTGAACGGCGTGGAATACAGCGACCCGGTCGAGCTGATGCTCGAAGCCAACCGCATCGGCGGCCGCCACGGCCTGGGCATGAGCGATCAGATCGAAAACCGCATCATCGAAGCCAAGAGCCGCGGCATCTACGAAGCCCCGGGCCTGGCCCTGCTGTTCATCGCCTACGAGCGCCTGGTCACCGGCATCCACAACGAAGACACCATCGAGCAGTACCGCGAAAGCGGCCGCAAGCTGGGCCGCCTGCTGTACCAGGGCCGCTGGTTCGACCCGCAAGCCATCATGCTGCGCGAAGCCGCCCAACGCTGGGTCGCCCGCGCCGTCACCGGCGAAGTCACCATCGAACTGCGCCGCGGCAACGACTACTCGCTGCTGAACACCGAATCGCCCAACCTGACCTACGCGCCCGAGCGCCTGTCCATGGAAAAGGTCGAAAACGCCCCGTTCACGCCCGCGGACCGCATCGGCCAGCTCACCATGCGCAACCTCGACATCGTCGACACCCGCGGCAAGCTCTTCACCTACGTGAAGACCGGCCTGCTCGCCTCCTCCGGCAGCTCGCTGCCGCAGCTGAGCGACGAAGGCAAGAAGAAGTAATTCTTCAAAGCCAAAAACCAAAAAGCCCTTCGGCATGCCGAAGGGCTTTTTGTTTGGAGCGCAGCAATCGGACGCCAACCTCGACGAGAGCGTGTCCGCTAAAGACAGTCACGACCAGCGCGCAGCGTCATCACCTACCGCAAGACACCGCGTAAGCCCCCAAAGGCCGCCCGCGCGGCCGGCCGGGGGCGGGCTCCGCAAGATCCATCGCCATCCCCCCCCCTAGGCGAGAACGCCAAGCACACCGCCCTCCCCAGCGACCGGACAAATTCAGCTGACGCAGCCTGTGGCGAGGGGGCCTGGGACGCGCGGGGCGTCGATAAGCCCGAGGGAATCGGTAGGAGTCGCCGAAGGCGAGGACGACGATGACGACGGGGAAGCCCGGAGCGAAGGCTCCGGGCCGCAATCGTTGCCCCGCGCGTCCCAGGCCCCCTCGCCACAGGCGTCATAAGAATCCGAACACCGCCCCCCAGACAAACAAGCAAGAGCCTAAAGCTCCACCTGCATCCCCATCTCCACCACCCGATTAGCCGGAATCTTGAAGAACTTCGTACTCCGCGTAGAGTTCCGCGCCATGAACGAAAACACCGCCCGCCGCCAGCGCCACAACGCCGGCTTCTTCGCCGCCACCACGGTCTGCCGCGACAGGAAGTAGGAAGTCCGCATCGGTTCCAGGTCGATCTCCGGATACGCCTCGGCCACCAGCCGCAGCGCCTCCGGCACGTCCGGATCTTCCTTGAAGCCGTAATTGATCGTCGCCTGCCAGCTCGACGCCGACAGCTTGGTCACGGAGAAGCGCTCCTCGGGCGAGACATAGGGCACGTCCGCCACCAGAATCGTCAGGAACAGCACATGGTCGTGCAGCACCTTGTTGTGCTTCAGGTTATGCAGCAGCGCCGGCGGCACATTGCCCGAGTTCATCGTCATGAAGATGGCCGTGCCCGGCACCCGCGACGGCGGATACTCTTCGAGCTGCGCCATGAATTCCTTGAGCGGCTGGCGGTCCCGTTGCTGCATCTCCGACAGCAGCCTGCGGCCGCGACGCCATGTCATCATCAGCGTGAACACCACGATCGCCACCAGCAGCGGCAACCAGCCGCCCTCGTGGATCTTGAACACGTTGGCCGAGAACAGCAACACATCGAACAGCAGCAACAGGCCCAGCGCCACCAGCCACAGCACGCGCTTGATGCCGGTCGAACCGCGCGGCAGCACCGCGAACGCCAGCACCGACGTCGTCAACATCGTTCCCGTGACCGCGAACCCGTAAGCGGCAGCCAGGTTGTCCGAATTGCGGAACAGCAGCACCAGTACCAGCACCGCGCACAGCAGCAGCGCATTGACCTGCGGCAGATAGATCTGGCCCTTCTCGATGGCCGAGGTGTGCAGGATCTGCATGCGCGGCCAGAAACCCAGCTGCACCGCCTGGCGCGTGACCGAGTAGGCGCCGGAAATCACCGCCTGCGACGCCACGATGGTCGCAATGGTGGCCAGCGCCACCAGCGGGGCCAGCCCCCATTCCGGCGCCATCATGAAGAACGGATTACGGATCGCGGTCGGATCGCGCAACAGCAGCGCGCCCTGGCCGAAATAGCACAGCGTCAGGGCCGGCAGCACCATGCTGAACCAGGCGCGGCGGATCGCCGGACGGCCGAAGTGGCCCATGTCGGCATACAACGCTTCGGCGCCAGTCAGGGCCAGCACCACCGCCCCCAGCAGCACGAAACTGATCCACGGAAACTCGACGATGAAACGCAGGCCCCACATCGGATTCAAGGCCCGCAGCACTTCCGGCGTCTGCCAGATCTGCCAGCCGCCCAGCGCGGCCAGCGTGCCGAACCACAACAGCATCACCGGACCGAACAGCTTGCCCATGGCCCCCGTGCCGTGCGACTGGATCGCGAACAGCGCGATCAGCACCACCAGCGACAGCGGCACGACCCAGGCGTCCAACTGATGCGACACGATGCCTATCCCCTCCAGCGCCGACAGCACTGAAATGGCCGGCGTGATCATGCTATCGCCATAGAACAGCGCCGCGCCGAAAATGCCCAGCACGATCAGCACCCAGCGCAGCTTGCCTTCCCGCCCGCGCACCGCCAGCTCCAGCAAGGCCAGCGTGCCGCCCTCGCCACGGTTGTCGGCGCGCAGCACCAGCGTCACATACTTGAACGACACCACCACCATCAGCATCCAGAACAGGATGGACAGCACGCCCAGCAGGTGGGCAGGCTCCAGGTCGGTGTGCACGCTCAGGCCCGTCAGACAGGCGCGCAGGGTATACAGGGGGCTGGTGCCGATGTCGCCGTACACCACGCCCAGCGCCCCCATGATGAGGGCGGCCCGCGACGATGGCGCGTGCCCGCCGAGTGCCTGCCCGTTGGACGATGAAGGAACGCTGACCGAACCTTGGCTCATGATGTAGGTTCTTGACGAGTAAGTTGGGCCCCCTTGCGAGGGCCGGGAAACACGACGGACAGCCGTGTTCCTGAAAAGTCCGGACGGCTGGTGAGCTTCCACCAGGCGCCGTGCGCGTGCGCGATTTCGCGCACGATGGCCAGCCCCAGGCCCGACCCGCCCGCGGTCGCGGTGGGAGAACGGTAGAAGGCCTCGAACACGCGTTCGCGTTCATCGGGGGAAATCCCCGGCCCATCGTCCTCCACGGTCAGCGAAGGCGGATTGGCGCCGACGATCAGCGTGATGCGGCCGGTCTTGTTGCCGTAGCGCAGCGCGTTGTCGATGAGGTTGCCCAGCAGTTCGGCCAGCAGCAAGGGGTCGGCGTCGATCCAGATGGGCGCGTCCGGCGCCACCAGATCCAGCTCGTAGTGCGCCTCGCGCACCCGCGGAAACCATTCGGCGCCGTTCGCCCGCACCCATTCGCAGAGGTCGATGCGCACGAAGCTGTCCTGCGGCCGGGCGTTGGGATCGGCCCGCGCCAGGACCAGCAGCTGCTGCCCCAGACGGATCATGCGGTCGCTCACCGCCTTGATGCGCTCAGCCCGCGCGCGCACGTCGTCGGGCAAGGGGCGCGCCAGCATCAGCTCCGACTCCAGGCGCAGGCCCGACAAGGGCGTGCGCAGCTGGTGCGCGGCATGGCCGATGAAGCGGCGCTGCGCCGCCAGCGAGGCATCCAGGCGCAGCAGCAAATCATTGGTGTGCGTGACCAAGGGCTCGATTTCGACCGGCACGCCTGCCACTTCCAGCGGCTGCATGTCGTCGATGGAGCGTTGCCGGATCTCTTCGGACAGATGATTGACCGAGCGCAGCCCCGAGCGCACGCCCTGCACCACCACCCACGTGAACAGCGCGATCAGCGCGACCTGCCCCACCACCATCAGCCAGAAGAAATCTTCCAGCATCCAGAGCGACATGTCGATCTTGTGCGTGATGACCCAGGTGGCCGCCAAGTCCAAGAGGACCAGCAGCAGGATCGGCGGCATCAGGCGAATGACCAGATGCCGCGCCAGCGAACGGGAGGGAAGCAAGGGACGGGAAACCGGAGTAGCGGTAGGAGTGCGTTCCTGCATCATGACGCAATGCCCTCGCCTAGGCGTATGGATGCGCGCGGCCGGCGCGACGCGGCCGCAGCCGGCCCGTCAGGCCGTTTCCACATCCAGCATGTAGCCAAAGCCGCGCACCGTTTGAATGCTGGCGCCCGTGCCTTCCAGGCGCTTGCGCAGGCGGTACACATAGACTTCGACGGCGTTTTCGCTGAAATCGGCATCCCAGGCCGACAGCGAGTTCACGATCTGGCGCTTGGTCACGACGCGGCCGACGCGGGCCATCAGCATTTCCAGCACGGAGAGCTCGCGCACCGACAGCGACAGGCGTTGGCCATTGGCGCGGACTTCGCGGCCGACGGTGTCGAACACCAGCGGGCCGACTTCAATCAAGGGCTGCGCCTGACCGGCGCGGCGCCGGCCGAAGGCGCGCACGCGCGCCGCCAGCTCGGGCAGTTCAAAAGGCTTGGTGACGTAATCGTCCGCCCCGGCGTCCAGGCCGGCGACGCGGTCCTCGATGCCATCGCGGGCGGTGAGGATCAACACAGGGACCTGGTTGCCGTCCTGCCGCAATTGCCGCAGCACGTCCAGCCCGCTCATGCCAGGAAGGTTGAGGTCGAGCAGCATGAGGTCGTAAGGCTGCCCCGCCAAGGCGCCCAGAACCCGGTCGCCCTCGGTCAGCCAGTCGACCGCATAGCCTTGGTCGGCCAGAAATTCCTGGAGCGCGTGGCCCAGGGTGGTGTCGTCTTCGATTACCAGAACTCGCATGCGGCGATTCTAGCGCGATCCCGGCCGGAACGGGGCGCGAAATGCGCCCCGGGGCCGGGAAGCGTTCAAGGTGCGGACGGAGCCGGGGCGGCCCCGGCTGCCGCGGGCGCGGCGGAGCCGGCGACGCCGCCCGAAGGAGGCGTGGTGACGAACCCGATGCGCGTCATGCCCGAACGGCGCGCCGAAGCCATGACCTTGGCCAGGGTCTCGTAGCGGGTATTCTGGTCCGCACGGATGCGGATCTCGGGTTGCGGCTTGGTGCCGGCAATCGACTTGAAGCGGTTGGGCAGGTCATCGATATTGACCGGCTTCTCGTCCCAGAACAGCGCCCCGCTGGCATCGATGGCCAGGTCGACGGTCTTGGGTTCTTCCTCGATCTGCTCGGCCGCCACCTGGGGCATGTTGATCTTGATCGAATGCGCCAGCAGCGGCGCGGTGATGATGAAGATCACCAGCAGCACCAGCATCACGTCGATCAGGGGCACCATGTTGATCTCGGAAACCGTACTGCTTCCGGATCCTTTACCCTCGAAGCTGCCAAAGGCCATTATTCGCTCCCGCGTTGAGCCGCAGCGCCGTTACCGTTCTGGCGGCGCAGGGCGCGCACCTTGCCATCGGACAGAGCGACCTGCTGGCCGGTGGTCAGGAACGCGAACAAATCATGCGCAAAGGCATCCAGGCGCGACAGGAACACGCGGTTGTTGCGCACGAAGGTGTTGTAGGCCAGCACCGCGGGAATGGCGACCGCCAGGCCCAGGCCCGTCATGATCAGCGCTTCGCCCACCGGACCGGCGATGCGGTTGATGGTCACGCCGTCGGACAGGCCGATGCCGACCAGGGCATGGTACACGCCCCAGACCGTGCCGAACAGGCCCACGAACGGCGCCGTCGAACCCACCGAGGCCAACACGGTCAGGCCGTTTTCCAGCTTGGCGGTTTCTTCGTCGATGACCTTGCGCATGGTGCGCGTGACGAAATCGGAGTTGCTGCCCGACTCTTCAAGCTTGGTCGCGCCGAACTTGTTGTGATGCGCCTGCGCATGCATGGCGTGGCTGGCCAGGTGCGAGAACGGGTCGCGCGCGCCGTGCGTGACGATTTCGTTTTCGACCTGTTCGAGCGAGCTGGCGTTCCAGAACTTGTTCAGGAAGTCCGCCGAGCGCTTGCGCATGCTGACGTTGCTGGCGACCTTGACCAGGATCAGATACCAGGTCACCAGCGACATCAGGATCAGGATGACGAAGAGGCTCTTGCCGACGAAGTCGCTCTGCGCGACAAAGTGCAGGAAGCCCATGTCGGGAACCGCGGCGGGCGCCGGCGCGGCAGGCAGCGCCGAGGGCAGCGCGACAGCAGCGCCTTGCAGCGCATCGGCCGATTGCTGAGCCACGGCGCCGACGGTCGAAGCGGCTTGTTGAGCTGCGGGCGCGGCCGCAGCCGCGGCGGGCGCAGCGGCGGCGGCAGCCGGTGCTGCCGGGCTGGTGGTCGCCTGCGCCACCAGGGTGGCGCTATGCAGTGCGTTGGACATCTCAGTTCCTCATTACGAAATCGAACGGAATTTTGGCTTTGGCGGGATAGGCCACGCCGTTACGGGTATACGGTTTGAATCGGCCCTTGCGGGCGGCTGCCAGCGCCGATTCGTCCAGGCGCGGAAAGCCCGAGGACGCATCGATGGTTGCCCGCTCTACCAGCCCCTGGGTGTTGATCTCGACCAGCACCACCACCCGGCCCTCTTCCCGCATGCGGCGCGACGCCATCGGATAGTTGGGCATCGGGCGCGCGCCTTGGAATTCAATGCTGGACACCAGCACCGGCTGATCCGGCGGCGGCCCCTGCTGCGGCCCTTGCGGCGCCTGCGTGCCTTCGGGCGCGCCGCTGGGCGGCGTCTTCGGCGCTTCCGGCTTGGGCTCGACCTTGACGTCCTGCTTGGGCTCGGGCTTGGGTTTAGGCTTGGGAGGCGGCTTGGGCTTGGGTTTGGGCGCCGGCATCGGCGGCTTTTCGACCACTGGCTCCGGTTCGGGTTCAGGCTCCGGCTCGGGCTTGAGCTCGGGTTCAGGCTCGGGTTCGACTTCGGGCTGCGGCGGCTCGGGTGGGGTTTCCGTCACCGGCTGCGGCTCCTCGGGAGTGGGTTCGGCCTTGGCGATCTGGGGTATGGGCGCATCCACCACGCTCACCATGATGGCTTCGGGTTCCTCGAGTTCAGGACGATTCTCGGGTGCCATGAAGATGGCGCCGATCACTGCCGCATGCAGCGCCAGGACCGTCAGGCCAGCGCCTGCGCGTATACCGAATGAAGAGCGCGAAGAAGAATTCCAACCGCGTTGAAAACTAGGCATGAATCAGCCAGGGTGCATTGACTTATCCGGCCAGCCAGGAAAGACGCACACGCGATGGCGACGCCGGCTGACCGGTACAAGCCCACAATAATATCTTAAATGCGAATGATTCGCACGTCCTATTTCATCTGACCCCGTCTTACATTTCCGGGCGGGATCAACAGGCATGAGCGTTGCAGCGCGCGCAAAACAAAAAACCCGCCACCATGACGTGTGCGGGTTTTGTGCGGAGCGCATATCGGAGCTTTTGGTGGGTGCTACAGGGGTCGAACCTGTGACCTACGCCTTGTAAGGGCGCCGCTCTACCAACTGAGCTAAGCACCCATTTTGATGCAGCCTCAAGACGAAATTCGCGAAAAATCCGTACAAGCAACTGCCAACCGGGGCACTCAAAAGCAATACGCGGGCCGGAGTATACCGGACCGCGCAATTGTGGGCAAATCGCCAGGGCTGAATGCCTGCGACCCGCCCGCCGTCCATTAGTTGACGGCGTCCTTCAGGGCCTTGCCCGGACGGAACTTCGGCACCTTGGCCTTCTTGATCTTGATGGTTTCGCCAGTGCGCGGATTACGGCCGGTGCGAGCGGCGCGAGCCGACACAGCGAACGTGCCAAAGCCAACCAACGTAACCGTACCGCCCTTCTTCAGGGTGGTCTTGACGGCACCGATCAGGGCGTCGAGCGAACGACCAGCGGCGGCCTTGGAGATGTCGGCCTTGCTGGCGATGTGATCGATGAGTTCGGTTTTGTTCATTCAGGTGTACCCCTCACAAGGTATTGAGTCTGCCGGAGTGCAGTTCATGGCCGTCATGATGGACGCCGCTGAAGACGCAAAACCGACAAACGACGAACAGACAGTGGATAAACTTTTTTCTTGCGCTGCGAAGCACAACTTTTAAACTGCTGCGCCGCCTGGATTCAATGGCAAATTGCCTTCAAATCACCAGCGACGCAGACGTGTATTAGGCCTTGGCGTGGCGCGGCTGTCAAGCGAAAACCTCACCACAACCCGCGTCAATACTAGCTTTTAGACCGTTTCGCAATAAACAGAAACACGCATTTCGGTGTTTGCGCGACACCCTCGAAAACGATCGTTAACTTGCGTCAGACATCGGCCCATCGACGCAGCAAATTGTGATAAATGCCGGTGAGTTGCACGATCGAGGGATGCCCCGCGGCATCCTGATTCAAGCGCTGTATGGCCACGTCCATGTCCAGCAGCAGCGCGCGCTGACTATCTTCGCGCACCAGGCTTTGCATCCAGAAAAACGACGACACGCGCGCGCCGCGCGTCACCGGATTGACCTTGTGCAGGCTGGTGCCCGGGTACAGCACCATGTGCCCCGCCGGCAGCTTCACCGCGCGCGGGCCATAGGTGTCATCGATGACCAGCTCGCCGCCGTCGTAGGAGTCGGGGTCGGAGAAGAACAGCGTTGCCGACAGGTCGGTGCGCACGCGCTCAGCCGTGCCGGCGATGCCGCGCACCGCGTTGTCCACGTGATAGCCGAACGCTTCCCCGCCCTCGTAGCGATTGAACAAGGGCGGAAAGATCTTGCGCGGCAGCGCGGCCGACATGAACAGGTTGTTGGCCGCCAGGCGCTGCAGGATCAGATTGCCCAGCTCCTGGGCCAGAGGATGCTGCTCCGGCAGTTGGCGGTTGCGCTTGACCTCGGCCGACTGATAGCCGGCCGTGACTTTGCCGTCGACCCAATCGGCGGCATCCAGGCGGCGCCGGATCTCGGCCGCCTCTTCTGGCGTGAAAACTTCTGCGATCTGTATGAGCATGGGCGCTATCCCGATTGCGTTGCAAGCGCGCCCGGCCACCGGCCGCGCGCGTGCCGCATTATCCCTGCAGGCAACCGTTGAGCGCCTGATCGAAATCAAACAGCAGATCGGCCTCGTCTTCGATGCCCACGGACACGCGGATGAGACTGTCCGCGATGCCCATTTGCTTACGGCGCTCGGCGCCCATTTCGTAATAGATGGTGTGGGCGGCAGGCAGCGCCAGGCTGCGCGTATCGCCCAGGTGGGTCGCCATCAGCACGATGCGCAGGCGGTTCAGGAAATCGAAGCAGTCCACCCCGTCCGCCAGCTCGACGCCCAGCAGGCCGCCGAAGCGCGAGCCGAACAGCGCCGCCGCGCGCGCATGCTGCGGGTGGCTGGCAAGCCCGGGGTAATGCACCTTGGCCACGCCCGGATGATCCTCCAGGAAGCGCGCCAGCGCCAGCGCGTTGGCGCAGTGCTTGGCCATGCGCAAGGCCAGGGTCTCGGCACCCACCGCGATGCGGTGCGCGGGTTCGGCCGCCAAGGTGCCTCCCATGTCGCGCAGACCCTTCTTCTTGACCTGCGTAAGCCCCCAACTGGTGGACGGCCCCTTGCGATAGGCCTCGTAGATGTTCGAGTAGTTCGACCAGTCATACAGCCCCGTGTCCGTGACGGCGCCACCCAGTGCATTGCCATGACCGCCAATGTATTTGGACAGCGAGTTCATCACCAGGGACGCCCCGACCGAGACCGGCCTGAACATCCAGGGCGAGGTCAAGGTGTTGTCGACGACATAGACCAGACCCTTCTCGCGGCAGATTTCCCCGATCACGGCCAGGTCAGCAACTTGCGTGCCCGGGTTGGCGATGGTTTCGGTGAAAACCATGCGGGTGTTGGGCTGGATCGCCGCGCGCACCTGCGCCGAATCGGTTGCGTCCACGAAGGTGATCTCCACGCCCAGCTCCAGCAGCGTGCCCAGCAGGCTGTTGGTGTTGCCGAACACGAACTGGCTGGACACCAGGTGATCGCCGCGGCGCAGCAGCGTGGTGAAGATGGCAGCCAGCGCGGCCATGCCGGTCGCGAAGCTGACCGTGCCCTTGCCGCCTTCCATCTGGTTGATCTTGGCCTCCAGCGCGGTGGTGGTGGGCGTGCCTTGGCGGGCGTAGGTGAAGCCGGCCTTGCCCTGGAAGACCGCGGCCAGCTCGCGCGCGTCTTCGTAGGCGAACTCCGAGGACGGATGCATGGGCTTGTGCACCGCTCCGTGCTCGACGGATTGCTTGCGGTCGGAATGGAGGATCGTGGTGGTAAAGCCGTTCTGGTGCATGATGGGCTGACGCGAAGAGGGTGTGGTCTACAAGATAGGCAAGACGGATGAATCAGGAACGGCGCTGGCGCACGGTTTCATAGAGGCAGACGGCGCTGGCCACGCTGACGTTCAGGCTTTCCACCGAACCCAGCATGGGAATGTTCACCAGTTGATCGCAGGTTTCCCGCGTCAGACGGCGCATGCCCTCGCCTTCCGCCCCCATGACCCAGGCCATGGGCTGGCGCGCATCGATCTGGTGCATGCTGTCGGTGGCCTGGTCGTCCGTGCCCACCAGCCACACGCCGCGGTCCTTCAGGCTGCGCATGGTGCGCGCCAGGTTGGTCACCATCAGATAGGGCACCGTATCGGCCGCGCCGCACGCCACGCGCTGCACGGTCGCGTTCAGGCCGACGGCCCGGTCGCGCGGCGCGATGACGGCGTGCACGCCGGCGGCATCCGCGGTGCGCAGGCAGGCGCCCAGATTGTGGGGATCGGTCACGCCATCCAGGATCAACAGCAGCGGCGGACCTTCGATGACGTCGAGCACCTCATCCACGTCCACCGCCAGCTGGCGCTCTTCGGCCAGCGCCACCACGCCCTGATGGCGGGTGCCGCGGGATAGCCCGTCCAGACGCTCCATGGGGACCGGATGCAGGCGGCAGCCCGCTTTTTCGGCTTGCTCGATGAACGTCTGCATCCGCTTGTCGCGGCGCGACGCCTCTACATAGATTTCCTTGATCGAGTCGGGCGCGTGGCGCAGCCGCGCAACAACCGCGTGAAACCCGGCCAGGACTTGGGTCGACGCCATAAATGCAATACCTTTAGATAAACGAATACCCGCCCCAGAGCGGGGCGGGCCACCGGACCAAGCCGGCCATAGATGCAATGTTACCCCTTATGGCGCGGCCGCCCTACGACGGCCGCGCCATAAGGAAGTGTCAGTGGCGCTTGTGCGCGGCCTTCTTGGCCGGCGCGGCGCGCTTGGATGCCTTGGGCGCCCGCGGCGGCTTGCTGGCCTTCTTGGCCTCGGCGCGCCGCTCCTTGGCGGTTTGGCCCTTCAGGGCGGCGGGCTTGGGCGACGCTGCCTTCTTGACGCGGCGGGAAGACTCGTCCGGACTGCGGGCCGAGGCCTTGCGCAAGGCGTCGAAGCTGGTGCCCTGCACCAGGCGGAACTCGATGCGGCGGGCTTCGAGGTCCACGCGCGACACCTGCACCTGCACCTTGTCGGTCAGGCGGTAACGCATGCCGGTACGCTCGCCGCGCAACTCGTGCAGGGCGTCGTTGAACTGGAAGTACTCGCCGCCCAGCTCGGAAACATGCACCAGCCCTTCGACGTGCAGGGTATCCAGCGTGACGAAGATGCCGAAGCTGGCGACGCCGGTAACGGTGCCGCTGAAGTCCTCGCCCACGCGTTCCTTGACGAACCAGCACTTGAGCCAGGCCTCGACGTCGCGCGACGCCTCGTCGGCGCGGCGCTCGCTGGCAGACAGCACCAGGCCCATCTTCTCCCAGATGGCATGTTCGTGCTCGCGCTGCGTGCGGCCGATCACCACGGGCTGGTCTTCCAGGCTGGGCACGTAGCGCTGACCGGCCAGCAACGCCTTGATGACACGATGCGTCAGCAGGTCGGGATAGCGGCGGATGGGCGAGGTGAAGTGGCTGTAGCCGGGATAGGACAGGCCGAAGTGGCCCATGTTGTCGGGGCTGTAGACCGCCTGCTGCATGGAGCGCAGGCACATCGTCTGCAATAGCTGGTAGTCGGGGCGTCCGCGCACCGAATCCAGGAAATCGCCGTAATCCTTGGCCGTGGGCGTCTCGCCGCCGCCCAGCGACAGGCCCATGGTGCGCAGGAACTCGCGCAGCGATTGCAGGCGCTCGGGCGTGGGGCCTTCGTGGATGCGGTACAGGCCGGGATGCTTGCTGCGGGCCATGAAGTCGGCCGCGCAGGTATTGGCGGCCAGCATGCACTCTTCAATCAGCTTGTGGGCATCGTTGCGCACCGACGGCACGATCTGTTCGATGCGGCCGAGTTCGTTGCAGACGATCTTGGTTTCGACCGTGTCGAAGTCGATGGCGCCGCGCTTCTTGCGCCCTTGCGCCAGCAGTTGAAAGAGTTCGTACAGGTGCTGGACCTGGGGCATGACGCTGCGCATGGCGTGCGCGGCCGGACCGCCGGGCTGCTGCAGGGCGGCCCAGATGTTCGTATAGGTGGTGCGCGCATGCGAGTGCATGACCGCGTTATAGAACTGGTAGGCGGTGACGGTGCCGGCCTTGGCGCCGCTGGCCGGAATGACCATGTCGCAAACCAGCACCAGGCGGTCGACGTCCGGGTTCAGCGAACACAAGCCGTTGGACAGGGACTCCGGCAGCATCGGGATGACCCGGCGCGGGAAGTACACGCTGGTGCCGCGTTCGATCGCGTCGTCGTCCAGGGCGTCACCCGGACGCACATAGTGGCTGACGTCGGCGATGGCCACCAGCAGGCGCCAGCCCGGACGCTTGCGCTGACCCGTACCCAGCTCCACGGGTTCACAGTACACCGCGTCGTCGAAGTCACGCGCGTCCTCGCCGTCGATGGTGATGAGCGGCACGTCGCGCAGGTCGACGCGGTCCTTGAGATCGGTCTTCCTGACCACGTCCGGCAGGCGGGCGGCCTGCTTGAGCGCGGCCTCGGAGAAATCGACCGGCACGTCGAACTTGCGCACCGCGATCTCGATCTCCATGCCGGGATCGTCGATCTCGCCCAGCACCTCGGCCACACGGCCCAGCGGCTGCGTATGGCGCGTGGGCTGCTCCATGATTTCAACCGCGACCACCTGCCCATGCTGGGCGCCGTTGGTGTCGCTGGGCGGAATCAGGATGTCATGCTTGATGCGCTGGTCCTCGGGCACGACGATGGACAGGCCATGCTCGTGCAGGAAGCGCCCCACCAGCTTGTTGGTACGGCGCTCAATGACTTCGACGATGGTGCCTTCCGGCTTGCCGCGGTATTCGCCAGTGGGCTTGACCAGTACGCGGTCGCCATGCAGCACCTTGAGCATTTCGCGCGGCGACAGGAACAGGTCCGGGCCGCCGTCATCACGCAGCAGGAAGCCGAAGCCGTCGCGATGCCCCAGCACCTTGCCGGCAACGAAGTCCAGTTTGGTGGCCAGCAGCAACACGCCCTTGCGGTTGGGCATCAATTGGCCGTCGCGCTCCATGGCGCCCAGGCGGCGCTCAAATCCCACCATCGTCGCGGCGCGCTCGACGCCCATGCGTTCGGCCAGTTCCACCGGAGACAGCGGCGAGCCTGCGGCGCGCAGCGCTTTCAGGATGGCTTCACGGGACGGGACATCAGGATCGAAGTCCGGCGGCGCTTCGGGCAAGGGTGTTGATCTGTTGTTATTCGATTCGTTATTCGATCGTTTTGCCAAAGCTAAAATTTCCGTATATAATGCGCAGCTTCTGTGGTTCGCCCAAGGCTGAACACTGAAGCAGAAAATGGTCAGAAGGGCCGGGAAGTTTAAAACCCAGCCGGGGTTTGAAAAGCAAGTTGCTTAAAAACCTTATTGTAGAACCAACTGCACTTTGGACGCATGTTTTAGTTAATGTGTTTTAACTGAAGCGATGCAACTAGAGCGGCAGCGTATCACATACTTCTGACAGTATCTCTCAGTGCCCAGGTGGCGGAATTGGTAGACGCGCATGGTTCAGGTCCATGTGCCGCAAGGTGTGGAGGTTCGAGTCCTCTCCTGGGCACCACGGAATTTTAATCAAGACCATGCAAGCCGGTCTTGATGGCAAAAGCTAAAAAGCCCCGGAAATCGCAAGATTTCCGGGGCTTTTGCTTTGCATCGCCCCACCCTCGTCGCTTCAACGCCACGGCACCTTGCGATTCAAATGATGCCGCGCATACAGGTCGGCGCCCATGCCGTCGATCTGACCGTCGATCAAGGCCTCGAAAGGCTTTAACAACGCATCGAAATTCATCGGCGCCTCAAGCGCATTCAAGGCATGCGTCACAGCCTCTATCGTCGACAGCGCACCTGGCACGTCGGCGTGGCGAACCCGGTAGCGCGTGGAAAGTCCCGCAGGCAGCATCACGCGCGGCAACGCGGCAAGCCCGGGATTGATATGCAGCAGCTTGCGCGCATGCCCCCAGGTGCCGTCGGGCACGATCAATCTGATCGGCGCGCCAAGCTCCTGCCCATAACCCGGCGTCAGTACCTCAGCGCCTTCGCCCGGAAACAGCAGGCGCGGCAGATAGCCCGGCAACGCCCAATCGTCTTCCGAAAAATATTCGCCGACGACGCGGCGCGCGCCACCCAGGCCCAGCACAGCCAGCCTCGCGGTGTTCAAGGCATGGCGCGCCTCGCTCGGATGCTGCAGCACCACCACTTGGGTGCGGCAGGAAAGCGAGGGAATCAGCGCGCACAGGCAGTGCGATAGAGGACGCAGGCAACGCGTGCAGAGGGTACGGGACATGGGGCGACACTATATCGAAAGTTCGAAAGCGGCCCGGCAGCAAAAAAATATGAAAAAAAAGCCACACGACTTGCACACTTCAAAAAAAGTGTGCATAATCTCATTCCTCTGCTGCTGAACAAGAAACAACGCGAAAGCGAAGCGACAAGTAAAGCATCAGCGCCCAGGTGGCGGAATTGGTAGACGCGCATGGTTCAGGTCCATGTGCCGCAAGGTGTGGAGGTTCGAGTCCTCTCCTGGGCACCAATTATTACATCACGAGGTACCTGCGTGATGCGCCAAAAAAACCCCGAACGCGTAAGCGTCCGGGGTTTTTTCTTTGTCCGGCCCTTTTCTTTATCCAGCCTGTTTGATTGCCCGACCCGGCTCACAGGCAGACGCTTTGAGCCGGGCGGCCCGCCTTACTTCAGCACGCGGGTCATGACCACGTGCGGAATACCGGCCTCGACGAATTCCTCGCCTTCCACATTGAAGCCATGGGCTTGGTAGAAGCCCGCCGCGTGCGTCTGCGCGTGCAGCACCAGCATGCGATGGCCGTCGCCATGCCCCTGTTCGATCAGCGCGTCCAGCAACTGACTGCCGACGCCCATGCCACGGGCCTTCTTGTGGACCGCCATGCGGCCGATATGGCCATCGGGCAGAAGCCGGCCCGTGCCCATCGGCGTGCCGTCCGGGCCGTATGCCACGGCGTGCACCGACACGGCGTCATCGTCGTCCAGCTCGACCTCGGGCGGCACTTTCTGTTCGACGACGAACACTTCGTGGCGCACCGAATACGCGTCGTCGCGCAAACGGTCCCAGGTTCCCAGGGCGATACGCACCGTTGCTTGTTTGTTGGTCGACATGTCCATCCCTCGCGTGCAGCAAATGAATAAAAGAATCCTAAACCCCATTTTGGCAGGGATGAACAATGGCCAAAAGGGGGTACGATCGCGGCTTGCCCACGTCGTCCATGTTCCCCCACATGCCGCCTGCCGCTCCCCCCGCCTGGTTGAAAGCCGCGCCCGCGCTCTTCCTGCTTCTCTGGTCCAGCGGTTTCGTCGTGCTCAAAGTGGGCCTGGCCTATGCCGACCCCATGACGTTCCTGGCGCTGCGCTACGCCTGCGTGGTGCTGATACTTGCGCCCTTCATGCTGTTCCTGCGCCCGCCGCTGCCGCGCGGCGCCAGTGCCTGGGGCCACCTGGCGATGGTCGGGCTGCTGTTGCAGGCAGGCTACTTCTGCTTTACCTACCTTTCGCTCAAACAGGGGATGTCGGCCGGCGCCCTGGCGCTGATCACGTCGCTGCAACCCATCCTGATCGGCCTGCTGGCGCCGGTGATTGCGCACGAGAAGGTCGATGCGCGCCGTTGGGCAGGCTTGGGGCTGGGGGTATCGGGCGCGGCGCTCGTGATCATCGCGAAGGCCTCGATCGACGTGATCTCTCCGCTGGGCCTGGCGTTCGCCATCAGCGCCCTGCTCTGCATCACCGGCGGCACGCTGTACGAAAAGCGTTTTGGCGTGCAGACGCATCCCGTCACCTCGAACATGGTGCAGTACGCGGTCGGCCTGATCGCCACCGCGCCGCTGGCGTTCTGGCTGGAGCCAATGCACATCGAATGGACCGGCCCCCTGCTGGGTTCGCTGGCTTACCTGGTCGTGGGCAATTCACTGGTGGCGATCACCTTGCTGCTGACCATGATCCGCTACGGCGAGGCTTCGCGCGTGTCGGCGCTGTTCTTCCTGGTGCCGCCTTGCACCGCCATCATTGCGCTGATCATCCTGGGAGAAGCCATTCCCGCGCTGGCCTGGCCGGGCATGGCGCTAGCGGCGCTCGGCATCCTGCTGGTGACGCGCACGGCGCGCACCGCCGCCAAGTAGAATGAGCGCCCCACCAGATCCCTGCCCATGAACGCTGTCGTTACCTCCGCCCTGCCGGTCTTCGCGCTGATCCTGACCGGCTGGCTAGCCGCCCGTTGGCGCATCCTGGGCGCCGGCGCCACCGACGCGCTGAACCGCTATGTCGTCTATTTGTCGCTGCCCGCGCTGCTGTTCCGCGCCATGACGCAGGTGGACCTGACGCACATGGCGCACTGGGGTTTCGTGGGCGCCTTCGCGGGTGGCATCGCCGTCACGTTCCTGGCCTCGTTTCTCGGCGCGCGCCGCACGCAGCGCGCGCTGACCGACCGTGGCATCCAGGGCCTGGCCGCGTCCTATGCCAACGCGGGCTACATGGGCATTCCGCTGTGCCTGGCGCTGTTGGGCCCTGACAGCATGGCGCCCGCCACATTCACCACCCTGCTCACCGCCAGCGTGCTGTTCGGCTTCGCCATCGCCTTGATCGAGTTCGACCGCCAGCAGACGCCCAACCTGTCCTTGACCCTCCTCAAGGTCGGCCGCGCGCTGCTGCGCAACCCGCTGCTGGCGGCGCCGCTGCTGGGCCTAGCCTGGGCTTTCACCGGCCTCGCGCTGCCGGAGGGCGTGGACCGCTACGTAGCCTTGCTGGGCGCGTCCGCCAGTCCCTGCGCCCTGGTCACGATCGGCCTGTTCCTGGCGCAGACGGAGACGTCCAGCTCGGGACCCGGCGTCATGCGCCTGGTCGCCGGCAAGCTGCTGCTGCAGCCCGCCGTCACGGCAGTGCTGGCGTTCTACGTCTTCGCCATGCCGCCAGTGTGGGCCTGGACCGCCGTGCTGATGAGCGCGCTGCCCATCGGCACCGGCCCTTTCATGCTGGCCCAGATGTACGGCCGCGACGCCCGCGTGACCTCGCGCGCCATCCTGGTTTCCACCGTCGCATCGGTGCTGACCGTCAGCCTGCTGGTCGCCTGGATCAGCGCACACCCGATCTCCTGATTGCTCTTCATCATGTTGCTCGCCGTCGCCATCTTCGTACTCACCATCACGCTGGTCATCTGGCAGCCCAGGGGCCTGTCGATCGGCTGGAGCGCCGTGCTGGGCGCGGCGCTTGCCCTGGCCACGGGCGTGGTCCACCTGGCCGACATCGCGGATGTCTGGCGCATTGTCTGGAACGCGACCGCCACCTTCATCGCCATCATCGTCACCAGCCTGATCCTGGACGAGGCCGGCTTTTTCGAATGGTCCGCGCTGCACGTGGCGCGCTGGGGCGGCGGCCGCGGCCGGCTGCTGTTCGTATTGATCGTGCTGCTGGGCGCCGCCGTGTCCGCCCTGTTCGCCAACGACGGCGCGGCGCTGATCCTTACGCCCATCGTCATGGAAATGCTGGTGGCGCTGGGCTTCGGCCCCGGCGCATCGCTGGCCTTCGTGATGGCTGCGGGCTTCATCGCGGACACGGGCAGCATCGCGCTGATCGTATCCAACCTGGTCAACATCGTGTCGGCCGACTTCTTCAATATCGGCTTCGGCGAGTACGCATCGGTAATGCTGCCGGTGAACCTGATGGCCGTGGCGTCCACGCTGGGGGTGCTGCTGCTGTTTTTCCACCGCAGCATTCCGCCGCGCTACGACGTGAGCCAGTTGCCCGCGCCCGCGTCCGCAATCCGCGACCTGACCACCTTCCGCGCCGGCTGGGTCGTGCTGACCCTGCTGCTGGCGGGCTTTTTCATCCTGGAACCCATGGGCATCCCGGTCAGCGCCATCGCCGCCGTCGGCGCGCTGGGCCTGCTGCTGATCGCGGGACGGCAGCACATCGTCGGCACGCGCCGCATCATGCGCGAGGCGCCCTGGCACATCGTGGTGTTCTCGCTGGGCATGTACCTGGTGGTGTATGGCCTGCGCAACGCCGGCCTGACTGCGCACCTGGCGCAAGTGCTGGACCGCTGCGCGGAATACGGCGTCTGGGGCGCGGCGATGGGCACGGGCCTCATCACCGCCTTCCTGTCGTCCATCATGAACAACCTGCCTACCGTGCTGGTGGGCGCGCTGTCGATCGCGGACACCAGCGCCACGGGAGCCGTGAAGGACGCAATGATCTACGCCAACATCATCGGCAGCGATCTGGGTCCCAAGATCACGCCTATCGGCAGCCTGGCCACGCTGCTGTGGCTGCACGTGCTGGCGCGCAAGGGCCTGCGCATCACCTGGGGCTACTACTTCAAGGTCGGCATCGTGCTGACCTTGCCGGTGCTGCTGCTGACGCTGGCCGCGCTGGCTTGGCGCCTGCAGTAAACTTCTATATAGCTTTTGGCTATATAAAAGGCATTAATTGGTGTTTTGATCCAGCCGTCCACCGCTTTAGACTTCCAACCATCACACGGGTGCCTGCGCGCGCCCGTTTTGCTTTCTTACGTATCAAGTTCCGGGACTCGCCCATGAGCACCAACGCCTCGACTCTCCCCCTGCCTTCCTCGGCCCTGCCGCCCATCCAGATCAACCGCAAGCCGCTCTGGATCGCCCTGCTGCTGGTGCTGGCGGGCGCTCTGTACCTGCATGAGACCGTCAGCTGGCGCCAGGGCGCGCTGTGGATCGTCGGCGCCCTGCTGGGCGTGACCCTGTACCACGCCTCCTTCGGCTTCACGCAGGCCTGGCGCGTGTTCGTGTCCGACCGCCGCGGCGCGGGGCTGCGCGCGCAGATGCTGATGCTGGCCGCGGGCGTGCTGCTGTTCTTCCCCTTCCTGGCGGCCGGCACGCTGTTTGGCCAACCCGTCAGCGGCTTCGTGTCGCCCCCGGGAGTCTCAGTCCTGCTGGGCGCCTTCCTGTTCGGCATCGGCATGCAACTGGGCGGCGGCTGCGCCTCGGGTACGCTGTTCGCGGTCGGCGGCGGCAACACCCGCATGGTGGTCACGCTGCTGTTCTTCATCATCGGCTCGGTCATTGCGACCGCCAACTTCGGCTGGTGGTCGAGCCTGCCGGCGCTGGCGCCGACCTCGCTGATCAAGACCTGGGGCCTGGCGCCCGCGCTGGCCATCAACCTGGCCGTGTTCGCGCTGATCGCGTGGGCGGCCACGGCGCTGGAGAAGCGCCGCCACGGCCATGTGATCTCGTTCGCCTCGCGCACCGCGCGCCCTGCCTCCCTGCTGCAAGGCCCCTGGCCGCTGATCTGGGGCGGCGTGGCGCTGGTCGTGCTGAACTTCGCCACGCTGGCGCTGGCTGGCCGCCCCTGGGGCATCACGTCCGCCTTCGCGCTGTGGGGCGCCAAGACCCTCGACGCCTTGGGCGGCGACGTGGCCACCTGGGCCTACTGGGCCAAGCAGCCCTCGCTGGCCGCGCCGCTGCGCCAGGACGTCACCACCGTCATGGACATCGGCCTGATGCTGGGCGCGCTGGCCGCGGCCAGCGCCGCCGGCAAGTTCGCGCCCATCTGGAAGGTGCCGGCCCGCTCGCTGGCCGGCGCCGTCATCGGCGGCCTGCTGCTGGGCTATGGTTCGCGCCTGGCCTTCGGCTGCAATATCGGCGCCTACTTCAGCGGCATCCTGTCGGGCAGCCTGCATGCCTGGCTGTGGCTGCCGGCCGCCTTCGCCGGCAGCGCCCTGGGTGTGCGCCTGCGCCCCGCCTTCGGCCTCGCCGTCGAAAAGACCCCGGCGGCGTCCAGCTGCTGAGAAACAGTATTCCAGGGCTGTCCGCTGGCACGGCCGGACAGCTCCTGGTGTATGGTTGCTCCATCCCGAAATACGGAGATGGACATGAGCTGGATTTTCGGCCGCTACACGGCTTTTTTACTGACCCTGATCGGCGCCGCGGTTACCG
Organism: Achromobacter sp. JCM 18799; assembly: GCF_055395645.1. Taxonomy (NCBI): domain Bacteria; kingdom Pseudomonadati; phylum Pseudomonadota; class Betaproteobacteria; order Burkholderiales; family Alcaligenaceae; genus Achromobacter; species Achromobacter sp. JCM 18799. The sequence continues at coordinate 6,884,513 of NZ_AP043866.1, read as the reverse complement.
CCGCCCTGGCCGCGACCAGCTCGCCCGGTTGGCTTTGGCTGGCCGTGCCGCTGACACTGCTGGCCGCGCTGGGCGTCTATGACCTGGCGCAGACCCGCCACGCCATCCGCCGCAACTATCCGGTCCTGGGCAATCTGCGCTTCCTGTTCGAATTCATCCGGCCCGAGATCCGCCAATACTTCCTGGAAGACGACACGCAGGCCGCGCCGTTCTCGCGCGCGCAGCGCTCCATCGTCTACCAGCGCGCCAAGCGCGAGATCGACAAGCGTCCCTTCGGCACCCAGGAAGACGTCTACGGCGACCGCTACGAATGGATCAACCATTCCATGTCGCCCTCGCAAATCCCCGACACCGACTTCCGCGTCACGGTGGGTGGCCCCGAGTGCAAGCAGCCCTACTCCATGTCCGCGTTCAACGTGTCGGCCATGAGCTTTGGCGCCTTGTCGGCCAATGCCATCCTGGCCCTGAACGAAGGCGCGCGCCAGGGCGACTTCGCGCACGACACCGGTGAAGGCGGCATCAGCCGCTACCACCGCCAGCCGGGCGGCAGCCTGGTCTGGAACATCGGCTCGGGCTACTTCGGTTGCCGCGACGAACACGGCGCGTTCTCCGAAGAGGCTTTCGTCAAGAATGCCTGTACGCCGCAGGTCAAGATGATCGAGATCAAGCTGTCGCAGGGCGCCAAGCCCGGCCATGGCGGCATCCTGCCCGCCGGCAAGGTGACGCCGGAGATCGCCGAAGCGCGTGGCGTCGTGGCCTGGCAGGACTGCAATTCGCCGGCCACCCATTCCGCCTTCGATACGCCCATCGGCCTGATGAAGTTCGTGGCGCGCCTGCGCGAACTGTCCGGCGGCAAGCCAGTGGGCTTCAAGTTCTGCATGGGCCACCCGTGGGAGTGGTTCGCCATCGTCAAGGCCATGCTGGAAACCGGCATCACGCCGGATTTCATCGTGGTGGACGGGGCCGAAGGCGGCACCGGCGCCGCGCCCGTGGAGTTCGTCGACCACGTCGGCACGCCGCTGCGCGAAGCGCTGCGCCTGGTCCACAACACGCTGATCGGCGTGAACCTGCGCGACCGCATCAAGCTGGGCGCATCCGGCAAGATCATCACCGCTTTCGACATGGCCCGCGTCATGGCCATGGGCGCGGACTGGTGCAACGCCGCGCGCGGCTTCATGTTCGCCATCGGCTGCATCCAGGCGCAAGCCTGCCACACCGGCAAATGCCCCACCGGCGTCACCACGCAGGACCCGCTGCGCCAGCGCGCGCTGGTGGTGCCGGACAAGGCGCAGCGCGTCGCCAACTTCCACCGCAACACGCTGCATGCGCTGGCGGAACTGCTGGCCGCGGCCGGCCTGACCCACCCCGGCCAACTGCGCCCGCACCATATCGCACGCCGCATCTCCTCCAGTGAAATCCGGCTGCTGTCGGCGCTGTTCCCGGAACTCGCGCCGGGCGAACTGCTGCGCGGCGAATTCCGCCATCAGGTATTCCGCGCGGGCTGGGCCATGGCCCAGGCCAGTTCGTTCCAGCCGACCCACGACATCACCACCGCATTGGCGCAAGAGCATGCCGCCCATGCCGCGCCGGCCGCCGCGCAAGTCTGATCCGGCTGCCGCCGGGCGCTACAGCCAGCGCTCGAACATGCGCGAGAAGAACTCCATCGAACGGTCACCCACGCCCCTGGCTTGCCAGGCCTCGGGCGTGATCCGCACCGAATCGGCGACGTCGCGCTGGAACAGCGCCTCCATTTCGGCCGCGAATTCAGGCCCCAGCACCACGGCATTGATTTCGTAGTTCAGCGCAAAGCTGCGCCAATCCAGGTTGCTGGACCCCACCGTGGACCACACGCCGTCCACCACCGCGGTCTTGGCATGCAAGAGCGCATCGCGCCGCTCGTAGATTTTCACGCCGGCCTTGAGCAGGTCCGTATAGTGCGAACGTCCCGCGTGGAACACTAGCGACGAGTCGCTGAAGCCGGGCAGCACCAGCGCCACGTCGACGCCACGCCGGGCCGCGTCCGTCAGGACTTCGATGAAGGCGGGATCCGGCACGAAGTACGCCATGGTGATATGGATGTATTCCTGTGCGCTTTCAAACGCCGACATCAGCGTCAGGTAGACGGTGTAGCCATCGCTGCGGTCCGGCTGATTGGCCAGTATCCGCACCGTCGTTGCACCCACGGGCGGCGCCACCTGCGAATTGCCCCCCTTGATCGGCTCCTCGGACTGGGACTCCCAACCCGCGCGGATGACCTGCTCCAGTTGGGCCACGGCAGGCCCTTCGATGCGCAGATGCGTGTCGCGCCAGGGCGCCGCCCGGGCGTCGGCGGCCGCAGGCGCGTCCGCCTTGCCTGCACTGCCTCCGCTACCCGATCCCGAGCTCGGGGAAGACTCGTAGACGCTGCTGACGTTGATGCCGCCCAGGTAGCCGACCTTGCCGTCCACGACCAGCACCTTGCGATGGTTGCGCTGGTTCGGCGACCAGCCCGCGCGGCCGCTCGCCGGGTTGATCGGATTGAAGATCGCCACCTGTACGCCCGCATCGCGCAGGCGCTGGAACAAGGCATCGGGCGTCTTGATCGTGCCGACCGCGTCGACCATCAAGGACACTTCGGCGCCGCGATTGCGCGCCGCGATCAGGGCTTCGGCAAAGCGCGAACCCTCGGCATCGTCATCGAAGATATAGGTTTCCATGTGCACGTACCGGCGAGCCTGCGCGATGGAATGCAGCATGGCGCGGTAGGTGCTGGGGCCGTCCGCCAGCAGCCGGACACGGTTGCCGGCGACCAGGGGCGCGCCGCTGACTGCTCGCTCGACGGCAAGGTGACGCGCGAGAAAGTCGCCCTTGGGAGTCCGCGGGTCCGCGGCGATGCCCTGCCCGCGGCGATAGCTGTCCGAGGCCGCGTCGGAAGACAGGCTGGCCTGCGATGCGCGCGCGCGGCGCTCCTGCGAATCAGGAACACTGGCGCAGGCCGCAAGCCAGACCGCACACGCCAGCGGCAGCAGCAACCGGTGTGCGCGGGCCATCCACGCCCGCCAATCCCGCCGCAGTCCCGACCGGCGCGCAGCCCCGGACGGCTTCATGGCGTCAGGGCTTAGCGGCGGCCGCCCGAGGCCAGGAGGCAGCCTAGCAAGGCGCCCACCAGCGCCGCCACGCCCACCGACTTCCAGGCATGTTCATGCACGTACTCGTCAGCATAGGCGGTTGCGCGGCGCGCGCGTTCCCGCGCCGCGCCCTCCCAATCGCCGGCGGACTCGCGCGCGTCGGCCAATTGGCGCCTCAGGCGCGCGCGCGCCGATTCGATCTCGGACCCCGTATACGACGCCGTCGAGCGCAACAGGTCTTCCGTGCCGGCGAGCAGCTCGTGGAAGCTGTCGCTGACGCGCTCACGGTGCAGGGCCATTTCGGCGCGTTGGTGCTTTCGGTTCATGGTCGCTCCTTTCTAGTTGTTGGGCCTCGCGGAGTCGGGCCGCCTGACGCAATGCAGCACGCTCAGTACCCGAAGCGCGCCGCGCATTGAAGAGTCCCATTGTGACCATCAACGGCCGCGGCCGCCAGAGCTTTGGCAACCAGCCGTAAACCGATATTTCAACGCAAGCAAAGGTATCGGCAGCGCGCGCCCCGCAGGCCGGCGCCGGAGCTTGCATGCCGTCTTTCAAATTCGTAAAAATCCATTGCATTCAGCGGCTTGGCGCTTGACACCGGCCCCGCCCTGACCGCCACAATAGACTTTTGCAATGCGCCAGAACCGCCTGGTCTGAGCCTCCCAACGCCGCGCCTCCCGACCGCCCGCCGCCCCATCCTGGGCGCACCCGCGGCGGGCCGTCTCGGCGACAGAAAAGGAACAGGACGCATGGTTTCGCCTTCCGCACTGTTTGCCCCCGCAGCGCCGAAATTCATCGCGCAAGCGCCGCAACCTCCCAGCGCCGAGCAGCTTGAACTGCACGAAGGCTTGCTGGCGCGCCACGCGCACATCGATCCCAAGTTCCTCTATGACGCGCTGGGCTCGGCGCTCTTTACCGCGATCACACAGCTCCCGGAGTATTACCCGACGCGCTGCGAGTCGGAGATCTTCCAGCGCCACGGCGCCGACATTGCGCGCCACGTCGGACCGGTGCTCTCCATGATCGACCTGGGCGCGGGCGATTGCGTCAAGGCCGAACGCCTGTTCCCCAGCCTGCGCCCGCGCCATTACGTGCCCATCGACATTTCGGCCGACTACCTGCAAGCCGCGGTGCGCCGCCTGCAGCTGTCCTACCCCGACCTGCAGATCACCGCCATCGGCCAGGATTTCACGCACGCGTTGGCCCTGCCCGCCAGCATTCCGGCCGAACAGCGGCTGTTCTTCTATCCCGGTTCCAGCATCGGCAATCTCAGCCCCGCGGACGCGCACGCCATGCTGCGGCGCATCCGCGAGCAATGCGTGGGCGGCGGCTTGCTGGTCGGGGTGGACCGCGTCAAGCCCAAGCAAGTGCTGGAGCCCGCCTACGACGACGCGCTGCACCTGACCGCGGCCTTCAACCTGAACCTGCTGCGGCACGTGAACAGCGTGCTGGACGCCGATTTCGACGTGGACGACTGGCGCCACGTGGCGCTGTTCAACAGCGCCGACTCGCGCATCGAAATGCATCTGGAAGCGCTGCGCGCGGTGCGCGTGGCGTGGCCGGGCGGCGCGCGCGCGTTCAGCGCCGGCGAACGCATCCACACTGAAAACTCCTACAAGTTCACTCCCCAAGCCTTCGCCGACCTGCTGCAGAGCGCCGGCTACCGCGACGTCGCGCACTGGTCGGATTCCCGCGGCTGGTTCTCAATTTTCAGCGCCCGCGCGTAAAGCGGGCCTGCCCTCAACGCCACTGGAGGATCGCCATGGAACCTGCGTGCCTGCTGACTCACCCTGCCACCGGACCTTACGCTGCCGGCCAGGCGGGCCAGCACGACCGCTACGACGCGGTGCGCTCCACTAGCACGGCCCTGGCCGCCCCGCTGAGTCCCGAGGATTGCCAGGTGCAATCCATGCCGGACTGCAGCCCGGTCAAATGGCATCTGGCCCACACCACCTGGTTCTTCGAGACCTTTCTGCTGACGCGCTTTCACCCGTCCTATGCGGTGTTCCATCCGCAGTACCGCATGCTGTTCAACTCCTACTACAACGCCGTCGGCGCCAAGCACCCGCGTCCGCGCCGCGGCCTGCTGTCGCGTCCCGCGCTGGCGGAAGTACAGCAGTACCGCCGGCATGTGGACGGCGCCATGCACGAGCTGATCTCGCGCCTGGGCGGCAACGACCCCGCCTTCGACGCTTTGCTGGAGCTGGGCCTGAATCACGAACAACAACACCAGGAGCTGATCCTGACCGACCTGAAGCACATGCTGTCGGCCAATCCGCTCAAGCCCGCCTACGTCGCGCCTGGCCCACCCGCGCTGCCACCTTCCACACCGGCCAGCTGGACCCGCTATGGCGGCGGCATCACCCGCATCGGCCATGACGGCAATGGCTTCGGTTTCGACAACGAGGGGCCAGCCCATGACGTGCTGCTGGCCCCGTTCCACCTGGCCGACCGGTTGGTGACCCAGCACGAATACCTGGCCTTCATCCGGGACGGCGGCTACAAGCGGCCCGAACTCTGGCTGTCGCTGGGCTGGGACATAGCCTGCGCCGAAGGCTGGCGCGCGCCGCTCTACTGGGAAGGACAGCGCGACGATTGGCGCATCTTCACGCTGCGCGGCATGCAGGAACTCGAACTGCAGGCGCCGGTCACGCACGTCAGCTATTTCGAGGCCGACGCCTACGCCCGCTGGGCGCGCGTGCGGCTGCCGCGCGAAGCCGAATGGGAACATGCCGCCCGCCAACAGCCCGAAGGCGCGCTGGCCGGGCGCGCCAACATGCTGGAGAACGGCCACCTGGACACGCGACCGGCGCCCGCGCGCAGCGGCACGGGCGGCCCCGTGCAACTATTCGGCGACGCCTGGGAATGGACCTCCAGCGCCTACGATGCCTACCCCGGCTTCAAGCCCGACAGCGGCGCGGTGGGCGAATACAACGGCAAATTCATGTGCAACCAGTACGTCTTGCGGGGCGGCTCCTGCGCCACCCCCAGGGACCACATCCGCCCCAGTTACCGCAATTTTTTCCCGCCCGAGGCCCGCTGGCAGTTCTCTGGCATCCGGCTGGCGCGGGACGCCTGAAGCCTTTCTTTGAAATTTGACCGAGGATCGCTTGCACGCGTCAAAAATTTCGTGCTAGAATTTCGTTCTTCGTTGATCACTGATTGCGATACAGATGTGACGCAAACCCAGAGGTTGATCGAAATGGCGCATTAGCTCAGCCGGTTAGAGCGACGGAATCATAATCCGCAGGTCCCCTGTTCGAATCAGGGATGCGCCACCAAAGAATTCAAAGGGCCTCCACGTAAGTGGGGGCTTTTTTCATTGCGGCGTTTTGGACGGAATATTAGACAGCGTCTAATATCCAGTAGGTCATACAGTACCACCCACGCGTGTTCGATTGATTGTTCGATGGGAGCTAGCTTGGAGAGCTTTCTGCAATGGCTGGCCTTGTCGCAACCAGCCGCCTGGGTTCAGGCCCTTGGTACGCCGATCATTGGCATAGCCGCGGTTTACGTTGCATACCAGAGCGCCGCCACGGCACGTAAAAAGCTCAAGTTCGACATGTTTGAAAAGCGTGTACGCGTCTACGAAGATGTGCGTGCTTTTTTTAAACTGACAGACACTGGGGCATTGACGTTGGCCGAAGCTCGGACGCTATCCGGGTCACTCGCACACGCGAAATTTCTATTCTCTGATCCTGCCATCGACGCATTTCTGAAAGAACTCTCAGAGAGAAGTCTCAAGCTGTTCTACACGGCTATGCCAAAGAGAGCAAGCGCATTTGGCGACATGCCGCAACCTATCACAATGGTCGATCCAGACCCTATACGCAAGTATCGACATCTGGTGATGAGCCAATATCAGCTATCCAAAGTGACAACGGCAGCGCCGCCGACAGTGGAGAAACACGAACGCGAGTGGTTTGATGCCGCCACATGGATAACCGATAACAAGGGGCGATGGGACAAGCTGACGTTGAGCTACCTCCGGCTCAATCATTGACAGCTTGCGTGACAGGCACCTTAGGAAGCCTGCCAGCGCCGAAGTAGGGCCGCTGCCCTTACACTGGCCCTTCCCTACGGGAGGGGCCATGTGCAGCCACTACCAGACACTGAAGGATGCAGAAAAGCAGCTGAAGCGGTTCCGTGCACCCGAGAGGCACAGGGGCGATTCTTGTACCACTCTTACTAGCGCACTGACCGATAAACTTCGGCGGCCCAAGTGAGCCCTCGCCGGCGAGCACCTGGGTACTACGCCCCAGCTCCCCTCACGGGTTGGGGCGTTTTCGTTTGCTCTGGCGCCAGGCTGCGGGATGACGCAGGCTGGGCAGAGGATCCGGTCGCAATGGTCGATACCCTGGTCGCCATCAACAGAAACGCTGGCGCCAGTTCGAAACAAAGTGTTAAAAAGACCCCACAGGCACATTGAAATGTGCACACCACGACTTTACTTATAGGTTAAGATCGATGCTGTTGAGTCCACTATGGGAGGACACTGAAGATGACAAAGCCCCTTGTTGGCGTCTCTATGCAATTGCTACAGAGGACTCTTCCCCAGTTGAAGACTCACTTGAGGCCTGGCTTGAGGATGAGCAGTACGAAGGCTACGCCTCTGGCCTGATCGATCTCATAGAGGCGATCGGGCATGCGGCTAATGGACCTGCAATTTTCAACGGGAATAGCAGCATCTGCCACGAAGCGATCGAAGGCGAAGGGATTTTTCGTCTACGAAAGGGCTGTCTACGCCTTTATTTCTTCTATGGCTTAGACAGAAAGGTGGTGCTTTGCCCATATGCCGAAGTCAAGCGAACCGATAAAGTCTCCAAAAGCACGCGCAAGCTCTTGCTTGATGCAGAGATGCCTACGCTGAAGCGCACGCCCAGAATGCGCTCAAGATAAAAGAAAACTAAACCGAGGATTGCCATGAGCAGATTTTCTCAACTCGTCAAGAAGGCCCGCGAGCGTGACTCGTACTGGGAAGCCTCCGCAAAACATGAGTTCGCAATGCAACTGCTGAACCTGCTTCAGAGCGAGAATCTCAGTCAAAGAGAATTCGCCGATCGCGCCGGCGTGAGCCAATCTCAAATTTCTCAAATTCTGGCTGGATCGACCAATCTTAGCCTGAAGTCTATGCTCAAGTATGCCTTGGCTCTGGATTGTGTCGTCAAGGTAGAGGTGGTGCCTCGCGCCGCCGCAGGCAAGATCGCTCGCAAGTCTCAAGAAGCCCAAGATGCCCGTGAATGGAAGAGCTTTTCGCGCTACCTGCACACGCAACCGCCCGCTCCTAAGAAGTTCTGGGAATTGAACCTGAACATTGAGCCAACCGAATGGTCCTACGCTGCCGGTGATCAGGCACGAGTTGCAGAGGCCGCGTAGCGATGCAATCTAGTCCTATCCAGACGCAATCCATTGTCTATGGCGAACTATCCATTGTCCCGTATATGCCTGAAGGAGACGAAAATTCAGATGCAGACGGATTCGATTGGGCGGGGGTCAAATTCGATATCGCGGTAAAATATGACGTCATGGAAAAGGATGGACGCCCCGCGTATCCCGTCTTTCTGCGCATAAGAGTGCCCAACAATGGTGACGGGAAGAAAGCTCCCTATGCAATCACCGCCGCAATCATGGGCGGGTTTATCTATTCCGGAGATAAATCTGAGGAAGACGCTTTAGATCTGGTTGTCGTGAACGGTCTTTCGATTCTCTACAGTTCGTTGCGTGAGATGATCCTAACCACGACATCTCGCATGATCAACGGCGCCCTGTATCTTCCTGGAGCTAATTTTATGGACCACGCTCCATCGCGTCGAAAGGCCGCGAAGAAGGCGCCGGCGAGAAAGGCGGTCAAAGCAACAAAATCCGCCGCGGAATAGCGCCCTCCCGCAACCAAAAAGCCACCTCCGGGTGGCTTTTATTTCGGCTATGCACCCACCGCCGGCCTAACGAGCGACATCTACGACGACCTGCTCGCGGGCCTAGCCAAGGAGCCACGAGTGCAGGGGAAAGACCAGATGACCATGGAACTGCTGGAGTCCCAGGGCAAGCTGCGCAAGGGGATGGCGCCGCGATGACTTTCATCATGCTTAGCGCAATTACTGGAATGGCAGATGGGGGGACATCCACTGTGACCGCAATCGCTATACTTTCAGTTCTGACATAACGAGCGTGTGACCTAATGGTACGGAAACAGCGGCGCCCACGCGCAAGTAACGATCGACGACTGGATGTTTGGCTGCTTCGATTCAGCCACATTGCGCAAGTCGGCCTCTTTGCCGTGACTCTCTGCACGATCTACTTCACCGTCATACCGCTCTATCGCAGCGCAGCGCTGGAAGAATCTGTTGCTCGCCAGCAGCTGGAACTATCAAGGCTAACCTCGCAAATCGACAAAGCCTATTTACAGTTGCGGGCCTACGCATTGTCCGAATTCGTCCAAGCTATTAGCGTCGAATGCGATCCACTGCTCAAGCACCTGATGAGCCCTGTCGACGATCCAGATGACAAAGTCACTGCCGAGAAATCATATTTTGCAATGAACGTGAAAGATTGCCTAATCGCGTCATTATCTGGATCTCCGGCACTTCTAGAGCTCCGCCCAAAAGACCGCGCAGCCGTCGAACTGGCAGTGCACAGCGCGGCCGATTCGGTTTCCGACGAGCAACAACGCGTCAAGTCCATTTACGAGAACTTCGACGATTGGGCCATTCGGAACCCCGATAAATTGCCCGACCCTGGGCAATTTAGACTTCGCATGCTCGCATTCCTAGACCAGAAATCTGCGCTTCCAGTTCAAGAATTAGAGAAAATGAAGCTACAGGCGCGCATCGACGCTGGCAAGTCTGACCTTTTCTCAAAAAGCGCCGACGACATCCGAAAACGGTTCCGCAGCCTTCTTACCCCGGGGTGGCCAAATGCAGACTAGCCCCAAGGTCAACGAGGCCAAGCCTCCACGATGGGCCGGTGCCGCGCCGCGCAATCGCCATACTGGACCACCATCGCAATATAACTGCGCGCGAAGTCGTCCCAGCTATCGCTTGTCACCTCGGGCACCGGCCGGCACGGCTGCACCAGGTTGGCGGGCAGCGTTGGCCAGGCGGCCAGCTTCATTGATGTGCTGCAGCCGGTCATCGTCAAGGCGGCAGCCAGCAGGCAGAGGACTCTGAACTTCGACACGGGTGTACCTCTCTGTGGGCTTGGCGTCGCGAAGCGCCACCCGGGCGCCTTCCAAGGTGTCCGAGATCCCCCCCAGGCGCGCGGTTTGGGCTTTGAACTCGGTAAGCTCGGCCAGCGCGTAGTCGGCTTTGGCCTTGGCTACGCCAGTCTGGTGCTGGCTGGCGCCATACAACGCACTCCGAGCGCGACGGCCACCACCAGGGCGGCGCCAATCAGGTATTCAAGCGCGCATCCAGCGCCTGGCCCACGGGAACCCCGGTGATTACCGAAATCTGAAGAAAGGCGTGTCCGAGCTGCGCATTGATATAGGCCCTGGCTATCGGGTCTATTACAAGGAGCGCGAGGACAACACGATCGTCATCGTGTTGGTCGGCGGTGACAAATCCAAGCAACAGCGTCATATTGACCTTGCCTACGAGTTGGCGGAGCAGTTGTAGATGTGGACGCGTTCGGCGGCAGGTTGACATTGCCGTCAAATATGTCCACTTGCGTAGCGCCATTGGAGCCATACACCATGAAACTGAACACACGTGAGTACGATGTCGCCGAGCGGCTGCGCACGCCAGAGGAAATGGCCCTCTACCTAGATGCTTGCATCGAGGAGAGCGACGGTGACGCCGCCTTCATTGCCAAGGCATTAGGCGACATCACGCACGCCAAAGGCATGACGCAGGTGGCCACGGATGCAGGCCTGTCGCGCGAGAGCCCCTATAAGGCGCTTTCGGGTGATCGAGCCCCCGGTTTCTCTACCATCCTGAAAGTATCGCGGGCATTGGGTCTGCGGCTGCACGCAACGCCCGCATGAATGGCTCGCCCCCCTCGGAAAGACAGGCGGTACCAAGCTGGCGTCGATCAGCGCCGCCCGAATCCGCCGGGTCGTTTTGACTCGCGCACGCGAAACCCCAACAGCAGGACACCCTGGCTTTTCTCAAGCGGAGCGCGTCATCAGGGCGAGCTGATTTCAGCGCCACCAAGAATCCAAAGCACGCTCACACAAATAGGCGCCCTTTTCGTTTGCGCATCGGAACTCTGCGCTCAGAAGCCCGGTCTCACGACGCGGCGCCACCACTGGCATGTGGACATGCCTTGGCCACTACCCTGCCATTGCACAGCCGCCACCCCGAGCAACCTCCCAGGAGCGATCAAATTCCCTTGCGCCGACTTATCCGTAGAGCAAAAAAGAGGCTATTTCATTGGTCGCCAGAACTGGCCGCACGTTGCGGTTTTGATTTCCGGCTGAAGGCGCCGAATCGCAGTTTCCTGGAACAGCAGATATTCGGCTACCTGAACCAATCGGCGGCCCAGGCCAGCAGCCCCATGCAGTGCCTGTTCGTCGGCATGCATGAATACACCTGGCACTACCCTCGCTTGCTGAAGATGGATTTCCATTCGCTGGACATGGATCCCGAACAAGCCGTCTACGGCCCAGCCGGCAGGCACACCATCGGAAGCGCAACCAACATGTCGGCCTTCTACCCCGAAGCCTCGTTCGACGTCGTGGTGGCCAATGGCTTGATCGGCTGGGGCCTCAACGAGCGAGCCGATTTCGAACGCCTGATGGAGCAATGCCATCGCGTGCTCAAGCCTGGCGGGCTTTTGATCCTGGGCTACAACGATACGCCCGAACACTCCCCCTTCGAGGTGGACATCGCATGGCGGAATCTGTTTGCCCCCATGACGCCGGCCATCCCGGGAGTCACGCAGGCGCGCCATGCCATGAACGACAGCTACGCGCACGTGTTCATCTTCGGCGAGAAGCGTCCGGATCCGGCGCGGGCCACTGCCTGACGGGAGCGGCCCGGCGCCTGCCTTCCAGTCAAGGCAGCCGCACCGCGTCGCGCCGCCGGCCGCCCCAGGTCGCCGCCAGACTGGCCACGAAGGCGCCGATCAGCATCGAGGCGAAGCCCCACAGCGCGAACGCGGCCGCGGCCTTGCGCGCCTGGTCTGCGGCCTCCTTGGCCTTTTGCCGGGCGTCGTCGGCGGCCTGCTTCATGTTCTGCACGGCCTGCTCGACGCGGCGCTGCGCCGCCGCCGGCTCCATGCCGGTCTGCGCCGCCACGACCTTCACGACATAGTCGCGGTCCTCGCCCGTCATCGAGCCGCGCGCCGCGCTCATCGCCATGATGCGGCCCACCTCCACTCTCGCGCCGTTACGGTCGGCGCCGGCATCGGGCCGCTCCGAGCGCAGCAAGGCGTCCGAGAAGTAGCCCTGCATCTGCGCCATTCCCTCGCTCCCGCCCGCGGCAGCGGCGGCCGTCGCAGCCGTGCCGGCCCCTGCCGCGACAGAAGCACCCGCCTTGGCCACGCCCGAAGCCAAGGTCGCGATGGAAGCGCCCAGCAACACCGCGCTTACGACCGCACTCAACGCCCACACCAGAAAGCCGTGCGCCGTGTCGCGGAAGTAAACCTCGTCCGAGTGCACGTCGACCCATTTGGTGCGCAGCCGCCCCGCGACGTAGCCGCCGATACCATAGGCGACGATCTGCGTGGCCAACATCCACACGATGAGGCCGATGCCTATCGCGGGCGCGGTCGCGCCCTCGCCGCTCCAGGGCGAAACCGAAAGAAAGCCCAGCCCGGTGCCGCCAGCAAACAACGCCAGCGAAAGGGCCGCGGCGATGACCGCCCCCGCGATCACCGCGGCCCAGGAGACGGCGGAGATGGCAGATTCCCTCGGCGGCACGCCGCCGGGATAGGGCTGGCTCAATGAAGTTGCGTTTTCCATGGATCTGTTCCTTGTTCACGGTTCATCGCGGCGGCGCGGATACGCGCTGCCGCGGCGGAAAGCCTCGCGGGTCAATGCCAGAAAAGCGCCAGCAGGATGATGATGGGAATGGGCACGCCCAATAGCCAAAGCAAGATGGAACGCATAAAGCCTCCTTGGATGATGTCCTGCGCGTTGCTCGCAACGCTCAGGCCAGGTCGATGGTGCCGGGCGCGCGCGGATTCGGCGGCGGCTGCACGGGATCGATGACGTCGGGATCGCTGCGTGGCCGCGTCGGATCGAGCGGCGGGTCGTCCGGCGGCGGATTATTGGGAAAGGCGGGATCGTCGGGCGCGGGCGGGTCGCCCCCACCGGGTTCGCGATGCATGGATTGGGACATGGCGTTCTCCTGAAGCGGCGCCTGGCGCGCCGCCCAGCCCCATCAGCAAACCGCATTCCCGGCTTGTGGCCCCTGAACGAAAAAAGCCCTCTTCGCGAGGGCTTTCATGCATGCGCAGCCAGCAGGGTCAGGATTTGCTCTTGCCGTCCCTGGCCGGTTCGGCGGCTTTCTGGCCGCCGCCGCCAAGAAATTCGACGACAGCAGCCTTGCCCGCGGCGGAGGCTTCGTCCTGGCTGGCATAACGCCTGGGCGAATAATTGGTGCTGCGCACATTGCCGGTTTCGGGATCGAACAAGGTGATGATCCAGGCGAATTCTCCCGGCATCAGTTGCCTGACTTGCAACGTGGCGCGCGTGCCTGGGCGCAGTTGCGGCATGGGACGGCCTTTAACGTGACTCGACGCCGCCATCGTAGCGCAAGACGCGCCGGCGCAAACCCGGCGCTGGCGACACGGCCATGAATGCTGCGACCGCACATGAATTCATGCTGCAGACCCCGCAGCAAAAACGCCACAAACCGCGCGTCGCGTCAGGAAAACCCTAGGGCCTGTTGCGCCAATACAGGCGCACAATCAATACAAACATCTAGACCGCTCAGCGGCAGCCGCATCCCTTTAATCAGGCGAGGACGGAGACAACATGACTTATGTAGCAGTGGTTATCAGCTGTTTGATGGTTGTGGGTATCGTCGCGTTGGTGATTCAAACGGTTCAAAGCGCAGGGTCCGAACCCTGGCTGAGAATCTCGGCGGCGATCACCAGTTCCTTGTTCGCTTCACTCTTGTTGATTCCGCTCGGATACGCGGTCGCGCAGACCGTGCTGATCGAATAATTCCATCATTGCAACGCATGCGCCTGGGGCTACGCGCCCCGGGCGGCTTTGCCGCGCGTTGCAGCCCAGCACAGCAGCGACCCGGCGGTCACCATGGCCACGCCCTGCCAGAATGATGCGTTCAGACGGGTCGACAGCCACACGGCAGCAAAGAACGTCGAAAACACCGGCGTGAAGTAGGAGGCCGTGGCCAGCAAGGTCAGGTTGCCTTTGAGTATCCCTACGTTCCACAGCGCGTAGCCCGCCGCCATGGCGCCGCCGGTCACCAGCAGCTCCAGCGTGGCGGGCCAGGAGAAGGCCAGCGCAGGCTCGGCGCCCGACAGGTACTTGATCCACAGGGCAAGCGCGGTCAGCATGAAGAACAAGGCAACGCCATTCTTGCCATCGGCGAATCGCGTCGTGACGTTGCAATAGACGGCCCAGATCACGGCGCCGCTGAAGGCCAGCCCATAACTGAGGGGATTGCTGGACACGTTGGCGAGGGTGCGCTCCCAGGAAAGCCCGCCGGATCCGCCCAGGACCCAGACGATGCCGGCAAGCGACAGCAGTATGCCGGGCACCACCCACGCGTTGGCGCGCTGGCCATTGATGAGCATGGCCAGAATCACGGTAAAGCAAGGCCAGAGATAGTTGACGATGCCCAGCTCGATCGCCTGGCCACGGTTGGCAGCGAATCCCAGGGAAAGCGACAGGCAGATCTCGTAGGCAACGAACAGCAGGCTGCCGACGATGAGATAGGAACGCGGAAAGGTCCGCAGCTTCGGAAAGCCCAGCAGCAGCACCAGGAACGCCGAACCCGCCGTGTAAATGAGCGCGGCGCCGCCGACCGGCCCGAAGCTTTCGCTGACACTGCGGATCAGGCCAACCACGGTGCCCCACAGCAGCACCGCCAGCAAGCCCAGTGAAGTCGCCGTGTTCCGGCTCAGGGAGAGTTGCATTACCGATTCCGATTGCCCGTCTTGGGGCGTCAAGCCGGGCAGTTTAGCGAAAACCCAAACGCCCCGCGGCGGCACTCCGCTATGCAATGAAGCCAGCGCCCCTATTCAGAATGCCCGCCAGAACAATGCAAAAAAGGAGCAAGCGTCGTATGACCATCTCCACACGCAGATTGAGCGACGTGCTGGCCAGCACGGAATCGGGCCGGCTCTACCGGATTGAGGTGTTCTTGCGGGCGGAAGAGCCGGGAGCGGCTGCGTTGCAGGCTGACGCGGCCCGGCCTAACGCGGCCCGGCCTGACGCGGCCCGCTACATACACCGCACCACCGAGGGGGAGCTGGTGTTGCCGCTGGACCGGAACCGGTACAGGCTGAAATCGGGCGAAGTCCTGACCGCCCTGGCGCCGCCGCTCTCCGACCTCTGAGGCTGGCGGAGTTACTGATCCGCCTCCACCCGCCGCTTGCCCTGGCCCTTGGCCTTGTAGAGCGCCCTGTCCGCGCGCTCCAGCAATTCGCGCACGGTGACGCCGGATTGCGGATACACGGCTATGCCCACGCTGGCGGATACGGCGACACTGACGTCGGGATACGGCAGGGACAGGTTTTCGACCAGCGCCTGCGCGACATGCCCGGCGTTTTCCTTGTCCGCGCCCAGCAGCAACACCGCGAATTCGTCGCCTCCAAGCCGCGCCGCCACGTCGGACACGCGGATCGCATCGGCCATGCGCTCCGCCGCTTCCTGCAGCACCGCATCGCCGGCCGCATGGCCATGCAGGTCGTTGACCGCCTTGAAGCCGTCCAGATCGATCGCCAGGATGGCGAAGGATTCGCCGCTGCGCTGCGCCACCGCCACCTCGCGCAGCACCAATTCGTTGAACAGCACGCGGTTGCACAGCCCGGTCAGCGGATCGTAGTGCGCCAGGTGCTGGGCATGCGTCAGCATGCGCGAGGCCTGCACCAGGGCGCCGCCCACTTCCGCAACCTCCTTGACGCGCGTGCCCGGCACCATCACCGCATGCCCTTTGCCCAGCGCCAGCGCCGGCGCGACCAGGCTCTGCACGGACGAGGTCAGGCGCTGGGCCAGCCGCAAGGCCAGCAGCAAGCCCAGCCCGAAGGCCAGCAAGGTGCCTAGGGCGATCCAGGCGATGGAGCGGTAGAGGTCCGTGGTCAGCAGGCTCATCGGCGCACCGGCGGCGACCGTCCAGCCAGATAACGACGAGCGGCTGAAGGCGGTGTAGACCGGCGTGCCTTCCTTGGTAATGGTTTCCAGCGAACCCTCGCTTTCCTGCTGCACCGCCCGCGCCAGTTCGGGAACGGCCTTCTGGCCCACGAATTTCGAGGTATCGCGCGTGCGCGCCAGTATCGTGCCTCTGTCGTCCAGCACGGCGGCCACCCAGCCGTCCGGCAAGGCGCGCCTGCCCAGCAGATTGCCAATGCGCTCAGGCAAGATGCCGACGTTCAGGCTGTAGGCGACCTCGCCGTTGCGCAGCACCGGCACGCCCAGCGCAATCAGCGGAGCTTGATTGACCCTGCTGGTGAACAGCCCCGTCAACACCGCAGTCCGTGTCTGGAAAACGTGGGCCAGCTCGGCGGAGGCACCCGTCGGCGGCAAGGCGTTGCCGAACGGAACAGACGTGTTGATCAATTGACGGCCATCCTTGTCGGTCAGGACATAGCTGTCGATGATCTGGAAACGCACGGACTCGCGCGCCCGCCTATGAAAACCGGCCAGGTCGCCGGCGACGAGATCCGGCGACGACGCCAGCATCTGCAAGCCAGCCTCGACGCCGGTGAGTTCGCGGTCGAGAATCGCGGTGAGATTGCGCGCCAGGAATATCGTGTCGCGGAAGATCCGCTCTTTCTGGATGACGTAGCTTTCGTAGACCGCCACGGACGCCATGACCAGCGCGGGCGTAATACAGGCGAACACAAGCGTGAGCAGGCCCGTGCGCATGGAATAACGGCGCGGCCGACGCGCCCGCGCGACGGCCAGGCTCTCGCCGTCAGCCACGGGAACCTCGCCTTGCGACGTCCGCAAACGTCGCCCTGCCGACCGAAACCACACCTCTGGACCCATGCGCCTCCCGATACGCTCCGCCCGGCCCACGAGCAGAGGACGAACGAACGCCAGAAATTATTGCAGAAGTTCGCAATCGCACAATCCGCGCCATGGGAATCCCCTCGCCGCGTCGAGACGGATGTGGCTTAAAGGGCGCGTCCCCAATTTACTCCGGAGACGCGGCGCCTGGTTCGTCTACTGGTCTTCCAGGTCCGGGGTGCCGGTGAACTGGGTCTTGAGCAGCGTCAGCGCCCCTTTTTCGGCCAGCGCCTCATTGGGAAACACATGCTTGGTGTCTTCCAGCACCGGGAATCCGAAGACCCGCACCCGGGCGTGATAGCCGTCGGGCGTCTCGGCGAATTCGATGTCGAAGTTGCGTTCTTCGATCCAGCCCGATCGATGCAGTTTCCATTCCATATCCGACGCGCTCCCGAATAGTCGAGGTTGATACGACAGGCCGGCCCCGATGGAAGCCGGCCTGCTACACCATACACCCGTCTTGGGACGGACGGACTGACGGCCGATCCGCCGCGCCTACTTTCGGGCACTCGGCTTGTCTGCGGCGGCGTCCGCGTATCCCTCCACCGGCGGCGCAAACAAGTCCCAGCTGGCCATGAACAGCGCGGCGATCAGCGGGCCGATCACGAAGCCGTTCAGGCCGAACAAAGCCATGCCCCCCAGCGTGGAGATCAGCACCACATAGTCCGGCATCTTGGTGTCCTTGCCGACCAGAATGGGGCGCAGCACGTTGTCCACCATGCCGATGACCAGCACGCCGAAAGCGATCAGCACGACGCCCTTGATCGTGGCGCCGGTCAACAGGAAGTAGATCGCGACCGGCGCCCAGATCAACCCCGCGCCGATCGCGGGCAGCAAGGACAGAAAACCCATGATCACGCCCCACAGCAGCGCGCCCTGGATAGACAGGATCGAGAAGATGATGCCGCCCAGCGCGCCCTGCGCCGCGGCCACTGCGACGTTGCCCTTGACGGTGGCGCGCACCACGGTGGTGAACTTGCGCAGCAGATGCTGCTTGTGCGTGTCGCTCAGCGGCATGGCGCGCTTGAGCCGCGCCGATAGCTGCGGGCCGTCGCGCAACAGGAAGAACAGCAGGTACAGCATGATGCCGAAGCTGATCACGAACTGGAACGTGTCCTGCCCGATGTTCAAGGCCTGCGTCGCCAGGAACTGGCTGGCCTGCATGGCGCCCGCGCTGAGCTTTTCCTGCAGGCTCGGTATGTCGGCCAGGTCGAAGCGCGCCAGCAGATCATGCACCGACGGCGGCAGCGCCGCCATGGCCTGCTGGAAATAGTCGCCGAAGTTGATCTGCCCTGACTTGACGCTCTGATAGAGGTTCGCGCCTTCGCGCACCAGCGATCCGCTGATGACGATGAGCGGCAGGATCACCAGCAGCAGCACCAGCAGCAAAGTGATCAGCGCGGCCAGGTTGCGCCGTCCGCCGATGCGCGCCACCAGCCGGCGCTGCAGCGGCGCAAAGATGATGGCAAGGACCGCGCCCCAGAAAACAGCGCCGTAGAACGGCCACAACAACCAGCCGAATGCGATGGTGACCACCACCAGCAGGAGCAGAAAAGTTCTGTAGTGCACGCTGGAAGATTGGCTCATATTACGTCCCAGGCTCGGCTTGCGCCGCGAGACCCGCATTGTACAAAGCGCCGTTCAGCGGGCGTCCTGCGGCTGTCCGGCGGCCTGACGCAATGCGGCGCGCGCATGCTCCAGAACCTCCGACTGCGCGTTCAACCCCTGCAGACGCAGGTTCAACTCCTGCTGCAGCGTGGGCGTGGCGACGCGCGCCTGCCCATCCGCCAGCAGGATGTCCTGCGCATGGGCGGCCACGAAATCCGCCACGCCCAGCGCATCGCGCGCCACCGCGTCCATGGCGGCCGCGGCATCGAGTACCTCGGCCGCGGGCGCCGTCACTGCCTCGTCATAGACACCGTCGTAGACGGGCGCCAGATCGGCCGGCAGCGTCAGCGCCGCACGCGCCTTGTCCGCCCTGGCCTGAGCCCGCTGGACCTCGGCAGCCTGCTCGGCCAGCGTCTTGCGCGCGGCCTCGAGGCGGTCCCGCCGCTCCACGATCTCGGCCACCGAACGCAGGGTCTCGACTTCCGACGCGTCACGCATGGAGGCCGCCGCCTGCGTCAGGATTTCCTGAAAATCGGCGATGACCTCGTAGGCATCGGCATAGCCGCCGACGGCCTCCTTTTCCTGCTCGCTCAGGATGCCTATGGGCAGCAGCGACGCGCTGTTCATCCGGCTTTGCAGCAGCTGGATGAACGCGGCCCGCTCCTGGGGCTCTTTGTTGACGCAGGCCGACAGAAACAACATCGACGCCATCGCCAGGCCCAGCAGGCAAGCTCGCAGCAATGCCATGCGCATCCTCCTTGCATGCGGGTTCGCAAAACCGGCGCCGCCCGCGAACTGGGCGGCCGCCCTCCGGCAGATTATCCCGAAGGCGCTTTCCGACGCTGCCGGCGAGCGGATTTTGTTGCTATCGAAGCGTGTTGACACAGGGTGCGCCGCCCGCATCATGGCTCCAGGGGATACGCCATGGCGCAACGGCGCGCGGGGTCAAAACCCATGGCCGCCTCATGGCTCAAGCGCTCGCGCAACCCGGGCGGGAGCTCCCCTGCCGCGATATCGACGAAACCTTGCCGCAGGTAAAACGGCCTGTTCCAAGGCAGTTCGCGGTCGGTGGTCAGCAGCACGAACCGGTAGCGACCGGCACTGCGGGCATGCGTGCATACGGCGGCCAGGAGCGCCCGCCCCAGGCCGCGCCCCTGCCACGGCAACGCTACCGCCATTTCGGCCAGATAGAGATCGCCGTCCATGGGCCGCGTCAGCGCAAAGCCCGCGCACTGGCCCTCGCCTTCCGCGACCCACAGCAGGCCGGCCGCCTGCGCCCGCGCCAGCTCGGCCTGCGGCGCCGTATCGTCGCCGGCGGCCCACGCCATATGCGTGCCCAGGAAGCGCCGCGCGGCGGAGCGTTCGATATCGGCCAGGCTGGCCAGGTCTGTAGGTCGTGCGAGTCTGATCATAGGCATGGCAGTATGCCTGATGCGGGCCCGGCGTCCGATCCCATAAAATGGCGTTTTCGGCCATCACGGCCCCGCAATACAGGCCCAGCCCCAAGACATGACTCAAAACGCCACCTCCGATACCTGGGGCTTTGCCCATCCCGATTGCCGCGGCGCGGCCGCCCTGCTGTTCTTCATGAACGACCTGGCGCGGGTGATCAACCAGTACCTGAGCCCGGGACAGCTATCCAACGAAGCGCTGGCCGATGCGCAAAAGGCGGTCGATGCCTTGCTGGCCCGCTACGTGGACATTCAGGCCGCCCCCGAAGCCTTCGACAACGAGCGCATCGAACTCGCCTTGGAAACCGAAAACCAGCCTGACGGCCAGACCAGCGCGCAAGTGGCGCTGCGCATGTCGCCACGCCTGGAAGGCCTCATCATCGAGGCCCAGCGCCAGGCTCGCCCGGCGACCCATTAAAGGCCTGGAACGGGGGAGGAGTCTCCCCCCCACCACAAAACGCTTGCCAAAAGCATCAACTGCCTGTATTATTATTGGTTGAGTTCTGCCGTTTTCGCCAAATTCCATACGAAAAAACGCGGTGATAAACGACGGCGCTGGCACTGAGGCCTGTACATCAGCCCCTCCCCAGACACCGAAGCAGACCCTCGAAAATACCCAAGCCCAAGCATCCCGTCCCATTTGCGAAAACCGCAAATCCGGATTGCGGCCTGGAACAAAACGCCTTCACCCAACCGCCAGTCCGGCTTGGCAAGAAGCAACAAGACAATCAGCGGCGCCTACAACACGCGCAAGCGACGAATACCGATAACCGCGCCGCAACCAGCAGGGCCTGTCCGTCCTGCATGACTTCTCGGGCCGCGCATGTCCGCATGCATGCTTTGCGCTTGTTCGCGCATCGCGCAACCCGAAACGACGCTGTCCCGGACTGATGGACAGCGTCGCGCCGCCAGGCCGTGCGCGCAAAACATGAGAATGCGCAAAAGGACGGCGGCATATATGCGTTAGTGTCACGACACACGCCTGCCCGATTCAATACGGCTGGCAGCGGCACGCGGCAGGAACGCTGCGCGCCACGTGGCCAGACGCGGCTTTTCCCATAACTAGAAACCAAGAGAACAAACACCATGAATACTCGTTTCACGACCTCGGACCTGATCCGACGCCCGGCGCACACCACGCTGGACAACATGCCGATCCATATCGGCGACATCGTTTACCTGAAGCCCGCAAATGGCCCGGAAATCCGCGCCACGGTCATCTACAACGCGCCCATCGATGGCACGACCACCTACACGACCGAAGTCGTGCCCTGCGGCGCACCCGCGCAAAAGGCCCCCGGCCAGCGCATCCGCTTCCGCCATGAGCACGTGCATCGCATCGAACCGGTGCGCAGCGCCACTCACTGAAGCAGCAGCCCGCCCCGTTGCGCAAGCAACGGGGCAATTTGTGCGTGATAAAGTCCCCGGCAATACAGCCCTGGCGATCCCACCATGCAGAACAACCGTCTCGCAGTCCATATCTGGGACCTTCCCACCCGCCTCTTTCATTGGGCGCTCGTCGTCTGCATCGTCGGCGCGTTCGTCAGCGTGAAGCTGGGCGGCCTGTACATGGACTGGCACGTGCGCTTCGGCTGTACGGCGTTGGGGCTGATCCTGTTCCGCCTGCTCTGGGGATTCATCGGCCCGCGCTACGCCCGCTTCACGCACTTCGTGCGCGGCCCGGCGGCCGTGGCCCGCTATCTGAAGGGCGCCGCGGCACCCGCAGGCCACAACCCGCTGGGTGCGCTGTCGGTGCTGGCGCTGCTGCTGGTCATCGGCTTCCAGGCGGTCAGCGGCCTGTTTACCACCGACGACATCATGACGCAGGGCCCCTTGTTCGGCCACGTAAGCGAAGCCGTTTCCGCCGCCATGACGTCCTGGCACAAGCTGAACGAATGGGTCATCCTGGCCCTGGTCGCCCTTCATATTGCAGCTGTGCTCTGGTACGCGCTGGTGCGCCGCAAGCGCCTGGTGCGCGCCATCATCACCGGCAAGGTCGATGCCAAGGACGTGCCCGCCGGCACGCCCCCCACGCAGGACGGTTTCGCCGTCTGGCTGCGTGCGCTGGTGCTGGGCGCCTGTGTCACGGTCCTGGTACTGTGGATCCGGTCGCTGGAAGTCGCGGCCGACATGTCTTTTTCCTGACGGTTCACGCAGCGCGAAGACAGCGCTGCGGCCCGCTCAACGCCGCGCCTCGATCAAGTGCCGCGTCGAATGAGCCACGAACGGCTCTCCCCGACGCATCCGCTCATCCAGCGCCTGCAGGGCATCGCGATACCTCGCCACCGAAAAATCGGGCACCCACCACACGCACTTGCGCAGGATCCAGATCACGGCGCCCACGTCATGGAACACCATCTGGCAACGGGCCGCGCGCAAGTCCGTCACGGCAAGTCCAGCAGCCGCCGCGGCGGCCGCCTCATCCTGCGGATCCCGCAGGCGCCGCTGCGCTGACAAAGGCCCCAGGAAATGCTCGATCAGCTCAAAGGCCGAAGCCGGCCCCACATGCTGGGCGAAGTAATGCCCGCCCGGCTTGAGGACGCGGTGGATTTCCGCCCAGTCCGCGTTCACAGGGTGCCTGGACGTCACGAGTTCAAACGACGCATCGGCAAACGGCAAGCCCGCGCCCGGCGCTGTCTGCACTAGCCGCAAGCCACGAGCGGCCAGGCGTTCATGCGCTTTCCTGGCATTGGGCGGCCAGGCTTCGGTCGCGCACATCACCGGCGGAAAGCGGGGCGCCTCGCCCAGCACTTCGCCGCCGCCCGTATCCAGGTCCAGCGCCGACTGCACACTGGTCAGGCGCTGCGCAAGCAGCCTGGCATAGCCCCACGGCGGACGCTGCTCGGAAGCGCGCCCCGCCAGCCAGCCGAAGCCCCACCCGCCGACATCGGCGGCTTCGGCCTCTGCCACCAGCTCATCAAAGGATTTCATCGCTTCTCTCCTGTGCAAGACCGACGCGCAGTCCCGCGAAGCCACGCCCGGCAAAGCCATAAAAAAAGCGCCAACCGTTACGCTGGCGCCTCTTTGCCCACATGCCGCCCGCAGACGGCAGGCGCCTTATTTCTTCTTGCGGTACGAGTCGTGGCAGGCCTTGCAGCTTGCGCCGACGTCGCCAAACGCAGCGCGCAGCTTGTCCAGGTCGCCGGCATCGGCAGCGGCCGACAGCTTGACGATATTGTCCTGGAAGGCCTGTTGCTTCTGCTTGAAGCCCGCAGCATCGCTCCAGATTTCCGGACGCGCATCGCCGCCTTCGGTGCCCGCGCCAAAAGCCGTCCACGGCAAGGCCGACAAGGTCTTCAGCACTTCCACGTTGGCCTTGATCTGCGCGGCGTCATAGGGCTGCTGGCCCTTGACCACTGGCGCCATGCGGCCAAAGTGGGAAGCCATCAGCGTCAGCGCCGATTGGCGGTACTTGACCGCGTCCTCCGGCTTGGCGAACTGCGCGGACGCGCTCGTCGCCAGCAGGGGCCCAACCGTCATACAGGCCAACGCGGCAAGCGTGGACAACTTCTTCATTGCAATCTCCCGTAAGGTCAACAGAGGCCGCGCGCCCCGGGCGCGCGGCAAGGCGACTATACCGCCCGGGCCAAGTCTGCGGCCAGCCCGATGTAGGAGCGCGGGGTCATCGCCAACAGGCGCGCCTTGGGCTCTTCGGGCAGGGCCAGGCCCTGGATGAATTCTCGCAGGCCTTCCTCGGTGATGCCCTTGCCGCGCGTCAAAGCCTTGAGCTGCTCGTACGGCTGCGGCAGGCCATAGCGGCGCATGACGGTCTGCACCGGCTCGGCCAGCACTTCCCAGCAAGCGTCGATGTCGGCGTCGATGGCGGCAGTGTTGACCTCAA
Organism: Achromobacter sp. JCM 18799; assembly: GCF_055395645.1. Lineage (NCBI taxonomy): Bacteria > Pseudomonadati > Pseudomonadota > Betaproteobacteria > Burkholderiales > Alcaligenaceae > Achromobacter > Achromobacter sp. JCM 18799. The sequence continues at coordinate 6,860,363 of NZ_AP043866.1, read as the reverse complement.
GCTTGCCCAGGCCGCGCATGCAGGCATCCCAAGCCACCAGGCAGTAGCCCAGGCCCACGCCCAGATTGCGCAGCACGGTGGAGTCGGTCAGGTCGCGCTGCCAGCGGGAGATCGGCAGCTTGTCCGAGAGGTGGCGCAGCACAGCGTTGGCCAGGCCCAGGTTGCCTTCGGAGTTTTCGAAGTCGATCGGGTTGACCTTGTGCGGCATGGTGGAGGAACCGACCTCGCCTTCCTTCAGGCGTTGCTTGAAGTAGCCCAGCGCCACGTAGCCCCAGATGTCGCGGTCCAGGTCCAGCACGATGATGTTGGCGCGCGTGATGGCGTCGAACAAGGCCGACATCCAGTCATGCGGCTCGATCTGGATGGTGTGGCGGTTCTGGGTCAGGCCCAGCCCGGCCAGCACGCGCTGGCTGAAGGCGGGCCAGTCGATTTCAGGATAGGCCGACAGGTGGGCGTTGTAGTTGCCGGTGGCGCCGTTCAGCTTGGCCAGCGGTTCGACGGCCTCGACCGCGGCGATGGCGCGATTCAGGCGCGCGGCCACGTTGGCGAATTCCTTGCCCAGGGTCGTCGGGCTGGCGGGCTGGCCGTGGGTGCGCGACAGCATGGGTTGGTCGGCCTGGGCCACGGCCATGTCGTTCAGCTTGGCGGCCAGTTCGCGCAGGCGCGGCACCACGACCTCGTTGCGGGCGCGCGTCAGCATCAGCGCGTGCGAGGTGTTGTTGATGTCCTCGGAGGTGCAGGCGAAGTGGATGAACTCGGCGGCGCGGGCCAGCTCGGCGTCATCGGCCACTTTTTCCTTCAGCCAGTACTCGACGGCCTTGACGTCATGGTTGGTGACGCGTTCGATGTCCTTGATGCGGGCGGCATCCGCTTCCGAGAAGTCGCGCACCAATTGTTGCAGGCGGGCGCGGGCGGCTTCGGAGAAGGCGGGCAGCTCCGGCAGGCCGGCGTCGGACAGCGCGACCAGCCAGGCCACTTCGACCTCGACGCGGTGCGCCATGAAACCGGCTTCGGAGAGCAGGCCGCGCAGCGCGTCGCCCCGGGAAGCGTACCGGCCATCCAATGGCGAAAGGGCGTTGAGTTGGCTGAGCTGTTCGGCGATTTGCATGGTCTGGAAGAGAAAAAGCGGGGAATGAGCGAATCGGGCGATTTTATCATCCGGAAGCGTGCAACATTGTGGCAAACTGACGAAGATTCCGGCCTCTTGGCCGTCTTGCCGTCATGCGGCCTGCTATACTTCGGCCGCTTTCCGACTCCGCTTGTGACTCCATGAAACTGATCGGCTCGCTTACCAGTCCTTACGTGCGCAAAGTGCGTATCGTCATGGCCGAGAAAAAGCTGGACTACCGGCTTGAACTCGAAAACGTCTGGTCCGCCGACACGCAGATCCAAACGTACAACCCGCTGGGCAAGGTGCCTTGCCTGGTCATGGAAGATGGCGGCGCCCTCTTCGATTCGCGCGTCATCGTCGAATACGTCGACACCCTGTCCCCTGTTGCCCGCCTGATTCCTCAGCCGGGGCGTGATCGCGCCGCGGTCAAGTGCTGGGAAGCCATCGCCGATGGCCTCCTGGACGCCTGCGTGACCATCGTCAAGGAAAACCAGCGCCCCGAGGCTCAGCGCAGCCCCGAATGGATCGAGCGCCAGTATTCCAAGATCCACGCCAGCCTGGACGCGATGAACAAGAGCCTGGGCGACAACGCCCACTGCATGGGCATCAACTACAGCCTGGCCGACATCGCCGTCGGCTGCGCGCTGGGCTACCTGGACCTGCGCTTCGCCGCGCTCGACTGGCGCGCCGACCACCAGAACCTGGCCCGCCTGTACGACAAGCTGTCGCAGCGGCAGTCCTTCATCGATACCGTTCCGGTGGTGTAGCCCCCCCCCGAGGCGCTGCGCGCCTCCCCCCAGGGGGCGCCGCTACGGACCGGCGGAGCCGGATCCGTGCGGCCCGGCTTCTGCTTGGCTGCGCTGCTGCTTCGCCTGCGCTTCTGTTTTGCCTTTGCTTCCGCGCCGCCTTTGCTTCCGCATCGGCGGCGCTTCTACGTGGGCTGCGCTTTTCCATCGGCGCAGCCCTGTCCGGCTCAGGCGTTGAACGTCTGCCAGGCCTTGAACAGCATGTACGCGGCCAGCGCGAACAGCAGGCAGGCGAACACGCGCTTGAGCGTCTGCACCGGCAGGCGGTGCGCCATGCGCGCGCCCAAGGGCGCCGTCAGCACGCTGGTGCACACCAGCGCGATCAGGGCCGGCCAGTAGATGTAGCCCAGCATGCCCGGACGCGTTTCGCCCGAGTTCAGGCCCGACACCACATAACCGACGCTATTGGCCAGCGCAATGGGAAAGCCCAGCGCGGCCGAGGTCGACACCGCGTTGTGCAGGGCCACGTTGCACCAGACCATGAAAGGCACCGACAGGAAGCCGCCGCCCGCGCCCACCAGGCCGGACAAAAAGCCGATGCCCGCCCCGGCCGCGCTGGTGCCCACCACGCCCGGCATCTGGCGGCTGGGCTTGGGCTTCTTGTTCTGCAGCATGCTCCAGCCGGAATAGCCGACGAACAACGCAAAGAACAGCGACAGCCACAGCGTGCTCAGCGCGGCGAAGACCGCGCCGCCCGAAAGCAGACCGCCGATGATGATGCCCGGGGCCATCGCCCAGACGATGTTCCATTTGATCGTGCCGCGCTGCTGGTGCGCCCGCACGCTGGAAATGGAGGTGAACAGGATCGAGGTCATCGACGTGGCGATGGCGGCGTGCACCACCAGGTCGGCAGGCATGCCCTTCCACGCGAACAGCATCGTCAGGAAAGGCACCAGCAACATGCCCCCGCCTATGCCCAGCAGGCCCGCGGCGAAACCCACCACGCCCCCCAGCACCAGCAGGCAAATCACCATCGTTACATCCACAACTCTCTCCTCTTTCTTCTTGGTAATGAACAAAGCCCCAGGGGCCGCGCCCCAGGGGCTTTGATTGAAATCCGCGCACGCCGCGCGGCGGATGCCGGCGCGGCGCATGCCGGCGCGGCGCCTACACCTACAGGATGATGCCGCCGCCCAGGCAAACCTCGCCATCGTAAAGCACGGCGGACTGTCCGGGCGTGACCGCCCACTGCGGTTCGGTAAAGCTCAGGCTGAAGGTGCCGCCGGCAGCGCCTTCCAGGCTGCACGCGGCATCGGCCTGGCGGTAGCGCGTCTTGGCGCCATAGGCGCCCGCGGCCGGCGCGTGGCCGGCGACCCAGCTCGCGTCCTGCGCCCGCAGCTCGCCCGACAACAGCCAGGGGTGGTCATGCCCCTGCACCACGTAGAGCACATTGCGCTCCAGATCCTTGCGCGCCACGTACCAGGCTTCGGCCGTACCGTCCTCGCGCTGGCGCCCCTTCACCCCGCCCACGCCCAGGCCCTTGCGCTGGCCCAGCGTATAGAACGACAGCCCTTCGTGGCGGCCGACCTTCTGCCCTTCCGGCGTCATGATCGGGCCAGGCTCGGTCGGCAGATAGCGGTTCAGGAACTCGCGGAACGGCCGCTCGCCGATGAAGCAGATGCCAGTGGAATCCTTCTTGGCGGCGTTATGCAGGCCGATCTCGTGCGCAATGCGCCGCACCTCGGTCTTGTGGATCTCACCCAGCGGGAACATGGTGCGCGACAACTGCGCCTGGTTCAGCCGGTGCAGGAAGTAGCTCTGGTCCTTGGACGCGTCCAGCGCCTTGAGCAGTTGAAACTGCGTGCCGCCCCCCTCGGCCGGCACCTCGCGCACTCGGGCGTAGTGGCCGGTGGCGATGTGCTCGGCGCCCAGCGCCATGGCGTGGTCCAGAAAGGCCTTGAACTTGATCTCGGCATTGCACAGCACGTCCGGGTTCGGCGTGCGGCCCGCGGAGTACTCGCGCAGGAACTCCGCGAACACGCGGTCCTTGTATTCGGCGGCGAAATTGACGAACTCGAACTCGACCCCGACCAGATCCGCGACGCTGGCAGCGTCCAGCAGGTCTTGGCGGGTGGAGCAGTATTCGGAATCGTCGTCGTCTTCCCAGTTCTTCATGAACAGGCCGACGACCTCGTAGCCTTGCTGCTTGAGCAGCCAGGCGGTGACCGAAGAATCGACCCCGCCGGACATGCCGACGACAACGCGGCCTTTCTTGGTAAGTTTTTGACTCATGATGGGACTATTTTAGATCGGTCCGCGCATCTTCCCGCGGCTGCGGCTCGGCGGCCCGCGACACTTCCATCAGCCAGGTGCGGAAAGCCTGCAGGGTCGGAAGATTGGCCTTCTGCTCCGGGTAGCACAGGTAGTACCCCATGCGCGCCCGGATCGGCAGCTGGATGGCGACGGCCAGCTTGCCGTCGCGCAGCTCGTCTTCGATCAGGCAGCGCGGAATCAGCGCCACGCCGAAGCCAGCCGCGGCGGCCTGCGACAGCAGCGCATACTGGTCAAAGCGCGCGCCTTCCAGGCTGCGCCGGGTATCGCAGCCGGCCTGCTCGAACCAGTCGCGCCAGCCTTCCAGCGCCGAGGTGTGGTGCAGCAGCGGATAGGCCAGCAGGTCCGCGGGCGCCGCACAGCCGCCCGGGATCAGGCGCGGGCTGCAGACCGGCAGAATTTCGCGGCCGACGATGTAGTCCGCCCCGCTGCCCGGCCAGATGCCCTCGCCGAAGCGCACGGCGGCGTCCAGTTCAGGGGTGGAGAAGTCATAGCCCTGGCGGTGAGGCAGGAATTCGACGTGGATGTCCGGCCGCAGGCGCATGAAGGCGGTCAGGCGCGGGATCAGCCAGCGCGCGCCGAAGGTCGGCATACAGGTCAGGTTGAGCGTGCCGCCCTGCCCCTGGTGCGCGATCAGTTCCACGGTGGCGGCTTCGATCTGCCCCAGCCCGGCCTGGATCTTGGTCAGGTAGCTGCGTCCGGCCTCGGTCAGGACCAGGCCTTGCCTGATCCGCAGGAATAGTTCGATGCCGACGAACTCCTCCAGATGTTTCACCTGCTTACTGACCGCGCCCTGCGTGACACACAATTCCTGGGCCGCGCGCGTGAAGCTGCTATGTCTCGCGGCGACTTCGAACGCCTGGAGATCCGTGAGTGAGGGACAGAATCGCCGCATGGATGAGGTACGCAAATTGTTTCAGGCCACGCAGCAAAAACAGCCCGGTTCCGGGCCGCCGCAGAAAGAGGCATGAAAAAAAGTCATAGCTTACGGAGAAACTTTCGTTTGCGCAAACCGGACCGCCAGGAAAGAATCGTTGCGTTTGCGTCTGCCTTTGCGCATCCGCTTTCCAATTCATTAGGGGAATCCATGCAACGCCGTAAAGTAGTACTGGGCCTGTGCGTCGCCGCCGCGACCCTCGCCGCGCCGCTGACCTCGGGTATCGCGCACGCTGAAGACGCGTATCCGACCAAGCCCATCCGCCTGATCGTTCCCTTCCCGCCCGGTGGCACCACCGACATCGTCGGCCGCCTGTTCGCCGACAAGCTCGGCAAGGAACTGGGCCAGACCGTCGTGGTGGAAAACCGCGGCGGCGCCGGCGGTTCGATCGGCAGCGCCTTCGTCGCCAGCAGCGCGCCGGACGGCTACACCCTGGGCATCGCCACCGTGAGCACCCACGGCATCAACCCGGCCATCTACCCGAACCTGCCGTTCGATGGCGAGAAGGACTTCACGCCCGTCTCGAACCTGGCGGCCGTGCCCAACATCATGACCATCAACCCGAAGGTCCAGGCCAAGAACATCGCCGACTTCATCAAGCTGGCCAAGAGCGAGCCGGGCAAGCTGACCTACGCGTCGGCCGGCAACGGTTCGGTTTCGCACATGATGGGCGAGCTGTTCAAGATGGCTTCGGGCACCAACCTGATGCACGTGCCGTACCGCGGCGTGGGCCCGGCGCTGAACGACGCGCTGGCCGGCCAGGTCGACGTCATGTATGACAACCTGCCCTCCTCGCTGCCGCACGTGCAGTCCGGCCGCCTGATCGCCATGGCCGTGGCCTCGCCCAAGCGCGTGGCCGCCCTGCCCGACGTGCCCACGTTCGCCGAAGCCGGCCTGCCGGCCGTGAACGACGCGTCCTGGTTCGGCCTGGTGGCTCCCGCCAAGCTGCCCCAGCCCGTGCTGGACAAGCTGAACGCCGCCGTGCAGAAGGTCAGCGCCGAAGCCGACGTCAAGAGCCGCCTGGAAGCCCTGGGCGCGGCGCCGGCCGCCAACACTCCGGCCGAATTCGCGGCGCAGATCTCGGCTGAAATCGCCAAGAACAAGCGCATCGCCAAAGAAGCCAACGTGAAGATCGACTAAGCGGTCTTCGGTCCTCGCGCGCCGCCCGGTGCGCGAGGACCTCCGATTAACGAACGCAACACCCCCTTATGCGAATTACCCAACCCCTGTCTTACCGGCTCGACCTCCCCCAGCAATATCCTGATTCGGACTCCTCGGCTCCCCTCGTGCTGGACTCCCCGCACAGCGGCACCGCCTACCCCCCCGATTTCGCGGCTGCGGTGGACTTTGGCGCATTGCGCACCGCCGAGGACACCTGGGTTGACGACCTGTGGGGCGACGCCATCGAAATGGGCGTACCGATGATTGCCGCCGCGTTCCCGCGCGCCTACATCGACGCCAACCGCTCGCCCGACGAAATCGACGAATTGCTGCTGGACGCCGCCTGGCCCGACGCCATCAACGCCTCGCCCAAGGTCAAGCTGGGCAAGGGCCTGATCTGGCGCATGCTGGACGACGGCACGCCGCTCTACAACCGCAAGCTGACGGTCGCGGAAGTGCGCCACCGCATCGACGCCTGCTGGAAGCCCTACCACGCCGCGCTGGGCCAGGTGCTGGACGCCGCCCACAAGAAGTTCGGCAAGGTCTGGCACATCAACTGCCACTCCATGCCCAGCATCGCCGGCGCCTACGCCACCGACCGCCCGGGCCTGGTGCACCCCGACTTCGTGCTGGGCGACCGCGACGGCAGCACCAGCGACCCGGCCTTCCGCGAATTCATCGCCGCCTGGCTGCGCGAACGCGGCTACAACGTCACCGTCAACGATCCCTACAAGGGCGTGGAACTGGTGCGCGCCTTCGGCCGCCCCGAAGAAGGCCGCCACAGCCTGCAGATCGAGATCAACCGCAAGCTCTACATGGACGAAGTCTCGCTGCGTCCTTCCGAAAACTACGGCCGCCTGAAGGCCGATCTGCGCGAACTCACCGCCGCGCTGATCACCTGGACTCGCGCGCAAACGGCTTGACGCCGGACGTTTGCGCGCAGGTGCCGGCCGGCATCAACGTCAGACCGGCCGGAGCAATTGGGTTGCAAGACCCCAGCCCCATGGTTCGCCATGGGGTTTTTTTTGGCTTGCCGCCGGGCATTGACGGTCCTGCGCTCCCCGCATTCTTCCCCCTCGCTTCCCAGGGGCGAGACACCTTTCCTTGCACTTTCCCGTGTATAACTGATGCCAACTAATGAGGAGAGGCGTAGATGCACATCGGGATACCAAAAGAAACCCGAGACGGGGAAACTCGTGTCGCAGCAACACCGGAGACCGTCAAGAAGTACGTAGGCGGGAAACACACCGTCATCGTGGAGCGCGGGGCAGGCACTGCCGCCCGCTATCTCGACGAAGCCTATGAGGCAGCGGGCGCCACGCTCGGCACCGCCCAGGATGCGCTGGGGGCAGAACTCGTCATGAAGGTGCGCGCGCCTTCTGCCGCGGAACTGCCCCAGATGAAATCCGGGGCCGTCGTGGTCGGCATGCTGGACCCCTTCGACGCCGAAGGCATCCAGCAGATCGCCGCCGCCGGACTCACCGGATTCGCGCTGGAAGCCGCGCCCCGCATCACGCGAGCCCAGAGCCTGGACGTGCTGTCCTCCCAGGCCAACCTGGCCGGCTACAAGGCCGTGCTGCTGGCGGCGCACCACTACGGCCGCCTCATACCCATGATGATGACTGCCGCGGGCACGCTGAAGGCCGCCCGCGCCGTCGTGCTGGGCACTGGCGTGGCCGGGCTGCAGGCCATCGCCACCGCCAAGCGGCTGGGCGCGGTGGTCGAAGCCTCGGACGTGCGCCCCGCCGCGCGCGAACAGGTGGAATCGCTGGGCGCCAAGTTCATCGACGTGCCTTTCGAGACAGACGAAGAACGCGAGATCGCGCAAGGCACGGGCGGCTACGCCCGGCCCATGCCGCCCGCCTGGATGGCGCGGCAGGCCGCGCTCGTGTCCGAGCGCTGCAAGCAGGCCGACATCGTCATCACCACGGCGCTGATTCCCGGCCGCCCCGCCCCCACGCTAGTGTCCGCGGAAACCGTCGCGGCCATGAAGCCGGGTTCGGTGCTGGTGGACCTGGCGGTCGAACGCGGCGGCAATTGCCCGCTGTCCGAGAAAGGCCTGGTGGTGGAAAAGCACGGCGTGACGATCATCGGGCTGACCAACCTGCCCGGCCTGGTCGCTACCGACGCTTCGGCGCTGTATGCGCGCAACATCCAGGATTTCCTGAAGCTCATCATCAATGCGGACGGCGCGCTGGCGATCCAGCGCGACGATGAAATCGTCGCGGCCTGCCTGGTGTGCGAAGGCGGCAACGTGGCGCGGAGGAACTAACAGCATGGAAGCGATCAACCCCACCCTGATGAATCTCATCATCTTCGTGCTGGCCATCTATGTCGGCTACCACGTCGTGTGGAACGTCACCCCCGCCCTGCACACGCCCTTGATGGCCGTCACCAACGCCATTTCCGCCATCATCATCGTGGGCGCCATGCTGGCGGCCGCGCTGACCGAAGGCGGGCTGGCGCGCGGCATGGGCGTGTTCGCCGTGGCGCTGGCCGCGGTCAACGTATTTGGCGGTTTTCTCGTGACCCGGCGCATGCTGGAAATGTTCAAAAAGAAGGACCGCAAGGCAGGCAAGGAGGAAGCGAAATGATCTCGCTGAACCTCGTCACCCTGCTGTACCTGATCGCCTCGGTCTGCTTCATCCAGGCGCTCAAGGGCCTGTCGCATCCGACCACGTCGCGGCTGGGCAATGCGTTCGGCATGGCCGGCATGGCGATCGCCGTGCTGACCACGGCCGCGCTCATCGTCGGGCTGGCGCGCGACGGCGCCGCCACCATCGGCCTGGGCTGGGTCGTGTTGGGCCTCTTGGTGGGCGGCTCCATCGGCACGCTGATGGCCAAGCGCGTCGAGATGACCAAGATGCCCGAGCTGGTCGCCTTCATGCACAGCATGATCGGCCTGGCGGCGGTCGCGATTGCGGTGGCCGTGGTGGCCGAACCGCATGCCTTCGGCATCGTGCCCGTCGGCGTGCCGATTCCCACCGGCAACCGCTTCGAGCTGTTCATCGGCACCTTCGTCGGCGCCATCACGTTCTCGGGTTCGGTCATCGCCTTCGGCAAACTGTCGGGCAAGTACAAGTTCCGCCTGTTCCAGGGCGCGCCGGTGGTGTTCTCGGGCCAGCACATGCTGAACCTGGCGCTGGCGCTGCTGATGCTGGCATGCGGCATCTGGTTCATGCTCACACAGGAATGGACGCCGTTCGTCATCATGACGCTCATCGCCTTCGTGCTGGGCGTCCTGATCATCATCCCGATCGGCGGCGCCGACATGCCGGTGGTGGTGTCCATGCTGAACAGCTACTCGGGCTGGGCGGCAGCCGGCATCGGCTTCTCGCTGAACAACCCCATGCTGATCATCGCCGGTTCGCTGGTGGGGTCCTCGGGCGCGATCCTGTCCTACATCATGTGCAAGGCAATGAACCGCTCGTTCTTCAACGTCATCTTGGGCGGCTTCGGCGGCCAGGCCGGCGCGGGCGCCGCGGCGGGCGATGCGCAGCAGCGCAGCGTCAAGTCGGGCAGCCCCGACGACGCCGCCTTCCTGATGACCAACGCCGAAAGCGTGACCATCGTTCCCGGCTACGGCCTGGCGGTGGCGCGCGCGCAGCACGCGCTGAAGGAACTGGCGGAAAAGCTCACCGAGCGCGGCGTGACCGTCAAGTACGCCATCCACCCGGTGGCGGGACGCATGCCCGGCCACATGAACGTGCTGCTGGCCGAGGCCGAAGTGCCTTACGACCAGGTCTTCGAAATGGAAGACATCAACAGCGAGTTCGGCCAGACCGACGTGGTGCTGGTGCTGGGCGCGAACGACGTGGTGAATCCGGCCGCCAAGAACGACCCGAAGTCGCCCATTGCCGGCATGCCCATCCTGGAAGCCTACAAGGCCCGCACCGTGATCGTGAACAAGCGGTCCATGGCTTCGGGCTACGCGGGCCTGGACAACGAGCTCTTCTACATGGACCGCACGATGATGGTTTTCGGCGACGCCAAGAAGGTGCTTGAAGACATGGTCAAGGCCGTGGAGTAAAACGCCCGGCGCCGGATGCCGCCTGGCGTCCGGCGCCTACGCGCCGCGCTGGCCCGCAGGCTGGCGCAACTGTTCGTCAACCACTTCGATCCAATGCCGCACCGGCGTGTCGGTGCCGCTTTGCAGGTGGCCGATGCAGCCGATGTTGGCGGACAGGATCACGTCCGGTCCGCCCGCGGCGATCGCGCCCAGCTTGCGGTCGCGCAGTTCCAGCGCGATCTCCGGATTCAACACCGAATAGGCGCCCGCCGAACCGCAGCACAAGTGCTTGTCGGCGAATGGCTGCAATGCAAAACCCAGATCCGCCAGCAATTGTTCCGACAGCGGCCGCAGGCCTTGCCAATGCTGCAGCGTGCATGGCGGATGGAAGGCCGCGCGCGTGCCCGCCGGCAGCCGCGAACGCAGTTGCGCCGCATGCGGCGCGACGATCTCGGCCACGTCCTTCACCAGCGCCACGATGTCCGCAGCCTTTTGCGCGTAGGCCGGATCGTGCCGCAGGTGATGCGCATACTCCTTGACCATGGCGCCGCAGCCGGACGCGTTCATCACAATGGCCTCGACCTTGCCATCCTGCAGCAGCGGCCACCAGGCATCGACGTTGGCGCGCATCTGAGCCAGCGCATCGTCCTGCGCGTCCAGGTGGAAACTGGCCGCGCCGCAGCAGCCGGCGCCGGGGGCGATGCGCGCGCCTATGCCCACCGCGTCCAGCACGCGGATGGTGGCCGCATCGATGGTCGGCATCATGGCTGGCTGCACGCAGCCCGCCAGCATCAGCACCTGGCGCGCATGGCCCGCCACCTGCGGCAGCGGCCCCGCCGCGCGGCGCTCCGGCACCTTGCGCTTGAGCGCCTCCGGCAGCATGCCGCGCACCGCCTGCCCCAGCCGCATCGCGGGCGCGAACAGCGGCGACAGCATGGTCTTGCGCAACAAGGTGCGTTTGGTCTTGTCGGCCCAGCTGCGCGGCACGCGCTCTTCGACGATCTTGCGGCCGATATCCACCAGATGGCCGTACTGGACGCCGGACGGGCAAGTGGTCTCGCAATTGCGGCAAGTCAGGCAGCGGTCCAGGTGCTGCTGCGTGGACTGCGTGGGCTCGGCGCCCTCCAGCACCTGCTTGATCAGATAGATGCGTCCGCGCGGGCTGTCCAGCTCGTCGCCCAGCACCTGATACGTCGGACAGGTCGCGGTGCAGAAGCCGCAGTGCACGCAACGCCGCAGGATGGCGTCGGCCTCCTTGCCCAGATCGGTATCGCGTGCCCAGGATGCCAGATTGGTTTGCATGATGCCCTATAGATCCAGGACCAGGCGGCCGGGGTTGAACAGGCCGGCCGGATCGAGCTCTTGTTTGAGGCGGCGCGTGATCGAAGCGATCCCGGGCGCCAGCGGATGGAATACGCCGTCGGCAGGCGGCTTGCCCTGCCCGGCGCGGAACAGCGTGGCGTGGCCGCCCAGCCGCTCGGCGGTCTCGCGCAGCGTGGCGGCGTCTTGCTCACCCGACAGCCAGCGCTGGCCTCCCCCCCATTCCAATAAGGTCGGCCCCAGTCCCAACGCGGCGGCGGTGGGCGGCAACGCCAGGCGCCACAAGGGCCGGCCCGGCGTGAAGAAGGAATGCGTCTGCTCGCGCAGCGACCGCCACCAGGCCTGCGCAGCCTCGGGCGCCATTGGCGCGCCGCCTATTAGCTGGCGGGCGCTGGCGATCGCGGGCGGCGCGCCCGACAGGCGCACGGCCATCTGGCCTTCGGCGCCCTCATCGCCGCCGCTCCAGCTGGTGGCCGAGATCGGCAGGGGCTTGCCGCGCCACAGGGCGAAGCTGGCCAAGGCCTGAGCCTGCGTCGCCGGCAGCGCCAGGGTGATCTCTTCCATCGGCCGCGGCACGACCTTCAAGGACACTTCGAGTATGGCGCCGAAGATGCCGTGCGAACCGGCCAACAGGCGCGATACGTCATAGCCCGCCACGTTCTTCATGACCTCGCCGCCGAACGAGAGGATGCGGCCTTCCGAATCCAGCAGTTGCGCGCCCAGGACAAAATCCTTGAGCGCGCCGGCACTCATGCGGCGCGGGCCTGACAGCCCCGTCGCGACGCATCCGCCGACCGTGGCGGACGCCGAGAAATGCGGCGGCTCGAAGGCCAGCATCTGCCCGTTCTCGGCCAGCGCGGCTTCGAGTTCGGCCAGCGGCGTACCCGCGCGCACCGTCACCACCAGCTCCGACGGGTGGTAGCTGACGATGCCGCGATAGGGTGTCATGTCCAGCAGGCAGTGGCCGTCCTGCGGCGTCACCGGGCGGTAATTGCCATAGAACGCCTTGCTGCCCCCGCCCATCACGAACAGGGGTTTGTGGCCGGCACGGGCCGTCATGACCTGGTCGCACAATTCCGACAGGACGAAATCCATAAGGACAGGTCCTAGAAACGGGCGAGATCGGGGAAGCGCAACTCTCCCGCGTGGACGTGCATCTTGCCGTATTCGGCGCAGCGGGCCAGCGTAGGGATGACTTTTTCAGGATTGAGCAGGCAGGGCGGATCGAAGGCCCGCTTGACCGCCAGGAACGCGTCGAGTTCTTCGCGAGAGAATTGCACGCACATTTGATTTATTTTCTCCATACCCACACCGTGCTCTCCAGTCACGGTCCCTCCTACCTGCACGCACAGCTCGAGTATGGCGGCACCGAATTTCTCGGCGCGCTCCACCTCGTCCGGCTTGTTTGAATCGAACAGGATCAACGGATGCAGGTTGCCGTCGCCTGCATGAAAGACGTTGGCGCAGCGCAGGCTGAATTCGTCTTCCATCTGCTCGATGGCACCCAGCACGCGCGCCAGATGGCGGCGCGGTATCGTGCCGTCCATGCAATAGTAATCGGGCGATACGCGCCCCGCGGCCGGAAAGGCATTCTTGCGGCCGGCCCAGAACTTCAGGCGCTCGGCCTCTGACGACGAGACCTGGCAGCGCGTGGCTCCGGCCTCGCGGAACACGGCCTCCATGCGCGCAATCTCGTGCTCGACCTCTTCGGGCGTGCCGTCGGATTCGCACAGCAGGATGGCCTGCGCGTCCATGTCGTAGCCGGCGCGCACAAAGGGTTCGACCATGTGCGTCGCACGGCGGTCCATCATCTCCAGACCCGCGGGTATCATGCCGGCCGCGATCACCTGCGTGACCGCATTGCCCGCCGCTTCCACGCTGGAAAAGCTGGCCATGACGACCTGCGCGCAGGCCGGCTTGGGAATGAGCTTGACCGTCACCTCCGTGACCACGCCCAGCATGCCTTCCGAACCGATGAAGACGGACAGCAAATCCAGGCCCGGCGCATCGGGCGCTTCGGAGCCCAGTTCAACCACATCGCCATCGATCGTCACGACCCGCACGCGCAGCACGTTGTGCACGGTCAGCCCGTACTTCAGGCAATGCACGCCGCCGGAGTTCTCCGCCACGTTGCCGCCGATGGAACAGGCGATCTGGCTGGAAGGATCAGGCGCGTAATACAGCCCGTAGGGCGCGGCCGCCTCCGAGATCGCCAGGTTGCGCACGCCGGGCTGCACGATGGCCGTGGCGCTGGCCAGGTCGATGTGCTTGATGCGATTGAACTTGGACAAGCCGAGCAACACGCCGCGGCTGTGCGGCATGGCGCCGCCGGACAAGCCGGTGCCGGCGCCGCGCGCGACGATCGGCGCATTCAGGCGTTTGCAGACGCGCATGACAGCCTGTACCTGCTCTTCCGTTTCGGGCAGGGCGACGACCGCAGGCAGCGCGCGATATAGGGAGAGGCCATCACACTCGTAGGGGCGCGTATCTTCTTCGCGGAACAACACGCAGTGCGCGGGCAACACGGCCGACAACGCCTCGATGAGCTGCTGCAAAGAATAAGGCGCCTGCACTTGTGCCAGGCCAGTTTCGACCAATGAATTCATGAGCGCAACAATAGCGCGAGCGCCCGCCACTAGCAGACCGGGATTTACCCGCATCCGTGCACCTATGGCATGCCAGATAAGTAACCAGCCGTAATCGCTCGCCGCGCAGCGTGGCCGCCCCGCTCGTTCACGCCTGAGGATGGCAAGAAAAAAGCCGACGGCGCGCCGTCGGCTTCGGAAGTCGGCTGCGCTGCCGAAGCAGGCTTACCAGGACACGATCTTGCCAGGATTGAGGATGTTGTTCGGATCAAACGCGTGCTTCAGGCTGCGCATCAGATCCAGGGCGTCCTCGCCATGCTCTTCAGCCATGAACTGCATCTTGTGCAGGCCCACGCCGTGCTCGCCCGTGCAGGTGCCGTCGGCGGCGATCGCGCGGCGCACCAGATTGTGGTTGATGGTTTCGGATTCTTCCCATTCCTTGGCGCTGTCCGGATCGAGCAGCATCAGCACATGGAAGTTGCCGTCGCCCACGTGGCCCACGATCGTGTAGGGGAAGCTGGCGCGGTCCAGTTCCTCGACCGTCTCGCTCACGCAATCGGCCAGGCGCGAGATCGGCACGCAGACGTCGGTGGTGCTGGCGCGGCAGCCGGGGCGCAGTTGCAGGCCCGCGAAATAGGCATTGTGGCGGGCGGTCCACAGGCGGCTGCGGTCTTCGGGACGTTCGGCCCATTCGAAATCCATGCCGCCGTGATCGGCCGTGATCGCCTGCACGATCTCGGCCTGCTCCTGCACGCCGGCCGGGCTGCCGTGGAACTCGAACACCAGCAGCGGCGTTTCGCGCAGCGTCAGCTTGCTGTGCAGGTTCACCGCGCGCACGCTGGCGGCGTCCATGAATTCAACGCGGGCGATCTGCACGCCCATCTGGATGATTTCGATCACGCTCTGCACCGCCGAATCCAGCGTCGGGAAGTTGCAGACCGCGGCCGACACGGCTTCAGGCTGGGGATACAGGCGCACCGTCACTTCGGTGATGATGCCCAGGGTGCCTTCGCTGCCGACGAAGATGCGCGTCAGGTCGTAGCCGGCCGAGGACTTGCGGGCGCGGCCCGCGGTGCGGACGATGCGTCCATCCGCAGTCACCACGGTCAGCGACATGACGTTCTCGCGCATGGTGCCGTAGCGCACGGCATTGGTGCCGGAAGCGCGCGTGGCCGCCATGCCCCCCAGGCTGGCGTCGGCGCCCGGATCTATCGGAAAGAACAGGCCGGTATCGCGGATTTCGTCGTTGAGCTGCTTGCGCAGCACGCCAGCCTGCACGGTGGCGGTCAGGTCCTCGGCGTTGATCGCAAGAATCTTGTTCATCTGCGACAGGTCGAGACTGATGCCGCCCTGGATCGCGAGGATGTGGCCTTCGAGCGAAGAACCCGCGCCATAAGGGATCAAAGGAACGCGATGCTCGTTGCACAGCTTGGCGATCTCGGCCACTTCCTCGGTCGTGTGCGCGAAGACCACCGCGTCCGGCGGCATGGCCGGATAGGGAGATTCATCGCGGCCATGATGGTCGCGCATCGCGGCAGATTCGGACAGGCGGTCGCCAAAGCGCGCGCGCAAAGCATCCAGACAAGCGGCCGGCACCGGACGGCGCAGCGTTTCGGCATGCATGGGGGCATTCATGATCAGCGTGATCCTGGGTTAGATTGGTTGATCCGATTATTCTACGCCGCCGCGCGCGCCGCGCCGCAAACCGCCAGGCGCTAGTGGCCCTCAGTTTTACCAGGGACTTACTTGCCGGTCGTAAGGGCGACCCGGCGGCGTTCGCGCACCGCATGAGCCAAACGCTCGAGCACGGCGACCGAGGCGTCCCAGTCGATGCAGCCGTCGGTGATGCTCTGGCCGTAGACCAGCGGCGTGCCAGGCACCATGTCCTGGCGGCCGCCCAGCAGGTGGCTTTCAACCATGACGCCCACCAGGCGGCTGTCGCCCGCTTCCATCTGGCGCGCCACGTCTTCGATGACCAAGGGCTGGTTCTCGGGCTTCTTGCTGCTGTTGGCGTGGCTGGCGTCGATCATGATGCGCTGCGCCAGACCGGCCTTGGACATGTCCTGGCAGGCCGCTTCGATGCTGGCCGCGTCGTAGTTCGGCGTCTTGCCGCCGCGCAGGATGACGTGACAGTCCTCGTTGCCGGCCGTCGACACAATTGCGGAATGCCCGCCCTTGGTCACCGACAGGAAATGGTGCGGCTGGGAGGCCGCCTTGATCGCATCGACCGCGATCTTCACATTGCCGTCGGTGCCGTTCTTGAACCCCACCGGACACGACAGTCCCGATGCCAGCTCGCGATGCACCTGGCTTTCCGTCGTCCGAGCCCCGATCGCCCCCCAGGAGACCAGATCCGCGATGTACTGCGGCGTAATCATGTCCAGGAACTCGCAACCCGCCGGCAGTCCCATGCTGTTGATGTCCAGCAGCAGCTCGCGGGCGACGCGCACGCCCTTGTTGATGTCGAAGCTGCCGTCCAGATCCGGATCGTTGATCAAACCCTTCCAGCCCACGGTGGTGCGCGGCTTCTCGAAGTACACGCGCATCACGATTTCCAGGTCGGCGCTCAGCCGGTCGCGCACAGGCTTCAGACGCTTCGCATATTCGATGGCCGCGCGGGTGTCGTGGATGGAGCAAGGACCGATCACGACGATCATCCGGTCATCCATGCCGTGCAGGATGCGGTGCATCCCCTGGCGGGCGGCGAACACGGTATCGGACGCCTCCTTGGTGCAGGCGAACTCGCGCATGACGTGCGCGGGCGGGTTCAGCTCTTTGATTTCTCGAATGCGAAGGTCGTCGGTATTGTGTGACACGGTACTGCTCCTGGGTTGCCCGCCGCGGGGATGTTTCCCGAGATGGTTTCCTCAACTGGCGGCGCAAAAAAAGCCGCCAGTTCGCTGGCGGCTTTTTTGGGGGGATTCTTTCCAAACTTCAGATTGAGCGCGTCCCTTCCTCCGCCAGCGGCTTCAGAAAACCATAAAAATAAAAATAAAAGGCGGGGGACGCGAATTTCATGGGGATTGACTCTAGCACAAATTTTTCGAGCCGTCATCCGTGTTTTTGAGTCAGGCGGTGCCGCCGACGGTCAGGCCTTCCATGCGGACCGTGGGCATGCCCACGCCCACGGGCACGCTCTGGCCATCCTTGCCGCACGTGCCCACGCCGGAATCCAGCTGCAGGTCGTTGCCTATCATGGTGACGCGGTTCATGGCGTCCGGACCGTTGCCGATCAGGGTGGCGCCCTTGACCGGATAGGTCACCTTGCCGTTTTCGATCATGTAGGCTTCGGACGCCGAAAACACGAACTTGCCGTTGGTGATGTCGACCTGGCCACCGCCGAAATTGACCGCGTACAGCCCACGCTTGACGGACGACACGATTTCCTCGGCCGGCTTGTCGCCCGCCAGCATGTAGGTGTTGGTCATGCGCGGCATCGGCAGGTGCGCGAACGATTCGCGGCGGCCGTTGCCGGTGGCGGCGGTCTTCATGAGGCGCGCGTTCAGCGTGTCCTGCATATAGCCGCGCAGGATGCCGTCCTCGATCAGCACGTTGCGCTGGGTGGCATTGCCTTCGTCGTCGATGTTGAGCGAGCCGCGGCGATCGGGGATGGTGCCGTCGTCGACCACCGTCACGCCCTTGGAGGCGACGCGCTCGCCGATGCGGCCCGAGAACACGCTGGACCCCTTGCGGTTGAAGTCGCCTTCCAGCCCGTGGCCGACAGCCTCGTGCAACAGGATGCCGGGCCAGCCCGAACCCAGCACGACAGTCATTTCACCGGCCGGCGCGGGGCGCGCTTCCAGGTTCACCATGGCCTCGTGCACCGCGCGCTCGACGTAGCCCTGCAGCATTTCATCCGTGAAATAGGCCAGGCCCAGGCGGCCGCCGCCGCCCGCGTGACCCATTTCGCGGCGGCCATTGCGCTCGGCGATGACGGTCAGCGACAAGCGTACCAGCGGGCGCACGTCGGCGGCCAGGCGGCCGTCGCTGCCGGCCACCAACACCACGTCATATTCGGCGCCCAGGCCAGCCATGACCTGAATCACGTGCGGATCGCGGGCGCGCGCCATGCGCTCCACGCGTTCCAGCAGCGCGACCTTCTCGGGAGCGCTCAAGGTGGCAACCGGATCGATATCGGCATACAGGCTGCGGCCGATCTCGGCTTCGACCTGCGCCGCCACCTTTACCTTGCCGGCGCCGCGGCGCGCGATGCCGCGCACCGCGTGCGCAGACGACAACAGCGCTTCGGGCGACAGCGAATCCGAATAGGCAAAGGCGGTTTTCTCGCCGCTCACGGCACGTACCCCGACGCCCTGGCTGATCGAGAAACTGCCGGTCTTGACGATGCCCTCTTCCAGGCTCCAGCCCTCGCTGCGCGTGTACTGGAAATACAGGTCGGCGTAGTCGACCTTGTGAGTGAAGATCTCACCCAGCGCGCGCGCCATGTCCGCCTCGGTCAGGCCCCAGGGGTCTAGCAGCAGGGATTTGGCGGTGGCGAGGGAAGCAATGGCGGGATCGATGATTTTCATGGGGCTCTGTACAGGAGGCGGCGGCGCGCTGGCGCGCGCTCGCGGTGATACTCGAGATCATATCGTAACGCTGGCGCGGCCTGGCCGTCGGGCCGCGCGCCCCGCCGGGAAACACGCTGGGGCGAAAAATACCACGGGCATTATTTACGCGTGCGGGCGGGGTCGGAATATTACATACCGGGCTGCACCGACAAGCTCAAACAATGTTCGATGCGCCCCTTTTTTCGGGTGCTCATAGGACTTTTTCGACCAGCAGGCATACAGGCAAAGGTATTCCCGAGGCGCGCACCAAACTCGTCATACAACTTGACATGAAAATGAAATACGCCAATGAGACCGCTGGGCGCATAGCACAGAATCCTGTCGGACCATGCCTGGCGAATATCAGACCGCAAGACTATTCATTTGTTCCCGCCGTTGCGTCATCAGACTTCCGCAAACGCCGCACCCGCGGCAGGTCCGATGCGGGACGTCAGGCCTGGAGCCCCGTATTTGCGCGCTTTGCGAGACAAACCGAACAGATGCAAGGGCATGCGCGGCTATTCGTCCGCCTCGTGAACCAATACCCCTATTGTTTCAAGTTGTCCCAAATTCGAGAATATCCTTCCCAATACTTGGCTCGTTGCGGGCACTCCCAGACCGAAAAACGGTATCGGACTCTTTTGATACAAAGTAATTGCATCAGAAACCAGGAAGTCAAGCCGTAACTTCTGTATTATGCGAAGCACAACAATTACACAATAACTTCGCCGGCGATTACAGCAGTTCCATAATCAGGAATAAACCATGGCCCGAGAATCCTACGCAGCACTGCAAGCAAAGATCGAAAAGGAAATCAACAAGCTACAAAAGAAGGCTGAAGTCCTGCAAACCAAGCGTCGCAAGCCCGTGATCACGCAGATCATCACGTCGATGCGCGAGTACGACATCACGCCTGAAGAGATCGTCGCAGCCTATGGCGCCGGCAAGCCCGCCCGCGCCGCCGCCGCCGGTGGCCGCCGCAAGGCTGGCCCCGCTGCCCGTCCGGCCAACGCCGCCAAACGCGCCGTTGCGCCCAAGTACCGCCATCCTCAAACAGGGGAAACGTGGAGCGGCCGTGGCAAGGCTCCCCGCTGGCTCGCCGCGGAAGAAGCCGCAGGCGCAACCCGCGACAGTTTTCTTATCAAAGAATAAAAACCTATCCGCCAGTAAGAAAAAAATCGGCGCACCATATTGGTGCGCCGATTTTATTTAAAGACAGGCCTCAAAAGGCCGCCCGATTTCATTGCACCGGGAAGCGGATTTCGCGCTCCGCGCCATTATTCCCGGGAAAATTATCAAATATTGCGCGTACCAGGTACGGCATGGTGCGCAGGAAATCGTCGCGCTCGCTCAGTATGAAAGCGCTGGAACGGTATACCTCGGCGCCGCCGCGCTGCGTGTCATAGATATGCAGGGTGAGGGTATTGCGTTGCACGGCCATGGGTACGTCGACCCATTCCGGCCCCCAGTAGCCATACCCCGCTCCCCACGGCCGCGGGCCGTAGAAACCGCCATAGCCGTAGCCGCCATAGAAATATGGATCGTATGGACGCTGCACCATTATCTGGGTCTGCGTGGTGCCGTAGTTGAACGACACGTCGAAACGACCCTTTGCGCCGGGCTTGGCCTCGACCAGGCCGGTCGCGCCTATGCCGGCCCGCACCATGTCCTGATAGGACTGATATTCAAGATTGTTGTTTTGCGAAGCATCGGCAGCGATGAACTGGTAGGTCTGCCCCTCCACGCCCGCGGGCCATTGCTGAAAGGAAGTGACCCTCGCGGAAACCGTGGGAGCGGCACAACCCGTCAGGGCAAACGCCCCCGCCACGGCCAGCAGACCGGCCCAGCGGCGCATATTGAACATGGACAACCTCGACATTTGACACCTCTGCGGCGCGCGACGGCGCCATGATACTGACTTTGACTCAGACCGCTACAAAAAGTTTACGGTACGCCAAACGGCCCAGGGCGGTGCGTCATGCCCAGCCACTACAATAGAGCCTTCGTTCATACAGGACTGCAATCCCATGCGCACAGACACGCCCGTAACCGTATATCGCAAGGATTACCAGCCCTACCCCTACGACATTCCCGAAGTCGCCCTCGCCTTCGATCTCGCGCCGGACGCGACCGAAGTGCGCTGCACGATGCAAGTGCAGCGCAAGGCCGGGGCCAGCGCCGACGCCGCCCTGATCCTGGACGGCGAAGACCTGGAGCTCGTCTCGGTAGGCGTGAATGGCGCGCCCCTGCCCGCCGACCGCTATCGCCTGTCCGAACACAGCCTGGCCCTTTACGGCCTGCCGCCCAGCGCCACGGTGGAAATCGTCAGCCGCTGCAAACCGTCGGCCAATTCCACGCTGATGGGCCTGTACGTCTCGGGCGGCAACTTCTTCACCCAATGCGAGGCCGAGGGCTTTCGCCGCATCACGTGGTTCGCCGACCGGCCCGACGTGATGTCGCGCTACCGCGTGACCCTGCGCGCCCAGCCGGAGTATCCGGTGCTGCTTTCCAACGGCAACCTGCTGGCCACGCGCCAACTGCCCGACGGCCGCAACGAGGTCGAATGGGAAGATCCCTTCCCCAAGCCCTGCTACCTGTTCGCGCTGGTGGCCGGCAAGCTCACGCACCGCGAAACCACCGTCAAGACGTCCAGCGGCCGCGACGTGCTGCTGCAGGTCTACAGCGATCCAGGTTCGGAATCCAAGACCGAATGGGCGCTGGATTCGCTGGTGCGCGCGCTGCGCTGGGACGAAAGCCGCTTCGGCCTGGAGTTGGACCTGGACCGCTTCATGATCGTGGCAGTCCATGACTTCAACATGGGCGCGATGGAAAACAAGGGCTTGAACATCTTCAACGCCGCCTACGTGCTGGCGGATGCGGATACGGCCACGGACGCCAACTATGAAGGCATCGAATCCGTCATCGGACACGAGTACTTCCACAACTGGACCGGCAACCGCGTCACCTGCCGCGACTGGTTCCAGCTGAGCCTGAAGGAAGGCCTGACCGTCTTCCGCGACCAGGAATTCAGCGCCGACATGATGGCCCACGGCATGGATGCCGCCGAGGCCGCGAGCGCGCGCGCGGTCAAGCGCATCGACGACGTGGTGGCGCTGCGCGCCGCCCAGTTTCCGGAAGACGCCGGCCCCATGGCCCATCCGATCCGGCCTGAAAGCTACCAGGAGATCGGCAACTTCTACACGGCGACCGTGTACGAGAAAGGCGCCGAAGTCATCCGCATGCAGCACACCCTGCTGGGCGAGGCGGGCTTTCGCGCCGGCATGGACGAGTACTTCCGCCGCCATGACGGCCAGGCCGTGACCTGCGACGACTTCGTGGCCGCCATGGAATCCGTCTACGTGCGCCAGCATCCGGACCGCGACCTGTCCGTGTTCCGCCGCTGGTACCGCCAGGCCGGCACGCCGCGCGTGACCGTCAAGCTCGACCACGACGCCGCAACGCGCCGTTGCACCGTGACGCTCACCCAGGAATGCCCGCCGGTCGGCGTGGAAAAGAAGGCCGGCGCCGATTACGTGAAGGCCCCCTTCCACATCCCGTTCGCCATCGGCTTGCTGGACCGCGACGGCCGCGCACTGCCGCTGCGCCATGCCGGCGCGGTCCTGGACACCGCGCTGCTGGAACTGACGCAGCAAAGCCAGCAATGGATATTCGAGGATATCGACGAGCGTCCTGTGCCGTCGCTATTGCGCGACTTCTCGGCCCCGGTCATCGTCGACTACGACTGGACCAACGAAGAACTGGCCCTGCTGTCGGCGCACGACGGCAATCCCTTCGCGCGTTGGGAGGCCGGCCAGGAATTCGCCACCCGCCAGATCCTGGCGCTGGCCGAGGCCCGCCAAGCCGGCAAGACCCTGCATGCCGACGCCGCCTTCATCGAGACCTGGCGCGCGCTGCTGACCGATCCGGCTCTGGACGCCGCCTACCGCGCCCGCGCCCTGGCCCTGCCGTCCGAAAAGACCCTGGCCGAACGCATGCAGCAGGTGGACCCGCCTGCCCTGGCGGTCGCACGCGACTTCCTGCGTGCCGAACTGGGACGCCAGTTGGCCGCCGAGTTCCGCCTGGCATTCGACGACAACCAGACGCCGGGCGAATACAGCCCGGCGCCGGTTCCGGCCGGCAAGCGCGCCTTGAAGAACCTGGCGCTCAGCCACCTGATGGCGGCGGGCGAACTCGATGCCCAGCGCCTGGCCGAGCAGCAGTACGAGAAGGCCGGCAACATGACCGACAGCATGGCGGCGCTGTCCGCGCTGATCAATTTCGGCCAGGGCGACTTCCCGCATAAGGCGCTTGCCGCTTTCTACGACAAATGGCGCGACAACGCCCTGGTGGTGGACAAGTGGTTCGCCCTGCAGGCCGCGGCCCGCTCGACCACCGTGCAGACCGCGCGCGAGCTGATGCAGCACCCCGCATTCACCCTGCGCAACCCGAACCGCGCGCGCTCGCTGATCTTCCAGTTCTGCCTGAACAACGCCCGCGGCATGCATCACCCCGACGGCACCGGCTACGCCTTCTGGGCCGAGCAGGTGCTGGCGCTGGACGCCCTCAACCCCGAGATCGCCGCCCGCCTGGCGCGCGCGCTGGACAACTGGGCACGCTTCGTGCCCGCCCTGCGCACGCCCATGCAGGCCGCCCTGCAGCGGGTGCGCGCCCAGGAAGGCCTGTCGCGCAATGTGCAGGAAATCGTATCCAAGGCTTTAGAATTCGCAGCATAGGAGGTTCCTTTGAAACGTAAAACACTGACCCAATACCTGGTGGAGCAGCAGCGCTCCGCCCAAGCCCTCGCACCGGAAGTGCGGCTGCTCATCGAGGTGGTCGCGCGCGCCTGCAAGGCCATCAGCCATGCGGTAAGCAAGGGTGCGCTCGGCGGCGTTCTCGGCAGCCTGGAAAGCGAGAACGTCCAGGGCGAAGTGCAGAAGAAGCTGGACGTGCTGTCCAACGAAATCCTGCTCGAAGCCAATGAATGGGGCGGCCACCTGGCGGCCATGGCCTCGGAAGAAATGGAGACCATCCATCTGATCCCGAACCGCTACCCCAAGGGCGAATACCTGCTGCTGTTCGATCCGCTCGATGGCTCCTCGAACATCGACGTCAACGTCTCCATCGGCACCATCTTCTCCGTGCTGCACGCGCCGCATGACGTGTCGGGCGCGCCCGTGTGCGAGCAGGACTTCCTGCAGCCGGGCGACAAGCAGGTCGTGGCCGGCTATGCCGTCTACGGTCCGCAGACCATGCTGGTGCTGACCATCGGCAATGGCGTGGTGGGCTTCACGCTGGACCGCGAAATGGGCTCGTGGGTGCTGACGCACGAGAACATCCGCGTGCCGGAAGACACCAAGGAGTTCGCCATCAACATGTCGAACATGCGCCACTGGGCTGCCCCGGTCAAGCGCTACGTCGACGACTGCCTGGCCGGCACGACCGGCCCGCTGGGCAAGGACTACAACATGCGCTGGATCGCCTCCATGGTGGCCGATGTGCATCGCATCCTGACCCGCGGCGGCATCTTCATGTATCCCTGGGACGCCCGCGAACCCGGCAAGGCCGGCAAACTGCGCCTGATGTACGAAGCCAATCCCATGAGCTTCCTGGTCGAACAGGCCGGCGGCGCCGCGATCAACGGCACGCAGCGCATCATGGAGATCCAGCCCGACAAGCTGCATCAGCGCGTCAGCGTGATCCTGGGCTCGAAGAACGAAGTCGACCGCGTCGGCCGCTACCACGCCGAAGAAGCAGCCAAGCAGTAACGCTGCAGGCGCCCCGCGCCAACGAAAAAGCCCCGGCGCCTTGAGCGGCCGGGGCTTTTTTCATGGGCAAGCCATATCGGAACGGCGATCACTTCACCTGTTCGATGGACTTCACGTCGTCCTTGTTGATCTGGACCTTCTTGCCGTCCTTGTCGTATTCGTACATGCCCGAATCCTTGTCGTACTGGGGCTTATCCGGCGTCACGGTCGAGCTGCCGTCCCGCTGCTGAATGACCGACGGAGACGAGCATCCCGCCAGTACTCCGAATCCGGTCACGGCCAGGGCGAGCGTCATGGTCTTCAGTTTCATGGGCGTGTTCTCCGAAAGTGAATCGTGAATTCACTGTATCTGACACTGTCCCCGCATTCGTGACGGGTTGTGGTCAAAATGCATGCGAAGGTAAAGCTGCTGACCCGCCAAAATGAAAAAAACCCCTCGCAGGCCAAGCCTGCGAGGGGTTGCACACGCATACAAGACGCAAGCGGCCTTTACACCTTGGCGTTCGCCTCGATGAAGCGACGCACGGCGGCCGCGTCGCAATCCATGATTTCGACGCGTTGCGGCAGGGATTCCAGATCCGCCAGATTGCCCGGGGGCGTGGCCGGACGGCCCAGGGCCTCTTCGATGGTTTCCGAGAACTTCGCCGGCAAGGCGGTTTCCAGGACCAGCATGGGCACGCCAGGCTCGACGAACTCGCGCGCGACCTTGACGCCATCGGCGGTGTGCGGATCGATCAGCACGCCGGTTTCATCGTAGACCGAACGGATCGTCGCCAGGCGGTCTTCGTGCGTGCTTGCGCCCGACACGAAGCCATAGCGCTCCTCGAACTGCGGCTTCAGGGCGGACAGGTCGAAAGAGCCGTCGCGCGCCATGCCGGCCCACAGTTCCTTGACGCGGGCCGCGTCGCGGCCGACCAGGTCGAACACGAAGCGCTCGAAGTTCGAAGCGCGCGAAATGTCCATGGACGGGCTGGAGGTGGCGTAGGTCTGCTCGGCGGGACGCGGACGATAGACGCCCGTGCGGAAGAACTCTTCCAGCACGTTGTTCTCGTTCGTGGCCAGCACCAGGCGGCGAATGGGCAGGCCCATGCTGTGCGCGATGTGGCCGGACAGGATGTTGCCGAAATTGCCCGAAGGCACCGCGAACGACACCTGCTCGCCAGCCCTGCTGGTGGCGCGCAGCCAGCCATGGAAGTAGTACACCACCTGGGCGGCGATGCGCGCCCAGTTGATGGAGTTGACCGCGCCCAGACGGTACTTGCTCTTGAACTCCAGATCGCCGGCCAGGGCCTTGACGATGTCCTGGGCCTCGTCGAACACGCCGCGCACGGCGATGTTGTGGATGTTCTCGTCCTGCAGCGAATACATCTGCGCGCGCTGGAAGGCGCTCATGCGGCCATGGGGCGACAGCATGAACACCGCCACGCCCTTCTTGCCGCGCAAGGCGTACTCCGCCGCCGAACCCGTGTCGCCGGAGGTGGCGCCCACGATGTTCAGGGTGGTGCCGCGCTTGGCCAGCACGTATTCGAAGACCTGGCCCAGGAACTGCATGGCCATGTCCTTGAAGGCCAGCGTCGGCCCTTCGGACAGGCCCAGCAGCGACAGGCCGCCGTCCAGCGGACGCAGCGGGACGATGTCCTCGCTGTTGAAGGTCTGCTGGTTGTAGGCCGCGCGCGTCAGGCGGCGCAGGTCATCAGCCGGAATGTCGGTGGCGAACAGCGACAGCACTTCGAACGCCAGGTCGGCATACGGCAGGCCGCGCCAGGACTCCAGCGTTTCCGCAGAAACCTGGGGCAGTTGCTCCGGCACGGCCAGGCCGCCGTCCGGCGCCAGGCCTTCCAGCAGGATGTCCGAGAATTGCAGCGGCGTCATGCCGCCGCGGGTGGAGATGTATTTCATAGCAAATTTTCCACGCGCAGGCGCGTCACTTTCGAGCGCACGAACGGCAGGGCTTCGATGCGCTCGATCGCCTGATTGACGTTGCCTTCGACTGCCTCATGCGTCAGGAAGATGATGTCGGCGCCGCCGATGTGCGACGGCTGCTGGATCATCGAACCGATGGAGATGGAGCGGTCGGCCAGGATGCGGGCGATGTCGGCCAGCACGCCCGGCTGGTCGTCCACGCGCAGGCGCAGGTAGTACGAGGTGCTGACCTCTTCGATCGGCAGGATCGGCGTGTCGGACATGGCATCCGGCTGGAAGGCCAGGTGCGGCACGCGGTTGCCCGGATCCGCGGTGTGCAGGCGGGTCACGTCGACCAGGTCGGCCACCACGGCCGAGGCGGTGGGCTCTTCGCCCGCGCCCTGGCCGTAGTACAGCGTGGGACCGACGGCGTCGCCCTTGACCAGCACGGCGTTCATCGCGCCTTCGACGTTGGCCAGCAGGCGTTCGGCCGGCACCAGCGCCGGATGCACGCGCAGCTCGATGCCGTCCGGGCGGCGCTTGGTGACGCCCAGCAGCTTGATGCGATAGCCCAGGCGTTCGGCATGCTCGATGTCCTCGGCGGCCAGCTGCGAAATGCCTTCGATGTAGGCGCGGTCGAACTGGACCGGCACGCCGAAAGCCAGCGAAGCCAGCAGGGTCAGCTTGTGGGCCGCGTCCACGCCTTCCACGTCGAACGTGGGATCGGCTTCGGCGTAGCCCAGGCGCTGCGCCTCGGCCAGCACGTCGGCGAACGGCAGGCCGCGCGTACGCATTTCCGACAGGATGAAGTTGGTGGTGCCGTTGATGATGCCGGCCACCCACTGGATGCGGTTGGCGGTCAGGCCTTCGCGGATCGCCTTGATGATGGGGATGCCGCCGGCGACGGCCGCTTCGAAGGTCACCATCACGCCGCGCTCATGGGCCGCGGCGAAGATCTCGTTGCCGTGCTTGGCCAGCAGCGCCTTGTTGGCGGTCACGACGTGCTTGCCGTTGGCGATGGCTTCCAGCACCAGCTCGCGCGCCAGCGTGTCGCCGCCGATCAGTTCGACCACGATGTCGATTTCAGGATCGCGCACCAGCGCGCGCACATCGGTGTCGACCTGGATCGCGTCGCCCACGCGCGCACGCGCCTTGGCCACGTCGCGCACCGCGGCGCGGGTCACTTCGATGCGGCGGCCGGCACGGCGCGCAATTTCTTCCGCGTTGCGCGACAGCACCGACCAGGTGCCTCCGCCAACCACGCCCAGACCGAGCAGGCCGACTTTCATGGGTTTCATCGCGGCGCCTTCTGCGGGCGGGCGTTGAGGGGAATTCATTTCAGTTCTCCATAACTGCTGTACGAGCGACTCCACACTTGGCAGCGCCACGCGGGGCCGCGCGGAGCCGGCTTTGCCGGTCCGCTGCGGCGCCCCCTTGAGGGGGAAGCGCGCAGCGCTTCGGGGGTGGTCCTACCGCAGCAATCCGTCCTTGCGGAACATGTCTTTAATGCCTCGCACCGCTTGCCGGGTGCGCTGCTCGTTTTCGATCAGGGCGAAGCGCACGTATTCGTCGCCATACTCGCCGAAGCCGATCCCGGGGGACACGGCCACCTTCGCATCCGACAGGACACGCTTGGCAAATTCCAAAGAGCCCATCGCCCTGTAGGGTTCGGGGATCTGCGCCCAGATGTACATGGACGCCTTGGGAATTTCCACATTCCAACCTGCTTCATGCAAGCCGCGCACGAGCACGTCGCGGCGGCTTTGGTACTGCGCCACGATTTCGTTCACGCAGTCTTGCGGACCGTCCAGGGCGGCGATGGACGCCACCTGGATCGGCGTGAACGTGCCGTAGTCGTGATAGCTCTTGATGCGCGCCAGCGCGTTGACCAGCTCGCGGTTGCCGACCATGTAGCCGATGCGCCAGCCGGCCATGTTGTAGCTCTTGCTCATCGTGAAGAACTCGACGGCGACATCGCGCGCGCCAGGCACCTGCATGATGGACGGCGCCACGTAGCCGTCGAAGGTGATGTCGGCGTAGGCCAGGTCGTGCACCACCAGGATGTCGTGTTCCTTGGCCAGCGCCACCACGCGTTCGAAGAACGACAGGTCCACGCATTGCGCGGTCGGGTTGCTGGGAAAGCCCAGCACCATCATCTTGGGTTTGGGAATGGACTCGCGCACGGCGCGTTCCAGTTCCTCGAAGAAGTCCACGCCCGGCGTCATGCGCACGGAACGGATATTGGCGCCGGCGATGACCGCGCCGTAGATATGGATCGGATAGCTGGGGTTCGGCACCAGCACGGTGTCGCCGCGGTCCAGCGTGGCCAGCATCAGGTGCGCCAGGCCTTCCTTGGAACCGATGGTGACGATGGCTTCGGAATCCGGATCGAACTCGACCGCGTAGCGGCGCTGGTACCAGTCACAGATCGCCTTGCGCAGGCGCGGGATGCCCTTGGACACGGAATAGCCGTGCGTGGTCGGACGCGTCGTCGCTTCCACCATCTTGTCGACGATGTGCTTGGGAGTCGCGCCGTCCGGATTGCCCATCGACATGTCGATGATGTCTTCGCCACGCCTACGCGCCGCCATCTTGAGCTCGCCGGTAATGTTGAAAACGTACGGGGGCAGACGCTCGATGCGAGAGAACTTCCTCATGATGGGAATCCTTAGGGGCGATAAAAAGGGCGAAAAAACCAGGGCGCGAATGCGCGAAGGGGAAAAGGGTCCGAAACGCCGCACCGGCATGCGATTGCAGTGCAGCAAAACCCTGTAATCTAGCGCAAGGACGCCCGTGCGGCAAATGGCGAAAAAAAGGGGCCGATTTCACGTCCTCTCGAGGGAAATCGCGTGACAAGGAAGCCCCGTTTTGCCGCTGGGCCGCCCCAAGGCAAAACGCGCCCCCGCGGGGGCAGCAAGCGAGCGCAGCGAGTGCGGCGTGGGGGTCCGTTTTTCCGCTGGGCCGCCCCAAGGCAAAACGCGCCCCCTCGGGGGGCAGCAAGCGAGCGCAGCGAGTGCGGCGTGGGGGCTCCTCTCGTGGATACCCTGCAACATGGCGTCATCCCGATGCGCTATTATCGGGCCATATAGCCGGAGTTTTTATTGAAGCTGCATACCGATCCTGCGACGGCCGCTCTGAATACCGTCACCGCCTATGGTGATGGCTATATCGAGGTCAACCAGGTACGTTTTTCCTCCTCGGTCGCGTTCGGCCCCGAAGGCGAAGT
Source organism: Achromobacter sp. JCM 18799 (assembly GCF_055395645.1). Lineage (NCBI taxonomy): Bacteria > Pseudomonadati > Pseudomonadota > Betaproteobacteria > Burkholderiales > Alcaligenaceae > Achromobacter > Achromobacter sp. JCM 18799. The sequence goes on along the minus strand of NZ_AP043866.1, from coordinate 6,830,720 downwards.
GACCCACTGGCCCGTTGAGTCGCCGGCCGACATCACCCCCACCCTCTTGCGCCAGGCGGCCGGATTGTCCGAGCCCGTCCGCGACCCCATGGCCTTTCTGGACGAACCGGAAGCCAGCCCCAGCCGCCCCGCGAATGCGCCGGAAGTGCTGCTGGTGGGCACGGGCGCGCGCCAGCAGTTCCTGCGTCCCGACGTGCTGCGTCCGCTGCTGGCGATCGGCATCGGGGTCGAGATCATGGACACGCACGCCGCCTCGCGCACCTACAACATCCTGATGGCGGAGGGCCGGCGCGTGGTCGTGGCCCTCATCCCCCCCAACGGAGAATCCCAGAAATGACGCCGACCATAGGCAAACCCGCCCCGCTGTTCACCGCCGAAAGCACCATAGGTCCGATCAGCCTGGAGCAATGCCAGGGCCGCGCCGTGATCCTGTATTTCTATCCCAAGGACAACACGCCTGGCTGCACCACCGAAAGCCAGGATTTCCGCGACCTGCACGCCGAGTTCCTGGCGGCCAGCGCGGTGGTCATCGGCATCTCGCGCGATTCGTTGAAGTCGCACGAGAACTTCAAGGCCAAGTACGAGCTTCCCTTCCCCCTCATCTCCGACGCCGACGAAACCGTCTGCAATCTGTTCGGCGTCATCAAGCAGAAGAACATGTACGGCAAGCAGGTGCGCGGCATCGAACGCAGCACCTTCCTGATCGATGCCTATGGCGTGCTGGTGCAGGAGTGGCGCGGAGTGAAGGTCCCGGGTCACGCCAAGGAAGTCCTGCAAGCAGCGAAGAGCATCGGTTAGCCGTCAGCACAGGTTTTACCCGTCAGGCGCTATAGCCGGCCCACACTGGAGAGTGACAAATATGCCGCTTCCGAAGTTGCCCACCCGTCCCGCAGCCATCCTGACCTTCCCCTCGGGCGAATCCGCCCGGGCGCAGGCCCGCAGCACCAAGACCGCCGCTGCGCGGTCCAGTACCCAGGCAGTCCTCGCAGGGGACGACGACAACGAGTTGCTCGTCCAGCCCGAACTCGAGGGCCTGGCAGCCCCGGCCCGCAAGGCGCAGATCCCGGCGCCCGCCCGCCAGGTGCCGCCGCCGGCGCCCGCGGCCCCCGCCCCGCGCGCCGAGACGCGCCGCGCCAAGACCACTCCGGCTCCAACCAAACGCGCCAAGGCGCGCGCCCAGAACGAGCCGCGCAAGCTGTTCGTGCTGGACACCAACGTGCTGCTGCACGACCCCAGTTCGCTGTTCCGCTTCGAAGAGCACGACATCTTCTTGCCGATGATGACGCTCGAAGAGCTGGATCACCAGAAAAAGGGCATGTCCGAAGTGGCGCGCAACGCGCGCCAGGTCAGCCGTTCGCTGGACGCGCTGGTGCAGGACGCGACCCAGCTGGACGAAGGACTTGAGCTGACCAAGCTGGGCAACAAGGACGCCACCGGCCGGCTGATGTTCCAGACGACCGCGATCCACAGCACGCTGCCCTCCGACCTGCCCATGGGCAAGGCCGACAACCAGATCCTGGGCGTGGTCCGCGCCCTGCAGGAAAAGTACCCGCAACGCGAAGTCGTGCTGGTGTCCAAGGACATCAACATGCGCCTGAAGGCGCGCGCGCTGGGCATGGCCGCGGAAGACTACTACAACGACCAGGTCATGGAGGACTCGGACCTGATGTATTCGGGCGTGATGCAGCTGCCCGAGGACTTCTGGAACAAGCACGGCAAGGATGTCGAATCCTGGCAACAGGGCGGCACCACCTTCTACCGCATCCATGGCCCGCTGTGCTCGCAGTTCGTGGTCAACCAGTTTGTCTACTTCGAAGGCCAGATGCCGCTGTATGCGCAGGTGCGCGAGGTCAGCGGCAAGATGGCGGTGCTGGCCACGCTGCGCGACTACACCCACGGCAAGAACAACGTCTGGGGCATCACCGCGCGCAACCGCGAGCAGAACTTCGCCATGAACCTGCTGATGAATCCGGAATGCGACTTCGTGTCGCTGCTGGGCCAGGCGGGCACCGGCAAGACGCTGCTGGCGCTGGCCGCGGGCATCACCCAGGTACTGGAAACCAAGCGCTACACCGAAATCATCATGACCCGCGTCACGGTGCCGGTCGGCGAAGACATCGGTTTCCTGCCGGGTACGGAAGAAGAGAAGATGCTGCCCTGGATGGGCGCCCTGGAAGACAACCTGGACGTCCTTAACATGGGTGAAGGCGAAGGCAACGGGGACTGGGGCCGCGCCGCCACCATGGACCTGATCCGTTCGCGCATCAAGGTCAAGTCGCTGAACTTCATGCGCGGCCGCACCTTCCTGAACAAGTACCTGATCATCGACGAGGCGCAGAACCTGACGCCCAAGCAGATGAAGACGCTGGTCACGCGCGCGGGTCCCGGCACCAAGGTGATCTGCCTGGGCAACATCGCCCAGATCGATACGCCCTACCTGACCGAAGGCAGTTCCGGCCTGACCTTCGTGGTCGACCGCTTCAAGGGCTGGCCGCATTCCGGGCACGTCACGCTGCAGCGGGGCGAACGTTCGCGCCTGGCCGACTATGCCGGAGATGTGCTGTAGGCCCAGCCCCTACACTCCATGCCAGCATAGGCTTTGCCCATGAACGAACGCCCGATGAACCTTCATCGGGCGTTTTTTTTTGCAGAGGCTCAAGAGTTGTTCACGATTGCGTTCGCACAGGAAGCGCGAATGCCCCTACATGAACATGTTGAGCCCCACCAGAAGATTCAAGGCGTTCTTGTCCACGGGCACGAATGACGGGGATCGAATGAAGCTGAGCCCCGTGCTCAGATAGACGCCGGGATAGAGACGCGCCATGTAGGACACCATGGCCGCACTGCTCGAATTCGCCGTATCCACGCCCCTTTTCCCGTAGGCGTCCTTCGCGGTATCGCTGAAATCCGACCAGGTGACCGTGGCCGACAACATGTCATAGGGTCGCGATGGAAACGTGCCTATCGTGTATAGCCTGGCTTCCACGAATTTGGTGTACAGATTCTGATCCGGGGGAGCCAGGTGCAAGGAAAGGCCGGCGTACCATCCCTGCGCGGAAGATGAGTTGGGCGTCGGCCGCGAAATCTGCTGGTCTCCCGCGACATAAAGCGCGTAGTTGTTCGAACTACGCTCGCGGGAATCGAACCTGGCATAGTCGGACGTATTGAATATTCCCCCAATCCGGAACCATCTCGAGGGATTGTCGGGACTCGCTTGTTGCTTTACTCCGATTTCGTTGATGGCCAGCCATCCGCTACCTGGGGTTTTCCACTTCAGCCCATGCTGGTGTTCTGACTCTTCCGCCTCCGCGCCGTAGGGGCTGGTGCTGCGCTGAATTCCGGTCTTGTTGTAGAAGCCGCCAGATCCGTTGTAGGTCAGATTCACGCCCGGGGTGGCAAAAGGCAGGCGTGACAGGCCGACCTGAAAGGGAATGATGGAATTCATCCCTTGCGCCCCGACCGCCAATGAACCGCCAACGTACAAGCCCACGAACTCCAGGGCATTGCTGAGATAGCCTGCCTTCAACTCCCATTGACGGTTGTTGAAGGTGGTGAAGTACGCCAGCCGGCTCAGCGCGATGTCCGCCGAAGGCCCCTTCGGCGCCCAGCTCGCGTGACCCGTCACGGCGCTGAAAATCAATTGGCTTTGATCGTTTCCGTGCTGCCCCAGGTCATAAGTCAGGACTAGCTGCTGGGTCTCCGCGAACGTGGGAACCTGGCCGTTGTACGACTGCTTGCGATGCGTCCTCGGGTTTTCGCCCCTGAGGTCGTAAGCCGCGGAGTTCAAGCTGACGATCTGAAAGCCGATCCCGTGCCGCGCCAGATCGGAACGGAATCCGCCGGCGTCACGCAGCACCGTGTCCCGAATCGATGGAATCCGAACCAGCGCGCCCTGCTCCATCAGGCGCTCAAGAGACGCAAAATCAGACGCAGGCTGCGGCGCGGCGTCCACGGCAGAGGACTCGGATGATGGCCGTAGCTGAGCGACCGTTCCGCGCTCGAGCCCCGTTCGAGATTCAGAGGCATTGCAGTCCCATGCAATCGCCCCCATGGCGGCAAAGATCGACACAAGCGAGTGCGCCGGCACTTTGACCTGGCGCGAACTGATGATCTGGTTTGGCATGCGGCCTCCTTCAATCCCGGATTTCTCGCTCGTACTCCGCAAAATCCGGATTGTTTAGACATAACAATCGGGCATGTACGCATTGGTCATGGTCGATGCAAGAATTCGGGGAGAGGAGGCATCCCGATAGAGCGTCCGCAGCCGTCTCAATAGCCCGGGGCCAATTGAGATATTTCATGCCGACCGGTTTCGAAAGTTGATCACTGGGCGAACCACCTCCATTCCGTGCAGTCTCTGCTGGTCACGACGTTGTTGGCAGCGTTCGATGCACCCTGCTGATCGGTGTCTCGCCTCTTCAACGCCATATTCCCGGCCGGGAATATGGCGTTGAAGTTAGTGTTACGATGAACCCCAGTCAAGCAGGGTTTTCCTCAGGACGCGTCATGTTTTCCGCGCACAAGCGGGGCTTGAGGCGGCCTGCTTGTTGACCAAACATCACGCCGAAAAGACGATGAAAAAAGATGTTTTAGGGGAAGTTGAGCGCGGAAGAGGAGAACGTGCCGGCCTTGATCTGGCCCGGATCTTGCAGGCGGCAAGGCGCATCGGTCACGACAAATTGTCGATGCAGGCGCTTGCGGACGCGCTCAATGTGGACCGGAAGGCGCTCAACTACCATGTGAAAGATCGCCAGACTCTGCTGGCGCTCGTCGCGAAGGACACACTGACTGCGAGCTTCAGCAGCGCCGACATCGCTCGCGCGCCCACATGGCAAGACGCATGCAGGACCTACGCGACCCACCTGGTCGACGCAGCCGTCGCCATGGGAAGCTTGGCGGAACACCTGCGCTTTGACGATTCCGAGTTGATGAGCTGGAACCTGCTGCCGACCGAGGAATTGCTCGAACAGCTGAATCGGGCGGGCTTCAGCGAAGCCGCCTCGGTGCGCTTGGCCGTGCTGCTTGCCGCCCTCTGCGTTGGCCATGTGAAGGATATTTGGCAAGCCAGGTCGGCGGTTGAGCGCACCAGACCTCGCCAGTTGCAGAAATGGCTGGACTCGGTCGATGGAAAGTCCTATTCACGGCTACGCCAGGCCGTCGCGCTGGGAATCGACACCTACGGGCCTGAGCAACTCGATTTCTCACTCAGGGTTTTTATAGCGGGCGCCGAAGCACACCTTGCTTCTTAGCGCCTGAACGTACAAAGGCCTGAGCGGGGCGCGATCCCCGGCTCAGGCCTTCTCGAACCCGCCCCCGGCAATTACTTGTCAGCGGCGTTGGTAATGGCGTTGCCTGCCTTCGACATGTCCTTGCCCATGCCCGCGACGGTGTTGCAACCGGCGAGCACGAAGCCGAACACGACAAAGGCGGTCAGCACGATCTTGCTGCGCATGCTGGCGCTCCTGAAGTGGTGAAAACGGATCCGGGGCGTACTTTAAACGATCTGGACGCGCAGTTCACCCAGGCCTTCGACGCCGCCGGTGATCACGTCGCCTTGCAGCACGGCGCCCACGCCTTCAGGCGTGCCGGTGAAGATGATGTCGCCGGGTTGCAGCTCGAACAGGCCGGACAGGTAGGAAATGCTTTCCGGAATGTTCCAGAGCATCTGCGAGATGTCGCTGGACTGCTTGCGCTGGCCGTTCACGTCCAGCCAGATGGCGCCCTTTTCCAGGGTGCCGACGACGCTGCGCGGATGGATCGGGCCCAGCGGCGCGGACAGATCGAAGGCCTTGCCGATTTCCCAGGGACGGCCCTGCTTCTTCATTTCGCCCTGCAGGTCGCGGCGGGTCATGTCCAGGCCCAGCGCATAGCCCCACACGCAATCATTGGCCTGTTCGACCGGGATGTCGCGGCCGCCCTTGCCCAGCACCACGACCAGTTCCATTTCGTAGTGCAGGTTGGAGGTCTTGGGCGGATACGGCATCTTGCCGGTTTCGCCGTCGGCCACGCTCAGCACGGCGTCGGCCGGCTTGCAGAAGAAGAACGGATCCTCGCGGCCGGTGAAGCCCATTTCCTTGGCGTGTTCGGCGTAATTGCGGCCGACGCAATAGACGCGGCGCACCGGAAACAGCGCGGCGCTGCCGGCAACGGGAACCGCGACGGGCGGCTGAGGGGGCAATACGTAGTCCATGTTCACTCGACCTATGAAGAATACGTGGCCGGAATCCGGCAATAGAAAACAGCCAGCCCCGCGAGGCGCCCGCTACCGCGGGCGGCCTTCCCTGCGGGCGGCCAGACGATGAAAAGTCATCCGCGAGTTTATCCCTTTCCGGGGGGCTGGGCGCGGTTCGGGCTATTCAGCTGAACGTAGGAATTTCCCCGTCATACACCACCAGGCGCTCGATGAAGCCGGCCATGTAGGCCTTCATCTCCTCGTGCGCGGGCGAGACCTGGTAGCGGTCATGCGCGGGGCTGTCCGCGAAAGCCGCCACCACGGCATGGGTCAGGCCATCAGAGCGGCTGGCCTCGTTGGGCCGGAAAGAGTAGCCCGCCACGCCATCGCACTCGGCCAGGATGCGCTGGCAATAGCCCTGGACGCGGTCATGGAAACGGCCGTCGGCGGCCTCCGACAGCTGCAGCATTACGACATGCAAGTACATCAGGATTCCTTTTTCTTGCGGGTAAGCGCCAGCCAGGCCCGCGAGACCAGTCCCATGATGCCGTCGCGGAACAGGAGGACGCAGAGGACGAAGATCGCGCCCTGGACGATGAGCACCCAGGAGCCCAGCGGCGCCAGGTAGTTTTGCAGCGACACGAAGGTGAAGGCGCCGGCCAGCGGCCCGAACACCGTGCCGATGCCGCCCAGGAGCGCCATCAGCACTACTTCGCCGTTGGCATGCCAGTGCACGTCCGTCAGCGAAGCGACACCGAACACCAGCACCTTCAGGCCGCCGGCCAGCCCCGCCACCGAGGCCGACAGCGTGAACGCCATCAGCTTGTAGCGCGAAGTGGAGTAGCCGAGCGAGCGGGCGCGCTGCTCGTTGTCGCGCACCGAGCGGATTACCTCACCGAAGGGTGAGTTCAACACGCGCAGCACGAAGGCGTAGCCCAGCGCGAACACGGCCAGCGTGAAGTAATACATGGGCATCACGCCTTCAAGATCGAAGATGCCGAACAGCTTGCCGCGCGGCACGCTTTGCAGGCCGTCCTCGCCGCCGGTGAAGCCCGCCTGGACCGCGATGAAGTAGACCAGTTGCGACAACGCCAGCGTGATCATCGCGAAGTAGATGCCTTGGCGCCGGATCGCGACGGCACCAAACGCCAGGCCCAGCAGGCCGCCCGTCAGCACCCCGGCCAGCAGGCCGAGCTCGGGCGTGGCGCTCAGCAGCTTCATCACGATGCCGGTCGCGTAGGCAGCCGCGCCGAAGAACGCGGCATGGCCGAACGACAGCAGGCCCACGTAGCCCACCAGCAGGTTGAAAGCCGCGGCAAACAGCGCGAAGCACAGCACCTTCATCAGAAAGGTCGGATAGATGAACCAGGGCGCGGCCAGGGCGGCCACGGCCAGCGCCGCCATTGCCACGCGCATGCCGCGGCGGCTCAGCTGCACCGGCTCGCGCGTCGCCTCGGCTGCCAGCACGTTCTGCACCTGCAGGGGCTTGCCGAACAGGCCCGCGGGCTTGCACAGCAGCACCAGCACCATGATGATGAAGATCGCCAGGTTGGCGGCCTCGGGATAGAACACCTTGGTCAGGCCTTCGATGATGCCCAGGCCGAAGCCGCTGATGATGGCGCCCATGATGGAACCCATGCCGCCGATCACCACCACCGCGAACACCACCACCACCAGGTTGGAGCCCATCATCGGACTGACCTGGTAGATCGGCGCGGCGATCACGCCCGCCACCGACGCCAACGCCACACCCAGCGCGTAGGTCAGCGTGATGAGCAGCGGCACGTTGATGCCGAAGGAACGCACCACCGTCGGATTCTCGGTGGCCGCGCGGAGCATGGCGCCCACGCGGGTCTTCTCGATCAGCACCCAGACGGCCAGACACAGCACCAGCGATACCGCCACCGCCCAGCCGCGGTACCAGGGCAGGAACATGAAGCCCAGGTTGACGCCGCCGGACAGCGCCTTGGGTATCGTGTAAGGCAGCCCCGATACGCCATAGGCCTGGCGCAGGCCGCCTTCGATCAGCAGCGCGATGCCGAAGGTCAGCAGCAGGCCGTACAAGTGGTCCATGCGGTAGGTGCGCGAGATCAGCAGGCGCTCGACCACGATGGCGAACACGGCCATGATGAGCGGCACCAGCACCAGGGCGGCCCAGTAGTTCACGCCCAGGTAGTTCAGCAGCATCCAGGCCAGGAACGCGCCCGCCGTGTATTGCGCGCCGTGGGCGAAGTTGATGATGTTCAACAGGCCGAAGATCACCGCCAGCCCGATCGACAGCAGCGCGTAGAACGAACCGTTGATCAGGCCGAGCAGGAGCTGGCCGAATAGTGCCGTGGACGGCACGCCGAATATTTCGAACACGTGGACTCTCCCCTCAGACGCCCAGACGGCGCTTGATCCGCTCGGGATCGTTGCGCGCTTCTTCTGCCGACAGCTGGTCGACGACGCAGCCGTGCTCCATGACGTAGTGGCGGTCGGCCACCTTGGTCGCGAAACGGAAGTTCTGCTCGACCAGCACGATGGTGAAGCCCCGCTCCTTCAAGGTGCGGATGGCATGCCCGATCTGCTGCACGATGACGGGCGCCAGGCCTTCGGTGGGCTCGTCCAGCAGGATGAGCTGGGCGCCGGTGCGCAGGATGCGCGCGATCGCCAGCATCTGCTGTTCGCCGCCGGACAGGTTGCCGCCGGAGCTGGCGCTGCGTTCACGCAAGTTGGGAAACAGCGTGTAGATCTCGTCCAGCGACATGCCGCCATCGGCCAGGCGCGGCGGCAGCATCAGGTTTTCGGTCACGTCCAGGCTGCGGAACACGGCCCGTTCTTCGGGGCAATACACCACGCCCAACCGCGGAATGCGGTGTGCCGCCATGCCCACGGTCTCCTGGCCGTTCAGGCGGATGGAGCCGCGGCGCTTGTCCATGATGCCCATGATGGCGCGCAGCGTGGTGGTCTTGCCCGCGCCGTTGCGGCCCAGGATGGTGACAAGCTCGCCGCGCCTGACTTCCATGTCCACGCCGTGCAGCACGTGGGATTCGCCGTACCAGGCGTTGAGGTCCTTGATAACCAGCATCTCAGTGCGCCTCCTCGTCGGAGCCCATGTAGGCCGTGATGACGCGCTCGTCGCTGGACACGGTGGCGTAGTCGCCCTCGGCCAGCACCGCGCCGCGCGCCAGCACCGTGATGGTGTCGGACAGATCCGCCACCACCGACAGGTTGTGTTCGACCATCAGGATGCTGCGGTTGGCGGACGCGCGCCGGATCAGCGCGGCGATGCGGGTCACGTCCTCCTGGCCCAGGCCCGCCATGGGCTCGTCCAGCAGCATGATTTCCGGTTCCAGCGCCAGGGTCATCGCGATTTCCAGCGCGCGCTTGCGGCCGTAAGGCAGCAGCGCCGCCGTGGTGTGCGCCAGGCCGGAGAGGCCGACCGCGTCCAGCAGTTCCATGGCGCGGCCGTTCAGGCGGTCGATGCTGCTGCGGCTGCGCCAGAAGCGCCAGCCGTCGCCGTGCTGGCGCATCAGCGCCACGCGCATGTTCTGCAGCGCCGTCAGGCCCAGGAACACGGCGGATATCTGGAACGAGCGGACGATGCCCAGGCGCGCGATCTGCTCGGGCGCCAGCGCCGTGATGTCGCGGCCGCGGTAATGGATGACGCCCGCGTCGGGCGTGAGGAACTTGGTCAGCAGGTTGAAGCAGGTGGTTTTTCCTGCGCCATTGGGGCCGATCAAGGCATGGATGGAGCCTTCGCGCAGGGACAAGGACACGCCGTCGACGGCATTGAAGCCGCCGAACCGCTTGACCAATCCCTGCGCGGACAGGACCGCTGGGGTGTTCATGGGCGCGCTCCTACATGCGGGCCAGCAGGCCGCCGTCGATCGCCAGGACGTGTCCGTTGACGAACGAAGCGCCCGGCGAGGCCAGGTAGACCACGGCAGGCGCGATATCTTCCGGCGCGGCCCAGCGGCCAGTCGGCACCGCCGTGGCCAGGAAGGACTGGAACTGCGGATTGTCCTGCAGCCCCTGCGTGAAATCGGTACGCACGAAGCCGGGCGCCAGCGCATTGCAGGTGATGCCGCTGGCGCCGTATTCGACCGCCAGCGCGCGGGTGAAGGCAGCGATGGCGCCCTTGGCGGTGGCGCAGGCGGCGATATTGGGCATGGTGGCCTGCCCCGCCACGGACGACATCAGCACGATGCGGCCGAAGCCGCGCTTGCCCATGCCGGGCAGCACGGCCCGCGCGCAATGGAAGGCGCCGTTGACGTGCACGTTCTGCAAGGCCTGCCATTCGGCGGAACTCATCTCCACCACGGGCTTGCGGTTCTGGTTGCCGGCATTGCTGACCAGCACATCAATTTCCAGCCCGGCGCTCTCCAGTTGCGCGACGGCATCGGCCACGGCTTGTTCGTCGGCGACATCGAAAGGCGCCCCATGGGCCTTGATGCCTTCGGCCGCCAGGCGCTCGCAGGCGGCGGCGCAGGCTTCGCCGGACAGATCGTTGATTACCACCTGGGCGCCTGCCTGCCCCAATGCCCTCGCGATGGCGTAGCCCAGTCCCCTTGCCGCGCCCGTCACCAGCGCGACGCGCCCCGCCAGACCGAACGTGCGGTCCAGATAGTCGTGTTTCAAGCTTGTCTCCTTGGTTTTATATATGCCGGATTTCTTGGCCCGGCTGTGTCGCTGCATGCTTCCGTCCGGCGAAAACATGATTGACATAAATCTCAATATACGCGACTATTTTTAAACACTCAATAACAAGATTTTTTCTTTATCTCTCATAAAGAGTTCTGGTAGGAGACATCATGGCCCTGGAAACTCCCGGCTGCCCCGCAGCCAACGCCTTGCCGCCCCTGGCTTCACGCTTCCTCAAGGTTGCCGATCTGCCATGGAAACCGACGCAAGTGGAAGGCATAGACATGAAGGTGCTGATGCAGGACAAGGAGACCGGCTTGCTGACCGCCCTGTTCCGCTGGCAGCCCGGCACCGAGCTGCCGCTGCATGAGCACGTGGAAGTCGAACAGACCTTCGTGCTGGAAGGCTCGATCGTCGACGCCGAAGGCGAGGTCTGCGCCGGCGACTACGTGTGGCGCCCTCGCGGCAACCGGCACGTGGCGCGCGCGCCCAACGGCGCCCTGGTGCTGAGCTTCTTCCTGAAACCCAATATGTTCATCGACGCCTACGCCGGCCAGACGCTGGAGTAAGCGGCCCCGGCGCGACCGTCCGGCACAGGATGGCGCGCACAGAAACTAGCCCCCGAGGAGACATACCCATGAAGACCCGTTTGAAGAACAGCCTGGCCGCCTGCGTGCTGGGCGCCCTGTCCGTATCCGCCCAGGCCCAGGTGTCCGATGACGTCGTGAAGATCGGCGTGCTGGGCGACCAGTCCGGCATGATGGCCGACCTGTCCGGCAAGTTCGGCGTGGAAGCCGTGAAGATGGCCGTCGAGGATTTCGGCGGCACCGTGCTGGGCAAGCCCATCGAAGTGATCTCGGCCGACCACCAGAACAAGGTCGACATCGGCGTGGCGACCGCGCGCCGCTGGTACGAGAACGACAAGGTGGACCTGATCCTGGACGTGCCCAACTCCGCCATCGCGCTGGCGGTGCAGGACCTGACCCGCCAGATGAAGCGCGTGGTCATCTTCACCAGCGCAGGCTCCGCCGACCTGACCGGCAAGGCCTGCTCGCCCAACGGCATGCACTGGACCTACGACACCTACGCCTACGCCACCGGCGTGGCCAACGGCGTCATGGAAGACGGCGGCAAGAGCTGGTACTTCATCACGTCCGACTACGCCTTCGGACATTCGCTGGAACGCGATGCCATGGCAGTGGTCAAGGCCAAGGGCGGCCAAGTCGTGGGCAGCGTGCGCCACCCCATCGCCAGCGCGGACTTCTCCTCGTTCCTGTTGCAGGCGCAGGCGTCGAAGGCCCAGGTGATCGGCCTGGCCAACGGCAGCGGCGACACCATCAACAGCATCAAGCAGGCGTTCGAATTCGGCATCATGGGCAGCAAGCAGCGCGTGGCCGCCCTCTTCATGAGCATCGTGGACGTGCGCAGCGTGGGACTGGAATACGCGCAGGGCCTGAACCTGGTGGAACCCTTCTACTGGGACCTGGACGACAAGTCGCGGCAATGGTCCGAGCGCTACTTCAAGCGCACCGGCCGCATGCCGTCCATGGTCCAGGCCAGCAACTACAGCGCCACCATGCACTATCTGAATGCCGTCAAGGCCGCAGGCACGGACGCTTCCGAACCGGTGCTGAAGAAGATGCATGAGACGCCCATCAACGACTTCATGACCGAGAACGGCCGCATCCGCGAGGACGGCCGCATCATGCGCGACCTCTACCTGTTCCAGGTCAAGAAGCCCTCAGAATCCAAGCGCGACTGGGACTACTACAACCTGGTGCGCAAGATTCCGGCCGAACAGGCCTTCCGTCCGCTCAAGGACGGCGCCTGCCCGCTGGTGAAATCGTGATGGACGGCGCGCTTGGACTGCTGGCCGGCAAGCGCGCCATTGTCACGGGGGGCGCCAACCCCCGTGGCATAGGCGCCGCCATCGTCGAGCTCTTCATCGCCCAGGGCGCCACGGTCGCGGTGCTGGACCAGGCTTATCCGGAGGGGGCCAACGCGGCACTGGCCGCGGGCCGCATCGACCTGCACTGCGACGTGTCCCGCTCGGCCTCCTGCGAGGCGGCGGTCGCGCGCGCCCGGGAAGCGCTCGGCGGCATCGACGTGCTGGTCAACAACGCCGGCATCGTCGCGGCCACGCGCATCTGGGATTTGCCCGAGGACGAGTTCCGCCGCATGGTGGAAGTGAACCTGACCGGCACCTACAACGTCACGCATGCGGCGCTGCCCGAATTGCTGCAAAGCCCGCGGCGCCCGGCCATCGTCAACCTGGGTTCCACCGCCGCCCTGCGCGGCGGCGGTCTCCTGGGCGGTTCGCACTATGCGGCGTCCAAAGGCGGCGTCATCAGTTTCACCAAGGCGCTGGCCCGCGAGCTGGGGCCGCGCGGGGTGCGTGCCAATTGCGTGGCGCCCGGCATCATCGAAACGGACATGACGCTGGGAAAATTCGGCGAAAATTGGGAACAAGAACTCAAACAGGGCATTCCGCTGCAGCGCTTCGGCTCGCCCGCCGAGGTCGCCCAGGCCATACTTTTCCTGGCCTCGGACCTGTCCTCCTACTCAACCGGCATCGTGGTCGACGTCAATGGCGGCTTCCACATTCACTAGGCGCGCCCTCCCGCAATGAGCACTCCAGACCGCATGTTGTCCATCCTCGACCTCTTTCGCGACGACACCACCGCCGCGTTCCAGGAAGACGTCATGGCGCATCTGGACTGCTCGCGCGCCACGGCTTACCGCTACCTCAAGTCGCTGACCGAAAGCGGGCTGCTGGCGCCGACCTCGGGCGGCGCCTATGTGCTGGGTTCGCGCATCATCGAGCTGGACCGCCACCTGCGCCAGCACGATCCGCTGATGCGCGCGGCGCGTGACGTCATGCGCGCCACCGGCGACGAGCTGCACGCCAACCTGATGCTGTGCAACTACTACGGCGACAAGGTCATGTGCGTGGACCGCTACTGGACCGACGATTCCATCGAATCGAGCTATGCGCGCGGCCGTCCCTACACCATGTTCCATGGCGCCACCGCCAAGCCCATCCTGGCCAACCTGCCGCCGTATCAGCTGCGCAACCTGATGCTGTGGCACGCCGCGGAAATCCGCGAGGCCGGGCTGGGAGAGGACTGGGACGAGTTCCGCGCCAACCTCAAGCGCCTGCGCGCGGCCGGGGTGTACGTGTCGCATGGCGAGGTCGACCCGGGGTTGATAGGCATAGGCTCGGCCATCTTCAGCGCCGAACAGAAGGTCGTGGGCAGCCTGGTATTCATCGCCGCGGAAGCGCGCACCTCGGCCGAGCGGCTGGAGGTACTGCAGGCGCGCATCCAGATCGCGGCCGCGCAGGTGTCGCGCAATCTGCAGGCCCCGCAAAGCAACGGCGCGGCGGCGATCGGCATCATGCCGTCGCGGCCGCGCCGCATCAAGACCCCAGCCAGGTCAAAATAGCCCCACGCCGCGCCTTCGGCTTGCCGCCCCCCGAGGGGGCGTTTTTGCCTTGGGACGGCCCGGCGGCAAAAAAAAAGCCGGCCAGGTCCAGACCTGAGATCAGGCCTTGTTGTAGCGCTCGGCGCTGCGAACGATTTCCTCGTGCGCGGCGTCCAGGCCCTTCCAGCCCTTGACCTTGACCCACTTGCCCTTTTCCAGGTCCTTGTAGTGCTCGAAGAAATGCTGGATGCGGGAGATGTCTTCCGCCGGCAGATCTTCGTAGGACTTGATGTTGCGGTACGGGGGGTACAGCTTTTCGATCGGCACGGCCAACAGCTTGGCGTCGCCGCCCGACTCGTCGTCCATTTCCAGCACGCCGATGGCGCGGCAGCGCACCACCGCGCCGATCTGGATCGGGAACGGGGTCAGCACCAGCACGTCGGCGGGGTCGCCGTCTTCGGACAGGGTTTGCGGGATGTAGCCGTAGTTGCACGGGTAGTGCATGGCGGTCAGCATGAAGCGGTCAACGAAAATCGCGCCCGTGTCCTTGTCGACCTCGTACTTCACCGGGTCGGCGTTCATGGGGATTTCGATGATGACGTTGAAGTCTTCCGGCAGCTTCTTGCCAGGGGAGACGCGATCAAGACTCATGATTCAACCTTGTTGTGTGTCTGAAGGATTGTTCAAATCGAGCCGTCGTCCTTGAACGGCGGCTTGGTAGCCGGCACGGGCGCGGCGGCCGGCGCGGGTTTGGACCCTGCGGGCGTAGCCGGCGCGTACGTGGGCACGGGATCATCGAAAGCCGCCGCCGGGATGGGGGCGCTGTCGAAGTACTCGTCGATGTCGGAGGTGCTGCCGCCGGCCAACGGAGCGTCCTCGGGAGCCAGCGCGCGCTCGCGCTGTTCTTTGTTCACGCGGGCGTCCGGATCCAGCACGTAGTCGGAGGCCGAGGCCGCCACGGCCGGCGGCAACGCGGGGTAATCGCCGCCGAGTTCGGTGTCGTCGCTGTCGACGTCGGACAGACCCACCGCATAGCCGCCTTCGGCGTCCACGCGATAAGGATCGGAACCGGTGTCCGCTGCCGGCAAGGCGGCATCCGCCGCCAGCACCGGCAGCGCCATGCTGGCCGCCGTTGCCAGACGCCAGTGGCGCACCGCGTCGGCGGGACGGTCCAGGCGGTCATACAGGCTGCCCAGCAGCGCATGCGTCTGCGCATCGCTGCGGCGGCTGAGGCTGCGCAGCAGATAGCGTTCGGCCTGGCCCCAGAGCTGGCCGTTCAGGCACAGCATGCCCAGCGCGGTGAGCAGGTCCGGATCGGTGGGACGCTGTTGCAGCCAGGTCTCGGCGCGGGCCAGCCGGCGCGAGACTTGTTCGGCTTCGCAGCGGGCGTAGGCGGCCACCAGGGCCGGATTGAACTTCACGGCGACCGCGGCTTCCAGCACGCGCGCGGCCTCGCTGGCTTCGCCGGCAGCCTCAAACGCCGCCGCGCCCGCCAGCGCGATTTCCGGCAGGAGGCGCTCCTCGGCCTTCAGATCCTTCCAGATGGCGCGCCAGGCATCGCTGCCGCCCGCGGCGGCGGCGCGCAAACGCGCCGCGCCCGAGGCGTCGATCAACTGATCGGCTTCGGAACGGGCCAGCGCATTGCGACGTACCAGGCCGCGCGCCAGCGTGAAGACTTGTTCGTCGTGATGCAAGGCGGTGTGCGCACGCAGCAGCAGGCGCATGGTGTGCAGATGGCGCGCGCCGCCGTCGGCCAGCGGCTCCAGCACGGCCAGCGCGCGCTCGGCGCGGCCCTGGTCCAGCAGCATGTCGGCCGACACGGTGGCAGTGGCTTCGATCAGGCCGGCGTCCGTGCCGGCTTGTTCCTGCGCGATCGCCAGCAGGCGGTCGCGGCGGTCGAACTCGCCCAGGCCATGCGTGGCGCGGGCGGCGGACAAGGCCGCCAGCACACGGCGCGTCTGGACCTTGGTCTGGTCCAGCAGCTTGGTCAGATCTTTTTCGGCGGTGGTGTAGCGCCCTTCCAGCAGGCCGATCCAGCCGCGTTCCAGCAGTTCGTGGTCGCGCGCCTGGGCGCGCTTGCCGCGCCAGGCCCGCACGCGGTCGGGAATGGCCAGCAGCCATGCCAGCAGGCGCAGGCCCACGTACAGCACGATGAAGGCCGCGACGATCAGCAGGACCGCCAGCGTCAGCGACATGCTGATGCGCCACGGCCAGACCAGCAACAGCACGTTGCCGGAGTGCGAACGCAGCACCACCGCCAAGGCGACGGCGATGACGGCGAGCAGCAGAGTCCAGAACCAGGTACGCATAAGCCTCAGTCCTGTCCGCTGGTCTTGAAGCCTGCGGCGCGCAGCGCGGCCACGGCGTTGAGGCTGTCGGCCACTTCCGGCATGCGCACGGCAATGTCGGTCTGCGCCAGTTCGCGCGCCAGGGTCTGGGCCGCGACGGTGTCGGGGGATCGGCCGTCGAAATACTTGGCGAGCGTGACGCCGACGTTGTCGAGTTCGCTCTTCCAGACGGCGGGCTGGCGCATCAGCATGGCCAGTTGCGCGGTCAGCAGGCGCTGGCGCAGCGTGCCGCGCACCTGGTCGGCCTGTTCGGGCGACAGCAGCAAGGCAGCGGGCTCGTCCACGCGCTGGATCGTGATCAGGCCGCCCAGTTCATGCGCCAGCGCGGAGCCGGCGCGGCCGGGCCAGGAGGCCATTTCGGCGCGCCAGCGCTGCCACCAGGGCGCGTCGGCCGGCAGGCCGGCCAGCGGATCGACCGCGGGCGCCGGCGCGGCAGCCGGAGCGCTTTCGCCGGCGGGCGCCACGCCCGGGGCCGCGGCGTCCGGCACCAGCAGGGGCGCCTTGCCAATCAGCGCCACCAGGCGGTCGATGCGGGCCGACAGGGCGGGGATATCCACGGTGGACACGGCGCGCAGGCGGTCCAGGTCGCCGTTGATGGATTGCTGCAGGCTGGAGAAACGCGGGCGGTCGGCGCGCGCCAGGCGCGATTGCGCCGTTTCCAGCGCCACGATCGCATTGGAGACATTGCCCGCCAGGCGCAGTTGCTGGTTGGCAATGGTCAGCAGGCGTTCGACGTCGTTGGCGAGCAGTTCGTCGCTGGCGCTGTCGTTGAAGTTCTGCCAGGCCAGTTGCAGGGCGCTGTACTGGCTTTGCGTTTCGCGCACGGTGTCTTCGAGTTCACCGACACGGCCGGCCTGGGCTTGCGCCAGGGCCAGGGCCTCGCGGGTGTCCTTGCGGGCCTGCGCCAGGTCGGCGGTCAGCGTTTCGAGGCGCGTGGCGACTTCGCGGCCGGCGGACACGAACTGGGTGCGCTGCATCCAGAGGGCGTAACCCAGGCCGGCTGCCAGCAGGATGAGGATGATGAGGGCGGGGACCAACGGGCCACTGCCGCGCTTGGCCGGACGGGCCTTGACGGAATCGGCCGGGGCCGATGCGGGCGCGCTTGCACCCGGGGCGGCCGTCGGAACGACCGGATCGGTAGCGGGAGTCTTGTCTGTCATGACGCGATTGTATTCGGTGTCAGTCCGATGCAACGAATCAAGCAGCAACAAAAGCCTGGAATATCGACTCGTCGTTGGGCAAGCAGATTTTTACCATCGGCCGCGCCCCGCCTTCATGACAGGCCTGTGGCAGACGGCGTTCCAAGGAGGGATGCGTCAGTACGAAGCGGCACCGCGCCCACCAGTCCGCCAGCCCGGCCGCGTCCAGGCCGGCCCGCAGCGCCTCAGCGCCCTCGCCGCTGGTGATCAGCCAGGTGGCTGGAACGCCCGCGTCAGCCCAGCGCCGCAGGCTGGCGACCTGGTCCGCGCCCCAGCTCGCGGGGCGCCGCAGATAGGCGGCATGGCGCGTCACGGCAGCGCCGTGCGCCTCGAGCTTGTCGCCCAGCCAGTCCCTGCCCTGCGTGCCGCGCACCAGCAGCACGCGGGCGGGCATTTGCGGCAACCCCTGCAAAACCTCCCAGAGCGCCTCGGAGTCGTGACTGGGCGCGCTTTCGGGGGGATGCAAAACTGTTGTATTCACGCCAAAACAGGGGGATAGGCGCAAGGCCTGGGCACTGGCCGGCCCGACCGTTGCGGCGATGACGCCAGCCGGCCAGGGAGCCGCCCCGTCGGCCTGTGCCCACTGTTCCAAGTACAACTTGGCCGCGTTGCCGCTGACGAACACGACCATGTCGAAGTCGGCAGGGCGCGGCGGCCCGCCCGCGGCGGCGGGCAAGGCCTGGATTTCCAGGGCGGGAAGGATGCAGGACGTCCAGCCGGCGCCGGCCAAGCGGTCGGCCAGCGCCTCGTTGCGACCTTCGGGCCGCGTCAGGATGGCGACCCGCGGCGGTTCGGCGGCAGCGGACGCCATGGCCATCAGTCGGCTCTGGGCGGGTCTTGCAGCAGTTCGCGCAGGATGTCCTGCGCGCCCGCGTCCAGCAGCGCCTGCGCCGCGGCCTCGCCGATCGCCTGGGCCTCGCCCACCGGGCCGCTGCGGGCCGCATGGACCATGCGCACGCCGTCGGGCGACGCCACCAGCGCGCGCAGCGACAAAGTGCCGCCGGCGATCTCGGCATACGCCGCCAGGGGCACCTGGCAAGATCCGCCCAACTTGCGGGACACCGCGCGCTCAGCCACCACACAGGAGGTGGTGCCGGCGCTGATCAAGGGGGCCAGCCAGGCGCGCATTTCGTCGCGGTCGTCGCGGATCTCGATGCCCAGGGCGCCCTGCCCGGCGGCAGGCAGGCTGTCTTCCGGTTCGAGCAGGCTGCGGATGCGCGATCCCAGACCCAGACGCTCCAGGCCAGCCGCAGCCAGCACGATGGCGTCGTATTCGCCTTTGTCGAGCTTGCCCAGGCGGGTGTCGAGATTGCCGCGCAAAGGCTTGACCACCAGCTCGGGATAGCGCGCGCGGATCTGCGATTCGCGGCGCAGGCTGGACGTGCCTACGACGGCGCCCGCCGGCAAGTCGGCCAGCGAGTCATGGGTATTGGAGACGAAGGCATCGCGCGGATCCGCGCGATCGAGGACGGCGCAAAGCTCGAACGGGGCTTGCAGATCGACCGGCACGTCCTTCAAGGAGTGCACGGCCAGATCGGCGCGCCCGTCGAGCAGCGCGTTTTCGAGTTCCTTGACGAAGAGACCCTTGCCGCCCACCTTGGAGAGCGTGCGGTCGAGGATCTGATCGCCTCGGGTCGTCAGGGTGAGCAGCTCAACCGCGCACGCCGGGTACAGCGTGCGCAGCCGGTCGCGCACATGCTCGGCTTGCCACAGGGCAAGCCGGCTGGCGCGGGTCGCGATGACCAGGCGTTGCGGTAGAGACACGAGACGGCATCAAACAAAATTGGAGACGATGACCGTCGCGACCACCCCGAGGATGGCCAGCACGAAAAGGCCCTGAAGGAGGCTCAGGCCCGATTCGGATTGCTGGGGATCGGTGGATCTACGCAGACTCATGTGCTGATTCCTTGGAAGCGGTTTTGCGGCTTGCCAGCCACCGTCCAAGGACAACAACGAGCAAGGCGCCAATGATTTCTGCGCCGATTTTAACCGCAGTGGGCTGTACGCCGAATTGACGTTCGACAACCACGTCGGTGATCAGCATGCCGCCGGCGATCCAGCCCAGCAGTGCCGCGCCCAGCGTAACCACCAGCGGATAGCGGTCGATGAGCTTGAGCACCAGGGTGCTGCCCCAGATGATGATGGGCACGCTGACGATCAGGCCGAAGGCGACCAGGCCGATCTGATGGTCGGCGTGGGCGTTCTGGGCGGCGCCGGCGATGGCGATCACGTTGTCCAGGCTCATCACGAAGTCGGCGATGATGATGGTCTTGATCGCGGCGGCGATGGATGTGCCGCCCTTGATGTTGCCATGGGCATCATCCTCGGGAATCAGCAGCTTGACGCCGATCCAGACCAGCAGCAGGCCGCCCACGACCTTCAGGAAGGGAATCGACAACAGCGTCAGGGCGAAGGCGATCAGAACCACGCGCAGGATGATGGCGCCCGCGGTACCCCACAGAATGCCTTGCATGCGCTGCTTGGGCGCCAGATTGCGGCAAGCCAGCGCGATCACGACGGCGTTGTCGCCGCCGAGCAGGATGTCGATGAGGATGATCTGGAATACCGCTGTCCAACTCAGCGTCTGGAAAAACTCAAGCACTATGAACCCCCGAAGGCATTATGAAAAGAGTGGCCGGTCCCGGTCCGGCAAGGCTCGCCGCGCATGGCGCGGCGAGCTTATTCAGTACAACTTATTAGTATAATTCAGCTTTCAGTCAGCTTTCTGGCGCATCAGCAAAACTTTACCGATAGCCAGCACCAGCACCGCGCCCAGCACGCCCGTCATCAACGCAAAGCTATGCTGCGTGATTCCCAGGGCCGCATCGATGCGCGCCACGGGTTCTTCCAGGGCCGGATCGCCCACCAGCAGTTCGCCAGCAATGAAACCCAGGAGCGCCGCGCCCACCCAGACGATGACCGGGAAGCGCTCGATGACCTTCAGGAGCAGCGTGCTGCCGAAGATGACCAGCGGAATACTGATGGCCAGGCCCAACACCAGCAAGGTCGTGTCGCCCATGGCGGCGGCGGCAACGGCCACCACGTTGTCCAGGCTCATGACCAGGTCGGCAATCATGATAGTGCGGATTGCGGTCAGCAGATTGCCTTGCGTCTTGCCGCCGCCATCTTCCTCGCCTTCGGGCAACAGCAGCGTCACGCCGATGTAGACCAGGAGCAGCGCGCCGATCAGCTTGAGCCACGGCAGCAGGAGCAGCTTGGCCGCTACCAGCGTCAGCACGATACGCATGATGATCGCCGCGGCGGAGCCGACCACGATCGCTTTTTTCTGTTGGGCCGGAGGCAGCGAACGCGCCGCCAGCGCAATAACCACGGCGTTGTCGCCCGATAGCAGAATGTTGACCCAAATGATCTGGAGCAACGCTATCCAGAATGCCGCTGAACTGAGTTCCATGCCTCTCTTTCCTAGGTGTGATCCCCCTAGGACGAACCAAATGAATGGGTGAAAAAAAGATAAAAAAATCGTACTGACCGCCTTGGTGCGAGCCCGGCGGCATTCTTGCTTGGTACGCGTGGAATTTCTTTCATTATAGTTTCGTTCAGCTTTCCGTATGTTTGCCAGGCCGCGCCATGGACGCGGGATTTCCCTAGGATTGCGGAAAAAAACGAAAAAAAGCCCGCCATAGCGGGCTTGGGTTGGCGGATGCCAGCCGCCGGGAGCCAGGGGTTTGACGCCGGGAGCGGGACTTCCGCCAGCAGGCCGCACGCCGGACGCAAGCAGCGTCCAGACGAGCGGCCAGGCGCTTTTTACAGCACCGACTTGAGCAGCTTGCCCATTTCGGACGGGTTGCGCGTGGTGCGGATGCCGCAGGCTTCCATGACTTCCAGCTTGGCGTCGGCAGTGTCGGCGCCGCCGGAGATCAGCGCGCCGGCGTGACCCATGCGCTTTCCGGGAGGAGCGGTGACACCAGCGATGAAGCCGACGACCGGCTTCTTCATGTTGTCCTTGGCCCATTCGGCAGCGTTGACTTCGTCCGGGCCGCCGATTTCGCCGATCATGATGACGGCGTCGGTGTCGGGATCGTCATTGAACATCTTCAGCACGTCGACGTGCTTCAGGCCGTTGATGGGATCGCCACCGATGCCGACGGCGCTGGATTGACCCAGGCCCAGCTCGGTGACTTGCGCCACGGCTTCGTACGTCAGGGTGCCCGAACGGCTGACGATGCCGATGCGGCCCTTGCGGTGGATGTGACCGGGCATGATGCCGATCTTGATTTCGTCGGGGGTGATCAGACCCGGGCAGTTCGGGCCCAGCAGCAGGGTCTTGCTGCCCTTGGCCTTCATGCGGTTCTTGACTTCCAGCATGTCGCGGACCGGGATGCCTTCGGTGATGCAGATCACCAGATCCAGTTCGGCCTCGACGGCTTCCCAGATGGCGGCAGCGGCGCCCGCGGGCGGCACGTAGATGACGGACACGGTGGCGCCGGTGTCAGCCTTGGCGTCCTTCACCGAAGCGAAGATCGGCACGCCTTCGAAGTCTTCACCCGCCTTCTTGGGGTTCACGCCGGCCACGAAAGCGGCCTTGCCATTGGCGTACTCACGGCACATGCGGGTGTGGAACTGGCCCGTCTTGCCCGTGATGCCCTGGGTGATGACCTTGGTGTCCTTGTTGATCAGAATCGACATTTGTGAATCCTTGGATTTTTCTTTACTTGACGGCGGCTACGACGCGGGTGGCGGCTTCAGCCATCGTGTCGGCGCTGATGATCGGCAGACCGGAGTCGGCCAGCATCTTCTTGCCGAGTTCTTCGTTGGTGCCCTTCATGCGGACGACCAGCGGCACGTTCAGGTTGACGGCCTTGCAAGCAGCGATCACGCCTTCGGCGATGACGTCGCAGCGCATGATGCCGCCGAAGATGTTGACCAGGATGGCCTTCACGCTCTTGTTCTTGAGCATGATCTTGAAGGCTTCCGTGACCTTCTCGGCGGTGGCGCCGCCGCCGACGTCCAGGAAGTTGGCCGGCTCGCCGCCGAACAGCTTGATGGTGTCCATGGTGGCCATGGCCAGGCCGGCGCCGTTCACCAGGCAGCCGATGTTGCCGTCGAGCTGGATGTAGGCCAGGTCGAACTTGCTGGCTTCGATTTCAGCCGGATCTTCTTCGTCCAGGTCGCGGTAGGCGACGATTTCCGGGTGGCGGAACAGGGCGTTGGGATCGAAGTTGAACTTGGCGTCCAGGGCGATGATGTTGCCCTTGCTGTCGCGGTTCAGCGGGTTGATTTCGACCAGGGAGGCGTCGGTGTCCATGTAGCACTTGTAGAGCTTCTGGAACACGTCCACGGCCTGGGCGGTGGAGTCAGCGGGCAGGCCGATCGCGTTGGCGATCTTGGTGGCTTGCTCGGCCGACAGGCCGGTCAGCGGGTCGATGTATTCGGTGATGATCTTCTCGGGAGTGGAGTGGGCCACTTCCTCGATGTCCATGCCGCCTTCGCTGGAAGCGATGAAGGCAACCTTCTGGGTGGCGCGGTCGGTGACCAGCGACACGTAGTATTCCTTCTGGATGTCGGCGCCGTCTTCGATGTACAGGCGGCGGACCTTCTGGCCTTCCGGGCCGGTCTGGTGCGTGACCAGCTGCATGCCCAGGATTTCCGAGGCCAGCTTGCGGACGTCGTCCAGCGAGCGCGCCAGCTTCACGCCGCCGCCCTTGCCGCGGCCGCCCGCGTGAATTTGTGCCTTGACGACCCACACCGGTCCACCCAGCTTTTCAGCGGCAGCCACGGCCTCGTCGACGGAAAGAGCGGGAATCCCGCGCGGCACGGGGACGCCAAATTGCTTCAGCAGTTCCTTGCCTTGATACTCGTGGATTTTCATGTGTTACCTGTCAGGACGTATGAGAAAAAGAAGGTGAATCGGAGGACGAATCGGCCGATGCCTCAGCGCTACCCCCGGTGTACCACTTGGGATAGTGCTCAGCCACCACCGGGCCGCGGGTGCTTAGCGCGTGGCAGCCGTCCAGTTGGAATGGACGCCGGTTCGGGTTGTTTTCCTGCCGCCGGCGGTTGGCCATGGTCTGGACTGCCGCGGTGGGTAGCACCTGCGACAGCTCGGTCATGTGCGTACAGCCCTCCACGTGCCCGAACCGCTCCTTGACCTGCCGGCGGAACCCTTTGAGCAGGTTCATGCCGATCAGATCAGTGTAAGCCGGTTCGATGGCCATGCAATGCTCGCCGTAGGGAGCGGCGTCATAGACGGCCTGCGCCGCCACGATCGCGAAATTCTCGTCGATGGTGATGCGCAGATGCATGTGGTGGATGGGTTGTCCGGCCTTGAACATCTCGCCGTCGCGCTTGGGGAAATCGTACGCCTTGACGTCGATCAGCTCGGCTTCCAGGTCCCAGAGCCCGTCTTCGCGCGCATACGACTGCACGCGTATGGAACGCGTGTGCAATGGTTGGCGAGGATAGTCCGGCGGTGGCAAGGGCATGCTGGGGGCCTGCGGGGCGAGATGCCTGCGCATGGTGCGCGGCAACAAAACCTTCAAAGTATAGCGCAGGCGGCCTGCGATCAAGCCTCCTGACTGGCGCCTGACGCACCGCCGCAGAGCGCGGCGGCCACCCACAGGCCCTGGTGCTGCAGCTGGCAGGTGATGCGGGCGGCGGCCAGATGGCGCTCTCGCTCCGGGGAGTATTCCTCCAGTCCCCGCCGGCAGGCTTTCAGGCGCGCCTCCAGCGCGCTCCAGGCGCGCGCGAAGGCGTCCGCCCGCGCCGCCGGCCGACTGGCGGCCAGCTCGGCGGCAGCCCGCGGACCGCAATAGAGGCTGATAACGTCCGCATCGCCCGTCCACGACTGCGCGCCGGTCAGATCCACGCCCGGCAGGCCCAGCCGGGACAGGCCGCAGAGGATATAGGGGCCATAGTAAGAGAAGGAACTGTTCCAGCGCGCGCCCGCGGGCATCCTCGGCCCCTTGGGCGTTTCGGTCCAACCGGGCGCGGCTTGCGGGTCGCGCCGCGCCAGTTCCGCGGCCAGCCAATCCCGGGCGGCCTGGCGCTGCCTTGGCCGGGACGCTGGCAGGTGCAGCAGCCACAATTCCACCGGGGCGCCCTCCCCGGTCAGCCTCAGCGGTCCGGTCACCGCTGCGTCCAAGGCGTGGCGGGACTGCCGATCCAGGCCTGGCCCGCCGGAATGGCCTCGCCCTTGAGCACCAGCGTCAGCGGCCCCAGGCGCGCCCCCGCTTCGACCCGGGTGTCGTACAGGATGGTGCTGCGGGGCCCGACGTTGACGGCATCGCCGATGCGGACCATGCCGATCTTCATCACGCGGTCTTCGAACAGATGGGTCTGCGGCCCGGACCAGGCGTGCAGCACCGCGTCGTCGCCGATCGACACGCAGTCGTATTCGGTGATGTCGGTGGTATCCATGAAGACGCGCTTGCCGATGCGGGCGCCCATGCAGCGCAAGGCCAACGGCAGCCAGGGCGTGGCCCGCAGGAAGTTGAAGAAGTTCGGGACGGCGATGGACTCATACAGGCTGGTGACCGCTTCGCTCTTCCAGACGAACGGCGTCCACATGGGCTCGGCGCGCGGTTTGTAGCGGCCGATCAGCGCCCATTTCAGCGCCACCAGGAACAGGAAGGCGCCCACGCCATACAGCACGCCGGCCAGCATCAGCTCGTCGAACGCGGCGACGAAGCCTTCGCGCGCGGCCATGGGGATGACCTTCATCACGGTCAGATAGCCCACCGCGATCACCACGGCCAGCGGCAGGATCATCCGCATGCCCTCGACACCGCCCCGCAGCACTTTGCGGCCAAGGCTGGGCCGGAACGTCAGGTGCGCGGGAAAGCCCGCCGTCTGCTCGCGCGCCGGCAGCGCCAGCGGCGGATTGCCCAGCCAGGTCTGGCCGCTGGCCATGCGGGCGTTGGCCGGCGCGCGGCTCTGCACGCCGATCAGCACGTCATCGGGCAGCACCGAGCCGTCCGGCACGTAGGCGCCGTTGCCAACGAAACTGCGGTTGCCGATGACGGTGGGCCGCATGGTCATCCAGCCGCCGTCGATTTCCTCGTCGCCCAGCATCACGCCGTCGGCGATGAAGCTGTCGCGGCCCAGGGTCAGCATGTCGGGCACCACGCCCATGGCGGTGGAAATCTCCGTGCCGCGACCGACCTTCGCGCCCAGCAGGCGGTACCAGTTGCCCGCGTAGATCGAAGCGTACAGGCCGTGCAGCACGCTGAGGCTCGATTCCTGGATCTGGTTGGTCAACCAGCGCCGCAGGTAGATCTGGCCATACACCGGCCAGCGGCCGCTGGCCAGACGGGGCAACAGCGTCCAACGCAGCAGCGCCGATACCAGCACCGTCAGCATCAGCAGCAAGGCGCTGGCAGGCAAAGCCAGCAGCAGATAGCTCAGGAAGGCTTGCGGCCAGGGTACGCGCGCGCCCATCAGGTCCAGCCAGCGCGCGTCGATCCAGTCGATCAGCACGAAGCTCGGGAACACCGGCATGAAGAACAGCGCGGCGATCAGCGTGCCGCCGGCCGCATAGGCCATGCAGTCGAGCCGGCTCCAGATGCCCTGGCGCTGCGGCCGCGGCGGCAATTCGGGAGCGCGGGCCTGCGGATCGTGGCGCGCAGGCGCCCCGCTCCAGATCTGGCCCGCAGGCACGCGGTCCCCCTGCGCCAGCGAAGACAGCCCGTCCAGCCGCGCGCCCTCGCCCATCGCCACGTCGCCTTGCAGCACCGAATAGGAACCGATGTAGGCGTTATCCGCCAGCGTGATCGGCGCAACCGTCCACTCGCCGCCGCGCACCGAGAAATTCTCCAGGTTGACCGCCGCGCCGATGCTCACGCCGTTGCCCACCGACAGCAGGTCGGGCGCGCGCACGGAGACTCGGCTGATGGCCGCATCGCGGCCGACGCGCGCTCCCAGCGCCCGCAGATACCAGACCTGCAGCGGAGATCCGGCAAGCAGATGCGCGGGCGGAATGTCCATCACCCGGTCCACCAGCCACCAGCGGTAGAACAGCCAGCCGTACATCGGATAACTGCCGGGCTTGAGCCGCCCTAGAATTCCCCACTTGCAGGCCACGGCCACGCCGAAGCTCAACAGATTGCAGGCCAGGTAGCTGGCGATGGACAGGGCCACCGCGCGCAAGACGGAGTCGCCCTCGTCACCCGTAAAGTAGTGGTAAGTGAAGAACGGCGTCAGCCAGATCAGCATGCGTACGCCGATCAGCAGCGGTAAGGCCGCCAACTGCGCCAGGCCGCAAGTCCAGCGGCGCCACTCAGGCGCGGGCGCCGGATCGGCGCCAGTCCCAGCGACGCCCGCCGGTTGGGCCGCGGCATTTTCGGCCAAGGCCAGCGCGTCCAGCCGGGCCGCAAGCGTCCCCAGCACAGGGTGCTGGTAAAGCTCGTGCATGGTCAGCGCGGAAAAATGCGGATGCTTGCGCAGCGACGACACCAGACGCGCGGCCAGCAGCGAGTGGCCGCCCAGATCGCGGAAGAAGTCGCTGGCCAGCCGCAGCGGCTGCCCTGGGAACAGTGGACGCAAGGCGTCGAACAAGGCCTGCTCGCCCGCCGTGACGGGCACGTCGTCTTCGCCGCTGGGCTCGGACACGGCCTCCAGTTCGCGCGCCTTCAGCGCCTTGCGGTCGATCTTGCCCGAGGTCAGGCGGGGAACGTCGGCCACCAGCTCGAAGCGCGCCGGAATCATGTAGGCGGGCAGGTCCGCGCCCAGCGCGGCGCGCATCGCGTGCGGGTCCAGCCGCTCCTCGCCCTCGGGCTTGAGGAAGGCCACCAGTTGCTCGATGCCCGCGAGATCGCGCAGCACCACGGCGGCGGCGCCCACGCCCGGCAGTCGGTAAAGCGCGGCTTCGATTTCCCCGAGTTCGACCCGGAAACCCCGCACCTTGACCTGATCGTCGCTGCGGCCCAGGCAGTGGATCTGCCCGTGTTCATCGATGCGCGCCAGGTCGCCGCTGCGGTACATGCGGGTGTCGTAATCGCCAGCCGGGCGCGGATTGGCCAGGAACTTCTCGGCCGTCAGCTCGGGCCGGCCCAGATAGCCGCCGGCCACGCCGGGACCGGTGATGCACAGCTCGCCCACCTGCCCTTGCGGCAGCACCGCGCCGTCCTCGCCGCGCACCAGCATGCCGTAGTTGGGCAGCGGCGTGCCTATGGTCACGGGCTCCCCGGGCAGGAGTTCGGCCAGGCTGGCGGACACCGTGGTCTCGGTGGGGCCGTAGGTATTGAACAGGCGCCGCCCGGGCGTGGCCCAGCGCGGCACCAGGAAGTCCGGGCAGACCTCGCCGCCCAGGTTGACGATGCGCAAACCGGGTACGTCGCGCGCGAACAGCGCCAGCAAGGTCGGCACCGCGTGCAGCACGGTAATGCCCTCCCGCACCAGCGCGTCCGGCAGGCCTTCCGGGTCCGTGGTCAGCATCTTGGGGGCCACCCACAGCGACGCGCCGACCAGATAGCTGATCCAGATCTCTTCGAACGACATGTCGAAGGCGACCGAGAAACCCTGGTAGACCTTGTCTTCGTGGCGCACGCCCAGCACCGCGTTTTCGCTGCGCAGGAAGTGGCAGATACTGGCGTGATTGATGGGCACGCCCTTGGGCTTGCCGGTGGAGCCCGAGGTGTAGATGACGTAGGCGGGATGCTCGGGCAGCAGCCCTTCCCGCCTGCGCAAAACGCCCTCGACCGGCTCCGACAGCGCCCAGGTGGTCCAGGTGACCATGCCGTCCAGCCGGACCTCGGCGCCCGCGACCAGTCCGCGAGCGCCCGCGTCCTGCAGGCAGACCAGCATGCGGTCCGCCGGCGTGTCGGATTCAAACGGCAGCCAGGCCGCGCCCGCCTTGGCGATGGCCGCCTGCATCACCAGCAGGTCGGCGCCGCGCGGCAGGCACAGGCCCACGATATCGCCGGGCCGCACGCCAGCCTCGATCAGATGATGCGCGGCCAGATCGGCGCGTTGGCCGAGTATGTCGTAGGTGAGAGTGTGATCCAGCCAATGAATGGCGACGGCGGCGGGATGCCGGCGGATCGTGGCTTCCAGAATGTCGGGCAGCGTCTCTGCGAGCAGCAGGTCGGGCCGACAGGGGCCTTGGAGAATCATAGGAACGGCAAGGATCCAGCAATGGGATTTTTGCGTATTGACCCACGCCGCGGAAATTCGTTCAAGCAAGATTGAAAAAAAATCGGCGCCACGCCCCAGCTGTGGCTTGCAGCCATCACCGGGATCTTGCGGCCGCAAAGAAAAAGCCCTGATCCGCGCGCGGCATGCGCGGATCAGGGCTGGCGCCGGCCCCAGGGGATCCGGCGGCGTTGCGGCAAGCTGTCTGCTCAGGCCGCCTGGCGCAAGGCTCGGGCCGCCTGCACCATGCCGATCAGCGCGGCTTCGGTTTCAGGCCAGGCGCGCGTCTTCAGTCCGCAGTCAGGATTGACCCACAGACGCTCCTTGGGCAGACGGGCCGAGGCCTTCTGCATCAGGCCGACCATCCAATCCACTTCCGGCACGTTCGGCGTATGGATGTCGTACACGCCGGGACCGATATCGTTCGGATAACGGAAGTCCTCGAACGCCTTGAGCAGCTCCATGTTGGAGCGCGAGGTTTCGATCGTGATCACGTCCGCGTCCATGGCGGCGATGGACTCGATGATGTCGTTGAACTCCGAATAGCACATATGGGTGTGGATCTGCGTTTCGTCGCGCACGCCGGCGGTCGACAGGCGGAAGCAATCCACGGCCCAATCCAGGTAGGCCTGCCAATCGGCGCGGCGCAGCGGCAGGCCTTCGCGGATGGCGGGCTCGTCGATCTGGATGACGCTGATGCCGGCGGCTTCCAGGTCCACCACTTCGTCGCGCAGCGCCAGCGCCAGCTGGCGGCAAGTCTGCTCGCGCGGCTGGTCGTCGCGCACGAACGACCACTGCAGGATGGTGACCGGGCCGGTCAGCATGCCCTTGACCGGCTTGTCGGTCAGCGACTGCGCGTACGACGACCAGCCCACCGTCATCGGCGCCGGACGCGCGACGTCGCCAAAAATGACAGGCGGCTTGACGCAGCGCGAGCCATAGCTCTGAACCCAGCCGTTCTTGGTGAAGGCGAAGCCGGCCAGCAGCTCGCCGAAGTACTCCACCATGTCGTTGCGCTCGGGTTCGCCGTGCACCAGCACGTCCAGGCCCACCTTTTCCTGGAAGCGGATGACTTCCTCGATCTCCTTGCGGATGGCGGCCTCGTAGCCAGAATCCGTCAATGCGCCCGACTTCCAGTCGCGGCGCAAGGCGCGGATTTCCGCGGTCTGCGGGAAGGAACCGATGGTCGTGGTCGGGTAGGCGGGCAGGCCCAGCTGTTCCTGCTGGCGGGCGATGCGGCCGGCGAACGGCGCGCGGTCGCGCGACACCGCGGCAGCGCCAGCCATGCGCTGGGCGACGGCCGGATTGTGGATGCGCGTCGAAGCGCGGCGGGCGGCGAGCGCGGCGCGCTGCTTGGCCAGGCCGTCCTGCGCGGCGGCTTGCGTGGCGCGGTCCAGGGCGCGGCCCAGCAGGCTCAGTTCTTCCAGCTTCTGCGCGGCAAAGGAGAGCCAGCTCTTGAGTTCCGTGTCCAGCTCGGTTTCATGCGCCAGGTCCACCGGCACGTGCAGCAGCGAGCACGACGGCGCCAGCCACAGGCGGTCGCCCAATTGCTGCTTGATGGGGGTCAACGTGGCGATGGCCGCGTCCAGGTCGGTGCGCCAGATGTTGCGCCCGTTGATGACGCCAGCGGACAGCACCTGCTCGGCGCCCAGGCCGGCGGCCACTTCCGCCAGCTGCTCGGGCGCACGGACCAGGTCCACATGCAAGCCGGCCACGGGCAGGCCCAGAGCGGTCGGCAGATTGTCCTTCAGGCCGTCGAAGTACGTGGCCACCAGCAGCTTGACCGGACTGGCAGAGAGCTGCTCATAGGTCTGCTTGAACGCGCCGCGCCAGGCTTGCGGCAGGTCCAGCGCCAGAATGGGCTCGTCGATCTGCACCCACTGCACGCCCAGCTTGGCGAAGCGCGCCAGCACTTCCTGGTAGACCGGCAGCAGCGCGGCCAGCAGTTGCAGCTTGCCCTCATCGGCGGCGCCGGCGGCAAAGGCGTCGCCCTTGCCCAGATACAGCCAGGTCAACGGCCCGGGGATCACGGGCTTCACCGCGCAACCCTGGGCCTGCGCTTCCCGGACCTGTTCGAACAGCGATTCGCGGGCGATGCGGAAGGTCTGGCCCGGCGCCAGTTCCGGCACGATGTAGTGGTAGTTGGTGTCGAACCACTTGGTCATTTCGCAGGCGGCGGCGGGCTTGCCCGACGGCGCGCGGCCGCGGCCCATGCGGAACAGCGTGTCCAGCGTGACGGGTTCGCTGTCG
Organism: Achromobacter sp. JCM 18799; assembly: GCF_055395645.1. Classification (NCBI taxonomy): domain Bacteria; kingdom Pseudomonadati; phylum Pseudomonadota; class Betaproteobacteria; order Burkholderiales; family Alcaligenaceae; genus Achromobacter; species Achromobacter sp. JCM 18799. The sequence continues at coordinate 6,799,614 of NZ_AP043866.1, read as the reverse complement.
TTCTGGCCGAAGCGGGCAGGCACGGCGCCCAGCAGCGTGGTCCATTCCAGGATCTGGTCGTACCAGGCGAAGTCGCCCACCGGCACGAACTTCAGGCCGGCGGCGGCCTGCAGCTTCCAGTGCCTGGCGCGCAGCTCGCGGCCCGTCTGCTCAAGATCCCCGGCGGTCTGCCGGCCGGCCCAATAGGCTTCGACCGCGCGCTTCAGTTCACGCTGCGCGCCGATGCGGGGGAACCCCAAATTATGAATCGTAGTCATGGATCACCACCATTAGACAAAATTTGTTCAAGTGACAGCCATTTTGAGGCCAAATCAAAATGAATCAAAATCAATGTCTACATTTATAGAATGAGAAAATCTCATAAAATATGAGCTTATTTCCCATCCCTGCAGGCACCCATGCTTGAAGTCCGCCATCTTGAAACGCTTACCGCCATCCGCGACGGCGGCAGCCTGCAGGAAGCCGCCGAGCGCCTGCATCTGACCCAATCAGCCCTGTCGCACCAGTTGCGCGACCTGGAAACCCGGCTGGGCACGCCGTTGTTGAACCGCCGTACGCGACCGGCACGGCTGACGACGGCGGGACTGCGGGTGCTGGCGCTGGCGGATGAAGTGCTGCCGCGCATCCGCGCCACGGAACGGGACCTGCAGCGGTTGGCCGCGGGCCGCACCGGCCGGCTGCACCTGGCCATCGACTGCCATTCCTGCTTCCAGTGGCTGATGCCGGCCCTGGATGCCTTCCGCGTGCAATGGCCGGACGTGGCGCTGGATCTGTCGGCGGCGTTTTCCTTCGCTCCCCTGCCCGCCCTGGTGCGCGGCGACCTGGACCTGGTTATCACCTCCGATCCCCAGCCGCTGGACGCAGTGGAATACCTGCCGCTGTTCAAGTACGAGCTTGTGCTGGCCGTGTCGGAATCCAATCCGCTGGCCGGCAGCAAGTTCGTCATGCCGGACCAATTGGCCGACCAGACGCTCATCACCTATCCCGTGGACAAGCAGCGCCTGGACATTTTCACGGCCTTCCTCGACCCCGCCGACGTGGAGCCGGCCGCCATCCGCCGCGCGGAACTCACCCCCATCATTGCGCAACTGGTGGCCAGCAACCGCGGCGTGGCCGCGCTGCCCAACTGGGCGCTGACGGAATACATGAATCAGGGTTGGCTGCGGCAGTGCCGGCTGGGCCCGCAAGGCGTGTGGCGCACGCTGTATGCGACGGTGCGCAGCGAGGACACGGAGGCCTCGTACATCGATCAGTTCCTGACCATTACCCGGGATGTGTGCTTCAAGACCTTGTCGGGGATCAAGTCAGCAAAATAGCGCCCCTGCCGTATGTCGCCGACTCGCGATACATTAAAAAATAATAAGATTCAATTTAGTACATAAGGCTTAGAATGCTGCTCCCTCAAACCTTCGAGCCAGCAGCAAAAACATGCTCTTGCCATCGTTGTTCTCAGCGCGCGTTGTCGGCCGTTCGGCCATTCTTGCTTCCATCGCCTTGCTGGCGGGTTGCGGCAACGTTCCGAACACGCTCCCGGTGCAGTATTCGCCTTCCTCGGTGATCAGCGCTGAAGGGGCTGTCGAAGTCGGCGATTTCACCTACGAACCCAACAAGAAAGAGGCGGCAGAACAGCCCAAACCCCAGCGCTACGCCAACGCCGGCCTGTCGACCTCGCAGCAGGCCAGCTCACCGAACTCCACTGGCAGCTACCGCGCCCCGCAAATCGCTCCGAATCAGATCCGCAACACCGCAATCGGCAGCATATTGCTCGAAAAGGACGTCAAGGACTTTGTCCGGGATGCCACCTTTGCCGAACTGCGCTTCATCGGCGTCAAGGTCAATGGCAACCAACAGCGCCGTCTATTGACCGCCGAAGTCGAGGAATTCCTGGCGGACGACCTGGGGTATTCGGTGGATTGGACATTGCGTATCGCCTATGTCGTGACCGACAAGGCCACGCAGAAGCCCGTGTACACGCAAACCAAGGAAACCAAGCGACGCACGAACAAGTTCGCCAATTTCTTCACTTCGCTAAACGATTCGATACGGCTCAGCACCGAAGCTTTGGCCAAGGACCCGGATTTCCTGTCTGCCATCCAGGAATAAGGCCCGTCGCCTCGCTTTTTGGGAAATCCGCCACGGCGGATTTTCATGGGCGTACGGACAAGCCCCGCACAGGGCTGCTCAATCCTCGTCGCCCTCGCCCAGTATCCGGCGGATCACGTCATGCGCAAAGCCGCGGCTGGCCAGAAAGCGCGCCTGCTTGGCGTAGGCCGCGCGGTCTTCCGGCTTGGCGCTGAAGCGCTTCTTCCAGACCTCCAGCGCGCGGTCGTACTCGGTGGCCCGCAGCTGTTCGCGCAATTCGGCGACCTGGTTGTCGTCCACCCCATGCTGGCGCAATTCCTGCACGATGCGCGCCGCCCCCTGGCGCGATGCGCGGCGGTGCACCAGGCTTTGCGCAAAACGTTCGGTGGACAGCCAGCCTTCTTTTTCCAGGGCATCCAGCACGGCCTCGACCTCGCCCGGGTCCTCGGCGTAGGCGGCAAGCTTGCGCGCCAACTCTTCGCGGGCATGCTCGCGCCGCGACAGATAGCCCACGGCCCGCATCTTCAGCGACGGCCCCTTGCGGGCGGATTGGCCGTCCGCATCCGGGCCGTCCTCGGCTCCGGCGACGGCACGGCGGCCGCGGCGCGCATTGCCGGCTTCCGAGCTGCGGCTCCACTGATCTGGCGCATTGCTGGATTCCGCTTCCTGATCGCGGCGCGCATCCGAAGTGCGGCGCAAGCCCTGGGGCTTGGCCACGGTTTCGAATTCATCGTCCAGCTTGGCGCGTAGGCGTTCGGCTGAAGCGGGCGGCGGTTTCCAGCTCATGCGTTTCCTGCTTGCTATGCATAACGGCAGGCCCGTCCTGGCGCCTGCCGCAACTGTTCGGGCTGCCCCGACGCGATAGGCCGGCCGTTTGCGGCGAAGCTGAATTGCGCCGCGCCAGGCCCGCCACCGATCCGATTACTCTTCGGAGGTATCTTCCGCGGTCGGCACGAATTCTGCCGCGCGGCTGACGATGCCTTGGTTCTCGCGAACGCGGTTCTCGATTTCGATGGCCAGTTCCTTGTGTTCTTTCAGGTACTCGCGGACATTGTCCTTGCCCTGGCCGATGCGATTGCCGTTGTAGCTGTACCAGGCGCCGGACTTGTCCACCACATTGGCGGCTACGCCCAGGTCGATGATTTCGCCTTCGCGCGAGATGCCGGCGCCGTACATGATGTCGAATTCGGCCTGCTTGAACGGCGGCGCGACCTTGTTCTTCACGACCTTGACGCGGGTTTCGTTGCCGACGACTTCGTCGCCCTTCTTGATGGAACCGATGCGGCGGATGTCCAGGCGCACGGAGGCGTAGAATTTGAGCGCGTTGCCGCCGGTGGTGGTTTCGGGGTTGCCGAACATCACGCCGATCTTCATGCGGATCTGGTTGATGAAGATGACCATGCAATTGGTCTTCTTGATGGTGGCGGTGAGCTTGCGCAGCGCCTGGCTCATCAGGCGGGCTTGCAGGCCGGGCAGGGAATCACCCATTTCGCCTTCGATTTCGGCCTTGGGCACCAGCGCGGCCACCGAGTCGATGACGATCAGGTCGACCGAACCGGAGCGCACCAGCGCATCGGTGATTTCCAGGGCCTGCTCGCCCGTGTCCGGCTGCGAGATCAGCAGGTCGGCCAGGTTCACGCCCAGCTTGGAGGCGTATTGCACGTCGAGCGCGTGTTCGGCGTCGACGAAGGCGCAGGTGCCGCCCAGCTTTTGCATTTCAGCGACCACTTGCAGCGTCAGCGTGGTCTTGCCCGAGGATTCCGGACCGTAGATTTCAACCACGCGGCCTCGCGGCAGGCCGCCGACGCCCAGCGCGATGTCCAGACCGAGCGAGCCCGTGGAAACCACCTGGATGTCATGCGAAACATCGTTGTCGCCGTAGCGCATGATCGAGCCCTTGCCGAACTGCTTTTCGATCTGCGAAAGCGCGGCGGCAAGCGCCTTGGCCTTTTCCGATGCGGCGGCCTTGGTGGTTTTGTCGTCCATGTAGAGTCCTGTCTGTAACGTATCTGGTGTCTAGGGAAGTGCCGCAGGGTTAGGCGGGTGCTTTGAGCAACGGGTCAGATTATGGCATCGGATTATACTGTACATAAAACCAGTGTGCCACTGTTTTGCACGTATACCCTGAGTGGCAAGCTTGGCGCCCTATGCCAGAATGCCAGACGAACCCGGCGTTTTGTCCCCTTTGCGCCGCGGGGCCTTTTCTCACTGTAGCCCATGCGTATCCTGATCGCCGAAGACGACAGCATCCTGGCCGACGGCCTGTCCCGCTCGTTGCGCCACAACGGCTATGCCGTGGATGCGGTGCGCGACGGACTGGCGGCCGATTCGGCGCTGGCGGCCCAGGCATTCGACCTGCTCATCCTCGACCTCGGCCTGCCGCAGCTGGCCGGGCTGGAAGTGCTGCGCCGCCTGCGCGCCCGCAATTCCGCCCTGCCGGTACTCATCCTGACGGCGGCCGACAGCATCGAACAGCGCGTCAAAGGCCTGGACCTGGGCGCCGACGACTACATGGCCAAGCCTTTCGCGCTGTCCGAGCTCGAGGCCCGCGTACGGGCCCTGACCCGGCGCGGCGCGGGCGGCGGCGCCACCATGATCAAGCACGGCCGCCTGCTGTTCGACCAGACCGGCCGCGTCGCCATGGTCGACGACCAGACCCTGGACCTGTCGGCGCGCGAAGTCAGCCTGCTCGAGATCCTCCTGACCCGCAGCGGCCGCATGGTCAGCAAGACGCAGCTGGTCGACCACCTGTGCGAATGGGGCGAAGAGGTCAGCACCAACGCCATCGAGGTCTACGTCCATCGCCTGCGCAAGAAGCTGGAACCCAGCGGCGTGAAGATCGTGACCGTGCGCGGCCTGGGCTACTGTCTTGAGCGGGACCAGGGTGCGGCGTACCTCGCAAGCTGAAGCGGCGCCGCCGGAAGCGCTGAACCAGGAAGCACTGGATGTCATGCGGGCGGGGGCCAAGGGCCCGAGCTTCGCGCCGCCGCAGCGCTCCCTGCTGGGCGAAATCCTCGACTGGATGCTGGCGCCGCTGTTCCTCCTGTGGCCGATGAGCGTGGCCATCACCTATGTGGTGGCCCAGAACATCGCCAACGTGCCCTACGACCGCGCGCTGGCCAACAACCTCCATGTACTGACCTTGCAGGTGCACGCGCAGGACGGCCGGGCCGTGCTGAAGATGACCAACACCGCGCGCGAGGTGTTGCACGCCGACGAGACCGATAGCGTGTTCTGGCTGGCGCTGGGCAGCCGCGGCGAATACCTGGGCGGCGACCGCGCCCTGCCCCTGCCGTCCACCGTGGGCCAGCCCCGCCCCGGCGAAGTCCAGTACGAAGACGCGACCTTGCGCGGCTTCGGGGTCCGGCTGGCGTTCACCTGGGTGGACCTGCATCTGCCCGATACCCAGCCGGCGCTGCTGATCGCCGCCGAAACCGTCGAAAAGCGCACGCAACTGGCCAACGACATCATCAAGGGCGTGATCATTCCGCAGTTCGTGGTGCTGCCTGTCGCCGTGCTGCTGGTGTGGTTCGGGCTGTCGCGCGGAGTGGCGCCTTTGAATGCGCTGCAGCAGCGCCTGCGGGCCCGCCGGCCCGACGACCTGTCGCCCATCGACGAGCGCGCCGCCCCCACCGAGATCGCGCCCCTGGTGGCCGCAATGAACGACCTGCTGGATCGGCTTTCGTCCAACGTGCAGGCGCAGCGCCGCTTCGTCGCGGACGCCGCGCACCAGCTGAAGACCCCGCTGGCCGGCCTGCGCACGCAGGCCGAACTGGCCCTGCGCGACGCCAGCCCCGAGGAAATGCAGTCCAGCCTGCGCCAGCTCGTGACCGGCTCCGAACGCGCCACGCGCCTGGTGAACCAGCTGCTGCTGCTGGCCCGGGCCGAGAACCCCAGCGCCATCGGCATGACGCGCACGGACATCAACGCCATCGCCTACGAACAGGCCATGCACTGGGTGCCGCAGGCGCTCTCGCTGAGTACCGACCTGGGCTTCGAAGGCTCGGACCAGCCGGTGGAGATCAACGGCAACCCCCTGCTGCTGGCCGAACTGCTCAACAACCTGGTGGACAACGCGCTGCGCTACACGCCGCGCGGCGGCCACATCACGGTCCGCGCGCAGGTCCAGGACGGACACGCGGTGCTGGAGGTGGAGGATTCCGGGCCAGGCATTCCGCCCGAGGAACGCGAACGCGTGTTCGACCGCTTCTACCGCGTGCTGGGCACCCAGTCCGACGGCAGCGGCCTGGGGCTGGCCATCGTGCGCGAGATCGCCCAGAAGCACCAGGCCAGCGTCGAAATCAGCGATCACCCCACGACGTATTCGAACCTGCCCGGCATGCGGATCCGCGTGATCTTTCCGCTCTACGCTGAGTTGTCAGACCTCGCCGACGTCTCCTAGGACTATCCCTAGCCTCCCAGGGATACGTTACTTTCAGTTTCAATTTTAAGACTCAAGTAAGTATCCCGTCAGAACCTCGTCAGCCTCACCCCCCAATGTTGCATATAGCTCAATGTCGGCTCGCCGGCGGCGGGCGCAGCACGGCGGACCACCGCCGGCCATAAAACCGAGGAGACATCATGAGCACAACAACCATGGCAGGCCGCGGTCCATCCGCGGATCCGCGCCCGATGACCAAGGATGAACGCCGCGTCATCTTTGCGTCGTCGCTGGGCACGGTTTTCGAGTGGTACGACTTCTATCTGTACGGCTCGCTAGCCGCCATCATCGCGCAACACTTCTTCTCGGGTGTGAACCCCACCGCGGGCTTCATCTTCGCCCTGCTGGCGTTTGCGGCCGGTTTCGCCGTGCGCCCGTTCGGCGCCCTGGTATTCGGCCGCCTGGGCGACCTGGTCGGACGTAAGTACACCTTCCTGGTCACGATCGTGATCATGGGCCTGTCCACGTTCCTGGTCGGCGTGCTGCCCAGCTACGCCAGCATCGGCCTGGCCGCTCCCGCCATCCTGATCGTCCTGCGCCTGCTGCAAGGCCTGGCGCTGGGCGGCGAGTACGGCGGCGCGGCGACCTATGTGGCCGAGCACGCGCCGCATGGCCGCCGCGGCTTCTACACGTCCTGGATCCAGACCACCGCGACCCTGGGCCTGTTCCTGTCGCTGCTGGTCATCCTCGGCATCCGCACGTTCATGGGCGAAGACGACTTCAAAGCCTGGGGCTGGCGCATTCCGTTCCTGATCTCGGTCGTCCTGCTGGGCATCTCGGTGTGGATCCGCCTGCAACTGAGCGAATCGCCGACCTTCCAGCGCATGAAGGAAGAAGGCAAGGGTTCCAAGGCGCCGATCGCCGAATCGTTCGGCCAGTGGAAGAACCTGAAGGTCGTGATCCTGGCGCTGCTGGGCCTGACCGCCGGCCAGGCCGTGGTCTGGTACACGGGCCAGTTCTACGCCCTGTTCTTCCTGACGCAGACGCTGAAGGTCGACGCCAACACCGCCAACATCATGATCGCGATCGCGCTCCTGATCGGCACGCCTTTCTTCGTGATCTTCGGCGCGCTTTCGGACAAGATCGGCCGCAAGCCCATCATCATGGCCGGCTGCCTGATCGCCGCGGCGACCTACTTCCCGATCTTCCAGGGCATCACGCACTTCGCCAACCCGGCGCTGGAAAAGGCCCAGGCCACGGCCCCGGTCACCGTGATCGCGGACCCCGCCACCTGCTCGTTCCAGTTCAACCCGGTAGGCACTTCGTCCTTCACCAGTTCTTGCGACGTGGTCAAGTCGTTCATGGCCCGCAACTCGGTGAACTACAAGAACGAAGCGGCGCCGGCCGGCTCGGTCGCCAAGGTCAAGATCGGCAACGACGAGTTCGCCTCGTTCGACGGCAAGACCATGGCCCCCGCCGACTTCAAGGCCAAGGCCGCCGAACTGGACAAGGCCCTGACCACCGCGATCCGCAGCCACGGCTACCCCGCCAAGGCTGATCCGGCCCAGAGCAACAACGTCATGGTCGTGGTGCTGCTGACCATCCTGGTGATCTACGTGACCATGGTGTACGGCCCGATCGCAGCCATGCTGGTGGAAATGTTCCCGACGCGCATCCGCTACACGTCGATGAGCTTGCCGTATCACATCGGCAACGGCTGGTTCGGCGGCTTCCTGCCCCCGGTCGCCTTCGCCGTGGTCGCGGCCACCGGCAACATCTACGACGGCCTGTGGTACCCGATCATCATTGCAGTCATGACCCTGGTCATCGGCACGCTGTTCGTGCGCGAATCCAAGGACAACGACATCAACGCTTAAAAGGCCATCCCCCGCCGGACGGGACTGCTGCGCCCGCCCGGCCTTTCAAAAGCTCCTTATGGAGCTTTTTTTTTGCGCGCAATCAAGCAGGATCGGCCCCCAGGGAGCGAGCGGGCTAAAAAGAGGCCCGCACTTTCAGGACCATGTCAGACCCGCCCCATTAGACTGGGCGCTCAGATTACGGCCTTGCGCCAGATCGACCGACGATTGATCCCCCTGTCGGACGATTGCAGGGCCAGTGTTCTGACACCGATACCGCGTTCCCCGCGAGCCTTTTATGACGCGGTATTGCGTGCTCCCGTACCGGCCCGGCCCTCAATGAGCCGGGCCGCTTTTTTTTATGCCGCGCACGTGAAAATGGCGACCTCTCGGTCGCCATGATCGGATCCTGCCGACAGCGGTCGCGGCCGCCCGCAATCAGCGGCGCATGCCCACGCCGATTGCCACCACGCCGGCCACGATGGCCGCAATGCCGGCCCAGGCCGGAATCGCCACCGACTTCTCGGTCTCGGCGGTGGCCTTCACCGAACCGATCTGCAGCACGGTCTCCTCGGACTTGTAGTTGAAGCCCTTGTAGGCCAGGGCGGCGATGCCCAGAACGATCAGAATGGCGCCGATGATCTTCATTTTTTATCTCCAGTTCGACTTGCTGCGCGGACAGTAGCGCATCGGCTCGCCGCTGTCAGTGACAGAAGGTGTCGCATCACGCTGCGGTATTGCCGCACTTCGGCAAAGCGGCCGCGTCGTATAGAATCAACCCTTTTGGCCGACGCTCATGTGGTTCAAGAATCTCAAGATTTATCGCCTCTCCTCGCCGTGGACGCTGGTCGGCGACCAGCTTGAAGAAACGCTCGCGCGGCATGCCTACCAAAGCGGCAACAACCTCGAAATGCAAAGCCTGGGCTGGGTTCCTCCGCGCGAGAACGGCGGCCTGGCGCATGTGGTCAACGGCCAGATCCTGCTGAGCCTGCGCGCCGAAAAGAAGCTGCTGCCGGGCACCGTGGTGAACCAGGTCGCCAAGGCCCGCGCCCAGGAAATCGAAGAGCAGCAAGGCTACAAGCCGGGCCGCAAGCAGATGAAGGAAATCAAGGAGCGCGTCACCGACGAGCTGCTGCCGCGCGCCTTCAGCGTGTACCGCGACACCCGCGTCTGGATCGATCCGCAGAACCATTGGCTGGTGATCGATGCGGCCGCTTCGGCCAAGGCCGACGAAGTCATCGGCCTCCTGGCCAAGTGCGTGGATCCCTTCCCGCTCGAAAACCTGTACGTGGCGCAGTCGCCGGCCTCGGCCATGACCGGCTGGCTGGCCGAGGACGAGGCTCCGGCCAACTTCTCGATCGACCAGGACACCGAGCTGCGTTCGTCGGGCGAAAGCGGCGCGGCGATCCGCTACGTCAAGCACTCGATCGACGCCGATGACGTGCGCCGCCATATCCAGTCGGGCAAGCAGTGCACCCGCCTGGCCATGACCTGGGCCGACCGCATTTCGTTCGTGCTCACCGAAGGCCTGGACGTCAAGCGCGTCGCGCCCCTGGACGTGCTGAAGGAAGGCAACGAAGGCGTGGCCGCCAACGACGACGAGAAGTTCGATTCCGACATGATGCTGATGACGGGCGAACTGGCCAAGATGATGGCCGAGCTGGTCGACGCGCTGGGCGGCGAAAAGAAGGTGTAAGCCTCAGGCGCCCTGGCGCCAGGCAAACCGCGGGCCGCCCTTGACCGGGCGGCCTTTTTCATGCGCGCGAGCTGGGCCTCAGGCCGCCACGGCCCGGTCGCGGCCGGCCTGCTTGGCCTGGTACAGCGCCTGGTCCGCGCGGTCGATCAGATAGGCATAGTCCGGATGGCCGTCGAAGGTCGCCACGCCGATGCTGGCCGTGATGTGCAGCGGCGCTGCCTCGGGAATGGTGAAGACATGGCGGCGGATCTCCGCGCCGAGCTTCTCGGCCGTCGCCAGCGCGGCCTCCTGTTGCGCATCCACCAGCACCACGAGGAATTCCTCGCCGCCGTAGCGGAACACGAAATCGCTGGAGCGGCACGATTGATGCAGCACTTCCGCAAACTGGCGCAACACCTGGTCGCCGCCGGAATGGCCGTGCTGGTCGTTGATGGCCTTGAAATGATCGATGTCCAGCAGCAGAACGGAGAACGAGCTGCGCTGGCGCCGCGCGATCGAGATTTCGCGCCCGACCACCGAGGGCAGGAAGCGCCGGTTCAGCACATTGGTCAGCGGATCGCTGCCGCTCTCGATCTCGGCCACCATGTCGAACAGGCCGTTGAGCAGGTGCTTGATGCGCGCCACCAGCTCCTGCAACTCGCGCACGTGGTCCGGCATCGAAGCGGCGAGACCCTGTTCTTCGCCGCGCATCAATTGCGGCAGCACTACCCCGTCCAGCTGCGCGACGGCGTCCGTGATCTGCTGCAGGCCCGGGGCGCTTTCGAACATCGCCCCGCCCTTGTGCTGCAGCCACAATCCGAATTCCGAGGCCGCCAGCCGCGGCAGGCTTTGCCCCGGCGCGCGGTAATGCAAGCCGATCAGCACCGACTGGCTCCACTCCAGCAAGGCGGCGCGCTGGCGTTCGCGTTCCGTGGAAATGTTCTGCCCCAGGGCGAAGAGACGGTAGGCCTCGTCGTTGCGGGCGCCGCGGCTGATGTCGCGCATGAAGGCGCGGCTCATCTGCTCGACCGCCAGGTCGAACAAGTTGCACACGTACTGGGTGGCGACCGACGCGGCCATGCCGTCCAGGTCGCTGGCGCGCAGGCGCAACGCGATCTCGTTCTTGAGGATGCGGGCGCCAGCCATCACCAGATGGATCGGGATGTGGACGCGGGCGTGCACCTCGCCCACTTTTTTCTGCGTGGCCATCAGGGCGGCGATATCGCCCTGGTCGCGCACGCACAGCAGCCCCTTGAGCCAGCGGGTCATGCCGGCATGCAGGCGGCTGGACACGATGTCGTGGGATAGGCGGGGGCCGGCCTCGGCATCGGCCAGCAGCGTGGAATAGAAGGCGTCGACCAGGGCGGACAGGCTGTCGCCCACCACCGCGGCGACCTGCCCGCGCGTATAGGCGTCAACCGACTGGTAGACCGCTATCCAGGCCTGCTCGTCGGACGCGCTCAGGTAGCACGCCTGGCCGGATGAGCCGGCGTGACGATCGGAAGTTGGCGGAACGCCAATACTGCTTGTAGACATAGATAATCCGTCCGCAGGCCCCACGGCGTGTCCGGAAACGACACGCGACAGAAAAAAAGCCAGCGCGGATTATGCTTGAAAACCCCGCGACCAGGCCGCGCAGGGGCCTGGTTCAGAGGGGTATTCGGCCCGGAGCCGCGCGCTTATTCGAGTCCGTGAAAGGCGGAATCGTCCGGACCGACGTGGGAGGGATGCTGCCAGGTCACGTCGCGCAAGGAATGCTGCACCAAGCCTTCCACGCCCAGCAGCACCGCGAAGATCGCCATGCGGATGGGGATGCCGTTGTCGGTCTGGCGGAAGATGGCCAGGCGCGGATCGTGGTTCAGGTCCACGCTCAGGTCATTGGCGCCGGGACGGCTGTCGCGCGGCAGCGGGTGCATCACGATGGTATCGGGGCCGCAGTAGGCGTCGATGATGGCGCGGCTGATCTGGAAGTCCGGCGTATAGCCTTCGTTCTCCTCGTTGGCGAAGCGCTCTTTCTGCACGCGCGTCGCGTAGATCACGTCGGCGCCGGCCAGGCCTTCGGCCAGCGTGCTCTTCTGCTCGATGATGTTGCCGTTGCGGCTGGCCTGCTCGATGATGTATGCCGGCATTTCCAGGCCCTTGGGCGACACCAGCGAAAACTTCACATTCTTGTACAGCGCCATCAACTTGATGAGCGAGTGCACGGTGCGGCCGTACTTCAGGTCGCCGACCATGGCGATGTGGGCGCCGTCCAGCAGTTTGCCCAGGCGCGAGAACTCGGTCAGGATCGTGTACAGGTCCAGCAGGGCCTGGCTGGGATGCTCGCCGGGGCCGTCGCCGCCGTTGACCACGGGGATGTTGGTGGCGCGCGCGAATTCGGCAACCGAACCCTGGTCCGGATGGCGGATGACCATGGCGTCGACGTAGCCGCTCATGACGCGGCTGGTGTCGTAGATCGACTCGCCCTTGGCCATGGACGAGAACGTGAAGCCGGTGGTGTCGCAGACCGAGCCGCCCAGGCGGCAGAACGCGGAACCGAAGCTCACGCGGGTACGGGTGCTGGCCTCGAAGAACAGGTTGCCCAGCACCGCGCCTTCCAGCACGCGGGACACCTTCTGGCGGCGGGCGATGGGCTGCATCATGTCGGCCACGCGGAACAGGTCCTCGACCGATTCGCGGGTGAACTGGTCCACCGACAGCAACTGGTGCTTGCCTTCCACCGCGATGCGGTCACGCAGCGGGCCTTCTTGTACGCTTTGCGTATATTTTTCCAGCAAGACGCCGTTCTGGACGATTTCGCTGACGAAGCGCTGCACCACTTCCGGCATGGCGCGGAATTCCTGCGAGCCCTCGGGCAACAGCCAGGTATCCAACGCGCGGCGTTTGACGCCGATGCGGGTTGCGAACACGTCGCGGGTGAGATTCAGGCGTCGCATGGCGTCGCGCAGGAAGGCTTGCTGGGAAATGGTCATGACGGGCCCCGAACAGGAGATTTATATACGCACTGCGCATATTATTCTCAACACAAATTCAAGTCCAACACTTTTGCGCACACGGGTTTACCCGCAACTAACGTCTCACGTAGGCGGTAGTCGTCTGGGGCGCATCCGTGATCGCCTGTCCCGCCGCCAGCCAGCAGGCAGCGCAGAAGGCGAGCGCGCTGATCAGATAGCAAACCATGGCCAGAAGCTGCGCGGGCCAGTGGGCGCGCGTCAGATGTCCGGTGTAGCCCTGGCGCAACAGGCTGACCTGCGCCAGGTAAGCAAACAGGATTCCGAGGCAGGCGGCCAGCAGGCCGCCCAGCAACAGCGCCAGCGGCAGCTGCAGATCCGGCGCGGCGATGTCGCCGCCCACTACGCCCAGCGAAAAGCCCGTCAGGATCAGCGCCGCGCCGCCATTGAGCCAGCCCAGGAAGCGAAACGCCCCCGCCAGTAGCGAGAACGACAGGCCGCTGGCGCGTATCTGCTGGGCGCGGGCGTCCACGGATCAGCCTTCCCCGCCCTTGCGGCAGACCGGCGTGGCGCTCTGGATCGAGGCGCGGGCAGCGGCGATTTCAGCAGCGTCCCAACGCCCCTCGCCCAGCACCGTGATGGTCACCTTGGACGTCGACGGCGTGGCGGTTTCGGCGGCGATCAGTTCCAGCACCTTGGCGGGCTCCGTCACCTTATAGAGCTGCACCTCGTCCGGCGCCCCCTTTTCACCCTTCACGTGGCGCCAGGCATAGGCGACGTTATACGCATGCTGCACTTGCACGTGGCAGGTGCGCACGTACTCGCCGGCCCGGCGGAAAGCCGCTTCGTAGTTGGTATTGACAGTGAAGGTCTCCGTCAGCACGGCATCGGATTCGTAGACCCCTTTGCTCGCGCAGCCGGCCAACAAGGCCGCAAACGCCATTCCCAACCACAAAGACTTGCGCATGACACTTCCCACGATCGAATTCAACTCCTCGAATTATGCCAGGGGGAAGAGTCCTCGCGACGCCCCCGCCTGCTGCCCTTCCCCCGAAGCCGGGCGTCAACAAAAAAGCCGCGAGAGGGATGCCAAGGCATGTCTCGCGGCTTGCGGGCCGGATTGCGGCGCAGGGAGCGAAGGCCTACTTGGTGGCAGCGCCCTCTATCTTCTCGCCGCCCCGCTGGATGTCCTTGCCTGCCCCCGCTACGGTGTTGCAACCGGCCGAGAGCGCGGCGATCGAAAGCAACATGACGAGAAAGACTTTGTTCTTCATGGACATCTCCTGTCTGGGCTTGGAAAGTGAAGTCAGCATACCCCAAAGACCCTCATTTGCGCACCGGCCAGACCGGACGCCGCGGCTGCCGCCATGAGCGCCAGACCCAGGACCAAACGCCGTTGGAAAGGCTTGCGTTCGCCTGTCGCGCAATTAGCGCCAATCGATTAGGATGCGGACATGACCAAGAAACACACATCGCAAAGCGCCGGTTCGGCTCACCAGAGCTGGGGCTGGGAACAGCCGCAATGCCGCGGGCAGGCGGCTTTGGCGCTCTTCATCGACGATCTCCATCGCATTTTGCAGGCGCATGCCGCCGGCAAGCTGGCTGAAAGCAGCACGCTGGCCGACGCGCAGCAGAACGTGAACGAATTGCTGGCTCGCTACAACGAAATTGGCGCCGCACCGGATATTTTCCTCGGCCAATCGGTCGAACTCAAAGAGGGCGTCGACCGCGATGGGGTATCCCATACGGTACCGATTTTTTCGGCGCGCCTGAAACAGTCATTGGTATCGATGCTGGGCCAAGGCCCGGCCTGAAACGCCGCCCGGCTTGCCAGCAGGCTCAGGGCCATAACCAGAACAGTCACCGCAGGAGACCGCACAATGAAGAATACCGACAACGTCGTAGAGTTCCTGCGCCTGCTGTCGCTGGATGTCTCCCTGGGAGCCGCCGCCCAGCATGCGGCCAGCCAGGCGGACGCGCCGCTGGCCCTGGCCCGCCTGGCCACCGCTCACGGCTTGCCTTGCAATGCCTCGGACTGGTCGGCCTTTGCCCGCAGTTGCCTGGACAGCTCCGACCTGACCGAGCAGAACGCCATCCCCGAAGAAGCCACCATCTGGCAGCTGGTGCAGGATCCCGCGCACGGCACGGACATTCCTGCCAGCGCGATTACCCGCGTCATCGGCATCGTCACGCAACCGGAAGGCGGCGAGCCCGTGGTGGGCCACGTCGTCGGCGATCTGGCGCCGCGCGCGCCGCTGGGCCTGGCGCCCTACTCCTCGGGCTCCTGAGCCCTTGCGGCCTCAGGCCCCTGGCAACGCCCGCCCGCCAGACCGCAGAAACGCCATGACGCCGGCCGCGGCGACCACGCCGCTCGCCATGCAGGCCGTCAGCAGATAGCCGCCTGTCGGCGCCTCCCAATCCAGCATTTCCCCTGCGCAGAACACGCCAGGGATTTCGCGCAGCATCAGGCCGGAATCCAGCGCGGCGAACGACACGCCGCCCGCGGTGCTGATCGCTTCGTCCATGGGCCGCGCCCGCAGCAGACGCAGCGGCAAGGCCTTGATGCGCAGGCCCAGGCGCTCGGGGTCGCGGAAGTCTTCCGCCGAGGCGCATTCGCGCAGCAATCCCGCCTTGACCCCGGTCAGCCCCAGCCGGCTCTGCAGATGGCTGGACATCGACCGCGAGCCGCGCGGGTGCGTCACCGCAGCCATCACCTTTTCCTGCGACCAGTCCGGAGCCAGGTCCAGCATGGCGATGGCATGGCCCTGGGCGTCGATCCGGTCGCGCAGCGGCGCGGACAGGGCGTAGACCAGGCTGCCTTCTATGCCGGTTTCCGACACGACGAACTCTCCCTGACGGGCGGGCGTCACGCCGGCTGCGGTTTCGCAGGCCATGGCCACGGATTTCACGGGCTGTCCCGCATAGAGTTCGCGGAAATGGTCCGACCACGCCACGTCGAATCCGCAATTGGCCGGCCGCAGCGGCGCGACGGCAACGCCGTGCAATTGCAGGCCGTCGACCCAGGCGCCGTCCGACCCCAATTTGGCCCAGCTGCCTCCGCCCAGCGCCAGCACCACGGCGTCTGCCGCATAGCGCTGCTCCCCCTCGGGCGAGTCGAAGCGCAGCGCGCCCGCGCCAGGCCGGGAACCCGCCGGCCATCCCAGCCAGCGGTGCCGCATATGCAAGCGCACGCCGCTGGCGCGCAGCCTGGCCAGCCAGGCCCGCAACAGGGGCGCCGCCTTCATCTCCTGGGGAAACACCCGGCCGGACGAGCCCACGAAGGTCTGGATGCCCAGGCCATGGGTCCATTCGCGCAAACCGCCCGCGTCCAGCGCCTGCAGCCAGGGCGCGACATGGGACGCGCGGTCGCCGTAGCGTGCCAGAAACGGTTCGGCCGGCTCGCTGTGGGTCAGGTTCAAGCCGCCCCGCCCCGCCATCAGGAACTTGCGGCCGACCGATGGCATCGCATCGAACACATCCACCTGCACGCCTTGCGCGCTCAGGCGCTCGGCGGCCATCAGGCCGGCAGGACCGCCGCCAATGACGGCGACGCGCGCGACAGCCGGGCTCATGGCAACGGCGCCTTCAGGCCGCAGGAATGGATACGCGTAGCACTAAGCATGGGGAACGAACCGGGTGGGAATGGCAAGACAGGCGCGGGAACGCCAGGAAGGGAAAAGATTGTCGCATAGCCGGGCCGTCGGGCAGGACGGAAGCAATAAACGCCCCAGTGGGGCGTTTATTGACCGGTGTTAGCAAGTCATTGTTATCACAGGGAAAACCCGAAATGCGCAGAGGCTATCCCAAGGCTTGTCCACAGTTGCTGTGGGTAATTCAGTCGGCTTTTTGCGCCGGGATTCAGGCGTGGACGGCAGACTGCATCGGGCCGGACCAGGGTTCGGCGTCGATCTGGAAGCGCAATTCCTGGTATTCCCCGTCCACCGAGACGGAAGGCAGCAGGCCCGCACCCAGCGCCTGACCCAGCGCGCGGCGGCACAGGGTTTCAGGATCGTCGGGCAAGGACTGGAACACCCCGTCCGGTATGCGCAGGCGCAGCAGCGCCTGGGGATCGCCGCGTTCGGCGGGCCTGCCGATATGAATATGGGCGGGATAGCCGTGGGGGCACCAGATGCCCACGTGGTACTTGCCGTCAGCGCCCGTATCGGCGACATAGCCGGGATGATCGTATTTTGCTGTTCCCATGGACCCTCCTCGAGTGCGGCAACGTAGCGCGCGTGACCCATGGTAGCGCAGGGCTGCGGACCTGTGCGGCCGCGCATACCAGGGAAAGTCCGGACTGGAACAAAGGTTTGACGCAGAGCAAGCAGCGCCAAAAATCCAGCCGCGAGGCGAAAAAAAAGCCGCGATGAATATCGCGGCTTTCTTCTGCTTGAAACTGGTTGCGGGGGCAGGATTTGAACCTACGACCTTCGGGTTATGAGCCCGACGAGCTGCCAGACTGCTCCACCCCGCGTCTGATGTGTGAATCATACATCATTTTGAAATCTTGTGCAGCGCACCGAGGGAATTTTTTCGGTTTTTGGCCAAATTCAGCTGAAAAAATGCGGCAGCCGCCTGAAAAAAGCGCCGTGCATAGCCCGGCATGTCCATGCATATCACCTCGGCCGGGCCGATGGCCGTGACCTGCGCCACGCCGCCGTAGCCCAGGCCATGCCCTTCCCCCGCGTTGATGCGCACCGAAACCGCGCGAGGCAGTCCGCCCGCGGCTTCCGGGCCGTTCACCGGTTCCTCGATCCGCACGCTGCCACTGACGCACACTAGGGTGGCGCCGGCGCGCAGGACCAGTTTCCGGCTGGCGCCGGCGGCAAGTTCCAGGCGGCGGGCCTGGGCATCGGGGGTGTACGTCGCAATCATCGTCGTCTCCTGTCGGACAACCACAGACTACGCGCGCCCTGCTATGCGCAACAGTCACACTCTCAAGGTTTCTGTACCGATGCAGATCCTCGATTTATGCGCTGTTATGGTGTACTTTGCCTGAATCTGTGCCTAGTCTCACACCAACCTCGGGGAGCATGATCGGCGCATGGATCCGCAACCGCTTTATCTACGCCTGGCCAACCATTACCGGCGCGCCATCCAGACGGGCGTGCTGGCGCCCGCCCAGCGCATGCCCTCCGTCCGCACCCTGGTGCGCACCCATCACGTCAGCCTGTCCACGGCCTTGCAGGCCTGCCGCCAGCTGGAAGATGACGGCCTGATCGAAGCGCGGCCGCGCTCGGGCTACTTCGTGCTCAAGCCGCGGCGCAACACGATTCCGCCCGTGGACGAGCCGGACATCCGCCAGACGCTGGGCGCCGCGCAATACGTGGGCATCCACGACCGGGTCTCGGACTTCGTGGCCAAGTGCGAAGCGCACCCGGTCAGCGCCAACTTCGCCCTGGCCGCGGCGGTGCCCGAGGCCTATCCGCTGGAAGAACTGAAGCAGGCCATGGCGCGGGCGCTGCGCCAGTCGCCACAGGTGCTGGTCAGCCCGGTTCCGCCGCAGGGCCATCCGGACCTGCGCACCGTGCTCGCCCGCCGCGCGCTGGCCAACGGCATCAACGCCACGCCGGACGACGTCATCGTCACGCACGGCTGCATCGAGGCGCTGAACCTGGCGCTGCGCGCGGTGGCGCGTCCCGGCGACACGATCGCGGTCGAATCGCCCGCCTACTTCGGCCTGCTGCAGATTCTGGAAAGCCTGGGCATGCGGGCGCTGGAAATCCCCACCAGCCCGCAGCACGGCCTGTCGATCGAAGCGCTGGACCTGGCGTTCCAGACCCACGGCAACATCCGTGCCGTAGTGGTGGTGCCCAACTTCCAGAACCCGCTGGGCTGCGTCATGCCCGATGCGGAAAAAGCGCGGCTGGTCGCCCTGTGCGAACGCCAGCAGGTGCCCCTGATCGAAGACGACACCTACGGCGCGCTGACCGACGACGACACCCCGCTGGCCGCCGCCAAGTCCTGGGACGCGACCGGCAATGTCATCTATTGCTCGTCCATGCACAAGACGCTGGCGCCGGGCATGCGCCTGGGCTGGCTGCTGGGCGGGCGCTGGAAGGCCCGCATCGCCATGCTGAAGTTCGCCCAGAGCCGGCCCAACGAACCGTTGGCGCAGATCGCCGTGGCCGAGTTCATGGGCTCGCGCGCCTACGACCGCCATCTGTCGCGCCTGCGCCGGCACCTGAAGATGCAGCGCGACCAGACGGCGGAGACCATCGCCGCGCACTTCCCTCCCGGCACCCGCCTGAGCGTGCCGCAGGGCGGCATGCTGCTGTGGGTGGAAATGCCCGATGGACGTTCCGGCACGGACGTGTTCGAAGCCGCGCTGCGCCAGGGCATCCGGGTTGCACCGGGCGCCATGTTTTCCAACGGCATACGCTACAACCACTTCCTGCGCATCAGCTGCGGGCAGCGCACCACGCCCGAGATCACCGCTGCCCTGCAGACGCTCGCGCGCATCGTGGGCGAGCGGCCCAGATGAATCCCGCCCTGCACCAGTTCATCGTCGACTACGGCCTGTGGGCGGTGCTGGCCGGCACCCTGCTCGAAGGCGAAAGCGTGGTCGTGTTCGCCGGATTCCTGGCGCACCAGCACCTGCTGCACCTACCCTATGTAATGCTGTGCGCGTTCGCCGGCTCATTCCTTGCGGACCAGGTCTTGTTCCTGCTGGGCCGCCGCTATCGCGATCATCGCTACGTCCGGAAGGTCCGCCAGAAGCCGGCATTCGAAAAGGCCTTGGCGGCGGTGGACCGCTATCCGCACGGCTTCATTCTCAGCCTGCGCTTTCTATATGGCCTGCGCACGGTGGGGCCGGTGGCCCTGGGCGTATCGAGCGTGCCGCCGCTGCGCTTCCTGGCGCTCAACGCCATTGCCGCCGCCATCTGGGCGGTGTGCTTCAGCGCCCTGGGCTATCTGTTCGGCCAGACGATCGAATCCATGCTGGGACGCCTGCACGGCGTCGAGACCAAACTGGCCGTGGCCGTCGCGATCGGCGCGCTCATCTGGCTGGCGTATCACCTGCTGGGCAAGCGCCGCAAATAACGGCGCTCAGACCACCAGCTTGCCGCTGGCGCGCAGCACATAACGGCGCCGCGCGTTGCGGTACCAGCGGCCCACCAGGGGCAAGCGCGCCAGGCGGCGCAGGATGGGATGGCGCTGGTCGAAGTCGTGCCAGGCCTTGAAGCCATGCCCCATGCGCTCCCAGCTCTGGCGCGCCTCGGGGGAAAGTTTGCCGGGGTCGAACGCCGCCAGCTTTGCTGCTTCCGAGACGCGCATCGCGATCGATCCGCCCCGGCATTCCAATGAATACTGATTCCGCATGGGGCCGCATATTACCCGGCTTGCATGACCTGCGGCAGCGCTTGCTGCGCGCTGCCGCAACGAGCAATTGGAGCCAGGTTTGACCGCCCCATGCAAGCCTTTGTAATTAAAGGAAAATGAACATCTATGCCCGCACTATCCTAAGGCTTGTCCACAGAAGTTGTGGGTAACTCTTGCAAGCCTGGACCCGCACGGCAGCCTATTTCAGGGCGCCCAGAATCATGTCGCGCACGCTCTCGAAACCGGCCACGTATTGCGGATTCTCGGAGCGGGCCAGCAGGCTGGAATAGTTCTGTTCGAGCTGGGCTTCGATGGCCTCGCGCAGGCCGGGCGAGGCCTTGGCCAGATGCAGCATCGACAGCACGGTCGAGTTCAGCGCATCGATGCGGCCGCCCTGATGCGAAATGGTGTGCACGATGACGGCGATTTGTTCCTGGATGTCCATGTGTAAGCCTCCTGGCATTGAAGTCGGCGCAAATCCTAGCATGGCGCCACGCCCACCCATGCTAGGCAAGCCCTGCGCGCCGCGCTAGCATGAAGCGTAGCCGCAGAGGCACGGCGGCGCACGTCACCGGCTCCGTTTCCAGGGCTGCGCGCCCGCGAGCATCCGGTGCAACCGGAGGCTTCCGATGAAGACGATCCAGAACTACGTTGCGCCGGACGCCCAGTCCATGCGGCGCCTGCAGGACCGGCTGGGGTACAGCGACGCGCGCATGGCGGAGCTGGCCGGACTGAACGCAGCCATCCCCTGGCACAGTTTTATCGGCGGCGCCGAGCCGCGCTCGCTGGGCCGCCAGCGCCTGTTTTTTGTTGCGGCCCGTCTCACGCTGGACGAAGCGCAATGGCAGCGCGTGCTGGCGGCCATGCACGATCTGGGCGCGCGCTTCGATTACCAGGACACACGGCATCCCGACGCCCTGCCCGCGCCGGAACCCGTCGCCGACGAAGAGCGCAAGTTCGGCATGCTGCTGGTCAGCCGCAACGGCTCCTTCCACGAAATGGAGCAGTTGCGCGAGTTCGCGCATTTCGCGCACGAGGCCGACGTCAGCCGCTATGTGCATTCGGCCTTCTACGATAGCGACATCGATCTGTGCCGCTTCAGCTTCGCCGACCACGATGGCCTGGACGACTCCAGCCGCGACCGCATCTTCGATGCCGCGCGCAAGACCATCACGCGTTTCGAGTTCGACGGGCGCATCTATCAGGGCGGCATTCCGCCCGAATCCGACGGCTAGCGCGCGGCGCCATGCTGGCGTGCGCGGGCTGCCGCGCATTGACGCGGGCAGGCCCGGGCCTGTACCGTCGGCACTCGCGCCCTCTCGCTCCATGCCGCCCATCCCCGTATGAACGAACGACTCGACGCCATCGACCGGCAACTGCTCAGCCTGCTGCAAGCCAATGCGCGCGAACCCGCAGCCATCCTGGCGCGCAAGCTCGGCCTGGCCCGCACCACGGTGGTTGCGCGCATTGCGCGGCTCGAACGCGAGCACATCGTGGCGGGCTATGGCGTACGCCTGGGGCGCTTGCTGGAAGAAGCGGTGGTGCGCGCCTATTGCTTCATCAGCGTGCTGCCCAAGACTCCCGCCGCGGTGATCCGCGAACTGGAGAAGATGCCCGAGGTCGAGGAGGTCTCCTCGGTCAGCGGCCCCTACGATTACCTCATCTTCCTGCGCTGCGAAACCCATGAACAACTGGACGAACTGCTGGATCGCATCGGCCTGATCGACGGGGTCAAGCAGACCCAGACTTCCATCGTCCTGAGCCGCAAGCTCGACCGCCGCAGCGCCGTGGCCGCGCCATGAAATGATGGTGTAATGAGGGCAACCGCCATTTCAGGACACCCCATGTTTGCACGCCTTGCCCCCGCCGCCGTAT
This sequence comes from Achromobacter sp. JCM 18799, assembly GCF_055395645.1. Lineage (NCBI taxonomy): Bacteria > Pseudomonadati > Pseudomonadota > Betaproteobacteria > Burkholderiales > Alcaligenaceae > Achromobacter > Achromobacter sp. JCM 18799. The sequence goes on along the minus strand of NZ_AP043866.1, from coordinate 6,777,471 downwards.
TGCTTGCCCTGCTGACCGCCTGTTCCAGCATGAGCGAGGTGACGCCCGTCGGCAAGGACACCTACAGCGTCACCCACAGCTCCGGCTCGCAGATGATGACCTGGGTGGAAATCAAGAACCAGGCCCTGCTGCGGGCCGAACAGTATTGCCAGTCGATCGACCGCAAGCTGGTCAAGCCCAAGATCACGTCCAACCACGCGACCGGCCTGGGGCCCAAGCGCGCCACCGTGACCTTCGAATGCGGCGTCATCGAGCCGCCCAAGAATTCCTCGAAGTGAGACGGCGGCCCGCCCTGATCCGCAACACAACCTCAGTCCCCGCATCGTGAACACCTCCCTGCCCGTAGGCATCACCATGGGCGATGCCGCCGGCATCGGCCCCGAAATCGTCGTCAAGGCCTACGCGCAAGGCCTGAACGCGCCTTGTGTGGTCTATGGCGACGCCGGCGCGCTGCGCCGCGCAGCCGCCCAGCTGGGCGCCAGGCTGGAGATCGTCGAGGTCGCCGATGTCAGCCAGGCAGCGCCGGGCGCGGACCACATCAACGTCATCGCCTGCAGCCCCGCCCTGCCCGCCGACCTGCCCTTGGGACAGATCAGCGCGGCCGCCGGACGCGGCGCTTACGATTACGTCTGCGCCGCCATCGACGATGCGCGGGCCGGCCGCATCCGCGCCATCGTCACCGCCCCGCTGAACAAGAAATCCATGCATGCCGGCGGCATCGACTACCCCGGCCACACCGAGATCCTGGCGGAGCGCTCGGACACGCGCGACTTCGCGATGATGCTGGCCAACGACGAGCTGCGCGTGCTGCTGGTGACCATACACGTGGCGCTGGCCGACGTGATCGCGCGCATCACGCCGCAAGCGGAACTGACCGCCATGCGCCTGGCCGACCAGGCCTGCCGCCAGATGGGCATTGCCCAGCCGCGCGTCGCGGTCGCGGGCCTGAATCCGCACGCGGGTGAAGGCGGCAAGTTCGGCCGCGAAGACATCGACATCATCGAACCCGCAATCGCCGCCGCCCGCGCGCAAGGCATAGACGCGAGCGGTCCCTGGCCTGGCGACACGATCTTCATGCGCGCCCGGCGCGGCGAGTTCGATATCGTGGTGGCGCAGTACCACGACCAGGGACTCATTCCGGTCAAGTACCTGGGCCTGGACCATGGCGTGAACGTGACCGTGGGCCTGCCTTTCGTACGCACCAGCGTGGACCATGGCACCGCCTTCGACATCGCGGGCAAGGGCCTGGCCGACCATGCCTCGCTGGTCGCGGCGTTCGACCTGGCGCTGGCCATGACGCCCTGAGCGCGGCGCCACGGCCCTGCCGTGGCCCAGCAGCGCTGACAACTGGCTGTCAGGAAGCAAGGCGTCCCCGGGACTACAATACGGCCCGTTTACGGCGCCCGCGGCGCTTTCCGTCCGCCCTCCCCCTTCCATCCCTCATGTCACGCCTTGCCCGCCTTCTTCCCGACCGCTTCACCCTCTACCTGATCTGCACCGTCATCATCGCCAGCATCGTGCCCGCCCACGGGCAAGGCGTGGTCGTGTTCGGCTGGATCACCAACATCGCGGTCGGCCTGCTGTTCTTCCTGCACGGCGCGCGCCTGTCGCGCGAAGCCATCATCGCCGGCCTGACCCACTGGAAGCTGCACCTCACGATCTTCTCCGCGACCTTCCTGATGTTCCCGCTGCTGGGCCTGGCGCTCAAGCCGGTGCTGGAGCCGCTGGTCACGCCGGAGCTCTATCTGGGCATCCTGTTCCTGTGCTGCCTGCCCGCCACGGTGCAATCGGCCATCGCCTTCACCTCGATGGCGCGCGGCAACGTGCCGGCCGCCGTGTGCAGCGCCTCCGCCTCAAGCCTGCTCGGCATCTTCATCACTCCGCTGCTGGTGGGCACGGTGGTCGCCAACGCGGGCAGCGCGCCGATCTCGTTCGACGCCGTCGGCAAGATCATGCTGCAGCTGCTGCTGCCCTTCGTGCTGGGCCAGTTCGCCCGCCGCTGGATCGGCGCCTGGGTGCACAAGCGCAAGGCCATGCTGAAGTTCGTCGACCAGGGCTCCATCCTGCTGGTGGTCTACACGGCTTTCTCTGAAGCCATCAACGAAGGCCTGTGGAGTTCGACCCCTATCCCCGCGCTGGCCGGCCTGGTGGTGGCTTGCGCCGTCATCCTGGCACTCGCACTGGGCCTGTCGGCCCTGGCCGGCCGCGTGTTCGGCTTCAATGTCGAAGACCGCATCACGCTGTTGTTCTGCGGTTCGAAGAAAAGCCTGGCCAGCGGCATTCCGATGGCACAGGTGCTGTTCGCCGGCCATGCCGTGGGCGCAATCGTGCTGCCATTGATGTTGTTCCACCAAATCCAGCTGATGGTGTGCGGCGTGCTGGCCGCGCGCTTCGGCAAACGCCCCGAGGCGCAAGCCTGAGGCGAGTTCGCAGCCGCAACGAAAAACCGCGCCGAAGCGCGGTTTTTTCTTGGGGCCAAAAGGCTCAGTACATGTCGCGCGGCTGCGCACCCGAGAAGTTCAGGAAGCGCGTGCTGGAGCCCTGGAAGGTCAAACGCACCGAGCCGATGGGACCGTTACGCTGCTTGCCGATGATGATCTCGGCGGTGCCCTTGTCCGGCGAATCAGGGTTGTAGACCTCGTCGCGGTAAATGAACAGGATCACGTCCGCGTCCTGTTCGATAGCGCCGGATTCGCGCAGGTCGCTCATCACGGGACGCTTGTTGGGGCGCTGTTCCAGGCTTCGGTTCAGCTGCGACAGCGCGATCAGCGGGCAGTTCAGTTCCTTGGCCAGCCCCTTGAGCGAGCGGCTGATTTCCGACACTTCGGTGGCCCGGTTTTCACCCGAGCCGTTGCCCGACATGAGCTGCAGGTAGTCGATGATGATCAGGCCAAGCTGGCCGCATTGGCGCGCCAGGCGGCGCGCGCGCGCGCGCACTTCCATCGGGCTGAGCGCCGGCGATTCATCGATGTAGACCTGCGCGTCCTGCATCAGCTGGACCGCGTGGGTCACGCGCGGCCAGTCCTCGGCGATCAGCTTGCCGGTCCGCATGCGATGCTGGTCCAGCAGGCCCACGGAGCCCAGCATACGCATGGCCAGCTGGACCGCGCCCATTTCCATGGAGAACACCGCCACCGGCAGCCCTTCCTCGATGGCGACGTGCTCGCCGATGTTCATCGAGAACGAGGTCTTGCCCATGGACGGGCGGCCGGCCACGATGATCAGGTCGCCGCCCTGCATGCCCGAGGTCATCTTGTCCAGATCGGTGAAGCCCGTGGGCACGCCGGTCACGTCGGAGGTGCTTTCGCGGTGATAGAGCTCGTCGATGCGTTCCACCACCTGCGTCAGCAGCGGCTGGATTTCCTGGAAGCCCGCGGCGCCGCGTGCGCCTTCCTGGGCAATCTGGAACACTTTGGACTCGGCCTCGTCCAGCAGCTGGCGCGCTTCCTTGCCCTGCGGGCTCATGGCGGCCGCGGAGATCTCGTCGGCGATCGCGACCAGCTTGCGCAGCATGGCGCGCTCGCGCACGATCTCGCCATAACGGCGGATGTTGGCGGCCGATGGCGTGTTGTGGGCCAGCGCGTTCAGATAGGCCAGGCCGCCGGCATCCTCGGCCTTGCCTGCGCTGACCAGCGATTCGTGGACGGTGATGACGTCGGCCGGGCGCGCCAGCCCGATCAGGCGGGCGATATGGTGCCAAATCAGCCGGTGGTCATGCCGGTAGAAATCCTCTTCGACCAGCACGTCGGCAATGCGGTCCCAGGCCGCATTGTCCAGCAGCAGGCCGCCCAGCACCGACTGCTCCGCCTCGATGGAATGGGGGGGAACGCGCAGGTATTCGAGCTGGGAGTCGGCAGGTGTATTCATGACTTCAATAGTAACGGCTGCAGGATGTCCGCGACGCGGAAGAATCCCTGGATATCGCGCGAGGGCAATCGGCCCAGCACCACGCGCAAGGGCGCGGCAATGCCGCAGAGCACGCGCGCCAGGCGCGTCAGGCGGGATCGGACCTCAGGGTCTGGGTTGCTCTCGAAATAGACTTCGAACGCCAGTTTACCCAGCGTACGGGCCACATCGTCCGGCAATTTACGCAAAGACACCAGAGAGGCCAGCATCTGGAACAGGTCATAGGCCTGGGCCAGCGGCCGCGACAGCGTCGAACCGATGTTCTCTTCGAAATCGATGCGCCAGAGCTCGCCGTCCTGCAAGGTGATGTTGCGGATCTGGGCGCCGCCATGCCACAGGCCGCGGGCATGGAAAGCGGCCAGGTCGGCCGCGGCGGCGCGCGCCAGCCACAAGCGGGATGTCGTGTCCTCGTTGCGGATCAGGTCGGCCAGGTCTTCGCCCACGTATTCCAGCACCAGCAGACCCTGCTCCTGCCACCAGACCTCGGGCACGCGGCAACCGGCCTTCAGAAGTTGAGCAAGGCGCTGCGACTCGTGCGTCAGGCCGTTGCGCAGCAACACGCCCGGACGTGGAAACTCACCCAGGAAAATCTTGCACCCCACGCCCAGGAACAGGGCGCGCACATAGCGCAGCGCGTAGCTCACGCCCTGGCCGATGCTGGAACGGCGGCGCTTGATGATGCAGCGCACGCCATCTATCGTCACATCCCTCACCGAAGGTTCACGCGACGCATCCACGCTGTCCAGCCAGGCTCGCAGGCCTGGGGGCGCGTTGTGGTGCACGGGGGGCTGAGTCAAGACGTCCTCTGAGGAATGCGGCGCGGGGCCTGGATCGTGGAGTCCGAAGACTACACGCAATACGGCGATGGGCAAAAAGAAAAAAAGCCGGCGCGCGGGCCGGCTTCTTTTTTACTGCGGGTACCGGCTTAGGACAGTTCGCCTTCGACCAGGATCGTCACGTCGACCAGAACGTCGGCGTGCAGGGCGACCTGGGCCGGGAACTCGCCGATCGACTTCAGCTGGCCGTTGGGCAGGCGGATTTGCGCCTTTTCCACGGCTTCGAAGCCAGCCTTGCGCAGGCCTTCAGCGATGTCGGCGTTGGTGACCGAGCCGAACAGACGGCCGTCGACGCCAGCCTTCTGGACGATCTTCAGCTGGAAGCCGGCGACGCGCTCGCCCAGAGCTTGGGCAGCGGCCAGCTTTTCAGCCTGGGCCTTTTCCAGTTCGGCGCGGCGCGCTTCGAATTCCTTCAGGGCGGCGTCGGTTGCGCGACGGGCCTTGCGCTGGGGGATCAGGAAGTTGCGGGCGTAGCCATCACGCACGCGGACGACTTCGCCGAGGTTACCCAGGTTGACGACTTTTTCGAGCAGAATAACTTGCATTTCAGTGCCCCGGATTAGTTGTGGTTGTCGGTGTAAGGCAACAGGGCCAGGAAGCGCGCGCGCTTGATGGCGGTGTCCAGCTGACGCTGGTAGATTGCCTTGGTGCCGGTCAGGCGAGCCGGGATGATCTTGCCGTTTTCTTGCACGAAGTCGCGCAGGGTGTCCAGATCCTTGTAGTCGATCTCTTCCACGCCGGCAGCGGTGAAGCGGCAGAACTTACGACGCTTGAAGAGCGGGTTCTGCTGCGTGAATTTGCGTTTTTCCTTGCGTTTTCCGAAGAAAGCCATGATATGTGCCTCTTTGTTTGAGGGGGCCGGGTTCTACCCAAAACGGGCCCAAACCCCCATAACCTATCCGTAATCAGAAGGCGCTCATCGCGCCTCTTGCCCAATTCCCTTCAAGCCACCAGCGGATCGCGCCCTGCGCTGCCGCTGATCCTGCGTGCCTGCTGCAAATGCAGCTTGACCTTCACCGAGTCCTTGCGGGTGGGAGCCAGAAACCCCTGCACCAGCAATTCGGACCCTAGCGCGGTGTCCTTCAGCAGCAACGCCAGATCGCCCAGTGCCACGGCCGCGATAGTCAGTTCGACGCGGCGCGGGTGGCCAGCTTCGATGACTTCCGACTCGTGCGCCAGCACCATTTCCAGTGCGGGCAAACCGGCGGGAGTGTGGCGCAAAGGCTCGCATTCGAGAACGCGGGCGCTGAGTTCCAGCTTGTTCATCCTGCCAGGCACCGAGGGGACTTCATGGGATGAGCTCTGCGTGAGCCCTGCTTACTCGGCCTGAGCCGGCGCTGCTGCTTCAGCCGAAGCCTTGCGGGCTTCTTCGCGTTCGACCGACTTCATCATGATCGAGGGCGTGGCTTGAGCCTTCTTGGTCTTGATGACCAGGTGGCGCAGAACGGCGTCGTTGTAGCGGAACGAGTGTTCCAGCTCATCCAGCGTGGCTTGGCCGCACTCGATGTTCAGGCAGACGTAGTGAGCCTTGACGAGCTTCTGGATCGGGTAGGCCAGTTGACGGCGACCCCAGTCTTCCAGGCGGTGAACCGAGCCGCCTTGGCCCGTGACCAGCGCTTGGTAACGCTCGACCATGGCGGGCACTTGCTCGCTTTGGTCGGGGTGAACGATAAACACCACTTCGTAGTGACGCATGAGTAAAACTCCTTGAGGATGTCTCGCTGGCCGACCGTCCTGCGCCCCCGCTTTCCATCAGGGGCGGATCGCAATATGCATCTTGAACAGTGGCCCGCAAGGGGCAGCCCGCTACCCAAAAACCATGGGCGGTCGAGCAAGAAAGCTCTCGATTATCACCGATTGAGCGGTCAGGCGCAAGCTAGAGGCCGATCATGAAATAAGGGACGGACTATTTCCATCGCCCTGCCCCGCCTGCCGAGGCAAATCGGCAACATCGATTTCCTGGGGACGGTTGACCACGCTGACCATCACGTAGCTGATGATCATCAGCAGGAACCATGAGCCCAGCTTGGCGATGGACACGAGTTGCCAGCCCTGCGACTGGTTCGGATAGCGCCAGGCGTTGGCAAAGGTGCCGATGTTCTCGGCGAACCAGATGAACAGGGCCACCAGCACGAAACCCAGCAATAGCGGCATGCGGCGGTAGACCTGCCAGATACGGAAATACACCCAGGTGCGGGCGAACAGGATGGCGGTCAGCGCAAACAGCGCCCACCGGATATCCATGATGTAGTGGTGCGCAAAGAAGTTCAGGTAGATCAGCACCGACAACGCCACGCAGGCCGCCAGCGGCGGATGCGCGCGGAAGCGGAAGTCGAACAGGCGCCAGACGCGGGCCAGGTAGCTGCCCACCGCCGCATACATGAAACCCGTGAACAGGGGCACGCCGCCGATGCGCAGCACGCTGGCCTCGGGATAGATCCACGAACCCGCGGCGGTCTTGAAGACTTCCATGCCCGTGCCCACCACATGGAACAGCAGGATCACGCGGGCTTCGCTCCAGGTTTCCATGCGCAGCGCCAGCAGCAGCGCCTGGATGCCCAGCGCGGCCAGGGTCAGGAAGTCGTAGCGGGCCAGCGCGGCATCCTTCGGATACCACCAATGCGTGCCGAGCAGCAGCGCGCACATCAGGCCGCCGAAAAGGCAGGCCCAGGCCTGCTTCACGCCGAAGCGGAAAAACTCGTAGAGCGCGACGCCAAAACGGCCGCGGCCGGCCAGATTGCTGGCCAGCCGCGATTCCCACTCCTGCAGCCCCGCGATGAGCGGCCAGTCATTGGCCGCCGGATGGCTCACGGAAAGCTCAGCCTTCCACGACGGCGTAGGCCGAGTGGTTGTGGATGGATTCGAAGTTCTCGGCTTCCACGCGGTAGCGGGCGATGCCGGGATGCGCGTTCAGGCGGGCGGCCACGTCGCGCACCAGGTCCTCGACGAACTTGGGGTTGTCGTAGGCGCGCTCGGTGACGTACTTCTCGTCGGGGCGCTTGAGCAGGCCCCAGAGTTCGCACGAGCCTTCTTCTTCGATCAGGCGGATGACGCCGTCCATGCCGATATCGGCGTTCAGGATGGCCGACACCGTGACGTGCGAGCGCTGGTTGTGCGCGCCGTACTCGGAGATGGCTTTGGAGCAGGGACAGAGGCTGGTGACGGGCACCTGCACGATCAGTTCGAACTCGACCTCGTCGCCCTGGGCGCGCGCGATCCACTGCACTTCGTAGTCCAGCAGGCTTTGCACGCCGGAGATCGGGGCGGACTTGTTGATGAAGTACGGGAAGGCGGCGGTGATGTCGCCGCGTTCGGCATGCAGCAGCGGCAGCATGTCGGCCGCCATGGCGCGGAACAGGGTCGGCGTCATGGGGATGCTGCGGTACTTTTCCAGCAAGGCCACGAAGCGGGACATGTGCGTCCCCTTTTCTTCGGGCGGCAGCGCCACGGTCAGCGTCCAGTTGGCCACGGTGCCCTGGGGCGAGCCGTCGCCGCTTTCAATCAACATGGGGTGGCGCACGCCACGGATGCCCACGCGCTGAATCGGGATGTGCCGGGTGTCCGCCGAACTCTGGACGTCGGGCATCACGATGGCGGGGTCGATCGGAGAATTCATTTCGGCTTACCTGTCTAGGCAGTCAGTCGTGAAAACGCACGGGCCTAGGAATCTTTGAGAAGGGGGCCATTATCGCCCATAGTCCGCCGATCGCCAGGGAAAACCCTTTTATTCGTAGGTTGGCGGGGCCGGAACAGTGTGTTTCATTACCGCGGACAGTGGCCTCGCCCCTGTCCGCGGAATCGGGCCGGATTCAGCCCAGCAGGTCGGCGTAACGAGCGCGGATCGCGCTTTCGATGCCCGCCGCGTCCAGGCCGATGCCGGCCCACAGCGCCGATTGCTCGCCGTGGTCGATGAACTCGTCGGGCAGGCCCAGTTGCAGGACCGGAATCGCAACGCCGGCCGCGCTCAGCGTTTCCAGCACCGCGCTGCCCGCGCCGCCCATGATGGACGCGTCTTCCAGCGTAACCAGGGCGTCGTGGCGGCTGGCCAGGTCGAGGATCAGTTCGCGGTCGATCGGCTTGACGAAGCGCATGTCGGCCACGGTGGCGTCGAGCTTTTCGGCCGCGCCCAACGCGGCCTGGAGCAGCATGCCGAAACCCAGGATGGCAATCTTGCGGCCCTCGCGGCGCACCACGCCGCGACCGAGTTCGACCGTGTCCAGGCCGGGCGCCTCGGCCGCGCCACAGCCCGCGCCGCGCGGATAGCGCACCGACGCCGGGCCGGGATACTGATAACAGGTCGACAGCAGCAGCCGCGTTTCGTTTTCGTCCGAAGGCGTGGCCACGACCATGTTGGGCACGCAGCGCAGGAAGGCGATGTCGTAATTGCCCGCATGCGTGGCGCCGTCCGCGCCCACCAGGCCGGCGCGGTCCAGCGCGAAGGTCACGTCCAGGTTCTGCAGGGCCACGTCGTGGATGAACTGGTCGTAGCCGCGCTGCATGAAGGTGGAGTAGATCGCGACCACCGGCTTCTGGCCTTCGCAGGCGATGCCCGCGGCGAACGTCACGGCGTGCTGCTCGGCGATGCCCACGTCGAAGTAGCGCTGCGGAAAGCGCTTTTCGAATTCGACCAGCCCGCTGCCCTCGCGCATGGCGGGCGTGATGGCGACCAGGCGCGAATCCTGTTCGGCCATGTCGCACAGCCACTGGCCGAACACCTGCGTGAAGCTGCGCTTGCCCGGCGCCTTCGATTGCTGGATGCCGACGGCCGGATCGAACTTGCCCGGGCCGTGGTACAGCACCGGGTCGGCCTCGGCCAGCTTGTAGCCCTGGCCCTTCTTGGTGACCACGTGCAGGAACTGCAGGCCTTCCAGGGCCTTGAGGTTCTGCAGCGTGGGCACCAGCGCGTCCAGGTCGTGTCCGTCGATCGGGCCGACGTAGTTGAAGCCGAATTCCTCGAACAGCGTGGCCGGGGTGACCATGCCCTTGGCATGTTCTTCGAAGCGGCGCGCCAGTTCCAGCACCGGCGGCACGTGCTGCAGCACCGCTCGGCCGACGTTCTTGGCAGCCGCATAGAAGCGGCCCGACATCAGGCGCGCCAGGTAACGGTTCAGCGCCCCCACCGGCGGCGAGATCGACATGTCGTTGTCGTTCAGGATCACCAGCAGGTTGATGTTGGGCGTGACGCCGGCGTTGTTCATGGCTTCGAAGGCCATGCCCGCGGACATCGCGCCGTCGCCGATGATGGCGATGTGCTGGCGCTGCACGCCGGCATTGCGCGAGGCCACCGCCATGCCCAGCGCCGCCGAGATGGAAGTGGACGAATGCGCGGTGCCGAAGGCGTCGTATTCGGATTCGCTGCGTTTCGGGAAGCCCGAAATCCCGCCCTGCTGGCGCAGCTTGGCCATGCCGGCGCGGCGCCCGGTCAGGATCTTGTGCGGGTAGGACTGGTGGCCCACGTCCCAGACGATGCGGTCATGCGGCGTGTCGAACACCTGGTGCAGGGCCAGGGTGAGTTCGACCGTGCCCAGGTTGGACGACAGGTGCCCGCCCGTTTTGGACACCGATTCCAGCACGAAGCCGCGCAGTTCGTCGGCCAGCTTCTTCAGCTCGCGGCGATCCAGGCGCTTGAGGTCAGCCGGGGATTGAATGCGGTCCAGTAAATCTGTCGTCATGCTTTTATGTGGTTCGTTGGCCCGGCCTGCCTCCAGCCCGGGCTGGTCCCGGCTCAGCGGTCTCGTAGGACGATGAAGTCGGCCAGTTCAGCCAGGCGCGATCCGGCCTCGCCCAGCGGAGCCAGGGCCGCCAGCGCGTCCTCACGCAGTTCCTGGGCAAACGCGCGCGCGCCGTCCAGGCCCAGAAGCGATACATAGGTGGGCTTGTTCTCGGCGGCGTCCTTGCCCGGCGTCTTGCCCAGGCTGGCGCTGTCCGCGGTCACGTCCAGGATGTCGTCGACCACCTGGAAGGCCAGCCCCACCGCCTGCGCGTAGGCGTCCAGCGCCTGGCGCGAAGCCGAGCTGGCGCCCGCCACGATGCCGCCCAGGGCCACGCTGCAAGCCAGCATGGCGCCCGTCTTCATGCTGTGCATGGTTTGCAGTTCGTCGCGCGACAGCGCGCGGCCGACGCTGAACAGATCGATGGCCTGGCCGCCCGCCATGCCCTGGCTGCCGGCAGCGCGCGCCAGCGACTGGGTGGCCTGCACGATCAGCGCGGGCGCGATCGGCATGGAGGCCAACAGATCGAAGGCCAGCGGCTGCAGCGCATCGCCCGCCAGCATGGCGGTGGCTTCGTCGAACTGCACATGGGTGGTGGGACGGCCGCGGCGCAGCGTGTCGTCGTCCATGCAGGGCAGGTCGTCGTGCACCAGCGAATAGGCGTGGATCAGTTCCACCGCCGCGGCGGCGCGGTCCAGCGAGGCCTGCACGGCCAGCACGCTGCCGCTGACGGGGCAAGCCTGCCCCGCCGCGTAGACCAGCGCGGCGCGCACCCGCTTGCCGCCGCCGAGCACGGCGTAGCGCATGGCTTCGTGCAGCCGGGCGGGCAACGCGTCAGCCGGGGGGAGCAGATCGTCCAGGACGTCTTCGACGTGCTGGACACGGCCTTGCAACCATTCCGGGAAGGCGAGTTGAATTTGCTTCATCGGGCTCTTATTCGTCATCCAGCGCCGCCGGGTCCAGCGGACGCAGCAGGTCGCCCTCCAGGACCTTGACCTGCTGTTCGGCCTGCGCCAAGCGTTCCTGGCAGACCCGCGTGAGCGCCACGCCGCGCCGGTAGGCGGCAAGCGACTGCTCCAGCGGCAACGAGCCGTCTTCCATGGCCGCTACCAGCGATTCGAGCTCGGCCAGCGCCGTTTCGAAATCCTGGGGCAAGGGACGGTCATCGATCTGCGGATCGGCTTGTGAAGATTTGGCCAAACGGGTCTCCGAGGGCGCTAGGGGTGGATCAATCCGTGAATTGTACGAGATACCCGCAAGGCCGTCGGGCTTGCCGCCGCGCGCGGCGCGTCTCAGGCCGCGGCGCCCGCCAGCCCCGCTATGGAGGCCTGCAGCAGGGGCGCCACGCGCGTACGCAGGTCCGCCTCCGGCAAGAGGCTGGCGGGTCCGCCGCAGCTCATGACGAAGACGCCCTCGCCCGTGATGGACGAGAACGGCACCGCGACCGCATTGATCCCCGACTGCCATTCGCCGATGGCGTAGCAGCAGCCCGTATCGCGCAGTTCGACGCGCGCGCGCTCGACGGCGGCCGCGTCCGGCGCCGTCTCGCCCAGCCGGGCCAGCGCGTCGGCGCAGGCCTGGGGCGGCAGGCTGGCCAGGTAGGCCCGCCCCATGGCGCTGTCCAGGCTGGCGCGATAGCCGACCGGCAGGCGCAGGTAAAGCGCCGAAGAGCCGTGGATGGCTTCGACGTAGGTCATGGCGTCGCCATCGAAGGCGCCCAGGGCCACCGCGCCACCCGTGGCGCGGGCCAGCTCGGTCATCGAGGCCTTGGCCAGTTCGCGCACCTCCAGTCCGGCCAGCAGGCCGAAGCCCAGCGCCAGCACGCCATAGCCCGGCGAATATTTGCCGGTGTCCGGGTGATAGCGCAGATAACCCAATTCAGTAAGGGTGTAGGTGATGCGGCTGATGGTGGGCTTGGGCAGACCGGTCAGACGCGCCAGGTCCAGATTGCCCAAGGCCGTCACGCCATGGCGAAAGCAGCGCAGCACGTCCAGCCCGCGCGCCAGGGCGGTGATGAAATCGGGCGAATTGGCGCCCTCGCCCGCGCCGGGAGCGCGCTTGCGGCGCGCGGGCAGGCTGAGTTCGACCTTGCCGTCCGGCTTGGCGGCGGGATGGGCGATGCGCTTGGCGTCAGAAAAAGATTGCATTTCTATTCGCTTCGTTTTTATAGTTTATTTCGAATAACAAAATTAAATTCCATTTTACGGAATTTAATGCACCCAAGGAGACTTGGCAAGCGCTGCCCGCAGCGCCAAGCCAGGCCCGAACCTCCACTCATGCACGCGATTTCAAGGGGAAAACATGATTCGCACTAGCTTCAAACTGCTGGCCACCCTGCTGCTCAGCGCCGCAGCGCTGGGCGCCCAGGCCGAAACCTATCCGGCCCGGCCGATCAAGGTGGTCTCGCCCTTCCCCGCCGGCGGCGCCACCGACGTGCTGACGCGCATCCTGGCCGAACGCATGGCCAAGACGCTGGGCCAGCCCATGATCGTCGAGAACAAGGCAGGCGCCGGCACCTCGATCGGGGCGGCCTTTGTTTCGCGCGAAGCGCCGGACGGCTACACCATCCTGATGGCGACCAACTCCACGCTGGTCACCAACCGCTATCTGTACAAGGAGCTGCCCTACGATCCCGATGGCTTCGCCCGCATCGGCATGGTCGGCGTGGGGCCGCTGGTCCTGCTGTCCAGCCCCAAGCGGCCGTTCAACAGCACCCAGGATGTGGTGGCCTACGCCAAGCAGAATCCGGGCAAGCTGACCTTCGCCACCTTCGGCCCTGGCACGTCCTCTCACCTGGCGGGCGAACTGTTCAAGGAACGCGCAGGCATCGACATCCTGCATGTGCCCTTCAAGGGCGCGACCCAGGCCCTGCCCGCGCTGGTCAGCGGCGACGTGGACCTTTTCTTCGACATGGTGGCCACCGGCATGCCGCAGGCCGATGCCGGCAAGGTCAAGGTCTTCGCCATCACCAGCCCCGGCCGCCTGGCGACGCAGCCCAAGCTGGCGACGCTGGCCGAGCAAGGCTATCCCGCGTTCGACATGACCGCCTGGTTCAGCTTCGTGGCGCCCAAGGGCACGCCCGCCCCCGTGATGGAAAAGCTGCAGCAGGCCCTGACCGAGACCCTGCAGGACGAGACCATCAAGAAGCGCATGCTGGACATGGGCATCGACCCGCGCTCGGGCACGGCCGCGGAACTGGACAAGCAGATCAAGACTGAACAGCCCATCGTGGCGCAGCTGATCAAGCAGGCCAATATCGTCCTGCAATGATGGCGCGGCTGGTTTCGTGACAAAACGTAGGCGGGCCCGCGCCCGCCCGTGAATGCGCCGCGCCACGCGGCATCCGCCGGCAGAGGGCTCCAGCGCCCCTGCCGGTTTTTCATGCGCGTCGATATGCCCTCTAACCCCTGGATACAGAACCAGGACGCTGCCCGCTGCTATGGTGAAAAAGTAGACACCGCCATGGGAGCCCGATGCCGTACGCCGAAGAGAAATATGCGCGCCTGGATGCCGCCCGCTGGCTGGCGGCGGTGGCCGTGGTGCTGCTGCACAGCGCGGCCATGGTGGTAAGCAACCCCGCGGTGTACGGCGGCGGAGCGTGGCTGGCCGCCAATCTGTACGACTCGGCGGCGCGCTGGTGCGTGCCCGTGTTCGTCATGGTCAGCGGCGCCCTGTTGCTGGACCCCGACAAGCCGCAGGACGCGCGCCAGTTCTACAGCCGGCGCCTGGCGCGGATCTGCGCGCCGCTCGTGTTCTGGACGTTTTTCTATCTGGCCTGGCGCACGGCGCTGGATTGGTGGGACGACGGCCGCATCGATTTTTCGTTCTGGCCGCGCAAGCTGGTGCAGGGCGAGCCGTACTACCACCTGTGGTACCTGTACATGATCGTGGGCCTGTACCTGTTCGCGCCGCTGGTGCGCATCCTGTATGCGCGCAGCACGCCGCGCGCCCGCGCCTTGTGGGTGGTCGGCATCCTGGGCGTGGCGATCCTGGACGCGTTGTATCGCCGCGCGCTGGGCGCGCCCGCGGGCTTCTTCCTGACCTGGTTCCTGCCCTATCTGGGCTACTTCGTGGCGGGCCGCCTGATCTTCGACGGCCAGATGCGCATCCCGCGCCCCGGCCTGATGCTGGCGGCCAGCGTGGCCGCGACCGCGCTGGGCGTGTATTCGATGTCGAGCAACCGCGCGCTGGATACCTACTTCTACGATTACTTCAGCCTGACGGTGCCGTTCATGTCGCTGGCCGCGTTCCAGTGGATCGTTTCGTCGCCGCGGCTGCCGCGGCTGGCCTCGCTGGCGCCGCTGACCTTCGGCGTCTACCTGATCCATCCGCTGTTCCTCGACGTGGCGCATCGCGCCGGCGCCCTGACGGGCGCGCGCAACGAGGCCTGGACGCTGCCCGTGCTGGCGGTGGCCGTGTTCATGTTGTCGGCCGCCAGCAGCTGGCTGATGAGACGTCATCCGGCGACCCGGCGCTTCGTCTGAAAGGCCTACATCTTCAAGGGGTTATGCCGCGCGTAGCGCGTGCACGACGGCTACGGCGTAACTTCACGAAGCTTCGCAGATCTTCACGGGCGCGGGGTAAGGGCTTGGGGTACAATTCACGGCTTATTTGATCGGCCAGACACCGATTTTTCTTCGCGCCAGCACGGAACGCATCCTGCGGATTTCAAAGCCGCCAGGCAAAAGCCTCTCCGTCCTGGCTTTTTTATCCGAGCGGGGGGAATCATGACCGACATCGGTCGGATGGCACATGTAGTGCCAGCTCGCACCCAGCTACCCGTCAGCGCGTATTTTGACGAAGCCCTCTTTGCCCGCGAGCAAGAACTCATTTTCAAGCAATCCTCGCAATACGTCGGCCACCAGAAAGTGGTGCCCGAAATCGGGGATTGGCGTACGTTGGTCCAGGAAGACGGAGGACGCGTGCTGGTTCGCAATCAGCAAGGCGTCGAACTCATCTCAAATGTCTGCCGCCACCGCCAGGCGCTGATGCTTGGCGGCGAGACCGGCAATGTGGCCGGCAACTGCAATACGCATGGCAATCTGAAGGCAACCGGCGGCAATATCGTTTGCCCCTTGCATCGTTGGACGTACAACAACCAGGGCGAGTTGTTGGGCGCGCCCCAGTTCGCCACCACGCCCTGCATGAACCTGCAGAAGTTCCGCCTGCGCGACTGCCATGGCCTGCTGTTCGAAGGCCCGCGCGATCCGGCCGCCGACATGGCGCCGCTGTTCTCGCGTCCGGAATTCGACTTCGGCGACTACGTGCTGGACCACGTCGAAGTGCACCAGTGCAACTACAACTGGAAGACCTTCATCGAGGTCTACCTCGAGGATTACCACGTCGGTCCGTTCCACCCGGGCCTGGGCCGCTTCGTCACTTGCGACGACCTGAGCTGGGAGTTCAACGACTGGTACAGCCTGCAAAAGGTCGGCGTGCACAACGCCCTGGCGCAGCCGGGCTCCGATGTCTACAAGCAATGGCATGACCGCCTGCTGGCGTTCCGCGAAGGCGATGCGCCGGATTTCGGCGCGGTCTGGGTCACGTACTTCCCGACCCACATGATCGAGCTGTATCCGCACGTGCTGGTGCTCTCCACGCTGTACCCGAAGGGCCCGCAGGAAACGGTCAACGTGGTCGAGTTCTACTACCCCGAGGAAATCGCCGCCTTCGAGCGCGAATTCGTCGAGGCGCAGCGCGCCGCCTACATGGAAACGGCCATCGAGGATGACGAGATCGCCGAGCGCATGGACGCGGGCCGCAAGGCGCTGATGCTGCGCGGCGTGAACGAAACCGGCCCCTACCAGTCGCCCATGGAAGACGGCATGCAGCACTTCCATGAATGGTATCGGCGCATCATGCAGGAGCGGGTCTGAAGCCTGGCTTCGGCGCCTCTCCCATGCAAGAAGGCCTCGCATATGCGAGGCCTTTCTTCTTTCCGGCTGCCGCGATCAGCGGCCCAGCGCGCCCGCCACCGTGCGCTCGCCGATGGCCAGACCCACCGTCATGCCCACACCCGAGTGCATCACCGCCACCGTCGTGGCCGGGTCCACCGGCATGACCGAGAACGGCGCCGGGCCGTGCGCGCCATAGACGCCCTGCCAGCGCTCCAGCACGCGCAAGCGCGCACCCAGCGCCTGGGTCGCCAGGTCCAGCATGGCGTTGTCGACCGCTTCGTCGTTGAACGGCGGCGCGTCCTGGCCGTAGCGGTGCGAATCGCCGATGATCAGTTCGCCATAGGGCGTGGGGCTGATCAGCAGGTGGATGCCGTTCTCCAGCAGCATGGGCGTGCGCGCCTGGATCACGTCGCGCAGCGCCAGCGCCGACGGCAGGTCCGAGAACGCGCCGTAATGCACGCAGGACAGGCCGGTCAGCAAGGGGCGGTCCAGCGCGATGGGCTGGGTCTCGAACGCGGCGCGCAGCATCTGCAGGCGCGTGACCTCCAGGTTCATCGGCGCGAAGCGCTCGGGCAACAAGGTCAGGTAGTCGTGCCCGGGACAGACGAACACGTGCCCGCCCTTGAATTCTCCCGCCGAGGTGCACACCAGCCCGCCCTCGACCGCGCGCGCCAGCGTGCCGGTGATGAACGTCACGCCCAGCGACTCCGCGAGGTAGCGCGTGATGGCCGGCAGCGCCTCGCGCGAATAGATCTGCAGATCGTCATGGCCTTGCAGGCCGGCGCAGTGATGCGCCAGCTGGCCGCCGTACAAGCGGGCCACCTCGCGGCCCGACAGCAGTTCGGCGCGATAGCCTTCCTGGCGCATGCGTGTGTCGGCGAATTCCTGCAGCACGTCCGCCTCTTCGGCGTTGCGCGCCAGCACCAGGGCGCCGTTGGCGCGCACATGGAAACCCGCGCGCCCCGCCAGATCCAGCCATAGCTCGCGCGCCTGCTGGGCGTGCGACAGCATCATGCCGGGGGCCTGGCCCGTCACGATGACCTGGCCGAAATTGCGGATGGTGGCGCCATGCGCCTGGCGGCTGCGCTCGATCACGGCCACCGACAGGCCGCGCTTGGCGGCGGCCCAGGCGTGGGCGATGCCCAGCATGCCGGCGCCCACCACGACTACGTCGAAATTTTTCATCTGTGGAACATTGCAAAGGGAAATGCGGCGGAAGCCGCCCTGGCGGGCGCTCCCGGGGCGCGGCGGCGTCCTGCGCCGCCGCGGTCAAACCGACTTACTTCTTCTTCGGCTCGGACTTGCCGTCGTAGCGCTTGGTCCACTCGGCGATGATGCGGTCGCGGTTGGTGGCGGCCCAGGTGAAGTCGTTCTTGATCATGCGTTGCATCAGGTCGGCCGGCAGGTTCGGATTGGACGTGGCGATCGACGGGATGGCGAGCACGGCGAAGTTCGCCTTGTACAGCTCGTTGGCTTCGCGGCTGGCGGAGAAGTCGGCCAGCTTGCGGGCGGCTTCCAGGTTCTTGGTGCCCTTCATGATGGCGGTGGCTTCCACTTCCCAGCCCAGGCCTTCCGAGGGGAACACGGCTTCGACCGGCGCGCCGTCGGCCTTCAGCTTGGCGGCGCGGTAGTCGAACGACACGCCGATCGGGAATTCGCCGGCGGCGGCCATGTTGCACGGCTTGGAGCCCGAGTGCGTGTACGAACCGATGTTCTTGTGCAGGGCGTCCATGTAGGCCCAGCCCTTCTCTTCACCGAAGATCTGCAGCCAGGCGCTGACGTCCAGGAAGCCGGTGCCCGACGACGCCGGGTTCGGCATGACGATCTTGCCGGCGTACACCGGCTTGGTCAGGTCCTGCCACGAGGTCGGCTTGGGCAGCTTCTGCTTTTCGGCTTCGATAGTGTTGAAGCAGATGGCGGCGGCGAAGCCGTCCATGCCGACCCAGCTGGGCTCGGCCTTGGCGTCGCGCATGTTGGCGGCGATCTGGTCCAGGCCCTTGGGGGCGTAGGGCTGCAGCATGCCTTCCTTGTCCATCAGGCCCAGCGAAGTGCCGGCCAGGCCCCAGATGGCGTCGGCCTTGGGGTTGTTCTTCTCGGCCAGCAGCTTGGCGGTGATGATGCCGGTGGAGTCGCGCACCCACTGGATCTTGATGTCGGGATTGGCCTTCTCGAACGCGGCCTGATAGGCCTTGATCTGGTCGGCTTCGAGCGCGGTGTAGACCGTCAGCGTGGTCTCGGCGGAGGCGGCGCCCATCACGCCCGTCAGGGCGGCGGCCAGTGCAAGCAGCTTGTAGCGATTCATGAAGTACTCCGTGGGTAAGCGGAAAAAGGCTGAGGGAAGCCCCCAGGGCTGGCGCGAACCGGCCCCGGCAAGCGATGCAGACAGGTGGTTGAGGGTTAAGGGCGCTGGCCTGCGGACAAGCGGGATTCGATGTCGGCGATCACGCCAGGCAGGTCGGCGACGGTGTCGATCAGGTAGTGCGGCGCGGCGGGCGACAGCTCCAGGCTGGCGGCGGTGCGGGCCTTCTGGCGGCCCGCGTCGTCCAGGCTCAGGTATTCCTCCAGCGTCAGACCGGCGGCGTTGCCCGACAGCAGCAGGCCCACGGTCCACATGCCGGCGCGGCGTCCTTCTTCGATGCCGGGCGCGGTGTCGTCGACCTTGACGCAGGCGGCGACGTCGGACAGGCCGAGTTCGACCACGTTCTTCAGCGCCATCGCGGGCGCCGGCCGCGCGCGCGGCACGTCGTCGCTGGCGACGATGCAATCGGGTTCCAGGCCTTCGGAGGCGGCGCGTTCGACCACGCGGCGCATGACGCTGGCGGGATAGCCCGAGCACGAGCCGATCTTCAGGCCGCGCTGGCGCAGGGCGCGCAGCAACTCGGCCGCGCCGGGGATAGCCGCCGAATACTGGGCGACCTTGTCCAGCTGCATCGGCAGGAAGCGCTCATAGATGGCGGTCACGTCGTCATCGGTGGGCAAGCGGCCGAACTGGGCCTGGTACTGGCTGGCGATCACGGGATCGTTGCAAAGCGTGCGGATGTGGTCCCACTTGCCCATGCCCATGGGGCCGCGGGCCTGCTCCAGCGACATCTCCACGCCGAACTGCGAGAACGCGTCCACGAACACCTTGGTGGGCGCGAAGGAGCCGAAGTCGACCAGCGTGCCGGCCCAGTCGAAAATCACCGCTTCCAGGCGGACGGGCAAAGGCGAAACAGTCATGAGGGTCTTCCTTGAGAAATCGTTCAATGGGCCGCGGGGCGGCGCCAGGCCTGGCTGCGCGCCACCAGTGCGCGGCTGGCCAGATGCAGGACCAGGGCGGCCGCGGCCGAACTGGCCATGATCACGGTGCACATGGCGGCGGCAGGACCGATGAAGCCGGCGTCGTCCATGTTCAGCACCGCGACCGCGGCCAGCACCGTCGACGGGCTGTAAAGGAACACGACCGCGGACACCGTGGTCATGGCGGAAACAAACAGGTAGCGGGCCACGTCCAGCGCCGCCGGCAGGCACATCGGCAATGTCACGCGGACAAAGGTCGTCAGGCGCGGCACCTTGAGCGACGCGGAGGCCGCCTCGAATTCGGGGTCCAGCGCGTTGAGCGCGGTGGCGGCGGTGAGGTGCGCGCTGGTGTAGAAGTGGACGATGGTGCACAGGACCAGGAGCGGCATGGTGCCGTACAGCAGGTTCAGCGGGTTCGACAGGCTGTTGAAGAAGAAGATGTAGCCCAGGCCCAGCACCAGGCCGGGTACGGCCATGGGCATCAGCGCCAGCATGCCGACCATGCCGCGCAGACCGCGCGTGAGCGAGCTGCGAGCAGGCACTTTTTCCATCATCCATGCGCCGGTGAAGACCACCGCCGTGCCGGCCAGGGCGGTGCAGAACGCCAGTTGCAGGCTGTTGCGCCAGGCCAGCCAGCCGCCGCCGTCCATATTGTCGAAGTCGTACGAACGCAGCGACATCGACAGGTTGTAGGGCCACATCTTCACGAAGGACGCCCACACCGCCACGCCGATGATCAGCAGCAGGAACGCCGCCAGCACGCCGGCCAGCGCCAGGAACGCGGCATCGCGGCGGCGGTTGACGCCGGCGGCATAGGGCTGGGCCCGGCCGCTCAGTTGGGCGCCCTGGCGGGCGCGCAGCCGCCGGTCCAGGGCGAAGGTCAGGATCGCGGGAAGCAGCAGCAGGATGCCGATGGCCGCGCCCTTGGGAAAGTTCTGCTGGCCGACCACGGCCTTGTAGGCTTCCATCGCCAGCACGTTGTAGTCGCCGCCCACGACCTTGGGCACGCCGAAGTCGGTAACCGTCAGCGTGAACACCACGCAGCAGGCCGAAAACACGGCGTAGCGGGTGCCCGGCAGGGTCACCGTCAGGAAGGTCCGCCAGGGGCCGGCGCCCATGGCGCGCGCGGCGTCATAAAGACGGCCATCGGCCAGCGCCAGGCCGGTCAGCAGAATCATCAGCGCGTGCGGGAAGGTATAGAAAGCCTCGCCCACGACGATGCCCCAGAAACCGTAGATGGTCGCGCCGCCCGTCAGGCTCTTGAGCAGGCCCTGGTTGCCCAGCAGGTACACCAGCGCGATGCCCGGCAGCAGCGACGGCGCCAGCAGCGGCAGCAAGGCGACGGTGCGCAGCAGGCCCTTGCCCGGCAAGCGCGTGCGGGTCAGGCCGTAGGCGAATCCGTAGGCGCAGGGCACGACCAGCAGCGTCGTCACGACGCCCACCGCGAGGCTGCGCGCGACCATGTCCATGAAGCCGTCGCCGCCGATGATGTCCGCAAGCACCGACAGCCCGGCCCAGGCGCCGTCGCTGTCGGTCACGGACTTGAGCAAGATGGCGGCCAAGGGCAGCGCCAGGAACAGCAGCAGGCCCAGCGCCAGGGCGCCCTGCCCGGCGGCCAGGCCGAAGGCGCCAACCCAGGCCGGCAGCGGGCGGCGGCCCAGCGCTGGCGCAGGCGCCGGCGTTGCGAAGCTTCCAGCTGCCGGCGCGGCGGCGTTGGAGGAACGGGTCATGGCCGGATCAAGCGTAGGCGCGTATCGCATGGCGCGGCAGCTCCACCCAGCAGCGGCTGGCGGCGTGAGGGCCCAGCAGGGCGTCTCCGATTTCAGGGGACACGATGGAATGCACCGTGCTGCCGGGTACGCCCTCAAGGCGCAGGGCCAGGCGATAGCCGCGGCCGAGGAACACGCCGTCCAGCACATCGGCCAGCATGGCGTTGGGCTGGTCCGGGCGCGCGGTGCTGACGCGCACGGCTTCCGGGCGCACGAACAGCTTGCCGCTGGCGGCATCCAGCGCCTCATCCACGGCCAGTTCCTGGCGTCCGACACGGGCGCGGTGCGCATCCAGGCGCTCGAACGGCAGCCAGTTCGCCTCGCCCACGAAATCGGCGATGAAGGCCGAGCCGGGTTGGCGGTAGAGTTCGCGCGGCGTACCGTACTGCTCGATGATCCCGCCATTCATGACGGCGATGCGGTCGGCCATCACCATGGCCTCTTCCTGATCGTGCGTGACCATCAGCGTGGTGATGGAAAGGCGCTTCTGCAAGGCCCGCAGCTCGATGCGCAGATGCTCGCGCACGCGGGCGTCCAGCGCCGACATGGGCTCGTCCAGCAGCAGCAGGGACGGCGACGGCGCCAGCGCGCGCGCCAGGGCCACGCGCTGCTGCTGCCCGCCAGAGATCTGTCCCGGGTATTTATCCGCCGCGCCCGCCAGGCCGACCAGCGTCAGCATTTCCTCGACGCGGTTGGCGACGTGGTTGCGGTGGGCGCGCTTGCCGCTCAGGCCGTAGGCCACGTTCTGGGCCACGGTCAGGTTGGGAAACAGCGCGTACGACTGGAACAGGATGCCGTAGTCGCGCGCCTGCGGTTCGGCGTGCGAGATGTCGCGCCCGGACAGGACGATGGTGCCGCTGTCCTGGCGTTCCAGGCCGGCGATGGCGCGCAGCAAGGTGGTCTTGCCGCAGCCCGAGGGGCCCAGCAGGCACACCAGCTCCCCGGCGCGGATGTCGAGCGAGACGTCCGACAGCGCGGTATGGCTGCCAAAGCGCTTCACTAGATGCCTGACAGAGAGAAATGCGGTATCGCGTTCGGCCATGGGGCCTCCGGTTTGGGAACGACGGCAGTATGGAAGACGCGTATTGAGTGTTTATGACACTTCGCGCAAATGCAGTAATAAAAACATCAAATTATTTTGGTGTACTGGCGGTCTTGCGCATTGCGCCCTATTCCGCCCCCTGCACCGTGCTTGTCGCCGAACTCAAATCCTTCTATGCCGTGGCCCGCTGCGGCACCGTCACCAAGGCCGCCGCCCAGCTGGGCGTCAGCCAGCCCACGGTGACCGGGCAATTGCGCCAGCTGGAGTCGCGTTACGGCGTCGAACTGTTCCACCGCCAGGGGCGCGGCATGCGCCTGTCGGACGCGGGCCACAGCCTGATGCCCATGGTGGAAAAACTGGTCCAGCAGGAAACCGAGATCGACTTCCGCCTGCGCGACGCCAGCGACCTGCGCGAAGGCAATCTGCGCATCGGCGCCACCGGCCCCTACTACATCATGGACACGGTGCGCGCCTACAACCAGCGCTACCCGGGCATAGATCTGACGCTGGCTATCGGCAACTCGCAAAGCATGCTCCAGGCGCTGCATGACTATCGCATCGAGATTGCCACGTCGTCGTTTCTGATGGATGACAAGCACCTGTACCGGCGCATGATCGCCGCCGACCCCATCCGGGTCGTGGCGCATCGCGACCATCCCCTGGCGCGCCGCGGCCGGGTCCGACTGGCCGACCTGGCCGACCACGCGCTGCTGTTGCGCGAACCCGGCTCCATGACGCGGCAACTGACGGAGGACGCCTTGCTGGCGGCTGGCGTCACGGTGCGCCGCACGCTGGAAATCGGCAGCCGTGAATCCATCCGCCAAGCCACCCTGTGCGGCCTGGGAATCAGCCTGATCCCCTCGCGCGAGATCCCTTCCCATCCCGACCTGGCGGCCCTGGACATCGAGGGCGCCGACATCGTGATGCACGAATACCTGTACTGCCTGCGCGAGCGCCAACCGGTGCAGTTGATCGCTCGCTTTCTGGAGATGGCGCCAGCCGCCGGCTGAGCGCCGCCCTCCCCTATGCGGCCACCCAGGAGACAACCATGGCCTTGACCTTGCAAGATATCGAGCAGATTTTCCTGGAGCGCGGACACCGCTCCTATGACGGCGAATCCGTCAGCCACCTGCGGCACGCGTTGCAGACCGCGGCGCTGGCGGAACGCAACGGCGCCGGCGCCCACCTGATCACCGCCAGCCTGCTGCACGACCTGGGCCATCTCATCGCCGACCGGCCCGGCACGCCCACGCTGCGCGGCATCGACGACAAGCACCAGTACTTCGTCCTGCCCTTCCTGCGCGGCCTGTTCAGCTCGGCGGTGCTGGACCCGATCCGGCTGCATGTGGAAGCCAAGCGCTACCTCTGCTATGTGGAACCGCAATATGAAGCGTCGCTCTCGGAGGATTCGAAACGCAGCCTGGCGCTGCAGGGGGGCAGTTTCGATGCGAGCCAGGCGGTGGAATTCGCGAGCATGCCGGGCGCGCCGGATGCGATCCGCCTGAGGCGGTGGGACGACATGGCCAAGGTTCCGGGGCTGGCGACGCCGCCCCTGGACCATTTCCTGGAAATCGCCGAAAGCATCTCGGGGCGGGTCAAGCTGGCTGCCATCTGGTAGGGCTGGCGGGAAAGCCATGCGTCCTGGCGGCCCAGACGACCGCCAGCGTCGCCGCCAGCAGCGCCAGCAGGGCCGGCACGAACGCGCCCACGCCCAGGCGTTCGAGCAACGCGCCGCCAACGATACCGCCCGCGGCAATCGCCGTGTTCCACGCGGTCACCAGCATGGACTGCGCCACGTCCGCGGCGTCGCCCGCCGTCTTGGCCAGCGCGGTCTGGAACAGCGTCGGCGAACCGCCGAACGCCACGCCCCAAGCCCCCACCGACAGATAAAGCATGGCCAGCATGCCGCCCGCGATACCCAGCGCCAACGCGGCCAAGCCGAACAGGGCGACGCAAGCCAAAGTCAGCGCCCGCAAATGGCGGTCGATCAACGTCCCGACCAGCCAGATCCCGGCCAGGGAACTGAGTCCGAACACCAGCAGCACCAGCTCGGTGCTTGCGGCCATGCCCAGCGATGCCAGGAACGGTGCGATGTAGATGTAGAGAATGTTGTGCGCGAGGACGAACGCCAGCACCGCGAACAGCACCGGACGCACGCCGGGCAGCAGGAAGACATGCCGCAGCGGCAGTTGCTTGCCCCGGGCCTGTCCCGCAAAGTCCGGCACCCGCAAGCGCACCCAGACCATCAGCAGCACTGCCAGCGCGCTCATGATGCCAAAGCCGATGCGCCACCCCCACAGCGCCCCAAGAAAAGTTCCGGCAGGCACGCCCAGCGACAGCGCCAGCGGCGCGCCCAGCATCGCCACCGCGATCGCGCGGCCCTGCTGATGTGCGGGCACCATACGCGCGGCGTAGCCCGCCAGCAGCGCCCACAACAATCCCGCCGACATGCCGGCCAGGAAGCGCGCGGCCAGGGTCAGCACATAGCTGAAAGACAACGCGGTCACTGTATTGGCCAGCACGAACCCGGCGATCGCCGCCAGCAGCAGCGGACGCCGCCGCACGCCCCGGGTCGCGGCGACCAGCGGGATCGCCGCCGCCAGCGACCCGATCGCATAGATGGTGACGGTCTGGCCGATACTGGCCTGGGACACGGCCAGGCCCCGCGCCATCTGCGGCAACAGCCCGGCCGGCAGCGCCTCGGTCAGGATGGTGATGAAGCCGGCCATCGCCAGCGCCAGCAAGGCGCCCTGCGGCAGCCGGTCGCGGCCGGCGGGTGGAAGCGCCGGCGCAGTGCGCGGACGCGGGGAATTCGTAGGTTTTTTCATCTCAGGCACCTCGGTTGCAGCTTGGTGCCGAGACGATATAGGCCCGGAGATTAAAGAAAAAGTAGGCTACATTTCCTTCTTCTGCGGAACCAGATGTCCGCAATCAAGGAAACCAGATGGATAGCCTCAATGGCTTTGTCGTGTTCGTGCAGGTTGCGGAAACGCGCAGCTTCGTCGCCGCCGGCAGGCTGCTGGGCGTGTCGGCATCCGCCATCGGCAAGAGCGTGGCGCGGTTGGAAGAAAAGCTGGGCGTGCGCCTGTTCCACCGCAGTACGCGCAGCGTCACCTTGACGGCCGAGGGCGCGCTGTTCCTGGAACGCAGCCGCCGCATCCTGGCCGAGATCGAAGCGGCCGAACTGGAGCTGTCGCAGGCCGCCGCCGCGCCCCGCGGACGCCTTCGCGTCAGCCTGCCGCTGGTCAGCGGACTGGTGCTGCCGGTGCTGGGCGAGTTCATGCGCGAGTATCCCGAGATCGAACTCGACCTGGATTTCACCGACCGGATGGTGGACGTGATCGAAGAGGGCTTCGATGCCGTGGTGCGCACGGGCGAACCCGCCGACTCGCGCCTGTCGGCGCGCCGCCTCGGCGCGTTCCAGATCCTGCTGGTCGCCTCCCCCGCCTACCTGGCCAGCCGCGGCACGCCCAAAACGCCGGCCGACCTGCTGCGCCATAGCTGCCTGCACTACCGCTTTCCCAGCAGCGGCAAGCTGGAGACTTGGGCTCTGCGGCAAGCCGAAGGCGAGCCAGAGCTGCAGCTGCCCGTCTCGATGATCTGCAACAACATCGAGACGCGCGCCTGCTTCGCGCTGCAAGGACTGGGTATTGCCTACCTGCCGGACTTCGCCATCCGCGAACCCTTGGCGGATGGCCGCCTGGTGCAGGTCCTGAAAGGCAAATCGGAGCGGACCAACGTCTTCCACATCCTGTGGCCTGCCAGCAAGCACCCGTCGCCGAAGGTCCGGGCGCTGGTGGACTTTCTGGGTGCCCGGGTATTCGCGGACGCCCGGGCGTCCAGGCCCGGGCATCAGGTCCAGGCGTCAGGTCACTGAGCGCCCGTGGCCACCGGGCGGGATGGATCGCTGCACCACTCGCTCCAGGAGCCCGGGTACAGGCGCGAACCGGACAAGCCCGCGATTTCCATGGACAGCAGGTTGTGGCAAGCCGTGATGCCCGAGCCGCACTGGTGCACGATGGCCGCCGGATCGCGGCCGTCCAGCAGGCTGGCGAACTCCTCGCGCAACTGCGCGGCCGGCTTGAAACGGCCGTCGGCCTGCAGGTTCTCGCCGTTGGGACGGTTCAACGCGCCCGGAATGTGGCCGGCCACCGGGTCCATGGGCTCGACCTCGCCGCGGTAGCGGTTGGCCGCGCGCGCGTCGATCACGGTGAAGGCCGGATGGGCGATGTTGTCCAGCACCGCCTGCGCATCCACCGAACCCGCCAGCGAGGCGCCCGGCTCCACCGGCTGGCCCGCGCGCACGGCGGCGCCGGCTTCGGTCGTGGTCGGCAGGCCGGCCGCGGTCCAGGCCTGCCAGCCGCCGTCCAGCACCGCCACCTGGTCGTGGCCCAGCCAGCGCAACATCCACCACAGGTGCGCGGCGTACATGCCGCCGCTGGCGTCGTAGGCCACCACCAGGGTCTTGGGCGTCACGCCGTGGGCGGCCATGAGCGCGCCGAACGCGCCTCGCGACGGCAACGGATGACGGCCGTTCTTGCCGGTGCGGGCTGCGGACAGCTCGGTTTCGTGGTCCAGGTAGCGCGCGCCGGGGATGTGGCCCGCGTCATAGGCCTGACGGCCCGCCGCGTGATTGGTCAGATCGTGGCGCACGTCGAACACGCGCACGTCCGGCGCATCCAGGCGCGCGGCCAGTTCGGCGGCGGAAATCAGGGTCATCGGCATTCGGTGTGCTCCTGTAAGGGTGTGGGGCGACCGCGGCTCAGGCCGGCTTCGGATCGCGCATGGTGCGCCAGATCGACAACAGGCCCGCGAAAATGATCAGGCCCATGCCGGCCCAGGCCAGGGCGTCCAGCTGTTCGCCCCAGAAGCCCATGCCCAGCAAGGCCGCGAAGATGATGGTGCTGTACTGCAGCGCCGCCGTCAGCAGCGCCGACCCCAGGCCGAAGGCGCGGGTCATGGCCAACTGGCCGAACAGGCCCGTCACGCCCACGCCCAGCAGCGACAGGTAGCCGGTCCAGTCGGCGTGGCCCCAGCCCTCGAACAGCAGTCCGGCCAGGCTGGACACGCAAACGGCCACGGAGAAGAACAGCACGGTGCGCCATTCAGGTTCACCAACCCGGCCCAGCTGGCGGATCTGCATCATGGCGATGGCCGACATGGCGCCTGCGGTCATCCCCAACAGGGCGGCCAGCCACTGGTCCTCGTTGATGCTGGGCCGCAGCACCGCGATCACGCCCAGGAACCCCAGCGCCACCGCCACGATGCGCACGGGGTCGCGCTGTGCGCCGCCCCAGCCCAGCATCCAGCAGGCGATGAACAGCGGCGCGGTGTAGTTCAGGCTGGTGGCGGTGGCCAGGGGCAGATGGGCGATGGCGAAAAAACCCAGCCACATCGAGGTGACACCGGACAGGTTGCGCCACAGGTGGAGTTTCCAGCTGACGGGAATGATGGACTGGCGGCCGGCGCGGGCCCAGATCAGCAGCAGGATGACCGACGGCAGTCCACGAAACAGAACGACTTGCGGCAGCGAGGCGCCGTGTTCGGTGCCGAGCTTCACGAACGAACCCATGATGGCGAACATGGCGGACGCCAGCAACATCCAGAGTGCCTGCATGGGGGTCTACGCTAAGGGAAAAGTGAAGAGGAATAAGGGAAAGCGATACTATACTCTCCGTCACCGGAAGCGGCGCCGCGAGTCGGGGAACTGGCGGCCCGCAGCAGTGTCGAATCCCGGCATATCCTGCTCGCAGAGGAACACAAAAAACATGAAACGCATTGTCCTGTTCGTCCTGACCAACCTGGCTGTCATGCTGGTGCTGTCGGCCACGCTGCGCATCCTGGGCGTGGACCGCTACATCACCGCCAACGGCCTGAACCTGAACGCCCTGTTGATCTTCTCGGTGGTGGTCGGCTTCACCGGCGCGATCATCTCGCTCCTGATCAGCAAGCCCATGGCCAAATGGAGCACCGGCGCCCAGGTGCTGGACCCGAACTCGCCCCGCAACCAGCGCGAAGCCTGGCTGGTCGACACCGTGCACCAACTGGCCGACCGCGCCGGCATCGGCCGCCCGGAAGTCGCCATCTATGAAGGCGCCCCCAACGCCTTCGCCACCGGCGCCTTCAAGAACGACTCCCTGGTCGCGGTGTCCACCGGCCTCCTGGAAAGCATGAGCGAGGAAGAAGTCGCCGCCGTGCTGGCCCACGAAGTCGCGCACATCGCCAACGGCGACATGGTCACGCTGACGCTGATCCAGGGCGTGGTGAACACCTTCGTCGTGTTCCTGGCCCGCGTGGTCGGCTACTTCATCGACCGCGTGGTGTTCAAGAACGAACGCGGCATCGGCCCGGGCTACTACATCACCGTGCTGGTCTGTGAAATCATCTTCGGCGTGCTGGCCTCGATCATCGTGGCCTGGTTCTCGCGTCAGCGCGAATATCGCGCCGACGCCGGCTCGGCCCACCTGATGGGCGCCCGCGAACCCATGATCCGCGCCCTGGCCCGCCTGGGCGGCCTGGAACCGGGCGAGCTGCCCAAGTCCTTCGAGGCCTCGGGCATCACCGGCAAGGGCGGCCTGGCCGCGATGTTCGCCTCGCACCCGCCGATTCCGGCCCGCATCGCCGCGCTGCAAAATGCACGCGTGATCTAAGCCTTTCGCTCAGACGGGCCGCGCGCCCGTCACCCTGACTCGATGGCCCGCCTGCGCGGGCCATCGTCTTTTCCGGCTCCGTCCAAAAGAAAAACCGCCCCAAGGATGCGAGGCGGGCCCCCCGAGGACGATTGACGATCAGATATTCCTGCTTAAATGGGGTGGGGGCATAACTTCAGGGGCCTGGCGCCGGTCCTGGCCGTATGGATAGACGTGATGTCGAGGGCAGACCATGGCTGAATCGAATACGCACTCCCCGGCCCGCGGAACGCGCAACTGGCTGATTGCCGTGGGCACGTATACGCGGCCGATGCCGCATGTGCATGGCAAAGGGCGCGGCATCCACCTGCTGAGTTTCGACTCCGCGACGGCCGCGCTGCGTGAATTGCGGGTGCACAGCCACAGCGTCAATCCCTCTTACCTGTGCCATTCCGCGTCCCTCGGCCTGCTGTATGGCGTGAGCGAGCAGGAAGAAGGCGCCAGCATCGACGTCTACGCGGTCGACGACGCGGCCACGCTGCGGCACTTGCTCAATGTGCCTACCCCTGGCGCCAGCCCTTGCCACATCTGCCTGACCCCTGCGGCGGACCGCCTCTTCGTGTCCAACTATGGCAGCGGCGAACTCCTGAGCTACCGGCTCGACGGACAGGGGTTGCCCATCTCCCCGCCCGACATCATCGTGCGCCATGGCAGCGGTCCGCGCAGCGACCGCCAGGCGAGCCCCCATGTGCATTGCGCCCAGCCGACCCCGTCCGGCGATGCGGTCTACCTGTGTGACTTGGGTACCGACAGCGTCGCCCGCCATGCCCTGCGGGGCGCCACGCTGGATCTGCTCCCGGACCTGCAGCTGCAGATCGGACCAGGTTCCGGGCCGCGCCATCTGCGGCTGAATCCGGCCGGTACCCGCGCCTTCGTGCTCAACGAACTGTCCAATAGCGTGACCGTCGTTCAACTGCCCACGGCACGCAATCCCCGTGCACAGGCGCTCACCCGGATCGGCACGCTGCCCGCTGATTGGCACAACGCCAACTCCGCGTCCGCGCTCTGCCTGCATCCGAGCGGACGCTGGCTCTACGCGACCAACCGCGGCCACGACAGCATCGCGGGATTTCGGCTATTGGAATCCGCCCCGTGGCTCGAGCCGATAGGCTTGTGGCCCGCCGGCGGGCGCACGCCGCGCGACGCCGCCATCCCCCCGGACGGCGGCTTCCTGCTGGTCGCCAGCCAGGACGAACACCGCATTTCCTGCATGCGCATCGACCCGGACAGCGGCCAGCTGCAGCCTGCAGGCGTGCCGTTTGCCATTTCCTCGCCGGCCTGCGTTCTTCCCTTGCTTCGGAAAGGACCCCCAAGGCCATGACATCCGTTGGCCCTCCCGCATCGTCGTCACCCCGCCCCCGTCAGCACTCGACGATGTTCACCGCCAGCCCGCCGCGCGCGGTTTCCTTGTACTTGGTCTTCATGTCGGCGCCGGTTTCGCGCATGGTCTTGATGACGGAGTCCAGCGACACGTAGTGCTGGCCGTCGCCGCGCAGCGCCATGCGGGCAGCGTTCACGGCCTTGATGGAGGCCATGGCGTTGCGCTCGATACAGGGAATCTGAACCAGGCCGCCCACGGGGTCACAGGTCAGGCCCAGGTTGTGCTCCATGCCGATCTCGGCCGCGTTCTCGACCTGTTCGACGGTGCCGCCCAGGGCGGCGGCCAGGCCGCCCGCCGCCATCGAGCAGGCCACGCCGACCTCGCCCTGGCAGCCGACCTCGGCGCCCGACAGCGAGGCGTTGTACTTGTAGAGCAAGCCCACGGCGGCCGCGGTCAGCAGGAAGTCGCGCACGCCTTCGCGGTTGGAACCGGGCACGAAGCGGTCGTAGTAATGCAGCACCGCCGGGATGATGCCGGCCGCGCCGTTGGTCGGCGCCGTCACGACGCGCCCGCCCGCGGCGTTCTCTTCGTTGACCGCCATGGCGTACAGATTGACCCAGTCCATCACGGACAGGGGATCGGACAGGGTGCGCTCGGCGCGCTGGGTCAGGTTGCGGTAGAGCTCGGGCGCGCGGCGGCGCACGCGCAAGGGGCCGGGCAGTTCGCCGTCCGCTTCCGGATAGTTGATGCCGCAGCCGCGCGACACGCAGTCCTGCATGACCTGCCAGATGCGGTCCAGCCCGGCATGCACCTCGGCCTCGTCGCGCCAGGTCAGCTCGTTCTTCATCATCAGCTGCGCCACCGACAGGCCGCTCTCGCTGCACATGGCCATCAGTTCTCGACCCATGCGGAACGGGTACGGCAACTGGTCGTGCGCGGCGATGACCTGGCTGTTGGACGCGCCGGCCGTCACCACGAAGCCGCCCCCCACCGACAGGTAGCGGGCCTCGCGCAGCGATTCGCCATTGGCGTCAAAGGCGTGAAACTTCATGCCGTTAGGATGTTCCGCCATGGCTTCGCGGCGGTAGAACATCATGTGTTCCTTTTCGACGAAAGGAACCGGATAGCGTCCCAGCAGCGGCAATTGGCGGCTGGCCCGCACCGACGCGATCATGCCGGCGATGGCGGCGGGGTCGACGGTGTCGGGGGCTTCGCCCATCAGGCCCAGCAGCACGCCCTTGTCGGTACCGTGGCCCTTGCCCGTGGCGCCCAGCGAGCCGTAGAGCTCGGCGCGCACCGTGGCCACGCTGGACATGAGTCCATCGCGCTCCAGGCCTTGCGCGAACAACAGGGCGGCCCGCATGGGGCCCACCGTATGGGAGCTAGACGGGCCTATGCCTATCTTGAACAGGTCGAATACGGAAACGGCCACGCAAAACTCCATTGCATCTGGGATTGATGAGGCAATGATACGCGTAGGCCAGCCCGCGCGCAGCAGGCCCGGCAAGCGTATGCTGTATTGCGGGGACAGGTTCCCCCGGCAGCGCCGCGCATGCGATCATTACAGAATTATTACTTGTCATAAAAGAATGGAAACACGCCAGGATGTCCGGACTCATTACCCTGCTTGACTTCGCCGGCTACGTCGCCCTGCTCCTCTGGGGCGTGCACATGGTCCAAACAGGCGTACAGCGCGCCTTCGGGGCCGCCCTGGGCGCGGCGTTGGGCAAGGCCCTGGGCACCCGGCTGCGGGCCTTCGCCGCCGGACTGGGCATTACCGCCGCGCTGCAGAGCAGTACCGCCACGGGCCTGATGATCACGGGCTTCGCGGCCGGCGGCGTCGTCGGCCTGGCGCCGGCCCTGGCCGCCATGCTGGGCGCCAACGTCGGCACCACGCTCATCGTCCAGTTGCTGTCCTTCGACCTGACCTCGCTCGCCCCCATCCTGATCCTCGCGGGCGTGTGGATGTTCCGCCGCTACCCGCCCGGCCGCACGCGCGACCTCGGCCGCGTCTTCATCGGCCTGGGGCTGCTGCTGCTATCGCTGCACCAACTGGTCGAACTGTTCCAACCTTTCCAGACCGCGCCCATGCTGGGCATGATCCTGGACGCGCTGTCGACCCAGCCGGTGGCCACCGTGCTGCTGGCAGCCGCCTTCACCTGGGCGGCGCATTCCAGCGTGGCCGTGGTGGTGCTGGTCATGTCGCTGGCCAGCCATCACATGGTGGCGCCGCACGTCGCGTTTGCGCTGGTGCTGGGGGCCAACCTCGGCACCGCCATCAACCCCATGATCGAAGGCGTGACCGGGGACGATCCCGCCGCCCGCCGCCTGCCCCTGGGCAACCTGCTGACGCGGGTGCTGGGCGTGCTGGCCGGCCTGATCCTGCTGCCCTATCTGCAGCCCATGATGAGCGACCTGGCGTCCGACCCGGCCCGCGCGGTGGCCAACTTCCACACCCTGTTCAACGCCGTCATCGCCCTGGTGTTCCTGCCGCTGCTGACGCCCTACGCCGCCCTGCTGACTCGCTGGCTGCCCAAGCGCGCGGATCCGAACGACCCGTCGCGCCCCCAGTACCTGGATGAATGGGCCCATGACGTGCCGGCCGTGGCCCTGGGCAACGCCGCGCGCGAAGCCCTGCGCATGGCCGACATGCTGCAGACCCTGCTGCTCTACGCCCGCGCCGGCTTCAAGCGCGACAACCGCCACCGCATGGTGCAGGCGCGCCAGCTGGACGCCGCGCTGGACAAGTTGGAAAACGCCATCACCACCTACCTGGCCACCCTGGACCAGGAGAACATGACGCGCGAGGACATCCAGCGCCTGGACGCCATCCTGGCCTTCACCAGCAATATCGGCCACGCCGGCGACATCGCCAACCACGGTCTGCTCAGCCACATTTCCAAGCTGCGCAAGCAGGGCTGGGTCTTCTCTCCGGAACAGCGCGCCAGCCTGGACGACACGCTGGGCCAGCTCATCGCCAACCAGCGCACCGCCGCCGCCCTGTTCGTCAACGACGACCTGCGCCAGGCCCGCGCGCTGGCAGGAGAAAAGGCCCGCTTCCGCTCGATCGAGACCAATGCGGCGGACACGCACCTGCAGAAAATCAAAGGGGGCGAGGTCGACGCCGCCGAGGTGGGCGCGCTCTACCTGGATATCCTGCGCGACATGAAGGGCATCAACTCCCATCTGGTCGGCGCGGCGGCCTATCCCCTGCTGGCGCGTCACGGCGAACTGCTGCCCAGCCGCTTGCGCGAAGCGGGGAACTGAGCGGAACGAAAAAGCCGACCTTATGTGGTCGGCTTTTTTCAACTGTGCTCCCGGGCAGTTTTCACTGCCCCCGCATCCTACAAATAGCGCTTGAACCACTCCAGCATGCGCTTCCAGCCGTCCTGCGCGGCCTCGGCCTTGTAGCTGGCGCGGTAGTCCGCCAGGAAGGCGTGGTCGGCCTCGGGATACACCACGAACTCCGAGCGCCGGGCGTTGTCGTTGCCGGCGGCCAGCTTGGATTTCATGGTTTCGACGTCGGCCAGCGGGATGCTGGCGTCCTTGCCGCCGTACAGGCCCAGCACCGGCGCGTGCAACTCGTTGACCACGTCGAAGGCAAAGCGCTTGATCAGCGGACCATGGCCCACGCTGAGCTTGCCGTACCAGGCCACCGCCGCCTTCACGTCGGGATTGTGGGCGGCGTACATCCAGGTCAGGCGGCCGCCCCAGCAAAAGCCGGTCACCGCCACGCGCTTGGGATCGCCGCCATGCGCGGCGGCCCAGGCCACGCTGGCGTCCAGGTCGGCAAAGACCTGCTCGTCCGGCACCTTGCTGACCAGTTCGGCGATGAGTTTCGGGATGTCGGTATAGACCGAGGCGTCGCCCTGGCGCTCGTAGAGATTGGCGGCGACGGCAAGGTAGCCGGCCTTGGCGACCCGGCGGCACAGGTCCTTGATGTGCTCGTGCACGCCGAAGATCTCCTGCACCACCAGCACGATGGGCAGGTCGCGCTTGCCTTCGGGCGCGGCGTAATAGGCGGCGATCGTGCCGTCGGCCACGGGCAGCTTGAAATCCCCGTGGACCAGGCCCTGGGTGTCCGTGTGGATCACGGTGGGCGCGACATTGCCGGCTGCGGCGGAAAAACTCATGAAGAACTCCTGTGTAGGGATGATCGACCAAGCCGGATATCCCGCCAGCGCCTGCATGGCCTCGCGCCGATCCTAATGCCGGTGGCCATGCTCCGCTTGCGGCGCGGCCAGGCCGGCTTCGGCCTCGTGGTCGTGCCCGTGGTGCATGACCGTGGTGACGCTGTAGATCAGCGCCACGCCCACGCCGACCAGCAGCAATTGCGGGACGGCATCGGCCAGGGATACCCGTTCGTGCATCTGCGGCATCAGGTCGGCCACCGAGATATAGAGGAAGCTGCTGGCTGCAACCACCAGGACATACGGCACCCATTGCTGCGCCTGCTGCAGCACGAAGTACCCTATTATGCCGCCCACGGCTGAACACAAGCTGGTGAAGAGGATCAGCGAAAAGGCGCGGCGGCGCGCCAGGCCCGCGTTGAGCAGCACCACGAAGTCGCCCAGCTTGTGCGGCACTTCATGAATGATGATGGACGCCGCGGTCAGCACGCCCAGCAGGGGGTCGGTCAGGAACGCCGCCGCCACCAGCACCCCGTCGCATAGATTGTGCAGCGAACTGCCGATCAGGATCAGCACGCCGCCGCGGCCCGCCTCGTGGCGGTCATGTCCCTTGTGGTGGTGATG
Source organism: Achromobacter sp. JCM 18799 (assembly GCF_055395645.1). Classification (NCBI taxonomy): domain Bacteria; kingdom Pseudomonadati; phylum Pseudomonadota; class Betaproteobacteria; order Burkholderiales; family Alcaligenaceae; genus Achromobacter; species Achromobacter sp. JCM 18799. Next base: position 6,742,267 of record NZ_AP043866.1, on the reverse strand, counting down.
GCCGTCGCCCTCGTGGTGATGGCTGTGGCGCAGCAGCGCGATCTTCTCCAGCACGAAAAACCCGATCAGCGACGCCAGCATCAGGCCGAACAGCACGTGGGCATCGCCCACCCCGGTCTCGAAGGCCTCGGGCAGCAGGTGCAGCAGCGCCACCGACAGCAGCACCCCCACCGACAGGCTGACCATATGGTGCAGGTATTGCGCGAAGACCTTGTAGGCCAGCCAGCTGGCGACAAGGACGGCGATAAGCCCGCCGGTGACGGTGGCGAGCAAGATCCAGAGCAGCAACATTTTTGGGGGGACGCTTTAAGGCGGAGGGAAGCGAAACATTATATTGTTTCAATACCAAAAACGGAAATGGGCTGCCCGAAGGCAGCCCATGTGTCTTGGGACGGGGTGATTCCGGCCCTAGTGGGCCTGCTCCCAGTTCTTGCCCATGCCGACTTCCGCCACCAGCGGCACGCGCAGTTCCGCAACGTTGCACATGAGGCGCGGCAACGCTTCCTTGACCAGCTCCAGCTCGGCGTCGGGCGCTTCCAGCACCAGTTCGTCGTGCACCTGCATGATCATGCGCGTCTGCAGCTGTTCGGCTTCCAGCCAGTCCTGCACCGCCACCATGGCCATCTTGATCAGGTCGGCCGCCGTGCCCTGCATGGGCGCGTTGATGGCCGCGCGTTCGGCCGCCTGGCGGCGCGGACCCGAGGCGCCGCGGATTTCCGGCAGCTGCAGGCGGCGCCCGAAGACGGTTTCCACGTAGCCCTGTTCGCGCGCGCGGCGGCGGGTATCGTCCATGTACATCGCCACGCCGGGATAGCGGGCGAAATAGCGGTCGATGTAGGCCTGGGCGGCATCGCGCGTGATGCCCAGGTTGGACGCCAGGCCGAACACCCCCATGCCGTAGATCAGGCCGAAGTTGATGGCCTTGGCGGCGCGGCGCTGGTCGGTGGAGACGTCGGCCAGCGCCACGCCGAACACTTCGGAGGCGGTAGCGCGGTGGATGTCCTCGCCCGCCGCGAAGGCGCGCTGCAGGTTGGCGTCGTCCGACACGTGCGCCATGATGCGCAGCTCGATCTGGGAATAGTCCGCCGACAGCAGCATGCCCTGCTCGGCGATGAACGCCTCGCGCACGCGCCGGCCGGCTTCGGTGCGCACCGGAATGTTCTGCAGGTTGGGATCGGACGAGGCCAGGCGGCCGGTGATCACCGCGGCCTGCGAATAGTGCGTGTGCACCCGCCCCGTGTCCGGGTTGATCATGCGCGGCAGCTTGTCCGTATAGGTGGACTTCAGCTTGGACAGGCCGCGGTACTCCAGCAGCACCTGCGGCAGCGGATAGTCCAGCGCCAGCTTGCTCAGCACCTCTTCGTCGGTGGACGGCGCGCCGCTGGCGGTCTTGCGCACCACCGGCAGCTGCATGCGGCCGAACAGGATCTCGCCCAGCTGCTTGGGGGAATTCAGGTTGAAGGGTTGGCCTGCCAACTCATAGGCCTTCTGTTCGAGCTGCAGCATCTCCTGGCCCAGCTTGTGGCTCTGGCGGCCGAGTTCCGCGGCATCCACCTTGACGCCGTTGCGCTCGACCGTGGTCAGCACCGAGGACACCTGCATTTCCAGCAGATAGATGCGGTTCAGGCCTGCGTCGGCGGCCACCATCGGGCGCAGCACCTGGTGCAGCTGCAAGGTGAAGTCCGAATCTTCGGCGGCGTAATGGCCGGCCTTGTCCACCGCCACTTCGTCAAAGCCGATCTGCTTGGCGCCCTTGCCGCAGAGGTCCTCGTAGGACACGCCGCTGCGGCCCAGATAGCGTTGGGCCAGATCATTCAAGCCCACGCCGCGGTGCGATTCCAGCACATAGGCCTGCAGCATCGTGTCTTCGGCGATGCCGGCCAGCTTGATGCCTTCGTTGGCGAACACGTGCGCGTCGTACTTGGCGTGGTGCAGCAGCTTGGCGCGGGACGCGTCTTCCAGCCAGGGCTTCAGGCGCGCCAGCACCTCGGCCTTGGGCAACTGCGGCGCATTGTCCGGGCCGCGGTGCGCAACCGGGATGTAGCACGCCACGCCAGGCGCCACCGCCAGCGACATGCCCACCATCCTGGCCTGCATTTCGTCCAGCGAGGTGGTCTCGGTGTCCACCGCGACCAGGGACGCGTCCTTCAGCTTTTCCATCCAGGCGTCGAACGCGGCCCAATCGGAAATGATCTGATAATCCAGTTCCACCGGCGCGGCCGGCGCCTCGTGCGCGACGCGGGCGTCGCCCGTGGGCACACGCTCGGCGTCGCCAGTCAGATCGCGCAGCCAGGTGCGGAAACCATAGCGTTCATAAAGTTCGGTCAGCGTCGCGTCGTCGCGCGGACGCGGCGTCAGGTCGTCCACGCTATCCACATGGCCGGCCAGGTCGCAGTCGTACTTCACGGTCAGCAATTGGCGCGTCAGCGGGAAGTTGGGAATGGCCTCGCGCAGGTTGCTGCCCGCCACGCCCTTGACGCCTTCCGCGCCTTCTACCAGCTTGTCTATCGAGCCGAATTCCGTAAGCCATTTGACCGCCGTCTTCGGGCCCACCTTGGTCACGCCGGGAACGTTGTCCACCGCGTCCCCCACCAGCATCAGGTAATCCACGATGCGATCGGGCGGCACGCCGAACTTGTTGACCACGCCGGGCTCGTCCAGCACTTCGCCGGTCATGGTGTTGACCAGGGTGACGTGGCTGTTGACCAGTTGCGCCAGGTCCTTGTCGCCGGTGGACACGATGGTGTGCACGTCATGCTCTGCGGCGCGCTTGGCCAGGGTGCCGATCACATCGTCGGCCTCGACCCCTTCGATGGCCAGCACCGGCCAGCCCAGCGCGCGCACGGCGCGGTGGATGGGTTCGATCTGCGCGGCCAGGTCTTCAGGCATGGGCGGGCGATGCGACTTGTATTCCGGATAGAGATCGTCACGGAAGGTCTTGCCGCGGGCATCGAAAATACATGCGGCATACTCTGCCTTATGATCAGAGACAAGTTTGCGCAGCATATTCACCACGCCGTAAAGCGCCCCCGTGGGTTCGCCTTGCGCGTTGCGCAAATCAGGCATAGCGTGGAAAGCGCGGTACAAGTAACTTGAACCGTCGACCAGTAATAAGGTTTTTTTCATGGTTACAAAGGCAGATATGGCAATAGCTGCGGAAACACCCGCCAACAAACAAATTCCGCTGATTATGTCAGAGATACGGACGGCGGCAGACAAGCTCGCGAACATCGGGCCTGCTGTCAGCGTCTTCGGCAGTGCACGAGTCAGCCGTAATTCCCCCCACTATGAAACCACCGTCGCAATTTCCGCCGCGCTGGCCGACGCCGGTTTCGCGGTGATCGCCGGCGGCGGTCCCGGCATCATGGAGGCAGCCAACAAGGGCGCGTTCGAAGCAGGCGGCACCAGCATCGGTCTGAACATCAGCCTGCCCCACGAAGCGCACAACAACGAATACCAAACCATCAGCCTGTCATTCGAGTATTTTTTCTCGCGCAAGGCAACCTTCTTCATGCACAGCTTCGCCTATGTGGCGATGCCTGGCGGCTTCGGCACCCTGGATGAACTCTTCGAAGCGTTGACGCTCATCCAGACGGGCAAGGTCCCGCCCGCTCCCATCGTGCTGGTGGGCAGCGAGTACTGGTCCGGACTGGTCGAATGGCTGGGCGGCCAGGTGCTGGCCAACGGCATGATAGGCGCGCACGACCTGGATCTCTTCATCATCGAGGACGATCCCATGAAGGTGGTGCGCAAGGTGGTGGAATTCCACGCCAAGGTCATTTCGGACGCGCAGTACGCGCCGTCCCTGCCGGCCTGAAATCGTATGTAGCTTGAGGCCCCGCGCCGCCGCCCCCTCGGAGGGCAGCAAGCGCGCGAAGCGCGTGCGGCGTGGGGGCCCGCGCCGCCGCCAGGCCGCCCCAAGGCGGCGCCGCCCCCTCGGGGGGGCAGCAAGCGCGCAAAGCGCGCGCGGCGTGGGGGCCCGCGCCGCCGCCAGGCCGCCCTAAGGCGGCGCCGCCCCCCTCGGGGGGCAGCAAGCGCGCAAAGCGCGCGCGGCGTGGGGGCCCTTCCTCTATTTGCGCATGAACGACGGCAGAACGTCCGCCGGTATCGGGCAGACATAAGGCTGCCCGCGGCGCGTCTCCATCAGTTCTTCCTTGGCGCGCGCCAGCGCCTCCGGCTGCGTGTACAGATCGGCGGCGGTCGCCGCGATGATCTTGGCGGCGTGCACCATGCCCTTGTGCGCCATGGACATCTTGCCCTGCGCCACCATCTGCCAGGAATGGAACGGCGTGCCGTAGGCGTAGCAGGCGCCCCAGCATTGCGCGGTGGGCGCGACCCAGCTCACGTCGCCCACGTCGGTGGAACCGTAGGTGATCTCGGCTCGGCCGGGCTCGTAGGGCGCCACGCCGGCAAACAGCGGCGTGGGATTGCGCAGCACCGCGCCCAGGTTCTTGCCGGCGTTGTCGATGTCGTCCGCGGAGATCGCGTCCCACATGCGGCGCGCGGCCTGCTGCTCGCCCGCGGTGTAATCGGGACCCTGCAAGGCCAGCATGTTGGCGTACATGATCTGGTTCAGCACGCCGTTGGGGATGTAGTTCGAGCAGGCCTTGTCGAACACGATCTCCAGTTCGCAGCCCGTCATCAGCGCCGCGCCGCGCGCCACGTTCTGCACGCGTTCGTACAGTTCGGCGGCCTGCGAATTGATGGGCGCGCGCACCAGGTACAGCACCTCGGCGCGGGCCTGCACCACGTTGGGCGAAATGCCCCCGCTGTTGGTCACGGCGTAATGCACGCGCGCATCGGGCACCATGTGTTCGCGCAGGTAGTTCACGCCCACGTTCATCAGCTCGACCGCGTCCAGCGCGCTGCGGCCCAGGTGCGGCGAATTGGCCGCGTGCGCCGCGACGCCGCGGAAGCGGAAATAAGCCTGGATGTTCGCCAGCGAAGACTGGTGGAAGATGCCGGTGTGCGATGCGGGATGCCAGGTCAACGCCGCGTCCACGTCATCGAACAGGCCGGCACGCGCCATGAAGGTCTTGCCCGAGCCGCCCTCTTCCGCCGGACAGCCGTAGAAGCGGATGGTGCCGGGCAGGCCGTTGGCCTCCAGGAACTCCTTGACCGCCACCGCCGCGAAATGCGCGGCCGTGCCCAGCAGATGGTGGCCGCAGCCGTGGCCGTTGCCGTTCGGCGTCTCCGGCGAAGGCTGGCAGGCGTAGGCGCCGCTTTCCTGGCTCAAGCCGGACAGCGCATCGTACTCGCCCAGGATGCCGATCACCGGACCGCCGTTGCCGGCCTCGGCCACGAAGGCGGTGGGAATGCCGGCCGCGTCGCGCGTGACGCGAAAGCCGGCGTCCTCCAGCATGGCAATGTGCAGCTCGGCGGACTTGTGCTCGTCGTAGCGCAGTTCGGCCAGGCTCCAGATGCGGTCGCTCAGTTCCGCGTAGCGCTCGCTGCGCGCGTCGATGAACGGCGCAAGTTTATCGATGGCACCCATTGTTTCTCCTGTGGCTGTAATGGCGGGGAAAAAACCGGTCAGGTCACTCGTCGAGCTTGATGCCGGCAGTTTCAATGATTTTGCGGTTGGCGGCCAGCGTCTGCGCGATGCGCTCGGCAAAGGCCTGCGGCGTGCCCGCGTCGGGCTGCGCGCCCATGCCCGCCAGGCGCTGCACCAGCGCGGGATCGGCCAGCGCGCGCACCGCGGCCTGGTTCAGGCGCTGCACCACGGCATCGGGCGTTCCGGCCGGCACGACCAAGCCGAACCAGGTCTGGCCCAGCGCGTTCAGTTGCGGATAACCCAGTTCCGTCATGGTCGGCAGGTCCGGCATGTCGGGCATACGGGCGGGCGCCGACACGGCGATGGCGCGCAGCTTGCCGGCCTTGACCAGCGATTGCGCGGACGCGTACTGGTCCTGCTGCACCTGCACCTCGCCGCCCACCGCGGCCGTCAGCGCCGGCCCCATGCCGCGGTACGGCACGTGCAGCACATCGACCTTCAGGTCCGCGTTCATCGCCGCCAGGTTCAGGTGGCCGAGCGAACCGACGCCGGGCGAACCATAGGAATACTTGCCCGGATGGGCCCGCAGCTCGGCCAGGAATTGCGCAAAATCCTGCGCCGGAAACGCCGGATTCACCATCCACACGACCGGCACCGTCGCCACCGAGGCCACCGGTTTCAGCTGCGTTTCGGGATTGACGCGCTTGGTGCCGTACAGCAGCGGATTGACGGCCATGGTGCTGACCGTGGCCATGCCCAGCGTGTAGCCGTCGGGTTCGGCCCGGGCCACCGCCTCGGTGCCGAGCAGGCCGCCCGCGCCGGCGCGGTTCTCCACCACCACGCTCTGGCCCAGTTCCTTGCGCAGGCCCTCGGCCACCGCGCGTGCCAGCGCGTCGGTGGACCCGCCGGGCGCGAACGGCACGATCAGCCGCAGGGGCTGGGAGGGATAGGCGTCCTGGGCGGCGGCCAGGGACGAAACACTGAAAGTTACGGCGCATACCAGCGCGTGCAGCAGACGGGACTTCATGGACCAGCCACTCCTCGGGAACGGAAGCGATGTAAGGGATCGCAGCATTGTGTCCAGGGCATATCCTTATTTCAAATACATTAATGCGTGGATATATTCGTGTTTTGAATATCTTTCCTGCCTGCGCCATGGACGTCGCTCCCGCCACCCTGCTGTCCCGCCTGCTCGCCAAGGGGCGCCTGCGCCACCTGCAATTGCTGGCCAGCATCGCCGACCTGGGCAGCATCCAGCAGGCGGCCAGCCATATCGGCCTGAGCCAGCCGGCGGCCACCCATGCGCTGGCCGACATAGAGGATCTGCTGGGCGTGCAGCTATTCGAGCGCCATGCCCGCGGCATGCGCACCACGCGCAGCGGCCAGCTCATGGCGGAGTGCGCCCGCAGCATGCTGACGACGCTGCGCGCCTCCACGGATTCGGTGGCGGCCCTGCGCCAGGGCGCCACGGGCAATCTGCGCCTGGGGGCCATCCCGGCAGCCACGGGCGGCCTGCTGGCCGAGCGCCTGCCCGCCTACCTGAACGCGCGCCCGGGATTGCAAGTGGAGGTGGTGGAAGGCAGCCGCGAACAGCTACTGCCCCAGGCCGCCAGCGGCAGCCTGGACATGCTGCTGTGCCGGCGTCCGGAAGCCGTGCCCGCCGGCCTGGAATTCGTGCCGCTGCAGGAGGACGCGGCGGTGATCGTGGCCGCTGCCGGCCACCCGCTGCTGGATGCGGACGGCGCGCCCACGCTGGCGCAGGTGGCGTCCCAACTGTGGATAGAACCCCGCCCGGAACTGGCCATCCATGCGGTGTTCAAGGCCTTCTTCGAACGCGCCGGGGTGGTGCCGCGACTGTGCAGGCTGAGCAGCGCCGCCCCGCCCATGCCGCTGCTCATCGCCGTCATGCAGGCGCAGCAGGCCCTGGTCATGGTGCCGCAGACCTTGGGCAACTGGTACATGCAGCACGGGCATTTCCAGCGCCTGCGCATCGAATCGCCGGGTTCATTCCAGCCGATCGGCGCGATCGTGCGCGACCAGGGACCTGGCCGCGATTTCCTCGACTGGCTGGCGGCCTGAAAAAACACCCCCGAGCCGCCAGCCAGTCCAGCGGGTCAGCCTATGTCGCCGCCCGCCACGTACATGATCTGCCCGGTAATGTAGGACGCCTCGGGCGCGGCCATGAAGCAGATCGCCGCGGCGACTTCCTCGGCCTGCCCCAGCCGGTCCTGCGGCGTGTCACGCAGGCATGACGCATACATCTCGCCCACCCAGGCGGTCTCCTGCTCGGACGGCGTCTCCTGGTTGCGCGGGATCGCCCGCACGCCATTGTCCAGCGCACCCGGCGACACGCAATTGACGCGCACGCCGGACTTCGCCAGCTCCAGGGCCATGCAGACGGTGGCGGCGTGCACGCCGCCCTTGGACGCCGAATACGGCACCCGGTAGATGCCGCGCGTGGCGTTGGAACCCACGTTGACGATGGCGCCCGCGCCCTGCGCCCGCATCACCGGTATGACTTCGCGGCAGGACCACAGCGTCGGCCACAGCGAGCGGTTGACCTCGCGCTGCATCTGCTCGGGCGTGTATTCCCAGAACGGCCGGGTCCAGATCGTGCCGCCCACGTTGTGCACCGACACGTCGATGCGGCCGTTGATTTCCAGCGCCGCGCGCACCATGGACTGCGCGCCCGCATGGGTTTCCAGATCGGCCTGGGCAAAGCTGGCGCGTCCGCCCGCGGCCCGGATTTCCTCGGCCACGGCGGCGCCCTGCTCCTCCGCCCGGTCCACCACGACGACGTGCGCGCCCTCGGCCGCCAGGCGCCGCGCCGTTGCCCGGCCCACGCCCTGCGCGGCGCCGGTCACCAGGGCCACCTGGCCCTCGAAACGTAGATGTGTGCTCATGCTTGTATCGTCCTTTGCGGTATCAATGCGCCGCCGAAAGCGCCCCGTCCGGCCGCGCATGCTTGAGCTTGAGGCTCAGCACCGCCAAAGCCGCGACCGCCAGGGGTATGGCCAGCGCGATGAAGAATCCCGACGGTCCGCCCCAGGCCAGGAAACTGCCGCCGATTGCCGAACCCGCGATCGCGCCCGCGCGGCCCATGCCGATGGCCCAGCCGGTGGCGGTGGCGCGCAAGGCGGTCGGATAAGCGCCCACGACCAGGTAGTTCAGCGCGATCTGCTGTCCGCCGATGCCGAAGCCGGCCGCGCCGACCAGGATGAAGACCAGCGTCCAGTTGTCGCCGGCCTGGCTCAGGCCGACGGCCACCGCGATGCCCAGCGCGAACATGCCGCCCAGCAGCCGCCGGGTGTTGACGCGCGGCAGCACGAAGGACAGCGGAATCGCGCAGATGATGAAGACGGCATTGACGATGACGGTGCCCATGGGCGCCTGCTCGGCGGGCAGGCCCGCGGCCTTCAGCACCGTGGGCAGCCACGACAGCAGCATGAACCACGCCACCCAATTCAGCAGGTACACCGCCCAGATCGCCACCGTCTTGGCGCCGTGGCCGTCCGAGAACAGCGCGCCCACGCCGGCCCGCGCGACGGATTCCTCCGGCACGGTGAACTGCGTGTCCGCGCCCAGCTTGCGGCTCGATATCGCCGACAGGACGCGCGCGATATAGCGCTGGCTTTCCGGATCGCGGCGCGTGGCCTTGAAGTACAGCGACTCGGGCAGCATCACGAAGGCCACGGCCAGCAGGACCAGCGGCGCCAGGCCGCCAACGATGAAGATGCCTTCCCAGCCGATCACGGGCAGCATGCGGGCGGCCAGCAGGCCGCCCAGCATGGCGCCCGCCGGCAGGCCCAGCAGCACGCCGGTCATGATGGCGCCGCGCAAACGGGCCGGACCGTACTCGGCGGCCAGCGCCAGCAGCACCGGCGTGCACCCGCCCATGCCCAGTCCGGCAATGAAGCGCAGCACCAGGATGTGGGTGGTGTCGGTGGCCCAGGCCGTGGCCAGCGTGGACAGGCCGAACAGGGCCAGGCCCAGCATGATGGCCGGACGGCGGCCGATGCGGTCGCCGATCAGGCCCAGGGTCATCGCACCCACCGTCATGCCGACGATGCCGGCGGTCAGAATGGGCGCCAGGGCGCCCGCCTTCAAATCGAAAGCGGCCAGGATCGCGGGTCCGGTAAAGGCGATCGCCTGTGTATCGAAGCCGTCGAAAAGCGCGATCAGAAAGCACAGGATCAGCACGCGCCATTGAAAGGCGCCCAGCCGTTCCTGGTCGATCAGCGTGGGTATCGACCAGCTGGAAGTCGCGGTCATGATGGTTGTCTCCATGGCGCGGCCGAACCCGGCCTCGCGCCTGCGGGTTGTTCTAGGTGGTTTGGGGAAAAAATGGCGGCGCCGCTTGCGGGGGCCGCCCAGGCATCGGTCAGGCGGTGGCGCGGTCCATGCGGGCTTGCGGACGGGCCTCGTCGGCGTCCAGCGCCGGCTGCACCACAAAGTCGAAACAGACGCGTGTGAACGGCGCGTTCACGCCCAGGCTCTCATAGCCGGCGGCCGGCGTATTGGGCTGCAGTTCGACCACCAGGCCGTCGCGCGTGGCGAAGGCGAAGTCATCGTCCAGGAAGGTGTCGCCCGGAATGTTGACCTGCGTGGTCAAGGTGCGCTGGCCTTCGGCGGCGATCAGGAAGTGGATGTGGGCCGGCCGGTTGCCATGGCGGCCCAGCGCCACGAACAGTTCGGACGTGGGGCTGTTCGGCGGAATCGCGTAGCCCGGCGGAATGAAGCTGCGGAAGCGGTAGCGGCCTTGCGCGTCGGTCTTGATCTTGCGGCGCAGGTGGTAGTCCGCCTGATCGGGATCGAAGTGCGAATAGCGCCCCAGCTCGTTGGCATGCCAGACGTCCACCAGCGCGCCGGCGACGGGATTGCCGTCCACGTCGCGCACCTGCCCTTCCATCACCAGCACCGTGCCGGCTGCGGGATCTTCGTCCAGACGGGCCTCGCCGTCGGACAAGGGCGCGCCCGCGATGTAGAGCGGCCCCTCGATCGCGCGCGGCGTGCCGGCGGCGCGGCCGGCGGCCTCGTCGGCTTCTTCCTCGCGGATGTCGATCAGGCGGTCAAAGCCCAGGCCGGCCGTGATCAATCCCAGCTGGCCGCTGGCGCCCAGGCGCGCCAGCCAGTCCACGCCCGCCCAGAATTCGTCGGGCTTGATGTCGAGATCGTCGATCGCGCGGAACAGGTCCGACACGATGCGCTGCGTGATCTGCCGGACGCGGTCGTTGCCCGGATTGACCTGGGAGCTGTTGACCAGGTCCAGTAGTTGTTGCTGGGTATATTCAGCCATGATGCGTCTCCTGCTTTTTGGAATGATCGGAAAAGTGGTGGGTCAGGTCGCGGCGGTCTCGCCGCGGCGGCCGAAGTCGACCGTGGCAGGCGTCAGGCCAGCCCTTGCGCGGTCAAAGCGTTCCAGCCGTTTTTCGTCGACGACGACGCCAAAGCCGGGGCCGTCGGGAAGATGGAGTTCGAAGTCGCGCACGGCCATGGGCTGCTCGACGATGTCGTCGACCAGCAACTGCGGGCCGAACAGTTCGCAACCGTGGTGCTGGTCGGAAAGCGTGGCGAACACGTGCGCCGATGCCGCGCTTCCCAGCGAGGTTTCCAGCATGGTGCCGCCGTACCAGCCGATGCCGGCGGCTTGCGCCACGGCCGCGACCTCGCGCGTGCGCAGCAGCCCGCCATGCTTGGCGACCTTCAGGGAAAACACATGGCAGGCGCGCTGCGAGGCCAGCATGTAGGCGTCCTGCGCGGAGCACACGGTTTCGTCCGCCATGATCAGCGCGGCGGAACCCAGCGACTGCGTCGCTTCGCGCAAGGCCTGCACGTCCCACTTCGCCACGGGCTGTTCGATCAGGGTCACGCCGGCCTCCACCAGCTGCGGCAGATAGCGGCGCGCCGTGTTGCCGTCCCAAGCCTGGTTGACGTCCACCGTCATGTCGGCGCGGCCGTCCAGGCCGCGCGCGATGCGGGTCACGTGCGCCACGTCATCCGCCGGACTGCGCGCGCCGATCTTGAGCTTGAACAGGCGATGGCGGCGCGCCTGCATCATCTGCTCGGCCTCCTCCAGATCGCGCTGCGAATCGCCGCTGGCAAGCGTCCAGGCCAGCGGCAGGCGTTCGATGCGCTTGCCGCCCAGCAACTGCCAGGCCGGCACGCCCAGGCTGCGCGCCACCGCATCGATCAGCGCCATTTCCACCGCGCTCTTGGCAAACGCATTGCCCTTGCAGACGGCATCGAAGCGATTGATGTGTTCGGCGAACCTGCGCGCATCGGCGCCTGTCACAGCGGGAGCCAGGTAATTCTGGATCGCATGCAGGATGGTTTCCGGCGACTCCTCGTTCCAGGACGGTCCGCCTATCGTGGCCGCCTCGCCAAACCCGCAGGCACCGTTGGCCAGCCACAGCTGCACGATGACCGGGCTTTGCCGGTTGATGGCGCCGAACGAGAACTTGTGCGGCCGGATCGTCGGGATGTCGACGATTCTTGCGTGGATGCGCTCGATGCGCCAGGTGGCGTCGTCTGCCGTGATCGGAGCCGGGGTCGAAACGGATGTCATAAAGCCTGAAGCCCTGCGTGAGTGATGCGGCAAGATTAGGGCTCGGCCGGTTTTGCATCCAATGATTTATATTGCATTTATCATTCGATATTATCGAACAATATACTTGCAATCATCGGCCGCCAAGACCGGCTGGTCGCCAGGAGTCTCTCGATGGAACTGCGCCAGTTGCGCTACTTTCTCAGCGTCGCCGACACCGAGCACCTGACCCGCTCGGCCGACGCCCTGCACGTCACGCAATCCACCCTGTCGCACGGCCTGCGGCAACTGGAAGAAGAACTCGGCATGCCCTTGTTCGACCGCATCGGCCGGGGGCTGCGCCTGTCGCAGGCGGGCCGGGTGCTGCGCGACCACGCCAGCCGGGCGCTACAGGAAATCGAAGCCGGCAAGATGGCCCTGGCGGATCTGGCCGGCCTGCAGGCGGGGTCCCTGACCATAGGCGTCATTCCCACCTTCCTGACCCATTTCGTGCCGGACGCGGTGGCCGGATTCAGCCTGGCCTTTCCCAAGGTCCAGATTCAGGTGCGCGATCTGCGGGCAGGCCCCATCGAAGACCTGCTGGTCAGCGGCCAGTTGGACCTGGGCATTTCCTTCCATCCGGCGCTGCGTGAAGAAATCGAGGCGCAACCCCTGTTCGACGAGCGCCTGCAGGTGGTGGTCGGCAAGAACCACCCGCTGGCCTCGCGGCGCAGCCTGCGCATGCGCGATCTCGCGGGCGTGCCGCTGGCGCTGCTGCCGCGCAGCTTCGCCACGCGCCGCATGATAGACGCGGCCTGCGCCCAGGCGGGCCTGATGCCCGACGTGCGGGTGGAAATGGAGTCGGTGGACGCCCTGATCCACCTGTGCCGGCAAGGTGAGCTGGCCACCATCGCCGCCGAACATGCGGCGGGCGCGGCCGGATCGGGGCTCAAGAGCATCGCGCTCACCGACCCGACCACCATCCGCCGCGCAGCCATCCTGTGGCGCAAGGAAGCCTCGCGCAGCCGCGCCGCGCAAGAGTTCGCCGCCCGGCTGCTGGATGCGGTACAGCGCCTGCCCGGCGCGGCGGCCGCTTCCAGCCACTGAGGTTCTAGCTCTGCAAATCTCGGTGGGCGTTCCCGTCCCAGATGGTGCGCAGCACCGCGCCCACGGCATCGTTGCTGTTCCTCGCGGCCATAAGGTCCCTCAGCCGTTCCATCAGGGCGGGCTGTTCAGGCATGTTGGCGGAAGGCAGGCCGGGCGCGCGCAGGCGGGCCATGCCGGCCCCCAATGCGGATTCATTCAGGCAGGCCAGCCACGCCCGAAGCGACGTGTGCGACCGAGTAAGGAACAGCGCGGCGCGGCGCCGGGCAAAAAAAACGCAGCCCACGGGCTGCGTTTTTCTGATGTCACGCGCAGCAAGGCTGCGCGCAATTATCAGACGGCGGATTCGCGCGCGGCGCGCTTGCGCTCGTTTTCCAGCAGGAAACGCTTGCGCAGGCGGATCGACTTGGGCGTGATTTCCACGAGTTCGTCGTCGTCGATGAATTCCACGGCGTACTCCAGCGACATCTGGATCGGCGGAACCAGGCGCACGGCTTCGTCGGTGCCCGAGGCGCGCACGTTGGTCAGCTGCTTGCCCTTGATGGGGTTCACGACCAGGTCGTTGTCGCGGCTGTGGATGCCGATGATCATGCCTTCGTACAGCGCATCGCCCGGGCTCACGAACATGCGGCCGCGATCCTGCAGCTTCCACAGGGCGTAGGCCACGGCGTCGCCGTGATCCTGGCTGATCAGCACGCCGTTGCGGCGCTCGCCTATCGAGCCTTCCTTGATGGGAGCGTATTCATGGAAGATGTGGCTCATCAAGCCGGTGCCGCGCGTCAGCGTCAGGAACTCGTTCTGGAAGCCGATCAGGCCGCGGGCCGGGATCAGGTACTCCAGGCGGGTACGGCCGCGGCCGTCCGGCTGCATGTCCTGCAGGTCGCCCTTGCGGCGGCCCAGCTCTTCCATCACGCCGCCCTGGTGGGCGTCTTCGACGTCGACGGTCAGCGATTCGAACGGCTCGCACTTCACGCCGTCGATATCCTTGAACACCACGCGCGGACGCGACACGGCCAGCTCGTAGCCCTCGCGGCGCATCGTTTCCAGCAGAATGGTCAGGTGCAGTTCACCGCGGCCCGACACTTCGAACACCGTGTCGTCGCCCGTGTCGCGCACGCGCAGCGCCACGTTGGACTTCAGTTCGCGGTCCAGGCGGTCGCGCAGCTGGCGGCTGGTCACGAACTTGCCTTCGCGGCCGGCCAACGGCGAGGTGTTCACCATGAAGTTCATGGTCAGGGTGGGCTCGTCGATGCGCAGCATCGGGAACACGTCCTGGTTGGCGGTGTCGGTCACCGTGCAGCCGATGCCCAGTTCTTCGATGCCGTTGATCAGCACGATGTCGCCGGCTTCGGCTTCGTCCACGACGATGCGCTCCAGGCCGTGGAACTTCAGCACCTGGTTGATGCGGCCGCGGCCGCCCTGGCCTTCGGGACCGAACTTGTAAGCCACTTCCATGCCGGGACGCATGCGGCCGCGGTTGATGCGGCCCACGCCGATCTTGCCGACGTAGCTGTTGTAGTCCAGCGAGATGATCTGCATCTGCAGCGGACCGTTGGGATCGTCGTCGCGCTGCGGCACGTGTTCGAGGATGGCTTCGAACAGCGGACGCATGTTGCCTTCGCGCACGTCAGGATTCAGGCCGGCGTAGCCCGACAGGCCCGAGGCGTAGATCACCGGGAAGTCCAGCTGCTCGTCGGTGGCGCCCAGCTTGTCGAACAGGTCGAAGGTGGCGTTGATGACGAAATCGGTGCGGGCGCCAGGACGGTCGACCTTGTTGACCACGACGATGGGCTTCAGGCCCAGGGCCAGCGCCTTGCGGGTCACGAAGATGGTCTGGGGCATGGGGCCTTCAACCGCATCCACCAGCAGCAGCACGCCGTCGACCATGGACAGCACGCGCTCGACTTCGCCGCCGAAGTCCGCGTGTCCCGGGGTGTCGATGATGTTGATGTGCGTGCCTTCGTATTCGACGGCACAGTTCTTGGCCAGAATCGTAATGCCGCGTTCTTTTTCCAGGTCGTTCGAGTCCATGACCCGTTCGGTCAGCGCCTGGTTTTCGCGGAAGGTGCCGGATTGGCGCAGCAGCTGGTCGACCAGGGTGGTTTTACCGTGGTCCACGTGGGCGATGATGGCGACGTTGCGCAAGGCGCGAGTCATAGCGAGTCCTTTAAGGTCAGGGTGGAGGGCAGCAAGCCCTCCGGCAATTCGTTCAATGCAAGCAATGCCTGCTTGGGGTCTGGCATGGCCTGCAAGGCATCCAGCGCAACGGCGCGTTCCAGGGAAAACGGCCCGACGTGCGTGCGCCGCAGCGCCGTCAGGTGGGCGTAACAGCCCAGCACGCGCCCGATGTCCTGGGCCAGCGTCCGGATGTATGTGCCTTTACTGCATGCCACATCGATCTCTGCCTCGGTCCCGTTCAGGGACAGCAGTTCGATGCGGTAAATCGTGATCTGGCGCGGCGGCCGTTCCAGCTCGATGCCGGCGCGCGCGTACTCGTACAAGGGCTTGCCGTCGCGCTTGAGCGCCGAATACATGGGCGGAATCTGCTCGATCGTGCCCGAGAAACGTGACAGCGCGTCGCGCAGCGACTGCTCATCCACGGTAAAGCCCGGCTCGGCGGTGGACACGACATTGCCGGTCAGGTCGCCAGAATCGGTTTCGGAGCCAAATTGCAGCGTAGCGCGATATGCCTTGTCGGCGTTGAGCATCGCGCCGGAAATCTTGGTTGCGCGTCCCATGCAGCACACCAGCAGGCCGGTGGCAAAGGGATCCAGCGTGCCGGTGTGGCCGGCTTTCGCCGCGTCCATGGCGCGTTTGGCGCGTTGCAGGGCGTGGTTACTCGACAAACCCACGGGTTTGTCGAGCAACAGCACACCGTCGAGCGTAAGCCCGCGTCGTTTAGCCATCGTCGGAATCCGGTTTAAAGCAGTGACGACAGCCCGATCAGGACTGGTCTTCAGGTTCGTCGGGCACGCCCGAGTGCGGGCCGGGCCGGTTTGCGCGGTCGATGAGGATCGACATTTCGATGCCACGGGCGATCTGCTCGTCGTGGAAGAAGCGCAAAGTGGGGACAGTGTGTATGTGCAGCAGCTTGTACAGCTGGGAATGCAGCCAACCGGCTTTTTCGTTCAGCAAGGCGGTCGCGGCTTCGGGCTCGGCGCCCAAAACCGTGAAATACACCTTGGCATGCGCGTAATCGGTCGACAGTTCCACACCAGAGAGCGTGATCAGTCCAGCGCGGGTCGTGTCGATCTCGCGCTGGATGATCCCGGCCAGATCCTTCTGGATCTGGTCGGCCAGCCGCAGATTGCGGCCGGGGATGGCTTTGGACTTGTGACGGCTCATTGGAAAAAATGCCTCGCGGTCGCCTTACAGCGTACGCGCGATTTCCTTGATTTCAAAGACTTCCAGCTGGTCGCCCACCTGGATGTCGTTGTTGCCGCGCAGCGTAAGGCCGCAGTCGAAACCCGACTTGACTTCCTTGACGTCGTCCTTGAAGCGGCGCAGCGAATCGAGCTGGCCGGTCCACTGGACCACGTTGTTGCGCAGCAGGCGGACTTGCGAATCGCGACGCACCAGGCCGTCCAGCACCATACAACCGGCGATGTTGCCGATGCGGGAAATGCTGTAAACCTCGCGGATCTCGACCAAGCCGATGACTTCTTCCTTCTTCTCGGGCGCCAACATGCCCGACATGGCTGCCTTCACCTCATCCACGGCGTCGTAGATGATGTTGTAGTAGCGCACGTCGATGCCGTTGTTCTCCGCCAGTTTCTTGGCGCTGGCTTCGGCGCGGACGTTGAAGCCGATGACGACGGCGTTCGAGGCGATGGCCAGGTTGATGTCGCTTTCCGAGATGCCGCCCACGGCGGCGTGCACGACCTGCACGCGCACTTCGTCGGTCGACAGCTTGACCAGGGACTGCACCAGCGCTTCCTGCGAACCCTGGACGTCGGTCTTCACGATCAGGGCCAGGGTCTGCGTGCCCTCGCCCAGGTTGTCGAACATGGACTCGAGCTTGGCGGCCTGTTGGCGGGCCAGCTTGACGTCACGGAACTTGCCCTGGCGGAACAGCGCGATTTCGCGCGCCTTGCGCTCGTCGGACAGCACCATCAGCTCGTCGCCAGCGGCCGGCACTTCGGTCAGGCCCTGGATTTCCACAGGGATCGACGGACCGGCTTCCTGGATCGGCTTGCCGTTTTCGTCCAGCATGGCGCGCACGCGGCCAAAGCTTGCGCCGGCCAGCACCACGTCGCCACGGTGCAGGGTGCCGCTTTGCACCAGGATGGTCGCGACCGGGCCGCGGCCCTTGTCGAGACGGGCTTCGATCACCAGGCCCTTGGCGGGCGCGTCGACGGGAGCCTTCAATTCCAGCACTTCGGCTTGCAGCAGCAGGTTTTCGAGCAGATCGTCGATGCCCTCGCCGGTCTTGGCCGACACGGACACGAACGGCACGTCGCCGCCGTATTCTTCCGGCACCACTTCCTCGGCAACCAGTTCCTGCTTGACGCGTTCGGGGTTGGCGGAGGGCTTGTCGATCTTGGTCATGGCCACGACCATCGGAACGCCTGCGGCCTTCGCGTGGTGAATGGCTTCGCGGGTCTGCGGCATCACGCCGTCGTCGGCCGCGCAGACCAGGATGACGATGTCGGTCGCCTTGGCGCCGCGGGCGCGCATGGCGGTGAACGCCTCGTGGCCCGGGGTGTCAAGGAAGGTCACCATGCCGCGTTCGGTCTGAACGTGGTAGGCACCGATGTGCTGCGTAATGCCGCCGGCTTCGCCCGCGGCAACCTTGGCGCGGCGGATGTAGTCCAGCAGCGAGGTCTTGCCGTGGTCGACGTGGCCCATGACGGTCACGACCGGCGCACGCGGCAGCTGTTCGGCTTCCGACACGCTGGCGGTTTCGTCCAGGAAGGCTTCCGGGTCGTCGAGCTTGGCGGCGATCGCCACGTGGCCCAGTTCCTCGACCACGATCATGGCGGTTTCCTGGTCCAGCACCTGGTTGATGGTGACCATCTGGCCCAGCTTCATCAGTTGCTTGATGACTTCGGCGGCCTTGACGGACATCTTGTGAGCCAGGTCGGCCACGCTGATGGTTTCCGGCACGTGAACTTCACGCGCGATGAATTCCTGCGGCGCCGGCTCGTTGCGGCGATCGTTCTGCTGGTTGCGGCCGCCTCGGCCGCCCTTGCCGCCACCCTTGCCGCCAGCGCGCCAGCCGTCGCGGCTGGCCGGGGCTGCCGGCTTGTCCGCGGGCTTCTTGCGCGAGGCGTCATCGGACCAGGTCGAAGCGACTTCGGCGGTCTTGATGGTCTTCTTCGCGCCGGGAGCGGCGGGCTTGGCGTCCTTCTTGGCGCCAGGAGCGGCGCCCGGCTTGCCAGCCGGCTTGTGCAGCGTGCCGGAGATAGGCGCGGCAGCGGCGGGCGCTTCCGGTTCGGGAGCGCGCAGCACCTTGCGCGGACGGTTCAGCATCTCGCGCAGGGCGGCGGCTTCAGCCTCGGCCTTGCGGCGAGCTTCATCGCGGGCCGCCGGCTGGGCGGAAGCCGCGAGAGGCGGGCCGGCGCGGCGGTTGTCCGCGCGGTTGCCAACCTTGACGGCGGGCGCGGCGGGCTCGGGCTTCGCGGCGGTTTTGACGGGTTCGGACTTCGCAGCAGGCTGAGCCTGGGCGACAGGCGCGGTGGCCTGGGAGGAAGATGTTTCGGACTTATTGGCTAGCACAACGGGTTCCGGCTTGGCTTCTTCAGCCTGGGGCTCGGTGGATTCAGTCTTGACTTCGGGCTTGGCCTCTTCGGCCACGGGCTCGGCAGGAGCAGGCGCCGGCGTCGGTTCGGGTTCAGGCTGGGCCTGGACCTCGGCGGCTTTCGCCTCGACGGGAGCGGGCGCTTCGGCCGCGACGGATTCAACAGGCGCGGGCGCTTCAACCGGCGCGGGCGCTTCTGCAGCAACGGGCTCTTCAGCCTTGGCCGGGGCAACAGCCTCGGCCTGGACGGGAGCGGTCTCGCGAGGAGCGGCAGCAGAGGGAGCCTCGGGCGCGACGGGCGCCGACACTTCCTGCGGCGCCGCTTCGGCGGCTGCTTCCTCTTCGGCACGCGCGGACGCGGCCTGTTCCAGGGCGATTTCGGAGGGATCACGCTTGACGAACACGCGCTTCTTGCGCACTTCGACTTGAATCGTGCGCGAACGGCCGGTGGCATCCGCCTGGCGGATCTCGGACGTCTGGCGGCGCGTCAAGGTGATCTTCTTGCCTTCGGTCGCGCCGTGGGCGCGACGCAGCGATTCGAGCAATTTCGCCTTGTCGCTGTCGGTGACGGAATCGTCGACCGATTTGAGGTCAACGCCAGCCGAGCGCAGCTGATCCAGCAGCACATTGGCAGGCATTTTCAGCTCGGTAGCGAACTGCGCGACGGTATTACTCGACATTAGGCTCTCTCTTCCCTATATGCAGCTATTACAAACAACGTGAACTCGCGGCGGCGGATATTCCGCCCGCCACGGACCCGTGTCCTTTTGGTTATTCCTCGTCGAACCAATGGGCGCGGGCACGCATGATGAGATCGCTGGCTTCCTGCTCGGTCAGACCGGCGATTTCCGCCAGTTCGTCCGTCGCCAGTTCGGCCAGATCATCACGCGTATGCACTTGACGCTCGGCCAGCTTGGCAGCCAGTTCGGGCGTCATGCCTTCGAGTTCGAGCAAATCCTGCGCGGTCTCAAGGCGCTCTTCCTGGGCGATCGCCTCGGTCAGCAGCGCATTGCGGGCACGGGCGCGCAACTCATTGATGGTGTCTTCGTCAAAGGCCTCGATTTCCAGCAATTCCTGCATGGGCACGTAGGCGATTTCCTCGATACCGGTAAAACCTTCGTCGATCAGGATGTCAGCGACTTCCTCGTCGACGTCCAGCTTGCTCATGAACGTGGAGCGCAGGCCCGAACGCTCGACTTCCTGGCGGTTCAGGCTTTCTTCCGGCGTCATGATGTTGATCTGCCAGCCGGTCAGCTCGGAAGCCAGGCGGACGTTCTGGCCCTTGGCGCCAATGGCCTTGGGCAGGTTTTCCTCGTCCACCACGACGTCCATCGCGTGCTTGTCTTCATCAACGACGATGGACTCGACGTTGGCCGGCGCCAGGGCGCCGATGACAAACTGAGCGGGGTCTTCCGACCACAGCACGATATCGACCTGTTCGCCGCCCAGCTCGTTGCGCACGGCGGTCACGCGCGAACCGCGCATGCCCACGCAGGTGCCGATCGGGTCGATGCGCTTATCGTATGCCACCACGGCGATCTTCGCACGCACGCCGGCGTCGCGGGCCGCGGCTTTGATCTCGAGCAGGCCTTGCTCGATTTCGGGGACTTCGTTCTCGAACAGCTGGCGGATGAATTCCGGCGCGGTGCGCGACAGGATCACCTGCTGGCCGCGCGCGGCGTGGTCTACGCGCAACACAAAGGCGCGAACGCGGTCGGCCACCCGGAGGTTTTCCTTCGGGATCATTTCGGAACGCGGCAGGCGCGCTTCGATCTTGCCGGTTTCGACGATGGCGTCGCCCTTGTCCATGCGCTTGATCGTTCCGGACACGATGGTTTCGCCACGGTCCAGGAAGTCGTTCAGCACCTGTTCGCGCTCGGCGTCGCGGATCTTCTGCAGAATGGCCTGCTTGGCCGCCTGCGCGCCGATGCGGCCGAACTCGATGGGTTCGAGCGGCTCTTCGATGTACTCGCCTTCCTTGATACCGGGAACGATTTCCAGCGCGTCCGACAGCATTTCCTGCTTGTCGGGCTCTTGCAGGCCTGCCTCATCGGGCACGACCAGCCAGCGGCGGAAGCCTTCGTGATCGCCCGTGTCCCTATCGATGGCGACACGGATGTCAGCATCATCCTTGAAGCGCTTTTTCATCGCCGAGGCCAGCGCGCTTTCCAGCGCTCCGAACACGACGTCGCGCGTGACGTTCTTTTCACGCGCCAAGGCATCGACCAACAGAAGAATTTCGCGACTCATCGCTTTTTGCCCTTGAAATCCAGAACGGGATCCAGTTTTGCACGTTCGATATCGTCGACCGTGAAATTCAACACCTGGACTTCGTTCTTTTTTGCCTCAAATTCGAGACCGAACACGGTCTTTTGCATTCCAGCAGCCGCGTCGGAGGCTGCGGCATCGTCTTCGGGCACCGTCAGGGTGCCGGCAAAGACCTTGCGGCCGTCCAATGCCTCGCGCAGCTTGATTTCGATGCGCTCGCCTGCGAACCGGCGGAAGTCGGCCTCGTTGCGCAGCGGGCGGTCGACGCCCGGCGAACCGACCTCCAGTCGTTTGTAGTCGACGTTCTCGACTTCGAACACCCGCGACAACTGGCGGGACACCTGTTCACAGTCTTCGATGCGCACACCGCCGACCCGATCGATCGTGACGCGCAAAAGGCCCAGGGCGGCACGCTCGACGTCCACGAGTTCGACGTCCATGCCGGCCAGAGCCTCTTTGGTCAATGCGAATAAATCAGCCATATACTCAAAAAAAATGGGCTGCACGCCCAGCCCACCGTATTGCACAGCGCCCAGCCGCCACCCTACTGCACGTAAGGAGCAATGCTGGGCAGTGCCCTATATTGCGACCTAAATTTGGCTTGCGCCGCCCAGGCCATTAAGACCGCCGCCCCAACCCGCAATCCGGGCCAGGCAGCACCAGGCGCAAAGTCCGATGCAAACTGCCAGGCTCTCGCCGCCCCCTGTATTTGCGTGCTTTTTCCTTGCGGGCACGCAAAAGACAACGGCGCGAAGCCATGAAAACCATTGATTTTACCAGATAAACTGGAAAAACGCCTGATTCGTCGCGGGCTTACGCTTATGCGGGACATATCCCGCGCGGCGGCGCGTCCGGCGCGCCGCCCGCGGACCTTCAGCGCCCCTGACGACCGCGCCCGCCCATCACACCGAGACGGGATTCGTGCGCCGAAGCGCCGCGCGGCTGCCAATCATCGCCACGCGGAGACGACGAGGCATTGCGGGGTGCGCGCGGCTTGCCGCCAGCGTTCGGCCCCTTATTGCCGCCGGCGCCGCCCGACTTATTGCCGCTACGGCCGCCACCAGCGCCTGCCGGCTTGCCGCCGCGACCGCTATTGCCACGCGCGCCGGCAGGCTTGCCGCCAGCCGGCCGACGACCGCCGGCCGGCGCTTCCGCGACGTTGCCGGCACCAGCCTCGACCGACATGGCATTGCCAGGCTGACCGCCTGCCGCAGCCGCGCGCGGACCGCGCGGCTTGCCGCCGGACTTGCCGCCAGGCTTGCCCCCGCCCTGCTTGCCGCCAGCCTTGCCGCCGCCCGTTCCCGTTGCGGAACGGCCGCCGCCAGGCTTGCCGCCCTTGCGGTTGCCGCCAGCGCCCTCTCCCGACAGGGGGTGGCCATTGGCGTAACCGCCAGCAATCATCAAGCCCGTGCCAAAAGGATCCGACGGACACGCGGCCGCCTGGCCTGCGCTGCCCAAGCGGCCGCCTTGCAGCTTGCCGCGGCGGCCGATGCGCGCGCCGTTCATGCCGTTGCGGTCCATGGTGCCGAAACCCGGGGGCAGCGCGCTGTCATGAGATTGCGGCTGCTTGGAGCGGCGGCGGTTGCCGCCGGATTCGTCGTCGTCGCGCACCAGGCCCAACTGGACCATCAAGGCGGAGACCAGGGAAGAATCCAACTCTTCCCAGCGGCCGCGGCGCAACGTACGCGGCAGGACCACGTCGCCAAAACGGGTGCGGATCAGCCGGCTGACCGTGACGCCCACGGCCTCGAACATGCGGCGGACCTCACGATTGCGGCCTTCCTGCAGCGTGACGCGATACCAGCGGTTGCTGCCGTCGCCGCCCAGGTAGTCCAAGGCGCCGAAGGCAGCCATGCCGTCGTCCAGCTCGATGCCGTCGACCAGCGACTGGCGCTGGGCCTCGTCCATCTCGCCCAGCACACGCACCGCGTACTCGCGCTCCGTGCCGTAGCGCGGATGCATGATGCGGTTGGCCATGTCGCCGGAGGTCGTGAAGATCAACAGGCCTTCAGTATTCAGGTCCAGGCGGCCGACCGACAGCCATTTACCCGTGCGCAGCTTGGGCAGACGGGCAAAAACGCTTGCGCGGCCACCCGGGTCGTCGTGGCTGACGATCTCGCCGGCGGGCTTGTGATACAGGATCACGCGCGGCGGCTTTTTCGTGTTGACGCGCATGATGGGCTTGCCGTTGACGCGCACCTGGTCATTGGGTGCCACGCGCTGGCCGATATGGGCCGGCTCGCCATTGACCGACACGCGGCCCGCGACGATCAGTTCTTCCATTTCGCGGCGCGAACCGATGCCGGCGTCCGCCAGCACCTTGTGCAGCTTGGGCATGACCGAATCGCTGTTCAGGTACTTGCCCAGACGCTGCTCCATGCGGTCAGCGGTTTCCAGGTACGACAGCGCCTGCTCGGCTTCCTGCTCGGTGCCGCGCGATTCCTGCGGCTCGGCCTGCGGGGCGGCGGCCGCCGCGGGCTGCGCCTCGCCGGCCGGCGCCTGCTCGGCGGCGGTATCGCCGCGGCGGCGGCGGAACGGCGTTCTCAGCTTGCGGCCCCTGCCGCGGGCTCCCGTCTCGCCTTCAGCCGCCGGCTCACGCGCGGCGGATTCCGGCTGGCCGTTGGAAACGGCATCATCCGAACGGGGATTGTCGTCCTGCATTGCTGTATTCGTTGTCACTGGGACAGCTCCGAATTTCAAACTTGGGTGGGCCTGCCTGCGGCAGGCTCGTCATCATCTGGGGACGCCGGCTCTCGATCGGTCTCGGGCCGCTCGAAGCCTGCCTCGTCCGATTCCGGAGAGGCGGCATCCGGGCCAGGCCGAACAGGATCGGCAAGACCGGAAGCGGGCTCATGCCCGGCGGCGTCAGGCGCCGCGGTATCGGTCTCGTCAATCGGGTCGGTCGGTTCCGCGTGTTTTGCGTTCTCGACGTTTTCCTTTGCAGCGCCGGCTTCTGGGGCATCGGCGGCCATATCGGAAATGTCGTTGTCAGCCGTATCGTCGGGAAAACCGGACGTGGCTGACGTATTGGACAAGCCTTCGGCTTGCTCCCGGACGGTGGATTCGTCGGCGGGATCCGCGCCTTCTTCTGTGCGCGAAAGCATGGATTCTACGCTATCGACGGGAGCGATGGGTATATCCTGTTCCGAAACAAACAATTCCGCAACCGGAATACTGCTTTCGGACGCGTCGGGCTCGCCTGCCGTGGCCGCAGGTTCGCCCTCGGGACGAGCCTCGGCTTCGCCGCCAGCCCCGCCCTCGGCACTTATCTCACCTTCGGCACCTTGCTCGACCTCGGCAATGGCTTGGTCGGCTGCCTCGGCGCCCTCGGCAGACGCATCAGCCTCTGCGGCGGGCGCTTCCCCACCCAGCACCTGCTGCACTTCGCCCAGGTCCAACCCGGCGAGCGCCGCAGCGGCCTGCGCGGATTCCAGCGCCGGCAATTCGTCCAGGGCGCGCAGGCCCAGGTCATCGAGAAACTGGCGTGTCGTGCCGAACAGCGCCGGACGGCCCGGCGCGTCGCGGTGGCCGATGACCTCGATCCAACCGCGGTCTTCCAGCGCCTTCACGATCTGCGAAGACACGGTGACGCCGCGGATATCCTCGATGTCGCCGCGCGTCACCGGTTGGCGCCAGGCCACGATGGCCAGCGTCTCCATCACGGCGCGCGAGTACTTGGGCGGCTTTTCCGGATTGAGGCGCTCAAGGTAGCGCTGCATGCGCGGACGGCTCTGAAAGCGCCATCCGGTGGCCAACTGCACCAGCTCCAGCCCGCCGTCGGCCCAATTGGCCTGCAGCGTTTCCAGAAGCGTGCGCAATGCGCTGTTGTCGAATTGTTCATCGTCCCCGAACAGCTTGCGCATATCGGACAGTTGCATCGGCTGCGCCGCGCAAAGCAGCGCGGTTTCCAACACGAGTATTGCCTCGCTATCGTTCATCGACATTCAAATTCAAAAAGGGCTAACTTGCGCTAGGTTGAAAATAAGGCTACTATTCATTTCTCAGACGCGGGGTGGAGCAGTCTGGCAGCTCGTCGGGCTCATAACCCGAAGGTCGTAGGTTCAAATCCTGCCCCCGCAACCAAATTGATTCAGGCCTGGCGATTTCGCCGGGCCTTTTTCATTTGCGGCGCCGGAAAAAATCAGCGAGTCCGGCAAACCCGACCGCACCAGCGCGCGCGGCGCGCCAGCACAGACACCCGCCGCCGCGCCGGCAGCCTCGGCGGCTCGCCAGCAACAGACAGCATTGGTTTGCGTAGTTCTCACGGGATTCCTGTGTTTACCGCCATGCGCCCCGGGTAGAGGTACCCTGGACATGTGCCGAAACGACCGCGCCAATCGGGATTGAGCGGGATGCCTGCCGCGCCTGGCGCAGCAAACACTCAAGCAAATTCTGGAAAAGCCGGCACAAATCGCCAGCCAGCCCGCGGAGCACGCCGGCAACCCGGCGCCGCTTTCCCGCGGCAATCGATATCAAGGACCTGAATCATCGAGGCTCGGGCGCCACGGACAGACCGCCGCACCCCACAAACCCGATATGTTTCCCCTGGCGCACGCGAAAAACCGGTTCCGCGATGCCGCGGCTCACCCGAGCCGCAACCACGATTCTTGGATGTTTTCTAACTACACACAGCAGGCATCCGCCGACCGCGCCCAACATATTCAAGCAGTTGTTTCATTATACCGCCATATACCCCACCCTCAAGCCCGCACGGCGCCTTGCGCGGCGCAAAAACTACGGAGCAGGCTTGTCCCATGGCGTGGACTCCAGGCGGCTCACGAGGAAATCCAGCATGGATCTCAAGATCAGGGGCATCTGGCGACGCGAGACATAAACGCCGTAAATACCCAACTCCTGGGGCTTGCTTTGGGTCAGGATGGCCCGCAGGCGGCCCGATGCGATGTCGTCCGCGGCATAGTAGGTCGGCAACATCGCAATGCCCGCGCCCTCCAGCGCCGCGCGCGCCAACACCGAGACCTCGTTCGCGCTGATATTGCCACTGACGGGCACATCCACCGGCTCGCCATCGCGCTCGAAACGCCACAGACTCTTGCCGAAATACGAATGGGTCAGACAGTTGCGCAAGGACAGGTCTTCGATGCGCGCCGGCACGCCTTCGCGCTGCAGATACTCGGGCGAGGCGCACACCACCGAGCGGCAGACCGCCAGCTTGCGGGCAATCAGGTTGGGATCCAGGTCGTTGGTGATGCGTACAGCCAGATCCACGCGCTCTTCCACCAGGTTGACGGCGCGATCCACCAGCATCAGGTCGACCGAGGTGCCCGGATGCAGCTTGACGTAGTCGGTAATGGCGCTGGCCAGATGGCGCGAGCCGAACGACATGCTGGTGGTGATGCGCAGCAGGCCGCGGGGCGTATCGT
This sequence comes from Achromobacter sp. JCM 18799, assembly GCF_055395645.1. Lineage (NCBI taxonomy): Bacteria > Pseudomonadati > Pseudomonadota > Betaproteobacteria > Burkholderiales > Alcaligenaceae > Achromobacter > Achromobacter sp. JCM 18799. The sequence continues at coordinate 6,715,757 of NZ_AP043866.1, read as the reverse complement.
CCGGGGTCGATACCGCATTGCGCAGATCCCCCACCATGTCCAGCATCTGCCGGCAGCGCGGCAGCGTTTCGGCGCCGGCGGGCGTCAGGCTCAGACGCCGCGTCGTGCGATGCAACAGGCGCACCCCCACCCACTGCTCCATTTCCGCGAGATAGCGCGACACCATGGCGCGCGACATGTCCAGATGAATCGCCGCCGCCGACAGGCTGCCCCTGTCAGCGACTTCCACGAATACCTGCATGGCTTTCAAACGATCCATGATTGTCTCGATTCTTGCACCAGACCGCTCCGGTTATACCGTATTTCGGCGCAACATCGACACCATAATCGAGACCGCCGCCCGCGAACCCTGACCGGGCCAGACGTTCAGACGCAGGCGTTCAAGAGGTCGGCTGCCCGAGCGCGACACCCAGGGCAGCACGGACCTCGCCCGCCTCAAGCCCCCGCAAGATGCAGACCAGCCGCGACACCCGCCCCTCGTCCGGCCATCGCTCCAGCTGATTGATCGGATAGAGCTCGCCATGCACGCCATGCACCTCGCACGGCAGCGCCTCGCCCTCGAAGCACACCAGCCCCTTCACGCGCAGCAAGCCCTGCCCATAGCGCTCCAGGACCCGCGACATGCCGGCAAGAAACGCCGCCCGTCCGACGGGAGCGGCCAGTACCAGCGAGAAACTGCCCACATCCCCATGAACGGCGCTCCGCGGCTGCGCGAAGGGCCGCAACCAATTCGCCAGAGCGACGCCATCGCGCCTGGCCTGCAGATCGAGACCCGCGCGCAGCGGATCCGCAAGCGGCGCATCGGGCCATTGCACGCAGCGCCGCGCCCCTGGATTGATCGCGACCACCGCCTGCTCCAGAAGATCCAGACTCGCCGCGTCCGCCAGATCGGGCTTGCTGAACACCACGACATCCGCCAGGGCCAGTTGCCGCAACGCTTCGGGCTGCCGTTCCAATTGGTCCGATCCGCCGCGCGCGTCCGCCAGGACGATCGCGCCCCGGTACGCATAGCGCTCGGCGAGGAAGCGGTCGTGCTTGAGGGTGAACAGGATGGGCGCGGGATCGGCCAAGCCGCTGGTTTCGATGATCACGCGACGAAAGGGCTTGATCTTGCGGCTGAGCGCCAACATGAATAACTCGCGCAAGGCTTCGACCACCGCGCCGCTGACGACGCAGCACAGGCAGCCGCCCTCGATCAGGACGATGTTGTCGCGGGCCTGGCGCACCAGGTGATGGTCGACGCCCACCTCGCCGTATTCGTTGACGATGACAACGCTATCGGCGTACGAGGGATCCCGCAGCAACCGGTTGAGCAGCGACGTCTTGCCGCTGCCCAGGAAACCGGAGATCACCGTCACGCCTATGCGCTTGTCGTCCATACCCGATCTTCCATGCAAGCCATTCCGATGAAGAAAACCAAAAGGGCCATTCACTTGCGTGAATGGCCCTGAATTCTTTGGCTCCCCGAGCTGGGCTCGAACCAGCGACCTGCGGATTAACAGTCCGTCGCTCTACCGACTGAGCTATCGGGGAACTGCTAAGAAATGAGATTATGAACTAAAAATTCGAACTGTGCAAATCGCTGATTTTTTCGTCTGTTTTGCCTGCTTGGTTTCCCATCGCAAAAAAACTCTGATATGATCTCGGTCTTTCCAGATCGGACCCCATAAACCGGGTGACGGACCGGAAAAAAACAAAGATGTTTTGCTTGCGGTTCTTACAAGAGAAGAGCGGAGCAAATGGTCTTGCCGGCATAGCTCAGTTGGTAGAGCAGCGCATTCGTAATGCGAAGGTCGTAGGTTCGACTCCTATTGCCGGCACCAGATTCCAAAAAGCAGCCCTCTCGGGCTGCTTTTTTCATTTCCGCGCCGGTTCGCGCACCACCCTTCCCCCGCTCCGCCCGGGAACTCCCGCCCGCCGCCATGCGTCCAACCTGCTGGACCATCCTGGCGGACATCACCATGCGCATCCTTCTAGTCGAAGACGACCTCATGATAGGCGAGAGCGTGCTGGACTGCCTGCGCGCCGAGCACTACGCCGTAGACTGGGTCAAGGACGGCAATGCCGCGGAACTCGCGCTGCGCACCGATACCTACGACCTCATACTCCTGGACCTGGGCCTGCCCAAGCGCGACGGCCTGTCGCTGCTGCGCGATCTGCGCACGCGCAAGGACCGCACGCCGGTGCTGATCGCCACCGCCCGCGACGCGGTGAGCGACCGGATCGCGGGACTGGACGCCGGCGCCGACGACTACGTGGTCAAACCCTACGACGTGGATGAACTGCTGGCCCGCATGCGCGCCCTGATCCGCCGCAGCGCGGGGCGCGCGGAACCGGTGTTCGAGCACGAGGGCATCACCATCGACCCCCAGTCGCACGCCGCCATGGTGGACGGCGCCCCGGTCACGCTGACCGCGCGCGAATGGGCGGTGCTGGAACCGCTGATCGCGCGCCCGGGCATGATTTTTTCGCGCGCCCAGCTGGAAGAAAAGCTGTACAGCTGGAAAGACGGCATCAGCAGCAACGCGGTTGAGGTTTATATTCATGGCCTGCGCAAGAAACTGGGTCAGAACCTGATCCAGAACGTCAGAGGCGTCGGCTATGTCATCCCCAAAACATGAGCATTCCGCTTAGCTACTCACTGAGAGCCAGGCTGCTTTTCTTCCTGTTGGCCGCCATCATGGTCGGCGCGCTGGTGCAAGGCGTCATCGCCTACCGCAGCACCCTGGCGCAGGCCGACGATATCTTCGACTCGCTGCTGCAGCGCACCGCCCTGTCGCTGGGCACGGGCGACGGACTGCTCAGCACAGGCCCGGCGCACGCGCGCGGCGCGGGATCGCCCGTGGCGGACGACCTGATCATCCAGATCTGGACACCCGACGGCGTGCGCGTCTTCAATTCCCGATCCCGCCGGCCGTTGCCGGACCAGATCATCCTCGGCTTCTCCGACGCGAAGATGGAGGGCAGCACCTATCGCGTGTATTCGCTGGCCACGCCCTTCCAGGTCATCCAGGTGGCGCAGGACATGGCCGTGCGCACCAGCATGGCGCGCGCGCTGGCGCTGCGCACCATCGCCCCCATCGCCGCAGCAGCCCCCTTGCTCATGCTGATCGTCTGGTGCGTGGTCAGTTGGTCGCTACGGCCGGTAAAGCGCGCACGCTCCCAGGTTGCGGCGCGCCAGCCCGAAGACCTGTCGCCCGTCAGCGTGGAGGGCCTGCCCGATGAGATCCGGCCGCTGGTGCTGGAACTGAACCTGCTGCTGGAGCGCATGCGCGGCGCCTTCGCGCAGCAGAAACAGTTCGTCGGCGATGCGGCGCACGAACTGCGTTCGCCCCTGACGGCGCTGCGCCTGCAGTTGCAGGCCCTGCAACGCGCGGGCGATGCGGATGCGCGCCGGCTTGCCGAACAACGGCTGGCCGCGGGCATCGACCGCGCCACGCGCCTGGTGGAGCAACTGCTCTCCCTGGCGCGCCACGAAAGCGCGGCGGAACAGGCGCCCGCCGAAGCCGTGGACCTGGCCGACGTGCTGCGCCAGGCGCTCTCTGAAATGCTGCCCCAGGCCAACGCCAAGTCACTCGGCATCGATCTGGACGGCGCGCCGCAAGCCTGGGTGCAGGGACACCGCGACGCACTGACGCTGCTGGTCCGCAATCTGCTCGACAACGCGATCAAATACACGCCCGCCGGCAAGCGCATCCACCTCCATCTGGAACAGACTTCCGCTGAAGCCGCCCTGCTGATCGACGACGAAGGCCCGGGTATCGCCCCTGAAGAACGCGAGCGCGTGTTCGACCGCTTTTACCGCGTCGAAGGCAATGCGCAGCACGGCAGCGGCCTGGGGCTGGCGATCGCGCGCAGCATCGCCGACCAGCACGGCGCCGCCATAGAACTGCAGGACACGCCGGCTGGCTCAGGCCTGCGCGTGAAGGTGGTTTTTCCGACTTAAGGCTCGCCTAAGTGTCAGGCCCGAAGATAGCGCCATGTCCTTCAACATGAACGCAGGAGCCGACATGAAGACCACCCAAATGAAACCCTCGCGCCTGGTGCTGGCGCTGCTGGCTGCCGGCGCCATAGGCGGCGCGGGCGCAACCGCCTTCACCGGCGGCGTTTCGATGGCGGCCAGCGCGCCGGCCATCACCTCCTCCATCCAAACGCCCGGCACGTCCAGCCCGCCGAATTTCGCGCAGATCACGCGCGACTTCGGCCCGGCCGTGGTGAACATCAGCGTCAGCGGCACGCGCAAGGTGTCGGCCGACGAAGGCGACCCCTTCGCCCAGTTCTTCGGCCAGATTCCCGGCGCGCGCGGCCAGCGGCCTGCGCGTGAAGTACCCATGCGCGGCGAAGGCTCCGGCTTCATCGTCAGCGCCGACGGCATCATCCTGACCAATGCGCACGTGGTCCAGGACGCCAAGGAAGTCACGGTCAAGCTGACCGACCGCCGCGAATACAAGGCCAAGGTGCTGGGCTCGGATCCCCAGACCGACGTGGCCGTCCTCAAGATCGACGCCAAGAACCTGCCGGTGGTGAAGGTGGGCGACGTCAACCAGCTGCAGGTGGGCGAATGGGTGCTGGCCATCGGCTCGCCCTACGGCCTGGAAAACACGGCCACTGCCGGCATCGTCAGCGCCAAGGGCCGCTCGCTGCCCGACGACACCTCGGTGCCTTTCATCCAGACGGACGTGGCGGTCAACCCCGGCAACTCGGGCGGCCCGCTGTTCAACGACCGCGGCGAAGTCGTGGGCATCAATTCCCAGATCTACAGCCGCACCGGCGGATTCCAGGGCCTGTCGTTCTCGATCCCGATCGATGTGGCCTACAAGATCAAGGACCAGATCCTGGAACACGGCAAGGTGCAGCACGCCAGGCTGGGCGTGACGGTGCAGGAAGTGAACCAGGACCTGGCCAACTCCTTCAAGCTGGATACGCCCTCGGGCGCGCTGGTTTCCAGCGTAGAGAAAGGCAGCGCCGCCGACAAGGCCGGCCTGCAGCCCGGCGACGTGGTGCGCAAGATCGACGGCAAGACCATCGTGTCCTCGGGCGACCTGGCCTCCACCATCACGCTGGCCACGCCGGGCGAGAAGATCAAGCTGGACGTCTGGCGCAACGGCTCGCAGAAGGAGTTGGTCGCCACCCTGGGCGGCGTGCCCAAGGACAAGACGCAGGCCTCGGCGGGCGACCAGGAGGTGCAGCGCGGTCAGCTCGGCCTGGCGCTGCGGCCGTTGAGTCCGCAGGAGCAGCAGGCGGCGGGCACCGAGGGCTTGCTGATCGAACGCTCGATCGGACCGGCCGCCAAGGCCGGGATCGAACCGGGAGACGTGCTGCTGTCCCTGAACGGCGTGCCGGTGCACAACGTCGCGCAGGTGAAGGACGCGCTGTCCAAGGCGGGCAAGACGGTCGCCCTGCTGGTGCAGCGCGGCGAAGACAAGATCTTCGTGCCGGTGCAGATCGGCTGAGCCGGTCCACACCCGGCTAGGCGCTACTCCGCGTCGGGCTGCTTGCCCGGCGCGGCCGCGTCGAATGCCGGCAACGCACGGCAGGCGGCATCGATGCGCACGACGTTGGGCATGGCCGACAGGTCGCAGTCGAAACGCTGGGCGTTCGCCACCTGAGGCACCAGGCACAGGTCGGCGATCGTGGGCGTATCGCCGTGGCAGAAGAGGCCGGTGGCGGAAGAACCCGCCAGTTGCGCCTCCAGGGCTTCCAGGCCCTGATGCACCCAGTGCTTGTACCAGGCGGTCTTGGCCGCCTCGTCCACGCCCAGGGTGTGCTTCAGGTACTTCAGCACGCGCAGGTTGTTCAAGGGATGCGTGTCGCAGGCAATGCCCAGCGCCAGGTCGCGCACCCGCGCGCGGCCGACCGCGTCCGCCGGCAGCAACGGCACTTCGGGATGCGTTTCTTCCAGGTATTCGATGATGGCCAGCGATTGGCCGATGACGGCGTCGCCATCGACGAGCGTGGGCACCAGCGCGGTCGGATTCACCTTGCGGTAATCCGCCGACAGTTGCTGGCCGCCGTCCTTCAGCAGATGCACGGGCAGGTATTCGTAGGGCAAGCCCTTCAGGTTCAGGGCGATGCGCACGCGGTACGCGGCCGAGCTGCGAAAGTAGCTGTACAACTGCATGAAGTCTCCTTGATTTTCTGTTGCGGCGCCGCGCATGCGCGCGGCGTCCGTCTGCTTATTCCAGCGATTCCGTCTGCGCCGACTTGCGGGACAGGCCCTTGGGCAGCGGGAACGCCACATTCTCTTCCAGGCCGGGCATGGTGCGTACCGAGACCGCGCCCAATTCCTTGACGCGGTCGATCACCTGCTGCACCAGGATCTCGGGCGCGGACGCGCCCGCGGTCACGCCGATGCGCTTGCGGCCCACCAGCCAGGCAGGGTCGATCGATTGTGCGCCGTCGATCAGATAGGAAGCGACGCCCTTGCGTTCAGCCACTTCGCGCAGCCGGTTGGAGTTGGAACTGTTGGGACTGCCCACCACCAGCACCAGGTCGCAATCCGGCGCCATCACCTTGACCGCGTCCTGGCGGTTCTGGGTGGCGTAGCAGATATCGCTTTTCTTGGGCTCGACGATATTGGGGAAGCGCTCTTTCAACGCCCGCGACACGGCCGCCGCGTCGTCCACCGACAAGGTGGTCTGCGTGACGTAGGCCAGGTTCTCGGGATCGGTCACTTGCAGGCCGGCGACGTCCTCGACGGTCTCGACCAGGTACATGCCGCCCTGGGCCTGGCCCAGCGTGCCTTCGACCTCGGGATGGCCCTTGTGGCCAATCATGATGATCTCGCGGCCGGCGGCGCGCATGCGGGCCACCTCGATGTGGACCTTGGTGACCAGCGGGCAGGTGGCGTCGAACACGCGCAGCCCGCGGGCTTCGGCTTCGGCCCGCACCGCCTTGGACACGCCGTGCGCCGAAAACACCACGATGGCGCCGGCAGGCGCGTCGTCCAGCTCGTCGATGAAGATGGCGCCCTTGGCGCGCAAGTCTTCCACCACGTAGCGGTTATGGACGATTTCGTGGCGCACATAGATGGGCGCGCCGTGCAGTTCAAGCGCGCGCTCGACGATGTCGATGGCGCGATCCACGCCGGCACAGAAGCCGCGCGGCTGCGCCAGCAGGACTTCGGCGTCGGCGGCGGTGACAACCTGGCTCATCAGAGGACTCCCAAGAGCGCCACGTCGACCCGCAAGCTGATGCCCGCGAGCGGGTGGTTGAAATCGAACAGGGCCGATTCGTCGTTGATTTCCTTCAGGACGCCCGAATAGCGGCCGCCATTGGGCGCGGTGAATTCCACCAGGTCGCCCGGCTCGAAGGCGGCGTCGGCGCCGGCATGCTCGGCCAGCATGGCGCGCGTGACGCGCTGGATCAGTTCGGGGTTGCGTTCGCCGTAGGCATTGGCGGGTTCCACCGTGACGCTGAAGCGCTCGCCTTCAGCGCGGCCGACCAGCGCGGCTTCCAGCCCGGGCGCCCATTGGCCGCTACCCATCTGCAGCGTGCCGGGACGGCCGTCGAAGGTATCGGCGAACACGGAATCCTTGCCCGGTCCCGAGGCCAGCGTGATGCGGTAGTGCAGCGTCAGGTAGGAATCCGGACGGACCAAAACGTTCACTTCATTAGAGGCGATGCTCAAGATCTGCCACCGTATATGCAATTGAATAAACCTTGATTTTAGAGCCTCTTATGAAATTGTCCGACCGGCTGCCCAAACACGAGCGTCCCAGGGAGCGACTGCTGCGCCACGGCGCCGCCGCGCTCCAGGACTCGGAACTGCTGGCCATCGCCCTGCGCACCGGCGTTCCCGGCCTGGACGTGGTGGAATTGGGCAACCGGCTGCTGGCCAGATTCGGCGGCCTGCGGGGCCTCCTGGGCACGACGCCCGAGGAGCTGACCGCGGTTCCCGGCCTGGGAACCGCCAAGGCGTGCATGCTGGCCGCCCTGCTGGAACTGGCCCGCCGCGCCATCGAGGAAGACCTGGCCCGCAACAGCAACCTGGATCACCCGCTGCAGGTAAAACAATATTGCAAGATGGCGCTGGGGCACCGCCAGGTGGAACACTGCATTGCGCTCTACCTGGACAACCGCCTGCGCCTGATCGCCACGGGCGAACTGGCGCGCGGCACCCTGTCCCAGGCATCGGTCTATCCCCGCGAGGTCGTGCGCGAAGCCCTGCGCCACCACGCGGCGGCCCTGATCATCGCCCACAACCATCCGTCCGGCCTGGCCGAGCCCAGCGCCGCGGACCGCGGATTCACCCAGCACCTGAAGCAGGCGCTCGCCCTGGTGGACATCCGGCTGGTGGACCACCTGATCGTGGCCGCCGGCACCGTCGTGTCCATGGCCGAACTCGGCGGCCTTTAGGGGCTGCGGCCGGCGCCCGAATTCGTTAGACTAGCGCCCGCAATTGTTTTAGGCTTAACGCATCTCTCGACCCACCCCGCCTGACATGAAACGCTTGTGGGACATCTCCCCGCCCGTCTCCACGGCGTCGCCAGTCTTTCCTGGCGACACGCCGTACCGCCAGCAATGGAAATGGTCGCTTGCGCCCGGCTGCCCGGTCAACGTCAGCGAAATCACCATGTCGCCGCACATCGGCGCGCATGCTGACGCGCCCCTGCATTACCAGAACGGCGCCGCCGCCATCGGCGCGGTGTCCCTCGAACCGTTCCTCGGGCCCTGCCGCGTCATCCACGCCGTCGACTGCGGCCCCCTCATCACGGTGGACCACCTGGCCCATGCGGCCTTGAACCTGCCGCCCCGCGTGCTGGTCCGCACCGCCAAGCACGCCGCGCAGGACTGGTGGACCGACGATTTCTCCGCTTACGCGCCCCAGACCATCGAATGGCTGGCCGAACGCGGCGTCATGCTGATCGGCCTGGATACGGCCAGCATCGACCCCGCCTCCAGCAAGACCCTGGACAGCCACCACACGATCTTGCGGCACGACATGCGGGTACTGGAGAACCTGGTGCTCGACGATGTGCCGGAAGGCGATTACGAGTTGATCGCACTGCCGTTGGCGCTGGTCCAGGCCGATGCCAGCCCGGTTCGCGCCGTCTTGCGCGAACTGTAGGCTGGTCCGCTGGCCATGGCGGCCGATCCGAAGTCGGCCGCCGGTTCTGGAAGCACGACCATGAAAGACCATTCCGATTTGCATGCGGCGCTTGCCTGCGTCCGCCCCCACGCGCCCTCGTGGCGCGCCCTGCCCGCCTCGGCCCGCCGCGCCGCCCCGCCCTGCAAGGGAGGCCGCGCATGAGCCACTCCGAACGCCCCGAGGACATCGTCCGCCAGGAAAAAGCGCAGCTGGATTTCACGCGCGACATGACCTACGGCGATTACCTGCATCTGGACGAACTGCTGGGCGCGCAGCATCCGCTGTCGCCCGAGCACAACGAGATGCTTTTCATCATCCAGCATCAGACCAGCGAACTCTGGATGAAGCTGATGCTGCACGAACTGCGCGCCGCCATCGCCAACGTGGCCGCCGACCGGCTGCAGCCCGCCTTCAAGATGCTGGCCCGCGTCAGCAAGATCATGGAACAGCTGGTCCATGCCTGGGACGTGCTGGCGACCATGACGCCGCCCGAGTATTCGGCGCTGCGCCCCTATCTGGCGCGTTCCAGCGGATTCCAGAGCTATCAGTACCGCCAGGTCGAATTCCTGCTGGGCAACAAGAACGCGGCCATGCTCAAGCCGCACGCGCACCGCGAGGACCTGCTGGCCCAGGTGCGCAGCGCCTATGAAGCCCCATCGCTGTACGACGAGGCGCTGCGGCTGCTGGCGCGCCACGGCCTGGACGTGCCGGCCGACCACCTCGAGCGCGACTGGACCCAGCCCTACCAATCGTCGGCTGGCGTGGAAGCCGCCTGGCTGACGGTCTACCGCCAGCCCGACCGCTACTGGGACCTGTACCAGCTGGGAGAAAAGCTGACCGACCTGGAAGACGCGTTCCGCCTGTGGCGCTTCCGCCACGTCACCACGGTCGAACGGGTCATCGGCTTCAAGCGCGGCACCGGCGGCACGTCGGGGGTGGATTACCTGAGGCGCATGCTGGAAGTGGTGCTGTTCCCCGAGATCTGGAAGCTGCGCACGGATCTCTAAGCGCCGAAACAATCCGACCCCAATTTCTGGCAAGGACCGCCCGCTACGCGGCGAGTCCTTTCCTCTTGGCCTGGCCAAAATTCCCATGCTAGAATTTGGGGTTACTTTTTGGATACGTGGCTGGAACAGTCGACGAGTATCCGGCCGCTGGGCAAACCCGATCCGCATGTCGACGGGTTCGCCAGGCTGGCGGGACACCGGACACCCGGCTGGCGACCCTAACAACTTGCAAGGCTCGACCGAGCCCTAGGAAAGCACCATGAAAGAAGGCATTCACCCCGAATACCGCGAAGTCGTCTTCGCCGACCTGCAAACGGGCAACAAGTTCATCACCCGTTCGACCGTCCAAACGCGCGAAAGCATCGAACTGGATGGCAAGACGTACCCGCTCTTCAAGTGCGACGTGACCTCCGAATCGCATCCGTTCTACACGGGCGCCCAGACGCGTATCGTCGAAACCGGCCGCGTGGAAAAATTCCGCGCCCGCTTCGCCCGCACCGCAGGCACGGTCAAGTCCGCTTCCTGATCTGTCGCTCCCCCGGGAGCCGCAGCGAAAAGGCAGCCTCCGGGCTGCTTTTTTTTCTCCCTGGCCGTCCGATTCTGACGCTGGGTACTAGCGCAACCAGACCACTCGGTTACATTAACGCCCGTGTCCCCACTTTCCATTTCCACTCCGGCCCGGCTCACGTCCGTGGCCACCGCGAAACTGCCCAGACTGATACTGCTGGGCTTGTCGCTGGCCTATATCGTGGCCGGCCTGTTCATGCGCGACCCGTGGAAAACAGACGATGCCGTGGGGCTGGCGACCATGATCACGGCGATCCGCGAAGGCGGCATCACCTGGCTGCTGCCGCAGGTGGGACATCTGGCGCACGCCGAGGAAGGCCCCCTGATCACCTGGGTGGGCGCGATCTGCATCTGGCTGTTCGGCCCCTTCATCGGCGACATCACCGCCGGCCGCCTGCCCAATCTGCTGTGGTTCGGCATCACCGCCACCAGCGTCTGGTACGGCACCTATCTGCTGGGCCGACGCGCCGAGGCGCAACCGCTGGCCCTGCCCTTCGGCGGCGAACCCGAGCCGCGCGACTACGGACGCATGCTGGCGGACGCCGCGCTGCTGTTGTTGCTGGCCACGGTCGGCATCCTGCAGCGCACCCACGAAACCACCGTCGTGCCCGCCATCATGGCGTGGCAGGCGCTTGCCTTCTATTCGCTGGCGCGCAGCATAGACCGGCCGTTCACCGGCAGCACCACTCTGGGCATCGCCCTGGCGGCCAGTTTCCTGACCCGCGGCTGGGTCGGCGCCATCCCCATCATGGTGGGCGCGGCCCTGGCGTTCTATCCGCGCAGCCGGCTGTGGAAATGCCGCCGCTGGCTGCTGTGGGCCGCGCTGCTGGCCGCCGTTCTGATCCTGGCCTGGTGGATACCCGCCAGCCAAAGCAGCGAGTACTGGATCCGCAACTGGAAGATCTGGAACCTGTCGTCCTTCACCGTGCCGCCCTGGCATGACATCGGGCGCACCCTGCGCGATCTGCCCTGGTACCTGTGGCCGACCTGGCCGCTGGCCCTGCTGGCCATCTGGCGCTGGCGCGCCTGGCTCTATGCGCCGCACATCTGGCTGCCCCTGGCCCTGCTGGTGTGCTCGGCGGTCGTGCTGTTCGGCTTGGAAGAAGCTTCCGATTCCGAATATGTGCTGCTGGCCGTGCCCTGCGCGGTGCTGGGCGCGTTCTCGCTGCCCACGCTGCGCCGCGGCGTGGTCAACACGCTGGACTGGTTCGCCGTCATGTGCTTTTCGCTGACGGCCACCACGGTCTGGCTGGGCTGGGTCGCCCTGCACTTCGGCTGGCCGGCGCAAATTTCCCGCAATATCGCCCGCCAGACCACCGGCTACGAACCCGAGATCTCCTGGGTGGCGTTCGCGCTGGCCGTGGGCTTCACCGTGGGCTGGATCGCGCTGGTGGTGTGGCGGCTGCGGGTGCGGCCGCAGGCGTTGTGGCGCGGCACGGTGCTGTCGGCCGGCGGCCTGACCGTGACCTGGATCCTGCTGGTGCTGTTGTGGCAACCGGCCGTGGACTACGCCCGCAGCTACCGCACCGTGTCGGGCCAGCTGGCCCATGCGCTGAAAGAGAACGCGCGCGCCGGCGAGTGCGTGCGCGGGCTGAGCCTGGGCAGCGGGCAGCGCGCCTCGTTCCTGATCTTCGATAACCTGACGTTCACGTTCGACTCCAAGTGCACGCTGGTGCTGCAGCAGACCAGCAATCAGAGCTTGCGCGACAACACCGCCGCTTACAGCGACGGCGCCGAGGTGCTGTGGCAAGGCGGCCGGCGCGCCGACCGCCAGGAAGTCTTCCGCCTGCTGCGAGTCGGCGCCCCCCGATGACGCCCGCTCCCGCCGCGCCGATGAGTTTCGGCGCCACCCTGCGCGGCATCGCCAGGCAGGCCTGGCCGGTGCTGGTCAGCCAGTGGGCCGGCATCTCCTTCGGCGTGCTCGACACCGCCATGACCGGCCATTCCAGCGCCGCCGACCTGGCGGCAATGGCGCTGTCCGCGTCGATCTACATCACTATCTTTGTCGGACTGATGGGCGTGGCGCACGCCCTGATTCCCATCCTGGCCCAGCACTTCGGCGCAGGCAACAACCTCGAGGTCGGCCGCAGCTGGGGCCAGGGCGTCTGGCTGGCGCTGGGCTTGTCCGTGGTGGGCGCCGTGCTGATGCTGTTCCCAAACATGTGGCTGTCCATGTCCGGCGAGGTCGCTCCCGGCGTGCGCGAACGCATCGGCTCGTATCTGCAGGCCCTGGTGCTGGCCCTGCCCGCCGCGCTGGTGTTCCGCACCATCTACGCGCTGGGCACGTCGGTCTCGCGGCCCAAGCTGGTCATGGCGATCAACCTGACGGCCATTGGCTTCAAGGCCTTCTTCAACTGGCTGTTCATCTACGGCAAGCTGGGATTGCCCGCCATGGGCGCCACCGGCGCCGGACTGGCCACCGCCGTGGTGTCGTGGATGAGCCTGGGCCTCGGCTTGTGGGTCATCACCCACGACCGCTACTACCGCCGCTTCAAGCTGCACGTCGGCAAGCCCGACTGGAAGACGCTCAAGGAGCTGCTGCGCCTGGGCATCCCCATGGGCGGCTCCTATCTGGTCGAAGTGTCGGCCTTCACTTTCATGGCCCTGCTGGTGGCGCGCGAAGGCACTTACGTGACCGGCGGCCATCAGATCATGTCGAACCTGGCCGCGCTCTGCTACATGATGCCCATGGCGCTGGGCGTGGCCACGGCGGCCCTGACCGCGCAGGCCATCGGCGCGGGCAACCTCGCCCATGCACACCGCACCGGCATGGCCGGCCTGACGCTGGGCATACTGGGCGCGCTGTTGACGGCGGCGGTGCTGCTGGCCGGCCGCCCGCTGATCCTGGCCGCCTACACCGACAACCCCGAGGTGGCCGCGGTGGCGACCACGCTGCTGGCCGTCCTGCCCCTGTTCCACCTGTTCGACTCGATGCAGTGCATCAACTCCTACCTGCTGCGCGCCTACAAGGTCGCGGTGGTGCCGCTGCTGCTGCAAGTGGTGGCGCTGGCGGGCGTGGGCCTGGTCGGCGGCTGGTGGTTCGGCTTCGGCCCGGGCCGCGGCGGCCTGGACGGCGTGCGCGCCATCCTGGTCCCTGGATCTCCCCAGGGCGCCGGCAGCATGTGGCTGATGGCCATGGTCGGCCTGGGACTGTCGGCGGCCTTGCTGCACTACTGGTACCGGCGCATCGTGCGTGGGACGATCAAGTAAAAAAAGCAGCCTTACGGCTGCTTTTTTTTGACTGCTACCTACAAGAAGCAGCCGCCCCGCCGACGAGCCGCCCCCTCGGGGGCAGTTAGCCCGCGTAAGCGGGCGCGGCGTGGGGGCCCTTTTTCCCCGCCGGGCCGCCCCAAGGGGAAAACGCCCCCTCGGGGGGCAGCTAGCCCGCGTAAGCGGGCGCGGCGTGGGGGCCCTTACTATTTCGGCCGCTTGTCGATCACGCGGCGCGCCTTGCCGGTCAGCGTGCGTTCCACATGGCCCGCGTCCGACACCTGGATGCGCGCGCTCACGCCGATGTGCGTCTTCACGGCATGCTGCAGCTGCTTGCCCAGATTCGTACGGTCCGCATCCGACAGCGTCGAGAATTCGGCGCGCAGTTCGGTCAGGATTTCCAGCTCGTCCATATTGCCGGTGCGCGACAGCACCAGCTGGTAATGCGGCGCCAGCTGGGCGATCTTCAGGACCAGTTCCTCGACCTGGGTCGGGAACATGTTCACGCCGCGCACGATCAGCATGTCGTCGCTGCGGCCAGTGATCTTGCCGATGCGGCGCATGCTGCGCGCGGTGGGCGGCAGCAGGCGGGTCAGGTCGCGGGTGCGGTAGCGGATGATGGGCATCGCTTCCTTGGTCAGCGAAGTGAACACCAGTTCGCCCGGCTCGCCGTCAGCCACGGGCTCGCCCGTGTCCGGATTGATGATTTCCGCGTAGAAATGGTCTTCCCAGACCACCGGACCGTCCTTGGTCTCGACGCATTCGCTGGCCACGCCCGGCCCCATCACTTCGGACAGGCCGTAGATGTCGACGGCGTCGATGCCGGCTTCGGCCTCGATGTCGGCGCGCATCTGCCCGGTCCAGGGTTCGGCGCCGAAGATGCCGATGCGCAGCGAGCTTTGACGCGGATCAATCCCCTGGCGGCGCTGTTCCTCCAGAATATTGCAGAAGTAGGAGGGCGTGACCATGATGATGTCCGGACGGAAATCGTTGATCAGCTGCACCTGTTTTTCGGTCTGTCCGCCCGACATCGGAATGACCGTGCAGCCCAGGCGTTCGGCGCCGTAATGCGCACCCAGGCCGCCCGTGAACAGGCCGTAGCCGTAGGCCACGTGCACCGTGTCGCCGGGCTTGCCGCCCGCCGCGCGGATCGAGCGCGCCACCAGGTTGGCCCAGTTGTCCAGGTCGCCCTTGGTGTAGCCCACCACGGTCGGCTTGCCGGTGGTGCCGCTGGACGCGTGGATGCGCGAAATGCGCTCGCGCGGCACGGCGAACATGCCGAAGGGATAGTTCTCGCGCAGTTCCTTCTTCGTGGTGAAGGGGAACTTCGAGATATCGGACAGCTGCTTCAGGTCGTCAGGGTGTACGCCGGCTTCATCGAAAGCCTTCTTGTAGTGCGGCACGTTGTCGTAGGCGTGCTTGAGCGACCACTTCAGGCGCTCGAGCTGCAACGCGCGCAGCTCATCCTGGCTGGCATGCTCGATGGGGTCCAGCCCCGGCTTGCTCATGGTGTTGGACATGGTTATCTCTCTCCTGAAATTCTCTCTGCGCGGGGCCTGATCGCGGCGGGCATATGCCCTGCCCGCTCGCTGCCCGGCCCGCGGCCGTATAGCTTTGGTTGGCTGGCTGCCTCAAGCGTCCGCGGGAACGCCGACGATCTGGCCCTTGATGCGGTAGGAACGGCCGCGGAACAGCGCCACGTTGCGTCCGTCCTGGTTGGTGACGGTGACGTCATAGACGCCGGTGCGGCCGGCCAGCGAGCGCTCCTGCGCCACCGCGGTCAACAGATCGCCTTCGAAGCCCGGGGCCAGATAGTCGATGGTGCAGCCCGAAGCGACGGTGCTGACGTTGCGCGAATTGCACGAAAAGGCGAACGCGCTGTCCGCCAGGGCGAAGATGAATCCGCCGTGGCAGGTCTTGTGGCCGTTCAGCATGTCGGGACGCACGCGCATGGTCAGGCGCGCGTAGCCCGGCGCCATTTCCTCGACTTTCATGTCCAGGCCCTGCGACGCCGCGTCGCCCGCGTACATGACGGTGCCGACGGCTTGCGCCAGCTCCTGGGGATCGGCCGGCACTTCGACCTCGGGAACGTGTGCGTTCATTCTTATTGCCCCTTGAATTGCGGTTCGCGCTTGCCCAGGAAGGCGGCCACGCCTTCCGCATAGTCCGCGCTGCGGCCGAGTTCGCGCATCATGTCGCGCTCCAGGTCCAGCTGCGTGGACAGGTCATTGCCCAGGCTGGCCTGCATGGCCCGCTTGGTGAACGCCAGGCCCTTGGTCGGCGCCTTGGCGAAATGCTGCGCCAGGCGTTCCAGCGTCGCATCGAATTCCTCGTCCGCCACGCATTGCCAGATCAGGCCCCACTCTTCGGCCTGCTTGGCGCCGAGCTTGTCGCCCAGCATGGCCAGGCCCATGGCGCGGGCGCGGCCCACCAGGCGCGGCAGCACGAAGGTGCCGCCGGTATCGGGAATCAGCCCGAGGCGGCAGAACGACTGGATGAACGTGGCCGAAGCCTTGGCGATGACGATATCGCCGGTAAACGCCAGGTTGGCGCCCGCGCCGGCGGCCACGCCGTTCACGCCCACCACGACGGGCATGGGCAGGGCGTTCACGCGGCGCACCAGCGGTCCGTAGAACTTGTCGACGGTCTCGCCCAGGTCGGGCGGCGTGCCGTCGGCGGCGGGCTTGCGCTCGCTCAGGTCCTGGCCGGCGCAGAAGCCGCGGCCCGCGCCGGTCAGCACCAGCACGCGCGCGCCTTCGGTCTCCACGCGCGTCAACGCGTCGGCCACTTCGCCGTGCATGTTGGCGGTGAAGCTGTTCAGCTTGTCGGGACGGTTCAGCGTCAGGCGCGCGATGCCGCCCGACAGGTCGAATTGGATATCCTGGTAGCTCATGTCAGCGGCCCCGTTCAGACATGGCGGCGGGTTTGCACCACGCGGAAACGGTTGGACACGAAGGCCGAATCCGACAGCGCGGCGTTGGCGGCCGGGTTGGCGCCGGTGCCGTGGAAGTCGCTGAAGGCGGCGGTCTGGTTGACGAACACGCCGCCCGTCAGGTTCAGCGACAGCGACACGCCCGAGACTTCCGCAGCGTCCTGCACCTGGTCGGCGACGGCGTCGCTGGTGGTGTAGGCCGACAGAGACAGCGCGCCATGCTTGATCACGCTGTCGCGCGCCAGCTGGATGCTGTGGGTGGTGGAGTCGGTGGCGACCACGAAGGCGATCGGACCGAACCATTCCTGGCTGATGGCGGCGTTGCCGGCCTCCGTGCGCAGCAGGAGCGGCGTGCGGACGCGGGCGTTCTCGAACTGCGGGTGCGTCAGCGCCTTGCTGTCGGCCACCACCGGCAGGCCCAGCGCGCGGGCCTTCTCGATGCGCTCAACGATGCCTTCGTTCTGGATCGCGCCGGTCAGTTCGACGGCCTTGGCCGCATCGGCGCCGACCTTCTCGACCGCGGCGCCCAGGGCGGCGGCGACCTCGTCGAAGCTGACGCGGCCTTCCGGCGTCTGGATGCCGTCGCGCGGCACGTAGATGTTCTGCGGCGCGGTGCACATCTGGCCCGAATACAGGGCCAGCGAGAACGCCAGGTTGCGGGCCACGCCCTTCAGGTCGTCGGTGGAGTCGATGATGACCTGGTTGACGCCGGCCTTCTCGGTGTAGACCAGCGCCTGGCGGGCGTTGTTCTCCAGCCAGTCGCCATTGGCGGTGCTGCCGGTGAAGTCGACGATCTTGACGGCCGGGTCCAGCGCCAGCTTCTGCGCGGTGTCATCGCCGGCTGCATGCGCGGCCAGCAGGACGACGTCCGGATCGAAGCCCGCTTCCTGCAGCACTTCGCGCGCCACCTTCACGGTGATGGCCAGGGGCAGGATGGCGCCGGGGTGCGGCTTGACGATGACGGTGTTGCCGGTGGCCAGGCTGGCGAACAGGCCGGGGTAGCCGTTCCAGGTCGGGAAGGTGGAGCAGCCGATCACCAGCGCGACGCCGCGCGGCACCACGGTGAACTGCTTTTCCATGCGGATCGGGTCATTCTTGCCTTGCGGCTTTTCCCAGACGGCGACGCCGGGGATGCGCGACATTTCCTGCCAGGCGTAGGTCACGGCTTCGAAGCCGCGGTCCTGCGCGTGCGGGCCGCCGGCCTGGAAGGCCATCATGAAGCCCTGGCCGGTGGTGTGCTGGACCGCGTAGGCGATCTCGAAGCTGCGCTTGTTCAGGCGGGCCAGGATTTCCAGCGACACGCCCACCCAGGCGCGCGGGCCGGCGCGGCGCCAGTCTTCCAGCGCGCGCTTGGAAGCGGCGATCAGCTTGTCGGCGGGGACGTGCGGATAGGTGATGCCCAGGTCGAAGCCGAACGGCGATTTTTCGCCGCCCACGGTACCGTCGGCGTCGTGCAGGTTCAGCGGGAAAGGCTTGCCTTGCAGCGCCTCAAAGGCCGCGCGGCCCTCGTCGTTGGCGGTTTCGCCATAGTTGCGGGGGCTGGGCGACTCGGCAAAGGGGCTCCAGTAGCCGCGCAGGGAGGCGGCGGCCATGGCTTGTTCCAGCAGGGGCTGATGGCGTTCGAAGAATTGTTGGGACACTGCGTCTCTCCAAATGGATATGGTTTTATCTGCCTGGCGCGGGCCGGGTCAGGTTTCCTGGTCGAAGTCGATGACCAGGCGGTCGCTGACCGGAAAGCTCTGGCAGCTCAGGATGAACCCGCGCGCCACTTCGTAGTCTTCCAGGGCGAAGTTGGCGTCCATGTCCACCTCGCCTTCGATGACCTTGCAGCGGCAGGTGGAACACACCCCGCCCTTGCACGAATACGGCAGTTCGATACCTTGCGCCAGCGCCGAATCCAGCACGCTGTCTTTATTCTTTTCAATCACGAACATACGGCTGTGGCCGTCCTGCACCACGGTCACCTCGCACTGGCCCTTGCCGCGCGCCTGGCGGGCGTCCTGGCCGGTGCGCAATGCGCGCGGCCCCTTGGGCGCGCCGAAGAGTTCGAACTTGATGTTCGACTTCGGAATGCCGCGGGCCTGCAGCCGCTCGACCACGCTTTCGGTCATGGTCTGCGGACCACAGACAAAAGCGTAATCGATATCCTCGGGACTCATCCAGGCCGACATCAGCTGGTCGACCTTGTCGCCGTCCAGGCGGCCGTTGAAGAGTTCGATGTCCTGGGTCTCGCGGCTCATGATGTAGACCAGCGAGAAGCGCTCCATGTAGAGGTTCTTCAGGTCTTCGATCTCTTCGCGGAACAGCACCGCGGACGAGGCGCGGTTGCCGAAGAACAGCGTGAACTTGCTGTTGGGCCCGGTCGACAGCGCGGTCTTGACCAGGGAGAACACCGGCGTGATGCCGCTGCCTACGGCAAACGCCACATAGTGGCGCTTGTTCTCGGGGGAAAAATCGACGGTGAAGTTGCCGGCCGGCGCCATGACTTCCAGGGTCTGGCCGGGCTGCAGCTCATGGTTGGCCCAGCTGGAGAAGACGCCCTCGTCCACCTTCTTGATGGCCACGCGCAGCAGCTTGTCGTCGGGCGCGGAACAGATGGAATAGGAGCGGCGCTGTTCCTGGCCGTTGAGCTCGGTGCGCAACGTCAGGTACTGGCCCGGCTGGAAGGCGAACTCTTGCGCCAGCGTCTCGGGCAGGTCGAAGGTCACGACCACGGCGTCGCGCGTGTTGCGCGCCACCGAAGCCACCGTCAAGGAATGGAATTGGTTCTGGCTCATTGCGAAACCGCTCTCAGTGAGTCTTGAAATAATCGAAGGGTTCGCGGCAAGACACGCAGCGATACAGCGCCTTGCACGACGTGGACCCGAAGTTGCTGACCAGGCGCGTGTCTTTCGAGCCGCAGCGCGGGCAGGCGATGGCGGGGCCCGCCGCACGCCGGCTGATGCCCGAGATGTCGACGGCGCGTTCGGCGGGCGCGGCGATGCCATAGCCCTTGAGCGCCTCGCGTCCCTTCTCGCTCATCCAGTCGGTGGTCCAGGCTGGCGCCAGGCGGGTTTCCACGCGGACCTCGGCGATGCCGTGGCGGGCCAGCGTCTGCTGGATATCCTGCGTGATCTCGCGCATGGCCGGACAGCCGGAGTACGTGGGCGTGATGACCACGACACAGGCCTCGCCGTCCCAGGACACGTCCCGCACCACGCCCAGATCCACCACGGACAGCACGGGGATCTCCGGATCGGGGACCTCCTGCAGCCAGGCGTAGACCTGGTCGGCGGAAACGGGCGCCAGCGCGTTCACCAGGTGGCTCCCGGATAGGCGCGCGGCAGGAACTGCATTTCGGCGAGCACGTAACCCAGTTCCTCGGTGTGCTTGCCCTGGCGTCCGCCGCGGTGCGCCAGATGGTTGGCGGCGGCTTCGTCGGGCACGGTCAGCGTGGCTTCTTCCAGCACTTCGCGCACGTGCGCCAGCCAGGGCTCGCGCAAGGCCGACAGCTCGCAGCCGATGCCGCGGGCGGCGACGTCCAGGTCCACGGCGTCGTCGGCGAACAGTTCGCCGGTGAAACGCCACGCGTCATCGATGGCCGCCTGCATCTTGGCATGGCTTTCCGCCGTGCCGTCGCCCAGGCGCACCACCATGTCCGAGGAACGGCGCACGTGGTAGGTCACTTCCTTGATGGCCTTGGCCGCGATGCCGGCGACGCGTTCGTCGCTCGACTTTTCCAGGCGCTGCAGCAGGAAGTAGTGCCAGACGTCGAACAGGAACTGGCGCGCCATGGTGTCGGCGTAGTTGCCGTTGGGGCGTTCGGCCAGCAGCACGTTGTGGAACTGGTGCGCGTCGCGCAGGTAGGCCAGCGCGTCTTCGTCGCGTCCGGCGCCTTCGACCTCGCCCGCCAGCGTCAGCCACATGCGGGCCTGGCCCAGCAGGTCGAGCGCGGTATTGGTCAATGCCAGGTCTTCTTCCAGGATCGGGCCGTGGCCGGTCCAGGCGCCCAGACGCTGCGACAGGATGAGCGAGGAATCGCCCAGGCGCAGCAGGTATTCAAACAGAGTCTTGTCCATGTCTCCCCCGCCGTCTTACATGTGCTTGATTTCTTCGGGCATCGGGAAGAACGTGGGATGCCGGTAGACCTTGCTGTTGGCCGGTTCGAACAGCGGATCCTTGTCGCCGGGGCTGCTGGCCGAAATGTCGGAGGCGCGCACCACCCAGATGCTCAGGCCTTCGTTGCGGCGCGTGTAGACGTCGCGGGCGTGGTTGATCGCCATTTCGGCGTCGGGCGCGTGCAGGCTGCCGACGTGCTTGTGCGCCAGGCCGTGCTGGCTGCGGATGAACACTTCCCACAGGGGCCAGTCTTTGCTCATGATGGATGTCCTTGAATGCCGGGCGCGCGCGGCGCGCCCTGATCTGCAATGGTTAAAAGAGTGAGTCCGGAAACCCAGCCACCGGAGCCGCAGCGCGGCCGCGCGGAGCCGGCTTTGCCGGTCCGCAGTGGCGCCCCCTTAAGGAGGAAGCGCGCAGCGCTTCGGGGGTGGGTTTCATCACGCGGCTTTGCGCTCTGCCTGCTTGTCGGCGTAGGCGACCAATGCGTCGCGTACCCAGGCGCCGTCCTCGTGCGCCTTGACGCGCGCGGCCAGGCGTTCGCGGTTGCAGGGGCCGTTGCCCTTGAGCACCGCGTAGAACTCGGACCAATCGATTTCGCCGAAATCGTAGTGGCCGCGCTCGGCGTTCCACTTCAGATCGGGATCCGGCACCGTCAGGCCCAGGTATTCGGCCTGCGGCACGGTCTGGTCCACCATTTTCTGGCGCAGTTCGTCGTTGGAGAAGAGCTTGATCTTCCAGGCCATGGACTGGGCGCTGTTGGGCGAGTCGGCATCCGAAGGACCGAACATCATCAGCGCCGGCCACCACCAGCGGTTCAGCGAGTCCTGCACCATCGCCTTCTGCTCGGGCGTGCCGTGCAGGCACATCTGCATCAGCAGGTCGTAGCCCTGGCGCTGGTGGAAGGACTCTTCCTTACAGACGCGCACCATGGCCCGCGCATAGGGGCCGTAGGAACAGCGGCACAGCGGGATCTGGTTGATGATGGCCGAGCCGTCGACCAGCCAGCCGATCATGCCGATGTCGGCCCAGCTGAGCGTGGGGTAATTGAAGATGCTGGAGTACTTGGCGCGGCCGGCGTGCAGATCGTCGATCAGGTCGTCGCGCGACACGCCCAGGGTTTCCGCGGCGCTGTACAGGTAGAGGCCATGGCCGGCTTCGTCCTGGACCTTGGCCAGCAGGATGGCCTTGCGCTTGAGCGAAGGCGCGCGGGTGATCCAGTTGCCTTCGGGCAGCATGCCCACGATTTCAGAGTGCGCGTGCTGGGAAATCTGGCGCACCAGCGTCTTGCGGTAGGCGTCCGGCATCCAGTCCTTGGCCTCGATGCGGACGCCGTCGTCGATCCGGCGTTGGAACGTCTGTTCCCGGCCTTCGAGCTGGTCCGCGGTCTTGACCTGCTTGACGCCGGTTTCGACGAGTTGAGCGTACATGTCTGTCTCCTTGAAGACGGTTTGCGAAAACGCAAAGCAAACGTTCCGCAGTGCCGTCATGTCATAGGCGGATTATTTAATACAAAAAATTCATTGTCAAACTCAAATCTGTATCACATTGGATTTATGTATCATATTGCGGATCCCGATATCGGCCGCCCCGGCCCCCTCTAATGGCAAACCCTCAGTCGCCCCTGGACCGCTTTCTGTCACGCCTGATCAAGAACGATCCGCCGCGCGCAAAATCGCTCTGCGTCAGCCTGCTCGGGGACGCATTGGCGCCGCACGGCGGCGCCATCTGGCTGGGCGACCTGATCGAGCTGCTGGCCCCGCTAGGCATCAATGAACGCCTGCTGCGCACCAGCGTGTTCCGCCTGGTGGCGCAGAACTGGCTGCAATCCGAACGCCACGGACGGCGCAGCCTCTACCTGATTTCCGAGCAGGGCCTGCGCCACACCGCGCATGCCTCCCAGCGCATCTATGTCGGCCCGCCCCAGGAATGGAACGGCGAGTGGACGCTGGTCGCACTGCCGCGCACCGGCAACGGGCTGGCCGAGCGCGCCGAGTTGCGCCGGGAGCTGGTCTGGGAGGGCTTCGGCATGATCGCGCCCGGGCTGTTTGCCCACCCGCACACCGAGGCGAGCGCCGCGCACGACATCCTGGAAAAGCTGGGCATCCCCGACCGCGCCCTGGTGCTGTCGGCGCGCGACCTGGCCGGCGCCGGCGGTCTGCCGATAGCCAGCCTGGCCTCGCAATGCTGGAACCTGGACGAGCTGGCCGAGCAGTACCGCCAGTTCGCCAAGAATTTCGGTCCGCTGGAAAAGCTGCTGGAAACCCCGCCCGCGCCTGCCGAGGCGTTCATCGTGCGCGTCATGCTGCTGCACAGCTGGCGCCGGATCGTGCTGCACGATCCGCAACTGCCGGGCCCCATGCTGCCCGACGACTGGCCCGGCCATGCCGCCCGCGAGATCTGCGGCCGCATCTACTGGCAGGTGTTCGACGCGTCGGAAGCGCATCTGGATGCGCTGGCCGGCCGCGACAACGAGCGCTACGCGCCGCTGGCAGCCGACATCGCCTCGCGCTTCGGCGGCAAGCCCGCGTAAGGCGAATCCTTCGGGTCAGGCCGCCGGGGCGATGGTCACGCCCAGCGTGTCCACTGCCGACACGCCGCAGGCGTCGCGTCCCGGCCCCGGCAGTTCCAGCCCCCTCGCCCGGCCGATGAAAGACAGGGTCCAGCGCGCCCGGATCGGCCGCCCCAGGGCCTCGCCGCTATCGGCGTCGATGCCGCTGGGCACGTCCAGCGCCAGCACCGGCACGTTCCAGGCGTTGACCGTGTCCACCAGCGCCTGCCAGTCCGCGCCCAGCGGGCGATTCAAGCCGATGCCGAACAGGCCGTCGATGACCAGTTCCGGCACGAAACCCGGCTGCAGCGCTGACCAGGTTTCACCGCCCGCGGCCTGCCAGCCGGCATAAGCGCGGGCGGCATCGGGCGGCAGGCGCTGCGCCCCCGATGGCAGCAGCACGCGCACGTCATGCCCCATGGCGCGCAGGCCGGCCGCGGCTTCCAGCGCATCGCCGCCATTGTTTCCAGGCCCCGCCAGCGCCAACACCACCGTCCCCGGCCGGATCCGCGCTGCCGCGTAACGGACCGCGGCCGCCCCCGCCAGGGGCATCAAGCTTCGGCCGGCTGCCAGGGCCTGGCGTTCGGCGTCGCGGATGCTGGCGACTGAGTATGAGAATGGCATGGCCTATCTATGCGTGAAATTAACGCATTGCGTGAAAATTTACCCGCAGATCGGGAGGGATTGCGCCACTGGCCCCGCGAATTCGCGGGATTTTCGCTTCCTGCCAGTTGGCACGCATCTTGCGTTGTAGTCATTGCCGGTACGAGCGAGACCGGACGACTCAACTGAAGAGACTACACCCATGCGTTCCATGAGCATCATCTGCCCGAACGGGCACTTAGGATTCGCCCCCTTGCGCACCGAGAGCTTCCAGCTCGGCGTCGCCGCCGGGCCGGACTGCATCGCCGCCGACTCGGGCAGCGACGACGTGGGTCCCGTGCCGCTGGGCTCCGATACCTCCACCAGCCCGCAAGCCTGGCAGCGCCACGACCTGGAACAGATGCTGCTGGCCGCGCGCAAGCTGGGTGTGCCCATGGTCATCGGCTCGGCCGGCGACACCGGCTCCAACAGCCGCGTCGACCTGTATGTGCGCCTGATCAAGGAAATCGCCGCCGAGCACAAGCTGGCTCCGTTCAAGATCGGCTACTTCTATTCCGAAGTCGACAAGGAGCGCGTGCGCCGCGCGCTGCGCGCGGGCCAGCAGGTGGCGGGCCTGGACGGCTACGCCGACCTGACCGAGGCCGAGCTGGATGCCAGCGACCGCATCGTGGCCGTGGCCGGCGTGCATCCCTACATCAAGCTGCTGGAAGCCGGCGCGGACGTGGTCATCGGCGGCCGCAGCTCGGACGCCGCCGTGTTCGCCGCCCCGGCCCTGCACCAGGGCTACGATGCCGACCGCGCCTATTACCTGGGCAAGGTGCTGGAGTGCGCCTCGTTCTGCGCCGAACCCTACGGCGGCAAGGAAACCGTGATGGGCGAGATCTCGGCCGAGGACGTGCGCGTCACCGCCATGCATCCCGACCAGCGCTGCACCATCGCGTCAGTCGCGGGCCACGCGATGTACGAGCGCTCCAATCCGTACGAAGAATTCTTCGCCGGCGGCCGGCTCGACATGGCCGAATGCCGCTACGAGCAACTGAGCGAAAATACCACCCGCATCACCGGCTCGCGCTTCGAGCCCGCCGCCCAGGTGCGCGTGAAGCTGGAAGGCTCCGGCAAGGTCGGCGAACGCTACATGGGGCTTTGCGGCATACGCGATCCCTACACCATCGCCAACGTGGACCGCGTCATCGCCTGGGCGCGCGACAAGGTGCGCGAACGCTTCGGCGACTCGGGCTACGAGCTGCACTACAAGGTCTACGGGCGCGACGGCGTCATGGGCGACCTGGAGCCGCTGCGCGACCAGCCCGGCCATGAGCTGTGCGTCATGGTTCAGGGCGTGGCGCCGACCGCCGAAATGGCCGAGGAGCTGACGCTCACGGGCCTGCGCCAGATGTTCTACGCCCGCCTGCCCGACGTGAAAGGCACGGCCGGCTCGGTGTCGTTTCCGCTGGACGAAGTGGTGCGCACCAGCGCCGCCTACCGTTGGACCCTGAACCACACGCTGCCGGTGGAAGACGCCGGCGAACTCTTCCCGACCCACCTCACCGAGGCTGGCGCCTGAGCCGGCAAGACCATGAGCACCCAGAAACTCAGCACCCTGGCCAAGACCATCCGCAGCAAGAACGCGGGCGTGAACAAGATCACCTTCGACATCATCTTCCGCGAGCCGGCGACCTACGAGGCGGTCAAGCGCTCCGGCGCGCTGACGCGCGCCAGCATGGCCGCCCTGTACCGCATCGACGACAGCCGCATATCGGACTTCGTGCATTACGATCCCGGCCTGGCCATCAAATTCACGATCTACCGGCTGGCTCCCAGCGGGTCCGCGGGCGACGGCGACATCTTCGGCGCGCAGCAGTATGCGCCGCTGCTGGACGTCGCAGTTCCCATGCCGGACTGAACGCCGCGGGCGCCGCGTCCGGCGCCCGCTCCAACCTCCGCTCTCCTAGAGAATCGATCATGAAAGCGCTAATGCAAACAACGTTGTTCCTGGCGGCATCCCTGCTGGCCGGCGCGGCAGCGGCCCAGACGGAAGTGCCCAAGCAGGTCAAGATCGTAGTGCCGTTCACCGCCGGCGCCAGCAATGACGCGATCGCCCGCGCGATCGCGCCGCAACTCGCGGCCCGCCTCGGCAACACGGTGATCGTGGAAAACCGCGGCGGCGCGGCCGGCGCGATCGGTTCCGAGTACGTGGCCCGCTCGGCCAAGGACGGCTCGGTGCTGCTCCTGACCTCGTCGACCTTCCTGACCACCGCCGCCACCCAGCCGCACCTGCCCTACGACCCGCTGAAGCAGTTCGCGCCGGTGGCGATGATAGGACAGGGTCCGCTGGTCATCGCCGCCTCGGCGCAGACACCCTACACCTCGTTGAAGCAGCTGCTGGAAGCGGCGCGCAGCAAGCCGGGCGCCCTGAACTACGGCAGCGCCGGCGTCGGCTCGCTGGCGCACCTGGCCACCGTCATGCTGGACGACGCCGCGGGTACGGACATGACCCACGTCCCCTACAAGGGCGCGGCCAACGCCGCCTCCGACCTGGCCGGCGGGCTGATCCACGTCATGCTGTCCAACTACAGCACGCTGGCCCCCGTGGTGCAGGGCAAGAAGGTCAAGCTGCTGGCCACCACGGCGCAAGCGCCCTCAGCGGCGTTCCCCGACCTGCCGCCGGCCGCGCAGGCGCTGCCGGGGTATTCGGTGCAGATCTGGGTGGGCGTGTTCGCGCCAGCGGGCACGCCGCAGCCTTATATCGACAAGCTCAACGCCGCGCTCGTCGAGATTTCGGCGTCGCCCGAAATGAAGGCCTTGCTGGATCTGGACGGCACCGTGCCGTCGCGCATGGACAGCGCCGAATTCGGCACGCGCGTGCGCGAGGAACTGGCCCTGTGGCAAGGCATTGCGCGCAAGCACAACATCAGCGCGGAATAGCTTTTAACCGTCCAGCCCCAGTTTGAGCATCTGGTGGCGCAGGGCGTGCCGCGTGAGTCCCAGGGACTCGGCGGCGCGCCCCAGGTTGCCGTCCTGGGCCTGCAAGGCCGCGCGGATCAGGCCGCGCTGGAACTGCGCGGACAGTTCGGCATAGGTGCCGGCAGCGGCAGGCGAAGCCGCCGGCGCGGGCTTGCCGGCTTCGCGCAGGATGCGCTGCGGCAGGTGCCGCGCCAGCACCGTGTCGCCGTCTTCCAGGATGCAGATCCGTTCCAGCAGATTGCCGAGTTCGCGCACATTGCCGGGCCAGGCGTAGGCCTTGAAAATGCGCCGCACCTCGGGATCGATGACGGTAAAACGGCTGCCGTGGGTGGCGTTGTAGCGTTCCAGGAAACGCTGCGCCAGCACGATGACGTCATCGCCGCGCTCGCGCAGCGGCGGCAGGTTGATCGACACCACCTGCAGGCGGTAATACAGGTCGTCGCGAAAGCGGCCGGCCTGCACTTCCCCCAGCAGGATCTTGTTGGTGGCGGCGATGAAACGCGCATCGACCGAAACCTCCTGGACCGCGCCGATGCGCCGGAAGCGCCGGCTGTCCAGCAAGGTCAGGATCTTGGCCTGCATGACCGGATCCAGCTCGCGGATCTCGTCCAGGAACACGCTGCCGCCGTTGGCGGCTTCGAGCAGCCCGGTCTTGCGCGCCACCGCCCCGGTGAACGCACCGCGTTCATGGCCAAACAATTCGGATTCGAGCAGGTTGCCCGGGATGGCGGCGCAGTTGATCTCGGTATAGCCCTTGGCCGCGCGCGCCGACTGCGCATGCAGGTTGCGCGCTACCAGCCCCTTGCCCGTGCCGGTTTCGCCGTAGATGAGAACGATGCTGGCCTTGCTGCGCGCGACCCGGCCGACCAGATCGCGCAGCACCGCCATCGACGGGTGCTCCCCGATGAGCGGCTCGCAGGCGGACGGGACGGCAGGCATGGCGAAAGACCGTTTACACCTTCAGGAAGTGTTCGCGGTAGTACTTGAGCTCGTCGATCGATTCGTAGATGTCAGCCAGCGCTTCGTGGCGGCTCTTCTTCTCGAATCCCTTGTAGACGGCCGGCGCCCAGCGGCGCGCCAGTTCCTTCAGCGTGCTCACGTCCAGGTTGCGGTAATGGAAGAACTGCTCCAGGCGCGGCATGTAAGCAAACATGAAGCGGCGGTCCTGGCTGATGGTGTTGCCGCAAAGCGGCGACTTGCCTGCCGGCACGTGCTGCGCCAGAAACGCCAGCAGCGTATCCTCGGCCTGCGCCTCGGAAATCGTCGACGCCTTGACCTTGTCGATCAGGCCGCTCTTGCCGTGGGTGGATTTGTTCCAGCTGTCCATGGCGTCGAGCAGGCTGTCGGGCTGGTGCACCACCAGCACGGGGCCTTCGGCCACGACGGTCAGGTCGGGTTCCGTCACCACCACGGCGACTTCGATGATGCGTTCTTTCTCAGGGTCCAGGCCGGTCATTTCCATGTCCAGCCAAACCAGGCGGTTTTCGTTCACAGCCATATAATTTGCCTATAAAACGTGCGATTTTCGCACATACCTACACTTGAGCACGCCACATCGCCCATGTTCACACTGCTGTTCGTTGCCTTCCTGCTGACCGATATCGCCGTGCGCCTGTGGCTGGCTACGCGCCAGATCCGCCACGTCGCGCGCAACCGCGACCAGGTGCCGTCTGAATTCTCCCACCGTATCGGCTTGGCCAGCCATCAGCGCGCGGCGGATTACACGGTGGCGCGGGTCAAGCTGGGCATGCTGGAACGCACCTACGACGCCATCCTGCTGGTGTGCCTGACGCTGATGGGCGGGCTGCAGCTCATCGACCTGATGGTGGCCCAGCTTACCAGCAACGACTTCCTGCGCCAGATGCTGCTGCTGGTCGTGGTGGCGCTGCTGCTGGGCCTGCTGGGCCTGCCTTTCACGCTGTGGCGGCAGTTCAAGCTGGAAGCGCGCTTCGGCTTCAACCGCATGACGCCCGGCCTGTTCATCGCCGACGCCGTCAAGGGCCTGCTGGTCGCGGCGGTGCTGGGCCTGCCGCTGGC
Organism: Achromobacter sp. JCM 18799; assembly: GCF_055395645.1. Lineage (NCBI taxonomy): Bacteria > Pseudomonadati > Pseudomonadota > Betaproteobacteria > Burkholderiales > Alcaligenaceae > Achromobacter > Achromobacter sp. JCM 18799. Next base: position 6,686,700 of record NZ_AP043866.1, on the reverse strand, counting down.
GGCCGCGGTGCTATGGCTGATGGGCAGCGCGGGCGCCTACTGGTGGGTGTGGGCCTGGGCGCTATGGACCGCGTTCAACCTGGCGCTTCTGATCGTCTACCCGATGTTCATCGCTCCGCTCTTCAATAAATTCACGCCGCTATCCGATCCGGAACTGGCCGGCCGCATCCAGCGCCTGGCCCAGCGCTGCGGCTTCGCGCTCAACGGCCTGTTCGTGATGGACGGCTCGCGCCGCTCGGCCCACGGCAATGCCTATTTCACGGGCTTCGGCCGCTCGCGCCGCATCGTGTTCTTCGACACCCTGCTGGCGCGCCTGAACGGCGACGAGATCGAAGCCGTGCTGGCGCATGAACTCGGTCACTTCGCCAAGCGCCACATCATCAAGCGCATCGTCTTCAGCTTCGCCGCCGCGCTGGCGTTCTTCGCCATCCTGGGCTGGATCTCGCAACAGCCCTGGTTCTACGTGGGACTGGGCGTCATGCCGCAGCTGGGCGGGCGCAACGACGCCATGGCGCTGCTGCTGTTCTTCCTGGTCATCCCCGTCTTCACTTTCATGCTCACGCCCGTGGCCAGCTGGTACTCGCGCCGCGACGAGTTCGAAGCGGACCGCTACGCGGCCGAACAGAGCTCGCCGGAACGCCTGGTGTCCGCGCTGGTCAAACTTTACGACGACAACGCCGCCACCTTGACTCCCGACCCCGTGCACTCCGCCTTCTACGACAGCCATCCCCCCGCCGCCGTGCGCATCCGCCACCTGACGGCGGCCGCTGCATGACCGCGCCGCCCAACGAAGGCCGCATCATCGCCGCCCACGGGCGCCACTACACGGTGGAGCTCGCCGACGGCACGCTGCGCAAGTGCTTCCCGCGCGGCAAGAAGGCAGGCGCCGCCGTGGGCGACCGCGTGCGCATCACGCCCCAGGGCAAGGACGAAGGCGCCATCGACGCCATCCTGCCGCGGCGCAATCTGCTGTACCGCTCGGACGAAATGCGTTCCAAGCAGTTCGCCTCCAACGTCGACCAGTTGCTGATCGTCGTCGCCGTGCAGCCGACGTTTTCGGATGACCTGACCGGGCGCGCCCTGGCCGGCGCCTGGAGCGCGGACATCGCGCCCATCATCATCCTCAACAAGACCGACCTGTCCGACGAACTGCCAGCGGCGCGCGCGCGGCTGGCGCCGATTGCCGCGCTGGGTGTGGACGTGATCGAACTCAGCGCGCTGGAGCCCGAGAAAGTGCATACGCTGCTGGCGCCGCGCCTGGCCGGGCACACCAGCCTGCTGCTGGGCCAGAGCGGCATGGGCAAGTCCACGCTGCTCAACGCCCTGGTGCCGGACGCCGCCGCCCCCACCCGCGAACACTCCACGGCGCTGGACATGGGCAAGCACACCACCACCAGCACGCGGCTTTATCACCTGCCCGCTCCCGGCGGCGACCTGATCGACTCCCCGGGCTTCCAGGCCTTCGGCCTGCAGCACCTGAGCCGCGAGGACATCATCCGCGGCTTCCCGGAGTTCACCAAACCCATCGAACAGTGCCGTTTCTACAACTGCACCCACCGCCAGGAGCCTGGCTGCGGCGTGGTCGCGGCCCTGCAGGCGGGCGCGATCGACCCGGCGCGCTATGCCTTGTACCAGCGCATCCTGGAAGAGAACCTGGCGGGGCAACAACGCTACTAGCGTCTTGCCCCCTCGGCACTTGCGCCGGTGCCCGACGCTGACGTCTCCGAACGGTCCCGCAATGAATACGGCCCCTGTACGGGGCCGTATTCATTGACGGCGCGAACCAGAAACCCGACAAGGCCGGCGCGCAACAAGGATCAACGGGGCGTGAAGCCGTGGCGCAGCAGATGGTAGAGGTTGCGCAACATGCCGGCGGTCGCACCCCAGATGAAATGCTTGCCGTAAGGCATGCCGTAGTACTGGCGCACCCGGCCGTCGTCCAGACGGGCTTCGTACAGCCTGTGATTGGCGGGGTCCATCAGGAAGGACAGCGGCACCTCGAACACTTCCGCCACCTCGAAGGCATCGGGGGCCAGGTCAAAGCCCGGACGCACCAGCGACACCACCGGAACGATGGAGAATCCCGTCGCCGTCAGATACGGCGGCATGCTGCCCAGCACTTCGACGTGGTTGGCGGGCAACCCGGTTTCTTCCTGCGCTTCACGCAAGGCCGCGGCCTCGGGCGTGGAATCGCTGGTTTCGATGCGCCCGCCCGGAAAGCTGATCTGGCCGGCATGGTCATGCAGGTGGGCGGCGCGCTGCGTCAGCATGATGTGGACGCCGTTGTCGCGCGTCACCAGCGGAATCAGCACCGCCGCCGGCACGGGCACGCCTTCGCGGCCCGGATAGCGCAGGTCGGTGTCGCGCGACAGCTCCAGCGTCCAGGTGGACGGCTGGCTGAGCGTGCCCCGCAACGAATCCGGGGTCAACAGGCTGGCGGGCACGGCCGGCAAGGACGCGTTGGCGACCACCCAGGGTTGCGTCGCCGGATCGAAGCCGGGACGCGCCAGCGGCCGCCGGGGCCGCGGAGAAGACGAGGAATCAGACATACGGCTCTGCAAAAGGCTCTGCAAAAAGAAAAAGGCACCCTCGCAGGTGCCTTTTTAACCCGGAAACCCGTGCCGAACGAAAACGCTGGATGGCGTGAGCGTCCGACACTGGTAGGGCCGTGTGCCGATAAGCGATCAAGCCGCCGAGGCTTGCTTGCTGACCAGCTTTTCCTTGATACGCGCCGACTTGCCCGAGCGGTTGCGCAGGTAGTACAGCTTGGCGCGGCGCACGTCGCCGCGGCGCTTGACTTCGATGCCGGCGATTTGCGGCGAGTACAGCTGGAACGTACGTTCCACGGCTTCACCCGACGAAATCTTGCGCACGGTGAACGCGGAGTTCAGGCCGCGGTTGCGCTTGGCGATCACGACGCCTTCGAAAGCCTGCACGCGCTTGCGGGTGCCTTCAACGACGTTCACGCTCACGATGACGGTGTCACCAGGAGCAAATTCAGGCTTGGCTTGACCGCCGGTCAGGCGGGCAATTTCTTCCTGTTCCAGGATAGCGATAAGGTTCATGAGAACTCCTAGATCATCATGTCTTTGCGGACTAAAACTTTTGCCGTTCGATGTTGTTCACGCGATTTCTGCAGGACTGCGCAGTACGCAGCCCACATCCGTCGCGTGTTGCACGGGCCATGGCGGTAAGGCCAGCCCCCGTTGCATGTGCCGCAAGCAGAGGATGAGATTTGGCAAACCAATGATTCTACACCAAAAATCGCTCCAGGCATCAGGTAACATGGCCCCGGTTCTCGCGGTTTGGAGTACCCTTCCGTCTTCTGTAACAAACACGTCATCTGACGCTGTTCCCTCATGTCGTATTCGTCCCTGATATTGGTCGTCCTGGCGGCAATGGCCCACGCCACGTGGAATCTGCTCGCCAAGCGCGCGGCCATGGTGGGCGCTCCCTTTGTCTTCGCCTATGGCCTGTGCGCTTCCGTGCTGTACGCGCCCTGGGTCATCTGGGTGCTGATGCATGACGGCATGACCTGGACCTGGCCCGTGGTCGGCGCCATCCTGACTTCCAGCCTGTTGCATCTGGGCTACAGCCTGTGCCTGCAGCGCGGCTATCAGGTAGCCGACCTGTCGGTCGTCTACCCCATCGCCCGAGGTACCGGCCCGCTGCTGTCCACCACCGGCGCCTTTTTGCTGCTGGGCGAACCCGCCACCAGCACCGGCATCATCGGCATGCTTTGCGTGGTGGGCGGCGTGCTGCTGATCGCGACCCAGGGCCGCCTGGCCATTTTCAAGCAGGCCCAGGCCTGGGTCGGCGTGCGCTGGGGCGTGGTGATCGGCCTGTTCATCGCGGCCTATACCGTCGTCGACGCCTATGGCGTGAAAGTGTTGTTGATCAGCCCGGTGCTGTTCGACTGGTTTACCTGCGTGACCCGCACGACCATGATGGCCCCCCACATGCTGCGCCGCCGCCCCCAGGCCTGGGAGGCCATGCGCGGACACTGGCATCTGGCGTTGGCCGTGGGCCTGCTGTCGCCGTTGGGCTACATCCTGGTGCTGTATGCGCTGCGCAACGGCGCGCCGCTGAGCCTGGTCGCCCCTGCCCGGGAAATGTCGATGATGCTCGGCACCTTGGCCGGCATGTTCCTGCTGCGCGAAAAAGTCGGACCGGGCCGGCTGGCGGGTTGTATGGCCATCCTGGCGGGTGTCATTCTGCTCGGTTCAAGCTGACGAGCACCGCTCCTGGCCACTGCGGCTGGCGGGGCTGGCGCGCACCTACCGCTTACGCCCTGCCTGCCGGCTACCGCCGGGCATAGGGCCGCTCAGAATCCGGCGGCCGCGCCCAGCCACATCAGGCCGGGGATGATCGCCCCCCAGGCCAGCACCATCACCACATCGATCACCATGGCCTTCATGGTCACCTGCGCCGTTACGGGTTCCACCGTGGCGTTGCCCAGGCTGCGCTCGCGCGCGGCGGCAGGCGCGGCGGCAACCGCGGCCTCGACCGGTACGACCGGCGCTGCGGGCGCGGACATCGGCGCGGCGACTGCCGGACCAGCCAGCGCCCCGGCTTCGGCGGGCGCGGGCGGGAACGGCCAGCGAGCCGGGGCGGAACCGGGCCGCGTGCGGCGGCGCGGTTCGACATCGGCTGCGGACGTGTTCCAGGGCAGCGCCATGCCGGCGACCCTGGCGCACCAGGCGCGGGCGCGGTTCGTGCCGCGGCGCAGCGGGTTCAGGGTGACGACGAGTTCATCCGACAAGACGGAAATATCAGCGGTGTTCATGGGAACTCCTAGGAAAGACGGTCCAGCGCCAGGGCATAGCCCCCCGGCAGGCATGCGCGGCGGCAGCCGGCGGTCAATCGAACAATGACAACTGGCCTGCGGCCATGGCTTGCAACTGGCGCGCTACGCGCCCGTGCGCGCCGCCGGCTGCGGGCGATACGGCGGGAAAAGGGACCCCTGAAGACGCTTGCGCGCCAACCGGGGATAGGAAATCGGCAGCCTTCGCCGCGGCGGCGGCGGGAGGCAGGAAACGGTCGCAGTCCAGCGCCAGACGATGGCGGTTCAAGCCCAGCTTGCGCGTGGCGATGGTGAAGCGCTGGCGCAGCAGATCGGCCCAGACGCCGGTCCCGCGCATGCGCGACCCGAAATTGGGATCGTTGCGGCGGCCGTTGCGCAGGTCTTCGATGCGATGCAGGACGCGCTGGGCGCGGTCCGGGAAATGGGCATTGAGCCAGTCCTCGAACAAGGTCTTGACCTCCCAGGGCAGGCGCAGGACGGTGTAGCTGGCATAGTGCGCGCCGGCCGCCTTGGACTCCTGGAGGATGTGCTCCATGGACTCGTCGTTGATGAACGGGATGATGGGCGCCACCAGCACGCCCACCGGCACGCCGGCGTCGGTCAGGCTGCGTACCGCTTCCAGCCGGCGCCACGGTGCGGCGGCGCGCGGTTCCAGCGTGCGGGCCATGCCGGCGTCCAGTGTGGTGATGCTCATGTACACCACCACCAGCTTCTGCTCGGCCAGGGCGGCCAGCAGGTCCAGGTCGCGGGCGACCAGCGCGTTCTTGGTGACGATGGTGAGCGGATGGCGGGTTTCCAGCATCAGTTCGAGCAGGCCGCGGGTAAGCCGCCATTCGCGTTCGATGGGCTGGTAGGCGTCGGTGGCGGAACCGATGTTGATGGGAGACGGCTTGTAGCCTGGCCGCGCGAGTTCGGCGCGCAGGGCCTCTACCGCATTGGCCTTGGCCACCAGCCGGGTTTCGAAGTCCAGCCCGGGCGACAGGCCCAGGTAGGAATGGGTGGGCCGGGCGTAACAATAGACGCAGCCATGCTCGCAGCCGCGGTACGGATTTACCGCCACGTCGAAGGGAATGTCGGGCGAATCGTTGCGCGACAGCATCTTGCGCGCTTCTTCGGCGGTGACCGTGGTCTTGGGAGCGGGCGGCGCAATGCGCGCATCCGGCACGATGGGAATGACGCGGGCGGCTTGCTCGCCGGCGGCAGCTTCGGGGAAATTATCGGGGACGGAGTCTACGAAGTCGGCGGGCAGACCGGAGGAAGACCAGCCGTCGTCGACCTGCACGCGGTCATCGCGTTGAAAGCGATGCCGAACATTAGTAACCGCACCCCGACCGCGCAAGGCGGCGGGGGCGGCAGCCGGGGACCCAGAACCGGCGGGAAAAGAATGATCGGTGCGTGCCATGAAAACTACTGTACAAAAACACAGTGGTTTTGACAAGCACCAAAAGCCTTTTCGTAAGACAGCCCCACTTTACCGCAAGACGCCGGCGCCGTCCGGACAAATCGTTTTCACCAGGCGAGATCGCCTGGAAACCCGCACCAATACTGGATCTAGCAGAAAAACAACAGGTTCTGCGGGGGCAGGAAGCCCGTTGTTTTCCGGCCTCTTGCGAATTAGCGCAACATACCTGCCGCAGCGGTCTGATGCGTGGCTTCGTCGATCAGAATGAATGCGCCGGTCGCGGGCACATCGGCATAGCGATCGACCGCCAGCGACTCGCGCGTGGTGAGCGTGACGCGTCCGATATCGTTCATGCGCAGCGTGCCCTCGGTGTTCTCCACTTCCTGCAGTTCGTGGATGTCGCGATGCGACAGCACCGCGCGTATCTTCGCCGAGGTCAGGCGCGTGCCCGACTTCAGCAGATACTTGCGTGCGGGATTCAAGGCCTGCGCATCGAGCCAGCACAGCTCGGCTTCGAATTCGCGCGCGACCTGCGCAGGCGCCGACGCATGCACGATCACATCGCCGCGCGACACGTCCACGTCGCGGTCCAGCACCAGCGTGATCGAGTCGCCCGCCACCGCTTCATCCAGCGCGCGGTCGAAGGCGCGCACTTCGCTCACGACTGCCGTCACGCCCGAGGGTTGCACCGTGATCTCGTCGCCCGGCCGCAGCACGCCGCTTGCGACGCGGCCGGCATAGCCGCGGAAGTCATCCTTGCGGCTGCCGTCATGGCGTGCCACCCATTGCACCGGAAAGCGCAACGGCAAGGCGCGGCCATCGCTTGCCAGGTCCAGCGACTCCAGCAAGGCCAGCAAGGGCTGTCCTTCGTACCAGGGCGTTTGCGGCGACAGCGTGACGACGTTGTCGCCGTTGAGCGCCGACAGCGGCAGCGCGTCGAAGTGCTCGATGCCCAGCTTGCCCGCCAGGTCGGCGTAGGCCTCGCGGATGCGCTCGAACACCGTACGGTCCCAGTCCACCAGGTCCATCTTGTTGACCGCCACCACGATGTGACGGATGCCCAAGAGGCGCGCGATGGTGCTGTGGCGCTTGGTCTGCGGCAACAGCACGCCGTCGGCCGCGCGGGTGGCGTCGATCAGGATGACGGCCACGTCGGCGGTCGACGCGCCCGTGACCATGTTGCGCGTGTACTGCTCGTGGCCCGGCGCGTCGGCGATGATGAACTTGCGCGCGGGCGTCGAGAAATAGCGGTAGGCCACGTCGATGGTGATGCCCTGCTCGCGCTCGGCCTCCAGGCCGTCGGTCAGCAGCGAAAAGTCGATGCCGTCGCCCGCCACGCGCTTGTGCTTGGCGCGCGAGATCGCGTCCAGCTGGTCGGCGAACACGCCTTTGCTGTCGTACAGCAGGCGGCCGATCAGCGTCGATTTGCCGTCGTCCACCGAGCCTGCGGTAATCAGGCGCAGCACGCCCGTGTCGGCGCCGGAAAGAAAAGAATCATTGAGTGCGTTCATGTGCGTTCCTGGTCGCCGGCGAATGCCGGCGTGTCATGCGATCAGAAATAGCCTTCTTTCTTGCGGCGCTCCATCGAGGCCTCGGAAGTCTGGTCGTCCATGCGCGTGGCGCCGCGCTCGGTAATGTCGGTCACCGCGGTTTCGGCAATGATGGCCCGGGTGTCGGCGGCATCCGACGCCACTGGGCAGGTGCAGGAGATGTCGCCCACCGTGCGAAACCGAACCTGCAGGCGTTCGACCTGTTCGCCATCCTGCGGCGGGGTCAGCCGCGTGACCGGCACCAGCAGGCCCTTGCGGCGCACGACCTCGCGCTGGTGGCTGTAGTAGATCGACGGCAGCGCCAGCTGCTCGCGCTGGATGTACTGCCAGACGTCCAGCTCGGTCCAATTCGAGATCGGGAACACGCGCATGTTCTCGCCGCGATGCACGCGGGTATTGAACAGGTTCCAGAGTTCCGGGCGCTGCGCCTTCGGATCCCATTGGCCGAACTCGTCGCGGAACGAGAAGATGCGTTCCTTGGCGCGGGCCTTTTCCTCGTCGCGGCGCGCTCCGCCGATGCAGGCGTCAAAGCCGAATTCCTCGATCGCCTCCAGCAGCGTCACCGCCTGGGCGGCATTGCGCGAGTCGGTCTCGCGGCGCAGCACCACGCTGCCGCGCGCGATGGAGTCCTCGACGCTGCGCACGATCAGGGTCTCGCCCAGCTCGGCCGCGCGCGCATCGCGGAAGGCGATCACTTCGTCGAAGTTGTGGCCGGTATCGATGTGCATCAGCGGGAACGGAAAACGCCCCGGCCGGAAGGCCTTCTCGGCCAGGCGCAACAGCACCACGGAGTCCTTGCCGCCCGAGAACAGCAACACGGGCTTCTCGCTTTCGGCGGCCACCTCGCGCAGGATGAATATTGCTTCCGATTCCAGCCAATCCAGGTGGCTGCGTTGGATCACTGCAGACATATGCACTTCCCCTAAAACAGATTTCGAATTCGTGGGCCGCATCAATCGGCGCGCGCCGCGATGCTGATGACCCGGTTGCCCGCATGCAGGCCGCATTCCTTGGAATCCGACGACTCCCACCACCAGCGCCCTGCCCGCAGGTCTTCGCCGGGACGGATGGCTCGGGTACAGGGTTCGCAGCCGATGGACGGGTAGCCCTGGTCGTGCAACGGGTTGTATGGAATGCCCAGCGCGCGGATGGCGGACCAGACCTCGCCTTCGCTCCATTCGGCCAGCGGATTGAACTTGTAGAGGCCGAAAGCCTGGTCCTCTTCTTCCAGCGGCAGTTCGCCCCGGGTGGTGGATTGCGCCCGCCGCTGCCCTGTGATCCAGGCGCCGCGTCCGGCCAGCGCGCGCTTGAGCGGCTCGACCTTGCGGATCTGGCAACAGGCCTTGCGCAGTTCCACGCTTTCATAGAACGCGTAGGCGCCATGTTCGGCGACGTGCTGCTCGACCGCGGCCGCCACCGGCCGGTACACAGTGACCTCGCGGCCGTAGCGTTCGCGCACGGCGTCCAGCACGCCCAGCGTTTCGGCGTGCAGCCGGCCCGTGTCCAGCGTGAAGACTTCCAGGTCGAGGCTGGCACTGTAGATGGCGTGCGTCAATAGCATGTCCTCGGCCGCCAGCGAGGACGCCAGCGCCGCGTCCGGGTAGCGCCGCTGCACATCGGCCAGGCGCTCGCCCAGATCGCGCCAGCGCGCGGCCAGGCCCGGTTCGAGTTCAGGCAAAAGATCGGTAGTGCTCATGATTGCGTCGCGAAAATGCGCGCCCGCCGCGGACGCGCCAACAGTATTTCGCCATCGCGCAGGCCCAGTTCCCGGTACAGCGACTCGGGCACCTCGGCTTCGATGATGGCGTCGGAATCCTCGCTGGCCAGCTCCAGATAGGCGCTGGGACCCGCAAGAAAGGCGTGCGCCAGGCGCACGGGGATGCCGTCCGCGCCGGCGCGATAGCGTTCGACCTCGAACTCGTGCGGCCGCACATAGGCGGTGGCGCGTTGCGCTTCGGCCTGCGCCAGCTCCGGCGCGGGCAAGGACAGGCCGGCGCCGTTCCAGATGCCGCGCGTGGCAAAGCCCTGCAACTGGTTGACGTCGCCCAGGAAGCCGTAGACGAAGGGCGTGACCGGCTCTTCCCAGACCTCGCGCGGCGTGCCGACCTGCTCGATGCGGCCCGAGTTCATCAGCACCACGCGATCCGACACTTCCAGCGCTTCTTCCTGGTCATGGGTGACGAAGACGCTGGCCACGTTCAGCTCGTCATGCAGGCGGCGCAGCCAGCGCCGCAATTCCTTGCGCACCTTGGCGTCCAGCGCGCCGAAGGGCTCGTCCAGCAGCAGCACCCGCGGCTCCACGGCCAGCGCGCGCGCCAGGGCGATACGCTGGCGCTGGCCGCCGGAGAGTTGCGCGGGATAGCGGTCCGCCAGCCAGTCCAGCTGCACCAGTCCCAGCAGGTCATGCACCTTGCGCTGGATCACGTCCTCCGAAGGACGTTGCGAACGGTGCTTGACGCGCAGGCCGAAGGCCACGTTCTCGAACACCGTCATGTGCTTGAACAGCGCGTAGTGCTGGAACACGAAACCAACCTGGCGCTGGCGCACGTCCACCGCGGTGGCGTCTTCGCCCGCGAACAGCACGCTGCCGGAATCGGCCGACTCCAGCCCCGCGATGATGCGCAGCAGCGTGGTCTTGCCGCAGCCCGACGGACCCAGCAGCGCGACCAGCTCGCCCGTCTCGATATGCAGCGAGACGTCGTTCAGCGCGCGGAACTGGCCGAAGCGCTTGGATAGATTGCGGACTTCGATGCTCATGCTTATCTCCTGTCAGGCCGCCGCGTCAGGCCAGCGCCGGCTTGATGGCGGCCGGCTGGCCGGGATACTCGACCGGCAGGTCGGCGGCCTGTTGAAAGCGCGCGTTGCGCCACTCGACGATGTTCTTGGCCACCAGCGTCACCAGCGCCAGCAGGGCCAGCAACGACGCCACGGCGAACGCCGCGGAATACTGGTACTCGTTGTAGAGAATCTCGACGTGCAGGGTCATGGTGTTGGTCAGGCCGCGGATCTGCCCGGACACCACCGACACCGCGCCGAACTCGCCCATGGCCCGCGCGTTGCACAGGATGGCGCCGTACAGCAGGCCCCACTTGATGTTCGGCAGCGTGACGCGCCAGAAGATCTGCCAGCCGTTGGCGCCCAGGGTCAGCGCGGCTTGCTCTTCTTCGCTGCCCTGCGCCTGCATCAGCGGGATCAGCTCGCGCGCCACGAACGGAAAGGTCACGAAGAGCGAGGCCAGCACAATGCCCGGCACCGCGTAGACGATCTTGATGTCGTGCGCCTGCAGCCAGCCGCCGAACCAGCCCTGTGTGCCGAACAGCAGCACGAATACCAGGCCGGCCACCACCGGCGACACCGAGAACGGCAGGTCGATCAAGGTGATCAGGAACTGCTTGCCGCGGAACTGGAACTTGGTGATCGCCCAGGCCGCGGCGACGCCAAACACCAGGTTCACCGGCAGCGCAATGGCCGCCACCAGCAGCGTCAGGCGGATGGCGGACAGCGCGTCCGGTTCGACGATGGCGTCCAGGTACAACTGCCAGCCCTTCTTGAAGGCTTCGGCAAATACCGCCGTCAGCGGCACCAGCAGGAACAGCGCCAGGAATCCCAGCGCGATGAAGAGCAGCACGCCGCGCACCCAGCGCGGCTCGGTCAGATGGGCGGGACGGTCCGCGGCGCTCATGCGAGCCTCCCGAGGTTGCGGCGGGCCTGCCAGCCCTGCAGCAGATTGATGACGAGCAACAGCGCGAAGGACAGCACCAGCATCACCGTGGCGATGGCGGCGGCGCCCGCGTAGTCGAATTCCTCGAGCTTGGCGATGATCAGCAGCGGCGTGATCTCGGACACCATGGGCATATTGCCGGCGATGAACACCACCGAACCGTACTCGCCCACCGCGCGCGCAAACGCCAGCGCGAAGCCGGTCATCAAGGCCGGCATGATGATGGGCAGCAGCACCCGGCGTATGGTCTGCCAGCGGTTGGCGCCCAGGCTGGCCGCGGCCTCCTCGATTTCGCGCTCGACGTCTTCCAGCACCGGCTGCACCGTGCGCACCACGAACGGCACGCCGATGAAGATCAACGCGATCACGATGCCCAGCGGCGTGAACGCCACCTTCCAGCCGAACCAGTCGGCCAGCGGCCCGCCCAGCCAGCCCTTCTGCGAATACAGCGAGGTCAGCGCGATGCCCGCCACCGCCGTGGGCAGCGCGAACGGCAGATCCACCAGCGCATCCAGGATCTTCTTGCCCGGAAAGCGGTAGCGCACCAGCACCCAGGCCACCACCGTGCCGAACACCAGGTTCACCAGCGCCGCGATCAGCGACGCGCCAAAGGTCAGCTTGTACGAGGCCAGCACCCGCGGCGCGGTCACCGCATCCCAGAAGCCTTGCCAGCCCAGGCTCGCGCTCTTGATCGGCAAGGCCGCCAGCGGAATGAGCACGAGCACGCTGAGGTACAGCACCGCGTAACCCATCGAGATGCCGAATCCGGGCAGCACGCCCGGGCTGTTGCGCCGAAAGGCAAAAGGCGCTTGCGCGCCGTTTGCCGCCGGGTTCGAGGCTGTCGTCATGGCCGTCGTCCGATCATCAAGTGCTTATTTCTTTTGCGGCAGATAGATCTGGTCGAAGGTGCCGCCGTCGCTGAAGTGATCCTTCTGCGCCTTGCGCCAGCCGCCGAAGATCTTGTCGTCGATGGTCACGAGCTTGACCTTGGGAAACTTGCTTTCGTACCTGGCGGCCACGGTCTTGTCGATGGGCCGGTAGTAGTTCTTGGCAATGATTTCCTGCGCGGCGGGCGTGTAGAGGAATTCTAGATATGCCTGCGCCGCCGCACGGGTGCCCTTCTTGTCCACGACCTTGTCGACCACGGCCACCGGCGGCTCGGCCAGGATGGACAGAGACGGCACCACGATGTCGAACTTGTCCGGACCCAGCTCTTCCAGCGCCAGGAAAGCCTCGTTTTCCCAGGCCAGCAGCACGTCACCCACGCCGCGCTCCACGAAGGTGGTGGTGGCGCCGCGCGCGCCGGTGTCCAGCACCGGCACGTGCTTGAGCAGGTCGCCCACGAAGGCGCGCGCCTTTTCCTCGCTGCCGCCGTTCTTCTCCAGCGCATAGGCCCAGGCAGCCAGGTAGTTCCAGCGCGCCCCGCCCGAGGTCTTGGGGTTGGGCGTGATGACCTGCACGCCGTCCTTGACCAGGTCGTCCCAGTCCTTGATCTGCTTGGGGTTGCCCTTGCGCACCAGGAACACGATGGTGGAGGTATACGGCGAGCTGTTCTGCGGCAGGCGAGCCTGCCAATCGGCCGGCAGCAGTCCGCGGTCGGCGACCGCGTCGATGTCATAGGCCAGCGCCAGCGTCACCACGTCGGCTTCCAGCCCGTCGATGACGGAGCGCGCCTGACGGCCCGAACCGCCGTGCGATTGGCGGATGGTCAGGTCGACGTTGGCCTTTTCCTTGTATTGCTTGATGAACGCATCGTCGATGGCGCGATACAGCTCGCGGGTCGGGTCATATGAGACATTCAGGAGCGTCTGCTTCTGCTGTGCCTGCGCCGGCGCAATCGCGGCAAACGACATCGTCACTGCGGCCAAGGCGGCCAACCAACCGGCTTTCCTGAAAGACATCCCATGCTCCCTGTGTTCGGCAATGTGGGAGCAAGTGTGCTGGCTGGGCGTTCTGAACGGAACGAATCATTATTTGGTTGCTCATCGCTCGCAGGCATATAGGACCAGCGTCCCAACAATGGAAATCTCCCTTGCCCCCAGGCGCGCCCAATGAAAAACCGCCGCCTCCCCAAGGGGCAGGCGGCGGTTGCGAAGAGGGTCCAGCCCCTTCGATTGCCGAATTTACTTATTCGGCTGAGGCGTAATGCGCAGATAGGGACGCACGGCCTTGTAGCCCTTCGGGAATTTCTGCTTGATCACGGCCTCGTCCTGCAAGGACGGAACAATGATCACGTCGTCGCCATCTTCCCAGTTCACCGGCGTGGCCACGCTGTGGCTGTCGGTCAGCTGCAGGGAGTCGATGACGCGCAGGATCTCGTTGAAGTTGCGGCCGGTGCTGGCCGGATACGTGATGGTCAGGCGCACCTTCTTGTTGGGGTCGATGATGAACACCGAGCGCACGGTCAGCGTGGCGTTGGCGTTCGGATGGATCATGTCGTAGAGCTCGGACACCTTGCGGTCCTTGTCGGCCAGGATCGGGAAGTTGACCTTGGTGGACTGCGTGTCGTTGATGTCCTCGATCCACTTGGTATGCGAATCGGTGCCGTCCACGGACAGCGCCAGCACCTTCACGTTGCGCTTGGCGAATTCGTCGGCCAGCTTGGCGGTGTAGCCCAGTTCGGTGGTGCAGACGGGCGTGAAATCGGCCGGGTGCGAGAAAAGTACACCCCAGCTGTTGCCCAGATACTCATGGAAGCGGATCGGCCCTGCCGAAGATTCCTGTTCGAAATCAGGGGCGGTGTCGCCCAGGCGTAGATGACTCATGGTGTCTCCTGTGTGCGGATGCAGGTGGGGGGGCTGGCCGCCCGTCGCTGCGGGCGGCGCAGGAAAAGCGTTTCATGGCGCAGGCCAGCGCCTGTGAAACGATTCTTCCATCAAACCTGTAGCTGGGGAAATACGCAAGTCATATAACCTTATGCAATATTCAAGCTGGCGCCGCAGGCGTCCGCCACCACCCCGGCCCGCACCGCGGCCGACAAGGCCAGCGCGCGCGGCAGGATGTGGGCGCCATAGAACAATCCGGTCGCCAGCTTGGCCCGGTAGAACGGATCGGTGAATCCGGCCGCCAGGTGGCGCCGGCAGGCCAGCACGGCGCGCGCCATCTGCCAGCCGCCGTGCACCACGCCGGCCAGCATCAGATAGGGCACGCTGCTGGCGTAGACCGCCCTGATGTTGGTCGGCGATTGCTCCAGGATGAAAGCCACGCCGGCCTCGTAGGCCTGGATGGCGCTGTCCAGGTTGTCGCGCAGCAGGCGCAGTCCCTCGCGATCGTCCGCCGACGCACGAGTGGCCTCGTTCTCCACCGCGCGCAGCGTCTCCCGCATCGCCGCGATCGCGGCATGGGCGGTGGCGCCGCCGTCGCGCTGGGTCTTGCGGCTGACCAGATCATTGGCCTGGATCGCGGTCGTGCCTTCGTAGATGGGCAGGATGCGCGCATCGCGGTAGTACTGCGCGGCCCCGGTTTCCTCGATGTAGCCCATGCCGCCGTGCACCTGCAGGCCCAGGGACGCGACCTCGACCGCGGTCTCGGTCGAGAACCCTTTGACGATGGGCACCATGTATTCGTAGAAAGCCCGGTTGCGCGAGCGCTGCTCGGGATCGGGATGATGCGTGCCCTTGTCGTGCGCGGCCGCGGTCACGTAGGACACGGCGCGCGCCGCCTCGGTCAGCGCCTTCATGGTCATCAGCATGCGCTGCACGTCCGGATGGCGCACGATGGCCACGGGGCCGGGCGACCCTTCCACGGCGCGGCCCTGCACGCGCTCGCGCGCATAGGCCAGGGCATGCTGGCAGGCGCGTTCGGACACGCCTATGCCCTGTTGCCCCACCGAATAGCGGGCGGCATTCATCATGATGAACATGTACTCCAGGCCGCGGTTCTGCTCGCCGACCAGATAGCCGATGGCTCCCTCGCCCACCTCGCCCTTGCCCGAGCCGTACATGAGCACGGCGGTGGGACTGCCATGGATGCCCAGCTTGTGCTCCAGCGATGCGCACCAGACGTCGTTGCGCCTGCCCAGTGTGCCGTCGGCCTGCACCAGGAACTTGGGCACGATGAAAAGCGAAATCCCCTTCACGCCCGCCGGCGCGTCCGGCGTACGCGCCAGCACCAGGTGGATGATGTTCTCGGCCAGGTCATGGTCGCCATAAGTGATGAAGATCTTCTGGCCCGTCAGCCGGTAGCTGCCGTCTTCCTGCTTCACCGCCCGCGTCGCGACTTGGGCCAGGTCCGAACCGGCCTGCGGTTCGGTCAGGTTCATCGTGCCAGTCCACTTGCCGCCGATCAGCTGCGGCACGTATTGCTTGCGCTGCGCGTCCGACCCGACCGTCAGCAAGGCCTCGATCACGCCGTCCGTCAGCATGGGGCACAAGGAAAACGCCAGGCTGGCCGCCTGGATGTTCTCGCCCGGCGCCGCCGCGACCAGCTTGGGCAGGCCCTGCCCGCCCCACTCCACCGGATGCTGCAGGCCCTGCCAGCCGCCCGCGGCGTAATCCTTGAATCCCTGCGCGTAGCCCGGGGTAGTGGTGACGCTACCGTCGTTCCAGACCGGCGGCTGCGTATCGCCTGGCACGTTCAATGGCGCCACGGCCTGCTCGACGAAGCGGCCGTTCTCTTCCAGGATGGCATCCACCAGATCCGGCGTGACTTCTTCGAAGCCGGGCAGTTTCAGGACGTCATCAAGCCCTGCCAGCTTCAAGGCAAAGCGGAAGTCCTGCAGCGGGGTTACGTAGGGCATGGTGTCTCCGTGGGTAGGCCGTCTTCATATTGTTTGGCCTATCTTAAACCCTATGCCCGCCAGGGTCTCTCGACGCCCCCTAGTTCAGATGATGCGCCAGCGACACGATGATCGGACCCAGCACCGGCAGCAGCACGTTGGCGATGGCGTACGTCACCGTGTAGCCAAGTAGCGGCACTGAACTGCCGCTGGAGGTCAGGATGGCGCTGATGGCCGGTGTGCTGACGTGCTGACCGGCGATGGCGCCGACCAGCAAGGGACCTTCGATCTTCAGGATCTTGTGGCCCAGCCACAGCGACAGGCAGGCAGGCCCCAACGACACCAGCAGGCCGATGAGCGGCAGCACCGCGCCATGCTCGCGGATCAGCGCGATGGCTTCCGGCCCCGCCGACAAGCCCACGCAAGCCACGAACACCGCCAGCCCCAGATCCTTCAGCAACTGCACGGCATGGTCCGGCATGTGGCCTATCGAGGGCCGCTTGGCGTTGATCCAGCCGCAGACCAGGCCGCTGACCAGCGCCCCGCCGCCGCTGCCCAGCGACACGGGGATGCCCCAGAGCCGCGCGCTCAGGCTGCCGATCAGCAAGCCGGCCAGAATGCCGAAAGCCAGGAACACCAGATCGGTCACGCCGCTGCGCCGCAACTCGTTGCCCAGCGCCGCGCCGGCCTGGGACAGTTCGGGCTCGGCGCCGACCAGCGTCACCAGGTCGCCATACTGCACCACGGTGGCTGGCGTGATCGGCAAAGAATGGCCGGAGCGTACGATGGACTGCAGGAACACGCCGCGCGCGCGTTGGGCGTTGGGCCGCTTCGCCAGTTCGCCTACGGTATGGCCGTTGACGGTCTTCTTGCTGACGATGACGGCCAGCTCGCTCAGCTGCAAGTCGTCGGCGTGCGCCTCCGGCAGCTGGATTTCGGGTCCGATGACGGAACCCGCGCGCAGCGCGAAGCGCCGCAGGCCCAGCACCACCACGATGTCGCCCGTGGCCAGCGTGTCACCGGGCGTGGCGTCGACTGCCTCGCCATTGCGCAGGATGCGGCTGATGACCGTGCGTCCGCCCAGCGCGGCCTCCACTTCAGCCACGCTTTTGCCATCCGCGTCCTTGACCACGTGCGACCGTCCCACCAGCCGCGGCAAGGTGGGCATGTTCGATTCTTCGCCTTCGCCGGCCGCCACGCCGAGCTTTTCCTCCAGCGCCTTGGAGGCTTCGCGCAGATTCATGCGCAGCAGCGCCGGGGCGATCTGGCTGGTGAAGAACACGATGCTGATCAAGCCGACCAGATAAGTCAGCGTATAGGCCGTGGCGATGTTGGCTTCCATGCGCTGGACCTCGGCGTCCGCCAGGCCCAGGTGCTTGAGCGCCTCGGCAGCCGTCCCGACCACGGCCGATTCAGTCGCCGCGCCTGCCGCAAGACCCGCCGCCGTTCCCGCATCCAGGCCGAACAGCGGCACCGCGGTCAGCACGATCGCCAGCACCAGCAAGGCTTCGATCAGCGGCAGCGCGATATAGCGCAGGCTGGAGCGGTTCAGGTTGGCGAAGAACTGCGGCCCGCCCGAGTACCCCATCGCGAATATGAACAGGGCGAAGGCGACTTCCTTCAGGTCGCCGCGCATCTGGCAACCGGTCTGGCCGATCAGCAAGGCGACGATGAGTGTTCCGCACACTCCGCCCAGCTGGATCGGCCCGACTTTGAGCTTGCCGATCAGGTATCCCAAGCCCACCGTCACGAACAGCACTGCGATGGGAACGCTATTGAAAAACCCGACCGTGCAAGTCATGTCGTCATGTCGCCCTGGAGGTTGCTGCCCGGCCCGCCTACTTGCGCGCCGCGGCCTTCTTGGCGGATTTCGCCGCCGTGCCGGCCTTCTTCACCGCTTTCTTCACCGCCTTCTTGGCCGCCGCGGTCTTGCCTGCGCTGCGCTTGGCCGCGGATGCCTTCACCGTCTGGCCCTTACCGGCCTTCGGGCCCGAACGCACCAGCTCGCCAGCCTTCCAGGCCTCGACGTACTCGGTCGCGGCTTCGACCATGTGCTTGCCGATCTTGGCGTAGTCGCCGTCGTCCAGGTTCGCCAGCGACACGCGGATCGACCACGGCGGGCCGCCAAAGCCGCCGCCGTCCATCAGCACCACGCCGGATTTTTCCGCCAGGCGGAACAGGAAGTCGACCGGCTCGTAATTGGACATCATGTACTTGCAGAACGCGTCCCCGTACGTGATCTTGGCCCAGACCATGAAATCCAGCTCGACGTAGTACCAGGCGCGCATCGGATCTTCGGGCGGCATGGGTATGCCCAGACCGCGCCACAAGGCATCGCGGCGCGCACGTACGATCTTCATCGTCAGGTGCTTGTAGGAGTCCTTCAGGTCCATCAGGTGCGACAGCGCGAAGAACCCCATCTGCACCTGCTGCGGCAAGGACAGGCCCGCGGTGTGGTTCAGCGCGACGTTGCGGCTGTCGGCCACCAGCCGGTCGATGAACTTGAGCTTTTCGGGCTCCATCGTCATGGCGCCGTAGCGCTTGTTCAGGCGCTGTTTCCAGGACGCGGGCAGCTCGGCAATGCGGCGGTCCATGGTGTTCTTTTCATGGGTCGCGATCACGCCCAGGCGCCATCCCGTGCAGCCGAAGTTCTTCGAGAACGAGTACACGCATATGGTGTTGTGCGGCACTTCGGCCATCAGCGAGCGGAAGTTCGGCACGAAGGTGCCGTACACGTCGTCCGTCACCAGCACCAGATCCGGGTTCTTGCGGATGAGGCGCACGATCTGCTTCATCTCGACCGGGCTGAACGCCACCGACGGCGGATTGCTGGGGTTGACCGTGACCGCCAGCTTGATCTTGGGATTTTCCAGCTTGGCGATTTCAGACGCCGGATAGTGCCAATCATGGGTGCCGTCGGCCCGCAGGCTGCTGGCGTTGATCGGCACGATCTTGAACTGGAAGCGCTCCAGATGCGAGATCTCGATATAGGGCGTGAAGGTCGGCAGGAACAGCGCGATGGTGTCGCCCTGCTTGAGCAGGCCGTTCTGCATCAGCGAATCGAAAATGTAGCACATGGCCGCCGTGCCGCCTTCGACCGGGAACAGGTCGAACTTGCCCTTGGGCGGACGGCCGTCGCACATTTCCTTGATCAGGTAATCGTGCACGATCTGTTCAAGATGGACCAGCGCGCGCGGCGGCACGGGATAGTTGTCGCCGATGATGCTGTCCGTCAGCTCATGGACCCACGCGTCGGGGTCGAAACCCTTGACCTTGACGCCATACTCCAGCACGCCGACCAGGAAATCGTAGCCGTCCATGCCTTTGTGCTTGGCCAGGAACTTGCGCATCCGGTCGGCGCAGCCCTTCTTGGCCGGCATGCCTGCCAGGATGGATTCGTCGCGCACGCGGCGCGCTTCCTTCATTGCGAACTGGCCCATCAGGAAGAAGGCGTCGCGCGGTTCGGTGGCGATCCAGTTCGGGTTGCCGCGGCCCGCGTTCAACATGGTGATGGCGGCGGTGTGCTGGTTGTCCTTGGCCAGCGTGATCAGATAGTCCTTGAGTTCAAACGGAGAAAGCTGTTCGAGGTCGCGCTGGCGCGAGCGGGTGGTTTTCAAGGCCGAAGCCAGGCTGACGGTAAGAGGCGTGGTGGAAGCCATTGTTCAGTACTCCTGGTTTGCATGGTGACAGGCGCTGGACGTCGCCGGCCGGGCCGGCGCGCTTGCAAAACGCCCCGCAAGCACGGGGCTTGCGGGGCGTTTTGCTAGGACATGAGCATGACGATGACAATCCCCCAAATGATGAGCAGGGTATTGCCGATGGCGTAAGGAACCGTGTAGCCCAGGGCGGGCACCTGGCTCTTTGCCGTTTCGGTGATCTGGCCGATGGCCGCGGTGGTGGTCCGGGCTCCGGCGCAGACTCCCAATGCAATGGCGGGATGGAACTTGAATACATACCGCGCAATGTATACGCCCACGATCATCGGCACGCTGGTGGCGATGATGCCCGCGATGAAGAGCTTGGCGCCCAGTTGCTGGAAGCCCAGCACGAATCCCGGTCCTGACGATATGCCCACGACCGCAACGAATGTCGTCAGCCCCACCGATGTCAGGAACCAGTGCACCGGTTCCGGCACCCGGCCGAAGGTCGGATGCACCGAGCGCAGATAGCCGAAGATCAGGCCGGAAATCAGCGCGCCGCCGGAGGTCGACAAGGTGACGGGAACGCCGCCCACGGTCAGCACCAGCGAGCCGAACAGGCCGCCGAGCAGGATGCCGAAACCGACGAAGACCATGTCGGTCTGGCTGGTGGCGCGGTCGACGTAGCCCAGCTTGCCCACCACGCGCTCGACGTCGCGCTTGGCGCCCAGCACGAACAGGCGGTCGCCGCGGTCCAGCTTCAGCCCCCAGTTGATCGGCATGTCGTGGCCGCCGCGCACGACCTTGCGCAGGAACACGCCGCGGCCCAGTTCGCGGCCGACTTCGCTGTCCGCGATTTCCTTGATGGTCTTGCCGGCAATGTTCTTATTGGTCAGCACGACCTCGACGACCTCGGCGGGCATGCTGATGAGGTCGCGGTCCTCGACCTCGGTGCCGATGATGCCGGCGGCCTGGGTGACCAGCGCGTCATGCCGGCCGGTAATGCCTAACACGTCGCCCTGCTGCAACACCGTCTTGCCATCGCTGTCGATGACCTGGTCGCCGCGCCGGATGCGCTCCACGAACACGCGGGCCTCGACGAAGCGGGACTCCAGCTCTCCCACCGTCTTGCCGGCGAACTCGGCGTTGTCCAGCTTGTAGGCGCGCGCGGTGAACTTGCGATAACCGGACAGCTCCATCGAGTCGGCGCCGCCGGACATCTTGGCTTCGTATTCCTGGCACTCCTTGACGATGTCCACGCGCATCAGCTTCGGCCCCAGCGAGGCCAGCAGCCAGGCGCTTCCGACCGTGCCGAAGATGTAGCAGACCGCGTAGGCGACAGGAATGCTGTCGATCCATTTCTTTTTGGTGGCTGCGTCTATGCCCAGGCCGTTGATGGTGTCCGTCGCCACGCCCATGACCGCAGAAATGGTTTGGGCTCCGGACAACAAGCCTGCGCCAGTGCCGGCATCGAAGCCGAAGCCTACGGCTGTCGCCCATGTCACCAGCAGGCAGATCACGCACAGAATGACGGCGAAGATGACCTGCGGAAGGCCATCGCTTTTCATACCCCGGAAGAACTGCGGTCCGACGCCGTAACCCAGACCGAAGAGAAAGAGCAGGAAGAAGACCTGCTTGAGGACGGGAGCGATCGTGATATTGAGCTGCCCCACCAGCACGCCTACCAGCAGCGTTCCGGTCACGGCTCCCAGATTGAATCCGAAAATCTTCTTGGCGCCTATCCAGTACCCGAGACCGAGGGTAAGGAATATCGCAAGTTCCGGATATTTTCGCAGAGTGTCAAAGAACCATTCCATCCCGAATCTCCTTCGTTCTGTACAGGTCAAGCACTTGCGCGTATCTAGCTGCGCGCGGAACACATTATCAGAATCTTTCGAGAAATCAAAAGATTTGGAACACTGAAATCACAAGATGTGTAGTCCTCGCGTCGAAAAATAAAAAAGCCCGCCAGCGCAAAGCTGGCGGGCCCTTCAAATACAACAGCGCGTAAGGCTTACAGCGCGCCGGTCAGTTCGGGCACGACCTGGAACAGATCGCCCACCAGGCCATAATCGGCCACGCCGAAGATCGGCGCTTCCGGATCCTTGTTGATGGCCACGATGACCTTCGAATCCTTCATGCCGGCCAAGTGCTGGATGGCACCCGAGATACCAACCGCCACATACAGCTGCGGCGCGACGATCTTGCCGGTCTGACCGACTTGCCAGTCGTTAGGCGCGTAGCCGGCGTCGACCGCGGCGCGCGAGGCGCCCAGCGCCGCGCCCAGCTTGTCGGCCAGCGGATCCAGGATCTTGAAGTTCTCGGCGCTGCCCAGGCCGCGGCCGCCGGAGACGACGACGCGCGCGCCAGCCAGTTCCGGACGGTCGCTCTTGGCGACTTCGCGGCCCACGAAAGTGGACAGGCCCGAATCGGCCACGGCGGCGACTTCTTCCACCGCACCCGAACCGCCCTGCGCGGCCACGGCGTCAAAGCCGGTGGTGCGCACGGTGATGACCTTGACGGCGTCGGCCGACTGCACGGTGGCAATGGCGTTGCCGGCGTAGATCGGGCGCTGGAAGGTATCGGCCGATTCCACGCCGATGATGTCGGAGATCTGCGCCACGTCCAGCTTGGCGGCCACGCGCGGGGCCACGTTCTTGCCCGAGGCGGTCGCGGGGAACAGGATGTGGCTGTAGCCCGAGGCCACGGCCAGCACCTGGGCGGCGACGTTCTCGGCCAGGCCGTCGGCCAGTTGCGGCGCGTCGGCCAGCAGGACCTTGGCGACGCCCGCGGCGGCGGCGGCCTGGTCGGCCACGGCGCGCGCGTTGGCGCCGGCGACCAGCACGTGCACGTCGCCTCCGATCTTGGCGGCGGCGGCGACGGCGTTCAGGGTTGCGCCCTTGAGCTGGGCGTTATCGTGTTCGGCAATAACCAGCGTCGTCATGTTCAGACCACCTTCGCTTCGTTCTTGAGTTTGTCCACCAGGGCCGCGACATCGGCCACCTTGATGCCGGCCTTGCGAGCGGGCGGCTCGCTGACCTTCAGCGTCTTCAGGCGCGGCGCGGCGTCCACACCCAGTTCTTCCGGCGTGACGGTGTCCAGCTGCTTCTTCTTGGCCTTCATGATGTTCGGCAGCGTGACATAGCGCGGCTCGTTCAGGCGCAGGTCGGTGGTGACGATGGCGGGCAGCTTCAACGTCAGCGTTTCCAGGCCGCCGTCGACTTCACGCGTGACCGTGACCTTGCCGTCGGCCAGCTCGACCTTGCTGGCGAACGTGGCTTGCGGCCAGTCCAGCAGCGCGGCCAGCATCTGGCCGGTCTGGTTGGCATCGTCGTCGATGGCTTGCTTGCCCAGGATCACCAGCTGCGGCTGTTCCTTGTCGACCAGCGCCTTCAGCAGCTTGGCCACGGCCAGCGGCTGCAGTTCGGCATCGGTCTGGACCAGCACGCCGCGGTCGGCGCCGATGGCCATGGCCGTGCGCAGCGTTTCCTGGCATTGCGCAACGCCGCAAGAAACCGCCACGACTTCAGCCACGGCGCCCTTTTCCTTCAGGCGGGTCGCTTCTTCGACGGCGATTTCGTCAAAGGGGTTCATGGACATCTTCACATTGGCGATATCCACGCCGGTTTGATCAGACTTGACGCGCACCTTGACGTTGTAGTCAACGACGCGTTTGACAGGTACCAAAACCTTCATCCCGCTGCCTCCAAATGGAAAATAATTACCCGGCATGCGCCGGGATCGCATTGCACAATTTTTTCTCGATTCTACAGCTTCGCCAGCGCTCGTATATGGGCGACCACGCTGCGGCCCAGGGCGGACAAGTTGTAACCGCCTTCCAGCGTGCTGACGATGCGCCCCTGGCAGTGGCGCTCGGCCACCTCCACGAGCTGTTCTGTTATCCAGGCGTAATCGGCCTCGACCAGGCCCATCTGGCCCATGTCGTCCTCGCGGTGCGCGTCGAAACCGGCCGATACCAGGATCAGCTCGGGCCGGTGCGCTTCCAGCGCCGGCAGCCAGGTATCGGTGACGATGGCCCTGACCGCGGCCCCGCCGGTATACGCGGCCACGGGCACGTTCAACATGTTCGAAGCGGGATTCTCGGCGCCGCTATTGGGAAAGAACGGGTGCTGGAAGAAGCTGCACATCAGCACGCGGTCGTTGCCGGCGAAGATGTCTTCGGTGCCGTTGCCGTGGTGCACGTCGAAATCGACGATGGCGACCCGCGACAGGCCGTGGAAGTCCAGCGCATGCTGCGCCGCAATAGCGACGTTGTTCAGAAAGCAGAATCCCATGGCCTGGGAACGGCAGGCGTGATGCCCGGGGGGCCGCACCGCGCAGAAGGCCGTGCGGGCCTCTCCGCCCATCACCGCGTCCACCGCGGCCACCCCTGCCCCAGCCGCGTACAGCGCGGCTTCGTAGGTGTGGGGGTTCATCAGCGTATCCGGATCGATAGGGAAATACCCTTGCTCCGGCGTATGTTCGCGCAAACTGTTCAGATACTGGACAGTGTGCACCCGCAATATGTCATGGCGGGATGCCTGCGGCGCCTGGCGGTCGTCCAGGTAAGGCATCAAGCCGCTGGCCAGCAACTGGTCTGAAATGGCGTCCAGCCTCTGGGGGCTTTCGGGATGCCAACTGCCCATTTCATGCAGGCGGCATGCCGGGTGGGTAAGATACATGGTCTCCATAAGGAAGATTATGTTCATCTGTCGGCGATTACTGCAACTCGGAACGCTCTCCGCCCTGCTGGCGGGCTGCTCCACCACCGCCCCCTCTGCACCCAACACCGTCGCCGGCCAGCCGGCTGCCGAATCAACCCCGGCCCCCATCCGCATCGGACCCAGTGCGCCGACACCTGGATCCGAACTGGCGGACGACGCTCCCGCCGCGCTGGCCGCCAATGGCACGTTGCGGCCTGAAGTCCGCACTTTCGTGGAAAACCTGGCCACCGAGCGCCAGCTGCCGCTGGACCCCATGGTCGCCGCGCTGGCCGGGTCGCGCTACAACGCCACCGTCGCGCGCCTGATCGCGCCGTCGCCCCCGGGCAAAAAGATCTGGCGCAGCTGGCTGACCTACCGCTCGCGCTTTGTCGAACCCAAGCGCATCGGCTGGGGCGTGGAGTTCTACAACGAGAACCGCGACCTGCTCAATCAGGCGGCGCAGCGCTTCGGCGTGCCGGCGCCGGTGATCGCATCCATCATCGGCGTGGAAACGCTGTACGGCCGCAATATGGGCAATTTCCGCGTGCTGGATGCGCTGACCACGCTGGCCTTCGACTATCCGGACCCCGCCAAACCCGAACGCGCCACCATGTTCCGCGGCCAACTCGCCGACTTCCTGACCCTGGTCATGAAAGACAAGCTGGACCTGGAAACCCGCGGCTCGTACGCGGGCGCCATCGGCATGCCCCAGTTCATGCCCACCAGCGTCATGCATTACGCGGTGGACGGCGACGACAACGGCCACATCGACCTGAGCAACAACACCCGCGACGCCATCATGTCCGTGGGCAGCTTCCTGTCGCAGCACGGCTGGCAGCGCGGCCTGCCGGTGTTCGCTCCGGTGGTGCTGCCCGCGGATCCCGCCCCCCTGGTCGACGGCGGACTGGAACCCAAGCAAAGCTGGGGCACGCTCACCGCGGCCGGCGCCCGCCTGCAGCCTGGCGCATCGGCCGCGGGCTGGGGCAGCCAGCCGCTGGGCGTGGTCGACTTGGTCGAGGAAGCCCGGGGCACGGCGCAATACCGCGTCGGCACGCCCAACTTCTTCGCGCTCACCAAGTACAACCGCAGCTACTTCTACGCGACCTCCGTGGCGGATCTGGCAAGCGAGATCGAAGCGCGCGTGGGCCGCTGACGGCCCTGGGACCGCGGCGCCAAGCGCCGCGGTCTGCTTTACACCGTCGCGACGGGCGTCACGGGCGAACCCACGGCGCCAGGCAGGTTCAGCGGCGGCGCCGTCAGCAGGAAGCGGCTGCGGCCGTTGGCCGTGAGCCAGCGCGCAAGCGCCCCCAGGTACCACATCTCGCCTATCGGCAGGCCCAGCTTGAAGATGCAGTGGTGGTGCAAGGGCAACGCCGCGCAGCAGGCATTGGGCTTCTGCGTGGGATAGATTTCCAGCGCGTGGTTGTCCGAAGCCATGGCCGCCACCTTCGAGTCGGTGATCCACTGCAGCAGCTTCTCGTCGCTGCCGTCCAGGCCGGCGCAGATCTCGTGCAACGTATGGGGATCCGGCTCGCGGTTCTTTTCCAGCAGGGCGTCGCCGAATTCCGTATGGAACAGCACGATATCGCCCTGCTCGATCTCGATCCGGTCTGCTTCCAGGATGCGCATCAGATCGTCGTAGCCGACCGACTTCTGCTCCCGGCCGTAATGGCGCGCCAGGTCAACCATCACGCCCCGAGTCTGAAGGCAGGATTCGGCCAGTTGGGTGATGTCCAGCTTCTTGGCGTTGGAGGCCGGCCCCTGACCCAGGTCGGTCTTGGCGTAGCCATTGTCCACGTCGTAGTCCACCGGCCCCACCACGTGCTCATTGGGCCGGTAGCCGTTGTAGTAGACGCGCTCGGGCAGGCCGTCGCCGTTGGCGTCGAACAGTGCGCCCACGTGAGCCAGCGAATCCCATTGCGTCGAATACTGCAAGCTCATTTCGACGATGTCATCGCTGAGCACGTCGACGCAGCCGGGGCGCAGGCGCCCCAGCGGAAAATTCAGATACTGGTCGCCGTCCCTCTCGGTAGGCCGCAGCTTGGGCGGATGACGCCGCACGTTCACGCCGTTGCCGCCCGGGTAATCCAGCGGCAGCGACAGGCAAAAGCTCAGTCCTTCGCGGACTTCCCGCATGCCGCTCAGCACGTTCGCGGGGGTGATGTAATTCAGGCAGCCTCGCTGGTCGTCAGGCCCGAAATCTCCCCAGTTCGATCCCTCAGGACGGTTCTTCCATCTCATGCGTTGCAACTCCTGGTCGATTGAATGCTGTTTGACAAAAATTTATCACGTATAGGATACTAACATCATGGATGTGAAAACCGCTGGCCGAGTGCTGGATGTGCTGAACCTCTTCGCCGAGGCGCAGAAGCCCCTGCTGTACAGCGAGATCGCTGCCCAGATGGGGATACCGCTGTCGAGCTGTCATGGGCTGCTGAAGACCATGGTGGCGCGCGGCTATCTCTATGAAATCGGCAAGAAGCACGGCTATTACCCGACCCAGAAACTGATCCACGTGGCCACCCTGATCTGCCATAGCGACCCGCTGAACGCGGTGATCGAGCCGGTGCTGGCCCGGGTGCGGGACCTGACGGGCGAGACGGCCTTGCTGGCCAAGCTGGCCGACGACAAGGTCGTGTACCTGATCGTTGCCGAGTCCAAGCAGACCATCCGCTTCTCGCACCAGCCGGGCGGCTTCAAGGCGGTGCACGCCACCAGCTCCGGCAAGGCGCTGCTATCGGTGCTGTCGCAGGAAGAACGGCAGAAATGGTTCAAGGCCTACAGCGGTTTTGCCGCCTATACGGACAGCACGCTCACCAGCCAGGAGGCCTTCGACCGCGACCTGGAAGCGGGCGTGGCGCGCGGCTGGCAGCGCTCGGTGGGCGAGAACGTGGAAGACGTGATGTCCATTTCGCTCGGATTCCGGGCATACGAACAACCCTTTGCCATCGTGGTGGCCGGCCCGCTGAGCCGGATGCTGAAGAACGAAGCCACCACGGGGAAACAGCTGGCCGAGGTCAAGGCGATGCTGCAAGCAGCGCTGCCCTCGGCCAATCTCACCTTTGTAGGAGTAGACAGTAGATGAACAAACGCACCTTCCTCGCCGCGGCCTGCTCGGCCATCGCCACGGCGGCCTTGCCGGCAGCGACCGCCTATGCTCAGGCGGACTATCCGGACAAGCCCATCCGCGTGATCATGCCTTGGGCGGCAGGAGGACCGACGGACGTGGTCGGCCGCCTGATCGCGGTCCAGATGGGCGAGATCCTGGGTCAGCCGCTGGTGATCGAAACCCGCGCCGGGGCCAGCGGCACCATAGGCACGGCCCAGGTCGCCAAGGCGCCGGCCGACGGCTACACCTTGCTGATGAACCCGTCGGTGCAGGGCATCTATCCGGCTCAATTCAAGAATCTGAGCTTCGACCCGATCAAGGACTTCAAGATGGTGGGCGTGCTGGGCACGGTGCCGATGGTGGCCGTCGTCCCGCCCAACTCCAAGTTCAAGACCTTCGGCGAACTGATCAAGCAGGGCCAGGCCCAGCCCGGCTCGCTGACCTTCGCCTCCCCCGGCGTCGCCACCTTGCCGCACCTGGCGGGCGAGCTGATCAATACCTCCACCAAGGCCAAGATCACCCACGTCGGCTACCGCGGCAGCAGCCCGGCCCTGACCGACGTCGCGGGCGGCCATGTGGACCTGATGTACGCGCCGCTGGCGCCGGCCTTGCCGCTGATCCAGAGCGGCAAGATCCGCCCGATCGCCGTGACGACCAAGACCCGCCTGGCCGAACTGCCCGACGTGCCGACCATCGCGGAAAGCGTCCTGCCCGGTTTCGACATCGTCACCTGGTACGGCATGTGGGCCCCGAAAGATACGCCGCAGCCCATCATCGCCAAGCTGAACAAGGTCATGATCGAAGCCTCGCAATCGCCCAAGGTGGTTGAAGCGCTGAAGTCGCAAGGCACCCTGCCCAGCACCATGAGCTACCAGGAAGCCGAAGCCTTCAACCTCGCGGAAAGCGAGCGTTGGATCAAGGTGATGCAGGACGCCGGCATCCAGCCCGAATAAGCGCGCAAGAAACGAGGGCGCCCGGCGCGCCCGTCCAATGAAAAACCGCCATGCCCGGCAAACCCGGCATGGCGGTTTTATTCTGCCCGAAGGCGATCAGGCGTTCAGTTGAAGACGCCCGTGGACAGATAGCGGTCGCCGCGGTCGCATACGATGAACACGATGGTGGCGTCGTTGACGCGTTCGGCCACGCGCAGGGCGGCGATCAGCGCGCCCGCCGAGGAAATTCCACCGAAGATGCCCTCTTCCGCCGCCAGCCGGCGCGCCATCTGTTCGGCCTCGGCCTGTTCGATGGATTCGTAGGCGTCCACCCGGCTGCGATCGAAGATCTTGGGCAGGTAGGCTTCGGGCCACTTGCGGATGCCCGGGATCGACGATCCTTCGGCGGGCTGCGCGCCCACCACCTGCACCGCGGGATTGCGCGATTTCAGGTAGGTCGACACGCCCATGATGGTGCCGGTGGTGCCCATGGCGCTCACGAAGTGGGTGACGCGGCCTTCAGTCTGGTTCCAGATTTCCGGCCCGGTGGTTTCGATATGGGCGCGGGGATTGTCGGGGTTGGCGAACTGGTCCAGCACCAGCCCGCGGCCGTCCGCCTGCATGGCGGATGCCAGGTCGCGGGCATATTCCATGCCGCCCTTGTCCGCCGGCGTCAGGATCAGCTCGGCGCCATAGGCCGTCATGGCCGCGCGGCGCTCCACCGAAAGATTGTCCGGCATGATCAGGATCATGCGGTAGCCGCGCATGGCGGCGGCCATGGCCAGCGCAATGCCGGTATTGCCGCTGGTCGCCTCGATGAGGGTGTCGCCCGGCTTGATGTCGCCGCGCTCTTCCGCGCGAGCGATCATCGACAGGGCCGGACGGTCCTTCACGGAGCCGGCAGGGTTGTTGCCCTCCAGCTTGGCCAGGATGACATTGCCCCGGGCGGCGCCCGCGGCCCCGGGAATGCGCTGCAGGCGCACCAGCGGCGTGTTGCCGACGGTTTGCTCGATAGTGGGATAGGTAGTAGTCATGCGGACGATGATAACCCCGCCTGGCGGCGCGCGCCGCCAAAAGCCGCGCTCCCGCCAGGGCTAACGGCGCAGGCCGCTACGCGCTCAGGGCCGGGCGCGGGCGGCGGGCTGGGACGCCGCCGGTTTCGCTTCGGATTTGGCTTCGGCCTTGCCCGCAACCGGCTTGCCCTGCGCCGGCTTGGCTGCCGTCTCGCCCTGCCCGGCCTGAGGGCCCGCCCCTCCCACCTGCAGGCCTGCCTCTTGCAGGGCCTGCGCCTTCTTCGGGCCGATGCCGCGCACTCGTTCAGCCAGGTCGTTCAAGGATTCGAACTTGCCGCCCCGCTCGCGTTCCTTGATGATTATTTCCGCCATGCGCGGGCCGATGCCCCGGACACCTTCGAGCTGCTGGGCATTGGCCTGATTGAGGTCCACCGCGTGCGCCAGCGGCGCGGCCAGGCCCAGGCCCGCCGTTACCAGCAGCGCGCCCAAGGCCTGCCGCAAAGGCCGCGGCCGGGCGCCGGAAGCAAGGGCGGCGCGCGCCCTGCGCCATCTGGCAAAGGGCGCCGGGCGGGCGGCGGCGGATTGAAGGAATGGATTCATGGATGATCTCCCTGGAGTCTGGCGCAACGGCTGTCACGCACGCTCAGATCATGCGGGCGGCGCGCTCTGTCACGGAGGCCCTGTGAATGGAAACATCCGCCCCGGCAAACCGCCAGACGAAAAAAAGCCACCGCGGACGGTGGCTTTCTTCCATGCACGGCGCCTGCGCAGACTTACTTGCGGGCGCGCCAATAACGCACGTACTCGGTAACGCCGGTCCGCACATCGCGCATCGGCGCCTGGAACCCTGCCGCGCGCAGGCGCGTGACGTCGGCCTGCGTGTAGCTCTGATAGCGCCCTTTCAGGTCGTCCGGGAACGGGATATAGCGGATCAGATCCAGTTCCACCAGTTGCGCCAGCGTCAGCTCGGCTTCGCCGCGCTCCGCGCGCAGCGCATTGACCACGCCGGCCGCCACATCGTTGAAGGGCTGCGCGCGGCCGGTGCCGCAGTTGAAGATTCCGGATTGCTCGGGGTGATCCAGGAAATGCAGGTTGACCGCGACCACGTCTTCGACGGAAATGAAGTCGCGGCTCTGGCCGCCATCCACGTAGCCGTCCCAGCCCGCGAACAGGCGCACATGCCCATGCTCCAGGAACTGGTTCATGTTGTGGAACGCCACCGAGGCCATG
Source organism: Achromobacter sp. JCM 18799 (assembly GCF_055395645.1). Taxonomy (NCBI): domain Bacteria; kingdom Pseudomonadati; phylum Pseudomonadota; class Betaproteobacteria; order Burkholderiales; family Alcaligenaceae; genus Achromobacter; species Achromobacter sp. JCM 18799. Next base: position 6,655,881 of record NZ_AP043866.1, on the reverse strand, counting down.
CGGCCCTTGTGCTGTTCGTGCGGGCCGTAGACGTTGAAGTAGCGCAGGCCCACGACCTGCGCGGTCAGGCTGTCCATGCGCTGGCGCAGGACCTGATCGAACAGCAGCTTGGAATAGCCGTAGACGTTGAGCGGGCCTTCATTGGCAGGGTCTTCCACGTAGATCGAGGAACCGCCGTAGACCGCCGCCGACGAGGCGTACAGGAACGGAATGCGGCGCTCCTGGCAGAACTCGAACAGCTCCAGCGTGACGCGGTAGTTGTTGTCGAGCATGTAGCGGCCGTTGCGCTCGGTCGTGTCCGAGCACGCGCCCTGGTGCAGCACGGCGCGCACTTCGTGCAGGCTGCCGTCGAGGACGCGGCGGCGGAAGTCGTCCTTGTCCATGTAGTCCGCGATCTGGCAATCGACCAGGTTGACGAACTTGTCGCCTTCGGTCAGGTCATCGACCGCGATGATGTCCTTGATGCCGCGGCGGTTGAGCCCGCGCACCAGGTTGCTGCCTATGAAGCCCGCGGCTCCGGTAACGACGATCATGAGAGTTCTCCTGCCAATTCCGCAGCGGTGACGATGGACGTGCCGAGCTTGCCCACGGCGATGCCGCCGGCCTTGTTGGCCCAGCCCATCGCGTCGACCCACGGCAGATCGATGGCGCGCGACACGGCCAGCGTCGCCAGCACGGTATCGCCCGCGCCGGACACGTCGAAGACTTCGTGCGCCTGCGCGTCGATGTGGTCGCGTCCCGCGTCGGTAAACAAAGTCATGCCCTGCTCGGAACGCGTCACGAGCAAGGCTTCCAGATCCAGGTCGGCGCGCAGGCGCTGCGCGCGATCGGTAAGTTCGGCCTCGGAACTCCAGCGGCCCACGGCCTCCTGCATTTCCGAGCGGTTGGGGGTGACGAGCGTCGCCCCGCGGTAACGGGTGTAATCGTGGCCCTTCGGGTCCACCAGCACCGGCACGCCGGCGTTGCGGGCCAGGGCGATCAGCGATTCGACCCGCGCCAGCACGCCCTTGGCATAGTCGGACAACACGACGATGTCGTGGTTCGCCAGGTGGCGCGCGAATGCGGCATCGACGTTATCCAGCGCGGGCTGTGCCGGATGCTGTTCGAAGTCCACGCGCAGGAGCTGCTGCTGGCGGCCCAGCACGCGCATCTTCAAGGTCGTGTGCAGGGACGGATCGGCGACCAGCTCGGCCTGTATCCCGGCTTCGGCGGACAAACGCCGCACGCTGTCGCCGGCCTCGTCTTCGCCCAGCACGCCGACCAAGGTCACGTGGCCGCCCAGGGCCGCCACGTTGCGCGCGACGTTCGCCGCGCCGCCCAGGCGGTCTTCGCGGCGCGCCACGCGCACCACGGGCACCGGCGCTTCCGGCGAAATGCGTTCGACTTCGCCGAACCAGTACCGGTCCAGCATCACATCGCCCACCACTAGGACGCGGCTATGCGAAATGGCTTCGGCGGGAAATGCATTCATTCAAGTTCTTCCAAGCGGCGCGGCGCGTAGGTTTCCCAGGCATTGCAGCCGGGACATTGCCAGTAAAAGCGACGCGCCTGAAATCCGCAACTGCGGCAGGCGTAGCGGTCCAGCCGCTGCGTATGCTTGTGTATCAAGCTGCGCAACAGCGTCAGGTCGGCGCCCGGCACCGGCGCCTGCTCGGCGCCGCTTTCCGGATTGGCCAGCTCGGCCTCCAGCAGTCGGTCCAGCCCCAGCAGCGACGGATGGCTGCGCAGCGCGTTGCGGGCAAATGCCCATGACGTCGCCGCGCCCTGCTGGGCGCGCAGCTCGCGGAACAGCACGTTGAACAGGTCCAGCGACGCGTGGCGCGCATACTGCTTCTGCAGCACGTCGAGCCCGGCCGCTTCCTGATTGGCGGCGCGGTAGTTCGCCAGCACCTGCTCGGCGACCAGGCCGGCGTACTCGGGAGCGTCGGTCATGATCGACTCCAGGTACAGGCGTTCGCGCTTCGGGTCCTGTTCGATCAGGGCCAGACGGGCGCGCAGCATCGCGGTGCGCACCATGGCGCCCTTGCTCGACGCCGGATCGATGGTCGACAAGGCATGGTCGGCGGCATCCAGCGCCTTGTGGGCCGCGTCGATATCGGCAGGCTTGGCCGACAGCGCGGTCTGCGCCTGTTCGCAGTAATAGTGCACGAGCTGCGGCACCGGCTCGTCGACCAGGCCCTGCAGCGTCTTCACGGCTTCGATGGCGCGCGGCCAGTCGTGTTCCGATTCGTAGATCCGGATCAGCGAACGCAGCGCAGGCAAGGCGTAGCGAGTGTCCTTGAGCTGCTCGAAGCCGTTTTCGGCGCGATCCAGCATGCCGGCCTTGAGAAAATCCTGCGCCAGCTCGTGCTGCGCATGCTCGCGTTCGGCGGCGGGCAGGTCGGAACGGTTCAGGAGGCTTTGGTGCACGCGGATGGCGCGCTCCATTTCGCCCCGGCGGCGGAACAGGCTGCCCAGAGCGAAGTGCAGCTCGGTGGTTTCCGGGTCCAGCTTGGCCACTTCGACGAAGGCGTCGATGGCGCGGTCCGGCTCTTCATTGAGCAGGAAGTTCAGCCCGCGGAAATAGGAATCGGGCAGGCTGCGGGTTTCCCGCAGCATTTGCCGGATATCGAAGCGCGCGGCCAGCCAGCCCAGCGCGAACAATACCGGCACGAAAATCAACCACCAAGGTTCAAAATCCACTATGCGGGCTCTTGCGGTAATTCAGTGCGGAAAGGGATTCAGTGCTGGCGCAACGGCATCACAGCGGCGACATCGGGGCCACGGCCTCCGGCGGCACGGCGGGCGTGGTGCCGGCCACGGCGGCCTGGACACGGTCCAGCTCGCGGCGCAGGCGCATGGCTTCGCGGCGGCGGCGCATGGCGGCGGGCACGGTCAGCAACAGGCCGAACAAGGCGCCCAAGACGAACACGACCAGCATCACGACGATGAGGGGCACGTCCTGCACCACGTAATCGGCGTAGAACTTCACGGCGACCGGATCCGTGTTTTTCAACGCAAACATCAGAACTGCAACAAACACGAGCAATCGCAGGGCCCAGACTAGGTAGCGCATGGCGCATGCTCCAAAGAATTCAAGACTATCAATTGTAAGCGACGGATCCCTCCTGGCGCCAAAAAACAAAGCCCCTTGATTGCTCAAGGGGCTAGGTTCTCGGTCCGATCCGCCCGAAGGCGGCCTTACTGCCGTGCCGTCAATGCATGGCGTGCAGACTCACCATCGACGGCATCGGTTCACTCGATCCAGAGGATTGAGCGTCCTCGTCATTGCCGCCGGCCAAGTCCACCCGCTCGCGCAATTCCTTGCCCGCCTTGAAGTGCGGCACCTGTTTGCCAGGCACCAGCACCTGTTCGCCGGATTTCGGATTGCGACCGATGCGGGGAGACCGCTGCGACAACGAGAAGCTGCCAAAACCGCGGATCTCGATGCGCTGACCCGAGGCCAGGGCCTGGGTCATTGCGTCGAGCACGGTCTTGACCGCGTAATCGGTGTCGCGGGCGGCCAGCTGAGGATAGCGGGCCGCCAAGGCGGCGATCAGCTCCGACTTGGTCACGAATTAACCGTCGTTGCGCTGTTGGTCCAGCTTGGCCTTCAGCAGCGCGCCGAGGTTGGTGGTGCCGGACGAAGCGCTGGCGTCGGACATGCGCTGGATCGTTTCGGCGGTTTCGGCGTTGTCGCGGGCCTTGATCGACAGCTGGATCGAACGCGTCTTGCGGTCGATGTTGACGATCATGGCTTCGATGTTCTCGCCGGCGGTCAGAACGGTGGTGGCGTCTTCAACGCGGCCCGAGGAGATCTCGGAAGCGCGCAGGTAGCCTTCAACGTCCACGGACAGCGTGACAACAGCGCCCTTGGCTTCGACCGACTTGATGGTGCCCGGAACAACGGCGCCCTTGTCGAAGGTGGCAACGAAGTTGTTGAAGGGGTCGCCTTCCAGCTGCTTGATGCCCAGCGAGATGCGTTCCTTGTCGGTATCGATGCCCAGAACCACGGCTTCGATCTCGTCGCCCTTCTTGAAGTTGCGCACGGCTTCTTCGCCGGTTTCCGTCCACGACAGGTCGGACAGGTGAACCAGGCCATCGATGCCGCCGGGCAGACCGACGAACACGCCGAAGTCGGTGATCGACTTGATGGCGCCGCGGACCTTGTCACCACGCTTGAAGTTGGTGGCGAACTCTTCCCACGGGTTCTGGCGGCACTGCTTCATGCCCAGCGAAATGCGACGACGGTCTTCGTCGATTTCCAGGACCATGACTTCGACTTCTTCGCCCAGGGTCACGACCTTGCGCGGATCGACGTTCTTGTTGGTCCAGTCCATTTCGGAGACGTGCACCAGGCCTTCGATGCCGGCTTCGACTTCAACGAACGCGCCGTAGTCGGTCAGGTTGGTGACCTTGCCGAACAGGCGGGTGCCTTGCGGGTAGCGGCGAGCCAGGCCCACCCACGGATCTTCGCCCAGCTGCTTGACGCCCAGGGAGACGCGGCTCTTTTCCTGGTCGAACTTGAGCACCTTGGCTTCGACTTCCTGACCCACTTGCAGGACTTCGGAGGGGTGACGCACACGGCGCCAGGCCATGTCGGTGATGTGCAGCAGGCCGTCGATGCCGCCCAGGTCCACGAACGCGCCGTAGTCGGTGATGTTCTTGACCACGCCCTTGACCACAGCACCTTCGTGCAGGGTTTCGAGCAGCTTCTGGCGCTCTTCGCCCATGCTGGCTTCCAGCACCTGGCGACGCGACAGAACGACGTTGTTGCGCTTGCGGTCGAGCTTGATGACCTTGAATTCGAGGGTCTTGCCTTCGTACGGGGTGGTGTCCTTGACCGGACGCAGGTCCACCAGCGAACCCGGCAGGAACGCGCGGATGCCGTTGGTCATGACGGTCAGGCCGCCCTTCACCTTGCCGGTGATGGTGCCGGTAACCAGTTCGCCGTTTTCCAGGGCCTTTTCCAGTTGCAGCCAGGCCGACAGGCGCTTGGCGCGGTCACGCGACAGGATGGTGTCGCCGTAGCCGTTTTCCAGGGAATCGATGGCCACCGAGACGAAATCGCCAGGTTGCACTTCGAGCTCGCCCTGGTCGTTCAGGAACTCTTCCAGGGGGATCAGCGCTTCGGACTTCAGGCCGGCGTTGACGACGACGAAGTTGTGGTCGACGCGCACGACTTCGGCGCTGATGACCTCGCCGGACTTCATGTCCTGGCTCTTGAGGCTTTGTGCGAAAAGGTCGGCGAAGCTTTCGCCGCCGGTGGCGGTAGTGGAAACGGAAGACATGGGGTTGAAATCCATTGGGCCGAAATGGCCGTTAAAAACACACCGCAGCGGATTGCCCGCCACAGTGGAGTCAAAATGCCTGCTTGCCGGTTTACCCTTGCGGGGTGTCCCGTGGGGGCTGCGCCTGGCTTGAACAGGGCCGATAAAAAAAACAGAAAACTGCGGAGGATTCGAGGGGAAAGTCCGGGACCGGTACTTCAATCCGCGGCGGCGTTCTTCCAGAAATCCAGTATTGCCTGCACCGTTTCCGCAATCGTCAAATCAGACGAATCCAGTACGTGTGCATCCGCTGCGGGAGCCAAGGGAGCGGTAGTCCGCCCCATATCGCGGGCGTCCCGCTCGCGCATATCCCGTAGGAGGTCATCAAGATTAGCAGAAATTCCCTTTTCGATCAACTGCTTACAGCGCCTCTGCGCCCGCGCGACCACATCGGCGACCAGGAACACCTTCAGGGGCGCATCGGGAAACACCACCGTACCCATGTCGCGCCCGTCCGCAACCAGGCCCGGAGCCAGCCGGAAGGCGCGCTGGCGCTCGAGCAACGCCTGGCGCACGCCCGGGAAGGCGGCCACGCGCGAGGCGAAATTGCCGACTTCCTCGCGGCGGATGTCGTGGCCGACGTCCACGCCTTCGAGGTAGACATGAGGCCCCTCGAAACGCACGTCCAGGGTTTCAGCCACGCGCGCGACGGCGGGTTCGTCCTCGGGAGACAAGCCGCGATTGAGCGCCGCCAGCGCGGTCAGGCGATAGAGCGCGCCGCTGTCGAGCACGGCCCAGCCCAGGGCCTTGGCGACGCGGTGGGCCACCGTGCCCTTGCCGGACGCGGTGGGGCCGTCGATCGTGATGACGGGGACAGTGGAAGAAGTTGCAGGGGAAATCGAAGTCATGGGCGATTCTTCGCTAGGCCGCTACCAGGCCCGCGTAAACATCAAAGTAACCCGGGAAGGTCTTGCTGACGCAGCCCGGGTCGAGGATACGGACGGCCGCCGGCCCGAAAGCCGCCAGCGAGAAGCACATCGCCATGCGGTGGTCGTCCCAGGTGCCGATGTGCGCGTCGCGCCAGGCGTCCTGCGCCGGCGGCGTCACGCGCAGCCAATCCGGCCCCGACTCCACCCGCGCGCCCAGCTTTTCCAGCTCGGTCTGCATGGCGTGGATGCGGTCGGTTTCCTTGACGCGCCAGCTGCCGATGTTGCGCAGGCGGCACGGGCCATCGGCATACAGCGCCAGGGCCGCCGCGGTCATGGCGGCATCCGGGATCAGGTTGAAATCGGTGTCGAAGGCCTTCAGGCGTTCGCCCTGGGCGACGCGCGCGCCCGACACCTCGATCCAGTCGGGGCCGTAGGTCACGGTGGCGCCCATCTCGGCCAGCGTGTCGGCAAAGGCGACATCGCCCTGGATGCTGTCCGCGCCCACGCCGGTCACGCGCAGCGGCCCGCCGCCGATCGCGCCCAGCGCCAGGAAATAGGAGGCCGTCGAGGCGTCGCCTTCGACCGCGATCCGCCCGGGGCTGCGATAGGCGGCCCCGCCGTCGATGACGAAACGGCTCCAGCCGTCGCGCCGCACCTGCACGCCGAAGCGCGCCATCAGGTTCAGCGTGATCTCGATGTAGGGCTTTGAGATGAGCTCGCCCAGCACTTCGATCGTGACCGGCTTGCCGCTGCGGCCGGTTTGCAGCGGCGCGGCCATCAGCAAGGCGGTGAGGAACTGGCTAGACACAGAACCCTGCACCCGAGTGACAGCATCCGCCGCGATGTCGCCGCGGCCGATGTGCAGCGGCGGATAGCCAGGCTGGCCCAGGTAGTCGATGCTGGCGCCCAAACCCTTGAGCGCATCGACCAGATCGCCGATGGGACGCTCATGCATGCGCGGCACGCCCGACAGACGGTAGTCGCCGCCCATCAGCGCCAGCGCCGCGGTCAGCGGCCGGATCGCGGTGCCGGCATTGCCCATGAACAGGTCGGCGCTTTCCACCGGAAAGCGGCGCACGCCCTGCACCGTGACGCTGCCCGCTTCCAGTTCCGACACCTGCACGCCCAGCTGGCGCAAGGCGCCCAGCATGACGCGGGTGTCGTCGGAGTCCAGCAAACCGGTGATGACCGTGCTGCCCTCGGCGATGGCGGACAGCAGCAGCACGCGATTGGAAATGCTCTTGGAACCCGGCAGGGCAATCACGCCCCGCGCTTGCCGCACGCGCGGCAGATCGAGATAAGGCAAAGCGCCCATGTCAGCTACTCCTTGCGCCAGTTGCGGCGGGCGCGGGCCGCCGTATCCAGCAGCGTCAGCAAAGCCGCGCCATCGCCGTCGGCAATGGCGCGTTCGGCACGGTCCAGCACCGCGCGCACGTCGGCCAGTTCGGCCAGCATCGCATCGCGGTTGGACAGAAAAATATCGCGCCACATTTCGGGCGAACCCGCGGCGATACGCGTGAAGTCGCGAAAGCCGCTGCCTGCCAGCGCCAGGCGCGTGGCGGCGTCGGCGGCCTCGGCCACCTGTTCCATGTATACCGCCGACAGCAGATGCGGCAGATGGCTGACCGAGGCCAGCACCCGGTCATGGGCGTCGGCGTCCATGTCGATCACATCGGCTCCGCAAGCCTGCCACGCGCGGCGCACCAGCTCCAGGGACGACTCGCCGTTCTCGGCCAAGGGCGTCAGGATCACGGTGCGCTTACGGTACAGGCCGGCATCGGCCGCCTCGGGTCCGCTGCGTTCGGCGCCGGCGATGGGATGGCCAGGCACGAATTGCGCGACGCGATCGCCCAGCGCGACCCGCGCGGCCTCGACCACTTCGGCCTTGGTACTGCCCCCATCCGTCAGCACGGTATCGGAGCGCAGATGCGCACGCATGCGCGACAGCACGTCGCCCAACCCGCCCACTGGCGTCGCCAGCAGGATCAAATCGGCGCGCGCCGCGGCTTCCTCGGCCGAAGCAGCCTCGTCGATCAAGCCCAATTCAACGGCGCGGGCCAGCGATTGCGCGTTGCGCCCTACCCCCAGCACCCGGCCCACCTGCCCCGCCCGGCGCAAGGCCGCGGCGAAGGATCCGCCGATCAGGCCCACCCCTACGACGGCCAATACAGGAATCAGGGGGCCAGCGGCCCCCTGATCGGATTTCGGTGACGCGTCGTTCATGCGGACAGGATGGCGGTCAGGGCTTCGATGAACCGCTCGTTTTCCTGCGGCAGTCCGATGGACACCCGCAGCCACTCCGGCAAGCCGTCGCCGGCGACCGGGCGCACGATCACGCCGCGCTTGAGCAGTTCCAGGTTGATGCGCGGGGCGTCGCCCACATGCACCAGCACGAAGTTGCCGTAGCTGGGCACGTAGCGCAGCTTCAGGCGCTCGAACGCGGCGCAGAGCTGCGCCTTGCCCGCCTTGTTGGAGGCATAGGCCTCTTCCAGGTAGGCCGTATCGCGCAGCGCGGCGATGGCCGCGGCCTGCGCCAGCGTATTGACGTTGAAGGGCTGGCGCACGCGATTCAGCAGATCCGTCAGGGCGGGCTGCGCCACCGCGAAGCCCACGCGCAGACCCGCCAGGCCGTAGGCCTTGGAGAAGGTGCGCGACACGATCAGGTTGGGATAGCGGCGCACCAGCGCGGTGCTGTCGAAGCGGAACTCGGGATCGAGGTACTCGTTGTAGGCCTCGTCCAGCACCACCGTGACGCGATCGCCGTGGGCGGCGTGGACGCGCTCCAGGAAGGCCGCGATCTGGTCGCCCGGCACGAAGGTGCCGGTGGGGTTGTTCGGGTTGGCGATGAACAGCAGCCGCGTGTCGTCGGCGATGGCATCGAACATCGCATCCAGGTCATGGCCATAGTCCTTGGCCGGCACCACGATGTGGCGCGCGCCGCGCGCCTGGGTGGCCAGGCGGTAGACCGCGAACGAATGCTGCGCATAGACCGCCGACACGCCCGGCTCCAGCAGCGCCAGCGCCGCGATTTCCAGGATGTCGTTGGAGCCGTTGCCCAGCGTGACCCAGCTCATCGGCACGCCATAACGTTCAGCCAGCGCCGACTTCAGGTCGAAGCCGTTGGGATCGGGATAGCGCGCCAGCGACTCGGCCGCGGCCAGCATCGCCTCGCGCGCCGACTTGGGCATGCCCAGCGGGTTTTCATTGGACGCCAGCTTGACGATGCCGGCCGGGTCCAGCCCGAATTCGCGGGCCAGTTCTTCGATGGGCTTGCCCGCCTGGTAAGGCGCGATGGCGCTGACGTGCGCCGGAGCAACGAGGGGCTTGGATGCGGTGGTCATGTCGGAAGGGCTCACGGCGCCGGGTAGGAACCCAGCACTTTCAGGTAGGCAACCTGCGCCTGCAAGGCGGCCAGGGCGCGTTCAACGTTCGGATCATTGCGGTGACCCAGGACGTCCACATAAAAATAGTATTCCCACTGGCCGGTGCGGGCCGGCCGCGACTCGAAGCGCGTCATGGACACGCCGTTGGCCGCCAGCGGCGCCAGCATTTCGTAGACCGCGCCAGCGCGGTTCGGCACGGCCAGGATCAGGCTGGTCTTGTCCTTGCCGCTGACCAGCGGTTCGATGTTGCCGATCGCCAGGAAGCGCGTGCGGTTGTGCGGGTCGTCCTGAATGCCTGCGGCCACGATCTGCAGGTTCCAGGCGGGCGCCGCCACTTCGCCGGCGATCGCCGCGATGCTCGGGTCGCCGGCTGCCGCGCGCGCGGCCTCGGAATTGCTGGACGCGGCCACGCGGGCCACGTCGGGATAGTTGCGCGTGAGCCAGCCCTGGCACTGGGCCAGCGCCTGCGGGTGCGCGGAAATCGTCTTGATGCCGTCCATGCTGCCGGACTGCGACATCAGGCAGTGGCGTATCACCAGCGAGCGCTCGCCCAGGATCTTCAGCGGTGTGTTCAGCAGCAGATCCAGGCTGCGGTTGACCGCGCCTTCGGTGGAGTTCTCGACCGGGACCATGCCGACGTCGGCCTGCCCCGCCTCGACGGCGCGGAACACTTCATCGAACGAAGCGCACGGCAGCTTCTGCACGGCGTGGCCGAAATGCTCCTGCGCGGCCTGCTCCGAGAACGAGCCCTGCGGCCCCAGGAAGGCGACCGTCATGCCGCGCTCCAGGCCGCGGCAGGCCGAGATGATTTCGGTCCAGACCGCGGCCACGCCGGTGTTCGGGAACGGGCCGGGATTGGTCTGTTGCAGGCGGCGGATGACCTCGGCTTCGCGCTCGGGGCGCAGCACGGGGCCATCGGCATTCGCGGCGTGCTTGGCCTCGCCCACTTCCAGCGCGGCGCTTGCGCGCTGCGTCAGGAGGTCGAGGATCTGGGCGTCCAACGCGTCGATGCGCTGACGCAGGGGGAGCAGCTTGCGCTGCAGATCGTCATCCATAGCGACGCTCGAATTCCTTGAGGTACTCGACCAGCGCCGAGACCCCGGCCAGGGGCACCGCGTTGTAGATCGAGGCGCGCATGCCGCCCACGCTCTTGTGGCCCTTGAGCTGCGTCAGGCCGGCCGCGTCCGCGCCTTGCAGGAAGGCGTCGTTGAGCGATTCGTCGCGCAGCACGAACGGCACGTTCATGCGCGAACGCACGGGTGCGTGGATGGGGTTGCGGTAGAAGCTGGTGCTGTCCAGATAGCCGTACAGCAGATCGGCCTTGGCCTTGTTCGCGGCTTCCATGCCGGCCACGCCGCCATTGGCCTTGACCCACTTGAACACCAGGCCGGCGACGTAGATGGCGAAGGTGGGCGGGGTGTTGTAGCGCGAGTGTTCGGCTGCCACGTTGGCGTAGTCGAACGCGGACGGGCAGATCGGCAAGGCGTGGCCGATCAGGTCGCGGCGCGCGATGACCATGGTCACGCCCGCCGGGCCGGCGTTCTTCTGCGCGCCAGCGTACATCATGCCGCAGCGCGTCACGTCCATCGGACGCGACAGGAAATGCGAGGACGCGTCGACGACCAGCGGCACGTCGGGGGCGCCCAGCGCGGCGGTGTCGGGCCAGTCCATGAACTCGACGCCGCCGATGGTTTCATTGCTGCACAGGTGCAGATAGGCCGAATCCTGGCGCACTTGCCAGGTATCGACCGGCGGCACCCAGGTCAGCGGCGCCTGCTCGCGGCCATCCAGCTGGATGGCCTGCTCGCTGCTTGCCGCCACATGGGTGCTGCCGTAGCGGCCGGCTTCCTTGTACGAACGCTTGGACCAATGGCCCGTCACGACGAAGTCGGCCGCCGGCGTACCGCGGCGTCCCATGAGATTCATGGGGACGATGGCGTTTTCCCCGGAACCGCCGCCCTGCATGAACATGACGGCGTAATCCGCCGGCAGTCCAAGCAGGTCACGCAGATCGGACTCGGCTTCATCGCAGATCTGCACGAAATGCTTGCCGCGATGGCTCATTTCCATCACGGACATGCCGCTGCCGTGCCAGTCCAGCATTTCCGCAGCGGCTTGCTGCAGCACCACCTCGGGCAAGGCCGAGGGGCCTGCCGAGAAGTTCCAGGGGCGGGCCATTATTGCTCCGTAGGTTCCGTCGAATCCGTCGAGTCCGCAGCGCCGTTGTCGTCGCCGCCATCCGCGTCCTGGCCGTCTTCGCCCAGGTCGCCGTCATCGTCCGCATCGCTTTCCACGACGCGACGCACGCCGGACAGGGAACTGCCGTCGTCGACGTTGATGAGCGTGACGCCTTGCGTGGCGCGGCCCATTTCGCGGATTTCAGAGACGCGGGTGCGCACCAGCACGCCGCCGGTCGTGATCAGCATGATCTCGTCCGAAGGCATGACCAGCACGGCGCCCACGACCTTGCCGTTGCGCGAGCTGGTCTGGATGGCGATCATGCCCTTGGTGCCGCGGCCGTGGCGCGTGTACTCGGTGATCGGCGTGCGCTTGCCGTAACCGTTTTCGGTGGCGGTCAGCACGCTTTGCGTTTCGTCGCCAGCCACGAGCAGCGCGATGACGGTCTGGGTGTCTTCCAGCATCATGCCGCGCACGCCACGGGCGTTGCGGCCCATCGGACGCACGTCGTTCTCGTCGAAGCGCACGGCCTTGCCGGCGTCCGAGAACAGCATGACGTCATGCTGGCCGTCGGTCAGGTCGGCGCCAATCAGGTAGTCGCCGTCGTCCAGGTCCACGGCGATGATGCCGGCCTTGCGCGGGTTGGAGAAGTCGGACAGCGGGGTCTTCTTGACCGTACCGCGCGAGGTCGCCATGAAGACGTAGTGGTCTTCGCTGAATTCCTTGACCGGCAACACCACGGTGATCTTCTCGCCTTCGGCCAACGGGAACATGTTGACGATGGGCTTGCCGCGCGAATTGCGCGTGCCTTGCGGCACTTCCCAGACCTTCAGCCAGTACACGCGGCCGCGGTTGGAGAAGCACAGCAGGAAGTCGTGCGTGTTGGCGATGAACAACTGGTCGATCCAGTCGTTTTCCTTCATGGCCGTGGCCTGCTTGCCGCGTCCGCCACGCTTTTGCGAGCGGTACTCGGACAGCGGCTGGCTCTTGATGTAGCCGCCGTGCGACAGGGTCACGACCATGTCGGTCGGGGTGATCAGGTCTTCGGTGTCGAGCTCGGTGGCGTTGAGTTCGATTTCCGAGCGGCGCGTATCCTTCGCGCCGGTCGAGAACTCCGCCTTGATGGCCTGCAGCTCTTCGCCAATGATCGTCGTGATGCGCTCGGGGCGCGCCAGGATATCCAGCAGGTCGGCGATGGTGGACATGATGTCCTTGTATTCGCCGACGATCTTGTCCTGCTCCAGCCCGGTCAGGCGTTGCAGGCGCATGTTCAGGATTTCCTGGGCCTGCGTGTCGCTCAGGCGGTACAGGCCGTCGCCCTGGAGGCCGAACTCGGCGCCCAGGTCGTCCGGACGGAAGGCCGCGCGGCCTCCCGGCGTATCGCCGTCGGCGCGCGACAGCATTTCGCGCACCAGCGACGAATCCCACGACTTCGCCATCAGTTCCTGGCGCGCGACCGGGGGGGTCGGCGCCGCCTTGATGATGGCGATGAAATCGTCGATGTTGGCAAGCGCGACGGCCAGGCCTTCCAGCACGTGGCCGCGTTCGCGGGCCTTGCGCAACTGGAACACCGTGCGGCGCGTGACCACTTCGCGGCGATGCTGCAGGAAGTAGTCGATCATCTGCTTCAGGTTGAGCAGGCGGGGCTGGCCGTCGACCAGCGCCACCAGGTTCATCCCGAAGGTGTCCTGCAGTTGCGTGTTCTTATAGAGGTTGTTCAGGACGACCTCGGGAACCTCGCCGCGCTTGAGCTCGATGACCAGGCGCATCCCGTCCTTGTCCGACTCGTCGCGGATGTCCGAGATGCCTTCGATCTTCTTGTCGTTGACGAGCTCGGCGATGCGTTCCTGCAGCGTCTTCTTGTTGACCTGGTAGGGGATCGCGTCGACCACGATGGCCTGGCGGTTGCCCTTCTCCATGTCTTCGAAGTGGGTCTTGGCGCGCATGATGACGCGGCCGCGACCGGTGCGATAGCCTTCGCGCACGCCGGACATGCCGTAGATGATGCCGCCGGTGGGGAAATCGGGGGCCGGGATGAGCTCCATGAGCTCATCGACCGAGCAGCCCGGATTGCGCAGGCAGTACAGGCAGCCGTCGACCACTTCCTGGAGGTTGTGGGGCGGAATGTTGGTGGCCATGCCCACCGCGATGCCCGAGCTGCCGTTGACCAGCAGGTTGGGCAGGCGCGACGGCAACAGCAGCGGTTCTTGTTCGCTGCCGTCGTAATTGGGGCCAAAGTCCACCGTTTCCTGGTCGATGTCGGCCAGCAATTCGTGGGCGATCTTGGCCAGGCGGATTTCGGTGTAACGCATCGCCGCGGCGTTATCGCCGTCGATCGAGCCGAAGTTGCCCTGGCCGTCGACCAGCATGTAGCGCATGGAAAAATCCTGCGCCATGCGGACGATGGTGTCGTAGACGGACTGGTCGCCGTGGGGGTGGTATTTACCGATGACGTCCCCGACGATACGCGCCGACTTCTTATAGGCGCGGTTCCAGTCGTTGTTCAGTTCGTGCATCGCGTAGAGCACGCGCCGGTGGACAGGCTTGAGGCCGTCCCGCACATCCGGTAGCGCCCGCCCGACGATCACGCTCATCGCGTAATCGAGGTAACTGCGGCGCATCTCTTCTTCCAGCGATACCGGAAGCGTCTCCTTGGCAAAGGAATCCATATATATAACGACAGAATCGTGTAAGGAGGAACCCGGGCCGGGTAAACAGGAAATTCTATCATCCGATTCCCGTAGAGGTCAGAAGGCGCTCCCCAAGTAGCGCCTCGACCGGCCGGAGCGGAAGATATGGGGCGGCGACCGACCGCGCGTCCGCCCGCGTCCCGCGGCCCTGTTGTCAAAAACCAACATGGAAAACCGAAGGAGCGCCGAAAACGTCATATCCAGCGCCAATGCGCCTCTCCAGGGAAGCCAAAGCCCCCCAAATGCCTTAAGATTGTTTCCAGCACGCAGGAAACCCAGTAGCTATTCCTTTGAACCAGCTCTTGGCGTTGCTATACTGGCCCCGTTTTCCTGATATGCGGCGGGGGTTCGCTGCGAGTCACTTATCCAGCTTCAAGCTCAACGAGGAGAAACATGAACAAACCCTCCAAATTCGCTCTGGCGCTCGCCTTCGCCGCCGTCACGGCCTCTGGTGTAGCTTCCGCGCAAACCGTGGACAACTGGCGCAACCCGTTCGGTGACGTTTGGAAGAACGGCACGAACGAACTGTGCTGGCGCGATGCATTCTGGACCCCGGCCACCGGCATCCCCGGTTGCGACGGCGTTCCGGTTGCACAACAGAAGGCGAAGCCGGCCCCGATGGCGGCCAAGGTCGTGTTCAATGCTGACACGTTCTTCGACTTCGACAAGTCGACGCTGAAGCCCGAAGGCCGTCAGCTGCTGGACCAAGTCGCCCAGCAAGCTCGCGGTATCGACCTCGAAACCATCATTGCTGTGGGCCACACCGACTCGATCGGTACGGAAGCCTACAACCAGAAGCTGTCCGAGCGCCGCGCCGCTTCGGTCAAGACCTACCTGGTCAGCAAGGGTATCGACCCGAACCGTATCTACACGGAAGGCAAGGGTGAGCTGAACCCGATCGCTTCCAACAAGACGAAGGAAGGCCGCGCCCAAAACCGTCGCGTTGAGATCGAAATCGTGGGTAGCCGCAAGTAATTGCTGGACTAGCTACAATAAGGGGGCCTCGCATAGCGAGGCCCTTTTTTTCGCCGGCCACGCACCAAAGCGGTGCAGGGCTGCGCCGCCCCTCCCTCGCCCGGCGCGACGGACCCCTCTATATATAGAGTCATAGAGTCGCCTTACGCTGAACCTGCCCATGACTACGCAAACTCACGACACCGCCCGCCCCGCCATCAACGCCGACCAGGCCGAAATCGACAAGTTCGGCGCCCTGGCCAGCCGCTGGTGGGATCCCGAAAGCGAGTTCAAGCCTCTGCACGCCATCAACCCGCTGCGGCTGGAATGGATCCAGGAATGCGCAGGCAGCCTGGCGGGCAAGAAGGTGCTGGACGTGGGTTGCGGCGGCGGCATCCTGTCCGAAGCCATGGCGCGCAGCGGCGCCGAGGTCACCGGCATCGACCTGGCCGACAAGTCCCTGAAAGTGGCTCGCCTGCATGGCCTGGAATCCGGCGTGAAGGTGGAGTACCGCAAGGTTCCCGTAGAGGAACTCGCAGCGGAACAACCCGGTCAGTACGACGTGGTGACCTGCATGGAAATGCTGGAACACGTGCCGGACCCGGCGTCCGTCGTGCGCGCCTGCTCGACCCTGGTCAAACCGGGCGGCTGGGTGTTCTTTTCGACGCTGAACCGTAATCCCAAGTCCTTCCTGTTCGCCATCGTGGGCGCCGAATATGTCCTGCGCCTGCTGCCGCGCGGCACGCACAGCTATGACCAGTTCATCAAGCCCAGCGAGCTGTCGGCGGCCGCGCGCGGCGCCAACCTGGAACCGGTCAGCATGCGCGGCATGGAATACAACCCGATCACCCAGATCTACACCCTGTCTTCCGACACCTCGGTCAACTACCTGATGGCTACCCGCAAATGAGCGCCCTGATCCTGTTCGACTTCGACGGCACGCTGGCCGACACCGCCCCCGACCTGGCCGCCGCGGCCAACCGCCAGCGCACCCGCAAGGGCCTGGAACCGATGCCCTACGAGGCCTTGCGTCCGGTCGCATCCCAGGGCGCGCGCGGCCTGCTGCGCGTGGCGCTGGACTTGAAGCCGGGCGACGCCGACTACGAGCCCACCCGCCTTCAGTTCCTGGAAGACTACGCCGCCGGCTCCACCGTCCACAGCAAGCTGTTTCCCGGCATCGAAGCGCTGCTGGCGGACATCCGCAGCCGCGGACTGTCCTGGGGCATCGTGACCAACAAGGTCACCTACCTGACCCTGCCCATCGTCGAATACCTGGACCTGACGCGCGACAGCGCGGTCCTGGTCTGCGGCGACACCACGGCGCACGCCAAGCCGCACCCGCTGCCGCTGCAGCACGCCGCGCGCGAAGCCGGCTTCGCCGTAGACCGCTGCGTCTATGTCGGCGACGACCTGCGCGACATCCAGGCCGCGCACGCGGCAGGCATGCCCGCGGTGGCAGCCGCTTACGGCTACGTCGGCGAGGACGACAACATCACGGCCTGGGAAGCGGAAACCTGCGCCAATACCCCCGCGGAACTCTGGTCCGCCATCCATCCGCTGCTGCCCAGCGATCTGCGCTAAGTCTGCACGGCCGGGCCGCCATGCGGCCCGGTTCCGGCCTTTTGGTTGTTCGCAGGAATTAGTTGAGTTACCCGAACAATATTTCCGACACCAGGGTCTTTATCCTGAAACCATAGTCACTTAAAGTGTGACTCATGCAAGGCATGCGGGTGCTTCCCGATTGCCTTTTCCGGCTGATGCCGGCAGTTGCGGCCAGTACCATCCGCCGCCACTGATCCCCGCACCGGCGCCTTTCGGCCCCGATGCTCTGCCCGGCGCTCCGGCCGGCGCACCCCTGACCTTTTTTTAGACCGCCCACAACGCCGCCCGCGCGCCGCCATCCCGCGCCGCGCCAGAGGAATGCCTATGCTATTGCCCATCCTGTTACTTTCCGCCGCCGGCTTCACCATCCTGACGACAGAGTTCCTGATCATCGGGCTGCTGCCCGGCCTGGCCCGCGACCTGGACGTCACCGTGTCCCAGGCCGGCCTGCTGGTATCGCTGTTCGCCTTCACGGTGGCGGCGACCGGTCCGCTGCTCACGGCGCTCATGGCCAATATCGAGCGCAAGCGGCTGTTCATCGGCGTGCTGGTGCTGTTCGGCCTGTCCAACGCCCTGGCGGCCGTCGCGCCGAACATCTGGGTCATGGCCGTGGCTCGCCTCGTCCCTGCCCTGGCTCTGCCCGTATTCTGGTCGCTGGCCAGCGCCACGGCCGTGGAGCTGGTCGGCCCGGCGCGCGCCGGCCGCGCCATCTCCATGGTCGCCTTCGGCATCGTCGCGGCCACGGTGTTCGGCATCCCCATCGGCGTGCTGATTTCCGACGCCTTCGGCTGGCGCGCCGCCTTTGGCGTGCTGTCGGCGGTGGCGTTCGCCAAGGCCCTGCTCTTGCTGTTCGCCTTCCCCAGCACCCGCATCCGCGCCGATAGCGTCAAGCTCATCACGCAACTGCGCATCCTGCGCAATCCGATCGTGGTGGGACATGTGCTGCTGTCGCTGCTTGTTTTCACTGGCATGTTCACGGCCTACACCTACCTGGCGGACATGCTGGAGCGATTGGCCGGCTTCAACGGCCAGATCGTGGGCTGGACCATGATGGCGTTCGGCGCCGTCGGTTTGATCGGCAACACCCTGGGCGGCCGCATGGTCGACCGCAGCCCGCTGGGCGCGACCGCGCTCTTTTCGGCGCTGATGGCGGCCGGGCTGGCCGTGATCGCCCCCGTGATGCAATCGCATGGCCTGCTGGCCGTGGCGCTGGGCGTCTGGGGCATTGCGCAAGCCGCGCTCTTCATCGTCTGCCACGTGCGGCTGATGAAGTCCGCGCCGGAAGCGCCGGCCTTTGCCGCGTCCCTGAATATCTCGGGCGCCAATACCGGCATCGGCCTGGGCGCCGTGGTCGGCGGGTACGTCATCGACAACTACGGGCTGGCCTCGCTGGGCTGGGCCGCGGCCGTCATCGTCGGCGTCTCCGTGATCCTGGCCATCGCGCTGATGGCGGCCTCGCGCCCGCGCCGGGAGCCCAAGGCGGCCTGCGCCAACGCCGCCTGACGCCCCGCCTGTATCGTCTGCGCCACGCCCGGGCATGGCGGCGCAGACGATGCAGCAGGCTATGGCGTTTCCCAGTACAATAGATGTTCTTGGGGCCGATCCGGATTCGACGTGGGTCGCGAAACAACTCAGGGCATGCCGAGCACCAGTACGCTCGTTAAACCACTGGAACACTACAAACGCCAACGACGAGCGTTTCGCTCTCGCCGCTTAAGCGGTGAGCCGCTGCACTGATCTGTCCTTGGGTCAGGCGGGGGAAGGCAACTTCCTAGAGGGGCAACCCTCGAACCGCAGCAGCGACATTCACAAGGAATCGGTTTGAACTGGGGTCACACGGTTCAAATTTAAATTACGTGAATCGCTCTGGTCCGGCCTGTCGGTTGGCTAAGTCCAGGGTTAAAACCAAATAAATCGACTACGCATGTAGAACTGGTTGCGGAGGGCTTGCGGACGGGGGTTCAATTCCCCCCGGCTCCACCAAATACCGCAGAAGGCCGGTCTGATTCAAAGTCAGACCGGCCTTTTTTATTTGCCTGCGCCAACCGCGCGCCGGCTACCCCAGGATGTCGCGCTTCTCCTGCTCCAACCACCGCCGCTGTTCCACCAGAAAATCCATCAGCGCCCGTATCTTGGCCGGCATTTGCGCCCGCGACGGCACATAAAGAAAGAATCCCGGAAATGGCTTGCACCACGGCCGCAGGACGCGCACCAGCGTGCCCTCGGCCAGTTGCTGGCGCACGCACAGGTCGATGTGCTGGACCAGCCCTACCCCCTGCACCGCCGCGCGCAGCATGCTGTCGTCGTCGTTGAAGACGGCGTTGCCCTGCGGCTCCAGCACGATCGTGCGGCCCTCGGCATCGGGGGAGTTGAACGTCCAGCGGTCTATCGTGCCGCTGGTGGTGTAGCGGTAGGACAGGCAGTTGTGCCGCATCAGGTCGGCGGGCGTTTCGGGGATGCCGTGGCGCTCGAAGTAGGCCGGCGCGCCGACGATGGCCATTTCCAGCATGGGGGTCACCGGCACAGCGATCATGTGTTCGTCCAGGCTTTCGCCCAGCCGGATGCCGACATCCAGCCCTTCGGCCACGATGTTGGCGAAGCCGTCGTTCATGACCAGTTCCAGCCGCAACTTCGGGTAGGCCGCCAGGAAGCGGGTCATGCCCGGCTCCAGCAACAACCTCGCGGCCGGCCGCGAGGTGTTGATGCGGATCAGGCCGGCGGGCTCGGCGCAGGCCTCGCCCAGTTCGCCGACTGCGCGCTCGATGGACGCGAGCGCGGGCGCAAGCGCATCGAACAGCCGTTGCCCTTCTTCGGTCAACGACATGTCGCGGGTCGTGCGATGCAGCAGCCGCACGTTCAGCTGCTGTTCCAGCGCCTTCAACTGCTGCGACAGGGCCGCGCGCGACACTTCCATTTCCGACGCGGCCTTGGTGAAGCTGCGATGGCGGGCGATGTGCGCGAACCAGGCGAGCGCGGGGAGTAGCGAAGGCGACATGGGCATATTGGTAAGCATAGCTTAACTCTCATGTCCTTCAATGCGTATTTATCTTAATCAATGGCGCTCCTAAGATGACTCCATTGCATCACTGATCACCCCATCCTCTGGCACACACCGCCCGACAAGGAAACCATCATGACCTCGACCACCATCAAGCACGTCAGCTACCGGAACCTGGGCTGGGACACGGCCGCCGACCTCTACCTGCCGCCGGGTTTCGACGAGAAGAAAAAGTATCCGGCCATCGTCAGCACCCACCCCATCGGCAGTTGCAAGGAACAGACCAGCGGCAATGTGTACGGCGCCGGGCTGGCCAAGGAGGGCTTCATCGTCCTGGCCTTCGACGCGAGCTTCCAGGGCGCCAGCGGCGGCGAGCCCCGCTATATGGAGGATCCGGCCATCCGCGTGTCCGACATCCGCCACGCCATCGACTATCTGCAGTCGCTGCCCTATGTGGACGAGAACCGCATCGGCGCGATCGGCATCTGCGGCGGCGGCGCCTATACCATCCACGCCGCCATCACCGACCACCGCATCAAGGCGCTGGCCTCGATCACAGGCGTGAATTTCGGGCGCCTGATCCGGGAGGGTTTCGCCAATTTCGATCCGCTGGCCGCGATCGAGGCCATGGCCAAGCAGCGCACGGCGGAGGCCAAGGGCGCCGCGCCCCACATCATCAATTACCTGCCGGACTCGGTGGAAGCGGGCAAGCAGGCCGGCATCACCGACATCGACCTGCTGGAAGCCACCGAGTACTACAAGACGCCGCGCGGCCGGCAGCCTAATGGCGCGACCAGCGGTTTGTACTCCTTCAATAGCGCCGCGATGGGCTGGGATGCCTTCCTGAACGCGGAAGTGCTGCTGACCCAGCCGCTGATGGTGGTGATGGGCAGCAAGCCGGGCGGCTTCGGCGCCTACCGCGACGGCTGGGAAATCTACGGCCGCGCCGGCTCCAGGGACAAGCGCATGGTGCTGGTCGAAGGCTGGTCGCACTACGACTTCTATGACAAGCCCGAACCCGTGGCGCTGGCCATGGCCGAGCTGGTTCCTTTCTTCAAGCAGCACCTGTAGCCACGCAGCAACGCCGGCCACGGGCCGGCGCTGTGCTCAAGCCTCCAGCCTGAACTGCGGCAAGGTGATCTCGTCCGATACCTGTTCGAAGCACACCCGCACCCGGCTTCCTATCCGGACCGCCTCGGGCGGGCTGTCGATGATGTTTGCCATCATGCGCACGCCTTCGTCCAGGTCGATCATGGCGACGACATAAGGCACTTTTTCGCTCAGGGCCGCGTTGCTCGGGCGCCGGTTGACGGTGTAGGTGTAGACGGTGCCCTGGCCTGCGGAGTCGATCCATTCGATGCTGTCGGACAGGCAGGCCGTGCAGAATTCGCGCGGATAGAACTGGCGCGTCTTGCAGCAGCCGCACTGCTGGATGACCAGGCGGTTTTCCTTCGCCGCATCCCAGTAGGGCTGGGTGATCCGGGTCGGTTGCGGCAGCGGGCGTTGGGCGAGATCCATGGTCAGACTCCGAGTATCAGGGTGGTATTGCAGGAAAAAACCAGGCCGGGCGCATGTACCAAGGCCAGCTCGGCGCGGGGCAGCTGACGCTCACCGCATTCCTTGCGCAATTGGTGCACGGCCTCGAGCAGCAGCAGCATGCCGAACTGGCCGGGATGGTTATAGGACAGGCCGCCGCCCGAGGTATTGATGGGGAAGTCGCCTCCGGGAGCCAGGCGCCCGTCCGCCACGAAGGCCCCGCCCTCCCCGCGCTTGCAGAAGCCCAGTTCCTCCAGCGACTGGATCACGCCGATGGTGAAGTGGTCGTAGATCTGCACCACATCGATGTCGGCGCGCGTGACGCCGGCCATGGCGAGCGCGGCGTCCGCCGTCTGCGCCACATTGGTGTCCAGCCAGTCCGCGGTGTTGAAAGGCGTGTAGTGGTGCGAGAAGGATTCGGCGATGCCCATCACGTAGACCGGCGGCCGCTTGAGTTCGCGGGCGCGTGCCGCGGACGTGATGATGACCGCGCCGCCGGCGTCGGTCACCAGGCAGCAGTCGCGCTGGCGCAGAGGATCGGCAATCATCTTGGACGCCATGACTTCCTCGATCGAGGTGTCCTCGCGGCGGTAGGCCTTGGGATTGAGCTGCGCCCATTTGCGCGCCGCCACCGCCACTTCGGCCAGGTCCTTGTGCGTGGTGCCGTAGCGCTGCATGTGCAGCTGCGCCACCATCGCGTAGTAGCCGATGGGGCTCAGCTGCCCATACGGCGTGATGAACTGCCCGCGCGGCATGCGCATGTCTTCGGGCGTGCCGCCCACTTTGCGTGTGCCGTCCGACAGCTGGGTGCTGCCGTAGGCCACCAGCGCCACCTCGCACATGCCGGCCTCAATGGCGGCCATGGCGTGGCGGATGTGCATGACGCTGGACATGCCGCCCACGCTGGTCGAATCGACGTAGCGCGGCCGTATGCCCAGGTATTCCGCAAGGTGCAGGCCGGCGAACTTGTCGTCCACGTGCGCGAACACGCCGTCGACGTCCTTGAGCGTCAACCCGGCATCGCGCAACGCGCGGGCCGCTGCCTGCGCCTGCAGGTCCAGCGAGGTCATCCCGGGTACCTTCCCCAGGTCGGATTCCGCGGCGCCGACGATGGCGACCGATTTCGAGAGATGCTTGCTCATGTAGGGATCTGTTCCTGTCGAAGTCGAAGAAGAAGGTTCAAAGCGTCCGCGCGATCAGCTCGCGCATGACCTCCGAAGCGCCGCCGTAAATCCGGTTGGGCCGCACGTCGGTGTAGGCGCGGGCGATGGGGTATTCGCGCATGTAGCCGTAGCCGCCGTGGAACTGCAGCAGGTCGTCGATGGCGCTGGTGGCTTCAGAAGCCCACAGCTTGGCCATGGCCGCGCCGCCGGCATCGAGCTCGCCATCCAGGTATTGCTGCACGCAGCCGTCGACGAAGGCGCGGGTGGCGGCGGCCAGGGTCTTGATGTCGGCCAGCTTGAAGCGGATGTGCTGGTTGTCGATCAACGCCTTGTCGAAGGCGCGCCTGTTCTTGGTGTAGTCGACGGTCCATTGCAGCGCGCTCTCCAGCGCCATGGCGCAGCGCACCGCGATCATCAGGCGCTCGCGCACCAGTTCCTTCATCAGATAGCCGAAGCCCTGCCCCGGCTCGCCCAGCATGTCCGCGTCCGGCACGAACATGTCCTGGAAAAAGAGTTCGGCCGTGTCCTGCGCCTTCTGCCCGACCTTGTCCAAAAGGCGTCCGCGGGTGAAGCCGGGCGTCGCGGTATCGACCCAGAACAGGCTGATGCCGCGGGCGCCGGCGGCGGGATCGGTCTTGGCCACCACCAGCACGCGGTCGGCATGGAAGCCGTTGGTGATGAAGGCCTTCTGGCCGTTGATGACATAGCCGCCCGGCGCCTTGGCCGCCGCCGTGCGTATCGCCTTGACGTCGCTGCCCGCGCCCGGCTCGGTCATGGCGATGGACGCCACGATGTCGCCCTGGGCCATGCCGGGCAGGTCGCGCTGCTTCTGGCGTTCGCTGCCGAAGTTCAGCAGGTAGGGCGCGACGATGTCGGAATGGGTGGTGAAGCCGGTGACGCCGGTGGCCAGCGCACGGGCGATCTCTTCCACCACGATGATGGTGTGCAGGAAGTCGCCGCCGCCGCCGCCGTATTCCTCGGGCGTGCTGGGCAGCAGGATTCCGGCCGCGCCGGCCTTGCGCCACAGCTCGCGCGGCACCAGGCCTTCCTGTTCCCATTGGTAGTGATGGGGCGTGATCTCTTGCGCAATGAAGCGCGCCACCGTGTCGCGGAACAGTTCGTGCTCCGCCGAGAAAAGCTTGCGCTGCGGGTTCATGCGGTCTCCTGGTCTGTCATGGCGGGCCGCCTAGGCTTGCGGCCAGTAGCGTTGCTTGACCAGGCGCTTGAGCAGCTTGCCGGTCTCGGTGCGCGGCATGTCGCTGGAAAAGTCCACGCTCTTCGGGCACTTGATGGGCGAGATCCGGTCGCGGCAGTAGGCGATGAGCTGCTGCGCCAGGTCGGGGCTGGCGGCGGCGGGATCGCGCAGTTGCACCACCGCTTTCACCTCCTCGCCGAACTCCGTGTTCGGCACGCCGACCACCGCCACGTCGGCCACCGCGGGATGCGTGCTCAGCAGGTTCTCCGCTTCCTGGGGATAGATGTTGACGCCGCCCGACACGATCATGTTGGACAGGCGGTCTGTCAGGTACAGATAGCCGTCCTGGTCCAGATAGCCGATATCGCCGTAGGTGGCCCAGCCGCGCGCGTTGTAGGCGCCGCGCGTCTTGTCCGGATCCTTGTGATATTCGAAGGAGCCGCCGCCGGAAAAATAGATGACGCCGGGCTGGCCCGCGGGCAGTTCGTTCAGCCCGTCCTCGCTCATGATGTGGGCCTGGCCGAACTCCGGCCGGCCGACCGAGCCGCGGTGCGCCAGCCACTCGTCGGAGCCCAGCGAGGTGCGTCCCACCAGTTCGGTGCCGCTGTAGTACTCGTACAGGATCGGCCCCCACCACGCGATCATCGCCTCCTTGACGTCGGCCGGGCACGGCGCGGCCGCGTGCACCGCGTAGCGCAGCGTGGACAGGTTGTGTCGCGCGCGCTCCTCTGGCGGCAGGCGCAGCAGGCGGATGAACATGGTCGGCACCCATTGCGAATGGGTAACGCCATAGGTGGCGATGGCCTCCAGCGCCGCGGCCGCGTCGAATTTTTCCATCATGACGCAGCTGCCGCCCGCCCGCAGCGCCGCCATGTTCCAGCGCACCGGGGCCGCGTGGTAGAACGGCGCGGTGGACAGATAGACGGTGTCGCGGTCGAAGGCCTTCCAGGCGCTGCTGGGCGCGTCGCCAACGCGGAAATAGCGGTTGGCCACGGACAGCGGGCGCTTGATGCCCTTGGGCAGTCCGGTGGTCCCCGACGAATACAGGAAGTCCGTGCCTTCCGGGGTTTCGGGCAGGGCCACGTCGTCGGCGTAACGGCCGGTCCAGTCTTCGTACTGGATCGCGCTGGCGTCCGCGCCGTCCATGCTCACGCGCAGCACGCCGCGCGCGTCCAGCGCATCCGCATCCGTTTCGGCCTGGGTGTGGCCGGAGTAGAACAACACCCGCGCGTCGCAGTTCTCGATGATGTAGCGCGCTTCCTCGCGCTTGAGGTGGCGGCTGATGGTGGTGTAGTACAGGCCGACGCGGTGCGCGGCCCACAACAGTTCGAAGAAGCGCGGATGGTTCTCCAGGAACACCGCGATCACGTCGCCGGATTGCAGGCCGGCGTCCAGCAAGGCCGCCGCGCATTTGCGGCTGCGCAGTTCCAACTCGCGCCAGGTCACCGTGGTGCCGGACGGAATCATGCGGTAGGCGATGCCATCGGGCATCTCCCGGGCATGGGCTTCAAGTACAGACATGGTTCACCTCTGGTTTCTCTCAATGCGCCAGGCTGGCGGCGCCGTGGCTCAGCACCACCGTGCCGCGCTCGTGCGCCAGCGCGCGGAATTGCAGGCGGTCGCCGTCGCGCCAGATCTCCACGCGCAGCGTCTCGCCTGGAAAGAACGGCGCGGAAAAACGCGCGGCGATGGCGCCCAGGCGTTGCGCCCCCCCGGGCGCGCAGGCCTGCAGCAGCGCGCGCGCCGCCATGCCATAGGTGCACAGGCCATGCAGGATGGGCCGGTCGAAGCCCGCCGTGCGCGCCATGTGCGGCAGCGCGTGCACCGGATTGAGATCGCCGTTCAGGCGATAGAGCAATGCCTGCTGCGGCAGCGTGGACAGCAGCACGACCTGATCGGGCTCGCGTTGCGGCGTGGCCGGCAAGGCCTCGGGCGGTTCGTCGCCCTGGCCGAAGCCGCCATCGGCGCGGCAGAACGACACATGCTCCACCGTGGCCAGCGGCGCGCCGCTGTCGGCGTCCGAAATGTCGCGCACGGTCACCACCAGCGCACCTTTGCTGGCGCCCTTGTCCACCACCCGCGTGACGCGGGTCTGGCTGCGCACCGCGCCGGCCGCGGCCAGCGGCGCGTGGAAGGTCATGCGATGCTCGCCGTGCAGGATCTTGACCCAGTCTATGCCGGTGGCCGGATCGGCGGCCCAGCCGTTGGGCGCGCCGATGGTGGCCAGGAAAGTCGGCACCACGGCCGTCCCGTCCTCGAGCACGTAGCGCAGCTCGGCTTCATCGGCAGGGTCGCTGCCGTAGCCCAGGCCCAGCGCGTAGATCATGCAGTCGCGCGCGCTGTAGCGGTCGACGCGGTCCTCGAACTTCCAGTTGCGCAGGTTTTGATAATCGATTGCCATGGATCATGCCTCCCTACGCATGCCGGCAGCGCCAGGCCGCCGGCATGCTGGTCATTCCGCCTTGATGCCGGCGGCCTTGATGATTTTTTCCCAACGGTCTTTTTCCGACCGGATGAAGCTGTCGAACTCGGCCGGCGTGCCGCCCAGCGGAATGCCGCCCTGCTGCGCCAGCTGCTTCTTCACCTCTTCATCGGCCAGGACCGCGTTGAGCTCCGTGTTCAGCCGCGCGACCACCGCCGGCGGCGTGCGCGCCGCGACCAGTACGCCCAGCCAGGCGCCGACGTCCACATCGGGATAGCCTTGCTCGGCCAGCGTCGGCACATCGGGCAGGATCTGGCTGCGCTCGCGGGTGGTAACCGCCAGCGCCCGCAGCCTGCCCGCCTTGACCAGCGGCGCGACGGTGATCACGTTCTCGACCGTGAAGTCGACCTGGCCCGCGACCAGGTCGTTGGTCGCGGGCGCGGCGCCCTTGTAGGGCACGGTGACCGCGGTGAAGTCCAGGCGGTTCTTCAGCAGCTCTCCGCCCAGGTGTCCGGACGTGCCGATCATGGAAACCGCCATGGACAGGTTGCCCTGCTTCTTGCGGGCATAGTCGCGAAACTCCGCCAGCGTCTTGACCGGCGCGTTGGCGTTGACCACCAGCGCGTTCGGCATGGTGATGATGCGGATCACCGGGGCGAAGTCGGACATTGCGTACGGCAGCTTGCTGTACAGCGTGTAATTGACCGCGTTCGGGCCGCTGCTGCCCATGACCATCGTGTAGCCGTCGGGCTCGGCGCGCAGCAGGCCTTGCATGCCCAGGATGCCGGCCGCGCCTGCCATGTTCTCCACCACCACCGGCTGACCGAGCCGCTCTGACAGCTTCTTGCCTATCACCCGGCTGGTGATGTCCAGGATTCCGCCGGGCGAACTGGGCGCGATCAGGCGCAGGGGTTTGTTCGGATAGTCATCGGCCGCGTGCGACATCTGCGGCAAGGATATTGCGGTCATCAGGCCGGCCAGCACTGCCAGCGTGTATCGCCTGCGTGTGTTCATGTATGTCTCCTGATTGGTTTTTTGTCCGCGGGCTTGTGGCGCCCGCTGTCTCGAATCCGGCGTACGGACCCGTTGCCGCGCGTCAGTCCACCTTCATGCCGGTGGCGTCGACCACGCCCTGCCACTTCTTCACTTCGCCCTTCAGGAAGGCCCGGGCCTCTTCGGGGCCGCCGGTCAGGGGCCGGGCGTAGATCCGGTCCATGAACTCCTGCACATCGGGCTGCTTGTTGATGTCGGCCACGGCATCGGCCAGCTTCTTCAGGACTGGCGCCGGCACCTTGGCGGGCGCCGCCATGAAGTACACCGCTTCCACGTCGTAGCCCTTGAGGCCGGCCTCCTCGATGGTGGGCAGGTCGGGCATCGCCTTCATGCGCTCGCGCCCGGTCACGGCCAGCGCCTTCAGCTTCTTGGACTGCACCAGCGGGATGGCGGTGGAGACGCTGCCGAACATCATGTCCACCGTGCCCGACATCAGGTCCACCTCCGCCGGCGACACCCCCTTGTAGGGCACGTGGGTCATGTCGACGCCGGCCATGACCTTGAACAGCTCGCCCGCCAGGTGGATGGACGAGCCCATGCCGGCCGAGGCGAAGGTCAGCTTGTTGCCGCCGGCCTTGGCCTTGCGCACCAGGTCGTCGACGCTCTGGATGCTGGAGCCGGGCGGCACCACCAGAATGTTGGGCGTGGACGCCACCATGCCTATGGGCATCAGGTCGCGCTCCCAGTCGTAGGGGTTGCGCTTCATGGCGGCGTTGGCCGCCACATAGTTGGCCGCCATCGCGATCGTGTAGCCGTCGGCCGGCGCCTGCGTCAGCGCCTGGATCGCGATGTTGCCGCCGGCGCCCGGGCGGTTTTCCACGATGAAAGTCTGGTTGAAACGTTCGCCAAGCTTTTTGGCGTACAGGCGGGCAAGCAGGTCGGTGGCGCCGCCGGGCGCGAAGCCCACGTACACCCGCACCGGCTTGTCCGGATAAGCGTCGGCCCCGCTGGCTGCGCCTGCGGCAGCCAGGCTCAGTACCGCGGCCAACAATCCCTTCAACATTGCCATGAGTCGATCTCCTTCCGTTTTTTTAGAGATATGGGAATGCCGGGCCTGCTTATTTCCGACATGCCGAACAGTATAACGACGTGCCGATATTAATTGTCAAGAATTCCGGTGATGTGTATATTTGTTCGGAACCTCGGAATAAATTCAAACCTGCCAGGCGCCTATCCCGGGATGTTGGATTTCGGGTCCAGGGCGCCGGGCGCCATCAGCTACAGAAGGGGAATGGAGATGGACCTGCAACTCACCGGTAAAGTCGCTGTCATCACGGGTTCCGGCCGCGGCATCGGCTATGCGTCGGCATTGGCCCTGGCGCAGGAAGGCGCCCGCATCGTCATTACCGACATCAACCCCGAATCGGTGGAACATGCGGTCGGCAGCCTGAAGCAGGCCGGTCACGAGGCTATCGGCGCCGTGCTCGACGTCTGCGATGCGGAACAGGTCCAGACCATGGCCGAGCTGGCCGCGCACAAGTTCGGCGGCATCGACATCCTGGTCAACAACGCCGGCTTCACGCGCGACAAGTACCTGCTCAAGATGCCGGTGGAGGACTGGGATTCGGTGGTCGACACCATCCTGAAGGGCGCCTACTACTGCACCAAGGCCGCCCTGCCCTCGATGATGGAAAGGAAGTGGGGCCGCGTCATCAACATCGCCTCGCGCGCGCACTGGGGCAATCCCGGCCAGACCAACTACTCGGCCGCCAAGGCCGGCCTGATCGGCTTCACCCGCGCGCTGGCGCTGGAACAGGGCAAGTTCAACATCACCGCCAACGCCATCGCCCCGGGGCTGATCGAAACGCCGCTGGTGCGCGGCCTGTCCACCTACGAAACCCTGCGCGCCAATGCGCTGGCGCGCCAGCCGGTGCCGCGCCTGGGCGCGGTCGAGGACATCGCCAACGCGGTGGCCTTCCTGGCTTCCGAGCGGTCCTCCTTCATCACGGGCGAACTGCTGCACGTGACCGGCGGCCGCTACGCGTCGTAAAACGCCCCTCCCATCCGGAATCCGATCAGCCATGCAAAGCGCAAGCCCAGTCAGCCAGCCCCCGCTACCCATCCAGCCGCCGCTGGAGGTCGGCCACCATTTCGAATCCGCCGGCCGCACCATTACCGAAAGCGACATCGTCAACTTCGCCTGCCTGTCGGGTGATTTCAACCGCCTGCACGTCGACCACGAATACGCCAGCGCCACGCCCTTCGGCCAGCGCATCGCCCACGGCCTGCTGGTGCTGTCCGTGCTGTCCGGGCTGACCACCCAGTCCAGCGGCTACCGCCAGCTGGAGCCCTACGTGCTGGCGCTGATCGACATCAACTGCCGCTTTCCCAAACCCACCTTCATCGGCGACACCATCGTGGTGCGGGTAACGGTGACGGAAAAGACGAAGCAGTACCGGCCCGGCAAGGACAAGGTGGTGTTCCGGCGCGAAGCCATCAATCAGCGCGGCGAGGTAGCGGTCCAGGCCGACTTCGCGATGGTGCTGCGTTCCATGGAGGGTCAGGCATGAAGCCGTTCGCAGACCTCAGCCGCTTCGTCAATCCGCGCAACATCGCCGTGGTCGGCGCGTCCGCCCGCGAATCCAGCCAGGGACGCCGCCTTTACGACAACCTGGCGCTGCATTCCTCGGTGCCAGGCGAGATATACGCGGTCAATCCCGCTTACCAGGAGATAGGCGGTCGGCCTTGCTGGCCCTCCATCAGCGCCTTGCCACAGGCCGAGATCGACGTGGCCCTGATCATGGTCAACGCCTCGCTGGTGCTGGATGCCTTGCGGCAATGCGCGGCGCGCGGGATTCCTTTCGCGGTGGTCATGACCTCCGGCTTTTCCGAGGCGGGCGAGGAAGGCCAGCGGCTCGAACGCGAGATCGCCGAGCTGTGCGAAGCCACCGGCCTGCATGTCTACGGGCCGAACTGTCCGGGCTTCGTCAATGTCCGCGACCGGCTGGGCATGACCTTTTCGCCCGCCTTCAAGGACGATCTGAATACCGGCTCCATCGGCCTGGCAACCCAGGGCGGCGGACTCGGCCGCAACCTGCTGCAAGGCCTGTCCTACGGCCAGGGCGTGGGCCTGTGGTTTTCCGCCGGCAACGAGGTCGACCTGGAGATTCCTGACTTCATTGCCCACATGGCGAACGATCCGAAAACCAGCGTGATCGCCTTGCTGATGGAAGGCGTGAAGGATGGCAGGCGCTTGACCGCCGCGCTGGAGCTGGCGCGCGCCCGCAACAAGCCGGTGGTGGTGCTGAAGGTCGGCCGCTCCGAAGCCGGCGTGCGCGCCGCGCAGTCGCATACGGCGTCGGTAGCCGGCACGGCCGCCGTCAACAGCGCGGTGTTCCGCCAATTCGGCGCGATCGAAGTGGACGACCTGGACCAGTTGCTGGCGGTCTCGCGCCTGCTTACGCGCATCACGCCCAAGAGCGGCAATGGCCTGTGCATCTATACGTTTTCGGGCGGGACCGCCGCGCTGGCCGCCGATATCGCCGGCGCCGCCGGCCTGCCGATGGCGTCCTTCGCGCCCGAGACCAAGGCCGCCTTGCGCAAGCTGCTGCCGGACTTCGCCAGCATCGACAACCCCGTCGACACCACCGCCGACATCCTGCGCAACCCCGAGGCCTCGGCAGCCTGCCTGCGCGCCATATGCGCCGACCCGGCGGTGGGCACGGTGCTGTTCCCCATCCCCATGGATTACGGTTCCATCACCGACGGCATGGCGCAGGCCATCGCCACGGTGGCGGCCGAAACCGAAACCCTGATCGTGCCGGTCTGGATGAGCCGGCGCCTGGGCGGCGGCTTCCAGCTGCTGGAAACCGCCGGTTTGCTGCCGTTCCTGTCGCTGTCGGATGCGATTGCGGCGCTGTCCAAGGCCATCCCTTGGAAACGGCCCGACCGCAGGGCGGTTGCGCCCCCCGTGCACGTGGACGCCGCTACCGACCAGGCCTGCATGCTCAGCGAAGCCGCGGCCAAGGCGATGCTGCGCGCGGCCGGCCTGTCGATACCTGAAGGGGTGGTGGCCGCCAGCGCCGACCAGGCGGCCCGCGAAGCCGAGCGCCTGGGCTTTCCCGTGGTGATGAAGGTGGTCAGCGCCCAGATCGCGCACAAGACCGAAGCGGGCGGCGTCAAGCTGGGCATTGCCAGCGCCGGCGCGGCGCGCGAAGCTTATGCCGCCATCCGCGAATCCGTCGCGCGCCATCATCCCGATGCCGTCATCGACGGCATCCTGGTGGAACGCATGCTGCCGCCGGGCGGCCGCGAGGTGCTGGTCGGCGTGCACAGCGATGCGGCCTTCGGCCTGGTGCTGACCTTCGGCCTGGGCGGCATCTTCGTCGAGACCATCCGCGACGTGGCGCACCGCATGGTGCCGCTGTCGCGCGACGATGCTCGCGCCTTGCTGCGCGAGATCCGCCATGCCGACGTGCTGGACGGCGTGCGCGGCCAGGCGCCCGCCGACCTTGCCGCGCTGGAGGACCTGATCCTGCGGGTATCGGACTTTGCCTGGAGCCGCCGCGACGCTTTGCAGGAACTGGAGCTCAACCCGGTCTGGGTCGGCGCCGCAGGACAGGGCGCGATGCCGCTGGACGCGCTGATCGGCCTGCGCCCCGGCGCGGACGCCGGCCTGGAGCAACGCCCATCATGACCGCCGCCGCAACGCCCTCCTCGACCATATCCGCCTAGGACTCGCATGGACTTCTCACTGGACTCCACCCAGATCGAATTGCGCGATTCGCTGCGCCGCTACCTGGCGGCCGAAGTCGCGCCCATCGTCAACCGCTACGAGGCCGAAGCCCGCGTGGTGCCGCAGGACATGGTCCGCGCCATGCGCGACTTCGGCCTCCTGGGCGGCATGCTGCAGGAAAAGGACGGCGGCTACGGCCTGCCGATGACGACCTACGGCGTGCTGATAGCCGAGCTGGCGCGCGTCTGGCCGTCGCTGCGCAGCATCGTCAGCACCAGCAATCTCGCGGCCTCGGTGCTGAGCGACGGCGGCTCGCCCTATCTCAAGGAAAAGTACCTGCCGCGCGTCCTGTCGGGCGACGCGATCGCCAGCTTCGCGCTCAGCGAACCCAATATCGGTTCGGACGCCGCCCATGTCGAAACGCGCGCGGTGCAGACCGAGACCGGCTGGCGGGTCAACGGCCGCAAGCTGTACATCAGCCTGGGCACGGTCTGCGAGCTGGGCGTGGTATTCGTGCAGACCCAGCGGGATGGCGGCGAACGAGGCGTGTCCTGCCTGCTGTTCGAGCGCGCCATGCCGGGCTTCTCGTCCAGCCCCATCGACAAGATGGGCATGCTGAGCTGCCCGCTGGGCGAGCTGCTGTTCGAAGACGTGGAAATCCCCGCCGCCAACCTGATCGGCACGGAGGGCAAGGGTTTCGCGCTGGCCAAGAAATACCTCAACATCGGCCGCTGCGTGGTGGCGTTTTCCGCGCTGGGCATCGCCGAGGCCGCCTATGAGGCGGCGGTAAAATACGCCGGCGACCGGGTCCAGTTCGGCCGGCCCATAGGCGGCTTCCAGCTGGTGCAGCATATGATCGCCGACATGATGACGCTGGTCGAAACCTCGCGCCTGCTGTGCTGGCGCGCCGCCGACGCGCTGGACCGCAACGCCGCCGACAGCCAGATGCTATGTTCGATGGCCAAGCGCCATGCCACCGACGCCGTGCTGCGCGTGGCGGAACTGTCCATGCAGGTGCATGGCGGCGCGGGCTACACCACGCTGTTCCCCGTCGAGCGTCATTACCGCGACGCCCGTCACCTGAGCATTGCCGAAGGCACCAACCAGATCCAGGCCCTACTCATGGCGCAGAGCGTACTGGGCATTTCCGCGTTGAAATGACCGACTACGCAAACGCCCAGGCCGGCTCCCCTATCCACTCCGACATCCTATGCCGCAAATCCTCCCTACCGCACAGCGCGTGCTGCAAGTCTTCGAAGTCTATGCGCGGGAACGCCGTCCCCTGACGAATTCGGAAATGGCGCGCTTTCTCGACCTGGCCGACAGCAGTTGCTCGGACCTGCTCTACACGCTGCGCCAGGCAGGCTACCTGCTGCGCACGCCCAAGTCGCGCTACTTCCACCCGACCGGCCGGCTGCTCGACGTGGCCCAGGGCATTTCGGCGGCCGACCCGCTGCAGGCCTTCGCGTCCGAAGCGCTGGAGATCCTGACGCGCCAGTCCGGCGAATCCTCGATGTGCGGCCTGCTGGACGGCAACAAGGTGAAGATCTACGCCAGCCAGGAAAGCCCGCGCGCCTTGCGCTACGTGGTGCAGCCCGGCACCACCTTCGACCTGCAGGTCGCGGCGCTGGGCAAGGCGCTGCTGGGCGAGATGGACGCGGCGGAACGCAATGCGCTGATCGACTCGCTGCCGTATGAGCACGTCACGGCCAGCAGCATCACCGACCCCGCCACCTTGCGCGCGCAGATCGAATCACAGCAGGCCAAGCACTATTTCAACAGCCGCGACGAAGGCAATGAAGGCGTGTCGGCGGTTGGCATCGCGGGGCGCGTGGGAGGCCAGCTGACGGCCCTGTCCATCGTCGGCCCGACCCACCGCATGGACGCCAACATGGAGAAGTACGTCCAGATCATCCTGGACGCGCGCGCTGAATTTTTCGAATCCTGAGAACCCGACACATCATGGAGTGACGATAGACATGGCTGGTCCCCTGAGCGGATTTACGGTGGTCGAGATGGCCGGTATCGGACCTGGCCCCTTCTGCGCCATGATGTTGGCGGACATGGGCGCGGACGTGATCCGCATCGACCGGCTTGCGCCCGGTTTCCTGGGCGGCGGCGGCACCATCATCGACCGGGGCCGGCGCACGATTGCGCTGGATCTCAAGAAGCCCGGCGCGACCGACATCGTGCTGCGGCTGCTGGACCAGGCCGATGCCCTGCTGGAAGGCTTCCGGCCGGGCGTGATGGAAAGGCTGGGCCTGGGGCCCGACGAATGCCTGGCGCGCAATCCGCGGCTGGTGTACGGACGCATGACGGGCTGGGGCCAGGACGGCCCGCTGGCGCAGGCGGCCGGCCATGACCTGAACTACATCGCCATCACCGGCGCGCTGCACGCCATGGGACATGCCGAACTGCCGCCGACGCCGCCGCTGCATCTGGTCGGCGACATGGGCGGCGGCGCGATGATGCTGGCCTTCGGCGTGCTATGCGGCCTGCTCGAGGCCGGCCGCACGGGCCGGGGCCAGGTGGTGGACGCAGCCATCTGCGACGGCGCGTCCCTGCTGGCCAGCGCCTACCACGGCAAGCTGCGGGACGGCGGCTGGGTCAACCAGCGCCAATCCAACATGCTGGACGGCGGCGCCCATTTCTACGGCTGCTATGCCTGCGCGGATGGCAAGTACGTCTCCATCGGCGCGATCGAACCGCAGTTCTACCGCCTGCTGCTGGAGCGCTGCGGCATCGACGACCCGGACTTCCAGCAGCAATGGGAACGCGCGCAATGGCCGCAGCTGCGCGCCAAGCTGGCCGGCATAATCGCGGGCCGGACCCGCGAACAATGGTGCGCGCTACTCGAAGGCACGGATGCCTGCTTCGCGCCGGTGCTGGACTTCGAGGAAGCGCCGCGGCACCCGCATCATCAGGCGCGCGGCAGTTTCATCGAAACCGGCGGCATCGTGCATCCCGCCCCCGCGCCGCGGCTTTCGCGCACGCCCGGGCAGGCCCGCGCAGTGCCCGCGCCCGGCGCGCACACGGAAGAATTGCTGGCGGAACTGGGCCTGGCGCAAGCCGAGATCCAGGCCCTGCGCGAACGCGGCGCCATCGCCTGAGCGCCCGCTGCAGCTTGCGGCCCGGTCCGCATGGCGCGGCCCGGCCATCATGGAAGGCAGACATGGAGACCGATCCGATGCAAGTCATCTCTAGCGAGTTCAAGACCCTGCTCTATGCCGTGGAAGGCGGAGTCGCCACCATCACGCTGAACCGCCCCGCCCAGCGCAACGCGCTGGACATGGTCATGCGCGAAGAGCTGGCCCATCTGGTGGGCGAAATCAGACGCGACCGCGGCGTGCGCGTCGTGATCCTGGCCGGCGCCGGCGGCGCCTTCTGCTCGGGCGGCGACATCTCCACCATGGGCTCCGGCGGCTCCGCCGAAGAGGCGCGCGAACGCATGGCCAGCCTGCTCCTGACGATTGAAGGCCTGATCACGCTGGACCGGCCGGTGATCGCCGCGGTCGACGGCCCGGCCTATGGCGCCGGACTGGGCCTGGCCCTGACCGCCGACCTGATCCTGGCCTCGCCGCGGGCACGATTCTGCCTGTCCTTCCTGCGGCTGGGGGCCATCCCCGATTGCGCCACCATGTATACCCTGCCGCGCATGGTGGGATTGCAGCGCGCCAAGGAACTGGCCTTCTCCACCCGCGAGTTCGGCGCGCAGGAGGCCCGCGACATGGGCATCGTGTTCGAGATCCAACCGCAGGAGACCATCCACGAACGTGCGCGGCAGATCGCGCTGTCCATGGCCGAACTGCCCATGGCGGCGCTGGCGATCACCAAGCGCGGCTTCAATGCCTCGCTCAACAGCGACCTGAACGCGATGCTGGACCTGGAAGCCGCCGGCCAGGGGGTGGCCCGTTCCACCGACTATCACCGCGAGGCGGCGGGCCGATTTCTCGACAAGGTGGCGCAACGCTTCCAGTGGCCGGCGGCCGACGCCAGATAGGGCATATCGTTTTCTTCGAGCGCGGCGCCCGCCGCTCTGCTTCTAGCCCGGGGGGCGCGCACTTGCCCGCCGCGCCAGCGTGCAGTAGTACTCGGCCGCCGGCGTCAGCGGCAGGCCGGCGCGCTGCACGATGCATACCGGCGGCGCGGGCAGCGGTTCCTTGACGCGGATTTCCTGGAACACGCCTTGCAGCAGCGGATACCGCAACCATTGCACCGGCAGCATCATCAGCAGGTCGGAGTTGGTCAGGGCGGTGATGAAGGTCAGCGCGGACTGGGCCTTCAGGGCCAGGTGCGGCGGCGGCAGGCCATGCTTCTCGAATAGCGGACCCAGCTCTTCTTCGGCCTTGTGCGTGATGGAGGTGGTAATCCATTGCGCCCCGGCCAGGTCACGCAGGGAGCGGGCGCGCGCCAGCGGATGGCCCTTGCGGCCGATGATCACGCGCGTGTTGTCGAAGAGCTTTTCCACCTGTAGTTCGCCAGGCGTGCGCGTGGGCACTGGCCCGATATAGAAGTCCACGGTGCCGTCCAGCAGGGACGCTTCCACCAGCGGGTAGACCCCGTCGATGATTTCCAGATGGGTGTCCGGGTAGCGCGCCCGGAACTCGCGCAATACTTCGGCGAACAGTCCCAGATGCGGCGCCGTAGACATGCACAGCGTGACCCGTCCGCGGGATTCCCCGTTCAACTGGCCGATCTCGTCGCGCGCGCGCTGCAGCTCATGGCGTATGGCGTTGGCCCGCCTTAGGAACACGGCGCCCATGGGGGTCAGGCGCACGCCCTTGGCATGCCGTTCGAATAGCACGCACCCCAGCTCTTTCTCAAGTTCGCGGATGCTGCGCGAGATGGCCGGCTGCGGCGTGTCCAGATGCCGGGCCGCGGCCCTGACGCCGCCGCGTTCGGCCACGGCCAGGAAATCCCGCAGGGTGTTGAGCTTCATGCCAAGTGATTCAGATTTGATATCGATAAGCCAATTCTGCCATCTTTCAGCATCGGCGGCATAGGCCTAGGATGCGTCCAAAGCCTGCAAGGAAAGCAGGCAACCGAGGAGACCGAAGGTGGAGAAGCGAGCCTCGCCCCGCGTGCTGATCGTGGGCGCCGGACCGGCCGGACTGAGTCTGGCGATCGAACTGGGGCACAGGAAGATTCCGTGCCTGCTCATCGAGCGCAATGACCGCGTGGGATACGCGCCGCGCGCCAAGACGACCAATGTGCGCACACGCGAACACCTACGCCGCTGGGGCATCGCCGACCGCCTGCGCGCGGCATCGCCGCTGGGCGCCTACTACCCCTCCAACGTCGTGTTCTGCACCCGCCTGGCCGGCTTCGAGCTCGCGCGGCACGAGAACGCCATGTATTGCGCCCCCGGCCGCAATCCGCTGTACTCGGAACACGCGCAATGGATTCCCCAATACACCGTGGAAGAGGTCTTGCGTTCGCATGCGGCCTCCCTGCCCGGCGTGGAGATACGGTTCCGCTCCGAACTGCTGGACCTGACGCAGGATGCCGGCGGCGTGCGCGCCCGCTTGCGCGATCTGGCGCAAGGCCGCGACATCGAACTGGAAGTGGATTACCTGGTGGGAGCCGACGGCGCCCGCAGCCTGGTGCGGGACCTGATCGGCACGCGCATGGAAGGCAGCTACGGGCTGTCCCGCAACTACAACATCGTGTTCCGCGCCCCCGGACTGGCCCAGGCTCATCGGCACGGACCCGCCATCATGTACTGGCAGATCAACGGCGATGCGCCCAGCCTGATCGGCCCGATGGACAGCGGCGACACCTGGTTCTTCATGCCCACTCATGTGGACCCGCAGCGGCGCGCCAACGACATCGACGCGCGCGCCATGATCGCCCGCGCCACCGGCATCGACCTGCCTTACGAGGTGCTCAGCAGCGACGAATGGACCGCCAGCAAGCTGCTGGGCAACCGCTACCGCCAGGGGCGCGTCTTCCTGGTGGGCGACGCCTGCCATCTGCATCCGCCCTTCGGCGGCTATGGCATGAACATGGGGGTGGCCGACAGCGTGGACCTGGGCTGGAAGCTGGCCGCGGCGCTGCAAGGCTGGGGCGGCCCCGCCCTCATCGACAGCTATGAACGGGAACGCCGGCCCGTGCACCAATGGGTACTGGACGAAGCCGAACACAACCATTCGATTCTCGGCAATCATTTGCTGGCCGACCATCTTGAAGACGCCGGCGCCGCGGGCGAACAGGCCCGCCAGGAAGCCGGCGCGCGCATCTGCGCGGCCAAGATGCGCGAGTTCGCCACCCTAGGCGTGGTGCTGGGCTACCAATATGGGGACTCTCCCGTCATCGTGCCTGACGGCAGCCCCGAGCCGGCCCGGGACTTCATCAACTACACGCCGTCGTCCCGCCCGGGCGCCCTGGCCCCGCATGCCTGGCTGCACGACGGCAGCTCGCTGTACGACCATTTCGGTTCGGGCTTTACGCTGCTGGCCTTGCCCACGGCGGCCGCCCGCGACGTCGATGCCGCCGTATCCGCGGCGCGGGCCGCGGGCGTGCCCTTGACGCTGATCCGCCCGGACGAAGGCGGCGTCGCCAACCTCTACCCCGCCCCCCTCACCTTGATCAGACCCGATCAGCACGTCGCCTGGCGCGGCGCCGCCTGGCCGGATGCCGACCTGTACGCCCGAGTGACGGGGCGCACCTGAAACCACGACCGGCGGCGCGCTGCCCCGCGCCACCGCAATCCCAGTCTAGCGAGATCCGCCACCAAGGCGGACGACACAGGAGACCAACCATGATCCGCAATGAAGATCTGGCGCATGCCGAACAGGCTGTCGCCGGCTTTCGCAACCGCGTCCTGCCCTTGCTGTTCGCAGGATATCTGCTCAACTTCCTGGACCGCACCAACATCAGCTATGCGCAGCTGCAGATGGGCGCGGACCTGGGCATCTCCCTGGCGGCCTACGGCTTCGGCGCGGGACTGTTCTTCATCGGCTACGCCAGCGTGTGCGTGCCCGCCAACCTGGCGCTGCAACGCTTTGGCGTCAGGCGCTGGCTGGCCTGCATGTTCCTGGCCTGGGGCCTGGTCTCCTGCCTGATGGCCGCGCTGCACGGCGAAAAATCGTTCTACGCGCTGCGCTTCCTGCTGGGCGTGACGGAGGGCGGTTTCATCCCCGCCGTCAATTTCTACATCGCGTCCTGGATTCCGCCGCGCTACCGCAGCCGCATCAATTCGATCTTCATCATGGCGCTACCGCTGGCCATGATCTTCGGCGGGCCGCTGGCGGGCGCGCTGTTGAAGATCGACGTCGGCATGCCGGGCTGGCGCTGGCTGTTCCTCATCGAAGGCCTGCCCACGATGCTGCTGGGCCTGCTGATCCTACGCTACCTGCCCGGCACGCCACGGGAGGCCCATTGGCTCAGCGACGACCAGCGCCAGGGTTTGCGCGCCGTCATGGAACACGAGGCTCCCGCCCGCGCCGCCTCCCCCTCCGCTTCCTGGACGCACGGATTCGCCGTCTTCCGCCAGCCCATGCTGTGGGGCTTGCTGCTGATCTTGCTGGCCGCGTATGCCGCGACCTTTGCCCTGGCGTACTTTCTTCCCACCATCCTCAAGCAGCTGTATGGCATCACGCCGCTGGAAATCGGCGCGCTGCTGATGATCCCCAACGTCGTGGCGCTGGTGTTCAGCTACGTGGTCGGGCGCAGCAGCGAACGCACCGGCGACATCCGCTGGCACCTGGCGATCGTCTGCCTGGCGGGCGCGGGCGGCTTCCTGATGCTGCACGGCGCGGCGACGGTGTCCCTGGCGGCGTTCCTCGCCGTGGTATCCATCATCACCGGCTACACCATCGCGTACTACGGTCCGCTCAATGCCGCGGTGCAGAACTACATCGGCGCAAACGCCGGCCCCCTGGCGCTGGTGACGACCATTGGTTCGCTGGGAGGCTTCTTCGGCCCGACCTTGACCGGCGCGGTCATGCAGGCCAGCGGCGGCGAATGGGAACTCGCGGCCCAGGTGTTCGCCCTGGCGACGCTGGCGAGCGCGGGCCTGGCAATCCTGTGCGTGCGCAACCGGCGCGCGGCGCCAGCCGCGCAAGCCGCGGCCTCCGGCACCTGAAATCCACACAACCTACATAGCGAGTCAGACATGAGCACGAATACTCAAGCAAGGATCGCCGTCATCACCGGCGGCGCAAGCGGGATCGGCCAGGAATGCGCGCGGCAGTTGCGCGCCGAAGGCTGGCAGGTCGTGGTGTGGGACCGGACCGCCGCGGATGACGCCGTCGCCGTCGACGTTTCGGACTACGCCAGCGTGGCCCGCGCGGCGGCACAGCTGGACGGCGTAGACCTGCTGATCAACGCCGCCGGCATCGCCGGCAGCCGTGCCCCGGTTGCGGAGAAGGACCCGGCGGAATGGGCCCAGGTCCTGGCGGTGAACCTCAACGGCACCTTTTATTGCGCGCATGCCCTGTACCCGGCGCTGCGCGCCCGCGGCGGCGTCATCGTCAACATCGCATCGGTGGCCGGCATGGTCATGATGAAGGGCCGCGCCCACTACGCCGTGTCGAAGGCCGGCGTCGCGACGCTGACGCGGTCGCTGGCCAATGAATGGGCCGAAAACGGCATCCGCGTCATCGCGGTGGCGCCCGGCTACGTCAAGACGCCCTTGATCCAGCATTCCATCGACGCGGGCGAACTGGACGAGGCGCGGCTTGCGGCCATGCATCCGATGAACCGCCTGGCAACCACCCAGGAAATCGCGGCGTCGATCATCGCGTTGACCAGGCCGCCGTTCCTGTTCATGACCGGCTCGATCGTCACGATCGACGGCGGCATGACACTGGGTAAATAGTGCGGGGTATCGCGCGAAAGCAACAGATTGTCCCCAAATTTTCCAGCAACCCCCTTTCTATGAAATAAACCGTCACATATTACGATTACTTTCAATACATAATCTACGCAAGAAAATGCCACCGGCGTAGGGGGCCCGCTCTTGCGATGAAAGTCCTTTCCATATTCGGGACCCGTCCCGAAGCGATCAAGATGGCCCCCCTGGTGTCCGCGCTGCAAGCCGAACCCCGGATCCAGAGCGTCGTCTGCGTGACGGGCCAGCATCGCGAGATGCTGGATCAGGTGATGGCCCTGTTCGACCTGCGGGCGCAGCACGACCTGGACATCATGGTGCCCAACCAGACGCTCAACGGCCTGTTCGCACGGCTGATCAGCCGGGTGGACAGCGTGCTGGAGGCGGAGCAGCCCGATTGCGTGCTGGTCCACGGCGACACCAGCACCGCATCGGCCTGCGCGCTGGCCTCCTTCCACCGCCGCGCCCGCATCGGCCACGTCGAAGCCGGCCTGCGCACCGGCGATCTGGCCAAGCCCTTCCCCGAGGAAATGAACCGCCGCGTGGTCGACGCGGTGGGCGACTGGCTGTTCGCGCCCACTGCGCAATCGCGCGCCAACCTGCTGCGCGAAAACCTGTCGGGACGCATCACGGTCACGGGAAATACCGTCATCGACGCGCTGGCCCTGACCTGCGCCAAGCTCGCGCCCGAAGGCGCGCTCGCGCAGCAATTGGCGGCGCGCTACGGCTGGCTGGATCCGCAGCGCCGCCTGCTGCTGGTCACCGGGCACCGGCGCGAGAGCTTCGGCGAGGGCTTCCGGAACATCTGCGCCGCCCTGGCCGAACTGGCGCGGCGCGAGGACCTGCAGATCGTCTACCCCGTGCACCTGAATCCGCAGGTGCGCAACGTGGTGATGGCGCAGCTGGACGGCCTGTCGCGCGTACATCTGATCGCCCCGCTGGATTACCTGGACTTCGTCTGGTTCATGCAGCGCGCCTACCTGATCCTGACCGACTCGGGCGGAGTGCAGGAAGAAGCGCCCTACCTGGGCAAGCCGGTGCTGGTGATGCGCGACGTCACCGAACGCCCGGAAGCCGTGCAGGCCGGCACGGTGACGCTGGTCGGCACCGATACGCAGCGCATCCTGGCCGAAGTGAACCGCCTGCTCGACAACCCGGAACTGCACGCCTCGTTCTCACGCCGCATCAATCCCTATGGCGACGGCCTCGCCAGCCAACGCATCGTCGACGCGCTTTGCGGCCGCGCCGTATCCGAGTTTGCGCCTCAAGCACCGGCCGCGGCCCGTTAGCCGCCCCACGCCCCTCACCACCGGAGCCCTCATGCCCCATGCCCCGCACTCCCCCGCCGCCCGCACCCTCTGCCGCGCCCTGATCGCCGCCGGGTTGCTGCTCCCCTTGGGAGCGATGGCCAGTCCCGCGGGCGACGCCTTGCGGCGCTTGCTGGGCGACGACTGGGTCACGCGCGACACCAGCCTGGAAGACCTGGGCATCCGCGAACCGGTGGTGCTGAGCAACAGCGACGCGCGCCAAGAGTTCTACCTGCCGGTGCCGCGCGGCGTGCCGATAGCCGACGCCACGCTGGACTTCGACGCGCGCTACATCAAGGGCGAACCGGGCCGCGCCAGCATGGTGCTGTGGGTGGACGGCGTGCCGCAGACGGCGCAGCGCATCGCCGACGGCGAGGGCTCGGCCACGCGCAAGCTGAGCGTGGAGCAACGCGTGCGCGACACCGGCTTCGTGCGGCTGGCGGTGGACTGGCAATCGGAGATCGCGCAGCGCCAGTGCGAAAGCAACCGCGCCACCGCCAACGCCTTGATGGTGTCGCCGCGCACGCGCCTGAGCTACCGCTACGACGCATCGGCCATCGGCAGCCTGGACGAAGCCTGGAGCACCCTGCCCGGCAAGCCCGTGCTGATGGTGGCGGGCGCCAAGCTCGACCAGCAGGCCTTCGACAGCGCATGGCGCATGGGCGTGGCGATGGAGCGCAGCGGCAAGCGGGTTGCGGTTCGCGCCTTCCCGGCAGTCGGCGACGAGATCGACACCCGCGGCCTGCAGGCTCCAAACGGACTGGGGCAGGTGCCGGCTTTCGCAGCCCTGGCGGCCAGTGACAAGCACAAGCTGGGCAACGCCGCGGAGATCGGCGCGCTGCTGGTCATGGGCGCCCCCGCCGTGAGCGGCGACGTGGTGATCGCCGACGCCGCGCTGCGCGCCCGCTACAACGAGGCGCTGGACGCCTTGCAGGCGCAATTGGCGCAGGACGCCGACGCCGCGGAGGCCTTCAAGGCCTGGCGCCAGCGGCGCATGCCCCTGGCCGGCCAGGACCTGCCCTCCAAGGAGATCCGCCTCGCGCCGCTGGGCCGGCAGGCGGTCATCGCCGTGGCCGCCGATGCCGGCGCGCAGGGCGCGGGCGCCTTCGACACGGCTTGGCGCCGCATCCTGGTCACGCGCCAGGCTCAGGTCAAGACGGCCGAACCGCCGCAAGCCTCGGGCGAAGACGGCATGCGCCTGACCGCGCTGGGCGGATCGTCCGCCAGCTTCGACGTGGTCGCGCGCGGCGACTGGAACGCCACGTTCGCGCTGGCCGCGGTGTCGGCGGACGGAAGCATGCCGGACGAACTGGTCATGGACCTGGCCGCCGCGCCGGGCGCCTCCGCCACCCGCCCGGTCGCCTCGGTGTTCTGGAACGGCATCCTGCTGGCCGCCAAGCAGATGGACGCCGACGGCCATCCCGAACGCCTGACGGCACGCGTGCCCGGCTACGCCTTGGGCCTCACCAACGCGGTGCGCGTCACGTTCCAGCGCCAGCCGGTATCGGTCGATTGCAACGAAATCCCGCAAGGCTATCCCGTCAACGTGCTGCCCACCAGCTACGTGAAGCCGGGCCGCGCGCAGCCGGACGGCACCTTCGTGGGACTGCTGCCGCTGTTGGCGGGCAGTCCCCAGCTGCTGATCCCCGACGGCTATCTGGCCGACGCGCCGGCCAGCCTGCAGCGCGTCATCGGCATCGCCACGGCCAGCGGCCTGTCCGCCACGCGCGCGGCGCTGTCGCTCACGCCTGCGGGCCAGGCGGCCAAGCCCGGCGGCCCCTTCGTGGCGATGGAAGTCGCGGTGGATGGCGCCAAACCCATGGTCAAGGTCACGGACCGCAAGCAGCTGACGGTGGACGGCAAGAACGCGCCCTGGCTCGACATTTCCGGCCTGGACAACCTGAGCACGGCCGAAGTGGTGCGCGCGGGCGGCCAGGACGGCCTGCTGTGGCACACGCTGGGCCAAAATCCGGTGATGCCGCAGGCGCCCTTCGTGCTGAACCGCGGCAACATCGCCATCATCGGCGCGGCGGGACCGCTGGCCTGGATCGACAGCGCCAATCCCGCGGCGGGCCAGCCGCCGGGGGCGGGCGCAAGCGCCTTCTTCGAATGGCGCAACTACCTGTCGTGGAGCGTCCCGGCGATGAGCGTGGGCCTGCTGGTCCTGCTCCTGATCCTGATCGCCGCATTGCGCGTCACCCGCAGGAAGAACAAGGACAGCAAGTAACCCGGAGGCGCCATGTCCTCGCTTTACTGGCCCTACCTCATCGCCGACTACTACCGCGGCCTGGAGATCGTGACGGCGGTGGTCGGCGTCATCATCCTGCTGTCCAGCCTGGACGACCTGTTCATCGACGGCTGGTTCTGGCTGCGCGAACTGCGCCGCGGGCTGACGGTCAAGCGCCAGTATGCGCCGCTGAGCGCGGAGCAGCTGCG
Organism: Achromobacter sp. JCM 18799; assembly: GCF_055395645.1. Lineage (NCBI taxonomy): Bacteria > Pseudomonadati > Pseudomonadota > Betaproteobacteria > Burkholderiales > Alcaligenaceae > Achromobacter > Achromobacter sp. JCM 18799. The sequence goes on along the minus strand of NZ_AP043866.1, from coordinate 6,611,278 downwards.
CGCCAAGCGGGAACAGCCGCTGGCGATCATGGTGCCGGCCTGGCTGGAGTATGACGTGATCGCGCCCATGCTGGAAAACATGGTGTCGACGCTGGAATACAAGAACTACATGATCTTCGCGGGCACCTACCAGAACGACGAGCGCACCATCAAGGAAGTGGAACGCATGCGGCGGCGCTACCGCCAACTGATACGGGTGGAAGTGCCGCACGACGGACCGACCTGCAAGGCCGACTGCCTGAACTGGATCGTGCAGGCCATCTTCGCGCAGAACGCCCAGCAGCCCGAACCCTTCGCCGGCGTGATCCTGCACGACAGCGAAGACGTGCTGCACCCGCTGGAACTCAAGTACTACAACTACCTGCTGCCGCGCATCGATTTCATCCAGTTGCCGGTCACGTCGCTGGAGCGGGAGTGGCACGAACTGGTCGCCGGCACCTACATGGACGAGTTCGCCGAATGGCACACCAAGGACCTGGTGGTGCGCGAAAGCCTGTCCAAGATGGTGCCGTCCGCCGGCGTCGGCACCTGCTTCTCGCGCCACGCGCTGGAGGTGCTGGCGGCAGAGACCAACAACCAGCCTTTCAATACCGACACGCTGACCGAGGATTACGACATCGGCGCGCGCCTGGCCCAGCGCGGCATGCGCCAGATCTTCGGCAAATTCGAGGTCGAGTACGTGACGCGCCGCCGTTCCTGGTTCGGCCTGGGGCGGGAGAAGATCTCCGCCATCAAGATGCCGCTGGGCGTGCGCGAGTACTTCCCCAACACCTTCCGCACCGCTTACCGGCAGAAGGCCCGCTGGACGCTGGGCATCGGCCTGCAAGGCTGGCAGCAGGTGGGATGGACCGGGTCGCTGGCCACCAAGTACCTGCTGTTCCGCGACCGCAAGGGACTGTTCACATCCTTCATCGCGATACTGGCCTATCTGTTGCTGGCCAACTTCTTTCTCTTCTATCTGGCCGACCGCTTTGGCTGGTGGAAGGTCTACTACCCCTCCTATTTCCGTCCGGGCGGCTGGCTGGTGACGCTGATGTGGCTGAACGCGGGGGCCCTGCTGCTGCGCGTGGTGCAACGCGCGTACTTCGTCGGCCGCATGTACGGCTGGGAGCATGCGCTGCTGTCCATGCCGCGCATGATCGTCGGCAACTTCATCAACGCCATGGCGGCGGCGCGGGCTTGGCGCCTGTTCATCGGCCATCTGATCACGGGCAAGCGGCTGGCCTGGGACAAGACCATGCATGACTTCCCCTCCACCGACCAGTTGGCGCAGCAACGCCAGCGCCTGGGCGACCTGCTGCTGTCCTGGCAGGCCATCGATCACCAGATGCTGGAGCAGGCGCTGGAGATCCAGGCGCGCGAGAAGCGGCCGCTGGGCGAAATCCTGATGGAACGGGGCTGGCTCGACGAAAAGACGCTGCACGAAGCGCTCTCGTTCCAGCAAGGCGCCCCGACGCAGACCGAACACCCCGCGGACCCGCTATCGCACAGGCCCACACCTCCATGACCGTCATTTCCCGTACGCTGGCTTTCAGCGCCCTGCTGTGCGTGGCCGCAGTCCCTCAAGCGGCCGCGCAACCCGCCGCCGCAGCCGAACGTCCGCTGGAAGGCGACGCCTACCAACTCGCCGACCAGGCCTACAAGCAGTACGACGCCGGCCATTACGAAACCGCCCAGATCATGGCGGAGAACGCCATCCGCCTGCGGCCCGACGTGGCCCGCCTGCGGCTGCTGCTGGTGTACGCCCTGGAAAAGCAGGGCAAGCGCCAAGAGGCCGCGCGCGCGGCCGATGCGGCGATCGCCGACGGCCTGGGCACGCCCGAACTGCGCCAGGCCAAGGCCAACCTGCAACGTCCGCCCGCGGTAGCCGCCACGCCCGCGCAGCCTGCGGCGCAAACGCCTGCGCAAGCTTCCGGGCAGGCGCCTGTACAAACCCTCGCCCCTGCCCGCAAATCCGCGCCGCAAACCCCTTACCAGCGCGCCTATCCCGTGGCGGCGCGCGCCTATGCGGACTATGGCCGACAGGACTACGCAGCGGCGGCGGCAGGCGCCGAACGCGCCTTCCGCGCCGTGCCCAGGCAAGGCGAATGGGCCTTGCTGTGGGTGGAATCGCTGGGCGCGCAACAGCGCTATGAAGCCGCCAGCCAGGCCGTGGACACGGCGCTGGCGCTGGGCGCGCCCAACAAGGTGGCGCTACAGGCCAGGCAACAGGCCTTTCAGAAGCAGATCGCCGCGAACCAGGCGCCCGCCGCGCCGGCTCCGGGCAGCGCGGCCGCCACGGGCGCCTATGCCGCCTACGACAAGGGCGCCTACCAGGAAGCCATCGCCCTGGCGCGCCAGGCCGTGGCGCAAGCGCCGGACAACGAAAGCTATGCCCAGCTGCTGACGACCGCGCTGGCCGCCGGCAACAAGGCGCAAGCCGCCGAGGCGGAAACCCGGCTGAGCGACGCCATCGCCCGCCAGCCGGACTCGGCCCAATTGTTGGCGCAGCGCGGCTACGCGCGCCAGCGCCTGGGCCAGCCCGCGGGCGCCGCGTCCGACTTCGCGGCCGCGCGCGCCACCGGCCAGGCGCCGCCGCGCCTGATCCTGGACCAGGCCTATGCGCAGTCCGCAATGGGCGACAACCGCGCCGCCACCGACTCGCTCAAGCAAGCCATCGACATGGACGATGCCGGCCAGCTGGGCCTTACGCCGCTTGAGCGCTACAACACGCGCAGCGGCGTCGCCGCCCTGTCGCGCGAATGGGGCGGCTCGTTCTCCGCGTCTTACCGCGGTGCGCGCCCCGCCAACTCCAGCATGGGCGGCGCCGCCATCAACACGCCAGGCGACGTGGTATTCAGCACTGCGGAAATCTTCTGGCGTCCGCCGCAGCTGAACAATCGCTGGGGCATGCTCGAAGCCTATGCGCGCAGCTCAAACACGCTGTACGACGGCGGCAGCACCTACGAGTCGCGCAGGAACGTGGATCCCTGCACCGGAGAAAGCACGCCGGACAACCGCTCGGCCGACGAACGCCTGCGCAACAGCAGCTCGGCCGCGGGCATCCCCAGCACCATCGGCGCGCTGGGCCTGCGCTACCTGCTGGCCGACACCGGCGTGACCTTCGGCATAGAACGGCGTTTCTTCCTGGGGTCGGCCACCCGCCAGGGCTACGCCTATCCGGAATCCAGCGCGGTGCAATGCGCGGCGCAGCAGGCCTTCCACAGCGCCTACCCCAACCTGCAGGACCAGAGCGCGGTCGCGCGCTACAAGCTCAACGGCAACGCGGGCGGATGGATGACCTACCTCACCTACGGCTACTACCATGGCCGCGAGCTGCGCGTGGACGTGCCGAGCTGGCTCACCATCGAAGGCTATGCGCAGGGCGGCTATCTCTGGGACGACAATAGCGCCAACTACACCGCCTACTCGGTGGACTCCAAGGGCCAGCGCCAGCAGGACCTGGGCAGTTCCTCGGGCCGCCTCAAGCGCGACCAGGCCTTCCTGTCCGGCGAGCTGCGCGTGGGCCGCAGCTTCCGCGCCACCAGCATCAGCGACAAGCTGGTGCTGTTTCCGTATGCGGTGGTCGGCGCGGACTGGCTGTGGCAAAAAAGCGTGGCCAAGCTGAACGACCTGCCCGGCTACGGCAACCAGTCGGTGGTCCTGTCCGACCATGGCACCTCCTGGTCGCTGGGCGTGGGACCCGGCTTCAACGTGCGCTATTGGTTCCGCGAAGACCACTACAACGCGCCGCGCTCCTATCTGGACTTCGGCGTCCAGTACCGCACCAGCCTGGGCGGCGGCGAGAGCGACCGCGCCAAGGGCTGGTTCATGAACATGACGCTGTCGTACTGAGCCGCTGATACACACGATTACATCGATTCATAAGCCTATAACAATGATTCGGGCATAGTGCTCCGCGCCACGCAGGCAGCGCGATCGCCAGGCGTGCAAACCCCATCCCTCACCGCGTTGGAGATTGAATTGCCGATGTTCAAACAAGCCCGTATCGCCCTGACGACCGTCGCCCTGACCCTGGCCAGCAGCGCCGCCCTTGCCCAGCAGACCATGCCGGGCCAGATGCCCAACCTGGCGGCCGTGAGCGGCCAGATGCATGCCGCCGCCGAATACTGCGGCGCCTACACGGCAGCGCAGCTCGAACAGATGAAGCAACAACAGAAGACCGCGACCAGCGCCCAGGGCATGTCCGCTGCGGACTTCGACGCCGCTTTTTCGAAGTCCTACAGCCAAGCCAAGGTGCAACTGGGCACGCTGAGCGCGGCCGACAAGGAAAAGACCTGCGCGCAGCTCAAGGCCATGGCCGCGGCGCAACCGCGCTGACCCTTCCCTTCCCGACCGCTAAACGGCCGCCTAGAGCGGCCATTCGCGCCGCAAGCGCTCGGCCTCGGGCGTAGGCCCGATCAGCCAGGGGTCCGCCGCAAAGGCGACCACGCTTTGCGCGCGGTAGCGCCGCGCGATGCGCAACTGCCGGCGCACGCGCGCCGCATCGGCGGAGCGGGCATTGAAGGTGGTGCCGTCCTGGCGTTCGGACGGCAGTTCCTCGAACAATTCGACGATCAGGTCGAATGGCGCGCGCCGCGCCAGCAGCATGCGATGCAGGGGCTCCAGCGCCTCATACGCCGCCATGCCGGACACGCCCACTCCGTCCTGGACCATGGGCCTCAGCTTGGCAACATCCAACAATCCGTTCCACAGGTCGGCCAGGCTCAGCGCTCCTGGCAATTTGCTGTGATAGGTGGAAATGGCGGGCGCGCGTCCCGTCTGTTGCGCAAGCGGATCGGACAGCTCGCGCAGCCATTGCGCCAACCGCGCCTGGCGGCCGGGCGCGGCCCAACTGTGCTGCTCGATCTCGTAGGGGATGTACCAGCCGCGAAACGCCGCCAACCCGGTCGCGTTCGACGCCCCCGCATAGGCCAGCGCCTGCGTCTGCGCGGCTTGCAGGAATTCGGCCAGCGCCGCGTCATCCGGATTGCCAAGCTGTCGCCACCAGCGCTCGTCGTAGGGCAGGCCCAGTTGCAGCCCCATGCCCAGGCGCTCGGCCTCGTCGAAGATCAGCGCCAGCGTGGGCGCGGGCAGTTGCCAGGGCTGCGCCCCGCCGCTGGCGCCTACCCACTGGATGATGATCTCGCGGAATCCCAGCGCATGCATGGCGGCGATGCGTTCGCGCCAGGCCTCTGGACTCAATTCCAGATGGCTGGGCCAAAGCTGCCAGAAGGTACTTTGCACCGACCAGGCCGGCGCGCAGGCGGGCAGGCTGGCGGCCAGCGCCGCCGCGCCCAGGCCCTGCAACAGACGCCGCCGGCCGGTGGAAGCAGGCGCAGAAGCCTGCATGGGCTGCCTGGCGATAGGACTTATCCTGCGCGGTTGCCGAAGATGCCGGACAAGGACGCCAGCAGGTCGGCCGGGTTGAATTGCTGTTCGCCCTGGACCTCGCCGTTGGGCGTCGCCTTGTCCACCAGCTGCGGCAGCAGCGAGGACAGCGAACCCAGCACGGAATCCGTGTCCTGGCCGGTCTTGGCGGCCAGTTCGTTGACGACGCCAGGGTCCAGCACGGAACCAAGCTGATCGGCGCTGACCGGCATGTTCTGGCCGGTGCCCACCCACGAGGCCACGATCTCGCTCAAGCCGCCCTTCTGGAAGCTGGCGATCAGGCCGGTCAGGCCGCCCGGGTACTTGTTCAGTTGCTCGATCAGCGCGGGCAGCAGCGAAGCCGAGCCCCCTTGCTGACCGCCGCCGGCCATCGAGGCCAAGGTATCCAATAGGCTCATCATCGTGCTCCTGAAAAAACGGAGATTCAGTATAGGCCCATGCCTGCCGCCCTGCCTGTCATCCGATGGATGACACCCGGCATCTTTACAAAGCTTATCGATTCCGACCCGTCAGTTGGCGGTTTTTCCTGCCTGCAGGGCCTGCAAGGACTTCAGGCCGGCGCGGCCGTCCGGCCGCAGGCCCAGTTCGCGCTGCACCGTCTGCAGGGCTTGCCGGGTACGGGCGCCGATCATGCCATCGGGTTCGCCGATCTCATAGCCCCGGGCAATCAGCAGCCGCTGCAATTCCCGCCGCTGCGCGCGCGACAGGCCCGGATCGTCGGTCGGCCAGGGCTGCGCCAGCGGACCGCCGCCGCGCAGTCTGTCGGACAGGTGGGCGATGGCCAGCGCATAGCTTTCCGCGGCGTTGTAGGAGTACAGGGCGTCGAAGTTGCGCGTGACCAGGAAGGCGGGACCTTTGCTGCCAGCCAGCAGCAGCAGGCCCGCCGGCGTGTCGCCCGCGGGCAGCGGCTGACCATCGGCGCGCGTCACGCCCCGCCCCGCCCAATACGACATGGCGCGCTTGTTCTTGCGGCCCGCGCCCGACGTATCCAGGCCCGCCGGCAGGCGGACTTCATAGCCCCATTGCAGCGCGCTGTTCCAGCCCGCCCGCTTCAGAAAGTTGGCCGTCGATGCCAGCGCGTCCGGCACGCTGTCGACCAGGTCGCGGCGGCCGTCGCCATCGAAGTCCACCGCCAGCCGCAAGTACGTCGAGGGCATGAACTGGGTCTGGCCGAAGGCGCCCGCCCAGGAGCCGGTCAGGCGTTCTGGCGCGATGTGCTCGTCCTGGATGATCTTCAGCGTGGCAAAGAACTCGCCGCGGAAATAGGCCTGGCGCCGGCCGAAGCAGGACAGCGTGGACAGCGACGTCAGCAGGGGCCGGCCGCCCAGCGTGCGGCCGTAGTTGCTTTCCACGCCCCACACCGCGGCTATGGTGGCCGCGTCCACGCCGTAGCGCGACGCGGCGCGGTCCAGGTCGGACTGCCAGCGCGCCATGCCGGCTTGGCCGTCGGCCACGCGCTCATCGTCGACCAGGGCCGCCATGTAGTCCCAGATGGGCGTCTTGAATTCCGGCTGGGCGTCCAGCAGATCCAGCACCGTCATGTCGGGCGCGAGCCCCGCCGTCTGGGTGTCGAAGGTAGCGCCCGACACGCCGGCCTTGAGCGCCGGGCCGCGCAATTGCGCGAGGCAGGCCGCGAACGCGTCGGCGGCCGATGCGGCAGGCGCCAGCGAAATGAGCGCGCCTCCCGTCAAGAAGATGGTCAGTGGACGCAAGCAGCGGGTCCGCAGCGCTTTGATGAAAGTGTCGGTGCTCATGTTTTCCAATCAACCGGCCTGCAGCGCGGCAAGCTCGGCGTCGTCGAATCCGGCGGCGCGGCGCGCCTCCAGGTTGAAGGGGCCGCGCAGCCGGGGCGCGTCGTAACGCTGCGCCAGTTCGGCATAGCAGGACACGGGATCCTTGCCCGCCTGCGCGCATAGCTGCTTGTACCAATGATTGCCGATGGCCACGTGGCCGATCTCGTCGGCCAGGATGATGTCGACGATGGCGGCGCTTTCCGCGTCGCCCGCTCCCGCCAGCTTGGCGCGGATCGCGGGAGAAGCGTCCAGGCCGCGCGCCTCCAGCGTGCGCGGCACCAGGGCCAGGCGGGCCAGCAGATCCTCTTGCGTGCGCTGCGCCATGTCCCACAGGCCGTTGTGGGCGGGGAAGTCGCCATAGGCGCACCCCATGGCGGCCAGGCGCTGCCTGAGCAGATCGAAGTGATAGGCCTCTTCGCGCGCCACGCGCAGCCAGTCGAGGTAGAAGGCTTGAGGCATGCCGGCAAAGCGCCACATGATGTCCAGCGCCAGGTTGATGGCATTGAATTCGATGTGCGCCAGCGCGTGCAGCAGCGCCGCGCGCCCTTCCTCGGTGGCCATGGAACGCTGCTTGACCTGGGCGGGAGCCACCAGCTCGGGCCGGGCAGGACGGCCCGGCAGTCCAGCCGTGGGCGTGTATGTCCGCTCGCAGTCCAGCGCCGCCTCATCCGACATGGCGCGCACTGCCGCCAGCTTGTCCTGCCAGGCCGTCGCGGCCAGGGCCGCCAGCGCCTGCCCGCGCAGGCAATCCTGGCGATGCCCGGCCGCGGCGGGCGTCGTGTTGCTATCCATATGCTTCTCTGTGCCGGGCGGCCTCGCGCCCACCCGAAATCCCTTGAAAGCGCCGTGGCCGCAGGCCGCGCGCATACACGGAGACTTTATCATTCACCCATGGATTCCCTGCGCCTGACCATAGAGACCGACCTGTCCCGCATCGACGCCCAGCAATGGGACGCGCTGGCAGGCGACCAGCCCTTTCTGCGCCATGCGTTCCTGCGCGCGCTGCACGAGACCGGCTGCGCCGCGCCTCAGACCGGATGGGCTCCGCATTACCTGGCGCTGTGGCGCGACGATGCGTTGGCCGCCGCTACGCCGCTGTACCTGAAATCCCATTCGCGCGGCGAGTATGTATTCGACTACGCCTGGGCCGACGCCTTCCAGCGCCACGGGCTGCGCTACTACCCCAAGCTGCTGTCGGCCATTCCGTTCACCCCGGTCACCGGTCCCAGGCTGCTGGCCGGCAACGATGAGGATCGCGCCACGCTGGTGCGCGGGCTGGTCGCCTTCGCCGAAGAGATCAAGGTGTCGTCGCTGCACCTGCTGTTCCCTGCCGAGGCCGACATGCGCGCGCTGCGCGAGGCCGGCTTCATGATCCGCGAAAGCGTGCAGTTCCACTGGACCAATCCGGGCTACGCGGACTTCGACGCCTTTCTGGCCACGATGAGCCACGACAAGCGCAAGAAGATCCGCCAGGATCGCAAGAAGGTCGCGGCCGCCGGGCTGTCGTACCGCTGGCTGCGCGGCGCGGAAATCGGCGAGACCGAGCTGGACTTCTTCTACGAATGCTATTGCCGCACCTACTTCAGCCATGGCAATCCGCCCTACCTGAACCACGAATTCTTCCGCCGCGCGTACCGCGAACAGCCCGAGGCCTTCGTGCTGATCCTGGCAGAGCGCGACGGCCAGCCGGTGGCCGCCGCGCTCAACCTGGCGGGCGGCGACGCGCTGTATGGGCGTTACTGGGGTGCGACCGAATACGTTCCGGGGCTGCACTTCGAGACCTGCTACATGCAGTCCATCGCCTATTGCATCGTCCACGGCATCGCGCGCTTCGAGGGCGGCGCGCAAGGCGAACACAAGATGGCGCGCGGGCTGCTGCCCACGCCCACCTGGTCGGCGCACTGGGTCGCGCATCCCGGCTTCGCGGACGCGATCCAGAACTTCCTGGACGAGGAAACCGCGGCGGTGACGGATTATCTGGGAGAGCTGGAAACGCACTCCCCGTTCAAGCGGCCGCGGGAAGGCTGAGGGCTAGAGGAAGCGGTCCAGCAGCTTGCGGCTGTGCTTGTCCAGCGACTGGATGTCGCGCACCAGATAGAAGATGCCGTGGCTGTCGGCGATCAACAGGGTCTGCGGACTGAGGCGGCGGATGTCCTCTTCGCCGCGCAGCGTGAACGAGGTGGGGCCGCGGTCGGTATCGACCTGCCAGGTGCTGGGGGTGGCAAAGGTGGAGACGCTGGCCAGCTTGCGGATCTCGGGCATGAACTCCCGGCTCGCCAGTTCTTCCTCGATCAACTCGCGCTGCGGAGACGGCACATCGGACAGGTGCTCGATCCAGAGCAGTTCGCGCCCGTCCACCGTCACGAGCGACAGGCCGCGGCCAGGTTCGCTGATGGGAAAGGCGCGCACGGGCAGCACGCCCTCGTGGTTCTGGCCATCGGCGGACTGGAACTCCAGGCGTCCGAAGGCATTGCGGCGCAGCTGAAAAGACGGCAAGGTCATGACGATAATTCCGGTTCCGCGTCAGGCCACGGCGGCCATGTCTTCGCTGCCCGACGCCTGCGCGTCGGCCTCGGCCTGGCGCGCCTGCGCCTGGTACAGGCGGTAGTAGGCGCCCTCGCGGGCCATCAGTTCTTCGTGCGGACCCTGCTCCACGATCTGGCCGCGGTCCAGCACCACCAGGCGGTCCGCCTTGCGCAAGGTGCTCAGGCGGTGGGCGATGGCGATCGTGGTGCGGCCGCGCACCAGGTTGTCCAGCGCCTTCTGGATTTCCTTTTCGGTGGTGGTGTCCACCGACGAGGTGGCCTCGTCCAGGATCAGGATGCGCGGATCGATCAGCAGCGCGCGCGCGATCGAGATGCGCTGGCGCTCGCCGCCGGACAGGGCCTGGCCGCGTTCGCCGACCAGCGAGTCGTAGCCGTGCGGCAGCCGCAGAATGAATTCATGCGCATGCGCGGCGCGCGCCGCCGCCACGATTTCGTCGCGGGTGGCGTCCGGCTTGCCGTAGGCGATGTTCTCGGCGATGGTGCCGAAGAACAGGAACGGCTCCTGCAGCACCAGCCCGATGTTGCGGCGGTAGTCCGCCACGCGCACCGAACGGATATCGGCGCCGTCCACCAGCACCGCCCCTTCGGACACGTCGTAGAAGCGGCAGATCAGGTTGATCAAGGTGCTCTTGCCCGAGCCGCTGTGACCCACCAGGCCGATCATCTCGCCCGGCGCGATGTTCAGGTTCAAGCCGCGGATAACCTGGCGGTTGCCGTAGCGGAAGCCCACGTCGCGCAACTCGATGCGGCCGTTGATATGCGGCAGCTTGGCGGGATTCTGCGGTTCCGGCACGCTGGAGACATGGTCCAGGATATCGAAGATGCGCTTGGCGCCGGCAGCCGCTTTCTGCGTGACCGAGACGATACGGCTCATCGAATCCAGGCGCATGTAGAAGCGCCCGATATAGGCCAGGAAGGCGGCCAGCACGCCGACGGTGATCTGCTTCTGCGACACCTGCCAGATGCCGAAGATCCACACCACCAGCAGGCCCACTTCGGTCAGCAGCGTGACCGTGGGCGAGAACAGCGACCAGGTGGTGTTCACGCGGTCGTTGACTTCCAGGTTGCGGTTGTTGGCTTCGCGGAAACGCGCCACTTCGCGCTTTTCCTGCGCGAAAGCCTTGACCACGCGGATGCCCGGGATGGTGTCGGCCAGGACGTTGGTGATCTCCGACCAGATGCGGTCGACCTTTTCGAAGCCATGGCGCAGGCGGTCGCGCACCGCGTGGATCATCCAGATGATGAACGGCAGCGGCACCAGCGTGACCAGCGCCAGCCACGGATTGATGGACACCAGGATGACCGCGGTCATGCAGATCATCAGGATGTCGTTGGCGAAGTCCAGCAAATGCAGCGACAGGAACACGCAGATGCGGTCAGTTTCGCTGCCGATGCGGGAAATCAGGTCCCCGGTGCGCTTGCCGCCGAAATACTCCAGCGACAACTGCTGCAGGTGCTCATAGGTGGTGGTGCGCAGGTCCGCGCCGATGCGCTCGCTGACCCAGGCCAGGATGTAGGTCCGGGCCCAGCCCAGGCCCCAGGCCAGGAAAGCCGAGGCCAGCAGCCCGCCCAGATAGAGGCGGACCTTGTCGTAATCGATGGGCGCGCCGTTCTGGAACGGAATCAGCACGTCATCCATCAGCGGCATGGTCAGGTACGGCGGCACCAGGGTGGCGGCCGTGCCCAGCAGGGTCAGCACGAAACCCGCCAGCAGCGGCCCGCGGTAAGGGCGGGCGAAACGCCACAGGCGCAGCAGCGCCCAAGTGGTGGATGGCGCCGCCTGTTCCTGGTTGCAGGTCGGGCATTCTTCCTCGCCCGCCGGAATGACGTTATTACAGACGGTGCAGGTGCGCTCCGCCAGTTCCTCGTCCTGATGGCCCGACAAACGGATGGCCTGCTGGGTCTCGAACTGCGCCAGCAGCTTCAACGCGGCCGGATTGCGCGCCAGCGTAAAACGCCACGCGCCCAGGCGGGAGCCATCGTCGTGCAATTCCAGCAGCGCGGCGCCGGCGTGGTCGGTCAGGCTCAGCTTTAATTGGGGGCCGTATGCCCAGGATTCCCAGCGCGGTTCGTCGGGATGGCGGGCCAGCAGCCGGCGGTCGGTGGCGGCGATCAGCCCCGGACGGAACTTCAGGCGCTGATCCAGGTCTATTTCAACCCAGGCCAACAAGGTTTCGCCGTCCGCCAGTTCGGCGCTGATTTCATCGCGCCAGCGGGCAGGAAAGGCTTCGGCAAGGCCGGAAAGCAGGTTTGGTTTTTTCATTGGAACGCATACCGGGCCAGGACTCTGCCCTACTAGGCGGCAACCGGTTCGCAACCTGGACTGGCGGCAAACGTGTCCCTTCCTTACAACATAACGATTTCACGCCTTGAAGGCGTCGTATAGTAGCAGCCGATTTTTCTAATTAGGAATATCTGGGATCCCCCACTCGTTGGCATTATTCTAAAGGCGCAACCCCAATAAATTCGCGGTCTTGCATAGGGGCGTCCGCGCGTGCCAACCTGCTTCTCTCGTAAATTAAAACATGAAAAAGAAAGACATTGAATTTCTCGATGTCGTGGCTTTGCGCGGCCCGAACATTTGGACGTACCGTCCGGTACTCGAAGCGTGGGTGGATATCGGTGAACTGGAGGACTACCCCTCCAACACCATCCCCGGCTTTTACGAACGCCTGACGGAATGGCTGCCGACGCTGATCGAGCACCGCTGCAGCCCGGGGGTCCGGGGCGGTTTCCTGTCGCGCCTGAAGGAAGGCACCTGGCCCGGCCACATACTTGAGCATGTCACCCTGGAACTGCAGAACCTGGCCGGCTTGCGCGGCGGTTTCGGCAAGGCCCGGGAAACCTCCACCCGCGGCGTCTACAAGGTGGTGGTGCGCGCCTGGCAGGAACAGGTCACCCGCACCGCCCTGAACGAAGCCCGCGACCTGGTCATGGCCGCCATCGAAGACCGCCCCTTCGACGTGCCCGCCGCCATCGCCAAGCTGCGCAGCCTGATCGACAAGCACTGTCTCGGCCCCAGCACCGCCTGCATCGTGGATGCCGCCGACGACCGCGACATTCCCTACATCCGCCTGTTCGAGGGCAACCTCGTGCAGTTCGGCTACGGCTCGGCCCAGCGCCGCATCTGGACGGCCGAGACCGACCGCACCAGCGCCATCGCCGAAGGCATTTCGCGCGACAAGGACCTGACCAAGGAACTGCTGTCGACCTGCGGCGTGCCCGTGCCCGAAGGCCGCCTCGTGCGCAGCGAGGACGACGCCTGGGAAGCGGCCGAGGACATCGGCCTGCCGGTGGTCGTGAAGCCCTATGACGGCAACCACGGCCGCGGCGTGTTCACCAACCTGACCACGCGCGAGGAAGTGGTGTCGGCCTACCGCGTGGCCGTGGACGAAGGCAGCGGCGTGATCGTCGAACGCTTCGTGCTGGGCAACGAACACCGCCTGCTGGTCGTGGGCAACCGCATGGTGGCCGCCGCCGCCGGCGAACCGGCCTGGGTGACGGGCGACGGCAAGTCCACCATCACCGAACTCATCGACAGCCAGATCAATACCGACCCGCGCCGCGGCCGCACCGAGAACCACCCGCTGAACCCGGTGCGCCTCGATTCCGCCGCGCGGCTGGAAATCGCGCGCCAGGGCCTGTCGGAAGACAGCGTTCCGCCCGAAGGCCAGCGCGTGCTGGTGCAGCGCAGCGGCAACGTCGCCTTCGACGTCACCGACCGCGTGCACCCCAGCATCGCCGCCACCGTGACCCTGGCCGCGCGCATCGTCGGCCTCGACATCGCCGGCGTGGACCTGGTGGCCGAGGACATCTCGCGCCCGCTGGACGAACAGCGCGGCGCCATCGTCGAAGTCAATGCCGGCCCGGGCCTGCTGATGCACCTGAAGCCGGCCGACGGCACGCCGCGCCCGGTGGGCCGCGCCATCGTCGACCACCTGTTCCCTGAAGGCGATGCAGGCCGCATCCCCATCGTGGGCGTGACCGGCACCAATGGCAAGACCGTGGTGGCGCGCCTGGTTGCCCGCCTGCTGAGCCTGTCCGGCAAGCGCACCGGCCTGGCCTGCAGCGAAGGCCTGTACCTGGACCGCCGCCTGGTGCAAAAGGGCGACCGCGCCGATTTCGCTTCCGGTACGCGCCTGCTGATGAACCGCAACGTGGATGCCGCCGTCATCGAGAACGACAGCGGCGTGATCCTGGGCCAGGGCCTGGCCTATGACCGCTGCCAGGTGGGCGTGGTCACCAACATCGACGACGCCGACCATCTCGGCGACTTCGACATCAATGAAACGGAGCGCATGTTCAATGTGTTCCGCACGCAGGTGGACGTGGTGCTGCCCGGCGGCTCCACCGTGCTGAACGCGCGCGATCCGCGCGTGGTGGAAATGGCCGAGCTATCCGACGGCGCCGTGATCTTCTTCGGCATCGATCCCGCCCTGCCCGCCATCACCGCCCACCTGCAACAAGACGGCCGCGCCGTATTCGTGCGCGACGGCGGCATCGTGCTGGCGCAAGGCACCCGCGAGGAACGCCTGGCCACCGTGGCTTCGATCCCGCTGACCCATGGCGGGCGCGTCGCCTTCCAGGTCGAGAACGTGCTGGCCGCGGTGGGCGCGGCCTGGGCGCTGGACATTCCCGTGGAGCTGATCCGCGCCGGCATCGAAACCTTCGACATCGACCAGGCCGACGCTCCCTGGCAGTTCACGCTGTTCGAACGCAACGGCAGCACCGTGGTGGTCGACGACGTGCACAACGCCTCGGCGCTGCGCCCCCTGATCGCCGCCATCGACCAGTTCCCGTCGACCACGCGCGCCGCCGTCTATTCGGCCGGCGCCGACCGCCGCGACGCGGACCTGATCGAACAGGGCAAGCTGCTGGGCGACGCGTTCGACCGCGTGGTGCTCTACGACGACCTGACCGTGCGCAGCAAGCGTCCCGCAGGCGAAGCGCGCGCGCTGTTGCGCCAGGGCCTGGCGCAAGGTTCCCGCGTCAAGGACATCCAGGACGAGCCCGACCACGGCAAGGCCATCCAGAGCCAGCTCGACGCCATCGCCGCAGGCGACTTCGTCCTGCTGCAGTCCGACGAAGCCTTCTCCGGTCCCACCATCGACCTGGTCCGCCGCTGGATTCAGCAATACTGACAATATCTGCGCGCGCCCTTGCACTAGCGGGGCGCGCGTGAGCTAGACAGGAATACCTGCCATGGAAGTTTCCCGTATCCGAGCACTGCGCGGCCCCAATCTGTGGAGCAAGAACACCGCGATCGAGGCCATCGTTTCCTGCGCCGACGCCGAATGCTCCATCGACAACCTGCCTGATTTCGAAGCACGCCTGCGCGCCCGTCTGCCGCAGACCGGGCTGCTGCGCCCGGAAGGCCATCAGGGCGCGGTCTCCATCGCGCACGTGCTGCAGATCGTGGCCCTGACGATGCAGGCGCATGCCGGCTGCCCCGTCACGTTCGGCCGCACCGCCTCCACCATCGAGCCTGGCGTGTTCCAGGTGGTGGTCGAGTACAGCGAGGAAGAAGTCGGCAAGCTGGCGATGGAACTGGCGCAAGTGCTGGTGCGCGCCGCGCTGGACGACACGCCCTTCGATCTCGCCGACGCCTTGAAGCGCCTGCGCGAACTCGACGAAGACGTTCGCCTGGGACCCAGCACCGGCTCCATCGTCAACGCCGCCACTGCCCGCAACATCCCGTACCGCCGCCTGACCCAGGGCAGCATGGTGCAGTTCGGCTGGGGCAGCAAGCAGCGCCGCATCCAGGCCGCCGAAACCGACCTGACCAGCGCCATCTCCGAGTCCATCGCACAGGACAAGGACCTGACCAAGATGCTGCTGGACGCCGCCGGCGTGCCGGTGCCCATGGGCCGCTCGGTGACCACCGCCGAAGAAGCCTGGGCCGCCGCCGAGGAACTGGGCGGCCCGGTCGTGGTCAAGCCGCGCGACGGCAGCCAGGGACGCGGCGTCGCCGTCAACATCGAATCCCGCGAGCGCGTGATCCAGGCCTTTGAAGTGGCCGAGGAAATAAGCTCCGAAGTCATCGTCGAACGCTACATCCCCGGCCACGACTTCCGCCTGCTGGTGGTCGGCGGCGCACTGGTCGCGGCCTCGCGCCGCGATCCGCCGCAAGTCACGGGCGATGGGGTGCAGACCATCCGTCAACTGGTGGACCAGGTCAACGCCGATCCGCTGCGCGGCGACGGCCACGCCACCTCGCTGACCAAGATCCGCTTTGACGACATTGCCCTGGCCACGCTCAAGAAGCAGGGCTTCGAGGCCGATTCCGTGCCGCCGTCCGGCACCCTGATCTTCCTGCGCAACAACGCCAACCTCAGCACCGGCGGCTCGGCCACCGACGTGACCGACGAAGTGCACCCGGAAATGGCCGCGCGCGCGGTGTCGGCGGCCCGCATGATCGGGCTGGACATCTGCGGCGTGGACGTGGTCGCCGAAAGCGTGCTCTACCCGCTTGAAGACCAGAACGGCGGCGTGGTGGAAGTGAACGCCGCCCCCGGCCTGCGCATGCATTTGAATCCGTCCTTCGGCAAGGGCCGCGCCGTGGGCGAGGCCATCATCGCCAACATGTACGCGGACGGCGACGACGGCCGCATCCCGGTCGTGGCCGTGGCCGGCACCAACGGCAAGACCACCACCGTGCGCCTGACCGCCCACATCCTGGGCGTCGCCGGCAACCGTGTCGGCATGACCAACTCCGACGGCGTCTATGTCGACAACCTGCGCATCGACACCGGCGATTGCAGCGGTCCGCGCAGCGCCCGCAGCGTGCTCATGCACCCGGACGTCGACGCAGCCGTGTTCGAAACCGCGCGCGGCGGCATCCTGCGCGAAGGCCTGGCCTTCGATCGCTGCAACGTGGCCATCGTCACCAACATCGGCATGGGCGACCACCTGGGCCTGGGCTACATCAGCACGGTCGAAGACCTGGCCGTGGTCAAACGCGTGATCGTGCAGCACGTGCACCCCACCGGCACCGCGGTGCTGAACGCGGCCGACCCCATCGTGGCTGAAATGGCGGCGAGCTGCCCGGGCTCCATTACCTACTTCGCCGAAGACCGCAATCATCCCGTGCTGGCCACGCATCGCGCCCAAGGCCTGCGCTGCGTCTACCGCGACGGCGACTCCATCGTCACCGCGCAGGGCGGCGAGGAAACCCGCTACCCGCTGGCCGCCATTCCGCTCACGCGCAACGGCACGATCACCTTCCAGGTGGAAAACGCCATGGCGTCGATTGCCGCTGCCTGGGCGCTGGGCCTGGACACGGACATCATCCGCCGCGGCCTGGCCAGCTTCGTCAATGACGCCCAAACCGCGCCCGGACGCTTCAACGTGTTCGATTACCGCGGCGCCACGGTCATCGCCGACTACGGCCACAATCCCGATGCCATCCTGGCCCTGGTGCGCGCGGTGGACGCCATGCCGGCCAAGCGCCGCTCCGTGGTCATCAGCGGCGCGGGCGACCGGCGCGACGAAGACATCCGGATGCAGACCGAGATCCTCGGCGAAGCCTTCGACGACGTGCTGCTCTACCAGGACCAGTGCCAGCGCGGCCGCGCCGATGGCGAAGTGCTGGCCCTGTTGCAGCAAGGCCTGGCCAACGCCACGCGCAGCAAGCACGTCGAAGAGATCCACGGCGAGTTTCTCGCCATCGACACGGCGCTGGCGCGCCTGGGCGCAGGCGACCTGTGCCTGATCCTGGTCGACCAGGTCGAAGAAGCCCTGGATCACATCGCGCGCCGCATCGCGCAGGCCTGAGCCGCACGCGGTTCCTGAAGTAAAAACGGGGCGCCCAAGGGCGCCCCGTTTGCGTCAGCGCGCGCCAGTCAACTGCTGGACGACACCACGGGCGCGGCGGCCTGATAGCGGTCCGTCACGTGCGTGCATCCGAGCGCGGCCATCGCGGCCAGCGTCAGCAAGATAGCGCGGCAAAGTCGTTGCGTCATGCGAGTTCCTCTTTCCATATTCCGTGGCCGAACCTGCTTGCGGGTTCCGCGGACACTATACCGGCGCGCCCGCCGGCAAGCCAAGCACGCATGCCCGCGTCCAGCCTTGCAGATCCAGTTACCAGCCTCCCTCAAAAGGGGACAAGACATTGCCGGAATGTAACTACGGGATCTAGTGCGCCTGCAATCCCTACCCGCCGGAAACCGGGCCATTTCGCCGGCGCCGGGCCGTTACATTTGCCCACAGCCAGGTTTGACGGCCATGCCGCGGGCCCGTACGGTAAGTGCATGGCCTGGACGGAATCACTTGAACCGACAGGCCCTAGCTGATCAGTGTCCCACTCAACCGCGACAGCCCGGTTTACAGGCCGCAAACCGGATGCCGCTAGCAAATGGAGAGGTCACCATGAACAACGACATCATCGCTGGCAAATGGAAGCAACTGACGGGCAAGGCCAAGGCCGCCTGGGGTGAGCTCACCGATGACGAGCTGACCCGCACCGAAGGCAACGCCGAACGTCTGGCGGGCCTGATTCAGGAGCGTTACGGCAAGACCAAGGAGCAGGCCGAAAAAGAAGTCCGTGACTTCTTCGACCGCAATCCTTGATCCGATAAACCACCAGGAGAAGCTGACATGTTGCATTACGCCGTAGTTTTCTTCGTCATCGCCATCATCGCGGCTGTCCTGGGCTTCGGCGGCATCGCCGCCGGCGCTGCCGGTATCGCCAAGATCCTGTTCTTCGTCTTTCTGGTACTGGCGCTGCTGTCCATCCTCGGCGGCGCATTCCGCAAGAAATAGAACTCGCACCCAAGACACTACCCCATCCTCGCGTCCCGACGCGCTGAACCACTAACAAGGAGCATGACTATGGAATTCCGCAAGCTGATCGCCGCCGCTGCACTGGGCACGGGCGCCGTCTTCACTTCCATGGCTTTTGCCGCCGACGACGGCAAGCCGAAACAGTCCGTGGGTGAGTACGCGTCCGACGCCACCGTGACCACCAAGGTCAAGGCCGCCATCGTGGCCGACAAGCAGCTGAGCGCGCTGGACATCGCCGTGGAGACCAATGCGGGCGTCACCAAGCTGACGGGTACCGTCGGCACCGCAGCCGAAGCCGATCATGCCGCCACCGTGGCGCGCGGCGTCGAAGGCGTCAAGCAGGTCATGAACAACATCAAGGTCGACCCGGCCAAGAACAAGAAGTAACCCCAACCGGGCTGTTGCGGCCCGTTCTTGAAATACAAGGCGGCGCCTGTGTCCGACACAGGCGCCGCCTTGTTTTGCGCCGCTACCCGCGGCGCTCCGGATCAGATGTTCACCACGCCCCGGCCTATCTCCAGCGCCCGTCCGCCCACCTGGATCCGGCCGTCGGCCTGGACGTCCAGCAACAGCCGGCAGGGCCTGCCCATCTGGTCGCCCTGCTCCACCAGGATGCTGGCGGGCAAAGAACGCTTTTGATGCAGCAGCCAGCCGCCCAGATTGGCGCAGGCGGAACCCGTGCCGGCGTCTTCGTTCACGCCGCCGCCCGCCTTGGCGTAGAAATAGCGCGCCACCACCACCTGGCGGCCATCCTGCTGGCGATCGTCGTCGAAAGCGTAGGCATACATGACCTTGCGGCCCAGGCTGTTGGCCTGCCAGCGGTCCAACCGCGAGGCATCGGGCGCAACACGGCACACCGCGTCGACGCTGGCCAGCGGCACCAGCAGCTGATCGGCGCCGGTGTCCAGCCAGATCGGATCGTCCAGCAGATCGCTTGCATCCAGGCCCAGCAGACTGGCAATTTCGCCTCGTTCCAGCGCGGGCGCGGCGGTGCGCACGCCATCCGGGCACGGCGCGGTAAAGGTCCAGGCATCGCCGCGCGCCGTCACCGGCACCACGCCGGCGGCGAACTCCAGCGTCAACGCATCGCCCGTCTGCCGCAAGTCACGCACGACCTGCGAGGTGCCTATGGTGGGGTGGCCCGCGAACTTCATCTCGAAGCCCGGCGTAAAGATGCGCACGCGCGCTGCCGCCTTGTCGGACGGCAGGATGAAAGTCGTTTCGGACAGATTGAATTGCGCCGCCAGATTCAGCATGGTGGCGTCGTCCATGCCGCGCGCGTCTTCGAACACGCAGAGCTGGTTGCCGCTGAAGGTGGAGGAAGCGAAAACGTTGAGCAGGCGGAAAGCGTAGGAGGCCATGGCGGTAGCGATAGTTGAAAACGTATGCGCCGGCTCAGGCCGGCGCGTTTCCCACTTTATCGCAAGCCTCGGACCCGGGCTACCAGACCGCGAAGAACAATACCCAGGCCAGGCAGAACGGCGCCAGGCCGGCCGCCAGCACCAGCCAGGCCAGCCCCTTGCGCCAGCCGCTGGCTTGGCGCGGCTTGAGCAGGCGCGCAAACAGGCGCAGCGTCCACAGCACCGCCAGGCTCAGCAGCGTGAAGCGCACGGGCGCGGCCCAGGCGGCCTGCATCCCTTCGTGCTTGAGCAGGTTGACGGTAGTGGCCGACAGGCCCAGGAACACGCCAATGCCGGCGGAAGGAATCAAGGCCTGCGCCAGCTTATGCAGGCCAGGACGCCCCCAGCGCGTCGCGGGTTCGCCTTCCACCGGCGCGGCGGGCGCCAGGCGGTCGGCGATCCACAACGACAGGAAGGAAGCGCCGCCGACACAGATCGTGGCGCCGACGACGAACATCAGGATGCCGGCGCCATCCAGCCACGAGAAGCTGTCGTTCACTTCCGGGTAATGCGTCAGGATGAACCAGGGCGCGTTGTCCAGCAGCGGCCACATGATGTCGTGTTCGACCAGCCAGGTCGCAGCCCACTGCTTGGCGGTCACGTACCAGGGGCTGGCGCTCCAGAGGAAGGCGCCGATCGCGATGCCCATCAGGCCGAAGCACAGCAGCGCCGTCTGCCACGGATCGCCATGGGTGACATGCACGATTTCTTCTTCAGGCGAACGCGGCGTCAACTCGATCGCGCCGCGATAGCCGCTGCAGCGTCCGCAGACATGGCAGTCGCCCGCGCCCTTCATGTGGCGCAGCGGTACCAGCGGCGCACAGTTGATGGGCTCGATGCGGATGACCGGATGGCGCCACTTCTCTTCGTCGACCTTGAAGTGCCAGGGAGCCAGCTTGGCCAGCAGGTTGAAGACGCCGTTGACCGGGCACAGATACTTGCACCACACGCGCTTGCTGCGGCCGTAGCGCCAGCCGACGATCATGGCCGCGACCGTGGACCCGCCCAGCACCGCCAGTACCGCGAGCGGATACTGATAGACGCTGACCAGCTGGCCGTAAACGGTGGTCAGCGCGAACGCGACGAAAGGCCAGCCGCCCCAGCGCATCCATTTCGGGATGGCGTGGCCCTGGCCGCGTTCGCTGGCCCATTCGGTCAGCATGCCCTCGGGGCATAGCCAGCCGCACCAGGCCCGGCCCAGAATGGGCATGGAGATGAGCACGAACGGCCACCACACGCCCCAGAACGCGAACTGCGCGACGATGGTCAGATTGTTGAACACCGAGGCCGCATTGTCCGGCAAAGGCAGGATCGCGGGCACGATCAAAAGGAACGCGTATATCGCAACAATGCCCCACTGCAGCTTGCGCAACAGCGGGGCATGGTCACGGAGGAAGTCGGCGATACGGGAGGTCGCCCTCCCGAGTGCAGCTGCCATGGTCAAACCTTCAAATATTCAGTCCGGCAACAGTCGGGTTCAGGAAGCGCTGCGGGCGGCGGTGGCAGCGCCTGCCGGCTTGCCCCCCACCCAGCGCAGCAGCGCCCACACAATGATCCAGTAGGCCGCCCACAACAGCACCGAGCTCAGCGCAGGCAGCGCGCGGTAGCCGGCAAAGTCGGCCAGGATCTTGCCCACGCCGGTGCTGTCGCTCAGGAGCCAGGAGCTGTCCCAGACCGGATCCACGATGGTCGGGAGTACGTCCAGCGAAATCAGGTGATCCAGGCCGCCCACCAGCAGCGAACCGGCCAGCAGCAGCAACAGGATTTCGGTCACGCGGAAGAAGCGGCGCCAGGTGATGAGCTTGCCGCCCAGCTGCAGCAGCCAGAACGTCAGCAGCGCCACCGCGAAACCAGCCACGCCGGCCAGCGCCAGCATCAGCATGTCGCTGCCGCCCTCGCCCGCCGACACGGTGCCGTACAGGAACACCACGGTTTCGCTGCCTTCGCGCGCCACGGCAATGGCCACCAGCACGAACAGGCCCCACCAGTTGTCGCTGGCGACGGAAGCGCGCGCCCCGCCTTCGAGTTCGCCCTTTAGCGTGCGGCCGTGCTTCTTCATCCACACGACCATCTGCACCACCAGTGCGCATGCGGCCAGCGACATGATGGCCTGGAACCATTCCTGGCCTTCGTCGCTGAGCCAGGTGGACACGCCCAGCAGCACCAGCGCCAGGGCCACGGCCAGCGCCAAGCCTGCCGCGACGCCACCCCACAGGTAGTTCAGGCCGCGCTTGCCCTCGGGCGTGGAGCGCAGCCAGGTGTAGAGAATGCCCACCACCAGCATGGCTTCGACGCTTTCACGCCAGACGATAAAGAGGACCTGTTCCATATATTGCTACCGCTTATTCCTTGGGCTTGACGACCAAGGTGCCTTTCACGTTCTGGTGAAAATCGTCGAAAAAGGGATATTCGCCGGGGCGGGAAATAGTGATCACCACGAAAGACTTCACGCCCGGCCCCAGGACTTTTTCCTTGCGCAGCGGAATGCTTTCGAATTCCACCGGCTCGTTGCTCTCGTTGATGAGCTCGATCTTGAACCGGCCCGCCGGCACTTCCAGCGTGGCCGGTTCGAACGTCCCGTTCGGCTTGAAGGTCAGCGTGAACGTGGGCAGTTCGTCAGCCTGCGCGGATGCCGCCCCGGCCAGGCCCGCCAGGCCGATCAGCAATGCGGCGGCAACGCGTAGCAGGCTGCGCACGATCAGTAGCCGCCCTTCTTGCCGGTGCCGGCGTAGACGAATTCATATTCCAGGTCGAAGGGCTCGAACCACGGGCCCACGCCGGTTTCCTTGTCGATGTGGCGGCCGAAGTGGCTCATCTTGTCCTCGGTCGGCGGCAGGATGGTGTACTTCAGCTTGTACTTGCCCGGTCCTTCCAGCTTGATGTTCTCGCCGTAGTGCGGACCGTCATTGGCGACCATGGGCATGAAGGTGCCCTTCTGCACGTTCTGGCTGCCGACCTTCTGGATTTCGTACTTCACGACCAGGTAGGGCACCCACTCGCCTTCAGGGAAGCCCGTCTTGTTGCCGGCGGTGGCGTGAATGTCGGCCTCAAGGTGCACATCCGAATCCTTGGCCGGACGCATCATCCCGGGGGGGTCCATTTCGATCGGCTGCAGGTATACCGCGCCGATTTCCATGCCGCCCTTTTCCACCGGCTTGCCGATGGGGTATTCGGCCGCGTTCGCGGCGGAAACGCTCAGGGCGACGATGGCCAGGGCCAAGGCTTTCTTGATCATGTGCATAATCCTTGAGTCACGAATGAGACGACGGCTCTTAAAATACAAACAAGAACCGTTTTCATTAATGTAACCAAATCAACTGACAGAACCCTGAACCTCGGGCCAGGGAAATCTGCGGATCATTGCGTTTGATCAAGCGGTGAAAGAGGTGCGGCCCCGGATGACTCAGAGCCCGAGAAACTTGAACGGCGCCGAGGGCTGGAAGTCGCGCGTGGCGTCGCCCGCAAACGTGTGGCGCTGATCCGGCCCCAGGTCCAGCTTCAGCACCTTGCCGCTTTCCGGGCTGAAATCGAGGGCCTTCAGATCCACCCAGAACGTGTTGGGCGTCAGGGCCGACTCAAAAAAATACAGTTTGCGCTGGTGGTCAAAGACCGTGCGCCAGCGGGTGGACGAGATATTGGGCTGTCCGGGCGTGCTGATGCCGTAGGGTACGGAGACGTTGCGTATCACGCTGAAGACGCTGGCCAGCGCCTTGTTGGGATCGGGATCCTTGGGGATGGCGTTGATGTAGAACGATGCCCGCACGAAACGATCGGCCGCGCGGTTGGTGCCCGGCAACATGGTGGTGCCGCCGATCTGCTGCCAATAGGCGTCGAGCGCGAGCTGCTGTTCGAACTGAGGCGAGTTGGTCATCACCTGGTAATCGCGGCTGTGGTGGATCACCTGGCGTCCGCCGATGTATTCGACGATGGCGCTGTCGCCGCTGGCGTCCGAGATCGACAGGTGCAGCGTCGTCAGGCGGTCCTCGCCGGGCACGTTGTCCGAGACGATGGTGTAGGGTTCCTGCTCCAGCGCGGCCACGGCTTCCTTGACGGTGGCGTAGTTGTCCAGCACGTACTGCGCCCACGCCGCGATGGTCAGGCCGGGCTTGCCCTTCGCATCGAATTGCGGGTACTGCGATTCGGCCAGCCACAGCAGATTGGCGCTCAGGCCCGCTTCGTTCACGCCGTCGGTGGTGGAGACGTCATACCCGGACGTGACCACGCTGCCGTAGCGCGAAGTCCAGCGCAGGGAGTTCGGGCCGGCCTCGCCGCTGCGCGCCATGCCGCGCGGCAATACCCACAGGTTGCTGGTGATGTCGTTCTTCCAGTCCATGGAGCGCGCGGTAACGACCTGCTGGTTGGCGCCATGGAAGACCACGCGCGTGCAAGCCCAAGCGGCGGGCGACGCGGACACGGCAGTCAAGCCGGCCAATGCCGCGCAGGCCAAGCGGGAAAACGCCTTGTTCAGTCTCATGCTTGCACTCCTGGGGTCGGTTCTTTTGCATGCCGCGCGAGCAAAAGGCCGCGCGCGATGATGAAAAAACACCCCAAGAACCGGATCTCCGTCCGGCTTTTGGGGTGTTGATCGATGAGGCGCGCGCCTGGCGCGGCCCCGCCGTTACTTGCGGCCGGGACCTTGCGTGCCGCCGGGCGTGAACGGGAAGGTCGAGAACATGGCGCGGGTCTGATCCTGCATCTGGTCCTGCATCTGCACGAACAGATTCTTGCTCTGGTCGATGTAGTTGTTCATCATGTTCTGCAGCATGGGCGTCTGCACGTTCATGAACTGGGTCCAGGCCTCGGGGCCGAACTGGCTGCCGTACAGGCCCTTGGACTGTTCCGCCATGCGTTGCTGGATTTCCATGAAGGCCTGGATGTTCTTTTCCAGGTAGGAACCCATGATGCCCTGCATGGCATGGCCGTAGAAACGGATGATCTGCGACAGCATGTTCGACGAGAACATGGGCATGCCGCCGCTTTCCTCTTCAAGGATGATCTGCAGCAGGATGCTGCGCGTCAGGTCTTCGCTGCTCTTGGCATCGACCACCTGGAATTCTTCGTTTGCCAGGACCAGTTGCTTGACATCTGCCAGGGTGATGTAGGTGCTGGTCCGGGTGTCGTACAGGCGACGGTTGGGGTACTTTTTAATCAGGCGCAGGCTGGCGCCGGTTTGTGCTTGCGTCATGGTTGTCCCCGGATCGGGCGATCTCTAAGGCTTCGGATAGGGTTAGTGTAATCCGGAGGGCCCTCTCCCCGAGGCCCTCCGGCGCCGACGGGCCGCCCGCTGGCGGTCCGCGATGGGTCAGCCCATGTGCAGGCCGCCATTGAGCGAGAAGTCCGCGCCCGTCGAAAAACCGGACTCGTCCGAGGCCAGCCACGACGTCATGGACGCGATTTCTTCCGGCGTGCCAAGGCGGCGCACCGGAATGGTGGCGACGATCTTTTCCAGCACGTCGGGGCGGATGGCGCGAACCATGTCGGTGCCGATGTAGCCGGGCGAGATCGTGTTGACGGTGACGCCCTTGCTGGCGACTTCCTGGGCCAGCGCCATGGTGAAGCCATGGATGCCGGCCTTGGCGGTCGAATAGTTCGTCTGGCCGAACTGGCCTTTCTGCCCGTTCACCGAGCTGATGTTGATGATGCGCCCCCACTGGCGTTCGACCATGCCGTCGATCACCTGTTTGGTCACATTGAACAAGCTGTTCAGGTTGGTGTCGATGACCGCGCGCCAATCGTCCGCGCTCATCTTGCGGAACAGGCCATCGCGGGTGATGCCCGCGTTGTTGACCAGCACGTCGACCGGGCCCAGCTCCTTCGTGACCCGTTCGAAGGCTTCCACCGTGGAGTCCCAATCGGACACGTTACCCACGGATGCGTAGAACGTGTAGCCCTGCGCTGCCTGCTCATCCAGCCATTGCTGGTAGTTGCGGCTGGGGCCGCAACCTGCCACCACGCGAAAGCCATCCTTGGCCAAGCGCTGGCAAATAGAGGTGCCGATACCGCCCATCCCGCCTGTTACGTAAGCCAGTTTTCCGCTCATTGGACTTCCTCCTGTGTGCGACGGACGCCTCGTTAATTAACCTTCTTCTCGTCTGGGCCTAACCGCTGGTCGCGGTTTCAGGCTGCCCGGACTTTCACATACCTGCCAGGCGCCGGCTCTATCGGCCGGTACTTGGCATTGCCCAATTTTTCGCGCGCCTTGACCTGCTTGCCCGAGTGGCCCGACAACCAGCCGGCCCAGTCGGGCCACCAGCTGCCCGGCGTCTCGACGGCCTGCGCGAACCACGTGTTCGGATCGCCAGGCAGATGATGGCCTGACTGTTCAAGCTTGTCAGCCGCCCAATAGCTGCGGCGCTTCTTCGCCGGAGGGTTGACCACGCCAGCGATGTGGCCGGATGCCCCCAGCACGAAGCGCTGCGGTCCGCGCAGCACCTGGGTCGACGCATACGCCGAGACCCAGGGCACGATATGGTCCTCGCGTGACCCGAAGATGTATGCCGGCATTTCCAGGCGCGTCAGGTCCAGCGGCAGGCCCGCGGCATGCGCGCGGCCCGGCACCTTGAGGTTGTTCTCCAGGTAGGTATTGCGGAAGTACCAGGAGAAGAACGGGCCAGGCAGATTGGTGCTGTCGCCATTCCAGAACAACAGGTCGAACGCGGGCGGCTTCTGGCCTTTCAGATAGTTGCCGACCACGTAATTCCAGACCAGCTCGTTGGGCCGCAGGAACGAGAACGTGGTGGCGAGATCGCGCCCGGGCATCAGCCCGCCCTGCCCCAATTGGTGGTCGCGCAGCAGCGCGTGGGCCTCGTCGACGAAGACGTTCAGGATGCCGGTATCGTGGAAATCCAGCAGCGAGGTCAGCAGCGTCAGCGATGCGACCGGATGCTCGCCGCGCGCCTCGGCCAGGGCCAGCGCGGAAGCCAGCATCGTGCCGCCGACGCAGAAGCCCAGCGCATTGACCTGCGGCTGTTTGGTGATGTCGCTGGCAACCCGCAGCGCCTGCAACACCGCGTCGTCCAGATAATCGGACCAAGTCGCGCGGTCCACGCCATCGGTGTCGCTGGATACCGGATTGCGCCAGGAAATCAGGAACACCGTAAAGCCCTGGTCCACCGCGTGCCGCACGAAGGAATTTTCGGGCTGCAGGTCCAGGATGTAGAACTTGTTGATGTTCGGCGGCACGATGACCAGCGGCCGTTCGTGCACGGTGGCGGTCGACGGCGCGTACTGGATGAGCTGGAACAACCGGTTTTCGAACACCACTTCGCCCGGCGTCACGGCGACGTTGCGGCCGATCTCGAACTGCGATTCGTCGGTCTGCGTGATGCGGCCTTTCTTGACGTCGCCCAGCAGATTGGCCAGCCCTTCGTTGAGCGCGCGGCCGGCGCTTTCGACGATGGATTGCTGGGCATCCGGGTTCAGCGCCAGGAAGTTCGACGGCGACAGCGCGTCGACCCATTGCATGATCGAAAAACGCAGGCGGTCGCGCATGGGCTCGCTGACTTGGGCCGCGTCGACCATGCGCGACATGGCGCGGGCCGACAGCAGATAGGTATGCGCCAGCAACAGATGCGAATGATTGGAGGCCCAGGCATCGCCCGAAAAACGGCGGTCTGGCGGCGGCGCAAGCGCGCCACGGCGGGCGTCATCGCAAAGGCGCTGCCACTCGCGGGAGAATTCGGCCTGAATGTCGGCCAGGACTTCCGGTGCCACGCTCACCGGAATGGGCCCTGCGGAGAGATTGGCATTCACTTCGACACCTTGTTATCGAAACTACGCGATTGATGTTGCATTCCGGGTCCGGGACTGTCAATGCGGGTATACAAGGAGGCCTGACAGGGTATGACGCAAGGCCGGCTGCGGGCCTTGCGCCAGATCAAACCGGGCCTAGCCAGGCCAGCAAAGCCATGCGTCCGGTTTCGCCGTCGCGGCGGTACGAGAAGAACCGATCCGCCCCCTCCACCGTGCACATCCCGCTCAAGGACACTTCTTGTACCCCGGCGCGGCGCAGGCGGAAATCAGCCAATCCGGCGAGGTCGGCCAGCCATTTTCCGGAAATGCCCGGCCGCGGCGTGAAGTACCGCAGGGTCGCGGGATCGTCCTTGGAGAAGGCGTCCAGCACGTCCTGGCCGACTTCGAACGCCTGCGGGCCGATGCCTGGCCCGACCCAGGCACGCCAGCCCGAGGCCTGCGGCGCCTTGGCGCGCATGGCCGCCAGCGTGTTCTCCAGCACGCCTCCCGACAGGCCGCGCCAGCCGGCATGCGCCGCGCCCAGCACCGTGCCTTGCGCATCGGCGATGACCACGGGCAGGCAATCGGCGACCATCACCGCCAGCACGCGGCCGGGCTGCGCCGTGACGCTGGCGTCGACCGCCGGCTCGTCCGGCAGGTCGGCCTGATCGGCATCCACCACTTCGCTGCCATGGACCTGGCGCAGCCACAAGGGTTCGGCCGGCAATGCGGCGCGCACGCGGCGACGGTTCTCGGTGACCGTGTCCGGGTCATCCCCGGCGCGGCGCCCCAGATTCAAGGTGTCGTGCGGCGCGACGCCGACGCCCCCTGCCCGGGTCGTGCAGAAGTAGTTCACGCCCGGCCATTGCGGGCCAGTCACCACCGGCAGGCCTGCCACTACGCGTTCCATGCAATCTCTTCCTGGACCAAGCTCATGTCGGGTGGCACGGCCGCGGTGAAGTCGACTTCGCCGCGGCCGCCCGGATCTTCGAAGTGCAGCGCGCGCGCATGCAGCATCTGCCGCTGCGCGCCCGCAATGTTCTTGCCGCCGTATAGCGTGTCGGCCAGCAGCGGGTGCCCCAGGCTGGCCATGTGCACGCGAATCTGATGGGTACGGCCGGTTTCCAGGCGGCACACCACTTCGGTGACGCGGCCGCCGGGATCCGCCTCGCCGCGGCGGGCGGGCATGTAATGGGTGATGGCGGGCTTGGGCGCCACCGGGCGCTCCACGCTCATGCGCACCGGGACGCGCGAATCGCGGCCGATGGGACGGTCGACCTTGCCGGCTCCGGCCAGCCAGCCGTGGGCCAGCGCCACGTACTCGCGGCCCATGCTGCGCGCCTGCAATTGACGCACCAGATGGGTCTGCGCAGTTTCGTTGCGCGCCACGACCATCAGGCCGGAAGTGTCCTTGTCCAGGCGGTGCACGATGCCGGCGCGCGCCACCTGCGCCAGTTCGGGATAGCGGTACAGCAGGCCGTTGAGCAGCGTGCCGCTCCAGTTGCCGGCGCCGGGATGCGTCACCAGGCCGGCAGGCTTGTTCACCACGATCCAGTCGGGGCTATCGGCCACGACCGCGAAATCCACGGGTTCGGGCGCGAAGGCCAGGGTTTCGGGCGCGGGCTGGGGCCAGACGGTGAGTTCATCGTCGGGGCCGACCGTCTGCCGGATCTTGCCCGGCTTGCCGTTCACGTGGACGTTGCCGGCCTCGATCCAGCCCTGCAGCCGGCTGCGGGAATGCTCGGGCATCAGCCCTGCCAGCACCTTGTCCAGCCGGTCGGCGCGCGTGCCGGAAGGCACTGTTACAAATTGCGGTTCCCCCCGCGGGTTTTCTTCGGAAATACCCAGGAGTTCGTCGTCGGAAACGAGATCCGCGCCGGAGGCTGTATCAGACATGGAGACAAATCATATAATCAGCCTTGCATGCTAACACCAAGGATACGATTCTCGTGATTCACCACTCCGCAGCTCCCTCGAATCCCGCCTCCCGAAGCGGGCCGGTCTTGCGCGTGGTTATCGCGCTGCTCGCCGTGATGGTCATCGCCGGTTGCGGCTCAAGCAACAGCAAGTACGACAAGACCACCAACTGGAGCGCCGAACAGCTCTACGCGGACGCCAAGGCGGAAATGGCCTCGGGCGGCTGGAAAGAAGCGCGCGAGCGTCTGACCGCGATCGAAAGCCGCTACCCCTTCGGCGTCTACGCCCAGCAAGCGCTGCTTGAGCTTGCCTACGTCAACTGGAAAGATGGCGAAAACGAGCAGGCCCTGGCCGCCATCGACCGCTTCCAGCAGCTTTACCCCAACCACCCCGGCACCGATTACGCCCTCTACCTGAAGGGCCTGATCAACTTCACCCCGGCCAGCGCCTTCATGAGCAGCATCACCGGCCAGGATCCCGCCGAGCGCGATCCCAAGGGCCTGCGCGCGTCCTACGACGCGTTCAACGAGCTGATCAAGCGCTACCCGGACAGCAAGTACACGGTGGATGCCGAGAAGCGCGTCGCCTGGCTGGTCAACACCATCGCCATGAACGAAGTGCACGTCGCCCGCTACTACTACGAACGCGGCGCCTACGTGGCCGCGGCCAACCGCGCGCAGACCGTCATCACCGACTTCGAAGGCGCCCCCGCCACCGAGGAAGCGCTCTACCTGATGGTCGAGTCCTACGACAAGCTCGGCCTGACCGAACTGAAGAACGACTCGCAGCGCGTGTACGACAAGAACTTCCCCAACAGCGACTTCAAGACCAAGGGTCTGAAGGCCGACAAGAGCTGGTGGAACCCGTTCAACTGACGTAACCGCCGCAGCGAAGAAAGCCCCTGCCACGACGCAGGGGCTTTTTTTTATGCCGGCGCGCCGCGCCGCAGGGCCTGCGGCGGCTGCCCGTAGATGCGGATGAAGGCGCGGCGCATGCGCTCCGTGTCGCCGAAACCCACCCGGCGCGCGATGGCATCCATGCCGGCGTCGCCCTCCTCGACCAGTTCGCGGGCAGCCTCGGCGCGCACGCGTTCCACGGCCTTGGCCGGGGTCTCGCCGGTTTCCAGCTTGAACTGGCGGCAGAACTGGCGCGGACTCAGGCAGGCCACGCCGGCCAGGCGCTCGATATCCAGGACTTCGTCCAGGTGCTGGCCCACGTGCGCCAGCACCTCGCGCATGCGTCCGCTGGCCGGCGCCAGGTCCTGCAGCGCCGAGAACTGCGACTGCCCGCCCGTGCGCCGGTGATAGACCACCATCTCGCGGGCGGTGGCGCGCGCGACCGCCTCGCCGTGGTCTGCCTGCACCATGGCCAACGCCAGGTCGATGCCGGCGGTGATGCCCGCCGAGGTCCAGACCGCGCGGTCCTCGACGTAGATGCGGTCCGCTTCCACCGCCAGCGCGGGATGGCGCTGCTGCAGTTCGGCGGCATGGCGCCAGTGGGTGGTCACGCGGCGCCCTTGCAGGATGCCGGCCTGCGCCAGCACGAAAGCGCCGGTGCAGACGCTGGCCACGCGCCGGCCGCGAGCGTGCGCGGCGCGCAGATAGGCCAGCATGGCCGGGGCCGCCTGGGGCTCGCGCGCGCCCTGGCCGCCCGGCACCAGCACGGTGTCGGCGCGCAGGCCGCGCCAGGACCGCGTCAACACGGGCACGCCGGCCGAACAGCGGACCAGGCCTCCCTCGGCCGATGCCACGGCCACCTCATAGGCGCCCGGCACCAGTTCGGCGGCGATCTGGAAGACCGACAGCGGCCCAGCCATGTCCAGCAGCTGGAAGTTGGGTACAGGCAAAATGCAGACGCGATGGGTCATGGCATGAAATGAGGGAAAATAGTCATTCTTGCCATAGTTTCCGGCGCTAGAGTGGGGCCTGTCAATCCTCCGGACTCCCACCAGCCATGACCTCCTCCACGCGCGGCCTGCGCAATGCCCGCATCCTCGCCGTCTGCCAGGGCCTGTACATCGCGGCGATCTCCATCGACCTGACCCTGACGGCGCTGACCGGCCAGATGCTGGCGCCGCATCCGGCGCTGGCCACGCTGCCGTTCGCGCTGATCACGGTGGCAGGCGCCGCGGTCACCTGGTATGCATCGCTGCTGATGCAACGCATCGGCCGCCGCGCGGGCTTCATGCTGGGATCGCTGGCGGGCGCGGCCGGCGGGCTGATTTCCGTGGCCGCGGTGTTCGCCAGCGACTTCTGGCTGTTCTGCCTGGGCACGGCGCTGGTCGGCGTGTTCCAGGCCTTCGCGCAGTACTACCGGCTGGCCGCCGCCGACGCGGTGCCCGCCGAGGCCAAGAGCCGCGCCATATCCGTGGTCTTGACGGGGGGCGTCATCGCCGCCATCGCGGGGCCGGCGCTGGCGGCCTGGGCCAAGGACCTCTTCCCCGCCGCGATCTTCTCCGGCGCCTATCTGATGGTGGCGCTGCTGGGAGTCGCCAGCGCGCTGCTGCTGATCGCCTACCGCGACCAGGAAGCCGCCGGCGGCCAGCCCGCCGGCACGCAGGCCGCGGACCTGCCGGCCCGTCCTTTGGGCGAGGTCATGCGGCAGCCGATATTCGTCGCGGCCCTGGCCAACAATGTCGTGGGTTCCGTATCGATGATGTTCGTCATGACGGCCGCGCCGCTGGCAGCGGTCGCCTGCCAGCACAGCATCGCCGACGGCGCCAGCATCATGCAGTGGCATCTGATCGGCATGTACGCGCCGGCCTTCTTCGCCGGCGCGCTGATCAACCGGTTGGGGCTGCCCCGCGTGCTCGGCATGGGCATGGCGCTGAACGCGGCCTGCTCGGTGATCGCGATGCAATCGACTTCGCTCACGGCCTTCCACGCGGCATTGTTCTGCCTGGGCGTGGGCTGGAACTTCATGTTCGTCGGCGGCACCACGCTGCTGGCGCAGTCCTACCGGCCCGCCGAACGGGCGCGCGTACAAGGGGCCGCCGAAATGCTGCGCTATGCCACCACCGCCCTGGCCACGCTGGCCGCGGGCCCGGCGCTCGCGCGCATGGGCTGGGAAACGTTGAATGCCGCCATGCTGCCCATCGTGGGCCTGGCCGCGGTCATGACCGGTTGGTGGGCGATGTCGCGGCGGACGGAACGGGTCGCGGCCTGAGGTGGCTGCCAGGGGCGCCCGCTGGCGCGGGCGATCCCCAGGGCCGGCTCATTGTGGCGTGAACGGCCGCTAGTCCTGAGGTTCCTGCTTGCGCCGGTAAAACGCCAGCACCTCTTCCAGTTCGCGCGTCCGCGCGAACGGCGGCAGTCCGCGCCACAGGCGCTTGCCATAAGGCTTTTCGACCAGGCGCGCGTCGCCCACCATGAGCACACCCCAGTCCGATTCCGTGCGGATCAGACGGCCGGCGCCCTGCTTGAGCGAGATCGCGGCTTCCGGCAGTTGGTATTCCGCAAAGGGATTGCCGCCATGCGCGCGGCAGGCGCGCAGCCGCGCCTCGATGACCGGATCGTCGGGCGGCGCGAACGGCAGCTTGTCGATCGCTACCAGCGTCAGCACGTCGCCGGGCAGGTCTATGCCTTCCCAGAAACTGGCGCTGCCCACCAGCACGGGGTGCTCCAGCTTGCAGAAGCGGTCCAGCAGATCGCGGCGCGTGCCCTCGCCCTGCTTGAGCAAGGGCCATTCATGGCCGGCATCGTCGAAGGCGTCCGCCAGCAGATTGGCAACCTTGTCCACCGCGCGCAGCGTCGTGCACAACACCAGCGTGCCGCCCGGGCTGGCCTCCAGCAGCGGCAGCAAGGTCTGCACGAAACGATCGAGGAACTGCGGCGACTG
Source organism: Achromobacter sp. JCM 18799 (assembly GCF_055395645.1). Lineage (NCBI taxonomy): Bacteria > Pseudomonadati > Pseudomonadota > Betaproteobacteria > Burkholderiales > Alcaligenaceae > Achromobacter > Achromobacter sp. JCM 18799. Next base: position 6,577,903 of record NZ_AP043866.1, on the reverse strand, counting down.
CGGTTCGGGCATGCCGCGAGGCACGAACAGCAAGGCCTGTTCGGGGTAGTCGAAGGGCGATTCCCATTTGCCCGTGCGCGCCTTCTCCAGCCCCAGCTGGCTGGTGAAGTGGGTGAACTCGCCGTTCACGGACAGCGTGGCCGAGGTCATGATCCAGGCCTGGCCCGGCTTGCGGTACTTGGAAAAAGCCTGCGCCACCGACAGCGGCGCCGAATGCAGGCGCACATGGTGCTGCCCGTGTTCGACCCAGCGCACCGCCGGACCGGTCCATTGTTCCGCGGCGGCCGCACCCTCCAGGATGGCGGCGGGCGTGGACAGCCCATCGCCCAGCGCCGATTGCGCGGCGGGTTCGGACGCCTGGTCATCGCGGCCCCAGCCTTCGTCGGCATGGTCCGCGCCCGCCCGCCCCGGCGTGGCCCAGCGTTTCAGGCGCACCGAGATCTCGGCGCCGCTGCGCGCGGCCGCCATCAGGTCCGGATGCTTTTCGGCCACCGCGCCCAGCGCCTTGGCCGCGCCGTCCACGGCCTCGCGCAGCGCCAGCAGCGCTTCATCGAATTCCTCGGGATTGGGGATGGCCTCGAAGGTGGCCTTGCGGCCCGGCATGCGGTCCAGCGGCGCACAGACCAGCCGCAGCTCGCGCGCCGCCGTTTCCACATGGCGGCTGACGTCGCTCCATTTGGCGGCTTCGCGGGCGTAGGCCAGGCCGGCCGCTTCCAACGCGCGGCCGAAATCCAGCAGCTGGTGCGTGGACACGCTGCTGCCCAGGAAGCGGGTGGCGGTGTCCGGCAGCTGGTGCGCCTCGTCGAAGATCACGGTGTCCGCTTCGGGCAGCAGATCGGTCACGCCCTCTTCGCGCAGCACCAGGTCTGCCATGAACAGGGCATGGTTGACGACCACCACGTCGGCTTCCTGCGCCTGGCGGCGCGCCTTCACCACGAAGCAGTCGCGGATGCGCGGGCATTCCTGGCCCAGGCAGTTCTCGCGCGTGGAGGTCACGCGCTGCCAGATGTCGGCGTCTTCCGGCACCTGCGCCAAGTCGCCGCGGTCGCCCGTCTTGGAGATGCCGGCGAATACCTGGATCTGGCGCAACTGCTGGATTTCGGTGCGCGACTTCAGCGCACGCTCGTCGCCCTGCAGGCGGTCCAGGTGGTAATGACAGACGTAGTTGCCGCGGCCCTTGAGCAGCGCGGCCGTCACCGGCGCGGCCAGCGCCGCGCGCACGCGCGGCAGGTCGCGGGCGAAAAGCTGGTCCTGCAAAGTGCGCGTACCGGTGGAAATCAGCACCTTGCCGCCCTGGATGAAGGCGGGTACAAGATAGGCCCAGGTCTTGCCGATGCCGGTGCCTGCCTCTGCCACCAAGGTGGCGCGGTCCTGGATGGCCTGCCCTATGGCCTGCGAGAGTTCGACCTGTGAAGGCCGGGGTTTGTAGCCAGGCAAGGCCGTGGCCAAAGGGCCTTCGGCATCAAAGAATTCGGAGATATCCAGGTCCAGCATAGCGAGTCAACGGTGAACCGGTGCCGGTTGCGGTTCGGGCGCCAGACACTTGGGTGGGAAAGGACCAAATGATACCCGCTGCCGGGCCGCGGATTGGCCGCCAGGCTGCCGCGAGGGGGACATATCCGTCCACCCTGGCACGTTTTGTAACAGCGGCTTATGGCACAATCCGCCCCTTGTTTTTCCTTTTTGTCGTCGTATCGAGATGTCTGAAACTTCCGCTATCACGTACGTCGCCGCCGGCGTCGACAACGCCCGCATCGTCGCGCAGCTCGCCACCGAGCTGGGTACGCGCGCCTCCCAGATCGCTTCGGCGGTGGAACTGCTGGACGATGGTGCCACCGTGCCCTTCATCGCCCGTTATCGCAAGGAAGCCACGGGCGGCCTGGACGATACCGTGCTGCGCAATCTCGAAGTGCGCCTGGGCTATCTGCGCGAACTCGAAGAGCGCCGCGGCTCCATTCTTGAATCCATCTCGCAGCAGGGCAAGCTGACGCAAGCGCTGCAGCAGGAAATCGCCACGGCCGACACCAAGCAGCGTCTGGAAGACTTGTACGCGCCGTACAAGCCCAAGCGCCGCACCCGTGCGCAGATCGCGCGCGAAGCGGGCCTGGAGCCGTTGGCCGACGGCATCCTCGCCGATCCCGCCTGCGACCCCGCCGCGCTGGCCGCGCAGTACCTGAATCCCGAAGCGTCCATCAACGACGCCAAGGCCGCGCTCGACGGCGCGCGCGACATCCTGGCCGAGCGCTACGCGGAAAACGCGGACCTGCTGGCCGACATGCGCGAGCACCTGTGGTCCACCGGACTGATCCATTCCAAGATGGTCGACGGCAAGGAAACCGAGGGCGCCAATTTCCGCGACTGGTTCGACTTCAACGAACCGCTGCGCACCCTGCCCTCGCACCGCATCCTGGCGCTGCTGCGCGGCCGCCAACAAGGCGTGCTGGAATTGCGCCTGGGCCTGGAAGCCGAACTGGAAGCGCAGACGCCGCATCCCTGCGTGGCCCGCATCGCCGGCTTCCTGAAGCTGGGCAACGGCCTGTTCGCGCTGGACGCCACGCCGCGCGCGCGCTGGCTGGGCGAAGTCTGCCGCTGGACCTGGCGCGTGAAGCTGCTGACGGCGTTCGAAAGCGAACTGATCGGCCGCCTGCGCGAAAGCGGCGAAGCCGAAGCCATCCGCGTGTTCGCCGCCAACCTGAAGGACCTGCTGCTGGCCGCGCCCGCCGGCCCCAAGGCCGTGCTGGGCCTGGACCCCGGCATCCGCACCGGCTGCAAGGTCGCCGTGATCGACCAGACCGGCAAGGTCGTGGACACCACCACGGTCTACCCGTTCGAGCCGCGCCGCGACCGCGAAGGCACCATCAACACGCTGGCCGCCCTGGTGGCGCGCCACAAGGTCGACCTGATCGCCATCGGCAACGGCACCGCCTCGCGCGAAAGCGAGAAGCTGGTGGGCGACATGATGGAACGCTTCCCGGACCTGAAGGTCACCCGCGTGGTGGTCTCCGAAGCCGGCGCTTCCGTCTATTCGGCTTCCGAAACCGCGGCCCAGGAATTCCCCGACCTGGACGTGACGCTGCGCGGCGCCGTGTCCATCGCCCGCCGCCTGCAGGATCCGCTGGCCGAACTGGTCAAGATCGATCCCAAGGCCATCGGCGTGGGCCAGTACCAGCACGACGTCAACCAACGCGAGCTGGCGCGTTCGCTGGACGCCGTGGTCGAGGATTGCGTGAACGCCGTGGGCGTGGACGTGAACACCGCGTCGGCCGCCCTGCTGGCCCGCGTGTCCGGCCTGAATTCGCTGCTGGCCAAGAACATCGTTGCCTGGCGCGACGAGAACGGCGCCTTCCCGACCCGCGAGATCCTGCGCAAGGTGCCGCGCTTTGGCGACAAGGCGTTTGAACAAGCCGCGGGCTTCCTGCGCATTCCCAACGGCGACAACCCGCTGGATGCCTCGTCGGTCCACCCCGAAGCCTATCCGGTGGTCGAACGCATCGTCGCCAAGATCAAGGCCGAGGTGAAGCAGATCATCGGCCAGCGCGAAGCGCTCAAGGGCGTGTCGCCGTCCGACTTCACCGACGAGCGCTTCGGCCTGCCGACGGTGCGCGACATCTTCGCCGAACTGGAAAAGCCCGGCCGCGATCCGCGTCCGGAATTCAAGACGGCGCAGTTCAAGGAAGGCGTCGAAACGCTGAACGACCTGTACCCGGGCATGGTGCTGGAAGGCGTTGTGACCAACGTGGCCAACTTCGGCGCGTTCGTGGACATCGGCGTGCATCAGGACGGCCTGGTCCACATCTCGGCCCTGGCCGAGAAGTTCGTGAAGGATCCGCGCGACGTCGTGCGGGTGGGCCAGACGGTCAGCGTGAAGGTGCTGGAAGTGGACGTGGCGCGCAAGCGCGTCGCGTTGACCATGCGCCTGAACGACACCGCGGCTCCCGCCCGCCGCAGCGGCGACGCGCCCAAGGGCGGCGACCGCAACCGCCGTCCGCAGGGCGACGGCGGCCGCGCCGGCGCCGGGGCCGGCGCAGGCATGAACAGCGCCATGGCGGACGCCTTCGCCAAGCTCAAGCGCTGAGCGAGCACCGCCCCACGGAAAACCGGCGCCTGATGCGCCGGTTTTTTTTTGCCTAGGGCTTACCCGTAAAGAGACAGGTTACTTGCGTAGTCTCAAGCCAAACCTATCAAAAATGATAGAAAATATCTAATTGTGTCCAAATAATAAAACCCGGCGGCGCCAGGCCGCAAGGCGGCACAAGCCCCCCGCGAGCAGGCGCGCCATGGCGCGCAGCGCCTGCCGGGGAGCAGCACAAGAACAACAGCGCCCTGCCCCGAACGACCGGAGATCCGCCCCGCCATGTCCCATACCATCACGCTTGCCGCCAATGAAACGGCAACCCTCGCCGCCAAGGAAACCAACGCCAGCGGCGTCTATAGCGAAATCACCCTGGGCCAGTATTCGCACCTGCTTGTCGACGGCGCCGAAGTCAGCTTCAAGCACATCACGCTGGAGCGGCTGGGCAGCCGCATCATCGAACTGAGCAATGGGGCGCAGCTGCACGTCGGCGCACTGGGATTCGCCAGCATGGGCGCCAGCATCACCTACCGCATCGGCGCGGGTTGCGCGCTGACCTTCGACGCCAGCCAATGGGACCCGGAAGTGGTCGCCAACACCACCTTCGATTTCGCCAGCCAGGGCAGCGGCACGCTGAAGTACTTCCCGTTCATCAATCCGGAATGGCTGGATTGCCCGAACGTCACCGGCTACACGGAAGGCGACATGCTGGAAATCGCCGGCCAGGGCAGCGCGCAGCGCTTCCAGGTGCGCGACGGGCGCATCGTGGCCAGCGCCCGCGCGGCCTGAACCGCCGGGCCGGCTGCGCGCCGGCCCCTTGGGTTTATTCCTGCGACAAAGACGACAGCGCAGCGCGCGCGCGTTCCAGCAAGGCGCCGGACTCGCCCTGCGCGCCTGCCGGCGCGGTGGCCACGGCCACGCCGTCGATCATCGCGGCATAGCCCTGCCCGTCAGCCTGCAGCACCGCATCGGCCGGTTCCGACTGCAGGCGGCGCATCAGCGCGCCGGCTTCCTTCGGATCGGCGAAACGCTGCGACAGCAGCAGTTCCTCGCCGTCGGCGGCCAGCAGGCGGAAACGGAAGCCGCCGTCTTCATCGCGGAAGCTGACGAAGCGCGCGCCCTTGCCCTTTTCCTTCTTGGGCTGCGCGGCCTTGGCGCCCGAGCCGGCTTCCAGGTTGCGCAGGCCCACGGCCTGGCGCAGTTCCTGCATGAACGGCGTGGCCAGCTTGCGCGCCTTGGCGGCGCCGGCCTGCAGAATGTCTTCGATGCGGCCGGGGTTGGCCATCAGGTCGAAGTACTTTTCGCGCATGGGCGCCAGCAGGTTTTCCAGATGGTCGTACAGCGCCTGTTTGGCTTCGCCCCAGCCCATGCCTTCTTCGAGCTGCTTGCGCAACGCGGCGGCCTGCTCGTGCGTGGCGAAGGCGCGATAGATGGTGTACAGGTGCGAGTTCTCAGCGTCCTTGGGCTCGCCCGGCGCGCGCGAGTCGGTCACGATGCGCATCACCGCCGCGCGCAGCGCGCTGGCGCCGCCTTCGAACAGCGGAATGGTGTTGTTGTAGCTCTTGGACATCTTGCGGCCATCCAGGCCCGGCAAGGTCGCCACGTCCTCTTCGATCACGACTTCCGGCAGCGTGAAGTAGTCGCGGCCGTACAGGTGGTTGAAGCGCTGGGCGATGTCGCGCGCCATTTCCAGATGCTGGATCTGGTCGCGGCCCACCGGCACCTTGTTGGCGTTGAACATGACGATGTCAGCGGCCATCAGCACCGGGTACGAAAACAGGCCCATGGTCACGCCATCGTCCGGCTCCAGGCCCTTTTCCATGTTCTGGTCCACCGACGCCTTGTAGGCGTGCGCCCGGTTCATCAGGCCCTTGGCGGTGACGCAGTTCAACAACCAGGTCAGTTCGGGGATCTCGGGGATGTCCGATTGGCGGTAGAAGGTCACGCGCTCGTGGTCCAGGCCCACCGCCAGCCAGGTGGCGGCGATTTCAAGGCGCGAGCGCGCCACGCGGGCGGGATCGTCGCACTTGATGAGGGCGTGGTAGTCCGCCATGAAGAAGAATGCGTCCACGCCGGGCTGCGCGCTGGCCTGGACGGCGGGACGGATCGCGCCCGCGTAGTTGCCGAGGTGGGGAGTTCCAGAGGTGGTGATGCCGGTGAGGACGCGGGTATTCATGAGGCGAAGAGGCGTTTGCTAGGGGAAACGCCCAGTGTAACGTGCCGGGCGCGCGGCTACAGGACGGCCAGCACCGGCGCCGCCAGCGCGCACAGCCCGCCCGCGGTCAGCGCGGCGCGCGGCCGGAACGTCAGGAACCAGATCAGCAGCAGCCCGGCGATGCTGAGTATGCCGATCCATTCGACCGTGCCGTAGCTCCAACCCCAGACCGCCGCCGAGGCGCACAGGGACAGGGCCAGCGCCCCCCAGCCAAACAGGCGCAGGGGCAGCCGATGACGCCGCGGCAGAGCGCGGTCGAACAGGTCTTCGTAGTGGCGGTCCATGCCCAGGCACAGGGCGGAAAAGCCCGCATAGGCCAGGCAGAAGGCGGCTAGCGTCATGGCGTATCACCTCTAGGTTCGTAGGCGGGCTGGGCCGGCGCGGCCTGCGGCTGGACCGCCGGCTTGATCGCGGCGCGGCCCTTGGCGGGCGCTTTGGCGCCCACCTTGCCAGCGCGGGCCGCCTTGCGCGCCATCCAGGCCAACAGCAGCGCCCCGGCCAGGCAGGTCAGGTCGAAACCGGCCATGACCCAGTCGCCCGCGGGCAGCGACACGCCCAGATGGCGCGAGGTCGTCAGGGCATTGACCACGGGCACCAGCGCCAGGGCAACGGCTGCGGCGGCCAGCAGGTCGCGCCATTTGCGGTGCTGGAACAGGAAGGCGTAGACCAGCGACAGCCCCCAGGCGGCGAAGAAGGCGCGAGACTCCCAGAACTGTCTGCCCGGCAGGTCGACGGGCAAGAGGCGGTTGGCCCAGAAAAAGGCCGCGATCGAGATGAACAGGCCCGCGATCGTGCCGGCGTTGAGCGCATCCACCAACCGCAGCGAGAATGCTTCGCGCGCGCCCGGACGTGCCTTCTGCCGCCGTTTGGCGATCCACAGAACCAGGCCCGTGCCCACCATGGCCGTGCCCGCCATGCTGACCAGGAAATAAAGCCAGCGCAAGAACGGTTCGGCAAACAGACCCAGGTGCAGGCCGACGATGACGCCCGCCGTACGCGCCGTGGCGCCGAGTTCGTCCTCGCTTTCCCGCAGTGCGCCCGTGACGCCGTCAAAGCGCATGTAGGGCGCCAGCTTGCCGAACGACACGCCGTCGGCAGCGTCGCGCACCAGGGTCACGGTCGCGCCGGCATCGCCGGGATGGTTGACGGTGATGCGCCCCACCCGGCCGCCTTGCCAGTGCTGCTGCGCCTGCTCCACCAACGGCGCAAGCGCGATCAGCGGCGCCGGCTCGTTGCGCGCGGGCGTGATCCTGAACGACTTGAAAACGTCGTCGGAATACTGCCGCGGGCTCTCGTAGACGGCCAGGATGCCGGCCGGCATCAGCATGGCCATGAACAGCACCAGCCCGCTGAACGTGATCATCAGGTGGAACGGCAGCCCCAGCACGGACAAGGCGTTGTGGCCGTCCATCCAGGCGCGCTGCCCGCCTTTCCCGGGCCGGAACGTGAAGAAATCGGTGAAGATCTTCTTGTGGGTGATGATGCCGCTGATGATGGCCACCAACATGAACATGCCGGCGATGCTGGCCAGCCAGCGCCCCCAGGGAAACGCGGTTTCCAGTTCGAAATGGAAGCGATAGAAGAAGTCGCCGCCGCGAGTCTCGCGCGCGGTCACGGCCTGGCCGGTGGCCGCATCCAGCTTCACGCGCACGAAGCCGCGTTCACCCGGCTTGGGCTTGGGCACCTGGTAAAGCAATTGGACCGACGGCTCGCGGTCGGACGGCGGCGTGATGAACCAGCGCGTGGCGTCGGGCGCGTGTTCGGCCAGGTAGTTTTGCGCGGCGGCCACGGACTGCGCAGCAGGCGCGGGCCGCACCTGGATCTCGGGCTGCATCCAGGCCGTGATCTCGGGGCGGAAGAACGCCAGCGTGCCGGTCAGGAACATCGCAAACAGCACCCAGCCGAAGATCAGCCCCGACCAGGTATGCAGCCAGGACATGGATTGGCGCAGGCCTTCCTCGCCCGGCGCCCTTTCCACTTTCGCCTTCATGCCGCCCCCGTTGCCCGGCCGGCCAGGAACAGCGCGCCCATCAAGGCAGCGGGCAACAGCACGCCGGCCCAGGCGCGCCAGGCATTGCGCGTGGCAAAGACCCAGATCACGCCGCAGGCGTAGAACACGAAGGACAGCATCTGCGCCGTGACCACGGCGTCCGGCCGCCGCATGGGCAGCCAGATCGCCAGGCAGGCGGCGGCCGCCGACGCCAGGGCGTAGCCGCCCAGGATGGCGGCCGCCGCCCTGGAAAAGACGGCCAGACGGTAGCGCATCATGCCTGCGCCGGCAGCGGGAGCTTTCACTGGGACACGTTGAAGGTAGTGGTGGAAACGTAGCGGATCTTGGCGTAGGCACGGCCGTCGGCCTCGCCCGGCTTGTCTTCGACGTGGGCGGCTTCGAGCACGTACTGGCCGGGCCACGGCGTGGTGATCTCGATGCGGCCGTTCTCGTCGCTGTGGAAGCGCTTCTCCCACTTGGGCGGGCCGAAAACGGTGACTTCCGTCTTCGCCAGCGGCTTGCCCTTGAACTGCAGCACGAAGGCGTTGGTCCCGGCCGCGACCGGCACGAGCTCCAGGTCCAGCTTGCCCTCGGTGTCCGCGCGGCCCGCCTTGGCGCCGTACTGCACCAGGGTGTCCTTGAACTGGTAGGCCTGGCGCAGACGCACGTCGCCCTTGCCCGCCGCCGCGAATTCCAGGAAATCCGCGCCTTCGCCCGAAGTCTTCAGCGCCTTGCCGTCGGCGCCCGTCACGACCGGTGCGACCATGATCTTGCCGAGCAGGCCGTCGCGCTTTTCGCGCACATCATCCGCCCATTCCCCGAAATACGCCTTGGCCGGTCCCTCGGCGCTGCGTTCCAACCAAACAAAATGCGCCTGCGCGGCCCCTGCCGTGCTCAACAAGGCGATGGCAGCCAAGGTTCTTGCGAATGTCATTGTTGATTTCCTTTAGAGGACCGGATCGGACCAGCCCCGCGGCCCGGGTCCGATTCGGAGGGTTTAAATTATAACCATTCTCACTTCGAAATAGCGGCAAGGCTTACCAGCGATAGCGCAGGCTGGCCTTGATGGAGCGCTGGTAGCCGTACCAGCACCAGGAATCGCCCGAGCACGAGGCGATGTATTCCTTGTCGAAAAGGTTCTGCACGTTCAGCGCCACCTGCATGCCCTTGAGCGACGGCGACGCGCGGCCCAGGTCATAGTCCAGCATCAGGTCGAACAACGTGACCGACGGCACCTTCAGCGTGTTGGTCTCGTTGGCATACGAGGAACCGATGTAGCGCACGCCGCCGCCCACGCCCACGCCCGCCAGCGGACCTTCCTGCAACTGGTAGCGGGCCCAAGCGGACGCCTGTTGCGAAGGCACGCCCACGGGCGTCTTGCCCTTCAGGTTCAGGCCCGCGGCGTTGGGATAGCCCTTGGAGTACTCGTTGTCCATCAGGGAGTACGCAGCCACCAGCGTCAGGCCGCGCAGGGGCTCGGTCTTGGCTTCGAGCTCGATGCCCTGCGTGCGCAGTTCGCCCGCCTGGATCGAGCAGCGTCCGCCGGCCGTACCGCAGATATGGGTCGGATCCGGATCGGTGGTGGTCATGTTCTCGCGGCGGATGTCGAACGCCGCAAACGACAGCAGCGTGGCGCTGCCCGGCGGCTGGTACTTGATGCCAACCTCGTACTGATTGCCCTCGATCGGCTTGAACGGCTTGTTCTGCCAGCCCGTGCCGGACTGCGGCTCGAACGATTCCGAATAGCTGAAGTACGGCGCCACGCCGTTGTCGAAGTTGTAGATCGCACCCAGGCGGCCCGTGAACTTCTCCGCATTCAGCGAGGACGGCGCGACCCGTCCGGTGGCGATCGTGGTGGTCTCACCCACGGTGCGCGACCAGTCGTAGCGTCCGCCCAGCAACACCGACAGGCGGTCGATCTTGATCTGGTCCTGGAAGTACAGGCCGGTCTGGTACTGCTTGGAGGTTGCGTCCGACGAGAACGCCGGCACCGGGATGTTCTGATGATTGTTCGGGTTCAGCACATCCAGCGCGGGCGCGGTGCCGAAGCCGGACAGCGTGTCGGTCTTGACGTGCTGGTAGTCAAAACCCAGCAACGTAGTATGGGCGAAGGGACCGGTGTTGAAGCGCGCCTGCACGTTGTTGTCCAGCACCAGCGCGCCCACGTCCACGTCGGTCGCGATCGACGCACGCTGCTGGTAGCGGTAGGTCTTGTCGGTGTAGCCGTAGTTGTTGGTCATGGCGCCGTAGATGCTGCGGTACTGCGCTTCCGCGCGCGTCCAGCGCAGGCTTTGCGATGCCTTGATGTTGTCGTTGAAACGGTGCTCCAGCACGTAGCCCAGCGAATAGCTCTTGCGATCGCTCTTTTCGAAGTTGGCGTCGCCGTCGTAGTAATCGGCCGGCAGGCGGATGCCGTCGGGCGCGGAAAGCAGCGTGCGCATGGCCGGCACGCTGCCGTAGGAACCCATGTCGGGATCGCGCTGGAAATTGGTCAGCACCGTCAGCGTCGTGTCGCCGCTGGGCTTCCAGGTAAAGGCCGGCGACACGAAGTAGCGGCGTTCCTTGGTGTCCTTGACCTGGCCGTCGGACATGTAGCCCGAGCCGACCAGGCGGTACAGGAACTTGCCGTCTTCATCGACCGGACCGCCGAAATCGAAGTTGGCGCGGCGGTAGTCGTAGTTGCCGACCTGCACCTCGACCTCGCGCAGCGTCTCTTCCAGCGGGCGCTTGCTGACCTGGTTGACCACGCCGCCCGGACCGCCCTGCCCGTACATGACGGAGGCCGGTCCCTTCAGCACGTCCACGCGCTCCAGCCGATAGGCGTCCACCTGCGGCAAGGCGTCGCGGCCGCCAAATACCCGCAGGCCGTCCAGATACGTCGACGCCGAAAAGCCGCGCACGCTGAACTGGTCCAGGCGCGTAGCAGTGGCGCCGCGCGATTCCGTGGCCACGCCCGCGGTGTAGCGCAGAACCTGGTTCAGCGTCTGCGCGCCCTGCTCCGTGATCTGCTCGCGCGTGACGACCGATACCGACTGCGGCGTTTCGATCAGCGGCGTGTCGGTCTTGGTGGCGCTGGCGCTCACCGTGGCGACATAGCCCACCGTCGTGATCGGGCTGTCGGACAGGCCGGACACGGTCACTGGCGCCAGCGTGGGCGTGTCGCCCCCGGGCGCGGCGACCTGCACCAGGGTCCAGGTATTGCCCGATTGCGCGCGCGCCTGCAGGCCGCTGCCCGACAGGATGCGGGCGAATCCCGCGCCCACCGAATAGGCGCCGTCCAGCCCGTCCGAGCGGCGTCCCCGCACCAGCGCGGGGTCGAACGACAGGACCACGCCGGCGCTGCGCGCGAACTGCGTCAGGGCATCGGCCAAGGAGCCGGCAGCGATCTGGTAGCTGCGCGGCGCATTCGCGGAGGCGGGCGCCGGCTGCGCCCAGGACTGCGGCATGCCGGCGGCAAGCCCGCCCGCGCACATGGCGGCCAGCAGGGCCACGCGGCCGGCGGACAAGGGGGCGCGCAAGCGCGGGTGAGATGAAACGGACACAAAACTCTCCCTGTACGGTGGTATCTATCCCTGCCTTCCGTACGGGATCGGAAAACCTGCAAGCCGCAGGCAAAAAAATTTGTAACGCTCAGGCCTCGCGCGGACCGACCTGCAGCCAATACTGCGTATGTCGTGTCACGCGGATGGGCAAGGCGGGCTCCAGCGCCTTGAGCGCACGCTCGGCGTCGTCCAGCGGGAACACGCCCGACAGCCGCAGGCCGGCCACCGCCGGGTCCACCCGGATCATGCCCAACCGCTGGCGCGCCAGGTATTGCGCGAAATAGTCCAGGCGCCAGTCCTTGGCCACCACCAGCCCGTCGGTCCAGGCCAGCCGGTCGGAATCGGATGCAAGACGGCCGACGTCGCCGTGTTCGGAGAATTGCAGGCGCTCCCCGGCTTCCGCATGGGTGACCGCGCCGCCGCGCAAAAGCGCCAGACTGCCTTCGTACACGCCCACGCGCGCGCCTTCGGCGGTGCGGCGCAGATCGAAGCGCGCCTGCTCGACGCGTAGCTCGCCATGCCCCGTATCCACGCGCAGCGCCGCCATGCCGGGCCGCATTTCGGCCCGCACCAGCACTTCGCCACGCAGCAGGTCCATGCCGCGGGCATCGCCCTGCACATGCAGGCGCACCGCGCTGTCGCTGTTCAAGGTGATGTGCAGCCCATCCGCCACCGCTACCGCCAGCCGCTCACCGACGCCCGTGCTGAGGTCCGCCGCCAGCCGCTGCCACGGCGTATGGCGGTAGGCAGCCCAGCCGGTAAAAGCCGTGCCGCCGATAGCCAGCAGTCCGCGCAACACCGTGCGACGGCCGGTCGATCGGGGCGAGGACGATGCGGAGCGCGTCAGCGCACCATGCGCCAATGCCGCCGGCACGCGGCGCGCGTCCTGGCTGATGCGCTGCAAGCGGTCCCACGCGCAGCGGTGCGCGGGGTCTTGCGCCAGCCATGCCTCACAGGACTGGCGTTCCGCCGCGCCGGCCAGGCCGGATTGCAATCGCACCCACCAGGCGATCGCCTGGCCCGCAACGGGGTCCGCGGCGGGATCCGCGGCGCTAGTCATCAAAGGCCGCGTAGCACGCGGTCATGGCGCGCACCATGTATTGCTGCACCGAACTCAAGGAAACCTCGAGCCGCCGGGCGATCTCGGGATAGGTCAGCCCGTCGAGCTGCGACAGCAGGAACGCGGATCGGGCCTTGGGCGGCAGGCCGTCCAGCAAACGGTCCAGCCGCGCCAGCGATTGCAGCTGCTCGGTTTGTTCCTCGGGGGATGGCGCATAGGCCTCGGGAATGGCGGCCAGATAGGCGAGATAGGCCCGTTCCAGCGCCGCATGCCGCTGGTGGTCCACTACCAGACCCTTGGCAATGGTGGTCAGCAGCCCGCGCGCTTCGGTGGCGCGCACCGCCTTGCGGCCCTGGATCACCCGCAGGAACACGTCCTGCGCCAGGTCTTCGGCGCGGTGCTCGCAGCCCAGCCTGCGGCGCAGCCAGCCGAACAGCCAGGAGCGATGATCGCGGTACAGGCCATCGACGGGCGCGGCGGGAGGGTCGGTGCGCGCGGCCGATGCGGACAGGAGGGTGGAAGACACGTTGGAAACTGCGGTGCTGGACCAGAAGTCTCCAAATCTTAATTGATAATGACTTGTATTACCAATTTCAACCGCGATCTGCCCGGAAAATCCGGACAGATGCGGCGCGACTACAACGACACGGTGTGGCGGCGTTCCGACTCCAGGTACTCGCGCGACTGCATTTCTAGGATGCGCGAGACGGTGCGGTGGAATTCATTGGCCAGCGCGCCTTCCGTGTAGATCTCCTCGGGTTCGCATTCGGCGGACATGATGAGCTTGACGCGGTGGTCGTAGAACACGTCGATCAGCCAGGTGAAGCGGCGCGCCTCGGAAGCCTGGCGCGGTCCCATGCGGGGTACGCCCGACAGGATCACCGCGTGGAAGCGATTGGCCAATTCCAGATAATCGTTCTGCGAACGCGGCCCGCCGCAAAGCGTGGCGAAATCGAACCACACCACCGACCCGCCCAGCGCCAGCGCGCGGATCTCGCGGTGTTCGATGTGCAGCACCGGATCCTGGGGCGACGTATCGGCCAGGCTGTCGAACGCTTCCTGCAAAGCGTTCTGGGCACGCTCGTCCAGCGGCGTGTGATAACACTGCACCTGTTCCAGCGAGCGGCGGCGGTAGTCCACGCCGGCGTCCACGTTCATGATGTCCATGCGCGCCTGGATCAGCTGGATCGCGGGCAGGATGCGGTCGCGGTGCAGGCCGTCCGGATACAGAGTCGAGGGTTCGTAGTTGGACGTCATCACGAAGGACGTGCCGTACTCGAACAGCTTGAACAGCAGCCGGTGCAGGATCATCGCGTCGGCCACGTCGGATACGTGGAACTCATCGAAGCAGATCAGGCGGTAGCGCTTGGCCACGCGCCTGGCCACCTCGTCCAGCGGATCCTGCATACCCTTCACTTCTTCGAGTTCGCGGTGCACGCCGCGCATGAATTCGTGGAAGTGCAGGCGCGTCTTGCGCACCACGGGCACGGTGGCGTAGAAAGCGTCCATCAGGAAGCTCTTGCCCCGCCCCACTCCGCCCCACAGGTACACGCCGCGCGGCACGTCGGGGCGGTTCAGCAGCTTCTTCAGCGCGTTCGAGCGCATCGACTTGAACTTGACCCATTCGTCGAAATAGCGCTGCAGCCGGTCGATCGCCTTTTTCTGGGCTTCGTCGGGCTTGTAGCCGCGTTCGGCCAGGGCGTGTTCGTAGTATTCGCGGACGTTCATGTGGGAGCAGGAAAAGCAGAATGAAAAAAGGGCGGATCCGTGAACCCGCCCCCGTCTTGCATCGGCTATGCGCGTATCAGAAGTTCAATGCGCGCTTGTCCACGGCCAATGCGGCTTCCTTCACGGCTTCCGACAGCGTCGGGTGCGCGTGGCAGATGCGGGCGATGTCTTCGGCCGCGCCACGGAATTCCATGATGGTCACGGCTTCCGAGATCAGTTCCGAGGCCATCGGGCCCACGATGTGCACGCCCAGGACCTCGTCGGTCTTGGCATCGGCGATCACCTTGGCAAAGCCGGTGGTGTCGCCCAGCGCGCGGGCGCGGCCGTTGGCCAGGAAGGGGAAGCTGCCAGCCTTGTACTCGCGGCCTTCGGCCTTGAGCTGCTGTTCGGTCTTGCCGACCCAGGCGATTTCCGGCGAGGTGTAGATCACCCACGGCACGGTGTCGAAGTTGACATGGCCGTGCTGGCCGGCGATGCGCTCGGCAACCGCCACGCCTTCTTCCTCGGCCTTGTGCGCCAGCATCGGACCGCGCACCACGTCGCCCACTGCCCAGACGTTCGGCAGGTTGGTCTTGCAGTCGCCGTCCACGGCGATGAAGCCGCGCTCGTCGAGCTTCAGTCCCACGGTGTCGGCGTTCAGGCCGCCGGTGTAAGGCACGCGGCCGATCGAGACGATCAGCTTGTCGACCACCAGCTTCTGCTCGGCGCCCTTGGCGTCGACGTAGGGCACGGTGACGGACTTGGCGGTCGCCTTGATCTCGCCGATCTTGACGCCCATCTGGATGTTCAGGCCTTGCTTGGTGAAGGCCTTGAGGGCTTCCTTGGCCACCTGGCCGTCAGCCGCGGCCAGGAATTCCGGCATGGCTTCCAGGATGGTGACTTCGGAACCCAGGCGGCGCCACACGCTGCCCATTTCCAGGCCGATCACGCCGGCGCCGATCACGCCCAGCGTCTTCGGCACGGCGCCGATGTTCAGCGCGCCGTCGTTGGACAGCACGACCTTTTCATCGAACGGCAGGCCGGGCAGCTCGCGCGCCGACGAACCGGTGGCGACCACGACATGCTTGGCAACCAGGTCTTCCTCGGCGGTGCCGGTGACCTTGATGGCCCAGCCGCCTTCCACCTGGCCGGCGAACGCGCCCTTGCCATGGAAGAACGTGACCTTGTTCTTCTTGAACAGGTACAGGATGCCGTCGTTGTTCTGCTTGACCACCGTGTTCTTGCGGCCGATCAGCGTGTCGAGCTTCAGGCTGACGCCCTTGACTTCGATGCCGTGCTCGGCGAAGTGGTGGTTGGCTTGTTCGTAGTGTTCGGACGATTGCAGCAGCGCCTTGGACGGGATGCAACCGACGTTGGTGCAGGTGCCGCCGGGTGCCGGGCCGCCTTGGCCGTTCTGCCAGGCGTCGATGCAAGCCACCGACATGCCGAGCTGCGCGGCGCGGATGGCGGCGATGTAGCCGCCGGGGCCCGCGCCGATGACGACGACGTCAAATTGTTTGGACATAGTGTTCTCGCGAAGAGGTATTGAGTGGAACACGCCCCGCCCTGCGGGCCGGCATGGAGCCGGCCGGGGCGCCGCAAGACCCGAAGGTCGATCGGGCGCCGGGCCGGGGCGTCGAGATTACAGGTCCAGCAACAGGCGCTGCGGATCTTCCAGAGCGTCCTTCATCGCGACCAGGCCCAGCACGGCTTCGCGGCCGTCGATGATGCGGTGGTCGTAGGACAGCGCCAGGTAGTTCATCGGGCGAATGACGATCTGGCCGTTTTCAACCACGGCGCGATCCTTGGTGGCGTGCACGCCCAGGATGGCCGATTGCGGCGGGTTGATGATCGGGGTCGACAGCATCGAGCCGAACACGCCGCCGTTGGAGATCGAGAACGTGCCGCCGGTCATTTCTTCAATGCCCAGCTTGCCGTCAGCGGCGCGGCGGCCGAAGTCGGCGATGGTCTTCTCGATGTCGGCGATCGACAGCTGGTCGGCGTTGCGCAGGATCGGCACAACCAGGCCGCGCGGGCTGCCGACAGCGATACCGATGTCGAAGTAGCCGTGGTAGATGATGTCCTTGCCGTCGATCGAGGCGTTGATCAGCGGGAACTTCTTCAGCGCGGCAACGGCGGCCTTGACGAAGAACGACATGAAGCCCAGCTTGATGCCGTGCTCTTTCTCGAACTTGTCCTTGTACTTGTTGCGCAGGTCGATGACGGCCTGCATGTTCACTTCGTTGAACGTGGTCAGGATCGCGTTTTCCTGCTGCGATTGCAGCAGGCGCTCGGCGATGCGGGCGCGCAGGCGGCTCATCGGCACGCGCTGTTCCGGACGGCCGTCCAGCGACAGCGTCGGAGGCGCGACCGGGGCGGCGGCCTTGGCCGGAGCGGCCTTGGCGGGAGCGCTGGCGGCCAGGGCGTCGCCCTTGGTCACGCGGCCGTCGCGGCCGGAGCCAGCCACGGAAGCGGCGTCGACGCCCTTCTCGGCCAGGATCTTGGCAGCGGCGGGCGAAGCCACGCCGGCGGCAGCCGACGAAGCGGGAGCGGCGGGAGCAGCAGCGGCTTGCTCGGCGGCCTTGGGCGCTTCGGCGGCGGGCGCGGCGGCGGCAACGGCGGCCTTGCCGGCGGTGTCGATGCGGGCCAGCACTTCGCCGGAGGTGACGGTGCTGCCGTCGCCCTTGACGATTTCAGCCAGCACGCCCGAGGCGGGAGCCGGCACTTCCAGCACGACCTTGTCGGTTTCGACTTCGATCAGGATTTCGTCCGCTTCAACGGCAGCGCCCGGCTGCTTCTTCCAGGTCAGCAGCGTCGCTTCGGAGACGGATTCGGAGAGTTGGGGGACGACGACGTCGGTAATAGCCATTTTGTTTGTTCCGTAAAGTTTGTGTTCTGGTCGCGCTGCGCGGCAAGCTTCGAATCGGAATTCCAGAAACCTGCGCGCGCGGCGCGTGCATCAAGCGAGTGTTACTTCGTCAACATGACCTTGAACTTGGGCGCGAAAGCCGTGTCGATCAGGGCCTTCTGCTGCTCCTGGTGCTTGGCCAGGTAGCCCACGGCCGGCGATGCCGACGCGGCGCGGCCGGCGTAACCCAGCTTCTGGCCTTCGACCATGTTCTCGTACACGTGATGCTGAACGTAGAACCAGGCGCCCTGGTTCTGCGGTTCGTCCTGAACCCAGATCACTTCGGTTGCCTTCGGGTACTTGCGCAGTTCCGTTTCGAACGACTTGTGCGCGAACGGATACAGCTGTTCGACGCGGACGATCGCAACGTTGTCGGCGCCACGCTCGCGGCGGGCATTGACCAGATCGTAGTAGACCTTGCCCGAGCAAGCCAGCACGCGCTTGACCTTGCTGGCGTCGATGGCCTCGTCGACCTCGCCGATGACCGGGCGGAAGCTGCCGCCGGCCAGATCGGTCAGGGGCGAACCGGCGTCCTTGTTGCGCAGCAGCGACTTGGGCGTGAACAGCACCAGCGGCTTGCGGAACGGACGGATCATCTGACGACGCAGCACGTGGAAGATCTGCGACGCGGAGGTCGGCTGGACCACTTGCATGTTGTTGTCGGCGCACAGCTGCAGGAAGCGCTCGATGCGGCCCGACGAGTGCTCGGGACCCTGGCCTTCGTAGCCGTGCGGCAGCATCAGGGTCAGGCCCGACTGGCGGCCCCACTTGGCTTCGCCGGAGCTGATGAACTGGTCGATCACGACCTGGGCGCCGTTGACGAAGTCGCCGAACTGGCCTTCCCAGATGGTCAGCGTGTTGGGTTCGGCGCTGGAGTAGCCGTATTCAAAGCCCAGCACCGCCTCTTCGGACAGCACGGAGTCGATGACGGTGAACGGAGCCTGGCCTTCCGAGACGTTTTGCAGCGGAATGTAGGTGCCGTCGTTCCAGCGTTCGCGGTTCTGGTCGTGCAGCACGGCGTGGCGGTGCGTGAACGTGCCGCGGCCCGAGTCCTGGCCGGTGATGCGGATGGCGTAGCCCGAGGACACCAGGGTCGCGAAGGCGAGGTGTTCGCCCATGCCCCAGTCCAGGTTCATTTCGCCCTTGGCCATGGTGCGGCGGTCGTTCAGCAGCTTGGCGACCAGCGGGTGCACCGTGAAGCCTTCCGGCACGGTGGTGATGCGTTCGCCGATGCGCTTGAGTTCGGCCAGCGGCACGGCGGTGTCGGCCTGGTCGGTCCACTTGGCGCCCAGGAACGGCGACCAGTCGATGGCGTACTTGCTCTTGTAGTCGGTCAGCACCGGCTCGATGGTGCGCTGGCCGTCTTCCATCAGCTGGCGGTAGTCCTTGACGAGCTGATCGGCTTCGCCTTCGGCCAGCACGCCTTGCGTGGTCAGCTTGTCGGCGTACAGCTTGCGCGTGCCGGGATGATGGCCGATGCGCTTGTACATCAGGGGCTGCGTCAGCGACGGAGTGTCTTGCTCGTTGTGGCCCAGCTTGCGGAAGCAGACGATGTCCACGACGATGTCGTGGCGGAACTGCAGGCGGTAGTCCAGGGCCAGCTTGGTGACGAACACGACGGCTTCGGGATCGTCGCCGTTGACGTGGAACACCGGCGCTTCGATCATCTTGACCACGTCGGTGCAATACAGCGTCGAGCGCGAATCGCGCGGGTCGGACGTGGTGAAGCCGATCTGGTTGTTGATGACGATGTGCAGCGTGCCGCCCGTGCCGTAGCCGCGGGTCTGGGCCAGGTTCAGGGTTTCCATGACCACGCCCTGGCCGGCGAAGGCCGCGTCGCCGTGCACCAGCACCGGCAGGACTTGCTTGCCTTCGGCGTCGCCGCGGCGTTCCTGGCGGGCGCGTGCGCTGCCTTCGACCACGGGGTTGACGATTTCCAGGTGCGACGGGTTGAACGCGAGCGACAGGTGGACCGGGCCGCCACGGGTGGACAGGTCGCTGGAGAAGCCGTTGTGGTACTTCACGTCGCCGTCGGTCAGGCCTTCGGCGTGCTTGCCTTCGAACTCGGCGAACAGGTCGCCGGGCATCTTGCCCATGATGTTCACGAGCAGGTTCAGGCGGCCGCGGTGGGCCATGCCGACCACGATTTCCTGGACGCCGTTTTCACCGGCGTGGTTCACCACTTCGTCCATCGAGGCGATGAAGCTTTCGCCGCCTTCCAGCGAGAAGCGCTTCTGGCCGACGTACTTGGTGTGCAGGAAGCGCTCGAGGCCTTCGGACTCGGTCAGCTGCTGCAGGATGTGGCGCTTTTCTTCGGCCGAGTAGGCCGGCGCGCCCAGGGTGGCTTCCAGGCGTTCCTGGATCCAGCGCTTGGCGGCGGGGTCGGAGATGTGCGTGAATTCGGCACCGATGCTGCGGCAGTAGGTGTCGCGCAGCGCCTTCAGGATGTCGCGCAGCGTCATGGTGCTGGCGGTCGTGAAGTAGGTGTTGGTGGCCGAGTAGGTCTGGTCCAGATCGGCTTCGGTCAGGCCGTAGAAGGCCGGATCGAGTTCGGGGATCGGGGGACGTTCCTGGCGCTTGAGCGGATCCAGGTCGGCCCAGCGCGAACCCAGGGAGCGGTAGGCCGCGATCAGCGACTGCACCGAAACCTGCTTGCTGGCCACGGTCAGATCGGGTTCGGCCGCGCGTTGCACGAAGGCATTGGCCTTGGCGCGCTGGGCGAACGATTCGACGATGGGAGCGTGGGCCTGGTCGCGGGTGGATTCCTGGCCGTCGGTGGCGGGAGCGTGTTGCAGCTGGTCGAAGTATTCGCGCCAGTTGTCAGGTACCGAACCGGGATTGTCGAGGTAGGCTTCGTAAAGCTCCTCAACATAAGGGGCGTTACCCCCAAAGAGATAAGACGTGGATAGAGATTCTATTTCCGAAGACATATCGCTTCACCTTTACGAGTGCTTCACTCGACACGATGCAGGAAAACCTTCCGCGACACGGGCTTCCCGTTAAGCGGATAGCAGGGGCAGAAGGCGCGTACAAGCCTTAAAAGCCGTATGGGATAAGAGTATAGCCCTTTGAGTTTAAGGACGTCTTCTTGCGTTTGCGTGACGCAAAAGCGCATTCGGAATGCCGTCATGCAGCATTGGAATGTCCAGGCAACCCCTTCCATTGCGCCGTCTACTCGCATTCAATTTCCGGCAATCCAAAATGCCGCGCCGCATCATTTTCGCTGGCAAAAATTGCAGTGTTGCGCATTAGCCTCGTTCATACGGGCAATTCGGTGGTCGACAGGATCTCTTTCAGGACGAAAAAGGTGCGGATCTGGCGTACGCCGGGCAGCTTGATGATCTCGCCCGCATGCAGCTTGTTAAAGCGTTCCAGGTCGCGGATGCGCAGCATCAGGAAGTAGTCGAACTCGCCTGCCACCAGGTGGCATTCCAGGCAGCCGCTGATGCCGCGCGCCGCGGCTTCGAAATCCGTGAAGGACTCCGGTGTGGAGCGGTCCAGCACCACGCCCACGATGACCAGGGTGGCCATGTCCACCTCTGCCGGTGCCAGCAGGGCGACGGTCTTGCGGATGACTCCCTCGCTCTTGAGCTTTTCCACGCGGCGCAGGCAGGCGGCCGGGCTCAGGTGGACGCGCGCGCTCAGTTCCAGGTTGGTGATCTGGGCGTCCTGCTGCAGCACGCGCAGGATGTGGCGATCGATGCGGTCCAGGTCAGAATTCGTCGGCATTTGATGCGTCCCTGAAAATTAAATTTCGATCAAAAAGCCAATCTAGAAATATTAAATAGAAACCTGGACGTTTATTTAATTATTTTCCTTTTAAATAATAAAAATACGCAATTGACGGCAAATCCTTGAAATTCCTATGATTTTTCCATCCGCGCCACCCGGCCCGGCCCAGGAGAGTCCCATGGATCTGCAACGATTTCCGCGCCATCGCCTGACCTTCGGCGACACCCCCATCGAGAAGCTCGAGCGCCTGTCCGCGCATCTGGGCGGCAAGGTCGAGATCTACGCCAAGCGCGAAGACTGCAACAGCGGCCTCGCCTTCGGCGGCAACAAGCTGCGCAAGCTGGAGTACCTGATCCCGCAGGCGCTGGAACAGGGCTGCGACACGCTGGTCACCATCGGCGGCATCCAGTCCAACCACACCCGCATGGTGGCGGCCGTGGCCGCCAAGCTCGGGCTGGCCTGCGTGCTGGTGCAGGAAAACTGGGTGGACTATTCGGACGCGGTCTACGACCGGGTCGGCAACATCATGATGAGCCGCCTGATGGGCGCCGACGTGCGTCTGGTGGACCAGGGGTTCGACATCGGCTTTCGCCGCAGCTGGGAAGAGGCGCTGGAAGATGTCCGCAAGCGCGGCGGCAAGCCCTACGCGATTCCAGCGGGCGCGTCCGACCACGAACTCGGCGGCCTGGGCTACGTCGGCTTCGCCGAGGAAGTGCGGCGCCAGGAAGCCGAGCTGGGCTTCAAGTTCGACTACATCGTCGTCTGCGCGGTCACGGGCAGCACGCAGGCCGGCATGGTGGTGGGCTTTGCGGCGGATGGCCGCGCGGACCGCGTCATCGGCATCGACGCTTCAGGCACGCCCGAGCAAACCCGCGCGCAGATCCTGCGCATCGCGCGGCGCACGGCCGACATGGTCGGACTCGGCGCCGCCATCGAAGAGCGCGACGTGGTGCTGGACACCCGCTATGCCTACCCGGCCTATGGCCTGCCCTCGGCCGAGACCAACGAGGCCATCCGTCTTTGCGCCCGGCTCGAGGGCATGATGACCGACCCGGTCTACGAAGGAAAATCCATGCAGGGCATGATGGACATCATCCGCCGCGGCGAGATTCCGGCCGGCTCGCGGGTTCTGTATGCGCACCTGGGAGGGGTGCCGGCGATCAACGCCTACAGCTTTCTCTACCGCAACGGATAAGGGCGCCTACGGCGCCTTCGGCTGGCCTTGCGGCGACTTGCGCTGAAAGGCCGGCCAGGCCCTGGACTTGCCAGTCCTGGCCGCCAGCGCCGATGATGAGCGCAGGAAGCGCAGCCCAGCCGGCGTATCCGCCGGCTGGGCTTTTCGTTTGGGCCCGCCTTTCCGGCCCTCCAATAGAATTATGTACATAGTTTGTATACAAAACTATGATTTCCCGCTATGGTGCTGATCATCAGGAAGTCATCCGCCCACCCACGCCCGGCCGCCGCGCGCCGTTGCCCTCCGCCCGCCTCATGACCGTCTACGATTCCACGCTCCCCTACCCCCGCGACCTGGCCGGCTACGGCCGCAATCCGCCGCATGCCCGATGGCCGGGGCAGGCGCGCATCGCGGTGCAGTTCGTGCTGAATTACGAGGAAGGCGGCGAGAACAGCGTGCTGCATGGCGACCCCGGGTCCGAACAGTTCCTGTCGGAAATGTTCAACCCCGCCAGCTATCCCGAGCGCCACCTCAGCATGGAGGGCATCTACGAGTACGGCTCGCGCGCCGGCGTCTGGCGCATCCTGCGGGAATTCGAGAAGCACGGCCTGCCGCTGACGGTATTCGGCGTGGGCATGGCCTTGCAGCGCCATCCGGAACTGACCGCCGCCTTCGTCGAACTGGGACACGAGATCGCCTGCCACGGCTGGCGCTGGATCCACTATCAGCACATCGACGAGGCCACCGAGCGCGAACACATGCGCCTGGCCATGGACGCGATCACGCAAATGACCGGCAGCCGTCCGCTGGGCTGGTACACCGGCCGCGACAGTCCGCGCACGCGGCGCCTGGTGGCCGACTATGGCGGTTTCGAGTACGACAGCGACTACTACGGCGACGACCTGCCCTTCTGGATGCGCGTACAGAAAACGGACGGCAGCGTCGTGCCGCAACTGATCGTGCCCTACACGCTGGACTGCAACGACATGCGCTTCGCGCTGCCGCAGGGCTATTCGCACGCTGATCCCTTCTTCCAGTACCTGAAGGACAGCTTCGACGCGCTCTACGCCGAAGGCGACGAAGCGCCCAAGATGATGAGCATCGGCATGCATTGCCGCCTGCTGGGCCGGCCCGGCCGCATCACCGCGCTGCAGCGTTTCCTGGACCACATTGCCAGCCATGACCGCGTCTGGGTCTGCCGGCGGCTGGACATCGCGCGCCACTGGAAGGCGGCGCATCCCTACACCCCCAACGCCTGAACAGGACGGCCATGGCCCATACCCTAGCCCAACTCAATGCGGCGGCGCCCGCGGACGCCGTCGCCATGCTCGACGGCCTGTACGGACATGCCCCCTGGATCGCCGAACGCGCGCTTGGCCACCGGCCGTTTCGCTCGCTGGCCGACCTGGCGCAGCGCCTGCGCCGCGCCGTGAACGAGGCCGACGCCGACGCCCGGACGGCGCTGCTGCGCGCCCATCCGGAGCTGGCAGCAGGCACGCCCCGGAACGCGGATTCGGCACGCGAACAGGACTTGGCCGGATTGGCCGCGTGCACGCCCGCCGAATTGGCTCGCCTGCAAGCATTGAACGCCGACTACGGCGCCAGATTCGGCTTTCCCTTCGTGCTGGCCGTGCGCGGCCCGCGCGGCGCCGGCATGACGCGCCAGCAGGTGATCGACGAATTCACCCGCCGCCTGGACAACCCGCCGGACCTGGAATTCGAAGAAGCCCAGCAGCAGCTGCACCGCATCGCCGAGATCCGCCTGCGCGATAGCTTCGACGCCGAGCCCGCCATCGGCAACGACATCTGGGACTGGGGCGAACAACTGGCCGTCCACAGCGATCCGGGCTACGCAGAAAAAGGCCAGCTCACCGTCACCTACCTGACCGCAGCCCACCGCGCCTGCGCCGCGCTGTTGTCGCAATGGATGCGCGACTGCGGTTTCGACGAGGTCGGCATCGATGCGGTTGGCAACGTGGTCGGCCGCTACCTGGCCGCCAGCGCCGACGCCCCCACCCTCATGACCGGCAGCCATTACGACACCGTCCGCAACGCCGGCAAGTACGACGGCCGGCTGGGCATCTTCGTGCCGATGGCCTGCGTGCGCGAATTGCACCGCCAGGGCAAGCGCCTGCCCTACCACCTGGAAGTCATCGGCTTCGCGGAAGAGGAAGGCCAGCGCTACCGCGCCACCTTCCTGGGTTCGGGCGCGTTGATCGGCGACTTCAAGCCGCAATGGCTGGACCAGCAGGACGCCGACGGCGTCAGCATGCGCGACGCCATGGCGCAAGCCGGCCTGCGCAGCGCAGACATCCCCATGCTCAAGCGCGACCCCGCCCGCTATCTGGGCTTCGTCGAAGTCCACATCGAACAAGGTCCGGTGCTCTACGAAATGGGGCTGCCGCTGGCCGTGGTCACGTCCATCAACGGCTGCGTGCGCTATCAGGTGCGGATCAACGGCCTAGCCTGCCACGCCGGCACCACCCCGATGAACCGCCGCCGCGACGCCGCCACCGCCACGGCCGAGCTGGCCTTGTACGTGGAGCAGCGCGCCGCCCGCGACGGCGACTCGGTCGGCACCATGGGCATGCTGGAAGTGCCCGGCGGTTCGATCAACGTGGTGCCGGGAGAATGCCGCTTCAGCCTGGACCTGCGCGCGCCCAGCGACGCGCAGCGTGATGCGCTGGCGCGCGACGTGCTGGCCGAGCTCGAAGCCATCTGCCAGCGCCGCGGCCTGCGCTACACGCTGGAAGAAACCATGCG
Organism: Achromobacter sp. JCM 18799; assembly: GCF_055395645.1. Classification (NCBI taxonomy): domain Bacteria; kingdom Pseudomonadati; phylum Pseudomonadota; class Betaproteobacteria; order Burkholderiales; family Alcaligenaceae; genus Achromobacter; species Achromobacter sp. JCM 18799. The sequence continues at coordinate 6,552,740 of NZ_AP043866.1, read as the reverse complement.
CGCCGCCGCCGCGCCCAGCGATCCGGCCTGGCAGCAGCGCTGGGAACGCGCCGTCGACGCGCTGGGACTGCCCGTCCATCGCATGCCCAGCGGCGCCGGCCACGACGCCATGAAGCTGCATGAAGTCATGCCCCAGGCCATGCTGTTCGTACGCGGCCAGAACTCCGGCATCAGCCACAACCCGCGCGAATCCACCTCCAGCGACGACATCCAGCTTGCCGTGCTGGCGTTCCTGCGCCTGCTCGACGATCTTGCCCACGACACCCAATAGCCGACCATGACCGATTACGCCCGACTCGACGCCTGGATTGACGCCCACTTTGACGAGGAAGTCCGCTTCCTGCAGGAGCTGGTGCGCGTGCCGACCGACACGCCTCCCGGCAACAATGCGCCACACGCCGAGCGCACGACCGAATTGCTGCAAGGCTTCGGCTTGGAGGCCGAAGCCCATCCGGTGCCGGCGCAGGAGGTGCGGGACTATGGCCTGCAATCCATCACCAACCTCATCGTGCGCCGCGAGTACGGCGCGGGCGGCCTGCGCGTGGCGCTCAACGCCCACGGCGACGTGGTGCCGCCGGGCGAAGGCTGGGAACATGATCCTTACGGCGGCGAAATCGACGGCGGCAGCCTGTACGGCCGCGCCGCCGCGGTCAGCAAGAGCGATTTCGCCAGCTACACGTTCGCCCTGCGCGCGTTGGAAGCCGTCGCCCGCCCCAGCCGCGGCGCGGTCGAACTGCACTTCACCTACGACGAGGAATTCGGTGGCCTGCTCGGCCCCGGCTGGCTGCTGTCCCAAGGACTGACCAAGCCCGATCTGCTGATCGCCGCGGGTTTCAGCTACGAGGTCGTGACCGCCCACAACGGCTGCCTGCAGATGGAAGTGACGGTCCACGGCAAGATGGCGCATGCCGCCATCCCCAGCAGCGGCGTGGATGCGCTGCAAGGCGCGGTCGCGATCCTGAACGCGCTGTACGCGCAGAACACGCGGTATCGGGAGATCCGCTCCGAGGTGCCGGGCATCAGCCACCCCTACCTGAACGTCGGCCGCATCGAAGGCGGCACCAACACCAACGTGGTGCCGGGCAAGGTGGTGTTCAAGCTGGACCGGCGCATGATCCCCGAAGAAAACGCGGCCGAGGTCGAGGCCGACATCCGCCGCATCATCCAGGAAACCGCCGCCTCCGTGCCCGGCATCAGCGTGGACATCAAGCGCCTGCTGCTGGCCAATTCCATGCGCCCGCTGCCGGGCAACCAGCCGCTGGTGCAGGCCATACAGAAACATGGAGAGGAATTGTTCGGCGAGCCCATCGCCGCCATGGGCACGCCGCTTTATACCGACGTGCGCCTGTACGCCGAAGCGGGCATTCCGGGCGTGATCTACGGCGCCGGACCGCGCACCGTGCTGGAATCGCACGCCAAGCGCAACGATGAGCGGGTGGTGCTGGAAGACCTGCGGCGCGCCACCAAGGTCATCGCCCGCACGCTGGCCGACCTGCTGGACGCCGCCTGAGGCGGGCGCCCGGCAGGACCGGCCGGGCGCTTCACGCCAGTTTCATCACCCGGCGCCAGAACAGGATCGCCACCGCCACGAAGACGGCCAGGCCCAGGAACGAGGCCGTGTGCTCGAAGCCCGCGCCGGCGATCGCCAGCGGCGCTTCGGTGCCGGCCGCGCCGATGATGCCGGCCATCAGCACGCCGACCAGGCTTTCGCCCACGATCAGGCCAGAGGCGATCAGCACGCCGCGGCGGTTGGCCGCGTCGGCGAACTGCTCGTAGGGCTTGCCGGCAGCGGCCGCGCGGCGGCGCAGAGCGCGTTCCAGCAGCCATGCCAGGATCGCGCCGACCACGATGGGCGCGGCGACGGTGGGCGGCAGGTAGATGCCGATACCCACGGCCAGCACCGGAATGCGGGCCACGCGGCAGGTGCGCTTCATGATTTCGTCCACCACGATCAGCCCCACGCCGACCGCCATGCCGATCAGGATCATGGTCCAGTTGAGCTGGTGCGTGAAGATGCCGCGCGCGATCGCCAGCATCAGCGTCGCTTGCGGCGCCGACAGGGCCTGCGCCGGGTCCATGCCTGCGCGCGGCATGGCGTCGGCAAAACCGTAGGCGTTGTAGAGCAGTTCCAGCACCGGCGAAATCACCGCCGCGCCGGCCACGCAGCCGATCAGCAGGGCCACCTGCTGACGCCAGGGCGTCGCGCCCACCAGCCAGCCGGTTTTCAAGTCCTGCAGGTTGTCGTTGGAAATGGAGGCCACCGCCACCACCGCCGAGGTGCTGAAGATCGACAGCGCAATCGCCATCTGCACGCCGTTCTGCGCGCCCAGCAGTTCGCCGCCCAGCGCCAGCATCAGCAGCGACACCAGCACGATGGCGACGATACCCACGCCCGAGATCGGACTGGTCGACGACCCTACCAGGCCGGCCATGTAGCCGCAGGCCGCGGCCACCAGGAAGCCGAAGACGAAGGCGAACAGCACGGCGTAGGCCACCAGCTTCCAGATGCCGGCGGGCGACAGCGGCGCGCCGGACAGGAACACCTGGAACGTGACGACCAGCACCGCCACCAGTACCAGCGTCACCGCTGAAATCCAGCCGGCCGACAGGTCGCGCTCGGTGCGCGGCGCGCGCCCGGCACGGGCGGCGCCCGCCTTGGTCAGCGCCGCGAACGAAGCCTTGACGCCGCGCGCCATCGGCATGAACAGCGTGGCCAGCGTCCAGATGGCGCCCACGCCGATCACGCCGGCGCCGATGAAGCGCACCTGCGAAGCCCACAGGCCGGTAGCGTACTTCGCCAGCGACGTGCCCGCGGGCATGTCGCCCATGGCGGTCAGGATGGGCACGGCGATGCCCCAGGAAATGATCAGTCCGGTCAGCATGGCCAGCCCGGCGACGATGCCGATCAGGTAGCCCGCGCCCAGCAGCGCCAACGAAAAGCCCATGGGCAGCCGGAACACCGCGCCGCCCAGTGCGAACCAGCCGCTGACGCTGTCGCCCAGCACGCGCAGTCCGCTGGCGGCGAAACTGACCGCGGCGGCGACCACGCCGCCAGCCACGATGTCGCCCATGCCGGTCTCGGCCTTGGCCGGTGCGCGTCCGTCCTCCGCGGCCTCGTCCTGGGCGCGCTCGGCGCTGCCCACCCGCAAAATTTCAGCGGCGGCCACGCCTTCCGGATACGGCAGGTCGCTCTGCACCACCATCACGTGGCGCAGCGGAATGGTGAACATCACGCCCAGCATGCCGCCGGCGGCGCAGATGCCCAGCGTCTGCCAGAACGGGAAGCCCTGCCAGTGTCCCATCATGACCAGGGCCGGCAGGATGAAGATGATGGACGACAGCGTCCCGGCCGCGGAGGCCTGGGTCTGCACCATGTTGTTTTCGAGGATGTTCGCGTCCTTGAACAGGCGCAGGACGGACATCGAGATCACCGCCGCCGGAATGGCGGATGAGAACGTCAGGCCCACCTTCAGTCCGAGAAAGACGTTGGAAGCCGTGAAGATGACGGTGATGATTGCGCCCAGGAGGATGCCGCGGAACGTAAGTTCGGGCAACGTGACCTCTGCCGGGACGCTGATGGGTTGGGTCATTGCAGTTATTCCTATCTTGCCAGGCGCGAATTCTAGCGCCTTCGCGTCCACCCAGCGGTCACCCCTCTGAGACGACCGCCAAGCATATCCTCGGCAGAAGCTGCCGCAAGCAGTAAAACTTGCAAAAGATTATGCTGAATTTTCCGAAGTTTCCCCAGAATTTTGATCACCCATGCCAGGGGCTAGGGTCTAGCATGGACGTCAAACCAGGAGACGACCAGACCATGCGCGACGCCAGTTCCGCCCCCGGGCAAGACATCCAGCACGACGCCGATCCCGCCGAAACCGCCGAATGGCGCGAGGCGCTGGAATCGCTGGTACAGGCGGAAGGTTCTGAACGGGCGGGCTACGTGCTGGACAATCTGCTGGGCCATGCGGCGTCGCTGGGCCTGCGCGCCAACAGCCAGACCCGCACCGCCTACCTCAACACCATCCCCGCCGACCAGGAGCCGCCCTTCCCCGGCAACCTCGCCGTGGAGGAGCGCATCGCCCGCATCAACCGCTGGAACGCGCTGGCGATGGTGGTGCGCGCCAACCAGGCGCATGGGGAGCTGGGCGGCCACATCGCCAGCTATGCCTCGGCCGCCGACCTGTTCGAGGTCGGCTTCAACCATTTCTTCCGCGCGCAGAGCCCGGACGGCCCCGGCGACCTGGTCTACATGCAGCCGCACTCGGCGCCCGGCGTGTATGCCCGCGCCTATCTGGAAGGATTCCTGGGCGAAGAGGACCTGGCGCATTTCCGCCAGGAGATCACGGCCGGCGCGCGCGGCCTGCGCGGACTGTCGTCGTACCCGCACCCGTGGCTGATGCCCGACTTCTGGCAGTTCCCCACGGGGTCGATGGGCATCGGCCCCATCAACGCCATCTACCAGGCGCGCTTCATGCGCTATCTGGAGCACCGTTCGCTCATGCCCGGCGGCGACCGCAAGGTCTGGGGCATCTTCGGCGACGGCGAAATGGACGAACCCGAATCCATCGCCGCGCTGACGCTGGCCGCGCGCGAGAAACTCGACAACCTGGTGTTCGTGGTCAATTGCAACCTGCAGCGCCTGGACGGCCCGGTGCGCGGCAACGGCCGCATCATCGATGAGCTGGAAACGCTGTATGCGGGCGCGGGCTGGAACGTCATCAAGCTGGTCTGGGGCAGCGACTGGGACGCACTCTTGCGGCGCGACACCGGCGGCGCCCTGGCGCGCGCCTTCGCCAACACCGTGGACGGACAGTTCCAGACCTTCGCGGCCAACGACGGCGCCTTCAACCGCGCCCACTTCTTCAACCAGAATCCCGAACTGGCCGCCCTGGTGGCCGACTGGAGCGACGAGGCCATCGACCGGCTGCACCGCGGCGGCCATGACATGGTGAAGATCCATGCGGCCTACCACCGCGCCGTGCGCCATCGCGGCCAGCCCACGGTGATCCTGGCGCAGACCAAGAAGGGCTTCGGCATGGGGTCGGCCGGCCAGGGCAAGATGACCACGCACCAGCAGAAGAAGCTGGACGACGAGGCGCTGCTAGCCTTCCGCGACCGCTTCGCGCTGCCGATCTCGGACGCCGATTGCCTGGCGCTCAAGTTCTACCGCCCGGCCGAGGACAGCGCCGAACTGCGCCACCTGCAGGCGCGCCGCGCCGCGCTGGGCGGCCACATTCCCCGCCGCAACACCGAGGCGCCGCGCCTGGCGCCGCCGGACGCGGAACACTGGGCGCGTTTCGCGCTGGCCGCCGACGGCAAGGAAATGTCGTCCACCATGGCCATCGTGCGCATGCTGACCGCCCTGCTCAAGGACGCCACCGTGGGGCCGCGCATCGTGCCCATCGTGGCGGACGAGGCGCGCACCTTCGGCATGGCCAACCTGTTCCGCCAGATCGGCATCTATTCCGCGCAAGGCCAGCTCTACGAACCCGAGGACATCGGCTCGGTGCTGTATTACCGCGAAGCGCGCGACGGCCAGATCCTGGAAGAAGGCATTACCGAGGCCGGCGCGATTTCCTCGTGGACGGCCGCGGGCACCAGCTATTCGGTCAACGGCCTGCCGATGCTGCCCTTCTATATCTATTACTCGATGTTCGGCTTCCAGCGCATCGGCGACCTGATCTGGGCTGCCGCCGATCAGCGCACGCGCGGCTTCCTCGTCGGCGCCACCTCCGGCCGCACCACGCTGGGCGGCGAAGGGCTGCAGCACCAGGACGGCTCCAGCCACATCATGGCCGCCGCCGTGCCGAACTGCCGCGCCTATGACCCGGCCTATGCCTACGAGGTCGCCATCATCGTCGAGCACGGCATGCGCCGCATGCTGGACGAGCAGCGCGACGAGTTCTACTACCTGACCGTCACCAACGAGAACCTGGCGCAGCCGGACATGCCGGCAGGCGAAGACGTGCGCGAGGGCATCCTGCGCGGCATGTACCGCCTGCGGCCCGCGCGCGGGCAGGCCCAGGTGCGCCTGCTGGGCGCCGGCCCCATGCTGCGCGAGGCCGAAATTGCCGCGCAACGGCTGCAGGCCGACTACGGCGTGGACGCCGAAGTCTGGAGCGTCACCAGCTTTTCCGAGCTGGCCCGCGCCGGCCGCGAAGCCGAACGCGCCCGCGTGCTCGGCCTTGCGTCCGGCGCCGACTGGGTCCGCACCTGCCTGGGCGTCAGCAACGCCCCGGTGGTTGCCGCCAGCGACTACGTGCGCGCCGTGCCGGAGCAGATCCGCGCCTGGGTGCCTGCGCCCTACCGCACGCTGGGCACCGATGGCTTCGGCCGCAGCGACACCCGCGCCCAGCTGCGCGACTTCTTCGAGGTCAGCGCGGACTGGATCGTGCTGTACGCGCTGGACAGCCTGGACCGCCAGGAAGACGCCCAGGCGCTGCGCGCGCGCCTGAATGCCGGCACGCGGCAAACGCCGCCTTGGGATAGATAGGATTGCAATCCGGGATGCAGCGAGGTTTTGCGCAAAATCGTCCATTCGCTGCAGCGCAACAACCAAGCACCCGCGCTTTCTGTTGAAATACGGGTGTTCCCAAGCATTTCCCAGAAAATACGGCGGGCCGCGAGCCCGCTTTTTGCAATCCCATTTCCTTTCCATTTAGCGCCCGCAAGGCCTGTATCCCATGGACGAAACCCTCACCAAAATGGCGTTGGACTACCACGCCTACCCCACCCCCGGCAAAATCTCGGTCACCCCGACCAAGACGCTGGCCAACCAGGACGACCTGTCCCTGGCCTACTCCCCCGGCGTGGCGGCCGCCTGCATGGCCATCTTCGACCAAGGCGATGACGCCGCCTCGAAGTACACCTCGCGCGGCAACCTGGTGGGCGTGATCACCAACGGCACCGCCGTGCTGGGCCTGGGCAACATCGGCCCGCTGGCCGCCAAGCCTGTGATGGAAGGCAAGGGCTGCCTGTTCAAGAAGTTCGCCGGCATCGACGTGTTCGACATCGAACTGGCCGAGAACGACCCCGACAAGCTGGTCGACATCATCGCGGCGCTGGAGCCCACGCTGGGCGGCGTCAACCTCGAGGACATCAAGGCGCCCGAGTGCTTCTACATCGAGAAGAAGCTGCGCGAGCGCATGAAGATCCCCGTCTTCCACGACGACCAGCACGGCACCGCCATCATTTCGTCGGCCGCCATCCTGAACGGCCTGAAGGTCGTGAACAAGGACATCGGCTCGGTCAAGCTGGCTTGCTCGGGCGCCGGCGCCGCCGCCATCGCCTGCCTGGACCTGCTGGTGCACCTGGGCGTCAAGCGCGAGAACATCTACGTGGTGGACTCGCGCGGCGTGATCTGGGACGGCCGCGATGAAAACATGGAAGCCAACAAGAAGCGCTACGCGCAGAAGACCGACGCCCGCACGCTGGCTGACGTGGTCAACGGCGCCGACGTGTTCCTGGGCTGCTCGACCGCCGGCGTGCTGACCGCCGACATGGTCAAGACCATGGCCGCCAGCCCGCTGATCCTGGCGCTGGCCAACCCGGAACCGGAAATCCGTCCCGAGGTGGCCAAGGCCGCCCGCCCGGACTGCATCATCGCCACCGGCCGTTCGGACTACCCGAACCAGGTCAACAACGTGCTGTGCTTCCCGTTCATCTTCCGCGGCGCCATGGACGCCGGCGCCTCGCGCATCACGGAAGAAATGAAGCTGGCTTGCGTGAAGGCCATCGCCGAACTGGCTCAAGCCGAACAAAACGACGAAGTGGCCCGCGCCTACGCCGGCCAGGAACTGTCGTTCGGCCCGGACTACATCATCCCGAAGCCCTTCGACCCGCGCCTGATCGTCCAGATCGCCCCGGCCGTGGCCCAAGCCGCCGCCGACTCCGGCGTGGCTGCCCGCCCCATCGAAGACATCGAGGCCTACCGCCAGAAGCTGATGGGCTTCGTGTACCACTCGGGCCAGCTGATGCGTCCGTTGTTCGCCCAGGCCAAGAAGGCGCCCAAGCGCGTCATCTACGCCGACGGCGAAGACGAGCGCGTGCTGCGCGCGGTGCAGACCGTGGCCGATGAAAAGCTGGCGTTCCCGATCCTGATCGGCCGTCCCGCCGTCATCGAAATGCGCATCAAGAAGTTCGGCCTGCGCCTGGCGGCCGGCCAGGATTTCGAGATCGTGGATCCGGAAGACGACAGCCGCTTCAACGAAACCTGGAATGCGTACTACCAGTTGAAGGGCCGCGAAGGCGTGACGCCGGCCATCGCCAAGGCGATGATCCGCAAGCACAACACGCTGATCGGCGCGATGCTGCTGCGCCGTGGCGACGCGGACGCCCTGCTCTGCGGCGTGGCCAGCAAGTACGACAACCAGCTCAAGTACATCGACGAAATCATCGGCAAGAAGGAAGGCCAGACCTACGCCGCCCTGAACGTGCTGATGCTGCCCGACCAGACGCTGTTCGTCACCGACACCCACGTCAACGAGAACCCGACGGCCGAGGAAGTCGCCAGCATCACCATCCAGGCCGCGGACGAAATGCTGCGCTTTGGCGTGGTGCCGAAGATCGCCCTGCTGTCGCACTCCAACTTCGGCAGCCGCGTGACGGAATCCTCGCGCAAGATGGCCGCCGCGCGCCAGATGGTGCAGGACCGCGCTCCCGACCTGGAAGTCGACGGCGAAATGCACGCCGACGCCGCCCTGTCGGAAAAGATCCGCGTCCTGGCCTACCCGGACAGCACGCTCAAGGGCCGCGCCAACCTGCTCGTCATGCCCACGCTGGACACCGGCAACATCACGTACAACATGTTGAAGATGACTGGCAGCAATGGCGTCGCGATGGGTCCGATCCTGCTGGGCGCGGCGCGCCCCGTGCACATCCTGACCACCAGCGCCACCGTGCGCCGCATCGTCAACATGACGGCGCTGGCCGTGGTGGACGCGCAGCAGGAAGCCGCCGAGGCCGCCAAGAAGCGTCGTTGATCAACGACGGCCATTAAGGCAAAGGGCGCCCCTTGGGGCGCCCTATTTCTTGCTGCGGGCACTTTCCGCCGCGATAGCCTGCCGGCCCGGGCTGATGGTAAAAACCAAGTTCAACCTTGTTTTCTGGAGTCCACATGCTGGCCGACGCCTTGTATGCCTGGTTTCATTACCTGGCCATTTTCCTGCTGGTGGTGGTCCTGACCGCCGAAGCCGTGCTGCTGCGGCCCGATCTCACCGCCGCCGGCCTCAAGCGCCTGGTCATCTATGACCGCCTCTATGCGCTGAGCGCCGTGGTGGTGCTTGTCACCGGCGTGCTGCGCCTGACGCTGGGCATCAAGGGCGCCGCGTTCTACATGAGCAATCCCTGGTTCCACGCCAAGATCACGCTCTTCGTCATCATCGGCCTCTGTTCGATCGCGCCCACGATGACCTTCCTGCGCTGGGCCAAGCAATCGCGCCAGCAGCCGGGCTTCCTGCCCGCGGCCGCCGACATCAAGCGGGCGCGGCGCTGGGTCATGATCGAATCGCACCTGTTCATCTTCCTGCCGCTGTTCGCCGTGCTGATGGCGCGCGGCATCGGCGCGTAACACTCCGCCAGGGCCGCGCGCTTCAAGAGCAGGATGCGCGGCGGCGGGCCTCGGGCTCCTCGTCGCCCACGACAAAGGTGGCGAAGTGGAAAACGCCCACCGTATCGTTCTGGACCACGTCCACGACCTCGCCGGCCAAGGTCTGCATCACCGACATGCCTTCCGGCACGTCGGCCTGGCCGTCGCGTTTGGCGGCCTGGCCATTCCAGGGGCTCAGCACCAGCACGCCCGGGTACGGTTCGCGCGCATCGCCGCGGCCGCGGCGCACCGACTTCACCTGAGTGCCGGCGGCATAGCTCACGCCGCCGAATCGCGTCGGGCAAGCCAGTTCCGCATCGCTGACCCGCAGCAGGCGCCGCGCCTCGTCAAGATACAGCCTGGGCTCGATCAAGGGCAGCCCGAATATCCGGACCGCCATCGGATCCTTGACCTCGATGCGCCAGCGATCCGGATCGCTCGAGCCATCGGTGTAGACCGTGCCGCTGGAGCCATAGAGGATGGAACCCGGCGCGAGATCCAGGGTTTCGGCGCGGTTGCCCGGACCCAGCACGCACTTGTCTAGCGCCGTCATCGCGCCATCGCGCTTCACCTCGAACTCGATCTCCTGCGTGGCGTCGCAATGCCAGCCCAGCACGGTCTGGCTGCCCGCACCGCGCAGGATGACGTTGCGCGGATAGCGGCCCCGCAAGGCGTAGGTTTTGTCGTCATAGTCCGAATCGAGATAACGCCGCGCGCTCGACGCCTGCACGCCATACATGGCCACGGGCTGCGGAAACTCCGCTTCGAGATAGGTCTCCAGTTGCCCTTCGTCCTGCAGCTTCAGCCGCGTTCCCGCGGGCATGACGGTGCCACCGACGGTCGTCGCTTCCTGCAGCGCGACATTGCGAGCTGCCTCGGCGCGGGCGCCCTCCCGCTCGATTTGCCAGATCACCGTCTGCACCCAGGCATAGAAGGCGAACGGCACGGCCAGCACGACGAATACCAGGGTGGAGGTCTTCCAGTACTTGCGCACCGTGCGGCGCGCGCCGCCGCTGGCAACCAGGACCACGGCCCAGGCCAGCAGCGCCAGACCGGCGAGAAAGCCCAGGGAAACAAAAATGTAAAAGCCGGCGGAAGGCAGCGCTATCGGAATCATGGCAAGGATGGTACACGCCAAACCATCACGCCGCGGCCACACGGCGAACAGGCAACAAAAAACCGCCCGAAGGCGGTTTCTTGCTCAAGCCAGGCTGCGTATCAACGCTTGTCCATCGGCGGCACGTCGCGCGTGACCGAACCGGTGAACAGCTGGCGCGGACGGCCGATCTTGTAATCGGGATCCGACAGCATTTCGTTCCACTGGGCGATCCAGCCCACCGTGCGGGCCAGCGCGAAGATGGCCGTGAACAGCGAGGTCGGGATGCCGATGGCGCGCTGGACGATACCCGAGTAGAAGTCCACGTTCGGGTACAGCTTGCGCTGAACGAAGTACGGATCCGACAGGGCGATGCGTTCCAGTTCCATGGCCAGCTTGAACAGCGGGTCGTTTTCCAGGCCCAGGGCCGAGAGCACTTCCTTGCAGGTTTCCTGCATCAGCTTGGCGCGCGGGTCGTAGTTCTTGTAGACGCGGTGGCCAAAGCCCATCAGGCGCACGCCCGAGTTCTTGTCCTTGACCTTCTCCATGAACTCGCCGACCTTGGCGATGCCGCCGTTGGCTTGCAGCTCTTCCAGCATCTGCAGGCAAGCTTCGTTGGCGCCGCCGTGAGCCGGGCCCCACAGGCAAGCCACGCCGGCCGAGATGGCGGCGAACGGGTTGGTGCCCGACGAGCCGCACAGGCGGACGGTCGAGGTCGAAGCGTTCTGCTCGTGGTCGGCGTGCAGGATGAAGATGCGGTCCAGCGCGCGCTCGACGACTTCGTTCACCTTGTAGTCTTCGCACGGCGTGGCGAACATCATGCGCAGGAAGTTGCCCGTGTAGGACAGGTTGTTCTGCGGGTAGATGAAGGGCTGGCCTTGCGAGTACTTATAGGCCATCGCGACCAGCGTCGGCATCTTGGCAATCAGGCGGATGGCCGAGATGTGGCGATGCTGCGGGTTCGTGATGTCGGTGGAGTCGTGGTAGAACGCGGACAGCGCGCCGACCAGGCCGGTCAGCACGGCCATCGGGTGCGCGTCGCGGCGGAAGCCGCGCAGGAAGAAGTGCAGCTGCTCGTTGACCATCGTGTGATGGGTCACTTGCGAATCGAAATCGGCCTTCTGGTCCTTGTTGGGCAGTTCGCCGTTCAGGATCAGGTAGCAGATGTCCATGAAGTCGCAATTGACGGCCAATTGCTCGATGGGGTAGCCGCGGTACAGCAGTTCGCCCTTGTCGCCGTCGATGTACGTGATGCCCGATTCGCAGGCGGCGGTGGACATGAAGCCGGGGTCAAACGTGAACATGCCCGTCTGGCCGTACAGCTTGCGGATGTCGATCACATCCGGACCAACCGTACCCTTGTAAACAGGGAACTCAATGGGGGCGCTGCCATCCGAGAAGGATAGAGTGGCTTTTTTGTCAGACAGGTTCATGTTCATTCCTCTCAATTAATCAGAGCGCGCGCATCTGGCCAATGATGCTCCGAAGCCTGGGCGTGTCCAGCGCGCCCTCAAGCTCTTTGCGGGCCAGCAGCAGATCGAGAAGGTCGTTGTCTCCCATCTCGAAAAGCTGCGTCAATGCGGCCACGTCATCATCGGTAAGTTCAGCCTCGTGGGCATCCAGATACCGGGTGATGATCAAGTCGTTTTCGAGCAAGCCGCGGCGCGCCCGCCAACGCAAACGCGCCCGCTCCAATTCAGTTAGCTTGCTCATCTTTCTTTACACCTAAAAAAAGCCCCAACGCCGCACCCGCTACGCGGGTTTGCCACCCCCTGGAGGGCGTTTTTGCCTTGGGACGGCCCGGCGGCAAAAACGCCGCCGGAGGCAAAATGCGCTTGCTTAAAACTAGACCGTACGGCGAACCATCAGTTCCTTGATCTTGCCGATCGCCTTGGTCGGGTTCAGTCCCTTGGGACAGACGTCGACGCAATTCATAATGGTGTGGCAACGGAACAGGCGGTACGGATCGTCCAGGTTGTCGAGGCGGCTGCCCGTGGCTTCGTCGCGGCTGTCGGCGATGAAGCGGTAGGCTTGCAGCAGGCCGGCCGGGCCGACGAACTTGTCCGGGTTCCACCAGAACGACGGGCAGGAAGTGGAACAGCACGCGCACAGAATGCATTCGTACAGGCCGTCCAGCTCTTCGCGGGCCTCGGGCGACTGCAGACGTTCCTTTTCGGGCGGCGGCGTGTCGTTGATGAGGTACGGGCGGATCGAGTGGTACTGGTTGAAGAAGTGCGTCATGTCCACGATCAGGTCGCGGATGACGGGCAGGCCCGGCAGCGGACGCAGAACGATGGGTTCCTTCAGTTCGCGCAGGTTGGTCGTGCACGCCAGACCGTTCTTGCCGTTGATGTTCATGGCGTCCGAACCGCACACGCCTTCACGGCACGAGCGGCGCAGGGCCAGGCTGTCATCGACGTCGTTCTTGATGCGCACCAGCGCATCGAGCAGCATCTTGTCGGTCGGCTGGAGTTCGACGTCCAGCTTCTGCATGTACGGGCGCTCGTCCTTGTCCGGATCGTAGCGGTAGATTTCGAACTTGACGATTCTCTTGGTGCTCATAGTGGGCTCAATCCGGACTTAGAAGGTACGCGCCTTGGGCGGGAAGGACTCGACCGTCAGCGGCTTCATCTGCACGGGCTTGTAATCCAGGCGGCTGCCTTCGGAGTACCACAGCGTGTGCTTCAGCCAGTTTTCGTCGTCGCGCGTCGGGTGGTCGTCCAGCGCGTGTGCGCCGCGGCTTTCGGTGCGGGCGGCGGCCGACTTGATGGTGGCGCGGGCCACTTCGGTCATGTTCGCCATTTCCAGCGCCTCGACGCGCGCGGTGTTGAACACCTTGGACTTGTCCTTGAAGTAGATGTGGTCGGCCTGCTTGGCCAGATCCTCGATCTGGGTCACGCCTTCGTTCAGCAGCTCCAGCGTGCGGAACACGCCGCAGTGGCGCTGCATCGAGAAGCGGATGGCGTTGCCGATGTCCTGGGTCTTCTCGCCCGAGGTGCGCGATTCCAGCTTGTTGACGCGGTCCAGCGAGAATTCGACGGCTTGCTGCGGCACGGGCTGGTGCGCGTGCTGGCGTTCCGGATGCGAATTGACGATGTGGTTGCCGGTGGCGCGGCCGAACACGATCAGGTCCAGCAGCGAGTTGGTGCCCAGGCGGTTGGCGCCGTGCACCGACACCGCGGCGCATTCACCGATGGCGTACAGGCCGTTGACGATCTTGTTCTCGCCGTTTTCGCGCGTCAGCACCTGGCCGTGGTAGTTGGCCGGAATGCCACCCATCTGGTAGTGGATGGTCGGAACGACGGGGATCGGTTCCTTGATCGGGTCCACGTTGCCGAACTTGATCGCGATTTCGCGGATCGAGGGCAGACGCTTGTTGATCACGTCGGCGCCCAGGTGGTCCAGCTTGAGGACCACGTAGCTGCCGTCCGGACCGCAGCCGCGGCCTTCCTTGATTTCCTGGTCCATCGAGCGGGACACGAAGTCGCGCGGGGCCAGATCCTTCAGCGTGGGCGCATAGCGCTCCATGAAGCGTTCGCCATCCTTGTTCAGCAGGATGCCGCCTTCGCCGCGCACGCCTTCGGTGATCAACACGCCGGCGCCGGCCACGCCGGTCGGGTGGAATTGCCAGAATTCCATGTCCTGCAGCGGAATGCCCGCGCGGGCGGCCATGCCCAGGCCGTCACCGGTGTTGATGAAGGCGTTGGTGGAAGCGGCCCAGATGCGGCCGGCGCCGCCGGTGGCCAGCACCGTGGTCTTGGCTTCCAGGATGTAGATTTCGCCCGTTTCCATTTCCAGGGCGGTCACGCCCACGACGTCGCCCGCTTCGTTGCGCAGCAGGTCCAGCGCCATCCATTCGACGAAGAACTGGGTGCGCGCGGCGACGTTGCGCTGGTAGAGGGTGTGCAACAGCGCGTGGCCGGTGCGGTCGGCAGCGGCACAGGCGCGCTGGACCGGCTTTTCACCGAAGTTGGCGGTGTGGCCGCCGAACGGACGCTGGTAGATGGTGCCGTCGGGGTTGCGGTCGAACGGCATGCCGAAGTGCTCGAGCTCGTACACGGCGTTCGGCGCTTCGCGGCACATGAATTCGATGGCGTCCTGGTCGCCCAGCCAGTCCGAACCCTTGACGGTGTCGTACATGTGCCAGTACCAGTTGTCTTCGCTCATGTTGCCCAGCGAGGCGCTCACGCCGCCCTGTGCGGCAACCGTGTGCGAACGCGTGGGGAACACCTTGGACAGCACTGCAACGGACAGGCCCGCTTGGGACAGTTGCAGCGAACAACGCATGCCGGCTCCACCGGCGCCAACGACCACCACATCAAACTGGCGGCGCGGCAGGGATTTCATGACAGAGACCACGGCTTAAATGCTCCAGAGGATTTGCGCGAAGTAAACGACCGAACCGACCAGCCAGAGGATCGTCAGCACTTGCAGCAGCAGGCGCACGCCCACCGACTTGACGTAGTCCATCCAGATGTCGCGCACACCAATCCAGGCATGCCAGGCCAGCGCAATGAATGCAAGGGTAGCCAGGATCTGGCCAACCGGAAGAACGCCCACGTAGAAGTTGAACAGCGCAGTCCAGTGCTCGTACGTGAAGGCCGGCATCATCAGGATGCCGATGAGCAGCACCAGCGTGTACACGGCCATGATGACGGCGGTGATGCGCTGGATGATGAAATCCATGACGCCGTAATGGGCGCCCACGACCAGACGCTTGGGTCCGTAGTTTTTGACGTCGGCCATTACAGCACTCCGAACAGTTTGAGAGCGAACACCAGGGTCAGCGCCAGGCTCACCCCGAAAACCACGCCGGCGCTCTTCTTGGCCGACAGCTTGTCGATACCGATGTGCAGGTCCAGCAGCAGGTAGCGGATGCCGGCACAGAAGTGGTGCAGATAGCCCCAGATCAGGACCAGGAAGACAAGCTTGACGATCGGATTGCCAGCGTACGCGGCCACGGCTGCGAACGTCTGCGGCGCGGCCACGCTGGCCGCGAACAGCGGCAGAATGACCAAGGGAAGACAGAGGAACAGCAGCGCGCCGCTGACGCGGTGCAGGATGGACAGCTTGCCGGCCAGGGGCAGGCGGTAGCTGGCGAGTTGCGCAATACCAATATTGCGAAACTGCGGACGTGGCTTGGCAGCGGTGTCGGACATGACGGCCTCGGTGTTTCGGAACTAGGGAATCGTTACGGCGGAAATGCCGTAGCCCTTGCGGGCAAACACGGTATTTTCGCCCAGAGATAGGGTCGGTATCAAATCGTAGGTAAAAAACTCATCAATTCAGACTATTGCGGTAGTGGTATCGATCGGTCAAGTACAACCCCCGGCGAATTTCCATGGGGCGGTCACCATACGTATAAGACACCCTATCCACCTGCAACAACGGCGTCCCGGCGGGAACATTAAGCAGCGGACAGACCTCGGCCGGCGCGATCACCGCGCGCAGCTTTTCGTCCGCGCGCACCATGCTCACGCCGAATTCGGATTCGAACAGACCGTAGAGCGGCGCCTTGTTGGCGGTCAACAGCTCCAGGGTCAGTCCACGGAAGATGGAACCAGGCAGCCAGATGTCGTCCACGACGGTGGGCGTCTGCCCCATGGACAGCAGGCGGCGGATCATGACGACGGTTTCGCCGGCCCGCAGGTCCAGGGCGCGCGCGATCTCGGCGGGCGCACGCAGGCGCCGGCATTCCAGGATGCGGCTTTCCGCCCGGCCGGCCTCGCCTTCGTCGTCGGCGGCCAGGCGCAGGAAGCGGTAGCGCACGCGCGCTTCGTGGTGGGTGGCGACGAAAGTGCCCTTGCCCTGGCGGCGCAGCAGCATGTGCTCGGCAGCCAGCTCATCGACCGCCTTGCGCACCGTGCCCTGGCTCACCTGGAAACGGGCAGCCAGATCGATTTCGCTGGGGATGAGTTCACCGGGCTTCCATTCGCCGCGTTCCAGGCTCTGGACAAGCAGATCCTTGATTTGCCGGTAGAGCGGACTGAAAGCGGCCCCCTCGCCCGCCGTGCGGGCGGCGCGAATGCGTAAGGAGGTTTCGGGCCGGGGCTCTGCCATGGATCTTTTTGATTGAGTCATGTTTATCCGGAGGAAATGGGAGGGCGGCGCAAGGCAGCGAACCCATCCGCAATGCGCTGCTGCCGCCGGTGTTCTGGCTTGATACAGGCGCGCAACCGAAACCGGGTTGCGGCGCATTCGAATAAACGCTCTATTGTGGCATATCGGCCGGGACGCTGTCCAACGTCTTATGTCTTATATAAGATAGAAGAGCAATTGACGGACACGTAAATTCGATCTAGGATTCAACGCTGCCCGGGCCCCGCGCATGCCGCTGCGCGCGCCGTTGCACACGCGTTGATTTTCACGCCCAACGATTACACTGCTTGGTGAGATTTTTTCTCGCCAAACCATTACGGAGAACGTCCATGTCCAAGCCTGCCTTGCGTGTCGCCGTCACCGGCGCCGCCGGCCAAATCGGTTACGCACTGCTATTCCGCATCGCCTCGGGCGAAATGCTGGGTAAAGATCAACCCGTCATCCTGCAACTGCTGGAAATCCCCGACGAGAAAGCGCAAAAGGCCCTGAAGGGCGTCATCATGGAACTGGATGACTGCGCCTTCCCGCTGCTGCAAGAAGTCACCGCCCACAGCGATCCGCGCACCGCCTTCAAGGACGCCGACGTGGCCCTGCTGGTTGGCGCCCGCCCGCGCGGCCCCGGCATGGAACGCAAGGACCTGCTGTCGGTCAACGCCCAGATCTTCACGGCTCAGGGCAAGGCCCTGAACGACGTCGCCAGCCGCAACGTCAAGGTCCTGGTCGTCGGCAACCCGGCCAACACCAACGCCTACATCGCCATGAAGTCGGCGCCGGACCTGCCCGCCAAGAACTTCACCGCCATGCTGCGCCTGGACCACAACCGTGCCCTGTCGCAACTGTCCGCCAAGTCGGGCAAGCCGGTCGCCGCGATTGAAAAGCTGGTCGTGTGGGGCAACCACTCGCCCACGATGTACCCCGACTACCGCTTCGCCACCGTCGGCGGCGAATCGCTGTCCAAGCTGATCAACGACGACGCCTGGAACCGCGACACGTTCATCCCCACCGTGGGCAAGCGCGGCGCCGCCATCATCGAAGCCCGCGGCCTGTCCTCGGCCGCTTCGGCCGCCAACGCCGCCATCGACCACGTCCGTGACTGGGTCCTGGGCAGCAACGGCAAGTGGGTCACGATGGGCATCCCGTCGGACGGCTCCTACGGCATCCCCGAAGGCATCATCTACGGCGTGCCGGTCACGACCGAAAACGGCGAATACAAGCGCATCGAAGGCCTGGAAATCGACGCCTTCTCGCGCGAGCGCCTGGACTTCACGCTGAAAGAGCTCCTCGAAGAGCGCGACGGCGTCAAGGACCTGCTGAAGTAAGCAGCGCATGAGTAAAGAATTGGGCCCGTTTGCGCGGGCCCAATTCCTAGGCAAGACCGAAACATAAACCTGTCCCTTTGCCCCTGCGCAAAGAAATGTCGCGAAGGGGACAGATTTATTTTCCGGGCCCGCGGTAAGGTCAGGAACCAGGACGGGACGCGTCCCGGCCAGGCCTGCGACGCGCCAGTCCGCATTCCAGTCGTTTCATCCGGGGCCCATGAAAACACCCGGTCCAAATTACGGAGACCACCCATGTCCAGACCCGAATCCGCCGGCGCCCTCTTTCGCCGCGCGCTTGCCGAAGAAAGCCCCCTGCAGATCATCGGCGCCATCAACGCCAATCACGCGCTGCTGGCCAAGCGCGCCGGCTACCGCGCCATCTACCTGTCCGGCGGCGGCGTCGCGGCCGGTTCGCTGGGCCTGCCCGACCTGGGCATCAACACCATGGACGACGTCCTGACCGACGTGCGCCGCATCACCGACGTCTGCGACGTGCCGCTGGTGGTCGACATCGACACCGGCTTCGGCCCGTCGGCGTTCAACATCGCCCGCAGCGTCAAGAGCCTGATCAAGTTCGGCGCCGCCGCCTGCCACATCGAAGACCAGGTCGGCGCCAAGCGCTGCGGCCATCGCCCCGGCAAGGAAATCGTCTCGACCGAGGAAATGGCCGACCGCGTCAAGGCCGCGGCCGACGCCCGCACCGACACCGATTTCTACCTGATCGCCCGCACCGACGCGATCGCCTCGCATGGCGTGGATGCCGCCATCGAGCGCGCGCTGGCCTGCGTGGAAGCGGGCGCGGACGCGATCTTCGCCGAAGCCGCCTACGACCTGCCCACCTACGACCGCTTCGTCAAGGCGGTCAAGGTACCGGTGCTGGCCAACATCACCGAATTCGGCAAGACGCCGCTGTTCTCGGTGGAAGAACTGAAGAGCGTGGGCGTGGGCATGGTGCTCTACCCGCTGTCGGCCTTCCGCGCCATGAACAAGGCCGCCGAAGCGGTCTACACCGCGATCCGCCGCGACGGCCACCAGAAGAACGTGGTGGACCTGATGCAGACGCGCGAGGAACTGTACGACCGCATCGGCTACCACGAATTCGAATCGAAGCTGGACGCGCTGTTCCAGAAGGGCAAGGCGTAAGCCAGCCCCCCCGGTTTCCGGCGCCGCGGCAGCCGCCCGGCGCCTTGCATGCCCACCCCCAATAGCAACGACCATCGCGAAAGGAAGGAGTAGAGACATGAGCACGGCTCCCAAGAAGCAAGTGGCCAAGACGGACGCCCAGCCGGAAGAAAAAGCCGGCTTCAAGCCCAAGAAGTCGGTTGCGCTGTCCGGCGTCGTCGCCGGCAACACCGCGCTGTGCACGGTCGGCCGCAGCGGCAACGACCTGCACTACCGCGGCTACGACATCCTGGATATCGCCGACGCCAGCGAATTCGAGGAAATCGCCCACTTGCTGGTCCACGGCAAGCTGCCGAACAAGGCCGAACTGAAGGCCTACAAGGAAAAGCTGCGCAGCCTGCGCGGCCTGCCCGCCCAACTGCAAGCCGCGCTGGAAGCCTTGCCCGCCGCCAGCCACCCGATGGACGTGATGCGCACCGCCGTGTCGGTGCTGGGCTGCGTGCTGCCTGAAAAAGACGATCACAACACCCCGGGCGCGCGCGACATCGCCGACCGCCTGATGGCCAACCTGGGCTCGGCCCTGCTGTACTGGTACCACTACAGCCACAACGGCCGCATCATCGACGTGCAGACCGACGACGACAGCATCGGCGGCCATTTCCTGCACCTGCTGCACGGCGAGAAGCCCAGCGACGAGTGGGTCAAGGCCATGCACATCTCGCTGAACCTGTACGCCGAACACGAGTTCAATGCGTCCACGTTCACCGCGCGCGTCATCGCCGGCACCGGCTCGGACATGTTCTCCGCGATCTCGGGCGCCATCGGCGCGCTGCGCGGCCCCAAGCACGGCGGCGCCAACGAAGTGGCCTTCGACGTGCAGAAGCGCTATGAAACCCCGGACGAGGCCGAGGCCGACATCCGCCGCCGCGTCGAAGCCAAGGAAGTTATCATCGGCTTTGGCCACCCCGTCTACACCGTGTCCGACCCGCGCAACAAGGTCATCAAGGAAGTGGCCAAGAAGCTGTCCAAGAAGGCCGGCAGCACCAAGATGTTCGACATCGCCGAACGCTTGGAAACGGTCATGTGGGACATCAAGAAGATGTTCCCCAACCTGGACTGGTTCTCGGCCGTCAGCTATCACATGATGGGAGTCCCCACCGCCATGTTCACGCCGCTGTTCGTCATCGCGCGCACGGCGGGCTGGTCGGCCCACATCATCGAGCAGCGCATCGACAACAAGATCATCCGCCCCACCGCCAATTACGTGGGCCCGGAAGACCAGAAGTTCGTGCCGCTGGAAAAGCGCAAGTAAGCCACGGCACCAGGGCGCGGACGAGGGCACGGCATGGCCACCTGTATTCATTCCATGGAGAGGTACCGCTATGTCTGCCCCGATCTCCAACGTCCGTCCCGATCCCGACCTGGTTCTGGTCGATATCGCCGACTACGTCCTGAAGTATGAAATCCAGAACGGCCTGGCGTACGAAACGGCGCGCAACTGCCTGATCGACACGCTGGGCTGCGGCCTGGAAGCGCTGGAATATCCGGCGTGCAGGAAATTGCTGGGCCCCATCGTACCCGGCACGACAGTCCCCCACGGCGCCAAGGTGCCGGGCACGCAATTCCAGCTCGATCCCGTGCAGGCCGCCTTCAACATCGGCGCGATGATCCGCTGGCTGGACTTCAACGACACCTGGCTGGCCGCCGAATGGGGCCACCCGTCCGACAATCTGGGCGGCATCCTGGCCACCGCCGACTGGCTGTCCCGCACCGCGGTCACGGCCGGCAAACCGCCCCTGCTGATGCGCGACGTGCTGACCGGCATGATCAAGGCGCACGAGATCCAGGGCTGCATCGCACTGGAAAACTCCTTCAACAAGGTCGGCCTGGACCACGTCGTGCTGGTGAAAGTCGCCTCCACCGCCGTGGTGGCGCAGATGCTGGGCCTGAGCCGCGAGGAAGTGATCAACGCGGTGTCGCTGGCCTGGGTCGACGGCCAGAGCCTGCGCACCTACCGGCATGCCCCCAACACCGGCAGCAGGAAAAGCTGGGCCGCGGGTGACGCCACCAGCCGCGCCGTGCGCCTGGCGCTGATCGCCCGCACCGGCGAAATGGGCTATCCGTCCGTGCTGACGGCCAAGACCTGGGGCTTTTACGACGTGCTGTTCAAGGGCCAGCCGTTCCGATTCCAGCGCCCCTACGGCAGCTACGTGATGGAAAACGTGCTGTTCAAGATTTCGTTTCCGGCCGAATTCCATGCGCAGACCGCCGTCGAATGCGCAATGGAACTCCACGCCCGGCTGCAGGCCGTCGGCAAGAGCGCCGACGACATCGCGAAAATCACCATCCGCACGCACGAAGCCTGCATCCGCATCATCGACAAGAAGGGGCCGCTGGCCAACCCGGCCGACCGGGACCACTGCATCCAGTACATGGTGGCGGTGCCGACGCTGTTCGGCCGCCTGACCGCGGCCGACTACGAGGATGCAGTGGCGCGGGATCCGCGCATCGACGCGCTGCGCGACAAGATCGTCTGCGTCGAAGACCCGGCCTACACCCGCGACTATCACGACCCCGACAAGCGTTCCATCGCCAATGCGCTGACGGTGGAATTCAAGGACGGCATGCGGCTGGACGAGATCGTCTGCGAGTACCCTATCGGCCACAAGCGCCGCCGCGCCGAAGGCATACCGCTGCTGGAAACCAAGTTCCGCACCAATCTGGCGCGCATGTTCCCCGCCCGCCAGCAGGACCGCATCCTGCAGGCCTCGCTGGACCAGAAGCGGCTGGAAGCCATGCCGGTGCACGAGTACGTCGACCTGTATGTGATCTGAGCCGCCGTCCCGACCAGCCCCGTCCGCGGGGCTTGGCTTGCTGGCCTGAGCGCGCGGTGGCGCAGCTTACAATGCGGCTTTCTCGACTGGATCGCGCCATGGCCATGCTTTGGGTCAAGACCTTTCATATTGTCTTTATCGCTTCCTGGTTCGCCGGCCTGTTCTACCTGCCGCGCATATTCGTGAACCTGGCGCAGCAATCGGACCCCGCGGTCCATACCACCCTGCTGGGCATGGCGCGCCGCCTGTACCGCTTCACCACCATTCTGGCCATCGTCGCGGTCGTGTTCGGCATGTGGCTGTACCTGGGTTATGGCATCGGCGTGGGCCCCGGCAACGGCTGGATGCACGCCAAGCTCTTTTTCGTCCTGCTCGTCATCGGCTACCATCACGCCTGTGGCCTGATGCTGCGCAAATTCGAACAGGGCAAGAACACCCGTTCGCACAAGTTCTATCGCTGGTTCAACGAAGTTCCCGTCTTGCTGCTCTTGGTGGTGGTGGCGCTGGTCGTCGTCAAACCCTTCTGATACCCCCTACCTCTGCACATTCGCCAGGATTCGTATGTCCTCTGATGAACAGGACCGCCCGCGCAAGACGCTGACGATCAAGAAAACGGCGCGCGACGCCTATGCCGAAGACGCCCCCAAGCGCACCCGCACGGGCGCCCGCGCCCGCCTGGTCGCGCAACAGGAGCGCACCAAGGAAAGCATCGAACGCCAGAAGGATCCCGCCGCCTACCAGCGGCGCAAGGACGAGGAAGCCCGCGGCCCGCGCGGCGCCGGCCGCGGCCAGTCCGCGCGCGGCGCGTCGGATCGGGCCACGCCGGGACGCGGCGCCTCGGACCGGGCTGCCTCCGGGCGGCCCGCGCCGGACCGCAAGCGGGCCGACAGCCCGCGCCGCGAGACCGAGTCCGGCGGCCGCTCCGGCCGCCCCCCCCAGCGCGCGCCGCGCCTGCGCGACGATCAGTACATCGCGCCGGCCACGCCGGCGGGACGCTTCTACGACCCATTCGAGGACGACGGTCCGGCGCCGGAATACCAGGCTGAACCCGAGCACGAATCGGATGTCGTTGACAGCCGCGAGCAGCACGAAGACCGCCGCGAACCCGCCGTCGAGGTCCGCAACCGCCGTCCGCGCGAAACCCGCCAGGCGGAAACGTTCCCCATCTTCGCCCCCTGCCCCCAAGGGCTGGAAGAGGCGCTGACGGCCGAAATGCAGGCGCTGGGCTTCGAGGACGCCCGGGCCGGCCGCGCTGGCTGCTCGTTCACGGCCGATTGGGCCGGCGTGCAGCGCGCCAATCTGTATTCGCGCCTGGCCACCCGCATCCTGGTGCAGGTCGCCCATGCCGAGATCTCGCACGAAGACGACATCCTCGACCTGGCCCGCGACACTCCCTGGGAGCGCTGGTTCGGCGCGGAGCAGACCTTGCGCGTGGACACCTCGGCCATCAAGAGTCCGGTGCAAAGCCTGCAGTACTGCAATTTGCGCGCCAAGGACGGCATCTGCGACCGCCTGCGCGAACTGGAAGGCGAACGCCCCAGCATCGACACCGTGCGTCCGGACGCACGCGTGCACCTGTTCCTGACCGGGCATACCGCGACGCTGTACCTGGACACCTCGGGCGAGTCGCTGTTCAAGCGCGGCTGGCGCCTGGACAAGGGCGAGGCGCCGCTGCGCGAGAACCTGGCCGCCGGCATGCTGGCGCTGGCGGGCTGGGATCCGGCCGCCCCGCTGCTGGATCCGTTCTGCGGATCGGGCACCATCCTGATCGAGGCCGCCTGGATCGCGCTGGGCGTGCCCCCGGGCATCTCGCGCCCGTTCGGCTTCGAACGCCTGCGCGGGCATGACGCCTACCGCTGGCGCGACCTGAAGGACGACGCCCGCGCGCGCATCCTGCCGCAGCTGGACGCGCCGTTGGTCGGCTACGACCTGGACCCGCAAGCCATCGAATTCGCCCGCAACAACGCCGAACGCGCCTGGCTGACCGAAGACTCGATCCGCTTCGAGGTCGGCGATGCCCGCCACGTCACCGCGCCCGCCGACCACGGCTGGATCGTCACCAACCCGCCCTACGGCGAGCGCATGGGGACGGAACAGGATGCGGATCTGTGGCGCGACTGGGCCACCTGCCTGAAGCGCAATTTCGCGGGCTGGCAGCTGCACGTCATCACCAGCGACCTGACGCTGCCCAACCAGCTGCGCCTGAAACCCAAGCGCCGCGTGCCCCTGCACAACGGTTCGCTGGACTGCCGCCTGTTCGGTTTCGAGCTGGTCGCGGCCGGTTACCGCGACGCCTGAGCGGCCTCGCGCCCCGGGCGGTTTCGCCCCCGGGGCGCCCCCCCTTTCGCCTTGAACAGCGCGTTGTAAAGGCGCCGCAACATGGCGCGCTTATCTTTGCTTATGGTTTTCCCCAGCACCGTTTGAGCGCATCATCGCACCAAGGTGTTGCCAATATGCACCGGGCACTTGCACAAGTTCAGGGTTAACCCCTATAATTCGGGTTATCCCTAGTAGCTAAACAAACAGTGCAAGCCCGTGGAGGCTATTGTGATCAACCCGAACAACACCATCCGCCTGACCGACGAACTCGAGCGCCAACTGATGCTCCAGGCTATTGAAGAACAATTCCGTCCGCACCCGATGCGGGCGTTGGCCGCCGGCCTGCGTAAGCTGGCCCACGGCATCCGTGCCCTGGCTGGCAAGACGAGCGCCAAGAACGCGCACTCCGCCGCCTAAGCAAGGCCCAGGCTTACGGCCTGAACAGTTTTCCCCTTGGGGGCTGCATAGCCCCTTTTAAGACCCGCCCTTACCGGTGGGTTTTTTTTTGCCTTGGAAGGCCTGGGCTTTGTCGGATAATAGCGACCCATGACGACCGACGCCCTCCTCGACCAGACCCCCAACCGGCTGCGCCGGTTCGCCTGCATGATGTACGAAGCCGTGCTGCTGTTCGGCGTGGTGTTCCTGGCGGGCTACCTGCTGGACACCCTGACCCAAAGCAAGAACGCGCTGGAACTGCGCGGCGCCCGGCAGGCCTGGCTGTTCGTCGCCATCGGGGCGTACTTCGTGCTGTGCTGGCGCCGCCGCGGCCAGACCCTGCCCATGAAGACCTGGAACATCCGCCTGGTCGACCGCGACGGCAACACCCCGTCCACGCCCCGCCTGATGTTGCGCTACGTCCTCGTCTGGCCGCTGGTGCTGGCCGGCGCGGCGGTCGTGTGGGCGGCTGCCAGCGCCACCGGCTGGCCTTCGATGGACATGTTCATCGTCGCCGCGCCCTTCACCATCTTCATCTGGTCCTGGTTCGATCCCGACGGCCAGTTCCTGCACGACCGCATCCTGGGCACGCGGCTACGCAACGCGCCGCGGCACAAGAAGGCCCGCTAGCCCCCAGTCGGCGGCATCAGCCGCCGCGCCGTATACATCCTGCGACAAACGGCAACATCGTGCGCCGAATTAGCCGTTTGCTTTCAGAAAGTTGAAAGTCGACCGCAAAGACAATGGGGCCCCTTTTTTCAGACGCCCCAGAACCATCATGCGCGCTTTCCTTTCCCGTGTTGCGCTGGCCACCGCCAGCGCCCTGTTCCTGCTGCCCGCCGGTGCGCTCGCGCAGAACGCGGCCGCCCAGCAGGAGATCGAAGCGGCCACCAAGGCCGCCTTCGCCGCCGCCCAGGAGGGGCCCGCCGACGTCAAGCTGGGCGAGCAGGCGGTCGTGCATCTGCCCGAATCCATGTTCTTCGTGCCGCGCATGCAGGCGGACCGGCTGATGGCGGCCTACGGCAACGGCAAGGATCCTTCCCTGCTGGGCGTGGTGATGCCCAAGAGCGACGATGACGATTGGGTCATCACCGTCAATTTCGACAAGGCCGGCTACATCAAGGACGACGACGCCAAGAACTGGAACGTCAACGAATTGCTGGACAGCCTGCGCGAAGGCACCGAGCAGTCCAACGAAGAGCGCAAGAAGCGCGGTTTCCCCGAATTGATCATGGACGGCTGGGTCGAAGCGCCGAAGTACGACAGCAACTCGCAACGCCTGGTCTGGTCGGTCGCGGTCAAGCACAAGGGCGAAAGCGCCACCGAGAACCCCACCGTCAACTACAACACCTACGCGCTGGGCCGCGACGGCTACATCACGCTGGACCTGATCACGCAGAAGAGCATGGTGCCCAAGGACAAGACGGCCGTGCTGACCTTGCTGGACAACCTGAACTACGTCGAAGGCAAGCGCTACGCCGACTTCAATTCCTCGACCGACAAGGTGGCCGAGTACGGCCTGGCCGCCCTGGTGGCTGGCGTGGCGGCCAAGAAGCTGGGCCTGTTCGCCGTGATCGCCGCCTTCCTGGCGAAATTCGCCAAGGTCGGCGTGCTGGCCGCGGCTGCGCTGGGCGGCGGCCTGTGGAAGCGCCTGCGCGCCAAGAAGGCCAACCAACAGCAGCCCTGACCGCCGTTTCGGATCGCGGCCGCACTATGCCTTGAAACCGATGCGCGGCGGCCCGCCGTGCATCGCGAAACCTCGCCCGGCCGACACAACAGTGTCACGCGGCGTTCACGTTCCGGTCATCGCCGGATGGTTTCATTCCCAGGCATGAGCACAGCCCCTGGGAACGCGACCGTGAACGAAATCCGCCCCGCGCACTGGCGCGCCCTCTGGATTTCCGATATTCACCTGGGCACCGCCGGGTGCAAGGCGGAATTCCTCATAGACTTTCTCGACCACAACGATTCCGACACCCTTTACCTGGTGGGGGACATCGTCGACGGCTGGCAGCTGCGCAAGCACTGGCACTGGCCCCGGGCGCACAACGACGTCATCCAGCGCATCCTGCGCAAGGCGCGCAACGGCACCCGGGTCGTATTCATCCCGGGCAACCATGACGAATTCGCGCGCGAGTTCGCCGGATACGCCTTCGGCGACATCGAAATCCTGGACGAGGACGTGCACGTCACCGCCAAGGGACAGCGCCTGCTGGTGCTGCACGGCGACCAGTTCGACGGCGTGATCCAGCACAGCCGCTGGCTGGCCCATCTGGGCGACGGGCTCTATCAACTGGCGCTGTGGATCAACCATCATTTCAACCGGCTGCGCCACCGCCTGGGACTGCATTACTGGTCCCTGTCGCAATACCTGAAGCACAAGGTCAAGAACGCCGTGTCCTTCATCACGGACTTCGAAGAGGCGCTGGCGGGCGAAGCCCGGCGCCGGGGTCTGGACGGCGTGGTCTGCGGCCATATCCACAAAGCCGAACTGCGCTATGTGGGCGAGATCCTCTACTGCAACGACGGCGACTGGGTGGAGAGCCTGTCCGCCCTGGCGGAAACGCACGACGGCCAGCTCCAGCTGCTGGACTGGGCCGCCGTCATGGCGGAACGCGAAGCCGATCCCGCCACCCGGCCGCCCCGCTCGCTGACGCTGCCGGCCCTGCCGTCCGCGCTGCGCCGCCAGGGCAAACACCCGTGATAACCCGTATGCGTCCCCGTTACGCAACGGGGATGTTGCAGTTCACGGCCCTCTAGTGTGGTGTCTCAAAAATAGATAGAACTATTTTGACCGGTGTTGGTCGAATCAGCTTCCTTATAGGAGACTACGCTGATGGCCCACCCTGGACGCCCCGCCACGAAGCTGCAGATCACCGATGCCGAGCGCGCAGAGCTGCATGCGCGACTGCGCGTACGCAAAGCGCCCGAGGACGAGAAGCTGCGCATGCGAATCGTGCTGGGCTGCGCAGATGGGGAGTCGGGCACCATGATTGCCCAACGCTTGGGCACGACGGTGCAAACTGTCTCCAAGTGGCGGCGGCGCTACCGGGCGTATCGTCTGGCGGGTTTGACCGATGCCCCGCGCGCTGGCCGCCCGCGCAGTGTGGGCGACGAGCAGGTTCAGCTCATTGTGGACAAGGTTCGCCAGAGCAAGCCTGACAACGCCACGCACTGGAGCGTGCGCCAGATGAGTCGGCACGCTGGCGTATCGCCCGCGACGGTGCAGCGCATCTGGCATGCCTTTGGGCTGAAGCCGCACCTGCAAGAAACCTTCAAGCTATCGACGGATCCCCATTTCGTGGACAAGGTACGGGATGTGGTGGGGCTGTATATGGCACCACCCGATCGCGCCTTGGTGCTGTGCGTGGACGAGAAGAGCCAGATCCAGGCTCTGGATCGCACCCAACCAGGGTTACCACTGACGTTTGGCAAACCCAGCACGCGCACGCACGATTACAAGCGCCATGGCACAACGTCGCTGTTTGCAGCGCTGGATGTGGCCACTGGCAAAGTCATAGGACAGCTCAAGCGCCGTCACCGCAGTGTGGAATTCCTGCAGTTCCTCAAAGCCATCGATGCAGCGGTGCCTGGCGAACAAGACATCCACCTGATCATGGACAACTACGGCACGCACAAGACGCAGGCAGTGCGGGCCTGGCTAGCAGCCCATCCTCGCTACCACGTTCACTTCACGCCCACCTCAGCGTCCTGGCTCAATCTGGTCGAGCGTTTCTTTAGCCAGATCAGCGAGCAGTGGATCAAGCGCAGCGCCCACACCAGCGTTGCTCAGCTGGAGCAATCCATACGGGAATACATTGATCGTCACAACGAGGATCCCAAGCCGTTCGTGTGGCATAAAAGTGCGGACACCATCTTGGCATCTGTGGCGCGGGCAGCGAGTACCATTATTTGATGATTACTTTTGAGACACCACACTAGGTCATGCTTGCATCTGGGGCAACGGGCCAACTTGACCCGTTCACGCTGCAACATGCTCACAACATAGGGCCATGAACGACCAATATCAGGCGCTCTACCAAACATTCCGCTGGCTGGTACCCACCCAGTTCAACATCGCGGAAGCGTGCTGCCACCGCTGGGCATCCAGTAGTCCGGATGCGCGGCGCATTGCCATCTACTACGAAGATGAATCTGGCAACCGCGAGGTCTGGACCTATGCCCGCCTGGCGGAAGCGGCCAATCAGCTGGCCAACGGCCTGGTGAAAATGGGCGTCGGGCGCGGCGACCGCGTCGGTGTGGTGCTGGGACAACGGCCCGAGACCGTGGTGGCCCATATGGCCATCTACAGCGTCGGCGCCGTGGTGCTGCCGCTGTCCGCCCTGTTCGGCCCGGAAGCCCTGGAAAGCCGCCTGCGCGACTCGGAAACCCGCGTCGCGATCGTGGATTACGCCTCCAGCGCCAACCTGTTGGCCGTGAGCGACAACTGTCCCAACCTGCAGCAGATCATCGGCATCGGCTTCGCCGACGAACGTGTTTTGCCCTGGCGCAGCCTGCTGGCGCGCCAACCCAGCGAATTCAAGATGGTCCAGACCCGTTCCTCGGATCCGGCCATTCTGCTCTATACCTCCGGCACCACCGGCGCCCCCAAGGGCGCGCTACTGCCGCACAGCGTGCTGATCGGCAACCTGCCGGGCTTCGTCGCCTCGCAAGACTGGTTCCCCAAGCCCGCCGACGTGTTCTGGTCGCCGGCCGACTGGGCCTGGACCGGCGGCATGATGGACGCCCTGCTGCCCACCCTGTACTTCGGACACCCCATCGTCGGCACGCGCGGCCGCTTCTCGGTCGAGCGCGCATTCGAACTCCTGGAACGCTACCAGGTCACCAACACCTTCCTCTTCCCCACCGCGCTCAAGATGATGATGAAGGCGGTGCCGGAGCCGCGCGGCCGCTACCAGCTGGCCCTGCGTTCCATCATGAGCGCCGGCGAAAGCGTGGGCGAGACCGTCTTCGAATGGTGCCAATCGGCGCTGGGCGTGACGCCCAACGAAATGTTCGGCCAGACGGAAATGAACTACGTGGTGGGCAACAGCCAGAGGCGCTGGCCCGCCAAGCCTGGCAGCATGGGCCGCCCCTACCCCGGCCACAACGTCGCGGTGCTGGACGAGGACGGCAAGCCCGTGGCGCCCGGCGCCACCGGCGAGATCGCCGTCAACCGGCTCGACATCCATGGCTATCCGGATCCCGTGATGTTCCTGGGCTACTGGCGCAATGAAGCCGCCACCCAGGCCAAGTTCAAGGGCGACTGGTGCCTGACCGGCGACCTGGCCAAGATCGACGCCGACGGCTACCTCTGGTACGCGGGCCGCGCCGACGACGTCTTCAAGTCCGCCGGCTACCGCATCGGCCCGGGCGAAATCGAAAGCTGCCTGATCGGACATCCGGCCGTGGCCAACGCCGCGGTCGTGCCCAAGCCCGACGCCGAGCGCGGCGCCCTGGTCAAGGCCTACGTGGTGCTGACGCCGGAATTCGCGCAGCGCGACCGCAACGACATCATCGAGAACCTGCAGGAACATGTGCGCGAGCGCCTGGCCCCATACGAGTACCCCAAGGAGATCGAATTCGTCGACGAGCTGCCCATGACCACCACCGGTAAAATCCAGCGCCGCATCCTGCGCCTGCGCGAAGAAGAGCGCTCGCGGATGACCGCAGGCATTACAGACGCGCCGCACGCCCCCAAGGCGTGAAGCCGCAACCGGAGACCTAGGCATGCCCATTTACCAGCTCGACGACCTGATTCCCCGCATCGACCCGGCGGCCTACGTGGCCGACAGCGCCGACATCATCGGCAACGTAACGCTGGAGGCAGGCGTCAGCATCTGGTCCAACGTGTCGATCCGCGGCGACAACGACGCCATCCTGATCAAGAGCGGCACCAATATCCAGGAAGGCAGCGTGCTGCATGTGGACGACGGCTGTCCCATGACCATCGGCCCCAACGTGACGGTGGGCCATCAAGCCATGCTGCACGGCTGTACCATCCACGAAGGCGCCCTCGTGGGCATGCAGGCCATCGTGCTGAACAACGCGGTCATCGGCCGCAACTGCCTGATCGGCGCCGGCGCGATCATTCCCGAAGATCGCATCATTCCCGACAACTCCCTGGTCATCGGCATCGGCAAGATCGTCCGCGAACTCTCGGCCGAGGAAATCGCCAATCTGCACAAGAACACCGCCCATTACGTGGCGTGCGGCCAACACTACAAGACCGCGCTGAAACGGATCGGCTGAGCGCCCCTGGGCGGCGCTTCGACCCTGCTGGCGGCAGGGGGAATAGACGGGCCTGATCGGCTAACATTCCTCCATGACCGATCAGCTCAAGAAATACCTTACCGAAGACCGCAGCGTCCGCATCCAGGCCGTGCGCCTGGACGCGACCTGGAAGGCCGTGCAGGCCAATCACGACTATCCTCCCGCCATCACCCACCTGCTGGGCGAACTGGTGGCGGCGTCCACGCTGCTGGCCGCCAACATCAAGTTCGACGGCTCGCTGGTGCTGCAGATCCAGGGCGACGGCCCCATCGCCCTGCTGGTGGTGGAATGCCGCAACGACCTGAGCCTGCGCGCCACCGTCAAGATGCGCGAAGGCCACGAGGTACCCAGCGATGGCAACATGCAAAGCTTGCTGAACCCGGGCGGCAACGGCCGTTTCATCGTGGTGCTGGACCCGCAGCGCAAGCTGCCGGGCCAACAGGCCTACCAGGGCATCGTGCCCCTGCAGGGCGACACCGTGGCCGAAGCGCTGCAGCACTACATGAAGGCCTCCGAACAGCTGGATACCCGGCTGTGGCTGGCGGCCGACGCCGACCATGCCACGGGCATGCTGATCCAGCGCCTGCCCTACCATGGCGGCTCGGACGCGCCCGCGCTCACCGAACAGAACGCCGCCGAAACCTGGGACCGCGCCTGCGCCCTGGCCGGCACCATCAAGCGCGACGAACTGCTGGCCACCGACATCGACACGCTGATCCATCGCCTGTTCTGGGAAGAAACCCTGGTGGCGTTCGATCCGCTGGCGGTGCGCTGGCACTGCCCCTGCACCCGCGAACGCGTGGCCAGCATGCTGCGCACGCTGGGCCAGGAAGAGATCAACAGCATCCTGGCCGAACGCGGCCAGGTCGACGTGGCCTGCGACTTCTGCGGCAAACCGTATAAGTTCGACTCCGTCGACTGTGCCACCTTGTTCTCGTCCGGCACGGCTCCCTCCGCGGACGAACCTCCCACGGTGCACTGATCCACACCGGCGGCCTGGCCGCCGGGACGTTTCGATCACACCGGCTTATCCTCATCGACAGGCGGTCATGCCTGCGCCAGACTGCGCAGCCATGACCGCCTTTTTTCATGTTCCCTCCTGCCGGCAACACGGCGCCGCCGCCATCGAATTCGCGGTGGCTGGCGCCGTGGTGCTGCTGCTGGGCTTGCTGGCGATCGAGGCCGCCCGCTGGCAGGGTGTGCGCCAGATGGCCTATCTGGCGCTGATGGAGGCGGCGCGCGCCGGCGCTACCGGCAACGGCGATCCCGCGCGCATGCGGACGGCCTTTCTGCAGGCCCTGCTGCCGCGCCACGCGGACCCGCAAGGCCAGGCTGGCGCGCGCCGCCGCCAAGCTGACGAGCAAGCCGAGCTGGCTGCCATTTCGGGCACCCACCCCTGGCGCATCGAAGTCCTGCTGCCCGATGAGCAATCGTTCCGCGAACACGCCCGCCCGGACCTCAAGGTGCCCGCGGCGTCAGGCCTGCGCGCCATCGACAACGGCTACCAGGACCTGCAGCATGCGCGCCGGCCGCCGCATCCGGGCGGACAGACCATCTTCCAGGCCAACACCTTGAAGCTGCGGCTGACCTATCTGCACAAGCCGCTGCTGCCGCCCTTGCGGGCATTGCTGGCCGCGCTGGGCGCCGATCGCGGCAGCTATGCCGGCAACGCGCAGGCCCGGGGCCTGTTGCCCTTGCGCATGGAACTGGAAACGGAGATGCACTCGCACCCGGTGGATTGGGCGCGCAGGACGCCGCAACCCGCCGGCATCGTGTACGGCGAATGCCGCAGCATGCGCTGCGGCTGAACGGAACGGGGGATGAACAGGAACGGCAGCCGGCGCTCAGTGCCGGGTATTGGCCTGATTGGCGGGCTTGGGAGGCGTCGCCGCCGGGCGGGCCGCCGGCGCGCTGGCGCGCGCGGGCGTGGCCGGCTTGGCCGCGGCGTCGGCAGCCAAAGAGGCGCCGCCAGCCGGGGCCGGGGTGTTCTGCGGCAGGATGTGCACGAACACCTCGCCGTCGCGCATCATGCCCAGTTCGCCGCGGGCGCGTTCCTCGATGGCGCCGGAGCCACCTTCGAGGTCGCGCACTTCGGCTTCCAATGCGGCATTGCGCGCGCGCAGGCCTTCGTTGGTCTCGCGTTGCTCCGCCACCTGGCGTTGCAGATCCCAGACCTTGAACCACCCGCCCTTACCCAGCCACAGCGGGTATTGGATCAGGCCTAGCAGCACGAACAGCACCAGGAACAACAGGCGCATACGCGGGAACCCTCAGCAGTCGTGGCGTGGATGCGGCCCCAGGATTGCGCCGGGGGCCGCGCTTCTCATCAACGCAGGTTGTAAAAAGCTTCCAAGCCAGGATACGACGCGACTTCAGCCAGCTCTTCCTCGATGCGCAGGAGCTGGTTGTACTTGGCCATGCGGTCCGAACGCGACAGCGAACCCGTCTTGATCTGCATGGCGTTGGTCGCCACGGCGATGTCGGCGATGGTGGAGTCCTCGGTTTCGCCCGAACGGTGCGACACGACGGCGGTGTAGCCGGCGCGCTTGGCCATTTCGATGGCAGCGAAGGTCTCGGTCAGGGTGCCGATCTGGTTGATCTTGATGAGGATCGAGTTGGCGACGCCCTTCTGGATGCCTTCGCGCAGGATCTTGGTGTTGGTGACGAACAGGTCGTCGCCCACCAGCTGCACCTTCTTGCCCAACTGGTCGGTCAGGAGCTTCCAGCCTTCCCAGTCGTTTTCGGCCATGCCGTCTTCGATCGAGATGATCGGGTACTTGTCGCACCAGGTGGCCAGCAGGTTGGTGAATTCCTGCGAGGACAGCGAGATGCCGCCTTCGCCGGCCAGCGTGTACTTGCCGTCGCGGTAGAACTCGGAGCTGGCGCAATCCAGGCCCAGGGCGATCTGCGTGCCCGGCTCGTAGCCGGCTTCGGTGATGGCCTTCAGGATCAGCTGGATGGCGGCTTCATGGCTGGCCACGTTGGGCGCGAAACCGCCCTCGTCGCCCACTGCCGTGGACATGCCCTGGCCGTGGATCAGCTTCTTCAGCATATGGAAGACTTCGGCGCCCCAGCGCAGGGCTTCGCGGAAGCTGCCTGCGCCCACCGGCAGAATCATCAGTTCCTGCAGGTCCAGCGTGTTGTTGGCGTGCGCGCCGCCGTTGATGACGTTCATCATCGGCACGGGCATGCTCATGGGGCCGCTGCCGCCGAAATAGCGGTACAGGGACAGGCCCGATTCGTCGGCGGCGGCGCGGGCCACGGCCATGGAGGCAGCCAGGATCGCGTTGGCGCCCAGGCGTTCCTTGGATTCGGTGCCGTCCAGCTCGATCAGGGTGCGATCGACGAAGGTCTGTTCCTGGGCATCCAGGCCCATCAGGGCTTCCGAGATTTCCGTATTCAGGTTCTCGACGGCGCGCAGCACGCCCTTGCCCAGATAACGGCTCTTGTCGCCGTCGCGCAGCTCGATGGCTTCGCGCGCGCCGGTGGACGCGCCCGACGGCACGGCCGCGCGGCCCATGGCGCCGGACTCCAGCAGCACATCGCATTCGACGGTGGGGTTGCCGCGCGAATCCAGAATCTCGCGGCCGATGATATCGACGATAGCACTCATGACTTTACATTCCCTGAACGATAAACATATTCATGACAGCCGCGCCTTCGCGGGCATTGCGGGCGCGGCGGTACTGCCAGGAGTCGTAGAAAGCCTGGGCCGCGGTCATGGAGGGGAACTCCATGACGACGGTACGGCCAGGCTCACGGCCCTCGAGGTGCCTGGAATCGCCGCCGCGCACCAGGATCTTCGCATCGTACGCGCGCATCGCGAGCGTGGACAGACGCTTGTAATCCTCGTACTGCGCGGGCTTGGTCACTGAGACGTCGGCGATGAGGTAGGCACTCATGGGATTCCTTCAGAGCAGTTGCGTTGGTTTCGGTCTGACGCCGGATACGGCGACGCCGCCAGTGTCGCGCAAGGCGGCCGGGCGACGCATATCCGATGCTAATTGGTTGTATCCGAAAGAAGCGCCGCCGTATAGGGCGGCGCTGAGGCGGCGGCCCGCGGTCCCGAAGATCCGCTTACGGAACTCCAGACCGCAGACGCGCATTACGCCTCCTGACCGCGACGAGCCTTCTGCTCGATGGCGGCGCGGATATAGCTGGCGAACAACGGGTGGCCGTCACGCGGGGTCGACGTGAACTCCGGGTGGAACTGCACGCCCACGAACCACGGGTGGTCGGGCAATTCCATCATTTCCGGCAGGTTCTCGGTCGGCGTGCGGGCGCTGATCACCATGCCGGCTTCTTCCAGGCGCGGCACGTAGACGTTGTTGACCTCGTAGCGATGGCGGTGACGCTCGTTCACTTCGTCGCCGTAGATCGACTGCGCGCGGGTGCCCGGCTTGATCGGCACGCGCTGCGCGCCCTTGCGCATGGTGCCGCCCAGGTCGGACGACTGGTTGCGCTTTTCGACCTTGCCTTCGCGGTCCATCCATTCGGTGATCAGGGCCACCACGGGATGCGGCGCGGACGGATCGAATTCCGTGCTGTTGGCGCCGCCCAGGCCGGCGACGTGGCGCGCGAACTCGATCACGGCCAGCTGCATGCCCAGGCAGATGCCCAGGTACGGCACGCCGTTTTCACGAGCGTAGCGGATCGCGGCGATCTTGCCTTCGGTGCCGCGCTTGCCGAAGCCGCCCGGAACCAAGATGGCATCCAGGTGCTTGAGCTGGTCGGTGCCGCGGGTTTCGATGTCTTCGGAGTCGATGTACTCGATGTTGATCTTCGAGCGCGTGTGGATGCCGGCGTGTACCAGGGCTTCCGTCAGCGACTTGTACGACTCGGTCAGGTCGACGTACTTGCCGACCATGCCGATGGTGAGCTGGTGCTGCGGGTGCTCCAGCGCTTCGACCAGGTTGTCCCACATGGACAGGTCGGCCGGCGGCGGGGTCAGGCCCAGCGCTTCGCAGACGATGTTGTCCACGCCCTGCGCATGCAGCATCGCCGGGATCTTGTAGATCGAATCGGCGTCCCAGACGGAGATGACCGCGTCCAGGGGCACGTTGGAGAACATCGAGATCTTGGCGCGCTCGTCGTCCGGGATGCGGCGGTCGGCGCGGCACAGCAGCGCGTTCGGGTAGATGCCGATTTCGCGCAGCTTCTGCACCGAGTGCTGGGTCGGCTTGGTCTTGAGCTCGCCGGCCGACGCGATGAAGGGCACCAGCGTCAGGTGCACGAAGGCGGCGTTGTTGCGGCCCATGCGCAGGCTCATCTGGCGCGCGGCTTCCAGGAACGGCAGGGACTCGATGTCACCCACGGTGCCGCCGATCTCGACGATCGCGACGTCGGTGTTGCCGTTCCAGGCGGCTTCGGCGCCACGGGCGATGAAGTCCTGGATTTCGTTGGTGATGTGCGGAATGACCTGGACGGTCTTGCCCAGGTAGTCGCCGCGGCGCTCCTTGCGGAGTACCGATTCGTAGATCTGGCCGGTGGTGAAGTTGTTCACCTTGTGCATGCGAGCCGAAATGAAACGCTCGTAGTGGCCAAGGTCCAGGTCGGTTTCGGCGCCGTCTTCCGTGACGAACACCTCGCCATGCTGGAACGGGCTCATGGTGCCCGGATCGACGTTGATGTACGGGTCGAGCTTCAGCATGGTGACTTGCAGGCCACGCGACTCGAGGATGGCGGCGAGCGACGCAGCGGCGATGCCTTTGCCCAGGGAAGACACCACACCGCCGGTGACAAATACGTATTTGGTCATCGTAATGAGCACCCGGGACGAGCGGGCGCGTGCGGGAAATTTGGATTATAGCCGGGAGGCGGAGCTTATTTGGGTTTTCCCCTAGCTCCGGGGCGTAACATTTGGCAGCACTCGAATCGGCGCAAGGGCCATCGCCTTGTGTGGCGCGGCGCAGCGCCGTGCTATGTTCGATCCCTATTTTTCTGCTTGCTGTTTTTTCTCAACATTCCATCCTTTCGCCGATGACCGATCCCGCCCGATCCTCCTACTCGCTCGCCTGGCGTCTTGCGCTGACCGCCGTTTTCCTGCGCCTGGCTTACTCGGCGCTGGTCCAGTCGTACAGCCTGCTGGCCCTGCCCCAGTTCGAGCAAATGCGGGAGATGTACAGCCAGCCGCAGTTCCTGGCGCCGCTGCTGGCCCATATCGTCGCGGGCGCGGTGATCGCCGGACTGACCGCCTGGGGAGCGATGCGAGGCTGGCTGGCGCGCCATGACACCCAGGCGGTGACCGAGCCGCGCAAGCTGTTCGGCACCTTCATCGCGCTGTTTCTGCTTTACACCCTGGCGGTGGCGGCCGGCATCGCCTTCCTGCAAAACACGCTGATGCGCTTCGTCATGGACCATCGCGACGTGCTGCAGGAACGGCTCGGCTTCGGCA
Organism: Achromobacter sp. JCM 18799; assembly: GCF_055395645.1. NCBI lineage: Bacteria > Pseudomonadati > Pseudomonadota > Betaproteobacteria > Burkholderiales > Alcaligenaceae > Achromobacter > Achromobacter sp. JCM 18799. The sequence continues at coordinate 6,515,263 of NZ_AP043866.1, read as the reverse complement.
TGATCGGCCAGTTTCTGGCCCTGAACACCATCACCAAGCTCGTGAGCATCGTGCTGGAGATCATCGGCATCTGCGTCATCGTGCGCATTGCCGCCTGGACCGTGCAGCCCGCAGGCCCGGCCGGCGGCCCGGCCTATGAACGGCGCCATGCCGCCTGGACAACCGGGCTGACCGTGCTGGTCTGGCAACTGACCGTTTCGATCTCGTTGGGCGGCTTCCTGCAGATGCAGGCTCAGGGCGCTGGCTGGACGGCGTACGCGCTGGGCTATCTGGTCCTGCCCGCGGCCCTGCTGGGTCTATGCACCCTGGTCTGCCTGAACGTCCTGCCGCGCCCGATCGGCGCGGCCCGATTCGGGCGGGCCGTCGCCCACGGCTCCATCGCCTTCTGGCTGGCGCAGGCGCTGGGCATAGGTTTGGGATTCCTGGCCGTCCGGGCGATGACCTGGGGGCAACTGATGCGCGCCGCGGAATCCCATGCGGCCGCCGGCCTGACGCTGCTGGCCTATGGCGCGCTGCTGGCCTTGGGCTGCCTGATCGGCAGGCTCGCGCTGTATCCCGGCGCCAAGGCTGCCACGCCCGCAAGCTGACCTGATTTCGCGCAAAGCAAAAGGCCGCGGGCATTGCGCCCGCGGCCTTTTTTCATGCACTCACGCAGCGGTTCAGATCGCGGCGGTGCGGCGCTCCAGCCAGGCCAGCGCCTCGCCTTCGACCAGCGGCGACAGGCGTTCGTGCACCGTCTTGTGATAGTCGTTGAGCCAGGCGATTTCGTCGGCGCGCATCAGCGACGGTTCGATGCAGCGCGTGTCGATCGGGCACAGCGTCAGCGTTTCGAAGCACAGGAATTCGCCCAATTCCGAGGTCAGCCAGGCGCGATTGGCGACCAGGTTCTCGATGCGCACGCCCCAGCGACCCGGGCGGTAGATGCCCGGCTCGTTGGAGGTGATCATGCCGGGCTCCATGGCGGTATGCGGGCCCGGAACGGCGCGGTAGGAAATGACCTGCGGGCCTTCGTGCACGTTCAGGAAGTAACCCACGCCATGGCCCGTGCCATGGCCGTATTCCGCCCCGCCTTCCCAGATGGGCGCGCGCGCGATGGCGTCCAGCATGGGCGAAGGCGTGCCGCGCGGGAACGAGGCGCGCGACAGCGCGATCATGCCCTTGAGCACCAGCGTGAAGTCCACCTTCTGGTCGGCGCTGGGCGTGCCCACCGCGACCACGCGGGTGATGTCGGTCGTGCCGCCCAGGTACTGGCCGCCCGAGTCGATCAGCAGCAGGCCGTCGCCTTCGATGGTGGCGTGCGATTCCTGGGTGGCGCGGTAGTGCGGCATCGCGCCGTTGGCGTTGAAGCCGGCGATGGTGGCGAAGCTGGGGCAGACATAGGCCGGCCGGCGCGCGCGGGCAGCGGTGATCTGCTCGTCGATGGTCAGTTCGGTGATGGTTTCATTGCCCAGCGCGCCTTCGAACCAGGCGAAGAACTCACAGAGCGCCGCGCCGTCCTGCGCCATGGCCTGGCGCACGTTCGCCAGCTCGGCATCGGTCTTGCGGGACTTCAGCAGCGTGGACGGATTGATGGCTTCGACGCGCGGCACGGCGGGGTCCATCGCATGGAACACGCCGCAGGTCACGCGGGCCGGATCGATCAGCAACTTCTGATCGAGTTCCAGCGAGGCCAGGGCATCGGCCGCCTGGGCATAGGCGGCCACTTCCACGCCATCGGCCGCGAGCACGGCGCGCAGGGCGTCGTCGATCTTGCCCTCGGCCACGAACAGCGTGGCATGGTCCAGCCCGACCAGCGCGTGGCCGACGAAAACCGGGTTGTAGTCCACGTCCGCGCCGCGCAGGTTGAAGAGCCAGGCGATGTCGTCCAGCGTGCTGATGAAATGCACGTCGGCGCCATGCGTGCGCATGGCGCCGCGCACCTGCGCCAGCTTGTCTGCGCGGGTCACGCAGGCTTCGGGCGCCACGTGTTCATAGATGGCGGCGCCGGGCAGTCCGGCACGGTCCGCCCAGACGTCGTCCAGCAGATCCTCGCGGATTTCCAGGACGGCGCCGGCCGAGGCCGCGGCCGCCGACAGGGCACGGAACGCGCCCAGGCCCAGCACCTGTCCGTCCACCCCGATGACCTCGCCCGCCTTGGCATTGGCCGCCAGCCAGTCCACATGGCCCGGCGTCGTGGCCAGCGCGATCTTCATCAGCTGCACGCAGGTGCCGGCCAACTGGGCTTCGGCCTGTACCCAATAGCGGCTGTCCACCCACAGGCCGGCGAAATCGGCCGTGACCACCAGCGTGCCGACCGAGCCCGTGAAGCCGGACAGCCAGCGCCGTCCCTGCCAGCGCGCGGGCAGGTATTCGGACAGGTGCGGGTCCGAGGACGGAACGACATAGGCGGACAGGCCGCGGCGGCTCATGGCCTGCCGCAATTGGGCGATACGGGCGTCGGTGCTAGACATGGGGGATGGGATCCTTAGCGCAACATGAAAGACATGGCGGCCAGGCTGTTCAGCGTGCGGACGGCGGACTGCATGCTATCCGTGGTGAATCGCAAGGTCACGCCGTCCACGCGTTCCAGCGTGGGCCACATGCAGAACAGGTCGGCCAGGGCCGAGCTCTGCGTCTGCAACCGGCATTCTATAGGGGCGGGAATGCGGAAAGGAACCACTCCCCCTTTCTTCAAATTGCGCACGGCGGTTTCGGCGGCGGACGCAATCGCGCGGCGCGATGCAGCAGGCGACAGGGTCACGCCGCTGCCCTGCCCATGGGCCACCTTGGTCTGCACCCATTCGGCGCCCGGGAAGGTATCGCGGGTCTCCGCGATGAAGGCATCGTCGCCGGTGCCCAGGATGACGGGCACGCCCATCTCGCCCGCCAGCGCGCCGTACAGGCCGGCCTCGCCCAGCTCCATGCCGTTGATGAACACGCGCGCAAAGGCGAAGCTGTTGATGGTGTGGGCCAGGATGCCGCGGCCTTGCGAGCGCGAGTGGTAGCCGATCATGAAGACCGCGTCGCAGCCCTCTTCCAGGCCGCCCATCATGCCGAGGTAGCGCGGCTTGCCCAGCACCAGGCGTGCGCGCTCGTCCAGGCCGTCGGGCAGCAGGTTGCGAAAGCCGCCATGCGAATCGTTGACCAGGATATCTTCGGCGCCGCCGGCGATCGCGCCTTGCACGGCCGCGTTGGCCTCGGCGGTCATCCAGGCGCGGGCGCGCTCGTATTCGCCGTTGCCGGCGCGGACTTGTTCGGAATGGAAGACGCCAGCAACGCCTTCGATGTCGGTGGAAATCAGGATCTTCATGGAATCAGCCTCGGAGGATTTCAGAATTCGGTTTCGGACAGCCACTGGCGCCACTGCGGCGCCGCGTCGCGGATCGCGGCGCGGTGGTTGCCGTCGCGCCCCGTCACGCCTTCGGCATGCCACAGCGCGGAAATGATGGCCTGTTCGCAGGCTTCGGCGGCCGCCTCGAACAAGGGATCGATGCGGGCCTCGTGCAGCATCGCCACCGCCGGCATGGGCTGCTCGGGCAGTTGCGGCACCGTATAGGCCGTGGAAAACGCCAGCGCGATATCGCCGCTGCCATGGCCGTACACCGAACCGGTGCGGGCCAGCCCTGCCCCTGCCCGCAGCGACAGGCGGCGCAACTGGCGCGAGTCCAGCGGCGCGTCGGTAGCCAGCAGCAGGATGATGGAACCCTTCTCGGGCACGATGGCGGCGTTCTCGCCCGCCTGCGCCAGGCCGCTGTCCAGCTGCTGCGCCAGCCGTCGGCCGAAGGGCCGGCCCGCCACGGTCAGGTTGGGCAGGCGGCCGAAGTTCGCCAGCACCAGCGCGCCTACGGTGTACTGCGGTCCCGCCTGGATGGAGGCCACGCGCGACGCGGAGCCGATGCCGCCCTTGAACGAAAAACACGACATGCCCCGGCCGGCGCCGACTGCGCCCTGCTCGAACCGCTTGTCCGCGGCGGCCAGCGCCTCGGCGTAATGCGATTCCTGCACCGCCAGCGCCTGGATATCGTTCAGATAGCCATCGTTGCATTCGAAGACCAGCGGATTGACGGTAGCCATGCCGCGGCCAATGCCAGGGTTCGCCGCGACCGCCGCGCGGATCTGCGCATTGGCCACCGTGCCCACGCCAAACGTGTTGGTCAGGCCGATGGGCGTTTCCAGCACGCCCAGTTCCTGCACCTGGACCAGGCCAGTGCTCTTGCCGAAGCCGTTCAGCACGGTGGCGGCGGCCGGCACCTTGTCCAGATAGGGATCGCCGCCATGCGGAAGCACCACGGTCACGCCGGTCTGCAGCGGGCCTTCGGCCAGCGTGCGGTGGCCAACCGAGACCTCGCCCACGTCGCAGATCGAATCCAGCGGTCCCGATGGCAATATGCCGATGCGGGGGATGTCCAGCGCTTGTTTGTCCATGTTCGCTACGTGTCGCCACGCTCCTGAATGTAAAACGCCGCCGCCCTGGGGCGACGGCGCAAAGATTCGCCCTCCACGCCGGCCCTTCAGGGAGGACCGGCGGCAGGATTACTTGCGGTCGATCTTGGGATCGAGCGCGTCGCGCAGGCCGTCGCCCAGCAGGTTGAACGCAAGCACCGTGAAGAAGATCGCCAGCGCCGGGAAGATCGCCACGTGCGGCGCGATCACCATGTCGGCGCGCGCTTCGTTCAGCATCGCGCCCCACTCCGGCGTGGGAGGCGAAGCGCCCATGCCCAGGAACGACAGGCTGGCCGCGGTGATGATCGAAGTGCCGATACGCATCGTGCCGTACACCACGATCGGCGAGATCGTGCCGGGCAGGATGTGGCGCATGATGATGGTCCAGTCGGACGCGCCCACGCTCTTTACCGCTTCGACATAGGTCATCTGCTTGATCGACAGCGTGTTGCCGCGCACCAGGCGGGCAAACGCCGGCACGCTGAACACGGCCACGGCCACGATCACGTTGACCATGCTGGAACCCAGGATGGCAACCACGCCGATGGCCAGCAGCATGCCGGGGAACGCCAGCAGCACGTCGGAGATACGCATCGTGATGCGTTCCCACCAGCCTTCGTAGTAGCCCGCCATCAGGCCCATGAAGGTGCCGACGATGGCGCCCATGGCGACCGACAGGAAGCCCGCGGCCAAGGAGATGCGCGCGCCCATGATGATGCGGCTGAAGATGTCCCGGCCCAGCGAGTCCACGCCCAGCCAGTGGGTCGCGGAAGGCCCGGCGTTCAGGGCGTCGTAGTCGAAGAAGTTCTCCGGATCGAACGGCACGATCCACGGCGCGAAAACCGCGACGACGACGAGCAGCAGGACGAAGAGGCCCGCGCCGACGGCGAGCTTCTGCTTCTTGAATTTGCGCCAGAACTCGGTGGCCGGCGTGCGCACGTCGTTCTTGGGAACGGCGGCGATGGTCGTGGCGGGTGTCGTATTGCTCATGGCCGCCTCACTTGTAACGGATGCTGGGATTGATGACGCCATAGAGCACGTCGACAATCAGGTTGATCAGGATGAATTCCAGCGAGAACAGCAGCACCAGGCCCTGGATCACCGGATAGTCGCGCTGGGTCACGGCGTCCACCAGCAGGCGGCCGAGGCCAGGCCAGTTGAACACGGTCTCGACCACGATGGAGCCGCCCAGCAGGAAGCCGAACTGCAGGCCCATCATCGTGACGACGGGAATCAGCGCATTGCGCAGCGCATGCTTGATGACGACGCGGCGCTCGGTCAGGCCCTTGGCGCGGGCGGTCCGCACGAAGTCTTCCTGGATGACTTCCACGAAGGAAGCCCGGGTAAAGCGCGCCATCACGGCCGCCACGGCGGCGCCCAGCGTGATGGACGGAAGTATGTAGTGTTGCCAGGTCGAGGCGCCCACGGTAGGCAGCCAGCCCAGGTTCACGGAGAAGACCTGCATCAGCATCATGCCCAGCGCGAACGCGGGGAACGAGATGCCGGACACCGCCAGCGTCATGCCGAGACGGTCGGGCCAGCGATTGCGCCATACCGCCGACACGATCCCGATGATCATGCCGAAGGTCACTGACCACACCATGCTGGCGAGCGTGAGCCACAAGGTAGGCATGAAACGGTCGGCGATTTCGGTCGAGACGGGGCGCTTGGTACGCAAGGAGGTACCCAGGTCGCCTTGCAGCATGTGGCTGAAGTAGCGCACGAACTGCTGCGGCAGGGGCAGATCCAGTCCCAGTTCCTTGCGCACGAGCTCGACGGTTTGCTGGTCGGCCTCCTGGCCCGCGGCCAGTCGCGCCGGGTCGCCCGGAAGCATGTGCACAAACAGGAACACGACCACGGCCACCAGCAGCAGCGTGGGGATCATGCCCAAAAGACGTTTGACGATGTAGGTCAGCATTGAAATTCCTGCAACATCGGCGGGGACACCGCGCCCCCGCCGTATGTGGCCTTACAGGGGCGACTAGGCCCCGAGAGTTACTGCCAGATTTACTGCTTCAGATCGATGTCGCCGAACCAGAACGAGGTGTCCGGCTCAACGTACACGCCCGACAGGTTCTTCGACTTCACGTACAGGTTGTTCTGGGTCACCAGGAAGGCCCACGGGGCGTCCTTCCAGATGGTTTCCTGAACGTTCTTGTAGATCTCGGTCTTCTTGGCGCGGTCGGTCGTGGCCAGGGCTTGCTGGATGCCGTCGTCCACCGACTTGTTCGAGTAGTACGACACGTTGTTGAGCACCGGCGGGAACGCGGCGGTGGTCAGCAGCGGACGCAGGCCCCAGTCGGCTTCGCCGGTCGAGGACGACCAGCCGGCGTAGTACATGCGGACCTTGGCGTCTTCAGGCTTCTGCACCTGTTGGACGCGCTGCACGCGCTGGCCCGATTCCAGCACTTCGACCGACACCTTGATGCCGACTTGCGCCAGTTGCTGCTGCAGGAACTGCACCACCTTCACCGAGGTGCCGTCGTTATAGGCGGACCACAGCTGGCTTTCGAAGCCGTTGGGGTAGCCGGCTTCGGCCAGCAGGGCCTTGGCCTTCTTGATGTCGTACGGCCACGGGCCGGTCTTGTACGCGTAGTCCACGCCTTGCGGCACGACGCCGTCGACGATGGTGGCATAGCCCGAGAAAGCGACCTTGGCCAGGGCTTCCTTGTTGATGGCGTAGTTGATGGCTTCACGCACCTTGACGTTGTCGAATGGCTTTTGCTGCGTGTTCATCGACAGGTAGCGCGCCATGATCGAGTTCTGGTGATCGACCACGTCCAGCTTGTCGTTCTTCTTCAGCACGGCGGCTTGCTCGAACGGCACCGGGAAGGCGAACTGCGCTTCACCCGTCTGCACCACGGCGGCGCGGGTGTTGTTGTCCGTCACGGTACGGAAGGTCAGGGTGTCGACCTTGGGGTAGCCCTTCTTCCAGTAGCCGTCGAACTTCTTGACCTTCAGGTATTCGGCCGGCTTCCATTCGACGAATTCGAAGGGACCGGTGCCCACGGGGTGGAAGCCGATTTCCTTGCCGTACTTGGCCAGCGCGGCGGGCGAGATCATCATGGCGGCCGGGTGGGCCAACGCGTTGATGAAGGCCGAGAACGGCTTCTTCAGCGTGATCTTGACGGTCATCGGGTCGACCACTTCGGTCTTGTCGATGACGCTGAACTGGATGTAGCGCGACAGGCGGTTGTCCGGATTGGCCGGACGGTCGAAGTTGATCTTGACGGCTTCGGCGTTGAAATCGGTGCCGTCATGGAACTTCACGCCGGGACGCAGCTTGAAGGTGTAGACCAGGCCGTCTTCGCTGACGGTGTAGTCGGTGGCCAGAACCTTCTGGATCTTCAGGTCCTTGTCGAATTCGAACAGGCCTTCGTAGTAGGCCTTGCCGGCCGCCTGGTTCAGCGTGCTGTTGGTGTTGTACGGATCGAGCGTTTCCAGCGCGATGGAGACGGCGAACGTCACGTCCTTGGCGGCATGCGCCAGCGGCGACGCGATCACGCCGAAGGCCAGCGCAGCGGCGGCCATCAGTTTGGTGGGGCGCAGAACTTTCATCATTGCAACTCCTGGTTCCAAAAAAGGAATTAGGGGGTTTGGTGGAAGAAAAACAATTACGACGACTGACTCAATACGCTCCGCCGACCGGATGCCGGGCGACGAAGTGATCCGTTCCGACCTGCACCAGCGGCTGCACCACCGGCTCGTCGCCGAGCTTGCGGATAGGGCTGGGGATTTCGTCGGACAACAGCGTGCGCTTCATGTGGCGGCGGGCCGGATCGGCGATCGGCACGGCGGACATCAGCTTCTTGGTGTAAGGGTGCTGCGGATTCTCGAAAATGGCGCGGCGCGGACCGATCTCCACGATCTGGCCCAGGTACATGACGGCGACGCGGTGGCTGACGCGCTCGACCACGGCCATGTCATGCGAAATGAACAGGAAGGAAATGCCCATGTCGCGCTGCAGGTCGATCAGCAGGTTCACGATCTGCGCCTGGATCGACACGTCCAGCGCCGACACGGATTCGTCCGCGATCACGACCTTGGGGTTCAGGGCCAGGGCGCGCGCAATGCAGATGCGCTGGCGCTGGCCGCCCGAGAATTCGTGCGGATAGCGCTGCGCCATTTCGGCGGGAAGGCCCACGCGCTCCAGCAGCTCGGCCACGCGGCGCTCGGCATCGCGGCCACGGGCCACACCGTGCACCAGCAGCGGCTCCATGATGGAGAAGCCGACCGTCACGCGCGGATCGAGCGAGGCGAACGGGTCCTGGAACACGAACTGGATGTCGCGGCGCAGGGACTGCAGTTCGGTGTTCTTCAGGCGCACGATGTCCCGGCCGCCGAAGCGGATTTCACCGCCCTGGCTATCGACCAGGCGCAGCAGCGAACGGCCGGTGGTGGACTTGCCGCAACCGGATTCGCCCACCAGCGACAGCGTTTCTCCGGGGAACAGGTCGAAGCTGACCTGCTCCACGGCATGCACGCGGCGCTGCACGCGGCTCATGATGCCGCCGCGCAGATCGAAGCGCGTGACCAGCTTGCGCACGCTCAGGATGGGCTCGCGCTTGGCGTCCGGCGCGGCGGGCGCGCTGACGGGAGCGGCCTCGGGCTGCGCCTGGCCTTCGGCCTGCAGCAGCGGGAAGCGCGCGGGCAGGTCCGTGCCCTGCATGGCGCCCAGCTTCGGCACGGCCGACAGCAGCGCCTTGGTGTAGCGGTGCTGCGGCGAGGCGAATACCTGCTCGGACGGGCCTTCCTCGACCTTGTCGCCGCGGTACATGACCAGCACGCGGTCGGCCACTTCGGCGACCACGCCCATGTCGTGGGTGATGAACACCACGCCCATGTGCATTTCTTCCTGCAACTGACGGATGAGCTGCAGGATCTGCGCCTGGATGGTGACGTCCAGCGCGGTGGTGGGTTCGTCGGCGATCAGCAGCGCCGGCTTGCAGGCCAGCGCCATCGCGATCATCACGCGCTGGCGCATGCCGCCCGACAGTTGGTGCGGGTAGCGGTCCAGCACCGACTTGGCTTCCGGAATGCGGACCTGTTCCAGCATGCGCAGCGCCTCGGCGCGCGCGGCCGCGGCGTCCTTGCCCTGGTGCTGGCGGATCGATTCGGCGATCTGGTCGCCGGCGGTGAAGACCGGGTTCAGGGAGGTCATCGGCTCCTGGAAGATCATGGCCATATCCGCGCCGCGCACACTGCGCATTTCGCGTTGGCTGGATCCGACCAGGTCGATCACGGAACCGTTGCGCCGCCGCAGGGCCATGCTGCCCTGGGCGATGCGCCCGCCGCCGTGCTCCACCAGACGCATGAGCGCCAGGGACGTCACCGATTTGCCCGAACCCGATTCGCCCACGATGGCCAGGGTCTCGCCCCGGTCCACATGGAACGACAGATTGCGCACGGCTTCGACCGTGCGCTCCGATCCCACGAAGCGCACTGTCAGGTCGTCGACCTGGACCACGCGGTTTTCCGGCAGCGCCAGGCTGTTTGCGCGATCAACCATCTCTTTTGATTCCCCAAATACTGAAAAAACGAACCCGCCGCCGCTTATCGGTAGATAGCGGTGACCGGCTTCTCGCCGACGCGGGCGTAACCCCGATACATGCCTTCCGTGTTGAACGGCAAGGCCACATTGCCCTGGGCGTCGACAGCCACCAGGCCGCCCTTGCCCTCGATGGTGGGCAGCTTTTCATGCACGACGCGGTCGGCGGCCGCTTCCAGCGACGCGCCGCAATATTCCATCTGGGCCGCCACGTCATAGGCGGCGACCATGCGGATGAACATTTCGCCCGTACCCGTGGTGGACACCGCGCAGGTCTTGTTGCTGGCATAGGTGCCGGCGCCGATCAGCGGCGCGTCGCCCACGCGGCCGACCTGCTTGTTGGTGATGCCGCCGGTCGAAGTGGCCGCGGCCAGGTTGCCCTGGGCGTCCACCGCCACCGCGCCCACCGTGCCGAACTTCTTGTCCGAGTCCAGCGGATCGGCCGGCGCCGGCTGGCCGCGCGCGACCAGCGCCTGGCCGTCGTGGTCCAGCACCGCCGCTTCCGGCGTTTCGCGTTGCACGCGCAGCAGCTGTTCGCGGCGGGCTTCGGTGGAGAAGTAGGAAGGATCGACCAGTTCCACGCCTTCTTCCTTGGCGAAGGCTTCGGCGCCCTCGCCCACGAAGAACACGTGCTTGCTGTTTTCCATGACCTTGCGCGCGGCGAATACCGGGTTGCGCACGCGGTGCACGCCGGCGATCGCGCCCGAGCGCAGCGTGGCGCCGTCCATGATGGCGGCGTCCAGCTCGTGGGTGGCGGCGCTGGTGAACACGGCGCCATGGCCGGCGTTGAACAGCGGACAGTCTTCCAGCAGACGGACGGCTTCGGTCACGGCGTCCAGGGCGCTGCCGCCCCGGGCCAGCACGGCCTGGCCGGCGGTCAGGATGGATTCCAGCGCGCTCAGGTACTCCTGTTCTTTCTCGGGCGACATGGCCGCGCGGGACATCGCGCCGGCGCCACCGTGAATCGCGATCACGGGTTGAATCATCGTTTACCTACTCCATGGATGAGCCACGGCATGACGGACTGGGTTACCCCAGCGGCGGCCGCGACGGAATTCTTGGCCCGATAGGCCACCGCGGCCGACAGGGCTTCGATCAGCCCCAGGGCAGCGGTTTCGGAATTGGGAATCAGCTGGCGCGCGGAATACGCATACAGCAGCACGGAAGCCGTGGGCGCCAGCGGCGAGGTGGGCTTGTCGGTCAGCACCAGCACGGGCACGCCGGCCTGCTTGGCGGCTCCGGCCAGCGTCACCGTGTCGGCCAGATAGCGGGGAAAGCCGATCGCGATCACCAGGTCCTTGGACGTCATCCGCGCCATCTGGCGCGCCGCGTGCGACACGCCGCCGGGACCGGCCAGCGATTCGACGGAATGCAGATGCATGCACAGGCCGCGCTGCAACAGGCCGGCCAGGAAGCCGCTGGCGCCGAAACCGATGATGAAAACGCGGTCGGCGGCCAGGATGGCCTCCACTGCCTGCTCGCAGGCGGCGGCGTCCAGCGACTGCAGGTTGCGCTGGGCGTTGCGGATGTCTTCTTCCAGCGTGGCGGCGAAGATCTGCACGGCGCTGGCGGAATGCGCCAGTTCGGTGCGCAGCTTTTCCACCGGCTCCAGCGCCGCCTCGAAGCCGCGCGCGAGTTCGGCGCGGAACTGCGGATAGCCCGGCAGGTCCAGGGCGCGCGCAAACCGGTTGGCCGTCGCCACCGATACCCCCACTGCCGCGGCGAACTCATCGATGGTCATGGTGGCGGCGCGGAACTGGTGCGCCAGCACGTACTCGGCCATCTTGTGCTGAGTACGGCTCAGCGCGGGCTGGGCCCGGGCGATCCGGTCAGCAATCGTAAGTGCAGCCTTGTTCATCGAGGAGGGAGGTGTAGCGGGAGTTTATGTAAATCTGTTTACAAACAAATTTTAGAGAAGAAAATAGATTTTCATACTAAGGGTATACCCGTGAAAACATGTAACAGTGCATCAAATAAAACGGGGTCGGTTTGAGGTACGCTAAGGCCCGCCCTAATGGCCTCCCACCCCGCCACACCGGATTGACGCTATGCCCGATTGGATCTGCAAGCCGCACCAGGAACTGACCGTGACCGAGATCTACGCGATCCTGCAGTTGCGCACGGAAGTCTTTGTCATTGAACAGAATTGCATCTTCCAGGACATGGACGGCAAGGATCTGATCGGGCAGACCTCGCACCTGATGGCCTGGCAGGACGGCAAGCTCGCGGCCTATTGCCGCATCCTGGATCCGTCGCTGAAGGACGGCCAGATCGAGATCGGACGCGTCATCACCGCCCCCTCGACCCGCGGCCAAGGCCTGGGCCACGAACTGATCCGCCATGCGATGCAGGAAGTACGCCTGCGCTGGCCCGGCCGCGCCATGTATCTGGGCGCCCAGGCCCGCTTGCGCAACTACTACGGCGGCCACGGCTTTGTGCAGGTCACCGAGGAATACATCGAGGACGGCATCCCGCATGTGGGAATGCGGCTCGACGAAACGGCATAAAAAAACGCCCCGGAGGGGCGTTTTTCGTGGGTGCGGCGCAAGGATTACTTGACTGCCGACACGTCCAGCTTGGCCTGGGTCTTGGACTTGATCTCGTCCACCGTCACGCCCGGCGCCGTTTCCAGCAGCTTGAGGCCGTTTTCGGTGACTTCCATCACGCCCAGGTCGGTGATGATCAGGTCGACCACGCCCACGCCCGTCAGCGGCAGGTTGCATTCGGACAGCAGCTTGATGTCCTCGGTGCCGTCCTTCTTCTTGGCCACGTGCTCCATCAGGACCACGACGCGGCCAACGCCCGCCACCAGGTCCATGGCGCCGCCCATGCCCTTGACCATCTTGCCCGGGATCATCCAGTTGGCCAGGTCGCCCTTTTCGGACACCTGCATGGCGCCAAGAATGGCCAGGTTGATCTTGCCGCCGCGGATCATCGCGAACGAATCCGCCGACGAGAAGATCGAGGAGCCGGGCAAGGTCGTGACCGTCTGCTTGCCTGCGTTGATGAGGTCGGCGTCGACTTCATCGTCGGTGGGGAACGGGCCGATGCCCAGCAGGCCGTTCTCGGATTGCAGCCACACTTCCATGCCCTTGGGCACGTGGTTGGCCACCAGGGTCGGCAGGCCGATGCCCAGGTTCACATAAAAGCCGTCTTGCAGCTCGCGCGCGGCGCGTGCCGCCATTTCATCGCGTGACCATGCCATGTCTGTTCTCCTTAGGCCGGGCGAGTGGTGCGTTGTTCGATGCGCTTTTCGGGCGTGGCATTCAGCACGATCCGATGCACATAGATGCCGGGCAGATGGATCTGATCGGGATCCAGGCTGCCGGTATCAACGATTTCCTCGACTTCGACCACCGTGAACTTGCCCGCCATGGCGACGTTCGGATTGAAGTTGCGGGCGGTCTTGCGGAACACCAGGTTGCCGCTGCGGTCGGCGATGTGCGCCTTGACCAGCGACACGTCCGGCACCAGCGAACGCTCCATCACGTATTGTTGGCCGTCGAACTCGCGGATTTCCTTGCCGTCGGCCACGATGGTGCCCACGCCGGTGCGGGTGAAGAAGGCCGGGATGCCGGCGCCGCCGGCGCGCAGCTTCTCGGCCAGCGTGCCCTGGGGCGTGAACTCCAGCTCGAGTTCGCCCGACAAATACTGGCGCTCGAATTCCTTGTTTTCGCCCACGTAGGACGCAATCATCTTGCGGACCTGGCGCGTATTGAGCAGCTGGCCCAGGCCGAAGCCGTCGACGCCCGCGTTATTGCTGATGCAAGTGAGGTCCTTCACGCCCGAATCGCGCAGCGCGGCGATCAGTGCCTCGGGAATGCCGCAAAGGCCGAAACCGCCCACGGCAATCATCTGGCCGTCCTTGACGATGCCTGCCAGCGCCTCCTGGGCGCTTGCAAAAACCTTGTCCATCGCTCCAACTCCTAGTTAAGGTCGAACTTGAAGAGGGCGCGGCTGCCGGCGCCGGCCCAGCAACACCGTACGGAGTCCTGTGCGGCTGGCGCCTAGGGTGGCGCGCCCTTATTGCTTTTTTGATTTTGCGCTGATTTTACCGGCATGGCCGGCCAACGCACGCGCTATTTTGGCCGGCGCCGATTCAAGCCCCGGGCTTGAACATGGCGCCCAGTTTGACCAGCACCTCATGCGGCCACGGGGCGGACGCATTGGCCACATAGTCCATCCAGACTAGCACGTTGCGCGCGCGGGCATAAGGACCGCCTTCGTCGCCCGCCCTCTCCAGCAGCAATTCGAATTCCGCGCTGGAGCGGCCTATGCGCATGAGCTTGTGCGTCACGAGCACATTGGCCGGATAGGTCAACGGCCGCAGGAAATCGCAGGACGCATGCGCCAGGATGAGTCCCTGATCGGCGGGCAGCGCGAAACCCGCGCCATAGAGTATCTGTATCCGGGCCTCTTCCATGAGGCGGAAATACATCGCATTGTTCAGATGGTTCAGAGCGTCCGAGTCGCCCCACCGCAAAGGCAGTTCGACTTGATGGATATCTCCCACGGCCAGGATCCGCGCTGAGGTTTTGTCCGCGTTCACCAATTGCTCCTGATGGCTAAAAGAAATACGAAGGCAACCATGGCCTCCGCCTGCAATACAATCGCCGATAATACTTCCAGCCATATATGGAATACATACGGGGAGCTTTGCAATGTCTGAACGCGAGTCGATGGAATATGACGTGGTCGTGGTTGGCGGTGGACCCGCCGGCCTGGCCACTGCTATCCGTCTTAAGCAGTTGGCCGCTGAGAAGAATCAGGAAATCGGCGTCTGCGTACTTGAAAAGGGCGCGGAACTGGGTGCGCACATCCTGTCCGGCGCCGTCATGGACCCGCTGGCGCTGACCGAGCTCATCCCCGACTGGAAGGAAAAAGGCGCGCCGCTGAACGTGCCCGTCACGCATGACAAGTTCATGTTCCTGTCCGAAACCGGCGCGCGCACCACGCCCAACTGGCTGCTGCCGCCCTGTTTCCACAACGAAGGCAACTACATCGTCCGCCTGGGCGACGTGGTGAAGTGGATGGGCGAGCAGGCCGAGGCGCTGGGCGTGGACATCTTCCCGGGCTTCGCGGCCGTGGAAGTGCTGTACGACGAGAACGGCGCCGTCCGCGGCGTGGCCACCGGCGACATGGGCGTGGCCCGCGACGGCTCGCACACCGACCACTACCAGCCCGGCATGGA
Organism: Achromobacter sp. JCM 18799; assembly: GCF_055395645.1. Classification (NCBI taxonomy): domain Bacteria; kingdom Pseudomonadati; phylum Pseudomonadota; class Betaproteobacteria; order Burkholderiales; family Alcaligenaceae; genus Achromobacter; species Achromobacter sp. JCM 18799. Next base: position 6,500,102 of record NZ_AP043866.1, on the reverse strand, counting down.
ACTGCACGCCCGCTACACCGTGTTCGCCGAAGGCGCGCGCGGCCAGCTGGGCCGCCAGCTGATCGACCGCTACAAGCTGGACGACGGCCGCAATCCTCAGTCCTACGGCATCGGCATCAAGGAAATGTGGGAAGTCGATCCGGCCCAATCCAAGCCCGGCCTGGTGATCCACACCGCCGGCTGGCCGCTGGACGCCGACACCTACGGCGGTTCCTTCCTTTATCACCTGGACAACAACCTGGTGGCGGTGGGCATGATCGTTGGCCTCGACTACGCCAACCCCTGGCTGTCGCCGTTCGACGAATTCCAGCGCTACAAGACGCACCCCGCCATCCGCGGCACCTTCGAAGGCGGCAAGCGCATCGCCTACGGCGCGCGCGCCATCACCGCGGGCGGCCTGCTGGCCCTGCCCAAGCTGACCTTCCCGGGCGGCGTGCTGGTCGGCTGCGAGGCCGGCTTCCTCAATGCCTCGCGCATCAAGGGCAGCCACGCCGCCATCAAGTCCGGCAAGCTGGCCGCCGAAGCCGCGTTCGACGCGCTGCTCGCCGACCGCCGCCAGGACGAGCTGGCCGCCTACCCCGCGGCCTTCGAGGCTTCCTGGCTGCATGCGGAGCTGAACAAGGCGCGCAACTTCAAGCAGTGGTTCAAGAAGGGCCGCACCGTCGCCACCGTGATGACCGGCGTCGAACAGCTGCTGCTCAAGGGCAAGATGCCCTGGACCCTGCGCCACAACAAGCCCGACCATGCCTGTCTGCAGCCCGCATCGCAATGCGCGCGCATCGACTACCCCAAGCCCGACGGCAAGCTCACCTTCGACAAGCTCAGCTCGGTGTTCATCTCGAACACCAACCATGACGAGAACGAGCCCATCCACCTGACGCTCAAGGATCCCTCCATACCGGTGCAGGCCAACCTGGCCAAGTACGGCGGCCCGGAATCGCGCTACTGCCCGGCGGGCGTGTACGAATTCGTCAAGGACGACCACGGCGAGGACCGCCTGCAGATCAACGCGCAGAACTGCGTGCACTGCAAGACCTGCGACATCAAGGACCCGACCCAGAACATCGTCTGGGTGGCCCCGCAAGGCGGCGAAGGGCCCGTCTACAGCGGCATGTAAAGCTACCGGACGCCCGCGCCCGGCCACCACAGGCGCCCCGCGGGGCGCCTTTTTTTTCGACAGGCAGGACTATCCATGACTGAACGCGTACTCCTCATCGGCTGCGGCGACCTGGGTCAGCGCGCGGCCCGGCGCTTCCTCGCGCGCGGCGACGAAGTCTACGCGCTGCGCCGCAATCCGCCGGCCGGAACTGCGGACGGCATCCGCTGGCTGCGGGGCGACATTTCCCGCGCCGACGGACTGCCCGCCCTGCCCGATGGCGTCACCCGGCTCATCCACCTGCCCGCGCCCGGCGCGCGCGAAGCCGCCGCCTATCGCGCGGTATTCGTCGATGGCCTGAAACACGTGCTGGACGCACTGGACGCCACGCAGCTCAAGCGCATCGTGTTCGTCTCATCCAGCGCGGTCTACGGCGAACACGAGGGCGGCTGGGTCGACGAAGACACGCCGCCCGCGCCGCTGGGCAGCAATGGCCGCATCCTGCTCGAAGCCGAAGCCGCGTTGGCGGCCCGCGGCCTGCCCTCGACCGCCTTGCGGCTGGCAGGGCTGTATGGGCCCGGACGCCTGCAACTGATCGAACGCCTGCGCCAAGGCGCGGCAGGCGCGCCGGCCTCTCCCCAACACTGGGCCAACCGCATCCACATCGACGACGCGGCTGCGGCCGTGGTCCACCTGGCGCTGCTGCCCCACGCCGCGCCCGTCTACATAGGCTGCGACGATACGCCGCTGCCCTTGCACGAGCTCTACGCCGACCTCGCCAGGCTGATCGGCGCCCCTGCGCCGCGCGAGGCGGCGGCGCCGGCCAACGTCGGCAGCAAGAAGCTGAGCAACGCCCGCCTGCGCGCCAGCGGCTTCGCCCTGCAATGGCCGGACTCGCGGCTCGGCTATGCCGCGCTGCTGGCAGCGGCAGGCAACCCGGACGCGCCGCAGGCATAGTTCGCCGCGCATCGAATCGTGACCGTCGAGGCTGGCGGATACTGGCGGCCGTATCCATTACCGGCCATCGCCATGCATCCTGCCCACCCCCTGCAGGCGGTCACTCACCCCGACCCCTACCCGTACTACGCCGCGCTGGCGCGCGAGCGGCCGCTGTATCGCGAGGCGGCGCTGGACCTGTGGGTGGCCAGCCATCCGGACACGATAGCGGCCATCATGCAACATCCGGCCGCGCGCGTGCGTCCGGCGGCGGAGCCCGTGCCCAAGGCACTGTGCCCAGGCCCGGCGGGCGAACTCTTCGGCCGCTTCGTGCGCATGAACGACAGCGCAACGCACACGCAGGTGAAGACCCTGCTGAGCGCCTACCTCCGCGAACAGACGGCGCAGGCCTGTATGCCCATGTGGCCGGATCCGGGCCCGCTGGACGCCGCGGCCGTCGACCGTTACCTGAGCGCCGCGCCGGTACATGCGCAAGCCGCGTTCCTGGGCCTGCCGCCAGGCCTGTACGCGGATTGCGCCGCCGATATCGCGGCGTTCCTGTCCGCGCTGCCCGCCACCGCAGCGGCGGATCGCATTGAAGCGGGGCACGCCGCCGCGCAGCGTCTGCAGGCACGCCTGGAGTCGCATCTGCAGGCCCCAGACGCCGCGCCCGCCTTGCGCCGGCTGCGCGACGACGGCGCGCGGGCGGGAATAGCGCCGGCGCTGCTGGCCGCCAATCTGGCCGGCCTGCTGTTCCAATCCTGCGAGGCCGGCGCAGGCCTGCTGGGCAACGCCATCATCCTGGCCGGACGGCGCGGCCTGCGCGCGGACCTCACGGACGATGCGGCGCTGGCGCTGATGGATGACGTGGAACGCAGCGACCCGCCGCTGCACAACACGCGGCGCTTTCTCGCCGCCGGCATCGACGTCGGCGGTCTATACATCGAAGCCGGCCAGACCGTGCTGCTGGTGCTGGCCGCGGCCGCCACGGCGCAGCCCGAGGCGCACTGGACTTTCGGCGCGTTCGGGCACGCCTGCCCCGGCCGCCTGCCGGCCCGCCAGCATGCGGCGGGCGCGCTCACGCGCCTGCTGCGCGCAGGCCTGGATGCCGCCGCGCTGGCGGCCCGTTTCCGTTACCGGCCGCTGCCCAACGCGCGCGTGCCGCAGTTTGATTTTTCCGAGGAGCAAGCGCCATGATCGCAGTGATATTCGAAGTCGAACCCGCCCACGGCGACCCCAATCCCTATCTGCACATCGCCGCCGGCCTCATCGACGAACTGAAGGCCGTGGACGGCTTCATCTCGGTCGAACGATTCCAGAGCCTGTCCGAGCCGGGCAAGCTGCTGTCGCTCTCGTTCTGGCGCGATGAAGCGGCGGTCCAGCGCTGGCGCACGCTGGAGTCGCACCGCCGGGCCCAGGAAGCCGGGCGCGGCGGCGTCTTCGCCAATTACCGCCTGCGCGTCGCGCAGGTGCTGCGCGACTATGGCATGAACCAGCGCGACGCGGCACCCGCCGACAGCCGCGAGCGGCACGGCTGAGGCCTGTGCCTCAGGCCCCGGCCGCGGCTGCCGCCAGCGCCACCCGATGGGTGGCGCCGGATTCGAACACCGCCGTCATCGCGGGCAGGCCCGGCGCGGATGAGGGATCGAAGTAATCGGCCTCGTCGCGCCCCGGGCCCGCCGGCAGGTCGCGCACTTCCACGCGAAAGCCCTCGGTCCGGTTGCCACGCAGTTCCGGCACTGCCTGCAACAGGCGGCGCGTGTAGGGATGCGTGGGCCGGTCGAACACTTCATCGCGCGTGCCTTCTTCGACGATATGGCCGCGCAACATCACCACCACGCGGTCGGCGATCTGCTCGACCACGCCCAGGTCATGCGAAATCAGCAGGCAGGCAAAGCCATGCGAGCGCTGCAGCGACATCAGGGTCTCCAGCACCTGCTTCTGCACGGTGACGTCCAGCGCCGACACCGGCTCGTCCGCGATGATGACCTCGGGCCGCAGCACCAGCGCCCGCGCGATGGCCACGCGCTGGCGCTGGCCGCCAGAGAGTTCGTGCGCATAGCGCTCCGCGTAGCCCTCGCCCAGGCCCACGTCCCGCAGCGCCTCGGCCACGCGCTTGCGGCGGATTTCCGCCGTCATGCCAACTTCCAGCCGCAGGCCTTCCCCCACCAGGTCGCCGATGGTCATGCGCGGGTCCAGCGATGAATAGGGATCCTGGAACACCATCTGCACCCGCCGGCGCGCCGCCTGCCAAGACTGGCCCGAACCGCCCGCGGGCAAGGCCTGGCCATCCAGTTCAATCCGCCCCTGCGCCTGCGGCACCAGCCCCAGGATGGACATCATGACCGTGGTCTTGCCGCTGCCCGACTCGCCGACGATGGCCAACGTTTCCCCCGGCGCCACCGCGAACGTCGCGCGGTGCACGGCGCGCACCGCGCGTTTGCGGAACCAGCCCTCGCGGACCGAGTAGTCGATTGCCAATCCGTCCACCTGCAGAATGGGCGGCCCTTCGACGGCGGGACGGGCCGGACCGCGCTTGGGCAGCGCGTCCAGCAGGCTGAGCGTGTATGGATCCGCCGGCCGCGACAGGACCTCGGCCACTGGCCCGGTCTCGACCGCAAGACCGCGGCACATCACCAGCACGCGCTGCGTGTATGCGGCCACCAGGGCCAGGTTGTGGCTGATGAAGATCAGCGCAGTGCCCTGCTCGCGCGTCAGTTCGCACATCAGGTCCAACACTTCCTTCTGCACCACGCAGTCCAGCGCGGTGGTGGGTTCGTCCGCGATCAGGAGGCGCGGCTTGAGCAGCATCACGCCCGCCAGCAGGATGCGCTGGCGCATGCCGCCGGAGAATTCATGCGGGTAGCGCTTCATGCAATCCTGCGCGTCGCGCACGCGTACGCGCTCCAGCATCCGGACGGCCTCGTCCCAGGCCTCGCGGCGCGCCATGCCACGGCGCAGCACCAGCGCCTCGATCAGTTGTTCGCCCACGCGGAACGCCGGGTTGAGCGATACCATCGGCTCCTGGAACACCATGCCGATGCCGGTGCCGCGCTTCGCCAGCCAGTCGCGCGGCGCCTGCCGCAGCAGGTCCTGGCCTTCGAACAGCGCCTGTCCGCCAGTGATGCGCGCCGAATCGGGCAACAGGCCCAGCAGGGTCTTGCCGATCAGCGTCTTGCCGCTGCCGGATTCACCGACGATGGACAGCGATTCGCCGGCGTGCAGATCGAATGACACCCGGTTCACCACCGGCGCGGCGTCGCGCTTGCCCGGAAAGCGGATCTCCAGGTCGCGCACGGACAGCAGAGGTTGTGCAGCGCTCATGCCATCACCCCCCGCATGCGCGGATCCAGCAGATCGCGCACCGCGTCGCCCAGCAGATTGATGCCCAGCAGGCTCAACGAAATCATGGCGCCCGGAAATACCGCCAGCCAGATGGCCTGGTCCATGGCGTTGCGGCTCTCGGACAGCATGCCGCCCCAGGTGGCCAGCGGCGGCGGCACGCCCAGGCCGAGAAAGCTCAGCGCGCTTTCCGCCAGCAGGGCGGAACCGAAGATCGAGGTCGCGAAGATGAGCAGCGGCGGCAGGCAGTTGGGCAGCACGTGGCGGAACACGGTCCACAGGCCGCCATGCCCGGTGGCGCGCGAGGCGATGACGAAATCGCGCTGGCGCAGGGACAGCGCCGCGCCGCGCGCAATGCGCGACACCGACGGCGAATACGCCAGACCCAGCGCCAGCACCACGCCCCATTTGGACGGTCCCAGCACAGTCATGATGCCCAGCGCGAGCAAGAGGCCGGGAAACGCCATCAGCGACTCCACCAGCACGGTGATGCCGCGATCGACCCAGCCGCCCGCATAGCCGGCCGTGACGCCTATCGTCGTGCCCAGGAGCAGCGCCAGCAGCACGGAAAACACGCTGACCGCCACGCTGACCCCGGCGCCCGCCATCAGCCGCGACAGCACGTCGCGGCCGAACTCGTCGGTGCCCAGCCAGTACTCCGCCGACGGCGGCGCAAAGCGCGCCAGCAGATCGCCTTCCAGCGGATCGTGCGGCGTGTACACCAGCCCGACCAGGGCCAGCAGCACGACGTCCCCGACCAGCGCGCCGCCCAGGACGGCATTGGTATGTTTAAAGCCCATGATGATCCTATTGAAGCTTCACGCGCGGGTCGAACAGCGGATACAGCAGATCCACCACCAGGTTGACCGCCACGTACAAAAGCGCGATGAACAGCAGGCAGCCCTGCACCACGGGGTAGTCCCGCGCATAGATGCTTTCCACCAGCAGCCGGCCGATGCCCGGCAGCGTGAACACGGTCTCGATCACCGCCGCGCCCGACAACAGATGGCCCAACATCAGGCCGATCACCGTCAAGGTGGGGCCGAACGAGTTGGGCAGCACATGGCGCAGCATGACGCGCTTTTCCGGCAGGCCCTTGGCGCGCGCATGCGCCACGTATTCCAGCCGCAACGTCTCGATGGTGCTGGCGCGCATCATGCGCGTGATGGCGGCGATTTCCGTCAGCACGATGGCGCAGACCGGCAGCACCAGGTAGCGCGCCGCGCCCAATCCGCCCTGGGCGATGGATTCGAAGCCGTACACCGGCAGCCAGTTCAGCTTCACCCCGAACAGCCAGATCAGCAGGATGCCGACCCAGAAGCTGGGCATGGACACGAACAGGATCGAGGTCGACACGATGGCCGTGTCGGCGCGGCGGTTCTGGCGCCACGCGGCCACCATGCCGGCGGGCACCGCCACCAGGCAGGCCAGCAGCGTGGCGGTCAGCACCACCTGGGCCGTCACCGCGAAATGCGTCAGCACCAGATGCATCACGGGTTCGCGCCGCGCGATGGACATGCCCAGGTCGCCCTGCAGCGCGTTGCCCACCCAGATCAGGAACTGCTCGCCAACGGGACGGTCCAGCCCCAGCGCGTGGCGCATTTCGGCCAGCAGCGCCGGGTTGTCGATATCGCCCAGCATCAGCGAGGCCGGATCCCCGGGGATCGCGCGTATCAGCGCGAACACGAGCACCGTGACGACGATCACGGTGGGCACCGACGCCGCGATGCGCTTGAGTAGATAGCCCAGCACGGCGCCTCAGTTCTTGGTCACGTTGAAGAAACGCGGCTTGCGCAGCGGCCAGCCGGTAAAGCCCTCCAGCTTGCTGGAGACGACCACATAGCCGGGCTTGTTGTAGTACATCAGCAGCGGCGCGTCGCGCAGCATCAGCGCATGCAGCTTATCGAAGGCCTGCTTGCGCACGGCGGGATCGGACTCGGCTTCTATGCCTTCCAGGATGGCCGCGGCCTCCGGACTTTCCCACTGGGCCATGGGCGTCTTGGACTTGTCGCCGATCACGTCGCGGAACATCAGCGCGGGCTCGGTGCGCGCCGAATAGGCGAATGCCATCAGCTCGAACTTGCCTTCGCGGAAGTTGGTCACCTGGGTGCCCCATTCCAGCATGTCCAGCTCGGCCTTGATGCCGGCCTTGCCCAACAGCTGCTGCGTCACCACCGCGACGCGGTACAGATAGGGATAGCGCTTGTTGGCCTGCAGCTTCAGGGGTTCGCCGCGATAGCCGGCGGCGTCCAGCAGGCGCTTGACCTCCTTCAGGTTCTTTTCGTAGCCGGCGCGGTCGGTTTCGGAGTAATAAACGCTGGCCGCGGGCACCAGGGACGGGTTATAGGCCGCGTGGCCGTTGTTCAAAGCCTTGGCAATGCCGGGAAAATCCAGCGCCAGCGCGATGGCGCGGCGCATGTTCACGTCCGACAGCAGCGGCGCGCGCGTCTGCATCAACAGGTTGACCGTGTCCAGACCCTGCTCGGTGACGATGTTCCAGCGCGGGTCCTTGGCCGGCAGATTGTCCTCGTCCGCGTTGTAGGCGTCGACCTGGCCCGCCATGAGCGCCGCCTTCTGCGCGGCCGCATCCGGAATCACCACAAAGCGCACGTTGGCCTGTGCCGTTTTCTTGCCGGCCATGCCGCTGGGCGCTTCCTCGCGCGGCTTGTAGCCGGCGTACGGCGTCAGCAGCAGGTATTGTTCCTTCTTCCATTCCGCCAACACGTAGGGCCCGGTGCCGATGGGCTTGGCCCACTTGCCCTCGGCGTCGACGCTCTTGGCGCTCAGCACCGGCATCGGGCACTGCACGCTGGCCATCTGGTCCAGGAACAGCGCGTAGGGCTGCTCCAGCCTGAACACCACGGTAGCGGGATCGGGCGTCTCCACCGCCACGACCTTGGCGCCCTTGCTGCCGTCATAGAGGTTCTTGCAGGAATACTCGGACTGGGCGCCGTTGAGGTAGTCGTAGGTCCATTTGACGTCGGCCGAGGTCATGGGCGTGCCGTCATGGAAAGTGACGCCCTGGCGCAGCTTGAAGGTATAGGCGCGCTTGTCGTCGGACAGCGTCCAGCTGTCGGCCAGCATGGGGGCCACGCTCATGTCGGCGCGCAGCGCCACCAGGGACTCCACCACGTGCGCCAGCACGTTGTCGGTGGAAGTGTTGCGGGAGCGCCCGCCGGGCAGCGTGGTCGGCGTGCCCGAACCTTCGGCGTAGCGGATTTCGGGCGCGGCGGCCTGCGCCCGCACGGCGGCGGGCAGGCCGGCCGCGGCGGCGGCCAGCGCGGCGGATAACAGCAACGCGTTCTTGGCGCGCGTAGCATGCGAATTCATAGGGATCACTCCAGGCGCGGCGCTCGCCGCATATGGGTCTGGGGGCCGGCTCAGAAGAGCCGGTACTCCGCGAAATTGCGTCCTTCGTAGGGCTTGCGCGCGATCCACATCACGCCGCTGGCCGGCTCCATCAAGGTGGTGGCCACCGTGGCCGAGATGCTGTCGAAGCTGGCCGGCTTGGGCGAACGCAGCACGCCGTCGGGCGCGGCGAAGTCGTCGGCCAGGATGCGCTTGACCGTGTCCCAGTCGATGCCGCCGGCGGCGCGCGCCAGCATGTCCTGCACGCGGCGCTGGCGGTAGATCGAATCCGGATTGGCAGCCAGGCCTTTGTCGAACAGCTTGGCGCGCGCGGGCGGGCTGATCCAGTGGTTGGCGTGCACCAGCAGGCCGTCTTCGGGCGTGATCCAGAAGATTTCGTCGGGCGAGCATTCCAGATCGACCGCCTCGCCCTGCGCCTGCGCCAGCATCAGGTTGTTGGAGCAGAAGCGCCGCGAGGCCCACAGCACCTTCATGGCGTTGCAGATATTGGAGGCTTCCAGCATCTTGCGCCGCACCAGCACCAGCGGCACCTCGGCCGGGCGCTGATAGTCGTGCTCGCAGGACAGGAAGTTGCCGGACAGGGAAACGCCCGCGCTGTTGAAGCCGTGGCGCGCCAGGCTGCCCGCCTCGGTGAACACCAGCAGGTCGGGACCGTCTTCGCGGCGCATGCGCAGCACGATGCCGGTGTCCACGCATTCCTCGCGCCAGTCCCAGTTATGGGCATGCATGAGCTTGCCGCCGGCGGCGGCCTCGGGCAGCACGACCAGGCCGGTGCAGCCATCGTCCAGCTCCTTGCGGGCGCGGCCCAGCTCGGCATGGCCGAACATCATTTCGGTGCGGCAGTTGATGACCACCACGTCCTCCAGCGCCTGGCCCGATCCGTCGGCGATGCCGCGCAGCTCTTCCAGGTAGGCCGCGTCATAGTCGCCCACCACCGGCACCATGGCGGCGGCCAGTTCCTTCAAGCGGTCCGCCGCGACGCCGCGCCGCTCCAGCTGCCCGCGGTAGAGGGCCACGCTGCGCGCCACGCGCTCGGGGACGGCGGCGCCATGCTGGCGGCCCCGCTCGTATGGGCTGCCCTGTACATCGACCAGGGGGAAGGGAGTGGGCAAAGTCACGGCTCAAGGCTCCGGAGCAAGGTTCAAGACGGGCAAATTTTGTACTAATATACGAAAAAGTTCAATACAAGGGTTTCCCCGGAGCCATCACCGCGAACGCCGCGCGCGTAGCTCTCCGGTACCATTCCGACTCTGCCGCCCTTCGCGCCCATCCCCCATGTCCAACGCCGCTCCCGCCCGCCCCACTCCGCTGCAAGTCGACCTGGCGCGCCATATCGCGGAAGACATCGTGGCCCGGCGCCATGCGCCCGGCGACCACCTCTCGGAGGAAACGCTGGCGGCGAGCTACGAGGTCTCGCGCACGCCCGTGCGCGGCGCGCTCAAGCTGCTGGCCGCGCAGGGCCTCATCACGCACCGCCCCAATAGCGGCTACACGGTGGCGGCGCACGCGGCGGCCGCGCCTCCCGCCATCGAGGGCGCAGGCCCCACCCAGGACGAGCTGTACCGGCGCCTGATCGATGACCGCGCCTCGCGCGAGCTGCCGGAAACCTTTACCGAGCGCGACCTGCAGCAGCGCTATCCGGCGCCGCGCAGCGTGCTGGCCAAGACCCTGCTGCAGCTTTCCGCGGACGGCCTGATCGAAAAGCGCAAGGGCCATGGCTGGCAGTTCGCGCCGTCGCTGGAAAACCGCGACGCGCTCAACGAGAGCTACCGTTTCCGCATGACCGTCGAATGCGCCGGCCTGCTGGAGCCCACCTTCCGCCTGGACCGGGAAGCGCTGGCGCGCATGCGCGCCGCGCATGAAGCGCTGGCGGCGCGCAGCGACGCCGACATCTCGGCCACCGAGTTCTTCAATCTCAACGCCTCGTTCCACGAGATGCTGGCCCGCTTCTCGGGCAACCGCTACATCCTGCAGGCGGTGCAGCAGCAGAACCAGTTGCGCCGGCTGGAAGAGCACGCCGCGTTCTACCGCGACGCGCGCTTCATCAACTCCAGCAGCGAACACCTGCAGATCATCGACGCGCTCGAGGCCGGCGACCAGGAATGGGCTTCGCAGCTCATGCGGCGCCACTTGAAGACCTCGCTGCAAGTGTCTTAACCGCCCCATCTCCATCTTCATTCGTCCGCCAGCCCGCCGTAGCGGGTCTCCGGCACGCGTGACGCTCGCGCTGTGGATTGCCTTCGGGTCTTCTTGTATTGTATTTATCAATTGATTAATACAAAATAGAAACCCCGAATCTCCACATGCCGGAAGCCCCATGTCATCGTCAGCGCCTAATCCCACCCCCGCCATCAACGCCGAAGCCTATTGGATGCCCTTCACCGCGAACCGCCGCTACAAGCGCGCGCCCGTGCTGTTCAGCGCCGCCGAGGGCATGCACTACATCCGGCCGGACGGACGCCGCGTGCTGGACGGCATTGCGGGCCTGTGGTGCGTGAACGCCGGACACCGCCGCCCGGAAATCGTCGAGGCCATCGCCCGCACCGCCCATGAACTGGATTACGCGCCGTCGTTCCAGATGAGCCACCCACTGGCCTTCGAGCTGGCCGAGTCCTTGCGCCAGGAAGCGCCCGCCGGGTTCTCCAATGTGTTCTTCTCGAATTCCGGATCCGAAGCGGTGGATACCGCGCTGAAGATCGCGCTGGGCTATCACCGCGCGCGCGGACAGGGCCAGCGGGTGCGCCTGATCGGACGCGAACGCTCGTACCACGGGGTGGGGTTCGGCGGCCTGTCGGTGTCGGGCATCGCCGGCCACCGCAAGCCGTTCGGCAATCTGCTGCCCTACGTGGACCATCTGCCGCACACCTATGACCGCAGCCAGATGGCCTATACGCGCGGCCAGCCTGACTGGGGCGCCCACCTGGCCGATACGCTGGAGCGCATCGTCGCGCTGCACGACGCCTCCACCATCGCGGCCGTCATCGTGGAACCCGTGGCGGGTTCGACCGGGGTGCTGGTGCCGCCCAAGGGCTATCTGCAGAAACTGCGGCAGATCTGCGATGCGCACGGCATTCTGTTGATCTTCGACGAAGTGATCTGCGCCTTCGGCCGCATCGACGGCGCGTTCGCCTCATCGCACTTCGGCGTCACGCCGGACATCATCACCAGCGCCAAGGGGCTGACCAACGGCGCCATCCCCATGGGCGCCACGCTGGTGCAGCAGCATGTCTACGATGCCTTCATGCAGGGACCGGACAGCGCCATCGAGCTGTCGCACGGCTACACCTATTCCGGCCATCCGGTGGCCTGCGCCGCCGGCCTGGCGACCCTGGACATCTGTCGCCGCGAAGGCCTGTTCCAGCGCAGCCGCGAACTCTGGCGCTATTGGGAAGACGCGGCGCACAGCCTGAAGGGACTGCCGCACGTGGTGGACATCCGCAACATCGGCCTCCTGGCCGCCATCGAACTCGAACCGCTGGAAGGCAAGCCCGGCCAGCGGGCGTACGCCGTGCACCAGGCCTGCCTGGAACGCGGCTGCCTGATCCGTTCGGCGGGCGACACCATGCTGCTGTCGCCCCCGCTCATCATCGAGCGCGCGCAGATCGACGAATTGTTCTCGGTCTTGTCGGACGTGCTGCGCGCGGACGCCTGAGCGCCCGCCCTGCTTATGCCAGGTGCCGGGCCACCGCCTGGACCACCTGCCGCACGTCCGCGGCGGACACGTCCAGGTGCGTGACCAGGCGGGTCGGGCCGCCATACACGGCCCGCATCTGAATGCCGTCGGCAGCCAGCTTGGCGGTGAGTTCCTCGCAGCGCGCGGGCTCGAATTCCGCGAACACCATGTTGGTGTCCTGGCTCAATACCTTTACGCCCGGAATGGCGCGCAGCCCCTCCGCCAGCAGTCGGGCGTTCTCGTGGTCTTGCGCCAGGCGTTCCACGTTGTGCTCCAGCGCATACAGGCAAGCCGCGGCCAGCACGCCAGCCTGGCGCAAACCGCCGCCCAGCATCTTGCGCCAGCGGCGGGCGCGGGCGATGAGTTCGACGCTGCCTACCAGCACCGACCCCACGGGCGCGCCCAGGCCCTTGGAAAAACAGATGGACACCGTATCGAAGGGCGCGCACAGGTCCGCCACCGGCTTGCCGCTGGCGACCGCCGCATTGAACACGCGGGCGCCGTCCAGATGCGTCGCCAGGCCATGCTGGCGCGCCCAGGCCGTCGCGGCCTGCACGTAGCTGGCCGGAATCAGCTTTCCGTGGAAAGTGTTCTCCAGCGCCAGCAGCCGGGTACGGGCGAAATGCGCATCGCCCTCGGGCTTGAGCGCCGCGGCCAACTTGTCCAGCGGCAAGGTGCCATCGGCCGCATGTTCTATGGGCTGCGGCTGGATGCTGCCCAGCACGGCCGCCCCGCCCCCTTCATACTTGTAGGTGTGCGCGAGCTGGCCCACCAGGTACTCGTCGCCCCGCTCGCAATGGGCCATCAGCGCCCCCAGGTTGCTTTGCGTGCCTGACGGGAAGAACAGGCCGGCCGCCTTGCCCGTGCGCTCGGCAACCGCCTCCTGCAGGCGGATCACGGTCGGGTCATCGCCCATCACGTCATCGCCCAGGGGCGCGGATACCATGGCCTGCAGCATGGCTGCGGATGGCCGGGTGACGGTGTCGCTACGCAGATCGATCATGGAATGTCCCAGGATAGGAAAAGGAATTCAGAAAGCGTTTATTCGGCGCGCGCCGCCGGCGCCGCGCGGCTCACGACCCAGATGCCGGCCAGGATCAGCACCATGCCGCCCAGCTCGGCCGCGGTAGGCTGCTCGGACAGCAGCGCCCAGGCGAACAGCATCGCCACGACCGGCACGCCCAGGCTGGACAGGCCCGCGATAGACGCTGGCACCAGGCGCACCACCAGCAGCCAAAGCAGCCAGCCCGCGGCCGTCGCGATCAGCACGATGTAGGTCATGCCGGCCCATAGCTGCCAGCCCCACTGGGCGGGCATCTGCGGCACAAGAAAAGCGACCGGCGTCATGACCAGGCCGCCCAGCAGCATCTGCCAGGCCGTGAAAGTCATCACATCGGGCGCATGGCGTTCGAACATGCGCTTGGACAGCACGGTACCCACGCCCCAGCACAGGCCGCTGCCCAACCCCAGCAGCACGGGACGGATATCGCCCAGGCCGTTCCAGGGTTCGACGAAGCACACCAGGCCAATGGCGGCCAGCCCGATACCCAGTCCATGGCGCGCGGTGGGGCGGTCGCCCAGCAGCCACCATGCGAACAGGATCACCCAGAACGGCATCGTGTACGCCATGAGCGAGACCTTGCCCACTCCGCCCGACACCAGCGCGGTCTGCACAAAGCCCTGGAATCCGGCCGTCTGCGTCAGGCCGATCAACAAGGTCAGCTTCCAGGGCGGCATCGCCAGCGGCCGCCGCAGCGCGATGACCAGCGCGAACAGCACCAGGCCGCCCGAGACGTAGCGCAGCGCCACGAAGTCGAAGGGGCCGATGTAGGGAACGATCAGTTTCATCGCGATCCAGCTGCCCGCCCAGACCAGGATGGTGCTGAACATCAGGGCTAGCCCTGCACGATCGAAACTGCTGCGGCTCACTGGCACGGCTCCGTAGGGGAAATTCTGGACGCGAAAAAGCAAATACGCCCGTACCGGCGGTTCCGATACGGGCGTATGACATTATGCGCCTGCCTTGCCGCCTCCGGCGGCCGCAGGCGGGCCGTTCCCGTCCATCAAGTGGACGGGAACGATCACAGGGACTTGGCCAACTGGTCCAGGATGGCCGGGTTCTCCAGCGTGGAAACGTCCTGCGTGATTTCCTCGCCCTTGGCGACCACGCGCAACAGGCGGCGCATGATCTTGCCCGAGCGCGTCTTGGGCAGGTTGTCGCCGAAGCGGATGTCCTTGGGCTTGGCGATGGGGCCGATCTCCTTGGCCACCCAGTCGCGCAGCACCTTGGCGATGGCTTGCGCCTCGTCGCCTTCCGGACGCGAACGCTTGAGCACCACGAAGGCCACCACGGCTTCGCCCGTCGTGTCGTCCGGGCGGCCCACCACGGCGGCTTCCGCCACCAGCTCGTGCGCCACCAGCGCGGATTCGACTTCCATCGTGCCCAGGCGGTGGCCGGAGACGTTCAGCACGTCGTCGATGCGGCCCATGATCCAGAAATAGCCGTCCGCATCGCGCTGCGCGCCGTCGCCTGCCAGGTAGTAGCCGCGCAGTTCCGAGGGGAAGTAGCTCTTCTTGAAACGTTCCGGGTCGCCCCAGATGTTGCGGATCATGGCCGGCCACGGACGCTTGATGACCAGGAAGCCGCCATTGCCTTGCTCCACATCGCCACCCGTCTCGTCGACGATGGCCGCGGCGATGCCCGGCAGCGGCAAGGTGCAGGAACCCGGCTTGGTCGGCGTGGCGCCCGGCAGCGGCGTGATCATGTGGCCGCCGGTCTCGGTCTGCCACCAGGTGTCCACGATGGGGCAGCGCTCGCGGCCGATGTTCTTGTGATACCACATCCAGGCTTCGGGATTGATGGGTTCGCCCACCGTGCCGATGATGCGCAGGCTGTCCAGGTCGTAGTTCTGCGGATGCGCTTCGGGCGCGGCCTCGGCGGCCTTGATCAGCGAGCGGATCGCGGTGGGCGCGGTGTAGAACGTGGTGACCTTGTGGCGCGCGATCATGTCCCAGAAGCGGCCGGCGTTGGGATAGGTCGGCACGCCTTCGAACACCACCTGCGTCAGGCCCGCCGCCAGCGGGCCGTAAGTGATGTAGGTGTGGCCGGTAACCCAACCCACGTCGGCCGTGCACCAGTACACGTCGTCCTTGCGGGCGTCGAAGGTCCACTTCACGGTCAAGAGCGCCCACAGCAGATAGCCTGCCGAGGAATGCTGCACGCCCTTGGGCTTGCCGGTGGAGCCGGAGGTATAGAGGATGAAGAGCGGATGCTCGGCGTTGACCGGCACGGGCTCGCAGGTGTCGGGCTGGCCGGCCTCGACGTCATGCATCCAGAGGTCGCGGCCTTCGTTCCATTGCACCTTGCCGCCGGTGCGGCGGTACACGATGACCTTGGTCACGGCCTCGCAGCCGCCCATGGTGAAGGCTTCCTCGACCGCGGGCTTGAGCGGTATGGTCTTGCCGCCGCGCACCTGCTCGTCGGCGGTGATGACCAGCGACGCGCCCACGTCCATGATGCGCTCCTGCAGGCTCTTGGCCGAGAAGCCGCCGAACACCACCGAGTGCGTCACGCCCAGGCGCGCGCAGGCCTGCATGGCCACCACGGCTTCGATCGACATGGGCATGTAGATGATGGCGCGGTCGCCCTTCTTGTAGCCCAGCGCCTTCATGCCATTGGCGAAGCGGCAGACGCGCGCCAGCAATTCGCGGTAGCTGACCTTGTTGACCTTGCCGTCGTCGCTTTCAAAGATGATGGCGGTCTTGTCGGCGTTGCCGTTGGTCAGGTGCACGTCCAGACAGTTGGCCGACACGTTCAGTTCGCCATCGCCGAACCAGCGGTAGAACGGCGCGTCCGATTCGTCCAGGACCTGCGTGAACGGCTTGGTCCATTGCAGGTTGTCGCGCGCCTGCCCGGCCCAGAATCCGTCGAAATCGTTCTCGACCTGCGCGCACAGCGCGTTGTAGGCCTCCATGCTGGGAATCGCGGCGCCTTCCGCAGCGCGCTCGGGCGGCGGGAACACCCGGGTTTCCACCAGTACGGACTCAATAGCGTTCGACATGATCTTTGTCTCCAATCGGTAATTCTGTTTGTTTGTGCCGCTTGTTCATTACCCAACCGCAACCGTATCGCCACGCTCTTACGGGCACCTTACGCAAAATGCGGGCCGGAGCCCGCGACGCAAGGCCGGCGCGGGGTAATCAAGGCGTGCCGCCGCGCTCTCGACGCGGCGGCACCGGACAGTCCATAAGGATAGCAGCCTGCGCGACCCGCACGCCTCAGGCGGCGCGCCGTTCCAGCCCGCGCTTCACGTCCACGCGCGACAAAAGGATGAGGCCGCCCACGAAGAACAGGCCGGTGACCAGGATCGCCAGCCGGTGGTTGCCGTGCGTGGCCCAGGTCACCAGGCCGTAGGTCAGCGGACCGATCACCGCGGCCAACTGCACCGCGAAGGTCCACAGCGAATAGAACTCGGCCAGCCGGCCGGCGGGAGCCAAGGCGCCGGTCATGGCGCGGCCGGCGCTCTGCGTGGTGCCCATGCACAACCCGGCCAAGGTGGCGGCGACCCAGAACACGGGCGCGGTCACGGCGGCGTAGGCCACCAGCACCATCAGGATCCAGCCGCACAGCGTCAGGGCCAGCGCCGGCTTGTGGCCAATGCGGTCCTGCACGTAGCCGAACGAAAACGCGCCGGCCGCCGCGCCGATGTTCACGGTGAACACCAGCAGCATGATCTGCGGCGTGGTAAAGCCCATGACCTCCGAGGCATAGACCGCCGCCAGCGTGATTACCACCGAAATCCCCGCCTGGTAGCAGGCGATGCACATGAGCAGGCGGCGGAACTCCGGAAAGTGCTGGCCGGTTTCGCGCCAGGCATAGGCCAGGCGCTTGAGCATGTGCAGCGCTTCCTGCTTGCCGGCCTGCGGTTTCGCGCGTTCACGCAGCAGGAAGAAGGATGGCAGCGCCGCCAGCGCGAACACCGCGCAGGTGACCACGATCACCCACGGCACGAAATGCTCGGCGGTTTCACCGCGCCCCTCGGCCAGCGTCACGACCACCAGCGACAGGCCCAGCGTGAGCATGCCGCCGCAATAGCCGAAGCTCCAGCCCCAGCCCGAAACCCGCCCCAGCGCGGAGGGCCGCGCGAGTTCCGGCAGGAAGGCCGCGACCACGGACTCGCCGACGCAATAGCAGTAGTTGGAAACGACGATGGCGGCCAGCGCCAGCCAGACGTCCCCAGGCCCAGCCTGCGTCAGCACCAGCGTGGCGGCCACGCAGCCCACCGTGCTCGTAAAGAGCAAGCGACGCTTGCTGGCGCGCGCATCGGCGCGGGCGCCCAGCGTGGGCATGGTCAGCATGATGAGCAGGTAGGACAGCGACAGCGCCGCGGTCCAGGCCAGCGTGGCCCACGGGGCGCGCCCGCCGACCACACCGACGAAATAAGTGCTGAACACCGCCGTGAGGATCACGGTGGTGTAGCCGGAATTGGCGAAGTCGTACATGGCCCAGGCCCAGACCTCGCGTTTGGCCACACCGGGATTCAGGGGGCCGTCGCCCCCTGGCCCGGCGTTCTGCGCGGACGCGCCGGCCGGCGCATCCGACGGCTCGCCGTGGCTCATAGGCCCAGGGCGGCGATGCCAGCTTGAGCGATCAGCACGTCTTCGCTCGACTTCACGCCCGACACGCCGACCGCGCCGACCACGTGGCCATCGGCCACGACCGGCACGCCGCCTTCCAGCAGGCCGTCGATCAAGGGGGCCGACAGGAACGAGTAGCGGCCGTTGTTGATCATTTCCTCGTAGACGCGCGATTCGCGGCGGCCGAGCGCCGCGGTCTTGGCCTTGGCCGGCGCGATGTGCGCCGAAATCGGAGCCGCGCCGTCCAGGCGCAGCATGCCCAGCAGATGGCCGCCATCATCGACCACGGAGATCGTAACGGCCCACTTGTTCTGCAGGGCGTGTGCTTCGGCCGCAGCCAAAATCTTCTTGACGTCTTCGGCGCTCAGCACGGGCTTGGTATTCATTGCAGCGACTCCTTTATTTGTTCCAGGGCGGTGGGATCTTCTATGGTGGTCAGATCGCCGGGATCGCGTCCTTCGCATACCGCGACGATCGCGCGGCGCAGGACCTTGCCGGAACGGGTCTTGGGCAATGCGCCCACGAACCGGATCCTGGCGGGCCTCGCCACCGCTCCCAGCTGCTCTTCCACCAGCCGCATGATATCGCCTTCCAGGCGCTTTGCCCCTTCTTCAGTCTCGGCCCCGGCGGGATTCTTGAGCACGGCGAACGCCATCGCGACCTGGCCCTTGAGCGAGTCCGCCACGCCCACCACCGCGCACTCGGCAATCGCGTTGTGGCTGTTGACGGATTCCTCGATCTCGCGCGTACCCAGCCGGTGGCCCGCCACGTTGATCACATCGTCCGTGCGGCCCAGGATGAACCAGTAGCCGTCGGCGTCCACCAGCCCCCAATCGAAGGTCGAATACACCTGGCGGCCGGGAATGGACGTGAAGTAGGTCTGCACGAAACGCTCGTCGTCGCCCCAGATGGTGGACATGGCGCCCGGCGGCAGCGGCGGCACGATGGCCACCACGCCTTTCTGGTCGGGGCCCAGGTCCTCGCCGGTGGACTCGCTGACGATGCGCGCGTCAAAACCGTACACCGGGAACGACGGGCTGCCGAAGCGCGTCGGGACTTTTTCCACGCCAGGCTGGGCCGACAGGATCGGCCAACCCGATTCCGTCTGCCAGTAATTGTCGATGATGGGCTTGCCCAGGCCCCCTGAAATCCATTGCGCGGTCGGCTCGTCCAGCGGTTCGCCCGCCAGGTAGACCGCGCGCAACGAGGACAGGTCGTGGCGCTTGAGCAGCTCCGGATCCTGGCGCTTGAGCACGCGCACCGCCGTCGGCGCCGAGAACAGGGTGTTCACGCCGAACTGCTCCACCAGCTTCCACAGGATGGCGCCGTCCGGACGCACCGGCGTGCCTTCATACAGCACCGTCGCCTGCCCGCCGATCAGGGGGCCGTAGATGATGTAGGAGTGGCCGACCACCCAGCCGATGTCGCTGGTGCAGAAGAAGGTATCGCCAGCGCGGCCGTCGAACAGGTATTCCATGGACGAGGCCAGCGCCACGGCGTAGCCGCCGGTATCGCGCTGCACGCCCTTGGGCTTGCCGGTGGTGCCGGAGGTATAGAGGATGTAGCTGGGCTCCGAGGACTCCAGCCATTCCACAGGCACCCGCGCGCCCAGATGCCGCTGGCGCAGGGTCGCGTAATCCAGGTCGCGTCCTGCGACGGGTTCGAACGGCGCCAGGCCGCGATCGAACACCACCACCGAGGCCGGCGGCGTCTTGGCCAGCGCCAGTGCGCGGTCCAGCAGGGGCTTGTAGGGCACGACCTTGCCGCCGCGCGAACCGCCGTCGGTGCAGACCACCACCTTGGGCGCCGCGTCGTCGATGCGCTGGGCCAGGTTGACCGAGGCGAAGCCGCCAAACACCACCGAGTGCACCGCGCCGATCCGCGCGCACGCCAGCATGGTGAACACGGCTTCCGGCACCATGGGCATGTACAGCAGCACCCGGTCGCCGCGCCCCACCCCCAGCTCCTTGAGCATGGCCGCGGCGGCGTTGACCTCTTCGTACATTTCCTGGCGCGTGTAGACACGCTCCCGGTCGACCTCGGTGGACACCCAGATCAGGGCCGGCGCGTCGGCCTGGGTCGGCAGCCAGCGGTCGACGGCGTTGTAGCAGAGATTGGTGCGCCCGCCCGTGAACCACTTGGCGAACGGCGGCCGGGAGAAGTCCAGCACGGACTCGAAAGGCGTCTCCCAGTGAATGCGGCCGGCCTCTTCCCGCCAGAAAGCGTCGCGGTCGTGTATCGAGCGGTAATGGAAATCCCGGGTTTTTTGCATTTATGTCTCCTGTTATCTTTCTTAGGCCTTAAGGCTGATTGATTTCTTCTCTGATCCTTCGGCCATTCTGGTAGGCAAACCTTGCACGAGGCTTGCCGCAAGTCAAAATGTTCTACCAAATGTCCACGCTGCATGGACATTAACGCCGGTTTCGTAACGAACTGGTCTTAAAAGTTTGGTAGAATCCCCGCGAAGTTGTAGAACAATGTTGATTTTGCTGACATCTCGGCCACATTCACGGCGAATTCCGTGTTTTTTGCCGTTATCTGCAAATCACCCCCAGGCGCATGCATCGACACTCCAACCACGCGAGACTGAATCCTTCCTCCGGCCAAGCAACTCGCGGTCTGCGCTTGCTGGCGTTGGTTGCATGCGTGGTGGGTCTGGCAGGTTGTGCCGCTACAAATCAAAAGTCAACCGCCCATACGTCCGAGATTGACCCCTACGAGACGGAATGGGTCGCCACCTCCGATGATCCCATCGGCGTACTGGTAAGCCAGAAATTCAAGCGCGAACGCCAGAAGACCCACTCGGGCGTCAATAGCGACAACGCCCTGGTCAGCGAAGCCCTGAACCATCTTGGCATCCGCTACCGCTTCGGCGGCAACTCCCCCGACACCGGATTCGACTGCAGCGGCTTGGTCACGTACACCGCCGAACGCTCGCTGGGCCTGAAGCTGCCCCGCAACGCCGCTGAAATGGCGCAGCAAGGCGTCTCGATCGCCAAGAACGAACTGAAGGCCGGCGACCTGGTGTTCTTCAATACGCTGGGCCGCCGCTACTCGCACGTGGGTATCTACCTGGGCGACGACCGCTTCGTGCACTCGCCCAGCGCCGGCGGCGTGGTCCGCGTGGAAAACATGACCATGGCCTACTGGTCCAAGCGCTACAACGGCGCGCGCCGCCTGGACAACAGCCTGATGGCTTCCGCCCGCGCCTCCAACTGATACGCTCCCAGGATAGCCGCCAGGCTCTCCCCGCCACAAGCAAAACGCCGCCGGACTTTCCAGTCCGGCGGCGTTTTTTTACATCTCTTCGCGGCGTTTTGGGCCGCAGGCCGTTCCGGCCTCCCCAGTTTTTGTTAGGCGGCGGCAGACCGTGTTTTCAATGCACCGAGCCTGCCCGCTGGCACAGGCCGCATTGCTGCAGGGCCTGCTGCATGCTGCACACCGAACGCCGACAAGCGACGACCCGGATACCGCCACGTTGCGCGGCGTTGCGGAAGGTTTTCATGACGTTATGGCCCAGGAAGTCGGTCAGCAGGATGACCAGCTGGGTGCCCGAGGGCAATTGCAACGTCTTCTTTTGATGCGAGGGATCACGCCCGCTGATATGGTGCGTGATCGAAATGTTGTGCCCTTTGAGCAGATCCGGAATGTTGCCGAGGCGGTCGGCGCCCACTACCACTGCACTTAATCCTGCCGTCATGATGAACCTCACTGGGTCGTTGAGACTGGATGTAATGATAATGATTCCTATTTTTTAGTCAACTCAAATGAGATCCGTTCTTATTTAATTATTTTTATGAGCATATGGAAGGGGATAGGGCGGACCGTGTCGCGGCAAGAAAAAGGCGCGCCACCCAACGGCGTCGCGCCTCCAATCCCCGAGGAAACGGCCTGCTACTTGGGCGTCCCCTGCACCGCTTCCGTCACCACCGCGCGGGTCAGCGAAGGCGCCAGCATCTCCAGGAAGGTGTAGACGTAGTCGCGCAGAAACACCCCTGCCTTCACGCCCACGCGGGTCGTATGCGTGCCGAACAGATGGCCCACCGGCAGGCCCACCAGATTGCTGTCGCGGCGCGGATCGTAGGCCACGCCAGCAATGATGCCGATGCCCAGGCCCACGTCGACATAGGTCTTGATGACGTCGGCATCGATGGCTTCCAGCACGATATCGGGATGGATGCCCTGGTTGGCGAAGATCTCATCGATGGTGCTGCGGCCGGTGAAGGCGCGGTCATAGGTCACGATGGGATATTCGGCCAGTTGCGCCAGCGACAGGCGCTTGGCGGCGCTGGAGGTCAGTTCGGCCAGGGGATGATCCGGGCGCACCACCACGGTGTGTTCCCAGGCATAGACCGGCAAGGTCGCGAGGCCCGGCGTCAAGGCCAGTGATTCCGTCGCCAGTGCCAGGTCGGCCTGTTCGTGCAGGACCATCTCGGCCAGTTGCGCGGGGCTGCCTTCGGCCAGCGACAGGTGCACCTTGGGGAATTGCTTGCGGAATGCGGGAATCACGCGGGGCAGCAGATAGCGCGCCTGGGTGTGGGTGCAAGCGATGACCAGGCCGCCCTCGTCGCGGCGCGCGAACTCGTCGCTGACCTTCTTCAGGTTGTCCACTTCGCGCATGATGCGGTCGATGACCTGCGACACCGCCAGGCCGGGCTTGGTCAGCCCCTTGATGCGCTTGCCGTGCCGTTCGAAGATCTTGATGCCCAGTTCGTCCTCGAACTCGATGATCGCCTTGGAAACGCCGGGCTGCGAGGTGTAGAGCATCCGGGCGGCTTCGGTCAGATTGAAGTCGCGCCGGATGGTTTCGCGGACAAAACGAAATTGCTGCAGGTTCATGAATTGGCCCCTGTTAGACGGGCCAATTATAAGTAATAAGGGCGCCTCGTTATATAACTTATTTATATAAGCTTACATGCAAGGCGTCCCCAGTTCAGCGCATCGAGATCGTGGTGTTCACGCTCTTGGCATGGGCCGACCAGCGCGCGGTGACGGTCTTGGTCTGCGTCCAGAACTGCACGGCCTGCTTGCCGTTGGGGCCCAGGTCGCCCAGCTTGGAACCGCGCGAACCGGTGAAGCTGAACCAGGCCACCGGCACCGGGATCGGCACATTGATGCCGACCTGGCCGACGTCGATGTTGTTCTGGAAGTAGCGCGCCGCGCCGCCATCCTGGGTGAACAGCGCCACACCGTTGCCGTTGGGATTGCGGTTGATGAACGCGACCGCGTCCTCCAGCGTTTCAACGCCCACCACGCACAGGACCGGCCCGAAGATTTCCTCGGTGTAGATGGTCATGTTTTCGGTGACGCCGTCGAAAATCGTCGGGCCCACGAAGTTGCCCTGCTCGAAACCGGCGACCTTCAGGCTGCGGCCGTCCAGCAGCAGCTTGGCGCCTTCGTCCACACCCTTCTGGATCAGGCTTTCGACGCGCTTCTTGGCGTTGGGCGAAACCAGGGGACCGAGATCGGCCTCGCGATCCATGCCGGAATTGACCTTGAGCTTCTTCGAGCGTTCGACGAAGTCAGGCAGCCAGTTGCGGGCTTCACCCACCAGCACGGCCACGGACGAGGCCATGCAGCGCTGGCCGGCAGCGCCGAAGGCAGCGCCCACCAGCTGGTTCAGCGCGACCTCGGGATCGGCGTCCGGCAGGATCACGCAGTGGTTCTTGGCGCCCATCATGGACTGGCAGCGCTTGCCGGCGGCGGAGGCGCGGTTGTAGATCTCGGTGCCGACGCGGGTCGAGCCGATGAACGAGACCGCCTTGATGTCGGGGTGTTCGCACAGGCCGTTGGCGGTTTCCGGGCCGCCGTGCACCACGTTCAGCACGCCCGGCGGCAGGCCGGCTTCCAGCGCCAGCTGCGCCAGGAACAGCGAGGACGTCGGATCCTGCTCGGAAGGCTTGAGGACGAAGGTGTTGCCGCAGGCCACGGCGATCGGGAACATGAAGCAAGGCAGCATGACCGGGAAGTTGAACGCGGTGATGCCCGCGCACACGCCCAGCGGCTGGATCAGCGTGTAGACGTCGATGCCGGAAGCGGCATTCTCGGCGTATTCGCCCAGTTGCAGGTTGGCGATGGAGCAGGCGTGCTCCACCACTTCCAGGCCGCGGCCGACTTCGCCCTCGGCGTCCGGCAGGGTCTTGCCGTGCTCGCGGGTGATCATTTCGGCCAGCTTGCCGGAGTTGGCGCGCAGCAGTTCCTGGAACTTCAGCATGACGCGCATGCGAGCGCCCTGCCCGCTGTTGCGCCAGGTCTTGAAAGCCTCCTTGGCGTTGGAGACGGCCAGGTCCAGCTCTTCGCGCGTGGCGAAGGGCACCTTGGCGACGACCTCCTGGGTAGCGGGATTGATCACGTCCCGCCATTCGGTGGTTTTGGACTGCACGAGCTTGCCGCCGATCAATAGCGGAACGCGGGGGACTTCACTCATTTGATGCTCCTCACACTGCATGGTCGATGCGGATGGAATCCGCATACATGGATGGTGAGGCGCCGGCGGCAAGGGCCTGCCGGCGCCCCGGGTTTACTTCTTGACCAGCGGGCAGCTCGAATCCGCCAGCGGCTGGAAGGCTTCGGCGGCCGGAATGGTGGCCACCAGCTTGGAATAGTCCCAACCACCCTTGGACTCGGACGGCTTCTTCACTTCATACAGGTACATGTCGTGGATCACACGGCCATCGGGACGGATGGAAGCGTTGCGCATGATCGGATCCTCGATGGGCAGGGCGCGCATCTTGTCGGCCACCACCTTGCCGTCGGTGCTGCCGGAAGCGGCCACCGAGCGCAGGTAATGCCGCACGCTGGAGTACACGCCCGCCTGCGTCATGGTCGGCTTGAGGCCGCGGAAGGCCTTCTCGAAGCGCGCGGACCACTGGCGCGTGGCATCGTCGTAATCCCAGTAGAAGCCGTCCACGTAGGACAGGCCCTGGGCGCTTTCCAGGCCCAGCGCGCGCAGGTCCGACAGGAAAATCAGCAGCGACACCAGGCGCTGGCCGCCGGCCACGATGCCGAATTCGCGCGCCTGCTTGACCGCGTTGACGGTGTCCTGGCCGCCATTGGCCAGGGCCACGACCTGGGCCTTGGAGGCCTGCGCCTGCAGCAGGTAGGACGCGAAGTCCGGGGCGTTCAGGGGATGGCGCACGCTGCCGGCCACAGTGCCGCCCAGCGCCTGCACGGCCTTGGCCGTGTCGGCTTCCAGCGAGTGGCCGAAGGCGTAGTCCACGGTGATGAAGTACCAGGACTTGCCGCCCGCCTTCACCGTGGCCTTGGCGCCGCCCGCGGACTGCGAGTAGGTGTCGAACATCCAGTGAAAGCCCACCGGCGAGCATTCCTTGTTGGTCAGCGCCGTGGTGGCGGGACCGGAGAACATCACCACTTTGTTCTTTTCGCGCGCGATGCCATGCACCGCCAGCGCCACCGCGGAATTGGTCAGGTCGGCGATGGCGGTGACGCCGTCGCGGTCGAACCATTCGCGCGCCTTGGCCGCGCCCACGTCGGCCTTGTTCTGGTTGTCCGCGGACACCAGCTCGATCTTCATGCCCTTGCATTCCGCGGCCAGGCAGTCGTCGATGGCCAACTGCGCCGCCGCCACCGAACCAGGCCCACCCATGCCGGCGTAGGTGCCAGACATGTCCGTCAGAATGCCGATCTTCACTGGCGGCTTATCCGCCGCCTGCGCCTGGCCGACCAATGCGGCGCCCAGACACAAGCCTACGGCCAGCCCGCGTGCGTGCAATTTCATGGATTTGTCTCCTGAGTTTTATGCGTTATGGCGCCGTCTTCGCGGCCTGCGGTCCCGGGGGGTTCAGACCCCGGAGAGCCTGGCTACAGGCCCCAAGCCCGCCGACCCAGTGTAGATGTGTGAAAATCAACAAGCAACACTAGAAATGCACATTCCTTGTGCATTCATGCACAAGCAAATTTGACCGGCGGCGCAGCGCGCAGCCGGGCCTGGAGAGCCGGAAAGTGCTTGATTGGGACAGCCTGAGATATTTCCTGGAAGTGGCCCGCACCCAGCGGGTGAGCGCCGCGGCGCGCAAGCTTGGCGTCGAGCACACGACGGTGTCGCGGCGCATCCGCGCGCTGGAAGCGGAGCTGGACACCCTGCTGTTCGAGAAGTCGCGCAGCGCGGGCTTCGTGCTGACCGAAGACGGCCAGCGCCTGTTCGTGCATGCCGAACAGATGGAGAGCACGGTGCACTCCGCCCGCGAAAACCTGTCGGGCATCGGCCAGGCGCTGTCGGGGCATTTGCGCATCGGCGCCACCGAGGGCTTCGGCAGCTATGTGCTGACGCCGCTGGCGGCGGACTTCCAGCGGCGCTATCCGCACATCACGCTGGACATCCTGCCGGTGCCGCGCTTTGTCAGCCTGTCCAAGCGCGAAGCCGACCTGGCCATCACCATCGAGCGCCCCCAGCGCGGCCCCTATGTGTGCAGCAAGCTGTGCGACTACACGCTGCGCCTGTACGGCACGCCCGGCTATCTGGCCAGCCACCCGCCGATCCGCGAGCGCGCGGACCTGGCCGACCACACCTTCATCGGCTACGTCGACGAACTGCTGTTCAGCGAGCGGCTGCGCTATCTGGAAGACCTGCTGCCCGCCAGCAAGGTGGTGTTGCGCAGCACCAGCGTGGTGGCGCAGTACCACGCCGCGCTGCAGGGCCAGTCGCTGGCGATCCTGCCCTGCTTCATCGCCGCGCAGGACCCGCGGCTCACGCCGGTGCTGGCGGACGAGGTCGAGATCACGCGCTCGTTCTGGATGTATTGCCATGAAGACCTGCGCAAGCTCAAGCGCGTGACGGCCCTGTGGGAATTCATCCGCAAGTCGGTGCTAAGGAACGCCGACCTGCTGGCCGGCAAGGGCGGCACGATGAAGTACCTGCCCTGAAAAAACCGCGGCCCGCGCTGGGCGGGCCGCAAGGCGTTGGATGTGCCGGCGTC
Organism: Achromobacter sp. JCM 18799; assembly: GCF_055395645.1. Taxonomy (NCBI): domain Bacteria; kingdom Pseudomonadati; phylum Pseudomonadota; class Betaproteobacteria; order Burkholderiales; family Alcaligenaceae; genus Achromobacter; species Achromobacter sp. JCM 18799. The sequence continues at coordinate 6,473,113 of NZ_AP043866.1, read as the reverse complement.
AGGCGCTGTTCTTGGGCGCCTTCACGCGCAAGCGCCGCATCAGCAGGAAGAAGGTCAGCATCGCCACCAAGGCATGGATCGCCCACACGCCCACGCCGAAGCTCAGCTTGCCGTTGGAGATCCAGGCGCGCGACAGGTTCATCAGGTTCATGTAGAGCAGGCCCACCAGGCCGGCGATGAGCAGGTCGCCCGAACGCCCCAGCCGCGGATTGACGGCGCCCAGCGGAATCGCCAGCAGCGCAAGGTTCAGCGCGGCCAGCGGCAACGAGACCCGCCACATCACTTGCGACCAGCTGCTGTTGGTGTTGTCCGCGATCAGTTGCGAGGTGGTGCGCGCCTTGGCGGAACGTTCCGCGTTGGCGCGCGCTTCGGCCACGGGATCTCCGCCCGACTTGCTTTCCAGGCGCAGGCCGTACTTGTCGAAGTGCACCAGCCGGATCTCGGGCGTGCCCGGCTTCAGGTCATAGCGATGGCCTTCGCCCAGCACCAGGAAGCGGTCGCCATTGGGCAAAGTTTCGCTGTGGGCCTTGCTGGCGGTCAGCACGCTGAGCCATTCGGGGCCATTTTCGCGCGCGAACACGTTGCCCAGTTCGTCGCTGGGTTCCAGGGGATCCTCGGCGAAGAACACACGGTTGCCGCCGGACGATTCCGCGAACTGGCCGGCCGTGACCTTGGACAGGTCGGACCGCTGCTCGAAGCGTTCATGGTATTCGCCGATCTGGCGGTACGCCCAGGGCGCCGCCACCAGCGTCAGCCCCGCCACCGCCAGCGCCACCGGGATGGCGACGCGCAGCACCGGCCGGAACCAATCGGCCAGCGACAGGCCGCTGGCGAACCACACCACCATTTCGGATTCGCGGTAATTGCGGGTGACGGTGGTGAGGACCGCGATGAAGACGGAGACCGCGAGAATGGTCGGCAATGCGGTGATGGTCGACAGCGCGGCCAGCACCACCACGACGTCCGCCCCGATGTTGCCGCCCGCGGCTTCGCCGAGCAGGCGCACGAGCAGCACGCTGAGCCATACGATGAGCAACGTGGAAAAGACAACGCCAGCGTGACTGGTGATCTCGCTGACGACAGAGCGTTTGAATAGAGACATGGGAGAATATGCGGGATAATCGACCGCATTCTACACAGACGTACACGGGAAACCCTCATGGAATTTAGCACACAGACCACTGCTTCCCTGCACCAAGTCAAGACCGCCGCCCTGGCCGTCGGGGTCTATGCGGAAGGCGTGTTGAGCCCCGCCGCCGATCTCATCGACCGCGCTTCCAACGGCGCCGTGCGTTCGGTGGTCAAGGCCGAGTTCCGCGGCCGCGCCGGCTCCACGCTGACCCTGCGCAACCTGCCCGGCGTGTCCGCGCAGCGCGTGGTGCTGGTCGGCCTGGGCAAGCAGGAAGAATATTCGGCCCGCGCCCACGCTTCGGCCGAGCAGGCCTTCGCCGCGGCCTGCGTATCGGCCCAGTTGGCCGAAGGCGTGTCCACGCTGGTCGCCAACCCGATCGCGGACGTGGCCGTCATCGCGCGCGCGCGCAGCGCCGCGATCGCAGCCGGCAACGCCACCTATCACTACGACGCCAGCTTCGGCAAACCCGACCGCGACGCCCGTCCCAAGCTCAAGAAGATCGTCCAGGTGGTCGAGCGCGCCGACGCGGCCCAGGCCCAGAAGGGCCTGCGCGAAGGCGGCGCCATCGCCAACGGCATGGACCTGACCCGCACGCTGGGCAACCTGCCCGGCAATATCTGCACGCCGACCTACCTGGGCGAAACGGCCAAGCGCCTGGCCCGCGAGTTCAAGTCGCTGAAGGTGGAAGTGCTGGACCGCAAGCAGGTCGAAGCGCTGGGCATGGGCTCGTTCCTGTCGGTCGCGCGCGGTTCCGAGGAAGCGCTGCGCTTCATCGTCCTGCGCCATGCCGGCAGCAAGACCGCCAAAAAGACCGCCAAGGGCGCGCAAGGCCCCATTGTGCTGGTCGGCAAGGGCATCACCTTCGATGCCGGCGGCATCTCGCTCAAGCCCGCCGCCACCATGGACGAAATGAAGTACGACATGTGCGGCGCCGCCAGCGTGCTGGGCTCGTTCCGCGCCCTGGCCGAACTGGAGCTGCCGCTGGACGTGGTGGGCCTGATCCCCGCTTGCGAAAACCTGCCCAGCGGCAAGGCCAACAAGCCGGGCGACGTGGTCACCAGCATGGCCGGCCTGACCATCGAAATCCTGAACACCGACGCCGAAGGCCGGCTGGTGCTGTGCGACGCGCTGACCTACGCCGAACGCTTCAAGCCGTCCGCCGTCATCGACATCGCCACCCTGACCGGCGCTTGCGTGGTGGCCCTGGGCAACGTCAACAGCGGCCTGTTCTCCAAGGACGACGCCCTGGCCGACGCGCTGGCCGCGGCCGGCCGCCAGTCGCTGGACACCGCATGGCGCATGCCGATGGACGACGCCTACCAGGAACAGCTCAAGTCCAACTTCGCCGATCTCGCCAACATCGGCGGTCCTCCGGCGGGCGCGGTCACGGCGGCCTGCTTCCTGTCGCGCTTTGCCACCTCGTACCGCTGGGCCCACCTGGACATCGCCGGCACCGCCTGGCGCGGCGGCAAGGACAAGGGCGCCACTGGCCGCCCCGTGCCGCTCCTGATGCAGTACCTGCTGGACCAGGCTTGAAACGGCAGCAACGGAACCCGGCATGACGCGCATCGACTTCGCCTTCGGCGCGCCCGACCGCTTGCGCACCGCCTGCCAGGTGGTGCGCAAGCGCTACCTGGCAGGGCAGCGGCTGGTGGTGTACTGTAGGGATGGCTCCCGCCTGGCCGCGTTCGACCGCATGCTCTGGGCCTTCGACGACACGTCTTTCGTGCCGCACGTGCTGGCCAACGATCCGCTGGCGGGCGAGACCCCGGTGATTCTCACCGCCGGCGATCCGCAACAGGCGGCCGCCGCGGCGAGCCAGGGCGGACAGCCCCAGCCGTCCTGGCTGCTGAACCTGGACCTCGACTGCCCTCCGGGTTTCGAAGCCTTCGAGCGCCTGCTTGAAATCGTCTCGGATGACCCCGAGGACAAGCAGGCCGCCCGCCAGCGTTGGCGAACCTACCTGGCCGCGGGCCACACGCCGCAAAGCCACGACCTCAGCCGCCAGCAGCCGGACGGCTGAACGCGCCGGGCTTGCGGCGCGCCACCTCGATCATCCGGGAGCCATCATGCCCTCTCGCCACGCCGACCCCGGCATCCCTACCCTGACCCAGCGGGCCGAGCCCGCGCTCTACCCGCCGGCTTCCCCGGACGACGCGGACATGCCCGTGCTGACCGAACTGGCCGACGATGGCGCGCAGGATCATGACGACGACGCCTTTCCGCTCCTGACGGAAGTGGCGGACGGCGACCATGCGTCCCCTGATATCATTCCACCGGCAGCCGCCGTCCCTGCTACGCCCTATGCCGCGCCGGACGCCACGGTTCTGAGCGCCCGCCTGCAGGCCGAGGTCGAACAGCTGATGCGCGAGGCCCTGGCCGAAGCCATCGAACAGATCCAGGCCCGCATGGACGCGGAATTGCCGCGCATCGTCGCCCGGGTGCTGCAGGACGTCAGGCCGGGTTGACCCGTCTGGAACCTATTTCCCGCCTCTGGTCTAATCCTAGGCAGAACTGGATTCTTCAGGGAACTGTAAGGTATCCTTCCCATCTAAGCCTTCTAGGCAACCATTACTCTGCCGCACACAGGAGTTCTCAATGAACGAATATCGTCCGTCCCCTTTTAACCGTTCCGGCGCCGTGGCCGGCGCGCCGGGCGAGGTCGCGCGCAACCAGGTGCTGCGCAACACCTATTGGCTTCTGGCGCTCTCGCTGATCCCGACCGTGCTGGGCGCGGCCGTGGGCATGTACACCGGCATCAACCGCATCATGGGCGCAAGCCCCGGCCTGTCCGCCATCGTGTTCCTGGTGGGCGCCTTCGGCCTGATGTTCGCGATCGAAAAGAACAAGAACAGCTCGCTGGGCGTGGTCCTGCTGCTGGCCTTCACGTTCTTCATGGGCGTGATGCTGTCGCGCCTGCTGGGCTTCGTCATGGGCATGAGCAACGGCTCGCAGCTGGTCATGACGGCCTTCGGCGGCACCGCGATCGTGTTCGGCACGATGGCCACGCTGGCCACCACCATCAAGCGCGACCTGTCGGGATTGCAGAAATTCCTGTTCATCGGCGCGGTCGTGATCCTGGTGGCGGCCCTGGCCAACATCTTCCTGCAGCTGCCGGCGCTGATGCTGACCATCTCGGTCCTGGCCATCGTCATCTTCTCGGCCTTCATGCTGGTCGACCTGCAGCGCGTGGTCAACGGCGGCGAAACCAACTACGTGTCCGCCACGCTGGCCATCTACCTGGACGTCTACAACGTCTTCTCGAACCTGCTGATGCTGCTGGGCATCTTCGGCGGCAACCGCGAGTAATCGAAACGCTGCCAAAGCGGCACAAAGAGCCTACATTCACGTGTAGGCTCTTTTTCTTTATCTTGGGCCTACATTCACGTGTAGGCTCTTTTTCTTTATCTTGGGCCTACATTCACGTGCAGGCCCTTTTTCTTTGCCGCGCCCGCCCCCTCCCGCTGGAGCCACGCCATGCCCGACCGCCGCCGCTTCCTCCAGACCGCTGCCGCCGCCGCCCTGACCGGTTCCGCCTTGCCGGCTCGCGCCCTCAGCGTGGTGACGCCCATGCACAGGCGGAACATACCCGCCTCTGGCGAGGCGCTGCCTGTCATCGGCTTGGGTACCGCCGACACCTTCAACGTGTCCCCCGCGGACAAGGCCGCCATGGCGCCGCTGGCGCAGGTGCTGGACACGCTGCTGCAAAAGGGCGGCAAGCTGATCGACACGGCTCCCAGCTACGGGCAGGCGGAAGCGGTCACCGGCGCGCTGCTGGCGCGCGACGGCGGCTTGCGGAGCAAGACCTTCCTGGCGACCAAGATCGGCACGCAGGGCCACGAATCGGCCATGCGCCAGGTGCGCCAATCGCAACAGGCGCTGGGCAGCGACAAGCTCGACCTGGTCCAGGTGCACAACCTGATCGACACCGCCAACCAACTGGCGCTGCTGCGCGAACTGAAACAGCAACGCGTGATCCGCTACCTGGGCATCACGCACTACACCGACCACGCCCACGACGAGCTGACCGAACTGGTGGAACGGGAAAAGCCCGATTTCCTGCAGGTCAACCTGTCCGTGGTCGACCGCGGCGCCGAAAAACGCCTGTTGCCCGCCTGCCAGGCCCACGGTGTCGCAGTGCTGATCAACCGCCCGTTCCAGGACGGCGCGCTGTTCCGCCGGGTCAAGGGCATGGCGCTGCCGCCGCTGGCCGCCGAGCTCGATTGCGGGTCCTGGGCGCAGATCTTCCTGAAATTCATCATCGGCCATCCCGCGGTCACCGCCGTCATTCCGGCCACCTCCAAGCCGGCCAACATGGCGGACAACGCGCAGGCCGGCTTCGGGCCGCTGCCGGACGCCGCCATGCGGGAACGCATCGCTGCCCTGCTGGCCTGACGCCATGGCGTCGGCCCCCGGCAGCCTGCAAGCCCGCGCCGCGCAGGCGCTGGGCATACTCCAGGAGGAACTGGCGCCGGCAGCCTGCGGCTTCGCGTTTTTCTTCTTCCTGTTCTGCGGCTATTTCATGCTGCGGCCGATACGCGAGACCATGGGCATCCAGGCGGGCGTCGACCAGTTGCAATGGCTCTTCACCGCGACCTTCGTCGCCATGCTGGCCGTGGTGCCGCTGTTCGGCTGGCTGTCGGCGCGCGTGCCTCGCGCCATGCTGGTGACCTGGGTCTATGCCGCCTTCGCCCTCAGCATGGCCGGTTTCGCCGCCCTGCTCCATCTGCGGCCCGGCAGCGTCTGGGCGGCGCGCAGCTTCTATGTGTGGCTGTCGGTCTTCAACCTGTTCGTCGTCTCCATCGCCTGGAGCCTGATGGCCGACGTGTTCCGTATGGATTCCGCCAAGCGCCTGTTCGCGCTGATCGCCGCAGGCGCCAGCGCCGGCGGGCTGGCCGGCCCGCTTTTGGGCGGCCTGCTGGCTGGCGTGCTCGGTCCCGCCGGCCTGTTGCTGCTGTCGGCGCTGCTGTTGACCGCCACCCTGCCCCTCAAGCGCTGGCTGCTGCGCTGGCGTGCGGCCCACCGCGAGGATGCTGCCGCGGACGACATGCGCAGGCCGCTGGAGGGTTCGATCCTGGCGGGCCTCTCGCGCATTTTCCAGTCTCCCTTTCTGCTGGGAATTTCGCTGCTGGTGATCCTGCTGGCCACGCTCAACACCTTTCTCTACATGGAGCAGGCGCGGCTGGTGGCGGATGCCTTCACCGACACGGCGCAACGCATCCGGGTCTTCAGCGCGCTGGACTTCTCGGTGCAGGCGCTGTCGCTACTGTCGCAGCTCTTCATCACCGGACGCGTGGCCACCCGCCTGGGGCTGCGCTTCCTGCTGACCGCCGTGCCGCTGACGATGACGGCCGCTTTCCTGGCGCTGGCGGCCTTTCCCGTCTTCGGCGTGCTGGCCGCGGCCATGATCGTGCGCCGGGTCGGCGAGTACGCGCTGATCCGGCCGGGGCGGGAAATGCTGTTCACGGCGGTTTCGCCGGAAGACAAGTACAAGACCAAGAACGTCATCGATACCGTGGTCTACCGGGCGGGCGACGCGGCCAGCGGCTGGGTCAAGGCGGGCGTGGACATGCTGGGCTATGGCGCGGCCCTGATCGCCGTGCTGGGCGCCCTGTGCGCGCTGGCGGCCGCGGCGGTAGGCCATGGGCTGGGACGGACCGCAGACCGGCGCATTGCGGACAAGTCTTAGATTTTTTTGAACATCCATCTCATTGAAACAAACGTATTCCCCGGGCCGCGACCGCACAATGGCGCAGCTCTCAATGCCTGGGGAAACGTCATGAAACGCACCGCCTGTCTTGCCTCCCTGTTGCTCAGCCTGGCCGCGCCCGTCGCGCTGGCCGCCTATCCGGAACGCGCCATCACCCTGATCGTGCCGGCCGCAGCGGGCGGCAACGCCGACATCACCGCACGACTGGTGGGCCAGGAAATGAGCCGCCAGCTGGGCCAGCCCGTGGTCGTGGAAAACCGCGTCGGCGCGGGCGGCCGCATCGGCACCCAGGCTGTGGCGCGCGCGGCGGCCGACGGCTACACCATCGGCTATGCCCACGTCGGCACGCTGGTGCTGCACCGGTTCCTGTTCAAGCAGCAACTCTACGACCTGGACCGCGACATCGCCGCCATCGGGCTGGTGGCCGAAACGCCCAACGTCATCGTGGTGAACGCGTCCTCGCCCTATCGCGACTTGAAGGGGTTCATCGAAGCCAGCCGCGCCCAGCCGGAGCGTCTGACGATGACCTCGGCCGACCCGGGCACCACCAGCGAAGTCGGGGTCAAGCTCTTCATCGCCCAGACCGGCGCCGCCGTGCGCCAGATCCCGTACAAGGCCACGGCTGCACAGTTGTCCGACCTGCTGGGCGGCCATGTCGATTCCATGATGGAGAACCTGCCGCCGCTCATCGGCAACCTGAAGGACGGCCGCCTGCGCGCGCTGGCGGTCACCACCAAGACCCGCGCCGCCTCCAATCCGGACGTGCCGACGGTGGCGGAGCAAGGCTATCCCGACTACGAACAATCAGCCTGGAGCGCGCTGGTCGCGCCCGCAGGCACCCCGCCCGAGGTCATCGCGCGGCTGAACGCGGCGATGAACGCGGCGCTGCGCTCGGACAACGTCAGCAAGGAACTGCGCAGCCGCTCCCAGGAACCGCTGGGCGGCACGCCGCAAGACGTACAGAACCAGATACGCAAGGAGCTGCCCAAATGGGAAGGCATCATCAAGGCCGCCGGCACCACGCTGGATTGAACCGGATCCCCACACGCGCAGGAGCCGCCGCATGGCCACGGTAAGCCGCGAGGACTTCTCCTGCGCCGCGGCGACCAACGCGTCGGCCTACCGGTGCGTCACCATACCGATGCTGCGGATCGAGGCGGGGCCTGGCCCCGCCGTCGCCTTGATGGCGGGCGTGCATGGCGACGAATGGGAAGGCCAGGCCGCCATCCTGGAACTGTGGCGCCTGCTGCCCGGCATCCTGCGGCGCGGCACGGTCTACCTGCTGCCCGCGGCCAACGCCGAGGCCTCGCTGGCAGGCACCCGCCTGTCGCCGTCCGACGGCGGCAACCTCAACCGCGCTTTTTTGGGAGCCCCCGCGCGCGGCTACACGGAGAGCGTGGCCGCCGCGCTGGAAGCCCGGCTGTTGCCGCGCATACAGGCGCTGGTGGACGTGCACAGCGGCGGCGCGTCGCTGCGCTACCTGCCCTCGTCGGTCATCACGCGCTACGGCAATGATGCCTACGACGAACGCCTGCCCGCCCTGGCGCGCGCCTTCGGGCTGCCCGATTGCATGTACTTCCGCGGCACGGAGTCCGGCTCCATGCCGGCCGCCGCCAGCCGCCACGGGGTGCTGCGCCTGAGCGCCGAGATCGGCGGGGGCCGCGAAACCAGCCAGGCGCTGGTCGACCGCTGCCGCGACGGCCTGCTGGGCTGCCTGGGCGAACTCGGCCTTTTGCCCGACCGGCCGCCCGCGCGCCGCCCCGAAGTCCGCCTCTACGACCTGGACGTCCCCGCCGCCACCGTGCGCGCCAGCGAGGCCGGCGTGTTCGTGCCGGCGGTCGAACTGGGACAACAGATCAATGCGCGCCAGCGCGTCGGCCAACTGATGGAACCCGCCCGACCCGATACCGCGCCGCGCGCCCTGACCAGCCTGCAAGCCGGCACCGTCGTCTGCCTGCGCTCCATCGCCCGCAGCGACGACGGCGATTGCCTGATCCAGGTCGCGCCCGCCCTTCCCCTCGATTCCCTAGCCTCGAAGTACTGACACATGCAGATGAACCCTAGCTTGTCCGGCCTGCGCTGCATCCGTTGCGCCAGCCTGTGGCCGCCAGCCGATTACCCAGAAGGCTGCCCCAGCTGCCTGGAAGCCGGCCACCCCGCCAGCCTGGAATGCCTGTACGAATCCTCGGCCGAAGGCGCCATGCCCCTGCCGGTGCTGAACGCCGTCACGCTGGGCGAAGGCGCCACCCCCTGTCTCGCCGTGCCCGCGCTGGCGCAGACCGAAGGCGTGGGCCAGCTCTGGCTGAAATGCGAAAGCGCCAACCCCACCGGCAGCCACAAGGACCGCATGGCGGCCCAACTGGTGTCGCGCGCGCGCCTGGCCGGCGCCACCCGCGTGGCGGCCGCCTCCAGCGGCAATGCCGGCGTCTCGCTGGCCGCCTATTGCGCCGCCGCGCGGCTGGAGGCCGACATCGCCATCACCAGCAACTGCCCGCCCTTGCAGCGCGAGGCCATGCAGCGCTTCGGCGCCCGGCTCACCGCCTTCGAGGACAGCCTGAGCCGCTGGCCCCATGTCGAGGACCTGTGCCGCAACCGCGGCGCCTTCGCCGGCACCAACTATCTGAATCCGCCTGTCGGCACCCACCCTTACGGCGTGGAAGGCTACAAGCCCATCGCGCTGGAAATCCTGGAAAGCTGCGGCGTCCCCGGCGACATCGTGGTGCCCACCGCGCGCGGCGATCTGCTGTGGGGCATCTTCCTGGGCTGGCAGCATCTGCTGCAAACCGGCCGCATTGCGCGTCTGCCGCGCCTGCACGCGGTGGAGCCGTACGCCCGCCTGTCGCGCGCCCGCGCAACGGGCGACGCGCGCAAGCAATGGGACGGCGTGACGGACCAGTATTCGATCGCAGGCAGCACCAGCACGCTGCAGTCGCTGGAAGCCTTGACGCGCTCGGGCGGCACGCCGGTGGAGATCTCGGACGCCGCTGCCGCGCAAGCGCAGCAGCGGCTGGAACGCATGGGCCTGGCGAGCGAACTGTCGTCGGCCGCGGCGCTGGCTGCCGTGTCTCGGCTGCGGCGCTCGGGCCTGCTGGACGCGGAGTCGTCCGTGGTATTGATCGTGACCTCGGACGGCCGCCGCGGCTAGCGTCCCGGGAACGGCTTCGGCGCGCTAGACGCCGAAGCTCTCCACCAGCGGCGCCAGCGCGCCGCGCAGGCAGGTCGCCCAGAACTTGCCCGCCTCGGACAAGGGGCGGCTGCCGTGCAGGATCATGTGGCATTCGAAATGCACCGGCGCGGCCAGCGGGCGGTAGCACAAACCCGCCGCCGCCATGCCGACCGCCGTCGCAGGGTTGGCGATACCCACGCCGTGTCCCGCCAGCGCCAGTTGGCACACCGTGCTTGAATATGGCGTCTCGATGGCCACCTTCAGGCTTTGCCCCGCCTGCGCCAACAGCGCGTCCAGGCGCTTGCGCGAGCCGTCCTCGGCGTTCAGCGCGATCACGTCGGCGTCGGCCAGGTGCGAAAAATCCACTTGTTCCAGCCGCGCCAGCGGATGCCCCTTGGGAAAGACCGCCACGGCGCGCAGGCTGGCCAGCCGATGGCCGCGCAAGCCTTCCAGCTCGGATTCGTCGGCCACCGCCGCCAGGTCCAGTTCGCCCGACACCACCATGTCGCGCAAGGTATTGGAATCCCGGATCTGCAGATACAGGCCGGTATCGGGATAGCGTTCCCGAAAGCGCGCGATGGTGTCGCTGATGATGGCGCCGCTATAGGCATGGATGCAGCCGATGCGCAGCCGCGGCTGCGCGGCGCCGCGGATGGCGCGGATCTTGCGGCCCAGGCTTTCCAGCCCGACATTCAGGCGGCGGATTTCTTCATACAACAGCGTCGCCTCGGGCGTGCGCTGCATGCGCTGGCGCACGCGCTCAAACAGGCGCAGCTCGATGCTGGCTTCCAGTGCCGCCAAGGTCGCGCTGACGGTGGCGGGCGACACGTCCAGCCGCCTGGCGGCGGCGGTGACGCTTTCCGTTTCGTAGACGGTGCGGAAGGTCTCGACCTGCTTGAGCGTGAAGGTCATGGCCGGATCGCGCTGCGCTCAGATGCGTTGCAGGTCCAGCAACACGCGCCGGGTCGACAAGGGTCGGCCCGCCAGGATTTCGGCCAGCCGTTCGCGCAGGTCGCGGCGCAGGGCCGGCTCGATCGCCGGATCGTCGAAATCGGGGGGATCCTCGTCCACGCCATAGCCGGTCTCGCGCAGCAGCGTCCATTCGAAGCGGCGCAGCGCGCCCGCAGCGCGGGTGCCGCCGGACAGTTGCTGCAAGGCGAAGTCGTAAGCGTCGAACAGCAGCGGGTGGGCGTCTTCGCGCGGCAGCAGCCGCAGCAGCAGCTCGTTCATGTACCAGGCCGACATCAGCGCGGTGCCGGTCAGCGGGCGGATGCCCGCGATCTCGGCGCGCGTCAGCGTCTTGACCTCGCCATTGCCGGTCCACGACAGCAGCAGCGGCTGGAACGCGGACAGCACGGGACGCAGGACGGAATACGGGCGCTTGGCGCCCTTGGCGACCATGGCCACACAGCCGTGATCGCGGGAGAAAGTCTGAACGATGAGGGATGTCTCACGCCACGCTGTGGCGTGCAACATATATCCGGGGCGATCCTGGACGCGGGGCGCCCGTCTACTCATAGCCCAGATCGCGCAGCGCACCCTCGCGGTCGGACCAGCCCTTGCGCACCTTGATGTAGACCTCCAGGTGCACCGGCTTGTCCAGCAGCTTGGCGATGTCCTGCCGCGCCTCCGTGGCGATGCGCTTCATGTGCATGCCGCCCGCGCCCAACAGGATGGGCTTGTGGCTGTCGCGCTCGACCACCACGCAGGCATTGATGCTGGCACCCTTGCTGGTCTCTTCCCATTGCTCGATGACGACGGTACAGCCGTAGGGCAGTTCGTCGCCGACCAGGCGAAAGATCTTCTCGCGCACCAATTCGGCAGCGATGAAGCGCATGGGACGGTCGGTCAGCGTGTCTTCCTCGAACATCGGCTCGCCTTCCGGCAGGCGCGACGCGATTTCCTCCAGCAGCTGGTCCAACTGCTGGTTCTTGGTGGCGCTGACGGGCACCACGGCGCCGAACGGATGCAGCGCCATGATCTTGGAGACGAAGGCGAACAGGTCGTCGCGGTTCTTCAGTGCGTCGATCTTGGAGACGACCAGGATGGTGCGCTCCGGCGCGGGCAAGAGCGGCAGCAGCTTGGCGTCGCCCTCGGACCATTTGCCGGCTTCCACCACGTGCACCACCACGTCCACGTCGGCCAGGGCCTGCGTGACCACGCGGTTCATCATGCGGTTCATGGCGCCGCCATGCCGCGTCTGGAAACCGGGGGTATCGACGAATACGAACTGCTCGTGCTCGCGCGTCAACACGCCGTGGATGCGGTGGCGCGTAGTCTGCGCCTTGCGCGACACGATGGAAATCTTGGAACCGATCAGGGCGTTCGTCAGGGTGGACTTGCCCACGTTGGGGCGGCCCACGATGGCGACGAAGCCGGTACGAAAAGGGGTATCGCTCATTTAGTCTCTTGAGCCACTGCCACCGGCAGCGACAATTGCGCGGTTTTGCGCGCCTTGCCCGACTTGCGGGCAGCCTTGGTCGCCGGGCTGACGGCCAACGCGGCCTCCAGCGCCAGCTTGGCCGCCGATTGCTCGGCGGCGCGGCGGCTGGCGCCAGGCGCCATCACCTTGATCTCGAGCGCCGGAATGGCGCACTCGACTTCGAACTGCTGGCTATGGGCCGCGCCATGCGTGGCGACCACCGTGTACACCGGCAGCGCCAGCTTGCGGCCCTGCAGGAATTCCTGCAGCAAGGTCTTGGCGTCCTTGCCCAGGGTCTTGGGATCGACCGAGGCCAGCACCGGCTGGTACTGGCGCACGATCACGCGGCGGGCGGCGTCGAAGCCTGCATCCAGGAACACGGCGCCGAACAGGGCCTCGACCGTGTCGGCCAGGATCGAAGGACGGCGGAAACCGCCGCTCTTCAATTCGCCCTCGCCCAGGCGCAGATACTGCGACAGTTCCAGCCGCTGGGCGATATCCGCCAGCGAGGCCTGCTTGACCAGATTGGCCCGCAGGCGCGACAAGTCGCCTTCGTCGATCTTGGAATAACGCTCGAACAGCATCGCTGCAACGACGAAGTTCAGCACGGAATCCCCGAGGAATTCCAGGCGCTCGTTGTGGCGCGCGCCGTGGCTGCGATGCGTCAGCGCCTGTTCGAGCAATGCCGGATCACTGAAGTGGTGGTCCAGGCGGTTTTCTAGCGTGGCTAGCGACATAATCAGTTGAACCGGCCGATGCGGCTGAGATCGCTGAAATTCATCCAGATGAAGAACGCGCGTCCGACGATATTGGCTTCCGGTACGAAGCCCCAGTATCGGCTGTCAGCGCTGTTATCCCGATTATCGCCCATGGCGAAAAACTGCCCCTCGGGTACTTTGCAGCGTACCCCATTTCGGCTGTATTGGCAGTTCTCGCGGAAGGGAAATGGCGGCATCGGCCTATATTCCTGCGGCGTGGCCTCATCCAGCAGGATCTGGTGCTCAATTTCGCCCAATTTCTCTTTATATTGCGCGATATACGAGACACGATCTGGCTCGAAATAGTCACCGTCGCGCACATGCGGCACCAATTCGCCGTTGATGTAGAGCTTTTTGTCCAGGTAGGCAACCTCGTCGCCCGGCAGGCCGACCACGCGCTTGATGTAATCGACGTCCGGATCCACCGGGTAGCGGAACACGAACACGTCGCCGCGCTGGGGCTTGCCCACTTCGATGACCTTCTTGTCGATGACCGGCAGGCGCAGGCCATAGCTGAACTTGTTCACCAGGATCAGGTCGCCCGATTGCAGGGTCGGCAGCATGGAGCCCGACGGAATGCGGAACGGCTCGACCACGAACGAGCGCAGCATGAACACGAACAGAATGACGGGGAAGAAGCTGACGGCGTATTCGATCCACCACGGCATGCGGCGCGCAGCGTCGCCGGCTTCGCGGCGCAGGCGCTCGGCTTCCTGGGCGTCGCCGACCAGGGCCGCATCGTATTGCGCCATTGCCGCCTGGGCCCGGCGTTCACGGCCCTTGCGCAGCACTGCCAGATCAAGCACCCAGATAAAGCCGGTCAACACCAGCAAAATAAAAAGAATCAGGGCAAAGTTCCAACTCATCAGCTAACCGCCTTCTTTGGGTTCTATTTGTCTTCCACTTGCAGGATGGCCAGGAACGCCTCCTGCGGAATTTCCACGCTACCCACCTGCTTCATGCGCTTCTTGCCGGCCTTCTGCTTTTCCAGCAGCTTCTTCTTGCGCGAGATGTCGCCGCCGTAGCACTTGGCCAGCACGTTCTTGCGCAGCGCCTTGACGTTTTCGCGCGCGATGATTTCGGCGCCGATGGCGGCCTGGATGACCACATCGAACATCTGGCGCGGAATCAGGCCGCGCATGCGCGTGACCACGTCGCGGGCGCGGTGGCGCGCGTTGCTGCGGTGGACGATCACGGCCAACGCATCGACGCGGTCGTTGTTGATCAGCAGGTCCACGCGCACCACGTCGGCCGAGCGGTACTCCAGGAACTCGTAGTCCATCGAGGCGTAGCCGCGCGAGACCGACTTCAGCTTGTCGAAGAAGTCCAGCACGATCTCGGCCAGCGGGATCTCGTACACCAGATGCACCTGGCGGCCGTGATAGCTCATGTTGACCTGCACGCCACGCTTGTTATTGCACAGCGTCATGACAGGACCGACGTAGTCCTGCGGCATGAACAGCGTGACCTTCACGATGGGTTCGCGGATGTCGGCGATCTTGCCGATCTCCGGCATGCGCGACGGGCTTTCCACGGTGATCACGGAACCGTCGCGCTGTTCGACCTCGTACACCACCGACGGCGCGGTGGTGATGATGTCCATGTCGAATTCGCGCTCCAGGCGCTCCTGCACGATTTCCATGTGCAAAAGACCCAGGAAGCCGCAACGGAAGCCGAAGCCCAGCGCCTGCGATACTTCCGGCTCGAACATCAGCGCGGCGTCGTTCAGCTTGAGCTTTTCAAGCGAATCGCGCAGCTGGTCGTATTCGGAGCTTTCCACGGGGTACAGGCCCGCGAACACCTGCGGCTTCACTTCCTTGAAGCCGGGCAGCGGCGCGGCCGCGGGCTTGTTGGCCAGGGTGACGGTATCGCCCACCTTGGCGTCTTCCAGCTGCTTGATGCCGGCGATGATGAAGCCCACTTCGCCCGCCGACAGATGCGGACGCTGCTGCGACTTCGGCGTGAACACGCCGGTCTGCTCGCACAGGTGGGTGGCGCCGGACGCCATCAGCAGGATCTTGTCCTTGGGCTTGAGCACGCCGTTGATGATGCGCACCAGCATCACCACGCCCACGTAGTTGTCGAACCACGAATCGATGATGAGGGCCTGCAGCGGCGCGTCGGGATCGCCCTTGGGCGGCGGCACGCGGGCCACGACCATTTCCAGGATCTCGTCGATGCCCATGCCGGTCTTGGCGCTGGCCAGCACCGCCTGCGAGGCGTCGATGCCGATTACGTCCTCGACTTCCTGGCGGGCGCCGTCGGGATCGGCCTGCGGCAGGTCCATCTTGTTCAGCACGGGCAGGACTTCCACGCCCAGCTCGATGGCGGTGTAGCAGTTGGCCACGGTCTGCGCTTCCACGCCCTGCGAGGCGTCCACCACCAGCAGCGCGCCTTCGCAGGCCGACAGGGAACGGCTGACTTCATACGAGAAGTCCACGTGTCCCGGGGTGTCGATCAGGTTCAGGTTGTAGACCTTGCCGTCCTGCGCCTTGTAGTGCAGGGCCGCGGTCTGGGCCTTGATGGTGATGCCGCGCTCGCGCTCGATTTCCATGGAATCGAGGACCTGCGCCGACATCTCGCGATCCGCCAATCCGCCGCAGCGCTGGATCAGGCGATCGGCCAGGGTCGATTTGCCGTGATCGATGTGGGCAATGATGGAGAAGTTGCGAATATGCTGCATGCTTGAAGTTATAAGGGACGGAACACTCGGCACTGGGCCGGAAGACACCGCCGCCGGAATACGCACGGCTGACGAGGAGGGTGCCAACGGGCCTGGCCCGGGCAAAACAAGGGGGCGCCATGCGCCCCCTCTTGCGGCAACCAGGCATTTTAGCCGGTCTTGCGCCTTTTTTCTGCGGACTCGGAGGACGGGCCCGGCATTACTTCGATGCCGGCACCGCCACCCACTGCGTCTGGTCGCCGCGGCGCACCAGCAGCCCCGCCGCGCGGCCCTTGTCCAGCTTGGCCACGAGCTCGCCGAACTGCTTGGCGCCGGTGACGTCGGTGTCGTTCAGGGCCAACACGATGTCGCCTTCCTGCAGGCCGGCCTTGGCCGCGGCGCCTTCGGCCACCTTGACCTGGACGCCGCCCTTGATGCGCAGCTTCTTCTGCACGTCGGCCGGCACGTCGACCACGCCCAAGCCCAGCGCATTGGTGACTTCCGGCACCGGCGGCGCGCCCTTCTTGCTGGCGCCCGCGGCCTTCTCGGTCGGGATCTCGCCCACCTTGACCGACAGCGTCAGGTTCTTGCCCTTGCGCCACACTTCCATGTCGGCGCGCGTGCCCGGCTTGGTTTCGCCCACGATGCGGGGCAGGTCGGACCAGCGCTTGATGGGTTCGCCGTTGAACTTGAGGATCACGTCGCCCGGTTGCACGCCTGCCTGCTCGGCGGGGCCGTCGGCTTCCACGCTGCTGACCAGAGCACCCTCGGCCTTGGGCAGGCCGATGGCTTCGGCCACATCCTTGCCGACTTCGCCGATCTGCACGCCGACGCGGCCGCGCGTGACCTTGCCGGTGGCGCGCAGCTGGTCCACCACGCGCATGGCTTCATCGATGGGAATGGCCAGCGAAATGCCCATGAAGCCGCCGCTGCGCGAAATGATCTGGGAATTGATGCCCACCACCTCGCCCTGCAGGTTGATCAGCGGACCGCCCGAGTTGCCCGGGTTGACCGCAACGTCGGTCTGGATGAACGGCAGGTATTCGCCGGTATCGCGGCCGATGGCGCTGACGATGCCGGAGGTCACGGTGGAATCCAGACCGAACGGCGAACCGATGGCCAGCACCCACTGTCCCTTCTTCAGCTGCTTGGGATCGCCGATGACCAGGGGGGTCATGTCCTTGGCTTCGATCTTGATCAGCGCCACGTCGGTGCGCTCGTCCGTGCCGATGACCTTGGCCTTGAACTCGCGGCCGTCGGTCAGCGTGACGTAAATGTCCGTCGCGTCCACCACCACGTGGTTATTGGTCAGGATGTAGCCGTCATCGGAAATGAAGAAGCCGGAGCCCACGCCGCGCGGCACGGTGCGCTCTTCGGGCTGCGAAGGCTGCGGGCGCTGGCGTTGCGACGGGCCCGGCTGGCCGCCGCCGGGCGGTTGGAATTCGGGGCCGAAGAACCAACGGAACAGTTCATAGGGATCGTTGCCGCCGCCGGGACCCATGCCGCGCACCGGCACCGTGGCCGTCGTGCGGATGTTGACGACCGCAGGGTCGGCCTTTTCGACAATGCTCGTGAAATCAGGCAGCGCCACCGTCGGCGCCTGGGCGATGGCGGCAGGCGCGTAGGCGCCGGCCATCATGACGCTGGCCGCGGCCGCCACCAGAAAGCGCCGCAAAAAAGCACTCGACACTGTCATTGCTTTCATAAGTGTTACTCCGAAATTGCTGCTTGCCACACCCGGCCGATCACTTGGAATCGGCCCCGGGCGCTGCCGCCGCAGGCGCGGCGGGCACATATTCAGTGGCTTGCGCCAGCTGTTCCAACGTCGCGAGGGGCACTTCGCCCACGGCGGTCAGCCAGAAATCAGCGATGCGCGTGCCGTAGACCGTGATCGCCCCGCGCTGCGCGGCGCCATGGGGAGGACGGTGACCGCGCTGGCTGTCGTAGGGCTCGATGAACACGGAAATGGCCGCCAGTCCATCGGACAATACCATCTGGTTGACCGTGATGCCCTTCCCCATCGAACGGGCCACCTGCATGACGGCCTTGAACCCCTTGGGCGCCGGGATGCGCCAGCCTTGGGCGGCCAGATCCACCGGCTTCATGGAGGGTTCCAGCACCTTCCAGTCGCGCGTGCTCCAGCGCGAGGTCAGCAACTGGGGGTCGACTTCCGAACCCAGCCGCAGCGAGGTGAACGACACCTGCTCGACCACGCCGCGGGCGGCATTCAGCGTCTGGGCCTTGAGCAGCAGATTGGTTTCGACGTCCGCGCACAGCCGGTAGCCGTAACGCAGCTTGTCCAGCGGTTCGATCGTGATCAGGCGGCACTCGCGCCCGGCCACGCGGTGCAGGGCGGATTCAGCATGGATCTTGTAGTGTTCGGACAGGTTGGCCGCCTCGCCCAGCAGCAGGCCGGGGAAGCGGTCGCCGCGGCGGCGCTCCAGCAGCACGGTCTTGCGCTCGGGGAGGAGACACTGCACGTCTTCGTTGTGGCGCAGGTACTCGCGGGGTTGGCCGTCGAGGATTTCCAGGCGTTCGCGTTCGCCGGTGCCGTCTACCACGTGCACCAGGCGCGAGGACTGGATCGTTTCACCCTGCTGGTACATGAAGACGCCCGCGTAGTCCTGCTTGCGGGCGGCTTGTTGGATGCGCGTCAGCAGCTGAACCACGTCATCGGTGGCAGCAGGCGCGGCATCGGCTGCGCGCGCGGGTTCGTGCGCAGCCAGGAAAGCGGTCAAGAGCGTTGCGGCAAACCAGCCGGCGCGGTGGGCCTGCAGCGTGGCGGCCCGGCCCAGCACCGGCCAGCGCGATGGAAGCACCAACGCCATCAGCGCCCCACCCCGGTGTCGAACGACACCTGGCGCACAGCGCTCGGGCCGGCCATCTGGCGATGCGCTTCCAGGTAGTCGCGCAAGCCCGAATCGTCGGCGGCCGCGGCCGGCGAGCTGGCATCGGCCAGTACGCGGACTTCGGTCGCCGGTTCGCCGGTCAGGTAAGGCTGCGCCACCCAGGCGACGGTCGCCACGGCGGCGGCCACTGCCAGGCCGGACAAGCCGACTCGCAATGGCGAGCGGCGCCGAGGCGCCGCAACAATGGGCAATTCCGCGTCCAGCGCCCGTGCCAGGCGGGCCTGGAAGGCCGCGCTGGGGGTCAGCGCCAGATCGGCGTTGCGCAGGGAATCACCGATCAGATGATAGGTGTCCCAGGTCTCGCGCCCCTCGCGGGACAACAAGCCGGGAAAGATGTCGTCGGATTCCTCTCCGTCCATCCAGGCGGAAACCGACTCCTCCCAGGAGGACTCGGCGATCACAACGGATTTGGCTGCTGTTTGCATGACTGCCACTCCTTACCAGCGACGCTCGGCATCGGTGCCTAGCAATGGACGCAACTTGACGGCGATGGCTTCGCGCGCACGAAAAATGCGGGAACGCACCGTACCGATCGGGCAATCCATGCTCTGGGCGATGTCTTCGTAACTCATACCTTCGATTTCACGCAGGACAATTGCGGTACGCAACTCTTCAGGCAATTCCTCAATCGCGGCGTTCACCGTCTCGGCGATTTCGCGGCTGGCGACCATGGACTCCGGCGTGCTTATATCGGTTAGGTTGTCGGTTTCGTTAAAAGTTTCACCGTCTTCCGTTTCTATCGCATTGGGCGCGCTGGGACGCCGGCCCTGCGAGGCCAGCCAATTGCGCGCCGTATTGATGGCGATCCGGTACAGCCAGGTGTAAAAGGCGCTTTCCCCGCGGAACTGGGGCAAGGCGCGGTAGGCCTTGATGAAAGCCTCCTGGGCCACGTCCTCGATTTCCGAGGGGTCGCGGATCATGCGGGCCAGCAGACGGAGAATCTTGCGCTGGTACTTGAGCACCAGCAGGTCGAAAGCCTTCTTGTCGCCCCGCTGGACGCGCGCGACAAGCTCGGCGTCGACTTCGCGCTCGCTCATGACGCCTCCCGCAGACTGGGCGCCGGACGGGCGGGCCGCGCCGCGCCGGCCAGCAGGCACAGGCGCCGCCAGGACTCGGGGCGCAACGTCCGTTGCCAGACGGTGAGGGTGATTGTGCTGTTGGTAAAGGCCGTACTCCCGGTGGACAAGGGCTGCAAAGTGAGCGTCAGCCAGCGGGGACCGCGCTGTTCTTGCAACAGCCTTGCGTCCTGCCAGCCTTGCGGCAGACGTACCTGCCAGCTCCCTGCCCCGGCTGCCGCACGCAATGCGGATACGGGGGACAGGCTGCTCCGTGCCGAGTGTAACAGCCTGGCCAGCACAAGCAGGAGCGCGATTGCCGCGCCCGCTGCCCATGCCATACCGTGCCAGAACGCCGCCATCAGCACGCAGGCGCCGGCCGCGGCCAGCGCCAGGCCCAAAAGCGCCATGGCGCTTCCTGGCCGCCTGACAGGCACGCGAAACGCCCAGCGTTCCCCGAGCGCCTCTTCCAAATCAGACCCGGCGAACGGCCATCGAGCCGTTGGTGCCGCCGAAGCCGAACGAGTTGGACAGGCCGACATCGATCTTCATCTGCCGCGCCTCGTTGGCGCAATAATCCAGATCGCACTCGGGATCTTGATTGAAGATGTTGATCGTGGGCGGCGAGATCTGGTTGTAGACCGCCAGGGTCGTGAACACCGCCTCGATGCCGCCGGCCGCGCCGAGCAAGTGCCCGGTCATGGACTTGGTCGAATTGACCACCAGCTTCTTGGCGTGGTCGCCGAAAGCCAGTTTCAGCGCGTCGGTCTCGTTCTTGTCGCCCAGGGGCGTCGAAGTGCCGTGGGCGTTGACGTACTGCACGTCTTCGGCATTCAGACCGCCGTTGCGCAGCGCGTTCAGAACGCCGCGGCGCGGGCCGTCCTTGTCGGGAGCCGTGATGTGGTGAGCGTCCGAACTCATGCCATAGCCTGCCAGCTCGCCGTAGATGCGCGCGCCGCGCTTCTTGGCGTGTTCGTATTCTTCCAGCACCAGTACGCCTGCACCCTCGCCCAACACGAAGCCGTCGCGGTCGCGGTCCCAGGGACGCGATGCCGTTTCAGGATCGTCATTGCGGGTCGACAAGGCGCGCATGGCGGCGAAACCGCCAATGCCCAGCGGCGACACGGTCGACTCGGCGCCGCCGGCCACCATGACGTCGGCATCGCCGTACTCGATCAGGCGCGCTGCATCGCCGATGCAATGCAGGCCAGTGGTGCAAGCCGACACCACCGCGTAGCTCGGCCCCTTCATGCCATACGTGATGGACAAGTGGCCGGAGATCAGGTTGATCAGCGAACCCGGCACGAAGAACGGCGAAATGCGGCGCGGTCCCTTGGCCAGATATTCAACCTGCGTTTCCTCGATGCGCGGCAGGCCGCCGATGCCCGAGCCCACGATCACGCCGATGCGTTCCGCGTTGGCTTCGGTGACTTCCAGACCGCAGTCGCGCCATGCCTGCATCCCGGCAGCCAGGCCGTAATGGATGAAGGTATCCATCTGACGGGCTTCCTTGGCCGAGATATAGGTGCTGATGTCGAAGTCTTTGACTTCGCCGGCAATATGCGTGGTGATGGCCGAGGGATCGAAACGGGTGATACGGCTGATGCCAGAACGTCCGTTGACGATATTGTCCCAAGCGGTGGTCAAGTCGTTCCCGACGGGAGAAACGATACCCAGGCCAGTGATGACGACACGTCGCTTCACGGATGACTCCTCAAACAGACAAAAGAAAGGCGGTTTTCGGGATGCGCTGCACGTGCGGCCCACGCGAAAGCGGGTCGGGCATTACAACGCCCTTCCCGCATGCGGACCGCACGGCAAATTCCTGAAACCGCCCCGATTTCCCGGTTGGCTGCGACGGACGCCGCAAGGCAACCAGAAGGGTAAAAGCCCAGCTTACTGCTTGCCGTGCGAATTGATGTAGTCAATCGCTTGTTGCACGGTCGTGATCTTTTCGGCCTCTTCGTCGGGGATCTCGGTCTCGAATTCGTCTTCGAGCGCCATGACCAGTTCGACCATGTCGAGCGAATCGGCACCGAGGTCGTCAAGGAAGGAGGATTCGTTCTTGATCTCGGCTTCGTTGACGCCAAGTTGTTCAGCGACGATCTTCTTGACGCGCTGTTCGATGCTTTCCATGCAGATCTCCAATTGGGAAAAATCCCGCGAATTATAGCCAAGCGCGGAGTTTTGCGACGCCTGGCCGTGACAAAAATAACACCGCGCACTTGATCTGTCGCCGGGAGTGGCGCAGGAAACCGGTGTGCGGCGTTTCCGGTTGAACCTCGCGTTGCCTCGCCGTTTGTATCCGGCGACGGCTTGGCGGAACTGGCCGCCTACGCGCGATTCGTGACTTATTGCATGTACATCCCGCCGTTGACGTGCAGGGTGGTGCCGGTAATGTAACCCGCCTGCGGCCCGGACAAAAACGCCACGGCGTGGGCGATGTCGGCGGGCGAACCCAGGCGGCCCAGCGGAATCTGCTGCAGCAAGGCGGCAGTTTGATTTTCGCCCAGCGCGCGCGTCATGTCGGTATCGATGAAACCAGGCGCGACGCAGTTCACGGTGATATTGCGGCTGCCCAGTTCACGCGCCAGGGCGCGCGACATGCCTGCCACGCCGGCCTTGGCCGCCGCGTAGTTGGCTTGGCCCGGGTTGCCGCTGGAACCGACCACGGACGTAACGTTGATGATGCGTCCCCAGCGCGCCTTCATCATGCTGCGCAGCACGGCGCGCGACAGACGGAAAACCGAAGCCAGGTTGGTGTCGATGACGGCCGACCAGTCCTCATCCTTCATGCGCATTGCCAGCGTATCACGGGTGATGCCGGCGTTATTGACGAGGATGTGGGGACCGCCGCCCTCCTTGCCCAGCGCGTCGATCAGCGCATCGCAGGCAGCTGCGTCGGTCACGTCCAGCACCACGCCGCGGCCGCCCAGGGGCGCCAGCGCTTCGGTGATGGCGGCAGCGCCCGACTCGGACGTGGCGGTGCCGACGACGGTCGCGCCGCGCGCGGCCAGTTCCTGGGCGATGGCGCGGCCGATGCCGCGCGTGGCGCCGGTCACCAGCGCGATCTTGCCCTGCAGTTCGATCGAGGTGTTGTCCATGTTCTTAATTTCCGTTGACGGCGGCCAACGCCGCTTCAAGCGAAGCAGGATCGGTAATGGCCATGCCCGTGAGTTCGGGGTCGATGCGCTTGGTCAGGCCGGCCAGCACCTTGCCGGGACCGCATTCGATGACGTGCGTGACGCCTTGCGCCTTCATCGCGCGCAGGGTTTCCACCCAGCGCACAGGATGCCACGCCTGACGCACCAGCGCATCCCGGATTGCATCAGGTTCGACAGGCGAAGCCACGTCGACGTTGTTGATCACTTGCACCTGCGGCGCGGACACCGTCACGCCGGCCAGCGCGCCGGCCAGCACGTCGGCGGCGGGCTTGAGCAGACTGGAGTGGAACGGCGCGGACACCGGCAGCAGCAGCGCGCGCTTGGCGCCTGCAGCCTTGGCCAGTTCGCATGCGCGCTCGACGGCGGCCTTATGGCCCGCGATCACGACTTGCGCGGGCGCGTTGAAGTTCACGGCTTCGACAACCTCGCCCTGGGCGGCAGCTTCGCAGGCGGCGCGCACGGCGTCGTCGTCCAGGCCCAGGATGGCGGCCATGGCGCCGGTGCCTACCGGCACGGCGGCCTGCATGGCATCGGCGCGCACGCGCACCAGGCGCACGGCATCTTCAAGTGCGAGCGAGCCCGCAGCCGTCAGCGCGGCGTACTCGCCCAGGCTGTGGCCGGCCACGACGTCGGGCTTGCGGCCGCCGGCGGCACACCAGGCTGCGTAGAACGCGGCGCCGGCGGTCAGCATGGCGGGCTGGGTATTGGTGGTCAGGTTGAGCTGTTCCGCGGGGCCTTGCGCGATCAGCGCGCCCAGGTCCTGGCCCAGCGCCTGCGAAGCGCGCGCCACGGTGTCCGTGACGGCCGCGACGCCGGACCAGGCGTCCAGCATGCCGACAGCTTGGGAACCTTGGCCAGGGAAGACAAAAGCGATTTTCATGTTTGACCGTTTGGATTGATTCAGTGTCTGTGTGGAATGCCAGGCACATCGTTCCGGCGGCCGCGGCGCCAAGCGCCACGCCGCGCCGGAGCGCGCCCTTACATGCGGGCCAGTACCGAGCCCCAGGTGAATCCGCCGCCCACGCCTTGCATCAGGATCAACTGGCCCGGCTTGACGCGGCCGTCGCGGCGCGCGGCGTCCAGGGCCAGCGGCACGCTGGCGGCGGACGTGTTGGCGTGGCTGTCGACGGTGACGACGACCTTCTCGACCGGCACGGCAAGCTTGCGCGCCAGGAAATTCAGGATGCGCACGTTGGCCTGGTGCGGGATCAGCCAATCGACGTCGGCGATCTCGATGCCCGCCTCGGCGCAGGTGTCGCGCGCGGAACGGTCCAGCACGGTGACGGCCTGCTTGAATACGGCCTGCCCGTCCATGCGCAGGAACGGATCGCCGGTCACGTCGCCGTAGGCAACGTTGCCCGCGGCGTTCAGGATCTTGGCCTGGCTGCCGTCGGCGTGCAGTTGCGCGGCCAGGATGCCGGGCTTGTCGGAAGCCTTGAGCACCACGGCGCCAGCGCCGTCGCCGAACAGCACGCAGGTGGAGCGGTCGTTCCAGTCCAGGATGCGCGAGAAGACTTCAGCGCCGATGACCAGCGCGCAACGCGCGCGGCCGGCCCGGATGAAGCTGTCGGCGGTGGTCATCGCGTAGACGAAACCGCTGCACACGGCCTGCACGTCGAATGCCGCCGACCCCTTGGCGCCGATATTGGACTGCACGATGCAGGCGGTGCTCGGGAACACGAAGTCGGGCGTCGAGGTGGCCAGGACGATCAGGTCGACCTCGGAAGCGTCCACGCCGGCGTCAGCCAGCGCGCGGCGCGAGGCCTCGGTCGCCAGCATGCTGGTGGTCACGCCGCGCTCAGCCAGATGGCGCTGGCGGATGCCGGTGCGTTCGACGATCCATTCGTCGGAGGTGGCGATGTCGCGCGTCGCCAGCTCCGCCGCCAGTTCGTCATTCGAAACCACGCGTTCCGGCAGGAAGCTGCCGGTGCCCGCGATCACGGAATATTTCATTGCGGTATCCATCAAGCGGTGTCCCCAGCCACGTTGGGCGACGACACCGAGGGGCCTTCGCCAGATTGAACGCGCTTGGTAATCTGAGCGACCGTCTCGGCGGTGCGCTCCAGCAGTTTACTCACTACGGCTTCGCGGGCGCGCTGCAACGCAAATCCATAGGCGTAGACGTCCGCGGAACCATGGCTCTTGATGACCACGCCGCGCAGGCCCAGCAGCGCGGCGCCGTTATAGCGCCGGTTGTCGACGCGGGTGCGCAGGCGGTTGAGCACCGGCTTGGCCACCGCGCCAGCCAGCAGCGTGATCAGATTGCGTTTGAACTCTTCGCGAATGACGCTGGACAACATCTTCGCCAGCCCTTCGACGGACTTGAGCACGACGTTGCCGACGAAACCGTCGCAGACGACGACGTCGACCGTGCCTTTGAATATGTCATTGCCTTCCACGTTGCCGTAGAAGTTGAGCGGGCTGTTGCGCAGAAGCTCGGCGGCTTCCTTGACGACTTCGTTGCCCTTGATGACTTCTTCGCCGATGTTGAGCAGGCCCACCGAGGGGCGCTCGCGATGGTCCACCGCCTGCGACAGCGCGGCGCCCATGATGGCGAACTGGAGCAGGTGCTCGGCCGTGCAGTCCACATTCGCGCCCAGGTCCAGCACCGTGGTGGCGCGGCCCGTCTGGTTCGGAATGGACGTGGCGATCGCGGGGCGGTCTATGCCGTCCAGCGTCTTGAGCACATAGCGTGAAATGGCCATCCACGCGCCGGTATTGCCCGCGGAAACGCAGGCGTCGGCGCGCCCGTCCTTGACGGACTGGGCAGCCAGGCGCATGGAGGAGTCTTTTTTGCGGCGCAGGGCGACCTCGACCGGGTCGTCCATGGTGACGACTTCGGAAGCCGCCACGATCTCAATGCGATCACGCGCCACGCCGCGGTGCTCGGAGAGCGCCGCTTCAATAGCGTCGGGAAGCCCGACCAGCAATAGCCGGGTATCCGGAAATTGCCGGGCGAACTCGATCGCAGCCGGAATCGTGACGGGCAGACCGAAGTCTCCGCCCATACAGTCTATGGCGATGCGTATCACGGGTGCCAGGTATCAGCGCTCAGCCGAAATGGTCCGAGTACGAGTTCGGCCCGGGGGCCTTATTCGTCGGCCTTGGTCTTCAGGACCTTGCGGCCGCGGTAGAAGCCGTTGGGGCTGATGTGGTGACGCAGATGCGCTTCGCCCGTGTTGGGTTCGATCGCGGTCGGCGGGTTCACCAGAAAATCGTGCGAGCGGTGCATACCGCGCTTGGACGGGGACTTCTTGTTTTGTTGAACGGCCATGATGACTCCTAGAAACGGGGCGCATTGTACGCGATGCGGCCCGATGTTGATCTCAATCTTTGTGCTTCAGTTGTTCCAGCACCGCAAACGGCGACGGACGCTTGACAGCGGGCTCCTCGGGAGAAGCTTCGCTGACCTTGGCCAGCGCGCCCGGGCATACATCATGCTTGGGCACATACGGAACGCTCAGAATGAGCTCATCTTCGATCTGGGCCAGCAGATCAAAATGATGCGAACCCACCACCTTTTCAGGCAGGTTGGACACAAAACCATTTCCTTCTTCGTCCTCGTCGTCCTCGCCGGATGGATCCCCGTAGGAAGCATCGTCGTCGAGATCGGCTTCGGACTTGACCAGCTGCAAAAGGACTTCGCTGTCGATCGGATACACGAACGGCTCATTGCACCGTTGGCACACCAGCACCGGATTCGCCTGCACGTGAATATGCAGGAGCGGCCGGCCCATCAGAAGACCAGTCCTACCCATTTCGCCGCGCACGGACCACGTCACGAGTCCGGCATCGCCCTGCGGTTGTTCGGGCAGCCCGTCAACCACGCGCGTAAGCCGCACAAGAGGTATGGTTCCTTGCGCTTCCTTGCCCATCTGGGCAAATGCGTATGCATCGATGCGCTTGATGTTCAGTCCTTTGCATTCGCGGGGCTGCTCATGGGGACTACTCATACCCATGATTTTGCCGAGGTCGCTAAGCTTCGCCATCGGCTTGCTCGCGCGCCCATTCATGCAAAAATCCCGCAAAACGTTAGATAATACTGTGACTTACGCTTTAACGTCAAATATCGCATGCCTTCCAAGCCCAGCCTGATCCTCGCGTCCAGCTCGCGTTACCGCAAAGAACTGCTGTCCCGCCTGCGCCTGCCTTTCACGGCGATTTCCCCCGATGTAGACGAAACGCCACACTCCGGCGAAACGCCTGAAGCCCTGGCGTTGCGCCTGTCCGTCGCCAAAGCCATGGCGGTCGCGGCCAATCACCCCGGCAGCATCGTGATCGGCTCGGACCAGGTGGCCACCGTGGACGGACAGCCCATCGGCAAGCCGGGGGATTTCCCGCGCGCCTTGGCGCAATTGCGGGCCCTGTCGGGTCAAATCGTGGAATTCCACAGCGCCTTGGCGGTCACCGACGGCCAGCGGGTGGAAAAAGCCGACATCGTCACGCGCTGCCGTTTCCGGGCATTGTCGGACCGCGCGATCGAGGCCTATCTGCGCGCCGAAGAACCCTACGATACCGCAGGCAGCGCCAAGGCGGAAAGCCTGGGCATCGCCCTGATGGAAAGCATCCAGAGCGACGATCCCACCGCCATCATCGGCCTGCCGTTGATCGCGCTGACCGGCATGCTGGCGCAGTTCGGCCTGGATCCGCTGGACACCCTCGGAGCACCCGCATGAGCGGCGCGCTGCACCTGATCCCGGTCGGCCTGGGCGACGCCCCGCCCGAGCGCTGGCTCCCCGCCGAGGTCCGTACCCTGGCAGGCCGGCTGGACACCTACATCGCCGAAAACGCCAAGACCGCCCGCGCCTTCCTCAAGCTGATCGGCACCACCCGGCCGCTGCAGGAAATCACCATCCACACCCTGAACGACAAGGTCGACGCCGCCCAGATCAAGGCTTGGCTTGAGCCGGCGCTCAAGGGCGCCGAAATCGGCCTGGTCTCGGAGGCCGGCTGCCCCGCGGTCGCGGATCCAGGCGCCAAGGTCGCGGACGCCGCCCACCGCCTGGGCATCACGGTGAAGCCCTGGGTCGGCCCCTCCTCCATCCTGCTGGGGCTGATGGCCAGCGGACTGGACGGCCAGCGCTTCGCCTTCCACGGCTACGCGCCGGTGGACCCGGCGGAACGCGCCAAGCAACTGCGCGCCTGGGAGCAGCACTCGGCCAAGCACAACCAGACCCAGCTGCTGATCGAGACCCCCTATCGCAATGCCGCCATGTACGCCACGCTGCTGGCAAGCCTGAAAGGCGACACCAAGCTGTGCGTGGCGCGCTCGGTCACGACTGCCGACGAATGGATCGTCACCCGCAGCGTGGCGGACTGGAAGAAGCAGCCGGCGCCCCAGCTCGACAAGCTGCCGACACTGTTTCTCTTCCTGGCGCGCTGACCCATGCGCCGCCTATTGCTTGCGCCGCTTGCCGCGGCCGTTCTGGCAGGATGCGCCGCGCGCGGCCCCGCCGGCCTGGACCTGGACACCTCGATCACCGCGGTCGGCCAGGCCAGCCGGGTGCGCAGCATCGTGCTGCACTACACCAGCGTCGATGACGCCCGTTCGATGGAATTGCTCTCCAAGGGCAAGGTCAGCTCTCATTACCTGGTGTACGACTCGGGCCGCGTCTACCGGCTGGTCGACGAGAACCGCGCCGCCTGGCATGCCGGCGCCAGTTCCTGGTATGGCAACATCGCCATGAACAGCACGTCCATCGGCATAGAAATCGTCAACCCGGGCTGGACGGAGGGCCCTGACGGCAAGCCCGTCTGGCATCCCTATAACGACCGCCAATTGCGCGCATTGACCATATTGCTACGTGATATTGCGCAGCGCCACGGCATCACACCCGAAAACATCGTAGGCCATAGCGATATCGCGCCTCAGCGCAAGGTGGATCCCGGACCTCTATTCCCGTGGAAAATGCTGGCCGAGGCGGGAATCGGGCGCTGGTACGACGAAACCGGGGCCGCCCAGCACCTCGCGCGCCTGCAGGCCCAGGGCCTCCCGGACGTGGCATGGTTCCAGAAACAGTTGGCGCGGCTAGGCTATGCATGTCCACAGGACGGCACGCTGAACCCGGCCACGATCGGCGCGCTGGCGGCCTTCCAGATGCACTACCGGCCGGCGCTGTACGACGGCCAGCCGGACGCGGAGACCGCCGCCATCATGCTGGCGATGCTGTAGGAACGCGCGGCGCTATCGCCTGCCGCGCAGCCAGGCGACCAGCCGCCAGCCCAGCAGCAAGGCCAGCACCGCGGCGTACAGCGCGGGCTGCGCCAGGTCGTTCTTGCCCGCCTTGTGCCACCAGTAATGCAGCACCGCCAGCAGGCCGATGGCATAGATGGCGCGATGCAGGCTTTGCCAGCGCTTGCCCAGCTTGCGCATGGCCCACTGCGTGGAGGTGGCCGCCAGAGCGGCCATCAGCACGAACGCCGCGAATCCCGCCATGATGAAGGGGCGTTCGCCAATATCGCGCAGCATGCCGGCCGGATCGAAGCCGCGGTCCCACCAGACCCAGGCCATGAAATGCATGGAGCCATAGAAGAACGCGAACAGCCCGCACATGCGCCGCAGACGCACCAAGGCAGGTTGGCCGGTCAGCCGGCGCAGCGGCGTGATAGCCAGGGTCACGAGCAGGCAGACCAGGGTCCAGGTGCCCGATGAACGGGTCAGGAACTCGACCGGGTTCGCCGTCAGCCCGTTGTTCGCGCCCAGCCAGATCCAGCGCACGAACGGCGCCAGCCCCAGCAGGAACAGGAACGGTTTGAAGCGCCCCACGGTCTTGGCGGAAAGCGGGGTTTTGCGCGGCGGCGCGGCCGGAGCCGCCTGCGGAGTGCCGTCAGGCATGGAATCGCCTCAGTAGTTCGCCTTCAGGTCCATCCCCTGGTAGAGCGACGCCACCTGCTCGGCATAACCGTTGAACATCAAGGTCTTGCGCTTGGGCGAGAACAGCCCGTCCTCGCCGATGCGGCGCTCCGTGGCCTGGCTCCAGCGCGGATGTGGCACGTCGGGATTCACGTTGGCGTAAAAGCCATACTCCTGCGGCGCGGCCTTGATCCAGGACGACACGGGCGGCTTTTCAACCAGGCGGATCTTGACCAGGGACTTGGCCGACTTGAAACCGTACTTCCAGGGCACCGCCAACCTGAGCGGCGCGCCATTCTGGTTCGGTAGCACTTTTCCGTAGACGCCGAACACCAGCATGGCCAGGGGATTCATGGCCTCGTCGATGCGCAGGCCTTCCACATAAGGCCATTCCAGGATCGCGGCGCGCACGCCTGGCATGTTCTCGCGCTGCACCGCAGTCACGAATTCGACGTACTTGGCGTTGCCCGTGGGCTCGACCTGCTTGAGCAGCGCCGACAGCGAATAGCCCACCCACGGAATCACCATGGACCAGCCCTCGACGCAGCGCAGCCGATAGACGCGCTCTTCCATCGGCGCCAGCTTGAGCAGTTCTTCGATGGAAAAGGTGCGCGGCTTGCCGACTTCGCCCTCGACGCTCACGCTCCAGGGGCGTGTCTGCAACTTGCCGGCATTGGCGGCCGGATCGCCCTTATCCACGCCGAACTCGTAGTAGTTGTTGTAGGACGTTACGTCGGCCAGCGTCGTCTGCTTATCCATGACGCTCAAGCCTGCATTGAGCTTGCCCGGCAGGGCGCCGGCCTCCTGGGCGTGCGCGCTGCGCATGCCCCACCCCGGCAGGCTCGCTGCGGCCGCGACCGTCCCGGCGCGCAGCATCAATTCGCGGCGCGAACGCCAGACGGCCTCGGAGGTGATCTCTGACGGAAGAATATCGTCGGGATTGCGTATCAACATCATGGTCTCCGGTGTGGCGCCCGCAGGATCATGGACGCGCCCTGCGCAAGCCATGGACGCCGCGCCGCCCCATGATATTCCGCAGCAGCCGGCGCTTGCGGGTATTTTCTATAGACCCGCACGGACGGCCGGCGTTCCGCGCCCGGACGGTGTGCGCCCGGAGAATCCCGGGCGCCAGGCCGCTAGACGCGCGGCAGCAGCCATTCGCGTACCTTGGGCACGCTCTCGAGCACCGCCTGCGGCGAACAACCCTCAAGTTCCTTCAGGGTATGAGCGCCATAGGTCACGCCCAAACCGTGTACGCCGGCATTGATCGCCATCTGCAGGTCGTGCGAGGTGTCGCCCACCATCACCACCCGGTCCGGCTCCACGTCCAGCTCCTGCATCAGTTCGTGCAGCATCGCGGGATGCGGCTTGCTGAAGGTTTCGTCGGCGGTGCGAGTGGCATCGAACAACGGCCCCAGGCCGGTCGCGGCCAGCGCGCGCGTCAGGCCCACCCGGCTCTTGCCGGTAGCCACCGCCAGGCGCACGTTCTGCCCTGCCAGTTCAGTCAGCAGTTCCTGCACGCCTTCGAACAGGCGCAATTCCGGATCGCGCAGCAGATAGTGCGTGCGGTAGCGCTCCAGGAAGCGCGGCAGCATCGCCTGGGTCAGTTCCGGCACCGCGCGGCGCAGGGCGCTTTCCAGGGACAGGCCTATCACCCAACTGGCGTCGGATGCCGAAGGCACCGTCAGCTCCAGGTCGCGGCAGGCGCCCTGGATGGCGGCCACGATGCTGTGCGTGGAATCCATCAGGGTGCCATCCCAGTCAAAAACGACCAGCGAATACGACATAATCAGACCGACTCCAGTTGTTTCAGTATTTTCCGGCAAGCTGGAGGCAGCTCGGCCGTAAGCGTCAGGGGCTCGCCCGTCACCGGGTGGGCCAGCGTCAATTGGTGGGCGTGCAGAAACATCCTGCCGAAGCCCATGCGCGCGAACTGCGCCCGCACTTCGTCGTGGCCGTACTTGTCGTCGCCCACGATGGGGAAGCCGCTGGCGGCCAGGTGCACCCGGATCTGATGGGTGCGGCCGGTGCGCAATTCGGCGTCGACCAGACTATAGCCACCAAACCGCTGCTTGAGCGTGACGATGGTGTGCGCCGACTGGCCGTCCGGGTCGACCTTGACCCGGCGTTCGCCGGACTGGGTGGTCCACTTGGACAGGCCCAGCTTGATGTGCTGCCGGTCATTGACCCAATCGCCCTCGACCAGCGCCAGGTAGTGTTTGTCCCCTTTTCCTTCTCGCAGCATGGCGTGCAAGGCCAGCAGGGCGCTGCGCTTCTTGGCCACCATCAAGAGACCCGAGGTCTCCCGGTCCAGACGATGGACCAGCTCCAGGAACTTGGCGCCGGGCCGGGCCGCCCGCAGCTGTTCGATCACGCCGAAGGACACGCCGCTGCCGCCGTGGACCGCCACCCCGGCGGGCTTGTCCACCACCAGCAGCGCCTCGTCCTCGAACACCACGGGGAATTCTGCGCCAGGCACTGGACGGGGCTTGCCCGGATCCGGCAAACGCAGGGGCGGAACGCGGACCACGTCCCCCTCGGCGACGCGGTAGTCGGCCGAAGTGCGTCCCTTGTTTACCCGCACTTCGCCGCCGCGTATGGCTTTGTAGATATGGGTTTTGGGGACGCCCTTGCACAAGCGCGCAAGATAGTTGTCCAGACGCTGGCCGGCATGCTCGGCGTCGACTTCCACCAGCCGGACGGCAGGGGGAGCTTTAGAGAGGGAAAGCGAGGGGGAAGTTTCTTTGCGCATTGCGAAAAGCGACATATAATCGGGACAGCCTAAAGGGGCTGAACTAGCCGCCTGACGTAGAGATGCAACGTTACGCAACTCCGTCGAGCGCGCGGGCCGCCATTGTACTGCCTGCTCATTCAACCCCCGGGGTCATTTGGTCGCCGGCGCAACCGCGCCCTGCCGGATAGTGGTGTGGCATTCATTTTGCCCGCTGTCCCAGCAGGTCCGTTGCATGCCGCAAGCGGCTCTGAAGCACCGCAAGAATCGTCGCATATTTAAAGCACCAGCTGCGCGTGGGCAACCAATCCGACCGCAACTGCCGTTCACAGCACTTTTCCGTCAAACCACATTCAGTGAAGCTGACCCTCCTGCTGACAGAACCCCGAGCCCCACGGCTCGACGTGCCCGCCTGACCCGCGGCGGATACGCCTGGGCGCCGCCCAGGTACGGTCCGCAACTCTTGCCCGCTTCAGCCCGCAGCCCGAGTGACCCGAGGTCACGCGCCGATATCGGCGCGTCATGACAACGGAGAACCCCTCTCATGAAGCGCATGCTGTTCAATGCGACGCATCAGGAAGAATTACGCGTCGCTATCGTCGATGGGCAAAAACTCATCGACCTCGACATCGAGACTGCCGGCCGCGAACAACGCAAAGGCAATATCTACAAAGGTGTCATCACCCGGATCGAACCCGGCCTCGAAGCCTGCTTCGTCAACTACGGTGAAGACCGTCACGGTTTCCTGCCTTTCAAGGAAGTGGCCCGCAGCTACTTCAAGGAAGGCGTGGACGTCCGCAGCGCCCGCATCCAGGACGCCCTGCGCGAAGGCCAGGAACTGATCGTCCAGGTTGAAAAGGAAGAGCGCGGCAACAAGGGCGCCGCCCTGACCACGTTCATCTCGCTGGCCGGCCGCTACCTGGTCCTGATGCCCAACAACCCCCGTGGCGGTGGCGTTTCGCGCCGCGTCGAGGGCGAGGACCGCCAGGAACTGCGCGACACGATGGAGCAGCTCGATCTGCCCCAGGGCATGAGCATCATCGCCCGCACCGCCGGCATCGGCCGCAACGTCGAAGAGCTCCAGTGGGACCTGTCCTACCTGTTGCAGCTCTGGACCGCGATTGACGGCGCCGCGCGCGACAACTCCGCGCCGATCCTGATCTACCTGGAATCCAGCCTGGTCATCCGGGCCATCCGCGACTACTTCTCCCCGGAAATCGGCGAGATCCTCATCGATACCGACGAGATCGCCGACCAGGCCACGGCCTTCATGAGCGTGGTGATGCCGGACAACGTCCAGCGCGTCAAACGCTACCGCGACGATATCCCGCTCTTCTCCCGCTTCCAGATCGAACACCAGATCGAGACGGCCTACTCGCGCACGGTCACGCTGCCCTCGGGCGGCGCCATCGTCATCGACCACACCGAAGCCCTGGTTTCCGTGGACGTCAACTCGGCCCGCTCCACGCGCGGCGCCGATATCGAGGAAACCGCGCTGCGCACCAACTCGGAAGCCGCCGACGAAGTGGCCCGCCAGTTGCGCCTGCGCGACCTGGGCGGCCTGATCGTCATCGACTTCATCGACATGGAGGACAGCAAGAACCAGCGCGCCGTCGAACAGCGCCTGCGTGACGCCCTCCACTTCGACCGCGCCCGCGTCCAGATGGGCAAGATTTCGCGCTTCGGCCTGATGGAACTGTCGCGCCAGCGCCTGCGCCCCGCCCTGAACGAAGGCTCGCACATCACCTGCCCGCGCTGCAACGGCACCGGCGTGATCCGCGACGCCGAGTCCAGCGCCCTGCACGTGCTGCGCCTGCTGCAGGAAGAAGCCATGAAGGAAAACACCGCCGCCGTGCACGCTCAAGTGCCGGTCGACGTTGCGACCTATCTGCTGAACGAAAAGCGCGCCGACATCACCAAGATGGAAGCCCGCCTCAAGGTCAACCTGATGCTGATCCCCAACAAGCATCTGGAAACGCCGCACCACCACATCGAGCGCCTGCGCCACGACGATCCGCGCCTGGAAGAACTGAAGACCAGCTTCGAACTGGTTGAAGCCCCGGCCACGGACGCTCCCTGGCAGCCGCGCGAACACGAAATCAAGTCGCGTCCGGAAGCGCTGGTCAAGGGCATCACGCCATCGCAGCCCGCTCCGGTTTCGACGCCCGCCCCCGCGCCGGCTCCCGCGCCGGCGGCAACCGGCGGCCTGGGCGGCCTGTTCAAGCGCCTGTTCGGCTGGCTGGGTGGCAGCTCCGAAGCGGCCAAGCCCGCTCCCGCCGCCCAGGAAGACAGCGCCAAGCGCGCCAGTTCCGGCCGCGGCAAGGGCCGTAGCGGCCATGACGGCCAGGAACGCCGTGGCGAACGCCATGGTTCGGACCGCAACCGCAACCGCCGCGGCGAATCGCGCGGCGAAGGCGCCGAGGCCAGCGAAGGCGGCCGCCACCACGTGCGCGGCAACCGCCGTGCCGAGGGCGACCGCCAGGAACGCGGCGACCGCAATAACCGCAACGACGCCCGCGGCGAACGCGACACCCAGGCCACGCAAGCGGCCCTGGCGTCCAACCGTCCCGAGCAAGCCGTGGAAGCCGGCGGCGAGGACAGCGGCGCCGGCCGCAACCGCCGCCGCGGCCGTGGCCGCAACCGCCGCGAGGAAGGCCAGTCCGACGCCCCGATGAGCGAACAGGAAAGCATGGTCGCCGCCCTGGCTCAAACGGTCGCCACTGCCCTGCCCGAGACCAAACCGGCTCCTGAAGCCGCCGTGGTCACCGCCGAGGCTGTCGAAGCCGAAGCCGTGGCCGAACAGACCGCCGATGGCGTACCCGCCGTGGAAGGCGCCGAAGGCGCTGCCGATCCCGAGCGCAAGCGCCGCCGCCGCCGCAGCCGCCGCGGCCGCCGCAGCCAGGAAGAAGCAGGTTTGGCCGGCAGCGACGATCAGCAGGAAGATGGCGCCGACGACGACAGCATCGATCAGCCGGAAGAAGCTGCCGCTCAACCCGCCGTGACCGCTGCGCAAGCCGTGGAACCTGCCGTACAGGTCCAAGCCGCTCCGGTGCAAGCCCAGCAGCCCGAAGCCGCTAAGGCCGAGCCCGCCCAGGTTGCGGCTGCCCCGGTTGCGGCTGCTCCGGTTGAAGCCCAGCCGGCAACGCCCGTGCAGGTCCAAGCCGAGCAAGCCGTCGAACCCGTGGCCCAGCCCGTGCAGACGGCTGCCGCCGAGGTGACCCAGCCTGTGTCCGTGCAGGCCGCGAGCGAGGCTTCCGCCCCCGCAGCGACCGAGACGACGCCGGTGGAAGCCGCCGCCGTCGAGCCCGTGGTTGCTCCCGCCGCCGCGCCGGCCGCCCCGGTTGCTCCTGCCGCGCCCGTGGCACAGGAAGCGGCTGCCCCGGCGCCCGCAGCCAGCCAGCCCATCGTGCTGCCGGCTGCCGCCCCGTCGGCCAAGGCCCAGGCCCTGCACGACGTGGTGAACGCCGCCGGCCTGCAGTGGGTGGAGACCGATCCGGACCGCCACGCCCAGACCCAGCTGCGTATCGCCGCTGCACACACGCCGGTCCGCCTGGGCCGCGAGCGCAAGCCGGTCGCGCCCGTTTCCAACGAACCGCTGGTTCAGGTCGAAACGCGCCACTAAGCCGCAGGCCCGCAAGGGCTTGCGACTGGCAGCACGCCGCACCCCGGACGCTGGATACCGATCCAGCGTCCGGGGTGTTTTTCATGGTGGCTTGGCAGCGCGGCGGCGCCCGACGCGATCCGCAGCGCGCACGTCCTGGACGTTCACTCGTCCTCTATCGGCTCCGCAGGCAGGTTCAAGGCCAGACCGGCCTCTTCAACGAATGCTTCCGCCAACGCCGAATGCGGCATATGCCGGGCCCAGATGATCCCCATGCAGCGCAGCGGCGCGCGCCCCGGCAGCGGCACGCGCTTGACGCGCCGGCTGTCCACCCAATCGGGCGCCCAATCGGGCACCAGCGACACGCCCAGCCCTTCCGACACCATGCAGGCGATGCCCATCAGGCCATCGACCTCCAGACGCTCGCGCGGCGCGATGCCGTGCTGGCGCAGGTACTGGTCCGCCAGCCGGCCGCCCCAGACATTGCGGTCATAGCGTATGAAAGGCTGCGTGCTCATGAGTTCGTGGGCGTCATTGCTCACGGTATCGGGCGGCGCCAGCACCACCAGCGGCTCTTCCGCCACCAATTTCCAGGCGTAGCCCTTGGACAGGTTGAATTGCGGTTTGACGATGAAGGCCGCGTCCAGGTCGCCGTTGATCACGCGGTGGTACAGGTGATTGGAGGTGCCCGGCTCCACGAACACCGCCAGTTTGGGCAGGCGCCGGTACAGGCGCGCCAGCACGGTGGGCATGATGCCCGTCAGCGCCGACACCGACACGCCCAGCCGCAATTCGCCCAGCGGCGCGTCGTCGCTGGCGCTGGCGCGCAGGTCCCGCACTTCGCGCAATACGCTGCGGGCCCGCTCCAGCACCTTCAGGCCCGCCTCGGTCGCCTTGACGCTACGGCCGACGCGCTTGATGAGGGTGGCGCCCAGCTCCTCTTCCAGGGTGCGCACCCGCGCCGCGATC
Source organism: Achromobacter sp. JCM 18799 (assembly GCF_055395645.1). Classification (NCBI taxonomy): domain Bacteria; kingdom Pseudomonadati; phylum Pseudomonadota; class Betaproteobacteria; order Burkholderiales; family Alcaligenaceae; genus Achromobacter; species Achromobacter sp. JCM 18799. The sequence continues at coordinate 6,435,981 of NZ_AP043866.1, read as the reverse complement.
GCGGCGGGGGTCAGGTCCAGCCGGCGCGCGGCCTCCGCCAGCGATCCGCATTCAACCACCGACACAAAGCTCTGCACATATCGCGTATCCAAAGCGTCCCCCCTTTTTTTCTGCATGCACGATTTGCGCCAGGGCAAACCACAACAATTTTATGGATTGAAGCAATTAAACAGCAGATGTTCAGCGGCCGCTTCGGTGCCAGAATCAGACGTTGCCGCCGCGCCGCCCGGCGCGTCCTTTGCATTCATCAGAAATCGAGTAGAGACAATGAGCACCCAAGCCAGCATTCCCGGCGTTTTTTCTCCGGTCCTGACGCCGTTCGACGCAGCCTATCGCCCGGCCCTGGGCCGCTATGTGAAGCACTGCCGCTGGCTGCGCGAACAATCCGTCGGGCTGGCCATATTCGGCACCAACTCGGAAGCCAACTCGCTGGCCCTGTCGGAAAAGCGCAGTCTGCTGGACGCGCTGCTGGAAGCCGGCGTGGAACCGTCCGCGCTGATGCCCGGCACTGGCGCCTGCGCGCTGCCCGATGCGATCGAACTGACCCGCCACGCCGTGCGCAGCGGCAGCATGGGCGTGCTGGTCCTGCCCCCCCTTCTATTACAAGGGCGTAAGCGACGAAGGCCTGTTCCGCTACTACGCCGAACTGATCGAAGGCGTGGGCGATGACCGGTTGCGCATGTACCTGTATCACATCCCTCCCGTGAGCCAGGTGCCGCTGAGCCTGGACCTGATCAATCGGCTGCTGGACCGCTATCCTGGCCAGGTCGCCGGCGTGAAGGACAGCGGCGGGGACTGGAACAACACGGCCGCCATGATCGAACGCTTCGCGCCGCGCGGCTTCAAAGTCTATGCGGGCAGCGAAGCCTTCCTGCTGCAAACCCTGCGCGCCGGCGGCGTGGGCTGCATCACCGCCACCGGCAACGTCAATCCTGGCCCCATCGTCGCCCTGCAACAGCGCTGGCAGGAAGCCGACGCCGACGCCCGCCAGGCCGGACTGAACGCGACCCGCAACGTGTTCGGTAAATTCCCCATGATCCCCGCGATGAAAGCCGCGATTGCCTGGAAATCCGGCGATTCGGCCTGGGCGACCGTGCGCCCGCCCCTGGTGGAACTGAACGCCGAGCAGCGCTCTGCCCTGCAGGCCGCGCTGGACGACAATGGCTTTGACATGCCGGGCGCGCAGACCCTGGCAGACAACTAGCCCCGGGCCCGCGGGCGCACCCGCGCCTGCGGCATCGAACGACGGAACAGCCCCGGCGCACGGCAACCTGAAGCCGTGCGCCGGGGCGCTTTCTTTGGCAGTGCCGCTCAGCTCACCACGCCGATGTTCCAGGGCACGAACTCGTGATCACCCAGTCCCAGGAGTTCGCTCTTGCTGCGCGTGCCGGAAGCCACCAGCAGGATTTCCTCGAAGATGCGCTGCGCCACTTCCTGCAGGGTCGCGGTGCCGTCCAGGATGTCGCCGCAATTGACGTCCATGTCCTCCGTCAGCCTTTCGTACATCGGCGTGTTGGTCGCCAGCTTGATCGAAGGCACGGGCTTGGCGCCGAACATCGAGCCGCGCCCGGTGGTGAAACAGATCATGTTGGCCCCGCCAGCGATCTGTCCGGTTGCGGACACCGGGTCGAAGCCCGGCGTATCCATGAACACCATGCCGGGCTGGCGCACCGGCTCCGCGTAGCGGTAGACCTCCATCAACGCCGTGGTGCCGCCCTTCATCGAGGAGCCCAGCGACTTCTCGAAGATGTTGGCCAATCCGCCCATCTGGTTGCCTGGGCTGACCTTGCCATTGATCTGCACGTCGCGCCCCGGCGAATACTCTTCCTTCCACCAGCGGATGCGCTGCACCAGCTTTTCGCCCACCTCGCGGTTGCGGGCGCGCGAGGTCAAGGTGTGTTCCACGCCGTAGATCTCGGGCGTTTCGGACAGGATGGCGGTGCCGCCGTGGCGCACCAGGATGTCCATGGCCGCCCCCAATGCCGGATTGGCGGTAATGGACGAAAAGCCGTCCGAGCCGCCGCATTGCAGGCCCACCGTCAGGTGCCGCGCCGGCACCGGCACGCGCTCGACGTCATTGGCCTCGGGCAGCAGCGCCTGCACGGCGGCGACGCCCGCTTCGATGGTTTTGCGCGTGCCGCCGGTCTCCTGCATGATGAAAGTCTTCAGCCGCGCGCCCGCCTCCAGGCCCTGGTCCTTGAGCAAGGCATCCAGCTGGTTGCGCTCGCAGCCCAACCCGACGATCAGCACGGCGGCAAAGTTGGCGTGGCAGGCGTAGCCGCCCATCGTCCGGCGCAACAGGTCCATGGGTTCGCCGGACATCTCCATGCCGCAGCCCATGCCATGGCTCAGCGCCACCACGCCGTCCACATTGGGATAGGCGGCCATCAGCTGCGGCGTGAAGGCCTCGGCGATGCGGTGCACCACCGTCGCCGAACAATTGACCGTCGCCATGACGCCGATGTAGTTGCGCGTGGCGACCTGTCCATTGGCGCGCACGATGCCGAGAAAGCGCGCCTGCTCGGACTCGGGCAGGACCGGCGTGGCCACGTAATCGCGCGCATGCGCGTAGTCGCGGTCGAACTCCTGGAAGTCCATGTTGTGCGAATGGACGTAGGTGCCCGCCGGAATATCGCCCGCCGCAAAGCCGATACAGACGTTGTACTTGAGGATGGGCTCGCCGGCGCGCAGGTCGCGGGCCGCGATCTTATGCCCGGCCGGGATCTGGCTGCGGCTGACGATGCCTTCGGAGGGCACGGCCATGCCTATGCCGATGGGCACGCGCGCCACCACGACGTTGTCCGCGGAATGCAGCCGGATCACGGGTCCGGCCGCGCGTTTTTCAGTGAAATCGATCATGTCTGGATCTCGTATAGAAAGGCCGCCCGCTCGGGCTGGCCGCTTATTCGGGTTTGATGCCTATGTCGCGGATCAGCACCGACCAGCGCGGCAGCTCCGTACCCACGAAACGCGTGAAGGCGTCGGAATCGCTGCCCACCACCGTGAAACCCTGCTCGCTGAGCTTGGCCTGCATATCGCTCTGCTGCACGGCGGCGCGAATGGAATCGGAGAGCTTGGCCACCACGGGCTTGGGCGTATTGGCCGGCGCAAACACGCCATACCAGGTCGACACTTCGAAGTCCTTGAAGCCGGACTCGGCCAGGGTCGGGATCTGCGGCGCCTTGGGGTCGCGCTTCAGGCTGGTGATGGCCAACGGCCGGACCTTGCCCGAATTGATGTGCGGCAACGCCACCGGCAGATTGGCGAACATGTACGGCACATGGCCGCCCAGCACGTCGGCCATGGCCGCCGATTCGCCCTTGTACGGCACGTGCGTCACCTTGGTACCCACCATGTGCGCAAACAGCTCGCCGGCAATGTGCTGCGGACCGCCCTGGCCCGACGAGGCATAGCTCATTGCGCCATCGCCGGCCTTGCGGATCTGTTCGGTCAGTTGCTGCACGGTCTTGGCGTCCACCAGGGCCGGATTGACCACCAGGATCAGCGGCATGGTCACGATCTGCGAAACCGGCGCAAAGTCCTTCTCGGGCTTGAAGGGCAGCGACGGAAACAGCGAAGGCGCCACCACCATGGTGGACTGCGAACCCAGGAACAGCGAATAGCCGTCGGCAGGCGAACGCGCGACGTTGTCGGCGGCGATAGTGCCCGTGGCGCCCGCCCGGTTTTCGACCACCACCTGCTGCCCCAGGCTTTCGGCCATCTTGGCGCCAACCAGGCGCGCCACGATGTCCGCCCCGCCTCCCGGCGCAAAGCCCACGACCATGCGCAGCGGCTTATTCGGAAACTCCTCGGCCATGACGGCGGACGAGCCGCAGGAAAATGCGAGGGCCAGGCCTATGGCAACAGTCATGCGCGTCAGCGGACGCGCGGGCGTACAGGGGGTGTTCATGCGTTGGTCTCCGTATGCCATCGTCGCGCCCCTCCCCGGCCGCAGCGATGCGTGCCGGGATCGGAGCCGCGCGGCGGCTCGTTGTGTGTTGTGCGGTGCCAGAGCATTCTGGCCATTGCACTCCCTACCAACAAGTATGTATACGCAGCGTCAGCACATAATATTTTTGTGGTTTCAGATCCAGTCGAAGAGCACGACGCGCGACGCGCCAAAAAAAATCCACCCCGAGGGGTGGATCTGTCTGTGTGGCGCGCCCTGTGGCCGCGCCCCGTTCGCCGCAGGCGCGGCGCAATCAGAACTGGTAGGTGTAGGTCAGCTGCAGCACGTCCAGGCCCGGGTTCGGGCGCTTGATGCTGGCGTTCGAGAAATGCGAATAGCGCAGGCCGATGCGGTTGTTCGGCGTCACGAGAAAGCCCATGCCGATGTGGTCGCCAAACTGGAAAGCGGTGCTGATGTTCTCGTCGGCGAAACGCGTGCTGGAGAAGAGCGTGGCGCCGATACCCGCTTCAATGTAGAAGCGTTCGCCGGTCCACCAGCGGAACATCGGGATGGCGTTGAGCTGCCAGACATGACCCGGGGAGCGCGAGCCGTTCGCCTTCCAGTAGGACGCGCCCAGTTCGGGCGTCAGGTCCAGGCGGCCCCAATTGCCGCCGAACTGGTAGGTCCAGACCGAAGCCGTTTCGTAGTTGATCGTCAGGCGCTGGTAGTGGTCGCCAATGCCGTAATGCATGCTGACACCGCCCTGGGTGCCCTCGGACGATTGGGCGCCTGCCAGCGACGCGGTTGCAGCCAGGGCAAGCCCCACAAGGCCGGTAAGCATCTTCTTCTTGATCAACTGCATCGAAAAACTCCGTAGATTTCAAACCTAGTACGCAACATAGCAAAATCCGGGGCGGAAGGCTCACGCTTTGTCGCACGTAGGCAACATCGTGGATGGAAAACACTGTTCCGCAAATCATTCGCCATGGGCCGCCGCGGGGCCGCATATGACAATGCCGCCGGCAGCCCTGGGCTACCGGCGGCATCTTGGCGCAGTTGGCCCGGCCCGCCCCGAGGGCACGGGCCGGCGCAAACTCAAGCCGTAACCACGTCCGCCGGTTGATTGGTCAGCAAGGCCAGCAGGCGGGCGATTTCCTCGCGCAGTTGGCGGCGGTCCACGACCATGTCGATGGCGCCCTTCTGCAGCAGGAACTCGGCGCGCTGGAAGCCTTCTGGCAGCTTTTCGCGCACGGTCTGTTCGATCACGCGCGGGCCGGCAAAGCCGATCAGCGCCTTGGGCTCGGCAATGACCACGTCGCCCATGAAGGCGAAGCTGGCCGACACGCCGCCCATGGTGGGGTCGGTCAACACGCTGATGAACGGCAGGCCGGCCGCCGACAGGCGAGTCAGCATGGCGTTGGTCTTGGCCATCTGCATCAGCGACAGCAGGCTTTCCTGCATGCGCGCGCCGCCCGAGGCAGCCACGCAGATGAAGGGCGTCTTGTTGTCCAGCGCGGCCTGGGCGCCGCGCGCGAAGCGCTCGCCCACCACCGAGCCCATGGAGCCGCCCATGAATTCGAATTCAAAGCAGGCCAGCGTAGCGGATACGCCGCGGATCGAACCGCTCATGACCACCAGCGCGTCGGTTTCGCCGGTTTGCTTGACCGCTTCCTGCAGGCGCTCGGGGTACTTGCGCGTGTCCTTGAACTTCAGCGTATCGACCGAACGCGTGGTCTGGCCGATCTCGACGCGGCCCTCGACATCCAGCAGCGAATCGATGCGGGCACGGGCCCCGATGCGCATGTGGTGGTCGCACTTGGGGCAGACGTGCAGATTGGCCGCCAGGTCTTCGCTGTACAGCACCGATTCGCACGACGGGCATTTCACCCATAGGCCTTCGGGAACGCGGCGGGGGCCGCTTTCGCTGGTTTTATTGATGCGAGGAGGCAGGAGTTTTTCGATCCAGCTCATTGATTATTCATCCCGTATGAGGTCACGCCCGCCGCTCAGGCCGACGCGCTTGCTCGTTTTACTTGATCCAGCGCTTGCCGGATGGTGCGCAGCCAGCCGCTGGCGGCGGTGACTGCGGCGTCTGTTTTCTGGGCCGCCGGGGCATTCGCCGCCGCCTGCTCCATGGTTTCAATCAGCTTGCTGCCGATCACGACGGCGTCGGCCGCGCGCGCCACGCGCTGGGCGCTTTCGGCGTCGCGGATGCCGAAGCCCACGCCGACCGGAATGTCGCGCACGTGGCGGCGGATCACGGCCAGACGCTCGGCGACGTCGTCGGTGTTGAGCGAACCCGAACCCGTGACGCCCTTGAGCGACACGTAGTACACGTAACCCCGCGCCACTTCGGCGACGGCCTTGATGCGCGCTTCCGTGGACGTGGGCGCCAACAGGAAGATCGGCGCAATGCCGTGCTCACCCAGCGTGGCGGCGAACTCGACGACCTCTTCGGGCGGATAGTCCACCACCAGCACGCCGTCCACGCCCGCCTGCTCGGCGCGGCGCGCGAAATCGGCCTGGCCCATGCGTTCGATGGGGTTGGCATAACCCATCAGCACCACCGGCGTGGATGCGTCGCGCTGGCGGAATTCAGCCACCAGCTCCAGCACGCGGGCCAGGCCCACGCCCTGCGCGATGGCGCGGTCGGCGGCACGCTGGATCACCGGGCCGTCGGCCATGGGATCCGAGAACGGCACACCCAGCTCGATGACGTCGGCGCCGGCCTCGACCAGCGCGTGCATCAGGGGTACGGTCGCGGCGGGCGAAGGGTCGCCCGCGGCAATATAGGGAATCAGCGCCGCGGCGCGGCCGGATTCGGCGGTGCGCGCAAAAGCGGCGGCGATGCGGTCGGTGCGAGTGGTCATGGACAGGGCCTCAGAGCTCGATGCCGGCCTGTTCGGCCACGGTATGCATGTCTTTGTCGCCACGGCCCGACAAATTGACCAGGATGACGGCGTCGCGCGGCAGCGTGGCGGCCATCTTCACGGCTTGCGCGATGGCGTGCGACGACTCCAGCGCGGGCATGATGCCTTCGATGCGGCAGCAGTCGTGGAAAGCCTTGAGGGCTTCCGCGTCGGTGATGCCGACGTACTCGGCGCGGCCGGAGTCCTTCAGCCAGGCATGTTCCGGACCGACGCCCGGGTAGTCCAGGCCGGCGGAGACAGAATGGGTTTCCTGGACCTGGCCATCGGCGTCCTGCATGACGTAGGTGCGGTTGCCGTGCAGCACGCCCACCTGGCCCGCGGCCAGGGAGGCGGCGTGGCGGCCGCTGTCCATGCCCTCGCCCGCCGCCTCGACGCCGATCAGGCGCACGTTTTCGTACGGGATGTAGGGATGGAAGATGCCCATGGCGTTGGAGCCGCCGCCCACCGCCGCCACGACGTAGTCGGGCTGGCGGCCGGTGGCTTCGGGCATCTGCGTCAGGCATTCGTTGCCGATGACGGTCTGGAAATCGCGCACCATGCGGGGATAGGGGTCGGGACCCGCCACCGTGCCGATGATGTAGAAAGTGTTCTCGATGTTGGTGACCCAGTCGCGCATGGCTTCGTTCAACGCGTCCTTCAGGGTGCGCGAACCGGACGTGACCGGCACCACCGTCGCGCCCAACAGCTTCATGCGGTAGACATTCGACGCTTGGCGACGGACGTCCTCGCTGCCCATGTAGACCACGCATTCCATGCCATAGCGGGCCGCCACCGTGGCGGTGGCCACGCCGTGCTGGCCGGCGCCGGTTTCAGCGATGACGCGGGGCTTGCCCATGCGCTTGGCCAGCAATGCCTGGCCGATGCAATTGTTGACCTTGTGGGCGCCGGTGTGGTTCAGGTCTTCGCGCTTGAACCAGATCTGGGCGCCGCCCACCATTTCCGACCAGCGGCGTGCGTGGTAGACCGGGCTGGGCCGGCCGACGAAATGCTTGAGTTCATAGTTGAACTCTTCCTGGAAGGCGGGGTCGACACGGTAATGGTCATAGGCCGCGCGCAGCTCGTCGAGCGCGTGCATCAGCGTTTCCGCCACGAAAACACCGCCATAAGGGCCGAAATGGCCCTGGGCATCCGGAAAGTCGTAAGGTTTCACCAAGCATCTCCCCCGGGTATCGCGGCAGGCCACTGCCGGCCGCAAATCCGGTTTGCAACCCGTCATTTTACCTGACGCCGGCAGCGGCCGGGGGCACCGCCCCAGCCGCCCCGGGAACCGTCAGCCTGCGCTCAGAGCGACTGCCCCAGGCGGCGCAGGAAGGTGTCGCAGGCGGCCAGCTGGTCCAGCGCGACGTACTCGTTGGGCTTGTGGGCCTGTTCGATATGGCCGGGGCCGCAGACCACGGTGGGGATGCCGATGCCCTGGAACAGGCCGGCCTCGGTGCCGTAGGCGACCTTGCGGGTGGCGCGGTCTTCGGTCAGGGCGCGCACCAGCTGGGTGATGGCGGCTTCCTCGGACGCTTCCAGGGCGGGAGCAGCGGCGCCGGTTTCGATTTCGATGCTGGCGCCGTCGAACTCGGCCTTCATGCGCGGCAGGAGCTCTTCGCGCACGTATTTTTCAACTTCTGCCTGGATCTCGTCGGGTTGCATGCCGGGCAGGTTGCGGAATTCGTAGGTGAATTCGCACAGTTCGGGGATGGTATTGACCGCGATGCCGCCCCGGATCTGGTTGGTGGTCATCGTGGAGAACGGCACGTCGTAGAACTGATCGTAGGGACCGTTGGCCTTGAAGCTGTCGGCCAGGTCGCGGATGCGGCAGATCAGGCGGGCGGCATATTCGATGGCGTTGCAGCCACGCGGAGTCAGCGACGAGTGCGCCGCCTTGCCGTGCACCTTGCAGCGGAACAGGTTGATGCCCTTGTGCGCCACCACCACCTGCATGCCGGTGGGCTCGCCCACCACGCAGCCTTCGGGGCGGATGCCGCGTTCGTGCAGGTCGGCCAGCATGTAGGGCGCGCCGGCGCAGCCGACTTCCTCGTCATACGAGAACGCCAGGTGCATCGGCTTCTTGCGCGGCATGGCCAGGAATTCCGGCACCATCGCCAGCGAACTGGCGATGAAACCCTTCATGTCGCAGCTGCCGCGGCCGTAGAGCAGGCCGTCTTTTTCAACGAGCTTGAACGGATCCGTGCTCCATTCCTGGCCGTCGACCGGCACCACGTCGGTGTGGCCGGACAGCACGATGCCGCCCTGCATGCCGCCGTCCTGGGCGGGCAAGGTCGCGAACAGGTTGGCCTTGGTGCGCTCCGGATTGTGCGCCAGCCATGCGTCGACGCCCTGGCCCTTGAGCCAATCCCGTACGGTTTCGATCAGGGCAAGATTGGAATTGCGGCTGGTGGTGTCAAAGCCAACCAGCGTTTCCAGCCAGGTGCGCGCGTTCATGTCACTACTCTCTTGGGGAAAAACAGGAGTGTAAGGCCAGCGCGCCTCCGCGTCTCGGCGTGGTCCGGCGCGCGAAGCGCCTAGAATGTCGCCCGGATAGGAAAACCCCAAGGAGAAACCGTGCAGCACAAAGCAGTTCCCACACGCAACATCGTGGCGGCAGTAATAGGCAATGCCCTCGAATGGTATGACTTCCTGGTGTTCGCGTTCATGACGCCGATCATCTCGAAGCTGTTCTTCCCCACAGATCCCAGCGTTCCCGGCAGCGAGCTGAACGCCATCCTGATGACCACCGCCATTTTCGGCGTCGGCTTCTTCATGCGCCCCGTGGGCGGCATCATCCTCGGCCTGTACGGCGACAAGAAAGGCCGCAAGGCCGCCATGGTCATGGTGACCTCGCTGATGGCCGTGTCGATCGCGCTGATCACCGTGGCCCCGACCTACCACGCGGCCGGCATCCTGGCCCCGATCTTCATCCTGATCGCGCGCCTCCTGCAGGGTTTCTCCGCCGGCGGCGAATTCGGCACCTCGACCGCGCTGCTGATCGAGATGGCGCCCAACGGCAAGCGTGGCTTCTATGGTTCCTGGCAGATGGCCGGCCAGATGCTGGCGCTGCTGATCGGCGCGGCCTGCGGCACGCTCATCACCGAGTTCTTCACCCCGCAACAGATCGCCGACTGGGCATGGCGCCTGCCGTTCGCCTTCGGCCTGGTCATTGTCCCCATCGCCATCTACATCCGCCGCAACGTCGATGAAACCGACGCTTTCAAGCAGATCAAGGAAGAAGAGCGCCAGGCCGCCGCCCGCGGCGACGTGCAGCGCCTGAGCCTGGGCCAGATGCTGAAGACGCATACCCGCGAAGCGCTGATCGGCGTGGGCCTGGTCGTGACCGCGACCGTGTCCATCTACATCACCTTCACGTATCTGGTGACCTACTCCACGCAGATCCTGAAGCTGCCGCTGAATCAGACCTTCCTGGTGCAGATGGCGGGCGCGGCACTGATGGTGCTGCTGACGCCCTTCATGGGCGCCTGGTCCGACCGCATCGGCCGCCGCCCCCTGGTGATCGGCTCGCTCATCGGCTACCTGATCGTGCTGTATCCGCTGTACTACTGGCTGTCGGATGCGCCCTCCATCGGCCGCCTGCTGGCCGTGCAGGTCGTGGTCTGCCTGTTCGTATCGGCGTTCTTCGGCGTGTTCAGCACGGTGATGGCGGAACTGTTCCCCGCGCGCGTGCGCTCGGTGGGCCTGTCGCTGGCCTATAACGTGGCGGTGATGATCTTCGGCGGCTTCGCACAGTTCATCGTGACCTGGCTGATCAAGACCACCGGCTCGCCGATGGCTCCCGCCTACTACGTGATGTTCGGCGTGGCGCTGGGCCTGATCGCCGCCTTCTACATGCGCGACCGCGCGCACGAAGAGCTGGACAACTGAGTTCCGCTCCCACCCGGGCCGCCCGGCCCGGGTTTCCCGCCTAGCGGCGTGTCGCCGACGACACGCCCGGCACTTCGGCCAGGGCGTCCAGCGCGCGGGACAGCGATTCCCCCCCCCGCACTTCCACCGTGAACACCATATGAGCCAGCGACTGCTTGCTTTGCGTGTTCACGCCCACCACGTTCAGGCGCAGCCGCGCAAAGACTTCGGACAGGTCCCGCAACAGGCCGGAACGGTCGTGCGCGCGCACGCTGATGTCCACGGGGTAGAACGTGTCGCCGGTCTCGCCCCAGGCCACCTCGATGACGCGCTCCGGCTCGCGGGCGGCCAGCGCCAGATAGCTGTGGCAATCGCTGCGGTGGATCGACACGCCGCGTCCGCGCGTGACGAAGCCCGCGATGGGGTCCGGCGGCGCCGGACGGCAGCAGCGCGCAAGCTGCGTCAGGAGCGACCCCACCCCCACCACCAGCACGCCGCTCTTGCCGCTTTTCTCGGCGCTGCCGGCGCTGGCGTGGCGCAAAGCGGCCGGTTGCGGCTCGACGGCCGGTCCGGGCTGCTGGAACAGGGTATCGATCTGCCGCAGGCTGAATTCTTCCTTGGCCGCCGCCACGTACAGGTCGTCGGCGCGGGCGAACCCCAGGTTCTGCGCCAACTGCTCCAGGTTGACGGCGGTCTTGCCCAGGCGCTGCAATTCCTTTTCGACCAGGGCCTGGCCCTGGGTGATGCGCTGCTGCAGTTCGATCGCGTTGAACCACATGCGCACCTTGGCGCGGGCCCGCGGACTGGCCAGAAAGCCGAGCTGCGGGTTGAGCCAGTCGCGCGAGGGCCCGCCGGACTTGGCGGAGATGATCTCCACGGTCTGGCCGGTGGACAGATGCGTCTGCAGCGGCACCATCTGCCCGTCGACGCGGGCGCCGCGGCAGCGGTGGCCCAGGTCGGTATGCAGGTGATAGGCGAAATCCACCGGCGTGGCGCCGGCTGGCAGTTCGATCACGCGCGCCTGCGGCGTCAGCACGTAGATGCGCTCATCGGTATGGACCGGCGCCGTCGCCGCGCCGCGCTGCTTGCCCGATGCCGACTTGGCGGGCGCGGGCTGGGCGGGTTCGCCGCCACCCTCGACATCGCTGTTCCAGGCCAGCAGCTGGCGCATCCACGCCAGTTGCCGGTCGTATTCGCTGGAGGCCGCCACCTGGCCGCCCTTGGCGCCCGCTTCCTTGTAGCGCCAATGCGCAGCCATGCCGTATTCGGCGAACTGGTGCATCTCGCGTGTGCGGATCTGCACTTCGAAGGGACGGCCGTCGTCGTCGGCCACCACTGTGTGCAGCGAGCGGTAGCCGTTGGGTTTGGGCCGGGAAATATAGTCGTCGAACTCCTCGGAGATCGGCGTCCACATTTCGTGCACCATGCCCAGCGCCGTATAGCAGGCGCGCACGTCATCAACGATGATGCGCAGCGCGCGCAGGTCGTACATCTGCGAGAAATCCAGCCGCTTCACGCGCATCTTGTTCCAGATGCTGTAGATGTGCTTGGGCCGGCCGCTGACCTCGGCCTCGACGCCCGCCTTGGCCAGTCCCGTCTGCAGGCGCTCGATGGCGCCGGCGATGAAGGCTTCGCGCTCCACCCGCTTCTCTTCCAGCAGGCGGGCGATCTGCTTGTACTTGTCGGGCTCCAGGAAGCGGAACGCCAGATCTTCCATTTCCCACTTGATCTGCCAGATCCCCAGGCGGTTCGCCAGCGGCGCATACAGGTCCAGGGTTTCGCGGGCGAAATCGGTGGAGCACGGCGCCTTGCTTTCCGCGTGCCAGCGCAAGGTGCGCAGGCGCGAGGCCAGCCGCATCAGCACGATGCGCAGGTCGGCCGCCATGGCCAGCAGCATCTTGCGCTGCATCTCCTTTTGCGAGCCGCTTTCGGCGGCGGCGTCGCTTGCCTGCCGCGCCACCACGCCCAGGCGCAGCAGCGCGCGCGTGCCCTGCACCAGCCGCGCGATTTCAGGGCCGAATGCCGCCGCGACCGGATCGCTGCGCAGGGACGGCGCGGGCGCCATCAGGTCGGTCGGCAAGGCAGCCAGCAGCGCCGCGGCGCGGGTGGCGGCATCGGTATGCAGAGCCGCCAGGATGCGGACCACGCCCGCGCCATGCCCGGCCAGGGGTTCGCCGGTCAGCGCCTGCTGCCCTTCGAAACGCGGTTCGGCCCAGGCCACGGCCTGGTCGATCAGCGCCATGCCGTCGGCATCCAGGCCGGCGCCTACCTCCTGGCGCCAGGTAGCGTCGAAAGGCGTAGGCGCGTCGGGAACAGGCGGGGCGGACATGACGGACGGCAGGCGGAGGTAGTTTGATATCCCGACACTCTACACTAGGGTTTGTAGACACCAAAAGCAGCCGCTAGCCCCGGCATATGGAAGGAACCGAAGCTTATGTTGCGCTGGCTCAAGGGCCGGGGCGCCCGCCCCTCCGCGGTGGCCGAAATGCAGGCCCGCATCTCCCCGGAACTGTGGCAACGGGTGCTGGACGCCCACCCGTTCCTGGCGGCTTTGAACGCCGATGAAGCCGCCCAGCTGCAGGCGCGCTCGGCCTGGCTGCTGGCCAGCAAGCACATCAATGGCGCGCAAGGACTGGAGGTCTCGGACTTCATGCGCCTGAGCATCGCGGCCCAGGCCAGCCTGCCCATCCTCAACCTGGCGCCCGAACTGTACGAAGGCTGGGACGAGATCATCGTGTACCCGGCCAGCTTCCGCATCCCGCGCTCGCGCCAGGACGATGACGGCGTGGTGCACGAATACCTGGAGGACGCCGCCGGCGAAGCCTGGGAAGGCGGGCCGCTGGTGCTGTCCTGGGAAGACACGCAGTTCTCCGAGGGCGGCTTCAACGTGGTCATCCACGAGTTCGCCCACAAGCTGGACCTGCGGTCGGGCCATGCCGACGGCATGCCCTCGCTGGCCGCGCACCCCGAACTCAAGCCCCAGGCATGGCGCCGCATCCTGGACGACAGCCTGGACCGCTTCATCGCGGCCGTGGACGCGGTCGAAGCCGCCATCCCGCACGACGTGGATCCGGAAAGCGAGGCCGCCGACGCCTGGTACGGCCAACTGCCAATGGACCCGTATGCCGCCACCGACGAAGCCGAGTTCTTCGCTGTCAGCTCGGAACACTTCTTCGTGGATCCCTATCCCATGCACGAAGCACTGCCGCAATGGTATGGACTGCTGCGGGCCTACTACCGGCAGGATCCCCTGGAACGCTACGCATGAAACAGCTGCTGATCGTGTGGCATTCGCGTACCGGCGCCGCGCGGCAGATGGCCGAAGCCGCGGCGCGCGGCGCGCTCGCGGCCGCCGCGCAGCTGGAACAGGCGGCAGACCTGAACGTGGTCCTGCGGCGGGCCGCCGATACACAGGCTGATGCAATGCTCGCCAGCCAGGCCTACCTGTTCTGCGCCCCCGAAAACCTGGCCTCGCTGAGCGGCGAGATGAAGGAGTTCTTCGACCGCAACTACTACGCCGTGCTGGACCGGATACAAGGGCTGCCCTACGCCTGCGCCATCAGCGCGGGCAGCGACGGCTCGGGCGCGGCGCGGCAGGTGGAACGCATCTGCACCGGCTGGCGGCTCAACGCGCTGGCGCCGCCGCTCATCGTCAATATGGGCGCGCAGACGGCGCAGCAGATCCTGGCGCCCAAGACCGTGGCCAGTGCGGAACTTGCGAAATGCGAGGAATTGGGCGGCCTGCTGGCCGCGACGCTGTTGCTCGGGCAGTAGCCGGCACAACGCGGGAAGAAGAGACGGATGGCGGACGCGATGGCCCGCCACCCGCGCACGCGTCGGACGCCCAGGGCGCCCAACGCGGCAAACATCTCAGACGGCAGCCGTCACGACGATTTCGACCTTGAAATCCGGGTTGGCCAAACGGGCCTCGACGGTGGCGCGCGGAGGCGAATTGCCGTCGGCGACCCAGGCGTCCCAGGCCTTGTTCATGCCATCGAATTCCTTCATGTTGGCCACATAGATCTGGGCCATCAGGATCTTGGTCTTGTCGGTGCCGGCTTCGGCCAGCAGGCGGTCGATCGTGGCGAGCACCTGTTCGGTCTGGCCGGTGATGTCCAGCGTGGAATCGTCCGGCACCTGGCCGGCCAGGTACGCGACGCCGTTGTACACGGCCATGTCGGACAGGCGCTTGGCCACGTGGAAGCGCTTGATGCTGCTCATGAATAGTCCCCTAGATTCGAGTGGGTTGGGTGGAACAATGCAGAAGAACCCGCAATTTACCCCGAGCCGCCGTCAGGCGGGAGGCAGCTGGAACACCTGGCGCAGATAGGCCAGGTAGGCCGGATCGTCGCACATGGTCTTTTCCGGCGCGTCGGACACCTTTGCCACCGGCTGGCCATTGCAGCGGACCATCTTCATGACGATCTGCAAGGGCTCGTGGCCCAGATCGTTGGTCAGGTTGGTGCCGATGCCGAAGGACACCTTGCAGCGGCCGGAAAACTGGCGGGCCAGCTCGATGGCGCGCGGGAAGGTCAGCGAATCCGAAAACACCAGCGTCTTGGCGCGCGGATCCACGCGGTTCTTGCGGTAGTGCTCGAGCAGGCGTTCGCCCCAGACGAAGGGATCGCCGGAATCATGCCGCGCGCCGTCGAACAGCTTGCAGAAATACATGTCGAAATCGCGCAGGAAGGCATCCATGCCATAGACGTCCGACAGCGCAATGCCCAGGTCGCCACGGTATTCCTTGGCCCACACCTCCAGCGCGTACACCTGCGAATCACGCAGCCGCGGACCCAGCGCCTGGCAGGCTTGCAGGTATTCGTGGCCCATGGTTCCCAGGGGCAGCACCTCGTGCTGCTTGGCCAGCAGCACATTGCTGGTGCCGGCGAAATGCACGCCCATCTGCGACTTCATGGTGGACACGATTTCTTCGTGCCAGATCTTGGAAAAGCGGCGCCGCGTGCCGTATTCGGCCACGCGGAAATCGGCCAGCGCCGGATCGTCCAGCACCAGGTGCATCTTGGAATGCAGGCGCTTGCGGCCCTCTTCCCAGTCGGGATTCTTGCGCGTGTTGCGGAAATAGACCTCGTTGACGATGGCCAGCACCGGGATCTCGAACAGGATCGTATGCAGCCACGGGCCTTTGACCTCGATGCTGATTTCGCCCGGCCCCTCCCCTACGCCGATGTGGATGCAGCGCTCCGGCAGATGGAAGAGTTCGAGGAAATCGACGAAGTCGCTTTTGATAAAGCGCAAGCCGCCCAGATATTTAAGTTCGTCCTCGGTGAAGCGCAGCTGGCATAGCTGATGCACTTCCTCGCGGATTTCGTCCAGGTAGGGACGCAGGTCGACCCCGGGCGTGCGGCATTTGTAACGGTACTCGACCTGGGCAGCGGGAAAATGATGCAGAACCACCTGCATCATGCTGAATTTATACAGATCGGTGTCGAGCAGCGAAGTGATTATCATGATGGCGCGTTTCGTTTCGCGACACCATAGCATAGAGCCCCCGCTGTTCAGGGCGAAGGGCCACTATGTCAATACGGGTATTGCCGGCACATCGGCGCGGCATTGGGTAAAATCCGCCCAACAAGACACAAAAGCCGCCGCTCCCGGAGTTCCTGAATGACCCACGTTGTCACCGAAAACTGTATTAAGTGCAAGTACACCGATTGCGTAGACGTGTGCCCGGTGGACTGTTTTCGTGAGGGTCCGAACTTCCTCGTGATCGATCCCGACGAATGCATCGACTGCGCCGTCTGCATCCCGGAATGCCCGGCCAATGCCATCTACGCCGAAGAAGACGTGCCGCAGGACCAGCTGAATTTCATCGCCCTGAATGCCGAACTCTCGCCCGAGTTCGCCAGCATCAGCCGTGCCAAGAAGCCCCTGCCCGACGCCGACGAATGGAACGGCAAGCAGGACAAGCTGCAATACCTGGAAAAATAATCCGCGAACGCCGGCCCCACCCTGGCGGCCGGCTTCGCGCGATGTACCGATGACCGACGACTCCAAATACACGCGCCAGACCGTTACCCACGTCCATACCTGGGTGCCTGACAAGCTGTTCTCCGTGCGCGTGACGCGCGACGACGCGTATACGTTCCAGCCGGGCCAGTTCGCCCGGGTCGGTCTGCCGGAAGCCGGCGCCTCGGAAGGCGAACCCACGTTGTGGCGCGCCTATTCCATGGTGTCGGCGCCGCACGAACCCTGGCTGGAGTTCTATTCCATCGTGGTCCCCGAAGGCCTGTTCAGTCCGCGCATGGCGCGGCTGCAGCCCGGCGACTCCCTGTATGTGGAGAAGACGCCCTACGGGTTTCTGACCCTGGAGCGCTTCGCGCCCGGCGGCGATCTCTGGCTATTGGCTTCAGGCACCGGCCTGTCTGCCTATCTGTCGATCCTGCGCGACCCGGCAGTTTGGCGGGCCTACCGCCGCATCATCCTGGTGCACGGGGTGCGCACCGCCGCGGAGCTCGCCTACCGCACCGAAATCGAATCCTGGCGCAACCAGCCGGCCCTGGCCGAGTTTTTCGCGGCGGATCCGCAGAAACTCGTCTACCTGCCCATCGCCACCCGCGAAGCCCTGCCCGGCATGCCGCAGGAACGCCTGACCACGCTGATCGCCGACGGCCGCCTTGAGCAGTTGGCCGGCCAGCCGCTGGATCCCGAGCAGGCCAAGATCATGCTTTGCGGCAACCCCGACATGCTGGCCGACGCCCGCAAGCTGCTGGGCGAACGCGGCTTCAAGCCTGGACGCCGCGGCATTCCCGGCAATCTGGCGGTAGAAAACTACTGGTAGTTCTCTCCGTCCGACTTAGTGCATAAATCCTCCCTTTGATATGGCTTCCGGGTGTAAAAAGCGCCCTAAACTGGTGCCCAATGGGTAGTCGGGTCGCTTTTTAGCAACAGATTTGCTTTTTTTGTCGGCGTTTCTTCAGGCTGTTTAGAAATATCGTTAGTGCCCGGAGCAATAATCGGGACACACGCACGACCCAGAAGGACTTTTCTCAAATGCTGTATCAATTGCACGAAATGCAGCGCGCCTTCCTGACTCCGTTCGCTGCATTCACGGACGCCGGTTCCCAGCTGTTTTCCAGCCCCTACAGCCCTCTCGCCTATACCCCGATTTCGCGCCAGATGGCAGCCGGGTATGAGCTGATGACCCGCATCGGCAAGGAATACCAGAAGCCTGCCTGGAACCTGCCCACCACCGAAATCAACGGCAAGTCCGTCCGCGTCATCGAAGGCGTGGCCATGGACAAGCCGTTCTGCCGTCTGCTGCATTTCCAGCGCGATGTCCGCCACACGGGCCGCGACGATCCCAAGGTCCTGCTGGTCGCGCCGCTGTCCGGCCACCACGCCACCCTGCTGCGCGACACCGTGCGCGCCCTGCTGCCGGCCCACGACGTCTACGTCACCGACTGGGTCGACGCCCGCATGGTGCCGCTGTCGGCCGGTCCGTTCCATCTGAACGACTACGTGCGCTACGTGCAGGACTTCATCCGCCACCTGGGTCCGGACGTCCACGTGATTTCCGTGTGCCAGCCCACGGTGCCGGTGCTGGCCGCCGTCTCGCTGATGGCCTCCGCCAACGATCCCTGTCAGCCGCGCAGCATGGTGATGATGGGCGGCCCCATCGACCCGCGCCAGTCGCCCACGCAGGTCAACCGCCTGGCCACGACCAAGCCCTACAGCTGGTTCGAGAACCAGGTCATCCATCCGGTGCCGCCCCGCTATCCGGGCGCTGGCCGCAAGGTCTACCCGGGTTTCCTGCAGCACGCGGGGTTCATGGCAATGAACCCCGACCGCCACATGAAGTCGCATTACGACTTCTACCTGGACCTGCTGCGCGGCGACGACAGCGACGCCGAAGCGCACCGCCGCTTCTACGACGAATACAACGCCGTGCTGGACATGCCGGCCGAGTTCTACCTGGACACGATCCGCATGGTGTTCCAGGAATTCCAGCTGCCCAACGGCACCTGGGAAGTGGACGGCAAGCTGGTGCGGCCGGCTGACATCAAGAAGGTCGCCCTGCTCACCATCGAAGGCGAACTGGACGACATCTCGGGCCAGGGCCAGACTCGCGCCGCCATCAAGCTGTGCAAGAACATTCCGGCCGAGCGCAAGACGCATTACACGGCGCCCAATTGCGGCCACTACGGCATTTTCTCGGGCCGCCGCTGGCGCGAAATGATCTGTCCTAAAATTGCCGAGTTCATCCGGCAATCTGCGTAGGATGGGTGTAGCGCGAGTCAAGCCGGTCTAGAATCCGGACCTCCGACGCGCGCAACCCTTCAAACAGCGGTGGCTAGAAATATCACTGCTGTCTGAACGGTTGCGCGCGATTCGCATTTGGAGCCCCTGGTTCCTGTCTTGCACGCCCTCCCCCCGTCCCACGATTTCTTCTACACATTCATGTCCTGTCGCTCATTAGCCGACCGCATCGATGCCTTGCTGCCCCAGACGCAATGCACCAAGTGCGGGTACGACGGCTGCCGGCCCTACGCCGACGCCATCGCGGACGGCTCCGCTCCGATCAACCGCTGCCCGCCCGGAGGCGATGAAGGCATCGCCGCGCTGGCGGCCCTGCTCGATACTGCCGCCTTGCCCCTGGACATCACGCGCGGCGAACCCGGCCCGCTGCTGGTCGCGCGCATCGACGAAGCGCACTGCATCGGCTGTACGCTGTGCATCCAGGCCTGTCCCGTGGATGCCGTCGTGGGCGCCAACAAGCACATGCACACCGTGCTGGCCGACTGGTGCACCGGCTGCGACCTGTGCGTGGCGCCCTGTCCGGTCGACTGCATCCAGATGGTGCCGGCCGGCCGCGCCTGGAGCGCGCAAGACGCCACGATCAGCCGCCAGCGCCACCGCAGCCATCTGGCGCGCACCGAACGCCTGGCCGCCGACAACGTGCGCCTGATGGCGCCCGAAGCGGCTGCCGCGCCCAGCGCTCCCGCCGCCGACGAGGCGCGCAACGAGGACCGCAAGCGTTCCGCCATTGAATCCGCGCTGGCCCGCGCCCGGGCCCGCCGCAACCCCACGCAATCATGAACGCCGCCAAACGCCGAGAGATCTTCGCCCGCCTGCAGGCCGCCAACCCGCATCCGACCACCGAGCTCGAATACGACACGCCGTTCCAGCTGCTGATCGCCGTGCTGCTGTCGGCGCAGGCGACCGACAAATCGGTCAACATCGCCACGCGCAAGTTCTTCCCCGCCTACGGCACGCCGCAAGCCCTGCTGGCCCTGGGCGAAGAAGGTCTGGCGAATTACATCAAGACCATCGGCCTGTACCGCACCAAGGCGAAGAACACCATCGCCACCTGCAAGATCCTGATCGAGCAGCACGGCGGCGAAGTGCCGCAGACGCGCGAAGCGCTCGAAGCCCTGCCCGGCGTGGGGCGCAAGACCGCCAACGTGGTGCTCAACACGGCGTTCGGACAACCCACGATGGCCGTGGACACGCACATCTTCCGCGTATCGAACCGCACCGGCATCGCGCCCGGCAAGAACGT
Source organism: Achromobacter sp. JCM 18799 (assembly GCF_055395645.1). Classification (NCBI taxonomy): domain Bacteria; kingdom Pseudomonadati; phylum Pseudomonadota; class Betaproteobacteria; order Burkholderiales; family Alcaligenaceae; genus Achromobacter; species Achromobacter sp. JCM 18799. The sequence goes on along the minus strand of NZ_AP043866.1, from coordinate 6,415,796 downwards.
GCTGGAAGTCGAACAGAAACTCGAAAAGTTCGTGCCGCGCGAATACATGCAGGACGCTCACCACTGGCTGATCCTGCTGGGCCGCTACGTCTGCGTGGCGCGCAAACCCAAATGCCCTCAATGCGGCATTTCCGATCTCTGCGAATTCAAGCAGAAAACACCCGCCTGATCGCGCACAAGCTTATGCGCCGGCGCGGCATTCGGCGCGCCGCAAACCGGGTTTTCCCTCGCCAATAAATCCATGACGCGTTGATGACGATCAACGCGTATTTGCTGCATTGCGTTTCCATTATGGAAAGCCTCTATTCCCTTGTGGCGCAAGCATTGTCAGCCTGCCGACAATTGCCCATTCCGCACTGCAAAACCTATGACAAACCCTCATGGAATTTTGATAAATAGGTGCGCATACTCGCCGGCAACTCAGAAGAAAACTGCGATTTCCTGAACAGTTTTCCGGACCCTGCGGGGACCTGGCGCAACGACGGCAGGTGGAGACCGAAATAAATACAACGCCGGTGCAGCGAACATGGACGACACGATCCTGGAGACAAAAGGCCTCACCAAGGAATTCCGCGGATTCGTCGCGGTCAATGGGGTCGATTTGCGTATCAAGCGGGGCGAGATTCATGCCTTGATCGGGCCGAACGGCGCGGGCAAGACCACTTGCTTCAACCTGCTTACCAAGTTTCTTTCTCCCACGTCGGGAAGCATCAAGTTCAACGGTATCGACATTACCGGCGAGCGCCCCGCGCAGATCGCGCGCCGCGGCGTGATCCGTTCATTCCAGATCTCGGCGGTGTTCCCGCACCTGACCGTGCTGGAGAACGTGCGCATCGGGCTACAGCGCAGGACCGGCCTGTCGTTCCATTTCTGGAAAAGCGACAAGCAGCTCGCCGTGCTGAATCAACCGGCGCGCGACCTGCTGGAACAAGTGGACCTGGGCGCCTTCGCCAACGAAACCACCGTCAACCTGCCCTATGGCCGCAAGCGCGCGCTTGAAATCGCCACCACGCTGGCGATGGAACCCGAACTGATGCTGCTTGACGAGCCCACGCAGGGCATGGGCCACGAGGACGTGGACCGCGTCACGCAACTGATCAAGCGCGTCAGCGCCGGACGCACCATCCTGATGGTGGAACACAACATGAATGTCGTGTCCTCCATCGCCAACACCATTACTGTGCTGGCGCGCGGCAGCGTGCTGGCCGAAGGATCGTACGCCGAAGTCTCCCGCCATCCGGCCGTGATGCAGGCTTACATGGGCACCACCGAGGGCGAACTTCAAGGAGCGCACGCATGAGCACCCCGGCACTGGAAATTTCGGGCCTGCAGGCCTGGTACGGGGAATCGCATATCCTGCACGGCGTGGATATGCGCGTTGGACAAGGCGAAGTGGTCACGCTGCTCGGACGCAACGGCGCCGGGCGCACCACCACCCTGCGGGCCATCCTGGGCCTGACGGGATCGCGCAAGGGTTCGGTACGCATCCATGGCACCGAAGCCATCGACCTGCCCACCTACAAGATCGCCCATCTGGGCGTGGGCTATTGCCCCGAGGAACGCGGCATCTTCGCCAGCCTGTCCTGCGAAGAAAACCTGCTGCTGCCTCCGGTCGTCGGTTCGCTGGGCGGCGGCATGTCGCTGGCCGAAATCTACGACATGTTCCCCAATCTGCAGGAGCGCCGGAATTCTCCCGGCACGCGCCTGTCTGGCGGCGAACAGCAAATGCTGGCCGTGGCGCGCATCCTGCGCACCGGCGCCAACCTGCTGCTGCTCGACGAAATCTCCGAAGGCCTCGCCCCTGTCATCGTGCAGGCGCTGGCTCGCATGATCACGGCGCTGAAGCAGCGCGGCTACACCATCGTCATGGTGGAGCAGAACTTCCGCTTCGCAGCGCCCTTGGCCGACCGCTTCTACGTCATGGAGCACGGCCAGATCGTCGAGCACTTCGAAGCCGCAGAACTTTCAGAAAAACAGGACACGCTCAACGAACTGCTGGGCGTCTAGAACCTGTGTCATCCGCCGGAATTCCGGCAACACTACACCGTAGGGAAGAGAGGAGTCATCCCATGAAGCTGCACACCATCACTGCTGCACTGGCCATGGCGGGCCTGGGATTTGCTGGGGCACCCGCCCACGCGCAAGGTATCTCCGACGATGTCATCCGCATCGGCTTCATCACTGACATGTCCGGCGTGTATTCGGACATCGACGGCAAGGCCGGTCTGGAAGCCGTGCGCATGGCGATCGAGGACGCCGGCGGTTCGATCAACGGCAAGAAGATCGAAGTCGTCTCCGCGGACCACCAGAACAAGGCCGACGTTGCCTCGGCGCGCGTGCGCGAATGGTTCGACGAGCAGAAGGTGGACGTCATCATCGCCGGCACCAACTCGTCGACCAGCCTGGCCATGGCCGGCGTGGCCGCCGCGAAGAAGAAGCCCTTCATGGCGATCGGCGCGGGCGCGTCGGACCTGACCAACGCCCAGTGTTCGCCCTATACCGTGCACTACGCCTACGACACTGTCGCCCTGGCGCGCGGCACCGGTTCCGCCGTGGTGAAAGACGGCGGCAAGAGCTGGTTCTTCCTGACCGCCGACTATGCCTTCGGCCACGCGCTGGAGCGCGACACCATGGCCGTGGTCAAGGCCGCGGGCGGCGAGGTCAAGGGCCAGGTGCGGGCGCCGCTGGGCGCCTCGGACTTCTCGTCCTTCCTGCTGCAGGCGCAAGCCTCCAAGGCGCAGATCCTGGGCCTGGCCAACGCGGGCGGCGACACCATCAACTCGATCAAGGCCGCCAATGAATTCGGCGTGACCAAGACCATGAAGATGGCCGGCCTGCTGGTCTTCATCAACGACGTCCACGCGCTGGGCCTGCAAGCCACGCAAGGCATGTACCTGACCGACGGCTGGTACTGGGACCAATCCGACGCCTCGCGCGCCTGGTCCAAGAAGTTCGAAGCCAAGGTCGGCCGCAAGCCTTCCATGCTGCAGGCGGGCGACTATTCGGCCACGGCCTTCTATCTGAACGCCATCAAGGCCACCGGCACGGACGACGGCGACGCCGTCATGAAGTGGATGAAGTCGAACAAGGTCAACGACTTCTTCGCGCAAGGCGGTTACGTGCGCGAAGACGGCCGCATGATCCACGACATGTATCTGATGCAGGTCAAGACGCCGGCCGAATCCAAGGCCCCGTGGGACTACTACAAGGTCGTGGCGACGCTGCCTGGCGACGAGGTCTACACCAAGTTGTCCGAGTCCACCTGCAAGCTGGTCAAGAAGTAATCCAGCCCACGTGCCCCCAGACGCGACCCGGCGAACCTATGCGCCGGGCCGCGTTTTGGCCGGGCCGCGTCTTGGCCGAGCCACGTTTTGGCCGGGCCGCGTTTTGATTAGCTCGCTTCCCTCCGTACGCGCAGGATTTTCATAAGATGACTGACATTTTCGGCATCCCCATACAGGCCTTGTTCGGCCAGCTATTGCTAGGCCTGGTCAACGGCTCCTTCTACGCCATGCTGTCGCTCGGGCTGGCCGTCATCTTCGGGCTGCTGAACGTCATCAACTTCGCGCACGGCGCGCTCTACATGCTGGGCGCGTTCATCGCCTGGATGGGGCTGTCGTACCTGGGGTTGAACTATTGGATCATGCTGATCCTGGCGCCGCTGGTCGTCGGGCTGTTCGGCATCATCATAGAAAAGCTGTTGCTGCGGCACCTGTACAAGCTGGATCACCTGTACGGGCTGCTGCTGACCTTCGGCCTGACGCTGCTGATAGAAGGCCTGTTCCGCAGCTTCTACGGCGTCTCGGGTCAGCCCTACCCCACGCCTGACGCGCTGCGCGGCGCCACCAACCTGGGCTTCATGATCCTGCCGAATTACCGCGGCTGGGTCGTGGCAGCCTCCCTGACAGTGTGTCTGGCAACCTGGTTCGTCATCGAACGCACCCGCCTTGGCGCCCTGCTGCGCGCCGGCACCGAAAACCCCCGCCTGGTCGAGGCCTTCGGCGTGAACGTGCCGCGCATGATCACCCTGACCTATGGCTTCGGGGTGGCGCTGGCGGGCTTTGCCGGCGTGCTGGCCGCGCCCGTGCTGCAGATTTCTCCGCTGATGGGCTCCAACCTCATCATCGTCGTGTTCGCCGTGGTCGTGATCGGTGGCATGGGGTCCATCATGGGCGCCATCGTGACCGGTCTGGGCCTGGGCGTGATCGAAGGACTGACCAAGGTGTTCTGGCCCGAGGCCTCCAGCACGGTCGTGTTCATCATCATGGCCATCGTTCTGTTGATCCGCCCGGCCGGGCTGTTCGGAAAAGAAAAATGAATCGTCAATTCCTGGGCTATGCGGTACTGGCCATCGTGGTGGCCATTCTTCCCTTCATCGGGGTCTATCCGATCTTCGCCATGAAGATCATGTGCTACGCGCTCTTCGCCTGCGCATTCAACCTGCTGCTGGGTTTCACCGGGCTGCTGTCGTTCGGCCACGCCGCCTTCCTGGGCAGCGCGGCCTACGCCACCGGCCACGCGCTCAAGGTGTGGGGCTTCCCCACCGAGATCGGCCTGCTGTTCGGCGTGGCCGTGGCGGGGCTGCTGGGTCTGGCGATGGGCGCCATCGCTATCCGCCGCAGCGGCATCTATTTCGCCATGATCACCCTGGCCCTGTCGCAGATGGTGTTCTTCTTCTTCCTCCAGGCGAAGTTCACCGGCGGCGAGGACGGCCTGCAGAGCGTGCCGCGCGGCACCCTGTTCGGGCTGATCGACCTGTCCAAGGACCTGAACCTGTACTACGTGGTGATGGCCATCTTCATCATTGGCTACTTCATCATCTGGCGCACGGTGAACTCGCCCTTCGGCCAGGTGCTGCAGGCGCTGCGCGAAAACGAACCGCGCGCCATCTCGCTGGGCTACGACGTCGACCGCTTCAAGCTGCTGGCCTTCGTGCTGTCGGCAGCGCTGGCCGGCCTGGCGGGCGCCACCAAGACCCTGGTCTTCGTGTCGGCCACCTTGTCCGATGCCACCTGGCAGATGTCCGGCCTGGTCATCCTGATGACGCTGATCGGCGGACTCGGCACCTTGACCGGTCCCATCCTCGGCGCCTTCATCGTGGTGCTGATGGAAAACAAGGTGGGCGACTTCGGCCAGATGATGGCCAACCTGACCGGCGTGGACTGGTTCCTGCGCCTGGGCGAATCGGTCACCATCGTGATCGGCCTGATCTTCGTGATCTGCGTGCTGGCCTTCCGCCGCGGCATCGTGGGCGAGGTCGGCGCCTTCATCGATCGCCGGCGCGCCGCCCGCGCCTGATCCTGGCAGCGCAAGCACGGGGCCGCGTTATGCGGCCCCGTTTCATTTGGCGAGGCCGCTGCCGCCCGTACAATGAACGGCACCCAACCAAACAGGTGCCTGACCATGCGCAAACCGCATCCGCTCGCCCCCGTCCTTGGCGCCCTGGCGCTGGCCGCCGCCCTTCTTCCCCCGGCTGCGCAAGCCGCGGATGCCGCCGCGCCCGTATGCGAAGTCAAACGGCCGGTCCGCTTCAGCGGCCTGAACTGGGAATCCAACCTGGTGCTGGCCGGCATCGAACGCTACGTGCTGGAACACGGCTACGGCTGCAAGACCACGGTCGAAATCGGCGAAACCCTGCCCATGCTGGCGGCGCTGCAACGCGGTGACGTCGACGTCACCCCGGAAGTGTGGCCCGGCCAGATCGAGGGCGCATGGAAGAAGGCCCTGGCCAGCGGCAAGGTGCTGGGCGTGGGCCACGTCTACGACGCCGGCGAAGGCTGGTACGTGCCCCGCTACACCGTCGAGCGCCATCCCGGCTTGAAGTCGGCAGCCGACCTGGCACGCTTCAAGGACGTCTTCGCCGATCCCGAGGAACCCGGCCGCGGCCGGATCTACGGTTGTCCGGCAGGATGGGCCTGCGGCACCCTGAACGAGAACCTGCTGCGCGCCTTGAAGCTTGAAAAGGACTATGCGATGTTCGCGCCCGGCTCCGGCGCTGCGCAGAAAGCCGCCATCGTGTCCGCCTACAAGCGCAAGCGCGACATCGTTTTCTACTACTGGACGCCCACTTCGCTGGTCGGCGCGCTGGATCTGGTGAAGCTGGAACTGCCCGCGTTCGACCAGGCCGCCTACACCTGCATGACCGATCCCAAGTGCGCGAATCCCGTGCCCACCGAGTTCAAACCCAACCCCGTCGTCACGGGCGTGAATGCCGAGTTCGCGAAACAGGCGCCGCAGATCGCCGAATTCCTGGGCAAGCTGACGGTACCCGGCGACGCCATCGACGCCACCCTGGGCTGGCTGGAAAACGAAGGCAAAGAACCCGAGGACGCCGCGCGCTATTTCCTCAAGCAATACGGCCCGGTCTGGCGGCAATGGATGCCGGCCCAGGCAGCCGACCGCGTGCAAGCGGCGCTGGCGCGCGAATGATGCCGGGAAGCCGGCAGCCGCCTCATGTATCCTGACGTTTCGGCGCGCCGATAGCGCCACCCCAATTCAAGTGAAGGAAGACAACCATGGATGCCTTGTTCTGGCACAACGGTCACTGGACCACTGAAAACCCCAAACTGCTCGGCCCCGCCGACCACGCCTTCTGGATGGCCAGCATGGTGTTCGACGGCGCGCGCGCATTCCGCGGCCTGACGCCCGACCTGGATCTGCACTGCCAACGCGTGGTGCGCTCGGCCGAAAAAATGCTGATGAAGCCCCAGATCGGCTGGGAAGAGATCCAAAAGCTCTGCCTGCAGGCGGTGGCGAAGTTCCCGCAGGGCAGCGAACTCTACATCAAACCGATGTTCTATTGCGCCGACGGCTTCCTGCTGCCGGACGCCGACAAGACCCAGTTCGTGCTGCACGTGTTCAAGGTGCCGATGCCGGGCGACCAGGGCTTCTCCGCCTGCTTCTCCAGCTTTGCGCGTTCCTGGCCCAACATGGCGCCCACCGACGCCAAGGCGTCCTGCCTGTACCCCAACGGCCAGCGCGCCATCCGCGAAGCCGCCGAGAAGGGTTTCGACAACGCCATCATGCTGGACGGCGCGGGCAACATCGCCGAGTTCGCCACCAGCAACCTGTGGATCGCCAAGAACGGCGTGGTGTCCACGCCGGCCGACAACGGCACCTTTCTGAATGGCATCACGCGCCGCCGCGTGCTGGCGCTGCTGAAGGCCGACGGCGTCGACGTGCAGGAACGCAGCCTGACCCGCGCCGACATCGAGGAAGCCGACGAAGTATTCTCGTCCGGCAACTACGGCAAGGTGGTGCACGTGAACCGCGTGGAAGACCGCAAGCTCGAATACGGCCCCATGGCCCGCCGCGCGCACAAGCTGTATATGGATTACGCGGAGCAAACCGGCCGTCATTGAGGCCCGCGGCTCACGCCACGGGCGGGATCAGGGCTGGAATCAGTCCGCCCGTGGCGGCAGATGCAGCGCCGCCACATGCGGCGAACCCTGCCAGGAAGGATAGCGCTCCAGCACCTGAGGATCATGGCCCGGAACGACGTGTTCCTCCGATTGCGCGGCCCCGACCAGCCTGGCGTATCCCGACAACATCTCCGCCGTGTTGTAGACGATGGGAAAAGGGCGGCCCGCGTCCATGTTCTCGTAGTAGTGGCTGGCATCCGATGCCAGCACCACCCAGCCTCTCGCGGTGTGCACCCGCACGGCCTGCAAGCCCTTGGTATGGCCGCCGACCTTCAGCAGCCCGATGCCGGGCAACAGCGCTGAATCGCCATCGTGGAATACGACCCTGTCCTCGTAGACATGCCGGACCAGGCTGACCACGTCCTCGACGGCATAGGCATGCCGCAACGGCTCGAAGCACATGCAGCGGCCGGTCGCGTAGTCCATTTCGCCATCCTGCACATGGAAACGCGCCCGCGGCAAACGATCCAGATTGCCGGCATGGTCGTAATGCAGATGGGTCAGGACCACGTGCTGAACGTCCACGGGCCGCACGCCCAGCGGCGCCAAGGCCGCTATCGGACAATGGATCAGCTCGCGGCGGCGCTTATGCGCCGTCTCGGCATTGAATCCGGTGTCGACCAGCACGACGCGTCCGGCGCCACGCACCAGCCAGACGAAGAAGTCCATCGGCATGTCGGCGTCGTGGGGGTCGCCGCCCAGAAAATTGTCGCGCCGCCGACGCGGCATGCGCGCGTAGCGGATGGCGTACACCTCGTACTCCGGCAGCACATCCCGCCTTGGATCGCCCATATCAAACTCCCAAATAGGCTTTCTGCACGAACGGATCCTCCAGCAGTTCGGACCCCTTGCCGCTGCGCACCACGACGCCATGCTCGAATGCGTGCGCCTGGTGAGCCAGGCGCAGCGCCAGGCGGGCTGGGGGAAAAAAATGCCGACCCAGAAGGAAATGTCGAAGCCCGGATAGCCCAGCTCCGCCACTGCCGGCACCTCCGGCAAGTCATGCCAGCGCTGCGCCGTGGACACGGCAAGCGCCTTCAGCTTGCCTGCCTTGATCAGCGGCACGCCCGACAAGGTGTCGAGGCCGAAATCCACCTCCTTGGACATCAACCCCGCCTCCATCGGCGCCGCGCCCCGGTACGGGACATGCAGCATCTGCGTATCGGACATGGTCGCCAGCTGGGCTGCCTGCCAGGTGCATCAGGTTGCCGTTGCCGGCCGAACCGTAGCTGACGGTATTGGGATTGCGGCGCGCCAGGTCCACCAGCGATTTGACGTCAACCACGCCGGCCACACGCGGATTCTCCGCATTGATCGTCAGGATGAAAGGCACCGAAACCACGGTGGTCACCGGCGCGTTGGGATAGCCGGTGGCGCATGCCCATTGGGGACCAAATGCCAGCAAAGCAAACGAACCTGCCGCGAGCCATTTCGAAACTTGCATGATGTGTCTCCTCCGTTGTTGTCGGATTCCGCGCCGCGCGCTACATGGACGCGCGGCTGCGGACCTCTTCGCCGTTATTGCGCGGCGACGGCGCCGGAAGCCTTGACGGCCTGGCCCCACTTCTCCTGCTCTTGCGCCATGAAGGCCGCGAAGGCCTGCGGCGTGCTGTTGACCACTTCTCCACCCAAGCCTTCGATGCGCGCCTGCATCTCGGGTGTCGCCACGATCTTCGATACGTCCTGATAGATGCGTTGCGCTTGCGGCGCGGGCAGCGATGCCGGCGCAAGCAGGCCGAACCAGGTGGCGGCCTCGAAGCCCGGCATGCCCGCCTCGGCAAAGGTCGGCACGTCGCGCAGCGCCTGCACCCGCTTGCCGTTGGCCACCGCCAGCGCGCGCAGCTTGCCGGATTCGATCAGCGGCAGGGCCGAGGTGATGGTGGCCAGCATCATCTGGACCTGGCCGCCGGCCAGGTCGGTGAAGGCCGGCGCGTCGCCGCGGTACGGCACATGCGTGATGGAGGAGTGCGTGGCGATCTTGAACAGCTCGCCGCTCAGATGCTGGGCCGTGCCGTTGCCGGGAGAGGCGAAGTTGACCGAAGCGCCATCCCGCTTGAGATAGGCCAGAAATTCCTGCAGATTCTTGGCGGGGATGGACGGATTGACCACCAGCACCAGCGGCACCTTGGTCACCAGCGTGATCGGCGCAAAGTCCTTGACCGGGTCGTAGTTGAGCTTGGCGTAGAGATGGCCGCTGATCGTGTGCGCCGATGTGGTCATGAACAGCGTGTAGCCGTCGCCCTGCGCACGCGCCACCGCGCTGGCGCCGATCGTCGTGCCCGCGCCTGCGCGATTCTCGACGATGACGGTCTGCCCCCAGGACTGCGTGAGTTTTTCCGCCACCGCGCGCGCCACCACATCGGTGGCGCCGCCGGCCGGATAGGGCACGACCATGGTCACGGGTTTGGTCGGATAGGACGCGGCTTGTGCCGTGCCCGCAAACAGCGCCGCGGCACAAGCCAGGGCGCGCAGCCAATTGCGTTGCATTGTGATGTCTCCTCTTGTCCTTCGATTGACGTGCGGTATATTTTTATCGTTCCTCTAGACAGAACATTTATTCTATTTTATATTTTTTCGGCCAGAGCATGTCAACGAATAAATGCTCGTCCGACGCCACGGCCCCATTCGCGGCGTGCCATCAAGAGAGGAACAGAACTTCATGTCCGATACCCCGGAAACCCTGAAATCCATGCTGATCGGCGGGGAGTGGGCTACGCAAAGCGACCATGCTTTCGAGTCCATCAACCCCGCCACCGGCGCACGCAACTACTTCATCAGCGCCGCATCCGACGCGCAGGTCGACCAGGCTGTGGATGCGGCCTGGCAAGCCCAGCGGCGCGCGGCTTGGCGCGACATGCTGCCTCACCAGCGCGCGGCGATCCTGCGACGCATTGCCGACGGCATGGACGCCAACGCACCCTTGCTGGCGCGCCTGCAGATGATCGAGAACGGCAAGGTCTGGGCGGAATGCAAGGCCCAGGTCGCCAGCGCCGCGGCCACCTTCCGCTACTACGCGGGCGTCTGCGAAACGCTGGGAGCCGAAGTCACGCCGCCGCGCGGCAACTATCTGTCGATGACGCAATACGATCCGTATGGCGTGGTGGTGGCGATCACGCCCTGGAATTCACCGCTTACGATGGAAGCGCAAAAGATCGCGCCTGCCCTGGCCGCCGGCAACGCCGTCATCCTCAAGCCGTCCGAGGTCACCTCGTCGCCGGCGCTGGAACTGGGCCGCATCGCGCTGGAGGCCGGCCTGCCGCCGGGCATCCTCAACGTACTGACGGGCCTGGGTTCGACCGTGGGCCGCCGCCTGGTCGAACACCCCGGCGTGCGCATGGTGTCGTTCACCGGCGGCACCGCCAGCGGCCGCGCCATCGCCCATGCCGCCGCCGAGAAGCTGATGCCGGTAGCGTTGGAACTCGGCGGCAAATCGCCGCACATCGTGTTCGCGGACGCGGATCAGGACGCGGCGATAGACGGCGTCATCGGCGGCATCTTCGAAGGCAGCGGGCAGTCTTGCGTGGCGGGCTCGCGGCTCTACGTCCAGCGCAGCATTGCCGAGTCCTTCATCGCGAAGCTGGTCGCCCGCGCCAGCGCGCTCAAGGTAGACCTGCCCGACGCGGAAGGCGCGCAGATGGGACCGATCGCATCGTTCGGCCATCGCGGCAGGATCGAGGCCATGGTGGACTCTGCCCGCCGCGCAGGCGCCCAGGTGCTGCTGGGCGGACAACGCCCCGACGACGCCGGGCTGCAGACGGGCGCGTTTTATCTTCCTACCGTGCTGGCGGGATTGGCGCGTGACGCGCATGTGGTGCGCGAGGAGATCTTCGGGCCGGTGCTATGCGCGCTGACGTTCGAGGACGAAGACGACCTGGTCGATCAGGCCAACGACAGCGCCTACGGCCTGGCCTCCGGCATCTGGACAGCGGACTACCGCCGCGCCTGGCGCATCGCCAAGCGCCTGGAGGCGGGCAGCGTGTGGATCAACACCTACAAGCAGCTTTCGATTTCGACCCCGTTCGGCGGCTTCAAGCAAAGCGGCATCGGCCGTGAAAAAGGCGTGAGCGGCCTACGGCTGTACCAGCAATCCAAGGGCATCTACTTCGGCATGTAGCCACAGCCGCCCCTTTTCCTCATCGAACCGGGCCGCGCCAGCGGCCCCCCCCCTGCTTCTTCTATCGGAGACTTTCCAAATGGCTGAATTTCAACGTGCCGGCTTCATTGGCCTGGGCGTCATGGGCGAACCCATCTGCCGCAACCTGGCCGTCAAATGCGGACTGCCGGTGCTGGGCTGCGACAACGATCCTGCCCCCCTGCGCCGCCTGGCCTCGCATGGCGTGACCGAGGCGAGCGCCGCGCAGATCATGCACGATTGCGACGTGGTGTTTCTGTCGCTGCCGTCCGGCGAAGTCGTGGCGCAGTTGGCGCGTGCCGCAGGCGGACTGCTGGCCGGCGCGCGCGCGGGCCAGTTCATCGTCGATCTGAGCACGTCGCCGGTCGATGTAACGCGCGAACTGGCGGCGGAGTTCGCGGCCAAGGGCGCGACCTTCATTGACGCCCCCGTCGCCCGCACGCGCGCGGCAGCGGAAGCCGGCACGCTCTCGGTCATGATCGGCGGCGACGCCGCAGCCTTCGCCCGAGTCAAGCCGCTGGTCTCGACCTTCGCCAACGAAATCACGCACTGCGGTCCGGTCGGCAGCGGCCAGGTCGTGAAGATCCTGAACAACATGGTGCTGTTCGAGACCGTGGTGGCCCTGTCCGAAGCCCGCGCCATCGCGCGCCGTTCGGGCGTCGATCCACGGGTCCTGCTGGAGACTTTCACGCGTGGATCGGCCGATAGCTTCGCGTTGCGCAACCACGGCTTAAAGGCTATTCTGCCCGCAGACTTTCCCGAAAAAGCCTTCCCCGTGGACTATGCCCGCAAGGATTTGCGCTATGCGCTGGCGCTGGCCGATCAAACCGGCATACGGGCGCTAGGCGCGCGCAACGTAGACCATTGGTTCGACACCGCGCTCGCCCAGGGACACGGCAACCGCTATTTTCCGATCATCAGCCAGGTCATCGATGCGGAGTCGGGAACCACCTCCTAATCACTCCCCTGCCATCCAATGAGTCGTACCCCTACTCAGGACAATTCCACCGACGGCGTCGCCGCCGTCGAACGCGCCCTGACCATCGTCGGGGCCATCGCGCAACGCACCGATCCGATCACGCTTGCCGACCTTTCCCGGGCCACGGGCTTCTACAAGAGCACGCTCTTGCGGCTCATTGCCTCGCTTGAGAAAGCAGCCTTGGTCGTGCGCCGCGCCGATGGCCGCTATGCCCTGGGTCCGTACGCGCATCATCTCGGCCGCGCCTATGAGGCCACCTACCGCCTGACCGAGACCATCCTGCCGCTGCTGCAAGCGCTGGTGGACAAAGGCACCGAGAGCGCCTCGTTCCACGCCTACCACGATGCGCAATCCCGCGTCTGCCTGTTGCGGGTGGATTCGCATCACTCTACGCTAGACCGCATACGCGTGGGAGACCTGCTGCCGCTGAACAAGGGCGCGGCGGGCCGGCTGATCACGGCCTACCTGGTCGACCAGCAGGCGCCCGCGCAAGCCGGCCTCGTGCTGACGTCCATGGGCGAACGCGACCCCAATTGCGCGGCCGTGGCCAGTCCGGTGTTCGGCCCCGATGGCGACATCTGCGGAGCCATATCGCTGTCCGGTCCGAAGGAGCGCTTCTCACCCGCGGCCATCAAGAAAATGTCCAAATTGGCGCAAGAAGCCGCGGCATCCGCCACGCAATCCCTGGGCGGGCGCTGGCCGACCGGCAGATAGCCGCCTGCATGCATCCCGGCCTTCCGGGACAAAAGGACTAGCGATGCGCAACAGACGCAATTTTCTGCGCGCTAGCGCGACACTCGCCGGCGCGGCCAGCGCCCTGGCGCTGCTGCCCGCCTCCATCCGCCGCGCGCTCGCGATCCCCGCGGCGCGGCGCACGGGCACGATCCGCGACGTCGAACACATCGTCATCTTCATGCAGGAAAACCGTGCGTTCGATCACTACTTCGGCGCGCTGGCCGGCGTGCGCGGGTTTGGCGACCGCTTCCCCATCCCCGTGCCGGACAGCCCCGCTGCGCGCCATCGCACCGTCTGGGCGCAATACAACGACAAACCCGATGAAGGCGCGCCGCGCACGGTGCTGCCCTTCCATCTGGATACGCGCGAGGCCTTCGAGACCCTGCGCGTGGCCAGCACGCCGCACACCTGGTCCAACGCCCAGGACGCCTGGGACGCCGGCCGCATGGGCAACTGGCCGGCCGCCAAGAAGAACCATTCGATGGCGTACTTCACGGACGAGGACATGCCGTTCCAGTACGCCATGGCGCGCGCCTTCACGGTCTGCGACGCCTATCACTGCTCGTTCACCGGCGGCACCAACACCAACCGGCTGTTCGTCTGGACCGGCACCAACGACGGCCTGGGCCAAGGCAACGGTCCGGCGCTGGGCAATACCTACAACAAGCTCAAGGGTGGCGATCCGGCGCACGCCTACACCTGGACGACCTATCCCGAACGCCTGGAGGCGGCCGGCGTCAGCTGGCGCATCTACCAGAACATGGCGGACAACTACTCCTTGAATCCCACCGCCGGGTTCAAGGCCTATCGCGACGCCTATCACGGCGTGCCGGGATCGGCCGCCGCGTTGAAGGACAAGGCGCTGACCACCCGCGACCTGGATCTGCTGCGCCAGGACGTGCTGGACGGCACGCTGCCGCAGGTCTCGTGGATCTGCGCCACCAAGGCCGGCTCGGAGCATCCCAGCCCGTCCAGCCCGGCGCAAGGCGCCGACTACACGGCCCGGGTGCTGGATGCGTTGACGGCCAACCCCGAGGTCTGGAGCAAGACCGTCCTGCTGCTGATGTTCGACGAAAACGATGGTTTCTTCGATCACATGCCGCCGCCCGCACCACCCTCGCGCGAGGCCTCGGGCGCGCCGGCCGGGGCGTCCACCGTGGACACGCGCGGCGAGTATCACGAGATCGTCGCCGGCGCGGAGAAAGACGACACGCCGGCGCATCTGCACGGCGTCTACGGCCTGGGTCCGCGCGTGCCCATGTATGTGCTGTCGCCCTGGACCAAGGGCGGCTGGGTCAATTCGCAGGTGTTCGACCACACGTCCGTGCTGCGCTTCGTCGAGCAGCGCTTCGGCGTGGCCGAGCCCAATATCTCGCCGTGGCGGCGCGCGGTCTGCGGCGACCTGACCTCGATCTTCGACTTCGCCGCGCCGGACGGTGCGGACCTGCTCAGCGGCTTTCCGGCCACCGCCGAACGCGCCGGCCAGGCTTCGGCGCTGCCCGGCACGGTCACGCCCCCTGCGCCACTGCAGCCCGGACTGGCGCGGCAGCAGGCCGGCATGCGCCCCTCGCGCGCCCTGCCCTATGCGCTGCAGGTCCACGCGCGCGCGGACGCTGAAAGCGTCACGCTGCGCTTCGAGAACAGCGGCGCCGCGGGCGCCGTGCTGCACGTCTACGACCGGCTGCATCTGGAACGCGGCCCGCGCCGCTACACCGTGGAGGCCGGCAAGCATCTGGAGGGCGCGTGGCAGACCGCAGCTGACGACGGCCGCTACGATCTGTGGGTACTGGGCCCCAACGGTTTCCATCGCCATTGCACCGGCCGCGCCGGCCTGCCCTCGCTGGAAGTATCGGCCGCCTATCAGGGACCCGGCGCATCGCTGCAACTGACGCTGCGCAACCCTACCCCGCAGGCGCGCACGTTCCGGGTCGAAGCCAACGCCTATGGCTACCCCCAGGAAGGCGGCGCCACGCTCGCTCCCGGCGCGACGGTCAGCCTGTCCTGGGACATGGCCCGCAGCGCCGGCTGGTATGACCTGACCGTGCGCGACAGCGGCGACCCGGCCTACACACGCCGCCTGGCCGGCCGCATCGAAACTGGCGCGCCCTCCACTTCCGACCCCGCGATGGGGCAGGAGCTGATACTGCAATGGACACCCCTGGCATGAAACCACCCGCCCCCTATGAAGACGCCGTGACCTTCCAGTTCGGCGACTCGCCCGAGCTGGCCGATGAGCTGCTCGCCCTGGTGCTGGCCGGCACGAAGACCGCCACCTGCGGCGCGTTGCGCGACTTCAATGAACAGGAACCCGTACCCGAGGCCGGCCGGCGCGACGTGGTACTGGACGGCTCGGGCCGCCCGGCTTGCGTCATCGAGACCATCAGCGTGCTGATCCAGCGCTTCGACCAGGTGGACGAAGCGTTCGCGCTGGCCGAAGGCGAAGGCCCGTACGAGACCTGGCGCGAGGGGCACATCGCTTATTTCGACCGCAACGGCGGCTATGCGCCGGACATGATGCTGGCGTGCGAACGCTTCCGGGTGGTCGAAGTCTTCGAACGATAAAAAAGCCGGACGCCTTGCGGCGTCCGGCTCTTCATGCGCTCGGGACCGGTCAGCTTTGCTCGCCGCCCTTGCCCAGGCCCAGATAGCTTTCGATGACCTTCGGGTCGCCAGCCAGCTCGCGCGCCGGGCCGTGCAGGATGACTTCGCCGGTTTCCAGCACATAGCCGTAGTCGGCCACTTGCAGCGCCGCGCGCGCGTTCTGCTCCACCAGCAGGATCGCCACGCCGGTCTCGCGCAGGCGCGCGATGATGTGGAAGATCTCGCGCACGATGCGCGGCGCCAGACCCAGGCTGGGCTCGTCGAGCATCAGCAGGTTGGGCTTGGCCATCAACGCGCGGCCGACGGCCAGCATCTGGCGTTCGCCGCCCGACAAGGTGCCGGCCTGCTGGGCGCGGCGTTCGCGCAACCGCGGGAACAGGTCGAAGACTTCGTTCAGCGTGTCGCGCCAGCCGCTTTCGCGGGCGCGGTAGCGGCGGAAGCCGCCCAGCAGCAGGTTGTCTTCCACCGACATGGTGCCGAACAGTTCGCGGCGCTCCGGCACCAGCGACATGCCGGCCGCGACGCGGCGCTCGACCTGCCAGCCCGATACGTCGGTGCCGGCGTACTGCACGGTGCCGGCCGCGTGGCCGGTCTGCGGCAACGAGCCCATCATGGCGTTCAGCATGGTGGATTTGCCGGCGCCGTTGGCGCCGATCACCGTGACGATGCTGCCGGCGGGCACGGTGAGCGAAGCGCCCACCAGCGCGCCCACCTTGCCGTAGCGAGCCGACAGGTTGCTGACTTCAAGTACGGGAGCGCTCATCACACGCCTCCTGCCGACACGGGCTTGGCCTGGTCCGCTTCGGGCAGGTCGTCATCGATGCCGCCCAGGTAGGCTTCCAGCACCGCCGGGTTCTTTTGCACGTCGGCCGGCACGCCTTCCGCCAGCTTGGTGCCGAAATCCATCACCACGAGGTGGTTGGTCAGACGCATCACAAAATCCATATCGTGTTCGACGAGCAGAATGCTCATGCCCTCGGCGCGCAACTGTTCCAGCACGCGCGCCAGGTCCTGCTTTTCCTTGTAGCGCAAGCCGGCGGCGGGTTCGTCCAGCAGCAGCAGCACCGGATCGGCGGCCAGGGCGCGCGCGATTTCCAGGATGCGTTGCTGGCCCAGCGCCAGGTTGCCGGCCTGCTCGTACAGGTACTCGCCCAGGCCGACGCGCTTGATCTGTTCGGCGGCTTCGTGCAGCAGCTGCGCCTCGCGGGCGCGGTCCGAATGCAGGGCGCCGGCCAGCACGCCGACGTCGGAGCGCAGGTGCGCGCCCAGCGCCACGTTCTCCAGCACGGTCATGCCGGGCAGCAGTTGCACGTGCTGGAAGGTGCGGCCCACGCCCAGCTTGGCGATATCGCGCGCCGAACGGCTGTCGATGCGCTGGCCCATGAACGTGACCTTGCCGCGCGTCACCGGCAGCACGCCGCTGATCAGGTTGAAGGTCGTGCTCTTGCCGGCGCCGTTCGGGCCGATCAGGCCCATGATCTCGCCGGACGCAACCTTGAAGGAAATATCGTTGACGGCGACCAGCCCGCCGAATTCCTTGCGGATGGCGTCGACTTCGAGCACCACCTGGCCGGCTTGCGGACGCACGCGCGTCGGCAGGGCCGGCGCAGACGCGGGCGGCGCCAGATTGCGGCGCGAGCTATCGGCGCCGGTAATGCTGTCCCACCAGCCCGCCAGAATCGGCCACAGGCCGTTGCGAGCGTATTGCAGCATCAGGATCAGCAGCACGCCGAAGACGATCATCTCGAAGTTGGCGTTGGTATCCAGCAGCTTGGGCAGCAGGTTCTGCAACTGGTCCTTCAGCACCAGGATGACGCTGGAGCCCAGCAAGGCGCCCCAGACGTAGCCGGCGCCGCCGACCACCGCCATGAACAGGTACTCGATGCCGTAGTTGATGCCGAAGGGGCTGGGACTGACGGCGCGCTGCATGTGCGCGTAGAGCCAGCCGGACACGCAGGCCAGCAATGCCGCCCAGACGAAGATCACGACCTTGTAGGCGGCGGTGTTCACGCCCATCGATTCCGCCATGCCGGCGCCGCTCTTGAGGGCGCGGATGGCGCGGCCGGGACGCGAGTTCAGCAGGTTGCGGGTGGCCCACAACGCCAGCAGCACGAACACCCAGATCAGGTAATAGATATGGCGGCCGCTGGCCAGGGACATGCCGAAGATGCTGATGGGCTCGATGCCGGCGATGCCGTCATGCTTGCCCAGCCAGTCGATGTTGCCGAACAGGAAGTACAGCGACAAGCCCCAGGCAATGGTGCCCAGCGGCAGGTAGTGGCCCGAGAGGCGCAGAGTGATGGCGCCCAACAGGTAGGCGACGACGGCCGTCAGGATCAGCCCGGCCGGCAGCGCCAGCCAGGGCGAGACATCGTATTGCGTGGTCAGGTAGGCGGTGGTGTAGGCGCCCAGGCCCACGAACGCCGCCTGGCCGAACGAGGTCAGGCCGCCGACGCCGGTCAAGAGCACCAGGCCCAGCACCACCAGGCTGGCCAGCCCGATGTAATTGAGTTGCGTCACCCAGAATTCGGGCGTGACCGACAACATCGGCAGGCCCGCCAGGACGACGAGGAAGAGGACGAGCAAAATGCGGTTCATGACGTTTATTCCTCTTCGTCCACGTGATGGGTGCTGAACGAACGCCAGACCAGAACCGGGATAATCAAGGTGAAGACAATCACTTCCTTGTAGGCGCTGGCCCAGAAGGACGAGAAGGATTCCAGCACGCCCACCAGCAGCGAGCCCGCGGCCGCCACGGGGTAGCTGGCCAGCCCGCCGATGATGGCGCCGACGAAGCCCTTCAGGCCGATCAGGAAGCCGGTGTCGTAGTACACGGTGGTGATGGGCGCGATCAGCATGCCGGACATGGCGCCGATGGCGACCGCCAGCGTGAAGGTCAGGCTGCCGGACATCGTGGTGCTGATGCCGACCAGGCGGGCGCCGCGGCGATTGACGGCCGTGGCGCGCAGCGCGCGGCCATACAGCGTCTTGCCGAAGAACAGCCACAGGCCGATGATCAGGATGGCGCAGGTTGCCACCACGAACAGGCTTTGCGCCGACCAGGTCATGAAGCCCAGGTCGACTTGCCCGCTGACGAAGGCCGGGGTGCGCCAGCCTTCGGCGCCGAAGAACACCAGCGCCAGGCCGGTGAGCGCGAAGTGCACGGCCACGGAAACGATCAGCAGCACCAGCACGGTGGCTTCGGCCAGCGGCTGGTAAACGATGCGGTAGACCATCGGACCCATCGGAATCACCAGCAGCAGCGTCAGCAGCATGTTCAGCCACAGCGAATTGCCGGGTGCGGTGTAGGTCACGGTCAGCCAGAGCAGCGCCAGCGGCAGAACCACACAGGTGGCGATGGCCTTGGGCAAGGCGGCTGCGCTGCGGGTGCGCAGCGCGCGCAGCAGCTCGAGCGCCAGGCAGACGACGCCCAGCAGCGGCAGGAGATAGGCGGTGCCCGGCACTTTGCCGTCCACCAGCATGGCCAGGGTCAGGGCGCCGAACGCCACGAACTCGCCCTGGGGAATGAAAATGACGCGCGTAACGGCGAATACCAGCACCAGAGCCATGCCCAGGAGGGCATAGATGGCGCCGTTGACGACACCGTCTTGCAGCAGGATCAGCGCAATTGAGGAATCCATCTAACAACCTTATTTATTCTGGTGTTCCGGCCGCACCCGGGACACTGATACGACACACCGGCCGGAAAGGCCGGTGCGAAGCATTGCAGGGGTGCCGCGCGGCGGGCGCCGCCGCGCTGTGCGCACCCTTGGATCGGGCGATCCAGGAGGATTACAGGCCGGGCTGGTAGACCCACTTGCCGCCTTCGACCTTGACGATGACGCGCGAACGCTCGTCAAAGCCGGCGTGGTCCGTCGGCGACATGTTGAACACGCCTTGCGAGGCGGCCAGGTCCTTCACGCCTTCCAGCGCGTCGCGCATGGCCGCGCGGAACTCCGGCGTGCCGGGCTTGGCGCCCGACTTCAGCGCCACGGGCAGCGCGGCCACGACCAGCTGGCCGGCGTCCCACATATGGCCGCCGAACGTGTTGGTCGAACCGGCGCCGTTGGCCTTTTCGTAGGCGTCCACATAGGCCAGGGCCGACTTCTTGACCGGGTTGCTGTCCGGCAGCTGGGCCGCGACCAGCAGCGGGCCGGCCGGCAGCAGCATGCCGTCGCAGTCCTTGCCGCACACGCGCAGCACGTCGTTGTTGGCGGCGCCGTGGGTCTGGTAGATGGTGCCGCCGTAGTTGCGGGCCTTCAGTTCCTTTTGCGGCAGGGCCGACGGGGTGCCGGCGCCGGCGATCAGGATGGCGTCGGGCTTGGCGCCGACCAGCTTGAGCACCTGGCCCGTCACGCTGGTATCGGTGCGGCTGTATTTTTCGATGGCGACGATCTCGATGCCCTTGGCCTTGGCGGCCTTCTGCATCACGTCCAGCCAGCCGTCGCCGTAGGCGTCGGCAAAGCCGATGAAGCCCAGGGTCTTGACCTTGGACTTGGCCATGGCGTCAGCCAGGGCGCCGGCCATCAGGGCGTCGTTCTGCGGGGTCTTGAAGACCCAGCGGCGCTTGTCGTCCACGGGTTCGACGATCTTGGCGCTGGCGGCCACGCTGATCATCGGCACTTTGGCTTCGGCGGCCACGTCGACCATGGCGAGCGAGCCCGGCGTGACCGAGGTGCCGATGAGCACGTCGACCTTGTCGTCCGAGGCCAGCTTGCGCGAGTTCTTGACGGCTTGCGTCGTGTCGGTGGCGTCGTCCAGGACGATCCATTCGATCTTCTGGCCAGCCACTTCCTTGGGCAGGAGGGCCACGGTGTTGCGCTCGGGGATACCCAGCGACGCGGCCGGGCCGGTGCTGGACACGGTCACGCCAACCTTGACCTGGGCGTTCGCCAGTAGCGGCAGGGCCAGGGCAATGGCGGCAGCCGCCGCGGACAAGCCGAAGTGCTTGCGCATATTTTTGTCTCCTGTGGTGGCTCTTGTGCGCCTCGGTCGAGGCAGGGCGAGCCTAGTTAAAGTTATACAGAAAAAAATATTATAGGGTTAAAACAGTATCAGATGACGATGCGCAACTCCGGTAATTCCCTGATGTGCTACGAAAAATGCATTTCAGCAAACGCATTCGTTAATGGCGAACTTGTACTAGAAAAGATTGGCGGCCGTCAGTTGGGGGATTCCCTTGGACTGCGGCGCGCCTATCAACGCCCCAGCATCGGCCACACGCGCTCCACCCGCGACGCCACCCAGGCGGCCACCACCGCCTTGGCCAGATCGCCGGGCAGGAACACCGCCACCGCCATCGCGGCCTTGGCCAAACCCATTTTCGTCACGACGGCCAGCCAAGGCACGCCGCAGGCGTAGACCACCGCGATGCCGCCCACCACGCATGCCGCCACGTAGCCAGCGAACTTTGCCCAGCCGCCCGCGGCGCGGCCGGCGAGGCCGCGCGCCAGCCAGCCCGTCACGAAAGCGCCCGCCACCAGGCCCACGAGAAAGCCGCCAGTAGGCCCGAAAAAGGCGCCCAGCCCGCCCCGGCCGCCCGGCAGCACGGGCAGCCCGACTGCCGCCAGCGCCAGGTAAAGCAAGCAGGCCAGCGCGCCGCGGACGGGTCCGAGCATTGCGCCCGCCAGCATGGCGCCCAAGGTTTGCAGCGTTACCGGTACCGGTATGGCGGGCAGCGGAATCGGCGGGATCAGGCTCAGGACGACGATCAGCGCCGCGAACAGCGCAATCAGCACGGTATTACTGGATTTCACGGTTTTCCCCTTTGGGAGATGGAACTGGGCGCGCGGGCCTCAGTGGCTGCGCGCGTCTATCGCTTCGGATACTTCCTGCGCCCTTTTCAGCGTCAGCACAATCAAGGGCACGATCAGCGCGACCGGATTGGCGCCCAGGCCGCGGGCCGCCTGCGCTTCGCGGATTTCCTGGAAGTTGCGCCAGATCTCGGGCACGAAACGCAGGGCCAGCGCCAACGCCAGCGCAACCTTGCCGGCATCGACCAGCCTCAGGCGTTCAAGCGGCATCAATGCCCTTTCGCAGACGGCAATCAAATCGGATGTGCGCGTGGCCAGCGTGACAGCCAGGGCCAGCCCCACCATCGCGCCCACGCGCAGCAGAACGGCCAGCGCCTCCAGGCCGCCCTGGAACCAGGCCGTGAACAAGCCCACGGCCAGCAGCACCCAGGCCAAGCCCTTGACCTGCCGCCAGACGGTAGCCGCGGCCACGCCCGTGGACCAGACCAGCGCGGCGGCGGCCAGGAAGGCCGGCGCCAGCCAGCGCGGGTCGCGCAGCAGGAACAGGCCCGCGCCCGCCGCCATCAGCGCCAGCAGCTTCAACCCGGCGGGCAGGCGGTGCAGAAAGGTATCGCCCGCGACATACAGCGGCTCCATCATGCGCAGTGCTCCCGGTACCAGCGCAGCGCGGCGGCCGGCTGGTCGTCGGCCGCGATGTTGCCGTCGCGCACCACCACCACCCGGTCGAAATCCTCCAGCAGCTCCAGGTCGTGGCTGACGACGATGGCGTCGTGGGGCAAGCCCGCGATGGCATCGCGCACGCGATTGCGATTGCGCAGGTCCAGCTGGGTGGTGGGTTCGTCAAACACGATCAGCGCCGGCTCCATCACCAGCACAGCCGCCAGCGCCACCAGTTGGCGTTCGCCGCCGGACAGCGTGTGGCTGGTCCGGTCCGCCAGGTGACCGACGCCCAGGCGGCCCAACTGCGCATCGATGCGGGCTTCGCGTTGCTGGCGGTCCGGGGACAGGTGCTTCAGGCCGAACGCCAGGTCCTCGCGGACGATGGGGAAAACAATCTGGTTTTCAGGGTTCTGGAACACGAAGCCGACCTGGCGGCGCACGGCCTTCAGGTCGCGCCGCGTGTCCAGTCCGCCCACCCGCACATTACCGGCAGAGGGCAGGACCAGCCCGTTGATCAGGCGCGCCAGCGTGCTCTTGCCGGCGCCATTGGGGCCGACGATGCCGATGCGTCGTTCGGCCAGCGTCAGGCTCACCCCATTCAGCACTTGCGCCTGGGGCGTGGAAACAACCGCCTGGTCAAACTCGATTAACATGGGGCGGGATTATGCCCGAACCATTTCGGGCATCGGGACTCCAAGAGCTCATATGGACAAAGTACGAAAATCCGACGCCGAATGGCGGGCCCAGCTTTCCCCCGAAGAATACGTCGTCACCCGTGAAAAGGGTACCGAACGGGCATTCACCGGGCGTTACTGGAATACGTTCTCTCATGGCATCTACCGTTGCGTGGGCTGTGGCACGGCGCTGTTCGCTTCCGACACCAAATTCGACGCCGGCTGCGGCTGGCCCAGCTACTTCCAGCCGCTGGATCCCGAACTGGTGCGCGAGGAGCGCGACACCACCCACGGCATGGTCCGCACCGAAGTGCTGTGCAACGTCTGCGATTCGCATCTGGGACACGTCTTCCCCGACGGCCCCGAGCCCACCGGACTGCGCTACTGCATCAATTCCCTGTCGATGACGTTTGAACCCATAGAAGACTGAATGAAGAAGTTCCTGTTCGACCTGTTTCCGCTGTTCCTTTTCTTCATTGCGTATCGGTACACGGACATTTTCATCGCCACCGGCGTCGCCATGGCGGCTGCCGTGCTGCAGATCGTCTGGCTGAAGGCCACGGGCCGCGCCACCGAGGCCATGCACTGGATCAACCTGACCGTCATCCTGGTATTCGGCGGGGCCACGATCTGGCTGCACAGCGATGTCTTCATCAAATGGAAGCCCACGGTGCTGTACTGGCTGTTCGGCGGCGCGCTGGTCTTTGCGCGCCTGCTCTTCGGCCGCAACCTGATCCGCCGCCTGATGGAAAAGCAGATCCAGCTGCCCGACGCCGCCTGGGAACGGCTGAACCTGGTCTGGGCCGGCTTCTTCCTGATCGCAGGCGCGCTCAACCTGTATGTGGCGTTTTCCGGCCACTTCACCGAATCGCAATGGGTCAGCTTCAAGGCCTTCGGCCTGATGGGCCTGATGGTGGTCTTCGTGATCGGCCAGTCGATCTGGCTGGGCAAGCACATCCAGACGGAGGAACAGGCCCCCTCCTCCGACACCCCGCCCCGCCAGCCCTGATCCCCTCCGAATCCCTGGCCGGCGCGCGTAGCGCCGGAACCAAACCTCACTCCCCATGTCAGACACCACCGACCGCATTTCCCTGATCCGGGAGCGGCTAGCCGCCCTGGAACCCGTCAGCCTCGACATTCTGGACGACTCGCATTTGCATGCCGGCCACGAAGGCAGTAAAAACGGCGCCGGCCACTATCGCGTGATCATCGTAGCGCCTTGCTTCGCGGGGCTCTCGCCCGTTGCGCGGCATAGGCTGGTGTATCATCATTTGCAAGATTTGATCCCTTATCCGATTCATGCGCTTGCGCTAGATGCCCAGGCTCCCAAATAGAAAGTAAAAGGATATTCATGAAACGCATCGTCATGCTGGCTGCGGCCTGCGTCATCGCCGTGCCGGCTTTCGCTCAGAACGTGGCTACCGTCAACGGCAAGGCCATCTCGCAGAAGAGCCTGGATCAATTCGTCAAGCTGCTGGTCAGCCAGGGCGCCACCGATTCGCCGCAACTGCGCGAACAGGTCAAGCAGGAAATGATCAACCGCCAGATCTTCGTGCAAGCCGCCGAATCCAGCGGCATCGCCAAGCAGGCCGACGTCCAGACCGAAGTCGAACTGGCCCGCCAAGGCATCCTGGTCCGCGCCCTGATGGCCGACTACCTGGCCAAGCACCCGGTGTCCGACGCCAAGGTCACGGCCGAATACGAGAAGATCAAGAAGGAACAGGCCGGCAAGATGGAATACAAGGTCCGCCACATCCTCGTCGAAGACGAGAAGACGGCGAACGACCTGCTGGCCCAGATCAAGAGCAACAAGAGCAAGTTCAACGACCTGGCCAAGAAGAACTCCAAGGACCCCGGCAGCGCCGACAAGGGCGGCGACCTGGGTTGGGCTCCCCCGACCAACTACGTCCAGCCGTTCGCGCAAGCCGTGACGCAGCTGAAGAAGGGCGAAATGGTCGACAAGCCGGTGCAGACCCAGTACGGCTGGCACATCATCGTCGTCGACGATACCCGTCCGGTGGAATTCCCGCCGCTCGACCAGGTGCGTCCGCAGCTGGAAGAAATGCTGCGCCAGCAAACCCTGGCCGACTACCAGAAGGAACTGCGCGAAAAGGCCAAGATCCAGTAAGCCTTGCCGCACAGATGAAAAATGCCCGCGCAAGCGGGCATTTTTTTCGCCTGGCTGTTTCGGCGCCGGGTTGGCTCCCCCGTTAAGCCAGCGCCTGCCGCAAATGGGCGTCCCAGAGAGGGCCTTCCAGGAGCGGCGACAGATGGCCGTAGCGCCCGGCCACGCTGGTCTGGACAATATGGGCGGGATACGCGATCCGCGCGCCCACGCCTGGATCATCGGGCGCAAAGAGCTCGTCCGATACGCAGCGCAGCCAGCGCACGGGCGTGGCGGCTTCCAGCAGCGCGCCGCGCGCATCGTAGCGGCAGGCGGACGTCCTGAGCAGCGCCATGGACCACGGTGAAAAGCGCGCCGCCCAGGCCTGGGCCTCGGCCCGCAAACGCTGCTCCGCGTCGGGTTCGCCCGCGTCGGCCAGCCATAGCGCGTAGCCATAGCGGCGCAAGGTTGCGCAGCGCGATTCGACCCATTCGTTCCAGGCATCCGCATCGCCCGCATCGAGGGCGGCGGCGATGCGGCGCAGGCGCTGCGCGTCCTCCATGGTGCCGCCGCCGCGCGGCGCCGAAGCCAGCGCCACCACCCGCCCGACGGGCAGCGGCGCAGCCACGGCCCACTGGAAGGCTTGGTAGCCGCCGTAGGAATACCCCACCACCGCATCCAGGCGCTCGACGCCTATCGCGCGCAGCCATTCCCCCTGCAGGCGCACGCCATCGGCAATCGAAACGTCAGGAAATGCGCTGGCTTGGGCCCCGATCGGCGCGCTGCTGCCGAAACAGGAACCCAACGCGTTCGGCGCCAGCACGCAGGTATCGCGCGTATCCAGCGCCGCCCCGGGCCCCAGCCAGGGACTGGCCCAGCCCGCATCGGGATGGACTGCCCCCTCGGCCGGCCGCAAGGCCTGGTGGCTGCCGGATATGCCATGCAGCAGCAACACCACGGCGCGCGCCCGGTGCGGCGGCGGACCGTAGCGGGCCCAGGCCAGCCGGACCGGCGCCAGCGTCCCGCCGCCGTCCAATGGCAAGGCCTGCAACTGCGTCACCTCGGCGGCGCGATCCGTGGACTGAAGGACGGACATCGGCGGCCCCTAGACCGGACGCTCGCCCATGACCGTGGTGCGATAGATCGTGCGCCGCATGCTGGCTGGCAATTCGCGGGTGGTGGCCTTGTGCATCACGCAGCGGTTGTCCCACATGACCACGTCGCCCGGCTCCCATTGCAGCGCGTACTGGTACTGCTCCTGCGTGCAATGCGCGAACAGACGATCCAGCAATTCCTGGCTGTCCGCCTCGCCCCAGCCGGACACCTCGGCCGTCATGCCGGGATGCACGTACAGCGCCTTGCGGCCCGTCTCGGGATGGGTGCGCACGATGGGATGTTCGACGTCAGGCGTGCCGGCCAGTTGGCTGGCATCCATCTTCACCTGGGTGCCCTCGTCGGCCCTGGTGTTCTTGCGCCGGTAGCGGTGCACCGCCCGAAGGCCAGCCAACTGGCTTTGCACGGCGCCGTCCAGTTCCTCGTAGGCCCGGTACATGTTGACGAACAAGGTGTTGCCGCCTTCCGGCGGAATCTGTTGCGCATTCAGGATGGTGGCCTTGGCCGGACATTCGCGGAAGGCGAAATCCGAATGCCAGTACGAACCGCCGTCGGCAATGCCCGCCGGCACGCCGTTCTTGACCTCGTT
This sequence comes from Achromobacter sp. JCM 18799, assembly GCF_055395645.1. NCBI lineage: Bacteria > Pseudomonadati > Pseudomonadota > Betaproteobacteria > Burkholderiales > Alcaligenaceae > Achromobacter > Achromobacter sp. JCM 18799. Next base: position 6,389,035 of record NZ_AP043866.1, on the reverse strand, counting down.
GGACAGCACGAATATCTCGGGATACTCGGGATGGTTGTACTGGGCCAGCACGTGGATATCCAGCTCGCCCAGGCGGCGGCTGAAGCGCAGTTGGCCCTCGGGCGACAGCCGCTGGTTCTTGAAGACCAGCAACTGGTGACGCAGGAACAGCGCATTCACATCCGCGAAGGCGGCGTCGTCCAGGGTTTCCAGATCCACACCTTGGACGGCCGCGCCGATCAGCGGGCTCAGGGGTATCGCTTTCATCATCAGGCTCCGGCAGAGGTTCAGGGAAGACGGTGCACGCGGGCCTCGGTGCGCACCAGCGGCTCGGCGCCGTGCTCCCCGATCAGCACCGGATACTCCAGCCGCATGCCGCCCACGCCCGGGCGGTACAGGTGCGTGCCCAGCGCCACCACCATGCCGGGCGTCACGACGTCGCGGCTGCGCAGGTTGATGAAGGGCCGGGTGCGCGCGCAGGTGCCCAGTCCATGGCCGAACAGGGGCAGGCCGAACTCGCTCAGGCCGTGCTTATCGAACACGGCGATGCCACGGCTGGCGCACTCCGCTATCGGCCGGCCCGGCGTCAACGACGCCAGCATGGTCTGCACGGTCTCTTCCCAGCAATCGATCAGCTTGCTCTGGGCCGGATCGGGCTTGCCCAGGAACACGGGCAAAGCCGTATCCGCCATGTAGAGGTCCAGCAAGGGGTGCAGGTCCAGGATCACGAACTCGTTCGGCTGGATAGCGCGGTCGGTGGCCTGCTGGGTGACGCCGCGCAGGAATCCCGTGCGTTCGCCCGCCCCGACTTCGGTGCCGCCCGTCACGGCCCAGGACCAGGTGCTGCCCCGCTGCCGGATCGCACGCTCGATTTCGCCGGCGATCTCGTTCTCGGTCGCTCCGACCCGCACTGCGTTCATGCCCTGCTCGAAACCATAATCCGAGACCTCTGCCGCATGGCGCAGGCGCTCGATCTCGGCGGCGTCCTTGATCAGCATGACGTCGTCGATCACGTCCACCCCGTTCGCGAAACGGATGTCGGGCAGATGGCTGGTGAGGTCGAAGTACTCGGCCGCGGTCAGCATGCCCGGCGCCACCTGCGCCGCCCCGGGGTGCGACAGGTCCAACGCCACCTTGCCCCGCGTCAGCCCGTGGTGCTCCAGGCGCTGGCGTATCAGTTGCGGAAAATCGGAAAACTCGAACTCGTACATCTCCATCTCATGGCCTTCCACCCGCACCCGCGAGGCGTCCATGGCCCAGTAGATGAATTCGCAATGCCCGTCCGCCGTGACCAGCACGGCGCCGCGCCACGGCATGAATGCGCCGCTCAGGTAGTGCAGCGCGCCCTGGCGGGTACCCAGGTAGGCGTCAAAGCCGAGTTCGCGCGCGTGTTGGGCGACGCGTTTGCGGCGGGCCTGAAAATCGATGGACTGCATGTGTCTCTCCTCCTTGGGAATTCAGGAAACGGATGCGCCGGAGGCCTTGACGACCGGCGCCCATTTCTCGGTTTCATCGGCTGTGAAGCGGGCAAAGTCGTCGGGCTTGCTGGCCACCGGATCTGCGGCCTGGGAAACAAGTTGTTCGCGCACGCGGGGATCGGCCAACGCCTTGGCAATTTCCTGCTGCAGACGTTCGACAATGGGACGCGGCGTGCCGGCCGGCGCGAATACGCCGATCCAGGACGTCATGGCATAGCCCGGCAGGGTTTCGGCCACGGTCGGAATATCCGGCGCGGCCGGAGAGCGTTCCGGGCCGGTCACGGCGATCGCGCGCAGCTTGCCGGACTTGATCAGGGGCTGGGCGATGACCAGGCTGTCGAAGGCCAGGTCGGCCTGTCCGCCGATCACGTCCGTGAGCGCGGGCAGGCTGCCCTTGTAAGGGATGTGCTGCATCTGCACGCCGGCCATCTCGTTGAACAGCTCGCCCGACATGTGCATGGACGTGCCGCTGCCGCCCGAGGCGCGGTTGAGCTTGCCGGGATTGGCCTTGGCATAGGCGATGAGGTCCGCCACCGAGTGGATCGGCAGCTTGGGGTTGACCACCACCACCAGCGGATACGACACGACCTGCGTTACCGCCGTGAAGTCCTTCAGCGGCTGGAACGGCATGGACTTGTAGAGGGTCTGGTTGATGGCGTTGGTGCCTATCGTGCCCATCAGGATCGTGTAGCCGTCCGGGGCCGACTTGGCCACGGCGTCCGCCCCGATGTTGCCGCCCGCCCCGGGCTTAGCCTCGACGATGACCGATACGCCCATGCTCTGCGTCATGCGTTCGGCCAGCAGCCGGGTGACGATTTCAGTGGGCCCGCCGGCCGCGGCGGGTACGACGAAGCGGATAGGTTTGCTGGGATAGGCCTCGGCCGCGCTGGCGGCGGAACTGGCCGCCACACCCGCCGCCAGGGCGCATGCGCCCAAGGCGCGCAATAGTCTCCTGCACATGGCATGTCTCCGTTATTGCGGGACGTACCGGGCGGGTGCCCTGGCCGACCCATCTAATTAACGAACAATTGTTCGCTAATTGGCATTTTATGAAGATTGGCGCGGATGTCAAACTACAATCGAGCCTCCAAAGACAAGACTGCCGACACATGGACACGACATTGCCGGAACCGAAAGAAAGGAAAGAGGAGTTTCTCGACAGCCTGGCCAACGGCCTGCAACTGCTGCAGATCTACGCCACCGGCGTGGCCAGCGTGACCGTGCAGGAAGCCGCGGAACAACTGGACGTGACCCGCGCGGCGTCGCGGCGCATTTTGCTGACGCTGGAAAAACTGGGCTATGTGCGGCAGGACGGCAGGAATTTCTCACCCACGCCCAAGGTCATGGACCTGGGCTATGCGTATTTCGCTTCGCTGAGCCTGCCCAAGCTGACCCGCGCGACCATGCGCGAAGTCGCGCAGACCGTGGGGGAAACCTGCTCGCTGGGCGTGCTGGACCGGCAACATGTCGTGTTCCTGGCGCGCGAGGAAGGCCCCAAGCTCCTCAAGCTGGACCTGTCGGTGGGCAGCCGCCTGCCCGCCTACGCCCATTCCCTGGGCCGCACGCTGCTATCGACCCTGGATGACGAGGCGCTCGACGCCTATCTGGAAAGCGCGGACCTGAAGCGCCTGACGCCCTACACGACTGTGTCGCGCAGCGCCCTGCGCAAGCTGATCCGGCAGGTGCGCCAGGACGGCTACTGCATTTCGGTCAGCGAATTGGTGGATGGTTTCGCGGGCGTGGCCGTGCCGCTGTACAACCATGAAGGCCGCGCGGTGGCAGGCCTGAGCGTCAGCATGGTGCTGGGCTCCCGCCAGCCCGACGAATTGAAGCAACAGCATCTGCCGGCCTTGCAGCGCGCGGCCGCCGCCATCCGCGACATGATGCCGCGCAGCACCATCTGATTCGGTGCCTGGCCGGGCGGCCTCAGCCGCCCTGCTCGCCCAGCAAGGCCTTCAGGCCGTCCTCGTCCAGCACCGCCACGCCCAGTTCCTGGGCCTTGGCGAGCTTGCTGCCGGAATCCTCGCCGGCCACCAGATAGGCCGTTTTCTTGGACACCGAGCCGCTGACCTTGCCGCCCGCCGCCTGGATACGCATCGAGGCTTCTTCGCGCGTCCAATTGGGCAGCGTGCCGGTCAACACGAAGGTCTTGCCGGCCAGCGTCGTGGCTTGCGGCGCCGCCTCGGCCACGGGATTCACGCCCTGCGACTTCAGTTGTTCGATCACGTCGCGGTTGTGCTGCTCGGCGAAGAAACGGCGGATCGAAGCCGCCACCACCGGGCCCACGTCGGGTACGGAGGACAAGGCGTCTTCATCGGCGTCCATGATGGCGTCGATGCTGCCGAAATGGCGCGCCACGTCGCGCGCCGTGGTCTCGCCCACGTGGCGGATGCCCAGCGCGTACAGCAGGCGGTTCAAGCCGGGCGCGCGCGCCTTGTCGATGGCGGCCACCAGGTTGTCGGCGGACTTCTGGCCCATGCGGTCCAGGCCCACCAATTCCAGCGGACGCAGGCTGTACAGGTCGGCCAGGGTCTTGACCCGGCCGCTGTCGACCAACTGATCCACCAGTTTTTCGCCCAGGCCTTCGATGTCCAGCGCCTTGCGGCTGGCGGCGTGCCACAGCGTCTGCTTGCGCTGCGCGCCGCAGAACAAACCGCCGGTGCAACGCGCGATGGTCTCGTCTTCCAGGCGTTCGATGGCGGAGCCGCAAACCGGACAGGCCGTGGGCATGACGAATTCGCGGGCGTCGTCCGGGCGCTTTTCCAGCACCGGGCCGAGTACTTCCGGAATCACGTCGCCCGCGCGGCGCACGATGACCGTGTCGCCGATGCGTACGTCCTTGCGGCGGATCTCGTCTTCGTTATGCAGCGTGGCGTTGGTGACGGTCACGCCGCCGACGAACACCGGCTTCAGGCGCGCCACCGGCGTGATGGCGCCGGTGCGGCCCACCTGCACCTCGATGTCGAGCAAGGTGGTGGTGGCTTCCTCGGCGGCGAACTTGTGCGCCAGCGCGAAGCGCGGCGCGCGCGCGACGAAACCCAGCACCTTCTGCGCGGGCAGCGAATCCACCTTGTAGACCACGCCGTCGATGTCGTAGGGCAAGTCGGGCCGCAGCGCGCCGACCTTGGCGTAGAAAGCCATCAGGCCCTCGGCGCCGCTGGCGCGGTGGTTGTGCTTGACGTTGACCGGCAGGCCCAGCGAGGCCAGCCAGTCCAGCATGGCGCCGTGGGATTTCTCGGGCAATTGCGAGGCCTCGGCCACGCCGGCCGACGCTTCGGCGAACAAGCCGCCCTGCGAACCCGCCAGGCCCTGGACTTCGCCCCAGCCATAGGCGAAGAAGCGCAGCGGCCGCTTGGCGGTGATGCGCGGATCCAGCTGGCGCAGGCTGCCCGCGGCGGCATTGCGCGGATTGACGAAGACTTTCTCGTCGCGCTTGGCCTGGGCCTGGTTCAGCTTTTCAAAGTCGGCGCGATTCATCAGGACTTCGCCGCGGACTTCCAGCACCTTGGGGTACGCCCCCTTGAGCTGCAGCGGAATCGCCTTGATGGTGCGGATATTGGAGGTGACGTCTTCACCCGTCTGGCCGTCGCCGCGGGTGGCGGCCTGCACCAGGCGGCCGTCTTCGTAGCGCAGGCTGATTGCCAGCCCGTCCAGCTTGAGCTCGCAGAAGTAATCGGCTTGCTGCGCCGGCCCCAGCAGGCCCGCGCCGCGCAGCGTGTCGGTGACGCGGCGGTCGAAGGCCGTCACGTCTTCTTCGTCGAAGGCGTTGCCCAGCGACAGCATCGGCACCACGTGACGCACGCTGCCAAATGCCGAAACAGGCGCCGCACCCACGCGCTGCGTCGGCGACTCCGGCGTCACCAGCTCCGGATGCTCGGCCTCCAGGGCCTGCAGTTCGCGCATCAGCCGGTCGTACTCGGCATCCGATATCGACGGATCGTCGTAGACGTAGTAGCGGACGTTGTGCTGTTCGATTTCGGCGCGCAAGCGCGCCGCGGCCTGCGCCGCGTTTTCACCGCCAGACGCGCCGCTCATTTACGCAAACACCCTTAGGGCGCGCTCGCTGCCAGCGGGCAGGCCCGCTTGTTCGAGCTGGCCGAACAGCACCTGGAGACGCTCGTCGATGACCGTTTCCGAACCATCGGCCAGCGGCTTGCCCTGGTCGTCCACCAGGTCCGCGCGCAGACGGGCAGCCAGATCGCGGCCCACATCGACCATGCGGCCGAAAGCGCGCTCGTCCGCCGGGCTGCAGGGCACGTCCAGCAGCAGGTACAGGCGTTCGATGCCGCCCATGCCGGCATCGAATGCCGCACCGTCGCCGCGCGCCAGCGTGAAGCGGGCTATGCCGTTGTCCGCCGGCCAGGCCAGGCGGCTGCCGTCGGCGACAAAGCCCAGGTCGCGCGCCACGGACAGGACTTCGGCGGCGGGCTGGGCCGTACCCAGCAGCAGGGTCAGGCCAACCTGGGTGTCCAGGGCGGCGCAGGTGTCGTCCAATCGGGCGCCCTGCTCCAGCACGGCCTGCTGGTCCGGACCTTCGATGGTGGCGTCGAAACGCTCGGCCATGTCCTGGGCGCGGGCCCAGGCCTGCGACCATTCGATGGCGGTCAGCGGACCGCTGCGGTTGGCCAGCAGCACGGCCAGCTGCATGGACGCATAGGATTCGCCGGCGTGAACGCGCGCGCGGTGGCGGCGCTGATCGGTTTCGGCGAACACGCGCATGGGCTTGCGGCCCACGTGGCGCAGGCTCTGCATGTAGGGCAGCAGGTCGGCGCCGCGCACGGTGTCGGCGAAGTTGATCTCGATGACCACCTCGCAGGCGGGATCGGGTTCTTCGGTATCGTCGGCATCGCTGCCGGCATCGACCGGCGCCGGCTGACCGGACTGGGCACGGGGGCTTTCGCCGCCCATGCCGGGCTCGCGGCGCGACGCCGCTGCGCCTGCGGCCGGCGCAGCGCCTGCAGATGCCACCCCCGCCCCCAACAGCGGATCCTGTTCGGTGGAGGGGAAATGGGTCTGCATCTTGCGCCGGACGCGCCGGTCCTGCCACCAGTTGAATCCCAGCACCAGCAGTATCAGCAATACGCCCAGGGCTATCAGCCCGATCTGCAAATCACTCATGTATAAATCCCGCGCCGAAACCCCGACGCCCTTCTGAATATTGGGTTTATGCCGCTTCGGAGGCCATCATCTGGACGGCCGAGTCTATGTCTACCGCAACGATACGCGAAACCCCTTGCTCTTGCATGGTTACACCGATCAGTTGCTTGGCCATCTGCATCGCGATCTTGTTGTGCGAGATGAACAGGAACTGGGTCTGCTCGCTCATGTTGGCGACCAGGTTCGCATAGCGCTCCGTGTTGGCGTCATCCAGCGGCGCGTCCACCTCGTCCAGCAGGCAGAACGGCGCAGGGTTGAGCTTGAACAGCGCGAACACCAGGGCGGTCGCGGTCAGGGCCTTTTCGCCGCCGGACAGCAGGTGAATGGTGCTGTTGCGCTTGCCCGGAGGCTGGGCCATGACCTGCACGCCAGCGTCGAGAATTTCCTCGCCCGTCATGGTCAGCTTGGCCTCGCCGCCGCCGAACAGCTTGGGGAACAGCTCACCGAAGTGGCCGTTGACGACGTTGAAGGTCTCTTGCAGCAGCTCGCGGGTTTCGCGGTCGATCTTGCGGATGGCGTCCTCGAGGGTCTCGATGGCGGTCATCAGGTCCTGGTGCTGCGAATCGAGGAAGCCCTTGCGCTCGCGCGAGGTGTTCAATTCATCCAGCGCCGCCAGGTTGACCGAGCCCAGGGCTTCGATCTGGCGCGAAATGCGGCTGACTTCGGACTGCAGCCAGCTGGCGCGGCGCCATTCATCGGGCTGGTTGGCCAGATCCTGGGCCAGCGCCTCGCGGTCGACCTCGCGCGCGTTCAATTGTTCGGTGAACTGCTCTTCGGCCAGGCGGGCGGCCTGTTCCTGCAGCTGCAGTTCCATGATGCGGGCGCGCCGCGGCTCCAGCGTCTGTTCCTGCTGCAGGCGGTCTTCGTCGGCGCCGCGCAGCAGGGCCGCCAGATTTTCCAGTTCCTGGCGCGCGCGCGACAGCGCTTCCTCGCGCTCGGCGCGCGCTTCCAGGGCGTCCTGCAGGCCGGCCTGGGACGCCGAGGCGTCCAGCTCGGCCAGGTCCACCATCAGCTGCTCCAGTTCGACGCTGCCGCGCTGGCTTTGGTCGGCCGCCAATTGCTGGTTGCGCTGTAGATCGGTAATGCGGACCTGGATGCCGCGTTCGGCAAATTCGGCTTCCTGGGCGGCGCGTTCCAGTTCGCGCAGGCCGGCGCGGGCCGCTTCGGCCTGGGCCGCCAGGGTTTCGCCGTCGATCTCGGCGTCGGCGAAACGGGATTGGTGTTCGGCCAGCTCCTCGTCCAGCGCCTCGAAGCGGGCCTCGGCCTCTTCGCGGGTGGCGCGCAGGTCTTCTTCCTGGACCTTGATCTCTTCCAGGTCCTGGCGCAGGCGCGAGGCGCGTTCGCCGGACTGCTCGGCCTGCTGCTGCAGGCGCGAGTGTTCCAGCTGGATGTCGTGCACCCGGCGGGTGACCTCGGCCACGCGCTGGCGCGCCGGGGCGATGGCCTGGGACACTTGTTGCCAGGCGGCCTCGGCACGGGCGACCGCGGCGCGCGCCTGGTCGGCGATCAGTTGCTGGGCCTTGATCTCGCGTTGCAGGTTCTCGATTTCCTGCTGGCGCGCCAACAGGCCGGCCTGCTCGGAATCGGGCGCATAGAAACGCACGCTGTGGGCGTCGACCAGATGGCCGGCCTTGACCACGCAGGCCCCGCCCGCGGGCAGGCTGGCGCGCATGGCCAGCGCCTGGGTCACGTCGGTGGCCGTGTAGATGCCGCCCAGCCACTCATTCAGCAGCGTACGCAGGTCGGGATCGGTGATGCGCAGCAGGCTGGCGAGCGAGGTCAGGCCGGCCGGCGCGGCGGGCGTCGGCGCGGCGGCCGGCAGCTGGTAGAAGGCCAGCCTGGCCGGCGGCGCATCCTCGGCGAAGGCGCGGGCCCAATCCAGGTTGCGCACTTCCATCGAGGCCATGCGCTCGCGCAGTGCGGCTTCCAGGGCGGTTTCCCAGCCCGGTTCGATGTGCAGCTTCTGCCACAAACGCGACAGTCCGGCCAGCTCATGCTTGGCCAGCCAGGGTTCCAGCGCCCCCTGCTTCTGCACGTCTTCCTGCAGCTTCACCAGAGCCGACAGGCGGGCTTCCAGGCGCGCCAGGTTCTGCACGTCGGTCTGGGCGGCGGCCTGGGCGCGGCTGCGCTCGGCATCCGCTTCCGGCACGCGGCCTTCCAGGGTAGCCAGCTCTTCCTGGGCTTCCTCGAGCTGGTCCTCGCCGGCGGCGCGGTCGCCAGCCAGTTGCTCCAGGCGCACCGGATCGGGACTGTGCAGTTCGCGCAGTTCCTGTTGCAAGCGTTCGCGGCGCTGCTCCAGCGCCTGCATCTGGCGGTCCGCGTCGCGCTGCGACTGGGCCACCAGGGCAAGATTCTGTTCGACGCGGGCCAGCGCGGCGCGCATCTCGTCGCGCCCGGAGGCGGCTTCGCGCACGCGCTGCTCCACGGCCGGCAGCGCGGCCTGGGCGTCCTCGGCCTTGGCGCGCGCCTCTTCCGTGCGGGCGGCGCCGGCGGCTAGGTCTTCCTCGGCCTGGGCGATCTGTTCGGTGCAATGCTCGCGCTGGGCGGTCCACTCGCCGATCTGCTGCTGCAGCTGATCGCGGCGCGCTTGCAGGCGGTTGCGGGAATCCACCACGTGACGGATTTCGGCTTCCAGGCGGCTGACTTGCGCGTTGGCCTCGTACAGCCCGCCCTGGGCGGTATGCACTGCATCGCTGGCGGCGTAGTGGGCCTGGCGGCGGGACTCCAGCGCGGCTTCGCCCGCCCGCAGGCCGGCGATGGCGGCTTCCAGTTCATTCTGGGCCTGCGCCATCTCCTGGGCTTTCTTGGCGCGCTCTTCGCGCGCCCCGGTTTCCTTCAGGAACCACAACGCATGCTGCTTCTTTTCGCCGTCGGCCTGGAGTTCGCGGTAGCGCGTGGCCACTTCGGCCTGCGCTTCCAGCTTCTCCAGCTGATTATTGAGTTCGCGCAGGATGTCTTCGACGCGGGTCAGGTTCTCGCGCGTGTCGGACAGGCGGTTCTCGGTCTCGCGGCGCCGTTCCTTGTAGCGCGACACCCCTGCCGCCTCTTCCAGGAACACCCGCAGTTCTTCGGGGCGCGCCTCGATCAGGCGGTTGATCATGCCCTGGCCGATGATGGCGTAGCCGCGGGCGCCCAGGCCGGTGCCCAGGAAGATGTCGTGGATGTCGCGGCGGCGGACCTGCTGGTTGTTGACGAAGTAGCTGCTGGTGCCGTCGCGGGTCAGCACCCGGCGCACGGCGATTTCCGCGTAGGTGCTCCACTGGCCGGCGGCGCGCCCTTCGCTGTTGTCGAACACCATTTCCACCGAGGCCCGCGCAGCAGGCTTACGGTTGCCGGAGCCGTTGAAAATGACGTCCTGCATGGACTCGCCGCGCAGTTCCGAGGCCTTGGCCTCACCCAGCACCCAGCGCACGGCATCAATGATGTTCGATTTTCCGCAGCCATTGGGACCCACCACGCCCACCAGTTGGCTGGGCACGGGAATCACGGTGGGATCGACGAAGGACTTGAAGCCGGCGAGTTTTAGCTGAGTAAGACGCACAATACGATGACGACGGGGTGGGTTGAACGAAAGGCGTTAACGGACCTGCCGCACAGATTGCAAACCGGCCCCTGGGGGGCCGGCTTACACATGGGTCGTATGATACCGCAGGCAGTCTGTCCCCGAACGTCAGCAAGGGTCAAGGCGTGTTGTCCCTAAGGCTTGCCGGCGGTCAACCCGCGGGCAAACGCTCAATGGCCGCCGCCTGGGGTCCGGCTATACTCCCTGACACTTTTTTGCACGACACATAAATTTTCACGCGGACTGGCCGGGGCCAGGCCTGAGAACGGGGACATTCTTGAAACGTGGTTTCTATCTGGTCATGGCCGCGCAGGCCTTCTCGTCATTGGCGGACAACGCGCTGTTCATCGCAGCCATCGCCTTGATACAGGAACTGCATGGGCCGGACTGGATGGCGCCCATGATGAAGTGGTCGTTCGCGCTGGCTTATGTGGTGCTGGCCGCCTTTGTCGGGGCGCTGGCGGACTCCTTCCCCAAGGGCCGCGTGATGTTCTCCACCAATGCCCTGAAAGTGACCGGCTGCATGCTGATGTTCTCGTATGCCAGCATCGGCGTCGCCCCCGAGTACCAGACCTACCTGGTCTGCGCGGCCTACGGCATCGTCGGCATCGGCGCCGCGGCCTACTCCCCCGCCAAGTACGGCATCGTCACGGAAATGCTGCCCCCGGCCATGCTGGTCAAGGGCAATAGCTGGATCGAGGGCCTGACCGTCTTCTCCATCATCCTGGGCACGGTGCTGGGCGGCCTGCTGATCTCGTCCTCTGTTTCCACCGCCCTGCTCAGCCACTCCTTCATCGGCAAGCTGGTCCACACCCCGGCCGAGGCCGCGATCCTGGTCATCGCCTTCGTGTACCTGCTGGCGGCGCTGTGCAACCTGCTGATTCCGCACACCCACGTGCGCTACCCGCCGCAGCAGAAGAACCCGGTGCGGCTCATCCGCACCTTCTGGGGCTACGTCCGTGTGCTGTGGAAAGACAAGCTGGGCCAGATCTCGCTGGCCGTCACCACCCTGTTCTGGGGCGCGGGCGCCACGCTGCAGTTGATCGTCATCGAATGGGGCCGCAGCCACCTCGGATACCAACTGGACAAGGCCTCGATGCTGATGGGCGTGGCCGCGCTGGGCACCGTCGTCGGCTCCATCCTGGCGGGCCGCATTCCGCTGCGCCGCGCGCTGGCCGTGTTGCCGGTCGGCGCCGCCATGGGCCTGGTCGTGCTGCTGATGCCGCTGGTCTACTCGCCCTGGAGCGTCTACCTGCTGCTGCTGATCACGGGCGGCCTGGCCGGCTTCTTCGTGGTGCCGATGAACGCGCTGCTGCAGCACCGCGGCCACGTGCTGCTGTCGGCCGGCCACTCCATCGCCGTGCAGAACTTCAACGAACAGCTCAACATCCTGCTGATGGTGGCCATGTACACGCTGCTGCTGTGGCTGCAGTTGCCCATCAACATCATCATCGTGATCTTCGGCACCGTGGTCGCGGTGCTGATGGTGGTCTTCATGCGCTGGAGCAAGCGCAACCTGCAGGCCAATCCCGAACTGCACGACCAGATCGGCCAGGAAGGCCACGGGCGCGCGCTGGACTCCACGCACTAGGCGCGCAATTCCGCTGCAATGAAAAAACCGGGCTTGCGCCCGGTTTTTCTTTGCCCCACGACCATGGAGCCAGGCTCAGGCCAATTGCGCCACGGCCAGGCGCAGGTCCTGCCAGGCGCGCGCCTTCTCGCTGGGGCTGCGCAGCAGGTAGGCGGGGTGGTAGCTGACGACCACCGGAATCTCCCGCCCTTCGTCGGTCTTCAACTGGTGGATACGGCCGCGCAGGCTGCCGATGGTCGCGTCCGTGCCCAGCAGCGTCTGGGCCGCGAAACGGCCCAGCACCAGGATCCGCTCCGGCTTGAGCAGCGCGATCTGGCGCATCAGGTAGGGACTGCAGGCCGCGATTTCCTCGGGCTTGGGATTGCGATTGCCAGGCGGCCGGCACTTGATGACGTTGGTGATGAACACGTCGCGCTCGCGGCTCATGGACACCGACGACAGCATGGCGTCCAGCAACTGGCCCGAGCGGCCCACGAAGGGCTGCCCTTGCCGGTCCTCTTGCTCGCCAGGCGCCTCGCCCACCACCAGCCAGCGCGTGGGCTGGCCGCCGTGACCGAAAACCGCGTTGCGGCGGCCCTTGCACAGCCCGCAGGCGGAACAGGCCACGACCTGATCGTGCATTTCTTCCAGCGTGGAATTCCGGATCGCTTCTGCCACCGGCACGGGCGGCGGAAGCGCTGCCTCAGCCTCGGCCTTGGGAGCTGGCGGCGGCGGCGGGCCTTTGCGGTTCAGGATCGACGTCGGTATTCCGGCACGACCAGGAGTCGGTTCCGCAGGCGCCGCTACGGCGGCGGGCGCTGCCTCGCGCGCCGGGACGGCAGCGACCGGCGCGACAGCCGCAACAGGCTGCGGCGCAATCGGCGCCTCAGCTACGGGAATCTGCGCCGCAGCCGGCAAAACCGGCGTCGAAACAAGGACTTGCGTCTCGGCCGTCGGCCTGCTGGGCGCAGGGGCCGGACGCAGCCACAGCCGCTCCATGCCGATCTCGCGCAACCAGATGCGCTGCAGCGGATTGACCCGGGGCGCGGCCGGCGGCGGCGCTGCGTTGGGCTGGCTCATGCCGCCGCTCCATCCGCCGCAAAGCGCTTCTGCATGACCAGGGCGTCTTCCCTGCCGCCTTTCTCGGCCGGGTAATAGCCTCGGCGCACGCCGATTTGCAGATACCCGTGCCGTTTGTAGAAACTGATGGCCGACTCATTGGAGGGGCGCACCTCCAGCAGCACGCCCTCCATGCCGCGTTCGCGCGCCTGCTGCTCGCACCAGTCCAGCAGCAAGCCGCCCAGGCCCTGGCGGTGCAGCGGTTTGGCCACCGCGATCACCAACAGGTGCGCCACGTCGGGCGCGAACATGAGCACGCAAAACCCCGCCAGCTTGCCTTCGCGCCGCAGCGCCCAGGCGCCGTAGCCTGCCGCCAGGGCGTCCGCGAAATTGCCGCGCGTCCAGGGGAAGGCCTGCACGTGCGCCTCCAGCGCCACGACCTCGTCCAGGTCGGCGTCGGTCATTGGTTGAGGCACCGAGGGAACCAGCGAAGGCCGGGCTTTCGGATTACCGCCTTCGCCGCGCATGCGCTCGGCCGTGGTGAATGCCACCTTGTCGCGCACGTAGAGCGGCGCAGCCAGCTCGGGCGCCACGGCCTCGCCCCGCAACCAGCCCTGCCGCCCCAAACGGGCGACGCTGGCCGCTTCCGGGCGCCTGGCGTCCGCGCGGCGCCAGGCGCCGGGATATTCCATTTCGGACGCGTAGGCATCCCAGGCATCGCCGGCCAATACCGGTTCCAGCGGCAGGCCCGCGCGCGCCGACCAGGCCGGCAGGTGATGTGCGGTCCATGGCACGACTTCGGCCGCCGCGATCAGCAAGGGCGCCTGCAGGACTTCCCAAGAGATTTCGCCATCTGAAATGTTCGCCTGGCGGTAGACGGCCAGATAGACCTCGTTCATGCGGGCGTCCAGCGCAACCACGATCGCGCCCGCCGGGGTGGTCTCCACCTGTGCGGCGACCGCCTGATGAGAGACAATGGGGACAACGGGGATGCCCAGGCCGAGGCCCATGCCTTGCGCCACTCCGCAGGCCACCCGCAGGCCGGTGAATCCGCCCGGACCCTGGCCAAAAGCCACCGCGTGCAAGGCGGCTGGCGCCAGTCCGGACGCCGCCAGCAACTCGTTGGCCATGGGCAGGAGCCGTTCCGCGTGCTCCTGGGAGCCTTCATGTTCCCTGACGCTGACCTCCAGGCGGCCATCGACCGCCCGCAACAGAGCCACGCCGCAACGGGACGAAGAAGTTTCCAAAGCCAGCAGGTTTAGTTCCATAGATGCAGATTGTACGAAATACCGCGACTCCGCCCCCGGTTATCAGGGGGATGCGAGGGGGATTTCAACCATGGTTCGCAATGTGTAATATCTTGTGAACGCCCACTAGCCGCTGGTTCTTGCCACTGTTACATTTCCGGCCATGAATACGCAAAACACCACCCCCACCCGAAAAATCCTCGTCGTCGACGATGATCCGCGCTTGCGCGATTTGCTGCGTCGGTACTTATCCGAACAGGGATTCAACGTTTTCGTTGCCGAAGACGCCAAAGAGATGGGCAAACTCTGGCAACGCGAGCATTTCGACCTGCTCGTGCTGGATCTGATGCTGCCTGGAGAAGATGGCCTGTCCATCTGTCGCCGGCTGCGCGGTGGTCACGACAATACCCCCATCATCATGCTGACGGCCAAGGCGGAAGAAATCGACCGCATCGTCGGCCTGGAAATGGGTGCGGACGACTACCTGTCCAAGCCGTTCAACCCCCGGGAACTGCTGGCGCGGATCAACGCGATCCTGCGCCGCCGCGGCACCGAGGAACACCCCGGCGCCCCCAGCCAGGAAAACGAGTCCATCGCCTTCGGCCCCTACACGCTGAACCTGTCCACCCGCACGCTCACGCGCAACGGCGAACAGGTGCCCATCACCACCGGCGAATTCTCGGTGCTGAAGGTGTTCGCACGCCACCCCAAGATCCCGCTGTCGCGCGACAAGCTCATGGAACTGGCGCGCGGCCGCGAATACGAAGCCTTCGATCGCAGCCTGGACGTGCAGATCTCGCGCCTGCGCAAGCTGATCGAACCGAATCCGTCCAAGCCCGTATTCATCCAGACCGTCTGGGGTCTCGGATACGTGTTTGTGCCGGACGGTGGTAGCTGACCGACTCGCCCGCCCCGGGCAGGAGCGCAGCCTCGTGCCCCGCTTGCGCAGAACCTTCAGGAACCTGACATCACGTTTGCGGCTCGGCTTGTTCGGCCGCACGTTCCTGTTGCTCGCCGCGCTGATGCTCGTCAGCCTGGGCGCGTGGCTACAAGTATTCTTCAGCATGGAGCTGGGACCGCGCGCCAATCAAATGGCGCAGCGGGTGATCACGGCCGTCAATATCACGCGCACCGCGCTGATCTACTCGCATAACGACGAGCGCAGCAAGCTGCTGCTGGACTTGGCCACCAACGAAGACATCCAGGTCTATCCGCGCGAAGTCACCGACTTCGCCGAAGCCCTCCCCGACGACGATTACTGGCAACGCGTTGCCCAGCACATCCGCACGCGCTTCGGCCCGGAAACGCAGATTGCCTGGGGCGTCAACCAGGTGCCCGGCTTCTGGGTCAGTTTCCAGATAGAGAAAGACCTTTACTGGCTGGTGTTCGAGCGCGAGCAGATCGGCCTGACGGGCGGGATCGAATGGCTGGGCTGGGGCGCCACGGCGCTATTGCTGTCGCTGGTGGGAGCCGCGGTCAGCGTGGGCTTCGTCAACCGGCCGCTATCGCGGCTGGCCCGGGCCGCCCAGGTGCTGTCGCGGGGCGAAACTCCCGCTGCCCTGCCCGAGCAGGGACCGCTGGAGATCCGCGACCTGAACGCCTCGTTCAACCGCATGGCCAAGGACCTGAGACAGGCGGAGGCCGACCGCGAGCTGATGCTCGCGGGGATCTCGCACGACCTGCGCACGCCGCTTGCGCGCATGCGACTCGAGATCGAGTTGAGCGGCGTGTCCGAGGACGCCCGCCAGGCCATCGACGAAGACCTGGGCCAGATCGACCACAGCATCGGCCAATTGATGGAGTACGCGCGCCCCGCCGGCACCTTGCCGCAGCTGGCCACGGACATCTCCGCGGTGCTGGCCGAGCTCTACGAACGCGAACGCAGCCATACCGCATCCCTGGGCGGGGAGCTGGACGCCACGCTGGAACCGGGCCTGCGCGCCCGCATCACGGCGCTGGACCTCAAGCGCATCGTCAGCAACCTGATCGAGAACGCGCGGCGCTACGGCCGTTCCGCCGACGGCATGGCGCATCTGGTCATGACACTGCAAGCTGAAGGCTCCATGATCGTGATCGAGGTGTCCGACCGCGGTCCCGGCATCGCGCCGGAAGACGTCGACCGCCTGCTGCGGCCGTTCTCGCGCGGCGAGGCGGCACGCACTGGCGTCAGCGGCGCGGGGCTGGGCCTGGCCATCGTCGAACGCCTGCTCAAGCACGTGGGCGGCTCGCTGCGCATGCTGCCTCGCGAGGGCGGCGGCCTGACCGCAAGGATAGAGTTGCCCAAAGCAAAGTTTAGGAATTATCAATTAGACAACGAAAATCCATAGCGTAGAATTAAGGTTTGAGGCGCAGCCTTAATTCCACCAACAACTGGGAGTAAACATGAAAACTGTTGGCGACAAACTCGAACCCTTCAAGGTCACCGGCGTCAAGCCCGGCTTCAACCAGCACGAAGAAAACGGCGTGTCGGCGTTTGAAGACATCACCGAAAGCTCGTTCCCCGGCAAGTGGAAGGTCATCTACTTCTACCCGAAAGACTTCACGTTTGTTTGCCCGACCGAAATCGTCGGCTTCAACAAGCTGGCCAAGGATTTCGAAGACCGCGACGCCGTCCTGCTGGGCGGTTCGAGCGACAACGAATTCGTCAAGCTGGCCTGGCGCCGTGAGCACCCGGACCTCAACAAGCTGGGTCACTACCAGTTCGGCGACACCACCGGCGCCCTGATCGACCAGCTGGGCGTGCGTGAAAAGGGTGCTGGCGTTGCCCTGCGCGCCACCTTCATCGTTGATCCGGACAACACGATCCAGCACGTTTCGGTGAACAACCTGAACGTCGGCCGTAACCCGGAAGAAGTTCTGCGTCTGCTCGACGGCCTGCAAACCGACGAGCTGTGCCCGTGCAACCGTACGGTTGGCGGCGCCACGCTGTAATTTCCAGCCCGGCCCGGGACCCGATTGCGGGTCCTGCGCTGGGCTTTAACTGCTCTAGATTATAGGTAAAAGCTATGGAATTTCTTACGACCATTAAGGAACAACTGCCGGATTGGGCCAAGGACATCCGCCTGAATCTGGACGCCGTGATCGCCCGCTCGACCCTGGCTCCCGAAGATGCCGTCGGCGCCGCCCTGTCCGCCGCCTACGCCGCGCGCAGCCCGGTGCTGGTCGAAGCCTTCAAGAGCGGCCTGTCGGAAGGCGACGCCAACGCCGCGCTGACGGCCTCTGCCCTCATGGGCATGAACAACACCTGGTATCCCTACGTCGAAATGACCGGCGACGCCCAACTGAAGAGCCTGCCGGCCCAGTTGCGCATGAACGCCTACGCCACCCACGGCGGCGTCGAGAAGAAGCGCTTCGAGCTGTTCGCCCTGGTGGCCTCCATCATCGGCAAGTGCCATTTCTGCGTGGCCTCGCACTACGAGAACCTGAAGAACGACGGCCTGTCGACCGAACAGCTGCGCGACGCCGGCCGCATTGCCGCCGTGGTCAACGCCGCCGCCCTGGCGCTGGCTGCCCAAGGCAAGTAAACGGCCCCGCGCAATAAAAAACCCGCCTGCGGCGCATGCCGCAGGCGGGTTTTCTTATGCAGGGCTGTCGATCGCTTATTTCTTCGGCATGCTCGACGTGGTCGGCAGGCCGTTGGCGACCCAGGCCTCGACGCCGCCGCGGTACCAGTACACGGTCCAGCCCAATGTGCCGGCGCGCAACGCCGCGTTGTAGGCGGAACGATCGTTCATGCCGGCGCCCAGGATCACGACGGGCGCCTTGCGATCGCCGCCGTTGTTCTTCAACAGCCAGGCGTCGAAGCCTTGCTGCAGGTGATCCGTGACGCTGCCGTCCGAACCCGCATCTGTCAGCGGATAACCGATGGGCACCGTGTCGCGCAGCCCGCTGGTGTCGACGATCAGGAGATTCTTGTCCTTCTTGATCATCCCGACCAGGTCGGCGGTCGTGATCACCTGGGCCCGGTAGATCTTGTTGGGCGTCGGCCCCTTGTACGGCGCGGTGAACAGCATGGTCGTGGCGGGCACGCCAAAGTCCTTCAGCTCGTCGATGGCGCTGGCAGGCAGGCCCTGCCCCGGCGCCGGCTGCTGACGCGGCGCGGCCGAGCCTGGGGCGCCGCCGCCCTGGGCCGCGACCTCGCCGCCCACGGTGCCCATCTCGATGTCGGAAATCATCACCGCGATGTTTTCGATCAGTTCGTAGCACATGGTGATCGAGCCTTCGCGCGGGCTGTACCAGGCATTGAGCTGGCCGCAGTCCTTGAACACCACGTTGACCGGGCGCGGCAGCACGTAGCGCTCGCCCAGCAGCTTGATGTTGTTCGAGATCGCTTCGGACAGATTGTTCGCAAACAAGTTGCCGATCTTGCGCTTGGACGGCTGGAACACCACCTTCACCGGCGCGCCGGGCGCATTCGCCGGCTGCTGGCCTTCGGGCGTCCAGGTGCCCACGCGCGTGTGAGGCGCCAGGATCTTGTTCCAGGCGCGGTTCTGCTTGTTGAATTCATCCGCGCAACGCGCCCGGGTCCGGTCCTCCAGCCCGACGTGTTTGGCAATGGACTCGAACACGGCGGGGTTGCCGCCGTACATGATGCAGAGCATGTTGCGAAAACGCTTCAGGTCGCCAGTGTGCTCGTCTTGCCAGGCCGAGGAGGCGTCGGCCCCCCTGCGCTCGGCCACCTTGCCGCTGTAGTACCACTGCAAGGCCGCGTACTTTGCCGCGTCCTGCGCCATGGTGTTCACTTCCTTGTTGTCCGACGGATACATGGTCGGCTCGACGATCTGCAGCGCCGAGTAGATGTCGACCGCGTCCTCTTCCGCCCCCGTCGAGGGCAGCTCCAGCTCGCCGATCAGGGCGTGCCCGAACTCGTGCATGAAGATGCTGCGCATGATACCGATGTACACCGACACGATGCGCATGGTGTCGCCGCCAAAGCGCGGATAGGGGCCTTCCCCCGGCAAGGCCGGGTTGTAGTCGCCGCCGCCCTGTCCAGCGGCCGGAGCCTGCGCCTGGGGCTTTTGCGCCGTGCCCCCGCCTGCGTTGCCGCCGCGCGCGGGCAAGGTCCCGGCAGCCGCCGGCGCCGCGCCGGATTGGCCGCCAGTCATCGTGATCTTGAAGTCGGCGACGCCGAAGGTGCCTACGTCGTAAGCCATGATGCCCAGTTCAGAACCCGTGGCGGGCTCGTTGCTGACATCGCCGATCTGCTGGCCGTTGACGATGAAACGGGCCGCGCCCGGCAGCTCGACCACTCTGATGCGGTCGGAACCGTCCAGCTTCGCAATGTTGGGCAGCGACGCGATGTCACGGCGGTTCTGCCCCTGCAGACAGAACAGCAGTGTGTTCTTGTCGGCCGTGAGTTCGAGCAGGCACAGGCTCTTGTTGGCGCGGTTGCTCAGCGCCACGCCGATGGACGCTTTCGGATTCGGAGACTTGACGACCACATTGACGTCGGTCACCCGGCCCGATTCCGGCGCCGGCCCGACATTCATGTACAGGGTCTGTTCGCTGTCGGCCTTGTTCGCGTTGTGCAGGGTGAACCATCCATCCTGCACGCCAGCGGTCCAGCCCTCCAGCATCTGCTGCTTGACCGCACCGGCCAGCGGGCCCAACTGCTGCTCGTACTGCGCATGCGCGGGCAGGCTTACCGCGCTGAAGATGGAAGCCAGGGCGATGCCACGTAAATGCATCCGAATGTCTCAGTAGTCGAATTGAAGTAGCGCAGAATATGCCAGATCAATTCGACCCGCTTATTCATTTGTTAAAGATGTATCCAAACTAAATGAACAGCGGAAAAGCGCATTCGGCCGTGGTGCCGCGGAACCCTCGCGCGAGCTAGGAAGCCGCGCGCGCCAGCAAGGCCACCACCGTCGCCGCGATGCCTTCCTTGCGGCCCAGGTACCCCAGGCCCTCGTTGGTCTTGGCCTTGATGTTGACCTCGGTCTCGGCCAGCCCGGTATCCGCGGCGATGTTCTTCACCATGGCCGGCGCGTGCGGACCGATCTTGGGCGCCTGCGCGTGCAGCGTGGCGTCGATGTTCACTGGCGTCCAGCCCGCGGCGCGCACGCGCGCCATGGCCTCGCGCAGCAGCACGCGGCTGTCGGCGCCCTTGAAGGCCGGGTCGGTATCCGGAAAGTGCCGGCCGATATCGCCCAGGCCGGCGGCGCCCAGCAGCGCGTCGGTAATGGCGTGCAGCAGCACGTCCGCGTCCGAATGCCCCAGCAGGCCATGCGTGTGGGGGATCGTGACGCCGCCGATGATCAACGGGCGCCCCTCGACCAGCGCATGCACGTCGAAACCCTGGCCGACGCGGAAAGGAATACTCATAGCCATTTTTCCATCAGTTCGAAATCGTCCGGCCATGTCACCTTGAAATTGCGCATGGCGCCGGGCACCAGCAGCGGCGCGTAACCTGCCGCCTCGATGGCCGAGGCCTCGTCGGTGACGGCCGCGCCGCTCACGGAGGCCGCCGTCAGCGCATCGCGCAGCACGCCGGCCCGGAACATCTGCGGGGTCTGCGCCAGCCACAGGCCGTTGCGGTCCAGCGTGCGCTCCACGCGCTCGTGGCCGCCCTTGACGGTGTCCGCCACGGGCAGCGCCAACAGGCCGCCCACGGGGTCCGCCAGGCAGGCGTCGATCAGCCGGCCCAGCGCGGCCGCAGGCAGCCCAGGGCGCGCAGCATCGTGCACCAGCACCCAGGTATCGTCGGCCACGCCGCTGTCGGCCAGCGCACCCGCCACGGTATCCGCACGCGTCGCGCCGCCGCAGGCGCGCCACACGGTGCGCGGCAGGCCGGCCAGCGCCGCATCCACCCAGCCGTCGCCGGGCGTCACGGCCACCCGCACCTGCGAGATGCGTTCATCGGCCAGCAACGCGCATACCGCGTGGCGCAGCATGGGCTGTCCAGACAGCGGACGGTATTGCTTAGGCACGGTTTCATGCCCGGGCCGGCTGGCGCGGGCCCCTACGCCCGCAGCGGGCACGATTGCAATGAGGGAGGCAGACATGGTGCGGTGATTTTATAATCTTCCGCTTGATGCCTGCTTCCAGCCTGATGCCAGCCCCCTCCGCCCCCGCTACCTTCGCGCCTCCCGTCCCCGCCACGGCCCCCACTCTGTCCGCGCTGAAGGCCGGCGCGCGCTATGCGCAGCCGCGCCCGCCAGGGTCCGGCGATGCCTGGCTGCTGGCGGATCTGGCGCGGCAGGCCTCGGCGCCGCTGGTCATCCTGACCGCCGAGCCGGTCGAGGCCCAGCGCCTGGCCGAGGAAATCCAGCTGTTCGCCCCGGACCTGCGGGTGCGCCAGTTGCCCGACTGGGAAACGCTGCCCTACGACGCCTTCTCGCCGCACCAGGACCTGATTTCGGAACGCCTGCACACGCTGCACTCGCTGATGACCAAGTCGGTGGACGTGCTGACCGTGCCGATCACCACGGCGCTGTACCGGCTGGCGCCGCCCTCTTTCCTTGCGGCCTACACCTTTTCCTTCAAGCAGAAGGACAAGCTCAACGAAGCCGCGCTGCGCGCCCAGCTGACCCTGGCCAACTACAACCACGTCACCCAGGTGACGGC
The DNA here is from genome assembly GCF_055395645.1 of Achromobacter sp. JCM 18799. Taxonomy (NCBI): domain Bacteria; kingdom Pseudomonadati; phylum Pseudomonadota; class Betaproteobacteria; order Burkholderiales; family Alcaligenaceae; genus Achromobacter; species Achromobacter sp. JCM 18799. The sequence goes on along the minus strand of NZ_AP043866.1, from coordinate 6,367,417 downwards.
GCCCGGCGAGTTCTGCCTGCGCGGCGGCCTGATCGACCTGTTCCCCATGGGCTCGGTGGTGCCCTACCGCCTGGACCTGTTCGACGACGAGATCGAGACCATCCGCAGCTTCGACGTGGACACGCAGCGCAGCCTGTACCCGGTGCGCGAAGTGCAGCTGCTGCCCGGCCGCGAATTCCCGATGGACGAAGACGCGCGCAACCGCTTCCGGGCGCGCTTCCGTGAAGTCTTCGAAGGCGATCCTTCGCGCGCCTTGCCTTACAAGGACATCGGCAACGGCATTCCGTTCGCCGGCGTCGAGTACTACCTGCCGCTCTTCTTCGAGGAAACGGCGACCCTGTTCGACTACCTGACGCAAGGCACGGTCACCGTCACCGTAGGCGACATCGACGACGCCATCCAGCGCTTCAACCAGGACACCTCCAGCCGCTACGGCTTCCTCAAGAGCGACCGCGAACGGCCGGTGCTGCCGCCGTCCGAACTGTTCCTGGACAACGAGACGCTCTACGCGCGGCTGAAGGACTTCCGTCGCCTGTCGCTGACCGCCGGCCAGCCGCACCCGGACTTCCGCGCGGCGCCTGATGTGAGCGTGGCGCGGCGTTCTGAAGATCCCATCGCCAAGCTGCGCGCGCTGGTGCAGGCCGGCCAGACACGCGTGCTGCTGTGCGCCGACTCCGCCGGCCGGCGCGAGACCCTGGTGCAGATGCTCAACGAGTTCGGCGTCACACCGGACGCACAGCCCGACACCATCGAAGCCTTCCTCGCCTCGGACGCCCATTTCGGCATCGTCGCCGCGCCGCTGTCCACCGGCTTCGGGCTGCCCCAGGCCAATCTGGCCTTCCTCACCGAAAACGACCTGTACCCGGGCCTGGCCACCACCGGCCGCCGCGGCAAGCGCGACCAGGAACGCGCCAGCAACGTCGAAGCCATGGTGCGCGACCTGTCCGAGCTGCGTGCAGGCGACCCCGTGGTCCATGCGCAGCACGGCATCGGCCGCTACCACGGCCTGGTCAACATGGACATGGGCGAAGGCGGGATGGAATTCCTGCATCTGGAGTACGCCAACGGCAGCACGCTGTACGTGCCGGTGTCGCAGCTGCACGTGATCGCCCGCTACAGCGGCGCCGATCCGGAAGCCGCGCCCCTGCACCAGCTGGGCTCCGGCCAATGGGACAAAGCGCGCCGCAAGGCCGCCCGCCAGGTCCGCGACACCGCCGCCGAGCTGCTGGCGCTGTACGCCCAGCGCGCCGCGCGCGAAGGCTACGCCTTCAACCTGCCGCTCAACGACTACCAGGCCTTCGCCGAGGGCTTCGGCTTCGAGGAAACAGCCGACCAGGCCGCCGCCATAGAGGCCGTCATCGCCGACATGACCTCCGGCCGCCCCATGGACCGCCTGGTCTGCGGCGACGTGGGCTTCGGCAAGACCGAGGTCGCGCTGCGCGCCGCCTTCCTGGCCGTGGCCAACGGCAAGCAGGTCGCCCTGCTCTGCCCCACCACGCTGCTGGCCGAACAACATGCGCAGACCTTCTCCGACCGCTTCGCCGACTGGCCCGTGAAGGTCGTGGAGCTGTCGCGCTTCCGCTCGGCCAAGGAAGTTTCCGCCGCCATCGAAGGCATCAACGACGGCCGCGTGGACATCGTCATCGGCACCCACAAGATCCTGTCCAAGGACGTGAAATTCAAGCGCCTGGGCCTGGTCATCATCGACGAGGAACACCGCTTCGGCGTGCGCCAGAAGGAAGCCTTGAAAGCGCTGCGCGCCGAGGTCGACGTGCTGACGCTGACCGCCACGCCCATTCCGCGCACGCTGGGCATGTCGCTGGAAGGCATCCGCGACTTCTCCGTCATCGCCACCGCGCCGCAAAAGCGCCTGGCCATCAAGACCTTCGTGCGGCGCGAGGACGGCAGCACCCTGCGCGAAGCGCTCTTGCGCGAACTCAAGCGCGGCGGCCAGTGCTATTTCCTGCACAACGAAGTCGAGACCATCCACAACCGCCGCGCCCGCCTGGAAGAACTGGTGCCCGAGGCCCGCATCGCCGTGGCCCATGGCCAGATGCCCGAGCGCGAGCTGGAACAGGTGATGAAGGGCTTCTACCAGCAGCGCTACAACGTGCTGTTGTGCACCACCATCATCGAAACCGGCATCGACGTGCCCAGTGCCAACACCATTGTGATCCACCGCGCCGACCGCTTCGGGCTGGCCCAACTGCACCAGCTGCGCGGCCGGGTCGGGCGCTCGCACCACCAGGCCTACGCCTACCTGCTGACGCCCGGCGAGGACGCCATCACCAACAACGCCAAGAAGCGCCTGGAAGCCATCCAGGCCATGGAAGAGCTGGGTTCGGGCTTCTACCTGGCCATGCATGACCTGGAGATCCGCGGCACGGGCGAAGTGCTGGGCGATTCGCAGTCCGGCAACATCCAGGAAGTGGGCTTCTCGATGTACAACGAGATGCTCAACGAAGCCGTGCGCGCGCTGCGCGCCGGCGAAGAACCCGACCTGGACGCGCCCTTCAACCTGGCCTGCGAAGTCAACCTGCACGCCCCGGCGCTGCTGCCGTCCGACTATTGCGCCGACGTCCATGCGCGCCTGGGCATCTACAAGCGCCTGGCGCACGCCGCGGACGAAGACGACCTGATCCACATCCAGGAAGAACTGATCGACCGCTTCGGCAAGCTGCCCGAGGCCGCGCAGACGCTGCTCGCCACGCACCGCCTGCGCCTGGCCGCCCAGCCCCTGGGCATCGTCAAGATCGACGCCAGCGAAACCCAGGCGCTGCTGCAATTCGGCCCCAAGACCTCGGTCGATCCCGGCAAGATCATCGAACTCGTGCAGCGCCAGCGTCACATCAAACTGGCGGGACAGGATAAATTGCGGGTTGAGATCAAGGCCGCGCAGATTCCGGCCCGCGCCGACGCCGTGCGCGCCGTGCTGCGCGCCTTGAAGTAACCGTCAAACCACACTGATTTTTATGACTACCCATCACCTTGTCGTCCAATCCCCCGGCCTGACCGTGGAACACGCCGAACAGCTGGCAGCCCTGGCCCAGGCGCAAGGCGTCGCACGCATCAGCGCCACCGCCGCCCGTCTGCTCGACGTACAACACGACGATGCCACCCGCGCCGAGGTCGTCGGCTGGGCCGAACGCCACGGCGTCGACACCGCCTTCCTGTCCGCCGGCCTGAAGCTGTCGGGATGCAAGGTGCTGGCCATGGACATGGACTCCACGCTGATCAACATCGAATGCATCGATGAGATCGCCGGCGTGGCGGGCCTGAAGGACAAGGTCTCCGAAATCACCGAGGCCGCGATGCGCGGCGAGATCAAGGACTTCTCCGAAAGCCTGCGCCGCCGCGTCGCCCTGCTCGAAGGCGTGCCGGCCGATGCGCTGGAACAGGTCTATACGGAAAAGCTGCGCCTGAATCCCGGCGCCGAACGCCTGATTTCCACCGCCCAGGCCGCCGGCATCAAGGTGCTGCTGGTCTCCGGCGGCTTCACCTTCTTCACCGAACGCCTGCGCCAGCGCCTGAACCTGGACAGCGCGCACGCCAACACCCTGGAAATCGCCAACGGCGTGCTGACCGGCAAGGTCCTGGGCGACATCCTCGACGCCGACGCCAAGGAAGCCCACCTGCGCGAGTTCGCCCGCCAGCACGGCGCCTCCCAGGAGCAGATCATCGCCATGGGCGACGGCGCCAACGACCTGAAGATGCTGGGCATCGCCGGCTTCCCCGTCGCCTACCACGCCAAGCCGCTGGTGCGTCAGCAGACGCGCTACGCGCTGAATGTGTCGGGGCTGGACGGGGTGCTGAACTGGTTCGAGAGCTGAACGCGTCACGCCCGGCGCCTGTGCCTGCAGCCGGCGGGCGAGCATGAAAAAAGCCACCTCGCGGTGGCTTTTTCATTGCAGCGGCGTATCAGTACCGCACGCGCAGCGAGAGCAGCGCCGCCCGGCCCGTGCCCAGCGCCGCGTAGTGCGCCGCATAGGCCTTGGTGTAGTAGGTTTCGTCGAAAATATTCAGCACATTCAACTGCGCCGACATATGGTCGTTGAATTCGTACGCGGCCATGGCGTCGAAGCGCCAGTAGGAAGGCACCCAGCGCGCCTTGGGCGTGCCGTCGGCGTTCTTGGTCGCGTCCGAATTGCCGTACACCTTGTCCACGTAGTAGGCGCCGCCGCCGACCGTCAGCTTGGGCAGCACCTTGTAGGTGGTCCACAGGCTGAAGGCATTGCGCGGCGTGTTGGGCAGGTCCTGGCCCACGGCGCCGCTGTTGTAGGCGCCCTTGGTCATTTCGCTGTCCATGAAGGTGTAGCCGCCGAACACGTTCCACTTGGGCGTGATGCTGCCCGAGAAGCCCAGTTCGATGCCGCGCACCTTGGCCTCGCCGACCTGCGCGGTCTCGGTGGCCGAGACCGCGACGCTGGTGTTCTTGCGAATGTCCTGGAAAGCCGCCGCCGACAACGTCAGGCGATCATCGAACACCTGCCACTTCGTGCCCAGTTCGACCGTACGGCTCTTCTCAGGCTCCAGCGACTGGTTCGTGACCGACACGGCATCGCTGATCGCGCTGGAGGCGATGGCGGACGGCGTGGACGAAGTTCCGTAAGTGGCGTAGATGGTACCGTTGGGCGAGGGCTTGTATGCCAAGCCAACCTGGTAGTTAAAGAGGTTGTCCTCGCGGCTGGTACTGTAGAACGCCGGCGTGCTGGCCGGGTCATTGCGGCCCTTGGCGATGTTGCTGCCGCTGGTACGGTAATTGTCCCAACGCAGGCCCAGGCTGGCTTGCCATTGCTCGTTGAACTTGATCGTGTCGAAGCCGTAGAGCGCGACCGTATCCGTGTTGTAGCGCGCCGGATTGTTGTTCCGTTGCAGATGGCCAGGATAATAGGTGCCCGGGTCCGGATCCCACAACGAGGCGCAAAGCGCCGGATTGGCGTAGGTATTCTTGCCGTTGGCGGTGCCAGTCACGCAGCCGCTCGTTCCAGCGGGAACGCCCGACTCGGTGTAGCTGTCCTTGTCCTGCTTGATGTTGCTGTACTCGAAGCCCAGGTCGAACGAGTGCTTCAGGCTGCCGGTATCGAATTCGCCCGTCAGGTTGGTCTGGTTGGCGAAGCTCTTGGTGACGTAGTAGCCCGACTTGAGCGCCCGGTACACCAGGCCATTCGGAACGTTGCCCTTGCTGTCGTCGGGGTTGGTCGCCGCAAAATCGGTGGTGCCGCGGCCATAGCGCGTCACGTTGCGCAGTTGCAGCTTGTCGGAGAAGTCGTGCTGGAAGTCCACGGTAGCGACGTCGTCGCGGGTCTTCATGAAATCGCGGCCCTTCAAGCCATAGAAGCTCTTGCGGCTTACACCCATGGTCTCCGTCACCGGCTGGCCCGTTTTCGGGTCATACGGGATGGAGTAATCCGGCATGCTGTCGTCTTGGTAGTGGTAGTAGCTCAGCGTGATGCGCGTCGGCGTACCCACGCCCAAGGTCAGCGAGGGCGCCACGCCCCAACGCTCGAAGTCCACCGCGTCGTCACGGCCGGGCGCGTCACCCTTGTTGCCCATGACGTTCAGGCGGAACGCGGCCTTGTCGGCCAGGCGCCAATTGCTGTCGATGGTCGCACGGTAGTTGCTGTCCGTGCCGATCTGCGCCGTGGCTTCCGTGAAGTCGGTGGCCTTGGGCGTCTTGCTGACCATGTTGATGCTGCCGCCCGCGCCGCCGCGGCCGGAATAGACCGAGTCCGGCCCCTTGATGACTTCGACCTGCTCCAGGTTGAAGGTGTCGCGCACCTGCGTGCTGGAATCGCGAATGCCGTCCAGGAAAATGCTGCCGGCGGAATTCTGGCCGCGGATGATCGGCAGGTCGCCGCCCGGGCGACCGCCCTCGCCCGCGCCGAACGTGATGCCGGGCGAATTGCGCAGGACGTCCTGCAGCGTGGACGCAGCCTGGTCCTGGATCACCTGCTTTGGCACGACCTGCACCGTGCGCGGGGTGTCCAGCAAGGGGGCCGTGAACTTGGGCGATTGCGCCGTGGATGTCTGGTAGGACGACCCCTCACCCTCCACGCGCACGGGCGCAAGTTGCGTCACGCCCGAATCCGCGGATTGGGCGGCGGCGTACGGGCTGATGAACAGCGCGGGGGCCGCGATCGCGGCAGCCAGGGAGGTAGTGAGCGCATTCAGCGAATACGTATCTTGGGGCTTCAAACCAGCTTCTCCGAATGTAAATAGCAACGATTCTTGTTTTTTTAACGTTTGCGATTCTGAACTGTGCGGCTGAATGAAACCTGAATGAAAGACCCAAACTCATCCAAAAGATGAAAAAACAACACCATAAGCGGGTTATCCCCACGGGTCTTCGCAGGGCTCCCGCCGGAGATCCGCTAGTGCAAGACGCTGAGTAGCTCCGCCTTCCCGAATACCCGCGAATGGGCAAGGAAAGGCATCAGCAAGCTCAAAAGGCACAGGCTAAGCCGGTTCCATGCACCCACGAAAAAAAACGCCCCACAGGGCGTTTTTCATGCATGAACCAGGCTGCCTTCAGGTGCGCAGGCGCGGGTGCCGCTTGAACAGGTACCGATACACAAACCCCGGATACGCCAGCACCAGATACAGGCTCAGCGTGATCGCGTAGAACTCCCAGGTCTGGGAAAAGCGGTTGCCCAGCGTGGATTCGAACGCGAAACCGAGCGCACCGACGATGGCGTAGAACACCAGCACTTCGATCAGGCGCATCCAGAACGGTTTGACTGCCGCCACCCCGCCCTGCTTCCAGGGCATGACGGCGAATACCCGCTCCGTCAGGAACGGGAGATTTGCGCTGACCAAGGCCAGCGCGATCAACAGCCATACCGCCAGAGTCTGGTTCATGGCCCCGTTTTCCGTTTACAGGCTGAGCGAGCTGCGGATTGCCTGCACGCACAAGGCCATCAGGCCGCCCGGCAGGATGCCCAGGATCAGGATCAGGGCGCCGTTGACCGACAGCACGCCGCGCTGGCCGCAGGTGGCGACCATCGGCGCGGCATCGGCGGCCGGCTCGTCGAAGTACACGACCTTGACCACGCGCAGGTAGTAGAACGCGCCGATCAGCGAGAACAGCACGGCGATCACGGCCAGGGTCACGTGGCCTGCGCTGACCAGCGCCTGCAGCACGGCCAGCTTGGCGTAGAAGCCCACCAGCGGCGGAATGCCGGCCAGCGAGAACATCAGCAGCAGCACGATGGCGGCATGCCACGGGCTGCGGCGGTTCAGGCCCTTCAGGTCGTCGATATGCTCGCACTCGAAACCTTGGCGCGACAGCAGCAGCACGATGCCGAAGCTGGCCAGCGTGGTCAGCACGTAGGTCAGCATGTAAAACAGCGAGGCGCCGTAGGCGGCCGACGACAGTTCCGGCTTGCCCGCGACCGAACCCGACATCAGGCCCAGCAGCACGAAGCCCATGTGCGAGATGGTCGAATAGGCCAGCATGCGCTTGAAGTTGGTCTGCGCAATGGCCGTCAGGTTGCCGATGGCCAGCGACAGCACCGCCAGGATCATCAGCATCGGCTGCCAGTCGGCGGCCAGGCCGTGCAGGCCATCGACCAGCAGGCGCAGCGTGATGGCGAAGGCGGCCAGCTTGGGCGCGCCGCCCAGGATCAGGGTGACGGCGGTGGGCGAACCCTGGTAGACGTCCGGAACCCACATGTGGAACGGCACGGCGCCGAGCTTGAACGCCAGGCCCGACACCAGGAACACGATGCCGAACACCAGGGCCAGCTTCTCGGCCTTGCCCGCGGCGATGACCTTGGACACTTCAGCCAGATCCAGGTGGCCGGTGGCACCGTAGATCATGGACATGCCGTACAGCAGGAAGCCCGAGGCCAGCGCGCCCAGCACGAAGTACTTCATGGCGGCTTCGGTGGCGACGACGTTGTCGCGGCGCAGCGCGATCAGCGCGTACAGCGCCAGCGACATCAGCTCCAGGCCCAGGTAGATGGAGATCAGGTTCCCGGAGGAGATCATGACCATCTGGCCCAGCAGGGCGAACAGCGTCAGGACGTAGAGTTCGCCGCCGCGCATCATGTCGCGCACTTGCGCGTAGACACGGCCATAGACCAGGGTCGCGGCCACGGCGATGTAGGACGCGATCTTGAGCAGATGCGACAGTTCGTCGGTGACGTACAGGCCGTTGAAGGTCGAACCAACAACGCCGTTCTTCCATTGCAGGGCCGACACGACGGTCAGCACGCCCAATGCAAGCATGGTCAGCAGAAACGTCGGCTTGCGCTCGGGGTGATTGCTGACCGCGTCGACGAGCAGGATAGCCAGGCCGAAAACCAGCAGGAGGATTTCCGGTGTCGCCAGGGCGAAATCGATTTGGGATTGCATCATTGTCTTGTCTTACAGTTTCGAGACGGCAACGTGTTGCAGCAGGGCCTCCACCGAAACGTGCATCACGTCGGTAAAGGGCTTGGGATAGATCCCCATGTACAACACGGCGATCGCCATCACGCCAAGAATCACAAACTCGCGGCGGTTGATATCGGTCAGTTCACGCACGTGGTCGTTGGCGACGTCGCCCAGGACCACGCGCTTGACCATCCACAGCGAATACGAAGCGCCCAGGATCAGGGCGGTCGCCGCCAGCAGGCCGATCCAGAAGTTGTGCTCGACCGCGCCCATGATCACCATGAACTCGCCGACGAAACCGCTGGTGGCCGGCAGGCCGCTGTTGGCCATCGAGAACAGGATGAAGAAGGTGGCGAAACGCGGCATGACGTTGACCACGCCGCCGTAGTCGGCGATGCGGCGCGAGTGCATGCGGTCATAGAGCACGCCGATACACATGAACATGGCGCCCGATACGAAGCCGTGCGAGATCATCTGCACGATGGCGCCTTCGACGCCGGCCGTGTTGAAGATGAAGAAGCCCAGCGTCACGAAGCCCATGTGAGCGACGGACGAATACGCCACCAGCTTTTTCATGTCGTCCTGGACGATCGCGACCAGGCCGATGTAGATCACGGCGATCAGCGACAGCGTGATCATCATGCCGGCCAGGCTGTGCGAGGCGTCAGGCGCGATCGGCAGCGAGAAGCGCAGGAAACCGTAGGCGCCCAGCTTCAGCATGATCGCGGCCAGCACGATCGAGCCGCCCGTGGGAGCTTCGACGTGAGCGTCGGGCAACCACGTGTGGACCGGCCACATCGGCACCTTGACGGCAAAGGCCGCCAGCAAAGCCACGAAGATCAGGATCTGCGGGGTGTAGCCCAGCTTGGTCTGCTGCCAGGTCAGGATGTCGAACGAACCGCCCGACACGTTCCACAGGTACACGAAGGCGACCAGCGTCAGCAGCGAGCCCATCAGCGTGTACAGGAAGAACTTGAACGCCGCGTACACGCGGTTCGGGCCGCCCCAGACGCCGATGATGATGTACATCGGGATCAGCGTAGCTTCGAAGAACACGTAGAACAGCATGCCGTCCAGCGCGCAGAACACGCCCACCATCAGACCCGACAGGATCAGGAAGGCGGCCATGTACTGGGACACGCGGCTGGTGATGACTTCCCAGCCGGCCAGCACCACGATGATGGTGATGAAGGCGGTCAGGAGCACGAACCACATCGAGATGCCGTCGATGCCCAGGTGGTAATTGACGTTGAAGGCCTCGATCCAGGAGGTCTTCTCCACGAACTGCATCTTGGCCGTGGTGGAGTCGAAACCGGTGTACAGCGGGATCGTGACGAGGAAACCGGCGATTGAGCCGACGAGCGACAGGCCGCGCGTCAGGCCGGGACGGTCGTCACGGCCCACCGCCAGCACCAGCAGGCCGAATACGATCGGGACAAAGATCGCAAGCGTGAGCCAGGGGAAAGTGTTGGATGCCATCTCGCTTGCCATCATTGGGGAATCAGCACAAAGAAAGTCACCAGCGCCATGATGCCGATGATCATCGCGAACGCGTAGTGATAGATGAAGCCGGACTGCAGGTGACGGCTGACCGCTGCCACCCAGCCCACCACACGGGCGCTGCCGTTGATCAGCAGGCCGTCGATGATGCCGCGGTCACCGGTCTGCCACAGGCCACGGCCCAGGCAGCGCAGGCCGCGGGCGATGATCTGCTCGTTGACCCAATCCACGTAGTACTTGTTCTCGAGCACCTTGTTGATGCCGGACAGGCTGGATTGGATCTTGGCCGGAACCTTCGGGTTGATCAGATAGCAGTACCAGGCGGTGACGGCGCCAGCCACGACCAGCCAGAACGGAACCGTCTGGAAGGCGTGCAGGCCGAAGGCCACCCAACCGTGCCACTCTTCGTGCAGCTCGTGCATCGCAGGATGCTGCGGCAGGACCTTGATCACGCCGTCGAAGAACTTGCCGAACAGCATCGGATCGACCACCAGGGCGCCGATGATGACCGACGGGATCGCCAGCAGCACCAGCGGCAGCGTGACCACCCAGGGCGACTCATGCGGCGTGCCGTGATGGCCATGGCCGTCCGGCTCATGGTCGACGTCGGCGGCGTGGTGATGGTCGTCGTGGCCATGGCCGTGACCGGTGGTATCGAAGCGTTCCTTGCCGTGGAAGACCAGGAAGTACACGCGGAACGAGTACAGCGAGGTCACGAACACGCCGATCAGGGTCGAGTAGTACGCGAAGTTCGCGCCCCAGACATTGGCGGCGCCGGCGGCCTCGATGATGTGTTCCTTCGAGTAGAAGCCCGAGAAGAACGGCGTGCCGACCAGGGCCAGCGTGCCCAGCAGGAAAGTGATCCAGGTGATGGGCATGTACTTGCGCAGGCCGCCCATGTTGCGGATGTCCTGGTCATGGTGCATGCCGATGATCACGGAGCCCGCGCCCAGGAACAGCAGCGCCTTGAAGAACGCGTGCGTCATCAGGTGGAAGATCGCGACCGAGTAAGCCGAGGCGCCGAGCGCGACCGTCATGTAACCCAGCTGCGACAGCGTGGAGTACGCGACCACGCGCTTGATGTCGTTCTGGATGATGCCCAGGATGCCCAGGAACAGCGCGCCGATGGCGCCGATCACGATGATGAAGGACAGCGCCACGTCGGACAGTTCGAACAGCGGCGAGAAACGCGCGACCATGAAGATGCCGGCCGTCACCATGGTGGCGGCGTGGATCAGCGCGGAGATCGGGGTCGGGCCTTCCATCGAGTCAGGCAGCCAGGCGTGCAGCGGAACCTGGGCCGATTTGCCCATGGCGCCGATGAACAGGCAGATGCAGGCGACGGTCAGCAGCATCCAGTCGGAACCGGGCAGCGTCAGCGTGGCCAGCTTGTCGGCCTGGGCGAAGACTTCGCCGTAGTGCATGGTGCCGGCGTAAGCGAACAGCAGGCCGATGCCGAGCACGAAGCCGAAGTCGCCGACGCGGTTGATCAGGAACGCCTTCATGTTGGCGAAGATCGCCGTGGGACGGGTGTACCAGAAGCCGATCAGCAGGTACGACACCAGGCCCACCGCTTCCCAGCCGAAGAACAGCTGCACCATGTTGTTCGACATCACCAGCATCAGCATGGAGAACGTGAACAGCGAGATGTACGAGAAGAAGCGCTGGTAGCCGGGGTCATCCGCCATGTAGCCGATGGTGTAGATGTGCACCATCAGCGACACCGAAGTCACCACGACCATCATCATGGCCGACAGCGGATCGATCAGGAAGCCGATTTCCAGCTTGGTCTGGCCGATCAGGCTCCAGGTGTAGACCGCGCCGTCGAAGCGCAAGCCATTGAGCACGTCGTTCAGCACCACCACCGAACCGATGGTGGAGATGAGCACGCCCAGGATGGTGATCATGTGCGAAGCGCGGCGGCCGATGGGACGGCCCAGGAACCCGGTGCCGAAGAGGCCCGCGAGAATTGCCCCGGCCAGCGGAGCCAGCGCGATGAGCAAGTAGAGATTGGGTGAGCTAGACATTTTCTTCCAATACCCCGTCAGCCCTTCAGGCGATCGAGTTCGTCAACGTTGATCGTGTTCAGGTTGCGGAACAGCAGCACCAGGATGGCCAGGCCGATCGCCGCTTCGGCGGCGGCCACGGTCAGGATGAAGAACACGAACACCTGGCCGGCGGTGTCGCCGAACCAGCTGGAGAACGCCACGAAGTTCATGTTGACGGCCAGGAGCACCAGCTCGATGGACATCAGGAGAATGATCAGGTTGCGGCGGTTCAGGAAGATGCCGAAGATCCCGATGGCGAACAGGATCGCCCCGAGGATCAGGTAGTGGGCCAGCGTCAGCGTCATTTTTGTTCTCCTTGGGGCGCGGCGGCGGTCGGGGTGCCGTTCTGCGCCTGGGCGCGCTCGCTCTGGGCGGGCATGCTCACCATGCGGTAACGGTCCTTCGAGCGCACGCGGACGGCGGCCACCGGGTCGTTGTACTTCACGTCGCGGCGGCGGCGCAGGGTCAGCGCGATGGCGGCGACCATGCCGACCAGCAGCAGCGCGGCGCCCACTTCAATGGCGTAGATGTACTGGGTGTACATGGCCTCGCCCAGCGCGCGGGCGTTGTTGTAGTCGCCGGCGACCGGGGCTTGCGGGCCCGCGCCGTACCAGGTCGAACCCAGCACGAAGGCCATTTCGACCACCATCACCAGGCCGATGACCAGGCCGAGCGGCAGGTAGGTCTTCATACCCTGGCGCAGGGCATCCATGCGGATGTCCAGCATCATCACGACGAAGAGGAAAAGCACCATCACGGCGCCCACGTATACCAGCACCAGCAGCAGCGCGAGGAACTCGGCGCCAAGCAGCATCCACAGCATGGCCGCGTTGACGAAGGCCAGGATCAGGTGCAGGACGGCGGTGACCGGGCTGCGCGCGGTGATCACGCGGAACGCCGCGATCACCAGCACGGCGGCCAGTATGTAAAACAGGACAGTGGTAAAAGTCATGGATCAGGTCCTGGGCTTCAACGATAGGGAGCGTCTTCGGCCCGGCGGCGGGCGATGTCGGCTTCGTAGCGGTCGCCCACGGCGAGCAGCATGTCTTTGGTGAAATACAGGTCGCCGCGCTTTTCACCGTGGTATTCGTGGATGTGCGTTTCCACGATGGAGTCCACGGGGCAGCTTTCCTCACAGAAGCCGCAGAAAATGCACTTGGTCAGGTCGATGTCGTAACGCGTGGTGCGGCGGGTGCCGTCATCGCGCTGGTCCGACTCGATGGTGATCGCCAGCGCGGGGCACACGGCTTCACACAGCTTGCACGCGATGCAGCGCTCTTCCCCGTTGGGGTAGCGGCGCAGCGCGTGCAGGCCGCGGAAACGCGGCGACGCAGGCGTCTTTTCCTGGGGGTAGCGCAAGGTGACCTTGCGCTTGAAGAAATACTTGCCCGTCAGGCGCATGCCCTTGAGCAATTCGGTCAGCATCAGACTGCCGAAGAAATCCTTGATCGCTTCCATATCCTGCCTCTGCCTGGCGGCTTAGCGCCAAATGTTCCAGGGCGTCTGCATCCAGATCGCCACCACGACCAGCCAAACGCCGGTCAGCGGGATGAAGATTTTCCAACCCAAGCGCATGATCTGGTCATAGCGGTAGCGCGGGAACGACGCGCGGAACCACACGAACAACGAGACCACGACGAACGTCTTGAGACCCAGCCAGATCCAACCCGGAATCCAGGTCAGCGGCGCGATGTCGATCGGGGAAGCCCAGCCGCCCAGGAACATGATCGAGGCCATGCAGGACAGCAGGATCATGTTGGCGTATTCGCCCAGGAAGAACAGCGCGAACGCCATGCCCGAGTATTCGACCATGTGGCCGGCCACGATTTCCGATTCGCCTTCGACCACGTCGAACGGGTGGCGGTTGGTTTCAGCCACGGCCGAAATCACGTAGATCACGAACAGCGGCAAGAGCGGCAGCCAGTTCCAGGACAGGAACGTCAGGCCCTTGTCGGCAAACCAGCCGCGGTTCTGCACATGCACGATCTCGGACATGTTCAGGCTGCCGGACACCAGCAGCACCGTCACCAGCACGAAGCCGATGGCCAGTTCGTAGGACAGCATCTGCGCGGAAGCGCGCAGCGCGCCCAGGAAGGCGTACTTGGAGTTGGACGCCCAACCCGCCACGATCACGCCGTACACGCCCACGGACGTGATGGCCATGATGTACAGCAGGCCGGCGTTGACGTTGGCCAGGACCACGTCGGGACCGAACGGCACCACCGCCCAGGCGGCCAGCGCAGGCATCAGCGTGACCACCGGGGCCACGATGAACAGCACCTTGTTGGCCTGCGACGGAACCACCACTTCCTTGGTCAGCAGCTTGAACACGTCGGCGAACGGCTGCAGCAGCCCCTTGAAGCCAACGCGGTTCGGGCCCATGCGCACGTGCATGGCGCCGATCATCTTGCGTTCCCAGTAGGTCAGGTACGCCACGCACAGGATGATGGGCACGGCGATGACCACAATCTTGATGAGGGTCCAGAGGACCATCCAGACCGTCGGGCCCAGCAATGCCGTACCCTGGCTCTCAAGAACATTAAGCCATTCCATCAGGCACGCTCCACGCTGATTTGACCGAATGCGCCACCCAGGGCTGCGGTGTTTTCAAAGGCTGCCGAGATGCGCACGGCGCGGTCCGCCACGGCATCGTCCTGCACGGTTTCGAGTTCGACGGCGCCCTGCCCGTTCGACACGCGCACCTTGACGCCAGCCGTCAGGCCCAGGCTGGTGAGCGTGCGGCCGTTCATGGCGGCAGCCGGCTTCTTGGAGGCCGGGGCCGCTTGCAGCGGCTCCGAACGGCGGACCATGGCGTCGGTGCGGTAGATCGGCACGTCGGCGACGCGTTCCAGGCCGCTGGCGGCCTGGCCCAGGCCCAGCGGGGCCTTGATCTCGTTGGACAGGCGGCCTTCGATGCCGCCCGCCAGCACGGCGTCGCGCACGGACTCGGAGGTCTCGTCGTCAAAGCCGGCCAGGTGCAGGACGTTGCCAAGCACGCGCAGGACCTTCCAGCCCGGACGGGTCTGGCCGAACGGCGTGACCGTGCCCTTGAAGCTCTGAGCCAGGCCTTGGGCGTTGACGAACGTACCCGAGGTTTCGGTGAACGGCGACACCGGCAGCATGACGTCGGCCCATTCGGCGGCAGCCGAACGATAAGGCGTCAGGGCCACGGCGAACTGCGCGCCGCGCAGCGCGGCGATGGCTTGCTGGCCATTGTCGGCATCCAGCAGCGGCTCGGCGTGCAGGACCACGTAGGCCTTCAGCGGCTCGGCCAGCATGGCGGCGGCGTTCTTGCCGCCCTTGCCAGGAATGGCGCCTGCCAGGTAACCGCCGACGGTGTTGCCGCCGGAGGTCAGGAAACCGAACTTGCCGCCGGCCAGTTCAGCCACGGCGCGGCCGTTGGCGGCCAGGGTCGAGGCCTGGGCGCTGGCCACGGCCAGGTTGCCCATCAGCACGGCGGTATTGGCGCCGGAAGCCAGGCTGGCGGCGATGAGCTTGGCGTTTTCGCTGGGCGCGACCGAGGCGAACTCGGCCGGCACGGCCTGTTCCTTGGCCTGGGCCAGCGCGACGGCCACTTCGGCCAGCGCGCGCGCCAGCTCGGACGGGGCCACGGTAATGCGGGCGGCCACGGGCATCAGGGGATCGTCGGCAGCGCTGTCGACCATCAGGATCTGCGTGCCGCGCTTGGCGGCTTGGCGCAGGCGCTGCGCCATGAGCGGATGATCCTTGCGCAGGAACGAACCGACCACCAGGACGCGGTCCAGGTTGTCGAGCTCGGCGATGGGCATGCCCAGCCACGGCGCGCCGGTCAGGGCGGCGTCGAAGGCGGCATCGGTCTGGCGCAGGCGGAAGTCGATGTTCTCGGAACCCAGCGAACGGACCAAGCGGCCCAGCAGCGCGTATTCCTCGGTGGTGGCGTATTCGGACGCCAGGGCGCCGATCTGGCCGGCGCCGAAGCTGTCGCGCACGCGGGACAGGCCCTGGGCCACGGCGGCAAGCGCGTCGCTCCAGGAGGCTTCCTGCCACTTGCCGTCGGTGCCCTTGATCATCGGAGCCGACAGGCGGTCTTCGCTGTTCAGGCCTTCGTACGAGAAGCGGTCGCGGTCGCTGATCCAGCATTCGTTGACGGCTTCGTCTTCGAACGGCACCACGCGCATGACGCGGTCGCCCTTGACCTGGACCACCAGGTTGGCGCCCAGGCTGTCGTGCGGGCTGACCGAACGGCGGCGAGCCAGTTCCCAGGTGCGCGCGCTGTAGCGGAAGGGCTTGGAGGTCAGCGCGCCCACCGGACAGATGTCGATCATGTTGCCCGAGAGTTCCGATTCGATCGAACGGCCGACGAAGGTCGTGATCTCGGAGTGTTCGCCGCGGCCCAGCATGCCCAGTTCCATGACGCCGGCGATTTCCTGGCCGAAGCGCACGCAGCGGGTGCAGTGGATGCAGCGGCTCATTTCCTCGGCGGAAACCAGCGGACCCAGGTCCTTGTGGAACACCACGCGCTTTTCTTCCTGGTAACGCGAGGAAGAGCCGCCGTAGCCCACAGCCAGGTCCTGCAGCTGGCATTCGCCGCCCTGATCGCAGATCGGGCAGTCGAGCGGGTGATTGATGAGCAAGAATTCCATCACCGACTTCTGAGCGGCGATAGCCTTCTCGGAGCAGGTGTGGACGACCATGCCGTTGGTCACGGGCGTGGCGCAGGCGGGCAACGCCTTGGGCGCTTTTTCCACTTCAACCAGGCACATGCGGCAGTTGGCCGCGATGGACAGTTTCTTGTGGTAGCAGAAATGCGGCACGTAAAGCCCGACTTTCTGAGCGGCATGCATGACCATGCTGCCTTCGGGCACTTCGACCTTGTTGCCGTCGACGGTTAGTTCAACCATTGCTGTTCCTGAGACCTACAGATATTGCGGGACCACACAAGACTTGTGCTCGATGTGGTGCGCGAATTCGTCGTGAAAATGCTTGAGGAAGCCACGGACGGGCATGGCGGCGGCGTCACCCAGGGCGCAGATGGTGCGGCCCATGATGTTGCCCGCCACGTTGTCCAGCAAGTCCAGATCTTCCGGACGGCCGTGACCGTTTTCGATGCGATGCACCATGCGGTAGAGCCAGCCGGTGCCTTCGCGGCACGGCGTGCACTGGCCGCAGCTTTCCTCGAAATAGAAGTACGACAGGCGCAAGAGCGACTTCACCATGCAGCGGGTTTCGTCCATGACGATCACAGCGCCCGAGCCCAGCATCGAGCCGGCCTTGGCGATGGAGTCATAGTCCATCGTGCATTCCATGATGATGTCGGCCGGCAGCACAGGAGCGCTCGAACCGCCGGGGATCACGGCCTTCAGCTTCTTGCCGCCGCGCATGCCGCCCGCCAGTTCCAGCAGTTTCGAGAACGGGGTGCCCAGCGGGATCTCGTAGTTGCCGGGACGCTCGACGTCGCCGGTGATCGAGAACAGCTTGGTGCCGCCGTTGTTCGGCTTGCCGACTTCGAGGTAGGCCTGGCCGCCGTTGCGGATGATCCAGGGCACCGCCGCGAACGTTTCGGTGTTGTTGATGGTGGTGGGCTTGCCGTACAGGCCGAAGCTGGCCGGGAACGGCGGCTTGAAGCGCGGTTGGCCCTTCTTGCCTTCCAGCGACTCCAGCAGCGCGGTTTCTTCGCCGCAGATGTAGGCGCCATAGCCATGGAACGCGTGCAGCTGGAAGCTGAAATCCGAACCCAGGATCTTGTCGCCCAGGAAGCCGGCGGCGCGCGCCTCTTCCAGCGCTTCTTCGAAGCGCTCGTAGACTTCGAAGATTTCGCCGTGGATGTAGTTGTAGCCGACGCTGATGCCCATGGCGTAGGCCGCGATCGCCATGCCTTCAATCACGATGTGCGGATTGAAGCGCAGGATGTCGCGGTCCTTGAACGTGCCGGGTTCGCCTTCGTCGGAGTTGCAGACCAGGTACTTCTGGCCCGGGAAGGCGCGCGGCATGAAGCTCCACTTCAGGCCGGTCGGGAAACCGGCGCCGCCGCGGCCGCGCAGGCCGGAGGCCTTGACCTCGGCGATCACGTCTTCCGGCTTCATGCCGGTGGTCAGGATCTTCTTCAGGGCTTCGTAGCCGCCGCGCTTGACGTAGTCGGCCAGGCGCCAGTTGGCGCCGTCGACGTCAGCCAGGATCTGCGGCTGGATGTGTCGGCCATGCAGGCACATCGAATTGGAAACATCGTTCAGCGGGTTGGGGTCCAGCCCCTGCGCGAACTGCTTGTACAGGTCGGGCGCGTTCATGCCGACTCTCCTTGCGCCTTGAGGGCCGCGACCAGCGCGTCCAGCTTCTCTTCGGTCATGCGCACGCACATATGCTTGTTGTTCACGATGAGCACGGGCGAATCGCCGCAAGCGCCCATGCACTCGCCTTCCACCAGCGTGAACTGGCCGTCGGGAGTGGTGCCGCGGTAGTCGACGCCCAGCTTGCGCTTCAGGTAGTCGCCGGCGCGTTCGCCGTCGCGCAAGGCACAGGGCAGGTTCGTGCAGACGGCGATCTTGTTCTTGCCGACGGGCTTGACGTCGAACATGTTGTAGAAGGTGGCGACTTCCTGGACCGCGATGGGCGGAACGCCAATGTAGTTGGCCACATCTTCAATGATTTCGGTAGCCAACCAGCCCTTCTCTTCTTGCGCGATGGCAAGCGAGGCCATGATGGCGGACTGCCGCTGGTCGCCCGGGAACTTCGCGAGTTCTCGGTCGATTTTCTGGTAGGCCTGTTCGGAAAGCAGCATAGTTTGAATCCGGGTTATGCGGGCGTGCTCGTGACTGTCTGGGCGGATCAGCGATCGATCTCGCCAAAAACGATGTCCTGCGTGCCAATGATGGTGACGGCGTCGGCAATCATGTGACCGCGCGACATTTCATCCAGCGATTGCAGGTGGACAAAGCCGGGGGCCCGAATCTTCAGGCGGTAAGGCTTGTTGGCGCCGTCGGACACCGCGTAGATGCCGAATTCGCCCTTGGGGTGTTCCACCGAGGCGTACGCTTCACCGGGAGGCACGTGGAAACCTTCAGTGAAGAGCTTGAAGTGATGGATCAGCTCTTCCATGTTGGTTTTCATGGCGGTGCGCTTGGGCGGGGCGATCTTGTGGTTCTCGATCATGACCGGGCCCGGGTTGTTGCGCAGCCATTCCACGCACTGGCGGATGATGCGGTTGCTCTCACGCATTTCGGCGATACGGACCAGGTAGCGGTCATAGCAGTCGCCGTTGACACCCACGGGGATGTCGAAATCGAGCAGATCGTAGACTTCGTAGGGCTGCATCTTGCGCAGGTCCCAGGCCACGCCCGAACCGCGCAGCATCGGGCCGGTGAAGCCCAGCGCCTTGGCGCGTTCGGGATCGACCACGCCGATGCCCACCAGACGCTGCTTCCAGATGCGGTTGTCGGTCAGCAGCGTTTCGTACTCGTCGACGCAAGCCGGGAAGCGGTTGGTGAAGTCTTCGATGAAATCCAGCAGCGAACCCGAACGCGCGTCGTTCATGACGCGCACTTCCTTGTCGCCGCGGTACTTGCTGGTGTCGCCGTATTGCGGCATCGAGTCCGGCAGGTCGCGGTAGACGCCGCCAGGACGATAGTAGGCCGCGTGCATGCGCGCGCCCGAGACCGCTTCATAGCAGTCCATCAGGTCTTCGCGCTCACGGAAGGCATACAGGAACACCGCCATGGCGCCCACGTCCAGCGCGTGCGAACCCAGCGACATCAGGTGGTTCAGCAGACGGGTGATCTCGTCGAACATCACGCGGATGTACTGCGCGCGCAGCGGGGCTTCCACGCCCAGCAGCTTTTCGATGGCCATGACGTAGGCGTGCTCGTTGCACATCATGGACACGTAGTCCAGGCGGTCCATGTAGGGCAGCGCCTGGATGTAGGTCTTGTGTTCGGCCAGCTTTTCAGTGGCGCGGTGCAGCAGGCCGATGTGCGGGTCGGCGCGCTGGATCACTTCGCCGTCGAGTTCGAGCACCAGGCGCAGCACACCGTGCGCGGCCGGGTGCTGAGGGCCGAAGTTGAGCGTGTAGTTCTTGATTTCTGCCATGATTTAACGCCCCAAGCCGTAGGAGTCTTCGCGGACCACGCGCGGCGTGACTTCGCGCGGATCGATCGTGACCGGCTGGTAAATGACGCGCCGTTGTTCCGGGTCGTAGCGCATTTCGACGGTGCCGGACAGCGGGAAGTCCTTGCGGAAGGGATGGCCGATGAAGCCATAGTCGGTGAGGATGCGGCGCAGGTCCGGGTGGCCTTCGAAGACGATGCCGTACAGGTCGAAGGCTTCGCGTTCGAACCAGCCCACGGCAGGCCAGCATTCCATCAACGACGCGACCATCGGGAATTCGTCGTCTTCGGCCCAGGTACGCACGCGCAGGCGCCAGTTGTTCTCGATCGAGAGCAGGTGCGCGACCACGGCGAAACGCGAGCGGTGGACCTTGGCGTTGGTTTCCTCGGGCAGTTGGCGCGTGCCGTTGCCCCAGGTCAGGTAGTCGACGCCGCAGAGGTCGATACAGGTTTCAAAGCGCAGGCCGACTTCGGTGCGCAGCTTGTTGCAGACGGAGAACCACTGCTGCGCGGGCACTTCGAGCGTCAGCTCGCCCAACGCCTCGGTCAGCGCGATATCCGCGCCGAGGGTGGTCTGCAAATTGTTTTTCAGGGTTTCGAGCCTGGTCATCATCTTGTACGCTTAGGTGAACCGATACGCTGGTTTCGCGGGGCCGGCTGCAAGGACTGCTGCCTGGCGCGGCGATGCTCAGCGCGCAATCGTGTTGGTCAGACGGATCTTGTTCTGCATTTGCAGCAAGCCGTAGACCAGCGCCTCGGCCGTGGGCGGGCAGCCCGGCACGTAGACGTCTACCGGTACGATGCGATCGCAGCCACGGACCACCGAATACGAGTAGTGGTAGTAACCGCCGCCGTTGGCACAGGAGCCCATGGAAACCACCCAACGCGGCTCGGGCATCTGGTCGTAGACCTTGCGCAGCGCCGGCGCCATCTTGTTGCACAGCGTGCCGGCCACGATCATCAGATCGGACTGGCGCGGGCTGGGACGGAAGATGATGCCGAATTGGTCCAGGTCGTAGCGGGCCGCGCCCGCGTGCATCATTTCAACCGCGCAACAGGCCAGACCGAAGGTCATGGGCCACATGGAGCCGGTCTTTGCCCAATTAAGGAACTTGTCCGCGCTGGTTGTGATGAACCCTTGCTTGAGAATGCCGTCTATAGCCATATTCGTCTCTGATAGCGTGCTGTGGAAAAACCCGGCGGGTTATTCCCAGTCCAGCGCGCCCTTTTTCCATTCGTAGATGAAGCCGACCGTCAGCACGGCCAGGAAAACCATGACCGTCCAGAAACCGACGAGGCCGACCGTGCCCTGGGCGATGGCCCACGGGAACAGAAAGGCGATTTCCAGGTCGAAAAGAATGAACAGGATCGCCACTAGGTAGTAGCGCACGTCAAACTTCATGCGAGCGTCTTCGAAGGCCTCGAAACCGCATTCGTACGGCGAGAGCTTCTCGGCGTAGGGACGCCGCGGGCCAAGGAGGGAGCCGGCCGTTAGAAGCGCGAACCCGATAAGGGTGGCCACTACGATAAACAGCAGGACGGGAAAATACTGTTGCAGGTTCATTCAGGCGTCCGTCAAATGCGCAAACCTTAGGATTGTAGCATTCGCGCGGTTACTTCTGGCTGAACTCTGTAGCTCGAACAGCAGGCGAAAGACAGCATTCCTCAAATGGAACAATGGCTGCTTTCAGCACCGGTGCGCAAGCATACAGCAGCCTGCCGATGCACGCACAAACACACGCAAAAACACAGGCGCGAAAACGAAAAAAACCACCCCGAAGGGTGGTTTCATACGAACGGGCCGAAGCCCGTTCGCGCACTTTAAATCCAGGCAGGACTTGCGCCCTGCTTTGGATTAGAAGCGGTGACGGATACCGACGCCGACGGCGGTCGACTTGATGTCTTCCACGAAGGCGTAGTTCTTGGCGTACGAACCGTAAGCGTACAGGTTGGTGCGCTTGGACAGGTCGTAGGTGTAGCCCAGCGAGAAGATTTGCATCGTCTGGTCGGCGCTATCAACACCGCTCAGGCGACCGTTGCTGGGGTCAACCATTTGCCACGAACCGAACAGCTTGCTTGCGCCGCCGATCGGGGCGGACAGGCCGACCATGTACGAGTTGGCCTTGAAGCCATCAGCAAAGATGTTGCTGTTGAAGCCGATGTTGCCGGCGGTGGAGTTCAGGCCTTGGCCAGCGAACCAACCGTCGGTCGTGCGAGCGTAGGCCAGAGCCAGCTTCACGACTTCGAAGTCATACGAACCGCCCAGGGCGTACATACGCGGGGTGGCGTCGGTCTGGGTGGTCGACAGCTTGTTCGAAGCGTTCAGCTGATCGTACGAGAAGGCGATGTTCAGCGGGCCGTTCACGTAACGCAGACCGGTCGTGATCGCGCGGGTGTTGTCGGCGGTGCGGAAACCGGTTTGGGCGGTGTTTTGGTCGTCAGCATTGAACGAATAGCCCAAGCCGAACTGGAAGCCGCTGAACGACGGGGTCTGATACATGACCATGTTGTCGTAGCGTTGCGTGTTGGCAGCGCTGAAGGCGGCACCGATGTTAGCCTGACCGAAGCCAGCGCCGAACGGGTCGATCGAGCCGAAGTACTTCGACGCGATGTTGGTTTGGCGACCGAAGTCCAGTTGACCCCAGCTGTCGCTGGCCAGACCGATGGTGGCTTGACGATCGAACAGACGGCCGTTTTGAGCCGACTTGCCGTTACCCGAATCAAAGCCCGATTCCAGCTGGAAAACAGCGCGCAGGCCGTCACCCAGGTCTTCCGAACCACGCAGACCCCAGCGCGAACCGTTCTGGACGCCGTTGATCATGCCGAAACGGCTGCCGTTGACGGCATCGGGACCACCGCTGATCTTGTTGTAGCCGATACCCGTGTCGATGATACCGTACAGGGTGACAGACGTTTCTGCCTGGGCGACACCGGCAAAACCGGCGAGCAGGGCGGCAGCGAGCAGAGTCTTTTTCATTTAAGAAATCTCCGTTGATTTGAGTGACAAGAGCAGCAATCCAGCAAACCAGCCTGCCGCCCCCCTAACTCCGCGAAGGGAAGTTGACGCTATTGCATCAAAAATCAGGGGGGCTGGCTATGGTCGGCGCCAGAAAAGTGCAGGTTTACGACAGGCTTGTTGGGATATTGCAACATCTCAGCGAAGCCTGGCCGGACACGCTAGGGCTTACCCTTAGTTTTTAGGCCAAGCACCTATTCATGCGACTTTCAGCCCTGCCCCTAATTATCTGGATGCCCCGGATACCATCCCCGCCATCAAATACAGCCCCCTTCCGAGCCCTGTTTCCGCGTCGCCGCGGCCTCCAACCAGCCATCGGAATCGCACCTTCGCCATAAGGCCCCCGCAGCAGGAATGCGCTGATCCGTCCACTATCAATAACGTTGTTATTTATAAAAATCGCCGATATTATCGAGTCGTCGACTCCTCCATTCAGCCATATGCCTACGCCCCCTTCCCGCGCCGACCGTTCCGAACGGCTGAACGCGCTGCGCCGCCAACTGGTTCTGGACGCCGCGCAGCGCGTGTTCGAGCGCGACGGCCTGGAGCAGACCACGATCCGCGCGATCGCCAAGGAGGCCGGCTGCACCACTGGCGCCATCTACCCCTGGTTCGCCGGCAAGGAGAGCATTTATGGCGCGCTGCTGGAAGAATCGCTGGAACGCCTGCATGCCCATCTGGCCGAGGCTGCCTCCGACGGCCCGGCCCCGACGGCGGCGCGCACCGCGATCCATGCGTTCTTTGGCTACTACGCCGAACGGCGGACCGACTTCTCGCTGGGCATGTACCTGTTCCAGGGGCTGGGGCCGCGCGGTCTGGGCCGGGAAATGGACGAACGGCTCAACGCCCGCCTGCGGCAGTGCGTAGACCTGCTGGGCGTGGCGCTGGCCCGGACCAAGTCCTGGGAGGCCGCGACCGTCGCGGTCGAACAGATGAATCTCTTCACCTACTTGATGGGCCTGCTGCTGCTGCTGCACACCCGGCGCCTGAAATCCTTGGGCCAGCAAGCGGAAACGCTGCTGGACAACTACTGCCTCGCCCTGGAGCAACGATGACCGCAACCGACCTGGACACCCCGGCCGACGCCCCGCTGATCAGCCTGGCCGACTTCCATATATTGCTGGCCGACCAGCATCCGTTTTCCCTGCTGTTGGGCATAGACGTGATACGCATCGGCCGCGGCACGGCGCGTGCGGTGCTTCCGGCGCGCGACGCCCACCAGCGGCTGGGCGGCATCGTCGCCGGCCCCATGCTGATGGGCCTGGCCGACCTGACCATGTACGCGGCGGTGGTGGGCGCCACCGGACAGGCGCACGCGGTGACCGCGAGCCTGACGATCAATTTCCTGCGCAAGAGCCCCGCGGGCGCCATCTATGCCGACGCCCGGCTGCTGAAAGTCGGCCGGCTGTCCGCCGGGGAAGTCATCCTGACCGGCGAGGGTTCGGACGAGCCCCTCGCCCATATCGTGAGCACGTGGTCCGTGCCCAAGCCATGAGCATGCGAGTGAGCATCGTCGGCATGGGCAAGACCGGCACCCGGGCCGCGCAACGCCTCCTGGCGGCCGAGCCGGACATCGCGCTGACTCTCTACGACATCGAGCCGGGGCGTTGCGAGGACTTCCGCGGCAGCGCCACGCTGGCCACCTCCGCGCGGGAAGCACTGGAAGAATCCGACACCATCGTGCTGGCCCTGCCGCGCGAACGCGAGATCGACCGCACGCTGGAGCGCTTCAGCGACGGCAACGTGACCGCGCCGGTGGCAGGCAAGCTGATCGTGGACCTGGAGCCGCCCTGCGGCGAACGCGCGCGCAGCCTGGACCAGGCCATCGTCGCGGCGGGCGGCCGATACACCTGCGCGCCCCTGGCCGCGGCGGCCGACGCCCCGGTTGCCGAGGCGCGCTTACTGAACGCGCTGGCGCTCGGAGCATGACGGCCGCAAGCGCTGCGCCACCGCCACGCACAGCGCCAGCCAAGCCAGGCTGATCGCGAAGCCCGCCAGCACGTCGCTGACGAAATGGACCTGCAGCAGGATGCGGCTGAGTCCGATCGCCATGATGAGCCCCGCCAGCAACGCGGTGCCCGGCAAGCGCCATGCCGGAGGCGCCAGACGCCAAAGCAGGTAGCAGGCCATGCCGTACACCGCCATCGCGGCCGAGGAATGGCCGCTGGGGAAGCTCCACCCCGCCACGCTGGCGTAGCCATGGTCATGGTCCGGCCGGACGCGCTCGAAGGCGTGCTTGAGCAGCCAGTTGAGCGCCCCGCCGACGCCGGTCGCAACGGCGCATACGACGGCCAGCCCCCATTGCCGGCGAGACAGCAGGAACAGGGTCATCAGCACGGCCACCCCGGTCAGGAAATTCCTGTCGCCCAGATACGTGAACCAAGACAGCAGCCACAGCAGGGGCGTCGACATGGACATGCCCAGCGCGCCAGCCAGCGCCCGGTCGAACGTGACCACCGCGCCCTCGCGCTCGATGGCGTAGGCCAGGACCAGGAACACGACAAGCGCCGCGGACGTCCCCAGCGCGAATAGCGCAACGCGGCCGCCGCCGGACAGGCGCGGCCAGCACCACGCCAAGGTCAGCGCAGCCGCCGCGGCCAGCAAGGGCAGCGCGACAAACAGCTGCAAGGCATGGGCCGCGGCCCATGCCGCATAGGCATCCGTCATAAATAAGAACCCGTCACCAAGAAATTCCCGCTCTGTCTCAATACAACGCGACCAGGGTCTTGTCCACCGGTGCAAACGCATGCGCCCCTGCGGCGTAGTCCCAACGCTCGATCCGGCAATCGCCCTGCCCCTCGCGGGTAATGACATTGACCGAATTGGGCACGTTGCCGCGCACGCGGCGCGAGCAGGTGGTTCCGGCCTGGACGACCCAGCCGCCGGAAGGAGCCGCCGGGTTCACGGGCAGCACATAGGGCAGATGGATATGCCCCCCCAGGATCAGGTCCACGCCGGCCTGCGCCCAGGCTTCGAGGGCCCTCTCGCGGCCGTTCAACAGGTTGGACAGGTCCGACTCGACCTTGGCGCGCACGGGATGGTGCGCCACCACGATGCGCAACTGCCCTGGCCTGGCCTGGCGCAGCCTCTCGGCGACCCGCGCGATCTGCGCGCCGGATATCTCGCCATCCTTGCGGCGGCGCGGGCGTGTCGTGTTGACGCCGATGGCGAGCAGGCCGGCGTTTTCAAACACGGGCTCCAGCACCGGGCCCAAAGCCCGCTTGTAGTTGCCGTAAGGATTGAGCGCGCGCGCGAACACGTTGAACAGCGGAATATCGTGATTGCCCGGCACCGTCAACACCGGCAGCGACAGGCGTTCAATGAATTTGCGGGCGGCGGCGAACTGGCCGCGCCGCGCGCGTTGTGTGATGTCGCCGCTGAGCACCACCAGGTCGGGCGCGAGATTGCAGGCCAGGTCCAGCGCGGCTTCGACCACGGGTTTGCGTTCCGTGCCGAAGTGGGTATCGGAAAAATGCAGGATACGGGTCATGAACGGTCCAGATATTGCGAGTCCGCCGGCACCACCAGCGGCAGCCGTTCGTCGGCCACTTTGAACTCCAGCGGCGTATCCATCCAGGAGATTTCGCCATCCATCGCCACCTTGACCCGGCGGCGCCCGCGCACGGCCACCGTCAGGCGGTCGAAGGCGAAACTCACCACATGCTCGGCTTCGCCCAGGCGGCTGAACAAGCCGCGCAGCAGCAAGCCATAGAGCGCCAGGGTGCCGACCGGCCGCGCCGCCATGGCGATCAGGCGGTTCTGGTCCAGCTCCGCGGATTCGATGCCGATGTGCTCCAGCTGGAGCTTGTTGTTGCCCACCACCAGCGTGGGCGAGCGCAGGTTGCGGGCCTGGCCGCCATGGTCCAGCAGCAGGCTCAACTGGCGCGGCGCGCGCAGCAGCGTGACCAGGCCGGACCACAGCGCCACCAGCCGGCTGCGGCCGTACTTCTGTTTATAGGCTTCGCGGTCCTCGAGCAATTGCGGATACAGGCCCAGGCTGGCATTGACCAGGAACAGCCTGCCATTGAGCATGCCGACCTGCACCGGCCTGGGCTGGCCTTGCAGAAAGCCGCGCAGGGCCACCTCGGTATCTTGCGAGATGCCGTAGCTGCGCCCGAAGTAATTGAACGTGCCCTGGGGCAGGATGCCGAACGGCACGCCTTTGCCAAGCACGACGCCCGCGACCGCATTGAGCGTGCCGTCGCCGCCCGCAGCGATGACCACGCCCTGCTGTTCCTGCGCGCGCGTGACCGCGGCCTCGGCCGTGGCGGTCAGGCGCGACGGGTCCTGCACGGGCATCAGTTCATAGCGGCGCCCGGCCTCGTCGAGTATGCGGCGGATCGTGTCTTGGAGGATCTGCGCGTCGCCGCGTCCCGATCCGGTATTGAGGACGATGAAGAGGGGTTCTTGTCCCGTCAGGGAATGGGCCTCTGTTGCCGGTTTCTGCTGGGTTGACGTCATGCGTCAAACATACCCCATGCCGGCAAAACGCCGCAACAAGGCCCGCGGCGGGCACGCCTGGCGCGCCCGCCGCGGCCATTCAGCGGCCGACGGCGTAAGCCTGCATCAGGCGCGGCGTGGCCGCCGCGTGCAGCAGGCCGTCGGCATCGCGCGAGGCAGCGGTCAACCTGCCCACCGACCACTCGGGCACTTCCTCGATCTGGTGCCCGCGCTGGCGCAACGCCGCAATGACCTCGGCGCCGAAGCTCGCCTCCACCGCCAGATGCCCCGGCTTGCGGTCGCGCGGATAGAAGGACGTGGGGAAATGCATGGTGTGCGACATGGGCAGATCGATCGCTTCCTGCAGGTTCAGGCCGTGGTGCACGTGGCGCAGGAAGAACAGCAGCTGCCATTGTTCCTGCTGGTCGCCGCCCGGCGTGCCGAAGGCCAGGTAGGGCTTGCCATCGCGCAGCGCCAGCGAGGGCGTCAGCGTGGTGCGCGGACGCTTGCCGGGCGCCAGCGTGCCGGGCAGCCCTTCTTCCAGCCAGAACATCTGCGCGCGGGTATTCAGGCCGAAGCCGAGTTCCGGAATCACCGGCGAAGACTGGAACCATCCGCCCGAAGGCGTGGCCGAGATCATATTGCCCCAGCGGTCGATGACGTCCACGTGCGTGGTGTCGCCGCGTTTGGCGGAGGCGCGCATGTCGGCTAGCGTGGGTTCATTGGTGGCGCTGCCGGGCGCGGACACCTTGGAGAGACGCTCCAGCGTGTCCATGACGCGCTTCACTTGGGCCTCGAAACCCGGCACCTGGCCAGGCAGCAGATCCTGCGAGGCCGACTCGCCGATGAGCGCGCGGCGTTCGGCGTTGTAGGCATCGGACAGCAAATGCTCCAGCGGCACGTCGACGAAGGCCGGATCGCCGTAATAGGCCTCGCGGTCGGCAAAGGCCAGCTTCATGGCTTCGGTCACGCGGTGCACGAACTCGGCGCTGGTCGGGCTAACGCCGGCCAGGTCCATTTCCTTGAGCAGCGCCAGGGTCTGCAGGAAGACCGGGCCTTGGCTCCAGGAGCCGGCTTTCGCCACGGTGTAGCCGTGATAGTCGTAGGTGACCGGCTTGTCGTAGCTGGCCGACCAGCCCGCCAGGTCCTCGGCGGTAATGACCCCACGGTGCGTGGAACCGCTCTCGTCCATGACGTCGGTGCTGCGGGCGAACCGGTCGATTTCCTCGGCCACGAAGCCGCGGTAGAACGCAACGCGCGCCGCCTCGATCTGGCGCTCGCGGTCCGCGCCGGCGCTTTCGGCCTGCTGCAGCACGCGGGTCCAGGTGCGCGCCAGCGCCGGATTGCGGAACAGCTTGCGGGCCTCGGGCACCTTGCCGCCCGGCACGTAGACGGCGGCGGTCGTCGGCCAATGGGTCTGGAAGAAGTCCTTCAGGCCGGCGATGGTGTTGGAGATGCGCGGCATCAGCGCGTGGCCGTGCTCCGCGTAATAGATGGCGGGCTCCAGCACGTCGCGCACGCGCATGCTGCCGTGGTCGCGCAAGAGCAGCATCCAGGCGTCGAAGGCGCCGGGAATGACGGTGGCCAGCAGGCCGTTGCCGGGGATCAGCTTCAGGCCTTCGGCGCGGTAGCGTTCGAGCGTGGCGGCTGCGGGCGTGGTGCCCTGGCCGCAGAGTACTTCGACGCGACCGGTGCGCGCGGAGTAGAACACCGCGGGCACTTCGCCGGCCGGGCCGACCAGATGGGGTTCGACCACCTGCAGCACGAAGGCCGAGGCGACGCAGGCGTCGAAGGCGTTGCCGCCGCGCTCCAACAGCGACATGCCGGCCGCGCTGGCCAGCCAATGGGTGGAGGTCACGACACCGAAGGTGCCAAGGATTTCCGGGCGAGTGGTAAACATGATGGTTCCTATGGGGCTGTGGTCAGGCATCAAGCCGCTGACACGCAGAGCACTTCCTATGCGGCGAATACCAGGCGGCGAAAAAGCCAAGCACGCCAGAAAGATCTACGGGCGCAATACATCAGGGGCGCCGCGGATCCGGCTCCGCCGGTCCGCCAGCGCGGCCCCAAGGGGGGCCGGCGCCAGCGGGTAGGAGGGAGCCTACTTTTTAGCGACAGTGACACCCTTCAGGCGAATCAAGCCATCCGGGTACGGAACAAAGCCTTCCACCTTCTTCTGCACGCCGAAGGTCCACGGCAGGTAGAACAGGTAGACGATCGGGCGCTGGTCCTGCATCGCCGTCAGCACCTGGTCATACATGGCGCGGCGCTTGGCGGTGTCCGATTCGGCGCGGGCATCGTTGAGCAGCTTGTCCACGGCGGGATCGCAGAACTTGCCGTCGTTCAGATTGCCCTTGCAGCTCAGGTACTGGTGGATGTTGCCGCTGGGATCAACCCGGCCCGACCAGCCGCTCTGCCCCACTTCGAAGTCGCCGCGCGCGAGCGAAGATTGCAGGGAAGCGAATTCCACCGGACGCAGCGTGATGTCGAAGCCCGCTTCGGCGCCCATGGCCTGCACCAGCTCGAACACCTGCTGCATGGTGGTGTTGTTGCCGAAGGTGATCTCGAACTTGACGCGGTCAAAGCCCGCTTCCTTCAACAGCGCCTGCGCCTTCTTGGGATCGCGGCCCTTGTGCTCGAAGGCCGTGTTGTAGGCGAAGCTGGCCGGCGGGAACGGCTGGTAAGCGGGCTGGAACATGCCTTCGCCGATCACCTGGTTGAGCACGTCGCGGTCGATGGCGAGGTCCAGCGCCTGGCGCACGCGCTTGTCCTTGGCCAGGGGGTTGTTGGCGCGCGCGCCGTTGGCCAGGTTCACCGAAATGGCCTGGAAGCCCAGGCCGGTCACCGGCGCCAGGGTCAGGTTCTTGTCGTCCTTCACGGCCTTGGCATCGCTGGGCGCGACGCGCTCGATGATGTCCAGGTCGCCGGCGCGCAGGTTGTTCAGGCGCACGGTGTTGTCCGGAATCGGGGTGTAGACCAGACGATCGAAGTGATAGTTGGCGGCGTCCCAGTACTTGGGAAATTTCTCGAGCACGATGCGGTCGTTCTGCACGCGCTCCTTGAACTGGTACGGCCCCGAGCACACCGGCTTGCCGCCAGGGTCCTTGTCGAAGCTGGCGGGCGACATCATCATCCCGGCGCGATCGGACAACTGCGACAGCAGCGAGGCGTCGGGTTCGGACAGGGTCAGCACCACGGTGCTGGCGTCCGGGGCCTCGACGCTGGCGACCGTGGCCAGTTCGCTCTTGCGGTTGCTGTCGGGC
This sequence comes from Achromobacter sp. JCM 18799, assembly GCF_055395645.1. Lineage (NCBI taxonomy): Bacteria > Pseudomonadati > Pseudomonadota > Betaproteobacteria > Burkholderiales > Alcaligenaceae > Achromobacter > Achromobacter sp. JCM 18799. The sequence goes on along the minus strand of NZ_AP043866.1, from coordinate 6,336,699 downwards.
AAGGTGCGGGCGCGGTCCAGGTTGGCCTTGACGGCCGCGGCGTTCACCGGCGTGCCGTCGTGGAAGACGGCGTCGGTGCGCAGCTTGAAGGTCAGGACCTTGTTGTCCGGGCTGATGGTCCAGGATTGCGCCAGCTGCGGCACGATCTTCAGGTCCGGCGTGATCTCTACCAGCTTGTCGCAGAGGGAAGCGAAGACGATGCGGCCCACGAAGGTGCGCGCGCGCACCGGGTCCAGCACGTCAGGGTCGTCCTGCAGGCCGATACGCAGGGTGGATTGGGCTTGCGCCAATCCGCTGGCCAGCATTCCCGCCATGGCCATGGCGAGGCAAAGTTTACGCATGAAAGATCTCCGTCGGTTCAGGTCGGCCTGGTTCCCCGCGCGGACGCGCCGCCCGGCATGAGGGAACAGACCCGAGCCGTGCCGCATCCGGGTCCATCCCCCGCCGCGCACGTTCTTGTTGGATTCTGCGCCAGGCGCGCGGCGATTGTATAGAGCGGCGGCTGTCGTAAGCCTAAATGCGCGCCGGGCGGCCGCCTTGCGGACGCGCTTTCAGGGAATCCGGCAAGGCGCCGCGAAGTCCACGGCGGCCTGGACCTCGGCGCGCAGCTTGGCGACCAGCGGCCGGGCATCGTCGCGGCGGTACTGGAACGCATAAGGCATGGCCGCCAGGGGCGTATCGCCTTCCAGCACGCGCAGGCTGCCCTCGGCCTGCAAGGCGCGGGCCCAATGGCTGGGTAGCAGGCCGACGCCGGTGCCTTCTATCAGGAGGCCGACCACCGCCCCCCAGTTGTTGCAGCAGAGCCGTTCGCCGCCCGCCTCGCGGCCCGCCAGCCAGTCGTCGATGATGCGCGTGGTGCCGGCCCCGGCCGGCAGCGTGACCAGCGGCAGGCGCGCCAGCAGTTCCGGCGTCATGCGCGTGGCGCCGTCCAGCAGCGCCGGCGCGGCGACCCAGGAGAATTCGGCCTGACCTATGGCGGAGGAAGCGATGTTGGGCCGCGAGGAACGGCCCGCGATCACGGCGAAGTCCAGTTCACCGTCGGCCACGCGCTGCTCCAGCACCTGGCCGATGTCCACGTAGGGTTCCAGCACCAGGTCCGGGTAGGCGGCGCGCACGCCCCGGATCAGCCGCGGCAGCCAGGTCAGCGCGGTCAGTTCGCCCACGCCGAAGCGGCAGCGCCCGCTGAGCCCGGCGCTTTGCGCCAGCGACGCGCGGATCTGTTCGGCCGAGGCCAGCAGGTCGCGCGCCTGCGGCAGCAGGCGCTGGCCGGCGTCGGTCAGCACCGCCTTGTGGCCGCTGCGATCGAACAAAGGCAGGCCCAGACCTTCCTCGAGCTCGGTGATGCGCTTGGACAGCGACGATACCGACAGGTGCAGGCGCTCGGCCGCCACGGCGAAACTTGCGCAGGTGGCGGCCCAGTAGAAGGCTTCGAGTTGCTTGAGGGTCATGCCGGGATTGTAGAGGCGCCCGGCATGGAAATGCCCTCCTTTGGGACGCTGCGTTGCAAAGCGCCCCCGCGGTATCAGACGGCTTTCGGCGTCAGCAGATGCGCGGAAAACCGGAGGGTATCGATGGCGGCGCGGAGCATGCGCTCGACGCGCGGCCACATGTCGCCCTTGAGGCGATCGGACCAGCAGATGCTGTCGAACACCCCGTCGACCAGGGCGTGCAGATAAAGATTGGACAGGCGCACGTCCAGCGCGCGCGGCAGGTCTTCGCGCTTGACCGCGGCGCGCAACAGTTTCTCCGAGGTGCGCAGGGCGTGGCGCTCCCACAGGTCGCGGCGGCGCAGCAGGGGCGCGTTTTCGTCGCTGCGTTCGCATTTCAGGTACAGGATCTCCAGCACGCGCTGCACCGAGCCTTCCTGCGCGTAGATCTGGATGTACTGCCGCATGGAGGTGTAGAGCGATTCCAGCGCCTCGCCGTCGGTCGAGACATGAGTCAGCGGCGCAGCCTCGCCCAGCGCGCGGTCGCACATGGCGATGCAGACGTCGATCTTGTTCTTGTAATGGCCGTAGACGGCGCCCCGGGACACCCCTGCGTGGTCGGCTATGTCGCTCATGGTGGTGGCGGCCACCCCTTTGGACAGGAACACGTGTTCCGCGGCATCCAGGATGCGGTCGCGGGTGCGTTGGGACTCTTCCTTCGTCTTGCGGGCCATGCGGGGACCTCCTTCTTAAAAAATCGGCTGCAAAAAAATGGCGACTTCAAAACAAGAAGCCGCCCTTTTCGTCACTGTGAATAAGTGTGAAGCGGGGAGCATACTTCCGAACAAAATAATTAATCAAGCGTGACGGATTAAATGATAGACTCGCTTCCCCACGCGGGAAAGTCGGCGCCTTTCCCCACCTCAGCCCTCCCAGGGCCCATCAGAAATTTTAAAAATGAAGCAAAGAGTCTCTCTACGCACGCTCGCCCTTTCTTCCGTACTAATTCTTATTACCGGTTGCTCGAAACCGGAAGCCCAACAAGCCACCGAGGCTCCCGCCGAAGTCGGCGTCATCGTTGCCCGGGCCACGCCCACCAGCGTCGCCACCGAATTGCCGGGCCGGCTGGAGCCCTACCGCGAGGCCGAAGTGCGCGCGCGGGTGGCCGGCATCGTCACGGCGCGTCTGTACGAGGAAGGCCAGGACGTGACGCGCGGCGCCGCCCTGTTCCAGATCGATCCCGCACCCTTGCAGGCCGCCTACGATTCCGAAGCCGCGAACCTGGCGCGCGCGCAGGCCAACCTGTCCGCCGCCGCCGACAAGCTGCGCCGCTACGCCGACCTGGTGTCGGACCGCGCCATCAGCGAACGCGACCATGCCGAAAGCGTGGCGCAGGAGCGCCAGGCGCGGGCCGAGGTCGCCCTGGCCCGCGCCAACCTGCAAAGCGCCAAGCTGAAGCTGGATTACGCGCGCGTCACCTCGCCCATCGACGGCCGGGCGCGGCGCGCGCTGGTGACCGAAGGCGCGCTGGTGGGCGAAGGCCAGGCCACGCCGCTGACGGTGGTGCAGCAGATCGATCCCATCTACGTGAACTTCGCCCAACCGGCGGCCGAGGTGATGCAGCTGCAAAAGCAGATCCGCGCGGGCGCCCTGGAAGGCGTGGCGCCGGACCAGGTGCGGGTGCGGCTGCTGCTGCCCGACGGCTCCGAGTACGGGCGCGGCGGCACGCTGTCGTTCGCCGACCTGGCGGTGGATCCGGGCACGGACAACGTCACCATGCGGGCGCTGTTCGATAACCCGGGCCGCGACCTGCTGCCGGGCATGTATGTGCGGGTGCGGCTGGAGCAGGCGATCAACCGCGACACCTACCTGGTGCCGCGCAACGCCCTGCTGCGCAACGCCGAAGGCGCGCACGTGCTGGCCGCGGATGCGGACGGAGAACTGCAGAAGATCGTCGTCACCGCGCAGCGCCTGCAGGGTCCGAACTGGATCGTCACGCAGGGATTGGCGGGCGGCGAGCGCATCGTCGTCGAGAACGCCGCGCATCTCGCGGCGGGACAGAAAATCAAACCGGTGGAGCGGGCCGCGCCCAGCGCGCAGGCTCCCGCCCCCGGCAACCCGGAGGCCGGGGTCCAGGCAAGGACGCCCGCCGCGGGTCAAAAAGGATAAACCGCAATGGCGCGTTTTTTTATCGATCGCCCCGTCTTCGCCTGGGTGATCTCGCTGCTGATCGTGCTGATCGGCATTCTGTCGATCCGCGCGCTGCCGGTGGCGCAGTATCCGGACATCGCTCCGCCGGTGGTCAACGTCGGCGCCAGCTATCCCGGCGCCTCGGCCAAGGTGGTCGAAGAGGCGGTCACCGCCATCATCGAACGCGAGATGAACGGCGCTCCGGGGCTGATGTACACCTCGTCCAGCAGCGACTCGACGGGCTGGGCCAGCATCAACCTGACCTTCAAGCAAGGCACCAATCCGGACCTGGCGGCCGTGGAAGTGCAGAACCGCCTGAAGGCGGTGGAGCCACGCCTGCCCGAATCGGTGCGCCGCGACGGCGTGCGCGTGGAGAAGGCGGCCGACAACATCCAGCTGGTGGTGTCGCTGAAATCGGACGGCGGCCTGGATGACATCCAGCTGGGCGAGCTGGCCGCCTCCAACGTGCTGCAGGCGCTGCGCCGCGTGGAAGGCGTGGGCAAGGTGCAGTTGTTTGGCGCGGAAGCCGCCATGCGCATCTGGCCGGATCCCGCCAAGCTGACGGCCATGTCCCTGACTCCGGGCGACATCGTCTCTGCCTTGCGCAGCCACAACGCGCGCGTCACCATCGGCGAATTGGGCAACCAGGCCGTGCCGAAGGACGCCCCGCTGAACGCCAGCATCGTCGCCGGCGAGTCGCTGCGCACGCCCGAGCAGTTCGGCAACATTCCGCTGCGCGCGCAGCCGGGCGGCGCCACGTTGCGCCTGAAGGACGTGGCGCGGGTCGAACTGGGCGGCACCGACTATATGTACCTGTCGCGCGTGAACGGCATGACCGGCACGGGACTGGGCATCAAACTGGCGCCGGGTTCGAACGCGGTGGACACGACCAAGCGCATCCGCGCGACCATGCAGGAGCTGGCCCAGTACTTCCCGCCGGGCGTGACCTGGGACATCCCCTACGAGACCTCCACCTTCGTGGAGATTTCGATCAGAAAGGTGCTGATGACCCTGCTGGAAGCCGTGGCCCTGGTGTTCTGCGTGATGTATCTGTTCATGCAGAACTTCCGCGCCACGCTGATTCCGACGCTGGTCGTGCCGGTGGCGCTGCTGGGCACGCTGGGCGTGATGCTGGGACTGGGCTATTCCATCAACGTGCTGACGATGTTCGGCATGGTGCTGGCCATCGGCATCCTGGTCGACGACGCCATCGTGGTGGTGGAGAACGTCGAACGCATCATGGCCGAGGAAGGCTTGTCGCCGCGCGAGGCCACGGTCAAGGCCATGGGCCAGATCAGCGGCGCCATCGTGGGCATCACGGTGGTGCTGGTGTCGGTGTTCGTCCCCATGGCCTTCTTTGACGGCGCGGTGGGCAACATCTATCGCCAGTTCGCCGTGACGCTGGCCGTGTCGATCGCCTTCTCGGCCTTCCTGGCGCTGTCGCTGACGCCGGCGCTGTGCGCCAGCATGCTCAAGCCCATCGCCGCCGGCCACCACGAGAAGCGTGGTTTCTTCGGCTGGTTCAACCGGGCCTTCGCGCGCCTGACCGCGCGCTACACCGCCCGGGTGTCGGGCGTGCTGGCCCGTCCGGTGCGCTTCGGCCTGGCCTATCTGGCGGTGATCGCCGCGGTGGTGCTGCTGTTCGCGCGCCTGCCCTCTTCTTTCCTGCCGGACGAAGACCAGGGCAGCTTCATGGCCATGGTCATCCTGCCCCAGGGTTCGCCGCAAGCCGAAACCATGGCGATGGTGAAGGAGGTCGAGCGCTACATGATGGAGCACGAGCCCGTCGAGTACGTGTATTCGGTCAACGGCTTCAGCAACTACGGCAGCGGACCGAACTCGGCCATGTTCTTCGTCACGCTGAAGGACTGGAAGCAGCGCAGCGGCGCCGACCTGCACGTGAACGCGGTGGTGGAACGCATCAACGCCGCCTTCGCCGACCGCAAGAACGTCATGGTGCATGCGCTGAACTCCCCGCCGCTGCCGGACCTGGGCTCCACTTCGGGCTTCGACTTCCGCCTGCAGGACCGCGCCGGGCTGGGCTACGAAGCCCTGACCCAGGCGCGCCAGCAGTTGCTGGCGGCGGCGGCCAAGCACCCCGCGCTGACCGAGGTCGTCTTCGCGGGCCAGGAAGAAGCGCCGCAGCTGGAGCTGCGCGTCGACCGCGACAAGGCCCAGGCCATGGGCGTGCCGCTGGACGAGATCAACACGGCGCTGGCGGTCATGTACGGCTCGGACTACATCGGCGACTTCATGCTCAATGGCCAGGTGCGGCGCGTGACCGTGCAGGCTGACGGCAAGAGCCGCGTCGACTTGGAAGACGTGTCGCGCCTGCACGTGCGCAACCTGCAGGGGCAGATGGTGCCGCTGTCGGCCTTCGCCACCCTGAAATGGTCGATGGGACCGCCGCAGCTCAACCGCTACAACGGCTTCCCCTCGTTCACCATCAACGGTTCGGCCGCCCCTGGACACAGTAGCGGCGAGGCCATGCGCGCCATCGAGACGCTGGCGGCCGAACTGCCGCGCGGCATCGGCTTCGACTGGTCGGGACAGTCCTATGAGGAACGGCTGTCCGGCAACCAGGCGCCGGTGCTGTTCGCGCTGTCGGTGCTGGTCGTGTTCCTGGCGCTGGCCGCGCTGTATGAAAGCTGGTCCATCCCGCTGGCGGTGATCCTGGTGGTGCCGCTGGGCGTGATCGGCGCAGTGCTGGGCGTGACGCTGCGCGGCATGCCCAACGACATCTACTTCAAGGTCGGCCTCATCGCCACCATCGGGCTGTCGGCCAAGAACGCGATCCTGATCGTGGAAGTGGCCAAGGACCTGGTGCGCGACGGCCAGGGCATCGTGTCGGCCACGCTGGAGGCCGCGAGGCTGCGGCTGCGGCCCATCGTGATGACCTCGCTGGCCTTCGGCGTGGGCGTGCTGCCCCTGGCGCTGGCCACCGGCGCGGCCTCGGGCGCCCAGGCCGCGATCGGCACGGGCGTGCTGGGCGGCATCGTCACGGCGACGGTGCTGGCCATCTTCCTGGTGCCGCTCTTCTTTTTGATCGTGGGCCGCGCGCTGGGCATGCGCGTGCGCCCCTCGCGTCCGCAAGGCCGCGAAACGCTGGAGACCACGCCATGAAGGCTATGGCAATGACCCTGCTTGCGCTGGCCCTGGCCGGCTGCTCGCTGGCCCCCAAGTACGAACGGCCGGCTGCGCCGGTCCCGCAGGCCTATGACACGCCCGACGCGCAAGGGCTGGCGGCCATGCCGCAGGACTGGCGCGATTACTTCAACGACCCGGCGCTGCAGGCCTGGATCGCCGCCGCCTTGGAGAACAACCGCAACCTGCGGGTGGCGGCGCTGCGTATCCAGGAAGCCCGGGCGCTGTACGGCGTGCAGCAGGCCGACCGCCTGCCGTCCATCGACGGCACGGGCGAGTTCAGTCGCGGACGCGGCGCGGAACCCGGCCAGCCGCGCATGCCGGTGGCGGACCGCTACCGTGCCGCCGTGGGCATCGCGGCCTTCGAGCTGGATTTCTTCGGCCGCGTCAAAAGCCTGAGCGACGCCGCGTTGTCGCGCTACCTGGCCAGCGAGGAAGCGCACCGCGCCGCCACGCTGTCGCTGGTGTCGGAGACGGCCACGGCTTACTTCAACCAGCGCTCGCTGGCGGAACAGCTGCGCCTGACCGAGAGCACGTTGGCGTTGCGCGAGGCCTCGCTCAAGCTCACCCAGCGCCGCTACGACGCCGGGCTGGAAACGGCCGTGGGGCTGCGCACCTCGCAGATGCTGGTGGAGTCCTCGCGCGCCACGCATGCCGAACTGAGCCGGGAATACCGCCAGTCCGTGCATACGCTGGGCATACTGGCGGGAGACTTTTCCCTGCCGCCCGACACCGATGCCGTCACGCTGGAAAGCCAGAGCCTGACGCCGCTGGCCGCGGGCCTGCCCTCCGCCCTGCTGATCCGTCGTCCGGACCTGCGCCAGGCCGAGGACACGCTGCGGGCCGCCAACGCCGACATCGGCGCGGCGCGCGCGGCGTTTTTCCCATCGGTGCAGCTGACCACCGACATCGGCACCACGGCCGGCAGCTTCTCGGACCTGTTCGGCTCTGGCACCGGCACCTGGACCTTCGCGCCCAAGCTGACCCTGCCCATCTTCAACGCCGGGCGCAACAGCGCCAACCTGTCGCTGGCGGAAACGCGCAAGGACATCGCGGTGGCCCAGTACGAGGGCAGCATCCAGCAGGCCTTCCGCGAAGTGGCCGACGCGCTGTCCGCGCGCGACACGCTGCGCGCCCAGATCGACGCCCAGCGCAAGGTGCGCGACGCCGACCGCGACCGCCAGCGCCTGACCGAAAGGCGCTACGAGCGCGGCGTGGCGAGCTATCTGGAAATGCTGGAAGCGCAACGCAGCCTGTTCGAATCCGAACAGCAGTTCATCCGGCTGCAGCAGCGCCGGCTGGTCAACGCGGTGGAGTTGTACAAGGCGCTGGGCGGCTGGGAGCAGCCCGGATCCTGACGGATCAGTCAGCCTTGTCGATGCGGTAGGCGCAGCGGCGCGCGCCCGCGAGGATGTGCTCTTCGCGCCGCACCCGGACCTCTGCTCCGAGCACCTTGTGGAAGAGTTCCAGCTCGCTGCGGCAAAAGCCCATACAGGCTTTGGCCGCGGAGCAGATCGGGCAGTGGTTCTCGATGAAGAGGAAGTCCGCGCCATCCTTGCGCAGCTCGGCCATGTAGCCTTCGGCGCAGCGGACTTCCACCAGCCGCTCCAGCCTTTCCTTCAGGCTGCGGGCGCCCTGCATGGCCTGGCGATAGCCGTTGAGCATGGCGGTTTCGCGCGCCTGGATCAGCTTTTCGATGCCCTCTTCGCCGAACACCTGGCGCACGGCGCCCAGCATCTGTACCGTCATTTCGGCATGCGTGTCCGGAAAGCGCCCGTTTCCGGCATCGGTCAGAAACCAGATCTGCGTGGGCCGGCCGCGGCCCGCGCTGTGGCTTTCGGAATCCACCAGTCCTTCCGCATGCAAGCGCGTCATCTGCTGACGCACCGCCTCGGCCGTCACGTCCAAGGTCTTGGCAATGACGGCGACGGATTGCGGGCCGCGCGTCTTCAGGGTCATGAGCACGCGGTCGGCGGGCTGATGCTCCCAGACCACGGGATGGGACGGACTGTCAGACATGAATGTGGAGTCTCCGGTTGTTTGCCTATGGTGCCATGAACCGCGGCTGCCAGTCAGCCGGAAGCCGCCTGCGGGTCGGCCGCCGGCGCTTCCCATCCGCCTCCCAGCGCCTTGTACAGCGCAATCAGGCGGGTATAGGACTCGGTTTCGGCCACGGCCACGGCGTCCTGGGCGCGCAAAAGCGTACGCTGCGCGTCCAGCACCGTCAAATACGGGGTGCTGCCTTCACGGTAGCGCAGTTGCGCCAGTTCCGCCGCCCTGCCGCTGTGCGCGGCCGCCTGCGCCAGGCTGCCCAGGCGCTGCTGGGTCTGGCCGTATTCCGTCAGCGCCGATTCCAGTTCCTCGACCGCCCGCAGCACGGTCAGTTCGTAGCTGGCGACGGCGCCGTCCGCGCGCGCCACCGCGCCGCGCTTGCGCGCCAGCGCCGTGGGCAGGTGGAAGGCGGGCCAGTTGGCCGTGGCCGCCACGCTGAACGCGCGGCTGGCCGATGAGCCGAAATCCGCGCCGCGCAGGGCGACAAAGCCCAGGAATCCGCCCAGGTCGATGCGCGGATACAGTTCGGCGGTCGCCACGCCCACGTCGGCGTTGGCAGCGGCCATGCCGCGCTCGGCCGCCAGCACGTCCGGGCGCCGCGACAGCAAGGCGCTCACGTCGCCGATCGGCAGGCGGGTGTCCAGGGGAGCCAGCGCCTTGCCCGCATCGAGCTCGCCCAGCTCCACCGGGCGCAGGCCCGCCAGCACGGCGATCCGGTACTGCGCCAGCCGCCGGGCCGCGATCTGCACCGGCACGCTGGCCTGCACGGTCTCCAGTTCGGCGCGCGCGCTGGCCAGGTCGCCTTCGTCGCCACGGCCAGCCGACACCATGGCCTGGATCACGCGCAAGCTGTCGCGCTGGCTCTGCAGATTGGCGCGCGCCACGGCCAGGCGCTGTTCCGCGCCGCGCAGCTCGAAGTAGTTGCGCGCCACTTCGGCCGCCACCACGATGCGGGTCTGGGCCAGGTCCGCGGCCTGCGCCTCGCTGCGCGCGGCGGCGCCCTCGGCCGCCCGGCGCAGCCGGCCGAACAGGTCCAGCTCCCAGGTGGCGTCAAAGCCGGCCCGATAGCTTTCGGCCAGGTTGCGTTGACCCGCGACGCCAGCATTGGCCTGGGACAGGCTGCGCTCATAGCCGCCGCCCAGCGTGACCACGGGCAGCCGGTCCAGATCCTTCTCGTCCAGCACCGCGCGCGATTCGGCCAGGCGCGCCTGCGCTATGCGGATGTCGAGGTTGCGGGACAGCGCCAGATCGATCAACCGGTCCAGCTGCGGATCCTGCAATTGCTTCCACCAGTCGCGCTGCAATTGATCGGTGGAGAACAGGGCCTGTTCAGGGCTGGCCAGCGCCACCGGCGCGGCCTGGGGCTTCTGGTAGTCGGGGCCGACGGCGCAGCCGGCGGTGGCCAGCGCGGCCAGCAGCACGGCCGCGCCGCGGCGCAAGCGTAGGGAAAGTTGTGGATGCTTCATGATGGTTTCCTTCGGCTAAGCGGAGGCGGCGGGCGCCGCGGCGTCCTCGGCCTGGGCCAGCGCCAGTTCCCGGGCGCGCGGCGTGTCGTGCGCTGCGCGGTGGTCGCGGGCGAATACGGTGTAGACGGTGGGCAGCACGAACAGCGTGAACAGCGTGCCCACCAGCAGGCCCACCACGATGACCAGGCCCAGGCTGTAGCGGCTGTGCGCGCCCGCGCCGCTGGCGAACAGCAGCGGGATCAGGCCCATGACCATGGCAGCGGTCGTCATCAGGATGGGGCGCAGCCGGATGCGGGCGGCCTGCTCCATCGCGGTGCGCCGGTCCAGCCCGTGGCTGACCTGCATTTCATTGGCGAACTCCACCATCAGGATGCCGTGCTTGCTGATCAGGCCGATCAGGGTCACCAGCCCGATCTGGGTGTAGATATTGATGGTGGCCATGCCCAGCGCCAGCGGTATCAGCGCGCCGCAGATCGACATGGGCACGCTCACCAGGATGATGAAGGGATCGCGCAGGCTCTCGTATTGCGCCGCCAGCACCAGGTAGATCACGATGATGGCGAAGATGAAGGTGATCATCAGCGCCGAGCCTTCCTGGCTGTACTGGCGCGCGTCCGACTGCCAGTCGTAGCTGAAGCCCGCGGGCAGGAACTTGGCCTGGTCGGTCAGGAACTGCACCGCATCGCCCATGGTGACACCCGGCATGGGAATGGCCTGGAAGGTGGCCGCGTTGAGCTGATTGAACTGGGTCAGCTTGTTGGGCTCCACGCCCATGGACACGGTCACGAGGTTGGACAGCGGTACCTGGGCGCCGCTGGCGCTCTTGACGTAGTAGCGCGCCAGCGACTCCGGCGAGATGCGCTGCTCGCGCAGGCTCTGCGGAATGACGTCGTAGGAACGGCCGTCCATGCCGAAGCGGTTCACGTAGTTCTCGCCCACCAGCACGGCCAGCGTGTCGCCGATGGCCTTCATGGTGACGCCCAGGCTGTTGGCCTTGGCGCGGTCCACCTTCAGCTGCACCACCGGGTTGTTGTAGTCCAGGTCGCTGTCGACCACCATGAACAGGCCGCTCTCGCGCGCCGCCTTCTTCAAGCCCTCCATGGCCTCGTAGACCACCGGATAGTCGGACGCGCTCATGATGACCATCTGCACCGGCAGCCCGCCGGTCGATCCCGGCAGCGACGGCAGCTGGAAGGCGAAGATGTTGCTGCCCTCGACCTGGTTCACCATGGCCTGCATGTCGGCCTGGATCTGGTCGGCCGAACGGTGGCGCTTATCCCAGGGCACGAAGTCCACGCCGCCGATGCTGTTGGAGACGCCGTCGGAGCCATTGATCAGCCAGCGCCCCTGCTGTTCGGGCAGGGTCTTCATGACGTCGTCCCACTTGCGGCCGAACTTCTCCACGTAGTCGATGTTGGCGTGCTGCGGCGACTTGATCGCCGTCAGCACGGTGGACTGGTCCTCTACCGGCGCCAGCTCGCGCTGCGCCGCGTTGTAGAGGAACGGCAGGCTGGCCAGCACCGCCACGGCGATCAACCCGGTCACCCAGCGGTGATGCAGCGAGACGTCCAGCACGCGGCCATAGGCGTCGCCCAGGCGTCCGAAGAAATGCTCGGCGCGGCGTGCCATCCAGCCCTCGGAAACGCGGCTGTCCAGCAGGAACGAACTCATCACCGGCGACAAGGTCAGCGCGATGACGCCCGACACCACCACCGATCCCGCCAGGGTGAAGGCGAACTCCTTGAAGAGCGAACCGGTAAGCCCGCCCATCAGCCCGATGGGCGCGTAGACCGCCGCCAGCGTAATGGTCATGGCGATCACCGGCCCCGCCACTTCGCGCGCGCCGATGAGGGCCGCGCGCACCGGCGACTTGCCCTCTTCGATGTGGCGGTGCACGTTTTCCACCACCACGATGGCGTCGTCCACCACCAGGCCGATGGCCAGCACCATGGCCAGCAAGGTCAACAGGTTCACGCTGAAGCCGAACAGCGCCATGATGGCCGCCCCGCCCAGCATGGACAGCGGAATGGTCAGTACCGGAATCAGCACGGCGCGCAAGGACCCCAGGCACAGGAAGATCACCACCACCACGATGGCGACGGCCTCGATCAGCGTGCGCACCACGCCGTCGATCGAGGCGCTGATGAAGCGGGCCAGCTCGAACGGCACCTGCACGCTGGTGCCGGGCGGCAGGTTCTGCTTGATGTTGGGCAGCAGCTCGTTCAGGCGCTTGACGATCACCAGCGGATTGCCCACCGGCGTGGCGTTCAGGCCGAAGTACACCGCCGGCTCGCCGTCCATCAGGCCGCTGGAATCGGTGGACGCGGCGCCCAGTTCCACCGTGGCCACATCGCCCAGGCGCACGATCGCGTCGCCCTCGCGCTTGACCACCATGTCGCGGAATTCCGCGACGTTGACCAGGTCCGTGTTGACCTGGATGTTGGACACCACGTACAGGCCCTTGGCCTGTCCCGGCGCCGCCTGCACGTTGTTGTCGCGCAGCGCGTCGGCCAGCTCGCCCGCGGAAATACCGCGCGCCGCCATCCGGTTCGGGTCCAGCCACACCCGCATCGCCAGTTTCTGCCCGCCGTAGAGCTCCACGCTGGCCACGCCGTCGATGGACGAGAGCTGCGGCTGCACCACGCGCGACAAATAGTCGGTCAATGACGCCAGCGACAAGGTGCTGCTGGAAAAGCCCACATAGGCCACGGCGGTCGCCTCGCCGGCGGACTTGACCAGCACAGGGTCGTACACGTCCTGCGGCAAGCGGTACTTGACCTCGTTGACCTTGGCCATCACCTCGGTCATGGCCTTGTTGGAATCGGCGTTCAGCTTCATCCGCACCGTGATCACGCTGCGGCCTTGGGTGGAGGAAGACGACAGGTAGTCGATGCCTTCCACCGTGGCCACGGACTGCGCGATGGGCTGGGTGACGAAGCCCTGCATGAGATCGGGCGAAGCGCCCGGATACTGGGTGGTGATGGTGATGGTGGTGCTTTCGGTCAGCGGATACTGCCGCACCGGCAGGCCGCTCAGGGCCTTGATGCCCAGCAGCAGGATCAGCGTGCTGACCACCAGCGCCAGCACCGGCCGGCGTACAAAGAGATCGGTGAATTTCATGTTCTGCTCCGCGCCCTCACCGGACTTGCGCCACGGTCTGCTGCGCGGCGTCCAGCGCCACGGTGTCCTGGGCGCTGACCTCGACCGCCGCGCCGTTGTGCAGGCGCAGCTGGCCCGAGGTCACGACCTGGTCGCCCGCCTGCAGGCCTTCGGTCACGACCACGCGGCCGCGCACGCGCTCGGCCGTCTTCACGTAGGCCTGCCGGACCGTCGGGCCGGTGGACGCCTCGCCCGCCTTGGGCGGGTTCAGCACGTAGACGGAATCGCCATAGGCGCTGTAGCTGACCGCGGTTTCCGGCACGGTGATCACGCCGGGGCGCGCCGGCAGGCCGATCTGGCCCTGGGCGTACATGCCGGCCGCGAGCGCGCGGTCGGCGTTGGGCAGGGTCGCCTGCACGCGCACGGTGCGCGATCCCGCATCCACCTGCGGCTCCACGGTGCTGATCTGGCCTTCGAAGACGCGGCCCGCATGGGCGTCGACAGTCACCGCCACCGGCAGGCCCGCGCGCAACGCACCCATGGCCTGCTCGGGCAGGGTGATGTTGGCATACATGGCGGAAGCGTCGGTCAGCGATACCAGCGGATCGCCGGCGCGGGCGAATTGCCCCAGGTTCACGCGGCGCACGCCCAGCACGCCGTCAAACGGCGCCTTGACGCGCTTTTGCTCGATCAGCGCCTGCACCCGCTTGATGTCGCCCGCGGCCTGGTCGTAGTCGGCCTGCGCCTGGTCCAGCTGTTCGCGCGTGGCGGCCTGCTGCGGCAGCAGGCGGCGGGTGCGATCCAGCAAGGCGCGCGCATTGCGCGCCTGGGCCTGCAAGCGGGCCAGTTCGCCCTGCTCGGGCGCGTCGTTCAACTGCACCAGCAACTGGCCGGCCTGGACCTGCGCGCCCGAGGCGAACAGGATACGGTCGACCCGGCCGTCCACTTCGGCCGCGACCTGCACCTGGCGCGCGGCCTCCAGCGAGCCGATGCCGCTCAGCGTGACCGGGAAGTCCGCCTGCCGCGCGGCGGCCACCGCGACCTTGGCCGGCGCCATGGCCCAGCCGCCCTTTTGCTGCGCGCCGCCGTACTTCCAGTACAGCCCGCCGCCCGCCAGCGCCAGCGCCACGACCCCGGCCGCCCACGCTCCTGATTTCGCCTTCATGATTGACTCGCTATTTATCAAAGAATGTTCTTGGATAATCCACGATATCGGGCATTTCGTCAAAAGGGCTAATCCAATCCCCGGCATAGCGGCGGACTATGGCGTGCAAGCCCCTGCGGGGCGTGTGGGCATAAAAAAACCGCCAGCAAGCTGGCGGTTTCGCGGGGTACGGCGCGGCTAGGTCCGCACCATGTGCAGATAGTGGCGGTGGCGTTCGTACTGGTCCAGGATGTCGCCGATAACGGCATCGCGGCTCCAGCCCATGATGTCGTAATCCTGCCCCCCTTCACGCAGGTGGACCTCGGCGCGGAAGTACTTGCGCTCTTCCTCGTCGGCCGCTTCCTCGGGCGTGAGGCTGGGGCGTACGAAGGCCTCCGGCAGCACGGCGTAGGAGAAGTCCAGGTGTTCGCCATGGGAGACTTCCATGATCACGCCCTCATCGTTGCCGTGTTCGCGCACTTCCACTTGATAGCCCTGCTTGCGCAGTTCATCCGCCACGTCTTCCAATGCGGGGCGCACCACGTCGCCGATGAAGCGCTGCACATGGGCGCGGCGCGGCATCATGACCATGTTGCGCAGCCGCCGCTCCCAAGACTGTCCGCCGCGCGCCGGGCGCGACAGCGTCAGCGACTGATAGCGGATGCCGCGCTTGGTCGCGTCCAGCTTGAGCGCCTTGAACAGGCCCCACAGCGACAGCAGCAAAATGATGGAGAAAGGCAGCGCGCTGGCGATGGTAGCGGTCTGCAACGCTGTCAGGCCGTCGGCCAGCAGCAGCGCGATCGCCACCGCCCCCATCAGCACCGACCAGAAGATGCGTTGCCACACGGGCGTGCGGTCCGAGCCGCCGGAAGCCAGCAGGTCGACCACCAGCGCGCCCGAGTCGGCCGAGGTGACGAAGAACACCGCCACCATCGCGATGGCGACGACGGACAGCACCCCGCTCCAGGGCAATTGTTCCAGGAAGGCGAACAGCGCAAGGGAAGAATCGGCCTGCACCACTTCCGCCAGGCCCTGCACCTTGTCGACCAGGATCATGTGGATGGCGGTATCGCCGAACACCGTCATCCAGAACAGCGTGAAGCCGGCCGGCACCAGCAGCACGCCGGTGACGAATTCGCGGATGGTGCGGCCGCGCGAAATGCGCGCGATGAACAGGCCCACGAAGGGCGACCAGGCAATCCACCAGCCCCAGTAGAACAGCGTCCAGCCGCCGATCCAGTCGGTCGGTTCATAGGCGTAGAGGTTGAAGGTCTTGTTGACGATATCGGACAGGTAAGCGCCCGTGTTCTGCACGAAGGTCTGGAACAGGAATACCGTGGGGCCGACCACCAGCACGAACAGCAGCAGCACCGCCGCCAGCACCAGATTGGTCTCGGACAGGATGCGGATGCCCTTGTCCAGGCCGCTGGCCACCGACAGGGTCGCCAAGCCGCAGGTGACGACGACCAGGATGATCTGCGTGGTCACGCCCACCGGAATGCCGAACAGGTGGTTCAGGCCGCTGTTGATCTGCGCCACGCCCAGGCCCAGCGAAGTGGCCACGCCCAGCACCGTGCCGATGATGGCGAAGATGTCGACCGCATGCCCGATAGGCCCGTGGATGCGGTTGCCGATCAGCGGATACAGCGCCGAACGCAAGGTCAGCGGCAGCCCGTGCCGATAGCTGAAGAAAGCCAGAATCAGCGCCACCACCGCGTAGATGGCCCAGGCATGCAGCCCCCAGTGGAAGAACGTGATCTTCATGGATTCGCGCGCCGCGAGGGCGGTGCCGCCTTCGCCCACCGGCGGCGCGATGAAGTGCATCACGGGCTCGGCCACGCCGAAGAACATCAGGCCGATCCCCATGCCCGCGGAGAACAGCATCGCAAACCAGGTGAAGTTGCGGTAATCGGGTTCGCTGTGGTCGGGCCCCAGCTTGATGTCGCCGTACCGGCTGACCGCCAGGAACACCACCGCTATCAGGATGATGGCCACGACCAGGATGTAGAACCAGCTGGCGTTGCCCAGGATCCAGCCCTGCATGGACTCGAACAGGCCTTGCGCGACCTTGGGCGCCAGGATCGCGAATCCCACCAGCAGCAGCGTGAACACGGCCGCCGGAAAAAACACGGGACGATTGATGGTGGATGGTCGGGTTTCTGAAGTCATGCTGCCGCTCCTTTCGCCCGAGGGTTGGAAATTCCAGCGCGCGTCCCCCTCAGTCCGGCGCGCGCCGCAAGTATTACTATCACGGCCTAAGGCCGTCTGACAATCAGTAACCTCAAGCCGGGCCGGCCAGAGGAGAGATATCCATGATCGATCACCTGGACCATCTGGTCCTGACCTGCACCGACCCCGCCGCCACGGTGGACTTCTATACCCGGATCCTGGGCATGCGCCTGGAGACGTTCGGAGAGAACCGTCAGGCGCTGCGCTTCGGCAACCAGAAGATCAACCTGCACGTGCGCGGCCATGAGTTCGAACCCAAGGCCCACCTGCCCGTGCCGGGCGCGCTGGACCTGTGCTTCATCGCCGACCGTCCGCTGGAAGAGGTGATCGCGCATCTGAACCGCGAAGGCGCCCGGATCATCGAAGGCCCGGTGCCGCGCACCGGCGCGACCGGCAAGATCCGCTCGGTCTACCTGCGGGATCCGGACCTGAACCTCATCGAAATCTCGGAATTGCTGGCCTGAGGCCGGGGACCGGCCGCCTTACTCGGTCTTCGGTTCGCCGAAGACCACGCTGCGGAAGAAACCGGCCAGCACGGCCTCGGTCATTTCCGGCGTGACGGCCTGCGGGTCGAAGGCATAGCTGAACTGCATGCCGTCCGACAGGGCCAGCAAGCCCAGCGCCATTTGCTCCGGCGGCATGCGTAGCGGCGTGCCGACCCGGGCCGAAAACTGCTGCACGTAGTCCGTGACGGCTGCGCGCAATTCCCGCATACAGGCCAGAAAGCCCTCGCGGAATTCAGGGTCGCGGACCGCCTGCAGCTTGCCTTCCATCCACAGCAGGAAACAGTCGTTCTGGCGAAAGTGCGTGGAGTAGTGCTCGAGCACGCGCGCTTCCATCTGCGGGCGCGACGACCCGTCCTCGAAGATGGCGCGCATCTCGTTCATGACGCTTTCGTGGTCGCGTCTGAGCAGTTGCAGGAACAGTTCGGACTTGCTGCTGAAATTGGAATAGAAGGCTCCGCGCGTGTAGCCCGCCTGTTCGGCGATGTCCTCCACGCTGGTCGCCACAAACCCTTTCGCTACAAAAATCGATTGCGCAGCGTCGAGCAGACGCTGGCGCGTCTGATCACGGCTTTGCTCTCGCGTAAGGCGGACTTTTGACATGGCGCGAGTTTAGCACTGGGGCGCATTTCAAATTCACCATTGAATCTGAATTCATACCTGTATTAGAATCCAGGCCGTATCGGGCCGGAACCGGCCCTTATTCCCGAATTTCCGCGCCGCGAGGTGTTACGTGACTTGCCCTGGCCCTGCCGCGCGCCTTGCCGCGCGCTCCGCCGCGGCCGCCCCCGCGGCGCCGCTTTCGCCCTCCACCCGTTCCCGCCGTTGGCCGCGCCTGTTGTCGCTGCCGGGCGCAGCCGCCCTCGCCTTGTTGCTGGCCGCCTGCGGCCGCAACGAGGCGCCCCCGCCCGCGCCGCGTCCGGTGGTCGCCATGCCGGCCCAGGCCGATGAACGCTTGCCGGCCTGGACGCTGCCTGGCGAAGTGCAAGCGCGCTACAGCACGCCGCTGTCGTTCCGCGTGGGCGGCAAGATCATCGAGCGCCAGGTCCGACTGGGCGATGCCGTCACCCCCGGGCAGATCGTCGCGAAGCTGGATCCGGCCGACGCCGCCAAGAACGCGGCCAGCGCCCGCGCGCAGTTGTCGGCGGCCCAGCACCAGCTGGACTATGCGCGCCAGCAGCTGGACCGCGACCGCGCCCAGGCCCGCGAAAACCTGATCGCTGCGACCCAGCTGGAGCAAACCCGCAACGACTACGCCACGGCATTGGCGCAGCGCGACCAGGCGCAACAGCAGGCGGCATTGGCGGCCGACCAGCTCAAATACACCACGCTGCAGGCCGACCATGCTGGCGTCATCACCGCGGAACAGGCAGACACCGGACAGAACGTGGCCGCCGGCGAGCCGGTCTACAACCTGGCCTGGTCCGGCGACATCGATGCCATCTGCGACGTACCGGAAAGCGTGCTGGCAGGCCTGGCCATCGGCCAGCGCGCCAGCGTCACGCTCGGCCCCCTGCCCGGCCAGACGTTTTCCGCGGTGCTGCGCGAGATCGCGCCGGCTGCGGATCCGCAAAGCCGCACCTATCGCGCCAAGCTCACGCTGGAATCCCCGACCCCGGAGGTGCGCCTGGGCATGACGGCCAACATCAGCTTCGACAACCGCTCAGGCGAAAGCCTGACGACCTACACGGTGCCGGCCACCGCGCTGTTCCATGACGGCCCCGCGCCCGCCGTGTGGATCGTCAAGCCGGACGCCGACACGCTGGAGCTGCGCCGCGTCCAGGTGCTGCGCTACGACGCCCGCACCGTCACCCTGTCCAAGGGCTTGCAGGCCGGCGAACGCGTGGTCTGGCAAGGCGTGCACACGGTGGCCGCCGGCGAGAAAGTCCGCGCCGTGCCGCCGCTGCATCCCGAGGATTTCGCCTCATGAGCGGCCCGCAGCAGGACGCCGCGACCCAGGCGCATCGCCACGAGGAAGGCCGCTTCAACCTGTCGGCCTGGGCGCTGCGGCACCAGCCGCTGGTCGTCTTCATCATCACGCTGATCACGCTGTTCGGCGTGTTGTCGTACTCGAAGCTGGCGCAATCGGAAGATCCGCCCTTCACCTTCCGCGTCATGGTCATCAAGACGCTGTGGCCCGGCGCCACCGCGCAGCAGGTGCAGGAACAGATCACCGACCGCATCGGCAAGAAGCTGCAGGAAGCCCCCAACACGGACTTCATGCGCAGCTATTCGCGGCCGGGCGAGTCGCTGATCTTCTACACCATGAAGGACTCCGCGCCCGCCAGCGCCGTGGCCGAGCAGTGGTACCAGGTGCGCAAGAAGGTCGGCGACATCTCGGCCACGCTGCCCCCGGGCGTGCAAGGCCCCTTCTTCAACGATGAATTCGGCGACGTCTACACCAACATCTACACGCTGCAGGGCGACGGCTTTTCGCCCGCCCAGCTGCACGACTACGCCGACCGGCTGCGCACCGTGCTGCTGCGCGTGCCGGGCGTGGCCAAGGTGGACTACTTCGGCGACCAGCCCGAGCACATCTACGTCGAGATCTCCAACACCCAGCTCACGCGACTGGGCGTTTCGGCGCAGCAGATCGCCCAGGCCATCAACAGCCAGAACGCCGTGACGAGCGCGGGCACGTTGACCACCGCCGACGACCGCGTCTTCGTGCGGCCCAGCGGCCAGTACGCCAACAGCCGCGTCCTGGCCGACACGCTGATCCGGGTCAACGGCAAATCGATCCGGTTGGGTGACATCGCCATCATCCGCCGCGGCTACCAAGACCCGGCCGTCGAACAGATGCGGCTGGGCGGCAGCTCCGTGCTGGGCATAGGCATCACCATGCAGCCGGGGCGCGACGTGGTCCATCTGGGCAAGGCTTTGAGCGCCAAGTTCGAAGAACTCCAGGCCCAGCTACCCGCCGGGCTGACCCTGAAGGAAGTCTCCAGCATGCCCAAGGCGGTATCGCATTCGGTCGACGACTTCCTGCGCTCCGTGGCCGAAGCGGTGGCCATCGTGCTGGCCGTGAGCCTGGTGTCGCTAGGCTTGCGCACCGGCATGGTCGTGGTCATCTCGATCCCGGTGGTGCTGGCGGTCACGGCGCTGTTCATGGACATGTTCGGCATCGGCCTGCACAAGGTATCCCTGGGTACGCTGGTGCTGGCGCTGGGCCTGCTGGTGGACGACGCCATCATCGCGGTCGAAATGATGGCAGTGAAGCTCGAACAGGGCTGGAGCCGCGCGCGCGCCGCCGCATTCGCCTACACCAGCACCGCCTTCCCCATGCTGACCGGCACCCTGGTCACGGTGGCGGGCTTCCTGCCGATCGCGCTGGCCAAGTCCAGCACGGGCGAATACACCCGTTCCATCTTCCAGGTGTCCGCCATCGCGCTGATCACCTCCTGGTTCGCCGCCGTGGTGCTGATCCCGCTGCTGGGCTACCGCCTGCTGCCCGAGCGCAAACGCGAAGCCCATCTGCCCGACGACCACGAACACGATATCTACAACACCCGCTTCTACCAGCGCCTGCGCGGCTGGGTGGGCTGGTGCGTGGACCGCCGCTACCTGGTGCTGGGCGCCACGGCGCTGGTCTTCGTGGCTGCCATGGCCTGCTTCCGCTTCGTGCCGCAACAGTTCTTCCCGAGCTCCGACCGCAGCGAACTGCTGGTGGACGTGCGCCTGCAGGAAGGCGCGTCGTTCGCGGCCACGCTGCGCCAGGTCGAGCGGCTGGAAAAGACGCTGGAAGGCCGTCCGGAAATCGACCACTCGGTCAGCTTCGTCGGCACCGGCGCGCCGCGCTTCTATCTGCCGCTGGACCAACAGCTCGCCACCCCGAACTTCGCCCAGCTGGTCATCACCACGCATTCGGTCGAGGACCGCGAGAAGCTCGCGCAATGGCTGCAGCCCGTGCTGCGCGAGCAGTTCCCGGCCATCCGCAGCCGCCTGTCGCGCCTGGAGAACGGCCCGCCCGTGGGCTTCCAGGTGCAGTTCCGCGTCAGCGGCGACAAGATCGCCGACGTGCGCGCGGTGGCCGAACAGGTGGCAGCCGAAGTCCGCGCCGATCCGCGTTCGACCAATGTGCAGTTCGACTGGGACGAGCCGTCCGAACGTTCGGTGCGCTTCGAGATCGACCAGCAGAAGGCGCGCGAGCTGGGCGTCAGTTCCAGCGACATCTCGGACTTCCTGGCCATGACGCTGTCGGGCTACGCGGTCACGCAATACCGCGAACGCGACAAGCTGATCACCGTGAGCCTGCGCGCGCCGCAGGAAGAACGGATCGACCCCGCGCGCCTGAGCACCCTGGCCATGCCCACGCCCAACGGCGCGGTGCCGCTGGGCAGCCTGGGCCACGTGCGCTATGACCTGGAGTACGGCGTCATCTGGGAACGCGACCGCCAGCCCACCATCACGGTGCAAGCGGACGTCGCCGCTGGCGCGCAAGGCATCGACGTCACCCGCGCCATCGACGCCAAGCTCAACGCCCTGCGCGCCGGACTGCCCGTCGGCTACCGCGTCGAGGTGGGCGGCCCGGTGGAGGAAAGCGCCAAGGGCCAGTCCTCGATCAACGCCCAGATGCCGCTGATGGCGGTGGCCGTGCTGACCCTGCTGATGCTGCAGCTGCAAAGCTTCGCCCGCGTGCTGATGGTGGTGCTGACCGCGCCGCTGGGACTGATAGGCGTGGTCGCGGCGCTGCTGCTGTTCGGCAAGCCCTTCGGCTTCGTCGCCATGCTGGGCGTGATCGCCATGTTCGGCATCATCATGCGCAACTCGGTCATCCTGGTGGACCAGATCGAACAGGACATCGGCGCCGGCCACAAGCGCGTGGACGCCATCGTCGGCGCCACCGTGCGCCGTTTCCGCCCGATTACCCTGACGGCCGCGGCCGCCGTGCTGGCCCTGATCCCGCTTTTGCGCAGCAACTTCTTCGGCCCCATGGCCACCGCCCTGATGGGCGGCATCACCATCGCCACCGTGCTGACGCTGTTCTTCCTGCCGGCCCTGTATGCCGCGTGGTTCCGCGTCCGCCACGACGAGCGCGACGAACCCGAAGGCGTGCCGCCGGGCGCCAACGCCGGCGACACGGTGGAACGGGGAGCATGACGATGAACCGACTTTCCTTGCGCCTGGCCGCCCTGCCCCTGACGCTGGCCTTGGGCGCTTGCGCCTTCGCGCCCAGCAGCAAGCCGCCCGCGGTCGCGCAACCGGCGCAATACGGCGTCGAGGCCACGCCCGCCGCAAGCGCCGCCGCCCAGGGCGTGGCGCAGCGCTTCGAACAAGGCGCGCGGCCCGTGCCCGAATGGTGGAAGCGTTATGAATCAGAGGCGCTGAACGCGCTGGTGGCCGAAGGCCTGACCAACAGCCCGGACCTCGCCGCCGCCGAACGCAACCTGGCCGGCGCGCGCGAACAGCTGCGCGGCCAGGTGAATTCGTCGCTGCTGCCTTCGGTGGACGCGGGCGCCGACGCCTCCCGCCGGCGCGCGCTGACCATGCCGAACCTGCACGAACCGACCGCGCAGTACAACGTCTTCACCGGCCAGATCCACGCCAAGTACGACCTGGACCTGTTCGGCGCGGCGCGCTTTGCCAACGCCTCGCTCGCGGCCCAGGTCGAGCAGCAGGCCTTCCAGCTGGAATCCGCCCGCCGTTCGCTCGCCAGCAATATCGTCACCGGCGCCATCACTGCCGCCGCACTGGCCGAACGCGTGGCGTTGACGGAAAAGCAGGTCGTGCTGGCGCGACAGGTGGCGCGCGACACGCAGCGCCGCTACGAACTGGGTTCGGCCTCGCAGAACGACGCGCTGGACGCGGACCAGGATGCCGCCACGCTGGAAGCGTCCCTGCCCGGCCTGCGCGCGCGCTGGCATGCGACGCGCCATGCGCTGGCGGTGCTGCTGGGCCGCAACCCAGACCAGGCCCCACCCGATCTCGCCTTCAGCATGCTGGCCGTGCCGCGGCAAGTGCCGGTGGTGGTGCCGTCCGAACTGCTGGCTGCGCGCCCGGACATCCTGTTCGCGGATGCGGTGGTGCAAGCCGCCGCGGCCGACGTGGGCCTGGCCACCGCGCAGTTGTTCCCCAGCCTGTCCTTGTCCGCGTCCATGGGCAAGAGCGGCTTCAATTGGCCCGCGGCGATGTCGGGCGCCGGCGCCATCTGGGCGGTTGGCGCTACGCTCACGCAACCCATCTTCCATGGCGGCGCGCTGCTGGCCGAACGCAGCGCGGCCAAGGAACGCTACGAAGCCGCGCTGCTGCAATACAAGCAGACCGTGCTGACCGCCTTCCGCGACGTGGCCGACACGCTGTCGCGGTTGGATGCCGACGGGCAGGCGCTGGCCTCCGCCGAAGCCTCGCGCCGCTCGGCCGAACAGTCCTACCGCAACACCGCCAGCCGCGTGCGGCTGGGCGCGCTGGCGCCTTATACCGAATACGCCGCGGAACAGCATTACGTGGCGGCCCGCCTGCGCGAGATCGAGTACGCCAATGCGCGCCTGACCGAAACGGCGGCGTTGTTTCAGGCCATGGGGTCGCCGGCCCGCGCCGCGCAGCAATAGCGCATCCAGCCAAGATCGCCGCAGGCCCGCACGCAAGCCCTCGCGCTCACGGCGCGGGGGCTTGTTCCTTCATGCGCGTGGCCAGCGCCAGCGATTCGATGCGGCGGGCGGCCGACTGCAGCAAGGCCGTGGTCTTGTCCTGCGCGATGGTGTTGAGCCGGGCCGCAAGAAAGGTGACGGTCAGCGCGCCGAACACGCGGCGGTCCTCCTGGAACACCGGCACCGCGATGCCCGCCCGCTCCGGCGAGATCTCGCCCACTCCCAGATAAAAGCCCTGCACCCGGATCTGGTCCAGCTTGCCGGTGAATTCGGCCTGCGTCGCGCCCAGGCCCAGGTCGCGGATCTCGTCCGCATGGGCTTCGTACAGGCGGCGCTGGTCCTTGCGCGGCAGGAACGCGACGATGGTCTTGGCCGTGGCGCCGCGGAACAGCGGATGGGCGCGGCCGCGGCCGTGCGGAATGCCCAGCTCGTCGGGACCGCGCTCGTGGTGGATATTCAGGATGCGCAGGCCGTGGATCACGCTGAGCAGCACGTCGCCGCCCACCTGGTCCACCACCTCGCGCATGATCGGGCGCGCCACGCCCAGCACCGGATCGCCGTCGATGATGAGGTGGTCCAGTTCGATGATGCGTGGCCCCAGCTTGTAGCCTTCGCCCGTCACCCGCAGCAGATAGCCCAGGTCCGTCAGGTCACGGATGTAGCGGTAGCCCGTGGGCGCCGAATACGACAGGCGCGAAATGATCTCTTCCGCCGACAGCACCGGGGTTTCGAGACTGAAGAGGTCAAGTATCGCTAGGGCTCGCTTCAGGGTGGACATGGCGGTCGTGGGGCGGGGAACAACGCGGGATCGGGCGCAGCGTATCACAGGGGTGCGTGCGGCGCGCCTGTGCCATTGGCGCTGCCTATCGCCCCTAGCCCAAGCTCAAGTCCAAAACTATCGTTTTCCTATTTTTTATCATTTATAGATAAAAACTAATTGGATTGAATTATTTTTTATCGAATAATGACATTCAAGCAATGAGCAGATTGACGTCCAACACGCCACTGCACCTGCGGAAAACATCAGGGGAAAATCCATGAAGCAGTCTTGCGGCACCAAGGGCGGCATCAGCCGCCGGCATTTCCTGGGGGCCTCGGCCGCCACCTTGGCCAGCGCTGCGCTGGCGCGGCCCGACCGCGCCTGGGCGGCCGGCTATCCGGCCGAACGTGCCATCCAGTTCATCGTGCCCTTCCCGGCCGGCGGCGGCACCGACCTGGTGGCTCGTCCGCTGGCCCAGGGCATCGGCGAGGCGCTCAAGCAAAGCGTGGTCGTGATCAACAAGGGCGGCGCCGCGGGCAACATCGGCACGCAGCAGGCCGCCCGTTCGGCGCCGGACGGCTACACCATCGCGCTGGGCTCCACCGGCACGCACACGGTGAACCAGAGCCTGTACCAGAACATCGGCTACGACCCGGTCAAGGACTTCGAGCCGGTGTCCATGGTCTGCTACTACAACAACGTGCTGGTGTTGCATCCGTCGTTTCCGGCGCGCACGCTGCAGGAGCTGGTCGCGCTCATCAAGGCCAATCCGGGCAAGTACTTCTATGGCATCACGCAGAACGGCAGCTCTGCCCACCTGGCCATGGAACTACTCAAGGCCACGGCCGGCCTGGACCTGCCCGGCGTGCCGTACAAGGGCGCGGCGGCCGCGGTCAACGACTTCCTGGGCGGGCAGTTTCCGATCCTGATGGACGTGGTGATCAACCAGCAGCAATTCATCCGCGGCGGCAAGTCGCGCCCGCTGGCCGTGACCTCGGCGCAGCGCGCGCAGGCGCTGCCCGACGTGCCGACCGTGGCGGAATCGGGCTTTCCCGGCTATCAGGCCATAGGCTGGAACGGCGTGTTCGCGCCCGCGGGCACGTCCGCCGCCATCATCCAGACGCTCAATGGCGCCGTGCAAAGCGCGCTCAAGCAGCCCGCCCTGGAGCAGTTGACGCAGAACGGACTGGAGCTGCACGGCAGCACCCCGCAAGAACTGAGCCGTTTCGTCGCGACTGAGAGCGAGAAGTGGCGCACGCTGATCAAGAACGCCGACATCAAGGCCACCTGATGCAACGCATACCCTACGGCGTCCCCTTGGACGCCAGCGCCAATCCCTGGCTGCCGCTGGACCGCGAACTGCGCGCGCAGGGCCTGCGCGCCGCGGGCGCCGCGCCGGTGCGCGCGGTGGTTTGCGTCACCGTCCACGTCGACGGCCCCGCCGTCGAGGTCGGCCGCAAGCAGTTCCCGGCCGGTCCCCATACCGCGGGCCGCTATGCCATCCGCCGCGGCGTGGCGCGGCACCTGGAGATCCTGGCGCGCCACGGCATGCCTGCCACGTTCTTCGCCTGCGGCTACGACGTCGAGCACTATCCGGCGACCTTCCACCGCATCCTGGAGGCAGGCCACGAGATCGCCGCCCACGGCTATCTGCACGAAGCCTGGGACCTGGGCGATGACGAGCCCGCGCTGCTGGAGAAAACCCATCGCATCATCCAGCGCGAGCTGGGCGTGACGCCGGCGGGCTGGTGTTCGCCTTCGGGCCGCAAGAGCCATCGGACCCTGCCCGCGCTGCGACGCCTGGGCTATTGCTACGACGCCAGCGAAAAGGACCAGGACCGTCCCTACCTGCCGGCGGACACGGCGGATTTCATCATGCTGCCGAACAACACGGTCTCGCTGGACGACTATCCGTTTTACTTTTCGGGCCACAGCCTCGCGGCGGAAGCGTATGACAACTGGGTGCAGGAATTCGAGGCGCTGCGCCAAGCCGAAGGCTATGTGCACCTGACCGTGCACCCCAAGGCTGCCGGCGGTTCCGGCACGCCGGCCCGCGCCGCGGCGCTGGACCGCTTCCTGGCCTATCTGGCCGCCCAACCCGATGTGCACGTCATGACGCTGGAAGCGCTGGCGCGCCACTGCCTTGCCCGCCCCGACGCCTGGAGAAGCGCATGAGCGCCGACAAAACCGTACTGGTCACCCTCAATGTGCAGGGCATCGGCCCCGAAGCCGCGACCCAGCCGGAAGCCTCGCTGCACGGCCGCGACGCGCATGGCCGCTATACCTACGGCGGCGGCCTGGCGCGCGTGCTGGACATGCTGCGCCGCCAGGACATCCGCGCCACGCTGTTCTGGCCGGTGTTCGAAGCCGAACGCTGCCGCGGCCTGCTGGAACAAAGCCTGCGCGACGGTCACGAGGCAGCCTCGCAAGGCAATGCCTACGAAGACCTGCCCGCGCTGGGCGAGCGCGAAGGCGAAGTGCTGGAACGGGCCCGCGACCGGCTGGCCGAACTGACCGGCGCCCCCCCGCAGGGCTTTCGCTATGCCAGCGCGTTTACCGCCAGCACCGTACCGCTGCTGCACCGGCTCGGCTATCGCTACGACAGCAGCGCAATCGACGACGACGCCCCCTACGCCCTGGACGCCGACGGCGGCCCCGGCATGCTGGAGCTGCCCTGGAGCGAAGGCCTGTGCGACGCCACCCATTTCAGCCGCCGCGTGACGCAGGACCGCGCCTACGCGCACTGGGTGGAACAAGGCGACGCGCTGCTCGCGGCCGATGGCTATGCCTGCCTGACCTTGCATCCGCGCGCCGACAACGGCGTGGGCCGCGCGGCCAGGCTGCTGAAAGTCGAGCAACTGCTGGAGCGCTTCCGCGCCGCGGGCGCCAGCTTCAAGACCTGCGCCGAATTGGCCGCCGCCTCCCACCATACGCGCTGAACGCAGGACGCCCATGGCCTGCTTGCACTGGTAAACCCTGAGCAATATTGGCGCCAAAATAAGCTAACATTTTTTCGCCAACCAATTTCCACCCCAGATTGCGGCGCGGCGCGCCGCCCTATGTCCATGACCCAGATCACCCAATTTCCCTTCGTATCGGTTTCGGGCGCGCCCGAGGCCCGCGGCCGCTCCTATGGCCAGCAAGCTGCCGACCGCGTGCGCAAGAGCGCCAAGATGTACGGCCAGACCCTGGTCGACCTGGGCTACGACGCCATGGCGCGCACCCAGCTGATCAACGGCTTCGCCCGCGAGATCGAGAACTTCGCGCCGCACTACCTGGAAGAGATGCGCGGCATCGCCGCGGGCGCCGACGTGCCGTTCGAAGACATCGTGATGGTGAACGCCCGCACCGAAGTCATCGCCAAGGCCCGCGCCGAAAAGAAGAAGGCCGCCGAACTGGAGCCGGGCGACGGCTGCACCGGCGCGCTGATCCTGCCGACGCGCTCGGCCAACGGCCGCCTGATCCATGGCCAGAACTGGGACTGGCGCGCGGAATGCGCCGACACCGCCATCGTGCTGCGTGTGCGCAACGACAACGGCCCCGACATGCTGACCTTCGTCGAAGCGGGCGGCCTGGCGCGCAGCGGCCTGAACAGCGCCGGCGTCTCGATCACCGCCAACTACCTGGAATCCGACCGCGACTTCCGCCAGCTGGGCGTGCCGCTGTCGCTGATCCGCCGCAAGGTGCTGGAACAGGAACACTTCGCGCTGGCGATCAAGGCGGTGGCAACCACGCCCAAGTCTTGCTCCAACAACATCATGATCGGCATGGCGGCGGGCTTCGGGGTCGATTACGAATGCACCACCGACGAAGCCTTCCCCATCTACCCGGGCAGCGATGACCTCATCGTCCACGCCAACCACTGGGTCAGCGACGTGGCCCTGTGCAAGCTGCGCGACACGGGCCGCGCCAGCACGCCGGAAAGCGCCTACCGCGACTGGCGCGTGCGCCGCCTGTTGAACGAACAATCCAAGCTGACGCGCGAAGACTTGAAGCGCGCGCTGTTCGATGACTTCGGCGCGCCCTATTCGGTCTGCCGTCCGCCGCGCCCCGGCAGCCACGACAACCTGTCGGCCACGGTGGCGATGGTGATCATGGAGCCCGAGGCCGGCCTGATGGAAGTCGCGCCGCTGCCGGCGCTGAACCGCAGTTTCACCCGCTACAGCCTGAGCGCCGAACCCGAACTGCTGGCTGCCGCCTGAAGCGGCGCGCCCGCGCAACCCCAGGAAGACGTATCGATGAAAAACCATTTGTTGAGCGCCGCGGTTGCGCTGGCGCTGGGTTCCATGGCCGGCGCGGCCTGGGCGCAATCGGCCCCGCCGCTGCGCATTTCACTGACGGCGGACATCCGCTCCACCGAACCCGGCGTCAACCGCGACAGCAACAGCGACGCGGTGGTGCTGCACATCGTCGAGGGCCTGGTGGCCTACGGCGAGGATGCCGAGGTGCGGCCGCTGCTGGCCAAGTCGGTGGACATCAGCCCGGACGGCAAGACCTATACCTTCAAGCTGCGCGAAGGCATCACGTTCCACAACGGCAAGCCGATGACGTCGGCCGACGTGCTGTGGACCTGGCAGCATTACACCGCGGCCAATTCGGGCTGGCGTTGCGCCAGCGAGTTCGACGGGCGCGGCACGGTCAAGGTGACGGGCGTGGAAGCGCCGAACGCGCAGACGGTCGTCTATCGCATCGAAAAGCCCAGCAGCCTGTTCCTGGCGACGCTCGCGCGCGCCGACTGCGGCGGCACCGGCATCCTGTCCAAGGACTCGGTGCGCGCGGACGGTTCCTGGGACAAGCCCATCGGCACCGGGCCATTCGAATTGGCGGAATGGAAGCGTGGCGAGTACGTGCGCCTGACGAAGTTCGCGGGCTATTCGAACCTGGACGGCAAGCGCGACGGCTATACGGGATCGAAGCGGCCGCTGGTGGACGAGGTGCGCTTCCTGATCGTGCCGGACGATTCCACCGCCAAGGCGGCCCTGCAGCGCGGCAACATCGACATCATCGAGGACGTGTCCAACAGCGACGTGCCGGTGCTGCAAGGCACGCCGAACGTCAAGGTGGCGCATGCGCCGGTGATGAGCATGACGGCGCTGCTGATGCAGACCAGGGATCCGGTGCTGGCCAATCCCAAGATGCGGCAGGCGCTGGCGCACGCGATCGATTACCAGCAACTGGCGGCGGCAGTGACGGAAGGCCTGGCCCAGCCCAACAATTCGATCGTGCCGCTGGTTTCGCCCTACTACGACGCGGCGCAGAAGCAGGGCTGGAACTACGATCCGGCGCTGGCGCAGAAGCTGCTGGGCGAAGCGGGCTACAAAGGGCAGGATCTGACGATCCTGACGACCAAGCGCTATCCGCAGTCGTACAACTCGGCGGTCATCATCCAGGCGATGTTCCAGGCGGTGGGGATCAAGGCGCAGCTGTCGGTGGTGGAGTGGGCGACGCAGCTGGACCGCTATAACGCGGGCACTTACCAGATGATGACGTTCCCTTATTCGGCGCGGCTGGACGCGGCGCTGAACTACGAGATGGTGACGGGGGACAAGGCGAAGCAGCCGCGCAAGGTCTGGGACAATCCCGCCGCGCTGAAGCTGATCGAGGCGGCGTCGTCGGATACGGATCATGCGAAGCGGCAGGCTTCGTTTGATCAGCTGCATAGGCTGTTCCTGGCGGATGTGCCTAGTATTCCTTTGTACAACGGGTTGGATATTGGGGCTTATCGGGCGGATATCAGGGGGTATCAGCCTTGGGCGGTTAAGAAGCCGCGGGCATGGGAGGTGGAGCGGGTTTCGGCCCCTTGATGTTGATTTTGTTGTCTTTGTTGGTGCCGGTGCGGTCTTCGTAGGTCGCCCGGCGGCGCGGGCCTGGTGGCTGCTCGCGCCCACGATTGCGGTCCGGAGCGTTCGCTCCGGACTGCCCCTTCGTCATCTTCGTCCTCGCCTTCGGCGACTCCTTCAGATTCCCTCGGGCGCATCGAGGTTGCTCGCAGCCACCAGGCCCGCGCCGCCGGGCTACGAGTTTCTTGGTTCGCTGCGCCGTCAGACCCGTGGGTAGTGGCGAGGTTTGCGGGGCCCGCTGAATGCGGCCGCCTGCGCGGCCGCATTCAGCTTACTTGGTGGTGGGGCGTCGGAGCGGTGTGCGCTGGCGCGCTGGCGTGGGTCTTGTTTTTTCTCTCCTGCGGTTTTCTCCCCCCGCACCTTCCTTTCCGTTTTTTTCTCCGCTTTCGCTCTGCCTTCCCTTCTTCTCCCCTTTTCTCGCCACTCTGATTGCCTGGCCGTATCCGGCCACGCCTATTAGGGATACTACTGGTATCTCTTTGGGATACCAGTGGGGTACCTTCTCATCCGTTACGCGCGACGGCAACTCGGAGTCTCTGTCGTCCGCGCTTTTTTCTTACGCTGCAACACACATGAACGCTACTCAACGCACCTATCAGACCCTGCTGGACCAGATCGTTTCGCGCCGGATTCCGGCGGGGGAAGTGTTGGAGGAACGCCGGTTGGCGGATGAGCTGGAGGTGTCGCGCACGCCGTTGCGCGCGGCGATGAACCGGTTGTTGGGCGAAGGGATGCTGGAGCGGCTGTCCAACGGATCCATCGTGGTGCGCTCGTTTGGCGTGACGGACCTGCTGGAATTGCTGCAGATCCGCAGCCTGCTGGAAAGCGAGGCGGCGGCGATGGCGACCGGGCGGATTCCGGCGGAGCCGCTGGAAGGGCTGCGGGCGCGCTTGCAGGCCTTGCTGGATGCGAAGACGCCGGACGAAAAGTCGGATTGGGAGGTCGATAACGCGCTGCACGATCTGGTGGCGGCGTACTGCGGCAACCGGAATCTGGCGACGATGATCACGGCGACGCGGCGGCAGGTGCGGATGTGCGATGTGGAGCGCTTGCCGCAACGGCAGGTGCAGGCGCGGGAAGAACACTTGGCGATCGTGGAAGCGCTGCTGTCGGGCGAGTCGGCCCGGGCGCGGCAGGCGATGGCGGCGCATCTGGAGAACGTGCGGCGCAGCTATGTGAACTCGCTGGGGTATCTGAGCCATGGCGCGTGACCTGGACGCATCCCCGCGCGTGATCCGCCCGCGGCCGCTCACGCCCGAGGCCTTTGCGCCATATGGCGAGGTGATCGCGCACCAGGGCGCGGAGCGCCGTCACTATCTGACCGAGCCCATGCGGCATGGGCCCGAGGTGGTTCGCCAGGCCGGCTGGGTCAGCCGGGTGCAGGCGGCGGCGCCGGGGCCGGTGGAAATCCGGCTGATGGAACGCCACCGCCATGCGGCGCAGAGCTTCGTGCCGTTGACGGACTCGCCCTATCTGGTGGTGGTGGCGCCGACCGGCGCCGACGATCTGCCCGACATGGCGCGGCTGGAAGCGTTTCTCGCGACTGGCAGCCAGGGCGTGTGCTACCGCGTGGGCGTCTGGCATCACGGCCTGACCGTGTTGCAGGGGCCGGCGGAGTTCCTGGTCCTGATGGGCCAGACCGGCCGCGGCGATGACGACGAGTTCTGGCAGGCGCCGGCTCCGCACGCCCTGGTTTCGATTTCCGATTGACCCTACCTCGATGGCTAGCCCCGCTATGACTACCGATCATCCGCACTTGCGCCGCGATTTCGTCGGCTACGGCGCCAACCCGCCCGATCCCCGTTGGCCGGGCGGCGCACGCCTGGCGTTGAACCTCTGCATCAATTACGAGGAAGGCGGCGAGCCTTCGGTGCCGGACGGCGACGCTGAATCCGAGACCGGCCTGACCGAGGGCGGCGCCGGCGGTTTCGCCGGGCGCGACCTGGCGGCCGAATCGATGTTCGAGTACGGCAGCCGGATCGGCTTCTGGCGCGTGCACCGGCTGCTGCAGGAACGCGGCATGGCGGCCACGATACTGGGCTGCGGCCTGGCGCTGGAACGCAATCCGGAGGTCTGCGAGGCCATCAAGACGGCGGGCTATGACGTGTGCGCGCACGGCTGGCGCTGGGAACGGCACCAGAACCTGACGCTGGAAGAAGAGCGCGAGCGCATCCGCCGCACCGTGGAATCGATCACCCGCACGGTGGGTTCGCGCCCGCTGGGCTGGTACTGCCGCTACGGCCCCAGCCTGAACACCCGCGCCTTGCTGGCCGAGGAAGGCGGCTTTCTGTACGACTCCGATACCTATAACGACGAGCTGCCCTACTGGACCGAGGTCGGCGGCAAGCCCCACCTGCTGGTGCCTTACGGCCTGGCCAATAACGACGCCAAGTTCATCCGCGGCGGCATGGCCACGGGGCAGGACCTGTTCGAGTACCTGCGCGACGCATTCGACATGCTGTACGAGGAAGGCGCCACGGCTCCCAAGATGATGTCCGTGGGATTGCATCTGCGGCTGGTCGGCCAGCCGGGCCGCGCGGCAGGCCTGGCGCGCTTCCTGGACCACGTGGCGGCGCACGGCGACGTCTGGGTCTGCCGGCGCGCCGACATCGCTCGCCACTGGCATGCGCACCATCCGGCCGCCCAGGGCGCCGCGCGCTGATTCGTTTTCTGCATCGCCCACGTTTTCTCATCAGGAGAGCAGCATGTCGAAGTACCAGAAAATCAATCGCCGCGGCCTGCTGGCCACGGCCCTGGCCGGGTTGCTGGCGCTGGGCTTGAGCCCAGCGGCGCAAGCCGAGGCCTATCCCAGCAAGCCGATCCGCATCGTCGTGCCCTTCCCGCCCGGCGGCGCGGCCGACACCCTGGCGCGCGCGCTGTCGCAGCAGTTGAACGACACGCTGGGCAAGCAGGTCATCGTGGAAAACCGCGCCGGCGCGGGCGGCACCATCGGCACCAATGCGGTGGCGCGCGCGGAGCCGGATGGCTACACGCTGCTGTTGGGCAACGTGTCCACGCTGGCGATCGCGCCCAGCCTGTATCCGAACCTGAACTACGACCCGGTGAAGGATTTCACGCCCATAACCCTGGTGGGCAAGAGTCCACTGGTATTCGCGGTCAATCCGGGCCTGCAGGCGAAGAACCTGCCCGAACTGATCGCGCTGGCGAACAAGGATCCCGGCAAGCTGACCTTTGGCTCTTCCGGCGCGGGCAGCATCACCCACCTGACCGGTGAAGTGCTGAACCTGGCCACGGGCGGAAAACTGGTGCACGTGCCCTACAAGGGCAGCTCGCCGGTGCTGCTGGCGGTGGCCTCGGGCGAATTGAGCATGGGCGTGACGCAGGTTGTGGAGATGCTGCCGCAGTACAAGGGCGGCCGGGTTGGCGCCGCGGCGGTGACGGGCATCGAGAAGTCGCCCGCCCTGCCCGACGTGACCACCGCTGCCTCGCAAGGCGTGAAGGGACTGGAAGCCACCACGTGGTACAGCCTGATGGCGCCCGCGGGCGTGCCGGCGGAAGTGGTGCAGCGCCTGCATCCGGCGCTGGAAAAGGTGCTGACCAACGCCGAGCTGCGCAAGCGCTTTGCCGACGAGGGCCTGATCCTGGCGCCGTCCACGCAGGCGGAGCTGAGCGCGTTCCTGGGCAATGAAGTGCGCGACTGGGCCGCGGTGATCAAGCAGGCGGGCGTGAAGCTCGACTAGCGGCTGGCGCCGGGCCGCGAGCGCGGCCCGGCGCCATCAAGCGTCCTTACTTGCCGTCGCGGACCTTGGTTTCCCAGGCCCGCGGCTTGCCTTCCCAGACCGAAAATCCTTCCACGCGCTTGCTGGATGCCCAGGCGTCCGCGCCGTTGTACAGCATCAGCATCGGGGTCTGTTCCAGCATCAGGGCGTGCAACTGGTCGAACAGCGCCTGGCGCTTGGCCGGATCGGATTCCAGGAAACTCTCATCGATCAGCTTCTGCGCCGCGGGGTCATCCCAGACCTTGCGCGGCTGCTTGGTCTTGTCGCCCGAAAACTGCTCGAAGCTCAGCGAAGGGTCCAGGCGCGAAGAAAACGAGAACGAGCTGATCTGATACTTGCCGGTGTTGTAGCGGTCCAGCTGCGTGGCCCATTCCAGCACCTCGATCTTGGCGTTGATGCCCACCGCCTGCATCATGGCCTGGGCGATCACCGCCACTTGATAGCTCGGCACGTGGGCGCGCTTGTTGGCGTAGATGATCACGGGCTCGCCCTTGTAGCCGGCTTCCTTCAGCAATTGCTGCGCCCGGGCCGGATCGTATTTGTAGCCGCGCTTTTCCGCGTCCTTGTAATAGGCCGAACCCGCGTAGACCGCGGAATTGTTCAGTTGGCCCAGTCCTTCGGAGGCGGCGGCCACGACCTGCGGAATATCCAGCGAGGCGGCGATGGCCTGGCGGATCTTCACATTCTTCAGCACCGGATCCTCGGTCTGGAACAGCAGCACGTGCTTGACCGCGTCATGCGGGCTGAACACCGTCAGGTTCTTGGCGTTCTTCAGTTCGCCCACATCTGTGTTGGTGATCTGCGCGGCGTCGATGGCGCCCGACAACAGGCCCGCCTTCGAAGTGGACGGATCCGGCACCACCAGGAACTTGACCTCATCGGCCAGCGGACGCTTGGAGCCCACGTAGCCGTCCGGCTTGTCGCCAGCGGGCGAGACGTAATCCTTGTAGGCCGTCAGCAAGGTGTATTCACCGCGCTTCCAGTCCTTGAACATGTAGGGGCCGGTGCCCACCGGCTTGATCCAGGAACCGTCGGCGGCGACCGAATCCTTGGAGATGATGGCGGTCATGCCGCAATCGGTGCGGGCCAGCGAATCCAGGAACACGGCCGACTTGCGGTCCACCTTCATCACCACGGTCTGCGCGTCGGGCGCGGACACGTCCGTCACCTTCAGGCCGTTGCGGCCATCAAAGTCGCTGCGGCAGCGCCAATCCGTCTTGGGATCCATGTAGCGCTGCCAGTTCCAGACCACATCGGCCGAGGTCAGCGCGGCGCCGTTGTGGAACTTGACGCCGTCGCGCAACTTGAAGGTATAGGTCAAACCGTCTTCCGACAGGTCCACCGACTTGGCCAGCAAGGGCCCCACGGTGCCGTTCTCGCGATAGCCGACCAGGCCCTCGACGATGTTGAGGATCACGCCGTCGGTGGTGTTGTCGCGGTTGACGCCGGGGTTGGTCGAGCGGATGTCGGCGGGCTGGGCGATGGTCAGCAGCGCGGCCTGGGCCGAACCGGCGGCGGCCAGCGCCAGGCTGAGCGCGAGCGCTCTAGGTACGAAAACATGGTGCATGCAAAGACTCCCCGGCGTGCGGCGCAAAATTCACGCATATATTGGCGCCAAAATTAGCTGCCCATTATGAGCGGAATGCGCCGCTTCGCTATCGGGGGTATCCCTGAAGGCGCCGCCGGAATGAAAAACGGCGGCCTTCATTCCGAAGGCCGCCGCATGCTTGCAGCGCCGGTTGCGCCGGCCGCCTCAGGAGATGTCCTGCCCCACGTGCTGGGCAATGATTTTCTGCAGGCGCTTGACGTCGCGCGCTTCCAGCGCGTCCACCATGTCGAAATGCTCGCGCGCGGAAATCTCGATGCGCGAGCGCGTCACCCATTCCTTGGCCGGCGCCGCCGGGCCGCGGGCCCGGGTTTCGTGGATCAGCGCGACCAGTTCGCGGTTGCGGCACATGTCGTACATGCCCGCGTGGAAAGCCAGGTTGACCTCGTACTGCTCCAGCAGCGTGCCGTCCTGCAGCAGCTTGGCGAAGCGTTCGGCCAGGGTGCGCAGCGCCTTGACCTTGGCCACGGTGACGTTGGGCATCAGGTCCGCCGCCGCGCCCGTTTCCAGCAGGATGCGGATGTCGCGGATCTGCAGATGCTGGTCCGGATCCATGGCGTAGACGTGATAGCCCCGGTTCGGGATGTGCGCGATCAGCCGCTTGGCGGCCAATTGGTCTAGCGCCCGCCGGACGTCCAGACGCTTGGCGTCGTAGCGTTCCTGCAGGTCGATCTGTTTCAGCCAGGCGCCGGGACCGTAAACGCCCGCCTGTATATCGTGGGCGATGCGATCAACCAGGCCGGGTTGCGCCGTTGCCGCTTTCGGCATGGACCACTCCCGTCTATCAAATCCGAAGCGCGTATTTTATGCGTAAGTATTCCCGGGGGACGGCGCCTGCGCCCCCTGGGATACCCGCCCCTCAGGCGCTGGCCCGCAACGGCTGCTGCTGGTCCAGCCGCCAGCGCAGGCGCACGCCGCCGGTATCGGTGGATTCCAGCGCCGGAATCGCCGACAGCAGGCTGCGGGTGTACTCCTCTTGCGGTTGGTCGAACACGGCGTCGCGAGAGCCCTGCTCGACGATGCCGCCGTCGCGCATCACCACCACGCGGTCGGCCACCTGCTCCACCACGCCCAGGTCGTGGCTGATGAACAGGCAGGAAAAGCCATGGCGTTCCTGCAGGTCGGCAAACAAGTCCAGCACCTGCGCGCGCACGGTCACATCCAGCGCGGACACCGGTTCGTCAGCGATGACGAAGGCCGGACGGCGCACGATGGCGCGGGCAATTGCCACACGCTGGCGCTGGCCGCCCGACATCTCGTGGGGATAGCGCTTGGCGTACTCGGAACCCAGGCCCACTTCGGCCAGCACTTCGTCCACCCGGCGGCGCTTCTCCGCCGCGGGCATGTCGTCCAGCATGCGCAGGCCCTCTCCCACCAGTTGGCCGATGGTCATGCGCGGGTCCAGCGAGGAATACGGATCCTGGAACACCATCTGGCAGTTCAGCCGGTAATCACGCCAGGAGGCCGAACGGCGGTTCACGGCCTGGCCGCGGAACAGGATCTGGCCCGAAGTCGGCGCCAGCAATCCAGCGATGGCCCGTCCCAGCGTGGTCTTGCCCGAACCGGAGCCGCCCACCACCGCCACCACTTCGCGCGGCTTGACGTGCAGGTCGATGCCGTTGAGCGCGCGCTTGGCGCCGGTGCGCGAGAACAGCCGCTGATGGCCGGCGTAGTCGACCACCAGGCTCTTGACCTCGACGATGGGCGGCTCCTTGCCCAGCTGGCGCGCCGGCAGCCGGCGCGGCATGGCGTCCAGCAGCTTGCGGGTGTAGGGGTGCTGCGGCCGCTCCAGAATGCTGGCGGTGGCGCCTGTCTCCAGCACCTTGCCGTGTTGCATCACCACCATGCGCTCGGTGTAGCGCGCGACCATCGGCAGGTCGTGGCTGATCATCAGCACCGCCGTATGGTGTTCGCGGGTCAGGTCCACCATCAGCTCCAGCACGTCGCGCTGCACCACCGCGTCCAGCGCGGTGGTGGGCTCGTCGGCGATCAGGAGCGCGGGCTCCAGCAGCATCACGGACGCCAGCATCATGCGCTGGCGCATGCCCCCGGAGAACTCGTGCGGCCAGGCTTCCATCGCGCCCTTGGGATCGCGGATGCCCACCCGGCGCAGCATTTCCAGGATGCGTTCGCGGCGCGCGGCGGCGGACAGGCCCTTGCGGTGCAGGCGCAGGCCCTCCTCCAGCTGGCGGCCGATGGGCATGGACGGATTCAGCGAGGTCATCGGCTCCTGGAACACCATGCCGATGCGCGCGCCGCGCAGCTTGCGCAGCGCGGCCGGGGACGCCTGCGTCACGTCCACGCCTTCGAACTTGATGGAGCCGCCGGCCACCACCAGCGGCGATGGCGTCAGGCCCATGATGGCGCGCGCGGCCTGCGTCTTGCCGCTGCCGGATTCCCCGACGATGCCGACCATCTCGCCAGGCGCCACCTCGAAGGACACGCCGCTGACGATTTCGCGCCCGCCCGCGCCAACGGTCAGCGACAGATTCGATACGGATACCAATGCGCTCATTACACGCCCCTCATGCGGGGATCGAAGCGGTCACGCACCGCGTCGCCCAGCAGATTGATTCCCAGCAGCGCGAGCGCGATGGC
This sequence comes from Achromobacter sp. JCM 18799, assembly GCF_055395645.1. NCBI lineage: Bacteria > Pseudomonadati > Pseudomonadota > Betaproteobacteria > Burkholderiales > Alcaligenaceae > Achromobacter > Achromobacter sp. JCM 18799. The sequence continues at coordinate 6,298,314 of NZ_AP043866.1, read as the reverse complement.
CAGGCCGGGAAGTATGGATAGATAGGAAGCCTGCGCCATGAACGGCCTTGCGGCGGCCAGCATGTTGCCCCAGGTGGGCGCGGGAGGCGGCACGCCCAGGCCCAGGAAGGACAGCGCGCTTTCCGCCAGGATCACCCAGCCGAACATGGAAGTCGCCAGCACCGTCAGCGGCGCCACGCAATTGGGCAGCACGTGGCGGAACATGGTGTAGAGCTCGGAGTTGCCCAGCACGCGCGAGGATTCGATGAACTCCTTCTCGCGCAGCGACAGCACCGTGCCGCGCACGATGCGCGTCACCGAGGGCGTATAGGCCAGGCCCAGCGCCAGGATGATGCCGTACTTGTTGGCGCCTACTACTGCCAGCAGGCCCAGCGCCAGCAACAGCCCGGGAAAGGCCAGCAGCGCGTTGTTGAAGGCCATGATGATGCGGTCGGTCCAGCCCCGCACAAAGCCGGTCAGGGTGCCGACGATCGTGCCCGCGACGATGGCGAAGCTCACCGTCAGCAAACTGATCCAGACACTGCTGGAGGCGCCGGCCAGCAGGCGCGACAGCTCGTCGCGGCCGAATTCGTCCGTGCCGAGCAGGAACTCGCCGCCCGGCGGCTTCAGGCGCGCCACGAAGTTGATCTTGAGCGGGTCATGCGGCGTCCAGAAGGCGCCCATGATGGCCGCCACCAGCATCAGCGCCACGATGACGCCGCCCAGTAGCGCGTTGGCTGCAATTCGCTTTTTCATTCGGCGGTCACTCTCGGGTCAAAGAGGGGATAGCAAAGGTCGATGAACAGGTTCACGATCACGTAGACCACGCCCACGAACAGCAGACAGCCCTGGATCACGGGGTAATCGCGGGCGAAGATGGAGTCCACCAGCAGACGTCCCAGGCCGGGGATGGTGAACACCGTCTCCACCACCGCGATGCCGCCCAGCAGGTTGCCCAGCACCAGGCCGATCAGCGTCCAGGTGGGACCGAAGGCATTGCGGAAGGCGTGGCGCATCAGCACCGCGGATTCCGACAGGCCCTTGGCCCGCGCATGGGTGATGTAGTCCAGCCGCAGCACTTCCAGCGTGCTGGCCCGCGCCATGCGCATCAGCACGCCGATCTCATGCAGGAACAGCGTCAGGATGGGCATGGCCAGGTACAACAGGCCGGCCTTCCAGTCTTCACCGATGGACACGTAGCCCACCACCGGCAGCCATTGCAGCTTGAGGCCGAAGAAGATCAGCAGCAGCAGGCCCAGCCAGAAGGTCGGAATCGACACCAGCAGCGTGGCCGTGCCGACCAGGAACAGGTCGGGCGCCTTGTTCTGCTTCCAGGCGGCGATCATGCCGGCCGGCACCGCCACCAGCGCGGCGAACAGCACCGCCACCACCACCACGCGGCCGCTGATCAGGAAGCGGTCCCACACCAGCGGCAGCACCGGCTGGCCGGTATTGATGGACGAACCCAGGTCCCCGTGCAGCATGTTGCCGAACCAGATGCCGAACTGGGTAAGCCAGGTCTGGTCCAGCCCCAGCCGCTCCCGCAGGTCGGCCAGCGCGGCCGGCGTCGCCAGGTCGCCCAGCAGCAGTTGGGCTGGGTCGCCCGGGATGAGCCGGATCATCACGAACACCGCCACCGCCACAATCAGCAGCGTCGGTATGGCCATGACGATCCGGGATAGCGCGAAACGCAGCATGCCCCTCTCCTATTCCTGGTCGCGGACTCGCGGATGCCCGCAAGCGCCGCGTCCGCCGGTCTCAGTTGTCTTCATGCCGCAGCTTGCGCAGGGCGGCGGCCAGGAAGTCCTGCACCTGGCCCACGCACTTCAAGCCGTCATGCGGCACGTTTTCCACCACGTCCAGCACCGCGTTCACACCCTGCGCTTCGAACGAACGGCGCAGCGACTCCAGGCGCTCCGGGCGGGTACTGCCGGCGGAGTTCGCGCCAGGCATGAAGAACTTGCCGCCTTCGCGGTGGGTGATTTCCCAGGTTTCCAGGTCGGCCTTGCCAACGATCATGTGGACCGCCACCTGCTTGAGCGCTTCGATGTCGATGCGCTTGCCGAAACGGGCCTCGGCATCGCGCACGCCCACCCACCAATCCTGGCTGGGATCCAGCAGCGTGACCGAGCCCGGCGCGCCGATCGACACGGCCCACAGGCTTTCGGGGTGCAGGTAGGCGAACCGGTTGACGAACTGGCCGCCGCCCGAATAGCCGAACAGGCCGAACTTCTTGAAGTCGCAGCCGAACTTCTCGCCCACTTCCGCCACCATGTCCAGCAGGATCTCGTCGTAGCGGATGTCGCCTTCGCGCAATTGCTTGAAACCGTCGCGGTTGCCGTCGCCCAGCGGGCTTACGGGGAACAGCGGGCACAGCACGATGCAGTCGTTCCAGCGGGCGAACTCCGCGAACGCGTCGCGGTATTCCACGAAGGCGCGGCCGGTGCCGTGCATGATCACCACCAGCTGCATGGGATGCCTGGCGCTGTCGATGTGCGGCGGGACATAGGTGCAATAGGAAAAGCGCGGGTCGGAGCGGGCGGCGAAGACGGTGCTGTGGCCCAGGTCGTACATGGCCCGCGCGCGGGCGGCGTCGGGCTGGATGGCGGGTGCTGCGTTGGACTGCATGATTTCCTCGTTTCCATGGCCGCGGGGCCGATGGTCTATGCCGGTGGTCGAAATAATGATCACATAAATTGGCGCCAATTTTAGGCGCACGTATTCCGGCGCAACAAGGCAGGGGATTCCCTAGGAACGTAAAAAGGGAGCGCCGCGGCGCTCCCCTGGATGGCGCCGGCGCCCCCGCTCAGCGGGCCGGCGCCAGTCCGCCTCAGCCTTTCTTGAACAGCCGCTTGGCGAGGCTGACCGCCCCCAGCACCACGGCTCCGGCCACGATGCCGAACAAGGCATTGAGCAAGGTGGCCGTGAGCGCCTGCACCACCCCGCCCCCGCCCACCGCCGCGGCGGCCTGGTCGACCGCAGCCTGCACCGGCGCAATGCCGTGCGTCAGGATGGCGCCGCCCACCATGAACATGGCCGCGGTGCCGACCACCGAAAGGGTCTTCATCAGATAGGGCGCCGCACCCACGATGCGCCGGCCCAGCCAGGCCACCGCCTGGGACGATTTCTGGCTCAGGTATAGGCCCAGATCGTCCAGCTTGACGATGCCGGCCACCAGGCCGTAGACCCCAACCGTCATCGCGATGGCGATGACCGACAGCACCAGCACCTGCCGGGTAAAGTCGGCGCCCGCCACCGCCCCCAGGCTGATGACGATGATTTCCGCCGACAGGATGAAGTCCGTGCGTATCGCGCCTTTGATCTTGTCGCGCTCGAAGGCCACCATGTCGACCGTATCATCCTGCAGGGCCTGGGCGCGCGCGGCGTGGTTGCCTTCGTCCGAATCGCCGTGCGGCAGGAACTTGTGCGCCAGCTTCTCCACGCCTTCGTAGCAGAGAAAGGCCCCGCCCACCATCAGCAGGGGCGTCACGGCCCAGGGCGCGAAGGCGCTGATCAGCAGCGCCGCCGGCACCAGGATCAGCTTGTTGATGAAGGAGCCCTTGGCCACCGCCCAGACGACCGGCAGTTCCCGGTTGACCGGCACGCCCGTAACCTGCTGGGCGTTCAACGCCAGGTCGTCGCCCAGCACCCCGGCCGTTTTCTTGGCCGCGACCTTGGTCATGACGGACACGTCGTCCAATATGGTCGCGATATCGTCAAACAGTGCGAAGAAGCTGCTTCCCGCCATCAAGAATCCCCTGTGCCTCGAAAGGATTTTCGAGTGTACAGGCGGCCGGCGTCCGCCAAGCGTCGCCCGCCTGGCCGTTTTCACTTCTTTTCTGTCCGTAACCCCGATGGCGCGGCCGGGCATGCCGGCCTACCCTGGCGGCTGGACCCGACTATTGCCCCCCCCAGGAGGCCACATGCTTGCCTTGCGACCCAGCTGCGAACACTGCGATGCGGCGCTGCCGCCAGACTCCACCGCCGCCCGCATATGCAGTTTTGAATGCACCTTCTGCGCCGCTTGCGCCGAAGGATTGCTGGGCAATGTCTGCCCCAATTGCGGCGGCGGCTTCGCGCCCCGGCCGGTCCGCCCCGCCAGCGACCGCAAGGGCGGCAACTTCCTGGGCAAGTACCCGGCCAGCACCGAGCGCAAGCATCGTCCGGTCGACCTGGCCGCGCACGACGCCTTGCGGCGCAGCCTGGACGGCGTTCCGCCGGAACGCCGCTAGCGGCTGCAACGCCCGAACGCGGGCGCTAGCTGTGCGCGTGCGCCGCCGGGCTGGCCGCGTTCTCGAACAGGATGTTGTTTTCCAGGTGGATGTGCGCCATCAGGTCTTCCTTGAAGGTACGCAATCCCAGGTACAGCGCCCGCCACGTGTTGCATGCGGCGCGCGGCAGCGTGATGTCGTGGGTCAGCGCCAGCAGCCGTTCCAGCGCCACGCCGTGGTCGTCGTGCTCGGCGCGCATGACCATGATGGGCATGCCGGCCATGGCGCCATGGCCGCGGGCCAGCATCGGGAACAGCACCTGTTCCTCCTTCTGCATATGGCTTTCCAGCTCCTGCTGCATCACGCGCAGGTGATCGGCCAGGCCGGTCGGGCAGTCAGGGCTGTCGGCGTGCACCTGCTCCACCTTGAGCGCCAGCCGGATCAGCTCGGGCAATTGCTGGCGGTGCACCTCGTGGTAGCGCGCCAGGATATGGTCGACCAGTTCGGCCGGCGAGGCCAGCCCCCAATCCGTTTCGTGGGACGGGCTGCGCGCCAGCTCCATCAGGCGCGCCTCGATCTGCGCCGCGTCCAACGAACGCTCGGCCGCCGCCTCGGCCAGGCTCTTCTTGCCGCCACAGCAGAAGTCCAGCTGGTACTCATGAAACACCTGCGTGGCGCCGGGGATGCTGCGGGCCAATTGGCCCAGGGATTGCTCAACCATGCTCATCGCGTCTCTCCATAGTTCGTGACGGGTACTGGAAGCAATGCGAAATCCGTGCCAGGAAAAACTTGCTATTTATCAATGAATTGCAAATTAAAGGGTGAATATCACCCTGGCAGGTCAAGGTTTTATCCACCCCGAACGGTAAAATTCACCCCATGCAAAACCTCCTGCTCGCCGATCTGGTCGCCGACCTGCCCCCCGCCGTCCGCCTGCAGCGGCTGGTGTCCAGCCTGCGTACGCACTTCCGCTGCGGCGCGGTGGCGCTGCTGCAACTGGAGGAAGACCATCTACGCCCCATCGCGGTGGATGGCCTGACGCAAGACGCCCTGGGCCGCCGTTTCGCCGTGCAACAGCATCCGCGGTTGGCGGCCATCCTGGCGCGGCGCGGCGTCACCTGTTTCCACCACGACAGCACCCTGCCCGATCCCTATGACGGCCTGATCAACGGCATGGCTGGGGAACCGCTGCCGGTGCACGACTGCATGGGCACCAGCCTGCACATCGAGGGCCGCCCCTGGGGCGTGCTGACCCTGGACGCCCTGGAAGTCGGCACCTTCGACGCCGAGGCCCAGTCCGACCTGCGCGACTACATCGTGCTGCTGGAAGCCGCTTTGCGCACCACGCGCCTGGAAGCCGAAATCCGCGCGCTGCGCGTGGCGCGCGGCGCCGAACCGGCCGACAGCGCCGTCGCCGACAACAGCGAGATCCTGGGGCAAAGCGTAGCCATCGGCCGCCTGTTGCACGAAATCCAGGTGGTGGCGGATTCCGAGCTGCCTATCCTGCTGCTGGGCGAAACCGGCGTGGGCAAGGAACTGTTCGCGCATCGCGTGCACCGCCTCTCGCGCCGCCGCGACAAGCCGCTGGTGCATGTGAACTGCGCCGCGCTGCCCGAATCGCTGGCCGAAAGCGAATTGTTCGGCCACGCCAAGGGCGCCTTCTCGGGCGCCGTGGCCGACCGGCCCGGCCGCTTCGAAGCCGCCAATGGCGGCACGCTGTTCCTGGACGAAGTGGGCGAACTGCCGCTGCTGGTGCAGGCCAAGCTGCTGCGCACCTTGCAGAACGGCGAAATCCAGCGCCTGGGCGACGACCGGCCGCGCCGCGTCGACGTGCGCATCCTGGCCGCCACCAACCGCAGCCTGCGCGACCTGGTGCGGGTCGGCGATTTCCGCGCCGACCTCTATCACCGGCTATCGGTCTATCCCATCCCCATTCCGCCGCTGCGCGACCGCGGCAACGACGTGCTGCTGCTGGCGGGCCGCTACCTGGAACTGAACCGCGCGCGCCTGGGTTTGCGCAGCCTGCGGCTGTCGCCGGAGGCCGAGGACATGCTGCGCCGCTACCGCTGGCCCGGCAACGTGCGCGAACTGGAGCACGTCATCAGCCGCGCCGCCATCAAGGCCGTCAGCCACGGCGCCACGCGCAACGAGATCGTGACGCTGGGCGCCAAGCTGCTGGACCTGTCCGACGGCGACATGCCGCTGGCCGCGCCTCAGGAGAACGCCGACGCGCCCGCCGGTCCTGACCAGACGCTGCGCGAGGCCGTGGACGCCTGCCAGCGCCAGGCCATCCGCCGGGCGCTGGAAACGCACCAGGGCAACTGGGCCCATGCCGCGCGCGCACTGGGCGTGGACTCCAGCAATCTGCACAAGCTGGCGCGGCGCATCGGGCTGAAGGGCTGACTCCGCGCCGGCCGTCCCGGCAAACGCCAAGCCCCAACCGCCATACCATCAGGGCCGCGCCATCGCCCCGAGCACGATATCCGCCACCAGCTTGCCGGCCTCCCATTGCGGCATGTGGCCGGCATCCGGCAGCAGATGCAGCGCGGTCCTGGCTGGCGCATTCAGCGCGTGGCGCCAGGGGATGACGGCGTCGCGCCGCCCGTGGATCAACGTGCAGCGGCATTGCAGGCTGGCCAGGTCCGCGGCGATGCTCAGTTGCTGCACGCCGTTCCAGCCCACCTCCCGGCATAACTCGATCAGGGGCTCGCGCCGCGCCTGCGTGCTCTGGCGCAAGGCGTCGATGAAATTTCCCGACGGAGTCATGCCGGAGACGGTGAGCTTCTGCAGCTCGCGCTGCGCCGCTTCGTTGGTGCCGGCATGCGTCATGCCCGTCAGGAAGCTCTGGTCGATTTCAGTGCCCAGCCCGACCGGCGCGATCAGGACCAGGCTATCCACGGCCATGCCGGGGCGGGATGCCGCCCGGGCCGCCACCGCCGCGCCAAAAGAATGGCCAATCAGGTTCACGGGTCCGATGCACTGGGACGCCACCGTGTCGGCCACCGCATCGACGATATGTTCGAAGCGCGTGGCCTGCGAACGCGTGGCGCCATGGCAAGGCAGGTCCATCGCCAGCACGCGCAGTCCGGCGCGGCTGAGCGCATGCGCCAGGCTGGCCCAGGCGTCGCGGTCGCCGAACATGCCGTGGATCAACACCGCCGTCTGGCTGCCCGGACGCCCCCCTTCCCACACCGTGAACCGGACTTCGCCGTGGCGGGTGTACGCCCAGGCCTCGCGCTTTTCTCCTGGCGCGCCGCGGGCCTGCATGCTGCCCTGTCCGCTGGCGCTTGCCTGACCGACATCCGCCACGGTCACACGGCCGTTGGGCCCGGTCCCCGCCACTGCGTCCAGTGCGATGCCGCGCTCGGCCGCGACGCGGCGGGCGGCGGGGGTGGCGAACTTGCGGTCTACCGAAGGCTGCGCGACAGGATGCGCCAACGACGGCGAGGCCGCCGGCGTCCGCGCGGCAGGCGGCGCGGCCGGCGGCGCGACAACGGCCGCCGCGGCAGCGGCCGCCGCGGCATCCGCAGGCTTTGCTGCCGCGGATTGCGCCGCCGCGCCGCCCGCGCTCGCCGCCACAGCCTCGCCTTCCATCTGTACCCGCGCGATCACTGTATCCGCGTTGACGAGGCCGTCCACCGCGACCAGATGTTCCACCATGACCCCGTCGTCGTGCGCGGGCACCTCGATGATGGATTTGTCGGTCTCGATTTCGACCAGCACGTCGCCCGTCTTGAAGGCCTGCCCAGGCGCCACGATCCAGGCGACCAGGCGGGCAGCGTCCAGGGCCTCGCCTGTCGGCGGGACGACCATATCCAGCGTTCTCGTCATGCTTGTTCCTTCGAAGATCGATGCGCGCCCCGGCAAGCGGAGTTGCGCCAGCGCAGCGTCAGGCCGCCGGATTCATGAACTGGATGAACTCCGTGATGGCGCCTTCCGGCTCCATCAGATAGAACACCTTGGTGCGCCCTTGCCGCATGACACGCGGCGAGGACACGCTTTCATAGCCGGCGCGCGTGGCCTGCTCGTATACGGCATCCACGTCCTCCACTTCGAAGGCCACGTGGCTGTAGCCGAAATCGCATTGGCGGCGGGGCTGCCTGTCGCCTTCCGGCGTGTAGTACTTGAACAGTTCCACCCGGTGTCCGCCATGGCGCAGCATGGCCCAGCGTATGGTCGCACCCGGCAGGCCGACCACTTCGCCCAGCGCGGGCTCGCTGCGGTGGTCCATCTCGCCCTCCAGCTCGAAGCCGAGAAAGCCGGTATAGAAGTTGCGCGCGCGTTCGAAATCATTGACGCAGACGGCCGTGTGATGCGTGGCTAGCAGTTTGTCCTTGAGCATTTTTCTCTCCTATGGCGTCCGGTTCAGCGGGCGCCGCCGCGGCGGCTGTCCATGGATTTCAGGGCCATCTCCACGGCCTGCGCGTCCGCCAATGCGGCGCGCTCCAGCACCTTGGAGACCACGGGCGAGGAATTGGCGCCCGTAACGTGCACGATCTCGTGGTCCAGCCAGTCGAACAGCCTTGACTGCGCCTCGCTCGCCACCCGCGAGCCGATCGAGGTGCCGCGGGTAGTCTGCTCCACGATCATCAGCGCCTGCGTGCGCTTGACGCCGGCCGCGATGGTGTCCCAATCGATGCCCAGCGGATCCAGCGTGCGCAGGTCTATCACCTGGGCGTCGATGCCCGTACGTTCCGCCGCCTGGCAGCAGACCTCGACCATGACGCCGTAGGTCAGGATGGTGCAGCGTGCGCCCTCGCGCGCGACCCGGGCCCGGCCGATCGGCACGATGTAGTCCCAGTCCTCGGCGGGCACCTTGCCCACCGTCTTGAACAGGTCGTTGTATTCCACCATCAGGACCGGATCGTCGCAGCGCAGCGCGGCGTTGAGCAAGCCGATATAGTCATAGGGACGCGATGGCGCCAGGATCCGCCACCCTGGATACTGGGCAAACAGGCCGCTGGCGTCCATGGAATGCTGCGAGCCATAGCCGGTGCCCGCCGTGACCCGGCTGCGCACCAGCACCGGCACTGCGAACTTGCCGCCGAACATGTGGCGCACCTTGGCGATCTGGTTGAACAGCTGGTCCGCGGCCACCAGCGCGAAGTCGGGATACATGATCTCCACCACGGGCCGCATGCCGTTCAACGCCGCGCCCAAGGCCAGGCCAGTGAAACCATTCTCGCAGATGGGCGTGCCGATGAGGCGTTCCGGAAAGTGATCGCCTATGTCCTTGGTAGCGCCGGCCGTGCCGCCTTTCAGGCGATGCACATCCTCGCCCAGGATGAAGATGCCGTCGTCGCGCTGCATGTTCAGCAGCATGGCGCGCGAAATCACGTCCTGGAACTTGGCGTCCGCCAGGCTCGCTGGCGTCTGCTCCTCCAGCTCGATGGCGCGTTGGCCCGCGAGTTCGCCCAGGTTGCCGCGGATACCGCTGTCCACGCTGGCCGGGTCCGGCCACAGTTCGGGCCGGATGCGTTGCGCTGCCTCGTCGCCGTAGTGCTCCAACAGCCGCCCTAGGGCGCCGTCTATCAGTTCGTCCGCACGGCGCTCCAGGCGGGTGAAGCCGGCATCGTCGATCAGGCCCAGCGATTTCAGCTGCGCGGGAAACATCGACATGGGATCGCGCGCGCCCCAGGCCTCTTCCTCGTCCTTGTCGCGGTAGCGGAACGCGCTGCCCTTGAGCGCGCCCGACTGGTGCAGGTAGCGGTAGGTCTGCGCTTCCAGCAGCACCGGCCCGCCGTCGCGGCGGATGATGGCCCGAGCTTCCTGCATGGCCAGGCGCGCAGCCACCACGTCCATGCCGTCGAACTCGATCGCCGGCACGCCCAGGGACAGGCCGCGCGCCGACAAGCGGGTTTCGCGCGTCTGTTCCGACACGTGGGTGGACACGGCGTACAGGTTGTTTTCCACGAAGAAAATGGTGGGAGCGTTGTAGAGCGCCGCAAGGTTCATGGCCTCGTACGCCGCTCCGCTCTGCATGGCGCCGTCGCCGAAGAAGGCCACCGACACATGATCGCGCCCGCGCAGCTTGTCGGCAAAGGCGTAACCCACCGCATGCGACGGATTGCCGCCCACGATGGCGTTGGATCCATAGATGCCGGCCTCGGGATAGCGCAGATGCATGGAACCGCCGCGGCCGCCGCAATAACCCGGCGTCAGGCCCAGGATCTCGGCATAAGTCCGGTAGACCACCTCGCGGTGCGAATCCAGCGTTTCCGAGTCCAACGGCGAATAGTCCGCCGGTGTGGCGTGGTTCAGCGCCTTGGCAAGAAACTGGTGGTGCATGCGGTGGGTGCCGTTGATCTTGTCGGCCGACTCCAGCACCGACATGGCGCCCACGGCGGCGCCGTCCTGGCCGATGCTGGAATGCGCCGGACCATGCAGGATGCCGGCCACGCTCAGCTTCAGCAGCTTCTCTTCGAAGCGCCGGATCAGTATCAACTGCTCCAGCATGCGGACCATCTCGCGCGGCGCGATGGCCCCCCCATCCGCGGCGGTGGCGGTAAGCCGCCACCACGGCGTGTCGGTGTGCAGGGCGGCAAGCCGCGAGGGTTTCGCGGCAGGCGCCGCGCCTTCATTGATGTGCTTCATCTACGCTTCCCTTCAGTGAGCCGCGGCCAGGGCGGCATCCAGCGGTTCGGTTTCCTGCGCGCGCAGCAACTTCCAGATGTGCGTGCGCAGGTGCACGAATGCCTCCATGTCCATCACGTCCTCGATCCGCTCCATGCTGTCCCAGTCCTCGCGCTTGCGCACGTCGGCCACGTTGATGATTTCCTTGATCTGTCCCGGGCGGCCGGTCAGCACCACCACGCGGTCGGACAGATACACCGCTTCTTCCACGCTGTGGGTAATGAACAGCACGGTGCGCGGATTGAGGCGGGACAGCTTGACCAGTTCTTCCTGCATCACCACGCGGGTCTGGGCGTCCAGCGCGCCGAAGGGCTCGTCCATCAGCAGCACGTCGGGATCCAGCGCGTAGCTGCGGGCGATGGCCACGCGCTGCTGCATCCCGCCGGACAGCTGGTGCGGATAGGCCTGCTCGTAGCCCGCCAGGCCCATCAGTTCGATGTAGCGCGCCACGGTCCGCGCCCGCGCCTCGCGCGAGGCGCCCTTGCACTTCAAGCCGAAGCCAATGTTCTCGGTCACGGTCTTCCAGGGAAACAGTGCAAACTGCTGGAACACGACGGCGCGGTCCGGTCCCGGTTCCTCGACTTCCTTGCCACCCACCCGCACGCTGCCGGCCGAGGGAAACTCCAGGCCGGCCGCCATGCGCATCAGCGTGGTCTTGCCGCAGCCGGACGGCCCGACGATGGAAACGAACTCCCTCTCGCCCACCTCGAAACTCACGTCATCCAGGGCCAGGAAGCTTTCCCCACCCCGGCTGAACGTGCGCTGCACCCGCTCGAAAGTAATCTGACTCATGCTTGCGTTCCTTTGTTGAGAGCCGCGGCCGCCGGCTTACCTGGCGACATCGGCGACGAAGGCCCTGAGCTTGGGATCGTCCTGGATCATCTGCAGATACTTGCCCGTGACCATGGTCTTGGGATCGGGGATCTTCTTGACCACGCCCACGGACACCATGAATTCCCCCACGCTGTTCCACCAGCCCACGATCTCCGAGGAGCCGCCCGGGCCCGGCGCAAACAACTTGGTCTGCTCCGCCAGGTCGAAAGCCGGACGGTCGCGCAATTCCTGCGCCAGGTACTTGTTGGGGAACTTCACGCCCACGCTGCCGAAGAAGGCCTTCAGATACGCCTGGGCCTCCTCGGGATGCGCGCGCTGCCAGGCCACCGCGCGCAGGTAGACCGCCAGGAAGCGGGCGACCTTGTCGGGATGCTTCTTGGCGAAGTCCGGCGTCGTGAACAGGTAGCTGTGGATAGGCATCTTCAGCTCGGCGCCGGTGCAGATCACCTTTGCGCCTATGGCCTCTTCCAGGATGTAGGTATTGGGAGCCCACACCGAGGAAATGTCGTACTTGCCGCTCATTACCGCGGCATTGATGTCGGGCGGCGACAGGTTCACGAAACGGTAGTCGTCGGGCTTGAGGCCGAACTTCTGCGACAGGCATTCCGTGGCGCCCCACTGGCCCGTGGAGTTGCTGGTGACGGGAATGGTCTCACCCTTGAGCAGCGCCGGGTTCTTGAGATACTCGTCCGCCCGGTCCTTGGTGGCCATCAGCGTGATGATGGCGGCCTCGCCGTCGGCGATGCCTATGGTCTGCAAGCCATACTTCGACGCGCCCAGCAGCGACGGAATATTGCCCGCCCCGCCCACGTCCCATGATCCGGACGCGCCCGCCGCGATTTCGACCGCGCCGGAAGCGAAGGTCGAGATCTCCGGCTTCAGGCCCACCTCCTTCCACCACCCCTTCTCGCTGGCGATGTACCACTCCAGCGCCCACCGCTGCGGCTGCTGCCCGATGCGGATGGTGAACAGTTCATCTCCCGCCGGCGCGGCCTGGGCCGCCGCCTGTCCGGGTCCCCCCAGCCAGCACCCGATCACGAGCGCTGCCAAGGCCTTGAGGCCTTTGTAGTGTTTCATCTGTCTCTCTCCAGTATGAAATGACGCTGCCTGCACTGCCTGCCTGTACTCCCTCCTTTGTTCCCGGGGTCAGCGCGACCAGTCGCGCTGCACCCTGCGCTGCAAGGCGCGCATGCCGTAGTCGATGCCTGCGCCTATCAGGCCGATGGTGATCATTCCGCTGATCACGATGGCGGGCTCCAGATTGCTGCCGCCCTGCACGATCATGTAGCCCAGCCCGGTCGAACCCACGATCAGTTCCGCGCCGATCAAGGACTGCCAGCCGAACCCCGCGCCGACGCGGATGCCAGCGACGATGTGCGCCAATGCGGCCGGCAGCAGGATTTCCGTCAGCGTCGTCCAGCGCCCCGCCCCCAGCATCTGGCCGGCCTCGATCAAGGCGCGGTCGATCTGCCTGGCGCCGCGATAGGAGTTCAGTACACAGGGCGCGAAGGCGCCGGCGAATATCACCAGCGTGGGCGACAGGAATCCGGTGCCGAACCAGAAGATCGCGAACGGCACCCAGGCGATCGGGGGAATGAAGCGGAAGGCTTCGAACACCGGCGCCACCGCCCAATCCAGCGCCTTGAAACGCCCCATGAACAAGCCCAGCGGGACACCAAGCAGGACCGCGATGGAGAAGCTGATCAGGAATTTCTCCAGGCTGGCCAGCAGATGCATCTGCAGCACCGAGCCCGCATAAGGTTCGTGCGTGTGCTCGGCCATGCTGCGCAGCACCGTCAACGGTCCAGGCAGGAAGGCCGGGGACACCAGGCCCAGCCCGGACAGCAATGCCCAACTGCCGAACAGGGTGGCGATGCCCAGCGCCGGCATCAGCCAGCGTTCCAGCACGCGGCGCGACACGAGGGCGCGCGCGCGGGACGGGCCGGCGCGGCTCAGGCTTTCCATGGCATCACCTTGCGTTCGACCTGCGCCAGCAGGGCCGACATCAGCATGCCCATGCTGGCCACGGCGGCCATGGCCACCACTATCATTCCCGAGTTCAGGTCGCGGGTGGCGATGATCAGCACATGGCCCAGGCCGACGAAAGAGCCAACCAGCTCGGCCGCCACCAGCACCATCCAGCAGGCCTGCAGCGAGGTCCTCAGGCCCGTGAAGATGGCGGGCAGCGCGCCTGGAACAATGACGTCCAGCAGCATCAGGCGGCCCGCCGCGCCATTGACGCGCGCCGCCTGGAGCAGCGTGTCGTCGATGTTGCGCACGCCGGTGTAGGTATTGATCACGGTCGGCGCGAAGGCTGCCAGCCAGATGACGAAGACCTTGGCGCTGGTGCCCAGCCCGAACCACAGGATGGTCAGCGGAATCCAGGCGATGGGCGCGATCGGCCGGACAATCTGGAACACCGGATTGACGTAGGCCTCGACCAGCCGGTTCTGCCCCATCAGGATGCCCAGCGGCACCCCCGTCAACGCCGCCGCTGCAAACCCGTACAGCACCAGTCCGGAGCTGGCCGCGATGTGCTGCAACAACGTACCGTCGGCATAGCCTTCCCCAGCGATCTCCAGCAGGGCGTCCCAGGCGTCGGCGGGCGACGGCAGCTGTACCGGGCTCAACAACTCCAACGGCCCCGTGGCCAGGTACCAGGCCAGGAACAGCGCCGTGACCGACGCGCCGCTGACCAGCCAGCGCAGGGACAGGCGCCGGCGCACCGGCGCGGGCGGAGGGGCGGGTGGCCTGGCGACGGTCATGGCGGCGCTCCGGTCGAGCAGGGCCAGGGCGGCCGGAACGCCGCCGACGGCGGGCGGGGAAAGAGGATGGCGGGCCATGTCAATGCGTCCTCAGCACGATCTTTGCCGACGCCGCGCGTCCGCCATCGAGGTCGGAGAAAGCCCGCGCGCCCGCACCCAGCTCACGCTCCTCGATCCAGGACAGGTCGCCGAAAGCGCCGCGATGCAGCGCCTCTACTGTCGCGCGCAGGTCGGCGCTGGTGTACGTATAGGCGCCAATGAGGGTGATCTCGTCCAGCGTCAGGCGCCGCATGTCGATCTCGCTGGCCCAGTCCTGCAGGCCGATGTGCAGCATGACGCCGCCTGGCTGCACCGCGGCCAGCGCCGCGGCGCGCGTAAGCTTGCCGCCCACCGCGTCCACCACCAGTTCGTACGCGCCCGGTTCGGGCGCAGCCTCGCGCGGATCGAAGGCCATGCAGCCCGCATGCCGCTGCGCCGAGGCGCGCCGCAACGGATTGGTCTCGGCCAGGCTGACGCGGCAGCCCTGGCTGCGCAGCAGCAGCGCCGTCAGGAGGCCGATGGCGCCGCCGCCCACGACCAGCGCGCGGGCTTCGGCCAGCGGGCGGAACAGCGCCCGCTGCGCCAGCGCCAAGCCGTGCAAGGCCGTGGCCGCGGGCTCGGTCAGCGCGGCCGCGGCGGCCGGCATGTCCTGCGGCACGGGTATCAGGCAACGCTCCGGTATGGCCATGAACTCGGCGAACGCGCCGGGACGCGTCATGCCCACCATGCCGCGGTTGCGGCAAAGATTGTTGCGGCCCTGCACGCAGAAATCGCACTGGCCGCAGTGGATCAGCGGATTGCCGGTGACCCGCTGGCCCGCGCGGCTGCCGCCCA
The DNA here is from genome assembly GCF_055395645.1 of Achromobacter sp. JCM 18799. Lineage (NCBI taxonomy): Bacteria > Pseudomonadati > Pseudomonadota > Betaproteobacteria > Burkholderiales > Alcaligenaceae > Achromobacter > Achromobacter sp. JCM 18799. The sequence goes on along the minus strand of NZ_AP043866.1, from coordinate 6,283,019 downwards.
CCAGCGTGCCGACGAACTCGTGGCCCAGGATCAGCGGCGGATTGCGGCGCGGATCATGCCCATGATAGGCGTGCATGTCCGAGCCGCAGATGCCCACGGCCTCGATGCGCAGCAGCGCATCACCGTCCGCTGGCGCGGGGTCGGGTTCATCGCGGTAAGTCAGCTGGCCGGGCGCGGTGTAGACAAGGGCTTTCATGGCGGGACTCCACGGAGATGCCGATCAGCGAGCCGAAAAGCCGCCGTCTATGAACAGGGTCTGCCCGGTGATGTAGGCCGACGCCTCGCTCGCCAGGAACACGGCCGCGCCGTACAGGTCCTCCAGCCGGCCGTTGCGACCGATCATGGTGCTGGCCGCCAGGGCCTGCACCCGGGCCGGGTCGCTCATCACGGGCGCGGTCAGCGGCGTCTCGAAGAAGCCCGGCGCGATCGCGTTGCAGGTAATTCCGTGGCGCGACCAGTACTCGGCGATGGCGCGGGTCAGCTGCATCAGGCCGCCCTTGGACGCGCCATAGGGCGCGCTGTCGGGAAAGGCGCGCACGCACTGCAGCGAGGTGATATTGACGATGCGGCCCCAGCCGCGTTCGCGCATGGCCGGCGCCAGCGCGCGGGTCAGCAGGAACGGCGCGGTCAGGTTGATCGCCAGCGAGCGGTCCCAGTCCTCGTCGGCCGTGTCCTCGAAGGGCTTGCGCACGTTGATGCCCGAGGCATTTACCAGGATGTCGGGCGCGCCGAACGGTTGGGCCGCGCGGGCGGCAAAGCCGCGCAACGCATCGCGGTCAGCCAGATCGCAGGACAAGGCGCGCGCCCGCAGGCCTTGCGCTTCGAATTCACCCGCGGCGCAAGCCAGCTCCTGCTCGCGCCGCGCCACCAGCACCACGCTGGCGCCGGCCCGCGCCAGCGCCAGGCCGATGGCCTTGCCTATGCCGGAACTGCCGCCACTTACCAGCGCAACTCGGCCGTCCAGGTCGAACAGGCGGAACATGTCGTTCTGCATGATGGCTTCACTCCCGCACCGGTTCGCCAAGTTCGAAGGACTCTTTGGGAAAGTACTTGGCCAGGCGGTCGTCCGCTGTGCGCGCATGCGCCTCCATGCCTTCCAGGCGCGAGATCCGCGCCGTCACCTGGGCGGTGTCGCGGCTGGCCTGGCGCGTCATGCGCTGCCAGGTGACGGTCTTGATGAACTTGTGCACCGAAAGGCCGCCCGAATAGCGCGCCGCGCCCTTGGTGGGCAGGATGTGGTTGGTGCCGCTGGCCTTGTCGCCGAACGCCACCGTGGTTTCCTCGCCCAAGAACAGCGAGCCATAGCAGGTCAGATGCCGGAACCACCAGTCCAGGTCCTCGCAATGGACCTCCAGGTGTTCGCTGGCATAGCGGTCGGAGACCTCGACCGCCTCGTCGCGCGTATCGCACAGCACCACCTCGCCGTAGTCGCGCCAGGCGGCGCCGGCCGCGTCCCTTGCGGTAGGCGGCAGGGACGCGATCAGTTCGGGCACCCGCTTGAGCACGGCTTCGGCCAACTTGCGGTCGGTGGCGATCAGCCAGGCCGGCGATTCGTGCCCATGCTCGGCCTGCCCAACAAGGTCCGAGGCCACAATCGCCGGGTCCGCCGACGCGTCAGCGATGATGCAGACCTCCGAAGGCCCGGCGAATACGTCGATGCCCACGCTGCCGAACAGCATGCGCTTGGCCTCGGCCACGAACTTGTTGCCCGGTCCGACGATGATGTCGGCCGGCTTGCCGGTGAACAGGCCGTAGGCCATGGCGGCGATCGCTTGCACGCCCCCCAACGTCATCACGGCGTCCACGCCCGCCACCTTCATGGCGTACAGCACCTGCGGATGTATGCCCTCGCCGCGGTAGGGCGTGGAGCAGGCGATGACCATGGGCACGCCCGCCGCCTTGGCCGTGGCGATGCTCATGTAGGCCGAGGCGATGTGCGCGTAGCGCCCGGTGGGCACATAGCAGCCCGCCACATTGACCGGTATCAGGCGTTGGCCCGCGACCAGGCCGGGCGCGAGCTCCAATTCGAACTCGCGCACCGAAGCCATCTGCGCCTGCGCGAACTTGCGCACCTGGCCGGCGGCGAACTCGATATCGCGCTTGATGCCGTCGGGAATGCCCGCGGTGCGCCGCTCCATCTCTGCGGGGCCGACCAGAATTTCCCCCTCCCATTTATCCAGCCGCCGGGCGTAGTCGCGCACCGCGGCCTCGCCGCCCGACTTGATGTTCGCCAGCATCTCGGCTGCGACCTCGCGCGCGGCGGCCTCATTGCCCTGGGGCTGCCTGGACGCGGATTTGAGCTTGCTTACTGCCATGGTATGGCCTCGCGGAAGAATGGATGAAGCTCAGTTGGTCTTGTTGGCGAAGGTCTTGAGCGCCGGCGTCTGCTCGACTCGCTTCATGTAGTCGTCCGTGATGTAGGCCTTGGGATCCGGCACCTCGGTGAGCGTGCCCACGCTCTTCAAGTAGCCAGACAGAGCCTCGTAGGCGTTGTCCAGTGTGGACTTGCCGCCGCTGCGCGACATCAGCTTGAGCTGTTCATCCAGCGTGAAGATCGGCCGTTCCAGCTCCTGCCCCAGGTAGCCGTCGTTGAGCTTGATGCCGTTGGCCTGGAACAGCTTGCGCAGGTAGCCCATGGCTTCCGCCTTGTTGTTCTTTTCGAAGCTGACTGCCCGCAGATATACCGCCAGGAACTTGGCGACCGCGTCCGGATTCTGCTGGGCGAATTCGCCGCGCGCCACCAGCGCGCCTGGAATCATCACGCCCGCGTCCTTGCCGCTGCACACGACTTCCGCGCCTATCTGTTCGTTGAGCGTGTAGAAATTGGGCGCCCAGGTGCCGGCCAGCATGCCGTTACCTCCGGTGTAGGCGGACACCAGTTGCGCCGGGGCCAGCGTCACCACGCTGACGTCGCTGCGCTGCATGCCCCATTTCTTCAGGCAGGCCATGGTGGCGTATTCGCCCGTCGAGTTCGGACTGAGGAGGATCTGTTTGCCCTTCACTTCCTTGGCCGCGTTGCTGCGCACGGCGGCGGCGTTTTCCTTGCGCGCCATCACGCCGTTGGCGGTCGATTCGTCATTGGTGACGCCGAGCGTCACGATGCCGTAGCGCTGCGCGCCCAGCACCGCGGGCGGCGACCCCGTTCCGCCCACGTCCCAGGACTTGGACGCGGCGCCGGCAATCTGCTGCGCCCCCGCCGGATACACCACGAACTCCGGCTTCAGGCCGGCTTCCGCCCACCAGTTCTTTTCCGTGGCGATGTAGATCGGCAGCGCCCAATAGGCAATCTGGTAGCTGACCTTGATGGGAGTCGGCGTCTGGGCCGACGCGGACGGGCTCAACAACAAGGCGCCCAGCGGCGCCAGGCACAGACCCAGGATGCGGGGGATTCTCGACATGCTTAGTCTCCGATAGTGGATTCCGGTCTGCATGCGCGAGCTGCCGCGACATTCCCCGGATAGCAGGCCCGGATCTGCGTCCGGGCTCGGTTTTTTGAAAGCGCATACAAAGAATAAGCGCGCAAGAATCCCGTTCAACCCCGAGAAAACCCTAGAGATAGACCGTAGCGTTTCAATAACTGTATATTCACACCATCAAATTTCTGAAAGCGCTTTCAAAAAATGAAGCGAAAATCCGCGCCCCTATCCGGGGACACCCTGAAGTCCATCGCCGTCGCTGGCGGCATCTCGTCGGCAACGTTGTCGCGGGTGTTGAACCACCCGGAAAAAGTGCGGCCCGACCTGCGCGCGCGCGCCATGGCCCTGCTGGCCGAGGCTGGCTACGTACCGCACGGCGCAGCCCGTTCGCTCGCTTCCCGCAAGACCCGCACCATGGGCGCCATCATCCCCACGGTGGACAGCGCCCTGTTCGCCAAGCTGGTCGACGGCATGCAGCAGGCGATCCACGAACACGGCTATCAGCTGCTGCTGGCCAGCACCAACTACAGCCCGGCGCGCGAAGCGGGCGAAGTGCGCGCGCTGATCGAGCGCGGCGTGGACGCCATGATGCTGGTCGGCCGCAGCCGCGACCCGGAACTCTACGAACTGCTGCACTCCAAGGGCATCCCCTTCGTCACCACCTGCCATTACGACGCCGCCGATCCCTGGCCCATGGTGGGCTGGGACAACGCCGCGGCGGCGCAACGCATCGCCGACTACCTGCTGGACATCGGCCACCGCCGCCTCGGCGTGATTGCCGGCATATCCAAGGACAACGACCGCGCCGCCGACCGCGTGGCCGGCTTCACACGCGCCCTGACGCGCCGCGGCATCGAACTGCCGCCGCAGTACGTCATCGAAAAGCCCTACACCGTGCCCGAAGCCCGCCGCGCCATGGCCACCCTGCTGCGCCTGCCCGAGCCGCCCACTGCGGTCATGTGCGGCAACGACATCCTGGCCTACGGCGCGCTGCAGGAATGCCTGTGGCAAAACCTGCGCGTGCCCGAGCAGATCTCGATCACGGGCTTCGACAACATCGAAATGGCCGCCCATTGCCGGCCCGGCATCACCACCCTGAACGTGCCGGCCTTCGAGCTGGGCCAGCGCGCCGCCAACATTCTGCTGGCAGCCGACGCCAACACGCCGCCCGAGAATGTCTGCATCGAACTGGAATTGATCGTCCGCGACACTACCGCGCCGCCGCGCAGCAGCACCAGTGCGCGGCTAGGCAGCTGACCACAACGGAGCAAGCCCCATGGAACACATCGAATCACCCCGCATTGCATTCCTGGGCCTGGGCGTCATGGGGAGCGCGATGCTGCGCAACCTGGCCGCGCAGGGGTATGCAGTATCAGGCTACGACGTCGTTCCCGCAGCCATGGAGCGCCTGGCCGACACCGGCTTCCGGCGGGCCGCCACGCCCTTGGACGCCGCGCGCGGCTGCGACGTGGCGATCACCATGCTGCCCACCTCGGCCCAGGTCCGCGACGCCTTGTTCGGCGCCGACGGCGCGGCGGCGGGCTTGAACCCGGGCGCCCTGGTCATCGAAATGAGCACCGGCGACGCGGTCGAGACCGACCGCATCGCCGCCGATCTCGCGGCCCTGGGCCTGCGTTGCATGGATGCTCCCGTGGGCCGCACGCCGCGCGAGGCGGCGCAGGGCAAGGCCTTGATCATGGCCGGCGGCGCGCAGGCCGACTTCGACCAGGCCGCGCCCATCTTCGCCGCCATGGCCAACGAAATCGTGCATGTGGGCGCTTTCGGTTCGGGCATCCGGCTCAAGCTGGTCAACAACTACATGTCCATGGTTGGCATGGTGCTGACGGGCGAAGCGCTGATGTTCGCCGCCAAGCTCGGACTGGACCGCGCCACCGTCGTCAAGGTGCTGTCCAACACCACGGCGGGGCGCGGGCAGCTCCTGACCAATTTCCCCGGCAAGGTACTGGCGGGCGACATCAGCCCCGACTTCCCCATGCGCATGGGCTACAAGGACATCAACCTGGCCATGAACCTGGCGGCGTCGGTGGGCGCGCCGCTGGGCCTGGGCGGCTACGCCCGCGAGATGTTCGCGCTTGCCAAGTCGTGGGGACGGCAGGAGCAGGACTGCACCGCCATGCTGCTGCTGCTCGAAGACGTGGCCCACCTGGACCGCGAGGCCGCGGGGTCCGGCCATGAGTGAACACATCGCAACCCTGCCCGCGCGGCGGCCGCGCGCATCACGCCGCCGCGTCACCGTGGGCGTGGCCGCCGTCGCCATCGCCTTTGCCGCCTGGTGGATCGTGTCGGCGCTGGGCCTGGTCAATGGCGCGCGCTTTCCCACCCCGCTCACCACCTGGCAGGCCGCGGTGCAGCTCTCGCGCGATTCGGGCTACGCCGGCGGCACGCTGTTCCAGCACATCGGCCACAGCCTGCGCCTGGTATTCCTGGGATTTCTGGTCGCAATCGGCACCGGCGTCCCGCTGGGCCTGCTGATGGGTTTCAGCAAGCGCATCGACGCCCTGGTCGGGCCGGTATTCTCGCTGCTGCGTCCGATTCCGCCGCTGGCCTGGATTCCGCTGGCCATCCTTTGGCTGGGCCTGGGGGATCCGGCGAAGATCTTCCTGATCTGGGTGTCTTCTTTCACGCCTGCCGTCATCAACACCTATGCAGGCGTGCGCAACATCGACCCCACGCTGATCGAGGCCGCGCGCGTGCACGGCGCGGGCAATCCGGTCCGGATGCTGCGCGAGGTCCTGATACCCGGTTCCATGCCCATGATCTTCACCGGCCTGCGGCTGTCGCTGCAGACCGCGTGGATGACGCTGGTGGCGGCGGAACTCATCGGCGCCTTCATCGGCCTGGGCAAGGTGCTGGACACCGCGGCGCTGGACATCCGGCCCGGCATGATCCTGTACGCCATGGTCTGGGTAGGCCTGCTGGGCGCGGTGATGACGCGCGGACTGGAATGGATCGAAAAGAGGGCCTTGCCATGGCTACGCTGACACGCACCTCGGGCGACCCGCCCGCCTTCACCTTCGGCTTGTCCTGCCTGGGGCTGGCCGGCTTCTTCCTGGCCTGGCACCTGCTGAGCGTGGCAGGCGTTTTCCCGCCCAATTACCTGCCTGGCCCGCTGACCGTGCTGCAGACCATCGCGCAGTACAGCAGCGAACCCTATTCCGGCGCCACGCTCTGGACGCACCTGGGCGCCAGCCTCTACCGCTTCGCCTGCGGCTTCCTGCTGGCCGCGGCGGTAGGCATACCGCTGGGGCTGCTGATGGGCTGGTACCGCTGGCTGGACGACGTGGTCAGTCCGTTCTTCGATGCGTTGCGCTTCGTGGCGCCCATCGCCTGGGTGCCGTTCGCCGGCCTGTGGTTCGGCACCGGCATCGGCGGACCCACCCTGATCATCTTCGCCGGCGCCTTTCCGCCCTGCCTGATCAGCGCCTATCGCGGCGCCAAGTTCGTCGACACGCGGCTGCTGGAAGCCTCGCGCACGCTGGGCGCCAGCGGCCCGCGCATCGTGGCCGAAGTGCTGCTGCCGGCCTCGTTGCCATCCATCCTGGCCGGTCTGCGCGTCAGCGCCGGCATCGGCTGGCAATCGCTGGTGGGCGCGGAACTGATCGTGGTGGGCAACGGCATCGGCTACATGATGGTCCAGGGGCAGCTCAACGTCGCCACCAATATCGTCATGGCCGGCATGATCGCCATCGGCATCGTCGGCATCTGCATCGACGTTGCGCTGCGCATGTTTGAACAGCGCCTGAAGGCGCGCTGGGGACGCTGATGGACCACGCAATATCGGACTCGACCCTGTCGGTCATCGTCACGGGCGGCGCCAGCGGCATCGGCGCGGCGGTATGCAGGCGCGTGATCGAGGCAGGCGGCTACGCCGCGATCCTGGACCTCAACCAGGAAGCCGCGCACACGCTGGCGCGGGAACTGGGACCGCGCGCGGTGGCCGCCCCGGGCGACGTGCTGGACGAGGCCGGACTGCGGGCCACTCAGGAACGGCTTGCCGCCCTTTTGCCCGCGGTCAACGGACTGGTGAACTGCGCCGGTATCGCCCAGGTTCCAACCGCCATCGAAGACTATCCGGTGGAGGCCTGGGCCCGTGTGGTGGATTCCCATCTGAAAGGCACCTATATCGCCTGCCGCGTATTCGGCAGCGCGATGGCCGAACGCGGACGCGGGGCGGTCGTCAACGTGGCGTCCGTGCTGTCCTTCCGCCCCGGCCCGGTGCTGGCCTACGGTCCGGCCAAGGCCGCCGTGGTCAATCTGACCGAAGCCCTCGCGGTGCACTGGGCGCGCCGCGGCTTGCGCGTCAACGCCATCGCGCCCGGCTGGACCGACACGCCCTTCCTGAAACCCAAGGAGCGGCAGGGGGAGCGGGACATGACGCCGATCCTGAACGCCACGCCGCTAGGCCGCCTGATGCAGCCGCGCGAGATAGCAGACGTCGTGTTCTTCCTGCTGTCGCCCGCGGCCGCGGTCATCACCGGCGCCACCATCCCTTGCGACGGCGGCGTCATCGCCGGATCAGGGTGGGCGCCCTACGGGGGCTTGCCGCGAACTGCCTGAGCGTTGGGAGCGGCCCGGGCCCGCCCGGCGTTTCCCTTGGCAGGGCGCGCGCCGCTACACTACCCGCCGTCATGTTCAACGCCGCCTGTTTCGTCCATGCTTAGTCTTGCCACCGCAGGAGTATTCGCCGTCGGAGTCACCGTCATCCTGGCCATGCCAGGCCCGACCAATACCTTGCTGGCCGCAGCCGGCCTGCGCCTGGGTTTCGCGCGCGCGGCGCGGCTGACGATGGCCGAACTGGCCGGCTACATCGTGTCGATCTCGCTCTGGGGCCGCTTTCTTGAGCAGGCGGCGAAATCCTTGCCGTGGCTGCCGGCTTGCGTGCGCGCCGCCAGCAGCATCTACATCGCCTGCCTGGCCGTGCGCATGTGGCGCGCCGCCCGCGCCGTGCCGGCGGTGGCTCGGCAGGTCATCGGCATGCGCACGCTGTTCACGGCCACCCTGCTCAATCCCAAGGGCATCCTCTTTGCCAGCGCGGTATTTCCGCCGGCGGCGTTCTGGAGCCTGCCCGCCTACCTTGCAGCCATGGCGCTGTTCGCCGCGCTGCTGGTGCCGATCGGCCTGGCCTGGGTGGCGTTCGGCGCGTCGCTGGGTGGCGCGAAAACACGCTGGATCGATCCGGCGCGGGCGCAGCGCGGGGCTTCCGTCATCCTGGGATTGTTCTCGCTGACCCTGGCCTGGACGGCGTTCCGCTAGCGCCGCGCGCGGGCGGAGGGAGTCGGAGCGCTAGGCATCTTGGCCCGCGGCCTCCAGCACCACGGCGCGGAACTCCTGCATCAGCGGCGACCAGGTGGCGCCGTGGCGCGTGACCAGTGCCATGCTGCGCCGCAAAGGACGGCCCAGCGCCACCGGCAACTCCGCAATGTCCGGCGCCAGCGCGCTGTGCGGCATCAGCGCCAACAAGTCCGAGCCTGCCAGCAAGGCCAGCGCGCCGCCCGAGAAATGCTGGACTTCCAGCGCCGCCGCGGGCTGCGCCAGGCCCGCCTCGGCATAGCGGGCCTGCAGCGCCTGACGCGCCACCGATCCCTGCATGGGCAGGATCCAGCGTTGGCCTTCCAGGTCGCGCAACGCCAGCTTGCGCCGCGACGCCAGCGGATGCTTGCGGCTGGCGGCGACGCACAGGCCGTCCTCGCGGATCGATTCCTGGTGCAGCGAACCCGGCACGTCGGCGTAGATTGGCGTCACCGCAAGGTCCAACTTGCCGCCCGCCACCTGCTCGTTGAGGTCGTCCGACTGGCCTTGCGTCAACTGCACCCGCAGCGCGGGCCGGCGCGGCAGCAGGCGGCGCAACGCCGGCATCACCACGCTGTCCACGGTAGCGCCGGTGGCGCCAATGCGCAGCAGTCCGGCCTCGCCCAGGCGCAGCTCCATCGCGTTGCGCACGGCGTCACGGTATTCCGCCCACAGCCGCTGCGCATGCTCGCGAAACGCCAGGCCCGCCGAGGTCAGGCGCAAGCCACGCCCGCCGCGGTCCAGCAGCGCCAGTCCCGTGTCGGCTTCCAGCCGCTGCAAAGACTTGGACAGCGCCGGCTGACTGACGCCGCAGGCGGCTGCGGCGCGGTCCAGGTTGCCGTGTTCCACCACGGCCAGGAAATACTCGATGTCGCGCAAGGACAGATTCATAATCAACAGTTATGCATAGACTCAGCTTCAGGAATATTAAGCCGGGCCCGCGCTCCTAGAATCCCTGGATAAACCCGCAGACAGGAGACGCAGCGCGTGGACAAGCAGCCCAATATCGTATTGATCGTGGCCGACAACCTGGGATGGGGCGAATTGGGCTGCTACGGCGGCGGCGCGCTGCGCGGCGCTCCCACCCCCAACATCGACCGGCTGGCCTCGGAAGGGCTGCTGCTGCAGAACTTCAACGTGGAAAGCGACTGCGTGCCTACGCGCTCGGCGCTCATGAGCGGCCGGCATCCCATCCGCACCGGTTGTTTGCAATCGGTGCCTCCCGGCCTGCCGCAAGGCCTGGCGCGCGATGAAATCACGCTGGCCCAGCAACTGTCGGGCCAGGGCTACGCCACCGCGCACTACGGCAAATGGCACCTGGGCGACATCCCCGGCCGCTATCCGTCCGACCGCGGCTTCGACGAGTGGTACGGCATCCCGCGCACCACGGACGAAAGCCAGTTCACCTCGTCCATCGGCTTCGATCCCTCGGTCGCCGACATCCCGCACATCATGCAGGGCCAGGCCGGCTCGCCTTCGGAAAACGTCAAGGTCTACGACCTGGAGACGCGCCGCGGCATCGACGCCGAACTGGTCGACCGGTCCATCGGCTTCATGCGCAAGCATGCCGAGGCCAGCCGCCCCTTCTTCCTATACCTGCCGCTGGTGCACCTGCACTTCCCCACCCTGCCGCACCCGGACTTCGCGGGCCGCACCGGCGCCGGCGACTTCGCCGACTCCATGGTGGAAATGGACCACCGCGTCGGCCAGATCGTGCAGGCGGTGGACGAGCTGAATCTGCGTGACGACACCGTGTTCATTTTCTGCAGCGACAACGGTCCGGAATTTCGCAAGCCCTACCGCGGCACCGCCGGCCCCTGGACCGGTACCTACCACACCGCCATGGAAGGCAGCCTGCGCGTGCCCTTCATGATCCGCTGGCCCGGCCGGGTCCAGCCCGGCCAGGTCTCCAACGAGATCGTCCACGTCACCGACCTGTACACCACGCTGTCGCGCATCGGCGGCGCGTCCATTCCGCAAGACCGGCCCATCGACGGCATAGACCAGACCGACTTTTTCACCGGCGCCAGCCCCGCCTCGCCGCGCGAGGGCTTCCTGTTCTACATCAAGAACGACCTGCGCGCGGTCAAATGGCGCGACTGGAAGCTGCATTTCTACTGGGAGCCCGAGGTCAACGAAGGCAAGGGCAAACTGGAGTCGCCGTACCTGTTCAACCTGAAGCAGGACCCCAAGGAAGAAAGCGACATCCTCATCTTCAACACCTGGGTGCTAGGTCCGATCCTGAAAATGGTGCAGTCCTTCAACCAGTCTTGCGCCGCGCATCCGAATACGCCGCCCGGCAAGCCGGACCCGAGCTGAGACGCGCGGCGGTCCGGGCAAAAAAACACAAAGGGGAAAACATGAAATTCGCTATCCGCTGCTGCGCGCTACTGCTGGGCGCCGCGCTAACCGCCACCGCCAGCGCGGCAGACACCAAGCTGGAATGGCCTGGCAAGCAGATCACCTGGGTGATCGGCTTCGTGCCGGGCGGCACCGCCGACGTGCTGACCCGCATCGCCGCCCAGGAACTGGCGCGGCGCAGCGGCCTGAACGTCATCGTGGAAAACCGCCCCGGCGCGGCGGGCGCCATCGCCCTGCAGCTGGTGGCGCGCAGCAAGGCCAGCGACGGTTACTTGCTGACCGTGCCCGGCCCGCTGATCTACCCCACGCCCCAGCCCGAGATCGGCCGCGAGCTGGCGCCCGTCATCCTGATGGCTCAGGGTCCCATGGTCATCGTCGGCCCCGCCAAGGACGCCCGGGCATCCTTGCAGGACGTGCTGGCGGACGCCCGCCAGCGGCCCGAGGCCTGGAGCTACGGCAGCTCAGGCAACGGCACCTCGCAGAACCTGGCGGGCGAACTGCTCAACCAGTACGCCGGCACCCGTATCGTGCACGTGCCCTACAAGGGCGGCGGCCAGGCGGTGGCCGACGTGGCCGGTGGCCAGATCCCCCTGGCGATCCTGGGCTCGGCCCCGGTCATGCCGCAGATCAAGGCCGGCACGCTGAAAGCCTACGCCGTCACCACGCCCTACCGCCTGGACAGCCTGCCCGGCGTGCCCACGGTGGAAGAGTCCGGCTTCAAAGGCTATGCCGCCACCCAATGGTTCTCGGTCGCGGCCAGCAAGGACATCCCGGCCGCGCAGCTCGATCAGGTCAACGCCGCGCTGCGCGCCGCCGTGGCCACGCCGGAGTTCAAGGCCGCCCTGGACAACGCCGGCATGATCGCCGGCGGCGGCTCGCGGGATGAATTGCAGTCGTTCATCCAGGCGGATAGCGCCAAGTGGCAGAAGCTGATCGACAGCGGGGCGGTGAAGCTGGCGAATTGAGGTCTCGCCCTCAACTCATATACACGCCGCCATTGATCGCATAGTTCGCGCCCGTCACGAACGCGGCGTCATCCGACGCCAGCCAGACGCACAGCCCCGCCAGATCCTTGGCAGTACCCAGCCGGCCCACCGGCACGCTTTCGACGATACGGTCCAGCAGGGCCGGCGGAAAGGCCTTCACGGTGTCGTCGGCGATGAAGCCCGGCGACGCCAGGTTGACGGTCACGCCGCGCGCCGCGACTTCCTGCGCCAGCGAACGGGTGAAGCCGATCACGGCGCCCTTGGCGGTGGCGTAGTTGATCTGTCCGATCTGGCCTTTCTCCGCGGCCACGGAGCCGATGTTGATGATGCGGCCCCAGCCGCGGTCGGCCATGCTGTCGACCACCTGCTTGGTGGTGTTGAACAGCGTGTCCAGATTGCTGCGCAGCACCGCCGACCAGTCCGCCTGGCTCATCTGGCGAAAGCGCATGTCCAGCATGGCGCCGGCATTGTTCACCAGCACGTCGATCTCGCCGACCTCGCGCCGCACCTTGGCGAAGGCCGCCTCGGTCGAGGCCCAATCGGTGGCGTCGCCCTCGGAGGCGACGAAATCGTAGCCCAGGGATTTCTGTTCCTTCAGCCAGTGGTCCTTGCGCGAGGAGCGCGGCCCGCAGCCTGCCACCACGCGATGTCCCGCGTTGTGCAGCGCCTGGCAGATCGCGGTGCCGGTGTGGCCCATACCGCTGGTGACGTAAGCAATGCGCAAAGCCATGTACTTCCCCTTTTGAAAAGACGGTATCGCGCCGCCGCTCAGCCCATCTGGCCGACCAGCGGGAACAGGCCGAACGCCAGCGCCGCGGCCAGCATCACCAGGCAGACCATCGTGGCCCACTTGAGCGAATAGCGCTGGTGGTCGCCGAAGTCCACGCCGGCCAGGCCGACCAGCAGGTAGGTCGACGGCACCAGCGGGCTCAGCAAGTGCACGGGCTGGCCGATCAACGAGGCGCGCGCCATCTCGACCGGCGAAATGCCGTAACCCTGGGCCGCTTCGCTCAGGATCGGCAGCACGCCGAAGTAGAAGGCGTCGTTGGACATGAAGAAGGTAAAGGGCAGGCTCACCAGCGCGGTAATGCCCGCCAGGTACGGCCCCATGGCGTCCGGGATCACCGCCAGCAGGCTGCGCGACATGGCCTCGACCATGCCCGTGCCAGACAGGATGCCGGTGAAGATCCCGGCCGCGAAAATCAGCGACACCACCGACAGCACATTGCCCGCGTGCTGCGCAACGCGGCGGCGCTGTTCGGCCAGGTCCGGATAGTTGATGACCAGCGCAATGGCGAAGGCGATCATGAACAGCACCGGCAGCGGCAGCACGCCCATCACCAGGCTCACCATCAGCGCCAGCGTCAATCCGGCGTTCACCCACAGCAGCTTGGGGCGGCGCAGGTCCTGGTCGACCTCGATCTCGGGCAGGTTCTTGGGGCCGTCCTCGTCATAGCCGGCGTGCAGCGAAGCGCCGTCCGGCAGCGACAGCACGCCCAGGCGGCGGCGTTCGCGCAGGCCCAGGCAGAACGCCAGGATCAGGATGGCGACAATGGCCACGCCCATCACCGGCACCAGCGGCACGAAGATGTCGCCCGCGTCCACGTGCAAGGCGCTTGCGGCGCGCGCCGTCGGGCCGCCCCAGGGCGTCAGGTTCATGACGCCGCTGGCCAGCATCGCCAGACAGGTCATGGACAGCGCGTTCATCTTCAGGCGGCGATACAGCGGCAGCATCGACGCCACCACGATCATGTAGGTGGTCGAACCGTCGCCGTCCAGCGAAATCACCAGCGCCAGCACGGTCGTGCCCACCACGATCTTCAGCGGATCGCCCTTCACCGCGCGCAGGATGCGGCCGACGATGGGGTCGAACAGGCCGGCGTCGATCATGACCCCGAAGTAGAGAATGGCGAACATCAGCATCACGCCGGTGGGCGCAATCTTGCGGATGCCGTCCAGCATCATCTTGTCGATGCCGGAGCCGAACCCGCCCAGCAGGGCGAAAATAATGGGGACAAGGATCAGCGCCACCAACGGCGACAGGCGCTTGGTCATGATCAGCGTCATGAACGTGATCACCATGCCGAAGCCAAGCAGGGTCAGAAGCATGAGGGTTATCTCCGGCTAGTCGTTGTTATGTGCAAGCGCGCCTCCGGCTGGGGAAGCGCGACCGCAAGACTAGAAATAAAAGCTGTCGGCAACCTGTCGTTTTTTTGAACGCGAGTGCGGTGTGGGGTCCATCCCTTCCGCCGCCGGGCCGCCCCAAGGCGGAAGGCGCCCCCTCGGGGGGCAGCAAGCGAGCGCAGCGAGTGCGGCGTGGGGGTCCACATCCCCCTCATGCGACAATCGCCCCTATGCGCATATTGGTGATCGAAGACGACGCGGACCTGGCCGACGCACTCGTGCGCCGGCTGCGCCGTCTCGGCCATGCGGTCGACTGCCAGAACGACGGTCTCAGCGCTGACGGCGTGCTGCAATACGAAACCTTCGATCTCGTCATCCTGGACATCGGCCTGCCCCGCATGTCGGGCTTCGACATCCTGCACCGCCTGCGCGACCGCGGCAGCAAGACGCCCGTGCTGGCACTGACCGCCCGCATCGACATCGAAGACCGCGTCCACGCCCTGGATACCGGCGCCGACGACTACCTGGCAAAGCCCTTCGATTTCCGCGAACTGGAAGCCCGTTGCCGCGCCCTGCTGCGCCGTCCCAGCGCCCAGGCCGCCGGCGTGCTGCGCTTTGGCGAACTCGTCATCGACAGCGCCGCGCGCCAGGTCACGCTGGCCGGCCAGCGCATCGAACTGCCCAAGCGTGAATACAGCCTGCTGGAAATCCTGCTAGCCGGCATGAACCGCGCCGTCAGCAAGACCGAAATCGCCAACAAGCTGTTCGCGTTCGACGACGACGCCGCGCCCAACGCCATCGAGGTCTATATCGCCCGGCTGCGCCGCAAGCTCGAAGGCTCGCCGCTGCGCATCGAAACGCAACGCGGCACCGGCTACCTCCTGACCGCCACCGATGACCACGACAGCTCCGCCGCGTCCGGCCCCGGCCGGGAGTGAATCCGCCAGGCCCGCCGCCGCGCAGGGCCGCATCTCGATCAAGCGCCGCCTGCTGGCCATGCTGCTGGCGCTGTTCGTCGCCGCCCTGGCCACGCTCTACCTGCTGGTGCGCGGCTACGCCAATCAGACTGCCGACACCACCTACGACCAGTTGCTGCGTGCCTCGGTGCTGTCCATCGCCGACAGCCTGCAGCTGGTGCAGGGCGAGTGGCGCATGGATATGCCCTACGCCTCGCTGGCGCTGCTGGAACAGGCGCCGCGCGACCGCGTGTTCTATCGCGTCGGCGACGCCGGCGGCGCGCTGATTTCCGGCTACGCGGATCTGCCCGCGCCGCCCGGACGCGGCAACGACGGCTCTGCTTATTCGCCCCGGCTGTACGACGCCAGCTACCAGGGCGAACCGGTGCGCATCGCCTGGATGGAACGCAAGATCGCCGGTCCCCGCAATGCCGAGACCGCCCTCATCCAGGTCGCGCAGACCCGCGAAGCGCGCAACGCGCTGGCGGCGGGCATCCTGTGGCAAGGCACGCTGGCGCTGATCGGCTTTACCGCCGCGGCGCTTGCGCTGGCCTACTGGGGCCTGCTGCGGTCGCTGTCGCCCATCCGCCGCATCGAACGCGAACTGGCAGTCCGCAGCGCGTCGGACCTGCATCCCATCGCCGCTCCCGTGCCCGAGGAACTCGACACGCTGGTGCACTCGCTTGACGGCTTCATGGCGCGCCTGTCGGAAAACCTCGACACCCTGCGCCTCTTCATCGCCGAGGCCGCCCATCAGCTGCGCACGCCGCTGGCCGCGCTGCACGCGCAGATGGAAGTGGCGTTGGACGAAGAGGACCCCGCCGAACAACGTCGCAGCCTGCTGGCCGTGCTGCGCAACGCCGAGAAACTCTCGCGCCTGGTGAACCAGCTGCTGAGCGACGCCAGCGTCATCCACCGCAGCAACGTGCGCCAGTTCCAGCCGGTGGACCTGGCCGAGCTGCTGCGCCAGGCGGTGTATGACACGGTCCCGCAAGCCGATCCCCAACCCGATGTGCGCCTGCATCTGCCCGTTACGGCGCCCGGCAGTCCCCCCACCGTGCTGGGCGACAGCCTGATGCTGCGCGAAGCCTTCAAGAACCTCATCGACAACGCCCTGCGCCACGGCGCCACGGAAGAGGGCCACATCGACGTGCGACTGGAGCCGCAGGACGCAGGCTGGCGCATATCCGTATCCGACCAGGGTCCAGGCATTCCCCCGGCGCTGGCCAACGCCGCCTTCGAGCGCTTCGTGCGCGGCCCCAACCCGCGCGCGCCCGGCGCCGGGCTGGGCCTGTCCATCATCAAGCGCGTGGTCGACATCCATCAGGGCCGGCTGGCCCTGAGCAACCGCGTGGGCGGCGGCCTGGACGCCGTGGTCACGCTGCCGCCCCGACCCCATGAAGCTTGATCTCCTGAAACCCCTGCGCCTGCTGGCGGCGCTGGCCGCGCTGCTGCCCTTTGCTGCCGGCAACGCCGCGGAAACCAGCGCCGGCGGCCTGACGCTGGGACCCGCCGACAGCAGGAACGTATTGGTCGTGCATGCCTCCAACAGCGTGCAGGTGTTCCGCGGCGTGCTGGAAGACTTCAGCAGGCTCAACCCCGGCCTGCGCCTGGAGTACACCGAGCTGTCCACGCAGGAGCTGTATGCCGGGACGGTCTCCCGCGCCACGCCGGCGGCCACCACCCGGTCCGGGCCCGACATCGTCATCAGCAGCGCCATGGACCTGCAGACCAAGCTGGTCAACGACGGCTACGCGCAACCCCACATCTCGCCGGAAACCCGCGCCCTGCCGGCCTGGGCCAACTGGCGCGACGAGGTCTTCAGCATCGGCACCGATCCCATCGTCATGGTCTACAACACCCGCAAGCTCGCGCCCGCGCGGGCGCCGCGCACCCGGCGCGAGCTGCTGTCCCTGCTGCAGGCGCCGGACCAGCCCCTGGCCGGCGCCATCTCCACCTACGATGTCGAGGGCAGCGGCATCGGCTACCTGGCGGCCACGCAGGACACGCGGCTGGACAGCATGGCCGGCGCACTGCTGGCCGAACTGGGCCGCAACCGCGTCGCCGTGCATGCGTCCACCGAAGACGCGCTGGACAAGCTCGAACGCGGCGAGATCACGCTGGCCTACAACCTGCTGGAGTCCTATACCCGGCATCGAATCGACCAGGGCGCGCCGCTGGCCATCGTCTATCCGCAGGACTACACGCTGATGCTGTCGCGTTCCGCCATCATCCCCAAGCAGGCGCCACGGGCTGATCTGGGCGCGATGTTCCTGGACTATCTGCTGTCGCCGCGGGGCCAGGAAATGGTCGCGCGGCAATCGGGCATGCGGCCGGTGGGCGCTTCGGCCAACCCGGAAGCGGGCGTGCGGCCGGTTGGACTGGGCGTAGGGCTGCTGGTGTATCTGGATGCGCTCAAGAAGAGGCATTTCCTGGATCTGTGGCGCGCGGCGATCCGTCCGCCCGGCGGCGGCGCGCAACCCTGACGCCGCCAGGCGGCGCATTCTGGTAAGAATGCCCCGGTACGTCGATACCACCTCCGGATCCGGCCCCTCTTGTCCGGACGAAGCGCCTATTTTTTTCATCCGCCCCGGGATTTTGCGAGGATAATTTCCTTGTGGCAGCGCCGCCGACAATCCAGGCAGGCCAACCTCCCCCACGCCGGCAAACCATGGCCGCGCAGCGCTCCCCCGATCTGGCCGGAGCCACCTCTACAACGATCTGTGATGCGTGACAGCGTTTGCGTCTGAACCAGAGTTGGAGGCACGAAATGGCTGAACACCAGATTGCCGTCCGGCGCGCGATCGAAGCCCTGGACCGTCTGGCGGATCCCGATCCGCCCTGGCGCGACATCCTGCTGACCGCCCGCGACATGGTGGGCGCGGACAGCAGCACCTTGATCGTCTTCGATGCCCGTCACAAGCTGCTGGACCTGTCCACCGTGAGCTTTCCCGAAGCCGCCGCCAGGGACTACCGCAACCACTACTACAGCTGCGATATCGTCGAACAGGACTCGCGGCTGCTGCCCGTCGGCACTTGGCTGGATACCGCCAGCATGTGCGGCCACAAGCAGCTGCAGCGTTCCGAGTTCTACACGGACTTCATGCTCAAGCACCGCATGGCGCAAGTCCTGTGCCTGGTGATCGAATCCAGCGCCAAGCTGCGCGCCGCCATCGCCTTTCAACGCTCGACCGTGGACGACAAGGCCAGCGAACGGCTCCAGTCCGGCGACATCGCCCAGTACTTCCGCCTGCTGAAGAACCGGTTGGCCCAGCGCGAAAAGATGCTCGCCATCGGCTGGACAGCCATCGATAGCGCGCTCTCGGACGTGGGCGAGGCCGTGCTGCTGGTCAGCCGCGACGCGATGGTGAACATGAAGTCTGCCCTGGCCACGCGCTATCTGGACGACGGCCACGGCTGGAACGTGCGCGGCGGCAAGCTGCGCCATCCCGACGCCAAGATACAGGCCTTGTTCGACGCGTATTGCCAGGCGGTCGCGCGCGACGGCAAAGCGCGGTCGCTGGCGGCCGCCGCCGGATGGGGCGAATTGACCTGGATCGACATCAGCGCGGCCCCGCAAGCGCTGAGCCTGATCGGCAACCGCATGCTGCTGGTGCGCATGCGCAGAAAGAGCGCCTTCGCCCAACCCGACGTCGACAGGCTGGAAGCCGTATTCGCCATCACGCACGCGGAAGCCGCGGTGCTGGCCGGACTTGCGATGGGGCATAGCGTGGAGGAAGTCGCCACCCTGCGCCATGCCTCGGTGCTGACCGTGCGTAAACAGGTCGCATCCCTGCTCAACAAGATGGAATGCAACCGCCAGTCCGAACTGGTCAGGCTCGCCTCGCTGCTGTGAGCGTGCGCCGCCGGCACGACGTACCCAATATTGAGTATGTGGCGCCTACTCGCACCGTCCTACGATGAGCACGAAGGCATGAGGCCCGGACGTCCTCTCCGGCCCGAGTCGTAAACCTGGCAGCGCAAAGGCGCCAGGTGCGTGTCCGCGCGCGCCGCGGGCCGGGCCGGCCTGCCCAAGAAAAATACCAATGCGCCAATCCGGTAGCGCAGCTGTCCCTGCCCCGGGCTGCATTGCAGCAAGCCCCCATGGACACCGGTTTCCAATGCTGCGGTCACTCACGTCATCAGGAGCATTTCATGAAAACTGCCCTAACCGTCCGCGCCATGATCCCCGTCGTCCTGGCGGCCTGCGCCCTGCTCTCCGGCCCCGCCGTCGCGCAAACGGCCGTTGCCCCCACCACCGCTGCGCCCCCGTCGGACGTCCAACTCAGCCGCGATCAGGTCGAACGCGACCTGGCAGCCTGGAAGCAATCCGGCGTTGAAAGAAACTGGGACAGCGACAGCACCCCGGACATCAACAGCCCCGAATACGTCGCCGCCTACAGGAAGTATGTGGACACGGTCAGGCCGGCAAACTCCCCACAGATGCAGCAGCCGCAGGGCCAGAGCAAGTGGTGATGCGCCGCTATCCTGCCCGCGAGGGCGCACCGCCGCGCTCGCTGCCTGGCGAGCGGCCATAGTGCGCGCGGTACGCCCGATTGAATGTGGAAACTTCCTCGAATCCCCAGCTGGCGGCGATGTCCGCGATGGAGCGGCCAGGCTGGGTTTCGATGGCCTGGCGGCATTTCTCCAGCCGGCACTGCCGCACGTGGGCGCTAAAGCTCAAACCATGCTCGGCCATGATCTTGAACAGATAGCTGCGGGAGATGCCGAGCTCCTCGCTGGCCGAGACCGGCGTCAGGCCAGGGTCGGCCAGACGGCGCTGCACCAGCGCCAGAATGCGGTCCAGGACTTCATGGCGCACCCGTTCGGCGATCTGCGCGCCGGCATCCGCCCCTTCGAGCTGGGTCCGCGACAGCAGTTCGCTGCAATGCCTGACCATCAGCGCCTGCACCTGCTGCAACTCGTTTGCCGGCAATTCGCTGACCAGGCGCATGTAGCTGGCCAGCACCCGCCCCGCCCCTAAACTTCCGTCCAGCACCGGCGTGGCCAGCCGTCCGCGGCGGCCCAGTTGCGGCCGCAGGAGGCCTTCCGGGATTTCGATGCAGAACATGCGGAAATCGGTGCGAAAGTCGACTTCCCAGGGCGACGCGCAATCCACCACATAAACGTCGCCGGCCTGCGCGCGCATGGCGCTTCCGTCCTGCGAGACCAGAGCCTCGCCCGCACACAGCAAATTGGCGAAGAACGGAGATTGCGTGCGGGCCGAGAGACCGGCTGCGGACAGCCTGACCACATGGGACTGGGCAGTAATGGTCGAGCCGTGCAGATCCGGCAGCAACAGGCCGTCGATCTGGCCGCGAAAGCTGCGCGCGGCGTCGCGCTCGGGTTCGAGCGGCACGTAGGCATCGCAGATCGCATCGCGCCAATACGCGAACTGATCCTGCGGCGCTATGACATCGGTGGTGTGGTGGTAGGCCTGCGCGCTCATCTTGAGTACCGGATCATGCCGACGGGGCCGCCATCTTCTAGGGGATGGACGCTTTGCGCCACTGCCGTGGACGCTACGCGCTGGCAGGGCGAAGACTACCGGCCGATTATACGCACAGACCTATACCGCCGGACGCAGATCCAGGCCCCATCAGGAGACAAGAGATGTCCACGCCCGAACCGCTCGACGAGCGGATCGCAGCCTTTGAACGCGACGGCTTCGTGGTGCTGCCCGGGATCATCCCGCCCGAGCAGGTCAGCCAGCTGCAGGAAGCCCTGATCCGGATCGAGGCCGAGCACAACCTCGGTTATGCCCAGACCTCGTTCGAAGGCCGCAAGACGGTGCGCATCAACAACCTGCTGGTCTACGATCCGCGCTTCTGGGACGTGCCGCTGCAGCCCGACGTGCTGGGCCTGGCCGAACGCCTGCTGGACCGTGAGCTGCTGCTGTCGTCGCTGTGCTCGCTGACGCTGGCGCCAGGACAAGGCGCCCAGCCGTTGCACGAAGACACTCAGCAGCTGGCCATGCCGCGCCCGCGCCCGCCGCTGGCGGTCAACGCCATCTGGGCCTTGAGCGATTTCACGGCCGAGAACGGCGCCACCCACATCGTGCCGGGCAGTCATCGCTACGATTCGTCGCCGCCCTATGGCGCGCAGGATATAGACACGGTGCAAGCCACCATGAAGGCAGGCAGCGTCATGCTGTTCGACAGCGCACTGTGGCACAAGGGCGGCGCCAACAACAGCAATGCGCGCCGCTACGCCCTGTCGTGCTACTACTGCGCCGGCTGGATGCGGCAACAGGAAAACCTGCAACTCGGCATTCCGGCCGAGGTGGCGCGAAGCTTTCCGCGCCGCCTGCAGGAATTGTGCGGCTACAGCATCTACAAGGGGCAGTACGGCCACATCGACAACGCCGACCCCATTACCCTGTTGGGCGGGGCAGGCCGGCCCACGGTATGGCAGGCCAGCGACGCCAAGGCCGCCCGCAAGGCCGCCGAGCGCAAGACATGAACTCCCCCGCCCTGCCCGCCGTCCCGGACTCGGTGATCCATCTGCTGCGCGACGCCGCCCGCGAAACGCCCGATCTGCCCGCGCTGTTCTTCGAAGGCGTACGCCTGAACTACGCGCAATACGCCGGCCTGGCCGGCGCATTGGCGCGCCGCCTGGGCGAGCGCGTGCGGCCCGGCGACCGGGTGGCGCTGCTGATGCAGAACTCGCTGGACCTGGCCGTCGCCACCTTTGCCGTGCACGCGCTGCGCGCGCAGGCCGTACCGTTGAATCCCGGCTACCGCGAACGCGAACTGGCCTACATGCTGCACGACGCCGCGCCTTGCATGCTGCTGCACGACGACAGCGTAAAGCTGGACCTGCACGCCCTGTGTCCCGGCCTGGATGCCGGCGCCATACTCCGTATAGGCAACGGCGCCGGCCTGCTGGAGATGCTGCCGCAGGCCTGCGCCCTGCCCGAAGACCTGCCCCGGCACGAAGACCTGGCCACGCTGCAATACACCGGCGGCACCACCGGACGCCCCAAGGGTGTGAACATCCTGCACCGGCAGATCGCCTACAACATCGCGCAGCGCGAAGCCTGGCTGCCGACGCGGCGCGAATCGGAGGTAGTGCTCTGCGTAATGCCGCTATTCCACGTGTCGGCGGTCGCCATGTCGCTCTACCTCAGCCTGCATGCCCGGGGCGAACTGGTGGTGATGCGGCGCTTCGATGCCGCCCGCACGATAGACGCCATCGCCGCCCATCGCGTCACGCTGCTGCCGGGCGCGCCTGCCATCTTCCACGACTTGCTGCTGAACCCCGCTCTCAGTCCGGAACGCATGGCCAGCCTGCGCGCCTGCTTCTCCGGCGCGGCGCCGCTGCCGCGCGAAACCCTGGCGCGCTTCGAGCAGCGCGCGGGGTGTCCCATCTACGAAGGCTACGGCATGAGCGAAGCCGGCCCTTGTCTGGCGTTCAACCCCATGCACCGCCCGTGCAAGCCAGGTTCCGTGGGTCTGCCGGTTCCGGGCGGCGAGCTGCAGGTGGTGGATCTGGACCATGGCGACCGGCCTCTGCCGCCCGGCCAGCCCGGCGAGATCCGCGTGCGCGGTCCGCACGTGATGGCCGGTTACCGCCAGCCCGCGCAGGCGCTGCGCGCGGGCTGGTTCTACACCGGCGACGTCGCGGTCCTGGATGCCGAAGGCTATCTCCACCTGCAAGGCAGGCGGCACGACTGCATCAACGTGGGTGGTTTCAAGGTCTATCCGCTGGAAGTGGAGCAGGTGCTGCTGTCGCGCCCCGAGGTCGGCGAAGCTGCCGCCTTCGGCGTGGCCGACGAGCGGCTGGGACAGGTGGTGCACGCATGGGTCACGCCCGCGCCGGGCCAGCGCCTGGACCCCGACGCCCTGCAAGCCCATTGCGCCGCACATCTGGCCGGCTACAAAGTGCCGCGCCGCATAGGCGCGGCGGAAGCCCTGCCGCGCACCAGCATCGGCAAGCTCGCACGCGGCGCACTGGCCCCCGTGGCCGCGCCCGGTCCGATTTCGCAGTGACATTCAACACAAGGGGAGGAACATGAAGCAACTCGATCTGCAGGCGCTGCAACGCCAGCTCGCCGAAGAAGGTTACGCCGTCATTGAAAACGTGCTGGACGCCGCGCAACTGGAACAGGCGCGCGAGCGCGTCGCCAGCCTGATGGCCGCCGAACGCGCCGATCCGTTCCCGCTGGACGACGAACGGCACGAAGACGATGACGACATCCTGGCCTACTATAAGCGCCACTACACGGTGAGCGACATGGAAGCGCAGCGCATGGTGGCGCGCGTGCACCAGTACCGCCGCGACAACGAAAACACGCGCTGGCCGGTACCCATCAACAAAGTGTCGAAGAACTTCCTGCACTTGCCCACCCTGTTCGACGACGACAAGTCGCAACGCGTCTGGAACCTGCTGAACAAGGCGCCCGACATGATCCCGCTGATCGAGCACCCGGTGGTGCTGCCGATGGTGCGCAGCGTAATGGGCCAGGACTGCAACCTGCACGACTTCCAGGCCACCAGCATCGGCCCCGGCACGGGCGGCGGCGCCTGGCACGTGGACGCGCCGCTGGGCCAGATCGCCGAGCCGCTGCCGGAGTTTCCGCTGACGCTGCAGAACGTCTGGATGCTGGACGACTTCACCGCCGACAACGGCGCCACGCGCGTCATGCCGCGCAGCCACAAGCTGCGCAAGTCGCCGCCCTGGGGCAGCGGCCCGCTGGACGGCGAGGTCACGCTGACCGCGCCCGCCGGCTCGGTCGCCATCTGGCTGTCCAATACCTGGCACCGCTCCGGCCCGAACCATACCGACCGCGAGCGCCGCGCCATACTCTGCAACTACAACGTGTCCTGGCTGCGCGGCTTCGCCGACTTCACCAGCACCCTGCCCGCAGGCGTCGCGGCCGCGTTGCCCCACGATGCGCGCTATCTGCTGGGCTACGGCGCACGCGCGCCGTTGACGCGCTGACATGGGCGCCGCGACCTCGCCCCAGGCGCCAGCAACCGCGCCCCCGGCCATCCACGGCTACTGCGATCCCGCCTTCGAACCGGTACGCGCCGCGTTCGCGCGCAACTTCCAGGACGGCGGCGAGCTGGGCGCGTCCGTCGCCATCGAGGTCGACGGCAATCCGGTGGTCGACCTGTGGGCCGGATGGGCCGACACGGACCACAGCCGGCCCTGGCAACGCAACACCGTCTGTATCGTGTTCTCCAACACCAAGCCAGCCACGGCGCTCTGCGCCCACATGCTGGCCGAAGCCGGCGAACTGGACCTGGACGCGCCTGTCATCCGCTACTGGCCCGAATACGCCGCAGCGGGCAAGGCCGGCACCACCCCGCGCATGCTGCTCAACCACACCGCAGGCTTGCCCGCGCTGCGTGAACCCTTGCCCGCGGACGCCGCCTTCGACTGGGAAGGCATGGCTGGCCGGCTGGCCGCCGCCGCGCCTTTCTGGACCCCGGGCGAACGGGTGGCTTACCACGGCCTGACCTACGGCTGGCTGGTCGGCGAACTGGTGCGCAGGCTGGGCGGCTGCATGCCGGGCGAGTTTTTCCGCCGCCATATCGCGCAGCCGCTGGACCTGGACTTCTGGATAGGCCTGCCGGCAACCGAGGAAGCGCGGGTAGCGCCCATCGTGCCGCCGCCGGCGCCGCAAGCGCCGTTCAGTCCCTTCGAACAGTCACTGAAGGATGAGCCCGCAAGCCCCACCGCGCTATACGCCAAGAATACCGGCGGCTGGCGCCCTTCCGGCTTCAACAGCCGCGCGGGCCGTGCAGCCGGGCTGTGCGCGGCGGGCGGAATCGGCAATGCGCGCAGTCTGGCCCGCCTGTACGGCACGCTGGCGCTGGGCGGCGCGCGCGGCGGCGTGCGCCTGCTGCGCGAGGACACGCTGGCCGCGGCCACCGCCCTGTCGGCGCGCACGGACGACGACGCCTGCCTGCGCGTGCCTACGCGCTACGCCAGCGGCTTCATGCGCCAGATGGACAACCGTGCACAGGGCCTGGACAGCGCCTGCTTCGGCAGCGAGGCCTACGGCCACACGGGCGCCGGCGGATCGTTGGCTTTCGCCTGGCCGCAGCGCCGGCTTTCCTTTGCCTACACCATGAACCGCATGGGCCGCACCGTGCTGCTCGATGAACGCGCGCACCGCCTGGTGCGCGCGACGCACGCGGCTCTGGGCGCGGGGCCGCCAGACTGACGCCGACGCGGCACACACTAATCACAAAAAATACTGGAGACAAATTCTCATGAGCACGAGCTTTCCCTATCGCCCCTCCGTCCTGCGGCATCTCTTCGCCGCCGCCGGCGCCACCCTGCTGGTCCACGGCGCCGCCATGGCCGCCGACCCGGTGAAGATCGGCTATCTGATTCCGCTATCGGGCAGCGCCACAGCCTCCATCGGCAAGGATATGTCGCGCGCCACGCATCTGGCCGTCAAGCACATCAACGACGCCGGCGGCATCAAGGCGCTGGGCGGGGCGCAATTGCAACTGGTCGAAGTGGACACCCGGGGCGACGCCAAGGTCGCCATGACCGAGGTCGAACGCCTGATTACCCGCGAGAAGACCCCGGTGCTGCTGGGCGCGTTCCAAAGCGGCGTGACCTTCCCCGCCACGGCCGTCGCGGAAAAGAATCGGGTGCCGTGGGTAGTGGACCTGGCTGCCAAGGCCGACATCACCGAGCGCGGCTTCAAGTACGTATTCCGTCCCACGCAGATCCCGGCATCGGGCAATGCCGAGAGCATGGCCGACTTCATTCAATACGCGGGCAAGACCACCGGCAAGCCAGCCAAGACCGTCGCCATGGTCTATGAGAACACCGATTGGGGCCAGGACATGGCCAACACGCTGCGCGCCAAGTTCAAGGCAGCCGGCATCGATCTGGTGCTGGACGAGGGATACCCGCCCAACTCGCCCGACCTGCGTCCGCTGGTGCTGAAGATCAAGGGCAAGAAGCCTGATGTCGTCACCGTAACCTCCTATGGCGCCGACGCGGTGCAACTGCACAAGCTGCTGGCGCAAATGCGGGTCGGCTCGACCTACGTCGGCAGCGCGGCCGGCCAGATCGACAGCACCTTCATTCCGCTGGTCGGCAAGGAAATCGCCGGCAATGTCTACACCACCAACGGCTGGGCCGGCT
The DNA here is from genome assembly GCF_055395645.1 of Achromobacter sp. JCM 18799. Taxonomy (NCBI): domain Bacteria; kingdom Pseudomonadati; phylum Pseudomonadota; class Betaproteobacteria; order Burkholderiales; family Alcaligenaceae; genus Achromobacter; species Achromobacter sp. JCM 18799. The sequence goes on along the minus strand of NZ_AP043866.1, from coordinate 6,256,751 downwards.
ACGAGTCGTCCATCACCACGCCGTTCGCCCAGAAGTTCTGGGACGATTTCGTCGCCGCCTACAAGGTCGATCCCAACGAACTGTCGGTCAGCGCCTACGCCGCGGTCTGGGTCATCAAGGACGCGCTGGAGCGCGCCGGCCGCGCCGATCCCGAGGCCATCCGCGACGCCCTGGCCCAGACCAGGATGCAAGGCACTGACCTGAACAAGCTGGTGGGCTATGACATCGTGATCGACGCCAAGGGCCAGAACCCCGAGAAGCGCTACGTCATGCAGCAGATCACGCCCGACGGCCAGTACCGCACCGTGTGGCCGGAAAACCTGGCTTCCAAGTCCTACAAGATGGTCTGGCCCGCCGCCCAGCCCTGACCGACCCGGCGCCGCCGCGCCACGCCCCGCGCGTGGCGCTGGCGCCCCGTTATCGCTAGGAGCTTCCCCTTGACCAATACCCTACTCCAGGCGCTGTTGGGCGGTATCGCCAGCGGTGCCGTCTACGGCCTGATCGCGCTAGGCCTCAGCCTGCAGTTCGGCGTCATGAAGATCATCAATTTCGCCCACGGCGCCTTTCTGATGATGTCCATGTACGTCTGCTTCGCGCTCACCAGCCATTTCGGCCTGCACCCGCTGGCCGCCATGCCGCTCACGGCGGCGGCGCTGTTCGTCGTCGGCTATGCCTGCCAGCGCTGGCTGCTCGACGGCATCTACCGCAAGGAAAACTCGCGCGAGCCGATCGGCGTACTGATCTTCACCACCGGCCTGTGGATCTTCCTGGACAACGCCTTTCTGGCGCTGGCCGGTCCCGACAGCCGCACCATCGACGCGCCCTGGGCCAACGAGGTCTGGATGCCCGGCGACCTGATCTTTACCTATCCGCAGATCGCCGGCCTGTTCTTCGCCTGCCTGATCACGGCAGCCCTGGTGCTGTTCCTGCGTCACACGCGCACCGGCCGCGCCATCCGCGCCACCGGTCAGGACCGCGAAGCCGCCAGCGTGTTGGGCATAGACAGCGCCCGCGTCTACCGGCTGTCGTTCGCCATCGGCCTGCTGGTGCTGGGCGCGGCCGGCGCGCTGCTGCTGCCGCTCTATCCGGTCAACCCCTTCGTCGGCGACATCTTCGGCCTGCGCGCCTTCGTCATCGTCGTGCTGGGCGGCATCGGTTCGGTGGCCGGCGCGTTCTGGGGCGGCATCCTGGTCGGCGTGCTGGAATCGGTCGGCAGCCAGCTGATTCCCATCACTTACGCCGAGGCGCTCATCTTCCTGCTGTTTCTCGCCACCATGTATTTCCGGCCCAGCGGGCTGTTCGGCGTGGAGAACGAATAATGGCCAAGACCACAAAGACTTCGGCCGCCGGCATCGCCGCGCTGGGCCTGTTGGCGCTGCTGCCGCTGGCCAGCGGCAACCAATACCTGCTGTCGGTAGGCGCCATGACGCTGCTGTACGCCTATCTGGCGCTGTCGTGGAACATCCTGGGCGGCATTGCCGGCCAGCTCTCGCTGGGCCATGCCGCGTACTTCGGGCTGGGCGCCTATACCTCGACCTGGCTGTTCGTGAACCTGGGCATCAGCCCCTGGCTAGGCATGTGGGCCGGCGCCGCCGTGGCCATGGGAGCGGCGCTGATCGTGGGGTTGTCCTGCCTACAATTGCGCGGCGCCTACTTCGCGCTGGCCACGATCGCCTCATGCATGGTGCTCAAGACCCTGGTGGAAAACGCCGACACCCTGCTGGGCGGGCCGCGCGGCATGGAGGTTACTTTGCTGCGCGACGCGCCGCTGTACTTCCAGCATACCGGCAAGGCCTATTACTACATTGTGGCGCTGGCCTTCACCATCGCCGCGTTGCTGATCAACCGCCACGTGCTGCGCAGCCGTTTCGGCTACTGCCTGACGGCCGTGCGCAACGACCAGGACGCGGCAATGGCGCTGGGCGTGCCCGTGCGGCGCTACAAGCTCACCGCGGCCATGCTGAGCGCGGCCATGACGGCACTGGGCGGCACCTTCTATGCACAGTTCGTGCTCTACATCAGCCCGGACAAGGTGTTCGGCGCCAATCTCAGCGTCGTCATTGCCGTGGTCTGCATCATCGGCGGACGCGGCACGCTCTGGGGGCCGGTGCTGGGCGCGCTGCTGTTGTTGCCTGGCGAAGAACTGGCGCGCTCGCTGACCGGGGGCATGGTGGGAGCCGACATGATGCTGTATGGCCTCTTGCTGATGATCGTTATCCGCTGGGAGCCGCGAGGACTGATGGCGATACTGTCCCGCCGCGCCAAAGCGCCTGTGCGCGCCGCCGGCGCGCCTGCCAAGGCGGCCGGCCCCGCAATGGGAAGCACGCGATGAACCTGCTCGAATTCCATAATGTCAGCCGCAATTTCGGCGGCGTACGAGCCTCCGACGAGGTCAGCTTCGCCGTCGGCGCCGACGAGATCGCCGGCCTGATCGGTCCCAACGGCGCCGGCAAGACCACGCTGTTCGCCATGGCCTCCGGCTTCGTGCCACCCAGCAGCGGCGACATCCGCTTCAACGGCGCCCGCATCAACGGCCAGGACCCGGCGCGCATCTGCGCCGCTGGACTCGCACGCACGTTCCAGATCGTGAAGCCATTCGGCGACATGACGGTGCTGGAGAACGCCATGATCGGCGCCTTCCTGCGCCACCGCGCGCCAGCCCAGGCCGAGGAAATCGCTCAAGCCGTGCTGGCCCGCGTCGGCCTGGCCGGACGCGAGCACCAAATCGCACGCACCCTCACCCTGTCTGGCCGCAAGCGCCTGGAAGTCGCAAAGGCCCTGGCTACCCAGCCTCGTCTGCTACTGCTGGACGAAGTGATGGCGGGCCTGACGCCGGTGGAGACCGAGGAAATGGTGGCGCTGATCCTGTCGTTGCGCGGCGACGGCATCAGCGTCCTGGTGATCGAACACAATATGAAAGCCATCATGCAACTATCCGACCGCATCGTCGTCATCCAGCAGGGGCGCAAGATCGCCGACGGTCTGCCGCAGCAGGTCGCCCGCGATCCGCAGGTGGTGCGCGCCTATCTCGGGGAGGCCGCCTGATGCTCGAAATCCGTCAATTGGACGCCGGCTACGGCGACGTACAGGTGCTGCGCGGCGTGGACCTGCACGTGGGCGAAGGCGAGATCGTCAGCCTGGTTGGCGCCAACGGCGCCGGCAAGAGCACGCTGATCCGCACCGTCATGGGCTCCCTGCCCGCGCTGGCCGGCGAGGTCCGCTTCCTGGGCGAGCGCATCAGCGGCCTGCCCGCGCACCTGGTGGCCCGCCTGGGCATGGCCCAGGTCATGGAAGGCCGCCGCCTGTTCGGCCACATGGACGTCGAGGACAATCTGCTGGTCGGCGCCGACGTGCTGCGCGACAAGCGCCGCAGCCGCGACAACCTGGACTGGGTCTACCAGTTGTTCCCGCGTCTGCGAGAACGCCGCCGCCAGCTCGCCCGCTCGTTCAGCGGCGGCGAGCAGCAGATGCTGGCCATCGGCCGCGCGCTGATGACCTCGCCCAAGCTCCTGCTGTTGGACGAGCCGTCCATCGGACTGGCACCCATCATGGTCAAGGACATCTTCGACAAGCTGCCGCTCATCAACGCGCGCGGCATCACCATTCTGCTGGTGGAGCAGGACGTGCACCGCTCGCTCAGCATGGCCGCGCGCGGCTATGTGCTGGAACACGGCGAGATCGTCATGTCGGGGCCCGGCGCCGAACTTCTGGCCGATGAAGGGCTGCGCCGCGCCTATCTGGGGGTGTGACCACGGGACGGCGCGCGGCTCAGAACGTCACTTTGACCGAGGGCGCGCTGCGCCGCGCCTCGCCGTGGAACACGGCCTCGATGTTGTTGCCATCCGGATCCAGTACGAAGGCGCCGTAATACCCCGGGTGGTAGTCCCGGAAACCCGGCGCGCCGTTGTCCTTGCCGCCATGGGCCAGCGCCGCCTTGTAGAAGGCATCGACCATGGCCTGGTCCTGCGCCTGGAACGCAAGATGATGGCGTCCGGTCAGTTGCCCCGCCGCGGCCTTGCTGTCGGGCGTGGACACGAACAACTCGTCGGCCCAGAAATAGCCGTCGCCCGTGCCGCCCATCGGTACCTTCAACGCATCGAAAACCGCTTGATAAAACCGCTGGCTGGCCGCCAGGTCCCGCACCACCAGCTGGATGTGGTCGATCAGCCGGCCGCGATGGATTTCATTGGTCTGCATGTGGCGCTCCTGTTGGATGGGGAGCCTTTGACTATACCTTTCGGCATGCGGCCCCGTCCGCGCCGGTTCAAGCCAGGTACGAAGCCACCTCGTCACGCGTGAGATAGCGCGTGAATGTCATGGACGGCTGCTGCGCCTCGTGCATGGCGCCGTTGAACCCGGACCAATTGCGTTTCATGCCTTCGTCCGTTTCCAGCGCGATCAGCACGCGTCTGCCGTGGCGCGAGGCGTTGTGGCGCAGCGCCGCCTCGCCCCACGCGTAGCGCATGGCGTCGATCAGCGCGCCATCGGCATAGGCGTCGGCCTGCAGCCATTGGAAATCAGCGGTATCGCCGTCCTGATCCGGTTCGCGCGGCGCGATCTCGCGCTTCACGCCCAGCGCCTGCGCATGCTCGCCGATGATGATCTGCAGCAACGTGAACGCGTGGAAGTTGTTGTTCACGGCATGCGCCCTGGCAATGAAACCCGTCATGGAAGCCGGCAGCAGCACCACCAGTTCATCCTCGTAACCCAGCTGCGAGGCCAGCCACAGATAATGCAGATGCTCGAAGGGCAGGCTGTCGTTGCTGGTGGCCATGGGATGCAGCAGCGCCATCAATTCCGCGTCGGACACCAGGGCGGCGTGATTGCGGCGATCGCGCAGGACCATGGTCATCATCGGCAGCACCAGCAGGTCCGCCGCCTGGTGCAAGGCCTCCACCTCCCAGCGCCGGTCTTCGGGTACGTCGGCCATGCGCGACCTGGCGTCCTGCCAGGCCTGTCGGTCGGCCTCCTCCACCTCATCGTCGTCATCCTCGACCTCCTGCGCGCAATACGGACTCAGGGTGCGCAGCCACTGCCGCAGCAAGTCTTGCAGGACGGCAAAGAGTATTGCCGGATCGGCGCCATCCTCCACCAGCGAGCCGCACATCAAGGCCAACGCGGCGGCGCGACCGGGATGCAGCGTCGGCAGCAGATCGGCACAGGTCCGCAGACTGGCGTCGGCCTGCCCAGGTTCGCGGGCCCTGGCAAGAAAGGCGCTGACCTCGGGGCGCTGGAAGAACTGATCCAGCGGGTCCAGATCGTCGGCAGTGGTGACGGGAGTACGAAGCGCGGCGGCGAATGTCGTGTCGGAAGCAGTCATGGAGATGAGCGAACATGAAAGCGGCGGTGGACGCCGCGCGGCAGCCCGGAGTTTACTGAAGCAGCGCCGGACGCGTCTGCAGCAAACCTTCAAGACGGGGCGAAACACCCCGTCGCCAGAATCCGGAAGATAGTGATCGCATGTGCATCGAGCGCCAGGTATTGATTTTTCCCCGCGACCTGCGACAATGAAATCATGCATTTCATCTTGGCCGACAGTCCGTTCCTGGTCCCTTGACCATCACCGCGCTCCGCAAGGCGCGATCAAAGGAGCCCACGATGCCGCCCATAATCCTCCCGGCATTCGCGTAGCGAGCCGACCCTCTCTTCACAAGACGCAGTCCAGCCGCGAACGTTCCGCCACGGCCGCATATCGCCCTGCGGACGGACGCGCCCGCGCTGCAGCAGCAAGCCATACATGGGCTCGCCCAAGCGAACACGGCCCGATAACGGATTGCGATTAACTTTCGCCGCCGGCTGCCGTTAAAGAAGTGAAGACAGACATAGCCATCCCCTCCGTTTCCAGTCGCAAGGAGTTGCTGTCATGTCCAAGCTCCAATATCGCCTTTCCCTGCTTTTGCTGTGTGCGTCCAGCGTCCTGCCCGCAGCCCACGCCGCGGATGGAACCATCTATTTCCACGGTGCCATCGTCGAGACGGCATCATGCACGCCGCAGATTCAACCCAAACGGGTCGCCGTGCGCGTGGAATGCGACGCTGAACGCGCCCGCGCCGCCGGCAAGCCGGCCTACCGCTACGGGGTAAACGCCAGCCGCGTGCAGGTCGACGTGCAGCCCGTGTCCCTCAAGGCGCGACAGACCGGGCAGAAAGATGCCCAGGGCTACATCATCACCCTCGCCTACTTGTAGTCGCAAGTACGCACGATCCGGCGGCCCGCGCGCCGCTGGATTGCGTAGCCCCCCGTGGCGCGCGGCAAACCGGGATAGACAGGACGCATCAAGCGGCGTTCAAGGCCTTGGCCAGCACCGTGAATATCCGCTCGTCCGTGGACTGCGCAACGTTGAACCGCAGGAAATCCCCAGCTGCCAGCGACTGGCTGAACGCATTCCCCGGCGCCACCAACACCCCTTCCTTCAGGCACAGGCGGGCCACGGTAGCCGCGTCCTTGCCTTCGGGCAGGCGGCACCACAGAAACATGCCCGCCCGGGGCGTCAACCAGGGCTTGATGCCAAGCTTCTGCAGCTTGGCGGCGGTCTTGTCCATCTGCTGCGCCAGACGCAGCCGGGTCAACTCCATATGCCGACGGTAGCCGCTGCCCGTCAAGGTTCTGAAAATGACGTCGGCCGCCAGCCGGCTGCTGCCAAAAGTCGTGGCGACTTTCAGGTCGGTCAGGCTTTCCACCCAGTCGGACCGCACCGCGATGTAGCCGCAGCGCACCGACGCCGACACCGCCTTCGAGAAGCTGCCGATATGTATGACCCGCGACAGCCCATCGAACGCGGCCAGCCGCGGCGCGGGCGTGTTCTCGAAATCCGCGAAGATATCGTCTTCGACGATCACCAGCTCGGAATCGTCCGCCAGCTTCAACAGACGGTGCGCAACCAGGGGCGACAGGGTCGCCCCCGTCGGATTGTGTATGCCGGAGTTCGTGATGTAGAGCCGCGGGGAATGCTCGCGCAGCGCCGCTTCGAACGCTCCGAGGTCCGGCCCGTTCGGCGTGTACGGCACTCCCACCGCCTTGACGCGATGCGCCTTCAGCAGCGCATGGAAGTTGAAATAGCAGGGATCGTCCACCAGCACCGTGTCCCCTGGCTCCAGCAGGAAGCGCAGGATCAGGTCGATGGACTGCGTTCCCGAATCGGTCAGCATGATCTGCTCGGGCCCGGCCTCTATCCCCATGCCCGCCATGCGCCGCGCCAATAACTGCCTCAAAGGCGCATGGCCCAACGGCGTTCCATACTCGGTCAGTTCCGCGGTTTCGGCCCGCGCCATGCCGCGCATGGCGCGCCGCAACCCGTCTTCATACATCCAGCTGACCGGCAGCCATCCGCAACCCGGCCGCAAGCTGTCCGCGTCCGCCGCCAGCGACTGGCGCGAAACCCACAGCGGATCGACCTCCCGGTCCAGCTTCGGTCCCATCTCGGTCAGCGTCAGCGGTGCCACCTGCCCGGCCACATAAAAGCCGGAGCCGGGACGCGACACCAGCACGCCCTCGGCCGCCAGCCGCTCGTAGGCTTCCACCACCGTGGACACCGACACGTCCAGCGTCTTGGCCTGCACTCTTACCGAAGGCAGCCGGGCGCCAGGCAAGGCCGTGCGCGCAGCAATCCGCCCCTGGATCTCGCCCATGACCTGCTTGATTAGGGTGCCGCCACGTGCCATGGAAATCTCCGCCGTACTGGCTTTTTATACATAACAGTTTCTTGAAATTGTACTGGATTGTGCGTGGACTACGGACAACTGCCGTGCTGTACTGAAGCCCGCTATCAAGGAGCTTCAGATGCAAAAGGCCACCAGCGGCTGGGTGAACGGTTTTATCGGTGTGGTGATCTTCGCGGGCTCCTTGCCCGCCACCCGGGTCGCCGTGGCGGACCTGGATCCCATTTTCCTGACCTGCGCGCGAGCCGCCATCGCGGGCCTCTTGGGCCTGGCCCTGCTGATGCTGCTGCGCCAACGCCGGCCGTCCCTGTCCGACCTCCCCTCCCTGGCGCTGACCGCGCTGGGCGTGGTGGTCGGCTTCCCCCTGCTGACGGCACTGGCCCTGCAGCACGTCACCTCGGCCCACTCCATCGTCTTCCTGGGACTGCTGCCGCTCAGCACCGCGATCTTCGCAGTGATACGCGGCGGCGAACACCCGCGACCGCCGTTCTGGATGTTCTCCATCGTCGGCGCCGCCTGCGTCGCGGGCTACGCCGCCTGGGGCGGCCTGCAAGCCTCGCCCACCGGCGACCTGCTCATGCTCGCCTCCATCATCGTCTGCGGCCTGGGCTACGCCGAAGGCGCCAAGCTCTCCCGCAAGCTGGGCGGCTGGCAGGTCATCAGCTGGGCGCTGGTACTGTCCCTGCCCCTCATGCTGCCCATCGCGCTACTGACCATGCCGGCGTCGTTCGAACACGTTGGCGCGCCGGCGTGGATAGGTCTCGCCTACGTGTCGCTGTTCAGCATGCTCATCGGGTTCGTGTTCTGGTACCGCGGGCTGGCGCAGGGCGGGATTGCGGCGGTGGGGCAGTTGCAGCTGTTCCAGCCGTTCATGGGGCTGGGATTGGCTGCCGTGCTGCTGCATGAGCAGGTCAGCTGGACGATGCTGGTCGTGACGCTGGCGGCGGTGATTTGCGTGGCGGGCGCCAAGCGGTATGCGTAGCACGTGGCGCGCAAGCGCCACCCAAGCCCTATCAATGAAGCTGGTCTGAACCCTGGGGCTGCAATTCCGCCAAGGCATTCCAATCGGGATCCTTGTACATGCGCAGTTGTATGGGATAGACCGGATGCCCCGCCAGGCATGCATTGAACGCATCCAGAAAGGCTTCGACGTCCCGCGTGTAGTAACGCCATTCTTTGTGGTGATTCCCGGTCAGGCAAGCCACCTGCACCCCGATATCGGAGTTCTCAAAGCCTTTTTCGATAGCCTCTTCAAAGCTATTGTGGCTCTGCTTGTCTTCGTCACTGGGCATACCGGACTCGATGCCCTGGTACGGCCACGAGATGATGACCAGGTTTTCATTGATCTGACGGTCAGGCGCCGATGGCAGCCCGGTGCGAAAACGAACGATGATCGTCAAGCCCTCGATCTGCGCTTCACCCACTGCCCACAGATCGCCTGGAAAAATACTGCTCATTAAATCAATTCCTGTGTAGACGCCGAACCCGGAAGGTTCAGCGCTTGTTACTGAGAAAACCTTGCGCGCGCGACCCAGCGCTACAACTGCATATGCTCAATGCGGTCCCGCCCATTTTTCTTGGCCGCATATAGCTGCTGGTCGACGGCTTCGATGAAGCCAGCGCGGTCTATCTTCCCGTCTGGCACCACCGTTCCGGCGCCAATGCTGACGGTGACGCGCCTGCCATGCGGTGACAGCGCGTGCACGATAGCCTTTTTCTGGAGCAAGCGCTGGCAGCGCTCAGCGACTTTTCGCGCCACCTCGGCGTCGGCTTCCGGCAGCAGCACGACAAACTCTTCGCCCCCGTAGCGCGCAACCAGATCGCGAGGCCCATCCAGCGCCAGACTCAAGGTCTGGGCGATATCCACCAGACATTGGTCGCCCTGGGTGTGGCCATACAGATCGTTGTACTGCTTGAAGAAATCAACGTCGAACAACAGCATGGACAGCGGCTGACGTTCGCTGCGCGCGCGCTCCCACTCCAATTCGAAACCACTATCGAAGCGACGCCGGTTGGCAATGTTCGTCAAACCGTCCTTGAAGGACAGCGCCTCCAATTCCTTCTGCAAGGTCAGCAGCTTTTCCTCGGTCTTCTTGCGTTCGGTGATGTCGAACATGAAACCGATCAGCGCTTCGACCTCGCCCCTGTCGTTGCGCACCACGTGCACAACGTCGCGGATCCACACGTAGCCGTTTTCCTTGGTCAGCGCCCGGTAGTCCGCCTCGTGGTCGACGCCGGCCTGGGATTGGGTGACGCAAAAATTCACCACATAGTCCCGATCCTCCGGGTGCATGCGCATGGCCCAGTCCTCCACGCTCACCCAGCTGTCGGCCTTCCAGCCCAACAACGTTTCAATCTGCGGGCCGATATAGGCGAACTGCTTCGTGGCCCAATCGATCTTCCAGGGAATTGCCTTGGTCGACTCAAGCAAGGTCCTATACACCGCGTTGTCATCAAGAAGCGGGCTTTCACTCGACATACCCTATCCATCCTCGATCCAAATGAACGGGTCACTGTAGCCTGAATCCATCAGCTGCGGCGGGGTGCTCGGTGAGCGCCAAAAGAAGCGCGCCATGAATCGGCCGCGTTCGGCGGCCGATTCCGGGATCCCTCAAGGCGCCAACACCTCGATAATCCGGCTCCCGATGTACTCCGCATGGGTCTCGAGCGCAAAATGCCCGGTATCCAGCAGCTCGACCTGCGCGTCCGGATTGTCCCGCTTGAACGCCTCGGCGCCAGGCGGAATGAAGAACGGATCGTGGCGCCCCCAGATCGCCAGCGTCGGGATCTTCGCGGAGCGGAAAAAGGCCTGGAAATCCGGATACCGCTTCAGGTTGTTGGCGTAGTCCAGGAACAGATCGAGCTGGATTTCCTTGTTGCCCGGCCGCTCGAGCAAGGCGGCATCGAGCGTGTAGCTTTCCGGAGCCACGTCGTCCGGATTGGCGACGCCATGCACATACTGCCACTTCGTACCCTCTAGGTTCAGCACGGCATCCGCGATGACCTGGCGGTTGGCGGCGGTTGGCTCCGCCCAATAAGCGCGGACCGGCGCCCAGGCATCGCCCAGGCCTTCGAGATAGGCATTGCCGTTCTGCGAAACCAGGCCGGTGACCCGCTCGGGGTGGGCTAGCGCCAGGCGCAGCCCGACGGGCGCGCCATAGTCGAAAACATACATCGCATAGCGCTTGAGACCCAGCGCATCGACGAATGCGCCGAGCGACGCGGCCAGGTCGTCAAACGTATAGCGGTAACCGCGCTCCTCGGGCACTTCCGTGAAACCGAAGCCGGGCAGGTCCGGCGCGATCACTTGAAAGCGCGTGGCCAGAATCGGGATCAGGTTGCGGAATTGATGCGAGGAACTGGGAAAACCGTGCAGTAGCAGCAGCACGGGCGCATCGGGATTGCCCGCTGCGCGATAGAAAAGATTCAGGCCGTCGGCTTGCACGCGACGCGTTTGGATCCGGCTTTCAGGGGTACTGGACATGACGGTCTCCGCAGTCAGGAACTGGATCAGCAGCCGAATTCCGGCAGGCTGTGCGAGCCATTCTTGCGCCTTTTAAGTAACCCGTCAAACTAATATTTAACGGTTACTTAAATAGTTCAAAGCTATGACACGGAGCGGTTCGTTCAAAAAAAATCCGGCCAGGGCGGCCGGATGAATGGGCAAGCAAGCGCTCAGGAAGCCGCGTCCTGGGCTTCCCTCTGGCGAAAGGCCGCCACCTTGTGGCGGTTGCCGCAAAGCGACATGCTGCACCACCTGCGGCGATGAGATCGCGTGCGGTCGTAGAACCAGAGGGAACAGAGCGGGTTTTCGCATTTGCGCACCAGCTCGAAGTCCCCGTGCACAAGCAAGTCCGCGGCCGCCTCCGCGGCGGGAAGCAGCCATTGGTCAGGCGTGGCCGCTTCGTACCGACGGGCCAGGCTGGGCGCGCCCGCCACCACGGCAACCTCGAGATGGCTGCCGCCGGCGGCGAGCGCCCGGTTGAGCGCGCTGAGCTTGAGCGGCAATCCGGCCTTTCTCTGGGCAACCAACGCACGCACCGTCTCGCGCAATGTCCGCGCGGATTCGAGCAGGCCCTTGGGCGTCTTGCGCTGGGCGGGCGCAAAGCCCAAGGCGTCCAGCCAGGACCGCACATCGTCGTCCGATTGCAGGCGGTCGCGAGGGCCGTCGTCGGACTGCTCGACGGTGTTGATCAGGTCTAACGCCGCATGATCGCCCAGCAGGCGGAATTCGGGCGTGGGGGTAGTGGCGGTCATAACGTTCTCCGTCTTGAATGTAACCACTTAGTTTGCGACTATCAAGTTACGGAAGAATCGTGCGGCGCGCGGCGTCACGCTTTCGCGGACTACAATCGCGCTCGGCAATCCCGAGTCCCCACATGAGAGAGAAAGCATGCAAATCGCCATTGCCTCCGACCACGCCGGCTACGAGCTCAAGGAAAAGCTGAAGAAGGCCTTCGAAAACGTGGATTGGCTGGACCTCGGAACCCACAGCGAAGACTCGGTCGACTACCCCGCTTTTGGCTTTGCCATGGGGCGGGCAATCACGGACGGAAAGGTCCGGAAGGGCGTCGTGATTTGCGGCTCGGGCATAGGCATTTCGATTGCCGTCAATCGTTTCCCCGCCGCAAGAGCCGCCTTGTGCACGAATGCCACCATGGCGCGCCTGAGCCGTCAGCACAATGATGCGAACGTGTTGGCGCTTGGAAGCAGAATCATAGGAATCGAGGTGGCGCGCGAATGCGTCAGCGCTTTCCTTGACACGCCCTTCGATGGCTCGCGTCATCAGCGCCGCATCGACATGCTGAGCAAGGCGGGCTGAGCTCCCAACGGCCTGCCGGAACGCCATATGTCCATCATCCCGTTTTCGATCCCACGGCCAGCCCGCGACCAGACCTGGCGCTTCATGCACAGCCGCCAACGCTCGCAATTCGCAGGCGCGGATGAACGCATCGTGCTCTACGATGCCCCGCCGCAAGAGGCCGTCCTGGCCTCGATCGAAGACGTGCATCTATGGGCGCCTCAGGGCGACCCGCTGCACGAGCTGCCCGAACTCCTCGCCCGGCTGCCGGCGCTGGCGCACCTGTCCATCGGCCCCGGCGCGGTCGCGGGCAGCGTTCTGACCGGATTGCGCGCAGACATGCTCCCAGCCAGCCTGCGCCATCTTTCCATCCATCCCGAACCCGGCACGTACACCTGGAAAGCCGGCCCGCTGCCCAGGCTGGAGGCGCTGACAGTAGACGCAACGTTGCGGTTCGAGCCGGAAGACTTTCCGGCATTGATTTCCTTGTCCATGGTTCCGGACCGGCGCGGCATGCTGCTGGACCGCGCCTTGAGCCTGCCGCTCAAGGAGCTGAACCTTTGGAACGTGCCGTTCGATTCGTCGGTATTCGATCGCATCGCGGGACTGCCGCTGTTGGCGCTGGGCTTGCTGGCGGGCCGTGGCTTGAAGACGCTGTCCGGCATCGAGCAACTGACAGGATTGCGCTCCTTGCGCCTGAAGAACCTGGGTGCGCTGGAGAAGATAGGTCCGATCAGCGCCCTTGCAAGCCTGGAACGGCTGGACATTCAGTACTGCAAGCGGATTGCGGACATCGGCGTGCTGGACACGCTGACCCGATTGCAGGAGCTGACGCTGGTCGGCTGCGGCGATGTGGGATTGGGCGAGTTGGCGCAAACCTTGAACGCGCGCTTGCGGCGCGCGAACATCGCGGCAACGCGATAACCAAGACAAGCCTGATGAGCAACTTGCACGAACGTTTCCTGAGCTTGCTTGCCGCGCGCGGCTGGACGGTACACCGCGCGGCGCCCGTGGCTACACCGGCTGACTCCTCGGAACACGCGGCGTTCCTGTCCTTGTACACGCAGCTGAGCAGCGCGGACGACACGCGCTGGTTCCTGAGCGCGGCCGACTATGCCGGAACCGCCGACAGCGCCTTTGGGCGGGACACCTTTCGCGACATCAGCCTCGAAGCCGCCATCAGCGACGCCGACCGGCACGCCGTCGAGGCCTTCTGGGCGCGCCATGTGCCGATCTTCATGAGCGTGGACGGCGATTATGAATTTCTCGCGATCGACCTGATCTCGGGGCGGGTCGTGCATGGCGTCGAGCCGGAGTTCGAGGCAGTCAGCGAGGTGGCCAGCAGTCTTGGCGACCTGTTCGAGCAGATGCTTGCGGATGACGAGGCGGCTGCGCTATTGGGCTGATGGTTCCGGTATAGTCAGCCGACGCTATCCCTTTGGATCCCAGGCTCCTCGATGTTTCGCTCACCGTCCCGTATGCACCGCAACGTCCGCAGCGCGATTGCGCTGGCAGTCCTGTCTCTTTTAGCCGCCCAGGCCCACGCCGCGCCCCGCACCGTCTACACCGGAACACTGCAAGGCGCCGGCGACATCGTGCTGGAGCTGGACACCGAAGCAGCGGCCGACGGCACCTTGACCGGCCGCTACTTCTACGCCAAGCACGGCGTGGACATCCCGCTGCGCGGCACGGCCAAGGAGCTCTTCGAACCGAAGCCCCGCCAGGAAGGCAAGCCGGCGGATCAGGCCGCAAGCTGGCAAGGAACCCGCGATGCCACCGGCTACCGCGGCCTCTGGACTGACGCCGGCAGCGGCAAGCAGCTACGCTTCGACCTGAAGCAGGTTGCGCAATACGACACGGAGCAGCTGGAAAAGGACCGCAAGCAGGCCCGCGCCAGCCAGGTCAATCTTGGCGACGTCGACGTCCAGGCAGGCATCACCGCCGCCCGTGCGCCCTACGAGACGCTGAAGCTGGCCGGACACGCCCAGCCGGTCGGCAAGGAGATCGGTGACGGCGCGGTGGCCTATCGCATGTGGCGCGATCCGCGCACCAAGTTCACCTACCCGCGGCTCAGCCGCCATCCCGATGCGCAGGTCCTGCAGCGCACGAACTATCTGCTCGAACAACGCCATTGGCAGAAGAGCCTGGGCGCGCTGGCTTGCATGGCCTCGGCCTACACCAGCGGCAATCCGGGCGCCGGCACGCTGGGCGGATTCGATGAAGAGGCCGTGCACGTCACCTGGCTGTCGCGCGCGCTGATGACGGTGACCGAATCGGGCAGCCTGGACTGCGGCGGCGCGCATCCCTACAACCATTTCGAACCCTACACCTACGATCTGCTGCGCGGCGAATACCTGGACTGGAATCGCGTGTTCGACGCGTATGTGCCGGGCAAGCGCAGCTTCGGCGGGGAAAAGAGTCCCGCCCTGCTCGCGCTGATGCAACAGGCGGTCAAGTCGGGCACCGCCGCCCAACAGTCCGGGGATCGGCCCAATCTGGAAGACTGCGCGGACCTCTGGCCCGACTATCTGGCGCTGGGCGTGCAGGCGCCCGGCGCGCTGAGCCTGTCCGTGTCCGGAGTCGGGCACGCGTCGGGCGCTTGCCTGGGCACCCATGCCAGCGTGCCGTTCAAGGCCTTGACGCCTTATCTGAAGCCGGACGGGCAGGCGTATCTGGTCACCAACTGACGGAGCGCACGGGCTTGCCGCGCGCGAAAAACCATGCGGTCGAAAGCGGCCGGCGCCGCCTGGAATCACGGGTCAAGGGCCGCACCGGCGCGGCTGAGTCCCCTGGCGTGTTCCTGGAAGCCGCGCAACGCCTCCGCGGGCACCAGCGACCCGCCCGTGGCCCAGATGACGTGCGTGGCTTCGGACATATCCATGCCCTGGACATACGCGCGGCCGGCGGCTGAATCCAACCAGCCCGGACCGGAAACCGCGGCGGCGGCCGATGGTTCGACCTCGACGCCCAGGGTGTCTTTCAGCGCAATCAGGTTCAGGTAGAGCTCGTCATCGGACACGGTGAAGACGCCGCCCAGCTGTGGCTTCATCAGCGCAGCCACCAGCTCGGATGCCTGGCCGACGGCCAGGCCGTCTGCCTCGGTCCGGTTGTCCAGGCCGATGTCGTACACCGACACGGGAGTGTCCGCTCCCGACGCCAACTGCACCAGAAAGCACGGTGAGGCGACGGGCTCGGCGAAGAAGCAATGCACGTGAGTCCCGAACAAAGCCTTCAGGCCATGACTGATGCCACCCGGTGCGCCGCCGACGCCGCAGGGGATATACACGAACAGCGGGTGCGCTGCATCGACCACGCGCCCCGCTTCCACCAATTGCCGCGCCAGTCCGCGCGCCGCCGCGGCATAGCCGAAGAACAGCAGCTCGGACTGCTCGTCGTCGACGAAATGGCTACTGGGCGCGGCCAGCGCCTGCGCCCGCCCGGCTGCGACGGCCTCGGCGTAGTCGCCGTCGTGTTCCACCACGCGCACGCCGCGTTGGCGCAGCCGGTCCTTCTTCCATTCCTTGGCATCGGCGGACATGTGGACCACGGCATCGAATCCCAGCGCGGCGGCCATGACGCCGATGCTCATGCCCAGGTTGCCGGTGCTGCCCACGGTCACGGCATACCGGCTGAACACGGCGCGAGCCCGCGGCGTGGCCAGGATGCGCCTGTCCGTTGACGCATCCTGCAGCAGCCCGTGCTCCAGCGCGATCGTCTCGGCAATGGCCAGCACTTCATGAAATCCGCCGCGCGCCTTGATGGAGCCTGCGACGGGCAGCTCGTCATCGCGCTTGAGGTACCAGCTGCCCGAGGCGCAGCCGCCGCCCAACGCCTGTTGCAACGGCCCGGCAGCCATCAGCCGGGACTCGATATGCCCATTCGCGGCCGCGAGCTCGGGAAAGAGCGTAGCCAGCAGCGGCGCGCAACGCGCCAGACGGCTTTCCGCCTCGTTGATCAGGGTCAGGGACGGGGCGGATCCTGGCAAGGGTCCGCCCCTTTCGGGGTTGAGCCATAGCAAAGGCGTTCTTGATTGAAGATTTTCTAATAGCTGAGGATCGAAATTGGCGGTCATCATGAACTTGCAGGTTGATGGTTCAGCGCGAATCGTAGATGCCGCCAGCATGCAAGAATAGCGATCATTTCTACTGCAGCCATTAGCGTGACTTATGCCAGCCCATTTCGACTCGACACTGCTGGGCGCCCTGCGCTGTTTTGACATGGCCGGCCGTCATCTCAGCTTTACCAGGGCTGCGGCAGCCATGAACCTCACGCAAAGCGCGGTAAGCCAGCAGATCCGGCAGTTGGAAGACCGCCTGGGCTACCTGCTGTTTGTTCGTCAACAACGCGGCCTGACGTTCACGTCCAAGGGCGAGTCGCTGTACTCGACGGTCAGCCGCGCGCTGGACGACATCCAACAGGAGATCGAGCGGCTGGGCTTGCCGGCGTCAACGCTGCAGGTCAATTGCCTGCCCTCGTTCGCGCTGCAATGGCTGATGCCGCGCCTGACGGAATTCCATCGCTTGCAGCCAGACATATCGGTGCGGCTGAAGGCGGATTTCCAGCCGCTGGACCGCAAGCTGATGGAGGAGGAAGACATAGACATCGCCATCCGCTACGACCCGGCGCATTACAGCGATTTGCAGGCGGACGCCTTGCTGGACGAGTATCTGCTGGTGGTCGCAACGCCCGAATACCTTGCGGCCCACCCCAAGTTTCGCGCCGGCAAATCGCTCGATGGCGTCGAGTTCCTGCACGACGCCTCGCCTTGGGCTGGCGCCGCGGAGTTCATCGAGTGGCGCACCTGGATGCAAGCGCACCAGCCGGGCTGGGTGCGCCATCTGGACGGGCCGCAGTTCAACCTGGCCAGCCTTGCCATTGGCGCCGCGCTGAATCACCAGGGCGTGGCGATCGGGCGCAGCGCGATGGTCTATGACGAGATCCGCAGCGGGCGGCTGGTCGACGTGTTCGGCAAGCACACGCCCGCGCCGGCGCGCTACGTATTGCTGTCACGCCGGCCTGATGAGCGGCGCACCCGGATCTTTTCCGAGTGGTTGAAATCCGAATGCCGCAGCTTCGACAGCGCGCGGTCCGCCTTGATCGGGGACTCGCGCGGGTAAGGACACGCCGTGAAACCGGCGAGCGACGCCGCCGCGCGACATCAAACCGCCGCGGCGCTCAAATGTTCATAAAGTATCGCCGCGCCTATCCCGATCAGCGCGATACCGCCCAGGATCTCGGCCCGCTTCCCGGCGACGCTGCCCAACACCCGCCCCAGCATCACGCCTATCGTCACCATCAAGGTAGTCGCCAGGCCAATGGCAATGGCCGCCACCACGATGTTCACGTCCACGAACGCCAACCCCACGCCGACCGCCATGGCGTCGATGCTGGTGGCCAGGCCCGTTGCCGCCAGCAGCCAGAAGGAATGGCGGGTGACGGGCGCGGCGTCCTCCTCCTCTTCCTTGAGGCCGTTGCGTATCATCAGCAAACCCAGAATACAGAGCATCGCGAACGCGATCCAATGATCCCAGGCAACCACGTACTTGGCCGCGACCGAGCCCAGTCCCCAACCTATCACCGGCGTGATGGCTTCGATCACGCCGAAGATCAGCCCTGTGCGCAGGGCTTCCGGGAATCGGGGTTTGTATAGCGCGGCGCCTTTGCTGATGGCCGCGGCGAACGCGTCCGTGGACATGGCGAACGCGAGAACGATGATGGCGATGGGATTCATTGGAGTCGTGATCCTGCTGGGCGGAAACGGCACGGATCTCCCGCGCCGCCCGGCGTCGCGCGAAAAATCCGTGGTCTCGCCAAGCATGGATGCCGCTTGCGCCATGGCCGAGGAAGCCAAGAATGTTGACGCAAGCCCCTGCGGACCGGACCTTGGCTGGCCGGGCTGCAAGGAGGCTACTCCCCAAAGAGTAAGGGCAGTCTAGCAGAGCCTGCCGATCCGTGTGTTACACCACTAGTCCTTGTGGATTCCCAGCTCCACGCGAACGCCTGTCTGGCGATGCTGCCATCGCCCCGGCGGGAATGATCAGGACACGCACATGACCCAATCCGAATACATCGCCGAACTGCTGCGCATCCTGCGCGCCCACGACCCCGCGGCGCGCGCTACTCTGACGGCGCTGATCGCCGCCCTGCCGCCCAAGGCGCGCGAGATCCATTTCGTGGTGTTCCCCGATCAGGACGGCGAAGGTACGTTTTCGGTGGTGGCCAGCCTGGAAGGCCCGGACCTGTTCGTGCTCAACAAGGCCATCGAAGGCCACCGCTACCTGTTCGACGTGCCTCACACGGAAGACGGCATCGAACCCGAGGTGCCGCTGTTCGCGTCGGACGAAGCCAGTTTCAACGTCCAGGACGTCATCGTCGATACCGCAATGCAATGGGTGGCGGAATTGTGGGAAACCTGCGGCCGTGGCCGTTCGCCGCTGCCGGGGCTGGTGTATGGGGAAGAAGGCTACGGAACGCTGGAACCGCTCGCACTACCGGCGTAGCGCCGCGGCATGGGCCGCGCACTCACCAGGCCACGTGGAACATCGCCTTCGCCAGCACCACGATCAGCACCATGTGGCAGAACACGCTGAGGTGCATGCGCCTGCTCAATGCGCCGGTCAGGCGCTTGCGGCGCGCGAGCGTCAAGGCGGTCGCGACATGGAGCAGCACGCTCAAGGCCAGCGCGATCTTCAGCGACAGCAGGACGCCGAAGGACGAAGCGAATGGATCGGCGAGCGCGCCGCGGTATTGCCAGGCCAAGCCCAGGCCGGCCAGGTAGAGCACCACGACCGACCACGGCAGCACGGCCCGCACGCGCGGCGCCAGCTGGCTGCCCAGCGCGCGGCGCACGTCGGGCGGCAGGCGCTTGTGCACCGGTTCCAGGAACAGCACCTCGAAGGTGACGGTGCCGACGAACAGGAAGGCGGCAAGCAGATGCAGGATGAGCAGCAAGGGGTAGGTGTTCATGGCTGCGAATGGGAATGGCCATCAGTCGGGATTGTCTCATCCGCGCCATGCGCTGCAACATGACAAACATCAAACGCCCCCCGCTCAGAACTTGTAGCTCACCTTCATCCAGACGTTCCTGGGCGTGCCGTAGTTGTAGCCGTTGTAGCCCCCCAGGCCGCTGTAGTAATACTTGTCGGTCAGGTTTTCCACATTGACGGACGCGGACACATGCCTGTTGAAGTCATAGCGCGCCATCAGGCCAAACAGCGTGACGCCGCCCTGGCTGGCGCGCCCTAGTCCGCCGGCTTCATCGTAGTAGATGCTGCTCTGGTAGCTGACGTTGCCGCCGATCGTGAGCTTGTTCCACTCGCCCGGCAGCCTGTAGCTGGCAGCCAGGCGGAACAGCCGCTGGGGCGTGCTCGGCAGCAGCAATGCGCCCTCGGCGTCGCGCTTGGCAAAGTAGGTATAGCCGCCCATCAGCTGCAGGCCAGGCGCCACTTCGCCGGACGCGGTCAGCTCGAAACCCTTGCTGCGCGCGCCTTTGACGGCGCGGTAGGGAGTGCTCCCGTCCGGCAGCGGCGGGCTGGACGGATCCTCCACCGCAACGTTTTCCTCCTGGGTGCGGAATATCGCGAAGCTTGTGTTCAGCCTGCCGTCCAGATGTTCGCCCTTCAAACCGATTTCATAGTTTTGACCGGTTTGCGGCGGCAACACCACGTTGCCGGCGTCACGCGAGGTGGTGGGTATGAATATCCGGGTGTAGCTGGCGTAAGCCGAATAATCCTTGCTCAGGTCCACGACCACGCCGGCATAGGGCGTGAAGACGCCATTTTCCTTTGCCGTGGGGTTGTGGGTCCAGGTGTTGGCGGGGCCGTTATAGGCCGAAGAGTTTTCTTCGTACCAGGTGGTCCGGGCGCCCAGGATCAGCGACACCGGCTCGGCCACCTTCAGGCGCGCGGAACCGTAGATGGCGGTCTCCTTCGCGTCCAGGAAGGTGTCGTAGAAGGTGTAGGGCATGGCGGGCCGCGGCACGTCGCGCAGATCGTAGAGATTCACGCGCCGGCGGTCCCAGCCAGCGGGGTTCGCCGAGTTCAGGTTGAGTTCGCTGGTGTAGCGGTTGTAGCTCAGTCCCAGGACGGCCCGGTGCTCCCTGCCGAATGCCTGGAACGGCCCTTCGGCGTAGATATCGAAGGACTTGTTGGTGGAGCTTGCCGGGTTGTCGCGCAATTCGATGGTGGAAGCGCCGGACGGATCGACGGGCTGATACGCGAGGACGTAGCCCCAGGCGGCCTTTCTTTCGTTTTTCAAGCGGCTGGCGTCCATCTTGACGTGCCAGCCGCTGCCGAAGCGATGGTCCAAGGTCGCGAATATCCGGTCCGTATACATGTCCCATTGGCTCCATGGCGTCACGGGATTGAAGGACCGGGGAAAGTTCGTGCGCGTGCCGTCGCTGTAGAACAGCGGCGCCTGGCCGAAGTTCGCGCCGTCGATGGCGGTCTTCTGGTGCTCGTAGCCGAGGCTGACGGTGGTGCTGGGCAGGATGTCGGCCTCGAGGATGCCGTAGAAGACATCGTCGGACCGCTTCTTGTAGTCAATGAAGCTGTCGCCCGCGGTGCGGGCGGCGACCACCCGGCCGCGCAGCGTGCCGGCGCTGTTCAGCGGGCCGCCCAGGTCGGCTTCGGCGTTGTAGCTGTTCCAGCGGCCGACGCCACCGGTGACGTGTCCGGCGAACTCCGACGTGGGACGCTTGCGCACCAGGTTCACCGAACCGCCCGGCTCGCCCACGCCGTTGAGCAGGCCGGCGGCGCCGCGCACGACTTCCACCCGGTCGTAGATGGCGGTGTTGATCATGCCCGCCTCGGCCGACGGCGTCTTGAACGACAGCGTGGGCACGCCGTCGAGCATGGTGTTCAGCGCAAAACCGCGCGAGGTGAATTGCACGCGCTCATCCAGCCGCTCGACGGCGATGCCGGGCGTCTGGCGCATCACCTCGTCCAGCGTGTTCAGATTCTGGTCGTCCATCTGCTGTCGCGTGACGACGCTGATGGATTGCGGGGTTTCACGCAGCGACAGCGGCATGCGGGTGGCGGCGCTTGTTGCCGGCACGGTATAGGAGCCCGTCCCTTCGGAGGGGCCTTCGTCGCCAGCGCCGGTGACGGTCACTGCGGGCAAGGCGGTGACTTCGCCCTGCGGCAATCTGCGCAGCGTGTAGCCGCCATCGGCGCGCCGCGCCGGTTCCAGGCCGCTACCGGCCAGCAACTGGCGCAACCCTTCCTCGAAGCCGAAACTGCCGCGTAGCCCAGGCGATTGGAGATCGCGCGTCAGGGCGGGATCGAACGACAGCAGAACGCCGGCCTGGGCAGCATAGGCCGAAAGCGCCGCGCTGAGCGGCCCAGGCTCGACGGCCACGCTCACCTGCCCCGCCTGGGTCTGCGCCTGGGCGGGCGCTATCAACCCGGCCAGCGGTAGCGCGAATGCGCCTGCCGCGAGCAAGACTGGGAAGGAGACGCTTGCGCGCAACGGGGAAAGCTGACGGGGCATGACATGCACTCCAGATGTTGGTCTTACCCTCGTAGCCAGATAAGACGCGCAAAGTGCTAGTCGCCGTTACAAAATAGTCTCGCCGCGCGGCACCAGCGACACCCAGTAGCGGGTGCGGTAGCGCAGGCCGAGTTGCAGGGTGTCCGCCACCGTGACCAGCACCCGGTCGGGTTCGGCCAGCGGGAAAGCGCCGGAAATGGGCAGATGCGCCACTTCGGGCGCGCAATCGATCCAGCCCGCGCGGTAGCGCTGGAGTTCACGCAGGAATTCATTCAAGGGCATGCCGTCGACCTGCAGCATGCCGCGCTGCCAGGCGGAGGGATCGCCGGTCAGCGCTTGGGCGTCATCGATCTGGCCGCCGCCAAAGCGCAGGCCCATGCCGGCGGGCACGATGCGCGCGGCATCCGCCGAAGCGCCCGGGAGCGCCACGCGCACGGCGCCTTCCAGCACCTGTACCGCCGATACGCCGTCGTCGCGCCTGACCACGAAGCGCGTACCCAACGCGGTGATGCTGCCTTCGCGGGTGCGCACGATGAACGGCCGAACGTCCTGTTGCGGGTCCGGCGCGGTTTCGATCAGGATTTCGCCGCCGTGCAGCGCGATCAGCCGCTGCTGGGCATCGAACAAGACGTCCATGGCGGTGGCGGCATTGAGCACCACGCGGCTATGGTCCGCCAGCAGCACCTCGCGCCGGGCGCCGACGGCCGTGCGGTATTGGGCCACCCAGCCGCGCCAGGCTTCATCGACCTGCGCGTAGCCGATGGCGCCTCCGGCGCCGATCAGCACCAGCAGCTTGCCCAGCGCGGCGCGGCGGGCGGACGAGCGCGGCCGTCCCAGCACGGGCAGCATGCCCTTGGGCAACGCCTCGAAGCGACGCGTAAGCGCTTCGGTGCGCCGCCAGGCGCGCTCATGTTCGGGATCGGCCTGGCGCCAGGCTTGCCACGCTTCCCGGTCCGCCTGGCTGGCGCTGCCCGACGTCAGGCGCAGAAACCAGTCCACCGCTCCGTCCAGCGCGCGCGGATCGATGCGCCCTGCCTCTCCGGCGCTCATGGCGCGAACTCCAGGCACTGGCGCAGGGCGCGCGCGATGTACAGCCGCACCGAGCCGACCGACACGCCCAGCGTCTTGGCAATATCCGCATGCGTCAGGCCTTCCAGCTGGCAAAGCAGGAAAGCGCGCCGCACCGGCACGGGCAAGCCGTCCAGCATGGCGTCGATTTCGCACAGGGCTTCCAGCGCCAGGGCGCGCTCCTCGGGCGACGGCGACTGCGCCTGGGGCAGCTGCGCCAGCGTTTCCAGATAGGCGCGTTCGAGGTCCCGGCGCCGCAGATGGTTGACCATGAGACCGTGCGCGATGGTCGCCAGATAGGACCGCGGCTCGCGAATGTCGCCCGGTTCGCGGCGGGCCAACACACGCAGATAGGTGTCATGCACCAGGTCGGCGGCGTCGAAGGCGCATCCCAACTTTTTGCGCAGCCAGCCCTGCAGCCAGCCTTGGTGTTCCTGGTACAGCGTGTGCAGGGGGTGCCGCGGAGAGGGATCGGAGGCGGCCATGAAGACGCACGGTTATAAATGAGAATGACTACAATTTACAACATAGTGCCCTGCACCGGGTGAAATGACTGCGCCCGGCCGCTGAATCCAGGGGCCGGGCGCAATCGGGAAATCCAGAGGGAAGCTGGCGTCTTACTTCTTCGACGCGTCCTGCTCCACCACCATATCCAGCACATACACCTGCTTGGGCGCATCCGCGGGCGGATTCTTCCAGTCGTAGCGCTTCACGCGCAGCACGGTGCGCACGCCGTCCTGGTGCTGGAAGCCTTCGATGGACTGATACAGCGGATGCCACTTGTCCTGGGTGGGCTGCTGCACGCCGGCTTCGTTGTAGCGGCGCTCGCGCACCATCAGGCACTGGTAGTTGGGAATCAGCGGGTGGCTGCACTCGGTCTTCTTCGCGGCGACTTCGAGGAACATGATTTCGCCGGCGCTGCCGTAGAGCGTTTCAGGCGTGGGTTCGCCGACAAACTTAAGCACGCTGCCGTCCTGCGCGACCAGTTCCAGTCCCGGTTCGGAAGCGTGTCCGCTGAGCGTGGCGCGCAGGTCGCCCTTCATGCGCTGGCCGATCTCGGCGTCCAGGCGCATCAGGCTCTGGTCGCAGGCCTTCATGGTCGACGCGAGGTTCGCCACTTGCAGCACGCCGTTCTTGTAGGTGTAGCCGCCGAACTGCGCGTTGCAGCCGCCGCGGATGTTCAAGGCGTCCTGCGTGAACGACAGGCGCAGCTGGTGTTCGACGCCGGCCTGCAGCGCGGCTATCGGCTTGCCCGCCGCGTCGGTGGCGGAAGCCAGGCGCCAGTAGTAGGCGGGCAGGCTCACTTCAGGGCTGGCGGGCGTGGTGGCGGTAGTGGGCATGGCGGACGATCCTTCGCGGGGAGAGGAGGTCGGCGCGCAAGCTTGCAGCAGCGCGGCGCATACGGACGCAAGGAGGATGGTTTTCTTCATGGTTCGTTCCTGTCAGCCGGATGGCACTGATGAAAAACGGGATTCTACGTTCGCGGGATGGACGTTTTGGACGCCCGGCCATCCAGTCCGTTTCAAAATCTTGCCGCAGAGCCGGCCCGAAAAACACCCTCTGAGCAACGCAATCTACGGGTTTTCCCTAAACAAACGTGTATTACTCTTGCCTGCCAACGGATAGCCGCGAGGTCTTCGCTGGCTTACAACTAAATACATAACCCTCAAAATACTGCAAGTATTGCCAATACACCGCGAACTGCGCGCAATACGCAAAATCGTCGCAACGCGAGACTGATCATGCAGGCGCGATCAACTCACTGGCGTCAATTGGCGGGGTAGGCCGCGCCCGTCAGGCAGGCCCGGGCCCACTCATAGTCGTCATCACTCACGATCTCTCCATCGATCTTGGGCAGCGGCTGGTCGGGATAGGAAAAGTCCGGCTTTTGCGGCTTCATGTTCCATTTTGTCTGGCCCGGGGTATCGGAACACGCCTCGTCCGAGCTGCTGAACGAGCAGGATGCAGCCAACTGCGGTTTGCCGTCCACCACGTTGGCGACATAACGCTTGGTATAAACGCCGCCCGAGGCCCAGTACTCGTCGACCGAGCAGATGCGGTCATTGTTCTGGTAATGCCGCGTCGCGAAGCAACCGTAGTAGGCATGTTCGCCCGGAAAGATGTCGCATGAAGTCGAGTAGCCGGCGTACGCGCCGCCGGTGAATTGCGCCTGGAACTGCCGCTGGCGGACTGCGCTGCCGATGATGTCGGGCAGCGCGGCGCCCTTGTGCGTTTCCTTGAGCTGCGCCGTGCGGCTTTGGATCAAATCGCGAGCGACGCCTGCAACCGTCTTGCCGGCGGGGACCGAGCCCGGATCCTCGATCAGGTCCGTTAGCGCGCGGTCGCGCGCCACAATCCAGCGCTTCTGGCTGTGCGCCAGCATGGCGCGGATATCGCCGTCGGGGGCCTGTTTCAGTATCGCGGCGTAAGCCCGGTTCAACTCGGCGTCCGCCGCCACGGTCTTGCGGTCCGAGCAGATCAGCTTTTCCGCGGCGCTGGCGGCTTTGGCGCAATCGATCGCGTAGGCGGGCGCGGCAAGCGCGCAGAAACCAGCCATGCACAACAAACGGCCTGCGGTGATTCCAGATTTCATGTGACGTTTCTCGTTGAGGATGCCCCTCGCCTTGTCTCGATGCCTGAAGACTGTGTTGTCGTCCATCGCGAGGCGGCGGCAAGGCTGCAATTTTGCACGCGACTTTTTAACAGACTGGAAACAGAGTTCTACCCTCTGCAACGTCCTCGCCGGAATATTCCCCTTCCCTTGCGCGTCTACCGGGTGGCGAGCCGCAGGAAAGACCCCGCGGCGCTCCATGGATCAACCAGCCGATCGCGCCGCTTATCGCAACCGGCCGCAATCGGCGTAGAACGGAAGTGTCAGCTATGAAGTCGATCAGATCCCTTGCCTGCGGCATCGCCCTGGCTTGCTCCGCCGCCGGCAGCGCCTGGGCCGCTCCGAGCCTGAACGTGTATGGCCCCGGCGGCCCCGCGCCCGCGATGAAGGAAGCCGCCGCTGCGTTCGGCAAGCTGCACGGCATTGATGTCAGCGTCACCGCGGGTCCGACGCCGGCCTGGGCCGACAAGGCCAAACAGGACGCCGACGTGATCTACAGCGGGGCCGAAAACATGATGAGCGGTTTTGCCTCGGCGCTGCCTGGCGTGTTCGAGCTGCGCGAAGCCCGCACGCTGTACCTGCGACCCTCCGCCATCCTGGTGCGCCCGGGCAATCCCAAGGCCATCACGGGCTTCAAGGATCTGCTCAAGCCCGGCATCAAGGTCATGGCGGTATCCGGCGCGGGCCAGACCGGACTGTGGGAAGACGTGGCCGGCCGTCTTGGCGACATCGAAACCGTGCGCGCCTTCCGCGCCAACCTCGTGCTGCCGGAGGCCGGCAACAGCGCGCAGGCGCGCACCCAATGGACCGAGGACAAGACCATAGACGCCTGGCTGATCTGGAACATCTGGCAGGTGTCCAACCCCGAACTGGCCAGCGTGGTCGAGGTGGAAGAGCCGTACCGCATCTATCGCGACGCGGGCGCCGTCGTCACCAAGAAAGGGAAAGGCAACGCGCAGGCGCAGGCCTTTGTCGACTTCCTGACCGCGCCCGAAGGTCGGGCGATCTTCAAGAAGTGGGGCTGGAAGACGGATTGAAGGCCGCCAGGAGCCGGACGTAAAAAAACCCGCTATTCCCAGGGAATTGCGGGTTTTCCGATGCGCTCGGACCGGGACGCCCAAGGCGTCCCGAAAACTCAGCCGGCCACGCGGAAGCGCTCGGCGTCGTCCATGAACGCCTTTTCACCGAAGCCGTTTTCGTTGGAGCCGAACGGCATCTGCGCGCGCAGCTTCCAGTACGCCGGGATGTTCCATTCGCGCGCAACGGCGGCGTCGATCAGCGGGTTGTAGTGCTGCAGGCTGGCGCCCACGCCGGCGCTGGCCAGGGTGCTCCAGACCGACAGCTGGGCCATGCCGCCCGCCTGCTCGGACCAGACCGGGAAGTTGTCCGCGTACAGGGCGAATTTTTCCTGCAAGCCCTGCACCACGCCCTGGTCTTCATAGAACAGCACGGTGCCCACGCCCGCGGCGAAGCTCTTGAGCTTGGCTTCGGTCTGGGCAAAGCTCTCGGCCGGCGCGACCTTGCGCACTTCTTCGATCGCGATGTTCCAGAGCTTGTCGCTCTCGGCGCCGAACAGGATCACGGCGCGCGAACTTTGCGAATTGAACGACGAGGGGCTGTGCTTGATCGCTTCCTGGATCAGGGAGGTCAGTTCCTCCTTGGAGATCGACAGGTTGCGGCCCAGCGAGTACTGCGTGCGACGCTGCTTGAGGGCGTCCAGATAAGCGTTGCTCATGACGTTGTGGCCTTCCGACGAGTAGATAGAGGAAAATGCATGGCGAATTCTACCGACCGGCAATTGTCCCGAATACGTTTAGGAAGCCAAAAAACACACCATTGCGCGGAACAAACTGTTCCGTCTATCGACCAAATCGGCTCTGCGCAAGGTGACGGACAACCCAATCCAAGGACCCAACGTGCACTACACCCAAGACCCGAATACCCCCGCCGCCGCCGACATCGGCTTTGACGACTTCCTCAAGGTCGACATCCGCATAGGCACCATCCAGTCGGCACAGGCCTTTCCCGAGGCGCGCAAGCCCGCCTACAAGCTGACGATAGATTTCGGGGCCGGCGTGGGCATCCGCAAAAGTTCGGCGCAGATCACCGATCGCTACACGCTGGAACAGCTGGCGGGCAAGCGCGTCATGGCGGTGGTGAACTTTCCGCCGCGCCAGATCGGGCCGATGAAATCCGAAGTGCTGGTGCTGGGTTTCGCCGACGAAGCCGGCGGCATCGTGCTGGCAGTGCCGGACGATCAAGTTCCCAATGGCACGCGCCTGACCTGACTTTCCGAGCCTCGGAGTTTCCTCCATCGGGGCTTTCCCCTATTACTTGTCTGCCGTCAAAAAACTATCGTATTCGAGAATTATCAAATAAGAGAATTCTCGCTTCCGACAAAATGACAGCAGAACCCCTATTCGATTACGCCGTGATCGGCGCCGGCATCGCTGGCGCTTCCGTGGCCTACCGCCTGAGCGCCACGGCCTCGGTGGCCGTGTTGGAACGCGAGGCCCAGCCGGGCTACCACTCCACCGGCCGATCCGCGGCCATGTTCATGGAAACCTACGGCACGGACCAGATCAAGGCGCTCACGCGCGCCAGCCGCGCCTTCTACGAAAATCCGCCGCAGGGCTTCAGCGAGCATCCGCTGCTCAGCCCGCGCGGCGTGCTGTACATCGCCACGCCCGAACAGCAGGACCTGCTGCGCCAGGTCTATGACGACTTCCGCAGCCAATCGCCCAATGTGACGCTGATCGACGCCGAAGCGGCCGTCGAGCGCGTGCCCTGTCTGCGCGCCGACCAGATCTGCGGCGCCATCGAAGAACCGGATGCCCGCGACATCGACGTGCACGCGCTGCACCAGGGCTTTCTGCGCGGCATGGCGCGCCAGGGCGCGGTGCTGCACAACAATGCCGAAGTCGTGTCGGCCGCGCATGCGGACGGCGTCTGGACGCTGACGCTGGCCGATGGCCGCACCCTGCATGCGCGGGCGCTGGTCAACGCCGCCGGCGCCTGGGCTGACCATACCGCGACCCTGTGCGGAGCCTCGCCCGTCGGCCTGCAGCCGTGCCGGCGCACCGCCTTCACGTTCTCCGGCCCGCAGGACGTGGACTTTGCCCATTGGCCCGCGGTGGTCGGGGTCGACGAAAGCTATTACTTCAAGCCCGATGCCGGCCAACTGCTGGGATCGCCGGCCAACGCCGACCCGGTCGCCGCGCATGACGTGGTGCCGGAAGAACTGGACGTGGCCACCGGCATCTACCGCATCGAAACCGCGACCTCGCTCACCATCCGCCGCCCCAAGCACACCTGGGCCGGCCTGCGCTCCTTCGTGCGCGATGGCGATTTCGTGGTCGGCTGGGACGCCGATGCGCCCGCCTTCTTCTGGCTGGCGGCCCAAGGCGGCTATGGTATCCAGACGGCCGCGGCGACTTCTGAGCTGGCTGCCGCACTGCTCACGCGCCAGCCTCTGCCCGCCCATCTGCAAGCGCACGGCGTGGACGCCGAAGCCGTGCGTCCCGCGCGATTGCGCTGAACCCTCCCCTTGCCTGCGAGAGTCCACCATGACCACCATTGCCCGCTACCCCAGCCCCCTGCCCCTGCCGTTCTCCCGCGCCACCCAGGCCGGCGGCTTCCTGTTCCTGTCGGGCCAGATCCCGATGGACGCCAACGGCCAGGTCGTGCGCGGCGACATCGCCGCCCAGACCCATGCCGCCATCGAGCGCATCAAGGAAACGCTGGCCCTGGCGGGCGCCACCCTCAAGGACGTGGTGCGCGTGACGGTGTGGCTGTCGGACCTGGAACTCTTCGCGCAGTTCAACGACGCCTACCGCAGCCATTTCTCTTCCGACTTCCCCTCGCGTTCAACGGTCGAGGCCAAGCTGGCCATGGGCGTGGACGTGGAAATCGAGGTGCAGGCCTGGCTGGGCGCGGCGGCCGTGCACGGCGGCTACACGCCGGGCCCCGTGTCCGAAGCCTGAGCCCGCGCCGCGGGCCGGTCCCATTGCTAGCCACCCCCTGGCCCTGGCGCCAGGCGGTGCGGTCTTTTTCTTGCGCTCGCGGCAACGCCGGCGCCCCCATGTGCACATCCTTACGCGGAGCGGCAGCATGAAAATCTTTTCCGGGTCCCTGGCGACCGAGACGAATACCTTCTCTCCCATCCCGACCGGTCTGTCGGCCTATCGGGCGCGCGGCTACTACCCCGCGGGTCAGCATCCGGACCGCATGCAGATGTTTTCGGGGCCGCTGTGGGCCGCGCGCCAGCGCGCCCAGGGCAAGGACTGGACCCTGGTCGAAGGCCTGACCGCCGGCGCCACGCCGGCCGGCATCACCACCCGCCACGCCTACGAAACCCTGCGCGACGAACTGCTGGGCGATCTGAAACGCGCCGGCCGCGTCGACATCGCCCTGTTCGGCCTGCACGGCGCCATGGTGGCCGACGGCTACGACGACTGCGAAGGCGACCTGCTGCGCCGCGCCCGCGAGATCGTGGGTCCCGACACCGTGATCGGCGCCGAACTGGACCCGCATTGCCACATGACGGCAGACATGGTGGAAAGCGCCGACTTCCTGGTCTGCTTCAAGGAATATCCGCACACCGACATCCTGGAGCGCGCCTACGACCTGGTGGACCTGTGCGTGGCGCGCGCCGAAGGCCGCATCAAACCCACGCGCGCCGTGTACGACTGCGAGATGATCTCCATCATGCACACCAGCCGCGAACCCATGCGCAGCTTCGTGGACCGCCTGCTCGCCATGGAAGGCAAGGAAGGCGTGCTGTCGGTATCCATCGCGCATGGCTTCCCGTGGGGCGACACGCCCGACATGGGTTCCAAGGTGCTGGTCTATACCGACGGCGACCAGGCCCAGGCCAACGCCCTGGCGCGCGCGCTGGGCGAAGAGATCATCGGTTTCCGCGAGCAACTGGCGCCGCCCTACCCAGGCGCCGACGAAGCGCTGGACCAGGCCCTGGCGTTGAACGACTTTCCGGTGGTGCTGGCCGACTCCGCCGACAACGCGGGCGGCGGCGCGCCCAGCGACGCCACCTTCATCCTGGAACGCGTGCTGGCGCGCGGCATCACCGACGTCGCGACCGGCCCGTTCTGGGACCCGGTGGCCGTGCAGCTCTGTTTCGAGGCGGGCGAAGGCGCGCGCATCCAGCTGCGCATCGGCGGCAAGGTCGCGCCGGTGTCGGGCCAGCCGCTGGACCTGGATTGCGAAATCGTGGCGCTCAAGCGAGACGCCATCATGACCGGGTTGGCCGGCACGCCCGCGCTGCTGGGTGACGTGGCCATCGTGCGCAGCCAGGGCGTGACCATCGCCCTGACCACCAACCGCACCCAGGCCATGGGCACCGACCTGTTCACGCAGTTCGGCGTGGACCTGCAGGCCATGAAGCTCATCATCGTGAAATCGTCGCAGCACTTCTACGCCTCGTATTCGCAGGTCGGCCGCCACGTCATCTACGTGGAAACGCCGGGCGCCATCACCACCGACTACAACGCGCTGCCTTACACCAAGCGCAAATTGCCGAAGTGGCCGTTCAAGGCCTGAGGCTCAACGATCGCCGCCCGAGCAGGGCATGGGAATAACGAAGGGGATAACAATGATCAGACGTTTCAGTTTGCTGGGCGCAGCCGCCCTGCTGGCCATGGGGGCCGCCACCGGCGCGCTGGCGCAGACCAAGACCCTGCGCCTGGTGCCGCACGCGGACCTCAAGACGCTGGACCCGCTGTTCAACACGGCTTACATCACGCGCAACCACGGCTACATGGTGTTCGACACCCTGTTCTCGCAGGACAGCAAGGGGCAGGTCAAGCCGCAGATGGTGGACAGCTGGACCGTGTCCGAAGACGGCAAGAGCTGGAGCTTCACCTTGCGCCCGGGCCTGAAGTTCAACGACGGCACGCCCGTCAAGGCCGAGGACTGCGTGGCGTCGATCCAGCGCTGGGCCAAGAAGGACACGCTGGGCCAGGCCATGATGGCCGCGGGCGCCGAACTCGCGGCGACCGGCGACAACAGCTTCACGCTGACGCTCAAGGAGCCTTTCGGCCTGGTGCTGGACGCCTTGTCCAAGCCTTCCGGCATGCCGCCCTTCATCATGCCCAAGCGCCTGGCCATGACGGACCCGAACACCCAGGTCACGGAAATGGTCGGTTCGGGCCCCTTCCTCTTCAAGCGCGATGAATGGGTGCCGGGCAACAAGGTCGTGTACGTGAAGAACCCGGCCTATGTGCCGCGCGCGGAGCCCGCCGACGGCCTGGCCGGCGGCAAGAACGTCAAGGTGGACCGCGTCGAGTGGGTCTACATCCCCGACGGCAACACCGCCACCGCCGCCCTGATGAACGGCGAGGTCGACATGATCGAACAGACCACGCCCGACTTCCTGCCCGTGCTGGAAACCAACAAGGACATCACCCTGAACACGTCCGTCGCGACGCAGGGCATGGTCATCCTTAATTCGCTGCATCCGCCCTTCGACAACCAGCTTGCCCGCCAGGCGCTCTACCACCTGGTGAACCAGAAGGAAATGCTGTCGGCCATGGGCTACCCGGAGAAATACCGCGTCGACTATTGCCCCAGCCTCTTCGTCTGCGGCTCGCCGCTGGCCAGCGACGCGGGCGCGGCGCCCTACGCCAAGACCGATCCGGCGCGCGCCAAGCAACTGCTGCAGGAAGCCGGCTACAAGGGCGAGAAGGTGGTGGTGCTGTACCCCACGGACCACCTGAGCGCGCCCGCCGTCATGGTGCTGACGCAGAACATGAAGAAGGCCGGCATCAACGTCGACCTGCAATCCATGGACTGGGCTTCGCTGGCCGGCCGCCGCCTGAAGAAGGATCCGCCGGCGCAAGGCGGCTGGAACGTCTTCCTGACCTGGGGCGGCTATTACGACGCCAGCACGCCGGTGACCAACCCCTGGATGTCCGCCGCCTGCGGCAACAGCCTGCCGGGCTGGCCCTGCGACAAGGAGCTCGACACGCTGCGCACCAGCTGGATCCGCGAAACGGACCCGGCCAAGCGCAAGGACATCGCCGCGCAGATGCAGGCGCGCGCCTACCAGAGCGTGCCCTATGTCATGTGGGGGGAATTCAAGCCCGTGTCCGCATTCCGCGGCCTGCAGCACACCGAGCTGCTGAAGACCGGCATCCCGGTGATGTGGAACATCGAAAAGCCGTAAGGCGGGCGCCGGGCGCCGCGTGCGCCCGGCCACAAGCCGGGGGAAAACCAGCGTGAAATACATACTGCGCCGCATAGCGGCCGTCATTCCTGTCATGGCCGTGGTCGCGGTCGTGGTGTTCCTGCTGATCCACTTGTCGCCGGGCGATCCCGCGGCCGTGATCGCGGGCGACAACGCCACCGCCGACGACGTGGAGAAGATCCGCCAGAACCTGGGCCTGGACAAACCGTTGCTGCAGCAGTTCGGCATCTGGGTCAGCCACATCGCCACCGGTGATCTGGGCACTTCGATGTCGACACAGATGCCGGTCTCGCAGCTGATCGGCCAGCGCATGGGACCGACGCTGTCCATCGCCATCTTCACCATGCTGTTCGCGGTGATCGTGGCGATTCCGCTGGGCGTGCTGGCGGCCTGGCACGCGGGACGCTGGCTGGACCGGCTGGTCATGATAGGCGCGGTCTGCGCATTCTCGGTGCCGGTGTTCCTGATCGGCTACAGCCTGGTCTACGGCTTTTCGATCAAGCTGGGCTGGCTGCCGGTGCAGGGCTACAAGCCCCTGGCCGACGGCGTGGTGCCCTACCTGCGCCATCTGGTGCTGCCTTGCCTGTCGCTGGGCCTGGTCTACATGGCGCTGCTCACGCGCATGACGCGCGCCACCATGCTGGAGGCCCTGTCCGAGGACTACATCCGCACCGCCCGCGCCAAGGGCCTGGCGGCTGGCCCCATCGTCTGGCATGCGCTGAAGAACGCCGCCAACCCCATCGTCACCACCATCGGCGTGGGCGTGGCCCTGCTGATCGGCGGCGTGGTGGTCACGGAAACCGTATTCGCGATTCCCGGCCTGGGCCGCCTGACCATCGACGCCGTGCTGCGCCACGACTATCCCGTGATCCAGGGCGTGCTGCTGGTGGCCTCGGGCATCTATGTCCTGATCAACCTGCTGGTCGACCTGAGCTACCGGCTCTTCGATCCGCGCATCCGCTATTGAACCGGGGGCAACGCATGACTACCACTACCCTGTCCCTGCCCGCGCGGCGCCCGCGCCACCGCCGCGTGCTGCGCTCGCTGCGCCGCCATCCCATGCTGTACATAGGCGGCGCCATCCTGCTGGCGCTGGCCGCGATTGCGCTGGCCGCGCCCTGGCTGGCCACCGTCGACCCGCAGGACATCAATCCGCTGGCGCGCATGAAGCCGCCGTCGTCGGAGCACTTCTTCGGCACCGACGCGCTGGGCCGCGACGTCTATTCGCGCACTGTCTGGGGCGCCCGCGTCTCCCTGGTGGTCGGCATCGTGGTGGCGGTGGTCTCCACCGTCGCCGGCGTGGCGCTGGGCATGGCGGCGGGCTACTTCCGCCGCATCGACGCGTTCATCATGCGCATCATGGACGGGCTGATGGCCATCCCCGGCGTGCTGCTGGCCATCGCCTTGATGGCCACGCTGAAGGGCGGCCTGGGCACCGTGATCATCGCCATCGTCATCCCCGAGGTGCCGCGCGTAGTGCGGCTGGTGCGGGCGCTGGTGCTGACGATACGCGAACAACCCTATATCGAGGCCGCCATTTCGTCCGGCACGCGCGTGCCCGCGATCCTGCTGCGCCACATCCTGCCCAATCTGTTCGCCCCGCTGATGGTGCAGGCCACCTTCATCGCGGCGTCCGCCATCCTGACCGAGGCGGTGCTGAGCTTCCTGGGCGTGGGCATACCGCCGCAGATCCCCAGCTGGGGCAACATCATGGCCGAAGGCCGCAACTTCGTCGCCGTGGCCTTCCACATCATCCTGTATCCGGGCCTGTTCCTGGGCGTGGCCGTCCTGGCCGTCAATCTGGTGGGTGACGGCCTGCGCGACATGCTCGATCCCCGTCTGGCCAAAAAGCTGTAGGAGCGCACATGCAAACCCAACCCGTCTTGCGCGTGCACGACCTCACCACCTGTTTCGACGGCGATGAAACCACCGTGCTCGCCGTGGACCGCCTGTCCTTCGACCTGATGCCCGGCGAAACGCTGGGACTGGTCGGCGAATCCGGCTGCGGCAAGAGCGTCACGTCACTGTCCATCATGCGGCTGTTGCGCGCCCCCGGGCGCGTGGCCGGCGGCCGTATCGAGTTCGACGGCCAGGATCTGCTGGCGCTGTCTGAAAAGGCCATGCGCGCGATCCGCGGCAACCAGATCTCGATGATCTTCCAGGAACCCATGACCTCGCTGAACCCCGTGTTCACGGTGGGCCGCCAGATCAGCGAATCGCTGATGCTGCACCAGGGCCTGTCGCGGCGCGAGGCCATGGCGCAGGCCGAATCGCTGCTGGAGCTGGTTCAGATCTCCGACCCGGCGCGCCGCGTGCGCGAGTATCCCTACCAGCTGTCCGGCGGCATGCGTCAGCGCGCCATGATCGCCATGGCGCTGGCCTGCCAGCCCAAGGTCCTGATCGCCGACGAGCCCACCACCGCGCTGGACGTGACCATCCAGGCGCAGATCCTGCACCTGCTGCGGGAAATCCAGCAGCGGCTGGGCACCTCCATCGTGCTGATCACCCACGACCTGGGCGTGGTCGCGCAGATGTGCCAGCGCGTCATCGTGATGTACGCGGGACGCAAGGTCGAGGAAGGCAGCGTCGACGACATCCTGGACCGCGCCCAGCACCCCTACACCCAGGCGCTGATCCGCTCGCTGCCGGACTTCGCCGACGGCCAGGACCATACGGCTCGGTTGGCCGAATTGCCCGGCATCGTGCCGGTGATGACGCCCGAGTCGCGCGGCTGCGCCTTCGCGGCGCGCTGCCCGGAAGCGCAGCCGCGCTGTTCCGAGCAGGCGCCGCCCGCCGCCGATGCCGGCAGCCGCCACCGCGTCTGGTGCTGGGCCCGCGCGGCCGAACCCGCTCCCGCCGCCCTGACCGCCTGAGGCCCGCCATGAACCTGCACGACATCCCCCTTGCGAGCCCCGTGTCCGCGCCCGCCGCCGACGCCCCGCCCATGCTGGAAGTCATCGGCCTGAAGAAGCACTACCCCGTGGACAGCGGCAGCGGCGCCAAGGTGCTGCGCGCGGTCGACGGCGTTTCCCTGTCGGTGCCGCGCGGCCAGACGCTGAGCCTGGTGGGCGAATCCGGCTGCGGCAAATCCACCACCGGCAAATGCCTGATCCGCCTGACCGACCCCACCGAGGGCCGCATCCTGCTGGAAGGCCGCGACCTGGCCGCCATGAACAGCCGCGAACTGCGCGCCATGCGCCAGCGCATGCAATTCATCTTCCAGGATCCGTTTTCCTCGATGAACCCGCGCATGCGGGTGCGCGACATCATCGGCGAGCCGCTGCGCGCCTTCGGCCACAGCCGCGCCGCCATCCGCGAGCGCGTCGCGCAGTTGCTGGCCCGCGTCAGCCTGCGTCCGGACGCCGCCGACCGCTACCCTCACGAGTTCTCCGGCGGCCAGCGCCAGCGCATCGTGATCGCGCGCGCGCTGGCGCTGGACCCGGGCCTGATCGTCTGCGATGAACCCGTATCGGCGCTGGACGTGTCGGTACAGGCGCAGGTCATCAACCTGCTGATGGACCTGCAGCGCGACCTGGGGCTGACCTACGTCTTCATTTCGCACGACCTGAGCGTGGTGCGCCACATCAGCCACCGCGTTGCCGTGATGTACCTGGGCAAGATAGTCGAGACCGGCACCCGCGAGGCCATCTTCGAACGCCCCGCCCATCCCTATACCCGCGCCCTGCTGGCCGCCGTGCCCTCGGCCCGCCAGGGCGAGCGCAAACCCGTGGAAGTGCTGAAGGGCGAAATACCCAGCCCGCTGTCGCCGCCCTCGGGCTGCGCCTTCCGCACCCGTTGTCCGATGGCGCAGCCGCGTTGCGCCGAAGAAGCGCCGCAGCCGCGCCAGATCGCCCCCGAACAGCAGGTCGCCTGCCACTTCGCCCCCCCCGTTTAGCCGGAGATACGCATGTCCCAGACCGACGCCACCCCGTTCGATTACATCCTTGCCGGCGGCACCGTCATCGACGGCACCAACTCGCCCGGCCGGCTTGCCGACGTCGGCGTGCGCGGCGACCGGATCGCCGCCGTCGGCGACCTGAGCGCCAGCAGCGCCCGCCGGCGCATCGACGTGGCCGGCAAGGTGGTGTCGCCGGGTTTCATCGACTCGCACACGCACGACGACAACTACCTGCTCAAGCACCGCGACATGACGCCCAAGATTTCGCAGGGCGTCACCACCGTGGTCACCGGCAACTGCGGCATCAGCCTGGCGCCGCTGGCGCATGCCAACCCGCCCGCGCCGCTGGACCTGCTGGACGAAGGCGGCTCGTTCCGCTTCGAGCGCTTCTCCGACTACCTGGAGGCCCTGCGCGCCGCGCCGCCCGCCGTCAACGCCGCCTGCATGGTGGGCCATTCCACCCTGCGCGCCGCCGTCATGCCCGACCTGAAGCGCGAAGCCACGGCCGGGGAGATCCAGGCCATGCAGGCGCTGGCCGACGACGCGCTGGCCAGCGGCGCCATCGGCATTTCCACCGGTGCCTTCTACCCGCCCGCCGCCCACGCCAGCACCGAGGAAATCATCGAGGTCTGCCGCCCGCTGGGCACGCATGGCGGCGTCTACGCCACCCACATGCGCGACGAGGGCGAACACATCGTGGCGGCGCTGGAAGAGACCTTCCGCATCGGCCGCGAGCTGGACGTGCCGGTGGTGATCTCGCACCACAAGGTCATGGGCAAGCCCAACTTCGGCCGCTCCAAGGAAACGCTGGCGCTGATCGAGGCCGCCATGGCCAGCCAGGACGTGTCCCTGGACGCCTACCCCTACGTGGCCGGCTCCACCATGCTGAAGCAGGACCGCGTGCTGCTGGCGGGCCGCACGCTCATCACCTGGTGCAAGCCCTTTCCCGAACTGAGCGGGCGCGACCTGGAGGAAATCGCCGCCGAGCGCGACAAGTCCAAG
This sequence comes from Achromobacter sp. JCM 18799, assembly GCF_055395645.1. NCBI lineage: Bacteria > Pseudomonadati > Pseudomonadota > Betaproteobacteria > Burkholderiales > Alcaligenaceae > Achromobacter > Achromobacter sp. JCM 18799. Next base: position 6,219,023 of record NZ_AP043866.1, on the reverse strand, counting down.
TACGACGTGGTGCCGGAGCTGCAGCCCGCGGGCGCCATCTACTTCATGATGGACGAGCCCGACGTGCAGCGCATCCTGGCGTTCGGCCCCACCATGATCGGCTCCGACGGCCTGCCGCACGACGAGCGTCCGCACCCGCGCCTGTGGGGCACCTTCCCGCGCGTGCTGGGCCATTACTCGCGCGACCTGGGCCTGTTCCCGCTGGAGACCGCGGTCTGGAAGATGACCGGCCTGACCGCCGCCAAGTTCGGCCTGGCCGAACGCGGCCAGGTGCAGCCCGGCTACTACGCCGACCTGGTGGTCTTCGACCCCGCCACCGTGGCCGACTCGGCCACCTTCGAGCGTCCCACCGAGCGCGCGGCGGGCATCCACTCGGTCTACGTCAACGGCTCGCCCGTCTGGGAAGGCCAGGCCTTTACCGGCCAGCACGCCGGCCGCGTCCTCAACCGGGCGGGAGCCTGATCCCGGCCAGCCCTTACAATCCGGCATACGCAGCGGGGCTTGCGGGCCCTGCCCCAATCACCCCTACCTGCCAGATCGCTACATGGCCCTACCCGGCACTACATCCCCGCCCGAGATCGTCGGCAAGGAAGAAATGGGCGCTCGCCTGCGGGCCGAGCGCAAGGCGCGCAAGATGACCCTGCAGGCGCTGTCCCGCGCCAGCGGCATCGCGGTCTCGACGCTGTCCAAGGCGGAGCTGGGGCAGATCGCCCTCAGCTACGAGAAGTTCGCCGCGCTGGCCGGCGCGCTCGGCATAGACATGACCCGCATGTTCATGCTGCCGGACGCCTCGCAGGCCGCCGTCGCCCCCACCTTCGTCAAGAACAAGCTCAGCGACGCCCGCGACTACGTCACCGAGAACTACCACTACCGCTTGCTGATGGGCGAATACCCCGGCAAGAAGATGACGCCCATGCTGGCGCTCATCGACTCGCGCAAGGTGGTCGAGTTCGAGGACTACATCCGCCACCCCGGCCAGGAATTCGCGGTGGTGCTGTCGGGCAAGGTCCGCATCCAGTTCGAAAACGGCGACAGCGTCGTGCTGGGCAAGCTGGAGACCGCCTACTTCGACAGCAGCATCGGCCACGTGTACCTGTCCATGAGCAAGAAGCCCGCCGAAGTGCTGGCGGTTTGCAGCGACGTGGGCGAGGTGCCGTCGCGGCTCAAGGCGCCTTGAGCCGCTGGTGCCCCCGGGGCATCGTCATCCGGCGGGTTCTCCGCGCGGACCTGGTCCGCGCCTGCCGGGCGGCCGCAAGCGCCGCTGGCATATGGCTGTCATACTCGCGGGCGATACTGGCGTTCGAATATCCGCCAGCCCCCGAATCCCGGGCGCGCGCCGGATATTCATATAAAAGGTAATTCGTTGGCCGCCACCCCCGGCCGCCTTACGATACCTGGCATCGACTGGGCCTGACGCCCGCAGGAATGCTCCACATGCAACGCTTGATATCCCCGATTCTTACCCGCCGCCCGGTGCTGCTGGCCGGTCCGCTCAGCGCGCGCCGCTACGACGCCGTGGTTTCCCTCAACGCCCACCGCGAAGCCCGCAGGCTGCGCGAATCCGCCCAGCGCATCCTGGCCGTTTCCGCCCGCTACATGCTGCCGGGCGCCTGAGCCCGTCCCCCAACGCCGCGGCCTGATCCTCTCCAGGCGCGCAGCGCCCTTCGCGTCCTGCATGCAGTTCCTCCAGCTGCCACCTGCGGTAGCATTGCCGATTCGGCCCGAGACCGGGCCAGGCAGAACAGGAGTCATGCATGCAGAAGGTGGTAATCGTCGGCGGCGGCCACGCGGCGGCGCAATTGTGCGCCAGCCTGATAGAAGGCGGCTTTCCCGGCAGCCTGACGCTGGTGTGCGAAGAGGCCTCGCTGCCCTACCATCGCCCGCCGCTCTCCAAGACCTACATCAAGGATCCGGAAGCTCCGATCCAGCTGCTGCGCCCCGAGGCGGTCTACGCCGACGCTGGCGTGCAGGTGCTGCTGGCCGATCCCGCGGTCGGCATAGACCGCGACGCGCGCACGCTCACGCTGGCTTCGGGCAAGCAGCTGGACTATGACGCGCTGGTGCTGGCCACCGGCACGCGCGCGCGGCGCCTGCCGGACGTGCCCGAAGAACTGCAGAACCTGATCTACCTGCGCAACGCCGACGACGCCGCGCGCCTGCGCGCCGCGATCGCCGACGCGCCGTCGGTCACGGTCGTGGGCGGCGGCTTCATCGGCCTGGAAATCGCGGCCACCGCGGGCGCCCTGGGACGCCCGGTCACCGTCTTCGAGTCCGCGCCGCGCCTGCTGGCGCGCTCCGTGTCGCCCGAGGCCTCGGAACACGTCGCCCGCGTACTGCACGACTCCGGCGTCGACCTGCGCCTGTCCTCCGACCTGCAACACATCCGGACCGAGAACGGCCGCGTGCGCAGCGTAGTCGTCAACGAGGTGGAGCATCCGGTGGACCTGCTGGTCGCCGGCATCGGCGCCGTGCCCGAGATCACGCTGGCGCAGGCCGCCGGCCTGGACTGCCTGAACGGCATCGTGGTGGACGGGCTGATGCAGACTTCCGCGCCCGGCATCTACGCCATCGGCGACTGCACCTCGTTTCCGTATGCGCGCTGGGGCAAGACCCTGCGCCTGGAATCGGTGCAGAACGCCAACGACCAGGCCCGCACCCTGGCCGGCGTGCTGCTGGGCACGAAAACGCCGTATCACGCCCTGCCCTGGTTCTGGTCCGATCAGGGCGCCTTGCGCCTGCAGATCGCCGGCCTGGCGCCGCCGGACACCGAGCGCGTCCTGCGGCCCGGCGCCAAGCCCGGCAGCTTCTCGATCCTGCACTTTGCCGACGGCCATCTGGTCTGCGTCGAATCGATCAACGCCCCGATGGACCACCTGGCGGCGCGCAAGCTGCTGGAGCTGGGTCTGAACCCGCCCCGCGACGTGCTGGCCGACCCCGCCGTGCCGCTGAAAAGCCACTATTGAAGCGGATAGGGATGATATCCGCGCCGGCGCGCCTCAGATAAAGCCGGCGGCGCGGAACATGCGTTCGTAGATCTGGCGCAGGACCGCTTCCTTGCGCTTGTTGTAATCCATGACCTGCATCATGCCGTCCGCCGCCATACGCTTGGCCTGGGCATACAGATCGCGGTCGGCCGCGTGCTGGCGCAGCCAGTCGCGGAACATCCGGTGCCGGATATTCTCGGGACAATCGGGGCCGAATACATGCAGGTTCACGCGCGGCGCGGCCAGCTGCAAAAGACGGTGCTGATGCCAGGACGGCTCCCGTAAAACCAGCACGTAACCGGCGGCTTCCAGCGCGGGGACATAGGCGTCCTCCTGCACGGGGTCGACCACCGTCAGATCGATATCGATTACCGGCTTGGCCGGCAAGCCCGGAACCGCGGTCGACCCCATGTGCTCGACCGCCAGCGCGGCCGGCCCCAAAGCCTCGCGCACCTGCGTTTCAAGCTGGGCATAACGGGCCGGCCAATCGGGGTCATAAGGTACTACCGCGACCTGCTCCGGCGCAGGCTTGCCGCGAACCCAGGGATCCTCGTCCGGGTCCGAGTCGTAGTGCCGCATGATTTCTTCAGGCGTGGGCGTGCGCCGGTTCCCTGCCGGGGTCAATTGCCGAAAGCGCGGCGCAGGCGCTCCAGTTCGGCGATGTTCAGGCGCTTGGCTTCCGCTTCGGCGTAGTTCCGTTCCCCTGATTCATACGCGCCCTTGTAGATGCACTTGCCGCGGCTCGCGCACTCGCCGCCGGCGCGGGCAGTGGAGGAATACGACTTGGCTGCACCCTGCTCCGAAGTCTTGGGACCGCTGGAGGAGCAGCCGGCCATCAGCGCAGCCGCAAAAATCGCCACACCATAGCGGCTCAACGTTTGAATGGACATTTCCTGGCCCTACAGAAAAGCTGTAGCCGCTGTTATAGCAGGCTCTCGCAGCCCCGGCTCAACAGGCGATTGCTTCAAAACGTTGCCACGTAGCCAGCGATCCCGCGCTCCGGCGCCTAAACCATCAAATACTGCGTCAACTTCTCCAGCATGGCGTCGCAGGCTTGCAGCTGCGAAAGTTCGACGTACTCGTCGGCCTTGTGCGCCACCTCGATGCTGCCGGGTCCGCAGATCAGCACCGAGGTCTGCGCCCACAGCTGCTGGAACAGCCCGCCTTCGGTGCCGAAGGCAGCCTTGGTGAGCGGCGTGTCCGGCGGCAGCCACGAGGCCAGCAGCGCCACGGCCGCCGAGCCGTCCGCCGTGGCCAGGCCGGGATAGCTATTGACCACTTCGACCCGGGGCGGTTCGGCCTCGGGCCGGGCGCCCGCGGCGCGCATCTTCGTCCTGGTCAGCTCCAGCACCCGCTCCAGGATCTGGTTAGGGTCGTCCTGCGCGACGTTGCGGATCTCGAAATTGACTTCGCATTCCGCGGGCACGATGTTCAGCGCCGTGCCGCCCTTGATGGTGCCGGCATGCACCGTGGTATATGGCACGTCATAGCCGGCCTCGCGCGGTCCGTGTTCGGCCAGGTCGCGCTGCACGTCGCGCAGCGCGCCGATCAGATCGCTGGCCGTATGGATGGCGTTGACGAAATGCGGCGCCAGCCCGGAATGGCCCGCCTGGCCGCAGCACACGGCCCGGTAGGCCGCCTTGCCCTTGTTGCCGGTGCCGATCTTCATCAGCGTGGGCTCGCCCACCACGCACAGCAACGGTGCGGGCTCCATGTCTTGCAGCGCGCGCAGCAGGTGGCGCACGCCGACGCAGCCGATTTCTTCATCGAACGACAGCGCCAGATGCAGCGGGCGCGCCAGCGGCAGGCGAGCCGCGCGGATCATGGCCATCACGGCGCAGGCGACGAAGCCCTTCATGTCCGCGCTGCCCCGACCATAGATGCGACCATCGCGCTCGGTCGCCTGAAAGGGCGGCGTGGTCCAGGGCTGCCCCGTCACGGGCACCACATCGGTATGGCCCGAGAGCAGGATGCCGGGTACTTCCAAAGGGCCGACGGAAGCGAACAGATTGCTGCGCCTGGCGTCCTGCGGGTCCGCCGCCAGCGTGGATGCGATGCCCGCCTGCGCCAGCAATTCCCGCACCCGTTCTATGAGGTCGATATTGGGCGTCAGCGTGACGGATTCAAAGGCGAGCAGTTCGCGCAATAGGTCTGGACTGTTGTCCGGGGTCGGTGAGCTCATGGCATGGATCTGCAAAAGACGGACGGCGCGCGCGCCGTCCATTCACTTGTTTTCAGGAGGCACGTAGGGATCGAAGAAGCTGCCTTCGCTCATGCCCGGAATGTACTGGTCCGAAATGTAGGCGCGGCAGCGCTGCATGAACACCTCGGTCAGGCGCGACGGCTTCATCGGTTTGTAGGTGGTGAGCCCGAGCAGCATCGGCCGGTGTTCGCCCACCAGGCGCAGCCGCACCAGGCGCTTGCCGTCCAGGGCCTGGGTGGACTTCGGCCGCACGTTGAACAGGGCGTAGCCGATGCCGTTGGCCACCATGGACCGCACTACTTCCTCAGAGCGCGAGCGCGCCACGATGTTCGGCTCCAGGCCAAACTTCGCGAACAGGGACATGAAGTAGTCGCGGCTCAGGGGCAGGTCCAGCAACACCATGGGCAAGCGCGCCAGTTCTTCCAGCGTTACCGCAATCTGCTGCGACAGCGGATGCAGCTCGCTGACCACCACGTGCGGCGGCAGGCGCGCCAGCGCCTCGAACGATATCTCGTCGCCCAGCCTCAGGTCGTAGCTGAGCGCAACGTCGATCTCCAGCGTATGCAGCTTGTCGATCAGCAACTGCTGATCGCCTTCGACCATGTGCAGCTCGACCTTGTCGAATGCGCGCGAGAACCCGAAGATCACCTCGGGCGCGATCATGGCCGTGAGCGACTGGAAGCAGCCCACGCGCAAGGTGCCCTGGATGGTGTTGCTGGAAACGGATGCAATCTTGTAGAGGCGCGACGCGCGCTCGAGCAGATCTTCGCATTCGCTCATGACCTGCTGGCCTAGCACTGTCAGCGCCAGGCCCTTGGACGGATGCCGCACGAACAGCTGCACGTCCAATTCGGTTTCGACATGTGCGATGGCAGCCGAGATCGACGGCGCCGAAATGTGGATCTGGTTGGATGCCGCGGCGATACTGCCATGCTTGGCAGTGGCGACGAAGTACTCCATCTGGCGCAGCGAAATGCGATTGAGCATAGTCCGAAGTGAGAAAACTGGAGCAGGCTGGAAGGAGGCGGCGGTCCGCTGCGCAGGCCGCCGGCGCGGCCCGGCGCCAGCGTCAACCGCACCGTGCAAAAGTGTATCCACTATGCCCTGACAGCGGGGCATGGCGCTCCTCGGGTTTTCTCGCACTCGCCGCAAGCCGCAAGCCGCAAGCGCTCACGGATTGCCTGGCACGCCAAAGCTCGGCGCGGCGCGCGGGTCCCTGGCGCGGGTGATGTAGGCCTCGATCTGCGGCTCGTAGACCTGCCAGGCCTCGTACAGCCGTTCGACGGGACCTTGCTCGACCCAGTCCATGCGCAAATCGACGATGGGCCAATCCAGGTCCGCCACCACCAGCAGCCCGGCCGAATGCACCGGCCCTTCTTCGCCGCCAGCCGCCTGGCCCGCCAGCATGGCCTGCATCAGGCGCTCGGCCAACGAACCCGAGGCCTGCTCGAACGCCGACAACATGGCCGCCGGCACTTCCAGCGACGCCAGCATATTGCCCGCGCATGCGGCATGCTCGCCTTGCGCGTCGGCCAGGCGACCCAGCGCGTTCGAGCCCGTGAATATGGCCGGCGCCTGGGTGGCATCGATGGCCATCAGCTGCCGGTAGCTGATGAAAGGACGTTCGGCCAGCGCCTGCAGCGCGCCTTCGGGCGTGCGGCCCTCGGCCATCGCGTCGAGGATGAGCGGCCCCAGGGCGGGGTCGGTGATGTTCTGGCTGACCGCCGCGCCTACGCCCGCACGCGCACGGATGCAGCGCGCCGCGACCGCGGGCGACGAGGACGAAACAGCCGCGCCGAATTGGCCGGTGGCCGGGCAGCGGGCAATGATGGAGAAAGTCATGAGCTGGGCCTCCTGCGGCGTCAATCCGGAATAACGGCAGTCGCGTCGATTTCCACCAGCCACTCGGGGCGCGCCAGCGCTGACACCACAATGCCGGTGGACACGGGGAACACGCCCTTGAGCCATTTTCCGACCACGCGGTAGACCGGCTCCCGATAACGCGGGTCGATGATGTAGATCGTGATCTTGCAAATATCCTGCAGCTCGCCGCCGGCCTCCTTGAGCAACATGTCGATGTTCTTCATCGCCTGTTCGGTCTGGCCCGCCGCATCGCCGATGCAGACGCTCTCCGAGGTGTCCAGATTCTGGCCAATCTGCCCGCGCAAGAAGACGGTGCTGCCGCGCGCGACGACGGCCTGGCACAGATCGTTATCGAGGTTCTGTTCAGGGTAGGTTGCCTTGGTATTGAAGGTGCGTATGCGCTTGTGCTTCATGGCTCGTATCTGCATTAGGGTTTATCCGGAGACCCCGCGCCCGCCTGGGTGGCGGCATCGCACAAGGCCGTGACCTGCCCGCTGATGGTCGGTCCAAGCGGGAACGCAGCCTATTTGTTTTTTCCGGCGTCCCGTCTCGGAAATCCTGACGCGGGCGGCGCCCGCCGCCATGCGCATGCGACCTGCCTCGGCGGCCTCGCGGGGCCATCAGGAAAATCGATCCATGCCAACGGAAAAGGCGACTTGGTGCCTCGGATGGCCTCTCGCATCATTGGTTTTCGCTGGCGTGGCCGGTGCGGCGGGCGGCGGCAACGCCCGGTCCCGGATCGACGGCCGACGTCACCAGATGCAATCCGCAGCAACCTCACCTTACAAGGGATCCGGATGAACACCGCCTCAACGCCGGCGCAAGCCGCCTATCCCCGATTCCGCTACGACGGCTCGGGCGACCTGGCCCGCATCGGGCTGATCTACATCGCTTCCAGCGTCGTGATGGAAGAAGAAATGTGGGCCATGTCCGCTCCAGGGGTTTCCACCCATACCGCGCGCATCAAGCTGCCCAAGGTCACGGTGCAAGGCATCGAAGAGATGATGAACGCGCCTGAACTCGAACAGGCCGCGCGCCTGGCCGGCGCCGCTCCCATCGACGTGCTGCTGTTCGGCGGCACCAGCGCCTCGTTCCTGCATGGCACCGCCTACGACCAGGCGCTGATCCAGAAGCTGCGGCAGTGGGTGCCGGGGCCGCAGATCACCACCGCCTCCACCGCGACGCTCGCGGCACTGAAGAAGGTCAAGGCCGGCAAGGTTGCGTTGGCCACGCCCTATCTTCCGGAGATCCACGAGCGCGCCATCCGCTTCCTGCAGGAAAACGGCCACGAGGTCGTCAAGAGCGCCTGCCTCGGCATCTCTGACGATCACGCGCTGGCCGAGGTCTCGCTGGAAAAGGTCTACGACCACGTGCTCTCGGTCGATCACCCCGACGCGACGGCCATCTTCGTCTCGTGCACCAACTTCCGCACCGTCGGCGCCATCGAGGCGCTGGAACAGAAACTCGGCAAGCCGGTGATCTCGGCCATCCAGGCTTCGTTCTGGCATTGCCTGGATCTCACCGGCGCGGCGGGCGCCAAGCCCGGCTACGGCTCGCTGTTCAACGGCAACCTGAGCAAGGCCGCAGCGATGTAGACCATTCAACGAAGTGCATGACCAATAAATAAGCAAGGGGAAAATAATGCATCTACACCAAACCATCACGGCGCTGACGCTCGCAGGCGCCTCGCTGTTCGCTGTGACGCCCGCCCAAGCCGAGAAGCTGGTGCTGGGCAACGAAGGCAGTTATCCGCCCTTCAGCATGGTCGACCCGTCAGGCCGCCTGACCGGCTTTGAACCCGACCTGGCGCGCGAGATGTGCAAGCGGATGAAGGTCGATTGCGAGATCGTCGTCATGGACTTCAAGGCCCTGATCCCGGCGCTGCTGCAGAAGAAACTGGATGCCGTGGTCAGCCAGACCAAGCCGCTGCCGGAGCGCAAGGAAAAAGTGCTGTTCGGCCGACCGGTGCTGTTCAACCCGGACTCCTATGTGGTGCCCGAGGCCAAGAACTACACCTTCACGCCGGAGGGCCTGAAGGGCGTGCGCATCGGCCTGCAACGCGGCTCGGCCCAAGCCAAGTACGTGGGCGAGACATTCGGCAACGCGGTGCAGATCGTGTTCTACGACAACCCCGACCAGATCCGTCTCGACCTGGCCAACGGCCGGCTCGACATGAGCCTGGGTCCCAAGATCAGCTGGACCAATGAGTTCCTGTCCAAGCCCCAGGGCAAGGGCTGGAAGTTCGCTGGCGGCGATCTGTGGACTGGCGGCGGCGAAGCCGGATCGAGCTGGATCGCCCGCAAGGACGGCGGCGAACTGCTCAACCGCATGAACGTCACGCTGGACACCATCATCAAGGACTGCACCTTCACCAAGCTGCGCAAGCCGTACATGGAAGTGGAGCTGCTGCCCGAGGAAGCGGCCTGCCGCTAGCAGGATTCGCGCGCGCCGCCCGAGTCCCCGGCACGAGCTTGCCGGACCGGGCGGAACTCCACCCACGCTTGCCAGGAAGACCTCATGCCTTCGATGGGTTTCGTGCAGCAACTCGCGACCGGCGCAATGATGACGATCCAGGTCGCCGTCTGCGCCTACCTGCTGGCGCTCGCGATCGGGACGTTCTTCGCCCTGATCACACTGCGGCCGACATGGCTGGCCAAGATCGTCTGGATTCCGTATGCCTCCATCTTCACGGGGGTGCCTTCGCTGCTGGTCGGTTTCCTGTTCTATTACGGCGGCTCGCAGATCGTCGCCAGCCTGCTAGCGCCGTTCGGCATCGACCAGCAGATCGAGGTAACGCCGTTCATGGCGGCGGTAGCGGCGCTGGGCATGGTGTATGGCGCCTATCTGGCCGACCTGATCCGCAGCGCGATCCAGAACGTTCCCCACGGCCAGTTCGAGGCCGCGCGGGTGCTGCTGGTGCCGCGCACCGCCATCTGGCTCAAGGTGATCCTGCCGCAGATGCTGCGGCTGGCCCTGCCCGGCATGACCAATATGTGGATCGTCGTGCTCAAGGACACCGCCCTCATCTCCCTGATCGGCCTGAAGGAAATCATGGCCTACGCCAAGCTTGCCTCCGGCGTGACCAAGGAGCCTTTCGTCTATTACATGCTTGCGGCCGGCTTCTTCCTGATGATGACCTGGCTCACCTACTACGTGGCGCGCCGTGTCGAAACATGGGCTGCGCGCGGCTTTCATCCCGTCGTGACCAAGGGAGCGTCGCATGCACTTTGACTTCCAGGTAGCCTGGGACAGCCTGCCCAAACTGCTGGCCGGCGCCGGCACCACCTTCGCCGTGCTGCTGCCGGTGCTGGTCATCGGCCTGCTGCTGGCGCTGCCGGTGGCGCTGGCAAGCTTCCGGCCCGGTGCGCGCGCGCTCTTCGCCAGCAGCTACATCGGCTTCTTCCGCGGCGTCCCCAGCCTGGTGCTGCTGTACCTGATCTACAGCGGACTGCCGCAGTTCTCCATCGTGCGCGACACCCCCTTGTGGAGCGTCTTCTCCAACGCCTATGTCTGCGCCTGGCTGGGCCTGGCGCTGACCCATTCCGGCTTCATGGCGGAGATCATCCGCGGTGGACTGGCGGCGATACCCCGGGGCACGATCGAAGCGGCGCAGACCCTGGGCCTGAAGCCTGCGCAGATCCTGTTCCGCCTGCGCCTGCCGCTGGTGGCGCGCTATGTGCTGCGCGCCTATCAGAATGAATTGCTGATCATGGTGAAAAGCACGGCGGCTGTCAGCGCCATCACGCTGGTCGACCTCACCGCGGCCGCCAACACCGTGTTCGACTACACCTATGACCCGTTCACGCCCCTGATCACGGCGGCGGCGATCTACTGGTGCATCACCAACTGCATACGACTTGGCTTCTCGATCGCGGACCGCAAGTTGAACCGCTATCTCGCCAGGGCCTGAACCGCCCGGCCGACCGAACTATCAGAGCGCGAACCATCATGACTGCCATCCTGTCCAGCATCACGCCGCCTGTCTCCGCCACCCTGTCCGAGTGCGCGCCCGCGGTCTCCATCTCGGGTTTGAACAAGTTCTACGGCGCCTTCCACGCCCTGCGGGATATCCACCTGGAGGTCTCCAACGGCGAGATCGTCATCCTCTGCGGTCCTTCCGGATCCGGCAAGTCGTCCCTGATCCGCTGCATCAATCATCTGGAACAGCATGACTCGGGCGACATCCGGGTCAACGGCGCCGAACTGACCCGGCGTCCCGAAGACGTGGAGAAAGTGCGGCGCCAGCTGGGCATGGTGTTCCAGAACTTCAACCTCTTTCCGCATATGACGGTGCTGGACAACTGCACCTTCGCGCTGAAGATCGCCTTGAAGGTTCCAGCCCGCGAGGCCGAACAGACGGCGCGCGAATACCTGGCCAAAGTCAATGTGATCGAGCAGGCCGACAAGTATCCGATCCAGCTTTCCGGTGGCCAGCAGCAACGCGTGGCCATTGCCCGCGCGCTCTGCCTGCGCCCGCGCATCATGCTCTTCGATGAGCCGACCTCGGCGCTCGATCCGGAATCGGTCGGCTCGGTGCTGCGCATCATGGAAAACCTGGCGCAGACCGGCATCACCATGATCTGCGTCACCCACGAAATCGGCTTCGCCCGCAGGGTGGCCGACCGCTGCGTCTTCATGGAGCGAGGCGAAATCATCGAGACCGCGCCCACTGAACAGTTTTTTGGGGCGCCCCGCAGCGAGCGCCTGAAGAATTTCCTCGAGCAGGTTCTGTAGTCAACCATATAGACAAGGGGTTGTCATGATCAAGAAACTCATAAGCGCCGGCATGCTTGCCGGCGCGGCTCTCTCCGCCACGGCGCAGGCGCAGGATGCGCTGGTGGTCAGCACCTGGGGCGGCAGCTTCCGCGATCTCATCGACGAGAACATCGGCCGCGAATTCACGCGGCAGACCGGCGTGCCGGTGAAGTACATCACGGGCGGCACCATAGACCGGCTGAACAAGGCCAAGCTCGCCACCAAGCCGGAAAGCGACATCACGTTCACCACGTCGCATATCGGCTGGCTCTATGTCAACGCCAACCTGTACGAAAAACTTGACCTGAGCAAGATCCCCAACTACTCGCACCTGGTCGACCGGGCCAAGATCAGCCCGTACCATATCGGCAGCTGGGCGTACGTGTACACCATCGGCTACCGCCCCGACCTGGTTCCCGCGGGCGTCACCTTCAACAGCTGGAACGATCTGTGGAGCCCGGCGCTGAAAGGCAAGCTGTCCGCGCCCGATTTCGACCCCAGCCACATCATCGACATTTCGGCGTTGCTGTCCGGCGGCGATGCCAGCACCTGGGAAAAGGGGCAGGAAAAACTCAAGGCCCTGAAACCCAATTTCAAGGCTTTCTACACCAACGACGCCAACAGCCAGCAACTGATCGCCGCCGGCGAAACGCCGGTGCAGGTCGTGCTATCCATGAACGCGTACTACATGATCGGCCAGGGCGTGCCCATCAAGGTGGCGATGCCCAAGGAAGGCGCGGTGCTGGGTGTCGATACCATGGCCATCATGAAAGGCAGCGCCAAGACCGACCTGGCCCACAAGTTCATGGACATCGCGCTGTCGCCTGAGGTGCAGGCCAAGATCGTGGCGGCCAAGAAGGCCAGCCCCGTCGTCGACAACGCCAAGGTCTCGCCTGAAGACGCTGCCCTTCCTGGCGTCTTCACGACCAAACAGCAGTGGGACACCCAGGCCATCGTCATCGACGACAAGCTGCGCGCGGAGAAAACGGCCGAGTGGCGCAAGTGGTTTACCGAGAACATCATGAATTGATAACGCAAGGCCGCGGCCCCTTGGGGCCGCGGCGCCGCCACGTCCTCAACGTAAACCAAGGATGGGTTCACCATGGATGCGCGTTCCACCCTGAGGGGATGGCTGATATCCCCGGCAAGCTTCATCGCCCTGTGCATCTGCGTCGCCATGGCGGCCGTGCTGCAGTACAGCTTGCGCACCTTCATTCCGGGTTCGCTGGACGTCGGCGGCCTGACGCTGACGAACTTTTCGGGCATGGGCAAGCAGATCTACATCGATGCCTTCACCAACACCTTGCGCCTGAGCGTGGAGACCACGGTCTGCTCCCTGCTCGTGGCCTATCCGCTGGCGTATGCCCTGGTCCGGGTGCGCAACCGCGCCATCAAATCCTTCATCCTGATCGTGTCCATCACGCCGCTGTTCCTGGGCGAGATCGTGCGCACCTATTCCTGGATCATCGTGCTAGGCAGCACGGGCTTCATAAATTCGATGCTGCTCAAGACGGGCCTGATCGATACGCCGCTCACACTGATGTTCAGCCATCTGGGCGTGCTGGTGGCGCTGGTGCACGTCACCATCCCCGTCGTGGTGCTGATGCTGGCCACGGCCATCTCGCACATCGACCGCGACTACGAAAAGGCCGCGGAAAGCCTGGGCGCGGGGCCGGTACGCACCTTTCTCACGATCACCCTGCCGCTGTCCATGCCCGGCATCCTGGCCAGCATCACCACCTCGTTCGCCTGGACCTTCAGCGCCTTCGCCACGCCGCAGATGATAGGCGGGGGCCGCGTGCCGACGGTCTCGACGCTGGTCTACCAGCTGGGATTCTCGTCGATGAACTTCCCCCTCGCCGCCAGCCTGAGCGTCATGGGCCTGGGCCTGACGGCGATCTCGCTGATGCTGCTCGGCCAGGTCACGCGCCGTCTCAAGGTCATCGGAGGACATTGACATGAGCATCCGCAAATCCCTGCCCCTGTGGCTGCGCATCGGCGCGCCGGTGCTGATCACGCTGATCCTCGCCTTCGTGCTGCTGCCGGTAGTCGTGGTGATGCTGGCCTCCTTCAACGACAAGGCCCTGCTCACTTTTCCGCCGCAGGCCTGGTCCTGGCGCTGGTTCGAGCGCGTCTTCACCTACGCCGATTTCCGCGATGGCTTTCGCGCCAGCATGGTGGTGACGCTCTGGTCCTCGCTGCTGGCGCTGGTCATCGGCACCGGCCTGGCGATCGCCGTCAAGCGCATGGCGTTTCCGGGCAAGAACATCCTGCAAGCCATCCTGCTCTCGCCGCTGGTGATTCCCCATTTCACGGTCGGGCTGGGCCTGCTGATCCTGGCGGCGCAGCTGAACGTGGACCGCGGCTACGGGATCGTGATTCTGTGCCACGTCATCCTGGTCCTGCCTTTCGTGCTGCGCAGCGTCTATGTCTCGATGGAGAACCTGGACGAACGCCTGGAGCAGAGCGCCGCCAGCCTGGGCGCCTCGCCCGTGCGGGTGCTGTTCACGATTACCGTGCCTCTGCTGGCACCCGGGCTGTTCGGCGGCTGGCTGTTCGCGGCCATCATGTCATTCAGCGAATTCACCGCCTCGCTGTTCGTGACCACCCAGAGCACGCAGACCTTGCCAGTGACCATGTACAACTATGTGCGCGAGTTCGCCGACCCGACCCTGGCTGCGCTGTCGGTGGTGTACATCGTGGTGACGGCCGCGCTGTTGATCTTCGCCAACCGTTTCCTCGGGCTGAGCAGGATCCTCAATATCGAGGACAACCACTAGAGAATTCTGGGGTGGAATGTTGCTGATTGGTTTGGTGAGATCAGGTTCTTGAGCCGCCGGCGTCCGGACTGCGGGATTCCGATGCTCGCCCCGGTGGGGCTGCGCTTCGGATCCCTCCGCCCGGCCACCGGCTCACAATATCTACCCATGAACGGGGTCCAAAACCAACGCATTAGGCGACTGTCAGCCGAGGTGGTCCGGAGCCATCCGAAGCGCAGCCCCATTGGGGCGAGCATCGGAATGGCGCAGGGCTGCCTCGGCGGCTAAAGAACCCTGACATCCGCAAGACCCAACGTCAATAGCCGCGCGCGGGATCAACGCGGTTGGCGGGCTCCAGGCCCTGGTTGACGCGCAGTATGTTGTCGGCGATCTGTCCGGCGGCCGATGCTGGAATGGCCACCGAAGCCAGGTGCGGCGTGATCAGCACGTTGTCCATCGCCCAGAGCGGGTCGCCAGCGGGCAGGGGCTCGCGCTCGAACACGTCCAGCGTCGCGCCGCCCAGATGGCCGCTGCGCAGCAGATCGGTCAGGGCGGCCTGGTCCACCAGCGCGCCCCTGGCCACATTGATCAGGGCTGCTCCGCGGGGCAGACGCTGCAAACGTTCGCGATCCAGCAGGCCGCGGGTCTGCGGCGTCAGCGGCAGCATCACCACCAGGATGTCCGCGCGCGACAGCACCGTGTCCAGCGACTCCATGCCGGCGTGGCACTCGACGCCTTCGATGCTGCGCGGGCTGCGCGACCAGCCCAGCACCGTCAACCCCTGGCGGCGCAGCTCCTGCGCCGCGCAGGCGCCCAGCTCGCCCAGGCCCAGCACCGCCACACGCACGTCCTCGGGCGAACGCGGATGGCGGTAGGCCCACTCGCCGCGCCGCTGCGCCGCCTCGAAATACGGAATATCGCGCGCATAGCGCAGGGTGGCGAACAGCACGTAGCCCGCCATCATGCGCGCCATGTTTGGATCCGTGATGCGCGTGATGGGCACACCGGCGGGCAGGTCCTCGCGGCCCACCAGCGAATCCACTCCCGCCCCCAGGTTCACGATAAGGCGCAGGTTCTTCATGCGGTCGAAGAAGCCCTGCGGCGCCTTCCAGGCCAGTGCGTAATGGATGCTGGCCGGGTCGTGCGCCTCGCTGCCGTGCACCATGCGCAGGTCCGGCAGGCGCGCCTGCATGGCGTCGCGCCAGGCCGTGTAGTCATCGAACTCGCTGTAGAAAACCATCGTGCCCGACACGGCCGGGCGGGAGGATGCATGCATGGCGGGGCGACCTCAGGCGCTGCGGTTGATCAGGCGGGACATGGCCTCGATGGCCAGCTCATAGCCATCGCCGCCCAGGCCCGCGATGACACCGTCGGCGGCCTTGGAAATGTAGGAATGATGGCGGAAGGCCTCGCGCCGCCAGATGTTGCTCATGTGGACCTCGATGATCCTGCCGGGAAAGGCTAGCAAGGCATCGAGGATGGGCACCGACGAATAGGTCAGGCCGGCCGCATTGATGATGACGCCCTGCGCGCTGCCGCGCGCCTCTTGTATCCAGTCGACCAATTGGCCTTCGTGGTTGGACTGGACGAAATTCAGCCGGATGCCCAGCGAGGCGGCCTTGCTTTCGCAACGCTGCTGCAACACGGGAAAGCTGTCGGAACCATAGGTCTTGTTGGCGTCCAGTCCGTAGAGATTGGCGTTCGGCCCGTTGAGAAACCAGACCGTGGAGGAGGTGGAAGATGCGCTCGGCGTCGTCATGGCGGCGGTCTCAGGCTTCGTTGGGAAGGGTGGCCTGCATGGCAGGCAATTGATTGAACACGGCGAACCAGGCTGTGGCCCGCGGATGCGCGGCGCGCCAGTCCAGCTCGGGAAAGCGGAAATCCAGATAGCCCAGGGCGCAGCCTATGGTCAGGCTGCCGATGTCCGGATGCGCTTGCGGCAGCTCGTCTGCCTGCGCCTCGATTTCCGCGAGACAGGCCCGTACCTTGACCAGCTGTGCCTCGCGCCATTGCGGCCATTGGATTTCGGCCGGCCGGGCCGTGTGTTCGTAGCGCGCCAGCAGCGCGGCATCCAGCAGGCCGTCGCCCAGGGCCTGGCGCGTCAATGCCAGCCAGCGCGCCTCGCCCGCCGGAAACAGCTGCGCGTCGCCGGCGGCGCCGGCCAGGTATTCGCAGATCACGCGGCTGTCGTAAAGCGCCCTGCCGTCCGGCAGGATCAGGGTCGGCACCTTGGCCAGCGGATTATGGGCGGCGATGCGCGCATCGCGGTTGACCGGATGCGCCGCGCTGGGCAGCCATTCGATCCGTCCGGCCTGGCCGGTCAGATGCGCGCAGATCATCACCTTGCGCACGAAAGGGGACGTCGGGGCGTAGAGGAGTTTCAATCCAGTCTCCGATTGTCAGGGTTTGAGGACCAGCTTGCCGAACACCTTGCCGCTTTCCAGCAACTGGTGCGCGCGCACGGCCTCGGCCAGCGGCAGGCTTTGCGCCATTCTGGGCCGGATGCGGCCGGCGGCCACCAGGGGCAGCACGTGGCGCCTGAGCGCGGCGGCCATGCGGGCCTTCTCGGCATCGGTCTGCGGCCGCATGGTCGAGGAATGCAGGCTCAGCTGCTTCTGCATCAGGGTCAGCAGCTCGACATTGACGGCCGATCCCTGCAGGAAGGAAAGACTCACGTGACGCCCGCCGAAGGCCAGCGCCTGCAGATTGCGGCGCACGTAATCGCCGCCGACGATGTCCAGCACCACGTCCACGCCGCGGCCCTCGGTATAGGTCTCGCAGGCCTGCACGAAATCCGTGTCATGAAAGCAGATCACCTCGGACGCGCCGAGTTCGCGCAAGGCAGCGCCGCGGTCGCGCTCGCCATCCGTCACGATGACCTTCGCCCCGGCCGCATGCGCCATCTGGATCGCCAGCGTGCCGATGCCTCCGCCGCCGCCGTGAATCAGCACGGTCTCGCCCATGCGCAGGCGGCCCAGCTCGAACAGGTTGTGCCAGACGGTGTACAGGCCTTCCGGCAGGGCGCTCGCCTCGGCGTCGCCCAGCCCCGGGGGCACGGACAGGGAATGATCCACGCGCGCCACGCACCACGGCGCATAGCCTCCGCCCGCCAGCAGGCTCATGAATCGCTGTCCGAGCAGGGACTCCGGCACGCCGGGGCCGCAGGCGGCCACCTCGCCGCAGGCCTCCAGCCCGAGCACGTCCGTCACGCCCGGCGCTGGCTTGCTCAGGCCCTGGCGCTGCATGATGTCGGGCCGGTTGATGCCGGCCGAAAGCACACGCAACAGCACTTCGCCGGGGCCTGGCGTGGGGACCGGGCGCTCGGCCAGCGCCAACACCGTGGCGTCGCCGGGCTCGCGGGCGATGATGGCTTGCATTTCAAGGGGGATCTGCTTCATGGAGTTTTGCCTCGCGAAAGAATGGAAGCCGGGCGGCTGCGCTGGCGCGGCCGCCGTGCAGGATGGAACAGCGCGGAACCCGTCTTTCAGGACGACGCGTTGAAGACGCTGACCCCGTGACCGGGCAGAGCAAGTCCCGCCACGGCACCCACGGGCCATTCATGGATGCAGTTCAGGTCGGAGGTGCGCACCATCACGTGCTGGCGTCCCTCCACGGGAATGTGCACCTCCAGGTACAGATCCACGTGGTCGCCCTGGAATACGTGGTTGACGACCGTGCCGCTCAGCACCGACCCGCTATGCAGGGTTTCCAGCTTGATGTGTTCGGGCCGCACATAAAGATCGAGCCGGTGCCCCTCGTGCGAGCCGCCCACCAGGCGGTGGCGGGGAATATGCGTCAGCCCCGCGCCCAGGCGCAGCTGGATGGTCTCCGCGCCGGAGCCGTGATAGTGCGCGGGCAGGATGTTGACGTCGCCCAGGAACGAGGCCACGAACGGGTCCTGCGGATTGCGATACAGCTCGTCGGGCGCCGCGACCTGCCGGATCACGCCCTGGTTCATCACCGCAATGCGGTCCGACATGCTGAGGGCCTCGCCCTGGTCATGGGTGACAAAGATTGTCGTCACCCCGAGCTTGCGCTGGATATCCCGGATTTCCACCTGCATGGCGCCGCGCAGGCCCTTGTCCAAGGCGGAAAACGGCTCGTCGAGCAGCAGCACCTTGGGGCGGATCACCAGGGCCCGCGCCAGCGCCACCCGCTGCTGCTGGCCGCCGGACAACTCGCGCGGCTTGCGCTCGCCCAGTCCATCCAGCTTCACCAGGGCCATGGCTTCGCCCACCCTGCGCTCGATCTCGGCGGCCGGCACGCGCCGCATCCGCAGGCCATAAGCGATATTGCGCGCCACCGTCATGTGCGGGAACAGCGCGTAGTTCTGGAACACGATGCCGATCTGGCGCTGATATGGCGGCAAGGCCGTGACCGGGGTGTCGTCGATGAAGATCTCGCCCTCGTCCGCGTCGGCAAAACCCGCGATCAGGTTCAGCAAGGTGGTCTTGCCGCAACCGGACGGGCCCAGCAGCGTCAGGAACTCTCCGCTCTCGATCTTCAGGGAGACCTTTTGGAGCACCGCATGATCGCGGTATTTCTTGATCACGCCCTCCAATCGGAGCGCGCTGGGAGTATCGGAGGCAAAGGGGCGATTCGGCATGGCTGCTGCACTCACAAAGTTCGACTTCCCGGCGTGTATGGCTCGGGAAAAGCAGGCGGTGGCCGCATGGCACGCAAGAGAGCGTCCTCAGCGTTCTGGTGCATTCAAGAATACGGCAAGGCCCTTTTCCCAGTGCGTTGCCGATGCTGATGGGGGCCATCGGAAAAAAGAAATCGCGGCATCCCGGACGCCCCGAAGCCCCCCTTTCCGCGCAAACCTGCTCCTTTGCTTTTTCCTAAGTCAGCCGTCCGAAAAACGAAGTTATCAACTCGGGGCTTCAGGGTCACACTGCGTGCCTATCGTTCAGCGCGCCCTTTGATCAAGCGCGCGGTTCGCCGGTCTTCTGTTGCTTGATCTTCGTGTCAGCCTCGAGACGCACCAGGGTCTCGGTAATTTTTAGGATCTTCAAATGTCAATTGAAAAAACCAATACGCTGGTGATCGGCGCCGGTCAGGCCGGCATCGCAATGAGCGAACACCTCGGCGCCATGGGCATTCCGCATATCGTGCTCGAGCGCAAGCGGATCGCCGAACGCTGGCGTTCCGAACGCTGGGACTCGCTGGTCGCCAACGGCCCCGCCTGGCACGACCGCTTTCCCGGCCTGAAATTCGATGACGTCGGACCCGACGTCTTCCCGCCCAAGGAGCGCATGGCCCAGTACTTCGAGGACTACGCCAAGATGCTCAAGGCGCCGGTGCGCACTGGCGTCGAAGTCCTGCGCGTGCAGCGCAACGACAAGCGCCCGGGCTTCACCGTCACCACCTCCGCGGGCACCATCGAAGCCCAGCACGTGGTCGCCGCGACCGGCCCCTTCCAGATCCCCACCTACCCGAAGATCGTGCCGCAGGACGCCGGCATCCAGCAGCTTCACTCCTCGGCCTACAAGAATCCAGGCCAGCTGGCCGAAGGCGCCGTGCTCGTCGTCGGCGCAGGCGCCTCCGGCTCGCAGATCGCCGAAGAACTCCGCCAGGCCGGCCGCACCGTCTACCTGTCGGTGGGCGAACACTATCGCCCGCCCCGCTCCTACCGCCAGCGCGACTACTGCTGGTGGCTGGGCGCGCTGGGCATGTGGGATGAGGTCAAGAAAAAGCCCAAGCGCGAACACGTCGCCTTCGCCGTGAGCGGCTACGAAAACGGCAAGACCGTCGACTTCCGCCGCCTGGCGCGCGACGGCATCCAGCTGGTGGGCATCACCACCTCCTATGAGAACGGCGTGCTGCATTTCGCCGACAACCTCGGCCGCGACGTCGCCCAGGGCGACGCCGACTACTTCGAGGTCCTGCGCGAAGCCGACGCCTACATCGAGCAGAACGGCCTGGACCTGCCGCCCGAGCCCGATGCCTGGAAACTGCTGCCCGACCCGGAATGCCTTACCTACCCTATCCTCAGCCTGAACCTGGCCGAGGCCGGCATCAAGACCATCCTCTGGGCGACCGGCTTCAAGGTCGACTTCAGCTGGATCGACGTCGACACCTTCGACGAAAACGGCTACCCCATCCACAAGCGCGGCATTTCCGCCGAAAAAGGCATTTACTTCCTCGGCCTGCCCAACCTCACCAACCGTAGTTCCTCGTTCATCTGGGGGGTTTGGCACGACGCCCGCTATATCGCGGACCATATCGGCATCCATCTGGATTACCTGGCCTACGAGAAGGAATGAGGGAGGCGGAGCATGGCCGGCTTCCAGGTCAGCCAGAAAAAACCCGCACGCTCGTGGGAGCTGCGGGTTTTTTGCGGTCCTGGCCGGCCTACCCCATTCGGGCACTGTAGCTAGGGCTGGCTAGCGCTGGCATACCATTGCAGCAAGCGCTGCCGAAAGCGCTCGTCCAGTTTCCCGTATCGGGTCTGCGCATCGCCCGCCGCGTGCGGCGTGAGAATCACGTTGTGCATATTCCACAAAGGCGACGCCGGCGGCAGGGGTTCCACTTCGAAAACGTCCAGGTAAGCGCAGCGGACCTGCTCCCGTTGCAACGCCTCGATCAAGGCGTCCTCATCGGCCACCGGTCCCCGCGCAACGTTGATCAGTCCTGCCTCGGCCTTCATCTTGCCAAAGGCATCGGCATCCATGAGATGAAACGTCTCGGGCGTCAGCGGGCATGCAAGGAATACCCAGTCGGCGCGGGGCAATACCTCATCCTTCCTGTCCAGGGTGACGACACTGTCAAAATTCGGCAGGGGGCCGCTGGAAGTTCGCCTCACGCCTATGGTTTTCATGGACACGGCCTTGCATAGCCGGGCGATTTCAGCCCCGATACTTCCGACGCCCACGATCACGGCCGTATTGTTTTCAATTCCCCTCGGCTCCAACGGGCCAAAGCGCACCGGAAACCATTCATTTTCGTACTGCTTGCGAAAATGGACATGCATGTTCCGGGCAAGCATCAGCATGCCAGTGAATGCGCTCAGGGCAACCGTCGTCCCCGCGATCCCCCGCGCATCCCAGATTTGCACGCCACGGGCGCTCAATTCGTCGTAAAACGGCCGATCCAATCCGGCGGAGGGAACCTGCAGGAACCGCAACCCTCCGCATTTCCGCATCAGGTCGCAAAAATCCGACATCTTCCTTGTCAGCTCCATTTTGGAGGACAGTTCCAGAATATCTGCTGACAGATACGCCCCTACGACCCGGGCCCTGCCCTCCTCCGCAACACTGTGCGCGCCCTCGTAGAGCAGCCAGTCGAATACCTCGCCACAACGGGACCTGAGCTGGGCGTACCCGTCCACATCGCGCGCATGCACCTCGCGGGACAAAACGATAAGCGGATTCATGCAATGCCCCGGGTCAATCTTTGTAGTCCGGACATTTCTTATCCAGGAGCCGCTTCAAGGCAGGCCATTCCAATATTCCGTACGGCTTTTGCTTGCCAGGGCTGTCTGCGCTGGGTTGCAGCTTCAATTGCTGTCCCGTGCGACGTATCACCTCGTCATTTGGAAGGTTGATCTCGGCGCCGGACGACATGACGCGCAGCTGCACGGCGCACGATCTTTCAAGCCTGTAGATATTGTTGAAGGCTTCGGGGATGGTCCGGCCAGTGGCCAGCAAGCCGTGATTCCGGAGAATCATCACGTCGGCCTCCCCCAGGTCGTTCACGAGGCTTTCCTGCTCCTCGGTATCGACCACGACGCCTTGATAGTCGTGGTACGCCACATTCACGAACCGCATCGACGTCTGCGTCAAAGGCAACAGCCCGCATTTCATCGCCGACACGGCCATGCCGTCCAACGTATGCGTATGGATGATGCATTCGACATCATGGCGAGCCTTGTGTATGGCGCTGTGGATGACGAACCCCGCTTTGTTCACACCATAGGTTTCATGGGGGTTGTAGAGAACATTGCCGTCAACGTCCACCTTTATCAGCGACGAGGCCGTAATCTCCGAATAATGATATCCAAACGGGTTGATGAGAAATGAATCCTCGCCCGGCACTCTGGCGGAAATGTGGTTGTAGATCATGTCCAGCATTCCGAACATGTCCACCAGGCGATAGCAGGCGGCCAGATCGACTCGCAGTGCCCACTCTTCATCAGAGAACGTATGCATTGTGCCTCTCCCTTTATCGAGCCACGTTCATCGTGGCCAGCAACTTCTCGATGCGCACTTTCTCGCTGGCCTGCAGTGCCGCCATCTCCTGCGGAGTCGACCCGACCGGCTCGCTGCCCTGAGCGATCAGCCGCTCACTGACCTCCTTGTCCCGCAAGGCATCCTGGACCGCCCGGGACAGTACGGCCGTCCGTTCATCCGAGACATCGGCCCGCACCGCGATGCCGAACCACAGCGGCAACTGATAGCCCTTCAAAGATTCACTCATTGTGGGTACGTCGGGCAGCACGTCCGACCGGACATTGGTGGTCACGGCCAGTGGCCGGACATTGCCTTCCTTGACCTGGCCGACCACCTCATTGATGGGCGAAAAAACGAAGTCCAGCTGGCCGCCAAGAAGATCCGTCAGCGCCGCGGCGCCGCCTTTATAGGGAATGTGCGTCATCTCGACCGACGCCATATCGGCCAGCAGGCTCGCGGACATATGTTGAACGGTGCCGTTGCCGGCGGAGCCATAGTTCAGCTTTCCGGGATTCTTCCTGGCGAATGCAACGAGATCGTCGACCGACTTGAAATCCGATTTCGCATTCACGACCAGCACGATCGGAAGATTCGTCAGCTGCGATACGGGACGAAAATCGCGCTGCATATCGTAGTCCACGGATTTGTCCATGACTTTATTCACGATATGAGATGCCGACGTCACCAGCATGATATAGCCGTCGCTGGGCGCGCGCTTGACATACAGAGCCCCGATCCCGCCGCCGGCCCCTGGCTTATTCTCGACGATAACGGGCTGCCCGATCTTCTTGCTCATGCCTTCGGCAACGAGGCGCGCGGTGGCGTCCGTGCTGCCTCCCGCGGAATAAGGAACAACCAGCGTCAGCGGCTTTTCGGGGAAATTCTGAGCCTGGGCGCCGACGGAAACGCCAAGCATGGACACCATAAAAACAAGGGAAGAGAACGGCACTTCCATGGACCTGTCTCCTATTTTCTATGTTCACTCGCAGCGGAATCCGGTATTCCGGTAAGCGTGCGTCGACGTATCGGCTATTTCTTCCGACAGCTCTCCTTACGTCGAACCGCAGCCTGGTCAGTCCAGCTTCTCGAGTTCCGAGCTTTTTATGACCTCTGCCCAGTGGTCCTGCTGCGCCTTGATGTAGTTGCTGAAATCCTGGCCTGAACCCAGGAAGGGATACTGGCCGTGCCCCAGCAGGGTCTTCTGCGACTTTTCGGTTTTCAGGATTTCCTGGACGGCCGTCTCGATTTTCCCGGCAATCGCGGGATCCATGCCGGCCGGGCCCACGATGCCGTTCCATGGCCCGATGAGGAAATCAGCTTGGCCAGTGGCCTCGATGACCGTCGGGACCTCCGGCAGAAAAGACACGCGTTCCTTTGTGCCCACGCCGATGGCGCGCAGCTTGCCCACCTGCACCTGCGGCAGCGCCACGGCGCCGCTGATCAGGGCCATATCGATGCCTCCGCTCAGCATGCCATTCACCAGGGCGGCGTCTCCCCCGCTATATGGCACGTGCAACAAGGGCACCCCCATTCTCTTGGCGAACCACTCCCCGGCCAGATGATTGTCCGCCCCCATGCCGGCGGAACCGAACGTCAGCGGCTGTTTGGCCGCCTTTCCGGCCGCGACAAGATCGGGGATGGATTTGACGCTCGACTGGGCATTCACCGCCATCACATACGGATACTGCGCGACGGGAGCAATGATCGTGAAGTCCTTGAAGACGTTGTAATCGATCGATTTGCGGTACATGGGTTCGATAGCCAGGGACCCGCTGCTCGCCAACAGCAGGGTGTAGCCATCCGGTTTGGCCTTTTTCACATACTGCAGGGCGATCAGGCCATTCGCGCCCGGCCGGTTCTCCACGACCACGGCCTGCCCCAGCTTGTCGCCAAGCTGCTGCGCCACATACCGGCCAATCACGTCCGTGGGGCCACCGGCGCCAAACCCGATGACGAGCGAAACGGGACGAGCGGGATAGTCAGCGGCCATGGCCTGGCCGCCGCACATGGCCACCGACATCGAGGCCAACAGCAAGAAGTTTTTGATCTTTTTCATTTGTCTTCCTCACCCTGGGAATCGCATCAGCGGATGATGCTTTCGAGGTAGTCCTCGCTCAGGCCCACGCTCTTGTAATGGGCGCGACATTTCTCAACACGATCGAATACGTCCGTGTAACCGGTCTGCTTGCCGTTCTCGTCCACGTATATCAAGGCGCCATTGACCAGAAACCACGTCAGCATCTCGCCTTCCTCTTCCGATACCAGCGTATGGGTCTCGCCAGGCGGCTCGAAGACATAGCTTCCTTCCTTAGCCGTCCAGTCATGCTCCAGATAGCGCCACGACCCCTTCAGCACATATCCATGCACCGTCGCGGGATGGCGATGACAGCTGACGACGCCCTTGCGCCGCACTCGCAGGACGCTGGTCCAGTACCCGTGCGTGATGTTGAGCAACAGCGGCTTGAACCACACGTTGTCATGAATCGGAACCCACAACCGGTCATCGCCTTCCAGCACCGGCGTCACGATCTCCTGGCGTATGCCCTTGGGTTGAAGTTCTTTCGGGAATGGCAAAACTGAGTTCATGGTTTTTCCTTCGGTTTTCCGTTTGGATGAAATTTCAGGCGGTGCGACGCTCGAGTTCGAGCATCGCCTGCACGATGTCGTCTTGGAATATCTGCTGCGCTCCACCCGCCAGATAGGGCGCGGTCAATGTCTGCGCCGCCACCTCCGACAGCCGCTCCTTCGAGATGTCCGACACGCCGAAATCCCGCAGGCAGGAGGGCAAGCCGACTGCCTTGACCACTCCCAGCAGTTCGTCGAATTCGTCGCGCTGGCGCTGGCAGGCCAGCACCTGGACCAGGGAGCCATAGGCCACCAGTTCGCCGTGCAGGAAGCGTTCGGTTTCCGGCATGCACGTGAGCCCACGAAGCAAGCCATGCGCCAGCGACAGGCCGCCTCCCTCGAATGCCAGTCCCGAGTACAGGACACAGGCCTCCACCAGTCGCTCGAAGTGCTCGCCCGGCCGTTGCGCCTCGCATTCGCCAATGGCGCTTATGGCGTGGATGCGGATCAGTTCATAGCATCTGTCGGCCAGCGTTCGCGAAAGCAGCAGGCTTTGCATGCCGAAGGTATTCGGGACGGAATTCGCCACCGAGCAATCCACTTCGAATTTCTTGGACAGGGCATCCCCGATACCAGCGACAAGCAGCCGCCTGGGCGCCTCGGCCAGGATCGACGTATCCACGAGCACCAAGTCCGGATTTCGCGCCAGCACCCTGGAATGCTTGAAGACATGTTCTTCGTAGATCGCAACCAGGCGGCTCGTCGGAGCATCGTTCGAAGCCGCCGACGGCATGATCACCATGGGCAGATTCAGGTTTGCCGCTACGGCCTTGGCGGTATCCAGCGTTTTCCCCCCGCCGAAACCGATCACGCAATCCGCGGCAATATTCCGGGCAGCTGCGGTCAGGTCATCGATGGCAGCATCGGAACAGTTTCCCGGGAAGATGAAGGCATGGATCGCCACGCCGGACTGGTTGAAACGAGGCATGTATTGCTCAAGTGCCGCGTCGTAGATCAATAGCGCCGAGTCCGCGCCCAGGCAGTCCCGGAGTATGCCTTTCAGTTCGTTCAACGCGGCAGGCCCCTGCACATATCGCGCAGGAAAGCCCGTCCCATATAGATTTGAGTATGTATTGGCCATGAGTAACGGAAGCAATGGTGTTCCGGGGCGCCTGCGGCCCGGCATCCACTTGGCTCTGGGTTCGCGACGAAACGCGCCTAGCCGAGCCTGGGTTTGGGGCAGTCGTTGATTTCGGCCCAGAAGTCAGTCAGGCTGGACGTGTCCTGCCCTGCCTTGCCCGCCGCCAACGCCATTCTGAAGATGTTCCTGGTCGTGTCGCACACGGGCAGAGCTACCCGACTGCTGGCGCCCGCGTTGGAAGCCAAGGAGATGTCCTTGTATCCCAGCGCCAGATCGAAGCCCGGCGACAAATCTCCTTTCAGCACTTTGTTCGGCCATTTCTCTTTCAGTTGACCGTTGCTGGCAGTCGTGCTGGTGAGCACATTGAACGTATTGTTCAGATCCAGACCCAACGATTGCGCCAACACCAAGGCTTCGGAATTGATTTGGCAATAGCAAAGGACCATCATGTTGTTGATCAGCTTGGTACGCGTGCCGTGGCCCGCCGCACCGCAGTGATAAACGGTGGTCCCCATCTTGTACAGAACGGGCTCGACCTTTTCGAGATACCGCGCGTCGATGCCCAGCATGAACAGGGATTCTCCCTTGTCCGCATGTGCGGCCAGCCGACCCACGGGAGCATCGCCGAACACGATTCCCTTTGCCGTGAACGCCTGGAACAGCGCATCGACGGTATCGACATCGACAGTACTCATGTCGATGTAGATGGCTCCGGGGGCAAGGTTTTCGAGGATGCCGCCCGAGCCGAGCGCCACCTCCTTGACTTGCCTTGGGCCAGGCAGCATCGTGAAGACGATATCGGCATTTCTGCACAGATCGGCCACGTCCGCCGACATATGCGCACCTTCGGCCTGGAGTCTTTTCGCTACCTCTTCGTTCAGGTCGAAAACCCAAACCTGCTCGCCCTTGCCGACCAGCGAACGTGCCAGCGAAAGTCCCATCCTGCCCAAGCCAATAAAACCGATCCTCATAGCCCACTCCTTTAGACGGGCAAAGTATATCGACGATCAAAAATGCCAGAGGACGACATTTTTTCTGGCAGATAGTCGTTTTAGGCATACATCCGATCACGCTCCAGCCGCCTGAAAAACAGCCGCGTTGATAGTCGAAAAACGCATGTTTGCCAGAGAAAAAGTGGACGCTCCGCACAGTCGTTGGTTGATAGACTGCGACGAACTCCCGCCCCGCGTTCAACCAGCTGGCCTGCTCGCGCGGATTGCCGGTGCGGCGGCGGGCAATTCCAAAAAGCATATCGAGACGCGGAGATTGAGACATGAAGTATTCGCAATACATAGACGGCGAGTTCCGCGCAGGCACCGGCCAGGCAGAGCTGGTCCTGGTGTCGCCTGCAACGGAAGAGGAACTCGGACGCTACCGCGCCGCTTCGCCAGACGACGTCGAACGGGCGATCGGCGGCGCGCACCGCGCCTACGGCACGTGGCGCAGGACCAGCCCCACGCTCAGGTCTGAACTGCTGCGCAAAGTGGCGCAGGAAATGCGCGGAGACAGCGACAACTTGTCTCGCCAGATCACCCTCGAGCTTGGCAAACCCCTGTCCGAGGCGCGAAAGGAGGTCGACACCGCCGCGGAAATGTTCGAATGGGCCGCGGAGGAAGCGCGGCGCCTGTATGGCCGCCTGATTCCGGCCAGGACGCAAGGCGTGCAGCAGCTGGTCAAACTGGAGCCATATGGCGTGGTGGCAGGGTTTGCAGGATGGAACGCGCCTGCCATCACCCCCGCTCGCAAGATCAGCGGAGCCCTCGCCGCCGGCTGCACGATCGTGCTCAAGCCCTCCGAGGAAACAGCCGGCGTCGCCTTGTTGATTGCGCAGGCCTGCGAACGCGCGGGCCTGCCGCAAGGCGCCGTGAACATGGTGTTTGGCGACCCCGCGTCCATTGCTGATCAGCTGTGCGCCTCGTCGCGGGTGTCCATGATCACTTTCACTGGCGGAACCGAGGTGGGCAAGCAGCTGGGCGCAAAGGCGGCCTTGCACATGAAGAAAGCAACGCTGGAGCTGGGCGGCCACGCCCCCGTCGTGGTCTGGCACGATGCCGATATCGACGAGGTAGCCGCGGCAGGCGTCGCAGCCAAGTTCCGCAACGCCGGCCAGGTATGCACTTCGCCCACGCGCTTCCTTGTGCACAAGAACATCTTCGATGACTTCTGCGAAAGATTCGTCGCGCACACCCGCGCCTTGGCCGTAAAGGACCCTTTCGATTCCCAGTCGAGGATGGGGCCGCTGAAGAACAAGCGCCGCCTGGCCGCCATCGATGCCCTCGTGCGCAACGCGGTCGAATGCGGCGCCACGCTGCTCGCCGGGGGCCGCGCAATCGAGGGGCGCGGCTATTTCTATCAACCCACCGTCCTGGCGCTGCGAGACAGGCGCGCGGAAGTCAGCCGCATGGAGCCTTTCGGTCCTGTGGCCCTGATGATGCCCGTGGAGGACGCCGACGAGGCCATTGCCGAGGCAAATGCGCTGCCCTTTGGGTTGGCCGCCTATGCGTTCACCAGCGACATGAAACTGGCGCACCGGCTGGTCAACGAGATAGAGAGTGGCGTCGTCTGCATCAATGATCTGCAGGCCTCGCTGCCGGAAACGCCATTTGGCGGCTTCAAGGACAGTGGATTGGGATCTGAAGGCGGCGAGGAAGGACTGCGGGAATTCC
Organism: Achromobacter sp. JCM 18799; assembly: GCF_055395645.1. NCBI lineage: Bacteria > Pseudomonadati > Pseudomonadota > Betaproteobacteria > Burkholderiales > Alcaligenaceae > Achromobacter > Achromobacter sp. JCM 18799. Next base: position 6,189,916 of record NZ_AP043866.1, on the reverse strand, counting down.
TGCGCGTGAAGTGCGTGCGTCAAGGCGGGTTGGCCTGACGCCTGATATGTTTTTTTGGCATGTTTGTCGGCGCGATTGGAAAAACTGCGCGCACATGCCCCGACTTAAGATCCCCGCACTAAATAGAAACCATTGGGACCGTCATGAATTTCAACCTTTCGGAAGAGTACCAGGCGTTTGCAGATAGCGTCGCGCGATTCGCGCAGGACAAATTGGCTCCTGGAGCGCTGGAACGGGCCCACTCCAATCAGTACCCCTGGGAAACCGCGGCGCTGCTGGCGGAACAGGGTTTGCTGGGCATTGTTTTTCCCGAGGAGGACGGAGGCCAGGGCGGCACCTTGATGCACGCCGTGCTTGCGATCCAGCAAGTGGCGCTGGCGTGTCCGAAAAGCGCGGATATCGTGCAGGCGGGCAACTTCGGACCTATCCGCACCTTCGTCGAGTATGCCAACAAGGAACAGAAGGCCCGCTTTCTCCCTGACCTGCTGTCTGGGAAGAAACTGATTTCGCTAGGCATGACGGAGCCGGGCGCCGGCTCCGCGGTGACCGACTTGAAAACATCGGCGGTGCTCGACGGAGACCACTACGTCGTCAATGGCAGCAAGGTTTTCTCCACCCACAGTCCCGACGCGGAGCTCTTTCTTGTCTATGTGCGGTTCGGCCCTGGCGTGGAAGGCATCGGGTCCATCCTGATCGAACGAGGCGCGCCGGGTTTCGAGATAGGAAAGCCCTCAAGCTTCATGAACGGAGAGCAGTGGTCTCAGCTTTACTTCGAGCATTGCCGGGTGCCGAAGGAAAATCTGCTGTTGGGTCTGGGCGGCTTCAAGAAGCAGATTTCCGGATTCAACGTGGAACGGCTGGGCAATGCCTCGCGCGCGCTGGCCCTGGGAAGGTACGCCTTCAACATGGCCAGAGACCATGCCACATTGCGCAAGCAGTTCGGCCGCGAGCTGTGCGAGTTCCAGGGCTTGCAGTGGAAGTTTGCCGATATGTGGATGAAGCTCGAGCAAGCTCAGCTGCTGCTCTACAAGGCCGCTCTCGAAGGCGAGCAAGGGCTGCCCTCGGCGCAAAGCACCGCCATGGCGAAACTCGCCTGCAATATGGCAGGCTGGGACACATCCAATGATGCCATGCAGATCATGGGTGGAATGGGTTTCAGCCAGGAAGCATTGGTAGAGTATTGCGTTCGCCGGACCCGCGGCTGGATGATCGCGGGCGGGTCCATCGAAGTACTGAAGAACCGAATTGCCGAGGGTATTTTTGGCCGCTCGTTTTCCCAGCGCGCGCCCAGAGCCTCGCATCAATGAGAGTACGCATGTCCATCATCGAGCATTCCGAGCAGTTGATCAGCCAGGCACTTTTGCATCCGCGCAGCATCGCATTGGTGGGCGTATCGGATGATCCCGGCAAGACGGGCGGCCGCCCCCTGCAATTCCTGCGGCGCTCGCGGTTCGCAGGAAAGATCTACCCCATCAATCCGAATCGCGATCAGGTCCAGGGTGAACAGGCTTGGCCCAGTCTCAGTGCCTTGCCAGAGGTGCCGGAGCATGTCTTCATCCTGTCCTCCACCGATACGGTGCTTCCCGCCGTCAGGGAATGCGCGGAACTCGGCGTGAAGCAGGTGACCATCCTGGCGACGGGTTTCTCGGAATCCGGAGAAGAAGGCTGCCAGCGCGAACGGGAACTTCGCGACTTTGCGCAAGCCTCGGGCGTCAGGATCCTGGGGCCAAGCAGCCTGGGCGTCGTCAATCCCCACAACGGCCTGGTCCTGACCGCGAACGCCGCGTTCGCGGAACCTGACCTGCCCAAGGGAAACCTGTTCGTCGCCTCGCACAGCGGCAGCATGATCGGAGCCCTGGTTTCAAGAGGCAAGGCGCGCGGCGTGGGTTTCGCCGGCCTGGTGTCCGTCGGCAGCGAAGCGGATTTGTGCGTGGGAGAAATTTGCCAGGCGACACTCGACGATCCGACGATCGCGGGCTACGTGCTCTTTCTTGAAAGCCTGCGTCACGGAGACAAATTGAGAGCATTCGCCGCCGAGGCCGCCCGCCGGGGCAAGCCCGTGATCGCCTATAAATTGGGCCGTTCGAACGCCGCGGCGGAAATGGCCGCCACGCACACTGGCGCCTTGGCGGGCGAGGACGACATTGCGGACGCGTTCCTGAAAGACCTGGGCGTGGTCCGCGTCGAGATGCTGGAAACCCTCTTCGAGGCTTTGCCGCTGGCAAAAAGAATGCCCGCGCCTGATTCCCGCGCCAAACGGGTGGGCGTGGTTGCCACGACGGGCGGCGGCGCCGCCATGGTCGTCGATCAACTGGGCATTCGGAACGTGACCGTGCAGCCGCTGTCCGAAGCCACGCAGCGCAAGTTGAAAGAGGCACAGATTCCCGGCTCCGCCGGCCGCGTGCTGGACCTGACCTTGGCAGGAACGAAGTATGAGGTCATGAAGAAGGCGCTGCAGATCATGCTGGAAGCGCCGGAGTTCGACCTGGTGGTCGCGGTCGTGGGCTCATCCGCAAGGCTGCAGCCTGAACTGGCCGTCAAACCCATCCTGGAATTCACCAGCGCGGACAAGCCTCTAGCCGTGATGCTGGTACCCGACGCCCCCGAAGCTCTGGGCACGCTGACGCGTGCAGGCATCCCCTGCTTTCGCACGCCAGAGACGTGCGCTGACGCCATTTCCTCGGTGTTTGCCCGACGGAAACTCTCTACCGCCGCCGCAGCCGGATCTCCCCAATTGGCGCAAGCGCAGGCCCTGAGCGAGGCGCAAGCCTATGACGTGCTGGACCGCTTGCAGGTGCCTCATGCCGACTACGCAATCTTCCCATTGAACGGCCAGATCCCGACGCTGCCTTTCGAGTATCCAGTGGTGGCCAAGCTCTGTTCGGCGGAAATTCCCCACAAGACAGAAGTAGGCGGCGTCGTGCTCAACATTCAGGATCCCGCGCAGCTGTCCCGGGCCTTCGAAACGTTACGCACGAATCTGCGGCAGAAAGCGCCGCAGCTCGTGTGCGAGCACGTGCTGGTTCAACCTCAGTTGCAGGGAATGGCAGAGGTATTGATCGGCTACCGGGTCGACCCCGATGCAGGGCCCATCGTCATGTTGGCCGCCGGAGGCGTCTGGGCTGAGGTCCTGCGCGACAGGAGCATCCGCCTGGCGCCGGTATCGGTCGAAGGCGCACGGGAAATGATCGAAGAGATCCGAATCCTGAAAACCGTATCGGGTTTGCGCGGCAAACCAAAGGGTGACCTGGAGGCCCTGGCACACGCCATCTCCAAGCTGTCCATGCTCGCGCAACGACCCGAACTGAAGCTACGAGAGGCCGAAGTCAACCCGATGCTGGTGTTGGCCGAAGGACAAGGCGTCCTGGCCGTGGATGCCCTGGTCATGCAAAGCGCGTGACCAGCATGGATCGCCGTCAGCAATCCGGCAACAGGGGCCGGGTCGCTGCGGCTTCCGACAGAATCCAGTCCCGGAACAAAGTTATCTTCCGGGCTTCGCGACGGACCTTGGGTCGCAGCAGGTAGAAGGAAAGGCCTGTTCTTACCGGCTGCTTGAACGGATACAGCAGGCTCCCTTCTTCGATGTCCCCCATCAAGAGCGCCACCTGACCGATCGCCACGCCCAGGCCGTCCATGGCGGCCTGCCACGTCAGCACCGAGCTGCTGAAATTCATCTGGTGGGTATCGGCGATGTCGGCCAAGTGCCCGTGCGCCTTTGCCCACATCTTCCACTCCCCCTTGGGCCGATAGTGCGAAACCAGTAGCCGCGTGCGCAGGATGGCTTGGGGATACGCGGTTTCCGGAGCATGCTTTCTCAGAAACGCGCTGCTGCAAACCGGCTCGATGATGTCGTCGAACAATAGATCGGCTTCGGTGTCGGGGTTGCCGCCGCTACCCAACTGGATGCTGAAATCAATGCGGTCCCGCTCGAAATCAATGTCCTTGACCAGATTGATGATCAGGACTGAAAACTCTGGGTATTTCTTCTGGAAGCTTTCCAGTCGCGGGATCAGCCACTTCGCGGCAAACGTCGTATAGGTATGCACGCGTATCTTGTTGTCGTTGCCCTGCTCCATGATGCTATGGGTCGCATCCGCGATCTGGTCGAAGGCCGGAATGATCCGCTCTCCGAGCTCTTCCCCGATATCCGTCAGACTGATGCCCCGCTGTTCGCGCCGGAACAGCTTTACCCCCAGATACTTCTCCAGCACGTCCAGCTGCTTGCTGATCGCCGACTGGCCGACGTGAAGCTCCTTGGCGGCCTTGGTCAGACTCTTGGTGCGCGCGACGACATAGAACGCGCGCAGAGGATTCATGGGGGGAATTTTCTTTGACATGGAATGACTACTGACGATTCACATGGAATGGACGGCCCGCCCAGCTATCGTGAAAAGGTCAGAGACGCGCATGCGATCCGTACCGGCCATGGAGCGCGTTGCGCCCGGCACTTTGCGAGTGGTTCGCATTTTGTCTCCGTGAGTTTTGTTTTGCATGGCGAGCACGAATCATACACAGGGGCCCGGAGTCTTTCGTCGTCTCCCCTCTTGAGGTCCGCCCCATGACTTTCCGGCGCAGGTGCGCTGCCGCCAGCAAGCGCGCAAATGCAACGTTCTTGGCTCGCTGCCTGTCCACGATCGGATGAAGCAAGCGAAAAAAAGCCCGTAAGAAATGGATTCTTACGGGCTTTTTACTTTCCAGGCGTATGCCTGGAACAAATTCTTGGTGCCGACGGCGAGACTCGAACTCGCACAGCTTTCGCCACTACCCCCTCAAGATAGCGTGTCTACCAATTTCACCACGTCGGCTAACTTCAACCAGAAAAGCGTGCTTTCCTGGAAAGTCGAACATTCTATCACGCAAATCAGGAATCGGGTGGTTCCGTGCTGCTTTGTCGCTGCAACGCCACCAATCCGTCCCCAAGAACGCTTCTAAGGGGCCGCGGACGGCCCCTTCCCCAGCCTATCAGTTGATCTGCAGGTTGGTCGCCTTGACGACCTCGCCCCACTTGCGGGTTTCGCTTTCCATGAAGGCCTTGAACGCTTGCGGCGTGTTGGGCGGCGGGGGCATGAGGAAGCCGTTGGTCTGGTAGCTGGCGGCCAGCGCGGCGTCGGAGGTCAGGGCCTTGTTGATGGCGGCGTTGACCTTCTGGACGACTTCGGGCGGGGTGCCAGCCGGCGCATACACGCCGAACCAGGCCGCCACGTCAAAGCCTTCCACTCCGGATTCGGCGATGGTGGGGATTTCCGGGGCGAACGGCACGCGGCTGCCGGTCGTGACGGCAAGACCCGTCAGCTTGCCCGCGCGCACGTGCGGCAGCAGCGGCGGCAGGTTGTCGAAGATCGAGTCCACTTGTCCGCCCAGCAGGTCGGCCACGGCCGGGCCGCTGCCGCGGTACGGAACGTGCAGGATGTCGATGCCGGTCTTCATCTTGAAGAGTTCGCAGCCCAGGTGCGCGGACGAGCCGTTGCCGGGCGAGGCGCAGGTGAGCTTGCCGGGGTTCTTCTTGGCGTAGGCGATGTATTCCTGCACCGACTTGACCGGCACGCTGGCGTTGACGGCCAGGATGTTGGGCACCACGTTCAGCAGGGCGACGGCGTCCAGGTCCTTGAGCGCGTCATAGGACATCTTGGAATAGAGCGACTGGTTGATCGCGGTGGAAATCGATCCGACGAACAGGGTGTAGCCGTCGGGCGCCGAACGGGCGACGGATTCGGCGCCGATGTTGCTGTTGGCGCCGGGCTTGTTCTCGACCACGAAGGTCTGGCCGAACTCCTTGCCCAGCACATCGGCGATCATGCGCGCGCTGATGTCGGTGGTGCCGCCCGGGGCGTAACCCACGACCAGCCGCACCGGCTTGGTCGGATAGGCGCCGGCCTGGGCCTGCGCCGGTCCGCTGGCGAGGCACGCCAGCACTGCCGCCACGCCGGCCAGTTTGGTATAGATCTTCTTCATGTTTCCTCCTGTCGAAAACGGATGGGCGCGCATGGAAATGCGCGCCGTTTTTTTGTTGTTGTGCGGGTGCTCCTGCCCGGGGCGGCTGGCGCCGCCCGCGTCAGGCGGTCGCCGCCGGCCGCAAGGGCGCGATCAGGTCCGGTGTGAGGTCGGCCAGCGTCGCGCAGCCGAGCAGCGCCATGTTGGTCGAGATCTCGCTGCGGAATATGTCCGCGACTTTGCGGATGCCGGCGCTGCCGGCCACGGCCGCGCCGAACAATTGGGGCCTGCCGGTGAAGACCATGCGCGCGCCCAGGGCCACGGCCTTGAGCACGTCGGAGCCGCGGCGAAAGCCGCCGTCCACCATGACCGGGAAGCCGGGCGGCACCGCGGCCACCACGTCGGGCAGCGCCTGCAGGGGCGAGATGCAGCCATCCAGCTGGCGTCCGCCGTGGTTCGACACGATCACGCCGTCGGCGCCTGCCGCATAGGCCAGGCGCGCATCGTCGGGATGCATCACGCCCTTGAGCACCAGCTTGCCGGGCCAGTTCTCGCGGATCCAGCGGATGTGCTCCCACGACAGCTTGTCGCGTTCGCCGCGAAAACCGTTGGGCGGGTCTTGCGTGATGGGCGGGCCGATTTCTTCGTACAGGTTCGAGAACCTGGGGATGCCGCTGCCCAGCAACGTGCGCAGGAAGACGTTGAAGCTCCAGCGCGGATGGCGCATGCCGTCCAGCATCACGCTGGGGCTGAGCTTGAAGGGCACGGTGAACGAGAGCTTCTGCAGGTTCTCGCGGTTGGCGCCCACGCAGGTGTCGATGGTCACCACCAGCACCGGGATCTCGGCCTGGCGCAGCCGCGCCAGCAGCTTGGCGATGCGCTCGGTATTGCCTGGCAGATAAGCCTGGTACCAGCAGCGCTTGCCGGTGGCTTCCTGCAAACGTTCCAGCGGTACGCTGGAAGCGCCGCTGATGATGAAGGGAATCTCGGCCTGCCGGGCGGCCTGCGCCAACGCCAGGTCGCACTCATGCATGACGATGGAGGAGAACCCGGTAGGCGCGAACCCCAGCGGCATGGCGTAGCGCTGTCCGTAGAGTTCGACCCGGCTGCTGCGCTGGTCGACCACGCGCAAGCCGCGCGGCCGGAAACCCACGTCGCCCAGCGCGCGCACGCTCTCGGCCAGCGAAGCGCCGTCCTCGGTGCCGCCGCAGACGTAGCCTTCGACGCAGCGCGGCATGATGCGCCGCGCCTCGCGTTCGAAGTCGCGCACGGACAGGCAACGGTCCAGACGGCTCATGCGGCCACCGGCGAGCCGGCTTGCTCGCGCAGCGCCTGCATGCAGGCGGCCAGCGAACGGTCCTGCGTGTCCTGGTAAAGCGCCAGCTCGTCCTGCACCTTGGCGCCCAGGGCCTGCTCGAAAGCGGCCTGGCTGGCGTTCTGCGCGTATTCGGCCTGGGCCTTGTCGCCCAGGTTCGACTGGAAGATGCCGGCCGCGCTGACGGGCAGAAAGTCCTCGTACACCAGCGGCTCGAAGCGGATGTGGCCCTGGGCGATCAGGTCCTGCAGGCCGGCCTCGGGATCCGCGCCTTCCTTGCCGGTCAGGAAATAGCGGAAATAGGCCAGCCCCTGCGCATGCAGCGCGTCGTAGTCATCCGGGAAGGCGGCGAAACAGTCCTGCAGGTTCTGCATGTAGGCCGCTGCATTGCCTTCGTTGGGCGCGCCGCTGATGCGGCTGCGGGCCAGGTCCAGCAACTGGTCGTACAGCGCCCGGCCCTTGCGGGTCAGCGCGACGCCGCGCTGCTCGATCTCGCCGAAGCGCGCCGTGTGGCTGCCGGCCGCGGACTGGCCGTCGGCGCCGGCGAACAGGACCGCTTCCTCCAGCGCCTTGAAGCTGGTCTGGCGCAGCAGGATCGGGCACTTGCGCGGCGGCGGGCCCTCGATCACGGCCTTGGCGGACACGCCGCGGCGGGGCATCTCGGCCTGGGCTTCATCGATGTCCAGCGTGCGCGGGGTCAGGTGGTTGATGTGCGGGCCCTTGAAGGCCACCACGTCGGCGATCAGGCGATGCTGACCATGCAGTTCCTCGTAGTCTTCCAGGCTGACGGTGGCCTCGCTGTGCCAGCGGAAGGTATGCAGGGCTTCTTCCACGAATTCGCGGGCCGCGGCTACATCCAATCCGCCCTGTGCCTCGAAGCGGGCCGCGAGTTCCAGCGTGCGCGCGGTGAAGATCTGGCGCGCGGCCAGGATGCGGGCGGCCTTCTCGCGCAAGGTCTCGTCGGCGATCAGTTCCAGCCGCAGCAGCGAGGTAAAGACGCGGAACGGGCTGGCCTGCAACGAGGCTTCGTGGGTGGCGCGAAAGGCGGTGGAATGCACCGGCACGCCGGCCGGCGACAGATCGTAATAGCCCACCGGCTGCATGCCCATCACGGCGAACACGCGCCGCAGGTTGGCCAGTTCCTGCGCGGTGCCGACGCGGATCGCGCCGTGGCGCTCGATGTCCAGGCGCTCGATCTCGCCGGTGCGCGCCAGCTGCGCGGCCAGCTCGGGCTGCTCGGCCAGCGTCTTGGCGTTGACCTGTGCGACCAGGTCCAGCAGCGTGTCGTACAGCGGCACTTCCGACTTGTACATGTCGGACATGGCGCGAGAGAACCAGGCGCGGATCTGATCCGGATTGACGAAATTCTGACTCATGGCGGGCTCGGCACATCGGTAAACAAGGATGGCCGCATGAAATCATGCGCTGCGCGCGCAATCAAATGAAAAAAATCGGCTTAATCAGTCCGTTTTTTCATGGATCGCGCGCGCTGGGCGTCGCGCTCGCGCTTGCGTGCGGCCTCTTGTTCCACCCAGGCGACGAACTGCTTGATCTTGGGCACTTCGGCCGAATGCTCGGAGTAGGCGACGAAGTACGCGCCGTCGCTGGGCTGCACATAGTCCCAGGGAATCACCAGCTTGCCGGCCTGCAACTCCTCTTCGGCCAGCAGGCGCGGCGTCAACGCCACGCCGCAGCCGCCCTCTGCCGCACGCACGCACATGTAGAAGGTATCGAAGCGGGGACCGTGGTAGCTGCGGTCGGACTGGAACTGCTGACGCGAGAAGTAGTCGTGCCAGGCTTCCGGGCGCGAAGCGCATTGGATCAGCGCCTGCGCGCTCAGCGCCTCCAGGCTGTCGACCCTGTCACCCGGAAGAAAGCCGGGCGCGCACACCGGCACCACCTCGGCACCGAACAATTCCCGGCACTGGGCGCCCGGCAAGGTGCCATGCCCGAAGAAGAAGGAGATGTCGATCTTGGCCTGCATCAGGTCGAAGGGCCGGGTTTCGCTGCGCACCTTGACCTGGATGTCCGGATGCGCGGCCATGAAGCCTTGCAGCCGCGGGATCAGCCAGCGCGCGCCGAAGGTGGGCTGGGTGCCGATGGTGAGCACCTGGGTCTCGCTGCCGTAGGTCAGGATGTAGCGCGAGGACATGTCCACCTGGTTCAGGATGGCCCTGACCTCGGATTGGTACAAGGCTCCCGCAGGCGTCAGTTGCAGGCGCCGCCGCACCCGCAGGAACAGCGGGTTGCGCAGCAGCGCCTCCAGCTGCGCGATCTGCTTGCTGATCGCGCTCTGGGTCATGTGCAGTTCCTCGGCGGCGCGCGTGAAGCTCATGTGCCGCGCCACCGCCTCGAAACATTGCAGCGCCATCATCGATGGCATCAAACGCTTTTCCATGGGGCCGATCCGGGTATGCCTGTGCTGGCCGCGGCCGGCGTCCCATCGCCGGCCGCAGCGCTTGCGGCATTATCGCAGGCCCAGGCTCACCACTGGTATCCGACCCCCGCCGCGCCGCCGAAATCACCGCGGGACGTGCCGTTGGCCGATACCTTGTAGACCCAGCGCCCGCCGCTGGAAACGCGCGACAGGCCCATGGCGTAGCCCGATTCGCCATTCCAGGTGCCGCCCGCCATGGACAGCATGTTGCGGCCCGGCAGATAGGCCTGCGGCAAGGAAGCCGTCGCCATGGCCGCGGCCACGCCCGCGCTCAGCATGCGCTCCTGGGAATCCAGGTCGTTGCGCAGGTTCTGCACGGAATGCTCGACGGCGCCCACGCGCGCCTCGCTTGCGCTGCTGGCGGCGCGCAGCTGACCCACGTTGACGGCATCGGTGTCCTCGCTGCCTGCCGCCACGCCCGTCATCTGGCGTCCGCCCACGTTCACCTCGCCGGTGGAGTTTTGGGGCCGCGCCATGCCGTAGGCCTCGTAGCCTTCCTGCGCGCCGCGCGCCGCCGAGGACCCCGCCCCCAGCGCCACGCTGTTGCCCGCGCTGGCCACCGCGCCGGCGCCGACCGCGACGCTCTGCGTGGCCGCGGACGAGTCCGCGCCCACCGACACGCTACGTTCCGCGACGGAACCGCGTCCGGCATTCGAGCCTATCGATACGTTGTCGCTGCCGCGCACACCCGACCCGGCGGCGGTGCCCTGCGCTACGTTGTTGTTGCCGACGACGTCGCGGCCGGCGGCCAGCCCGCTAGCCGTATTGCCATCGCCCTGCACGCCGTAGCCCGCGTAGGCGCCGGCAGCCATGTTGTTGGCGCCGGTCACGTTCTGCCCGGCATTCTTGCCCTGCGCCAGGTTGCCCTCGCCCTCCACGTTCTGGCCCGCGTTCTGGCCCAGCGCCAGGTTGCCGTCGCCGACGACATTGCGGCCCGCTTCCTGGCCGAATGCCGAGTTGCCGTTGCCGGTGACGTTGCGGCCGGCGTTGGTGCCATAGGCGGCATTGTTGTTGCCCACCGTGTCCGTGCCGGCCCAGAAGCCAAAGGCATCGTTGTAGTCGCCCGTGACGTTCTGCCCGGCGCTGCGGCCGAACGACTGGTTCCAGCCGCCCTGCACGTTGGTGCCGGCGTAATAGCCGATGGCCTGGTTGGCGTTCTTGCCGCCGACCTTGGAGCCCGCGCCCTCGCCGATCGCGAGGTTCCAGTTGGTGCTCACGTCCTGGCCCGCGCCATTGCCCAGGCCGATGTTGTTGCTGCCTTTCACGTTGACGCCGGCGTTCTTGCCTATGGCGTGATTACCTTTGCCCGTCACACCCTGGGCGGCGCCCGGTCCATAGCCGAGATTGCTGCCGTCCCACATCACGGGCGGCGCGGTCTGCGCCTGCGCGGCCGATCCCCCGGCCAGCGCACCCACCAGAACCGCCGCCGACAAGCCGTTGGCGGCCAGAATTGCGTATGTGTTTTTCATGATCATGTTGGTAGTTTTTTGTTGCGGACGGCCAGGCGCGCACCCCGATGCGCGCCTGGCCCGCTCATGCCTGGGCCATCACAGATGCAGCGCCATGGCGGGGTCGCTGACGCTCGCGCGGCCGTTCTCCATGCGTCCGGCGAAGCGGCGTTCGAAGCCTTCGGCGGTGACGGTGAAGTCGTACCAGTTGCCGCTTTCCTTGATGGACCAGTGGTGTTCGGCGACCTTGCCCGGCTCGACCGCCAGGGTCCAGGGGCCGTCCTTGCGGTAGGCGTTGGATTGCAGGTTCGCCTGCAGGCTGGCCGTGCCGCGGTTGGACACCTTCACGTAGAGCGCGCTGCCGGCCGGCTCGTAGCAGACCTGCACTTCCAAAGCCGCGCCGCGCTGGGTGTTGCCGGAGAAGGTCCGCACGAAGCCGTTGCTGCTGTACACCCACAGGTCATAGTCGCCGCCGGTCCAGGTGTCCGACAGCGTCTTGCCGGCTTCGACGGTGTAGCGCCGCGGGATCAGGTCCAGGTTGCGCTTGTCGTACACATGGAACACCGCGCCCGCTTCGCCCGTGTTGCTGAACAGCAGTTCGACGGCGCCGTCCGCGCCCAGCCGGGCGCTGGTGTGCAGTTCATAAGGCAGCGCGCGCGACAGCCGCGTGCCGGTCTCCTGGAACAGCGGCTGGGGGATGGCGGGCGCCTGCGTCACGGCAGTGGTGGGCAACAGCTTCTGCGCCGCGTTGATCGCGGGATAGTTGCTGGTGTCGGGCAGCGTGGGCACGCGGGGATCGTTGGGGCTGACGAAGTCGAAGCAGGAGGTCAGGTCGCCGCAAACCGCGCGGCTCCAAGGACTGATGGCGTCGACCTTGATGTCGAAGCGCTGCTCCAGGAACCGGCCCACGGAGGTGTGATCGAACACCTGTGAATTGACCCAGCCGCCCTTGCTCCACGGCGACACCACGTACATGGGCACGCGCGAGCTCAGGCCCCACGGCCGGATGTTGCCGGTGATCTTGTCATCGGCCTTCAGGTAGCTGCCCACCGAGGCATCGAAGTACTCGCCGTCCAGCGGCACGGTGGACTTGCCCATCAGCACGCCGTTGGCGTCATAGGACGGCACTGCCGGCATGGCGGCGTGATCGAAGAAGCCGTCGTTCTCGTCGAAGGTCACGAACAGCGCGGTCTTGCTCCAGACTTCCGGATTGGAGGTCAAGGCGTCCAGCACGTCGGCAATGAAGTCGGCCGCGCCGGCCACGCCTTCGCTGCTGCCCGGATGCTCGGCCAGCGCCTGGGTGGGCAGCACCCAGGACACCTGCGGCAAGGTGCCGTTGGCCACGTCCTGCTTGAGCTGCGCCAGGAAATTGACGGCGCCGTCGTTCTTCTCGGGGCCGCCTGTCAGGCCGTGTTCATAGATCGGCGAACCCGGCTGCGCGGTGCGGAAGCTCTTGAAGGCCAGGCAGCCATGCATGGCGCCCGTCCAGTTGTTGTTCATGTTCTGGTAGATGTGCCAGCTGACTCCGGCGCGCTGCAGCAGGTCGGGCAAGGTGTCCCACTTGAAGGCGCTGTTCTTGTACTTGTAGTTGTAGACGCCCGTCACGGGGTCGACCTGGCCCGAACCGTCGGCCAGCTGCGCGCGGCCCGCGACCCAGTTGGACGGGCTGGGCCAGCAGCGCGAGTTGACGGGCTCCGAATCGGTGTCGGTGCTGTTCACGCCCAGCTTGCGCAGTTCGGGATTGGCATTGGCGCCCGACCAGAACACGATGCGGTTGGGATCGGTGCCGGTCAGGATGGAACAGTGATAGCCGTCGCAGACCGTGAAGGCGTCGGCCAGCGCGAACTGGTACGGAATGTCCTCCCGCATGAAGAAGCCCATGGTGGCCTGGTTCTTGTACTGGATCCACTGGTCCATCTTGCCCTGGTTCCAGGCCGCCTGCTGGTCGGGGAAATTGTGCGGCGTGCCCGATCCGATCAGCGCGTTGCTGGTCCTGGAATCGCGGCGGAAGGGCTGGATGTCCTGGCCGCCCTTGGGGTCGGGCTGGAAGAACACCGACTTGCCGCTGGCCAGCGGAATCGGGAAGCGGTCGCCGAAGCCGCGCACGCCGCGCATGGTGCCGAAATAGTGGTCGAACGAGCGGTTCTCCTGCATCAGGATCACGATGTGCTTGATGTCCTTGATGGTGCCGCTTTCGACCGCCGCGGGAACCGCCAGCGCGCGCTGGATCGAGGCGGGCAGCAAGGCCATCGCCGACAGGGCGCCGGCCGCCTGGGCCGAGGCGCGGAAGAACTGCCGGCGGCCCGGCAAGGCCGGGGACACACTGGCGGAATGCGAGGGGTAGGTCTTGGTCATGGGGCTACTCTTGCGTTGGGTTGAGCGGATCGGGCGTTCAGGGCGCGCAGCGCAGTTGCGGCGCGGGCGGCGGCGTCTCGGGCTGTCCGGTCTCGGGCGGCGCGGTCGCGCCGTCATCCGAGTCGTCATCGCCGCCGCAGGCGGCAAGGGTCAAACTCAGGGCGATGGCCGCAACAAGGGCGCGGCCCAGTGCAAAGTACGGGGTCATGAAAACTCCTGGTCAGGGAATGTTGCCGGGTCCGTCCGGCAGAAAACCTATCGGGGCGCGGCGGCCTGGCTGGCCGCCGCGCCAGCTCAGCTCAAGCGGCGCCGCAAGCGGGCGGCGACCTGGTCCAGCAAGAACACGGTGATGAAGATCACGACGAGAATGGTCCCGACGTGGGCGTACTGGTACATGTCGTAGCGGCCTTTCAGCTCCTGGCCGATGCCGCCCGCGCCCACCAGGCCCACGACCGTGGCCATGCGCACGTTGCGGTCCAGGATGTACAGGGTGTAGCCGGTGAACTTGGGCATGACTTGCGGCAGCACGGCATAGGCCAACACGCGCGGCTTGCTGGCGCCGATCGCGGCCAGCGCCTCTTGCGGCTTGGCGTCGGCCGTCTCGATATCCTCGGCGTAGAACTTGCCCAGGAATCCCATCGAATGGATGGCCAGCGCCAGCACCCCGGCAATCGGGCCGAAGCCGTAGGCCAGCACCAGGAACAGCGCGCAGATCAGCTCGGGCATCGCGCGGAACATGCTGACGATGGCCCGCGCCGCCACGTACAGCAGCCGATTGGGCGCGTAATTGCGGGCGCTGCAATAGGCCAGCGGCACGCTGCCCAGTACGGCCAGCAAGGTCGCCCAGATGGCGATCTCGAAGGTCTCGACCATCTTCACCGCCACCCGCCACAGATAGCCCAGCGGCTCGACCAGATAGGTCTGCGTGGACACCTCGTCTTCCATCTTCAGCGTGTGCGGATTCAACCGGCTTTCGGTCACCTGCAGCGTTTCCACACGGGCCAGCCACGGCAACTTGTCCGGATCGAATCCTTCTATGCGCGAGGTCTCGGTGCGATACGAGACCTGCAGCGGGAACAGGTTGTCGGCCAGGGCGCCCAGGCCCGCCGTGACCTGGGACTGCTGCTTCAGGCCCACCGCCGCCAGCGCGCCGTCCAGGGTCAGCGCCGCCATGCGGCCCATCTCGACCCGTTGGCCGGTGTAGAGGAACAACATCAGCGCCGCGATCACGATCAGCAGCGCGCGGGCGCCGTAAGGCGGATCCAGGCGCCAGGCCGCGTTGTCGGCCGGCGTTTTCAATGCCTGCGTGTTCATTGCGCGCCTCCCGCCGACAACACCGCCGGCCGGATCGGCCTGGCCGCGCGCGGCTCGACATGGCCGCGGCCCGCAAGATCGGCAGCGGCGATGCCGCTCTCCGGCTGCGGGGCCCGATACAGGGCGCGGGCGGTGGCCTCATCGAACGCGCCCGCCGGTCCGTCGAACACCATGACGCCATGGCGCAGCGCCACGATGCGGTCGGCGAACTCGCGGGCCAGATCGACCTGGTGCAGGCTGCACAGGACGGTCGCGCCGCGTTCCCGCGCCTGATTGCGCAACAGCTCCAGGATGTCGCGGCTGATGCGCGGGTCCAGGCTGGCCACCGGCTCGTCGGCCAGCAACAAGGCCGGGGCCAGCATGAAGGCGCGGGCGATGCCCACGCGCTGCTGCTGGCCGCCAGACAATTCGCTCACGCGGCGTTGCAGATGTTCGGGCTGCAGGCCGACTTCGCGCACCAGCTTGCAGGCCCGTTCGCGCAATTCCGCGGGGAAGCGCATCAGATAGGCGCGCCATGCCGGCAAGCCGGGCAGCGCGCCCGACAGCACGTTGGTCGCGACCGTCGCGCGCGACACCAGGTTGAAGTGCTGATGCACCATGCCGATCCGCGGCCGCACGGCAGCAAGCGTCGAAGGCTGCACCTGCGTGCCATCGACCCACACTTCCCCTTGGGTCGGCACGGTCAAGCCGTTGGCCATGCGCAGCAAGGTCGATTTGCCCGCGCCCGAGGCGCCGAGGATGACGCAGAACTGGCCGCGCGGCACCTGCAGCGACACCGAGTTCAGGGCCGCGGTCCCGTCGGCGTAGCGCATGCCGACGGCGTCGTAGCGCAGCATGTCCATTTCGCTTGCTCCGGCGATCACCGCTGTGCCGCCTTCTGCAGGATTTCGCCCTTGATCTCGTCGGTCAGCAGGGCCATCTTCGAAGCCGGGCCAGCGAACTGCGCCTCGGAGAACTCGGTGTCGAAGCGATCCAGCTTGGCGCCGCCGTAGCCGCGCACCATGTCCGGGGTCACGCCGGGCGCCTGATGCACCTTGGCAAATGCCTGCTTGAGCGTCGCCTTCAGCGACTCGGGCAGCTTGGTGTTCATTGCCAGCGGCGGATACGGGATGGGTTCGCTCTTGAAGATCACCTTCACGGACTTCGGGTCCACCGCGCCCTGGCGCACCGCCTTGTCGAAGGAATCGAACGACAGCGCAGCCGCGTCGACCTGGCCCTGCACCAGCGCGGCCAGGCTGCTGGCGTGGCTGCCGGTCAATTGCAGCGCCGCCAGGTCCTTGGCCGGGTTCATGCCGTCCTTGATCATGGACGCCACCTGGAAGGTGAAGCTGGAAGCCGAGTTCACGTCGCCGAACGCGGCGCGCTTGCCCTTCAGGTCGGCCAACGTATTGATCGGCGAATCGGCCCGAGCGAACATCGCGGCGTAGTAGGCGGACTCGCCTTTCTGCACGCCCACGGCCAGCAACTGCGCGCATTGGCGCTCGTGCGCCTGCACGTACGAAACCGGTCCCAAGAACGCGACCTCGGCCAACTGGTTGCACATGCCTTCGACCACGGCGCCGTAGGATTGGCCCACCGTCAGTTGGAAATGCAGCCCGGTGCTGCGCGTGATCGCATTGAAGATCGGCGCGTAGTCGGCCTTGGTGCCCGATTCGGTGCCGCCATCGGCAGGTATCAGCAGCACGCGCAACGGACGCTGCTGCGAGCCGTCGGCCAGGGATTGGGCTTGCGCGAGGGGTGCGGCGGCCAGCAGGGAAACCAGCGCCAGGGCGGGCGCGCAATTGCGGATCTTCATTTTTCTATTCCTAGTCTTGTTGAGGTTGCCATCGGGGCGCTGCGTGCTCGGCCCTGATTCCGGACGCAGATTAGTGATGGCACATGACAGGAAAATGAAAATTGCTCAAATCAAAAAAATGAATTTTTGAATTTTGTTCAGATAGAATCACAGCCGCCGGGCAGGCCCGAACCGTAGCGGGCGCCCACTCCTTTCAACCTGCACGCGCTTCGACGCCACCACGCCGATCCATGACCCGCATTGCCTGCACTCCTCTCGCTACCCATTCCCAAGCCCCGACGTCGGAACCGCCCTGGACCGCCCGCTCGCGCGGCCTGATCCTGGATCTGGACGGGACATTGATACGGGGCCATGAAGTGATACCGGGCGCCAGCGAGCTGCTGACCCGCTGGGCGGGACGCTGCGTCATCGTGTCCAACAACTCCACTGACACGGCGGCAGGCCTGGCGCCGCGCTTGCGGGCGATGGGCCTGCCGGTGCAAGCCGAAACGCTGATCCTGGCCGGCGAGCAGGCCGTGCGCCATATCGCCCGGCAGCATCCGCGGGCCGCGGTGCTGCTCTGCGCCTCGGACGCATTGCGCGGCTTCGCCGCCAGCCTGGGGCTGGCGCTGGTGGACCGCAATGCGGACATCGTGCTGCTGGCGCGCGATCTATCGTTCGGCTACGGGACGCTGCAGACCCTGGCAGGCGAGCTGGCGCGGGGCGCCACCTTGATGGTCAGCAACGGCGATCTCACCCATCCCGGCCCGCAAGGCGCCATCGTCCCCGAAACAGGCGCGCTACTGCAGTCGGTGCTGGCCTGCGCGCCTGGCGTGCGCCCGCAAATACTCGGCAAGCCGGGAGCCATGCTGTTGGAGGAAGGATTGCGCCGGCTGGGCCTGGCGCCGGCCGACGCCACGGTCATCGGCGACAACGTGCGCACCGATGCGCTGGGCGCGGTGCGCCTGGGCATCGGCTATCTGCTGGTCGGCACTGCGCCTTACGCGGATGCGCCGGACGTGGCGGGGCTGCTGGATGGCGCGCGTCCGCGCAGGCATGCGCTGCCGGCGGACATCGAAGGCGATCAGTAGCGCTTGTTCGACAGCACGTCGAAGGTGCTGCGCAGCGTGGAGACGGCCTTGTCGTAGTCGGACAGGGCCAGGCAGGCGATGAGCGTGTCGATGATGGCCAACTGCGCCAACCGGCTGGTCATGGCCTCGGTGCGGAAACGGGTCTCGCGCGACATGGTGTGCAGCACCACGTCCGCGTGTTCCTGGATCGGCGATTTGCCGAAATTGGTGATGCAGATCGTGCGCGCCCCGGCTTCCTTGGCCAGCCGCGTCGCCAACACGGTTTCATGGGTGCTGCCGGAATGCGAAATGGTCAGCACGGCGACGTCCGGCCCGGTCAGCGACGCGCTGATGGCCTGCACGTGGGAATCGGTCACTGCCGTGGCATGCAGCCCGATGCGCAACATGCGGTAGTGCGCGTCATGCGCGATGACGGCCGAGCTGCCGATGCCGTAGATTTCCACGCGGCGGGCGCCGCGGATCAGTTCCACGGCCGCCGACAGCGCGGCCACGTCCAGCACCGACTCCGTTTCCTGCAGGGTCTGGATATTGCTGTGGAAGATCTTGCTGACGACCTGCTCGGGCGTGTCCTGGGCCGCCAGGTCTTCGTGGATGTACTGCACCGGCTGCACGATCTGCTGCGCCAGCGCGATCTTCAGCTGTTGAAAGCCCGTGGCGCCCAGCAGCTTGCAAAAACCCACCACGCTGCCTTCGCTGCACTGGGTGCGCTCGGCCACTTCGCTGACCGACATGTGCACCACCTCGGCCGGGTTGCGTATGACGAACTCGCCGATGCGCTGCGAGGCCGCCCCCATCGAGGGCAGCAGGCTCTGGATGCGCGCCAGCATGGCCTGCGGCGAGCCCCGCTGCTGATCGGCGGCGGTCGGGGTTCGGGGAGTGCGTTTGGATGTGGCCATGGCGGAGATCGAGGAACAGGAACCGGATGCGCAGGCAACGATACCCTACCCGCTGCCGGCGCGGCGACGGCGCATGCTAACGGCCGCCGATGACAGGATATCCGGGCAGCCGCAAGCCGCCCATGAAAAAGGCCGGCATGTGCCGGCCTTTCCGTTTGCTGTGGCTTACTTCGCCGGCGCCGCGGGCGTTTCGGCGGGTTTGTCGCCTGCGGCCGGTGCGGCCGGGGTGGCGGGTGCGGCCGGGACCGAGGGCACCGACGCGTCGGGCTTGGCCGGAGCGGCGGGCACCGAACCCGCGCCGGGAACCGACGAACCAGCGGGAGCGGGCGCTGCGCCCGGCACTTGCGGCACCGAACGGTCGGCCGGGAAGCTTTGCATCACGCCGGAGTCGACGGCAGGGCCGCTATTGCCCTTGTGGCTGACATAAGCCAGGCCGGCGGTGGACGCGAAGAAGACCACGGCGGCCCACTTGGTCGCGCGCGACAGGAAGTTCGCCGCGCCGGTGGCGCCGAACAGGCTGCCGGCCGAGCCACTGCCGAAGGCGGACCCCATGTCGGCGCCTTTGCCCTGCTGAAGCAGGACCAGGACGATGATAGCCAGCGCCGAGATCACTTGGACGGCCAGCAGGATTTTGAGCATCAAGGGCATTACAGACTCCGGAACGGAAACTTAGATAGCGGCGATTCGCAAAAATTCTTCGGCCACGAGCGACGCGCCGCCGACCAGGGCACCGTCGATATCAGTCATGGCGAACAGACTGGCGGCATTGGCAGCTTTGACGCTACCGCCGTACAACACTTGCACCTGCGCCGCGCCCAGCGCGCGCAGGGCGGCGCGGATGGCGCCATGGACTTCCTGCGCCTGCTCGGGGCTGGCGGTGCGGCCGGTGCCAATGGCCCAGACGGGCTCATAGGCCAGGACCATGCGCGAAACCGCCTCGGCGCCCAGCGCCAGCACGGGCTTCAACTGGCGTTCGATCACGGCCAGCGTGTTGCCGGCTTCGCGGTCGACCAGGGATTCGCCCACGCACACCACCGGGGTCAGGCCGGCAGCCAGCGCGGCCTGGGCCTTGGCGGCCACGGCCTCGTCGGTCTCGCCGTGCAGCACGCGGCGCTCGGAGTGGCCGGCCAGGGCCCAGCGGCAGCCGAATTCCTTCAGCATGGCGCCGGAGACTTCCCCGGTGTAGGCGCCCTTTTCATGGGCGCTGACGTCTTGCGCACCCCAGGACACGCTGCTGCCGGTCAGGGCCGACGCCGCTTGCGCGAGGTAGGGGAACGGCACACAGATGCCGATTTCGCAGTGGCTCGCAGCATCCGCGGCGCGCAGCTCGGTCAGCAACGCGGCGTTCTCGGCCAGGTTGCCGTGCATCTTCCAGTTGCCCAGCACGAGGCGGGCGCGGTTTTCGACTGAAGTCATGGCGAGGTATCTGTATCGGTTGGACTGGGGCGAGCCAAGGGCTGCGTAGCAACCGCCCACGGGCCTGCCTGGAAAAAATTCCAGGCGAAACCCGTGATTGTATCCTGTTGCGGGACGCTACGCCGAGCGCCCCCCATTTCTTACATGGTCAGGATGATTTTGCCGATGTTTTCACCGCTTTCCATCATGGCATGGGCGCGCGAGGCCTCGGCCAGCGGGAAGGTGGCGTGCACGATGGGCTTGATGGCCCCTTTTTCCAGCAGGGGCCAGGCCTGCTCGCGCAGGGCGCGCGCGATGGCGCCCTTGAAGGCGACCGGACGGGGACGCAAGGTCGAGCCGGTGATGGTCAGGCGGCGGCGCATGACCTGGGCCGTATCCACATTGGCGTGGGAACCGCCCAGCTGGGCGATGATGACGATGCGGCCGTCGTCGGCCAGGCACTGCATGTCGCGGCCGATGTAATCGCCGGCCACCATGTCCAGGATCACGTCCACGCCGCGTCCGCCGGTGGCGTCCAGCACTTCCTTCACGAAATCCTGGGTCTTGTAGTTGATGCCGCGCTCGGCGCCCAGCGCTTCCACGGCGCGGGCCCGGTCGTCGCTGCCGACGGTGGCATAGACCTTGTGGCCCATGGCGCGGGCCAGCTGGATGGCCGTGGTGCCGATGCCGCTGGCGCCGCCATGCACCAGCAGCGCCTCGCCTTCGGACAGGCGGCCGCGGTCGAATACGTTGCTCCAGACCGTGAAATAGGTTTCCGGCAGGCCGGCGGCCTCGATGTCGGACAGGCCCTTGGGAATCGGCAGGCATTGCGCCGCGGGCGCGACGCAGTATTCCGCGTAGCCGCCGCCCGCCACCAGGGCGCAGACCTTGTCGCCCAAGACAAAACCGCTGCCGGCCAGGTCGCCGCCGACGATCTCGCCGGCCACTTCCAGGCCCGGCAGGTCCGAGGCGCCGCGCGGCGGCGCGTAGTTGCCCTTGCGCTGGAACACGTCGGGACGGTTGACGCCCGCGGCGCTCACTTTGATCAGGACTTCACCCGCGCCGGCTTCCGGCGTGGGGCGCTCCACGGGGACCAGGACCTCGGGGCCACCAGGGCGAGAGATTTCTACGGCGTGCATCGCGTGCCTCCTTTGCAGCAAATGGATTATTATTGCGCCCTTTACGGCGTATCGTGTTCCCGGCCCGGCAGATTGTTTGCCTGATGGCCGGATCGCCGGAATATACGCAATACCAGGAAGCGTGGCAGAGTGGTCGATTGCACCGGTCTTGAAAACCGGCAACGGGCAACCGTTCGTGAGTTCGAATCTCACCGCTTCCGCCAAGACACCCGATGCCAGCGCGCATCGCCGCCCGCAAGGCGGCATGGGGCTACAGGCTGCCGTACGAATGCAGCCCCGACAGAAACATGTTCACCCCCAGAAAGGCGAAGCTCGTCACCACCAACCCGGCGAGCGCCCAGTAGGCCGCCACCTCTCCTCGCAGCCCCTTGAGCAGCCGCATGTGCAGCCAGGCGGCATAGTTCAGCCATACGATCAGCGCCCAGGTCTCCTTGGGATCCCATTGCCAATACGCGCCCCAGGCGTCGGCGGCCCACAACGCGCCCAGCACGGTGGCCACGGTGAAAAAGGCGAAACCCAGCGCGATGGCCCGGTACATGATGTCCTCCAGCACCTCCAGGGACGGCAGCCGGCGGGCAATGGGACGGCGCAGCGCCAGCACCGCGCCCACGACCATGGCGCCCCCGCCGAAATACAGCATCCACACAGGCGACAGCCGCCGCGAGCCGAAGATCATCGGCTCGGCGCATAGCAGCGCGCCCAGCAGGAAAACTGGAATCAGGCGCTTGCCCGCTGCGCTCTGCCCGTGCAGCTTGACCAGGTAGGCGAAGCCCACCGCACCCGCCAGCGAGAACGTGCCATAGCCCACGAAATTGGCCGGCACGTGCAGCTTCATCCACCAGCTTTGCAGTGCGGGAACCAGCGGCTGGATCTGATGGGCGCCGCGCGTGAGCGAATACCAGGACAGGAACAGGACCATCGAGGCAACCACCAGCATGACGAAGCCGCCCAGCGCTCGCGTGGCGTAGCGGGCCTCGTAGTAGAGGTAGAACAGCGCCGTGACCAGTGCAAAAAAAACGAACACCTCGTACAGGTTGCTGACCGGAATGTGTCCGACATCCGGTCCCAGCAAATGTCCTTCGCGCCAGCGCACCAGCAGGCCGGTCAGCCCCGCCCATACCCCGCCCCAGGTCAGGACTGTGCCCAGCCAGGCGATCGCGGGCCGGGCCAGCCCCGCCCAATAGCAAAGCGTGCCCAGCACGAACAGGCAGCTCATCCAGAGTATGGCCGACTGCGACGACAGCAGGTACTTGAGCAGGAAGACGTTTTCGGCGCGCCCCAGGTTGCCCTGCAGCAGCCCTGCCCCGCCCGCGTACAACCACGCGGCCAGCAGCGCGCTGGCGCCGCTGGCCAAGAACAGAGGCCGCAAGGGGCGCCACAGCCATCCCAGCCAGGCCAGGGCAGGCACCGCGCCGATCAGCATCGCTTGCTCGTAGCCGTTCAGGAACTGGCCGAACTCCCCCAGTGCATAGGCGCAGCCGGCAAGGCAGATCAGCAGGAACCCGGCGTCGGTCGGATTCAAGCGCCTGCCGGTCCGGGCAGCAGCATTCGAAACGTCCGACACGGACCGGCGGCAAGTCGGCGGGACGGACCCGGTGGCGGTAAGCGGCATCGCAGCATCTCCATGCGTAACCGTGCGGCCCAGGTTGCCCGCAGGCCGAACGAATCGAATTTTGTCATAGGACAAATTCATTCTAAGAACGACGCGCCCGCGCTGCATAGCGACGGCGCCAGCCCCCACGCTGCGCCGCCATCCCTACCGGAAACGCGGCAACCGTGCTAGACGCCCGCGCAGCGCACTTCGTCCAGGGACAGGCGGGACGCTATCCGCTCCGGACAGGATTCCTGCAATTGCCTGCAGGCCGCGTGCACGCGCGCCATGGCCAGGGCGATTTCTCCGGTTTCCAGGCCGGCGTAGCCGAACAGCAGATGCCGGGACTCGACGCCCTCACCCGCGCTGGCGGCGGCCTGGGCCAGCGGATACAGCCTCACGCCCTGCGCCAGTGCGGCCGCGGCGACCGCGTCGGCGCCGGGGCTGTCCGCCGGCAGTTCAAAGGCCAGGTGCATCCCCGAATTCTGTCCGCTGATCCGGCCGCGTCCGCCCCAGACTTTACGGATGCCACGCAGCAGTTCGTCACGCTGCGCCTGGTAGCGCCGCCGCAAGGTCTGCAGGTGGCGGGCGAAACAGTTCTCATCGAAGTAGCGCGCCAACACGGCCTGCGTCAGCCATGGGCTGCCGTTGTTGAGCAAGGCCTTGCGTTCGGCAAAATCGTCGACCAGCTCAAGCGGGCAGACCATGTATCCCAGCCTCAGGCCGGGCCCCAGCGTCTTGGAGAACGTTCCCAGGTACACGACCTGCCGCGGACTCATCGCGGCCAGCGGCATGGGCAGCACGGACTCATAGCAAAAGTCGCCGTCGTAGTCGTCCTCGATGATCAGCGCGCCGCTGCGGCCGGCCCATTCGAGCAATTGCCGGCGCCGGGACAGGGACATGGCGTAGCCCAGGGGGTACTGGTGCGAGGGCGTCACATAGGCCAGCCTGGCCGGGCCTTCCGGCAACAGGTCGGTGCGCAGTCCCTGCCCGTCCACCGGAACCGGCGCCTCCTGCGCGCCATGCCGTCGCACCAGATTCCTGAACCCCGCATAACAGGGCGACTCGAACACCGCCCGGCCGTGGCGGTCCAGGAAATGCGAGGCGATCAGGCTCAAAGCCTCCTGGCTGCCGGCGGTGATCAGCACCTGTTCGGGCTCGACCTTCAGCGCCTTGGCGGCCGACAGGTAATCGGCAATCTGCACGCGCAAGCCCCACAGGCCGGCGGGCGGCGCATATTCGGCCATGGCGCAGCCCGCATGCCGTAGCAGCTGGTTCGACAGCATGATGAACTGGCGCAACGGAAAGGCGTGGACCGAGGGACGGCCGACCTTGAAGTCATAGCGCGGCGGCATGGGCGGCGACTGGCCGCAGACGCCGCTGGAGAGGGCCTGGCTGACGGCGTCGGCGTAGACCGGCGGACGGTCCTGGACGAAATCGGGACAGCGCGGATTGATGACCAGGCTGCGGTTCAACGTCACGAAATAACCGCGGCTGGGCTTGCTCTGGATCAGGCTGGAATCGATCAGCAGTTCATACGCGCCCAGCACGGTGTTCTTCGATACCTGCAGCAGCGATGACATGCGGTTGATCGCCGGCAACCTGTCTCCTTCCTGCAGCCGTCCGGCGCGTATCAGCGCCTCGATCTGGTCGGCGATCTGCTGCTTGTAGGGTTTTGCATCCTGGCGGGATAGGGAAAGCGGGAGTGAAAACA
The DNA here is from genome assembly GCF_055395645.1 of Achromobacter sp. JCM 18799. Lineage (NCBI taxonomy): Bacteria > Pseudomonadati > Pseudomonadota > Betaproteobacteria > Burkholderiales > Alcaligenaceae > Achromobacter > Achromobacter sp. JCM 18799. The sequence goes on along the minus strand of NZ_AP043866.1, from coordinate 6,165,516 downwards.
TGGCGGACAACCACAGGACAAAAAATGGCGCCGGCCTTTCGAAGCGGCGCGGGCCGGCCGCGCTCCGTTTGCTATCACGGTAGTGCTTTGGCCGCCCCCTGACTTTGTCCTATGTCAAAAAGAGATTTGGACCGTAACCATCGCACAGGCGTGAGCCGTGTCTTATCGGCCCGGCGCCACGATGACACAGTGCATGTGCCGCAGTTTCGGCAGAACCTTACGGGAGAGATCGACATGCACACCAAGCTATTGAGCGCGGCCTTGCTGTTCGTCTCGGCCGGCGCCGCCTGGAGTGCGCCGACCGAGGAGTACCTCAAGGCGAATCAGCTGTTCCAGCAGAACTGCGCCGTCTGTCATGGCGCCGACCGCGGTGGCTACATCGCGCCGGGCCTGACCAGCGACCGCCTGGTCCAAAGCGAGGCGGCGCTGCGCGGCACCATCATGACCGGCATCCCCGACACGCTGATGCCGCCCTTCGTGGGCCGCCTGTCCGACGAAGAGATCCGTGCGTTGGCCCGCCTCATCAAAACGCAGACGGCAGACGATCCAAAATGGGGGCTGGACCAGATCCGCGCCAGCGTGCAGGTGGTGGTCGACGAAGCCACCCTGCCCGCCAAGCCGACCTACGCCATCGACACCGTCTACGACCTGATGGTGGTCATGGCGCGCGGGCGCTATGGGCGCGGCGATACGGGCAACAATGCGCGCACCGTGTTCCTGGACGGCAAGACCAACAAGGTGGTGGGCGAGATCGCCACACCGGTGGCGCCGCACATCATGGATTTCAGCCCCGTGGCGGAACGCTGGGCCTGGCTCAAGAGCGACGACGGCATGGTCTACAAGATCGACCTGTACTCACTGCAGATCGTGCGCAAGGCCAAGGTCGGCCTGACGGGTCCCGGCATCGCCCTGTCCAACGACGGCAAGTGGCTGGCCATCAGTTCGTTCGTGCCCAAGAGCGTCGCCATCCTGAAGGCGGACACGCTGGAACCGGTCAAGTACATGGACCTGGAGGGCGAAGATCCGGACGGCAAGTTCGTTAAATCGGCCGGCGGGCCCGTCATCGGCAGCCGGATCAACAACAAGTTCGCCCTGACGCTGCGCCAGGCGGGCCAGATCTGGATCATCGACCCCGACAAGCCCGACATGCCCGTGACCAAGCTGACCAAGGTCGGCCGCATGCTGCATGACACCTTCCTCACGCCCGACGGGCGCTACTCCATGGTCGCGTCCTATGACGACAACAAGATCGTCGCGATCGACTTCAAGGACGACAAGGTGGTGCGCGACATACCCGCCGGCTGCCAACCTCACGTCGGCTCGGGCGCGGTGACCGAAGTCAACGGACGCTTCCTGGCCTTCGGCACCAACATCGGCACCTGCGACAAGGGCTCCGTGGTCACCGTGTGGGACACCAAGGACTTTTCCGTGGTCAAGCAGATCCCGGTGGCGGGGGCCACCGAATCGCCCGCCGCCCATCCAAACGCGCCCTACGTGGCGGTGGACATCGTCGACAAGGACAAGCGCGCGGCCTGGATCCAGCTGATCGACAAGAACACGCTGGAAGTGGCCAAGACCCTGGACGTGGGCGGGCATGCCTTCTTCCCGGACTACAACCGCACCGGCAATTACCTCTATGTCAGCTCGGGCTACTGGGGCGACCGCATCAAGATCTACGACAGCAAGACCCTGGAACTGGTGGCAGAGCACAAGATGGAAAGCCCCTCGGGCATTTTCTCCCGCGCCCGCACCCGCTGGCTGACCATCGGCCTGTCCGAAACGCGCAAATTCTGAGCCGAGGAACCGACACATGAAAACGCTATTCCGCATACTCACGGCGCTGCTGCTGTCCCAGGCCGCCGCCCACGCGCTGGCCGCCGACGGGCAGCCCGCCCTGGTCGCCGGCGGCAATCCCGACACGCTCTCGCCCCGCGTCTCCGCCATGCTGCCGTTATGCGCCTCCTGCCATGGCGCGGACGGCATCAGCGCCGTCGGCCTGTACCCCAATCTTGCGGGGCAGAAAACCGAGTATCTGGTTAAACAGCTCAATGCCTTCAAGACCCGGGAACGTAATGACCCGGTCATGAGTTCCATGGCAGAGCCCTTGAGTCCCGAAGCCATCCAGGAGCTGGCCCAGTACTTCTCCAGCCGCAAGTAAGGGAGCAGAGCGCCATGAATACGCCATCCGCGATGCTCTTCCCGGTGTACTTCAACCTGGCCGGCCGGCGGGTGGTCGTGGTGGGCGGCGGGGCGGTGGCCGAACGCAAGATCAGGCTGCTGCTCAGGGCCGGCGCCGCCGTTGCCGTGGCGGCGCCGGCCCTGACGTCCTGGCTGCGTGCAGCCGCGGACCAGGACCAGTTCCAGCATGTGCCGGAGGTCTTCTCGCCGGCCTGCCTGGACGGCGCCTGGCTGGCGGTGGCCGCGACCGATCACGGCGGCACGAACCAGGCGGTTGCCGCGGCGGCGGTTGCGCGCCGCATTCCCTGCAACGTGGTCGACGACCCCGTTCTGTCGACGATACAAGTGCCCGCCATCCTGGACCGCTCCCCGCTGGTGGTGGCGATTTCGTCAGGGGGCTGTGCGCCCGTGCTGGCGCGGCGCATCCGCGAACGGCTGGAAGCCTTGCTCGACGAAAGCACTGGAGATCTGGCCCGGCTTGCGGCGCGCTACCGCAACCGCATCGTTGCGCGCTTCCGCAACCTGGACCAACGCCGCGACTTCTACGATTGGATGCTGGACGGTCCGCTGCCCTCGTTGCTGGCGGCGGGAGACGGCAGGCAGGCCGGTCTGGCCCTGGAAGCCGCGATGCAGGCCGATACCCTGCCCCGCGCAGGCAGCGCGACGATACTGGCGGCCGCCGACGGCCCCGCCGACCTGTTGACCCTGCGCGCCTTGCGCCTGTTGAACCAGGCCGACCTGGTTGCGCACGTGCCGGCGGTCAATCCGGCCATCCTGGACAAGGCGCGGCGGGACGCGACGAGGATCGAGTTGAAAGGTCCGGGCCTGCAGCCCGACGCGACCGTAGCCACGGGCACGGGACTGGACTGGCTGGCCCGTCAGGTGCGGGCGGGCCAACGCACCGTCCTGCTGCTGGGAACCGCGCATGACCCGAAGCTGTTGGTGCGACGAATGCTGGCTTGCGGCGTGGCATGCAGCGTACTGTAGCCATCCGGCCCCAGACCAGCGCCGCGATCAGGAACTTGCGTTCCCGGCCTCCTCGCCGCCCGCCAGCGCAGCCGCCAGATAAGCCTGGCCCCGCTCGCTGAAGGACAGCGACGCGGCCGCCTGCCGGCCGGCTTCGTCCATCTTGTGCCAGGTCTTCTGCAGCACCGCGACGACCTTGTCCGGATAACGCTCGCAGAATTCCTCGTACTGGTGCTCCAAAAACACCAGGCACAGCGCGTTCTCCATGCATTGCACGTCGGCATCGCGCTTGATGCCCTGCTTGCGGATGATCTTCAGCACCGCCTGTATGGTTTGCGCGTCATGGCCTGCGCTGGCAAGCAGCCTGGCAGCGACGTCCGCGTGATGTTCCTTGAGCGTATTGCGCCATTGCAGATAGCCTGTCCTGCCGGCCGGACAGGCCTCGCGCGGGACCTCCCAGCGGCCGATGTGCTGGCAGCGGGCGGCCAGGCGCAAGGCAGCGCCGGCCCGCGGGGCCAGCTTCGCCACCCAGCCCTGGAGGAATTGGGCGTGCAGCCATTCGCGCGGCTGCATCGCGCCATTCCAGGCGACCAGATTGGGATCGCGCCGGTTGTACCCATCGAACAGTTGCCAGGCGCGTTGCAGCGATGCGTCTTCCGCATTCACCGGGTTGGGCGGGAATTCCATTCACACTCCTGTCTCGTCTTCGGTCAGATAACAGCCGGGATCCTCGGCCCAGAGGTCGCCCGACTGCTTCTGCGCACGGATGCGGGTGTTGCCGTTGCAGATGTCCAGGTAGGCGCAGCCGGCGCAGCGCCCCTTGACGGGCCGCGGCCGCAGCCGCAGCAGCTTGAGCAAGGGTTCGGCGGGATCCGACCAGATCTCCGAGAAGGGCCGCAGGCGCACGTTTCCCAGAGTGTAGTGCCACCACATGGTGTCGGCGTGGACATTGCCGCGGTTGTCGATGTTGGCGACGTTCATGCCGCTGGCGTTGCCGCCCCACAGGCGCAGCCTGGCCTCGATATGCGGCGCGCGCTGCGGGAACCGTCGACGCACCCAGTGCAGGAAGAACACGCCGTCGGCATCGTTGTTGCCGGACGTGAACTCACGGGGTTTGCCGGCCACGGCATGTTCCAGGCAGGTCTCGAAGATCCGCTCCATGGCCACCCGCGTCATGCGGTGGTGACTGTCCTCGCCCCGGTTGCGGCCGCCGCGGCCCGCGTAGTTCAGGTGTGAAAAGTAGAAGCGGTCGACATTCTCGGCGTCCAGCAATGCCAGCAGCCCAGGAAGATCGTCGGCGTTGCCCTGGGTCATGGTGTAGCGGATGCCGACCTTCAGGCCGCGGTCCCGGCACAGCCGGATGCCTGCCAGCGAGGCATCGAACGCACCCGCCTCGCCCCGGAAGCGGTCGTGCGTCGCGCCCAGGCCGTCCAGTGAAATGCCCACGTAGTCGAAGCCGCAGCCGGCGATGGACTCGATGTTGCGCCGGTCTATCAGGGTGCCGTTGGACGACAGGCCTACGTAAAAGCCCATGGCCTTGGCCCGGCGCGCAATCTCGAAAATGTCCGGCCGCAGCAGCGGTTCGCCGCCAGACAGGATCAGCGCCCTGACGCCGTGGGCATGCAGATCGTCCATGACCGCGCAGACCTCGGCGTAGTCCAGTTCGCCGGCAAAGTCCCTGTCGACCGATGCGGAGTAGCAATGCCGGCAATGCAGATTGCAGCGCCGGATCAGGTTCCAGATCACCACGGGTCCGGCCGCCCCCCGGCGAGGCGCGAGCGGCGTGGAGCGTAGCAGTTCGGAGACGAAGACAGAGATGCGGAACATGCGGAATTCCTCGCTATGCGTCCGGCCCACGGCCGTCTTTCAGGCGCAGGCCGGTCTTTTTCAGGATGGCCGAGGAAAACAGCACGTCGCGCGCACGCAGGGCGTCCGGAAAGCGCGCTTCCAAGGCCTCGGCGACTTCATCGATGCGCGCCAGCACCGCCGCGCGGTCGGCGCCGTGCAGCATGGCGTAGAGGTTGTAGCGCCACAGCGGCGGATGCCGGGGACGCCGGTAGCAATGGCTTACTTCCGCACGCTGGCCCAGCCAGGCTCCCACGGCGTCGATCTGGCCGTCGTCCACATCCCAGACCGTCATGCCGTTGGCCACGAATCCCAGCGCGTAGTGGTTGGGCACCACGCCGATGCGCCGTATCACGCCGCGCGCGAGCATGTCGCGCAAATGCGCCATCACCTCGGCTTCGGTGACGCCCAGCCGCTCGGCCACGGCCCGGTACGGATCCCGCCGGATCGGCAGCCCGTCCTGCGTGGCGTGGACCAGGGACAGTTCGAACGGAGTCAGGCCGGCTGCGTCCATCTCAGACCTCCAGCTTCATTTCAAGGAAGTACTCTCGTTCCTTCGGAAACGCCAGCACGGGCAGGCCCGTCTCCTGTTCGATGGCGCGCAAACAGGCAGCCACATCGGCGGGATCAGCCGCCGCCAGCACGAACCACATGTTCAGCGCATGCTCGCGGCGGTAGTTGTGCGCAACCTCGATCCGGCGGTTGACCAGGGCCACGACCCGCTCCCATTGCGCCTGCGGTACGGCCATCGCCGCCAGGCAGTAGGCACCGCCAGCGCGCTCGATCTGGAACAGCGGACCGAAACGGCTCAACGCGCCGCACTCGCGCAAGCGGGCCACGCGCGCGATCACGGCGTCTTCGTCCAGCCCCAGCGCCCGCGCGACGTCCGCGAACGGACGCGGGCTGATGGGAAAGCCGCCCTGCAGGCGGTTGATCAGCTTGCGGTCGGCAGCGTCCAGCGCCAGCGGCACGCTCGCGGCAATGTTCTTGGGCCTAACCATGCGCCGCCTCTTCCGGCACGAACCTCGCGCCGCGCTGCTTGAAGCACCTGGTCGAAAACAGCACCGCATGCGGCCAGGCATCCAATCCGAGCCGGCCGGCGATGGCATCGCGCAGCGCCCGCACCGCTTCCCGCTCCTTGCCGTGGATCATGCAGAAGAGGTTGTAGGGCCACTGCGGCAAGCGCCGCGTGCGCCGGTAGCAGAGTGTGACGCCGGGCTCGGCACCCAGCCGCTCCCCCAGCGCATCCACCCGCGCGTCGTCCACGTTCCAGACGCACATCGCATTGGCGCGAAAACCCAGCTGGCGATGCCTGAGCACCACGCCGAAGCGACGGAACAGGCCTGCACGCAGCCAGCGCTCCAGCAGGCGCAGCGTCTCGTCTTCATCCAGCCCCGTCGGCAGCCCCAACCGGCGATAGGGTTGCGCGCAAAGGTCCAACCCATTCTGCACGGCGTGGAGCAAGACCTCTTGCGCGCTGCCGGCGGGCGGCAGCGCGGCTGGACTGCCGCCGCGCTGCGGCGCTGCGCGTTGTTGTGGCGTACTCAGGCTGAAACCCAAGTCGATGTGGTACTCGGCCTCCATGGGCAAGGCCAGCGGCTCGCAGCCGGTGTCTTGCCCGATCCGCGCCAGCAAGCGCGCCAACGCGCCAGGCGTGCGGCTGGCGGCCACAAACCACAGGTTCAGCGCATGCTCGCGCTCGTAGTTGTGATTGACCTGCGGCAGACTGCTGACGTAGGCGGCGACCTGATCCACGCGGCCGGCCGGCACCCGCATGCCGACCAGCGCGCTGGCGAAACAGGACTGGTGCAGCACCGGGCCGATCCGGCTCACCACGCCCGCTCGCTGCCACAGGCGAAAGCGCGCCAGCACCGTGTCTTCATCCTGGCCGACGCGCTCGGCCAGCAAGGCGTAGGGGCGCGAGACCAGCGGGAAGTCGCGCTGCCAGCCATCGAGCAGACGCAAATCTGTAGCGGACAGCTCAGAATCCAATGCGGCCGCTCCTGTTGGTGAAGAAAATGCCGCTGGGCTTGGGAATGTCGAGCGTGGCGCCGCGTTGCAGCGTCCGGGTGTCGTACACCACGACCCGGTCATCGTCGCGTGCCGACAGCCATACCGCCTCTCCGCGCGGCGTGAACTCCATGTGCAGCACGCCGCGGCCCGGCGCCAGCGTCCGGACCACGGCCAGGGTGTCGGTGTCGATGACCTGCACCTGGCCGTTGTCGGGCACCGCGAAGTTGACCCAGACACGGCGGCCATCGGGCTGCGCCATGACGAACACCGGCTGGCCCAACGTGGCGATGCGGCCGGTTTCCTGCCAGGTGGCGGTATCCACCACCAGCACCTCGTGCCTGCCGATGGCGGGCAGGAACAGCCGGCCGCCCGCCGCGCTCCAGCCTCGCAGATGGGGCATCTTGTAGACCGGCAGCGCTTCCTCGCCGCGCCCATAGCCCTGCAGGATCTTGCGCACGCCAGCCTCCGGATGCCAGAGGTCCATCATGGCCAGCGCATCCTCGCCAAACAGCCCGGCGATGTAATAGCGGCCGTCAGGGGTGACGAGCGCATCGTAGGGTTGACGGCCGGCCTCATAGCGCTGCGTGGCCGGGCGGGCGGGGTCCGACAGATCGGTGATCCAGATCTCGCCCGCGTCGAACAGCGCGTAGGCGAACTTCTGTCCGGGCAGGTCCGCCAGGCCGACCACTTTGGAACGCTTGCCCGGCGCATACTCGGCCGGCACTTCGCTGATCTGGCGCAAGGTCTGGGCATCGAATACCTTGATGCCGCCAGGCGTGTAGTTCTGCACCACGATCAGCCGGCCGTCCTGCGAAATGGCGCCGCCGATTGCATTGCCGGACTGGATGATGCGGCGGTCCACGCGCCTCCGCAGCAGATCCACCTTGCTCAGCCCGCCGTCGCGGCCGAAGACGTAGCCGTAGCGGCCATCGCGGGAATAGGCGATGTGCGCGTGGGAAAGATCGCCCAGCCCTTCGACCCGCGCCAGCCGGGTCTGCCCGCTGGTTTCGACGATGGAGACGGCGCCATCGGCACGCTCGATCACCATGCCCAGGTCGTTGGTGCCGCGCGGGTCGGTAGCCGCTGCGCAGCCGGCCAGCGCAACGGCGGCCAGGACAAGCAGGAGTCGCAGTTTCATGAATCCTCTATTCCTCAGGAAAGCCTTGGAGCAGGCGCGCGGCGATCCAGGTGGCTTCATCGGGCGCAAGCACGCCGCGCCACCCTGGCATGGCGGTCCCCGGCAGGCCGCGCAGAATCGCCTGTTCGAGATAGGCCGGCGGCTTGCCGGCAAGCGCTTGCGGCGTCAGCGCCGGCCCCAGGCCGCCACTCAGGCGTAATCCATGGCAGGAGCCGCAGTCCTGCCGCACCAGGTGGATGAGCCGCTGCCGATCGGCGGGATCGAGGTCCGGCGCCGCCTGCACCTGGCCCGCCGCCGCGCCCAGCCCCGTGCAACAGGCCAGCGCCAGGCATGTCAGGCCGCGACCGGGGCGCATGGCTCGGCCGTGTCACGCAACAGCAGCTGTCCCGCCGCGGCGGCGGACCATGCCCGCTGCGCCAGACGTACCACGTCGCCGACCACCAGCAGCGTGGGCGGCTTGAAGCCGGCCACCAGCTGCGGAATCTGGCGCAAGGGGGCCACCGTCCAGTCCTGGGCTTCGGTGGTGCCGGAATGAACCAGCGCGGCCGGCGTATCGCCGCCACGCCCATGCCGCTGCAAGGACGCGACGATCTCGGCGGCGTTGGCAACCCCCATGTAGAACACCAGGGTACAGGTGGGATCGACCAGCGAACTCCAGTCCAGTTCAAGACCAGCATCGTCCCGCAGATGGCCCGTGATGAAACGCACGCTGGCCGCCACGCCCCGATGCGTCAAAGGAATGCCCAACGCTGCCGCGCAGCCATTGGCGGCGCTGATGCCCGGCACGACCTCAACCGGTACGCCATGCCGGGACAGGAACAGCAGTTCTTCGCCGCCCCGGCCGAAAATGAACGGATCACCGCCCTTCAAGCGCACGACGCGGGAGCAAGACCCCGCCAGCGCCAACAGCAACTGATGGATGTCTTCCTGCCGATGCCGGCAGTCGCCCACCATCTTGCCGACGTCATGGAATTGCGCGGCGGGATTGATGAGGGGCAGGATGCCGGCGCCCACCAGCCGGTCACAGACCACGGCATCGGCCTGCTGCAACAGCCGCAAGGCGCGCACCGTCAGCAGCTCGGGATCGCCCGGACCGGCGCCAACCAAGTAAACCGTTCCGCTCACTACTCCCTCCCTTGCAGCCGCGCTGCGCAAATAAGGCTTCAGGAGGAAGTGTAGGTAGCGGGATGGCGACGCAGTAGGTACGGTCCGTGCCGCCGCCATGGGTGCGCCGGCCGCGCCCAGCGTATTTTCCTCGCGATTCGCCGAGAGCCGCCACAAGGCGTAGTATGAGGACAGCCGCTGTTCACGCTCCTAGGGCCGCGCGCACTCGCGCCGCCCTCCCCACCCTCAGGAGGTAGTCATGTACAAGCACATACTCATCCCCATCGACGGATCCGAACGCTCATATGCCGGCCTGGCGCAAGGACTGGGCCTGGCCAGCGCCCTGGGCGCAAGCGTCACGGTGCTGACGGTGTACAGCGCCTACCGCCCCACTTCCATGGAAACGGTGCATCTGGAAGGGGTGCATACGGAGTATGAGCGCGAGGCCAAGGAGCTCGCCAGGTCGTACCTGTCGCAAGCGGCCGCGCAGGCCACCGCCGCGGGCGTGTCCTGCACCACCGAAATGCGCGAAAGCAATAACCCGGCGCAGACCATCATCGATATCGCCATGACGCAAGGCTGCGACCTGATCGCCATGGCCTCGCGCGGCCATGGCGGGCTGGCGGCCGTGCTGCTGGGCAGCCAGACGCAGAAGGTGATGGCGCATTCGACGCTGCCGGTGATCGTCTACCGCTAGCGCCGCCCCCTTTCCCGGACTTGCGCTAGACCGGGACGCGCGCCCGGTAGGTCTTCGGTATGCCAGCGGCGGCCACGCCGCTGCGCAGGCTTTCCTGCGGCAGCGCCTGGGCCAGCAAGGGCCGCGCCTGCAACAGCCGCGACAGATCCACGCCCGTGCGGTAGCCCATGCTTTCCAGCATGAAGACCAGGTCTTCGGTAACGATGTTGCCCGACGCGCCAGGCGCGAAGGGGCAGCCGCCCAAGCCGCCCAGGCAGGAATCGAAGGCGCGGATGCCCTCGTCCAGCCCGGCCAGCGCATTGGCCAGGCCCAGCCCCATCGTGTCGTGCAGATGCAGCTTGACCAGCCGCGCGCCCACGGCGTCCTGCGCGGCGCGCACCGCATCGCGCACCAGCGCCGGATGGGCATAGCCCACGGTGTCTGCCAGCGCGATCTCGTCTGCGCCTGCCAACGCGGCGGCGGCGGCCACCTGCGCGACACGCCGCACCGGCACGGCGCCTTCGAGCGAACAGCCGAAGGCGGTGGCGACCGCCGCATCGATGCGCATGGGCCGCGGCTGTGCCCGCGCCCAATCGACAATGGCGGCCAGCACCTCCACCTGCGCGTCGGTGCCCTTGCCCACGTTGGCGCGGCTATGCGTGTCGCTGACCGAGACGGGAAACGACAGCGCGTGCGCGCCTGCCTCGTAGGCGGCAATGGCGCCCTTGAGGTTGCAGACCAGAGCGACGACGGTCAGCCCGTCGATCTTCAGGACCTCGGGCAGGACGGCGCCCGTATCGGCCATCTGCGGCACCAACCGCGGCGACACGAAGCTGCCCGCCTCGATCTCGCGCAGGCCGGCATCGGCCAGTTGCCGGATCCAGCGCAGCTTATCGGCCGCGGACATCATGCCCTTGGCCATCTGCAGCCCGTCGCGCGGACCCACTTCGCAAAGCCTGATTTCCTGGTTCATGTGCTGTCCTTTTCCCGGCCCGCCTATTGCTGCACCACGATGCCCGCGCTTTCGATGGTCTGGCGCGCCTTGGCGATATCCGAATTGATCAGCGCGGCAAACCGTTCGGTGGACACTGGATCGGTTTCCAGGCCTTGCGCGGCCAGCGCCTCCTGCACGTCCTTGCGCGCCAGCAGCTTGTTGAAGTCGCTGTTCAGGCGCGACACGATGGCGGGCGGCGTCTTGGCCGGAGCCAGCACGCCGTAGTAGGTCACCACGCTGAAATCCTTGTAGCCCAGCTCCGCGACCGTGGGCACCTCCGGCAGCGCCGGATTGCGCTTGGGCGAGGTGACCGCCAGCGCGCGCACCTTGCCGGACTTGATCAGCGTGGCCGCCGACGAGATCGAAGAGCCCGCGAACTGCAGATGCCCGCCCATCAGGTCCGCCAGCGCCGGCGCCGAGCCCTTGTACGGCACGTGCTGCATCTTGAAGCCGGCCGCGTGCTGCAGCATTTCGATGGCGATGTGCACGCCGCCGCCCGTGCCCGAGGTGCCATAGGAGATCTTGTTCGGATCCTTCTTGGCGGCGTCGATCACTTCGGGCAGCGTCTTGTAGGGCGAGCTGTCCGACACCAGCAGCACCATGGGCGTGGTGGCCACCAACGCCACCGGGGCCAGGTCCTTGACCGGGTCGTACGACACCTTCATCAGCAGCGGAATCAGGGTGACGTTGTCGGACTGGCCGATCACCAGGTCGTAACCCTGGGCAGGCGAACGCGCCGCTTCGGCCAGGCCCAGCGCCGTGCCCGCGCCCGGCTTGTTCTCGGGGATGACGGACCAGCCGTTGAGTTCATGCAACTTGGTGCTCATCAGGCGACCGATGTAGTCGGTGCCCCCGCCCGGCGTGGACGGGATGATGATGCGGATGGGCTTGCTGGGGTAGTCCTGGGCGTGTGCGGCACAGGCGGCGGCCAGCGCGGCCACCGCGAACAGTTTGCGGATCATCTTGTCTCCTCTTCGATGGAAGTCTTGGCGGTCTGCGCCGCCTCGACCGATATCGGGCGCTACCGCCCGTTCATGCAATGACGCCTGCGCTGCGCAGGGCCTCGATGCGCGCGGCATCCCAGCCCAGACCCTGCAGGATGGCCTGCGTGTCGCCGCCCTGCCGCGGCGGATCGGAACGCTTGCCGGCCTTCAGGCCGTCGAACTCGATAGGCAACGCCGCCGCGGATATCTCCCCGCCGTCCGGCAGCCGGGTCTTCAACAGCGCGCCGCCGGCGTTCAGATGCGCGTCGTCCAGCAGGTCGTGCGGCTGGCGTATCGGGCCGTACGACAGGCCGGCGGCTTCCAAGGCCGCGCAGAGTTCGTCGGTCTTCCAGGTTTTCAGGATCTCGCCCACGCCCGGCACCAGCCAGGGCCGCGCCGCCTCGCGGTCGACGGCGGTGGCCAGGCGCGGATCGGCGGCCCATTCGGGCGGCAGGAATTTCTGCGCGAAGTTGCGCCATTGCGCATCGCCCACCACGGCGACGAACACGCGGCCGTCGGCGGTCTCGAACACGTCGTACACGCCCCAGGGCGGCCGGCGTTCCGCCCCCATGGGCTTGGGCGCGGCGCCCGTCAGCTGGTACTGCGCGATGAACTGCGCGACCAGCAGCAGATTGTTCTCGAACAGGCCGGAGCGCACGTGCCTGCCGCGCCCCGTGGCGTGGCGGTCGTGCAGCGCCGCCAGCGCGCCCACCACGCCGAAGGTGCCGCCCAGGATGTCGTTGACCGAGGCCGCCACGCGCTGGGGCGAGTCCGCGCCGCCGTTGATGTAGGCCAGCCCGCCCATCATCTGCACCACTTCGTCGAGCGCGGTGCGCTGCTTGTAGGGACCGGACAGAAAGCCCTTGAGCGATACGTAGATCAGCCCGGGGTTCTCGGCCGACAGCGACTCATAGTCCAGCCCGTACTGGGCCAGGCTGCCGTCGCGAAAATTCTCCACCACCATGTCCGCCTGCAAGGCCAGCTGGCGCACCACGGCCTGCCCTGCGCTTGCCTTCAGGTCGATCGCCAGGCTTTGCTTGTTGCGGTTGAAGACCGGGAAGTAGCCGCTGCCCGAGCCTTTCAGGCGCCGGGTGCGGTCGCCTTCGATCGGCTCCACCTTGATGACTTCGGCTCCCAGGTCCGCCAGCGCCAGGCCGGCCGCCGGGCCCATGATCATGTGGGACAGCTCCAGCACCTTGATGCCGCGCAGCGGCAACTCGGAGTGGTCCATGAAGGGTGAAGCCGGTGTTGCTGCCATCTGCATATCCTCGGGCCTGATGCGCTGAAAAACAGGCGGTGGCAAGATCGATGCATGCCGCCGCCCCATGCCCCCATCATCGGCGGCAAGCCGGATCAGCGGGTAGCGCTCTTTCAGCACGGGGGCATTCTCGTTTGGGAACGTCCGGGAAAGCCCTGAGCCCTGTCGTTTCAGGCGGCGTCCGCCACGCCCAGATGGGCCAACAGCACGCGGGCCGCGGGCGGCAAGGCGTCCACCCCCAGCACGGCGATGCACAAGGAAGTGCTGGACCAGGCTCCAGAAAGCGGAATGAAGCGGATGTCCAGGTTGGCGTGGCGCGCCTTGAGGTACATGGGCACCACGGCCACGCCCATGCCGCGCGCCACCAGCATGCAGATGGTTTCGTGCGAGCTGACCCGCGCGCTGATGCGCCGCGCCACGCCCGCATCCTGCGCCGCCTGCTCGAACACCGCGCTGATGCCGTTGTCGCGGTTCAGTTCGATCTGCTCGAAGGGCAGCAGCTGCGCGTAGTCCAGCGTGTCGCGATCGGCCAGCAGATGCTGGCCAGGCACCACCGCCGCCAGATCGCAGCGGCCGCAATTAAAGACCTGCAAACCGTCATGACCGAAATCGGAACCCACCGCCACGTCGGCCTGACCGTCCAGCACCGCGCGGAACACCTCCTGCGTGGTGCCTTCTTCCAGCGAGATATCGATCTGGGGATAGGCGCGGCGAAAGGACTGGATCTGCGCCGGCAGTTCGCCGGACAGCGCCGCCACGCTGACCGCCAGCCGGATGCTGCCGCGCACGCCGGTCGCAAAGCCCGCCATTTCGCGGCGCATGCGGTCCATGCTCTGCAGCACCATGCGCACGTGCGTGGCCAGGGCATTGCCCGCGGGCGTGGGCTGCACGCCTTTGACCCCACGCTCCAGCAGTGGCACGCCGAAGGCGTCCTCCATTTCCGACATGCGTTTGCTGACGGCGGAAGGGACGATGTTCTCGCGGGCGGCGGCGCGCGCCAGGCTGCCCTCCTCCAGCGCCGCGAGGAACAGGCGCAGGGAGACGGGATCGATATCGCGAGGATGCGGCGAAAGGGGCTGGACGGGCTTCATGGCGGGAAGTGTCGTGCTTAGTGGCAGCGTCCTGGGATCGGGGTTTTCCCGGTAACATCCGCACTCCCCACGCTCTTGCGGCATTTCCAGGCCGCCACCGCCGCCCATGCAATGCCCCCGCTGCAACTGGCAGAATCCGGCCTCCAACACCCAGTGCTTCAGCTGCAATGCGCCGCTGGCCGCCCCCACAGCGGCCGCGCCTGCCGCGAAGGCTGCGAAGACCGCCAAGGCCGCCCCGGCCCGCGCCGGCAATGCCCCGGTCTTCCCCGGCATCTGGCCGCGGCTTGGCGCCACCGCGATCGACGCCGTCGTGATGGTCGCGGCCATGATCGGATTCAGCACCGCCGCCAATCTGACCTACGAATCCCTGGCCGGCGCTGCGCGCCCCGTCCTGCTGGCCATGGCCGCCGGTTTCATCGGCCTGATGCTGCCGGCCCTGATGGACGCCTGGGCCGGCGGATCCCCAGGCAAGCGGGTGCTGAAGCTGCGCGTCGTGAACCGCAATGGCGATCACCCTGGCGTCCTGCGCGCCAGTTGGCGGCACCTGATGAAGTACGTGCTGAACATCGCGCTGCCCGGCATCTTCTACCGCATCCAGAGGACCATCTTCGGCGAACGCGCCATGCACAACTGGATCTCCGGCACCTACGTGGTCTCCAGCCAGGCGGACCCGCGCGCCATCCGGCCCGCCATCGCCAAGACCCGCTCCATCACGGGCGCGGGCAAGTTCATCTTCATCGTGCTCGGCGTGCTGTTGCTGGTCGCGGGCGGCATGATCATCGGCGCCATCGTCATGGAGCCCAAGCAGGAAGACAATCCCCTGCGCGCCGAGGTGATCCGCCTGGACCTGGTGTCGCAACCCGTGCGCATGCTGGCCGAAAACCATTACCAACGCACGGGAACCTACGCGCCGGACATGGCGGCGCTCGGCGTCACCGCGGAATCGTTGAACAGCAGCGGCTTCAGCGCGCTGAGCCTGAATCCGGTCAACGGCGTGCTGCGCTTCACCATCGCTGGCGCCCCCAGCGCCGCGGACGCGCCCGCGCTCGGCGGCAAGCATCTCGTCTACCTGCCCGAACTGCGTTCCGAAAAGAAAGGCGGCGGCATCCGCCGCTGGCAGTGCGGCAGCGACGACATCCCGCGCGCCGACCGTCCCTACATCTGCCGCCACGAAGCCGGCGCCTCGGCGCCCTAGCCCTACCCCACGGAATCCCGCGCATGTCCGCCCTGATCGAATCCATCCATCGCGCCGACGACGGCGACGAGCACGCGCAAATGCTGGCGCTGTGTGAACAAGGGTTGCGCGAACAGCCCGCCTCGGCCCTCCTGTGGGCGCTGCGCGCCCGTTATCACGACAAGCGCGGCGCCCACGCTGCGCGCCAGGCCGACCTGGACCGGGCGCTGACCCTGGACCCGCATTGCGCCGACGCCATCCGCGTCCAGGCCACCGCGCGCTACAACGCCGGCGAACGACAGGAAGCCTGGCGCGTCCTGCGCGATGCCCTGCAACGCACGCCTTCGCACTTCGGGCTGCTGATGGCGCAGGCCTATCTGCTGATCAACGACCGCCAGCTGGACCAGGCCATCCAGTGCTGGACCCGCGCCGCGCAGTTGCGCCCATCCGCCGGCGCGCCGCATTGCTATATCGCGTCCAACCTGGCCAACGCCGGGCGACACGCCGAAGCCGAGCCGCATTTCCGGCGCGCGACCTCGCTGGCGCCGGGCAACGGCATGTTCCTGTACGACGCCGGCAACACTTACCGCAGCCTGGGCGACCTGCACAACGCCATCGCAATGTTCGACCGCGCCCGCGCCATCCTGGGCGAGCAGAACGCCATCCAGCACAACCGCGCCTCGTGCCTGCAGGCGCTGGAACGCCACGCGGATGCCGTCGAGGAATGGACCAGCCTGCTACGGCGCGAGCCCGACTGGGACTGGCCCCTGGAAGGCAAGGCGCGGTCCCTGCACCGCTTGGGCCGCGCAGACGAAGCCGCGCCGTTGTGGCATCATCTGGACGCGCTGTCTGACAGCGGCTGGGAAGGCCGCAGGGAACAGGCCCGCGAGTACGTGCGCAGCGGCGATCCGGAGCTGGCCGAGCAGGCGCTCCGGGAGCTGGACCCCATGACCAGCGGCGACGCCCAACTGCTGTTCGTTGCCGGCAACGCGCAACGCGACCAGCGCAACTGGGATGAGGCGCTGGCGTACTACCTGCAGGGCTACGAGCTGGCGCCCGACAGCGACTTCCTGCCCGGCAACGCGGCCGACATGCTGAACCGGCTGGAGCGCCATGAGGAAGCCCTGCCGCTGTCCGAAGTGGCGATCTCGCTGGATCCGGACTGGCTGAAGTGGCGCCGCGCCCGCATCGAGGCGCTGATCCATCTGGGCCGCGCGGACGAGGCCGTGGCCGACGCCGACCGCGCCATGGCGCGCTGGCCGGATGACGGCGCCCTGCACGCCGAGCGCATCAACGCGCTGATCGCCGCCAAGCGCCACGACGAGGCGCTGACTGCCTGCGACCGGCTGATCGCGATCGATCCAGACTATCGCAGCTGGGCGCTATTTTCGCGCGGCCAAGCCTACAGTGAAATGAAGCGCCACGCGGAATCCGCCATGGCCTATCGCCAGGCTGCCGCCTCCTATCAACAGAACGGCAAGCCCCAGTACCAGGAACTGTCCTTGAACAACGCCCTGGCCGCGGAGCAGGCCGCCGCCGCGCCGCGCGGCCTGCTGAGCCGGTTGTTCCGGCGCAATTAGGCCGCGCGCCTAGGCGGCGCGCTCCCATTCATAGCCATTCAGCAAGTCCAGCAAACCGCGCCTGACCACGGCCACCGCCTCATCCCGCAAGGCGTCGGCGCGCCAACCCATTTCGATGGCATAGCCCGGCATCGCCACCGGGCACGGCAGCATGCGCAGGCCGGAGGCCGCGGCCAGGCCGCGCGCCGCGTGCGCGGGCAAGGTCGACAGGGCATCGCTGCCTGGCAGCAGAAACGCCAGCGCCGAAAAATGCGTGGTCGATGCCTGCACCTGGCGCGTCAGTCCCAGCCCATGCAGTACTTCATCCACCACGCCGATGAAGCCGCCGGACGACACCAGAATGTGCTGGCGGCGGACAAATTCCTCCAGCGACAGCGAGGTCTGGCCCGGCGCCAGGCTGGCGGGGTCCAGCAGGCAGGCATAGCCGCCCTGTCCGACCGTCACGCGCTGCAAGGCCTGCGTGGTCAATCCGCCCGAGGCGATCACCAGATCGGCCTCGCGCGCCATCAGCATGTCGGCGGCCAGGCGGCTGTGGGTCTGCCGGAAAATGATGCGCAGGCCCGGCGCGCTGTCCGCCAGGGCGCGGATCGCGTCCCTCCCTAGCGCGATCTCAAAATCGTCCGACAGGCCCAGCGTGACCGAGCGGCCGACGAAGCCCGCCGCGCCCGGCCACGCCAGCGACAGGCTCTGACGGCACTTGTCCAGGGCTTCGCCGATGACAGGCCGCAGTTCGCGCGCCCGCAGGCTGGGCGACAGCCCTCTGCCGGTGCGCGTGAACAGCGGATCGCCATAAAGCGCGCGCAAGCGGCCCAGCGCCGCGCTGACGGCCGACTGCGTGACGCCCAGGCGCAGCGCGGCACGCCCCGCGCCGCCCTCGTCATAGATGGCCTCGAAGACCTTGAGCAAGTTCAGGTCGGCCGACTCGATATCAATCTGGTTCATATCATTTATCTCTGACCAGGATTGATTGATTTTAGGGCCGGCCGGACACTGAAGCCCCGTTGCCACGTTCCCGAGACCCTCGCCATGACCACGAAAACCGTCGCCGCCCTGCAGATCGGCTCCTCCCCCGAAGGCCGCGCCCGCACCCTGGAAGACATCCTCGCCTACGAAGGCCAGATCGCCGCCTCTGGCGCCTCGCTCGTGGTCATGCCCGAAGCGCTGCTGGGCGGCTATCCCAAGGGCGAGATCTTCGGCACCCGCCTGGGCTACCGCCTGCCCGAAGGCCGCGAAGCCTACGCCCGCTATTACGACAACGCCATCGATGTGCCCGGTCCCGAAACCGAGGCGCTCGCCGCCCTGTCGCAGCGCACCGGAGCCAGCCTGGTGGTGGGCGTGATCGAACGCGGCGGCAACACGCTGTACTGCACCGCCCTGTTCTTCGAGCCCGCGACCGGCCTCGTCGCCAAGCACCGCAAGCTCATGCCCACCGGCACCGAACGCCTGATATGGGGCCAGGGCGACGGCTCGACGCTGCCGGTCGTCGACACCGAAGCCGGCCGCATCGGCGGCGCCATCTGCTGGGAAAACCACATGCCGCTGCTGCGCACCGCCATGTACGCCAAGGGCGTGGAAATCTGGTGCGCGCCCACGGTGGACGAGCGCGACATCTGGCAGTGCTCGATGCGCCACATCGCGCATGAGGGCCGCTGCTTCGTGGTCAGCGCCTGCCAGGTGCAGCCCTCGCCCGCCGAACTGGGCCAGGACGTGCCAGGCTGGGACGCCAACCGTCCGCTGATCAACGGCGGCTCGGTCATCGTCGGTCCGCTGGGCGACGTGCTGGCCGGCCCGCTGCGCGGCAAGGCCGGCCTGCTGACCGCCCAGGTCGATACGGCGGAACTGGTGCGCGCCCGCTATGACTTCGACGTGGTGGGGCACTACTCGCGCCCCGACGTCTTTTCCCTGACCGTGGACGAACGCCCGCGCCCCGCCGTGCGCTTCGTCTCCTGAACGCCCCGTCGCCAGGAGTCCGTAATCCAGGCCTCTGGCCCCGGGATGGTATAGTCTCGCCCGCTGCCGGCCCTTCCGGGGCCGTGCAACGCCCGAGTGGTGAAATTGGTAGACACAAGGGACTTGAACTAATTTGAGCCCTTTGGGGGAAACTCCAAAGGTGTAGCCCGTCAAACTCGGCGAATGCCCTGGACCCGTTCCGAGCCAACGCCGAGCCAAGCCCAGGCCGCATGGCCGGGGAAGGTGTAGAGAGCAGACGGCGGGCACCTAAGGCCGCAAGGCTATGGTGAAGGCGTGCTCCAGACCACGAACAGCGCATCCGCGCTGGCGGCGAAAGCCGAAGTGGTAAGAAAATCCCTCGGCCTCGCGGCCGTACCGGTTCGATTCCGGTCTCGGGCACCACCCCGCCACAGGACAGGCGTCCCCCCTTCGTCGCAAACCGGCGAACGCCTGCCTCGTCAAACTGAAGCGCGCAAAATTCGCCCCGCCGATCTAATCTAGTCCGGTAATCAGGGAGCGCGCCATGATCACCCTCTATTCGTACCCCGGACTCTATGGGCTGGAAGACAACAACCCCTACGGCCTGAAGATCTACGCCTTCCTGAAGCTGTGCCGCTTGCCGTTCGACCATCGGCATACGCTGGACGTGCAGTCCGCGCCGCGCGGCCAGTTGCCCTATATCGCCGACGGCGATCTGCGCATCGGCGACAGCGACGCCATCATCGCCCACCTGAAGCGCCAGTACGAACTGACCATCGACGATTCCCTCACGCCCGAGCAGCAGCGGCAGGACCTGCTGGTGCGCCGCGCGCTGGACGATCTGTACTGGGTCATGTCCTATTCGCGCTGGCGCGACGACCGCTATTGGCCAATCTTCCGCAAGGCGCTGCTGGACGCCCATCCGGACGTCAAACCCGAGCAGCTGGAAGCCGCCCGCCAGTACAACTTCCAGCGCTATCACTACCAAGGCATAGGCCGTTATGCCCCCGAAGACGCCTATGCCCGCGGGATCGCCGACCTGGAGGCCATCTCCAGCCTGCTGGGCGACAACGGCTTCATGTTCGGCCCCAATCCGGGCAGCGTGGACGCGGGGCTCTATGGCTTTCTCGCCAATATCTATTTCTACGCCATCGATACCCCGCTCAAGCAGTGCCTGGTGTCGCGGCGCAACCTGGTGAGCCTGTGCAATGCGGTGCGCGCCGAACTCGGTTAGAGCCTGCCGCCCCTCTTGCGCACGGCAGCCGGCCCCGGGCCGCTTCCAAAAACGTTATTCTTGCGCCTCGTTTTCCACGTTTCCGCCCTGCCCGCCATGTGCCGGCGGGGCTTCAGACCTCACTTGACCGCCGCTTCCTCCCCCCCGCCCTTCATCGTCCTCGACGCCTGCGTCCTCATGTCCGGCATCCTGCGCCGCCTGCTGCTCAGGCTGGCCGAGGCCGGCGTGTACACGCCGGTCTGGACCGACCGCATCGGCGAGGAATGGCGCCGCAACGCCTCGCGCATCTGGGAGATCCCGCCGGAGGTGATGATGGAACTCTGGGACGACATGAACGCGCGCTTTCCCGGCGCCCGCGAAACGGACACCCAGGTCTACGAGGCGTCCTTGCGCTACAGCGATCCCAAGGACTTCCACGTGATCGCGGCCGGCCTGGCGCGGCGCGCGCGCTGCGGCCTGCAGCAGCCGCCTGTGGTGCAGGTGCTGACCTGGAATCTGAAGGATTTCAATCGTTCCGAACTGCGGCGCCAGGGGCTGGACGTCTACAACCCCGACCGCATGCTGACGCAGTGGTGGCAGGCCGCGCCCGATGCCATCCGCGCGGCGGCGGCACAGGTGCCCGCGGACTATGTGGCGCTGGGGCGCGAGCCCGAGCCGCTGTCGGCGACGCTGCACCGCGAGCGCCTGTACGGCCTGAAGAACCTGCTGGCGCGCGACGCCGCGCAGAACGGCGCCGCCTGAACCGCGCCGGCGCGCTCAGTGGTCGTGGTTGCTGGCGGCAAAGCCCGCCGCGTTCAGTATGTCGATCACTTCCTGGATGTGCTCGTGGCCGCGCGTCTGCAGCACGAAATCCACCTCGACATTGCGCACCGGCAATGACGTGAACGCGCGCTGGTGGTGCACTTCGGTGATGTTGGCCTGCGCGTCGGCGATGAGCTTGGTGGCGTGTGCCAGCGCGCCCGGCAGGTCGCGCAGGTCCACGCGGATACGCGCCAGGCGGCCTGCTCGCACCATGCCGCGCTCGATCAGTTCGCCCAGCATCAGCGGGTCGATGTTGCCGCCCGTCAGCACCAGGCCGATGCGCTTGCCCTTGTAGCGGTCGCTGCCCTCTTCCTGCGCGCGCAGCAGCGCGGCCAGGCCTGCGGCGCCCGCGCCTTCGACCACCGATTTCTCGATTTCCAGCAGCACCACGATGGCGTGTTCGATATCGCTTTCGCTGACCAGCTCCAGGCGATCGACCAATTGCGTCACGATGGGCTGGGTCAGCGCGCCCGGCGACTTCACCGCGATGCCTTCGGCAATGGTGTACGCGCCCTGCGGCATGGACACGCCCTTGACGGCCGCGTACATGGACGGGAAGCGCTCGGTCTGCACACCGATGATCTCGATGCCGGGCTTGAGCGCCTTGGCCGCGGTGGCGATGCCGGAGATCAGGCCGCCGCCGCCGATGGCGACGACCAGGGTGTCCAGCTGCGGTTGGTCTTCCAGCATTTCCAGCGCCACCGTGCCCTGCCCGGATATGACCGCCTCGTCGTCGTACGGGTGGATCATGATCAGGCCGCGCTCCTGCGCCAGCTCGTAGCCGCGCGCCTTGGCGTCGTCGAAGGTATCGCCGGCCAGCACCACCTCGGCGCCGAAGCGGCGCGTGTTGGCGATCTTGACGGTGGGGGTGAAGCGCGGCATCACGATCACGGCCGGCACGCCCATGCGCTGGGCATGGTAGGCCACGCCCTGCGCGTGGTTGCCGGCGGACACTGCGATCACGCCCTTGGCGCGTTCTTCTTCCGACAGCGTCAGCATGCGGTTGAGCGCGCCGCGCTCCTTGAACGAAGCCGTGAACTGCAGGTTCTCGAACTTCAGCCAGATCTCCGCGCCGAAGATGTCGGACAGCGTGCGGGACAGGGTAAACGGGGTCTTCAGCACCTGGCCGCGCAGGTTCTCGCGGGCGGTCTGAATGGAGGCGATATCGATCACGATGGAAATCCTGTTAGCGCACCGGCAGGAAATTGAACAGCAGCAGGCCCTGCGCGTAGTTGATCCCGATGCGCCGCGTGTTCTCGCCCAGCAGATTCGCGATCAGATCCAGGCGGCCGATGATGGCGCCGAATTCGCGTTCAAAGCTGAGGTTGGTGGCGTTCTGGGACATTTCGTTGGCCAGCAGCAAGGGTTCGCCCTGGGTATTGCGGCGCGACGCCAGCAGCCAGGCGGCTGCCTCGACGTTCCGTGCGGCATTGTAGACCCGCTGCCCGTCCAGCGCGTCGGTGGCGTACAGGCGGGTTTTGCCGTTGTGGGCCGCGATGATGGTGTCGGCCAGGCCGTAGATGAAAGCGCCGACCCGGTCGCCGGAATAGTTGGGGTCCAGGGACACGGCCAGGATCTGGATATCGCGCAGCCCCGCCAGGTCCTTGGGCGGGACGCGGACCTCGATGGAATGCTTGACCAGCGACACCGCCTTGGCCAGATCGGGCGCGCCGGACTTGCGCCACTCGCGCGGATTGCGGCGGTAGAGCTTGTCCAGCAGGACATACAGGCTGGCCAGGTTGTCGCGCACCTCCAGCGTGACGGTGCGGTTGAAGTCGGTCTGGCCGAACTGGTCGGCGGACATGTCTTCGCTCTTGGGACCGCCCTTGCCCGGCGCGGGGCTGCTCATGCAGCCGCTCAGCAAGGCCGCAAGCAGCGCCGCGGCACTGGCGGATCTGGCCCACGCCGTCATGCCTTGCCCATCCGTTTCCCCCTTCTTTGCCACGTCGCGCGGGCCATCCTCCGTGGTCGGGGGGCCTCGCTCTCGCGCAAGACTTTACAGGAAGGTAAGCGCAGTTGGGAGATGTCCGGGGTCTGAAGAAGCAAGAAGATGAATCAGGACCGGCCGTCGCGGCCCAGGCCGGCGCATGAAAAACGGCGCCCGAAGGCGCCGTTTCATACTACCGGTCAAGCAGGCTTATTCAGCTTGCGGTTCCGATTGCGGGGCGGCTTCGGGGGCCGCAGCGGATTGCTGCTGCTCGATGCCGCCGATGGCCTTGATGGACAGGCGCAGGCGGCCCTTGTCGTCGGCCTCGATGACCTTGACGCGGACTTGCTGGCCGACCTTCAGCACATCGTTGATGTTGGCGATGCGGTAGTTGGCGATTTCCGAGATGTGCAGCAGGCCGTCGCGGCCCGGCAGCACTTGCACGATGGCGCCGAAATCCAGCAGGCGCAGCACGGCGCCTTCGTAGATCTGGCCCACTTCGACGTCGGCGGTCAGTTCGACGATGCGGCGCTGGGCTTCCTTGGCCTGCGCTTCGTCGACGCTGGCGATCACGATCGTGCCGTCGTCGGAGATGTCGATCTGCGTGCCGGTTTCTTCGGTCAGCGCGCGGATGGTGGCACCGCCCTTGCCGATCACGTCGCGGATCTTCTCGGGGTTGATCTTGATGGTCAGCATGCGCGGAGCGAAAGCCGAGAGCTCGCCGCGCGAACCGTCCAGCGCTTCCTTCATCTTGCCCAGGATGTGCAGGCGGCCTTCGCGGGCCTGAGCCAGCGCCACTTGCATGATTTCCTTGGTGATGCCCTGGATCTTGATGTCCATCTGCAGTGCGGTGACGCCGTTCTCGGTGCCCGCAACCTTGAAGTCCATGTCGCCCAGGTGATCTTCGTCGCCCAGGATGTCCGTCAGCACGGCGAACTTGCCGCCGTCCAGGATCAGGCCCATGGCCACGCCGGCCACGTGATCCTTGACCGGCACGCCGGCGTCCATCATGGCCAGCGAGCCGCCGCAGACCGAAGCCATCGACGACGAGCCGTTGGACTCGGTGATTTCCGAGACGATGCGGATGGTGTACTGGAAGTCTTCCGGAGCCGGCAGCAGCGGGATCAGCGCGCGCTTGGCCAGGCGGCCGTGACCGATTTCGCGGCGCTTGGGCACACCGATGCGGCCCGTTTCGCCGGTGGCGAACGGAGGCATGTTGTAGTGCAGCATGAAGCGGTCGCGGTACTCGCCCATGAGCGCGTCGATGATCTGCTCATCCTGCTTGGTGCCCAGCGTGGCCACGACCAGCGCCTGGGTTTCACCACGGGTGAACAGCGCGCTGCCGTGTGCGCGGGGCAGCACGCCCAGACGCACGCTGATGGGACGCACGGTCCGGGTGTCGCGGCCGTCGATGCGGGGCTCGCCGTTCAGGATCTGGCCGCGCACGATGGCGGATTCCAGCGAGAACATGATGTTGTCGACAGCAACGGCGTCCGGCGCCGCTTCGCCCTTTTCGGCGGCGGCGGCAGCCAGCTTGGCCGACACGTCAGCCGACACTTCGCGCAGCTTGGTGGTGCGAGCCTGCTTTTCGCGGATCTGGTAGGCGGCGTTCAGGCCTTCCTGGGCAGCGGCGGTGACCGCGGCGATCAGGGCTTCGTCCTTGGCGGGCGCTTGCCAGTCCCAATCGGGCTTGCCGGCGTCCTTCACCAGTTCGTGAATGGCGTTGATGACGGCCTGCATTTGCTGGTGGCCGTAGACCACGCCGCCCAGCATGATTTCTTCGGACAGCTGGTCGGCTTCGGATTCCACCATCAGCACGGCGTTTTCGGTGCCGGCGACGACCAGGTCCAGCTTGGACGACTTCAGCTGCGAGGCGGTCGGGTTGATGGCGTACTGGCCATCGATGTAGCCCACGCGCGCGGCGCCGATCGGGCCGTTGAACGGGATGCCCGAGATGGCCAGCGCGGCCGAGGCGCCGATCATGGCGGGGATGTCGGGATCGATTTCAGGATTGACCGACAGCGTATGGATGACCACCTGGACTTCGTTGTAGAAGTCTTCGGGGAACAGCGGACGCAGGGGACGGTCGATCAGGCGCGAGGTCAGCGTTTCCTTCTCGGAGGGCTTGCCTTCGCGCTTGAAGAAGCCACCCGGGATGCGGCCGGCGGCGTAGGTCTTCTCGATGTAGTCAACGGTCAGCGGGAAAAACGTTTGACCCGGCTTGGCCTTCTTGGAAGCCACGACGGTGGCCAGGACGACGGTGTCCTCGATCGACACCACAACGGCGCCGGAGGCCTGGCGAGCGATCTCGCCAGTTTCCAGGACGACCGTGTGCTGGCCGTACTGGAACGATTTTGTCACTTTGTTGAACATGACGATTATTCCTTACAAATGAAAAACCGTGGCCGTCGCGACATACGTCGCACCGACCACGGTTGCGTCATGGGGAGCCAGCCCCGTCGATCACTTGCGCAGACCGAGTTTTTCGATCAGTGCGCGGTACGAATCGGGATTGCGGCCCTTGAGATAGTCGAGCAGCTTGCGGCGACGGCTGACCATACGGAGCAGACCGCGGCGCGAGTGATGGTCCTTCATGTGTTCTTTGAAGTGACCGGTCAGTTCGTTGATGCGGGCGGTGAGCAGAGCCACCTGAACTTCGGGGGAGCCGGTATCGCCTTGAGCGCGTTGGAATTGCGCGACGATATCGGATTTCTTGATGTCAGCTACAGACATTTATGACCTCTTCGGACATGCGACAGGGCCGAGGCGCCCTGACGTGGTTTGGAAAAATTTTGCGCGAACCTGGCGGAATTCGCTTTCTCACTGCTGCCATTGATGACTCAAACAGAAGCCTGGAACCCGGGTGTGGACGCGGTGTTTCGACACCGGGGCCTGGCACCTGGACCAGCTCTGCGGCCAGCGCAAAGGATGTTGCAAGATCAATACACTTGATAAAGCTCGATGATTATAGCTGATTCGCTAGAATTACCCCAATGAGGGCCGCCTGCCCCGCTGCAGGCCGCGATGCCACGTAAGGAGCAAGACATGTCTAAATATTACAAAGGCGCCCGCCTGGCGCTGGCCGCCGCCGCGTTGGCCGGGCTGGCCGCCTGCTCGAACATGGCCCAGATTCCTCCCGGCACGCCCTACGCCGACGTGCTGACCCAGTTCGGCCAACCCAACTTCGAATGCCCGCAAGCCAATGGCGGACGGCGCGTGATCTGGACGCAGCAGCCCATGGGCCAATATGCCTGGGGTACCAATGTCGGCACCGATGGGCGCGTGGGCCAGGTGGTGCCGCTGCTGACGGATGCGCATTTCAAGGTGCTGAGCGAAGGCGAATGGGGTCCCGAC
Source organism: Achromobacter sp. JCM 18799 (assembly GCF_055395645.1). Lineage (NCBI taxonomy): Bacteria > Pseudomonadati > Pseudomonadota > Betaproteobacteria > Burkholderiales > Alcaligenaceae > Achromobacter > Achromobacter sp. JCM 18799. Next base: position 6,139,271 of record NZ_AP043866.1, on the reverse strand, counting down.
CGCGTGCGCTGCGAATTCGGCCCGCCCGCGCGCATCGAGGAAGCCGGCCTGGGCGAGAAGCGCGAGGTGGTCTGGTCGTACCGTTACAAGGAAAACGGGGTCTGGAACTCGCTGATGTACGTGTACATGAGCCGCGACGGCAACAGGCTGACGCACTTCCATCCCGGCCCGGATCCCATGTACGACGACGACCGGTTCATGTGGCGCTGATTCCCCCGCCCTTGAAAGACAAAACCCGCCATCCGGCGGGTTTTGTTTTTCAAGATTGCCGCCAATCACGAAGATTGGTTGCGGCGTTCCTGCGTCAGGCGGCGCGCGCGGTTCCAGCGCCAGGCCCACATGATCCAGCCCGACAGGCCGTACAGCACGAACAGGCCGAACAGCACGACCGGAGGATCGCTGGACACGAAAACGAATACGGCCACTACCAGCAGGATGCCCCAGAACGGCACGCTGCGGCCCAGGGCGAAGCTCTTGCCGCTGAAGAACGGCGCGTTCGACACCATGGAAATGCCCGCGTACATGGTCAGCGTGAACGCCGCCCAGGCCATCAGGCTGTCATGGATGGGCAGCTTGTTGTCCACGGCCAGCCAGACGAAGCCCGCCACCAGCGCACCGGCCGCCGGGCTGGGCAAGCCCTGGAAGTAGCGCTTGTCGACCACGGCGATGTTGGTGTTGAAGCGCGCCAGACGCAGCGCGGCGCCGGCGACATAGACGAACGCGGCCAGCCAGCCCCAGCGGCCCAGGTCGTTCAGGATCCATTCGTACATGACCAGCGCGGGCGCGACGCCGAAGGAGGTCATGTCGGACAGGGAGTCGTATTGCTCGCCAAACGCGGACTGGGTGTTGGTCAGGCGGGCGACCCGGCCGTCCATGCCGTCCAGCACCATGGCCGCGAAAATGGCGATGGCGGCCACTTCGAAGCGGTCGTTCATGGCCTGCACGACGGCATAGAACCCCGCGAACAGTGCGGCGGTGGTGAACGCGTTGGGCAGCAGGTAAATGCCGCGGTGGCGGTTCTCGGAATCGCGCATGGAAAAATTGGGCATGGTCTCAATAACTTACAACGAACACTGAAAGGTTAACCCATCTGGCCCCGCTTGCGGGGCGAAGCAAGCCGCGTGCCCGGCCGATCGACGGGAAGCCTGCAAAAAAAGCGGCATACCCTCGCAGGCATGCCGCTTCGACCCTGATTGCGCGGGGCAAGCCCCGCGCAGTGGCATGGATCAGTTCTTGGACTTGTCCACCAGCTTGTTGGCGGCGATCCAGGGCATCATGGCGCGCAGCTTGCCGCCCACTTGCTCGATCTGCGATTCCGCGTTGATGCGGCGGCGCGAGGTCAGCGTCGGAGCGCCGGCGGTGTTTTCCAGGATGAACTTCTTGGCGTATTCGCCGGTCTGGATGTCCGTCAGGCACTGGCGCATGGCCTTGCGGGTTTCGTCGGTGACGATCTTCGGACCCGTTTCGTACTCGCCGAACTCGGCGTTGTTCGAGATCGAGTAGTTCATGTTGGCGATGCCGCCTTCATAGATCAGGTCGACGATCAGCTTCAGTTCGTGCAGGCACTCGAAGTACGCCATTTCGGGCGCGTAGCCGGCTTCCACCAGCGTGTCGAAACCAGCCTTGATCAGTTCGACGGTACCGCCGCACAGCACGGCCTGTTCGCCGAACAGGTCGGTTTCGGTTTCTTCGCGGAAGTTGGTTTCGATGATGCCGGCACGGCCGCCGCCGTTGGCGCTGGCGTACGACAGGGCCACGTCACGCGCGGCGCCCGACTTGTCCTGGTACACGGCCACCAGATGGGGCACGCCGCCGCCTTGCTTGTAGGTGTTGCGCACGGTGTGGCCCGGGGCCTTCGGGGCGATCATGATGACGTCGATGTCTTCACGCGGCACGACTTGGCCGTAGTGCACGTTGAAGCCGTGGGCAAACGCCAGGGCGGCGCCGGGCTTGATGTTGGCGTGCACTTCCTTGTTGTAGACCGAGGCGATGTTCTCGTCGGGCAGCAACATCATGACGATGTCGGCGGACTTGACGGCGTCGGCGACTTCCTTGACTTCCAGGCCGGCGTTGGCGGCCTTGTTCCACGAGGCGCCGCCCTTGCGCAGGCCGACCACGACCTTCACGCCGGACTCATGCAGGTTCTGCGCGTGCGCGTGGCCTTGCGAGCCGTAGCCGATGATGGCAACAGTCTTGCCCTTGACCAGGGAGAGATCGCAGTCTTTGTCGTAGAAAACTTTCATGGTTGTGCTCCAGATTCCAGTATTTTGGATATTTGTTTAATTCAGATGTAGGGTGCGGCTTGGCCTGGAAGGCCGGTCAAATCTTCAAAATCCGTTCACCGCGTCCGATGCCGGACACGCCGGTGCGCACGGTTTCAAGGATTGCACTGCGGTCCAGGGCCTCCAGGAAGGCCTGTACTTTTTCCTGCACCCCGGTCAATTCGATGGTGTAGGACTTGTCGGTCACGTCGATGATGCGGCCGCGGAAGATATCCGCCATGCGCTTCATTTCCTCGCGCTCCTTGCCGACCGCGCGCACCTTCACGAGCATCAGCTCGCGCTCGATGTGCGCGCCTTCGGTCAGGTCGACGACCTTGACCACATCCACCAGGCGGTTCAGGTGCTTGGTGATCTGCTCGATGATCTCATCGGAACCGGTGGTCACGATGGTCATGCGCGACAGCGTGGAGTCCTCGGTGGGCGCCACGGTCAGGGTCTCGATGTTGTAGCCCCGCGCGGAAAACAGGCCCACCACGCGCGACAGCGCGCCGGGTTCGTTTTCGAGGAGGACGGAAATCACGTGCTTCATGGGTGGCCTCCTTACAGGTCTTCAGAGCCAAGCAGCATTTCGGTCAGCCCGCGGCCGGCCTTGACCATCGGCCACACGTTTTCGGTGCGGTCGGTGATGAAGTCCAGGAACACCAGGCGATCCTTGTGCTTCTTGAACGCTTCGCGCAGCGCCGGCTCGACGTCCGCCGGGCGTTCGATGCGCAGACCCACGTGGCCATAGGCCTCGGCCACCTTGACGAAATCGGGCAGCGAATCCATGTAGGACTCGGAGTAGCGCGAACCGTAGTCGATCTGCTGCCACTGCCGGACCATACCCAGGAAGCGGTTGTTCAGGCAGATGATCTTCGGCGTCAGGCGGTACTGATGGCAGGTCGACAGTTCCTGGATGTTCATCTGGATGGAGCCTTCGCCGGTGATGACGGCGACGTCGTGTCCAGGATTGGCCATCTGCACGCCCATGGCGTACGGCAGGCCCACGCCCATGGTGCCCAGGCCGCCGGAGTTGATCCAGCGGCGCGGCTTGTCGAACTTGTAGTACTGCGCGGCCCACATCTGGTGCTGGCCCACGTCGGAAGTCACGAAGGCGTCGCCGCCAGTCACTTCCCAGAGCTTTTCCACCACGAACTGCGGCTTGATGACTTCGTCAGAGTTGGCGAACTTCAGGCATTCCTTGCCGCGCCAGGACTCGACCTGCTCCCACCACTTGGTGATCGGGGCGGGCTTGTGCTCGGCTGCAGCAATGTCGTACTGCGCACTGAGGTCGGCCAGGACGTCCTTGACGTTACCGACGATCGGGACATCCACGCGCACGCGCTTGGAGATCGACGAGGGATCGATATCGATATGGATGATCTTGCGCGCGTTCTGGGCGAAGTGCTTGGGGTTGCCGATCACGCGGTCATCGAAACGGGCGCCGATGGCCAGCAGCACGTCGCAGTGCTGCATCGCCATATTGGCCTCGTACGTGCCGTGCATGCCGGGCATGCCGACGAACTGGCCGCTGCTGGCCGGGTAGCCGCCCAGACCCATCAGGGTGCTGGTGCAAGGCGCGCCCAGTTGCGACACGAGCTTGTTCAGCTCGGGCGCGGCGTTCGACAGAATGACCCCGCCGCCCGTGTAGATCATGGGCCGCTCGGCGGCCAGCAGCATCTGCACGGCTTTCTTGATCTGCCCCTGGTGGCCCTTGTTGACGGGCGCGTAGGAGCGCATCGAGATCTCGCCCTTGGGCGGCGTGTACTTGCACTGCGCGATGGTGATGTCCTTGGGGATATCCACCAGCACCGGGCCGGGACGGCCGGTGCGCGCGATGTAGAACGCGCGGCGCATGGTTTCGGCCAGGTCCTTGACGTCGCGCACAAGGAAGTTGTGCTTGACGCAGGGACGCGTGATGCCGACGGTGTCGCATTCCTGGAAGGCGTCCTCGCCGATGGCCGCAGTGGGCACCTGCCCGCTGATGATGACCATGGGGATGGAATCCATGTAGGCGGTGGCGATGCCGGTGACGGCATTGGTCACGCCCGGTCCGCTGGTCACGAGGCAGACGCCGACCTTTTGCGACGAGCGCGAATAGGCATCGGCGGCGTGCACGGCGGCCTGCTCGTGACGAACCAGGATATGCTGGAATTTGTCTTGCTTGAAAATCGCGTCGTAGATGTAAAGCACCGCGCCGCCGGGGTAGCCGAAAACGTGTTCCACGCCTTCATCGGCCAGGCAGCGCACGACGATATCGGCGCCATTCAGTTCCATGTTGTCATTCCTTTCAGTACCGGCCCTGCAACCCTGACTGCTGCTCGCCCGGATACGGCGGCAACTGAACCCATACCGGTCCCGACAACATGATCCGGCGCTTTGCGGCTCACGGAGCCACGCCACCCGGACACCTTGCCGACCCGGCACACGCTCGACAGAACGCAGTGCAAACGCCCCTTGGGGACGCTGGAGGTCGAAATGGAAGCCTTGGCAACACACGCTTGTGGCGCGGCCAACGGCAGGTGTAACTGCTGCGGGATGGCTGGGAGGTGACCCTGGCAATCCGCCTCAACGCACCGGTTTCGGATAGGCAGACCGATGCAAGTGGAGCAATTTACCGCGTTGCGTCAAAGGTAGCAAATCGACCTTTCCCGCAGCGTTGCGCGGAAGGTTCGGTAACCATCTGGCCCCAAAAATTCGGGCAGCCTCTCTATACTTGTTTCGTCGTCCTGAACCGAGCCCCTGCCCATGGATTTGCGCATTGCCAGCATCCGCCGCTTCCTCTACAGCCACTACTTCTTCGGAGGGGTGCGTCAGGGAGTGGGAATGCTGTTGCCCGTGCTGGTGCTGGGCGGCCTCTTCGGCAACTACACCACCGGACTGGTCGCGACCTTCGGCGCGCAATGCCTGGCCATCATCGACCAGCCGGGCGGGCCGCAGCGCCACCGCACCAACGAGATGCTGGGCGGCGCGGCGCTGGGCACGCTGACGGTCGTCATCACCGGCTTCGCATCCTCGCACCCCGTGCTGATCTGGCTGGCGGTCATCGCGCAGTGTTTCGTCTATTCGATGTTCACGGTGTTCGGCAAACGCGGCGGGCTGATCGGCTTTGCCGGCCTGCTGCTGATGACCCTGACCATGCACTCCCCGCTGGCGCCGCACGAGGTGCTGGCGCACGCCGCGGCCACCCTGGGCGGGGCGCTGTTCTATGTCGCGTTCAGCCTGGGCTTCTCGCGCCTGTTCTGGCTGCGCGAAGAGCAGCAGGCCATGTCGGTGGCGCTCTTCGCCACCGCCGACTACGTGGCGGCGCGCGCCACTTTCTACGATGAAACCGCCGACCTGGACGACGCCTACCGCGAGCTGATCCAGCGCCAATCCGTCATGACGGAAAAGCACCAGGCGGCGCGCGACATGGTGCTGCGCGCCCTGCCCCGCGGCAAGGGCCTGGGCGACCGCCAGCGCGTGATGATCTGGAACATGTTCGTCGACATGCTGCAGCTGCTGGACACGCTGGTGGCCACGCACACCGACTACGCGGCGCTGCGCCGCGCGCTGGCCGGCAGCGACTGCCTGATGTTCATGCGCGACGCGCTGGTGAAGATGTCGCTGGAGCTCAACCGCATCGCGCTGGACGTGTCGCGCGGGCGCAAGGTGCAGTACCGCAGCAGCGCCAAGGCCGAACTGCGCGCCATCGAATACGAGATCGAACAGCTCAAGCAGCAGGGCCTGGGCGAACGCGAGCCCGAGATGCTGGCGCTGATCGTCCAGGTGCTGCGCCGGCTGCGCAATTCGGCGCGCATCGTCGACCGCCTGGCCGACCACACCGCCGCCTCGCCCGACGCCAAGCCCACCGACGTGCTGCGCATCAACAAGTCGCTGACGCGCTTCATTTCGCGCCAGGAATTCCGCGTGGGGCTCCTGACCAGCAACCTGCGCCTGGACTCGCCGCACTTCCGCTACGCGCTGCGCGTCACGGCGGCCGCGGCCATCGCGATGACGCTGGCCAGCCAGTGGCTGTCGCCGGCGTTCTCCGCGCACAACTACTGGATCATGCTGACGATCGTCATCATCATGAAGCCGGGCTTCGCGTTGACGCGACAGCGCAATAGCTGGCGCCTGACGGGCACGCTGATCGGCTGCATCCTGGCCTTGCTGCTGTTCAACCTGACCGACCGGCCCGAACTGCTGTTCGCCGCGCTGCTGGGGGCCTGCATCATGGGCAACAGCCTGGTGCAGCTGAACTACATGGCCAGCGCCACCTTCAACACGCTGTTCGTGGTGCTGGTGTTCCACTTCGTGTCGCCGGGCACGGTGTCCATGTCGGTGATCGGCGAACGCGCCATCGACACGCTGATCGGCTGCGCGCTGGCGCTGATCTGCAGCTACATCCTGCCCTGGTGGGAAGCCCGCTACCTGAAGCCGCTGGCGGCCGCGGCCACGCGCGCCAACCGCGAATACCTGATCGCCGGTCTGCGCTACGTCGAGGCCATGCAAGCCCACGGCGCGCCCGTGGGCGCCGCCGCCGGCGAGACTCCGGCGGTCACGGACGCCGACCTGGCCTGGCGGCTGGCGCGCAAGAACGTGCACATCTCCTTCAGCAATTTCGCCGAGGCGTTCTACCGCATGATGAGCGAGCCCACCTCGCATCAGGTAAGCGTGCCGGAGCTCAACAACCTGCTGATCCAGAACCACATCCTGGCCTCGCAGATCACGGCGGCCATCCCCATTCTGGCCGGTCTGCCGGCCACGCCCGAAGCCGTGCAGCGGGCGCTGACCGGCATGGTGGACCTGCTGGACGAGAATCGGGTGCAGGCGCCCACCGGTCTGCCGACCCAGTTCGACACCGAAGGCGAACAGGCCGCGCTGGTCTATCCGGTCAAGCAGATGCTGAAGGCGACGCACATGATCCGCCAGGAACTGCACGCGCTGGCCGATCCCACGCACGCGCCGCCGGTGGCGGCGGCTGCGTGACTGCCGCCGCTTGATCTGGCGGAATGGGAAGAACCCGGGCGCGAGGCCCGGGACCGGATCAGACCTTGCGGCGGAACACCAGCTTGTCTTCCGACGAGGCGGAGGCGTCGAACTTGTAGCCTTCGAGGTCAAACCCCTGCAGGCCTTCGGGCTTGGACACCTTGTGCAGGATCGCGTAGCGCGCCATCAGGCCGCGCGCGCGCTTGGCGTGGAAGCTGATGACCTTCCAGGCGCCGTTCTTCCAGTCCTGGAACACGCATTGCACGACACGCGCCTTCAGCGTCTTCAGGTCGACCGACTTGAAGTATTCCTCGGACGCCAGGTTGACGATCACGGGCGTCTTCTGGCCGGCCTGCCGTTCGTTGAGATAGTCGGCGATGGCCGGGCCCCAGTACTCGTACAGGTTCTTACCCTTGGGCGTGGCCAGGCGCGTGCCCATTTCCAGGCGGTACGGCTGCATCAGGTCCAGCGGACGCAGCACGCCATACAGGCCGCTCAGGATGGCCACGTGCTCCTGCGCCCAGTCCAGCTGCTTGGCCGACAGGGTCGCGGCCTCCAGCCCTTCGTAGACGTCGCCGTTGAAGGCCAGCACCGCCTGGCGCGAGTTGGCCTGCGTGAAGCTGCGCTTCCAGTGGGCGTAGCGCTGCACGTTGAGTTCGGACAGCGCCGGGCTCAGGCTCATGAGCTCGGAGATATCCTCGGCCGACTTGGTTTTCAGCACCTTGATGAGGCCGGCGGCCTGGTCCACGAACAGCGGCTGGGTATGCGTCTCGATGTGCAGCGGCGAGTCGTAATCCAGCTTCTTGGCGGGAGAAAGCAAAAACAGCATTCCGGAATTCCTTTTTAGCGTGCCGTCCAGCCGCCATCGACCGAGACGGACGTACCTGTGATTTGCGCGGCGGCATCCGAAGCCAGGAACACGGCGGTGCCTCCCAGTTGCTCCGGCGTCACGAATTGCAGCGACGGCTGCTTTTCGCTCAGCAGTTCGCGTGCGGCGGTTTCCTGATCGACGCCATCCTTTTCCGCCAGCGCGGTGATCTGCTTTTCAACCAACGGCGTGCGCACCCAGCCCGGGCAGATGGCGTTGGCGGTGATGCCCTGGCCGGCCGTTTCCAGCGCGGTCACCTTGGTGAAGCCGACCACGCCATGCTTGGCGGCCACGTAGGCCGACTTGTTGGCCGAAGCCACCAGGCCATGGGCCGAGGCGATGTTGATGATGCGGCCGAAGCCCTGCTTCTTCATGTGCGGCAAGGCTGCTGCGGTGCCGTGGAACACGGCCGACAGGTTCAGCGCCAGGATCGCGTCCCATTTTTCGGCGGGGAAATCTTCGATCAAGGCGGTGTGCTGGATGCCGGCGTTGTTGACCAGGATGTCGATGCGGCCCAATTGGCGCACGGCGTTCTCGACCAGCTCGCGCACGGCCGCGCCCTTGGACAGGTCGGCGCCGTCGTAGATGACCTTCACGCCATGCTTGTCAGCCAGGCTGGCGCGGAGCTTTTCGATTTCGGCGGCATCGCCGAAGCCGTTCAAGACGATATCGGCGCCTTGCTGGGCAAAGGCAGTGGCGATACCCAGGCCGATGCCGCTGGTGGAACCGGTGACAAGGGCGACTTTTCCTTTAAGCATGAGCATTCTCCTGTGGTCGGGCACATTGGACGGGCCAAGCAAGGGTCAAGTGTAGCTGCCCGGCATGACGGCAATCATGCCATGCCCGCACGGCCCGCAGGGTCAAGCAGCGGGCGGAGTGTCGCGCGGCGCAGGAGGTTTCGGCGCCTCGTCCTGGGCCGATTCCGCCGTTGGCAGATCGGCCATGCCGCCCCGGTTTTCGGGTATGCGTTCCAGCAGCTTGATCAGCATCGGCACCACGCCCATCGAAATCGCCACGATGACGGACAGCACGTCGCGCTGTTCCAGGTTCACCAGATTGTTGTCCCAGGCTTCATTGAAGATGGCAAAGCTGAACTCCCCGCCCTGCGCCAACGCCAGCGCAAACAGCAGCCGGTGATAGCGCGGCAACCCGAGAAAGCGGGAAAATCCATAAAGAATCAAGGCCTTGACCAGTAGCAGCGCGAGTACGCCCGCGGCGATGAACGACCAGTGGTTGGCCACCACCTTCAAGTTCACGGACATGCCGATGGCCACGAAGAACAGGCCCAGCAACAAGCCCTTGAAGGGGTCGATCGCCTTTTCCAGATCGTGCCGGTAGCGCGATTCGGCCATCAGCACGCCCACCAGGAATCCCCCCAGGCCCGCGGACAGGCCGGCGAAGTCGAACAATTGGGCAGCGCCCACCACCATCAACAAGGCGGCGGCAGTAAACAATTCGTTCAGTTGCGCCTTGGCTGCCCAGCCCAGCAGGCGCAGACGGTAAGCGGCGGCGACCACCAGCACGGCGATCAGCGCCTCCTTGAAGGACGGCGCCGAGGTGCCGTCGGAGCCCAGCAAGCCCGCCGCCACCAGCATGGGGATCGCCGCCATGTCCTGGAACAGCAGAATTCCCAGCGCCGACCTGCCCAGCGGCGTGCGCGTCAGCACGCGTTCGTCCAGCAGCCGCAAGGCCACCGCCGTGGACGACAGGGCCAGCGACAGGCCGCAAAGGATCGCCGCCTGCCACTCCATGCCGGCCAGATGCCGCAGCGCCGCGCCGAACACCACCGCCAGCAGCAGCCCGCAAGCCAGCATCTGCAAGGAACCCAGCACGAAGACTTCGTTGCGCATGGCCCACAGGCGTTTGGGCGAAAGCTCCAGCCCGATGATGAACAACATCATCACCACGCCCCACTGGGACACATTGATCATGGTGTCCACATTGGTGACGAGCCTGAGGCAGGACGGCCCCACCAGCACGCCGGCCAGCAGGTATCCCGGAATGGCGCCCAGGCCCAGCAGCTGGGTCAAGGGCACGCACAGCACGGCCGCAAGCAGAAGGATAAGGATGAGATCCATGGGACTAGCGGTTCCGGGATGAGCGCCGAGACGAGAAGACTGCCGGGCAGGGACGCCGGGCAAGTGGAATTCTGGGCAAAGATCGCAGCCACTGAAAGCCAGTTGAAACCCGCTGTGGGGGACTTTCAACTACCCCCTTTACACAAACAAAAAAAATCCTGTAGAATTGCGGGCTTCGCTGCTTCGACAACGAGATCCTTCCGACCAGGGGTCTTTAGTGGAAGACCCGGCTCTGGGGCAACCCGGCCAGGACAACCGCCGTTACGAAACCCAGCAAGGAGAGGTGGCAGAGTGGTCGAATGTACCTGACTCGAAATCAGGCGTACGGTATCCCCGTACCGTGGGTTCGAATCCCACCCTCTCCGCCAGTATTCAAGCACTGATGATGAACTCAAAAGTGCGACTCAAAAGCCCCTTTCGAGGGGCTTTTGTTTTTCTGCGCCAGCCCCTTTCGAGGGGCTTTTGTTTTTTCCGCGCCAGCCCCTTGAGAGGGGCTTTTTCCGCGTTTCCCGGCTAGTAGGCCGCGAGCTGCAAGGCCGCCGGCGCCGCAACGGCGACGCCCGCCCGGCTACCCCCCGGCAACTTGAACGCACTGACCGCCCGGGTCAGTTCCGCCGTCTGATCCTGCATGGACCCTGCGGCAGCGGCGGCTTCTTCCACCAGGGCAGCGTTCTGCTGCGTCACCTCGTCCATCTGCGACACGGCCAGATTGACGTGCCCGATGCCATCGGCCTGCTCGGCGGAGGCCGCGGCGATTTCACCCATGATGTCCGTCACGCGCCGCACCGCGCCGACGATCTCCTGCATCGTCGAGCCAGCGCGCTCCGCGCTGCCGGAGCCCTGCTCGATCTTCTGCACGGTGTCTTCGATCAGGGTCTTGATCTCCTTGGCGGCCTGGGCGCTGCGTTGCGCCAGGGTGCGCACCTCGGCGGCGACCACGGCGAAGCCCTTGCCCTGTTCGCCCGCGCGCGCCGCCTCCACGGCCGCGTTCAGGGCCAGGATGTTGGTCTGGAAGGCGATGCCCTCGATCACGGAGACGATGTCGGCGATCTTGACGGAACTGGCCGAAATCGCGCTCATGGTGCTGACGACTTCGGTGACCGTGGAGCCGCCCAGCGCCGCGGTTTCAGACGCAGCCGAAGCCAGCTGGTTCGCCTGCACGGCGCGGTCGGCGTTCAGCTTCACGGTGGAAGACAGCTGCTCCATGGACGCGGCGGTTTCCTCCAGGGACGCAGCCTGCTGCTCGGTCCGGGAAGACAGGTCGGTGTTGCCCGCGGCGATCTCGCCGGAAGCGGACGCAATGCTGTCCACGCCCGCCCGTATCCTGGCGACGGTGCCGGCCAGATTGGCGTTCATGGATTCCAGCGCCCGCATCAATTGCCCGATCTCGTCGCGCGAAGTCACGCTTATGGCACTGGTGAGGTCGCTGGCGGCCACCGTGCGCGCCACGCGCACCGCCTCGGACAGCGGGCGCGTGATGCTGCGCGTCAGCAGGACTGCCAGCAACAGCCCGCTGATTACCGCAACGGAGCCGATGATGATCATCCAGAGATTGGCCGTGCCGTAGGCGCCTGCTATGTCGGCCGCGCGGGCGTCGATTTCCGCGCGCTGCAGACTGGACAGACGCGTGATCTGATCGATGAACTGGCGCGTGGCCGGCAGGAACTCCCGATTGAAAATCGTGTCGGCCGCCTGCACATTGCCTTCCTGCTTGGCCTTGAATATGCCGTCGCGGGTGCGCAGGTAGTCCGCCCGGGATTTCCGGATGCCTTCCCACAGCTCCTTTTCCTGATCGCTCTGGATCAGCGGCTCGATCTGCTGCTGCAGCGCCGAGGAATTACGGGTGGAGGTCGCCGCTTCTTCCGCGAAGAAGCCGGCCAGACTCGCATCGGCGCTCTTGGCGATCGCAGTGGTGCGGGTCACCCCGGACTGGATGTTGCGGGCCCAATCGTTGATCAGGCGTTCCTTGATCAGGGAACGCTGCGTGACGGTCTCGACCGATTCGTTGATGTTGGCCAGACTGACCAGACCCACCACGCACATGACGATGATCATGGCCAGCAGGATGGCGAATCCACCCGCAAGACGGGTTCCAAGCTTCATGTTGTTCATATTGCTCCCGGCTACTCCCGGGGCAAGCACGGATACGCACCCAGGCAGAAGCTCGGCGCCGGGCAGTCCCCGCCGCCAATGCAAGCCAGATGCCCGTAAGCCCCTGGATATCCGCCCCCAAATTTATGTCCGTTGTATATGAAAAATGCCGCCGAAAGCCTCTGTTGCGAGGGCAGACGAGACAGCCGGCGGAATGCTAACAGCGCGGATTTGGCCCGCATCGGGAGAAATGAAGAGCGAATTGACGCAAGCTCTTCCCTTTGCGTCGCCGGCGCCAGGCTGCCGGCCATCAATCTCGCATCCTTCGCGGTGCGCGGCCTTGACGCCACGCAAACGGACCGCCGGGAAGCCTGTCTCTTTCAGCTCGTCGTCCATAAAAAAAGGCGGCTCAAGCGAGCCGCCATTTTCCTCAGCAATCCTGGCGTGTCACAACGGCGCCGTCGGCCGCGCCAGCTGGAACAGATCCGTGCTGCGCGCGTACCAGCCGCCGCCGTGCATGCGCGCGATCAGCCCCATGGCCGGCGTGTCCATGTAGCCGCGCTCGGCGTCCAGCACGTAGGCATCGTCGACATGCGCGCCCAGCACCCGCCCGATCACCACGAGCTGGCGCGGGCCGGTCACGATGGTCGCCTGGCTGACGCATTCCAGCGACACCGGGGAGCCCTTGATCAGCGGAGGACGCACATGGGACGCCGGCAGCGCGGTCAGGCCGGCCGCGGCCATCTCGTCCACGTCCGCCGGGTAATCGGCGCAGGTCTGGTTCATCTGCGCGACCAGCGACTCCGGCACCAGGTTCACCACGAACTCGCCGTTCTCGATGATGTTGGCGCCGGAGTCCTTCAGTTCTCCGCTGGCATGGCGCATCAGGCCGATGGCGACCGTCGGCGGCTGATGCCCCATGACGTTGAAGAAGCTGAACGGAGCCGCGTTGACAACGCCTTTGCCGGAAACCGTGGTGAGCCATGCGATCGGGCGCGGGGTGACGGTCGAGGTCAGCACGTTGTAGACCGTCTGCGCCGGCAAGGCGCTGAAATCGAAATGCATGGATCAGGCCTCCTGCTGCCCGGCGTTCAGCGCCGACACGGCGCGCTTTTCGCGCGTGTCGACCTGCAGCTGGAACACGTCCGGACGGGCATAGTGGCCGGAAACGTCGAAGTCGTACTTGCCGCGCAGGATCTGGTTGGGATTGATGTCGGCGTACAGGATGGTTTCGGCGGAAAAATCCGGACCCGCCAGCACTTCGCCCAGCGGATCGATGATGGCGCTGCCGCCGCGCATCAGCACGGTATCGGGCGCATCGCCCAAGGCGCATTCGAAATCGTCGGGATAGGCATCGCGGCGCAGGTGCTGGCAGGCCGTGAGGACGTAGCAGCGGCCTTCCAGCGCGATGTGGCGCATGCTGGGAATCCAGGAATCGCGGTCATCGGCGGTCGGCGCGCAATACAGCGCCACGCCCTGGCTGTACATGTACATGCGCAGCATGGGCATGTAGTTTTCCCAGCAGATGACGGCGCCGATCTTGCCATAGGGGGTGTCGAAGACGGGCATGGTGGAGCCGTCGCCGAAACCCCAGATCAGGCGTTCGCCGGCGGTGGGCATGAGCTTGCGGTGCTTGCCCGCCAGCCCTTCGCGGCCATTGAAGTACAGCACGGTGCAGTACAGCGTGCCGCCGTCGGCTTCGATGCAGCCCATGACGACGAAGCTGTCGGTGTCGGCCGCGGCCTGGGCTACCAGCGCGACTTCCTCGCCATCCAGCCGGATGGCCTGGTTGTGATAGCTGGCGAAGGCGTCTCGGCCTTCGGGCTTGCGCATGCCGATGGGCGCGCCGAAGGAGTTGCCCTTGGGGTAGCCGCCCAGGAACGCCTCGGGGAACACCAGCACGCGGGCGCCCTGCTCCGCCGCCTGCCGGATCAGGGATGCCGCTTTCTGGGCGCAGGCGACGCTGTCGGTGGGAATGGACGCCGCCTGGATGACGGCAGCCTTGAAGCTCTGTTGCGTGGACATGTCTCTCCTTTTTTTCTCAGTGTGCAGCGTCTTCGTCGATGGCGCGGGCACGGGTGTTCGGCAGGAACAGGCTGCCGATGACGCCGACCACCGCGGTCACCACGACCGGATACATCAGGCCGCCAAAGATATTGCCGCTGGCCTGGGCCAGATAGGTGGCGGTAAAGGGCACGATGCCGCCGAAGATGCCGGCGCCGATGTGGTACGGGAAGGATAGCGCCGTATAGCGGATACGGGCCGGGAACAGTTCGACCAGATAGGACGCCACCGGGCCGTAGACCATGGCGACCACGGCCGTCATCAGCACCAGGATCAGGATGATGGTCGTGCGGTCGACGCGCGCGGGATCGGCGCGCTCCGGATAACCGGCGGCCGTCAGCGCGCTGGTGTAGGCGGCGCGGTCAAAGCCGTTGACGGTCGTGCCGCCCACGCTCATGGCGATGCTCTGGCCGGGCAGCGGCGCGGCGTATTCAAAGTTGATGCCCTTGCCCACCAGGAATTTCTTGGCCTGCACGCAGACCCTCTTGTGGTCGGCATGGCTGCCGATCATGGCGGCCTGCAGCCCGAAGTCGCAGGCGCCGCCGCTGGTATCGGCATGCACGCGCACCGGCGTGCTCTGCATAGCTTGCGCCAGGGCCGGGTTGCCCGCCTTGAGCAGCACGTCGAACATGGAGTGGTAGCCGATGGCGGCAACGAACAGGCCGACCATCATGATCCACTTGCGGCCGATGCGGTCCGACAGCCAGCCGAACAGCACAAAGGTCGGCGCGCCGATGATGAAGCCGATCAGGATCAGCGTGTAGACGCTGGTCTGGTCCAGCTGCACGGCCTGCTGCATGAAGATCATGACGTAGAACTGGCCGGTGAAGTAGGTGGCGCCCTGGCCGGCGGTGACGCCGATCAGCGCCAGCAGCACCAGCCGCAGGCTGGACCATTGGCCGAAGGTCTCCTTGACCGGATTCTTGGACAGGCGGTTCTGCTGCTTCATGCGGGTGAACACGGGCGACTCGTGCAGCTTGGCGCGCACGTAGATCGAAATCGCCAGCATCACGATCGACAGGATGAACGGCAGGCGCCAGCCCCACTGGCGGAAATCCTCGGCGCTCATGGACGCCTGGGTGCACAGGATCACGATCAAGGACAGGATCAGGCCCGCCGACGAGGTGATCTGGATCCAGCCCGTCAGCAGCCCGCGGCGCTTGGGTTCGCAGTGTTCGGCCACGTAGATGACCGCGCCGCCGTACTCGCCGCCCACCGCCAGCCCCTGCACCACGCGCAGGGTCAGCAGCAGGATCCACGACAGGTGGCCGGCTGATTCATAGGTGGGCAGGCAGCCGATCAGGACGGTCGCGCCGCCCATCATCACCACGGTGATGAGGAAGGTGTACTTGCGGCCCAGCTTGTCGCCCAGGTAGCCGAACATCACCGCGCCCAGGGGCCGGATGATGAAGCCCACCGCCAGCGCGCCCAGCGCGGCCAGCAGCGCCACGGTGGGGTTGTCCTGCGGGAACAGCACCTGGCTCATGAAGACGGCCAGGGTCCCGTAGATGAAAAAGTCGTACCACTCGAACAAGGTGCCCAGGGTCGAGGCCACCACCACCTGGCGTTCCTCCTTCCTGCTGAGCGTCGGACCGGCGTCGATCCGCTGCATTGCCACATTCGCTTCCATGCCTGCTTTCCCCAATCGCTTTAGATTGATAATGCTGTAGTCATTAACTATTATCAAACTTAAACCAAGGCCTGAAAAAGCTAGGGAAAACCCGGCGCGACGGTCGCGCCTCCTGGCCGGAAGCGCGACGCCCCGCTGCTACACTCGCGCCAGAAAAACAGTGGAGGCAGCAATGGCAAGGCCCGCCGGCAAGATGGAAAAGAACGCGGAACAGGCGCCTGCCGCCGCGCGCAGGGGCATCCAGTCGATCGAAGTGGGGTTCCGGATCCTGGACGTCATCCGCAAGGCCGGCCGTCCCCTGCCCCTGAAGGAAATCGCGGACGCCTGTGAATTGACGGTGCCCAACGTCCACTACTACCTGGTCAGCTTCCAGAAGGTGGGCGTGGTGCAGCAGCACGCGGATACCGGCCACTACGGCCTGGGGCCCTATGCCCTGCGGCTGGGCCTGGCGGCCCTGGAACAGTTCGACGTATTCACCACCGCCCGGCCCATCATGGCCGAAGTGGCCGCGATCACCGGCCACACCGTGTTCCTGGGCGTGTGGGGCAACAAGGGCCCGACCATCGTCTACCGCGTCGAAGGCGCCCGCAGCCGCCCCCTACTGGAACTGCGCGTGGGCAGCGTGCTGCCGCTGCTGTCCTCGGCGCTGGGCCGCAACTTCCTGGCGCACCTGCCGGAAGCCAGCACGCGCGAACTGCTGGAACAGGAAATGGCCTCAGCCGGCTCGGACGGGTACGGCGGCAAGTCCTATACGCAAAAGGACGTGCAGGCCATCCGCGAGGAAGTGCTGGAGCACCACCTCAGCCGTTGCCGCGACGCGCTGCTGCCGCACTTCACGTCGCTGTCCGCGCCCATATTCGACATGCTGGGCGAGATGAAGGCCGCCATTACGCTGATGGGGCCGGTGGGCGCCATCGACGACGACCTGCAATCCGATACCGCGCGACTGCTCAGCGAGAAGGCGCGCTCGATCTCGGCGACGGCGGGCTGGGTGGAGCCGCAGGCGCGCTGAGCGGCGTGCGGCAGGTGTCGCCGCCGCACCTGACACAAGGGCTCAAAAACAAGGGCTCAAAATCGTTGCGAGATGCCAAAGGCGAGCGTCGTGGTCGTGGCGCCCATCTCCCGCGGAACGTTGGCGGCGATGCCAAAAGCGGACCCTGAGCTATTCAAGAAGCCCGCCATCCGCGTGTAAACGCTAACCCGCTTGGACAGCTGATAGTCGTAGCCGAGCACCCCGCCAAAGGCGCGATCTGATCGGCCATTGATGGTCCGGTACAAAAGCAACGCTCGAAACACGTGCGGGCCTTGCAGCAGCAAGGAGCCGACCGACATCATCTGAGCGCCGTATGTGCCGGGCACGTTGGAACTGATCCTGCCGTATCCAATGGATGTCTGCAGCGCGCCCGTCGTATGGGCGGCGCTGATGGCGATCACATCGGTACGGGACGAATCCAGCGGAACCTTGTTACGCCCCACAGGATTCGCCGGCCTTATCGCACCGTAGGATGCGCCAAGCGACCACGGACCGCGCGAGTAGTTCGTCTGGATGCCCGCATAGCCATTGACGAACTTGTCGCTATTGCGGCTGATTTCGCCTGTGCCTACATTCCCGGAGTACCGCGGGGCATACACCGCATATATGACTACCCCGTCCATCGATGGAGTCTGGTAGGAAATCGCATTGTCGATCCGCTGCGGCAGCGGGGCGATGCCTGCCCCAAGATCTGTCACGAGCTGGGGGAAGAACGCCACTGGCGAGAACCGTTGAACGAAGAAGAACGGGTCCACCGACACGGGTAGCGCGGCGGGATATTGCCTGCCCAGCCTGAGCGTGCCCCAGGCATCCGAACTGACCGCTATGTTTGCCTCGCGGTTGTACGTACTGGTGGGATGCAATTGCCTGCCGTTCGTCGTATCGACGTCGCCTTCCAGACGAAAACTGACACGCACCCCGTTGCCCAGGTCTTCGACGGTCCGAATGCCCCAGAACGAATCGGAGACGCCGCCAGAGCCCATCCGGACGGTCCCCGTTCCGCCATTGCGTCCGTGCATCATGAAGGTATCGACAACGCCATACAGCTGCACCGTGGCCGCCCTCGAATCCGCCCAAGGCGCGCACGACAGGACCGGGATTCCGCACAGAAGCAATTGCAGTAACAGGCGCCGAGGCTTAATGCCGCCCGTTCGAACATCAATGGCGCAACGGCCTATTGCGCCGGCAATCGCCATTACCAGCGCAGCAAAAGCAGCTATCCGGCAAACCATGACGCCAACGCCGGCGACAAGCATGGGTTCGAACCCAGCATGCACAAGCAGCGGCAACCTACAGCCGGCGCAATCCTGTTGCGTTGGCAAACCTGACCGGGGCAACTGCCCCCACTGACGAATGGCTACATCTTGGCGCACGCATGTCTCCCGAGATTTGTTGTGGTCAGCCATATCGACAACGCCAGCAACGGCCCTCCTCCACCTTCGCCGCCCATCAAGCTGTCGTGGCCCGCCATTTCAGAATGTGAATTCTGATTCTATTATTCCGATTTGGCAGACGTGAGAACAATGCGGGATTTCCCGAAGCGATGAAAACGGCACGGCACGGATCCAGGCGACCGATCAGGACAAAGCCGCGCCCCCCGGCCTCACCTCCGCGCGTCGGGCAGCCGGCTGGGCGGCGGCGTGCTGGCCACGTTTTTCTTGTAGTACGCGATGAACTCCGGCGCCGGCATGGGCTTGCCGTACAGCCAACCCTGGCCGAAATCCACCTCGCGCGCTTTCAGGTGGTCTTCCTGTTCCTGGCGCTCGATGCCTTCGGCCACAGTCAGCAGGTTCAGCGACTTGGCCATGTCGATGATGTGGTCCGTGACCTTGTGGGTCGCGGAATCGGTGCCGATGGTGTCGACGAAGGACTTGTCGATCTTCAGCGAGTCGAGCGGCAGCCGCTGCAGATAGGACAGGCTGGAGTAGCCCGTGCCGAAGTCATCGATGGCCACGGCATGGCCTTGCGCACGGGCCTGTTCGATGACGCTGCAGGCCTTGTCCACGTCCATGAAGCCGCGCTCGGTGGCTTCCAGCCAGATCTGCCGCGGATCGATGACCGTGCCTTCCAGCATGCGCTGCAACACCCGCAATGCCCCGCCATCCTTGAGATCGCTGGCGCTCAGGTTGACGGAGATGTGCGCTCCCCGGTCCTCGCCCAGCAGCTCCTCCATATCCCGGATCACCAGGCGAAACACCTCTTCGGTGATGCGGGCCATCAGGCCGTTGTCTTCGGCGATCGAGATGAACAGGTCGGGTCTCAGGGTCTTGCCGCCGCGCCGGATCCAGCGCACCAGCGCCTCGGCGCCGATGCAGCGGCCTGTGCGCAGGTCGATGATGGGCTGGTAGTGGACGACGAATTCCCGCCGCCTGATGCCGGCGGCCAGTTCGCCCGCGATCGACAGGCGCCGGCGCGACAGCCAGACGACCAGCGCGATCATGGCGGCCGCGACCAGCGTCCCCATGGGCAGCCAGAACAGGCGCTCGCGCGGCAGCATGTCCAGCGCTTCGGTCTGCGGTTCGAGCAGGACGACGGCCAGGTCCGCATTGCGCGCGACGGCGCTGAGGTAGGCCTCGTCGATGTCCAGCTTGCCGCCATTCAGCGCCTGCGACACCAGCACGAGATCGGGGTCGTTGCGGGTTCCCAGCATGCCCACGCCCGGCAGGACCACGGCGAGTTGCGCGCCGTCCGTGAGCGCCTTTTCAGTGAACCGGCCGGGTTCGAACAAGGCGCTGTAATCGCCGTGGCGCACCGCCACCATCCTGATGCCGGGACTCAAGACGGGCACCGCATCCAGCAACAGGCGTCCGCCGTTGGTCAGTTCGACCTGGGCCGGAATCAGCGGCTCTTCGTAGCTGGGCACGCCCCAGGTGGTGCACTGGACGATCCCGCCCGCCACATAGGCCAGATCGTCCACGGCCCGGTCCCGCAGGGCCAGCGCCCGCATATGGCGGATGTGCTGGGGCGAACAGGGCTCGAATGCCAGCTCGTCCAGATCGCGTAGCGTGGCCACGGTCTGGTCCAGCAGCTCCTGGGTGTCCCTCAGGATGCGCTGAGCCTGGTCGTCCAGATAGCGCTGCTCGCCCGCGACGGCGCGGGACCAGGACATGTGCAGCGCGAAGCCGATGGGCAACAGGGCCGCGGCGGCGGCGAGAGCGATGGCGATGCCGATTACAAGCTTGCGCGGCATCGAGGCCGTCCCCTGGGATCGCCGGCTGGCGAGGTTATATCTTTTTACACTTTTTGGGGGGCCAATGTCTCCATCAATTTCCGCTCACTGGCGCCGCCTCAGCCCTCCGCCACGATCTTCGCGTCGCGTATGGTCTGGGCGTACTTCTGCTGCTCCTGCTTCATGAAGTCGGCAAAGCGCTGGACGCTGCCGCCGCCGTCCTCCGCCCCCACCTGCGCCAGCTTTTCCTGCACGTCCGGCATCGCCAACACCCGGTCGATGTCCTGGTTCATGCGCTGGACCATGGCGGCGGGCATCTTGCCCGGACCGACCATGCCGAACCAGATGCTGGCCTCGAATCCGGGATAGCCCTGTTCGGCCACGGTCGGCACGTTGGGGTGGCTCTTGGAGCGCTGCTGCAAGGTCTGCGCCAGCGCGATCACCTTGCCGGACTGCACCAGCGGCGTGGCGGTGGTCATGCCTTCGAAGCAGTACTGCACGTGGCCGCCCAGCAGGTCATTCATCAAGGGAGCCGAGCCCTTGTAGGGCACGTGCAGCACGTCGATCCCCGCGCGGGCCTTGAAGATCTCCAGCGCCAGGTGCTGCGCCGAACCGCTGCCGGCCGAACCGAACACGATCTTGCCCGGCTGCGCCTTGCACAGCGCAACCAGCTCGGGCAGCGTCTTGGCGGGTTGCGAGGCGCCGCCAAGCAAGATGGTGGGCGTCTTGCCGACCAGGGCGATCGGCGTGAAGTCGCGCTCCACCGAATAGGCCAGCTTGGGCTGCAGGCCCGGCGCGATCCCATGGCTGTTGACGTGCGCCATCAACAGCGTATTGCCGTCGTTGGGCTGGCGCGCCACCTGTTCGGCGGCGATGATGCCGGCCGCGCCCGCGCGGTTTTCGACGATGACGGGAATATTCCACATCACGCCCAGCTTCTGCCCCAGCAGGCGCGCCAGCACGTCGGTGCCGCCGCCGGCGGGAAAGCCCACCACGATCTTCACCGGCCCCTGCGGCAGGTCTTGCGCCCGCGCCGTCGCCGGCAGGACCAGCGCGGCCCCCAGCGCCGCGGCGCCGGTCATGAATTGCCTACGTTGCATTGCTGTCTCCTCGCGCGCCGGTCCGATGGCCGGCGACTGGTTCTTGGAATACTGTCACTGCTCACCGCTGCCGGCCGTCTGGCGCGGCCTGGCTGCGATGTTCCTGCGCTGCGGCGCGCGGCCGGCAGGCCGCGCCCCCTACCCTCAGCCAGCGACCCGGCTCCACTTGCCGTAGCGCTCGACCATGCGCTCGTCGAAACCGAAACCCAGGCCAGGCTCCTGATGCAGCACCACGCGTCCCTGCTTGTGCGTCAACTGGCGGTCGACCAGTCTGCGGAAGTTCAGGACCTGATCGTCCCAGAAGAATTCGACGTAGCGCGCATTCGGCGTCGCGGCGACCAGCGGCGCATGCACGTCATGGAACCAGTGCGGGCAAACCACGACGCCGTAGCTGGCGGCGGTGGCGGCGATGCGCTTCCATTCGGTGATGCCGCCGCAGACGGCGGCATCGGTCTGCAGGATGCCTGCGGCGCCCTTGTCCAGCAACTCCTTGTGATACCAGCGGCCATAGCCGATCTCGGCGGTGGCGATGGGCAGGCGCGTCAGGCGCGCCAGCTTGGCGTGGCTGTCGATGTCGTCGGGGCCGAAGGGTTCTTCGATGAAGTACGGATCGTACTGTTCGAAGCGGCGGATGTACTGCATGGCCTGCGTCACGTCCTGCCAGGCGTTGTTGCAGTCCATCATCAACTCGACGTCGGGGCCGATGGCCTCGCGCGCCGCCTTCAGGCGCGCCTCTTCCTCGGCCGGGGACAGGCGGCCCGTCTTCATCTTGACGGCGCGAAAGCCCTTATCCACGTAGCTCGCCATTTCTTCGCCCAGGTGCTGGGGCGTCTTGCCGTCGAGGTAGTAGCCGCCGCTGGCATAGGCCGGCACGGTTTCGAGTTCGACCGCGCCCAGATACTTGTGCAGCGGCAGGCCGACGGTCTTGGCGTTCAGGTCCCACAGCGCGATATCCAGGGCGCTCAATGCGCGCATCACCGTGCCTTGCCGGCCTTGCAGCAGGGCTTCCTGGTACATCGCCTGCCACAGGCCTTCGACGGCGAGCGAATCCTTGCCCAGCAGCACCGGACCCAGCAGGTTCTGCACCGCGGCCTCAAAGATGGCGCCGCCGGCGCTGCCCACGTAGCAGAAGCCGATGCCTTCCACGCCGTCGGAGGAACGGACCTTCACCAGGCCGTAGTGCCGCGTCGACACGGTGCGATTCGAAAACGAGGTGACCTTGTCCAGGGGCACCGCGGCGGCGCACACGTCTATGGATTCAATGATGGGCACAACTGGCTCCTTGGTAATCGGGATGGTCGGGCGGGGCCGGCGCGGCATGCGGGGCCTCAACGCTCTGACCGTATTCTTGCCGTGGCCAAAGAAAACAACAATTATCTTCATCCATCTTTAGAATATGGAAAAAGCATCTTTTCAGGAGGGTCCGGCCCGTGGATTCGCGCTTTCTGCAAACCTATGTGCACGTGGTGGAACTGGGCTCCATCGCCCAGGCCGCGCGCCACCAGGGGCTGACGCCCGCCACGGTGCAGCAGCGCCTGCGCGCGCTGGAAGCGGACATGGGCAGCGCCTTGATCGCGCGCTCCGGCCGCACGGTGAAGCCCACGCAGGCCGGCGTGCGGATCCTGGAGCGTGCCCGCGCCGTCCTGCGCGACGTGCGCGACCTGCGTTCGGCTGCGTCCGACACCGAACTGCCGGCCGGTCCGCTGCGCCTGGGCGCCACGCCCACCGCGCTGACCGGCATCATGCCGCCCGTGCTGCGCGCCTGGACTGCGCGCCATCCCCATATTGAAATCTACATAGAACCGGCGCCCACCACCCTGCTCTACGGCAAGGTGCTGTCCGGCGAACTGGACGGCGCGCTGCTGGTGCATCCCTTGTTCGCCATCCCCAAGACCTGCGCCTGGCGCGACCTGCGGCAAGAGCCGCTGGTGCTGGTCACGCCGGCCGACATGAAGGTGCGCGACCCGCTGGAAGTCATCGCGCGCGAACCCTACATCTGCTATGACCGCAGCGTGGTGGGCGGCAAGATGGCCGACGACTACCTGCGCGCGCGCAGCCTGCGGCCGCACGTACGCTTCGAGCTGGATGGAATCGATTCCATTGCCAAGCTGGTGTCGGAAGGATTGGGCGTGGCGCTGCTGCCGGATTGGGCGACCATCGGAGAACCGTCAGCCCGCGTCAGGCGCTGGCCTCTGCCGCCGCCCTGCCCGGTGCGCACCGTGGGCGCGATCTGGCTGCGCTCCGGCGTGCGTTCGGCGCTGATGCAGGCCTTCGTGGAAATGGCCGAGACTCAGCTCGGCCTGGACTAAGCCCGGAAGATCAGTCCTGTGCGTTTGCGTCGCGGCCGTCGCGGGCCACGACCACGCCGCCCGACACCACCAGGCGGCGCGGCGCACGCGTCGCCACGGCTTGCGCAATACAGCTGGCGTCGACCAGCACCAGATCCGCGCGCGAACCCGGCGCCAGGCCATAGTCCGCGAAACCGCAGGCGCGGGCCGCCGCCGCGGTCACGCAATCGAACGCCCATTCGACCTCGTCGTCGCGCCGCAGGTCGTTGCGCAGGCCGATCAGCATGGCGCGCGCCAGCATGTCGGGGCTGCCGTAGGGAGTCCAGGTATCGCGAATGCCGTCGTTGCCGCCGAAGATCGTCACCCCCGCCTCGCGGCAGGCGCGCACGGCCGGCACGGGCCGCGACGGCGGCGCCGTCGTCAGCAAGGCCACATCCAGCGCAGCCAGCCGCCGCAGCAGGCCGTCCAGCCGCTTGGCGTCCACGCCGCCCAGACAGAAGGCGTGGCTGATGACGACCTTGCCCTGCATGCCCAGCGCCTGGACGCGGTCCAGGATCAGGTCCAGGGTAAAGGCGCCCAATTCGCCCGGCTCGTGCAGATGGATATCAACAGGCTTGCGATGCTTGTCCGCCAGGCCGAACAGCACGTCGAGCGACCTCGCCGGATCGCGGTCTATGGCCGAGGGATCCAACCCGCCCAGCACGTCCGCGCCCTGCGCCAGCGCCTGGTCCAGCAGTTCGGCCGTACCGGGCCGGATCAGCAGGCCCGACTGGGGAAAGGCCACGGTCTGGATCTCGACACGTCCGGCCAGCTCCTGGCGCGTGGCATGCACGCCCTCCAGGTGGCGCAGCCCGGCATCGGTATCGATATCCACGTGCGTACGGATGCGGGTCGCGCCTTCGCGCAGGAAGGCCAGCGCCAGGGCGCGCGAATGGCTGGCCGCGTCATGACCGCTGCGGGCGCGCCAGACGCGTTCGTTCTCGATGCGGTCGGTCAGCGCCGGGCCCACTTCGTTCACGTACCAGGGCGAATCCCAGGTGGTCTTGTCCAGGTGCGTATGGCCTTCGACCAGGCCGGGCAGCAGCAAGGCGCCGGCGCCGTCCTCGACAGGCACGCCGGGCGCGGCGGCGAGGCCGGACCCGATGCTCTGGATACGTCCGTCGCGCACCAGCACGTCCACCGCGCCGCCTTGCGGGGCGCGGACATTCTTCAAAAACAGATCGGTCATGGCAGGATTCCAGGCGCCGCGCGTGGCGGCCGGCCTTGCGCAGACCAGGCGGCACGCGCCATCAAGCTCAGGCTTGGGGCGGTTCTATCCAGAAGAAGCGTTCACCCTGGCGGACCATGTCGGCCACGCCTTCGGCGCCGATGCGGTAATCCGTACCCATCAGCGTGGCGCCGCCATCCTCGTGGATATGAATAATGGCGAGCGGGTCGTTTGCCATGGTGTACCAGTAGTAACCCGGCTTGAGATCATGCAGGTTCGTAGTCATGTTTCGAGTATACAAACATCCCCGCGCCGTATTCAAAAAGACACATAAATCCAGGTCATGCCTGACATGATGGCGTTGAGGCGGCATACTTCCCGATTCCAGGCCCAAACCGCCCGCACAGTAGGCATGCGTCGACCAGGCTGTCGCCGCATTGGCGCATATGCTTTGATCGTTGGAGGAACCGCGAGCGTATGAAAAGGCAGTCTCTTCAATTCAGCGAGCCGCTTAAACAAGCTGTTTTGGACGGCCGTAAAGTGCAGAGCCGGCGCATCCTCAAGCCGCAACCGACCAAACTGACCACGGTCTGGTATGCGGACGCTGCGGATTCCGGCAGATGGGTAGCCATGGGCCCGTCGCTGGATCATCCATCCGAATTGCGCAAAACCTCCAGCTGGGTCAGGTGTCCATTTGGAAAATCCGGCGACAGCATCGAATTGACCGACGAAGCCGGCAATACCTTCGCCACCGCCGTTATCGTGGGGGTGCGCGTCCAGCGCCTGCAAACGCTGTCCGAAGCCGATGCCCGCGCCGAAGGCACGCAAGCCTTGTACCAAAGCTCCGCCCTGCTGCCGGGCGTGCCGCTGCAAACCGCCTTCGCCTTGACCTGGTGCGAGCGTTACGGCTCGCATGCCTGGGCTGCGAACCCCTGGGTCTGGGTGGTCGAATTCCGCCGCCAACAGGTCGACGGGGAACAGGACGCCTAGTGTGGTGTCTCAAAAATAGATAGAACTATTTTGACCGGTGTTGGTCGAATCAGCTTCCTTATAGGAGACTACGCTGATGGCCCACCCTGGACGCCCCGCCACGAAGCTGCAGATCACCGATGCCGAGCGCGCAGAGCTGCATGCGCGACTGCGCGTACGCAAAGCGCCCGAGGACGAGAAGCTGCGCATGCGAATCGTGCTGGGCTGCGCAGATGGGGAGTCGGGCACCATGATTGCCCAACGCTTGGGCACGACGGTGCAAACTGTCTCCAAGTGGCGGCGGCGCTACCGGGCGTATCGTCTGGCGGGTTTGACCGATGCCCCGCGCGCTGGCCGCCCGCGCAGTGTGGGCGACGAGCAGGTTCAGCTCATTGTGGACAAGGTTCGCCAGAGCAAGCCTGACAACGCCACGCACTGGAGCGTGCGCCAGATGAGTCGGCACGCTGGCGTATCGCCCGCGACGGTGCAGCGCATCTGGCATGCCTTTGGGCTGAAGCCGCACCTGCAAGAAACCTTCAAGCTATCGACGGATCCCCATTTCGTGGACAAGGTACGGGATGTGGTGGGGCTGTATATGGCACCACCCGATCGCGCCTTGGTGCTGTGCGTGGACGAGAAGAGCCAGATCCAGGCTCTGGATCGCACCCAACCAGGGTTACCACTGACGTTTGGCAAACCCAGCACGCGCACGCACGATTACAAGCGCCATGGCACAACGTCGCTGTTTGCAGCGCTGGATGTGGCCACTGGCAAAGTCATAGGACAGCTCAAGCGCCGTCACCGCAGTGTGGAATTCCTGCAGTTCCTCAAAGCCATCGATGCAGCGGTGCCTGGCGAACAAGACATCCACCTGATCATGGACAACTACGGCACGCACAAGACGCAGGCAGTGCGGGCCTGGCTAGCAGCCCATCCTCGCTACCACGTTCACTTCACGCCCACCTCAGCGTCCTGGCTCAATCTGGTCGAGCGTTTCTTTAGCCAGATCAGCGAGCAGTGGATCAAGCGCAGCGCCCACACCAGCGTTGCTCAGCTGGAGCAATCCATACGGGAATACATTGATCGTCACAACGAGGATCCCAAGCCGTTCGTGTGGCATAAAAGTGCGGACACCATCTTGGCATCTGTGGCGCGGGCAGCGAGTACCATTATTTGATGATTACTTTTGAGACACCACACTAGCCCCGCCCCCAAAAACTGGTGCGCCCGCGCAACGTCGTTACGCGGAAACAGGGGCGGATGGTGACTGCCTGTAACCTGGCTATCCGGCTTCACCTGATTCCAGGCGATTTCAATCCATTTCAATCGCGGCCGCGTCAGAGCGGACCTGCGCTGCTGCGTGGCAGCAAGCCCCATGCCACCTGGACGGGGACGGTTGCGGATTGTCGCGATTGAGGCCGGCCCGCTTACTTCTGCCAGCGCAAAAAGCCCGAAAATAAGCTCAACGAATACTCAACTTTGCTGCGTCACGCGGCAGGCAGGTGCAAGATGAAAAAATGGCTTATCGCTGGTGCTGGTGCCGCTGGTCTGCTGATCTCCAGCGTCGCCCTGGCTCGGGTGGACGTCGGCATCTCGATCGGCATACCGGGGGTCGTGTACCCCGCGCCGGTCTACGTCGCGCCGCAGCCGGTATACGTGCCGCCCCCGCCGCCCGTCTATTACCGCCCCGCGCCGGTGTACGTCGCACCGCCGGTGGTCTATCCGGCGCCGGTGTATTACCGCGGCGGCGGCCGCTACTATGACCGCGGCTACTACTATGGCCGCGGGCGCGGACACGGACACGATTATTACCGCGGCCGGGGCCGCGGACACGACCACGACGATTAAGCTGCGGGCCGCGCGTCAAGCGCAGGCCGGTTGCCCCGGAAACGACAAAGGCCACTCGCAAGAGTGGCCTTTTTTTTCTGCGGGCAATGTCCGGTGCCCGGTGAAATACCCCTCAGGCTGCGGGCGCCTGCACGGGTTTGCCAGCCAGCACGGCCGGTTGCTGCGGGGTTTTGCTGGCCTTGCCATCGCTCCACCGCGGCGTTTCCTGAACGAGATCGATCCAACGGCGGGGCTCGCTCGACGACCGCCACCAACCATTATGCGGACGCATGGGCAAACTCCGGTTCACCGTTGAAACGCACGCCGTTGATGCCTTGGAACAGTTGCAGGCTTTCCTGCTCGGCTTCGTGCAGGCTCGAAAACGGCGCCTGTCCGGGCACGGTCCAGCATTTTTCCGGCGCGGTGCCGCCAACACGGCGGGTCCATATCTGCACGCGGTAGCCCTGCTCGTCTTCCTGAGCCACGGAGCATCTCACACGAAAATCTCCAATCATTCTTGAAGTCATGGGCAACTCCTTGTTATTTAAGTGAATGAAGCGTGTAGCACACGGGGCATATTGTGCCGTAACTATCCGGCCCTTTTATTGGAATACACAATTGCTCACATCATAATCAAACACTCGCGCGGTCAGCTTAATGGCGTGAGGCGACAGGAATATGTACAGATAATAAAAAAAAACGGAGCCCGAAGGCTCCGTCTTTTACTCCGCCAAATGGCGGATGGACAGCTGAAAAACGTCAGGCTTTCGGCGCCGGATTCAGCACCGTCAGGCCGCCCATGTAAGGCTGCAGCGCCTCCGGAATCAGCACGCTGCCGTCGGCTTGCTGGTGGTTTTCCAGCACGGCGACCAGCGCGCGGCCCACAGCCAGACCGGAACCGTTGAGCGTGTGCACATATTCCGGCTTGCCCTGGGCATTGCGGAAGCGCGCCTGCATGCGGCGGGCCTGGAAGGTTTCGCAGTTCGACACCGAGGAAATCTCGCGCCAGGTGTTCTGCGCCGGCAGCCACACTTCCAGGTCATAGGTCTTGGCCGAACCAAAGCCCATGTCGCCCGTGCACAGCAGCACCACGCGGTACGGCAGGCCCAGCAGCTGCAGCACGCGCTCGGCGTGGCCCACCATGTCTTCCAGCGCCTCGTAGGACTGATCCGGCTGGGTGATCTGCACCATTTCGACCTTGTCGAACTGGTGTTGGCGGATCATGCCGCGGGTATCGCGGCCGCCGCTGCCGGCTTCCGAGCGGAAGCACGGCGTGTGCGCCGTAAGCTTGAGCGGCAGGTCGGCGGCAGCCTGGATGGTGTCGCGCGCCACGCTGGTCAAGGTGATTTCCGAGGTGGAGATCAGGTACTGGTCTTCACGCACGTACGGCTTGCCCTGATCGTCGACCTTGGGATCGTCGTCGCCGCCGCCCTTGGACACGGCGAACATGTCGTCCTTGAACTTCGGCAGCTGGCCCGTGCCGTACAGCGTCGAGGCGTTGACGATGTAGGGGGTGTAGCACTCGGTATAACCGTGCGTGCCCGTCTGCAGGTCCAGCATGAACTGCGACAGCGCGCGGTGCAGGCGGGCGATGGGGCCGCGCATGAACGAGAAGCGGGCGCCGGACAGCTTGGCGGCCATGTCGAAATCCAGGCCCAGCGGTTCGCCGATGGCGACGTGGTCGCGGGCCTCGAAGGCCAGGGCCGGCGGATTGCCGTCGGCGTCAGCCGCGCCCGGCAGCCAGCGGCGCACTTCGACGTTGTCGTCGGCGGATTCGCCCAGCGGCACGCTGGCGTGCGGCAGGTTGGGCACCGACATCAGCAGTTCGTTGAGCGGCTGCTGCAAGGCGGCCAGCTCTTCTTCCAGCTGCTTCAGGCGCACAGGCACGGCCTGCGATTCGGCCATGACGGCGCTGGCGTCCTCGCCCTTGGCCTTGAGCTGGCCGATCTGCTTGGCCAGCGCGTTGCGGCGGGCTTGCAGGGACTCGGTTTCGGTCTGGACGGCCTTGCGGCGGGATTCCAGCTCATTGAACCGTTCCGTGTCGAAGGACACGCCACGGCTCTTGAGGCGGTCTACGACGGTTTGCAGGTCTTTGCGCAGCAGTATCGGGTCTAGCATGGTGATATCGGTGAGGTTGCGTGAAGCAACGGGCGGCGCCCGTTACCGTTTCTTGGCGCGTTCCTGCGCGTCCAGCTCGCGCAGGAATGCCAGCTTTTGCTGGATTTTAGCCTCCAGGCCGCGATCGGTCGGCCGATAGAAGGAGGGATTGAGTCCATCGGGGAAATATTGCTCGGCGGCGGCGTAGCCGTGCGGCTCGTCGTGCGCGTAGCGGTAGGCCTTGCCATGGCCCAGCTGCTTCATCAATTTGGTAGGCGCGTTGCGCAGATGGATCGGCACCGGCGCGCTGCCGTGCTCGGCCGCGAACTTGCGCGCCTGGTTGTAGGCGTTGTAGACGGCGTTCGACTTGGCCGCGCAGGCCATGTAGACCACGGCCTGCGCCAGCGCCAGCTCGCCTTCCGGCGAACCCAGGCGTTCATAGATATCGGCGCCGTTCACGGCCAGGTCCGTGGCGCGGGGATCGGCCAGGCCGATGTCCTCCACCGCCATGCGCACCAGGCGGCGCGAGAGGTACTTGGGATCGGCGCCGCCGTCGATCATGCGGCAGAACCAGTACAGCGCGGCGTCGGGGTTGGAGCCGCGCACCGACTTGTGCAGGGCGCTGATCTGGTCGTAGAACGCGTCGCCGCCCTTGTCGAAGCGGCGCAGGTTCTGCGACAGCGAGATCTCCAGCCAGGCCGCGTCCACCGTGTCGCGGCCGGCGGCTTGCGCCGACTCGGCCACCACTTCGACCGCGCTGATCAGGCGGCGCGCGTCGCCGTCGGCCCAGGCCGCCAGTTGTTCACGCGCGTCGGCCTCGACATGGATGCGTTCGCCCTCTTCCAGCCCGTCGTTCAGGGCCTGCACGGCGCGGTCGACCAGTTGCTGCAGTTCCTCGGCGGTAAGCGATTGCAGCACGTACACCCGCGCCCGCGACAACAACGCCGAATTGACCTCGAACGAGGGGTTTTCGGTGGTGGCGCCGATGAAGGTGAACAGCCCGCTTTCCACATAGGGCAGGAAGGCATCCTGCTGCGCCTTGTTGAAGCGAAGTAAAATGCTATGCACCCGTTGATTTTCAAGGGTTTTCAGGTAATCATACGCGCCGAATTGCACAAATTCGCCGTTCTCAAGCACAACAGATTGCCCACAAAAGTTTGTTGTGCAAAGTCGAGGTTCTGATGGCTGTATATCCATACACGTATAAGGTTCTGAACCGTCAAACGGGGCGTAAGGTCTCGGTGAAGAAATGGCGCGTTCAAATTCGCCAGAATGGCGAGAACATCAACAAGGTGTTCGATGAGGAAAGTCTAGCCCGCTCCTTCGAGGAAGACGAACTCAAGCGGCTCAAGATGGGCATTCCTCAGGATAAGCTCATCGATCTGAAGTATCAGATGGAGATGCCGAGTATAGCCTCCATGCTTCAAAAGCACTTCGATGATTACCTGAGCAAACACTCGCCCAATTCGCTGCAGACCAACAAGAATCGGTGCGAGAGTTCCATCCCTGCCATCCCGATCTACATGGCAGATCTTGGGGCGAAATTTCCTAACTATCGCTATGGCAACAACATTGTCAATGCCATGCTCAAGCGAACCTACAGTGAGGATTTCATCCCCTTTGGTGACTTCAAGCTGGATACCGTGGACTTTTGGCTCATCATGGCCTACATCGCATCTCGCAAGAAGTCAGGCATCAAGGACAACACCATCTTGAAGGAACTCTCTATTGTTAGCTCAGGCTTCGATAGAGTCTATAAGATGTATCCCACTCAGTTTCCCAATGGCATCATCAATCCTGTCAAGATGTTGCCCAGAGATGAAAAGCCAAAACCTTACCTCGGACGAAAGCGAGTCATCTCAGACGATGAGGCAGCAAAGATTGGCGAATGGCTCAGCATGAAGAAGAACCAAGAGCCGTTGTATGTCTTCATCTTGTGCCTTGAAAGTGGAGCTCGAAAGAGTGAGGTATTGGGATGTCTTTGGGAGAATGTGGATCTGCATGATTGGACTATCTACTTTCCCAAAACAAAGAATGGCAAAGATAGAACAATCTCCATCCCTGACGATGAGCAATTGAGGCAATGGCTTCGTGACAACAAGCAAAAGCAAGGGAAGGTCTTCAAACTCACCAATTGGAATTTTCGCCAATATTGGGTTGATGCTTTGACTGCTTTGGATATGTATGAGGATGAGAAGCGCCGCCCTCACTTTCACGATACAAGGCGAACGGCGATTACTAAGCTGATTCGTCAACGATCAAACAATACCTTCCAAATTGCGAAAGAAATGGGAGCATCACCTCAAACCATTGAGCAAGAGAAAGAAAAGATGCCTGATCGTATGGCAGACATCTTTGCAAAGCTTAGAAGGGGTGAAGCATTGAATGAACAAGAAATTATGGCATTGGCTGGTCATGGAAGTATGGCAATGACCAATGCATACTATGGCGACAGAAACTAACTCACAAAAGGCTTGATTAGAAAGCCCAGCATCTTGTACAACACCCAAGCGATTAGCGATACAACTCCAACAACAAAGCTGAATCCTAACAATTGAAGGATAAAAGCGGAAATGAATTGACTGGCGCTTGTTTGTTTAGCCTGAGCAAAGAAGTTAGCAATGAAGCCGACATACGCTAGGAAGTAGAAAGAAAACACGATTTTTTTCATGAGTGACATTGCTGCCACATCGAGCTTTCTTTCCACCCTTCTTTTAGTAGCCTGCCAACTCATACTTCACCTTTTGAGCCATCACTATCGATGGCTTTTTTATTGGCTGCTAGTTGCATAGCAAGGATATGCTTTCTAACCTCTTCATAACCATCAAACAAGAACTCCCTCCAAGAAATAGCATTCTCCTCATATCCATTTAAGATATGTTCAAAAGCGAAGAGAAATTTCATGGACGCCGCTTGAACGGATGAGTCTTCTAACTCATACATTTGAGCAAGCTTAACAACAGCATCATCAAAACGTTCATCTGAATAAAGTGGCTCAGGATGAAGATTCATCATTTCAGATGCTTCAAAATGAAGCCTCAAGATTTGATAGAGAGCAGTGAGGAAGTTCACGAACGTATAGCTTTCCTCTTCATCTTGGAAAGTTAGCCTTTCAAATGAATCCTCTATTTGATCCAATGCGGACTGAATCACACCTGGCACATCTTGTGCATAACCAATCATCAAGAGTTCGATGTCTCTTTGAGCATTGGGCAATTGAATTTCTTTGATCATAGTTTCTCCTTGTTATTGTTATCTAGGCTCATAAGTGCCCTTTAAGTATTCGTCTAATAAATGCAGTCTTTTGAAGATCGACCCCATTTCCTTTCCATTCTTCATAGAACTTATCCACGGCAACTTTGAAAATGGTTGAGAAGTCATAACCCAATTTCTTAGCTTGATCTATAGCTGAATCAAATTGCTCATCTGTCATCGGTAGAAAGATGTTTCTCTGCTCAGCTAGTTTGGAGGTGCTTGGGGAAGAGTGCGACTCCTTCACGATGCTCTCTATCCCATAGACATAGCCAAGGATGAAAGCACCTGCCTTCCGGCTACTCATGCCAAAGGCAAGGCGGATCTCTTCGAGTTTCTGCGCATGAACAGAATTTATCTTCAATGCTTTGTGTCTATCTTTTATTCTTGACATGACGCCTCCTTTCTTTTTATCGCACTTCTCAACTTAACCATGCCAACATAAGAATAGTAGGAAACGATTCCTACCAATGCCAATGAAGCAAGGATATTGAGAAACATAGCGAATTTGATAATTGAATCCATATTTTCTCCTCGTTATACAGATTCAATATAATCAATAATTCGCATTTGTAAAGATGGCATCATGCTTGACTCACCCCCACTGATTGTTGTTTCTTCTTTTTCGGAGCGGCCTTAGGCTTTCGGTTAGACTTAATCTTTGCTAATTTTGCTTGCATAGCATCAAACTTAGCTTGCTGAAAGATGCCGTATTCATTAACCACAGAAAGAACTAATCTATCTGTGTAAGCATAATGACGAAGTTTGGTTAAGCTCTTCTTGTTGTACTTATTGTCAAACCAAATATCAGTGCGCAATGCAGCAACACCTTTCTCTTTGATCTCTTTCTGGAATTTCTTGCGATCAATCTTATAGTCCTTGTAGAACTCGTTCGCAGTAGAATTCCAAAATTGATTTGCTATCCATAGCTCATTGTCTATATCAACAATTAGAACAACGTGAGCTCCATTCTCAGGATCGAGAACGGATTGATGGATTAAAAGAGCCATCTTTTCAGCAGGAAATCCCGCTTCTTTCAACAGAATGTATTTAGCTACTGCATAGTCTTTACAGACCACACCGCCTCTTTGAAATCCTTTGAGAGGTGGGAAGTAGCTGCCATCAGTCCCATCAACATACGGGATTTGATTGATGATTACATTGGCTGTGGCCACCATTGCGTAATCGCCATGCTCTACACGAGCTTTTCTTACGATATCTACAAGAGTGTCCCAATCTTGAGGCTTCTCTTCTTCATGCTGCTCCATGGCAGCTTCTAGTTTTTGAAGTCTGAAATCAGGCTTTTCTTTGAAGTTTGATGCTAGAAGCATCTGAGGCTTTAGATCAGCGATTGTGTTCTGATTTGCGAACATAGCTGAAGCAGAAACGACTGATAGAGCAATTGTTGTCAATATGGGGATCTTCTTCATTTTGCCCCCTGTTCTACCAACACCTTATTTAGGTGACTTCCATTCTTGAGGATATCTTCCACTTGAAATGCAGTTACCGCCTCAGATCGGATAGATCGCTTTTCCAATTTTTCCTGAATGTAGTTGTATGCCAGTGTCGTAATAAATACGATAGACACAAACAGAGCGGCATTTAGAATAGCTTCTTTGATATCGTATGTTGTTTTTGTCATATTTTCCTCCTTGTATGTTATAGCTATAACATATAACTCGAAAAACGCAAGAGACTATTGACAGAAAGTTGACATCAAAGATGGATTTAGTATTCTCAAGTTAAAAGGAGGATGCTATGGCATATAACAAGAATAAAACAAGCAGCACATACGAGGGTGCCAAGAAGAGTTGGCAAGAACTTGCCGATGAGAAGTTAAAGCTCACAGGAGATAAGCTCGTTCAGATCATGATTGATTTTCGTGAGAACCCTACAAAATACAAGAAGGGTTGGTTCGTATCAAATCAGCTTCCCTACAATGCCGTCACAGGAAGAGAATATACGGGTCCTACTAACATCATGGGTTTACTGTCTTCTCAATATGAGCATCCTGGCTTTGTGACTGGCACTGATGTAGCAAGACTCTTCAAAGAGACAAACGGAGAGGTAAGAATAAGAAAAGGGGAGAAATGCACAAACTATGTCTGCTTTACAAGTGTGGTTCCCGTAAAGGATTCAGCCGAAGGAAATAAGAACGATAGTTCAGAGAGTGAGGAAGAGAAGCAGGAACAAAAGACTCGTAAGTTTGTTAAGTTCTATCCTGCCTACAATGTGAGCCAGCTATCTGATGCGGGGCAAGAGATGTTTCCTGCTCGTGCGCCTAAGGTCATGAATGAGTTCGAAGAGGTGGATTTCATTCGTAAGATGGGACTTGCGATGGAAGCGACGGGCTTGCGCTTTGGCTCCACAGCAGAAGGCAAGGCTTATTACTCACCCAGTCAGGACCTCATTCACCTACCAGGTCAACATAGATTTGAAAGTGCGGCACTATTCGCTAGGACGAAAGCCCATGAAATGGGCCATGCTACGGGCCATAAAAGTAGGCTCAACCGCGATCAATCTCATTCCTTTGGAACTCGGGGATATGCTTTTGAAGAGCTTGTCGCTGAGACTTTCTCAATGATGGTTGGAATGAAAACGGGGCATGGTTATGACCCTCGCACCCATGACAACCATACAGCCTATTTGAATAATTGGATCGAAGTGCTGACCACAGATCCGAAAGGATTGAAAGAGTTTCTCTTTCCTGCCCTATTTGAAGCTCACAAAGGATTTCAGTTTGTAGAGAAGCAGATGATAGCGATGAAGTTTCTTGAGGAAGAAGAGCACCTTGACGAGAAAGAAGACAAGGAACAGCAGAAGGCTATAGAAAAGCGCGAAGAAGCAATTACGAAGGAATTCAAAAATAGAAAGATTGCTTTAGCGATGTAAAAAGATGCCCTCATTAAGAGGGCATTTTCATATGCTTACTGGAAGATCAAACCCTAATGAATACACCGCGCTTTTCATTCTCTTTTGATAACCTATAGCTCTCATCCTTTGCCTGCCTTTCCGTTCTATTCTGCGAGATTATGGCAGTGTAAGTTGCGGTAGATAGATTCTTTGCCATACGCTCCAATCCCATCTTAATAGCCTCCTCGGTAAGGCGTAGAAGCTGCTTAGAGGTGAACTGATATGTAGCAAGCAGTACATCTGTCGCGTCTTCCGCTTTCGATTGAACGGCCATGTCAAGAGCCTTTGCCAATGAGTAGTCATTGAAGTTGGCTGAATCAAGCATTATCCCAACAGCTTTGGCATTATTGGTTGCCGCTGCCATTAGCATGGCGGAATCGTTATCCACGTGAGGATTGATACCTACTTTGTGAATAAGGTAAGAAACGCAATCGTTGCTCCCTTTAGAAACTGCATAGCTCAAAGCAATGCCGCAGGACCTGGTGAGATCAACACCAGAACTCGCTAGATTCTGCAATTGCTGAGTGTCATTGTTGTCTATCGCATTCATCACATAGATGGTTTCTTTGTGTGAAAACGGTTTGGTGTTCATCAAGTAGTATTCGCGTTTGGGAGCCTCTTCTTTCAGTCTCCCAATGGTATTTACGATATCCACTAATACATCGTCTGTTTTTCTTATCGCTTGCATGGCTCTCTCCTTGTTATATGTAAACCATATAATACATATACAAGAAAAATCAGATTTGTAAAGGGTAGAAGGCTTGTGAGCGACAAAAAGGAAAAAGCCCGATAGACGGGCTTTTGGGAATGGCAGGCTTTAAGCTGCAAGCTGTGTTTCTTTGGGCTTAGCTCTAGATCTAGATGGTTTGGGTGTGGCTTCTGCTTGCTCGGTGGCAACTTCCTTTTGCTCGTCTCTTTGAGTGCTTCTAACCACTTTTTGAGCATCTTCAACTGTGATGCTCTTATCGTCGTTCCATGTGAGCTTCTTGTAAGAACCCTGCGCAAGACGCTTATTCAAGATGTTGTTCAAGTTGTCCTTGTCATCCTCACGAGATATGAACTTCTCGATGGGTAGGATGCGGATGAATCTAGCATCATTATTCTCACCTGAAGCGAAGGCGACATAGCTTTCATTTCTGCCTATAACCTCACCGTAAGCCCAGCTTTTAAGATAGGTATTTCCGTCAGCATCTTTAGCTTTGTCCTGACCATAACGAGAGATGATTTTTCTATCATCAACAGTGTGGTCAAAGCGAACAACATCATGAATGTCTTGGAAGTCCTGCGCTATCTTTTGATGAATGCGAGCCGCTCCGCTCACTCTTCTATTGAACTCTTTGATCTGGTCTTCTGACTGAATATTTTCAGCAGGAATAGCCAGCATCACATTGTTATCTTGTGGTTCAAAGGGTGGATTGTTTTCGTAGGAAGAGTAAAAACCTGTGGCGGTTCTTCCTTTGAATTGTCTTTGAACTTGCTGATGGAATCTTGATACTTCCACCAGCACTCTCCCATTCTGTAAATCGTCGTGAACGATTACCCCGCCTTTGCCTCCGAAATTGATTTGTGCCATGACAGCCTCCATAGATAATGATCTATTTATATGGCGCAACCTTCATGCGTCAATAGAGGCTATAGGCATCGCATATAGGTTCATTTGTAAGGTTTACCCGTATATGGGTTTATCTTTCCTCGGATCTCACCGTAGTAGCCCTGCTCGTTCTTGAGGCGGTCAGGATCGGCCGTGATTTGTTCATCGGTTTTGCCTGCTGCTTCCACTTCAACGGACTGCTTCAAGTCGCTGAGCTTGCTCTCCAAGTCGCTCATATCCACGGGTTCAGGTTTCTTGATTCGGATGATGTCCGCCTCATTGGGGTTCTCATCGTTGATGGCTACCTGGTGAATGATGGCAGTGATTGGCTTAGCGACTCTGAGTAGCTGGCTCTCCACGGTCATAACGGCGCCTAGGGGGTTCATGCTGCTCGTATAGAGGGAAAATGCCACTATCCCTACTGGAATCGCTACCAAGCCCCTATGGACTGCTGAAAGCACCGTAGAGAGGTTGAGTAGGATGGATAGCAGACTCAAGCCGATAGCAAGGGGCGGGATGTAGATGGAGGCGATGAGCTCGCGGGCATGTGGAAGGCTCTCCACATTGGCGGCACTGATACTGCTCTTCTCTCGGATAGTAGCGCTGTGCTGCTCAAATAATGCTCTGAAGTCGCCTTCACTGAGCCCAAATGGGATATCTGCTCCCTTCACAGCGGCAATTCCAAATTTGGGGATTGCAGGAATGATTTCAGTGGCGCGAAACTGCTTCAAAGCGGGAGATGACGCACCTATCGCGGCCATGAACTCGTCGCGGCTCAGTCCCTGAGGCACACCGGCTTTCTTGATGAATTCTTGGTCCACCTTCTCCTTCATCTTGCCCTTGTAGCCGTTCCATCGTTTGGATTCGATGGCATAGCTCGCATAGACGGCATCGAGCTTGGAGGACATCTCACGATACTGGCCGTAGAAGCTGCCGATGGCATCAGAGTCGAACTTTGCCTGTAGAAAGTCGCTGACCTGGCTGCGCACCTGGTCACTGTCCAATTTGGAACTCAAGCCTATGGTAGCGAGCTCAAGGGGGCTGGATACGGGACTTAGGATGTGACCGTTGAGGACTGCGTTTCTGTAGACACCAAGGGCATAGGCTTGTGCCTTCTTCTCTGGGGCTAAGGAATCAATCAGATGGTCGAAAGCCGCAGATTCAACGATGAAGACGATTGGAACGAGAGCTGTGAATGCGGCGAGTCGATGGATAGTCCTTTTCGTAGGTAGAACCTTCATTAGAAAAAGGCTGATCCCAATGGCGGAAAGTGACTTGCCAAAGAACTCCAGTCGGTTGAAGACGCTGATTTCTGTATTCTTGCTTGAGAGAAAGTCTACAAGTCCAAGGTTGTAGATAAGTTCGCAGACAACGTAGGCAAGAGTTAGAGCGATGGTTATTGTTGTTGTTTTCTTCATCACTCACCTCATATCTTTAATTTCGCTGCCTTAGATTTGTCAGGAGCATGGGATTTGGGTTTTTGAACTAGCATACCTTTTAGTTCATATGCTTTGCAGAAGTCTTGGACTTCTTGTGTTCCATTTTCTTTGGCCGCCTCAATTGGCGCACCTTTCCTGAGCAGATATTCGACCATCTCAACATTCCCCCACCATGCAGCATTTATAAGAGCTTCATCATCGTTCGCATGAATATCAGCACCCCGCCCAATAAAAAACTTGAAAATCCCCAATCGCCCATTATTAGCAGCACAATTAGCGGCACATCTAAAAGCCCTACTATCGTCGTAATGAAAACTAGCCCCAGCTTTCAAGAGTTTTTTTACTTCATCTAAGTTTTCAAGCTCTACCGCATCTATTAATTTCTCGTTCAATTCATCTTGAGGGGAAATTTCTTGCGTCTCTTTTATTTTCTCCTGAGCTCTTTCTCTTTGCTCAAAGTATATCGACAGCGCCAACACCACAGCAATCAGCTTCCGAAACACCAAGAACACAGGCACTAAAGCCAAAATCAACAACAACGCATTAAGCAATCCCAATAACGATGCAGATATGCCAACGGGAATAAATATCAACAATAACGCATTAAGCAATCCCATTTCTTTCTCCTGTTTTATTTCATACTTTAGTTATAGATGAATACTCGTAAAAAGCAAGAGACAAGAAGATAGACGGTAGAGATCGAGGATAAAAGAAAGCCCTCACGAGGAGGGCTTCATTCATATCTTTAGCCTGGGCGACTTAGATTTACTAGGGGTATGAGATCCGAGTTTTTGACCTAGCGTACTTCTTAGTTCGTATGCTTTGCAGAAATCTTTGACGGCATCTGTGCCATTCTCTTTAGCAACTTCAATTGGCGCACCTTTTTCCAACAAGAATTTGACAATTTCTAAACGTCCCCAAGATGCCGCAAATTCGAGGGCTTCATACTTTTGGAATCTGATATCAAAACCTTGCTCAAATAGGTATATAACAATATCTAAATGTCCTCTCTCGGCCGCACGCGAGAAAGCACAGGGAATATCTCCATTCTCACCTTCAGCATGAATATCAGCGCCTTTTCTGACAAGAAATTTGACGATATCAAGATGTCCTTTTGATGCAGCCCATCGTAGAGCAAAGTCATCTCTAGCATGAACATCCGCACCTTGGTCGACTAGATATCTGACAATATCTAGTTGGCCAAATTCCGCCGCAACTCTAAGAGCATCATCATCGTCGGCATGAATGTCAGCACCATGAGCAACAAGAAATTTGACGATATCAATATGTCCATTTCGTGCCGCCAATCGTAGAGCCGCTTCATCTTTCGCATGGATGTTAGCACCATCGCCAATCGACTTCTCAACCGCGAGAACGTCCTTCGCTTCGATAGCGCGAATAAGACTCCTATCAAGATCCCATTGTATAACATTATTAATCATCCCTTCATAGTCAATCATAGAACCCTCCTGTTTATTCTTCATGCCCTAGTTATATGAAAATATTCAAAGAAAGCAAGAGATAGGAGATATTCGGCAAGGAATTCGGATGGATAAAAGAAAGCCCTCACGAGGAGGGCTCATTCATATCTTCAATCTTGCTGATTTCGGCTTTGTTGAAGCGGATTGCTGTATCTTGGCATCGAGCATTTGTTTTATTTCGAAGACTTTACAGAAGTCTTTGACGGCATCCGTGCCATGTCCTTTAGCAACTTCAATCGGCGCACCGTTCTCAAGCAAAAGTTCGACAACATCTATATGCCCGTTGTCAGCAGCATATAAAAGAGCCCTATTATCGAAGGCATGGATATTGGCACCTTTTTCTACAAGATACCTGACAACTTTCAGATGCCCATTTTCAGCAGCCTCCTTAAGAGTGTCGCCTCTAGGACCAGTAGCATGAATATCAGCACCCTTATCTATTAGAAATTTAACCACTTCCAATTGCCCGTTGCCAGCAGCCCATCTCAAAATACAATCTCTGAGGAAATGAATATCGGCACCTGCAGAGACTAGAAACTCAGCCACTTCTAAGTGCCCATTTCCTGAGGCCATTAGGAGAGCTCTATCCCTACGGTCTTCAAGGTCGCTACGAGTATTGATGTGAGCGCCTTGGGAAGCTAAATACTTGACCACTTCCAAGCGGCCATGTTCAGCGGCAACTCCGAAAGGTTTCCCTTCATCGACATGAATATCAGCCCCGCGCTCAATCAGACTCCTGATTTCTGGTAGATCTCCTACCGTTGCTGCCTCGATTAGTCTTTTATCCAACTCTTTCATAAACATAATATTCCCCCATATTTATCTACTACTTATAGAGGAAAATTCATAAAAGGCAAGAGGCTCAGGTTGATATGGCAACCAATAAGACGGAAAGTGTTGTCCCTTCTAAGCACTCAGTCGCCGTGTGGCTCTTTTTGAAGGTGTGCCTGTCGGCTTTGTCCTACGGACGACAAGCTGCGCTTAGATGGGAAAAACTGAACAAAATGCTATGACCTGGCTGGACCCGTAGGGAGCTCCGCAGGAGGTTGCTCTTAAGAAGAGCCCCACGGCGATTGAGTGATACAGGGCGAAGAAAAAGCCTTCATCTCTGAAGGCTCTTAGTAGTTCCACCAATCAGTTGTAATTGAGATCAGTGTAAGCCTTGGATAACTCACCCCATCCCCCTCCATTTTGCAAGGAGTTCTTTTGAGCAATCATGAATGCCGTATCGCCATCTTTATTTAACAACTTATCATTGACACCCTTGTTCAATAGATAGCGAGTGACCACGGCAAGCGGTCTTGCACGGTTGCTGTAGTCAAAGCTTAAGTGATGAAGGAAAGAATTTCCCAATTGATCTTGAGCATTCAAGTTCACTTTTCCACTCTCAACAATTGCATGAATCAAAGCGACTTCACTGTTGATTTCGTGCATGGGTCTAAAATCATCTTGAGCAACAAACCTAAGACCTAATCCCGCACCGTAGTACCATAGAGCAGAGTTTGTACTCTCTTCATAGGAAACTTGCCCTTCCATCATTGATGCTACAGTGAGCTCAGGCAAATCTAGTTTTAATAGCTCAGGCTTGAACTGGCTTTCTGTTTTTATCATGCCCAACTTAGATTCACGGGCGGTTTCATAAGCACTAGCGTAATTCACCAATCTTCCCGTAAGAACATAGAAGTATGAAAACCAAGGATTGGTGTGATATGAAACTAGAGCCATGTATTGCTTGTTAGTGGGATAGTTTTCTAGAAAGAAGTCCATTGCCTCTCCTTTCGCTTTGTAGAAGGGCTGGGTCTTCTCATTTAGCGCGACTTTAGGATGAGCAATGTATTTTTCCAATGCATCCTTTCTTATTGAAAGTGGAACACGCGAATTAAGGAAGACCACTGGAAGCTGGTAGTAGTCCTTCTCAGGGGTTTTTGATAGCAAGAATCGATAGATATCCTCTCTTGCTTGTTCCTGTGCCTTCAAAGCATCGTATTGAGATTCTCGTACCTTATCCCCCTCACGCAAAGCAGGATTGAAGTAGCCGAATTCCTCTGTGCTTATTTCTCTGTCTAACTTTGATGCTGCTGCCAATAAGAGTGTTTTTGAGCAAGTGGTTGTCAATTCGACTCTCTTGTATGGACTATAACGCCCTAATAATTGTCTTGCTTCAGGCATCGTTAAAGGCATCTTCTCATTGTGAGTTAGGAAGGTGCCCTCGGTGCCGTCATAGTTCACATAGCAAAGAGCGTCATCACTGAACTCTAGCGATACACCAGAATCAACGAGATATTTAACTCTGTCGAAGTCTCCCGCCATAGTGGCATTCATGAGCATCTTGTCAGCCTGCTCAGAAAGAATTGGTAGGTTGTCTACCGAGATGTATTTGTCGCTCACCACACTCTTAAGAGCATTGCCGCTTTGCTGTACCACAGGCTCAGGCGCCACCGTAGGGGCTGGATTCCCTATGTTCGTCACTACAGGAGCAACAGCTTGCTCACGGGCTTGGGGTTGTGGAACGACGGCTACAGGCACAGGCTGCTTTTGCCTTTCCTCAAACTTCTCCGCAATCTTCTCTTTGCCATACTCGACACCTTTTTCAACAAGCTTTTTGCCTGCTGATTTAGCAGTATCCAACGCATAATCTTTCACTGCCTCTTTTGGTGATCCAGTGAAGTTACTTGCTATCGCCCCTATCACTGCAACGGCGAGCACTCCCATCACCAATATTTTCTTCTTATCAGTCCCGGTTGTTGGACTATCGCTTTTGTTCTCGTTCATATTTTCTCCTTGTTGTAGTTGAACTTGTTTTTATACATTCACATCAATAGATCTTAAAGTATCTCATCACATCACCCCAATCCACATATCCGACTATGCTATTTAGAACAAATGGAACGTAGATAAACCTAAAAATTAGGATATAGGAAATGATGTAAGCCAGGCTCATCTTCATGCCACTCTTACCCCCCGTTCCTCGCACAAGTCTAATGACACTTGCAACGAAGAAGGAAACGAAGAAGAATCCGGGATAGACGGGGATGTAGACAATAAAGAACAAAAGAATACTGATGATGATATTAATGAGCGCTCCTCCCGACTTCGCCATGAAGCCTCCTCCGAGCCAGCTTCCTATACAAATAGTTCGCCATGCATACTTAAATCCAGCATGCGGAATCAAAAAGTCAAGTAGCGAGGTATAAGGCAAGTGCTCATTATTAATCATGCCTTTTAAAGTTGTACGTTCTCCACCCATTTATTCTTCTCCTTGTTATTATTGTTGGGGTTGGGCTCATTCATCAAATGAGTCTTCTTGTCTTTTCTGCTTGTATCTAGCTCTATTAGCGGCATCTAACAACACATTGGAAGGTGCAGCATCTTCCAAGTCGGGGGTATACGGTGGAAGTTTTGATTCTTTTACTTGCCTAGTTCCACCAATTGACTGTGCACTATCTAAGAACGAGCCGATCTTTTCCTCTGAGCCGCCTGCTTTCTGAATAGCAGGAAGAAAGATGTTTTTATAGAGTCTTTCCATTGCCTCAACGACTAACGGCTCAATGACAGGTCTTCCTTGGTCCTTGGACTTCTGAATATTCTTCTCTGCCTGACGAGAAATGTCTTGCTCTAATCTATCAAGCTGACTATCTATTGCTCTATCTCTTCGTTCTTGATACGATAAATTGTTTTCGCTCATGCAATCTCCTTTATAGCTATATGCCTAATATATAACTAGGTATAGTTGATAATCGAAGATTGTCAATACCCTTTGTTAAGAATTAAATTTCAATAGACGAAAAAAAACCCTCACGAGGAGGGCTTAGACTTGGAGGGATTACAGCTTATTATTTGTATATCAGATCCTTCGCTACCTTCAACATACCAACACCACTTGCCACGGCAATAGCAAGAGTGATGAAGGGAACATAGCGCGGCATATCAGGAGCGTTCTCCATGAAGAGTCCACCCGTAGTTACGCCGAAGGTAAACGACACGACAGCAAATGCAGCGAGTGCGAGGAACCGACCCAAGGTTTGTGGGCGCATACCAGGCACAGGGATATTCAAATTGACTACGGGCACAACCTTCATGTTCTTCTCCTTTTATCGGTTACTGTACGATCCTGCAATATTTTGTACGAAATGTCAACTGATTTTTATGACAGTTCTTAGATATGTCGGCTGATGTCGTCATCATCTTCTCCTCTCACTCTAATATTTGCCAAGCCTTCTTTGATAAATTCACCAAAGTTCTTGGAAGGTGAAACGCCATTTTGCTTCGCCTCGGCTGAATGAATTTTGTATTCATTCTTCGCATTGGCAACGACATCAGTAAAGCTGCCTCGGATTTGATTGGTAGATAAGCCCTTCATCTCAAGATCTTCATACTTGGCTTGGAACATGCCCACAGCGTTTTTGTAGGCTTCCCCTGAGTAGCCTCCTCCCATCTTCATCGTCGCACTTCCAACACCAGAGCCAAATTTCTGACTCACCGCCGTGTGAAGTGTTCTGTTGATGGCATCGCCCACAGAGAGCTCAGGATGCTTCTCCTTGGTGGATTCAATACGGTCAAGGAAGTCCTGCTCGTTTGCTCCAAAGCTGCTGACCGTTCCCACAGCCTCCTGAAGCTGGTTTGCTGTCTTCTCTTCCTGAGCCTTGGCCTGCGCCTG
Organism: Achromobacter sp. JCM 18799; assembly: GCF_055395645.1. NCBI lineage: Bacteria > Pseudomonadati > Pseudomonadota > Betaproteobacteria > Burkholderiales > Alcaligenaceae > Achromobacter > Achromobacter sp. JCM 18799. Next base: position 6,094,285 of record NZ_AP043866.1, on the reverse strand, counting down.
GCTAAAGGATGTTGGAGCTTGAGACTGAGAATCTGACTGCTCAGAGGAAGATCCTCCTGCTGCTTCAGCACCCGCCATACGAGCAAGCCCACTAATGGAGCGATGAAGACTGCGGCTGTCGCCACGGCCGTTGGCACCACCTTGGGAATTCAGACCAGGTGCACCGCGTTTCTTGTCGGCTACGGCTGCTCCTGCAGTGTTCATACTCATACCGACAGCAGCAAAGTTTCTCTCTGACCCTGCCTCGCTTGCGAAGTGACCAAAGCTCTCGCCTCCTCCAATCCATTTCAACAAGGTATCGGGTAAGTCATAGATGAGAGAAAAGCTCTTTCTAATGATGATGAGTGCGAAACACATGTAGAGAATTGGGGCAACGATGTATTGTCCTATGATCATCAAGAAGATGCCACTATCCGACTGACTGACGGCGAACATATCCGCAAAAATGTAATTTAGGAAAGTTCCCATCGTGCTTGTGATGATGATGCCCGATAGCATCCCAAACACCATAAGCACCGGCCGCAATAAGAGAGATAGGATAAGCATGTAGCCAGCTTTCCCACTCCCTACGACATCATGACCCTCAGGGGTTAAGTGAACTACTGCCCAAAGAGGCGCCGCAACGATGGCACTGACTACCGCTACTAGCCATCCGAGCACAGCCATGAAATAGATGAAGCCCGGAATATTAGGTATCACATAGCTGAGCAATGCTCCAACTAACAACATGGGTCCGATGAACAGATAAATCATCGCTGTGATAGTTGCGGAAATACCGGGATGCGCACCAATAGAGACATTGGCAAGGATCAAGCCACCGAAAACAAAAGAGGCGGCACCCATGATCCAGTTTCCCATTCTCTGAGATGCAGAGACGACGTTCTCGCCATCTTGAAGCACGAAACCAGCGGTGCTTGTGAAAACCTTCTTAGCAAGAATTCGTGGGTCAAAGGCTGCCATGACGGTTTCTTTGACAGATTCCCACCAGGTCTTCTCTGAGCCACCAGACATCTGCCCAATACCAAAAGTCACTACTCTCGCATCAGCATAGGACTGATAGGCTTCTTGAACTTTAGATAGAACCAAACTCCACCTATCACTAAGCAAGCCGATCTTGACGAGATTAGGACCAGTCGCCTCGGGAACATCTGCTAGGCTTCGCTGAACCAAATCATTGAAAGACAGAAACTTGTTGAAGAATGTTCCTGCCAATACAAAACCATCTCGGCCAGCCGCTTTTTTGAAGTTTGAATTCTTCTTGGATTCTAAGATCAATTCAGCAACTCCCTTTCTTACTTCCTCCTCATACTCGTTGGATAGAGCTTTAACCTGAGGTAATCCAACAAGCGGCTTGCCTTCATAAATAGCGGTAAGGTCTTTCGAAGTGAGTGTGGACATCTTCACGAAGAAGGCATTGAGAGCTTTCTTGTTGTTCGCATTAATGACCTCCATCCTGTCCGTGGCAAGTTTGAGTTCTAAGATGCTGTTTCCAGGTCCACTAGAGCTGGCACTTGTTGGTATAGACCAGTTCTTTACCGTGACTGTCCCGCACTGGTTTTTTGCGAGTCCGTTGATGCCATTGGTGACACCGAACTCGTATGTAGTGCCGAATGTGCCTTTCGTCTCGGATTGTGCAAGAGTAGCTTGGTCCATTCCCAATGTCTCAGCCCAAGGCTCAGTCTTTGCCATAGCGAGCATCTGCATGCACATCAAGCTTTCATAGGTCTTGTATGCGAGATCTGAAGCGGGCGGCCTGGATGGAGCTGCCGCCACTATCTCAGGGGTATGGTCGACAGCAGTCTTCCAAGATATGTCAGCCAACCCCACACCTTGAACGGCTATCCACAGCACTACGGCCTGAGCAACACAATACCCACCTCCCACCACGGGTAGGAGCATGGCTGTGCCTAGGGAATAGCGAATTGGCACCCATACTGACGAGAACTTTTTGGAGAGCATCTCTCCATCGTGAGCCGTGCCCACCGTTCCCGCGAGAATCGTATAGGCGAAGAGAACTCCACCAACACAAAGCATTGCCCCATTGAAGACTTTGAAAACGGATAACAACGGATCTGCGCCACCGTCAGTAAGCAGTCCACCAAACAAAGATGACAGTAGCCACATGGCCTTACTGTCGGGTAGGGGTTCAAAGATGTTCTTTGCAGAAGCATCAGCCACGAAACCAAGGAATATAGAAAGGAATAGAAGAATACGATACATGCCGACCTCTTTTTATTGTTGTAGTCAACATATATATGTAGCGTCATTAATTAATTAGTCAACAAGAGATAAAAAGCACACCCAATAAAAAAGCCCCTTGCGGGGCTACTTTTATGCGGCAACATAGTCTTCCTCTTTCGCTATGATGATGTGATCAACCACCATCATCCCCGCTCTTTGAACTACGACTACAGCATGAATGTTTGACTGTTTCATGAAAGCCTCTTCAGTCACAGCAGGATTTCCCTTGTTGTAGGCATCCTTGATAAATTGATTGTATTTATCAGCAGCCTCAACCCTTGCCTTGTTGATCTGAATCTTGACTTCTTTCAAGTTAGATTGAACACCTTGGGAAGCTGAGCCCTTCTTTTCTACCTCTTCGATTGATGCAGGATTGAAGAAGTGATCGATCATGTCTGGCACATCAAATCCAAGCTCTTTCTTAGAGAATGTTCCAGTAAATAGACCAGATCCAACAAGCTTAGATATGTCCACCTCAATAGGATTTCCATCCGTCAAGATGTCATAAGAATATGGATACACAGTGGAATGAGCCTGCCCGTGAGAGGCATTGACTACTTTCTCTGAACTGATAAGCGCATTAAGGTTAGCGTAGATAGGAATTCCAGTAGGCTTTCCGTTAGCAAGAAGAGGTTTTCCCTTTAGCGCATGCTCAAAAATGTATGCCTTGCCAACTAATTTGACAACATCGTCACGGGTAGAAGCATCCTCACTTGCGAGATAGACTCTGTTTCTCATCTGAGCGATGAAGTTGTGAGTTGCCTCCTTGCCGATTACTTGCTCAAAAGCAATGTAGCTCTGTGTGATGATGAATAAAATCAAGCCGGTTGAACGAGAGATATTTGGAGTATTGAAGTCAGTGAGACAAACACCTGTTTTATCGACAGTGATTAATCCCTGATATTCGTCTGCCAAGAACACCATTCTCTCTCTTGTCACTCTCGTTAGAGAATCCAAGAACTGATAGTAAAGATGGAGATTACTGCGTTTCTTAGCCTTCTCTTCTGCGGAATCGGAGATCTTGGCTTCAAAGACCTTCGTATCTAGCCCATCGATAATTCCCACCATAGACTTCGCAAAGCGTGGCTCTAATTCCTTGACGCGGGCAGCAAGTTTCAATGCCTGTTCTGCTTTGGCTGCTTGTTCATGGTTTCCTGAGCTCATCAAGTCCTCTTCCACTTTTGAAATGTCGGGCATTGATGCACAGATCTCTCTTAATCTCGTGGCATAGCTTCCAATCGTCCAAACCTCGTTGTTCTCTTCTTGAATACCAGCACAAATCTCTAAGTAATCTTGGTGTGCCTCCTTACTCTCATCAGCACTATAGAGAGCAGGTGCTAGAGTTTCGATGGATGGTTCCAACACAAGTAAATCAGGATACTCTTTACGGAAGCGCTCAGAAATCTCGGTAATTCTTCTAGCATGGAACATCTGTCTGCCAACAGCAGTTTCAAACTGAAGTGTTTTTATGAACAACTGGATTACCTTTCCAGTGACACCATACTTATCGGATGGCAAATCAACAGCCACGATCTTTGTCCATATCTCTTCTATGCTTACCATGTTCTCTCCAACACCTTCTAAGAATGGATCGAGAGAATTGCCTGAGTAGCTATCCATGATGAATGTGATATTGGTAATGATGCCGCCCTTTGTTTCCTCTGGCATGTCTGCCCACTTCGTGTAGAGATAGGAAATAGCATTAACAACATCATCAGACATCAAATCGGCAATACGCTCAGGACAATTGTTCATGTCGTCGTAAATGGCCTTCACCATGAGCGCCAACAGATCTCCATTCGCATCATGTTGAATCAATGCTGCCAAGAATTTCAATGACCATGCCTTGTATCTATTCTTTCTCATTAACTCTTTTGCGTAAGTGGTTCTAGCGAACACATAGATAACCTTCGCAAAATTCTTAATTACGATTAACGCGCTTCCAACCCAAAAGTCTCTGCCTTTCTCCCCACCAAGTTGAGAGCCGATTGACTCAAAAACCTGCACGAGCTTTGTGGGACCCAATGTTGCAAGAAGGTCTATGCCCAATTGTCCGCTCTCAGCCCCAATAATTCTCACAGCGTCGTTAAGGTACAGCTTGTTGATGATATCTCTCATATCATGATGAATCTGTGCCTTTAAGTCATGCAATGCCATTCCAATGGCAAACTTAGGCTGTTCTATCGGAATGAATCTGTCTAGATAGCCTGAATCAATTGCCTTCTGAGTTAGTGTGTTTGTTCTTAAATCAAATAATTCTTCGTACTTCTGTTCTGCTGCATAGTTGATGCTTTTTAGGGTAAGAACAGCCTCAGCAACTGGTTTGGCTACCGCACGAGTCTTGTTACTCCCAGTTGAACCAGTGACCAAAGTGTTTTGGGACATATCAGAGATGCTATATAGGAACTTCTGCGCCTTTCTTTTTGCCCCTAAAACACCACTTTCTTCCAATCCACCCGTTGATTGCCCAAGAACCACAAGAGGCATGTTCTTATCAAAGCCTGTAGCTCTCTTGTTTGCTGCGGCAACTGTTCGCTTGTAGTCTGCGACTTCACTTGCCGTCTTCTCATGCACGAAGATTTCGTGGTTGTTTTTAACTACGGGCAATTGAAGAAGTTTGTAGCTACGGAAATAAAGGATGCGAGTCGCTGCTATGGCAACAGCCAATCCCATGAACAAGTCTAAGAGAAGCCCATTTTTGAAGATAAAGCCCCAAGGTTGGTAGTTGTAGCCTTGTGCTCCGCTAACTACATGAGCCGCATATTTAGGAGCTTCCTGGATAGCCGCTTCCCTAGCACTTTTGAAATCAGCCTCATCCCAATAGTCTTTGTTGAAAGCAGGAACAATGCTTATGTCGTTTTTAATGGCATCAGCTATCTTGTTTACTTCCATACTCGCTGTGTAGTTAGTTTGAAACCCAAAGTACCACTGTGGCTTGTAGATAAAAGCGAGAGCTATAAAGACGAGCAAGCCTGCCAACATTCCCAATTTAACTGAGTTGTAGAAAGCTTTTGCTGGCAATAAGAAGGACACATGCTCTTCTACTGGTTTGTTGTTCCACCAAAGCCCATGAACGACAGGGCTTATCTCTCTAAAATCAGTTGCTCTTAAACGCGCCCAAAAGAATTCGTTCTCGGATACACGAGGGTAGAGTTGCTTTGCTCTCGCAAGTCTTGCAGAGAATGAAGGTCTTACTCTAAATATGCTCTCAATCAAAGAGTCAGGAATGATGGACATCCATGTCTTAGATACAGTCTTGAGAGAAATCTCCAAGAACTTGTCCACCAACTTGCCGAAACCTTCGAATAGTCCGAGAGATGGCACAATCTTCTTTCTTAATATAGATATCTTGTCTTTGACCTCTTCACCCTCGGCTTTCACAAAGTTGAGGTATCCTGCTAGAAACACTCCAACAAATAAAAGACTTACCCAAACCACCAATCCCCCATAAAGGACATACTGCCCAATCCAAAGCATAATGTCCCAAATATCATTTATCTTACTCATATCGTCTCCTTGTAATTTTTCCATTAGTTCTTTTCTTTGCGTCTTGTCACTACATCTTGAGCTGCACTTCTCACCATATCGGGAAATGCCTCTGCGAATCTTTGAGGAATCATCTCAAATCTCACCACGGGCAATGTGTATTGAACGGTAGAAAAGCCAGATACTGACAAGTCCAAGTTGTAGATCTGTCCGTCTTTAATCACATTCATCACGGGCTGAGGAAATGTGGGGTTCTTCGCATATCCCACCACAAATGTCGCATCTCCGACCTGGCGGCACTTGGGAAGTCCATCAGCAGGCTCATAAAAACTATCTTTCAAAGTCTTGAGTTCGTGGCACTGAAAGTTGGGTTTCATGAGATGCTGGATGTATTGTTGAGCCGTTAGCATGCGAGATGTGTCATCCACATTCTCTCTTCTATGGTTTATTTGATTCATCGCTGCCGGATCAAGTTCGTATCGCACCCCAGCAGATTCAAGATGCAGTTGAGTGTTCTTTGCTATGGTATTGAAGTAGATATCCATCCCTAGACAAATGACTGCAGCGCCAAGCACCACCGCAAGCACTCCATTTATTTTCTTGTGGGCAGCACGCATCTTCTCGGTGATGATGTAGCCATCATTTGTGTAAATGAGAGCTTTTGTGCTTGCATACTTGAAGCGCTCTTCAGCGTCAGCTTCACTTAGCTTCCCGCTCATCAATTCAGCCCTGTCTTGCTTAGGCATTTGAAGAAAACACGATGCTTTGTGTTCGCTCGTCTTCTTCAACTCTTCATAGAACTTTTGCTCTGCTATCGTTGCGGCATTGAATAGATCGGCATCCTGATCCACTATCACACCCGCATATGTGGTGAGAGCCTTCTTCTTTTCTTCTTTTTCTGTCATTGCGATCCTCTGTTATATGCTTTATGTATAAGTCATAAACTAATTTTGTCAATAGCCATTGGTATTTTTCTTGACTTTATTGAAATAGCAAATATATTCAATACATATAACAACAAGAAAAGGTCAAAAACATGGAGCAAATTGAAGAGGAACTACGAGAAATACTGGATATATTTGGAGAGAATGAGGTCGTAGTTGAGCCAGAACCTATCTTTCCTGAACCTGTAATTCCACCAATGCCGCAATCGTTGGTTGATACTGGTATAGAAAAGCCTGCGCCATCAATTACTCAGGAGATGATTCCTGAGACAAAAGAGGATGTAGTAAGCGACATCATCAAAGACATGAAAGAAAGTAGAAGTGCCTATATCGAACAAGTTCCAAAGTGGACAGATATAGAAGACTTTCTTGACTCATTGACAGTTGAAGAAGCGAGCAATATCAGAAAGCAGCTAAAAAGCCGTAGCATTTACGGCAATGCTCCATTGGAACAACTGTTCATGTTGCAGTATGGAGTTCTGATGAGAGCTCGCTCTTATGCTGACATGATGGAAAGGATAGACAATCACTATCACACCAGGTTGAGTAAGACCTTAGGAGTGGAGCTAGATGCAAGGATGGAGCAGCACATAAAGAAGCTCGAAAAGCTAAGCTCCCGCATCACAAGAGATATAGAGCGTGCTGAGACTGAGGCCGCTGAAGCAAATAAACAGAGAACCGCTGCCTACAGTAAAGAACTAGAATTGAAAGGGCTGGACATTTCAAAAGTAGATGCCGAATTCAAGAAGATGGTGGAGCATCACAACCTAACTCTACGAAACAACATCTTTGCACCCATTAAATCAGAGCAGAAGAAGGCACAGGAGAATCTTCTTTCAGCAGTGACCAAATTGCTCAACGAGCAAAGGGAAAGTCTTAAGGTGAGATTTTTCATCACTGTCACGGGTGTTGCCATGGGCGGTGGATTGTTAATGCTGGGATGGGCAGCTATGAAGCACTATGGTCTAGTTTGAAAAATGCCCTCCGAAGAGGGCATTTGCTTATTTGGATTTCTGTCGCAAGGTCAAAATGTTATTCTTGGCTTTTGTCTTTTCTTCACTGTGCTGAGGAACCACTTTCTCAGGTAGAGCTTGAACGGGTTTCTTGGTCATAGATGAGATCACTTCCATTGCTGCCGCAGTTGGAACAAACTGCTCTGCTTTCTGAGTGCTCTTTGTCTTTTGAAGAGCGGGTGCGTTTACGAAGTTAAGCTTTTGGAACTCACGGTATAGCTCTTGGGTTCTGTCACTCATCTGCTTGCCTTGGGCGGATAGACCTCCGTTTTTGATGTTGACCCATTCGCTCTCATAGAAGTCATAGAGTTGGTTTTCTAGACGATGCTGAGCTCGGATTAGGGGTAGCTGCTCATCGGTAGCAGACTTAATTTCTGCCCTGTGTGCTCGCTCCATGGCACCTCTGGATAAGTTATTTGCCTTCCAGATCTCAGATTCAACGATAGAGTCGCGCATGTCTCCGTTGGTCATCTCGTAGAATTTGTTTCTATAGTGTCCTACGGTCATCGTGGCATCACGGCCAAAGGCATACATCGTTTCTTCGTTCTTGGTGTTATGAAAGAAGTCACGAGGCATTCTGAATTCGTTGACCTCTTGCCCGCGCTCTTGCATCGTTTGCTTGAGACGAGGAGAGATGTCGTAGCCTTCAACCGCTGTGTAAATCTGCTCCACAATGTTCATCGTTCCCTTCTCAGGATGGAGAGCGATTGAGGGTTTGTTCTCCATGTTCAGAGCGAGAAGGTGACTGAAGGATTCGGCAGTAGATAGTGTGGCAAGGCGCTGAGCCGCGATGTGGACATTTAGCGCTGGGGTATGGAGCTCAAGAGCCGCTTTGTGAACCTCCTTCAGATACACATCACCTTCGTAGCCCATTAGGTCTTTCAATCTGTCCTGTGTGGCGATCTTCGCCTCTTTCTTGGCACGGAAACGCTCCACTCGTGCTCTGCGCTCATGGAAGTTCGCTGGTAGCTCAGCAGGGTCAATACGGTGGGCAATGGGTAGCTTCTTCGCTACCTGGTCAAACTTCGCCATTGGACCGCGGCCAAGCTCATCGTTGGCTTTGATGACGGCCTGGGTATCGAGTCTGACTGCCTCGGGCTGTCTGCCCTGAACCCTCATGGTGTGGATCTGCTCGGCCACTGCCTGGCGCACTTCATCGCGCTTGGCGGGCTCTACAATTGGGGAAGGTAGTTTCAACTCTCCAAGCATCTGACGATAGTAAGCATCAGGAGGCTCAACGACTGGTGCGTGCTGGGTGGGCAACCCTAGAAGCTGACGGTAGTAGCTGTCAGGAGATTCCACATTGTTTTGCTGAGATTGGAGGGGAACCCTCTCATCTGCTAAACCACGGCTTAGTGTGTGGGCTAGTTTAAAGTCAAAGGTGGCAGCAATCACGGGAAAAGCTTTCTCACTCACATCCACGAGCTTCACTCTTGCCCTGTTGGGCTCATCACCATAAACACCTCTTCTCTCGATGATCTTGGAGAGCATCACAGAGATGTCCTTTTCATTCATCTGATTGCTAGTGAAATCAGGATTGATGCCGACATACTTCTGTGTTTCAGCATTCTTGATTTTTATCTGATAACGGTGTGAGTCTCCTCTGTAGGTTCCCTGTTGTATTTCTTCCCTTATTTGCTGGTCTGACTTTTTCTCCACCAGCTCCATTTCAATCAAATAGTCCATAACCCCTCCTTGTTCATATCAGTTATATGTAATCAATATAGGAGGAATTTAGGATTTGTAAAGAGGCATAGAATTAAGGTAGCGAGATATTCATTGCTCGCAGTAGAGCGATGTATTCGTTGTCTCGCTTTGCCATGATCTTGAGTCTGTCTACAAGGCTCTTCTCAACATTAATATTATGATCTCTAATCCTCGCATAGATTGAGCCAACATCTTTGTATGTAAAGGTGGACTCCAAATTTCCAACAAGAGCAACCAGGTAGGTAGAAACTTCTTGGGCTTGGTCATGAGTGAACACTTTGCCGAAAGCAGATTCATATTGAGTTAATAGGTCGGAATCTACGGGCAAGGGGTTGTAAGCGGGGAAGCGAACTTCCTCACCATGCAAGTCCTCAAGTTCAACAAAGTCTTCACCCTCTGGTATGTCACCTAGAATTTCTCCGATTTCTTTTGCATCCTTGCTTGCTTCAGCTTTCTTTGCCTTGGACTTGGATTCGATTTCCTCTTTTAAGAAAGCCATCACTCTGCTTTCCTTAATATTGAAACCTGGCTTCTCTTCTTGGGGCATCCAGGCAGGTTCAATTTGCGGAATAGGTTCGATTGCCTTTTTGAAGATGTAGGCATTTTTTAGACCACGAGCTAGGTAGATGTAGTGGATATGGCCGTCTTTTGGGGTGAGGTAGGCAGAGAGCTCAGTAGGTAGGATTGCCTGCTCGTCGTGCTGCTGAACGGATGCATCGCCAATACGGGGCTTGCCTTGCTCTGTGTACCCGAAGGTGCGGTGGAGTTTGTCAAAAAAGCGTTTGCCGATCATGTTGCTGACCATATCAGCGGTGTCACCAGGTGCAGTTCCTGTGAGCACAAATCCTGATGCGACTTGACGCCACTTCTTCACATCGTTCTCAGAGTATTCACCATAGAGCTGAGTAGCGTCCTGGGCGAAGATACAGGCGGCAAATCCCTTGGATCGTCCCCTATCTAGCAGCTTGTCAATGGTGGGCTTGCCATCTTCCGTGACGAGCTTTCCGGGTGCTTGGAACTCATCCAGAATGAATGCTCCACGAACATCGCTAGAGTCCGTGATTGCTGGGGTATCGAGAAGCGAAATCATGTAGTTCAAAGCAGAACGGATGATCCCTGAGCTCATGAGCCTTTCTGAATCATTGGGCTTGATGAATAAAACCCGAATCTCAGAGTCAGGATTCACCATAAAATCACGAAGAGATATCTTCTTCTGATTCTCATCATGCCAATATCTAGCTAGATCTAGCAATCCGTCTATGTAGCCTTTTAAGTTAAGGCGAACACCGAAGCTTGTGACGTTTTGCTCAGGTTTAGTTTGCTCCTCTTCTATTTGCCCTAAGGTGTCTAGTGTGGTGTCTCAAAAGTAATCATCAAATAATGGTACTCGCTGCCCGCGCCACAGATGCCAAGATGGTGTCCGCACTTTTATGCCACACGAACGGCTTGGGATCCTCGTTGTGACGATCAATGTATTCCCGTATGGATTGCTCCAGCTGAGCAACGCTGGTGTGGGCGCTGCGCTTGATCCACTGCTCGCTGATCTGGCTAAAGAAACGCTCGACCAGATTGAGCCAGGACGCTGAGGTGGGCGTGAAGTGAACGTGGTAGCGAGGATGGGCTGCTAGCCAGGCCCGCACTGCCTGCGTCTTGTGCGTGCCGTAGTTGTCCATGATCAGGTGGATGTCTTGTTCGCCAGGCACCGCTGCATCGATGGCTTTGAGGAACTGCAGGAATTCCACACTGCGGTGACGGCGCTTGAGCTGTCCTATGACTTTGCCAGTGGCCACATCCAGCGCTGCAAACAGCGACGTTGTGCCATGGCGCTTGTAATCGTGCGTGCGCGTGCTGGGTTTGCCAAACGTCAGTGGTAACCCTGGTTGGGTGCGATCCAGAGCCTGGATCTGGCTCTTCTCGTCCACGCACAGCACCAAGGCGCGATCGGGTGGTGCCATATACAGCCCCACCACATCCCGTACCTTGTCCACGAAATGGGGATCCGTCGATAGCTTGAAGGTTTCTTGCAGGTGCGGCTTCAGCCCAAAGGCATGCCAGATGCGCTGCACCGTCGCGGGCGATACGCCAGCGTGCCGACTCATCTGGCGCACGCTCCAGTGCGTGGCGTTGTCAGGCTTGCTCTGGCGAACCTTGTCCACAATGAGCTGAACCTGCTCGTCGCCCACACTGCGCGGGCGGCCAGCGCGCGGGGCATCGGTCAAACCCGCCAGACGATACGCCCGGTAGCGCCGCCGCCACTTGGAGACAGTTTGCACCGTCGTGCCCAAGCGTTGGGCAATCATGGTGCCCGACTCCCCATCTGCGCAGCCCAGCACGATTCGCATGCGCAGCTTCTCGTCCTCGGGCGCTTTGCGTACGCGCAGTCGCGCATGCAGCTCTGCGCGCTCGGCATCGGTGATCTGCAGCTTCGTGGCGGGGCGTCCAGGGTGGGCCATCAGCGTAGTCTCCTATAAGGAAGCTGATTCGACCAACACCGGTCAAAATAGTTCTATCTATTTTTGAGACACCACACTAGAGCATCAGGGAAGTAATTCCTAAAGATATAGAGCGATTGTTCTGTCGTTGCAAAGCGCAGTAAGTCAGCTATGTCTTTGGGTGTGTAATCGTCAAAGTTAGCATCTAGGTATTGTGAGTAGCCCACGAACTGAAGTCTTGCTGCATTACTCCACATAGCCGCATCACCCTCACCAGGTGGAATATAGGAGTTGGCAAACCGTCTTTGAATTGAAAGGGTATTGAGATCTTTTTTGAAATCCCATACATGGCTTCTGCTGTCTGTGGGGTCAAGAATGGCATGGGCAGGATTGTTGGGATCGTAATAGGCTTGTGTGAACTCGTACTTAGGGTCCAAGATTACAAGCTTGAGTCCAAGTTCTATTGCTCTACGAATTAGGGAATTTAAGAATTGCGACTTCCCTGTTCCTGAAGCACCAAAGCCGATGTGGTGAGTTCTAAATCGGGAAAATGTGAGGAAAGTATCCTGTGCGAGTTCACAGAACTTCCCTGACTTCTTGACCTCTTCAAAGGTTTCCTTCGAGAACTCTTGAGGAGCCCGATCAGGAAGGATTATTTCCATACCACGCTTGTTCGCAGTCTGCTCAAATGGGACAGGTTTCTCCGTCTTATTGACTGCTTGCCAAACCCCTACAACGAAGCCAAGAAATAGAGCGGCATTGATGCGCCATGTGAGGATATGAAGAATCCCATTATTAGCAAGCCAGCCTGTCATGTTGAGATAAGCTATCGCATCGGTTTGGAATGGATGCCAATAGGGAATCTTGTTGAGAAAGACTTGGGCTAAGGCGAGTAGATGATGAAAGACAGTCCACTCACCCTGAAATCCAGGTGCAGGAGGTATAGGAAACTGCTTTAGGTTGATTTGCCACAGAACAATGGCAGAGACTACGAATGCTATGAAAAACCAAAACAAGAATGCAAAAAATACATCCTCGTAGTAGTTGATAAGTTTGTTGCCCAGTAACGGGCTTTTGTTGTAGCGACTACGCCATACAACTTGTTGTTTCTCTAGAATTGACATACACCTCACCTCATTTAAAGGCAAAGCAGAAATGTCAAATTAGGAAAGAATGCTTAGCAACCGCGTAAACTAGAAAGATGACACTAGCCAAAAAGAATCCGCCCATTAACACCACAGCCTTGCCGTAGTTGTTGTCCGAATCCTCAATATCGTCATCCTCATTTTTGTATCTTGATAGAGGCACATCCCAGTGAGCCGTTAACTCTGCGTCACTGTCAATAAATTCTTCTACATGTTCATTTAACCTATATTTCATTTGAATCTCCTTAGTTTTTTGATCGCTATATACTTCAATATCCCATATGTAGAATTTATGTCAATAGCATGCGTAATTTTAAAGACGGATGATTGACTTGTTGAATAATCGGTATTGCATATATAGCTGATGTTCGTTGTTTGTCAAATCTTCGCCACCTTTTTAGGCTTGGTTGTCTTAGATGAGAGTGTCTCTTCTATCTTCTTTTTCAATAGATACGCCTCAGCGAATTCCTTCACCTCTTCTCTATCAATCCCTGCATGCCTCATCGCCTGAACTGTGTTGCTCTCTGGGTGTGGATTGTGATGATCTACAAATGCAGCCACAACATCCAATCTTGAGTTTTTGAAGAATGTAATTGAGCCATCAGATAGAGATGTGTGTGGTAGCAATGTCTTTTGTATCTCAGCATAGGTATCTAGGATTGCGGATATACGGCTGTTCTCAATCATTGAGGCACTCAATTTTGCCCATCTTGCTTCTTGAATGCTCTCAGCAATATGAGTGAACAAATATCTCGGATGCAGTCCCTTCTCGATCAACAGACATGCGTTGTTGTAGCAGTGATCCTTGTTAAATTTTGGATTTTTTACATCTGTCACCGCCATGTTCATAAGGTCAGTTCTTGCTTGGCGATCTAGTTTATCTATCTCATTCATTCTTCATTCCCCCCTTCAAGTTTCTCCTGCGCTTTGATTGCCTCGATGATTGGACCATCACAAATATGGCGGTCATCTGGATTCGCAGTTGAGTATGTTTCGACGTGCTGGACGGGGCAAAAACAAGAAATGTGCTTTTGGCTGGAATCTTTAGTGCGAGGTCCCGTAGAACTCCATAAGGACAATGGGCATCTTCGGCAGACAAAATCCTCATGAGGTAATTCTGGATAAGGGGAAGGCTTCCCCTCCTTTTCATATTGAGCGCTATAGAACTCAATGGATTCTATAGTTGGGCTGACATATGTGAGATTGGCAATTCTTTCCAACAACTTTGTCGGGTTGGATAGAGAATGCTTATTTATATCGTCCATTTTGTCTCCTATGTTATATGTTTGATATATAACTACTTATAGTGGAGAATTTTCGTTTGTCAAATAAAAATAGCCCTCTAATGAGGGCTTGGGCTTTTGGGAGTGCGCCTGTCGGCTTTGTCCTACGGACGATAGCTGCGCCTGGTCGTAGACATGAGCCAAAGTCCTGACCTTAACTGGACTCCCATAGGGAACTCCGCAGGAGGTTGCTCTTAAGAAGAGCCTAACGGCGATTGAGTGAGCGGGTAAGGACAATAAAAATCCCTCACGAGGAGGGCTATGTTCAAATTTTCAACTTGGTTTTATTGACCTTTATTTTGGCAGATTTTTCAAGTTTATTGTCTAGCATCTTCTGTAGCTCATAAGCTTTGCAGAAGTCCTGAACAGCATCTGTTCCATATTCTTTGGCAATGTCGATTGGGCAACCTCTTTCGACAAGGAATTGGACTACTTCTATTTGTCCTTCTTCCGCAGCCCATCGCAGAGATCTATTCTCTAAAGCATGGATATCAGCACCTTGCTCCACTAGATACTTGACAACCTCTAAGTGTCCGTTGTTAGCAGCCCATCTGAGAGCATGCTCATCTTGAGCAGGAATATTGGCACCTTTTCCGACAAGAAATTCCACAATATCTAAATGTCCTTGTCCAGCAGCCCATCTAAGAGCACTATTATCACCAGCATGAATATCGGCACCTCTATCAACAAGCCGTTTTACCCCTTCCAAGTTTCCGACTACCACCGCATCTATTAGCTGTTCTTGTAATTTCCCCATTCATGCCTCCGTGTATATGCCTTACATATAACTGAAGTTTCGAAAAAATCAATAGCGTTATCAAATTGAAAGGGCAGTTCTTTTCAGCTTTTTCTTCTGGATGACAGCAGCCTTCGTCTGTTGAGCTTGGTCTTTTCTAGTGAGACGAGCTTTCGGTATGTCAGCCATTGTAGGGATATCTCTCCAATTCTTGACCTGGCTGGGCTTAGCAACGGGCTTGAGAGCTGGTCTGTTCTCTCTGAACTGAGCAAGTCCCAATGTGCGCTTTTGCATGATCTTTCTGTAGAAAGATAGCCCGTCTTGCACTTCTTCGAAATCAGCCACATTCTTCTTGAACGGCTGTTCACTGAGCTTTTTAATCAAATCAGCATACTTCTCTGTAATGGGAGTTTTGACCTCAGGGAAATGCTCCACATGACCACTAAGAAATGTTTCAGCCTGTCCAAACGACTCGTAAGCCCATGATGGCACCTCTACTTTCTTGTGCTTTTGAAGCCACTCAAGACGATCAGATTGATTGTCTGATACATCTAAGTCATAGACCTTCTTGTAGATCTTGTCTTGGAACTCTTTCGATAGAACGATTGTGTGTTCGTCTTTATAGCGAGACGAGGCAACATACTCCATGAAAGCACTTGGCTGACTGTTTGACGTGAGAACCCTAAAAGTTCGTGGAACACTCGCACCTTGTGCCTTATAGACTGTCCCACTCCACCCGAATCTAAATTTCGGCTGCGTCTTCACATCGATATAGACAAGTCTATTTTTCTTGGTAGCGGGATCAATTTCATCAAGCTCAAGACATATCGCAGCAACTCCACCAGTAAGTCTGTTCTTTCTGAATCCGTGAACTCGTCCTGTCTGTGAATTATTAACTGTATCCTTCTGCCCATTCGTTGATACTGCATTGGCTGTAGATGACTTTTTGAAGAAAGTAACTCTATCCCCAACACCAAACTCTCTTTCTACTCCATCGGCACATTTAATAGCTACAAACGGCGCATTGGGATCTAGCACACCACTTTCTTGCAACTTCTTTTTGATGAGTCTGTTGATAGCATCATTGTCGGCGTTTGTGTCCGCCATGATGATCTTCTGTGTATCAGGTCTGCTGTCTTCCACAAAGCGAGTAGCAACCTCCTCCCATGCGGCTTTATTAGTAGCAGCTTCTGATAGCCATCCCCATTGCTCAAACTGCTCCATTGCTTCTTGTGCTTGTCCTGCTTGCCACAACTTCACATTTTCGCGCTTTTCAACTGTGTTCTGTCTATTAATGGAAGTTAGAGGCACAGTGATGAAGTTCTCATTCAAGTGCTTGAACATATTGCCCGGCCCTATAGGTTGAGCTTGTTCTTTTTCTCCAATGAGGTTGACCTTGGCACCCGCTTTATGAATGTGGGTAAAGAGCCTATCTAAAGTGAAGATGTCAGCCATGCCCGCTTCATCAAAGAGAACTACTGTTTTGTCAGTGAGCTTGAGCTTGCCACTATCCAATCTCGCGTTGAGCTCAGCCGAATTGAAAAACTCGCCCTTTTTTAGCCCGGCTGATTTGGCAAGCCCTTTCGTTGCCTCGGCTGAAATGGATGTGCCAATGACCTCGAAACCCTGTTTCCTGAGGATTCGCACGATGACTTCTGCAGCAGTCGATTTGCCAGCACCAGCCATCCCGGCCGTGTTGATGACTGCACCAGGTTCAGAGAAAGCGGCATAGACCATCTTTGATTGGTCAGCAGAGAGCTGGAATCCTTTCTCCTTCTCGTATGCCATGATTTCAGACACGACGTGTCGCTTGTCTATCTGAAATCGTGTGTCGCCCACTCTTGCCATGCACCCCTCGTGGATGCGCTTATCAGCTTCGATGACAGGCTTAGTGATGAAGCGGGCATTTCTGCGAAAGAGGATCTCAGCTTGCTCCAATGCCATTGGGTCTGTGATACGGCCAGCAATGTAGTCTTTGATCTCGCTGTAGTGCTTGGACTTGGGATCGAGGTAGAGGTGGCACTGTTCCTCGGAGATGCGCTGTGCCTCTTCCAATGCCGTCGCACCATCGCATGTGTCCAGAGCCATCTTGCCAATGAAGGCTTGCATCTGATGGAGCTTGAAATCTACCTGCCCGATGCGCTCAGCAAAGTTGCGGGTGATCTGCTCATCTGACAAAAGTAGCTTCTGGACCTTCTTGGCGATTCGAGACTCGTACTGCCCTTCGCCATCGCTGTAGCTCTCTACAGATGCCGCTATGGCTCTTGCAGCATGTTGCTCGTGGTGTTTGCGCTGGAAAGTGATAGAGAGCTGCTCGTCTGCTATGGGGATGAACTGCTTCTTGGGTTCGATCGGCGCCGCTGGTGGTGTGGCACTGTATCCTAGAGCCGCGAAATCCTTGGTCCACTGAGCGAGCATCTCCGATGGGGAGAGTTCCTGCTTGTCTGACCTGGTGCTCTTCTGAGCCACAGCCCGTGCTTCAGGTGTGCTTGCAAGTCCTTTTTCCTCAAGCTCCTTCTCGATCTCTTTGGTGCGAGATGAAAAGTAGTCCACCACTTCATCAGGCACCAGGTCAGAAGTTAGGTCATAGGAAGCAACTGCTTTCTCATGATCTTTGAGATGCTCGTTTATCTCGTCTCTCTTCACAAACACTTTCTTGTATGTGACTCCGAACTCATCTTCAAGAGCTTCTTTCATCGCAGCTTGGTACTGCATGTCTATCATGCCTTTCCAATCGTAGATATCTGCTGCCTCTAGCGAGAAAAGTCTCCCATCCTTTGCCATGAGCGAATTTAATAATTGGCTGTGAAAGTGAATGTGTGGCTCGACACTGCGAGATTCAATGTGCATCACATCAACACAAGCAACCTCGTAGCCGTTCTGTTCTTTTGTTTCGTTATTCTGGTCCTGGACTCGCGCCACTGCCAACTCAGTTATTAGAGGAAGGACGACTCGCTCCATAACTTGATGATGAATGTCAGCAAGCTTATTCAATACAGATGGATCTCTGGTAGCTAAGGCACAGAAATACACAGACTCAGCTTTGCCCAAGGTGAAGAGCAATTCGGTGGACATGCGTCTCTTGCCGTCATAGACATACTCACCATCCTTCAAAGTCGCCTTATTGTTATTCAATGGAATCACAGACCCAATCTTTTCATGGGGTGTAGTGGCATAGCTTCTTAGATGTGAGTCTTCAGGAACAACATCAGTGGGACAATGACCATTGAATAGATGACTGAGCAACTTCTCGTCCACGATTACCTTGTCTAAGCCCAATGAGCGGGACAAGTCACCTGACACCCTAATAGGACAGATTACCTGCTTGGCAATGTCTCTGAACCTTGGATCATTAAGATCTACTTTATCAGCATCTAATTCAGGAAATTGCTTTTTGATTTCGGCTCTCATAGCCATTGTGTAGTAACGAGCTGCACCGCCGAGATAGTCTTTGTATTTTTCCTCGTTCTTGACCACTTGAGGGGATGTGAAATATGCCATCTTATTTCCCCTGCTTCTTGACGGCTTCTAGAACCTGCTCAGAAATCTCAAAATTGGCATTTTGTCTCCAAGAGATATTCTTCATCTCATTGGTTAGCTCTTCTTTCATTGCGTGCATGGCTTTCTCAAATGAGGCCAGCACTTCAATCATGGGTCTATATTTGTCGTAAAAGTGAAGAGCGAAGCGCAGACTGTCGGTGTCAGCTTTAATGTCTTCTTTTGACTTTAATCTATCCAATATCGCATTCTCTTCAGCAAAGAGTGGAAGTGTCACTCTTCGTTCATGCTGCCTACCTGTTTTCTTATTGTCTTGTGCCATCAATTTCTCCTTGTTCTTGTAATAGATATAGTAGAAATTGGAGAAAAATCAAGATCCGATCTGGGTTTTTATTTCTTGAATTAAGAATTATTGATTAGGGCTAGGTTTATCAACGGTCTTGAAGGTTTTTTTGAACTTGAAATCCGTACCCCCAGTTAACTGCGATAGGTTCTTCAATGGTTACTACATCACAAATAAAAATCAACATGGGTGTCATTGGGGTCTTCCTGGCATCGCATGGGTATTAGCTGGCTACTTCTTATGTATGATTTGGCTTGAATCGCCCCGGTTTTCGCGGAGGCTGTTTGGTTAAAGTAAAACAGCCTCACCGGCGGATGTGCCGAGTAGGTTGTAGTAGTTTGCCTCAGCCTCGGCCGGCGGGATATAGCCGATGGATGAGTGCAGGCGCTTATGGTTGAACCAGGCGACCCATTCCAGCGTTGCCAGCTCGACAGATTCCCTGGTTTTCCAGGGTGCGCGGCGGTGAATCAGTTCAGCCTTGTACAAGCCGTTAATGGTCTCGGCCAGGGCGTTGTCGTAACTGTCACCACGGCTGCCCACGGACGGCTCGATGCCCGCTTCGGCCAGGCGTTCGCTATAGCGGATGCTAACGTACTGCGATCCCCTATCGGAGTGATGGGTCAGAGAACCATCGTTGCCAGGCTGGCGGGCGTATAGGGCCTGCTCCAGCGCATCAAGCACGAAGTCCGTCGTCATGGATTTGCTCACGCGCCAGCCGACAATGCGCCGGGCGTAGACGTCGATGACGAAAGCCACGTACAGCCAGCCCTGCCAGGTCGAGACGTAAGTAAAGTCCGAGACCCATAACTGGTTCGGCCGCTCGGCCCGGAACTGCCGGTTGACCCGATCCATTGGATGGCTGGCCGCATCATCAGTGATGGTCGTTCGCTGCCGCTTGCCGCGCCGCACGCCTTGCAGGCCCTGAGCGCGCATCAGTCGTTCGACCGTACAACGGGCCACCATCACGCCTTCGCGATTCAACTGCCGCCAGACCTTGTCGGCGCCGTAGACGCGATGGTTCTCTTGCCAGACTCGCTGGACGTGCGGCATGAGCTGTTCGTCACGCCGCGCACGGTCGCTGCGCCGCGCCGGATCGCGCAGCCGCGCGGCATGGCGCCGATAGGCCGACGAGGCAACCTGCAACACCTTGCAGATCGGCTCGACCCCGTAAACCTCCCGGTGCCGGTCGATGTAGGTGTTTACGACTTCAGTTTGCGGTCGAGCTCCGCCTGCGCGAAAAAAGCGCTGGCGGTGCGCAGGATGTCGTTGGCGCGGCGCAGCTCTCGGTTCTCCCGCTCCAACTCCTTGATGCGTTCTCGCTCGCTGGTGGTGACGCCTTCGCGCTGTCCGCTGTCGACTTCGTGGCGCTTGACCCAGGTCAGCAGCGTCTGCGCCGAGCAGCCGATCTTGGGCGCGATGGACTCGACCGCCACCCACAGCGACGGGTACTCGCTGCGCGACTCCTGCACCAAGCGCACCGCGCGCTCGCGCACTTCAGGGGAAAACTTGTTCGCGTTGTTTTTGCTCATGGCTCGCATTCTCTCAAGAGTAGGAGCCTCCGCAAAACCCGGGGCGATTCAGCTATCTTCTGTACATCAATTGTGGTTACTTGGGGTTGACATATGCTGCTATTGGGCTATAACTGACTATTGATACAACAAAAATAACTGGGGGACTATGCATGAACGGATTTGATGACTTATTTGATTCAATTGTTAGTGAAAGAGAGTCAATTGCTTTGACTCACACATCAAATATTGGATGGTTTAGAAAACGATTTGATAAGCTGCAGAGATTGATTGACTTATACAAGGGTTGTGAAAAATTAAGGTTAGAGTTCTCGGATACAGCTTATGGGAACATAAGAAAATTAGCTCAAGCTGATGGCGTGATGAGTCGCTCAGGCAAGCCTTTGTCTGATATACAGATTGCGGACTATTTGAAGAAAGTCAGAGCTGAGAGAGGTATAAAAAAGGAACTCGGCTCTCGTAAGCAGGATGATGCTTTTACTCGTCTAAAAAGTAGAAGTGTTCTTCATTCTATACCTGGTGATTTATCTCCCCCCAAATCGAGCCCTAACGCAGTGAGTACCCGTTACTCCGCGCCCGCACCCGAGAAAGAATTCTTCCCCGATAGCATCCAAAGAATCATCAAAGAAGATGCAAATGGAAGCTTTGCCCCTTGGAATGGCAAGGATGAATTCTTCTTGAGTCTCTTATTGAAGGAGTACAGAGAGAAGAAACATCAGGCATTGGGAGTTGATTTTTGGAATACTTCAAAGTCTCCTATTAAGTGGTCAGAGGAAAGAATTCCGCACTCAATAAGAGTGTTAAAGAACAAGCTTTTAAGTCAAGGAATCTTCGAACACTACAAAGATGTGTCGTAAGACTTGATAACTGTGTGCGGCAAGGGTATGCTCACTTCACTATAAAAAGGGAGTGGGCTTTATGTTTAGAATAGCTGGTGTGACTGCGATGATGCTTGTCGCTCTTACGGGATGCGACAGCAACAAGTCTGATTTCTTGGCAGGTTGTGAAAGTGCCATCAAGGACACTTTGCGTTCCCCCTCTGGCTACAAACAGATCAATGTAGAGTATGTGACTCGTGAATTGACTTATGAGGCTTACACTCAATACATTGGAAAGGAAGCGACTTCTAAGCTGTACAAAACTCAAATAGATGCTTTGAAGAGTGGAAAGAACAATCCCCTATTGCTCCAAGCAACGGTAGAGTTTGATGCCCCCAATGCTTTTGGAACCCCGGTGAGAGGCATGAGTATTTGTGAGTATGTGGTCACAGGTAAAGGGCAGAAGGTTATAGCCCCATTAATAAAGGTCAATGGTAAGACGAAGACAGACTTATTGGCTGATCAAGTGAGAGAGCAAGCAAGAGATTTACTGAGCAAGTAAATTTTTATCATTAGACCTCTTGACAAACTCCAATATTGATATAAATTACTATTATTAGATCATTTAACTCCCAGGTTTTTATCTAATATCTTTGGGTCTGAAGGCTCCTCAAATGAGGGGCTTTCTTTTTTTACCTACTGAGCCCTAGATATTTCTTCTTATTGTTAGCATCAAGATCAGCATAGGTGAGCTTTTGTTTCCCATCTGTATATAGATTGTGGAAAGCATCTTCGAAGCCCATCTTGAAACCATCCTCCAATTCCTTCTTACCGGCAAACTCCTGAGGCATCTTCATAGGCTGGCTGTCGGTGGGAAGATTCTTGGAAAGGAAGAGCTGTAGGGCGAGGGATGCGGCGGCTTCAGACGCTTTTACCTTCACTGCCATCTCATCTGCCTCCCCCTGTTTAAATCGCTCGTAGAGAGCCGTAGCATCGCTTGAGCGCTTAGTCCAGTCGTCAGAGGCTTTGGCAGATAGCTGTGCCTGGTGGAGCTCCTCTACCTGGTCGGAAATGTCGATGTTGTCCCTGAAATCCGCGAATTGACCTGTTCGCTTTCCTGACTTCATTAGATATGCTCTAGCAAAACCAGAGTGACCGTTTTTTAACTCGATATCAAATCCCAATACTTTGATTTTAGCGTAGTTTGTATTTTTTGGGTCTGTCATGGCTATCTCCTTTTTTATATTCCATAATATAGTTATAGAGGGATATTCATAAAAAGCAAGAGATGAAGAGATAAAGGGTGTACATTAAGATAAACGGACAAAATAAAGCCCTCACTTGGAGGACTAGTTAGAAAATCATAATGTTATTTGCTCTATTACCTTCTTGATGTGAGAGAGCTTCCCTGCCACATCAACAAGCTCATTAAAGCTTTTTATATCGCCTTCGGAAGGTAATGCACTCAACAATGTATCAATACGGCTCTTGATACTCATATTTCTTTCTTTGATTTTTTCAAAGAAATAAACAGCGTCTTCGTTGCTCTTCCATGAATCGTCGCGCGAAGACTCAATCTGTTCTTGAGCAGGCTCAGCATCTCTAAAGCGATTTAACACGACTAGTTCTGCTTGAAACAAGAGCTTCTGAAGCTCCTCGCTATCTACTAAAGCATTTAGCCATATGGTAGTCACGCCATCATCAAGTCGGGCGTTAAGCGGAATATAGCGATAATTTGAGGAGTTTGGATAGTTGTTTTCGAGACTTTCGAGAAGTGCACATTCATCCCACTCAAAGTCATCATAGTTCATGCTGTTGGCATCTATGTTATCAAATTCGTCTATAGATGCATCAACCCCCACACCCACATTCCAGACTCCCTCATCAAGTAATTCCTGATAGTCGTAGTATTCAGCCACAGCCTCCTTGGCGATTTCTAAAGCATCCTCGCCGTCAATGACATGCCCGCATTCGATCATGTTTCTGATGAGGCAATTGACGACTGCAACCCTAAACTCTTCTTCATCGATCTCTAATGCATCCAGCTTATTCTCATAATCACCAAGAGAATACTCACTATCCAAAACATCTTTCCATATTATATCTACTGAGTATTCGTCCAAGTAATTGAATTTCCCATCGCCGTTTATATTCAATAAGGCTATTGTGTTTTTTCCGTAACTCATGGCTGTCTCCTTTTTTTATATTCCATACTTTAGTTATAGATCAATATTCATAAAACACAAGAGATAACGAGACAGGAGGTAGAGATTAAGATAAGAGGTAATTGTTTGATCACCCCTCTTTAGACTCAATCGCCGTGGGCTTGGGTTTTAGGAGTGCGCCTGTCGGCTTTGTCCTACGGACGATAGCTGCGCCTAGTGGTAGACATGAGCCAAAGTCCTGACCTTAGCTGGACCCCTAGGGAACTCCGCAGGAGGTTGCTCTAAAGAAGAGCCTAACGGCGATTGAGTGAGTAGGTGTTGACAGATAAAAGCCCTCACTTAGAGGGCTTCACTTATATCTTCATCACTTTGGATGGCTGGTCAGTTTTTTTAGCAAGAACGATATTCAACTTGGCAGCGTTTCTTGTAATTTCTCTTTTATGCTTGATGGACTGACAACTCTTGGAATAGGAACAATATTTTGATAGTCCATCGAGCTTTTCATCTGACATGAGATTCAAGATCTCTTCTTCGCTCTTAACCTTTGACCATGCCTCAATCATTCGAGGAAGATAGAATTCATCCGTAGCTTCGAGTATCACCGCAATGTCTTTATCGCTATCGGATTCGCATATTTTTGTGGATGAAATGAAAGTTCCGTCTATATCTACGCCTACTAGCTTGAGAGCATCCTCCACAGTCATGCGACTATTTAGGAAGCCATCTATTAAACGGTTGTCTTCCACTTCATCTCGTGTAAGAACCCGAATGCCCCCATACGTATAAAAAAAACCTGGTGCGGCCAAGGCGAATTGATCTTCATCGTCAACGATTGGCTCTACAAAAATACACTTGTCTTGCTGGACGATTTTCTTCACTACTACCGTCTTGGCGAGCTTAATATTTCTTCTATAGCGTCTTATGATGGTGTGAACGTCATCTTCAATAGAGATTCCATTTCCACTTTTTAGCCTAGTGCTTCCATCAATTATTGAACGGGCATGGTTGATCGCATGGAGGCTTAGTGTCTCGGCATCATTGGCTGCCGCATTAAAACAGATGGTGTCATAGTATTTTGGTGAGCAGTTACTAGACTCGCTTACTGAACCTTCGATGTAGAAAGAATTCTCCCCATCGGTGATTTTGAATATTTTGAATGATTGAAGTATTGTTGTGCTCATGCTTGTCTCCTTGGTATCTATACCATAGTTATATCTTAGTATTCATAAAAGACAAGAGATATGGCGACAGAAGGTAAACTAATGGACGAATGGCTCACAAAACAATTAACTAGCCATTTATCATCAATCACTACCCACCATCTTAACTTCTCTTGCTTTCTATGAAATATCGCTTATAACTAGATCATGGAAGACAAAAGGAGAACACCATGAAAACAACACTAGACATCAAAGCAATTAATGAATTTGTAAATCGCTCACTCGATGATGAACACAAAGTAATCATCACCATGGAAGATGGAGAATTCGAGGTGCACAAAGAATCTGGTGCCTATCTATTTAATTTTCCAGTTGTTCCAAATGCCGAGAGAAAAATAAGAGACATGGTGAACTTCGGAATAAGACAACTAGAAGTTGGCAAGAACATCGTTCACCAAAGCTACAAGAGACAACTACAGTCCGTCATGAATAGCTTCTAGTATGAGCCCTCCTAGTGAGGGTTCTTTATTTTGTGGGAAAACATCTTCTCATTAGCAGACCTCCCATAGGGAGAGCCCCTGCGGGGGTTGCCTTCGGAGAAAGAAGCCTAACGGCGCTTGAGTGAGTAGCAACGCGAAAAAAGCCCTCACGAGGAGGGCTATGTTCAAATTTTCAACTTGGTTTTATTGACCTTTATTTTGGCAGATTGTTCAAGTTTATTGTCTAGCATCTTTTGCAATTCATGAGTTTTGCAGAAGTCCTGAACTGCATCTGTTCCATATTCTTTGGCAATGTCGATTGGGCAACCTCTTTCGACAAGGAATTGGACTATTTCGATATAACCTTCTTCCGCAGCCCATCGTAGAGCCAAGTCATCATCCGCATGGATATCAGCACCTTGCTCTACTAGATGTTTGACAACATCCAATTGCCCGTTGCCAGCAGCCCATCTCAAAATACAATCTCTGAGGAAATGAATATCGGCGCCTGCGGAGACTAGAAACTCAACCACTTCTAAGTGACCGTTGCCAGCAGCCTGGTGGAGAGCATCTTCATCGTCAGCATGAATGTCAGCACCTTTATCAACAAGCCGTTTCACCCCTTCCAAGTTTCCGACTACCACCGCATCTATTAGCTGTTCTTGTAATTTTCCCATTCATGCCTCCGTGTATATGTTTTATATATAACTGAGATTTCAGTAAAAGCAATACCTCATAGACAATGAAAAAGCCCTCACTAGGAGGGCAATTTTTATCGAACTTTAGGTTTTGCACCTAGGGCTGTCTTCTGTGTGTGTCTCTCTATAGACTCCACCTTTGGCTTAAAAGGGATAGTCACTCCAACATCCTTTGCGAATTGTTGAACCTTTTCATGGCTCTTGATTTCCTCTGACACATGAGAAAGAACGGCATCTATGCCCTTGGGGTCGG
The DNA here is from genome assembly GCF_055395645.1 of Achromobacter sp. JCM 18799. Lineage (NCBI taxonomy): Bacteria > Pseudomonadati > Pseudomonadota > Betaproteobacteria > Burkholderiales > Alcaligenaceae > Achromobacter > Achromobacter sp. JCM 18799. The sequence continues at coordinate 6,068,355 of NZ_AP043866.1, read as the reverse complement.
TTCTTAAGTGCCTCATAAGCAATACAACACTCTCAGGCTTTTGGAACATTCCAGGTTCATGCTTACTTAAATAGTCAACAAGTGGTTCTACGAATAATTTCTCTGCCTTGTTTGGATGATCTGTGTTGAGGTACATCTTCTTGTTGCCGCTTTCTGTCTGTAGCTCAAAATAGTCACCGCTTAGATGTATTGAACCGTGAAGAGCGAACTCCACAATCTCAGTGTCGGACTTTCCAGCAATGTGAGCCTTTTCTTCACTAGCCCCTAGCTCACTTTTAATCTGAGCTACAAGCTGGTCTTTCTCTATCGCATAGTGCTCTACGGCATACTTAACTATCTCATCACCAATTTTGTTGTGGTGTGCCTCTGGGATGTAGTCCCATCCTGACTCGTAAAAATTAAGATACACGGAAATGGCTCCGAGATCTTTGTTGGTTAGAACAATCTTATCTTGCGTATCTATATCCATGCTTTTCTCCTGTATTGGTTATATGTATTCAATATAGGAGAAAAAATCCGTTTGTAAAGGTCTGTTTCGGGTACAATAGCGGGTTGCTCTGAATGTGAAAGGTACTGCCATGTCTTTGCTGTTTCTCACTCAATCCGAATACAACCAATACATCAAGCTCTCCATGGCTTATGAGAGGGCTCGCCAGAAAGATGACGATGATGATGGACCTGTCGATCACAATCAAGAACTGATAGACGAGCTTCTTGATAAGTCGCCTGAGGGTAAAGCCCTTCAAGACTTCGTGGAATCTTTGGATACCGATAAGCAAGCCGATTTGTTGGCATTGCGCCGCTTTGGCAATACGATCCAAACCCCTGAGACGATTAGCCGTAAGGTCTATAAAGCTGAGGTGGAGCAACAGAAGAAGAACATCGTTGATGATCCTCATGTGCCTTTGCGCCCCGCTGGCCTGGGTGAATGGAAGTTCGTGGAAAGCGGCAAACGCAAGCTGGTCTAATCGGTATTGAAGAGGATGGCTCTGCCCATCCTTTTTTTCGTCTTTTGAGGATGCTATGAGAAGCAACTATGCGGCTTGGCTAGAAGATCGTAAATATGCTGCTGGCACTCAGACGGCTCAGCTTCATCGTGTGAAGCGGGTTGAAGAGGCATATGGTGATCTCGATGACCACTTCAGAAACGGCACACTCAAGGATGTCGTGGCAAGCTTGGAATATTCCACAAGCGATGAGCGATCCAACAAGCCGAATCCTTCCAAGCTCAAGATCGACGGCAATATCCGCAACAACTTGCAGTCCTACAAGAATGCGGTAGTTCGCTACACCAAATTTCTGAGTGAAGCGCCTGACGAAACGGCAAGTCATGAGACGGCTGATGCCGATGAAATTCCGCAAGCTCTGGATGACATGAAGGTTCAGCGGTTCTCACTTGAACGAGACATGCAGGCTACCCTTCGCAAGAGCATCACATCGCTCGATCCCAAACTGCGAATCGTGGATGACGGTGCTGAGCGGGCTGTGAGCTCAGGACTGATAGACATCACATGCGAAGACGAGACAAGCCTCGTGGTGGTCGAACTCAAGGCCGGCACGGCAGACAGTCGGGCGATTGGTCAGATACTCGGCTACATGGGTGACATTCAAGCTGAGGAAGAAGGCAGACAGGTGCGCGGTATCCTTGTGGCACATGACTTTGATAAAAGAGCGAGAGCGGCTGCGAAGGTGGTCCCTACCCTCACTCTCAAGAAATATTCCATCGAATTCAAATTCACCGATGAGGCATGATGTGAAGAGACTGTTCGTTGGCTTGGCACTTGTCCTTGGATTTCAATCCGTTCATGCTCAGACCTACGATGTGCGCTGCGCCATGCGTTTTGACGGCAAAGGCAATAAAGTTGCGGGTCCTGGCCGCCTCATCTACAAGAAAGACAAGAACTTGCTGATCTACTCCGAGGTCGATCTCGGGCAAGAGATGACCATTGAAATTAATCCAGAGAAGAGTGAGATTGAGCGTGTCGGCTCTTACATCACCAAGTTTAGATTCGCCTACAAGTTCAGGGACAACCCGCAACTTTTCCTCTTCATAGTAGGCAGTGGCAAACCTATCGACACGAAGTTACCTGATGTGGAAGTGTCGTTCACGGCAACTCGTGTTGACATCAGACCAGACGGGTTGGCAGGAGGGGTCTTCACTGATGTATTCACCTCTTGCAAATACAACTACACACCATGAGCCACCAGAACGAAAGAAGCCCCGCATAGGGGCTTTTTCATGTGTGCTACGGAAATTAGAACGCTGAGGTGAAACCTACGGCTGCGCCGCCCATACCAGGCGCAAAGCCTGCCTTCACATTGATGATGCTGCTCTTACCTACTTGCCATGCCGCACCTGCAGCGATGGCTTGTCTTCCATTGACGGTAGATGCTGCCATACCGAATTGGCGTGCTGCCAATGGATTGAAGACAACTGAAGAAGAAGCCATGCCAAGTGCTGCGGCACTGTAGCTGTATTTCTTGGCTTCCTTGAACTTCTGATCGGTGTAGTCCTTGGACTGCTTCACTCCACGGTCAACTTCACTACGGACATAGTTTTCTGAAGCTCCGTTGAGATTGAGCTTTGCTATCTCGTCTGTGGTGAATTGATTCGCAGCTTGAAGAGTGCTGGCGCCTACTTGGTCAGTGTAGGTCTTGCTCTCTGCTACTGCCTGATCCTTTGCTTGTTGGCTCTTGGTGTCGGTGTAGGCAGTGCTTGCGGCCAATGTAGCAGCGTCACCAGCATCAACATACCCTTGACTGACACCTCCACCCGTTGCAGGAGGCAGATTTGAAATCGCATAGTCAGTGTAGGCATTCGCATTAGTCAATGTGGTCGCTGAGCTCGTGTTCGTGTAGTTCTGAGAGACAGTGATTGCGTTATTGACCGCTGAATCTAGCTGGGCCTGGGTGATGCCACCTGTGGCGGGTGGTAGATTCGCTATCGCATTGTCAGTGTAGGTTCTGGACTGGTTGTAGGTGTTGACAGCGACACTATCGGTGTAGTTGCGAGAGTTCTGATAGGCAGTATTTGTGATGCCGTCAGCATAGTTGCGCACACTCGTGATTTGCCCATCGGTGTAGGTTTGGGCATATCCTTTGGTTTGACCCCAAGTAGCAAGATCTGTGTCGTCAGTGGCATCTCTCGCCCCTTTGACTTGGGTGTTGGAGAGAGTCACTGTGCCTCGTGTCGCATCGCTGTATTTAAGCGCCAATGGATCTGCTGCCCCTCCTCCTGCTACCTGGTCGACATAGCGTTTGTTGGCTGCGTCTGTGTCGCCTTGGGGATCTGCTACGCCAGTGACTCTGGTGATGCCCTGCCCTTGTTGAAGATTAAGGACCGCGGCCGTCACGCCAGCACCGTTGGTGCCTGTAGGGGTAAGGTTCATCTGAACCCCGCCACCATTGATATAGGCGCCTTGTGAGGTTAAGGCGATGCCTGAGAACGTGGATGGCATGGCATAGGGCAAGTAGGCATTGTCCACATAGCCCATGTAGATCTCGCCTTGTTGAGCTACACGGTTGCTGCCGCTCATGATGGCTATCCCACCGTTGGACCTGGCGCCATATGTCCCGCCATAGACGTTCCCATATCCGATAGCCAAGCCTTGGTTACTGACCTGGTTCATTATGCCCATTGCGATCCCGCTGTCGGCTCGGTTGTAGTCCCCAAAGACAAAGTTTGAGGGTAAGGCGATGCCCAATCCTCCAGTGCCACCTAAGCGGTTATTGTTCCCGAAAACGATGGAAGGCTGATCTGCTGGGTTGCTGGCATTACAGGTGTTTGTATCCCCATAGATAGTGTCAGGTGTTCCCACCGGGCAGAGATCGTTTCCTGTGCCTTGGTTTGGTCCCGCGAATGCTGGGAATGCTGCTGCTAAAGATAAAGCGATTAAACTTACATTGAACTTCCTTTTCATAGTCATAGTCATTTCTCCTTGTTATTGTGACTGTTGATTTACCGCGATTTAATACCCCTTATAGATGTGGAAATCTATCTTGTTAAATTGTGAGCTGCCGCAAGCCATAGACATTGCTGCGACATCAATGTTTGCTCCCATTGGCTTAACAACGATGCCATTGACATCAATTTGATCTGTCGTGTTTTGTAGTTTTGGAACGAAAGAAGAGCATGCCTCGGGTGGCACACCTTCTTCAGTCAAGATGAACCCTCTTCCATTTGAAGTAGGTCCTATGCGGACATCAAACTTCCAAACATTGAGGATTCGGTTCGGATTTGAAGGGTCGAACTGCTGAGGCTCCAAAGCGGCTGGCCTATTCGTCCCACTTCTAGACAAATTAATGACATCAGCAGTGGTGAGGTTTTCGTAGCTACCCACTACTCCTGCAGTGTCTAAAATTAATTGTTGAACTCTGTTGAGTCGGCGCGCTTCTTCTGCGACCCGGTAGGAGTTCATGACGGTTTGATAAAGCTGAAATACCGTGATGGCAATAACGGTCATGGAGCCGACCACTATTAGCAATTCTGTGAGGGTGTACCCCTTGTTCTTTTTATTCATATCATCTCTCTGTAGTTATATGTTATGCAGATAACTATATTAAAGAAATGAAAATTGTCAATGCGTTGACAATAAGAAGTGCAAATGGGGTTTGTCGAAGAGGTACCAACAATCAATCAATACCGTCGACCTTTATTGAAAGCAGTACGCTATTCTTTCATCACCTTAACCACTCTTATATAGGTGAGATGATGATTGAACAGATGATGAAGTTTGGCGGTGAGTTCTCGGTAGCTGGTGTGAAGAAGACCCGTGGGCATGAAGGCTCGGGCTTTGAATGCATCGTTCTTCGCAACGGCAAGAAGATCGGTGAAGCTGCCGACTATGGCGATGGTGGAGCCGTGATGTTTCGCATCAAAGACAATGCGGACTATCAAGAACTGCTGCGGGTAGCAACGGAAAAATATCCCGACCAAAAGTATGAACGGGATTGCACTTTCGTCTCCACGATGGTCAATTACTATGAATCCATCAAGCGGATGAAGACGACTGCGAAAACGAAGCTGCTGTGTCTTGATCCTGAAAACATCGATCAAGATGAAAACGGCATTCAGCAGAGCTACACCGTCTTCAAGATGCAGGACACCCCTGAGAACCGCAAGCTCATCTCGGACAAGTATCCGACCTATATCTTCCTGAACGATGCGATCAATGAAGCCGTGTTGCCCACCGCAAAGGGCTTGAAATGACCAATGAACGAATCGCGGCTGCGATTGAAAAGGCTCAAGAGGAATTTTGGGCGATCATCGCAAGTCGTTTCCCTGAAATCCGGTCAGGCGACTTTTCACCAGATGCTCAAATGAAGTTCGATGAAGCATGTGAAGAGGCGGTAAGGATCTGGATTGACTCCAACACCTAAAGAAGAAGCCCTCCAAGTGAGGGCTTTTTGTTGTCCATTATTCGGAAAGCGAAGAGGGGAAACCTCCCCTCCCAATGCTCAACCGTGTCTTGTTTTTGCTTGTTCATATTTCTTGGAAATAGACTCAGTAGTTTCGGTATGGTCATATTCATGGCTTGATAATTCTTCGGGTCTTTGAACTGAGTCATCGAACAACCCCTCCCTTCCAAGAATGGGCTTTGGCTCAGCTAGCAAGGCATCAAGCTTGCCTTGAATGATGTTTAAGACAGACTCATGAGTTGGACAAGGATAGAATGCCTTTTCCACTATTCCATGAGGATCATCTGATCTCCATACGCTCGCAACTCTCTTTGCAGCAATGTGCCAGAAATCGCCCTCACCGAATGACTCTATAAATGCATCGTAGTTGCTATTCGACAATCTTCTTATGATGTTTATCTGAGTCCCTACTTTTTCTTGGAATGTCATTTTTTTCTCCTGTTGGTTTCCATATCATTCTTATATCGAGTTTTTCATAGAAAGCAAGAGAACACAGAAGAAAGGCAGACATCATAGACTACTGGTTAGATGAAATATTATTCTCCACTTGGCGCGCTATCTCGGGATGGTCAAGCTTTACCTTATCTACGAATCGCTGCTGGGCAATTACGGCTTTACTGTGAAGTTCAACCGTTGTATAGGCTATTAGGCAACCTACAATCAGAAGACTAAAAGCCAGCATCATTAGCCCAAAGCGCAGATTGGAAATCACGTCCTCACCTAGGACAACTGGCTGATGCTTAGGCTTTTTGAAGTCAAAAACTTCGCTACAGGCATCATTTTTCATCATGCTTGAGTTCCTCCATTCCTAGCGCATATTCAACGGTAAATCTGTTGGTAAGTCCTAAGACATCTTCTACAGTGTATTTTGGTGAAGGTTGGTGTGCCTTTAACTGCACTTCCTCGATCACACCAACTGACCATTGGCCTAGCATAGCTACTGCGCAAACGGCTACGGTAGCCAGAAATGATCTTATTATTAGACCGCTCTCAGACAGAGCCTCACCCAAAATATACAAAAAACACTGAACTTCCTCTTTGGCATTCGAACATGACCTCAAGAATGCCTCGCCACGGGTTTCAGTTAGCGCTGGAATTCTCTTGCTAAAGTCAAACTCTCTATCGTCTTCTCTGTGCATTTATATTCTCCTAATCTACGGAATAGATCTATCAGGTTTCCCATAGAAGGCAAGAGGCATAGAGACAAAAGGAGAGTTTGAAAGACAACTGGCGAGAAAGACCAAAAAGAAAAGACTCCTGATGGAGTCCTTCTTTGTTTCCTAGGGAGGGAAACGAGAGAAAATCATTTCTTGATAGGTGTCCTTAACTGAGCTAATTCCTCCGCTTTCTTCATCTTTGCTTCGGCATTGAAATGCCAATAGCTCATTATCAAAGCTTGTGCTATAGCGAATGGAATAACTATCTTCGCTACGTTTCTTACATTGAATTTGTTCTTTACTGTTGTCATAAAATCTCCTTGTTGTGTGTATATATACAATATATAACCGCTTCCATAGAAAGCAAGAGATAGGAGACGATATTAAGACAGGCAGCACTTTGATGGATAAGCGGTGTAAACTCGCGCAACTTTCCCATGAGCTCACACATGAAAGTCTTTGACCTGTTGCAGCTTCAAGAGCCTTCTTTGAAACCTCAGAACTGCAAGATCCACTTCGCCAGATACAACCAGCATGAGCATCCCCTAGATGTTTTTATTGAGGGTCAATTTGACGGATGGCAATCTTGGCAAGGTTCTCGCAACTTCAAACGAGAATTTGTGATGTCATTCGTACAGGCTGGAACCACTACCTCATGGCTCTTCGTGGGGTTGTTCCGGGTGAAGGGCTGTGTGTTGAAGAAAGAGCCTGAGCAACACTTCATGTATGACCTAGAGCGGGTCCGATCGTGCGAAGAATTCGTGGGACGGCTGTATGCCACTAGTCCTTATACCCAGCGCAACAGCTACTTGCTCGGGGAAACCTTGGCACCTGGCTTGGTGGTGAGTCATATCCTGCCCCGTAGACTCAGCATCGCAGACTTTCCGGGCTACAAGCTCGTGGATGTGCCCAAGGGGCAACTAGACATCATCGTAAGAGACAACATTCCGACCTGGCGCACGGCTCTGTCCAATGTGAAGGGGATCTATCTCATATCAGACAGGAAGACTCACAAGCTCTATGTCGGCAAAGCCGATGGGGTTGAGGGCATTTGGGGTCGATGGTGCGTCTATGCGAAGAATGGCCACGGGGGGAATGTGGCACTGAGAGAGGAGCTCGGAATCGATTCTCTGAAACGGCAAGCGGATTTAAGGTTCTCGTTGCTTGAGATAGCTGACATCCACTCAACGAAAGAAGAGATCCTAGCTCGTGAGGAGCATTGGAAGACGGTATTGATGACCCGTAATAACGGATACAACAGGAATTAAACCCATGGCACTTAGAACCAAGTTTGTCTTTATCGACACCCAATCTTTCGTCAAAGCGAATCTTGACTTTGAATCCAAAATTCTGAAAGCGTTTTCCAAAGCTTGCGAAGAGGAAGAGCTTATCCACCTCATGAGTTCCATTACCTTGCGAGAGGTAAAAGAAAAGATTCAAGTCGCTATCGATGATGGCCTAGGGAGCATTACTCAATTCAGAAGAAAGGCCAAGATACTTGAGACTTCTACGGATGAAGTGATAAAGGGGTTCTTTGCTCATTTTGACAAAGATACCGTGCATGCTGGCGCGCAAACGGCATTTGAAGACTTCCTAGAGGATTCAAGGACAACAATCTTGGATGTATCCAAGGTGAGTACAGAAGAAGTCTTCGAACTCTACTTCAATCGACGTGGTCCTTTTGGAGAGGGGAAGAAAAAGGCTGAGTTTCCTGATGCCTTTTCTCTGTTGGCAGTGCGGGATCACATCGAGAAGGAAGAGGTCTATGTTGTATCGGAAGATGGAGATCTGATTCGGTTTTGCGAAGAGAACAAAGGCTTCATTCAGGTTGATGCATTAGAGAAAGTTCTAGATGTTCTCAACAGCCATGAACCTGAGAGGGCAAAATTCATCAAGGATTATTTCGTAGAACACGATGCTGAATTGAAAGAGCAGATAAAGCAGATTATCAATGATGCTGACTTCTACAATAGCTCAACTTGGGAAGATGCTGAGGTTATTGGGCATGAGGTGATAGAAGTAGGTCCTATTGAACCAAACATTGTTGGCATTGATGATGAGGGTTGTGAGGTAACTTTTGACGTGACAGTCAAGAACCGAGTTGAAGTCTTAGGACCAGATCTTGCCAACGGGAGTTATGACAAAGAGAGTGGACATACTTACACCTTTGACGACGTGACTCGTGAAGAGATCCTAAAGATGAAGTTCAGTGTGGAGATGTCGCTCTACTTTGAAGTTATCGATGGCAAGTTCGAAATGGGTGATACCGATATCAACATCAAGGATCTTCATCGTGGGGTCGAGGTTTCGGTAGAAGAACACCCCGATTGGGATGGACGCTGATTTGAATTTCGACAGTCGGGCAAATCCGGTGATAGGATAGTCAGGCTGGTAATTTCGCCAGTATAAATCTCAATGAGAACAATAATATGCAAATGAATCAATCAATGGTGGATTGGTATAAGGCGCAAGTCATTGCTGCCGTTGCCAGAAAGCTCGACATCCCTGACTGGGATTTCTTGTATACGGCAGAGCAGTACGATGCCATTACGGCCACATATCCTGAAGTTGGCAAACTACTTGAAGTTTTTCTTGGAAAATATGACGAATGGTGGTCATTCCAAGAAGAGCACAAGGCGGACATCGAGAAAAGTGGTCTGAAGCCTGAACATCTTCCGCGAAACATGGAACTTATGGATGCTAGGGATAGCAGCCGTGAGCAGCTTCGCCAAGCAGTAAACGGTAGGTAAATGAAGAAAGCCCCTTGCGGGGCTTTTTTTTGGCTTCAGGATGAGATTTACCCCTCACTTTCTTGCGCATCATCATCAAGCAGGCCATCCTTGATTTGCGTATCTAGAAATCTGACGGTGCTATCTACCAGGTCCAGCAACTCAAGCACATCGCCTTTGACTATCTCGGTCATTTTGCCTTTGGTGTTCTTGCCATTGCGATGAACGATGTCATGGCGGATATCCACTGCTTGGATGAGCTGCCCCATGTTTTCTGATGGGAAGTTGGTATCGAGAACAGCTTTGAACAGAGCAGGAGTTTTCTCCATGTTGTGAAAGCTTATCTTGTCTATCTCGGCAATGATTTCATCTTCGAGAGTGCCAAGCTTTTCATAGATTTCTGATAACTTGATGTTCTTGGAGAAAGATGGATGGCTTCTAACAAAGCGCCGCCTCAAAGCTTCTCTATTTAGGATTTGCTTCTTGATGGTGTCCGAGAGATAAGTTTCCATTGCCGTAATGACACTAGCATACAGAAGCTTAAGCAAAGTCTTGTTTTCAGGATCAAGCTGAATCAAGGATTCACTGTCCTGCAGCGATTTCTTGAATATTTGATAGAAAGTAGTCGATTCTTGATTGTATTCAACCAAGTCCTCAAAACTGTCAGTCCAACCACTTTCTACGAGATCAGTGATATCCAATATGCAAGGGGCATCATCAGCGCAGATGCTTAGCAATGCAACCGCATTCGCCTCTAAAGACTGACAAGGCAAACCGAAATCCCCAGCACCTGGATTGTTGGAGTAAACAATATCTGTCTTGAGCATAAAGTCCAAAAGCAGATCATCGTAATCCTTGACATCAATTCCGTAGGCGGAAGCTCTCAATCCGTCTTTCTTGATGATGGCAATTCGGTCAACCCAATCTTCCAAACGAGATGCTTCAATAATTGGTTTGTATTTCTCTGCTCGTCCACCGGGATCAATAGATATCATTCCGTCGACGTCTTCGAGCAATTGCTTTTTCTGAAGATTGAATTCCTGCTGAAGTGCTGCCCAATGAAAGCCCGCGAGTTCAAGGCGCCTGCGCAAAATCTTTGCCGTAGTTCGATATTGATATAGGCGCTTCACCTCATGGGGATCCCAATTGGGATCGTCGTAATGCTCTTTCGCATTGACATCCAGCAATACACGGTCAGCACGCCGAAAATACCATTCGTGATAGTAGTTCTGTGTATCAAAGACGGTCATACCGTCAATAGTCACGGATGCATAGCTGGACATAGCGATCCTAGAAACTGTTGCTGGTATTGAAAGACTTGCCTTTCTTGGACAGATAACTCCCGAGAGTTGCGCTTAATCCAAGGACGAGCTCAGCCTCATCCATAGATGCCTCTCCTGCTTCAACAAGATGACGGCCATGTTCGGATGCGAAACCCCAAATTTTTTCCACGTATTCGCCTAGCGGTCTAGGGAAAGCATCGCGGTTCTTCTGTAGCCATTTACCCAAAGTCTCCTTGCTGCCTGAAACATCACGAGCGACACACTCAAGCGAAGCTATGGAATGTTGGATGGCACCAGTCGGGTCAGGCTGTGGGCGCCGCGACATATCATTGATAGCCTCGTGAAGCTCATTAGCGGCAGTGTTATGACCCGCATTGACTTCCGTTTTCACGGCTACTCGCAACAGGGTATCTAAGCTTTCAGGACCCCGAAATACGATTCTCTTGCCTTCGAGCTTCCAGCCAATACCCTGCTCGATCAAAGTCTCATTGATGTCTTGCTCAAAGGGCTGATACGGCCGCTGGTAGTCGTCGTAGGTATCTGCAAGTTCCTCTACGATGTCATAGACACGAAACCAAGGGCAGTTGTCGACCAGGTGCTGGACCTCTTGCTCGATATTGGGCCACTCAGACCAGTTTGAACGGTCAGGACGCACTTTCAGGACCCGACACACAACATCTCTCAGTGGCTTGGGGGTGTACCCATTGGCATATGCGATTTGGACGAGTGCCGCACGAAAATTGTCAGGGGCATCCTCTCGCACCGTGATAGGAGCCTCTTGATCTTGATGCCCAAAGCGGCGGGAGAAACGTTCTCGGTTGTTCATTTTCTTGTTCCTGTCGATGGATAAGAACCTTAGCCGAAAAAAAACCCCACTGAGGGGCTTGGGGCATGAGTTATTTGCTCGCTTTTGGAACTTCGATCTGTTCGACCACTCGCTGTATGCACCTCGCATACTGAGTATAAGAGAAGCTGAGGGCTGCACGTTCTTGGTCTGCCCGAGTTTTGTACTGTGGCTCCTCGTATGCTTCTTTCACCATCTGCCGCATCGGATTGTGTTGCTCGCCAGCAGGAATGCCTTTCATCATCCCTTCCATCTTGAATCCCGACTGTCTTCCCATCATGAGATCTTGGGAAAACCCTCTAACTGCTTCGCAGTCTGCAGGCTTGAGCTTGGGGGCATCTGCACTCGCTGTGACCGAATAAAGCAGCAATACCGCTGCCAAAGCACATGCATGTTGGGTGTTCTTCAAGATTCGCTCCATATTAGATTTTTAGGGTGCGCACAGGTCTGCGAGACAGCTTGGTTTTGAAGTCTTGTCGGCTGTCGCAGATGATATGGATATAGACCGTATCGCCCACTACTTCATAGATGACACGGTTCTTTACTGCGATGATTTCAAGGAAGTGAGTCGCGGGCAACTCAGAGGGTGCATGTCCAGCGTGAGGAAACTGCTCAAGGTGCAGGATTGCCTTCTTGATCTTGGCATAGGAATCCAGCCAAACAGCCTGTGAGAAGTGCTTTCTGATGTAGCGGCGAATCTCATGGAGATCATCAACAGCCGATTGGAGAAAGACAACCTTGTGGCTCATTGGGCATCTTCCTTGTCCATTGCCTCGATCTGAGCGAAGACATCGGCTGCGGGAACAACTCGCCCCTCTTCGATCTCACGGCGTCCGTGTGCCAGTAGCTGCAAGAGAGCAATGGTTTGCTCTTGCTCCTCGTAGCTCACAACATCCATGACAACGAGCTTGGCTTCGCCATTTTGAGTGATCAGCATCGGCTCACGGCTCTCAGAGATGTCTTTGACGATCTCGGCAGCATGGCTCTTGAGGTAGCTGATGGGCTTGACTTGGGTGGAGTATTTCATCGGGGCATCTCCCTCAGGGATTGATAGGACTAATTATAGTCTAAATTCGGTCCTTAGCCCAGGCGTTTTGATTATTCTGTTGCCTTCAAAAAGGGGGGAAACCCCTACCGCTGCGGACCAGGTTGTAGGGGTTCTATTAGTTAAAGCTCTCAGGGCAATTAACAGTCTGTGGAGACAATCCTCACTTCAGCCGATGCCACTGAAACTAGCTTATACACGTGAAATGATTTGCTCATATCAAATCCATTGGTAGAAACCAATTTCTTTATCAATGCTTGTGCTGCCGCCGCATCCTTGACGGCATGAAGTTCACTAGAACCGCTCACAATCACTAAGAACTTATCTTGTTCGTCTTCCTCAGGTTGAGGGATTTCTTGTGAGCCATCTGAGGATGAGGGCTGACTTACCAAGGAATTTAATTCTTGTTGATAGTAGTGATCGGCTAGAACAGCATGCGCAACAAGAACTTTATCTTTGACAAGTAAATTAACTGCTTGTCTGTATAGAAGAGGATCGAAAGGCTCAACTTCTGAACTCATTTCATGCTGGTTCACCGCCACGGACTCTGGCTTTAAGAAATAGTTCTCACAGATGAATTTCAAATAAGATGAAAGTGTTGGCTCAAGCTCAAGTTTATCGCATGGCGAAACACCTGGCTCCTCAAATTTTGTGCTATCAAGACCCAAAATATCACACAGTTTCTTCAATTTATCTTTGCCAATCAACCCTTGGTTTTCGGCTATAGAAACATAACTTTGCCCCTCGCCTATTTTCTTTGCCAAATCTCTTTGACTAAAACCTAGAGTCTCCCTTCTTCTAGAAAGTATTTTTCCATTAATCACACCAATATCTATCTTTCTTACATGAGACTTCGATTGAGTCCCAAGCAAGGCTCTTACTCTTTGATCACGGTATAGCTTTTGCCTTCCAATTCCTGTTATTTCACTGATAGCTGGAATATTTACCTTCTTATCCTCGCTTTTTATCAGCTCAATGGCTAGCCCTACTGACTCGTAAAGCTCTCCATCAAGCAATGCAGATTGCTGCTTGCCATTAACTAATTTCAATTCTTTATTTTCAAACATGTGCATATTATTCTCCTTATGTTGCACTACCCTTATAAATCACCCCTCCTAAAAAGCAAGAGATAGCCGATGTATGGCTATTCCCGCAGTTAAACGGCTTCAGTGAATTCCTCGCACATCAGATAATTAATAATCGGTGCTGCAAGCTTTCTGCTACTTTGTTGAGGAAGGAAACTCACGAGTCCTCCTCGTTGGAATCGGATAGTCAATATGACTGATCCACCCCAATTTTTTATTATGAGTTCACCTGCGAACTCAGTGTTCTGCATTTCTGCATCCCACTCTTTGTTTAATTTACAGTCCACTCTTTGGACTGGTGCCTCACGGCCTAGAACTCGTTTAATGAGCTGGCAGTGATCTAACGTGATGTTTTTCATTGTTGTCTCCTTGTATTTTTTTTATAGCCCGTGAGGTGGGCAAGCCCATCGTATTTCTTTAGTCGCAGTAGCCGTCGTCTTCAGTGTCGAACTGATAATTTGATGGATCTTGTTCAAAAGGATATGGCTCAGATCTTGAAATCACGCGCTGAACCTCATCTATAGCAGTGGCAAAGCTCACATGCGGACTGATGTTGTAGGCTGTTGCTAATGCATCGCGCACAATCTCTAATTCTTTCATTGATAAACCTGGTCTTATCATCATGTTGTTCTCCTAGTTGTTTCTATAGTTATACGAGAACATTCATAAAAATCAAGAGATGAAAGATAGAAGGTGATTTATAGCGATAAAGCCCTCACGAGAGGGCTTTATTCATATCTTCAACTTGTTAGGTTTGGTCTTTGTTGAAGTGTCTTGGTGAAGTTTATTGTCTAGCATCTTTCGAAGCTCATATGCTTTACAGAGGTCTTTGACGGCCTCCGTGCCATGCTCTTTAGCAACGGCGATTGGTGTGCCCTTCTCCACAAGAAAATCGACAATCTCTAAGTGTCCCTTGGAGGCAGCCAATTTGAGAGCCTCTTCATTACCAGCATGAATATCAGCTCCTTCTCCGACAAGAAATTTAACCACATCGATTTTTCCTTCCATAGCAGCCCATTGTAGAGAACATTCATCGCAAGCATGAATATCAGCGCCTTTCTCCACCAGAAATTTGATGATTTCTAGGTGTCCGTTGTTAGAAGCCCATCTGAGAGCATAATTATCATCCGCGTGAATATCAGCCCCGTACTCAAACAGCAACTTGACGACTTCTAGGTGTCCCGCCACAGCGGCCGCAATTAGAACACCATCCTTAGCAGTAATGTCAGCACCCTGTTCAACCAGAAACTTCACCACTTCAAAATGTCCATTAGAGGCAGCCCATCTGAGAGCCTCTTCATTATCGGCATGAAGATCAGCCCCCTGTTGAACCAGTCGCTTCACTTCCTCCAAATTCCCCACTCTTGCCGCATCCATTAATTGCTCATTCAGTTTACTCATAAAAATCCCCGTATATATGCTATACATATAATTGAGATTTCAAGAAAAGCAATACCCAGATAAAAGAAAAACCCTCACTAGGAGGGCTTTAAGTTTTGAGCATCAGAAGTCATCTTCAAAATCCAATGGATCTTCGTTCCTGCCTTGGAAGAGGCAAATCAGAGACCTCTAGCTTCAGAAAAGCTTGATGCTTCATGTTCTTGAGCTCATCAATGCTGTATTTCATCACCACCTTCCCAACTGCCTCAGATATCAGATTCTTAGCCTCTCTAAAGCTGTAAGGTAGAAGTGATTCAAGAACATCCTCGGGAATGGCTGTTTCAAAAACGGATGCAGACTTAGCGATTGATTTGTAGATGTTGCCGATGATCATTCTTCTTTCTTCAGGTGTTGGCTCTTGTAGTTCGAACACCTTGAATCGTGTGAGCAATGGCTGTGTGATGCCAGCTAGGCTGTTCGCGGAGGCGATGAATACGACTTGGCTAGCATTGATCTGGAAATCAAGAAACTCGTCCAAAAAGGTGGATGAGGTATTCTCTTCTAGAAGTTGGTATAGAGCTCTACGAGGATCAATATCGGGTCTTGTGACTTTATCCAACTCATCTAGCAAGATGACAGGGCTTAAGTTTGGACTGGCTATTAGAGCTTCAGCCACCTTGCCCGCTCTGGCTCCCCCCCATGAATTCCTAAGTCCTGAAAGCACCCATGATTCGGTTGTTGTGGAGATATCTACATGAGTTAATGTGCTGCCTAGCGCCTGCGCCAACTCTGTAGCAAATTGGGTTTTCCCAATGCCTGCTGGTCCTTCCAAGAGGATTGGCGATATACGGAAGCTACCTCTTACCGCTGACAATCGAACCTGGGTTCTTATGAATGAAATCACATCCTTAAAGTTTGGAAATCGCTCTAGCAAGCCAGTGAGCTTTTCATCAACCCCATCTAGATTGATTGTCGCCTTGTAACGGGTAGTTCGTAGCTTTTCAAATAGCTGCTCAGAATACTTGTCCTCGTTTCGCCTTTCAGGTTGCCTCTCTATGGATGCTTTGAATTCTTTCCAATCGAACCATTCAATGATGTCCTCAGAAAACTCTGTGGGATTACTAATCTCCGCTTCGGTATAAGGAATTCCACTAAGTACAGCCTTGTATGATTCAAAGCACCATGCATAAACGCACTGTTTTAATTTTGAATTTTGCTCGCAGATATTATGAAATTCCTCTGCCTTCCATCGACTTTTGCCAAACCCTCGTGCGAGAGTCTGCGCAAAGTTCGGATTCGACCGTGGAAGAGGTTGCGGCCCAATATCAGTGAAGTAGCCCTCTATTCGCTTTCTGATATTTGGATGAAAGTCTCGTCTGGTAAAAAAAGTCTTTACAAGCCAATCGATAGATATTCTATCTATGGGTTCCAGATCAAATTCAAAGGCGAGAGACTCTACTTTCAGATAGAGATAGAGATTAAAGAATCCCCCATCTTCCACCGTCGCCTTAGCGTACAAAGCCCTATATTTTTGAATTTCGTCGTCCGTTAAATTCTCAGGCAACGCATGAACCTCACTCAAAATTTCGTCCCTCACTTCATCAGGTGTTAGCTTCTTTTTTTCTTCAACGACTTCAACCTCTTCTTCTTCAGGGTCAGAGTCCAGAATCGCTTGCAGCTCCTGCCAGCCTTCAGTAAGGTCGGACTCCTCACATTCATCATAATCTTCGAAGTCTGAAAAGGTCTTTTCCATGCCAACCTCAGACTGTCCAAGCTGCTCCACTTCTGAATCTTCTAATACAGCAGCCAGTTCTACTTCTGGTATGCCACCCGGCTGCATCAACTGTTGAATGTCTCCATAGTCCTTTAGTACCTTTTGAAGGGATTCTTCCCAAGAATCCCCCGTATGCATGTTTATTCGCACATGCGAAATGATTGTCTCTATATTCTTGTAAACTGGATTTTCATTATTCATTACTGCCTCCTATTTCTATTTTCAACATACAAAAATATTCATAGAAAGCAAGAGGCAATGAGACGAGAGGCAGGATATAGAGATAAAAAAAATCCCGCTCGTTGGCGGGATGAAGGAAAGAAATTGGGTTAGTGAATCGCTAAGGACTCTTGAACGAATTTAGTGAAGTGCTGAATTTGTGTTTGGAGCGTTTCGTAGATTTCTGAATCAGTTAAGAACTCTTCGAGTCCGTCAACTGTGAATCCGTATAGGCTTTTTACTGCCTCAATATTTTCGGCTCTTCTGCTGATTGTTAGTTCTGAGTTGTTCATCATTGTTCTCCTTGGTGTCCATACTATAGTTATAGCTTAGTATTCGTAAAAGACAAGAGATAAGCCGATAAACGGCAGAATTCTAGATAGACGGTGTGAAGAAAGAATATTTACCAGTCTTTCATACACTCAATCGCCGTGGGGCTGGTTTTTGGAATGAGCCCCTTACGGGGTGTCCCGATGGGACGATAGCTGCGCCTGGTTGTAGACATGAGCCAAAAGTCTGACCTTAGCTGAACTCCCATAGGGAGAGCCCCTGCGGGGGTTGCCTTCGGAGAAAAGAGCCGCCACGGCGATTGAGTGGGTAGCAACGCGAATAGATGACTTTAAAGCAGGAAAATAAGCCCGTCAGGGCCATTTCTTTAGGGGAGTGGTGTCTACCCCCTCCTCACAGTTCTATCGCGCGTTATGGGGCATTTTGATGCCCTGCGCTCCCATCATTCAACATGCCCACCTCATAGTCATGTATTGATGATGTGCCGTTGGCACCCTCGTCCTGTTAGTTTGAATTCTTTTCAGGAAATGAGAGGGAGATGCCCGTGAGGGTCAAGAACTTAGATTGAAAAGAAATGATAATTAGATGACCAGCGATGCTGGTTGTTATAGATACAGAAAGAGGCCCCTCTGAAGACCGTGATATTCCTTGACTTTTTTTAGAAGCGAGTCGCAACAGTTAAGATACTATAAAACCTCAAATTCAAATTTAAATTGCCCAGCTTGCTGAATTGAAGAGCACCTAGAAGTTTTTATCATTTAACTATTGACAAAACAAATTTTTCCTCTATGTTTTATTGATATGGGTTGTAGCACTATTGATACTCGCCAGTGTCAAAACGTTTATCAAAATAGATTACACCCATATCAAACACAAGGAGAATATTATGTCATTAAAACAACAAATCATTGATACCACAACGGGAGAAGTTAAAACCGAGAAGGTTCTTCCAGAGAATCATAACTTCGTCATGCTATTTCGAGATCAAATGCCCGCACTTAGAATGATTGCGAATGAAAATCCCAAGGCTCAACAACTATTGCTTTTGTTGATTGAGAATATGGATGGAGCCAACAGCTTGGTCGCATCAAGAGAAACTTTGGCAGAGTTGTTAGGTCATTCTCGCGCAACCGTCTGTAGAAGCATTAAATACTTAAAAGAAAAAGCGATAATCGATACTTCTAGGACGGGAAACACGGTCATTCTTCATATCAATGCGAAGATAGTTTGGTCAAGTCATGCGAACAAGAAAAAGTACGCCAAGTTTTCTGCCAACGTTCTTATCAGTGACAGCGAGCAAGAGAAGACCATCAGCAAGACCTTCTGCAAAACTATTAGAACAACGCATTAATTTGATAGGCTAGCCTATCATGGGTGATGAAGGTTTAATCAGACAATAAAAAAGCCCCTTTCGGGGCTCCTTATTACTCGTCCTGCCCGATGTATCTGAGGAAGATATCGTTTTCCTGTTCCAAAGCAGTTGTCTTGCCCGTCTGTAAGGGCACATTCGCCTTGGCGAACACATCCAATGCCCTCCAATACTTTTGTTCTTCTTCCTCGTCTTCCACGAGGTAAGAGGCGAGTTTGGTAGCTAGGCTGTGTCCTACCCCGTCTATGTCCAAGAAAGCGGCATCTAGGCGGATTCCAAGCCGCTTAATGACGGATAGGCGCCGCGCGATCTCATCTGCTGAATCTTCCACGAAAAACTCATTGAAGCTGTTCGTGGCTTCGCTCAGGATCTTTCCCGCATTGGGGCTGTAGCCATTCGCTCGATAGAGATTCACAAAGGAAGATGCTGAACGAGCATCACCGAATCCCAAGAGCTTTTGTACAGCAATGTTCGCCACATGCTCACCACCTTTGGTATTGGCATGAAGGTAGAGGAAATTCAGAAGCTTTGACTTTAGGACATGGGCAGAGCTGATGACCACAATGGGGTAGCTCAGACGAGTGTAGGCTTCATCGTAGGTCGCAAATCGCGGATCGACATCGTTCCTGCCTATGTCCTTCTCGATGATTTCCGTGCTGGTGCGGGCGATTTCATCGAAGAGCTCAAAGGCATGGTAGTAGCCCTTGGTGTAATCGTCGTTCATCATGGCGTGCCTGGTAGTCAAGGAAAAGCCCGCTCTGTAGCGGGCTAATGGATCATATGGGAAGAGCAGACTTCAGGCAATGATCTTGCCCCATTTCTCGCTTGGCTTGTCCCACTTAGGTAATTCCGCGAGTTGTTGCACATCTTCTGGTGTGAAAAGGGTGTTTATCCAAAACTTGTCCCCTTCATTCAAGAATTGGCGAGCAAGAATTCTGTTGTTGCTCTGCTCGGTCAATGCCGCTTCTCTAATCTTGTTTGAAGAGAAGAAGATTTCGGCATCCTTAGTCTGCCATGATGTTCTGAAGATTACTTTGTGAACCACGACATTAGCATGCGACTTCATCGTCAAATCGTTGTAATTGTGAGTTCGCATAAACTCTTCATACTTCGCATTGACAGCGGCAAGCTTTTGCTGGTTCCCGATCTTTCCAAGGCTCAAGATGTGAACCAAATGAACTTCTGCAGTTGTGTCCGCAAGGGCTATCTGGTTGAACTCATGCTCTAGGTGGTCGAAAGCTTTTTCGATATTACTAATTGGAGTTAAGAAGACAAATCTGTCATCTTCAAACTCAGAGAAGAATGGCTCTATGCCGTTGTACTCGGATATGAAAGCATCAAAAACACCACCTTTAAAATCTGTCAAGGTGTCGCCGTCATGCTTGAACAAATAGTCAGCTAACTGGCCTTGACGGGCTTCGATGTCCACTTCAACGACACCTTGACCTAACACCTGGTCAGATTTTACCTGTCCGTGTTCATCTCGTGAAGCATAGACGTTATAGAGAACTTTGCTGGTGGGATCTGCGCTGATTAGTGCAGGATGCTTACCTGCATAGTGGAGAGAATTCAAAAGTCGTAAGAGCTCGGTGGTCTTTCCCACATCGCCGTAGCGATTGGGAGTCATAAAGTGAGTTCTCTTGTCGCTACGAATTCTCTTCACATCGCTTTGAGAGGATTGTTCTTTTTTTGGCATGTATATTCTCCTTGTTATTGTTATATACATTACCAATATAGGGCAAAAACCAAGGTTGTCAATACCCCGTAATAATTAAAGCCCCACCAAGGGGGCTTTGTTTATGTTTGCTCAGCAACACCGAATTGAATTCCTGCGAAGATATCATTGAACTCATCCTCGGTCATTAAAAGGTGTTCTCGGACGATATAGGTTTCGGCGCCAACGGGAATGACTTCGAACTTCTCAAGTTGTTCAATATGGCCTTCCATCGCCACTTTCTCAAAGACTTCAATCACCTTGTCTGCCAGACGAATGAACTCCTTTTGAGGGCAAGTCTTGGCGGTAGGGATTAGAGAACTCATTACTCGTGAAATCTTGGGGGATTCCTCTGCCCTTTTGGGGTCCGTGGAGATAAGGTCTAGTGCGTTGAGAATATGAGCAGAGCTGCCGCCATACACCTCCTTTACGGCAGCAAGAAAGTGGTTAAGCATACACTCAAGTTTTACGGTATCAATTTTCATTGTTTTCCCCTTAGAATAAGTTATTTTGCTTAGGGAGAAGTTCGGCAAAGACCGCTTGGTCGCGCTTCATCAAATCGCATACCAACCACTCAAATTGTCCAAGCTCTCCGGTGGGTTTCTTGACTCCAATTTTCTTCTTCTTGATGGTAGCCGTGCCCATCACAGTATTCGTAGCAGTCTCAATAGAGATATGGATGACCTCTTTAGCTTTGGGATGCTTGGAGATATCACTGTACTTGCCAATCTCGTGCGGAGCTTCCAATTTCCATGCCTCGGAAACTAGTATCACAGTCTTTGCCGAGATCTCTTTGCAGGTTTGGCGAATAATCTCAGCAGCCGTTTCGCTGTTATTGGCGTTCGCAAGGTCAATGATGCTCATTCCCTCATTCGTTACCGCGATGGCATAAGCTTGCTCATGATCAGGAAAGATCTTGGCTGCTGCGGCACGCCTAATTGCGGAGACCAAAGAACAAACGACAATTAAACTTTGCTCATCTAAGCCTGCTTCTTCAATGCTGTTTAAGTAAGACACTTTCATAATCACTCCTTTTGTTAATGTGATGGAGTGAATTCTGAACCTTCACGGCACAAATATCTTTTAATGAAGCGAGCGTGTAGAATCTGGACTTTTCCTAGATTCCTTGACAAGCATGAGCCACGGTAATTGGTTAAAGCCACTTCTACGCATGCGCACTCGCTATTGGTCACGAGAGTTGATGTTTGCTGCAGGTTTCGGCAGACCAGACCAATTCATTGAGGAGTGTGGCAAGCCATCAAGCCGCCTAGCCTCACTTGCAGCACTCAAATGGCTAGACTATTTCCACGGACAGACCACACCACTCAATAAGACTGTCGACCTGGTGGAATCGGTCATCTCGGGCAGCGCCAAGAACTTCTATGAGGGACCGGAAGGGTTGCCTCTGTGGGCGGTTCTGTCAGGGGATGTGAAGAAGTCCAAGGGTGTGTTCTACGACTTCACAGATGAAGCCTTCCAGCAAGAGGATTGGGACTTTCATCAGCGGGTGGTAGGTCTGCTCACCCTCTTCTTGCCAAAGTCGTTTGAGACGCTGCAGGTGCGTCCTGAGGGCTTTCCTGAGCTCTCTGCTCTGCCCTCGGCTCCACGTCGCTATCAGACCTGGTTAGAGCGGTATCTGAAGACTCAAGATGGCAGGAGGCTACTGAGGGAGTCCTATGAAGAGAAACAAGGGGTTGAGCTCAAGCATGTGCTGGTGCTGTGTGCGGCTGTGAACCTGGCACGAGCGAACGACAATAGCTATGCCTTTGCCATCATGAAACACTTACTGATGTGCCATGTGGATTTCGGGTTAGAGAATGATATTGAGGTAGTGGGATCTGACCTTTCGCGCTTTCTGGTTCAAGAGTTCTTGCGGCATTAAGTTGACATTCGGCAAATTCTCACTATATTGAAAGGTGTTGTGTAGTCGTATCCTTGTTGTTGTAAGAAGAAGCCCCTCAAACGAGGGGCTTTTTTTCTATCAAACTCTTAGTTTTCCTCGTTGGAGCAACCACATCTTCATTTGCTCACTATTTAATGCATCAGCTTGAGACAAGTCGATATTCTCTAGAGTGATGGTGGAAGTGATTCCGTCAATTTTTAAGAGAGTGTCTGAGCCTGATCTTTCAAATGTCACTTTGCTCAAATCGCCATTCGCAAGTGCAGATACATCCAACACGCTTCCGCCGCTAGCCAATGACATCATGTTGAAGTCCTTCACACGATATGGTTTATCGTCTTCTATCTTGAAATCGAACTGACCACTCCCACCCCAAAGATCATAATCTTCGGTGGGATCTGTGCCGCCATTTGAACCTGAGATAGTTCTATGCTCGCAGGACTTAGGCAAATATTTAGGCTCTACATCTGAGTAGCATGACCAACCCGTAGGGTCAGCAGCATACGCAGACCCAATGCCTAGAATCTTGTCTAGGAAAGTCGCGTCAGATAGGATGATCTCAGTGCCGCCATTTATCGCGGGGGTTAGGATTACTTTCTTGCCTTGGAGTTTTGAATTAGCTTCATTGCCCATCGTCGCTACGATGTGTCCATCCTGTTGGATGGAGACACTACTGACGTAAGTCCCCGTAGCTCCCGAGTAGCCCACGGCTGCGCTGTTGGTTGGGTATTCACCGTGGGTAGCGTGGTATTCCGTAATCATTGGCTTTGCGCCTTCAGCCAATAAGATACCTTCAGATATCTGAGCACGGATGGAATAATCTTGGTAGGCAGGAACGGCAACCGCTCCTAAAACACCGACGATTGCTACAGCAATCATTAGCTCGATGAGTGTGAATCCTTTCTTGTCTTTATTGTTGTAGTTCATGCTTTCTCCTTATTGTTGTTTTTGTTGAACCTTCTTTTAATCTAGCTACTAATCGGCTTTTGTCAATAGCACCTGGAAAGATCTTACAAATTGGAGAGAGTGAATAACGCAACCAAACCAAACAAAAGCCCCTCAAACGAGGGGCTTTTTACATGACAAACAAAACATATCAATCAAGAAGATACCCGGCCTTCTTCGCCATTTCTATCTCAGTAGCATTGAGTTGCCTATCAATTGAAGCTCCATTGTAAGATTTTATTTGATAACTGTTAGAGTCACCAAATACCACATAATACTCCTCATCATTCACTCCAAAGAATCCCATAGTCTTGTCTCCGAAGTCAGGATTATAGTCAGCGACCAATCCAGTTTTTGAATCTACGAAATAACTACTATTAGAGAAGTCTTCTGGATAACCGTCTAAAGCAGGATCATTCTTATCAACTCTATATGTCTTAATATCCCCATCTTGATCCAAAAGGAATCTAAAGGTTCCACCCACCAAAAGCACTCCACCCTTCTCTGAGAATTTGTATTGGTCGTACCTGTATGATCCACTATCCAAATCATATGGGGTAGATGGGTTCGGTTCACTATCATCAATGCCATTACTAATTGTTCTATGCTCGCATGTCTTAGGCAAATACTTGGAATCCACATCTGAGTAGCAGGACCAGCCTGAGGGATCAGCCGCATATGCTGATCCAATACCCAAGATTCGCTCTACGATAGTAGAAGCACTGGACAAGGTTATCTCGCTGCCGCCATTTAGACTTGGGGTAAGAACAACTCTCTTACCCTGAATCTTTAAACTCGCCTGGTTGCCCATTGTGGCGACGATATTCCCGTCAGAATGAACCTCCACCGCAGCTACATAGTTACCTGTAGCTCCCGAGTAGCCCACGGCTTCGCTGTTGGTGGGGTACTCCCCGTGTGTTGCGTGATATTCAGTGATCATTGGCTTTGCCCCTTCAGCCAACACGATACCCTCTGATATCTGAGCACGAATTGTGTAATCTTGGTATGCAGGAATTGCCACGGCGCCAAGCACTCCTGTGATAGCCACTGCGATCATGAGTTCAATGATCGTAAAGCCATTGTTTTTATTGTTGTAGTTCATGCTTTCTCCTTATTGTTGTTTTTGTTGAACCTGCTTTTAATCTAGCTGCCAATCCGTTTTTGTCAATAGCGATTGTGAACAATTTGCCTTTGAAAACTGCTGACTCATACCATGACGGATAGCTATCATGTGAGCTCGCTGCCTTGATACACCAAGAGCCTTGCCCAGCTTTTCATAGCTGAAACCTCCCTCGCGCTTAAGTCTCTTATATATATCGAGTAAGGATTTGGCACTCACACTTTGCTTGGGCTGAAATACGACATACGGAATGCGGTGCTTCCACAAGAAACGTCTTAACGTTTCTTTTTTAATTTCGCATGGGAAGCTCTCGTAGATCTCAGTCAAAGTCATATTTGCCGTATC
The DNA here is from genome assembly GCF_055395645.1 of Achromobacter sp. JCM 18799. Lineage (NCBI taxonomy): Bacteria > Pseudomonadati > Pseudomonadota > Betaproteobacteria > Burkholderiales > Alcaligenaceae > Achromobacter > Achromobacter sp. JCM 18799. The sequence continues at coordinate 6,043,740 of NZ_AP043866.1, read as the reverse complement.
GAGTCCTGAAAGGACGGCTAGCCTCTCTTCTATTTGAGTTTTTCTAGTCATAGTCCTCCTCACTTCTTCACGACTTCAGAAAGGATTGACTTGATGCCGTCTACAGCCTTATAGCCATCGTCATACTCAGTGGCTTTTATAGCCATAGGGCGCTGCTCCACGGTGCCATCAGGGCGAGTTATCTTGAGCTGCCCCGTCTTGGCACTATCAAACTTTCCCGTGTAGCTGATGACGAGATAGCTCTTAAATTTGGTGGTGTAGTTGAAATCAGAGGGCTTGGTTCCTTCCATCTGAACTTCAATTTGGGCATCTGCCCACTTTCCAACTTCCATACACTTCTTTAGGCGAGGTTCAATCTCGCAGGCATTTGCCGCTGATATCGCACAAGCGGACAACATCAATGTCGCAATTAACTTCATGGTCTTCTCCTTGTTATTGTTGTTACCTTCATAGATATACAGCGCAAAGAGAGTTTGTCAATGGCCCGTAAAAATTAAAGCCCCACTAGGGGGCTTTGTTATTTCAAGAACTCTCTTGCCAGATTGTGTAGAGCTCGGTTCAAGCTAGTGTGAATTGAGGCATAGGGCATCTTGTCTAAGATTACCTGTTTTGTGCAGCCTCCGGTATCAAAGGGTGCTCTGGCTCTGACAGTGCCGTCCTTGTCTGATAGCTGGACAAACGCCTTTCTACCTCTCTTATTGTGAATGACGATATCGAGATCGTAATCAGCACTGAGTCTTTTGAAATTCTCGTTCTCGCAAGGATTTGAATTGTTCCTGACGAGATGGCGCAAGAAGTCATACTCGTAGAGAGTCTGAGGGCTAATGCCCGTCTCGATTGCTATCTTTGTGATTGTGGCGATGTCTCCTGCACCTGTCAGTGACTCGCTAATATTCTTTGCCTTGTTTCTGTTGTCCAATGCTTGTTGTTTGTTTGCCTTCATAAAGTTCTCCTGTTAGTTCTCCACTCTCTAACATAGAAGAAGATTCGTAAAAGGCAAGAGTATTTGTATGGACGGCGGCAAGGACTGACAGACGGCTATTCGCTCTCTTTCTGAGGCTTGCAATACTGCCTCTCGTGCTTGGTGAAGTTGCGCCCGAATGCCGTGCGAGCTTGGTTGTAAGCTCTGTCATCGTTGAGAACAGTAAAGTCTAGGCGGTAGTCAAAGCGGCTCTGTGCTTTCACCTTCACTTTAGCTTTATGAAGAATCCACAAGAGTTGAAGCGAGTTGAGATTATGGACTCGCTTGAGGTGGTCTTTGACCGATCCCCATTCCCCCGATCTCATGGCAACAGAGGGATGCTTCCCCATATGGCACTTGTGGCAGAGCGATAGGAGTCTGACCAGGCGCATAGTCCCCTGAACTCCCGAGGGCTTGGGATTGGTATCTAACTCGTAGCTCCACTGCTCGTGGCATTCAAGATTCTTGGACGAGCTACATTCACAGCAGCGGCCATGATTGCGACGGTGGGTAGCAGTGCAGAACATGTTCCATTGGGAGCGGCTCATGACTGCTCTTACATTTAGGTAATGCATGGTGTATGGAACGAACTCCACACTGAGGGTTTGCTTGGTAGTCCCAAGCAGCTTATCTATGACTCCGTAGAGGATGTTTTTCATTGTTGTTGTCTCCTTTATTCTCTAATAGAGATACAGCAAGACAGCAACTTGTCAACATTCAATATGGTTTTGGAAATTTCGGAATCATATTTACAGGTGCAGGCTGAGGCGCTGGCTCCGTGGGTGTTGGAATAGTTGGCTGATTCACAAGCTCAGCAACTTTTATCAATGTAGGTGCTGCTGTAGCAAATTTGGCTAGTAGTAAAGCGGTAAGCATATTGTTCTCCTTATTTTGTTGTTATGTGCTTAGAAAATCTTCTCGCAATGAATCTTTCCGAATCTGTCGAGAGAGAAGTGATACTTCTCAAATTCGGAATACAGTTCATCGAGAATTCTGCTTATGTTGTCTTCAATCTCTTCGAGCTGGGAAGCAACAATCCGTGCCTGATCGGATGTAGATGGCTGATAGGCTTGTAAATCCCATTTTTTGAAAATCTGTTCTTCAATTCGACTTTCAGCTTCTCTGCATCTTTCTTTAAGTTCTCTTTTCATTGGCATTCCTTGTCTGTCTATACTTGTTATAGAAGAGAATTCGTAGAAATCAAGAGATAATAGGACAGACGGAATACACTCAAGATGAGTGGAGACGAAAGCAGGAGAGATTTTATTCTTGTTCTATACCCACTCAAACGCCGTGGCGGCTTAGGGTTGGAATGAGCCCCTTACGGGGTTGTCCCTTTGGGACGATGAGCTACGCTTTAAGTTCGTAGTCTGGTGTCCGTAGGAAAGCCCCTGCTAGGAGTTGCTTTCGGAGAAAGAAGCCTTCACGGCGCTTGAGTGCTTCAGATGGGTAGATTTACCAATCCTTCCTGTAGCTTTTCCAGATTCAAACAGGGTGAACCATGATGAGTATTTCTTGCGCCGTCTAGCAGCTTTTCCCATAGCTTAGGTTCGCTCTTCTTAAAGTAGAGAATTCGGTCTAAAGCATCTGTTTGATCAAGTGGTAGCCATGCGGGAACCAACTTATCCATGTCTCTTCTCATGTTAGAGAATGGCTCATTCCATACACAGGGATTACCAGCCTGCAAACTGTAATACTGGACTTCGTTTAACACGGAGAAGACTGCTAGCACCTCATTGATTTGAGCTGCAGGGTTAGGGTCGTATAGGCTGACTTGGTGTGTTAGATGCCAGCGGTGGATGTAGCTAGCCATATTGTTTACTACATCGTTCTGGTTCACACGAAACCCTGTTTCCAGAAACTCCGACAACAATTCTTGGCACTCAGCATCAAATTTCTGCTTGTAGAAGGCGATTCGTTTGGCTACCGTGCCTGGCAATGTTTCTATTACGAGCAAGCTGTCTTTTTGGAACAGTCTTTGCTCACTATCAACATACTGCATGGGCATTCTCAAGGTTGTTTTGCCGTATCTTGGCTGTTCCACCTCTTTGAGCATCACGGTAAGCGACTGCGCTGTTTGATTATCAACATACTGGAAGAAAAATGCGGGTGAGAGATTGGTGTCCACACACATGCTCATACGCTCGTTGTTGTTGTCTCCCCAGCGGTGCGAATTCTTGTGCCTGAATGCCCTGTAGCGGATACCTAGTTTCTTATCCGTGACGAAAAGACCGTCAAGGTGTTTGACTCGCTCGGGGCAGAAATTGAATGTGTCAAACACCGCATCCATTTTTCCATAACTGAATAATTCCATATTGTCTCCTTGTTTTTATGGTTTAGTTATAGGAGAAAATCGCCCAATGTCAAGGACCATTAAAAAAGCCCCCACAAGGAGGGCTTATATTCATGACTGCTTAAGTCGGGAACTCATCTTTCGCAAAAGGTCCAAAAGTAGATCTCTGTCGTTCTGTGTGAGGTCTTCCAGAAGCTGAGCGATGAGTTTTGCTTGATCGCTTGCTCTATTACTTCCATCCATCAGTAAGTCATCTGCTCCACAGCTTAGGATTTCGGCCAGTCTGACCAGGCGGGCAACGGTGGGCATGACCGTTCCCCTCTCCATACGAGACACAGCCTCGGGGCCTATCCCTAACTTCTCAGCAACCTGCTCTTGGGTCAAATTGGCTTCAGTTCTGCGCTGAGCTATCGCTTTACCTACTCGGATATTGAATCAGCCAAAGAGAAAGCACCCTACGGGGTGCTTTTTTTATTGCAGGATTGGTTCACTGGTGAGAATCTATCGCTCTTCAGTAAAGCAGACGATGGTATGCCTTTCCTCTTCATTCCAAGTCGTCTCTATGTAGATGTCCTCTCCCGTGGTGAGGGTGTATTTCCCAAGGACATGCCCCTCCAAAGCGAACATTTCCATATTGTTTGAATGGCAGTCCTCCTCTTCGAGAATCCCCCAATCGTTCGCCTCGTACATTGCGAGATAAGCACTGAGATCGATCTCGTGCTTTTCGCAGTGTCTTACGAGTGTCGCAGTAGCTCCGATTTGTCCTAATTTCATGGTGTTGTATTTCTTTAGGGTACAAAAAAGCCCTCCGTGGAGGGCTTCGGGGTGGAGTGCTGAAGATTAGGCAGCAGCGGCTTTGGCATCCGCCTTGGCAGCTTGCTTTGCGGCATCATCCTTGATGGAAGTCTTACCGCCGAAGACGTCTTCGGACACTTTGCCGAGTTGGGTCTTGTTGGGCTGTTGACCCGTTGCCTTGGCCAGCTTGCGAAGGAAGTTGGCCTTCTTGTCGTCATCGCTAGCATCAACGAGCCAAGCATCGACACTCTTGCCTTGCTTGAAGGTAGTGAAGCAGCCTTCAGCTTCGAGGAACTTGGGCGGGTGGGCAAGCCACACACTCTTTTGGGAACCGTCGAGCGACTTGATCGGCTTGTCCACGTTGCGGGTGCCGCTTTCGCCACCAGCAGCCGTCTTGGTAGCACGGGGAGTGGAAACAGCACCGTAACCTTCAGCCTTGAGAATCGCTTTCAGCTCGTCACCGAAGAGTTCTTGCAGGGTGAAAGCGGGTTCAACAGCCTTCAGCTTCTTCTGGATGTCTTCGATGGCCGTCTTGCGTTTGGCCTTGGCTTCCTTGACGGTCTTGACCAAACCATCCAGTTCGGCCTTTTCTTTGTCGTCCAGGTCGACATAACGGCTCACGAGGTCATCATAGCGGGTTTGCTGGTCGGCGGTCATCTGCGTCATGGTGTTTTCCTTGAAGGTTCGGGTGTCTGTTGAGAGGTTTGAAGCTTTCAACAAACTACACCGTGAAAGAGGTTTGTGTTTGTTTGTTGATGTAGTAATTATATAGAAGCTACAGGATAGATCAACAAGAACACGCACCTTTCTTAAAGATAGATGCAAATACTTTTCAATAGATCAAAAGATAGCTATTGAAGAAACGTATCAAGGACATCTTAAAGGTCAGCAAGTTCCATCTTTACCTTATCTATGAACGAAAAAAGAGGGGAAACCTCCCCTCTCTCATGCCAAACCCGCTTTTTTACCCTATTAGACAGGATGGGATGTCAGCACAGATCCCGTGCCATCTTGGGCAATCCCCAATGTCACCTTGTAGTTCTTCGCCTTCACTGAGGTCAGGAACTCTATCCAATCGGCATCGGGCCGCTGGATCGTGTTGACAACCGTACACTTCTTTTCGTTGATGTAGGCAACCACGGCATCGTAGGAAATCTCCTTATACGCGGTACCCATGATGGATGGCTCTTTCGCCAGTGTCTCAATCGCCCATTCAATCATCTGAGTGACCTTAGGCGGGTTCGCAGACGGTTTGTTGATGGGCAGTCTTTTGGCAGGATCTTGGGGAGTGTGGAGAGAGCGATACTGCTCTTGAGAAAAATTGGCAGCTTGAGCCTTCTGCTTGTGAACGGGATCAAGCCTAGCCCACATCTTTCCAATCAGATCGCACACTCCCTCTTGTTGCTCAAGGAAGGTGGCGCCACGGCTCTCCATCTCTGCAGCATACCCAAGGAGCATCTCTAAAGTCTCGCGGGTGTTGAGCATCACCATGAGATAGGCTTCAGGGATTCGCCTTGCTTGGATAGCCATTCCCACAGCCTCAAAGAACTGCTCTCGCCTCACCCCAACTGTTGCCCAGGAGGGCAAGGACTTAGGACCTTCTTTGTCCAATTGGTTGAAGGATGCCGCTTTGTTCTCTTCGTGCCTGGTCGCTTTGCCTTCGAAGTAAGCCTTACCGAAGTAAATAGCAGCATAGACAACAAGGGAGATACCGCTTGTGGGGATGGCAAGCAGCAATGCGGCGACTAGAAGAATGCGCATGTCGTGACCGTTGATCGGCTCGTGAAGGTGCGCCGATGATACGGGAAGTAACCACTGAGGCCAATGAGCTTTACGTTATTTCATCGGGAAAGAGGCGAAACCTCGCCTCGCACTGCCTACCCATTGGTTGCTATTTGCCCTCTGCCTCATCATCGAGCTTTCTCAAGAATGCCAGTTTCTCAGCAATCTTCACTTCCAGTCCTCTTGGCACCGGAACATACCAATATTGATGTCTCAGACCATCAGGAAAGTATGTCTCGCCTGCCGCGTATCCATGTGGCTCATCATGGGCATATCGGTAAGCATGACCATGCCCCAATTCCTTCATCAGCTTGGTTGGAGCATTGCGAAGGTGGACAGGTACTTCCCGACTCTTATCTTGTCTAACAAATGCCTTGGCAGCATTGAAAGCGTTGTAGCCCGCATTGGACTTCGCCGCGATAGAAAGATAGATAACCGCCTGACCGAGCGCCAACTCACCTTCAGGGCTACCCAATCGCTCAAATGTTGAAGCGGCATCGTTTGCTATCTGAAGAGCTCGGGGATCTGCAAGTCCAATATCTTCCCATGCCATGCGGACAATTCGGCGGGATAAATATTTTGGATCTGCTCCACCATCTAACATGCGAGTAAACCAATAAAGGGCAGCATCAGGATTAGAACCTCGCACAGATTTGTGAAGGGCACTTATCTGATCATAGAAATTGTCTCCACCTTTATCGAACCTGCGAGAGTTCAAAGTTAGGGCATTGGATACAAAATCTGCAGTGACGGTGTCAACATTGGAAACTTCAGCAGCAGCCTTAGTTTGCTCCAACAGATTTAGAAATCTACGGGCATCACCATCGGCATAACCAATGAGGGTATTGAGAGCTAGCTCATCGAAGTCAAGCTCAGGGAATACTTTCTCCTTTGCTCGTTCGAAAAGCTCTTTAAGTTCATCCTCACTCAACGACTTCAACACATAGACTTGTGAGCGAGACAAAAGAGCCGAATTAACCTCAAAAGATGGGTTTTCGGTAGTGGCTCCGATGAACGTCACCAGTCCTGATTCCGCATAAGGCAACAGAGCATCCTGTTGCGCTTTATTGAACCTATGGATTTCATCGATAAAAAGGATAGTGCGCTTGCTATTGGCTTGGTTTCGCTTTGCCTGCTCCATCGCGTCCCTGATGTCTTTGACACCAGAAAACACAGCAGACAGGGCTATGAACTCACAATCAAAAGCATTTGCCGTCAATCTCGCAAGGGTCGTTTTACCCACACCAGGCGGCCCCCACAAGATCATAGAGTGAGGTCTGCCAGAATCAAAAGCAAGGCGCAACGGCTTACCTTCACCCAGCAGATGAGACTGCCCAATAACCTCCTTCAAGGTTGCGGGCCTGAGTGCTTCCGCAAGTGGTTGGGGTGCCTTGGTGGCGAAGAGATCTGACATGGATTCGATTCAATATTTCAACAGCGCGCACGAAACCGTCCCACTCAGCGGCCCCAAATTTGGACGGCAAGGAAAACGGCGAGCACTTCCAGCGACGAACCGCAGATCCTAGCGACCCCAACGAGCTAGAGCCCGGGAACTAGGTCCTAGCTCGCAGTGTGAGTATCGCTTAGAATGGACCAAACACCGATAGTCACCAAGAGTTTCATTTCTTGACCTTTCCCCGAGCGTAGACGCGCCGAAGAGGATGATTGGAATTTAGGTGCGCATGTCGATTCCCTCGGATGAGCAATGCCAATGAAGTCGCTAAAGTCTCGCGCGAGGTCACCGACCTGCGACCGCACTACCTCATCCGCACCATCTCAAATTTTAGCAGCTATAGCTACTTCGTATGAACATCGGCCAAATTGCAGAGAAAATAAAAGTCCTCTCCGAAAATATAGATCATACGGAGTTCCTATTCAGTCTTTTGGAATGCTATGGAAAGCCTAAAGCGTCGATCACGCGACTGAAGATGGAGGGAAAGGGTAGCTACAACCTATCGCGAACAGCCGGAGAAATCCTCTGGAAGAAGCAAGTCTACTTCAAGAAGACCGTTAGCAATCAGCTCCTTTCGGTGATTGATGAGATGAAGCATAGCGAAGCTGCCGCAAGGCATCAGCCTCGTTTCATTATTGCTATAAATTCATCCGACCTCGTAGCAATCGATACAAAAGAAGAAGACACTCTAGATACGCCTTTAGCAGAGCTCGATAAAAAATTTGACTTTTTCCTTCCGTGGGCGGGGCTCGAGAAAACTCAAGCTAGGGCGGAAAACATGGCCGACGTCAAGGCCGCAGAAAAAATGGCAAAGTTGTTCGATTTGCTTAGAGAGTCGAACCCAGCCAACACGGCACAAGAAATTCATTGGCAAAATGTCTTTCTTTCAAGGATTCTTTTTTGCTTCTTCGCGGAAGACACGGGGATATTTGAAAGCAAGTTGTTCACCAATCACATAGCCTCACACACGGCCATTGACGGAAATGATCTTGGCGAGTATCTGGGCCTGGTTTTCGACGTGATGAACCGAGAGGGCAGGTCCAAAACGCCTGCGTATCTCGCTGACTTTCCGTACGTAAATGGTGGCTTGTTCGCTGACAAACTACCCATTCCAAAGTTCAACAAGAAGTCGCGAGCAATTCTGATCGAATGTGGCTCAGAGCTGAACTGGTCCGAAATAAATCCCGATATTTTCGGGTCGATGATTCAGGCGGTAGTTGATCCCAGCCAACGCGGCAATATGGGCATGCACTACACGTCGGCGCCCAACATCATGAAGGTGATTGACCCCCTGTTCCTGAATGAGTTGAAGGGGGAATACCATAAGCATGCGGATAGTGTACCCAAGCTCGAACAATTGCTGCTGCGGCTTGAACACCTGAAAATTTTTGACCCCGCATGCGGCTCGGGCAACTTTCTGATTATTGCCTATAAAGAACTTCGAAAACTTGAAATAGACATCTTTAAGCGTCTTCAAAAAATTTCGAAGCACAACCTGATTCCACTATCACGAATTAAGCTATCGCAGTTTTATGGCATCGAACTGGACGACTTTGCCCATGAGATTGCCATACTGTCCATGTGGTTGGCAGAGCATCAAATGAATCTAAAGTTCAAGGCCACATTCGGACATACCCCCCCTGCTCTACCTCTAAAGAGTAGCGGACATATCATATGCAGAAGCTCCAATGAAGTGGAGTGGGAGAAGTTCTGCCCGCCCACCAATAATTCGGAGGTCTACACTCTAGGAAATCCTCCTTACCTTGGCGCGAGGACTCAAGACCCGACACAAAAAGCAGAAATGCAGGCAGTATTGGGACATCTGGAAGGGGCCAATAGCCTCGACTATATCGCGACATGGTTTTATAAAGGTGCGCAATTTGTAGAAGCTGGTTCTAAAGCCGTTGCGTTTGTCAGCACAAACTCCATTACGCAAGGCGAACAAGTCGCATTGTTGTGGCCCCATATCCTAGAAGAAATGAATGTGTGTATAAACTTTGCCCATACTTCATTCAAATGGTCAAACAATGCGAAAAACAAGGCAGGCGTGACGTGTGTCGTGGTAGGTCTAGCAAAGAGCACAACCGAGAAAAGGATGCTCTATAGCGGTGATTTCGCTCAACAGGTGTCGAACATCTCCCCATACCTCACTGACACCAAAAACATCTATGTGTACAAGAGGACAAAACCTCTATCCAAAATACCTGAAATGGCCTACGGAAATCAACCTATCGAAGGTGGCTTTCTGATCTTGACCCCCGGAGAACGCGATCACCTGCTGGCTGAGGATGGCCGAAGTGAAAAATTCATTCGCCCCTTAATTGGGGGAAATGAGTTCCTGAAAGGTCAAGAAAGATGGTGTTTATGGATAGAGGATGCTGAGCTCAAAGAAGCCCTAGCAATTTCTCCCATAAAAAAGCGCATCGATGCCGTCAAGGAGTTCCGCGAAAACGGAGGGCAGGTTGCGAGCTCTTTAGTCGCTAGATCACATCAATTCAGGTATCGCCACAGGGCTCAAAGCTCTTTCATTTTGCTGCCATGCACATCTTCCGAAAAGCGCGACTATCTTCAGCTTGGTTTTTTTGATGCTGAGTATCTAACAACGCACTCGGCGCAAATTCTATATGACGCTGATCCTTACATATTTGGGATCATCTCATCCAGGGCACACATGCTCTGGACCAAAGCTGTAGGCGGATGCTTGGAAAGCCGCATCAGGTATTCGAATCTTCTTTGCTACAACAATTTCCCTATTCCAGACATCTCCGAGAAGAAAAAGGAGCAGATTAGGAGTTGTGTATTTGAGGTTCTCGCAAAGCGCGAAGGCTATCCAGAGCAAAAAATATCGGATTTGTATGACCCGGAGAAAATGCCGCGTGATCTTCTTGAGGCGCACAGACAACTAGACCTAGCCGTTCTAGCATGCTACGACAGGACGGAATTCAGGAATGATGATGATTTGCTGGCCTATCTATTCAAGCTCTACGAAAAGATGACGAGAACCCATAATGCCTAACATTGTTGAAGTTACCTACGCTCAGACTGGCCAAAGCACCAACACCAACAAGCATGGCATGCGCGAGATGCAAGAGCGCGCTTTTGAAGCTCGCAATGCTCAGTACCTTCTTCTGAAAGCACCGCCCGCCTCTGGCAAGTCCCGTGCCCTTATGTTTATCGCTTTAGACAAGCTGATTAACCAGGGACTAACCAAGGCCATCATCGCCGTACCCGAGCGTTCAATCGGCGGTTCCTTCGACACGGTTGCCCTGAGCAAACTTGGCTTCTTCGCTGACTGGACCGTAGAGCCTAAGAACAATCTCTGCACACCTGGGGGTGATTCCAGCAAGGTCCGAGCTTTTGTGGATTTCATCAACGGGCCCGACAAAATATTGATTTGCACACATGCCACGCTTCGCTTTGCTTTTGAGGCGTTGGAAGAGTCAGCCTTCGACAACGTGCTTTTGGCTATTGACGAGTTCCATCATGTATCCGCCGATGGCGAAAGCCGCCTCGGAGAGCTGTTGCGATCTATCATGGCAAAGTCCGATGCCCACATTGTGGCGATGACGGGTTCGTACTTTCGGGGCGATAACGTGCCCGTTCTCCTACCCGAAGACGAGGCGCAATTCACCAAGGTCACATACAACTACTACGAGCAGCTAAACGGCTACACCTTCCTGAAGTCGTTGGGCATTGGCTATCACTTCTACCGTGGCAACTACACCAAGCGCCCTGACGCGGACACTCCGAGTGGAATTGAGGGCGTGTTGAACACCGATCAAAAGACCATTCTGCATATACCCAGCGTACAGTCCGGCGAGTCCACCAAAGACAAGCATGACGAAGTGGATCGCATCTTGGACTACATTGGCACAGTCACGCACCGCGACCCTGACACTGGGGTCATTCACGTCAAGCGGCATGGAGACGGAAAGGATCTTAAGGTAGCGGATCTGGTGCATGATGAGCCCAAAGCCCGGGAACGTATTGTTGAATACCTTCGCCGTATCGAGAAGCCAGAAGATATGGATCTCATCATCGCTCTGGGGATGGCGAAAGAAGGCTTTGACTGGCAGTTCTGCGAGCACGCGTTGACGGTCGGCTATCGCGGATCACTTACTGAAGTCATTCAGATCATTGGCCGCTGCACTCGCGACAGCAGTAACAAGAGCCATGCTCAATTTACTAACCTTATCGCTCAGCCTGATGCGGGTGACGACTTAGTGAAGCTGTCCGTCAATAACATGCTCAAGGCGATCACTTGCTCCTTGCTCATGGAGCAAGTGCTAGCACCCAGCTTTAAATTTAGAGCAAAGAAAGATGACGAAGACAAGAGCACCGACACCGAGATCAAGGTTCGTGGCCTCAAAGAACCGTCTTCAAAGCGAGTGAAGGACATTATTGATTTAGACCTGAACGATCTCAAGGCAGCTATCCTCTCGGACGACAGACTGGTGAAAGCTCTACCAGGCAATGTTGATCCCGAAGTGATCAACAAGGTTATGATTCCCAAGATCATTAAGATCAAATACCCAGAACTCAGCGACCAGGAAGTGGAAGAAGTCCGTCAGCATGTGGTTGTGGATTCGGTCATCAAGAACGGCGAAATCAAGCAGGAAGGTGACAAGCGCTTTGTTCGCATGGCGGGCAAGTTCATCAACATCGACGACTTGCACATTGATCTGATCGACCGCGTCAACCCCTTTCAGAAAGCATTTGAAATTCTGTCGAAGTCCCTCACCACGAAGGTGTTCAAGGTCATCCAAGATGTCATTGAAGCGACACGCGTCCAGATGACAGACGACGAAGCTATCGTTTTGTGGCCAAAGATTAAGGAGTTCGTACAGACCCAAGGTAGAGAACCGAATATCGTTTCGCTTGATCCTCTAGAGCGCCGTATGGCTGAAGCACTTGTTTATTTGAAAGCGCAGCGCCGCCAACAAGGAGTCTAGCCTTGGAGAAGCATGACCTTTTAAGAATTCTACAAGACGATGACATGGGCTTACTCAATGTGAAGCCCAAGCGTTCCGCTGTCGGTGTGGATGAGCGATTGTTGTCCTCGTTCCAGCAAATCAACGATTTTTACCGCCAGCATGGTAAAGAGCCAGAGTCTAATCCTTCCAACATCCTTGAGTTTCAGCTATTCAATAGACTCAAAGGGCTTCGTGCAAGTAAGGAAAAATGCGAGGCACTACAAGACGTCGATGAGTACAAACTACTCACCTTCGTAGAACCCGCGAAGCCCATCAAATCTGTAGCTGACATCTTCGAAGACGATTCACTTGGTCTACTTGATAACGAAGTTGCTAGCATCTTCGATCTTAAGCATGTCCCAGCAACTTCAAAGGAGATGCCCGATAAGATCGCCCAGCGCAAGCGATGCCCTGATTTTGATCAGTTCGAGCCCTTGTTCAAACAGTGTCATGCCGAGCTTGCATCTGGTGTCCGTGAAGCACGTGGCTTCACTGGTGAACAGCAGATTCAGCCAGGTCACTTCTTTATCCTGAACGGCATTACGGCTTATGTTGCAGAAGTCGGTGAAAAGGAACTGAAGAACGGTAAGGTCAATGCAAGACTTCGCTGCATCTTTGAGAACGGCACCGAATCGAACATGCTGCTTCGCTCACTTGCGACGGAGCTTTATAAAGATGAAACAGGTCGCCGGATTTTAGACCCCACAGAGAAAGCCCTCGAAGCACTGGAGCTGATTCAAGCAAACGATGAGAAATCAGGCTACCTCTATGTGCTTCAGTCCTTGAGCAAGAATCCCGAAATTGCGGGTACGAAAAACCTGTTCAAGATTGGCTACTCAACGGTTCCGGTACACGAACGCATAAAAAATGCGGCTATGGAGCCAACGTACCTAATGGCCCCTGTCAAGGTGGTTTGTGCCTTTGAATGCTACAACCTCAATCCACAAAAGTTCGAACTCCTACTTCACACCTTCTTCGGATCGTCATGTCTCGCAGTGGATGTTTTCGATAAAGATGGCAAGCGGTTTACACCACGGGAGTGGTTCATTGCCCCACTACACATCATCGAAGCAGCAGCCAACATGCTGATAAGTGGCGATATCGTCAACTATAAATACAACGCAGAATTACAAAGCATAGAAGAGCGATAGAGCCTTGCTGTGTCGGAGATTGCCATGGACGAGACGAAAGCAGCGGAACTTCGCAAGTTTCTAACTGCAATTACGGACAGCAGGGTCCGTGCTTTCATTGATTTAAAGAAGCTTTGTCAATCTGGCCTCTATGAACATGTCGTGCAGATGGCTACTGAACACGCACAAAAGCACGGCGACTTCGGCTTTCTCAACAGCATATTCGGCCTAGTTGAGGGATCGATATATAGCAACGCCTTCATTGCGACCCTCCGCCAGAAACTCAGCTTCATTATCACACCTACATCACCGCGCAGACTAAAAAAAGCAAGTCCAGCGGAGGTGGCAAAAGCAGAGAAAAAGAAGCTTCTGCAAGTGGCTAAACCTACAAAAAATGTCGCTCCGAGAAAGGCGGCGAAGCCTTTGACACGGACTAAGAGCGAGGACGTGATGGACTCAAGATTCCTGATGCCAGGTGGATACGGCACGGGCAAAAGACGGTGAATGGTGATCGACTCGCACTGAACGAAGTCATTTCAAGACAACCACCGTCTCGGCTCAAAATCCTTGTGTGAGGCACAAGAAATTGCACAAATGACTTCGTAAGCCCTTGATATTAATACTGGTTGACTGCCTTGTTGAAGCGGTGCACCTCGTCGACGAAGAGGATGGTGCGGCGTCCCTGGCCCTGCGCCACCTGCGCCACCGTGACGGCATCGCGGATGTCCTTGACCCCGCCCAGCACCGCCGAGATGGCGATGAACTGCGCGTCGAAGCCGTCCGCCATCAGGCGCGCCAGCGTGGTCTTGCCCACGCCTGGCGGCCCCCAGAAGATCATGGAATGCGGCCGGCCCGAGTCAAAGGCGACGCGCAGGGGCTTGTCCGGCCCCAGCAGATGCGACTGCCCGACCACGTCGGACAGCGTCCGCGGACGCAGCCGCTCGGCCAGGGGCACATAGGGCCGATGCGCAGGATCGGCCGCGAAGAGATCGTTGCTCATTGGCAGAAGATGAGGGGAGACAGCAAGTAATTCAAGCCAGCATTACACCATGGCGCGGGCCTGCCTCCCCCCACACGGCCCTAGGCCAGTCCCGGCGGCGCGAAGCGCCGGTTCGCCAGCACCGGCAATACCTTGCGGGCATGCGCCAGGCGTTCGGGGTCGATATCGGCGAACACCAGCGCCGGGGCTTCGCCCGCCCGCGCCGTCACCACGCCCAGCGGATCCACCACCATGCTGCAGCCGATGTTGCGTTCGCCGCATTCGCCCGTGGCCGCCACATAGCAGGTGTTCTCCAGCGCGCGCGCCGTGACCAGCACTTCCCAGTGCATTTCCTTCAACGGACCGCGCACCCAGGCGGCCGGCAGCACCAGCAGGTCCGCGCCGTCCAGCGCCAGGCGCCGCGCCAGTTCGGGGAAGCGCACGTCGTAACAGGTCATGAGGCCCACGCGCAGGCCGCCGATGTCCAGCAGCGGCGGGATGTCGACGCCGGGCGTGACGTTGGTGGATTCCTTCATGTTGAAGGCGTCGTACAGGTGCAGCTTGCGGTATTGCGACAGGATCTTGCCATCTTGCAGCGTCACCAGCGTGTTCCAGACCCGCCCTTCCCCGGTCGGCACGTGCACGCACATCATGGTCGCCAGTTGCGAACCGCGGCTGGCTTCCAGCAGGCGGCTCATGAAGGGGCCGTCCAGCGGCTGGGCGGCCTTCAGGACGATCTGCGGATCGGTGATGTCGCGGGCCAGGATGCCTTCGGGCAAGACCAGCAGGCCGGCGCCGCCGGCGCGGGCGCGTTCCATCAGGTCGATGCAGACCTGGGCGTTTTCTTCCCAGACGCGGCTGACGGCGAACTGGCCCAAAGCAACTTTCAGCATGACGCTTCCTTGTGTCGGAGGTTTTCCTATTGTCGCGCCAACCGCCGGCCAGCGCCGACTACGGGAAACTCCTAACTCCCGCTTGTAAATTCTTTTCAGGATAATGAAAAAAACCAGGTTTGACGTAAATATTTTCCATAGCAGGCGCCCCATGACGAACTCCTCCTTCCCCGCAGCCCCCCTGGACATGAACGGCAAAGGCCTGGGCGCCTTTCCGGAATCCTGTACCACCGCCGGCGTGGCGGCGCTGAACTGGAACCTGCTCAATGAGGACGTCAGCCTGCCCGTGGCGGTGCTGTACGAAGCCCGCGTGCGCCACAACCTGCAATGGATGCAGCGCTTCATGGAAGCGTACAAGGTCAAGCTGGCGCCCCACGGCAAGACCACCATGAGCCCGGCGCTGTTCCAACGCCAGATCGCGGGCGGCGCCTGGGGCATCACGCTGGCGACCGCGCCGCAGGTCCGGGCCGCCTACCAGCATGGCGTACGCCGGATACTGATGGCCAACCAGTTGGTGGGCCGCGCCAACATGGCCATCATCGCGCGCCTGCTGCGCGACCCGGCCTTCACCTTTTTCTGCATCGTGGACTCTCCCGCCAACGCGGCGCAGCTGGGCGCCTATTTCGGCGAACAGGGCCTGACCCTGCCGGTGCTGATCGAACTGGGTCCCCAGGGCGGCCGCACCGGCGTGCGCGACGACGCCCAGTTGCAGGCGCTGGTCGACGAAATCGGCAAATGGCCCGGCCTGGCCCTGGCCGGCATCGAAGTCTACGAAGGCGTGCTGCAGGAAGAAAGCGCCATCCGCGCCTTCCTGCGCCGCGCCGCCGACGCCCTGCGCGGCCTGGCCGCCGCCGGCCGCCTGCGCAAGAACGGCCCGGCGCTGATCTCCGGCGCCGGCTCCGCCTGGTTCGACGTGGTGGCCGAGGAATTCTCGCAGCTGGACATTGGCGCGCCGCTGGAAATCGTGCTGCGCCCCGGCTGCTACCTGTCGCACGACGTCGGCATCTACCGCTCGGCCGCCGAGCGCATCAACGCCCACAATCCGGTCGCGCAAAAGATGGAACCCGGCCTGCAGCCGGCCTTGCAGGTCTGGGCCTACGTGCAGTCGCTGCCCGAACCGGGCCGCGCCATCGTCGCCATGGGCAAGCGCGACGCCGCCTTCGACGCCGGCCTGCCCACGCCCGCCGCGCTGTACCGCCCCGGCCGCGACGCCGCGCCGGGCCAGGCTCCTGCCCACTGGAAGCTGAGCGCGATGATGGACCAGCACGCCTTCATGCAGATCGGCGAAGGCGACGACATCCAGGTCGGCGACATGATCGCCTTCGATATCTCCCACCCCTGCCTGACCTTCGACAAGTGGCGTCAAGTGCTGCTGGTGGACGAGCAATACCGCGTCACCGACGTGGCCGAAACCTTCTTCTGAACGGCCCTGTCCGCCGCACCGCGCCGGTACCCGGCGGGCAGGAGGAATCGCGGGATTCCGGCGCAAACCTCTAATTACTACAAGCAAAACCCGTTTTTGACCCTCTGGAGAGAGAATCATGAACTTCCGTACCTCCCGGCGAGGCGGTGGGCTCAATAGCCTGCTGCTGGCCGGCGCAATTGGCTTGACCGCATTGTCGACCCCCGCCCTCTGTGCCACGCCGATCAAGGGAGGCACGATCTCGGTTGCCACCATAGGCGAGCCGCCCACGCTGGATCCGATGACCAGCACGGCCGACCTGGTGGGCATCCTGACCCAGCACTTCTTCGAAACGCTGTACACCTTCGACGGCAAGTGGAACCTGACCCCGCTGTTGGCCGACAAGCTGCCGGAAGTCTCGGCCGACGGGCTGACCTACACGATCCCGCTGCGCCAGGGCATCACCTTCCACGACGGCTCCAAGATGGACTCGTCGGACGTGCTGGCCTCGCTCAAGCGCTGGACCGAGACCGCCACGCGCGGCAAGATGGCCGCCAAGATCATCACCGGCATCGAAGCGCCGGACGCCAACACCATCCGCATCACGCTCAAGCAGCCCTATGCGCCCCTGACTGCGCTGCTGGCCATGAACAACAGCGCCGCCGTCATCATGCCCAAAGGCAAGATCGCTCCGGCCCTGACCGAATTCGTCGGCACCGGCCCCTACCAGCTGAAGGCGCGCGTGCCTGACCAGTACATCCAGCTGGTCCGCTTCGAAGGCTACAAGCAGCGCGAAGGCGAGCCCGACGGCTTCGGCGGCGCTCGCAAGCAGTACCTGGACGAGATCCGCTTCGTGCCGGTCAGCAACGCCAACACCCGCGTCGAAAGCGCGGTGGCCGGCCAGTTCGACTACGTCGACTCGCTGCCGGTGGAATCGCTGCCCAAGCTCAAGAACGGCCGCTCCGACCCCGTCATGCTCAAGCCCTTCGGCTGGCCTCGCCTGGTGCTCAACACCAAGCAGGGCATCATGTCGAACCTGGCCGTCCGCCAGGCCGTGCAGCTGGCGCTGAACGAAGAAGACATGCTGTACGCCGCCTTCGGCGACAAGAACTTCTACAAGCTCAACGGCGACCTGTATCCCGAGGGCTATCCCTGGGCCACGTCCCTGGGCGGCAAGGTCTACAACAAGGGCGACGCCGCCGGCGCCAAGAAGCTGGTGGATGGCGCCAACGTGCAGGACCGCAAGATCCGCATCCTGACCAGCCAGCAGTACGAGTTCCACTACAAGATGGCCCTGGTGGCCGCCGAATACCTGAAGGCCGCGGGCTTCACCGTGGACATGCAGGTGGTGGACTGGGCCACGCTGACGCAGCGCCGCCAGGACCCGGCGCTGTGGGACATCTTCATTACGCACAGCCCCTTCCTGCCGGAGCCTGCCCTGATCGACTTCCCGTCCAAGGACGCGCCGGGCTGGTGGGACACCCCGCGCCGCAACCAGGCGCTGGACGCCTTCAACCAGGCTGGCAACCAGGAAGAACGCATCAAGCGCTGGGCTGACGTGCAGCAGGCCGTCTACGACGAAGTGCCCTTCATCAAGGTCGGCGACTTCAACGCCCAGGCCGCCCGCTCGCCGTCGCTGCAAGGCACCAAGGCCGTGCCGTGGCCCTACTTCTGGAACGCCTGGAAGTCCAAGTAATGGCGTAGCGCGGCAGGACAAAGGCGCCACACAAGACCTCCTGCCGCGCTTCACGCATCAACGCATGACCCGCAGAGCGCGCCCTTCCAACAAGCGCGCCGCCTCTCCCCACGATACGACGCTTTTTTAGGACATCCATCGTGTTGCGTTATCTCTTAAACCGGCTGGTCGGGCTGGTGGCCGTGATGTTCATCGTCGCGACCATCGTCTTCGTGATCATCCGCGTCACGCCGGGCGACCCCGCCGCCGTGATGCTGGGTCCGCAGGCCAGCCAGCAGGACATCGCCGCCCTGCGCACCCAGCTCGGGCTGGACCAGCCGATGGCCGTGCAGTATGTGTCGTGGCTGGGCAAGCTGGCCCAGGGCGACCTCGGCCAATCCATCTTCATGAACAAGCCGGTGCTGTCGGCCTTGGCCGACCGCGCCGAACCCACCATCCTGCTGACGCTCATGTCGCTGCTGATCGCCAGCGCCATCGCGCTGCCGGTGGGGATCCTGTCCGCGGTCAAGCGCGGCACCACGCTGGACCAGTCGGTGCTGTCGTTCTCGATGTTCACCTCCAGCGTGCCCAGCTTCTGGCTGGGGCTGCTGCTGATGCAGGTGTTCTCGGTCAAGCTGGGATGGCTGCCCGTGGCCGGCTATGGCGGCCCCGACGCCTCCCTCATGACCCGCCTGTCGCACCTGATCCTGCCCGCCGTGGTGCTGGGCCTGGTGAACTCGGCGCTGATCACGCGCTTCATCCGCGCCAGCATGCTGGACGTGCTGCGCGACGACTATGTGCGCACCGCGCGCGCCAAGGGCCTGCCGGAAAGCAAGGTGATCCTGAAGCACGCCGTGCGCAATGCGCTGATCCCCATCCTGACGGTGCTGGGCCTGACCACCGCGCTGCTGATCAGCGGCGCGGTCGTGACCGAAACCGTGTTCGGCCTGCCCGGCGTGGGCAGCCTGGTGGTGTCGGCCGTGCTGCGCCGCGACTACCCCGTCATCCAGGGCGCGCTGCTGATCATCGCGGCCATCTATGTCCTGATCAATCTCATCATCGATCTGCTGTACCTGCTGGTCGACCCCCGGGTTCGTTATTGATGATTAAGCCCACCCCCGAAGCGCCTGTGGCGCTTCCCCCTCAAGGGGGCGCCGCCTGCGGCCCGGCAAAGCCGGCTCCGCGCGGCCCCGATTCGATGCACCGCAAGTGGAGCAATTGAAATGACAACCGGGACTACCGTGAATTCCGGAACCGACCGCTGGCAGGTGCTGCGCCTGCTGGTGTCGCGCAAGACCGTGCTGATCAGCCTGATCGTGATCGTCGTGCTGGTCCTGGCCGCGCTGCTGGCGCCCTGGATCAGCCCCTACGATCCGTTCAAGCTGTCCATCATGAACCGGCTGAAGGCGCCGGGCGCCGCGCACTGGTTCGGCACCGATGACTTCGGCCGCGACGTGTTCAGCCGCGTCATCCACGGCGGCCGCCTGTCGCTGATGGTGGGCTTTTCCGTGGTGATCGTGTCCAGCATCCTGGGCATCGCGCTGGGTCTGATCGCGGGCTTCTTCCGCACGGCGGACAAGTTCGTGTCGCGCTTGATCGACGCCATGATGGCCTTTCCCGACATCCTGCTGGCGATCTCGCTGGTGGCCGCGCTGGGCCCGTCGCTGGTCAACGTGGTGATCGCGCTGGGCATCGTCTACACGCCTCGCCTGGCGCGCATCGTGCGCGCCTCGACCCTGGTGATCCGCGAACTGCCCTTCGTCGAAGCCGCCCGCGCGCTGGGCGTGCCCACCTGGCGCATCGTCACCGTGCACGTGCTGCGCAACCTGGTGTCGCCCATCCTGGTGCAGGGCACGTTCATCTTCGCCTACGCGATCCTGGCCGAAGCCGGCCTGTCGTTCCTGGGCGTGGGCGTGTCGCCCGACATCCCCACCTGGGGCACCATGATCAACGCCGGCCAGCAGTACATGGGCTCGGCCGACTGGATCATGATCTTCCCCGGCATCGCCATCGTCCTGTCCGTGCTGTCGCTGCAACTGGTCGGCGACGGCCTGCGCGACGTCCTCGATCCGCGCCTGCGCAAGGAGCTGTAATCATGACCGCAAGCACCCGAGACGTCGTGCTTTCCGTGGAAGGGTTGAAGACCTGGTTCCACAGCCGCGACGGCATCGCCAAATCCGTGGACGGCGTGACCTTCGATCTGGCCCGCGGCGAAACGCTGGCCATCGTCGGCGAGTCCGGCTCCGGCAAGTCCGTGACCAGCCTGTCCATCATGGGCCTGCTGCCCAAGCCGGCGGGCCGCATCGAGGCCGGCAAGATCCTGTTCCGCGACCGCCAAGGCGTCCAGCACGACCTGGCCCAGGCCGCGCCCGCCACCCTGCGCAAGATCCGCGGCGCCGAAATCGCCATGATCTTCCAGGAGCCCATGACCAGCCTGAATCCGCTGTACACGGTGGGCGACCAGATCGCCGAAGCCGTGCTGCAGCACGAGGGCGGCTCCCACGACGCGGCCATGCGGCGCGCCCGTGAAATGCTGGAGCGCGTGGAGATCCCGGCGGCCGAGCGGCGCATCAACGAGTACCCGCACCAGATGTCGGGCGGCATGCGCCAGCGCGTGATGATCGCGCTGGCCCTGGCCTGCAACCCCGCCGTGCTGATCGCCGACGAGCCCACCACCGCGCTGGACGTGACCGTGCAGGCGCAGATCCTGGACCTGTTGCGGCGGCTGCAAGCCGAGATGAACATGAGCATCCTGTTCATCACGCACAACCTGGGCGTGGTGGCCGAGATCGCGCATCGCGTGGCGGTCATGTACGCGGGCCGCGTGGTCGAGGACGCCGGCGTCTACGACCTGTTCGAAAAGCCCACGCACCCCTACACCCGCGGCCTGCTGTCCTGCATCCCCACGGCCGCCCTGCTGGCCTCCGGCGAACGGCTGCGCGCCATTCCGGGCAACGTGCCCAGCGTGCTGTCGCTGCCGGCCGGCTGTACTTTCGCGCCGCGCTGCCCCCTGGCCGCCGACGACTGCCGCGCCGCCGTGCCCGAACTCCTGCCGGTGCAGACCGACCACCGCGCGCGCTGCATCAAGGTGAATCCGATATGACGAGTAGCCCCATTCCCATCCGCGCCGAAGAGCCGCTGGTGCGGATCCAGGACCTGAAGGTCCACTTCCCCACTTCGCAGGCGCGCAACGCCCCGATGGTGAAGGCCGTGGACGGCGTCAGCTTCGACGTGCCGCGCAACACCATCGTCGGCCTGGTCGGTGAATCCGGCTCCGGCAAGACCACCACCGGCCGCGCCCTGCTGCGGCTGTTCGCGCCCACCGCCGGCCGCATCCTGTTCGACGGCCAGGACATCACCAAGCTGTCCGAAAAGCAGATGCTGCCCTGGCGCCGCCGCATGCAGATCGTGTTCCAGGACCCCTACGCCAGCCTCAACCCCCGCATGACGGTGGCCGAGATCCTGGGCGAGGCGCTGGACACCCACCAGCTCGCCCAGAACCGCCGCATGGCCCGCATCGGCGAGCTGCTGGAACGCGTGGGCCTGAACGCGGACCACAGCCGCCGCTATCCGCACGAGTTCTCCGGCGGCCAGCGCCAGCGCATCGGCATCGCCCGCGCGCTGGCGGTCGAGCCCGATTTCATCGTGGCCGACGAGCCGGTGTCCGCGCTGGACGTGTCGGTGCAGGCGCAGGTGCTGAACCTGCTGCAGGACCTGCAGCGCGACCTGGGCCTGACCATGCTGTTCGTGGCCCACGACCTGGCGGTGGTGGACTACCTGTGCGACGAGGTCGTGGTGATGTACCTGGGCCGCGTCATGGAACGCGGCCCGACCAGCGAGGTCTACGCGCGTCCGCGTCATCCCTATACCCGCGCGCTGCTCTCCGCCGCGCCGGTGCCGGACCCGCGCGCGCCGCGCTCGCGTATCCTGTTGAAGGGCGACATCCCCAGCCCGGTCAATCCGCCTTCCGGCTGCGTGTTCCGCACCCGCTGCCCCTACGCCATCGAAAGCTGCGCGACCACCGAGGCGCAGGCCGCCAACGTCGGCCCGGGCCACTATGTGGCGTGTTCGCGCATCGGCGACGCCGAGCTGGCCGCCTGATCGCCGCCCAGTCCAGAACAGACCCAGGAAGCCCACATGAACATCATCCGCGACATCGTCTTCCAGATACGCAGTCGGCGGGACTCGCTGAGCGTGACCGAACGCAAGGTCGCCGACGCCATCCTGGACGACATCATCTGGGGCGCCAGCGCCACCGTCGACCAGCTGGCGGCCAAGGCCGGCGTCAGCATCGCCACCATCTCGCGCTTCGCGCGCACGGTCGGCTGCGACGACACCCGCGACCTGAAGCTCAAGCTGGCCCAGGCCAGCACGGTGGGCAGCCGCTTCCTCGATCCCAGCGCGCCGACCGAGGAAAGCACCTTCTACGCCCGCATCTACGCCGACATCGAAAGCACGCTGCGCGCCCACCTGCCCAACTTCACCGAGCAGCTGTTCGAAGCGGCCGCCGGCATCGTCGACGGCGCGCGCATGATCTACGTCTTCGGCATGGGCGGCGCGTCGGCCGTGCTGGCGCAGGAAGTGCAGTCGCGCCTGGTGCGCCTGGGCTACCCCATCGCCGTGTACAGCGACGCGGTGCTGCTGCGCATGGTCGCGGCCACCCTGGACGAGCGCGACGCGGTGCTGATCCTGTCGGCCTCGGGCCTCACGCCGGAAATCGTGGGCGCGGCCCGCATCGTCAAGCAGTACCAGGCGCGCATCGTCGCCATCACCGACGCGACCTCCGCCCTGGCCGAACTGGCCGACGTGGTGCTGCCCATCCGCACCGACGAAACCGACTTCATCTACAAGCCCTCGGCATCGCGCTACGCGATGATGCTGGCCATAGACCTGCTCTCGACCGAACTGGCCATGCTGAACCAGGAAGAAAACCGGGAGCGCCTGCGCCGCATCAAGCTGGCGCTGGACGAACACCGCGGCGGCCCGAACCGCCTGCCGCTGGGCGATTGAACTGGAACACAAGATGTACGACACCCTCATAGGCAATGTGCTGGTCCTGGACGGCACCGGCGAACCCGCCTACCGCGCCAGCGTGGCGCTGGCCGACGGCCGCATCGCCGCCATCGGCGACCTGCCGGGCGCGGCGGCGCGCCAGATCATCGATGGCACCCGCCTGGCGCTGGCCCCGGGTTTCATCGACGTGCACACCCATGACGACACCAACGTCATCCGCACGCCAGACATGCTGCCCAAGCTCTCCCAGGGCGTGACCACCGTGGTGGTGGGCAATTGCGGCATCAGCGCCTCGCCCGTGGCCCTGCGCGGCGAGCCGCCGGACCCGATGAACCTGCTGGGCGCCCGCGCCGACTTCAGCTACCCCACCTTCGCGGACTACACCCGCGCCATCGAAGCCGCGCGGCCCGCCGTGAACGTGGCAGCGCTGGTCGGCCATACCGCGCTGCGCAGCAACCACATGGACCGACTGGACCGCGCCGCCACGCGCGAGGAAGTGCTGGCCATGCGCGAGCAGCTGCGCGACGCGCTGGCCCATGGCGCCATCGGCCTGAGCACCGGCCTGGCCTATGCCTCCGCCTTCGACGCGGACACCGAAGAGGTCAAGCTGCTGGCCGAGGCGCTGGATGAATTCGGCGCGCTCTACACCACCCACCTGCGCTCCGAGTTCGCCGCCATCCTGGAGGCCATGCAGGAAGCCTTCGACATCGGCCAGCATGCCCGCGTGCCGGTGGTGGTGTCGCACCTGAAATGCGCCGGCGCCGGCAACTGGGGCCGCACGAAAGAAGTGCTGTCAGCGCTGGAAACCGCCGGCCGCCTGCAGCACGTGGGTTGCGACTGCTATCCCTATTCCGCCAGTTCGTCGACCCTGGACCTGAAGCAGGTCACGGACGAGTTCGACATCGACATCACCTGGTCCGTGCCGCATCCGGAGCAGGCCCGCCGCAAGCTGGCCGACATCGCCGCCGACTGGGGCGTGACTTTGCTGGAAGCGGCCGCGCGCCTGCAGCCAGCCGGCGCCGTGTACCACAACATGCATGAAGACGACGTGCGCCGCGTGCTGTCGCACCGGCTCACCATGGTGGGTTCCGACGGCCTGCCCAACGACCCCATGCCGCACCCGCGGCTCTGGGGCGCGTTCCCGCGCGTGCTGGGCCACTACAGCCGCGATGTGGGGCTGTTCCCGCTGACCGAGGCCGTGCACAAGATGACGGGCCTGTCCGCCGCCCGCTTCGGCCTGGCCGAGCGCGGCCTGGTGCGCGAGGGCTACCACGCGGACCTGGTGCTGTTCGATCCGGCCACGGTCATCGACCGCGCCACCTTCGCCGCGCCGGTGCAGACCGCCGCCGGCATCGAGGCGGTCTGGGTCAATGGCGCGCTGTCCTACCGCCAGGGCGAGGCCACCGGCGACCGCGCCGGCCGCTGGCTGCCGCGCAGCGGCGACCTGCGCAAGAACTTCCAGTAAGCAACGGGCGAAAACCCGGCGCAAAACCGGCCATTCATTTCAAGGAGAGAACCATGAGCAATGCTCCCACCGCCGACAGCAACGGCATCACCCGCTACGGCGTCGCCGGCGGTACGGGCCAGGGCGGCTCGCATATGCCCTTCGCCCGCGCGGTCGCGGCCGATGGCTGGCTGCACGTGTCCGGCCAGGTGCCGATGGACAACGGCGAAGTCGTCGAAGGCGGCATCGTGACCCAGTCGCACAAGGCCATCCAGCAGGTGCTCGCCATCCTGAAGGAAGCCGGCTACGGCCCCGAACACGTCGTGCGTTGCGGCGTATGGCTGGACGACGCGCGCGATTTCGCGTCGTTCAACAAGGTGTTCAAGGAATACTTCGGCGAGAATCCGCCGGCCCGTGCCTGCGTGCAGTCGTCGTTGGTGGTGGACGCAAAAGTCGAGGTCGACTGCATCGCGTACAAACGTCCTTAAGCGGACGCCACATAAGAAAAAGCCTGGCGTTGCCAGGCTTTTTCCATCACATCTTCACTACATCCACACCCTTCGGCGCGACGAACTGGAATTCCTTGGCCGGCAACTGCGGGTTGGCGGCAATGCCGGACAGGTCCACGCGGGTGGTTTGTCCAAACGAATCCAGCAGCTCCACGCGCACCGGCAGATTGTCCTTCATACCGATGTCCACGCGCGAAAAGCCCGCATCGGCGGTGCGCGGCTTGGCGCGCAGCCAATCGATCCCGTCCTTGGACGGCAGGGCCGAAACGTCGAACGACTGCTCCAGCGAACCCGAGCCGAACAGGATGGCGGCGGGCGAGGTGCCGATGGCGGCATCGACCTTGCGCTCGGTCACCTGGGCCAGGTCCGGATCGAACTGGAACACCTGGCGGCCGTCCGACACCACCAACTGTTCATAAGGCTTCTGCACCGCCCACTTGAACTTGCCGGGACGCTGGAACGAGAACACGCCGGTCTGGGCGGGCTGCGTGCGGCCCTGGTTGTTCACCGTGTATTGCGAAAACGAGCCCGTGGCCGCGGTCACGGTAGCCACGAAAGCGCGCAGCTGCTCCTGCGCGCTGGCGGCGAACACCATGGCGGGCGCCAGGCTCAGGGCCGCCACGGCGGCCAGTCGACGGAACATCTTCATCAAGCTTCCTCTCGGGCGGCAGCGGCCGCGGGAACAAGGATCTCGCGGTTGCCATTGGACTGCATCGCCGACACCATACCCGATTGCTCCATCTGCTCCAGTAACCGGGCCGCACGGTTGTAACCAATGCGCAGGTGGCGCTGCACCAGCGAGATGGACGCGCGGCGGTGCTTGAGCACCACCTCGCAAGCCTGGTCGTACATCGGGTCGGATTCGGCGTCGCCGCCGATGCCGGTGACGCTGCTGGCGCCTTCGCCCGCGTCCCCATCCAGGCCGCCTTCGAGCAAGCCTTCGATGTAGTTGGGTTCGCCCTGCGCCTTGAGGCTTTCCACCACGCGATGCACTTCGTCATCGCTGCAGAACGCGCCGTGCACACGCACCGGCAGGCCGGTGCCTGGCGGCATGTAAAGCATGTCGCCCTGGCCCAGCAGGGTTTCGGCACCCATCTGATCCAAAATGGTGCGCGAGTCGATCTTGGACGACACCTGGAAGGCGATGCGCGTCGGGATGTTGGCCTTGATCAGGCCGGTGATGACGTCCACGCTGGGACGCTGCGTGGCCAGGATGAGGTGGATGCCGGCGGCGCGCGCCTTCTGTGCCAGGCGGGCGATCAGCTCTTCGATCTTCTTGCCCACCACCATCATCAGGTCGGCAAGTTCGTCGATGACCACCACGATGGTGGGCAGCGGCGACAGCGGCTCCGGCGCGTCCGGGGTCAGCGAGAACGGATTCGGAATGGGTTCCTCGCGCTTGATGGCGTCGCGGATCTTGGTGTTGTAGCCCGCCAGGTTGCGCACGCCCATCTTGCTCATCAGGCGGTAGCGTTTTTCCATTTCGCCCACGCACCAGTTCAGCGCGTTGGAGGCCTGGCGCATGTCCGTGACCACCGGCGCCAGCAGGTGCGGAATGCCTTCGTAGACGCTCATTTCGAGCATCTTCGGATCGATCAGGATCAGCCGGGTGTGGGACGCGTCCGCCTTGTACAGCAGCGACAGGATCATGGCGTTGATCCCCACGGACTTGCCCGAACCGGTGGTGCCCGCCACCAGCAGGTGGGGCATCTTGGCCAGGTCGGCCACCACCGGATTGCCGGCGATGTCCTTGCCCAGCGCCATCGTCACGACGGAATGGCTGGCGTGATAGGTTTGCGAGCCCAGGATCTCGGACAGGCGCACCATCTGGCGGCGCGGGTTGGGCAATTCCAGGCCCATCAGGTTCTTGCCCGGAATGGTTTCCACCACCCGGATGCTGACCAGGCTGAGCGCGCGCGCCAGGTCCTTGGCCAGGTTGACGATCTGGCTGCCCTTCACGCCCGTGGCGGGCTCGATCTCGTAGCGCGTAATGACCGGGCCGGCCTGCGCCGCCACCACGGTGACCGACACGCCGAAGTCGGCCAGCTTCTTTTCGATCAGGCGCGAGGTGAATTCGATGGTTTCGGCCGACACCGTTTCCTGGTTGGTCAGGGGCGGATCCAGCAGGCTGATCGCCGGCAGGTCGCCTTCGGCGCCGCCCGAGGGCGCGAAGAACAGCGATTGCTGCTTTTCCTTTTCGACCCGTTCGGACTTGGGTACCACGGTAATCGCGGGTTCGATCCGCACCGGCTGCTCGTGGACCAGCTTTTCCTGCTTGGCCACGACCTGTTCGGTGCGCACGGCCTTGGCGACCTCGCCGACCTTGCGGTCTTCGCGGGCGGCGTAGGAATCGCGCACGCGGCGCACCAGGCCTTCCAGCCACGAGCCCACGCGTTCGGCGATGGACAGCCAGGAAAACGAGAAGAACAGGCTCAGGCCGATGGCCAGCATGACCAGGAAAGCCAGCGTGCTGCCGGTGAAGCCGATGCTGCGGCCGATCAGGTCGGCCAGCGTCTGGCCGATCACGCCGCCCGCGCCGCTGGTGTTCTCGGAGGCGCCGGGCAGATGCGTGCCGCGGCTGGCCAGGCGCAGGGCTTCCATGCCCAGCGACCCCACCAGCAACAGGAAGAAACCGATGCCCTCTTCCCAGTGGACACGGGGCAACACTTCCGGCTGCTTACTATTGGTAACGCGAAGATGGCTGGCCAGGCGGCGGTAGCCCGCGCGCACCCGGTGCAGCAGCAGTATCACCCACCACCAGGCGGAAAAGCCGAACAGATAGAGCAGGATGTCCGCCAGATAGGCGCCCAGGGTCCCGCCCTTGTTGTGGATGGCGCCGGCGGGGACGGAATGCGACCAGCCAGGGTCGGCCGCGTTCCAGGTGGCCAGCACCAGCGTCAGCCAGGCCGCCAGGGCGGCGAAGAGGATCCAGCGGGCTTCGCGCAGCAACGCGGACAAGCGCGTCTGCAGGGGGGAAGGCCCGTTACGGGTGTTGCGCGAGGCGCGCGGAGAAGCAGTCGAGATACGCGGCATGCGGCTCATTATAATTGGGCGTTAACCTAAAGATACCCGCCCATGTCCACGCCCAAGCACGCTAAAGTTTTGATACTCGGTTCCGGCCCTGCCGGTTACACGGCGGCCGTCTATGCGGCACGCGCCAATCTGAGCCCTGTTCTTGTTACAGGTCTGGCCCAAGGCGGCCAGCTCATGACCACCACGGACGTCGACAACTGGCCGGCGGACGCGGAGGGCGTGCAGGGTCCGGACCTGATGCAGCGCTTCCAGAAGCACGCCGAACGTTTCAACACCGAAATGATCTTCGACCACATTGCCAAGGTCGATGTGTCCAAGCGCCCGTTCACCCTCACGGGCGACACCGGCAAGATCTACACCTGCGACGCGCTCATCATCGCCACCGGCGCCTCGGCCAAGTACCTCGGCCTGCCGTCTGAAGAGACCTTCATGGGCCGCGGCGTGTCCGGCTGCGCCACCTGCGACGGCTTCTTCTACCGCAACCAGGACGTGGTCGTGGTCGGCGGCGGCAATACCGCCGTGGAAGAAGCGCTGTACCTGTCGAACATCTGCCGCAAGGTCACCCTGATCCACCGCCGCGACAAGTTCCGCGCCGAGCCCATCCTGGTCGACAAGCTCATGAGCAAGGTCGAGAACGGCAACATGGAACTCAAGCTGTTCCATACGCTGGAAGAAGTGCTGGGCGACGACAGCGGCGTCACCGGCGTGCGCGTGCGCCACGTCGACACCGGCGTCACCGAGGACATGGCGGCCACCGGCGCGTTCATCGCCATCGGCCACCAGCCCAACACCGAAATCTTCCAGGGCCAGCTGGAAATGAAGGACGGCTACATCGTCACCAAGAGCGGCCTGTCCGGCATGGCCACGATGACCTCGGTCCCCGGCGTATTCGCCGCCGGCGACGTGCAGGACCACGTCTACCGCCAGGCCATCACCAGCGCCGGCACCGGCTGCATGGCCGCGCTGGACGCACAACGGTGGCTGGAGAATGCGGGGCAGTAAGGTCGGCCTGGCCGACCTGAAACGCCTGAAGAAAGACCTGCAGGCCGAGCGCGAACGCGCCGCCCTGGCCCAGCGGGTGGCGGTGCTGAAAAAACCGGATACCGCCCCCGTTGACGACATGGCGGCGTTCAAGCGCACCATGCAGTCAGTCACGCCGATCAAGCAGGCCGCCCGGGTGGAGCACAAGCCCGTGGCGCAGCCCGCGCCCGCGCTGCGCCGCGCCAACGCGCTGGGCGAAACCCCCTCGCGCGCCGATGCCGGCGTCTCCGACGGCGGCGAAATCACGCATCTGCTGTCCGAAGGCGGCACCGCCTTCGTGCGCAGCGACGCCGCGCCCGACACCGCGCGCAACCTGCGCCGCGGCCAATGGCGCGCCGGCGCCGAACTGGACCTGCATGGCCTGCGGGTGGAACAGGCCCGCCACGCCCTGCTGTCGTTCCTGGACGAATGCCAGGAGCACGGCATCCGCTGCGTGCGCATCGTCCACGGCAAGGGCTATGGCTCGCAGGGGCTGGAGCCGGTGCTCAAGGACAAGGCCCGCACCTGGCTGGTGCAGAAGAGCGAAGTCCTGGCGTTTTCCGAAGCACCCGAGCGCGAAGGCGGCGCGGGCGCCCTGCTGGTGCTGCTGCGGCAATCCGAGGGAACACGCAAATGAAGTGGCTCTACCTGGGCATAGCCATCATCGCCGAGATCTTCGCCACCAGCGCGCTCAAGGGGTCCGAAGGCTTCACCCGCCTGGCGCCGTCCATCGTGACGGTGTTCGGCTACCTGATTTCGTTCTATTTCCTGTCGCTGACGCTGCGCGAGATCCCGGTGGGCATCGCCTACGCCATCTGGTCCGGCGTGGGCATCGTGCTGATTTCCATCGTCGGCGCGGTGCTGTTCAAACAGCACCTGGACACGCCGGCGCTCATCGGCATCGGCCTCATCATCGCCGGCGTGGTGGTGATGAACGTCTTCTCGAAATCCGTTTCGCATTGAAGCCCCGCGACGGGTCAACGGCGAGTACCCGGATCCGCCGCTGGCTGGCGGCCTGGCTGTGCCTGGGCTGCCTGGGCCTGCTGCCGACCGGCCAAGCCCTGGCCCAGGAGTTCAACCGCGCGGCCGAGCTCGCGCGCTACCGGACCTGGCTGAGCGCTTTCAAGCAGGACCTGGACCAGTTGTCCGCCATGCCCGGCCCCTTGTCGCAAGCCCAGCTGGAAGCGATGTTCGCCCGCACGGTGGTGCCCGGCTCGCGCGGCGCGGGGTTCATCCGCCAAGCGTTCACGCAGCGTGGCAGTGAAGGCGCCTACTTTCCGAAATCCGGCCCGCGCGCCGTGCTCATGGCCGTGCTGGACAGCGCCATCCCGGCCGGCCAGGGCGGCTTGTATCCGGAAACGGATGCGGCCCTGAACGTCGCGGACCTGACCGTCTGGTACCTGCATGTGGATGTCGGCGACATGACCAATACCTACCTGCTGTCGGGCGAACACTTCACGCCCTACAGACTGCCGCCTCCAGGCAAGCTGGAACGCAACGCCTACCCCTTCCTGCTGATGGACACGCGCGATGACGCCTTGCGCCTGGGCGGGATCAGCAGCGAACTCTGGGGGCTGATCGCCTACCTGCACAATGCGGCACTCTGATTCCGCACGACGTCTGCTTGCGCTGACCGCGCTTTCCCTTGCACCGGGGCTGGCCAGTGCGATCTGCGAACCGCTGGCCGCGTCCGCGCAGCGCCACACCGGGGTAATGGACATTTCCCTGGACGACACCAATACCTTGCTGGCGCTGGACGGCTCGCGCATCCGCTCATGGTTGCCTGGCGTCGCCATCGACGCCGGCGAGCGCGCCTTGGCCACCATATGGGCAGAACGGGTGGACTGGTCCGTCTACGCCGCCGCGCCGGACGCCCGCATCGGCGTCACCATGCTGCGCTGGGAAAGCGCCCCCGACGGCCGCCAACATTTGTGCGGCATCGCCCGTTACAGCGCCGGCGCCGTGCACGAAGCCCGCGCGTCGGGCAAGGCCGCGCTGCCCCCGCCAGACGCCGAAACGCGCTTCTACTATGACGCCGCCGGTCGGTTGACTGGCTACGAGGAACGCTCGCGCGCCTGGGACGGCCGCCGCAACCGGCCGGCGCGCTATTGCCTGCGCTACGACACCCACGGTTGGCTGGCCGAGCTGGGCGCCAACGATTGCGCGGCGCCTTCCCGGCCCATGACCCGCTACGTGCATGACGCCGCGGGCCGGCTGTTGCGCACGATTTCCTATCAAGACAAATCCGAAGATGCGTTCGAAGTCGTGACGCATGACGCTCAGGGCCGCAGGGCGCAGCGCTACTTGCGCCAGCGGACGGCGTGGGCGGACGGACCTGCCGTTCTGGGACTGCCCTACCGCGCAAGCGCGGATCCCTACGCCTCCCTGGTGCTGCCCGGCCCCGCCTGGGAAGCGCCTGAGCTGGACTCGTACAACTACGACTGGGCCATCGTGCAGCCCAAGAAGACGGCCGAGGGGGTTGCCAGCATCTATGCCGCCAAGCGGGATCCCTCGCAGATATTGGCGCAAGGCAACAGCGGCGACCAGCGGCGATTCATCATGACCGCCGCGCAACGCAAGCGAATCTGGGAAGCGGCCGGCAAGACGCCGGGCGGCGTGCAATGGCTATGGGCGCCCGGCCAGACCTATACCTTGCTGCAAGCCATGCCCGCGGCGGCATGGGCTTCCTGCATCGATCCGGAAAACCGGAACGCCAACGCCTGCGGAACGCCTTAGCCGCGTTCGCCCTGCGGCTTGGGCGCGCCCGGATGGCGCAGGTAGTCCACCAGCGCCAGCGTGGCGCGGTCCGGCGGCGGCGTCAGCAGCGACACCACGATGATCGTCAGGAAAGCCACCGGCGCGCCGAACACGCCCGCCGCGATCGGCTGGATGCCCCACCACAGGTCCACGGGCTGGGTGCGCGAAATGCCCAGCACCCATTCGCGCAACCAGGGATGCGTGTGCGTCATGTAGGCGAACGTCGCCGCCAGCCCGGCCGCCATGCCCAGCGTCGCGCCCCATTTGTTGGCGCGGCGCCAGAACACGCCCATGACCAACGCCGGGAAAAAGGATGACGCCGCAAAGGAAAACGCGGCCGACACCATGAAGAGAATGTCCGCGGGCTTGCGCGCCGCCACCCAGGCGGCGCCGAAGGCCACCAGCAGCAGCAGAATCTTGGACACCATCACGCGGCGCGCCGCCGACATGCGCGGCGACACCATGCGATACCACATGTCGTGCGACAGGGAGTTGGACAGGGTCAGCAACAGGCCGTCGGCGGTGGACAGCGCCGCGGCCAGCCCGCCCGCCGCCACCAGGGCCGATATCACGTAGGGCAGTCCGCCGATTTCCGGCATGGCCAGCACCACCACGTCGGCGCCCATGCTGATCTCGCTCAACTGCACGATGCCGTCGCGGTTGACGTCGGTCACGTCCAGCAGATTGCTGTCGACGGCGCTCCAGGCATGCACCCAGTTGGGCAGGCTGAGAAAGCTGGACCCCACCACCTGGGTATAGACCTCGTACTTCACCAGCAGCGCCAGCGCCGGCGCCATGAAATACAGCAGCAGGATGAACAGCAGCGACCAGCACACCGATTTGCGCGCCTCGATGACCGAGGGCGTCGTGTATGAACGCATCAGGATGTGCGGCATGCCCGCAGTGCCCAGCATCAGGCAAAGCACCAGCGCCAGGAAATTGACGCGCATGTTGCGCTGCTCTTCTGGATCCTTGGACGGAAACGGTTCCGCATGCGGCGTGGCCGGCGCCGCTCGCGCCTCGAACGCGGCCTTGGCCTGCGCCCAGGCGATACGCGCCTCTTCCACGCCGGCGGGATAGCCCGCCAGCTCGCGCTCTGCCGAGCGGATCTCGACCATGGGCGCATCGTTTGCAGTCAACTGCGCCAGCCGGCTGCGCAGCTTGTCCTTTTCCAGCGTCCAGGATTCGGGCAATGCCGCCATCCGGCGGCCCATTTCGTCGGCGCGCTCCTGCCACAGCCTGCGCACCTCGATTTCGGACGGGTCGTTCTGCAGGTAGACCTCTTTTTCGGTCACCTGCTGCAGCACCACGCCGGCCGACAGCTGCGGCACGGGCATATTGGTGTGCTTGATGGACAGCCAGACCACTGGCACCAGATAGGCGATGACCAGGATGATGTACTGCCCCACCTGCGTCCAGGTGACTGCGCGCATGCCGCCCAGGAACGAACAGACCAGCATGCCGCCCAGCGCCACGAAGATGCCGAGCTCGAAGGAGATGCCGGTCATGCGCGTGGTGATGATGCCCACGCCGTAGATCTGCGCCACCAGGTAGGTGAAGGAACAGAGTATGGCGCAGGCCACGCCCGCCAGGCGCGGCATATTGCCGCCATAGCGCGCGCCCATGAAGTCGGGAATGGTGTATTGGCCGAAGCGGCGCAGATAAGGCGCCAGCAGCATCGCCACCAGCACATAGCCGCCGGTCCAGCCCATGATGTAGGCCAGCCCGCCATAGCCCGTCAGGTAGAGCGTGCCGGCCACGCCGATGAAGGAGGCCACCGACATCCAGTCGGCGGCCGTGGCCATGCCGTTGTAGATCGCGGGCACCCGCCGGCCCGCCACGTAGTACTCCACCTGATCCGAGGTCCGGCAGACGATGCCGATGCCGGCGTACAGGCTGACCGTGACCAGCAGGAACACATAGCCGATCCAGTTGCGCGGCATGCCCAGGATCTCGGCCAGCGCCATCAACAGGATCATCAACGCGAATCCCGCCGTGTACAGCACGTAGATGCGGCGCAACCGGACTCTGAATTGCTGGGGCGTGTCTCCGCTGAAAAACGGCATCAGCGGTGCCCTCCCACATCTTCGGAGCGCTCATCGGCGCGATTCATGATCCGGGCGTAGATGCCGATGATGACCAGGTAGGCCAGCGGCGCGCCATAGGCGGCCATCCAGAACGCGAACGGCCAGCCGATGAAATCGAAATTCAGGCTGCGGGCAAAAAAAGCGGGAATGAAGGTCAGTGCGGCCCATACGACGAGCAACACCAGGATCAGCCACAAGTTGCGGCGCCAATAGGGAGTCGTGGCGGGTGTCGAGGATGAAAGGCGCGATTCCGACATAGCTGGGATGAGCGAACCCTGTCTGATTATCGCGAAACGCGGCGCTTGAAAAGCCTTTGCGCTTGAAATGCCGGCTTTTTATGCGACAACGGCTGGCACTACCTGGTGCCAGCCGTTGTGCGTTTTGCTTTTTTTGGGTACTGCTTTACTTTTTTTATGTACCGGTGCCGCCGGTATTTGCCCATGCAGGGCTTTGTCTCCTCACCTGCATGGGAAGAGATTCTGCACCAGATGCGGGATTGTCACACTAGGGGAATGCCCTAAGAAGGAGCATTCATTTACATATTTCCCGCACCATATTGGTGCAATGTGGGTTTCGGGTTCTAAATATTGGGATTTTTCGGCCGTCTTGCGGCCATTCCTGACCCCGCCTGCCCGGCCCCCGCTTCCCGCCGCTTGGCAGCTCCAGCTTGGGCCCGCGACCGTGCGCGCGCCATGCCCGCCTTCGGGCGGCTGCGAGAACCTGGCCCCATTTACGTTTCATTTACACCCCCCTCCCAAACGTATACCCCGTTTTTACCCCCCGCTCCGTAACCTGCCGGTGTCCTGATTGGTCACTACGCCTGCCCGGCGCGCATCCCTATTTGCCGTGCAGGCCCGTCGTTCGAAGGGAGCGCCGCTCCCGGGAGGAAAAACGTGGATGCCTTGTATATCGCCATCTTTGCCGTCATGGCGGGGCTGACCTTCGCCCTGCTGCGGTTCTGCGAAACCTTGTCTGCGGGAGAGCAGCTATGAACTGGCTCTATTGGCTGAGCGGCCTGACGGCCGCCCTGTTGTTCGTGTACCTGCTGGTCGCGCTGTTCAAACCGGAGAAATTCTGATGACCGCCGAATTCGTCGGATTGCTGGTCGTATACCTGGCAGTCCTGCTCGCGATCGCGCCCCTGCTCGGGCGCTACATCCGTATCGCCATGGAAAACGGGCAGTCCCGGCTGACCGCCTGGGGCCGCCCCATCGAGCGCGGCATCTACCGGCTGGCGGGCATAGACCCGCAGGCCGAGATGGGCTGGAAGCGCTACGCCGTGGCGGTGCTGACCTTCAACATCATCGGCATCGCGGCCGTCTACGCCCTGCAGCGCCTGCAGGGCGTGCTGCCGCTCAATCCTGCCGGCATGGGTGCGGTGTCGCCGGACTCGGCCCTGAACACCGCCATCAGCTTCGTGGCCAATACCAACTGGCAAGGCTATGGCGGCGAATCGACGATGAGCTACCTGACGCAGATGCTGGCGCTGACGGTGCAGAACTTCGTCTCGGCCGCCACCGGCATCGCCGTGCTGTTCGCGCTGATCCGCGGCCTGTCGCGCCATTGCTCGGCCACCGTGGGCAACTTCTGGACCGACATGGTGCGCAGCACGCTGTACGTGCTGCTGCCGCTGTCCCTGGTCCTGGCGCTGGCGCTCGTCAGCCAGGGCGTGATCCAGAATTTCAGCCCCTACCAGGAAGTCCAGACGGTCGAAGCCGTGCACTACGACCAGCCTCGCGTAGACGCGCAGGGCCAGCCCGTGCTGGACGCCCAGGGACAGGCAGTGACCGATCCCGCCGTCAGCAAGACCCAGACCCTGGCGATGGGTCCGGTCGCTTCGCAGGAATCGATCAAGCTGCTGGGCACCAACGGCGGCGGCTTCTTCAACGCCAACTCCGCGCATCCGTTTGAGAACCCCACGCCGCTGGCCAACTTCCTGGAGATGCTGGCCATCCTGGCGATTCCCGCCGCGCTGTGCTTTTCGTTCGGCGAGATGGTGGGCAGCCGGCGCCAGGGCATCGCAATCCTGGCGGCCATGACCGTGCTGTTCGCGGTGTTCGCCCTGTCCGCCGCCTACTTCGAACAGCAGCCCAATCCCATGGCGGCCCAGGCCGGCGCCGACAGCGCGCTCAGCGCGTTCTCGCCGGGCGGCAACATGGAAGGCAAGGAAACCCGCTTCGGCATCGCCGCCACCTCGCTGTTCGCCACCGTCACCACGGCAGCGTCCTGCGGCGCGGTCAACGGCATGCACGATTCGCTCAACGCCATGGGCGGCCTGACGCCGATGCTGTTGATGCAATTGGGCGAGGTGGTCTTCGGCGGCGTGGGTTCGGGCCTGTACGGCATGCTGGCCTTTGCCATCCTGGGCGTCTTCATTGCCGGGCTGATGATAGGCCGCACCCCGGAATACCTGGGCAAGAAGATCGAAGCCTATGACATGAAGATGGTCTCCATCGTCATCCTGGCGACCCCGCTGCTGGTGCTGGTCGGCACGGCGCTGGCGGTCTCGGTGCCGGCCGGCCAGGCTGGTGTGCTCAATCCAGGCATCCACGGTTTCTCCGAAATCCTCTATGGCCTGACGTCGGCCGCCAACAACAACGGCAGCGCCTTCGCCGGGCTGTCCGCCAACACGCCCTTCTACAACGTGCTGCTGGGCATCGCCATGTGGTTTGGCCGCTTCGCCATCATCGTCGCCATCCTGGCGATGGCCGGCTCGCTGGCCGCCAAGCGCCGCCTGCCCGCCGGCCCCGGCAGCATGCCCACCACCGGCCCGCTGTTCGTGGTGCTGCTGATCGGCGCGGTACTGCTGGTGGGCGCTTTGACGTATGTGCCCGCGCTGGCATTGGGTCCTGTCGCAGAACATCTGCAAGTGAAAGGCTAGGAATGAAAATGGCCAAGATTGAAACCTCTACTACCGGCGCCGGAGGCGGTGCCGCCCGCGCCGCATCGCACGCCGCGCATGAACGCCAGTTCGGCATGTGGTCGCGCGCCCTGGTCGGCCCTGCGGTGCTGGACAGCCTGCGCAAGCTCTCGCCTGCCGCGCAGCTGAAGAACCCCGTGATGTTCGTCGTCTACGTCGGCAGCATCCTGACCACGGTGCTGTGGGTCATGGCCCTGCGCGGCCAGGCCGAAGCGCCCGCCGGCTTCATCCTGGCGATCGCCGTGTGGCTGTGGTTCACCGTGCTGTTCGCGAACTTCGCCGAAGCCCTGGCCGAAGGCCGCGGCAAGCAGCAGGCGGCCACCCTGCGCGGCCTGCGCACCACCATCGACGCCCGGCTCCTGAAGGGCTTTCGCGATGCCGACGCCAGCACGGCGCAACCCGGCGCCTGGCGCAGCCAGGCCGTCAGCCAACCCTCGGGCCTGCTGCGCCGGGGCGACGTGGTGCTGGTCGAAGCGGGGGACATCATCCCTGGCGACGGCCAGGTCATCGCCGGCGTGGCATCTGTGGACGAAAGCGCCATCACCGGCGAATCCGCGCCCGTGATCCGCGAATCCGGCGGCGACTTCTCGTCCGTTACCGGCGGCACCCGCGTGCTGTCGGACTGGATCTTCGTGCGCATCGCCGCCGATCCCGGCGAGAGCTTCCTGGACCGCATGATCACCATGGTCGAAGGCGCCAAGCGCCAGAAGACGCCCAACGAGCTGGCCCTTACCATCCTGCTGGTGGGCCTGACCGTGGTCTTCCTGCTGGTGGTCGTGACCCTGATGCCGTTCTCGATCTATGCGGTCAGCGCCGCCGGCGGCGGTTCGGTCGTGACAGTCACGGTGCTGGTCGCGCTGCTGGTCTGCCTGATCCCCACCACCATCGGCGGCCTGCTGTCGGCCATCGGCGTGGCCGGCATGAGCCGCATGATGGGCGCCAACGTCATCGCGACGTCCGGCCGCGCCGTCGAAGCCGCCGGCGACGTGGACGTGCTGCTGCTGGACAAGACCGGCACCATCACTTTCGGCAACCGCCAGGCCTCGACCTTTCTGCCTGCCCCCGGCGTGTCCCCGCGCGAACTGGCCGAGGCCGCGCGCCTGGCCTCGCTGGCCGATGAAACGCCGGAAGGACGCAGCATCGTGGCGCTGGCCGACAAGTCCATCCACGCGCCCGCCGCCCCCACCCCGCACGCCGAATTCGTGCCCTTCACCGCGCAGTCGCGCATGAGCGGCGTGAACCTGAACGGCCGCATGATCCGCAAGGGCGCGGTCGACGCCGTGCAGGCGTGGCTGGCCGAGCAGGACTCGACGGTGCCGGAGCAGGCGCTGCGCCTGGCCGAAGACGTGGCGCGCCGCGGCAGCACGCCGCTGATGGTCAGCGACGGCAACCGCGCGCTGGGCGTGGTCGAGCTGAAGGACATCGTCAAGCCCGACATTCAGTCGCGCTTCGCGGAATTGCGCCGCATGGGCATCAAGACCGTAATGATCACCGGCGACAACAAGCTCACGGCCGCGTCCATCGCCGCCGAGGCCGGCGTGGACGACTTCCTGGCCGAAGCCACGCCCGAAGCCAAGCTCAAGCTGATCCGCGCCTACCAGGCGGAAGGCCGGCTGGTGGCGATGACGGGCGACGGCACCAACGATGCGCCCGCGCTGGCGCAGGCCGACGTCGCGGTGGCGATGAATTCGGGCACCCAGGCCGCCAAGGAGGCGGGCAACATGGTGGACCTGGATTCCAACCCCACCAAGCTCATCGAGATCGTCGAGATCGGCAAGCAGATGCTGATGACCCGCGGCGCGCTGACGACCTTCAGCGTGGCCAACGACGTCGCCAAGTATTTCGCCATCATTCCGGCCGCCTTCGCCACCGTCTATCCGCAATTGAACGTGCTGAACATCATGGGCCTGGCCACGCCGGCCTCGGCCATTCTGTCGGCCGTGATCTTCAATGCGCTGATCATCGTGGTGCTGATCCCGCTGGCGCTCAAGGGCGTGCGCTATCGCGCGCTGGGCGCCGCCGTGCTGTTGCGCCGCAATCTGCTCATCTATGGCCTGGGCGGCCTGCTGGTGCCGTTTGCCGGCATCAAGCTGGTCGACATGGTGCTGGCCGCCCTGGGCTGGGCCTGAGCCTCAAACTGCAAGGAACCCATCATGAAAAATTCCGCCACCCTGCCGCGCCAAGGCGGCATCCTGCGCCCCGCGCTGGTCGTCTTCGCCGCGCTATCGCTGGTGACCGGCCTGGCCTATCCCTTCCTGACCACGGGCATCGCCGCAGCCGTCTTTCCGCACGAAGCAGCCGGCTCGCTGATCAAGCAAGGCGACCAGGTCGTAGGCTCGGAGCTGATCGGCCAGTCGTTCAGTTCGCCCGGCTACTTCTGGGGCCGCCCGTCGGCCACCGCGCCCATGCCGTACAACGGCGCCGGCTCCGGCGGCTCGAACCTGGGACCGCGCAATCCCGCGCTGGCCGATGCCATCCAGGCCCGCATCGCCGCCCTGAAGGCGGCCGACCCGGACAACCCGGTCCCGGTGCCGGTGGACCTGGTCACCGCGTCCGGCAGCGGCCTGGATCCGCACATCAGCCCGGCCGCGGCGGCTTACCAGGCAGCGCGCGTGGCGCGCGCTCGCGGCCTGCCGCAAGCGCAGGTCGATGCCCTGATCCAGGCCCATACCGAAAAGCCCTGGCTGGGCGTGCTGGGCGACCCTGCGGTCAACGTGCTGACGCTGAACCTGGCGCTGGACCAATTGCGTCCGGCGCGCTGATGCCGCGGCGTATAGTATTGCCAGCCGTTCCCTCACACCTACTGCGCGTTCATGGCTGATATCGCTGGCGAGCGTCCCGACCCCGACGCGCTCTTGAAGACCCTGGACGACGCCGCGCGCCAGGCGGTGCGCGGCAAGCTGCGCGTCTACTTCGGATCATCGGCCGGCGTGGGCAAGACCTACGCCATGCTGGTGGCGGCGCGCGCGCAGGCCGCCCAGGGCGCCGACGTGCTGGCCGGCATCGTCGAGACCCACGGCCGGCGCGAAACCGCCACGCTGCTGGAAGGCCTGCCTGTCCTGCCGCTCAAGGACGTGCCGTACCGCGGCCACGTGCTGAAGGAATTCGACCTGGACGGCACGCTGGCCCGCCATCCCGACCTGGTACTGGTGGACGAGCTGGCGCAC
Source organism: Achromobacter sp. JCM 18799 (assembly GCF_055395645.1). Lineage (NCBI taxonomy): Bacteria > Pseudomonadati > Pseudomonadota > Betaproteobacteria > Burkholderiales > Alcaligenaceae > Achromobacter > Achromobacter sp. JCM 18799. Next base: position 6,003,455 of record NZ_AP043866.1, on the reverse strand, counting down.
TCGAACGCGCCAGGTTCACGCCATGCCAAGCGCTGGCAGGACATCCACGAACTGCTGACTGCCGGCATCGACGTCTGGACCACGCTGAACGTACAGCATCTGGACAGCCTGAACGAAGCGGTGGGCAGCATCACCGGCGTGCGCGTCTGGGAGACCGTGCCCGACGAGGTCTTCGACGCGGCCGATGAAGTCATTCTGGTGGACCTGTCGGCCGACGAGCTGCTGCGCCGACTGAAGGAAGGCAAGGTCTATCTGCCGGAACAGGCCCGCCACGCCAGCCGCAATTTCTTTCGCAAGGGCAACCTGATCGCGCTGCGCGAGCTGGCGCTGCGCCGCACCGCCGACCACGTCGACGACGACGTCCAGGCCTATCGCCGCGACCGCGCCATCGAACCCGTGTGGCGTACGCGCGAAGCGGTGGTCGCCTGCATCGGTCCGGACGTGGACGCCGAGTACGTCATCCGCAGCGCGCACCGCCTGAGCCAGCAGCTGGAATGCGATCTGCACGTGGTCACCATCGACACGCCGCGCGCGGCCCCGCCGCCCCAGGCCGAACAGGAACGCATCCAGCGCAGCCTGGCCCTGGCGGATTCACTCGGCGCGCGCAGCGAAACCCTGGCCGGCGGCGACATGGTCGACGCCGTGGTGCGCTACGTGCGCCGCCACAACATCACCAAGGCCATCATCGGCCGCACCCGCGCCAGCGGCCTGCAGCGCCTGCGACTGTCGCTGTCCGCCGTGTTGACCGCGGCCATCTCGCCGGGCTGGCTATGGCGGCGCCACAGCTTTGCCGACATGCTGGCCGCGGGCTGCCCCGAAATCGACATCATCCGCCTGGGCGCGCCGCCGCTGCCGGCCGCGTCCGCGCCGGGACGCGACCCGCTCACACTGGGCCGGCGGACGCGCCAGGCCGCCGACGAGCGCAATGCCCGGCCGCTGGCGGGCTATGCCTGGGCGCTGTGCTATTGCGCCGCCGCCACCGCGCTGTCCATGCTGGCCTTCCCGGCGCTGCACCAGACCAATATCGTCATGCTGTTCCTGCTGGCGGTGGTGGCCGTGGCGCTGCGTCACGGGCGCGGACCGGCGGCGCTGGCCTCGGTCATCAGCGTAGGGCTGTTCGATTTCTTCTTCGTGCAGCCGCTGGCGTCCTTCGCCGTATCGGACGTGCAGTACCTGCTGACGTTCGGCGTGCTGCTGTCGGTGGGCCTGCTGATCGGCCAGCTGACGGCCGGCCTGCGCTTGCAGGCGCAGGCCTCGGTCAAGCGCGAGGCCGATGCCCGCAGCCTCTACGAGTTCGCGCGCGAACTGTCGTCCGCGCTGCTGCCCGAGCAGATCGTCACCCTGGCCAGCGCCTTCGTGCATGCCACCTTCGGCTCGCGCTGCGCGCTGTACATCCTGGGCATGGACGACCGCCTGAAGCTGGCGTCCCCCGCGGCGGACGACATGCCGCCGCTGGAATCCGCGCTGGCCCAATGGGTCTACGACCACGGACAACCCGCCGGCGCAGGCACCTCCACCCTGTCCAACAGCGAACTGCTGTACCTGCCCCTGAAGGCGCCGATGCGCACCCGCGGCGTGCTGGCGCTGGCCGCCCCGCGCCGCAGCCTGTTCCTGAATCCCGACTCGCGCCGCCAGATCGAGGCCTACGCCACCCTGATCGCCATCGCGCTGGAACGCCTGCACTACGTGGAAGTGGCGCAGCAGGCGCTGGTCAGCATGGAATCCGAGAAGCTGCGCAACTCGCTGCTGGCGGCCGTCTCGCACGATCTGCGCACGCCGCTGACCAGCCTGGTCGGCATGACGGACACGCTGATGCGCCAGCAGGCGACGCTGCCGCCCGACATCCACGACACCGTCCGCGCCATGCGTGACCAGGCCCAGCGCATGCACGCGCTGGTGGTCAATCTGCTGGACATGGCGCGGCTGCAGAACCGCGACACGCCGCTGCGGCTGGAATGGCAATCCATCGAGGAGCTGGTCGGCGCCTCGCTTGCCGCCATGCGCGAACCGCTGGCCGCGCACCGCGTCACCGTGGACAGCCTGTCGCAGCTGCCGCTGGTGGAATGCGACGGCGTGCTGATCGAGCGCGTGCTGTGCAATCTGCTGGAGAACGCGGCCAAGTACACGCCTGCCGGCAGCACCCTGCGCCTGCACGCGGACGTACACGAGGGCGAACTGCGCGTGGCAGTCAGCGACAACGGCCCGGGCGTGCCGCCGGGCGCGGAGCGCCGCATCTTCGAAAAATTCACGCGCGGCGACCGCGAGTCCGCCACGCCAGGCGTCGGCCTGGGCCTGGCCGTATGCGAGGCCATCATCGCCGCGCACCATGGGAAAATCTGGGTCGAACACGCGCCGGGCCAGGAATCCGGCGCCCAGTTCGTCTTCACGCTGCCCCTGGGCGCGCCACCCCCGATCCAATCCGAAACCCCTTGAACGCCGCAACGCATGTTCGACTACCAGCCTACCGTCCTGATCATTGAAGACGACGCCAACATCCGGCGCTTCGTGCGCCAGGCCCTGGAAAGCGAGGGCTGCGTCGTGCACGAAGCCGAAACCGTCAAACGCGGCCTGATCGAAGCCGGCACCCGGCAGCCCGACGCGGTGGTGCTGGACCTGGGCCTGCCCGACGAAGACGGCATGACCCTGATCCGCGAGCTGCGCGGCTGGACCGAGGTGCCGGTGCTGGTGCTGTCCGCGCGCAGCGCCGAAGCCGACAAAGTCGCCGCGCTGGACGCCGGCGCGGACGACTACCTGACCAAGCCTTTCGGCGTCAGCGAATTGCTGGCGCGCCTGCGCGTACTGCTGCGGCGGCACGCCAGGGGCGGCGCGGGCAATGCTTCCGAGATCAGTTTCGGCGACGTGCGCGTGGATTTCGCCAAGCGCGTGGTGGAACGCGGCGGCCAACACGTGCACCTGACCGCGATGGAATACCGGCTGCTGGCGGCGCTGCTGGCGCATCGCGGCAAGGTCATGACGCACCGCGAACTGCTGCGCGAGGTGTGGGGACCGTCGCACGTGGAAAGCAACCACTACCTGCGCATCTACATGGGCCACCTGCGCCAGAAGCTGGAAGCGGACCCGGCCCAGCCCGTCTACCTGCTGACCGAGATCGGCGTGGGCTATCGCTTCGCCGGCTGAAGCGCGCGTAGCGGGCGCGCATTGACGCCGCGTTTATGCGCAGCCCGCAAGTCTTGTCTCGGCCTTTATGCCGTTCCTCCTATTGTTGCGGTCCGATCCAACATTAGGAGCCCCTCATGCCCCGCCGCACCTTGGCCGCGCTCGCGCTGCTGACCCTGACCGCCGCGCAAGCCGGCAACGCGCTGGCCGCCGATGCGCCCGCCGACGCAGCGCCCGCCGCTTCCGATTTCACGCTGACGGCCAACCTCACCCTGGCCAGCCAGTACCGTTACCGCGGCCTGATGCAAAGCAATAACAAGCCCGCCATCCAGGGCGGATTCGACCTGGCCCACTCCAGCGGCTTTTACCTGGGCAACTGGAACTCCAGCATCAGCTGGCTCAACGACAGCAATAGCGAGGTGTCCGCGCCCGTCGAAATGGACTTCTACGGCGGCTACAAGGGCAATCTCGCGCAGGACGTGCCCGTCGACCTGGGCGTCCTGCAGTACTACTACCCTGGCGACTACCCCTCCGGCTACACCAGCCCGGACACCACCGAGCTGTACGCCGGCATCGGCTACGGGCCGCTGATGTTCAAGTACTCCATTTCTCTGACCAACCTGTTCGGCTTCGCCGACAGCAAGCACAGCCAATACTTCGACCTGTCCGGCAACTTCGACACCGGCGTCTGGGGGCTGACCGTGAACGCGCACGTGGGCCGGCAACTGGTGCGCAACGTCGACAACGGCAACTACACGGACTGGAAGCTGGGGCTGACGAAGGACTTCGGCCAAGGCCTGTCGGTGTCGCTGGCCTACCTGGACACCAACGCCGACCGCGCCGTCTACACCAATACGCGCGGCCGCGACATGGGCCGCGCGACGGGCCTGCTGTCGCTGACCAAGACGTTCTGAGAGCGCCCGGGCGTTGACGCGTTTTTTACGCGCCGCGTCCGCTTTTATCGGCAGGATTTACGGCGCGCTTCCTATAGTGGAACCGTCATCAACCAACCGGATCCCCGGAACGCCGCAAGCGGCGCCTCCGGCCCCGCTACCCGTCATGATCCCCCGACTGCAAGCCTGCCACGCCCCCATGCCCGACTTCCTGCCCGCGCAGCCTACGCACGCCCGCAACGAACGGGTCGCGCTGACCATCAGGATAGACACGATGGACGCGCTGAACGTGCGCCTGGCGCTGCACCGCGCGTTGGGCGAGCGCATCGGCGTCTACATGCTGTCGGTGGACCATGCCCATGCGCAAAGCGTGCTGCAACTGCAATGCGAACGCGAACAACTGGATGCGCTGATGCACGCGGTGATGTCGGGCCTGCCCCGCGCCGAGTTCGGCCCGGTGCTTCCCGCGTACGCGATGATGGGGCAGTAAGCCATGGACGCGCCACGCAAGACCGCATTTGAAGGCATCTGGCTGCCCATGGTCACGCCGATGCGCGGCGGCTATGTGGACCTGGACGCCGCACAGGCGCTGGCCCGCTACTACCGCAACGCCGGGATCGCGGGCCTGGTGCTGTTCGGTTCCACGGGCGAAGGCAATCTGCTGAGCGTGCCGGAGAAGATCGACATGATAGAAGCCGTATCGAGCGACCCGCACGCGCTGCCGCTGGTGTTCGGCGCCGGCGGCGTGGACACGCGCGGCGTCGCGACGGCGATCCGGCGCCTGGACAAGTACCAGCCGGCCGGCTACCTGGTGCCGCCGCCCTACTACCTGGGCCCGTCGCAGGCCGGCATACTGTGGCACTACCGCCAGATCGCCTGGGCCACGCAGCGGCCCATCATCCTGTACAACATCCCCAAGCGCACTGGCGTGACCATGACGGTCGAAACCATGGAGGCGCTGGCCGCGCTGCCCAACTTCAGCGCTGTCAAGGAATGCAATCCCGCGGTGCTGGCGGCGTTGAACCGGCGCGGCACGCTGACCCCGCTATGCGGCGAGGACCTGGCCCTGCTGGACCACTTCCTGGCCGGCGGCCTCGGCGCCATCCCCGCCGCCGCGCATATCTATCCCGAGCGCTATGTCGAGGTCATGCAATTGGCCCGCGACGGTCACGCGGAGGCCGCGCGCGAACTCTTTGAGCCCTTGCGCGGCCTGATCCGCCTGCTGTTTGCCGAACCCAATCCCGCGCCGATCAAGCGCGCCCTCTCGATGCAGGGCCTGATCACCGACGAGTTGCGCATGCCCATGACCAGCGCCAGCCGTGAACTCGGGCAGCGCCTGCAGCGGGCCATGAGCGTGGTGCAGGGCTCGCCTAGCCGGCTGCAGACAGCTTGAAGACGGACACCGCGTTCGCCAGCTCGCCCGCCTGATCGCGCAGAGCGCCAGCCGACGCGGCGAACTCTTCCACCAGCGCGGCGTTCTGCTGCGTCACGCCGTCCAGATGCGTCACGGCCTGGTTGATCTGTTCGATGCCCACGCTCTGCTCGGCCGAGGCCGTGGCGATCTCCCCCATCAGCGGCGCACTGGTGGCGGCCGATTCCAGCACGTTGCCCATCGTCGCGCTGGCCTGCTCGACGCGCTGGCTGCCACGTGCCACCGAATCCGCCGACGCTTCGATCAGCGTCTTGATCTCCTTGGCGGCGGTGGCCGAGCGCTGAGCCAGCGCGCGCACCTCGCCCGCCACTACGGCAAAGCCCCGGCCCTGTTCTCCGGCCCGCGCCGCTTCCACTGCGGCGTTCAGCGCCAGGATGTTGGTCTGGAACGCGATCTCGTCGATCAGCCGGATGATCTCGTCGATGCGCTGCGAGCTATGCGAAATCTCGCGCATGGCGTCGATGGCATGCTGCGTTTCATCGCTGCCCTGCCGGGCCAGTTGCGCTGCCTGGCCGGCCAGCGCGCTGACCTCGCGCACGTGTTGCGCGCTCTGCTGCGCGGTCGCGGTGATCTGCTCCACGCTGGCGGCCGTCTGCTCCAGCGCGGCGGCCTGCTTCTCGGTGCGGTCCGACAGGTCCATGCTGCCCGCCGCGATCTGCCGCGAGGCCGCGGCAATGGATGCCGTGGAATGCACGATGCTGCGCACCGCCCCGTCCAGGCGTTGCTGCATCCGCGCCAAGGCGTCGAACAGGCGGCCGATCTCGCCGCGCTGATTGCGCGGCACGCTGCCCGACAGGTCGCCGTTGGCCACGCGCTCGCACACCGCCACCGCCTGGTCCAGCGGACTCAGGATGTGCCTGCGGAAAAAGCGCAGCGCCGCCGCCAATAGCACCACCAGAAGGCCGAGCGTCACGCCGCCCTGGCGCCATAAGGTGGCGTGGAACGCCTGGTCGACGTCATCCACGTACAAGCCCGTGAACAACAACCAGCCCCAATCGGCGTCATAGGCGGCGTAGCTGATCTTGGGCAGCGCCTGATCCGTTCCCGGCCGCGGGAACTGGTAGCGCGTATAGCCGCCGCCGGCCTTGCCCTGGGCATAGAGGTTTTCGAAGATCGGCTGCCCGGCGCTGTCCTTGACGGCCCGGACGTTGGTGCCGACCAGCTTGGGATCGGGGTGCACCAGCAGGTCGTAGCCGTCGCCGAAGGCGCCCACGTAGCCGTCCTCGCCATAGCGCAGCTGCGCCAGCCGGCGCGCCACATTGCGCTTGGCCTCGTCCAGGGGCATGCCCTCGCCTACGCTTTGCTTGCCGTTGCGCACGATGCTGGAGGCCAGATCGAGGACGTGGCGCAGCTCGGTCTTGCGCTCGGCCACCATCTCGGCGCGCCGCTCCCAGGCGTCCCAGGAGCCCAAAGCCAGCACGGCGGCGCCGACTGCGAACACAAACCACAGCAGTTCCCTGCGCAAGCTGGAATTCTTCATAGTCCTCTCATCCTTCTTCACCCGGCCAATGAAACCAATCAAGGCAGAATGTGACGGTTTATGTATGTGTTCCGTCAGAATAAGGGACAGCACCAGGGTTTTCACCAAGACTGCGCGGGGCGCTTGATCTAACGCAAGGCCCATAAAAAAAACGCAAGGCGCGCTTGCCTTGCGTTCTTTCGTCGTGGCGGCTTTTGAGCCGCGCTGTCGATTACATGTTTTCGATCATCACCTGGCCGAAGCCCGAGCACGACACCTGGGTCGCGCCTTCGAGCAGGCGCGCGAAGTCGTACGTGACCTTCTTGGACAGGATGGATTTTTCCATGCTGGAGATGATCAGGTCCGCGGCTTCGGTCCAGCCCATGTGGCGCAGCATCATTTCGGCCGACAGGATTTCGGAACCGGGGTTCACGTAGTCCTTGCCCGCGTACTTGGGCGCGGTGCCGTGGGTGGCTTCGAACATGGCGACCGAATCAGACAGGTTGGCGCCCGGGGCGATGCCGATGCCGCCCACTTGCGCGGCCAGCGCGTCCGAGATGTAGTCGCCGTTCAGGTTCAGGGTGGCGATCACGTCGTATTCGGCCGGACGCAGCAGGATCTGCTGCAGGAAGGCGTCAGCGATCACGTCCTTGACGATGACTTCGCGGCCCGTCTTCGGGTTCTTGAACTTGCACCACGGGCCGCCGTCGATGAGGGTGGCGCCGAATTCCTTCTGCAGCAACGCGTAACCCCAGTCGCGGAAGCCGCCTTCCGTGAACTTCATGATGTTGCCCTTGTGCACCAGGGTCAGCGACGTACGGTCATTGTCGATGACGTACTGCGCGGCCTTGCGCACCAGGCGCTCGGTGCCTTCGCGCGACACCGGCTTGATGCCGATGGACGAAGTGTTCGGGAAGCGGATCTTCTTCACGCCGAGCTTGGTCTGCAGGAACTGGATCAGCTCCTTGGCCTGTTCGCTTTCGGCCATGTATTCGATGCCGGCGTAGATGTCTTCCGAGTTCTCGCGGAAGATCACCATGTTGGTCTTTTCGGGTTCGCGCACCGGCGAAGGCACGCCCTTGAAGTACGCCACCGGACGCAAGCAGACGTACAGGTCCAGCTGTTGGCGCAGGGCCACGTTCAGCGAACGGATGCCGCCGCCCACCGGCGTGGTCAGCGGGCCCTTGATGGACACCACGTAATCCTTGACGACGTCCAGGGTCTCGTCAGGCAGCCACACGTCCGGGCCGTAGACCTTGGTGGCCTTTTCGCCGGCATAGACTTCCATCCAGTGGATCTTGCGCTTGCCGCCATAGGCCTTCTGCACCGCCGCGTCGACGACCTTGATCATCACCGGGGTGATGTCAGCGCCCGTGCCGTCGCCTTCGATGTAGGGGACGATGGGCTGATCGGGCACATTCAGCGAGAAATCGGCGTTGACCGTGATCTTCTGGCCGCCAGCGGGAACCTTGATATGTTGGTAGGACATGAATGCTCCATTTGCTCCGAGTGGTTTTTCTGCACGCGCCGGCATCGGGAAGCGTCCGTTCCAGCGGGGAAGATCGCCCTCAGGAACCACGCACTGGATGGCCGATAGCAACCAATTCTATATCGCAAAGAGGCCAGCAGGCCTGACGGCCCGCACGCGGCGGTAAAATAATGCATCACCAGCCCGCTTTTCAGCCCCTTCAGATGTTCAATCCCTCACGCGACCAAGTCCGCGAATTCTTTATCGAAACCTGGCGCAAGCATCGCGCCTCCGAAGTGCTGACGCCGCTCGAGGCCATCGCGCTGGACTGGATCATCGAACATCCCGAGTACCACGGCGACCTCGAAAACCCCGAGGCCATGACGGCTGAATACTCGGTGGAAAAGGGCCGCACCAATCCCTTTCTGCACCTGTCCATGCATCTGGCCATTGCAGAGCAACTGTCCATCGACCATCCGCCGGGAATCCGGCAGGCCTACCAGCAGCTGGTGGCGCGCAGCGACGCGCACCAGGCCGCGCATGAAATCATGGAATGCCTGGGCCAGGTCGTCTGGGAAGCGCAGCGCCTGGGCACCCCGCTGGACAGCGACACCTACATCGACCTGATCCGCCAACGCGCCAGCCGCTGAGCGCCGCCCCCGCGTCCAAAAGAAAAGCCCCCACGCTGCGCCTTCGGCTTGCTGCCCCCCGAGGGGGCTTTTTTTCCTTGGGACGGCCCGGCGGAAAAAGAAAAGCCCTCGACTGAGGGCTTTCTTGTTTGCGGAACGGTTCCGGCCGGCTTACCTGCGCACGCCCAGGTCGCTCGGCTGCGCCGACAGCCAGGCCGCCACATTGGAGATGTCCTGGTCGGACAGCTGGGTCGCGAACGCGCCCATGATGGGGTTCTTGCGCACGTTGGCCGTGGCCGCGCTGCCGGAGGCGCCGCGCTTGTAGGCCTTCAGGGCGTGGACCAGGTAGTCCGCGTGCTGGCCGGCCAGCGTCGGATAGGCCGGATCCACGGCCGTCTTGGCGTCGGCGCCGTGGCAGGAAGCGCAGTTGAATTTGTCGAAGACGGCCTTGCCGGCCGCCAGGTCCTGCGCCTGGGCGGCAACGCCCGTCATGGCCAGGGTCGCGCCCGCAAGGGCAAGCATGTAGCGATTCATGTGTTTGCCCCCTTACTTGAGATTCGAGTAGTACGCGGCCAGATCGGCGATGTCCTGGTCGGACAGGCTGCCGGCAATGGCGTCCATCGTGGGATGGCTGCGCGCGCCTTTCTTGTACTCGTTGAGGGCGGTTTCGATGTACTTGGCGTTCTGCCCAGCGATCATCGGCACGTGGTACAGCTCGGGAAACGTTGCCTTGTAGCCTTCGATGCCGTGGCAACCGATGCACATGGAAACCTTGTCGCGGGCGTTCTGGACATTACCGACCACTGCTGCGTCTGCAGCAACAGACTGGCCGGCGATCGCACAGGATGCCATCGCGGCCAACACGGATACCGTGTACTTCAGAGAGGTTCGCAACTTCATTGGAATGGCTCTTCTTGGTATGGCTAAGGACTAGGGCCTGCTCACACGAAAAGGCCCTCGGCAAACACGTTGCGGGTCGAACCCAAAGCAAAACCGCCTGATTGTACGATAATTGCTCAGGATTAATACCTTTACCATGGTATTGATCACCGTCAAATCTCAGAAGCCATCAGACCATGTCCGCAGCCCAGTCCGCTACTTCCGCCTCGCCAGACCGCTTCGACGGGACCGACAACTATGTCGCCACCGATGACCTGAAACTCGCCGTCAATGCCGCCCTCACCTTGCAGCGTCCGCTGCTGATCAAGGGCGAACCCGGCACCGGCAAGACCATGCTGGCCGAGGAAGTGGCGCGCGCGCTGGGGCGGCCGCTGCTGCAGTGGCACATCAAGTCCACCACCAAGGCCCACCAGGGCCTGTATGAATACGACGCGGTGTCGCGCCTGCGCGACTCGCAGCTGGGCGACGAAAAGGTCCGCGACATCCGCAACTACATCGTGCAAGGCACGCTGTGGCAGGCCTTCCAGTCGGCCGAGCCGGTGGTCCTGCTGATCGACGAGATCGACAAGGCCGACATCGAATTCCCCAACGACCTGCTGCGCGAACTGGACCGCATGGAATTCCACGTGTACGAAACGCGCGAGACCATCTCGGCGCGGCATCGTCCGCTGGTCATCATCACGTCCAACAACGAAAAGGACCTGCCCGACGCTTTCCTGCGCCGCTGCTTCTTCCACTACATCCGCTTCCCCGACCGCGAGACCATGCGCGACATCGTGGCCGTGCACTATCCGCACCTGAAGCAGGACGTGCTGCGCGCGGCGCTGGATACTTTCTTCTCGCTGCGCGACGCGCCGGGCCTGAAGAAAAAGCCGTCCACATCCGAACTGCTGGATTGGCTGCGCCTGCTGCTGGCCGAAGGCTCGACCGCCGCCGAGATCGACGCGCACACGGCCACGGCCGTGCCGCTGATGGCCGGCGCGCTGCTCAAGAACGAACAGGACGTGCACCTGCTGGAACGCCTGGCAGCCATGACGCGCGGCGGCCAGCGCCGCTGATCCGCCAGCAACGTTCCGCCAGCAACTACCGGCAGCCGCAAATGCTGATCGACTTCTTCTACCATCTCCGGGCGCACAAGCTGCCCGTCTCGGTCAAGGAATACCTGACCCTGGTGGACGCCTTGCGCCAGGATCTCATGGCGCCCACGCTGGACCAGTTCTACTTCCTGGCGCGCGCCACGCTGGTCAAGGACGAGGCGCTCTACGACCGCTACGACAAGGCTTTCGGCGCCTACTACAAGGGCATCGCGGCCGCCCTGCCCCCAGGCAAGGAAATTCCGCTGGACTGGCTCATCAAGCAGTTCGAAAAAAGCCTGAGCCCGGAAGAAAAAGCCGCGATCGAAAAGCACGGCTGGGACAAGCTGATGGAGCTCTTCAAGGAGCGCCTGGAGGAACAGAAGGAACGCCATGCCGGCGGCAGCAAATGGATCGGCACCGGCGGCACCTCGCCCTTCGGCAATGGCGGCTACCACCCCGAGGGCATACGCGTGGGCGGCGACTCGGCCGGCAACCGCAGCGCGGTCAAGGTCTGGGACATGCGCCAGTTCAAGGACTACGACGATCAGGTCGAGCTGGGCACGCGCAACTTCAAGGTGGCGCTGCGCCGCCTGCGGCGCTTCGCAAGGCAAGGCGCCGAGATGGAACTGGACCTGGACGACACCATCGCCAGCACCGCGCGCAATGCCGGGCACCTGGACCTGCGCATGGTCCCCGAACGCCACAACACCGTGAAGGTGCTGATGCTGCTGGACGTGGGCGGCAGCATGGACGACCACATCGGACGCGTCGAAGAACTGTTCTCGGCGGCGCGCAGCGAGTTCCGCAACCTGGAGGTTTACTACTTCCACAACTGCCCGTACGAAAGCCTGTGGCAAAGCAACCGCCGGCGCCAGAATGAACGCTTCGACACCTGGGACGTGCTGCGCAAGTACAACCCGGATTGGCGCCTGATCATCGTCGGCGACGCCACCATGAGCCCCTACGAAATCCTGCAGCCGGGCGGCTCGGTCGAACACTACAACAAGGAGCCGGGCGCCGAATGGATGCGCCGCCTGCTGGACGCCTGGCCCAAATCGGTCTGGCTCAATCCCGAGCCCACCGCGTCCTGGCAATACCGCCAGTCCATCGCGCTGATGCGCGACATCATGCAGGGCCGCATGTACCCCGTCACGGTCGCCGGTCTGGAACAGGCCATGCGCGTGCTATCGAAGTAGGATGGGTGTAGCGCGAGAGTCCCCAGGCAAGAACTCCGAAGCCCGTCGCGCGCAACCCATCACGCGATGGCAAGACCCGTTCCCGACAGCGATGATGGGTAAACGGGTGTTCATCCATCCACAGGTTGTTCCGGCGTATCCAGCGTCAGCTGGTAGAACGCCAGATCCAGCCAGCGTCCGAACTTGAAGCCTGCCTCGCGGATGGTGCCCGCATGCTTGAAGCCCAGCTTCTCGTGCAGGCGGATGCTGCCCTGGTTGCTCGCGTCGATGCCGCCGACCAGCACGTGCACCTGATTGACGCGCGCCCGCTGGATCAGCTCGCGCATCAGCGCCTCGCCCAACCCCAGTCCGCGAAAACGGCCGTCCACGTACACGGAATGCTCCACCGAATACTTGAAGGCCGGCCAGGCGCGGAAGGTGCCGTAGCTGGCGAAGGCCATCAGCTCGCCGGCTGCGTTCTCGTACCCCAGCACTGGAAAACCGCCCTGCCGCTTGGTCTGGAACCAGCCCTGCATCGCCTCGCGCGGCCTCGGCTTGTAGTCGTACAGCGCGGTGGAATTGACGATGGCGTCGTTGAATATGGCCAGTATCTGGTCGGCATGACGCTCATGCGTGCAATCGACCAGGGTTGCGCCATCCGGCGCGCGGGTTTCGGCGTGCGTAGTCATGGCGCAAATTGTAGCGACCCGCGCAGCCTTGCGGCTATTGGGTCCGCGGCCGCTACGGACAAAAAAAACCGGCGGAGCCGCCGGTTCAATTGGATCTTGCCGCTTCTGGCCACTCTCAGGCGGCGCGGCTCTCAGCAGATCGGGCGGCGGGCGGCTCGCCACGCAAGCCGGGGCAGTTGCGCCATGCAAGCTCATCCGCATCCATATCCAGGTCGAACAGATCGTTGGCGGCGGGCCAGGGATGGCTGCGCGCCGCCGCGCCTTCCATTTCCAGCACGTGCCCGGCGAAGCCCCGTGGCGAGCCGCCGCACTCCGCGAAATATCGTTGTGTGCTCAAGTCCACCACATAGGTGGTCATGTCATGGGTCAATATGGCCACGAATTGGCCGTCATCACTGGCATAGGCGTACTGAAACTGTCCTTTGATCCCGTCGCCGCTCAATGGGCTGCCGGTCAATTGGGACAAGGCACGCGTGACGATCTCGGTCAGCATGGGTCGTTCCTCCGGTAAGTGCGCCGGCAGGATGCCGGCGGCGAAGGCGCGAACGACAAGCACCGGCGCCGCGCAAAAAGCGGCGTCTGGCGTTGGACGGGAAGCCTGTGGGCGGGCTGTCGCGCATCCCGTCAGCAACTGGTACTGCGTCCTGAAAAGCTTACACCCGCAGGCCGGGATACCTCAAATCAGCCCGGAAATTCGCCATTCCGCATTGCACCATCCGGGATTGGCGGCGCTCCTGGCGCCTTATGCCGCCGCAACCGGCGTGGAGCCTGCTTCTGCGTCACCATTTTCGCGTCCGCGCCAGGCCTCGCGCCCGATCCGGTACAGCACATGCCGGCGCAGAGGATGCCCCAGCGGCACGGCGGGATGGTCGAAGCCTTCCGGATCCTCCTTCATGCCCAAGCGGTCCATCACCGCGCGCGAGCGCAGGTTGCCCGTGGCCGTGAAGGCCACGATCTCATCCAGTCCCACCTGCTCGAACCCCGCGCGCAAGGCCGCCTCGGCCGCTTCGCTGGCATAGCCCTTGCCCCAGTGCCGCTGCGCCAGGCGCCAGCCTATCTCCACGCCTGGCGCGAACGGCAGGGTGGGCGCCAGAGGCTTGATGCCGACAAAACCGATGAAAGGCGCCACGCCCGGCGCTTCCACGGCCCAGAAGCCCCAGCCATGCTCGTCGATGCCGGCGGCCAGCCGGTCGGCAAGCGCATCGCTTTCCTGTGCATTCAGCGGCAGCAGGTACTCGGCGACGCGGGGGTCCTGGTTCAGCGCCGCGAAAGGTTCACGGTCGGCGGCGCGCCATTGGCGCAGCACCAGGCGCGGCGTTTCGACTTCCAGGGATAGAGACATGACGGACTTCCTTGCTTGCGGTCCGGGGCCGCGCGCCGCGGACAACACCGCGCCGCGCCCCTGAACCATTGCCAACGTATACACTCCAACGGATTCTGCCATGCCAAAGGAATTGTCTGCCATGCGCCTGTCCCTGTCGAAGCTGCCGCGCCCGCTGAGCGTGCTGCTGTTTTCCTCCTTCCTGGCCTTTCAGGCCGGCGCCGCCAGCCTGCCGGCGGGCGTCTCGGAGGCCGCCTCGATCGAAGGCATCACCGAATACCGCCTGGCCAACGGCCTGAGAGTGCTGCTGGTTCCCGATGAATCCAAGCCGTCCACCACCGTCAACATGACCTACCTGGTGGGCTCGCGCAACGAGAACTACGGCCAGACGGGCATGGCGCACCTGCTGGAGCACATGCTGTTCAAGGGCACCTCGACCACCCGCAACGCCATGGGCGAGTTCTCGCGCCGCGGCTTGCAGGCGAATGGTTCGACCTCCAGCGACCGCACCAATTATTTCGCCAGCTTCGCCGCCAACCCCGACACGCTCAAGTGGTACCTGGGCTGGCAGGCCGACGCCATGGTCAATTCCCTGATCGCCAAGGAAGACCTGGACTCGGAAATGACCGTGGTCCGCAACGAAATGGAAAGCGGCGAAAACAGCCCCTTCCGCATCCTGATGCAGAAGATGCAGGCCGCGGCCTTCCAGTGGCACAGCTACGGCAAGAACACCATCGGCGCCCGTTCCGACGTCGAGAACGTGGACATCGGCCAGTTGCGCGCCTTCTATCACGAGTACTACCAGCCCGATAACGCCGTGCTGATCGTAGCGGGCAAGTTCGACCCGCAAGCGACCCTGGCCGACATCGAGGAAACGCTGGGCAAGCTGCCCAAGCCCGAGCGCAAGCTCCCGCCCGAGTACACGGTTGAACCCGCGCAGGACGGCGAACGTTCCGTGACCCTGCGCCGCACGGGCGGCACGCCGCTGGTCGCGGCCATGTACCACATCCCTGCCGCCGGCAGCGCCGACTTCGTGCCGCTGGACCTGGCCGCCACCATCCTGGCCGACACGCCCTCGGGCCGTCTCTACCATGCCCTGGTTCCGACCAAGCTGGCCTCGGGCGTGTTCGGCTTCACCATGGAAAACCTGGACCCGGGCCTGGCGATGTTCGCCGCCCAGCTGACGCCGGGCAAGAGCCTGGACGCCGCCATGAAGGCGCTGACCGGCACGCTGCAGACCCTGGACAAGAAGCCCTTCACGCAGCAAGAGCTGGACCGCGCCCGCAGCAAATGGCTGACTGCCTGGGAACAGACCTATAGTGATCCCGAACAGGTCGGCGTGGCGCTGTCCGAAGCCATCGCCGCCGGCGACTGGCGCCTGTTCTTCCTGCAGCGCGACCGCGCCCGCAAGGCCACGCTGGCCGAGGTGCAGCGCGCCGCAACTACCTACCTGGTCCAAAGCAACAGCATCGAAGGCCGCTACATCCCCACCGAGAAACCCGTGCGCGCGCCGCAGGAGCAACGCGTGGACCTCACGGCCGTCTTCAAGGACTACAAGGGCGATCCGGACTTCAAGGCCGCCTCGGCCTTCGACCCCACGCCCGAGAACATCGATAAGCTGACGCAGCGCAAGAAGCTGGACCTGCCCAACGGCCCCGTGCAGTTGGCGCTGCTGCCCAAGGCCACGCGCGGCAACCGGGTGCAGGCGCAGATGCTGATCCAGTTCGGCAATGAAAAGGACCTGCTCGGCCAACGCGTGAATTCCAGCGCCGTGGCCGACCTGCTGACCCGCGGCACGGCCAAGCTGTCGCGCCAGGACATCCAGGATCGCCTGGACAAGCTGCAGGCTGAACTCGGCTTCAGCGGCGGCGGCACCACGCTCAAGATCGCCATGTCGACCAAGGGCGAAAACCTGCCCGAACTCACCGCGCTGGCATTGGACATCGTCCGCAACGCCAACTTCCCCAAGGAGCAACTGGAGGAATATCAGCGCCAGCTCGAAACCTCGATCCAGAACGCCATGACCGAACCGTCGGCGCTGGCCGGACGCGCGCTGGCCCGCCAGGACAACCCGTGGCCCGCCAATGACCTGCGCTACGTGCCGACCTTCGAGGAATCGCTGGCCGGCGTGCGCGCCCTGAACCGCGACGCCCTGGTCAAGTTCCATTCCAAGTTCTACGGCGCCGGCAACATCGAGTACTCGGCGGTTGGCGAATTCGAGCCCGCAGCTGTGGAAAAGGCGCTCAAGACCGGACTGGCCGGCTGGAAGAAGGCGCCCGCCTACACCCGCGTGCCCAACCCGTACCGTGACATTCCCGCCAAGCAGTTCGACATCGACACGCCGGACAAGGCCAATGCGTTCTACATCTCGCGCATGCCGCTGAAGCTGCAGGACACGGACGCGGACTATGCCGCGCTGTACCTGGCCAACTACCTGTTCGGCGCCTCCGAAACCTCGCGCCTGTGGAACCGCGTACGCGAAACCGAAGGCCTCTCATACAACGTGCGCAGCTCGCTGTCGGTCTCGTCGTTCGAGCCCTCCGCCAGCTGGACCATGTACGCCATCTATGCGCCGCAAAACCGCGAGCGCCTGGAAAAGGCCATCGGCGAAGAACTGGCGCGCGTGCTGAAGGATGGCTTCACGGACAAGGAAATCTCGGACGGCATCACGGCCCTGCTGAACTACCGCAACCTGGCCCGCGCCCAGGACGACGTCCTGGCCAGCACCTGGCTGGATTACATGCAGCGCGGCCGCACCTTCGCCTGGTCGGCCGACATGGACAAGAAGATCTCTGCGCTGACGGCCGATTCGGTCAATGCCGCTATGCGCAAGACCCTGCGTGCGGACGGCTTCAGCACGGCGGTTGCCGGCGACTTCAAGAAGAAGGCGGCGCCCTGAGCAAGCCTGTCCCCTCTGGAAAGCCCCGCTGCGGCGGGGCTTTTTTTGGCTTTCCGATCTGGGGCAGCTCACCAAAATTCACTGGAACGCCCCCTGACTATGCCAAAAATGGATGAAATCATAAAAGCGAACATGATTACTCGATTATTTGGAAAGATGTTTTCAAGGAATACGGGTTTATCCCAGGTGGGATAGCGATCACAATTCAGTCATCGGGAACACACAACGAACCACGACGGAGGGCCGCCGGATTCGGTCCCCAACCAAGACGAATTGGAGGTCTACCATGAAAACCCTAACCACCACCCTGCTGCTATCCCTGGCCCTGGTTGGCGTTGGCGCCCAAGCCGCCGGCGTTGAACAAACCAAGAGCAGCGCTCAGGTCGCCACTGAACTGCAGCAAGCCAAGATCAGCGGCCAGTACACCTTCGGCGAGCTGGACTACCCGCCCGCCCTGCCCCAGACCACCAGCCTGAGCTCGCAGGAAGTGCAAGCCCAGCTGCAACAAGCCAAGATCAGCGGTCAATACACCTTCGGCGAACTGGAATACCCGGCGGCCGTATCCGCCCCCGCCAGCGCCAAGAGCCGCGCTGAAGTCCAGCAGGAACTGGCGCAAGCCAAGGCCAGCGGCCAATATACGTTCGGCGAACTCGAGTACCCGCCGATCACCCGGTGAGCTGCTTGCTGTGGCCCGGCCGGCCTCGGACGGCATCATGGTTTGAGGCCGGTTTTTATCGGCGACAGCGGCGGTAGAAGTAGCAGTAGAAGCAGTAGTAGCTGTGAAAGTAGCAGTAGAAGCTGAAGTTTGAAGTTGAAGTTGCAGTACTCGCAGTAGCAGTAGCAGTAGCAGTAGCAATGGACCGCGGCGCAAGCCGCGGTCTTCTCATATGCGCACCGCCCGTGCCTCGACGTCCTCTTCAGGCAAAAAAAAGCCGCGATCATGATCGCGGCTTTTTGCATGCTTCAGCCAGTTCAGCTGAAGAATTCCTTCACCCGGTCGGTCCAGGACTTGCTTTGCGGCGAATGACGGTCGCCGCCATCATTCAGCGAAGCCTCGAACTGGCGCAGGATGTTCTTCTGGTCGTCGCTCAGGCGCACCGGCGTTTCCACCACCACGTGGCAGTAGAGGTCGCCCGGATAGCTGCCGCGCACACCGCGGATGCCCTTGCCGCGCAGGCGGAAGGTCTTGCCGGACTGCGTGCCCTCGGGGATCGAGATCTCGGCCTTGCCGCCCAACGTCGGCACCTGAAGCTCGCCGCCCAGCGCCGCCGAGGTGAACGGGATGGTCAGTTCGCAATGGAGGTCGTCGCCGTCGCGCTGGAAGATCTTGTGCTGCTTGATGTGGATTTCCACATACAAGTCGCCCGGAGGGCCGCCGTTGATGCCGGGCTCGCCGTTGCCGCTGGAGCGGATGCGCATGCCGTCGTCGATGCCGGCCGGAATCTTGACCTGCAGCGTCTTGTTGCGGCGGATGCGGCCCACGCCGTCGCAAGCGGGGCAGGGATCGGTGATTTCCTTGCCGTTGCCATGGCAGGTCGGGCAGGTCTGCTGCACGCTGAAGAAACCCTGCTGCATGCGCACGGCGCCCGAGCCGCCGCAGGTGCGGCAGGTCTTGGGCGAGGTGCCGGCCTTGGCGCCGGAACCGTGGCAGGTGTCGCAGTTTTCCCAACTGGGCACGCGGATCTCGGTGTCGAAGCCGGCCGCGGCCTGCTCCAGCGTGATTTCCAGCGCGTACTTCAGGTCGGCGCCGCGGTAGACCTGCGGGCCGCCGCCGCGACGGCCACCGCCGCCGCCGCCGAAGATTTCGCCGAAGATGTCGCCAAAGGCGTCGGCGAAACCGCCACCCATGCCGCCGCCCATGCCGGCGGAGTTGGGGTCCACGCCCGCGTGGCCGTAGCGGTCGTACGCGGCGCGCTTCTGATCGTCACCCAGGACCTCGTAGGCTTCCTTGGCTTCCTTGAACTTCTCTTCGGCTTCTTTGCTGTCCGGATTGCGGTCCGGATGGTACTTCATGGCCAGCTTTCGATAGGCCTTCTTGAGGTCGTCGTCCGAGGCGTTCTTCGCAACGCCCAGGACTTCGTAATAGTCACGTTTTGCCATGATCCGTGGGCTCGAAAACGAGCCTTCTTTTCAGTGCTACAGAATGAGTACGCCCGGTAGGCGGATTTCTCCGGCTACCGGGCGGCAGAGGCAGGTCAGCGCCCGGCCATTATTGGTCGCGCTTGACTTCCTTGAAGTCGGCGTCGACGACATTGTCGTCCACCGGCTTCGCGTTGTCGGCCGCTTGCTGCTGGCCGGCGGCTTGCTGCGCCTGCATGTCGGCGTACATCTTTTCGCCCAGCTTCTGCGAAACCGTCGACAGGGCTTCCACCTTGGCGTCGATCGCAGCCTTGTCGCCGTCCTTCAGCGTGTCTTCCAGTTCCTTGATGGCGGCTTCGATGCCTTCCTTTTCGGAAGCCTCGAGCTTGTCGCCATACTCGGTCAACGACTTGCGGGTGGCATGCACCAGCGCATCGGCCTGGTTGCGCGACTGAGCCAGTTCGGCGACGCGGTGATCTTCCTCGGCGTTGGCCTCGGCATCCTTGACCATGCGCTGGATCTCGTCTTCCGACAGACCCGAGTTGGCCTTGATGGTGATCTTGTTTTCCTTGCCGGTGCCCTTGTCCTTGGCGGACACGTGCAGGATGCCGTTGGCGTCGATGTCGAAGGTGACTTCGATCTGCGGCATGCCGCGGGGCGACGGCGGGATCCCTTCGAGGTTGAACTCGCCCAGGGCCTTGTTGCCCGCAGCGATTTCGCGCTCGCCCTGGAACACCTTGATCGTCACGGCCGGCTGATTGTCGTCAGCGGTCGAGAAGGTCTGCGAGAACCGGGTCGGGATGGTCGTGTTCTTCTGGATCATCTTGGTCATCACGCCGCCCAGGGTTTCGATGCCCAGGGACAGGGGGGTGACGTCCAGCAGCAGCACGTCCTTGCGGTCGCCCGACAGCACGGAGCCCTGGATGGCGGCGCCGGCGGCGACGGCTTCATCGGGGTTCACGTCCTTGCGCGGATCCTTGCCGAAGAATTCCTTCACCTTTTCCTGGACCTTGGGCATGCGGGTCATGCCGCCGACCAGGATCACGTCGTCGATGTCGGAAACCTTCACGCCGGCGTCCTTGATGGCCACGCGGCAGGGCTCGATCGTGCGTTCGATCAGTTCTTCGACCAGCGCTTCCAGCTTGGCGCGGGTGATCTTCAGGTTCAGGTGCTTCGGACCCGAGGCATCCGCCGTGATGTACGGCAGGTTGATTTCGGTCTGTTGCGCCGAGGACAGCTCGATCTTGGCCTTTTCAGCGGCTTCCTTCAGGCGTTGCAGGGCCAGCACGTCCTTGGACAGATCAACGCCCTGTTCCTTCTTGAACTCGGCAATGATGTAGTCGATGATGCGCTGGTCGAAGTCTTCGCCGCCCAGGAAGGTGTCGCCGTTGGTCGACAGCACTTCGAACTGCTTTTCGCCGTCCACGTCGGCGATTTCGATGATGGACACGTCGAACGTGCCGCCGCCCAGGTCATAGACGGCGATCTTGCGGTCGCCCTTTTCGGTCTTGTCCAGGCCGAACGCCAGCGCCGCAGCGGTGGGTTCGTTGATGATGCGCTTGACTTCCAGACCGGCGATGCGGCCGGCGTCCTTGGTGGCCTGGCGCTGGCTGTCGTTGAAGTAGGCGGGCACGGTGATGACGGCCTCGGTCACTTCTTCGCCCAGGTAGTCCTCGGCGGTCTTCTTCATCTTGCGCAGCACGTCGGCCGACACTTGGGGAGGCGCCATCTTCTTGCCGCGCACTTCCACCCAGGCGTCGCCGTTGTCGGCCTTGACGATGGCATAGGGCATCAGGTTGATGTCCTTTTGCACCGCCTTCTCTTCGAACTTGCGGCCGATCAGGCGCTTCACCGCATACAGGGTGTTGCGCGGGTTGGTCACGGCCTGGCGCTTGGCCGGCGCGCCGACCAGGGTTTCGCCATCGTCCATGTAGGCGACGATGGAGGGGGTGGTGCGAGCGCCTTCCGCGTTTTCAATGATTTTGACCTGCCCGCCGTCCATGACAGCCACGCAGCTGTTGGTCGTGCCCAGGTCAATGCCAATAATCTTGCTCATGGTCGGTTACCTTGATTGAATCTATGAAAATAGGGAGAAACTTCTTGTCCCCACATAACTGGGGCTGCCCGCAGGGTTTTTCAAGACGCCTGGCCGGATTTTTCTACAGCCGTTTCCTGCAGGCGGCGCATGGCCGCGGTGAACTGCGGCAGGCCGGGCCAGCCGGTGACGCGGCCCAGCCGCTTGCCGGCGCGGTACAGCACGAAAGTGGGGACGCCATGCAGCGAGAAGCGCCTTCCCAGCGCTTCGTCCGCGTAGACATCGGCTTCGAACCAGGTCAGCCCCAATTCCAGCAGCGCGTCCCGATGCAGCAAGGCGGTCTGCTTGAAAATATTGCAGTTATAGCAATCCTGTCCCCAGAGGAACACGCAGCGCAGATCCGTCCCCGGCGCCTGCACCACCGCCGCGTCGAATCCCTCGGTGTCGACATGGCGCATGCCGAACACCTGGAATATCTGGGCGGGGTCGAACCGGGGATCCGTCATGGCGCGCCGCCTGTTCAGCCCTGGCCGGCGGACACCACGACCAGCGCGGGACGCAGGGTCCGGTCGGCGATGGCATAGCCCTTTTGCAGCAGCTGGACCACCGTATTGGCGGGCTGCTCTGCGGGGATGGACGAAATGGCTTGGTGCTGGTGCGGATCGAACTTGTCGCCCTGCGCCGGCGCGATTTCCTTGAGCAGATTGCGCTCGAAGGCGGCCGTCAGCTGCTTCAGGGTCACTTGGACGCCTTCGCTCAGGGTTTCAACGGTTTGCTCGGGCTGGGCCAGGGCAGCTTCCAGGCTGTCCTTGACCGGGACCAGGCTTTCCGCGAACGACTCGATACCGAACTTGCGCGCCTTGGACACATCTTCCTGGGCGCGGCGGCGCACGTTTTCGGCTTCGGCCCGAATGCGCAGAAGCTGGTCCTGCTGCTCATTGACGGTAGCCTGGGCCGCGTCCAGCTGGGCGCGCAACTCGTTCAGCTCGGCCTGCACGGCGTCCTCGGCGGCGGAGGCCGCATCGGCGTTCTGGCCGACTTCGGGCGTCTGATCTACAGGCTCGTTGGGTGCCGTCATGGGGAATCCTCCAAAAAGTATGGCTTTCGCAGACATGAATGGGGGCCAATACCCCTATTTCAAGCCCGGGAAAGCAAATATTCCCTGACGGCGCCGGGTAAGAGAGGCAGGCGGAATGTAGTCAAAAATCCGCCCAATTTCTGCCAATTGCCGTCAAATATCAGACTGCAAGCATAAATTCAGCACTTCCCGACGCCATCCGGCAAATGGCGGACGCCCTCCGGCAGGCTACTTCTTGTGGGGCTGCGCGGGCGCGGCGGGATCGCTGGCGGGAAAACTGTCCTTCAGGGCGCGGTCCACGTCGCGATCCTCGTCCGGCTCCGGGCTGATTGCGATGGGATCGCTGGCGGGGAAGGTCTCGGCAAGCGCCTCATCCAGCTCGTGTTCCACCTGATCTTCGTCCACCGGGGTACTGACCCGCCCCTTTTTGACGACCTTTCCAGTCTTGGGATCATGCTGCATGCGCCTTCTCCTTCAAGTCCGTGATTTGCGTAGGCCACCCCTGCAAGTGGCGTGCCACCAGGTCGGCCAGCCCTGCGATCCAGGCCGGATCGTCGTTGATCGCCGGAATGTAGCGGAAACGCTTGCCGCCGGCCTCGATAAAGGCGTCGCGGCATTCCAGACTGATCTCTTCCAGGGTTTCCAGACAGTCTGCCACAAAACCCGGGCACACCACATCGACCTCGGTCACGCCGGCGGCGGCCAGCGCCTTCAGGGTGGGTTCGGTATAGGGTTCCAGCCAGCGGGCGGTGCCGAAACGGCTCTGGAAGGTCACTTCTATCTGTTCGCGCGGCAGCGACAGACGCTGGCCCAGCAGGCGCGCCGTTTCCATGCAATCGCGGTAGTACGGATCGCCCAGTTCGATCGAATAGCGCGGCAGGCCGTGAAAGCTCATGACCAGCTTCTGCGGTTTGCCGTGCTCCTGCCAGTAGCGCTCGATGCGGCCAGCCAGCGCGTCCAGATAGGCCGGCTCTTCATGGAAACGCTTGATGAAGCGCAGCTCGGGCTGGTCGCGCAGGCGGCCTGCGTGGCGGGTGACCGCATCGACGACCGTGGCGGTGGTGCTGGCGGCGTACTGCGGATAGAGCGGCACGGTGAGTATGCGTTCACAGCCCTGCCGGCGCAGCCGAGAAATGGCGTCGGGGATCGAGGGGTTGCCGTAGCGCATGCCCAGCTCCACCACGGCGTCGATTCCAGCCTCGGCCAGGGCTGCGCGCACGCCATCGGCCTGGCGCTGGCTGTACACCATCAGGGGCGAGCCTTCCTTCATCCAGACGCCGGCGTAGCGCGGCTCCAGCTTCTTGGGCCGCATCGTCAGCACGAGGCAATGCAGGATGGGCTTCCACAGATAGCGCGGGATCTCGATCACGCGCGGGTCGGACAGGAACTCGCCAAGGTATTTGCGTATGTCCTGCTTACCCGGGGTGTCCGGGGTGCCCAGGTTCACCAGCAGCACGCCGACCTTGGCCGGCCCGCGCGGCGCGGGGTCTTCGTTGAAGGGGTCCTCCTGCTCGGGTTCCGGCAGATAGCGCTCAGGCCACAGGTACTTGAACAGGCGAAGAAACACAAACACTCCCCTTCCTCCGCAAGGAGGACGTAGCTTCGGATGGACCTACTGGTTGTGGCTGAGGGCGTTGGACAGCAAGCGCGCCGTGATATCCACGATGGGAATGACGCGTTCGTAGGCCATGCGCGTGGGACCGATCACGCCCAGGGTACCCACGACCTTGCCGTCCACGCCGTAAGGCGCGGTGATGACCGAGACCTCTTCCATCGGCACCAGCTGCGAATCGCCGCCGATGTAGATCTGCACGCCCTGGGCCCGGGTGGACACGTCCAGGAGCTGCAGCAGGTCGGTTTTTTTCTCGAACAGCGAAAACATCTTGCGCAGGCGGTCCATGTCGGAGGCGATGTCGGTCACGTCCAGCAGCTTGCGCTCTCCGGAGATGACCATGGCGTCGCCGTCTTCAGCGGCTTCCGCGCTGGCTTCGACCGCGGCCTGCATCAGGCGCGAGATATCCTCGCGCAATTGCGCCAGTTCGGTCGACAGGGTTTGCCGCACGACATTGAAAGACTTGCCGGCGAAATGCATGTTGAAGAAATTGCCGGCTTCCAGCAGTTCCGCTTCGGCATAGTCGCGCTGCACGAAAAGAATTCGGTTCTGGACATCGCCGTCGGGCGTGACGATGATGAGCAGCACGCGCTTGTCGGACAGGCGAATGAATTCGATCTGGCGGAAAACCTGGGCGCGCTTGGGCGTGAGCACCACGCCCGCGAACTGGGTCAGGTTGGACAGCAGGGCCGCTGCGGCGTTGACGGCGCGCGTGGGTTCGGCGGCCGCCAGCATCTCGCCCATGTTGTGCGGTTCGAGCTGGTAGGACTGCACCGCCAGCAACGAATCGACGAACATGCGGTATCCCCGCGGCGTGGGCACGCGGCCGGCGGAGGTGTGCGGGCTGTGGATCAGTCCCAGTTCTTCGAGATCCGCCATCACATTGCGGATCGTGGCCGGGGACAAGTCGAATACTTTCGATAGCGTCCGCGAGCCGACTGGCTGCCCATCGGCGATATAGCGTTCGATCAACGCTTTCAGTAGTGCGCGTGCGCGGTCATCCATAACAAGTATTTTAGGGAATCTTTTTCAATTGAGGCGATTTTTGTCCCGCAAGCACATATGCGGCCCCATATAATCGGCTAAACCGCCCATTCCGGGCAGGTTTCGGCTTCTGGTCCGGCCTTTTTTGATACGCAAGCAGCCATGCATTTTCCTACCGTAGCCCTGATCGGCAGATACCAGGACACCGGCCTGGACACACCGCTGAGAGCACTCGCCCACGCGCTGACGCAAGCGGGCCGGCAGGTGCTCATCGATGCGGACACGGCGCGCAACACCGGGCTGACCGAATACCCCGTCGCCACGCTCGAGGAAATCGGCAAGACCGCGTCGCTGGCCGTCGTCATGGGCGGCGACGGCACCGTGCTGGGCGCCAGCCGCCACCTCGCTCCTTATGGCATGCCGCTGGTTGGCATCAACCACGGACGCCTGGGCTTCATCACCGACATCGCGTTGCAGGACGCGCACGGCGCCCTGGCGCGCGTGCTCGAAGGCAGCTTCCAGATCGAGGAACGCATGCTGCTCGAAGGCAGCGTGTGGCGCGGCGACCAGAAGATGTACTCCGCGTCCGCGCTGAACGACGTGGTGCTGAACCGCGCGGGACGCGGCGGCATGATCGAAGTGCGGGTCGAGCTGGACGGCGCGTTCATGTACACGCAGCGCGCCGACGGCCTGATCATCGCCACCCCCACGGGCTCCACCGCGTACGCGCTGTCGGCCAACGGCCCCATCCTGCATCCGGGCATGAACGCCATGGTGCTGGTGCCCGTGGCGCCGCAGACGCTGTCCAACCGCCCCATCGTCATTCCCGACAGCGGCGTGCTGAACATGACGCTCACGGCCATGGGCCGCGTGGAAGTCGGCGCCAGCGTGCATTTCGACATGCAGACCTGGTCCGACCTGCAGCCGGGCGACCGCATCGTCGTACAGCGCGCGCCCTATACCATCCGCTTCGTGCATCCCGAAGGCTACAGTTTCTTCTCCACCCTGCGCCGCAAGCTGCACTGGAACCTGATGCCCGAAGCCTCCGACAACGTAGAGTAGTAAGCGCCCCGACATGCTGCGCACCCTGCATATCCGCGACTTCGTCATCGTCGAACAGACCGAGATCCATTTCGGCCCCGGCTTCACCGTCTTTTCCGGCGAGACCGGCGCGGGCAAATCCATCCTGGTGGACGCGCTGGCGCTCGCGCTGGGCGAACGCGGCGACGCCAGCATGCTGCGCGAGGGCGCGCCGCGCGCCGACATCACCGCGGTCTTCGATACCCCCAAGGGCCTGATCGCCTGGCTGCAAGAACGCGAGATCGACGCCGACACGGAACTGTCCTTGCGCCGCGTCATCGATGCCCAGGGCCGCAGCCGCGCCTACATCAACGGCACGCCCGCGACCGTGGCGCAATTGCGCGAACTGGGCGACAGCCTGGTCGATATCCACGGCCAGCACGCGCACCAGAGCCTGATGCGCGCCGACGCCCAGCGCGATCTGCTGGACGCCCACGGCGGCCACGGCGAATTGCGCACCGCGGTCGGCCAGGCCTGGAAGCAATGGCGCGCGCTGGCGCGCCAGCTGGAATCCGCCGAAAAGGACGCCGCAAGCCTGGCTACCGAACGCGACCGCCTGCAATGGCAGGTCGACGAGCTCGACCAGCTGAATCTCGGTCCCGACGAATGGGATGCGCTGCAGTCCGAGCACACGCGCCTGTCGCACGCGCAATCCCTGCTGGACGGCGCCAACCAGATCCTCGAAGGGCTGGACGGCGAAGGCGATTCCGCGCACCACCGGCTCACCTCGGCCAACCACCGCATCCAGCAGATGCTGCGCCACGATCCCGGCCTGCAAGGCGTCTACGACGAACTGGAATCGGCCCGCATCGCGATCAGCGAGGCCGTCTCCGACCTGAACAACTACGTCAGCCGCGTCGATCTCGATCCGCAGCGGCTGGTGGCGGTCGAGGCGCGCCTGGGCCTGGTATTCGAAACCGCTCGCAAATTCCGCGTCGAGCCCGACGCGCTTTGCGAGCTGCGCGACACGCTGCACGCCCAGCTTGCGGCGCTGCAGGCCGCAGGCGACATCGACGCCCTGCGCGCCCAGGCGCAGGCCGCACAGGCGCAATACGACGCCGCGGCGGCCAAGCTGACGACCGCACGCCGCAAGATCGCCAAGGACCTGGGCAAGCAGGTCACGCGGGCCATGCAGACGCTGGCCATGCAGGGCGGCAAGTTCGAACCCACACTGGCCGAATCGGCGCCCTCCGCGCATGGCAACGAACAGGTCGAATTCCTGGTGGCCGGCCATGCCGGCACCACGCCGCGGCCGCTGGCCAAGGTGGCCTCGGGCGGCGAACTGTCGCGGATTTCGCTGGCGCTGTCCGTCATCGCCAGCCGCGCCGCGCGCGTGCCCACACTGATCTTCGACGAAGTCGACAGCGGCGTGGGCGGTGCGGTGGCCGAGGCCGTCGGCAAGCTGCTGCGCGAACTCGGCGAACGCCATCAGGTGCTGTGCGTGACCCACCTGCCCCAGGTCGCGGCCTGCGCCAACAACCAGTTCCTGGTCAGCAAGGCGGAATCGCGCGGCGCCACCCGCTCCAGCATCGAAGAACTGGACGCGCCCTCCCGCGTGGAGGAAATCGCGCGCATGCTGGGCGGAATCAAGCTCACCGCGACCACCCGCGAACACGCCCGCGAGATGCTGGAAGGTTTCGGGCAGAACTGAAGCGCTGGCCGGCCTTGTTACGGCGGGGCACAGAAAAAAGGGCCGATTCGCGCCATAAAAAAATCCCCTTCATATCGAAGGGGATTTGGATCTTACGGACCCGCCGCGAGCGTAGCCGCGGGTCGTATGCAGGGCCGGGTCAGCGGCCCTTCATGCAGCTGCCGCAAATGCCGTACAACACCATGGCGTGGCTTTCCAGCGCGAAGGCGTTGTCCTTGGCAATCTTTTGCTGGCGCTTCTCGATCTCGGGGTCCGAAAACTCGACCACCTTGCCGCAATTCGTGCAAATCAGGTGATCATGGTGATCGCCGTCGTTGAGCTCGAACACCGCCTTGCCGCTGTCGAACTGGCTGCGGGCAAGGATGCCGGCCTGTTCGAACTGGGTCAGGACGCGGTAGACGGTTGCCAGCCCGATTTCGACGTTTTCGCCGATCAGGGCGCGATAGACGTCTTCGGCGCTCAGGTGCCGTTGGTCCGATTTCCGGAAAATATCAAGAATTTTCAGGCGGGGAAACGTCGCCTTCAAACCCATGTTCTTCAGTTCGCTTTGGTCGCTCATGGTGTAATCGCTCTCCGTCCGCGTTGGCATGGGCAGGATAGGTTCACCGCGAGCCGGCTCACCGAAATCATGCCGCCACGCGGAACTATCCTTATGAAACCTTTATGATAACGGTTTTGTCTGCTTCCAAATAATAGGGGCGCGTAGTGTCCATGATTGCACGAATTCCCTCCCGCTCGCTGAAGACCGGCCTGGCAGTGGCCGCTCTGGCCGTCGCCCTGGCTGGATGCTCGGGGGACAAGTGGGGCTTCCCCTACAAGGCCGGCGTCCAGCAAGGAAACTGGATCACCCAGGAACAGGTCGCCCTGCTGCAGCCTGGCATGACGCGCGAACAGGTGCGCTTCGCCCTCGGCAGCCCGACGCTGACCAGCGTGCTGCACGCCAACCGCTGGGACTACCCCTACTACTACAAGCCTGGCTACGGCGACGCCCAGGAACGCAAATTCACCGTCTGGTTCGAAAACGACCGGCTGACCCGCTGGGAAGGCGACAAGCAGCCTGAGCTGCAGCCTTACCAGATCAATACGCCCGACGCCGTCGCCGACGAAAAGGCAGACAAGCGCCTCATCGAAGACGAAACCCGCCAGAAGGAAGAGGAAGACCAGCGCAAGCGCGACTCCGCCGCCCCGGTCAGCCCCCTCAACCAGTACCCTGGCCAGCCCGGCAACGCCCCCGAGCCGCTCAAGTAACACCAAGGACTATCTATGCGTATCGCAATTGCCGGCGCCAGCGGCCGTATGGGCCAAATGCTGATCGAAGCCGTCCTGAACGCCTCCGGCCTGCAGCTTGCCGTGGCGCTGGACCGCCAGGGCTCGGCGGCGCTGGGCCAGGACGCCGGCGCGCCGCTGGGCAAGCAGACGGGCGTGGCCATCACCGATGACCTCGACGCTCTGGCCCTGGCCGACTGCCTGATCGACTTCACCCGTCCGGAAGGCACGCTCGAACACCTGCAGGCCTGCGTCAAGCACGGCGTGAACGCCGTCATCGGCACCACCGGTTTCGACGACAACGGCCGCGCCGCGATCGAAGTCGCCGCCCAGAAGATCGGCATCGTCTTCGCGCCCAACATGAGCGTGGGCGTGAACGCCACGCTCAAGCTGCTGGACATGGCCGCGCGCATCCTGAACTCCGGCTACGACGTCGAAGTCTTCGAAGCGCACCACCGCAACAAGGTCGACGCGCCTTCGGGCACCGCGCTGAAAATGGGCGAAACCATCGCTTCGGCCTGGAACGTGGCCCTGCCGGACGTCGCCACCTGGAGCCGCCATGGCGATACCGGCGTGCGCAAGCCCGGCACCATCGGCTTCTCCGTGCTGCGCGGCGGCGACATCGTCGGCGACCATACCGTGTCCTTCTGCGGCACCGGCGAACGCATCGAGATCACGCACCGCTCGGCCAGCCGCGCCACCTACGCGGAAGGCGCCCTGCGCGCCGCCCGTTTCCTGGAAGGCAAGCACAACGGCCTGTACGACATGCAATCGGTGCTGGGCCTCTGAAGCCCTCGCCTGCAAGAAAAAGGACCCTGCGGGGTCCTTTTTCTTGCCTGGCCCAAACGGCCTCACACCACCACGGGTTCCGGTTCAAGCCGCACGCCGTAGCGCTCGGACACCGCCGCCTGGATGGCATGCGCCAAGCCCATGATGTCGGCTGCCGTGGCCCCGCCGCGGTTGACCAGCACCAGGGCCTGGCGCTCATGCACGCCTGCGGCCCCCAGCGAGCGGCCCTTCCAGCCGCATTGGTCTATCAGCCAGCCGGCTGCGAGCTTGTAGCCGCCATCGGGCTGGGCGTACGACACCAGGCCGGGAAAACGCTCCAGCAGCCCGTCCCGCACTTGCGCCGACACGATGGGGTTCTTGAAAAAGCTGCCTGCGTTGCCCGTCACCGCCGGATCGGGCAGCTTGGCGCGGCGGATCTCACACACCGCGTCGAAGATGTCTCGGGCGGCTGGCTGCCCCGCCGCCAGCCGCGCGTGGCGCTGCAGGTCGGGGTAACCCAGCACCGGCCGCCACGGCCGGGGCAAGGCGAAACGCACGCTCACGATGACCCACCGTCCGGGCTCGTCGTGCTTGAACACGCTGTCGCGATAGGAAAAGCGGCAATCGGCCGCGCTCATTTCGACCTGGCGGCCTGCGCGCACGTCCCAGGCGGTCAGGCTGTGGAAGCGTTCCTGCAGTTCGACGCCGTAGGCGCCGATATTCTGCACCGGCGCCGCGCCCACCGTACCCGGGATCAACGCCAGGTTTTCCAGCCCGTCCCAGCCCTGGTTCACGCAGGTTTCGACAAAGCCGTGCCAGGTCTCACCGCCCGCCGCCTCGATCAGCCAGGCATCCGGCCGGGCTTCCAGCAGGCGCACGCCCTTGAACGCGACGCGCGCCACCAGTCCCGGCACCTGGCTCGGCAACACCAGATTGCTGCCCCCGCCCAGCACCAGCAGGGAGGACGCCTCGTGCGCCAGCTGCGACAGCGCCGGCAGCTGCGCCGCATCCTCCAGGGTCACAAAGGCCCCGGCCCGCGACGCCAGGCCCAGCGTATTCAACCGGGTGAGATCCTGGCTGACGGGAGACAAGTCGGGGGACGGAAGGACTTTGGCGGAAGAATTTGACATGGGTGCTGCGGATTGCTATAGTTTCTGTCTTCGCTCATATTACTTGATTGAGTGCTTGCCCTGAATTTCAGGCTTTGTTCGAAAACTGCTTGCAGTGAACAAATCCAAATAAGTCCAGGCCAAGACAAGCTCAAAAAAATCATGTAGAATGCGCGCCTTCTGATCGATAACCAAGTTGATCAGAGTGAATAAGAAAACAGGTTCTGGCTGTTCAAGTGCAGAACCCATGCGGGAGTAGCTCAGTTGGTAGAGCGCAACCTTGCCAAGGTTGAGGTCGCGAGTTCGAGACTCGTCTCCCGCTCCAAATTTTGATTTCCAGATCTTTTCTGGAAATCCTTGAGAAAGGGCCCTCCGGGCCCTTTTTTCATTTCTGCTCGAAAATCGGGCATTTCTCCACGCTGCCTGCGGCCATATCGCCCCGCCCCTCTCCGGCACGAATCCCCTAGCCGCCACGCACGCGGCCTATGACATACACGCCCCTTGGCCTGCGCCATTCATCCTGGACGCCAGGACAATTTTCGTGGATTCGAGGAAGTCCACGCCCTGCCCGGCTTGCGTACCATTCATTACGTCCTAGGACAAAGAAAGCGGCGCGGTGGCAGAGTGGTCATGCGGCAGATTGCAAATCTCCTGAGGTTGGTTCGATTCCAGCCCGCGCCTCCAAGACCAGCCTGGCATGTCGGCCCATAGGGTACGGGTGCCGGGACGCAGCCGCCCTGGCGGCACGCCAAGGAGATCGCCTTGATTCAAGTCACCCTGTTCCACGACGGCTGCAATCTCTGCCTGGGCATAGACCGCAGCATGGCGGCGGTTTTCGCGACGCCGCTGCATCGCTATGCATCATTCGACCTGGCGCGGCACCCCGAGTCCGCCGTCCAGGCCAAGGCGCTCGGCATCACCCGCCTGCCGTCCCTCGTCATCGATGGCCGCGTGCTGCGCCTGGAGGATCACTCCCCCATCGAGCACTACGCCTGACCCCCGCGTGGCCGGATCCGGGCCCGCTGCGACGCACCCGCTCTTGAAGGCCGCTGCCCCGTTGAACCATGCAAGGAGCCCATCATGAGCAAACTCACCACCGCATTCGGCGCCCCCGTTCCGGACGACGACAACACCATGACCGCCGGCCGGCGTGGACCGGCGCTGTTGCAGGACGTCTGGTTCCTGGAAAAGATGGCTCACTTCGACCGCGAAGTAATCCCCGAGCGGCGCATGCACGCCAAGGGCGCCGGCGCCTTCGGCACGTTCACCGTCACCCATGACATCACGCGCTACACCAAGGCCAGGATCTTCAGCCAGGTAGGCAAGCGGACCGAGATGTTCGCCCGCTTCTCCACCGTGGCGGGCGAACGCGGCGCAGCCGACGCCGAACGCGACATCCGCGGCTTCGCGCTCAAGTTCTATACCGAGGAAGGCAACTGGGACCTGGTCGGCAACAACACGCCGGTCTTCTTCGTGCGCGACCCGTTGAAGTTCTCCGACCTGAACCGGGCCGTCAAGCGCGATCCCCGCACCGGCATGCGCAGCCCGCAGAACAACTGGGACTACTGGACCCTGCTGCCCGAGACCCTGCATCAGGTGACGCTCATCATGGGCGACCGCGGCATTCCGAAGAGTTACCGCCACATGCATGGCTTCGGCAGCCATACCTATAGCTTCATCAACGCCGCCCGCGAGCGGTTCTGGGTCAAGTTCACCTTCAAGACCCAGCAGGGCATCCAGAACCTGACGGACGCCGAGGCCGGTCAGGTCATCGCCGCAGACCGCGAGAGCAACCAGCGCGACCTGTACGAAGCGATCGAACGCGGCGAGTTCCCGCGCTGGACCCTGTACGTGCAGATCATGCCCGAGGCCGAGGCCCATACCTACCCGCTCAATCCCTTCGATCTGACCAAGGTCTGGCCGCACCGGGATTATCCGTTGATCGAGGTCGGTGTCCTGGAGCTCAATCGAAACCCAGAGAATTTCTTCGCCGAGGTCGAGCAGGCCGCCTTCAGCCCCGCGGTAATCGTGCCCGGCATCGGCTTCTCGCCCGACAAGATGCTGCAGGGCCGCCTGTTCTCGTATGGGGACACGCAGCGCTATCGCCTGGGCGTGAACTATCCGCAGATACCGGTGAACGCGCCGCGCTGCCCGTTTCACAGCTATCACCGCGACGGGGCCGTGCGCGTGGATGGCAACGGCGGCAGCACGCCCGCGTATACGCCCAACAGCCATGGCGCGCTGCAGGCGCAGCCGGACTACTCCGAACCGCCGCTGGACCTTAATGGCGCCGCGGCCCGCTGGGACCACAGGGAAGATGCCGACTACTACTCCCAGCCCGGCAACCTGTTCCGCTTGATGGCGGCAGACGAAAAGCAAAGGCTATTCCAAAACACCGCGCGCGCGATCCGCGGCGCCTCCAGGGAAGTCATCGAGCGCCACATCGCCAACTGCACACGGGCAGACCCGGCCTACGGGCAAGGCGTGCGCGACGCGGTCATGCAGACGGAACAAGACCATCCGCGGGCCGCCCCCTAGCTTCAAAAAACATCAACCAACCCGCCACGGATAGCCGATACACTGAACTCTCCCATTGCCGGTAAAAAACAGGTGCGCGGCGTACAACCGACGCAGCCTCAGCGGAGACACAGGTGCTTGGATCCCAGTTGATTATCCGTACGCTGCATCGCCTGGGCGTCAAGACCATCTTCAGTCTGTCCGGCAATCAGATCATGCCGCTCTACGATGCCTGTATCGACGCGGGCATCCGCATCATCCACGTGCGGCATGAGGCGGCCGCTGTCTTCATGGCGGATGCGTGGTCCCAGATCACCGGCGAACTAGGCGTCGCGATGCTGACCGCAGCGCCGGGCATCACCAATGGCCTGGCGCCGCTCTATTCGGCGGCACAGGCCGAAAGCCCGGTGCTCCTCATTTCCGGCGACTCCCCGGTAGGGGAAGACGGCATGGGCGCGTTCCAGGAACTGGACCAGGTTTCCATCACCCGTTCCTTGACCAAGCTTTCGCTGCGTCCGCGGACCGTGCAGGAACTCTATCCCGCGCTAGACAGCGCGGTCGCGCAAGCGCTTGCTCCCCGGCGCGGTCCAGTCCATCTGGCTCTGCCTTTCGACCTGATGACTGCGGAGACGGGCTTGGCTGAACTGCCCGCCACTACACCCAAGCGTGAGCCCGCCACGATGGACGCAGCCGGCCTGGAACTGCTCGCCGCGTTGGTGAATCCAGCGCAGCGTCCCCTGGTGCTGGCCGGCCCCACCGGCGCACGGCCGCACATGCGCGCAGCCCGCGAAAGGCTGGAAGCAGCGCTAGGCGCGCGCCTCATTCCCATGGAAAGCCCTCGCGGCCTGAAGGACCCTTCCCTGGGGTCCCTGGCCGAACTCATTCCGCAAGCGGACCTCATCGTGCTGGCGGGCAAGTGCCTGGACTTCACGCTGGGCTTCGGCGGCGCCGGCGCGCTGGGCAAGACGGCCCGGATCGTGGCGATAGATCCCGACCCCGCGATGCTGGAACGCGCGGCCCGCCTGCTGGGCGACCGCCTGGCCCTGGCCTTGCAGGGCGATCCCTACGCCGTGCTGCCCGCGTTGCGGGCAGCGCCAGCCCCGGCCGAACGCGCCTCGTGGCGCGCGCGGGTGGACGACGCGCTGCGCAACCGGAACACGCTGGGCGCCACGGCTTGCGCCGAGGGTGCGTTGGGGCCGCGCGCGCTGTGTGAGACCGTCCAGACGTTTCTCGCCTCCGCCCCCAACCCGATCCTGGTGTGCGACGGCGGCGAATTCGGCCAGTGGGCGCAGGCTTACTGCCAGGCGCCGGTGCGCATCATCAACGGCATGTCCGGCGCGATCGGCGCGGGCATCTGCTACGCCATCGCCGCCAAGATCGCACAGCCCGACGCCACCGTGGCCGTGCTCATGGGCGATGGCACGGCGGGCTTTCACCTGATGGAGCTGGACACGGCGGCGCGCGAACAGGCCGCGATCGTCGCCGTGATCGGCAACGACCTGCGCTGGAACGCGGAACATCTCATCCAGATGCGCACCTACGGCCCGCAAAGGCTGATCGGCTGCCAACTCGCGCCGACCGCGCGCTATCACGAAGTCGCCGCGGCGCTCGGCGGAGCCGGCTACGCCGCGCAGGACCGCGACAGCCTCGCCACCGCGCTGCGCGCGGCGGCGGACAGCGGGCTGCCCGCGTGCATCAACGTATCCCTGGCGGGCGAACCCGCTCCGGTTTTCAGCGCATCAATGCAGTCCGCAACCGGTCATTGACCTCGAAGCATCGAGCCCAGCTGCAGTCCGGTTTCGTCCCTTAGCACGACAGGAGACCCTCATGATGAGACCTACCGGCCTCTGGCCGGGCGCGTTCGCTCGCGCCGCGATTTGCATGCTTGCCACGCTTCCGGGCCTGGCGACCGCCCAATCCTATCCCGCCAAACCCGTCCAGCTCATCGTGCCGTTCAGCGCGGGCGGCGACGCCGACATGGCGGCCCGCAACTTGGCCGCCGCCGCGCAAGGCTTGCTTGGCCAGCCGCTGGTCGTGGTCAATAAGGCCGGGGCGAATGGCGCGATCGGCTCGGCCGCCGTGAAGAACGCCGCGCCCGACGGCTACACCTTGCTGGTCGGCCGGATCGGCTCCCAGGTCCTGCTGCCCGCGCTGCAACCCAAGACCACGCCTTACACCGCAAAGGACTTCACGTACATCGGACTGCTGGAGTTGAACCCCGTGGTCTGCGTGGTGCATCCGGACAGCCCCTACAAAACGATGGGCGATCTGGCGCAGGCCTTGAAGGACCGCCCCGGCAAGCTCAACTACAGCCATTCCGGTCCGGCCACGGTGCAGAACCTAGCGCCGCAGCTGTTGCTCAGCAGTCTCGGCCTGAAGCCCGAAGCCGTGGTCAACGTGCCCTACAAGGGCGGCAACGAAGTTGCGCTGGCGGTGCTCAGCAAGGACGCAGACTTCGCCTGCAACAACCTGAGTTCGATGACGGGCATACTTGCCAGCGGCAAGCTGCGCGCCCTGCTGACGACCACGCCCGAACGCCTGGCGCAGTTCCCCGACATACCCACCGCGCGCGAGCTGGGGCTGCCCCAACTTGAGGCGGTCATAGGCTGGAGCGGGCTGTTCGGGCCGCCCGGCATGAGTCCCGAAGCCGTGGACAAATGGGCCGCCGTGCTCAAGCAGATCTCGCAGGATCCGAAGTGGATCGCGGGCAACGCCAACTTCGGCGGCATCCCTCACGTCCTGCCCCCCGCGGAGACGGAAAAATACGTCAGCCAGGGGGCCGCGATCTACGCCGACCTTGTGGCCAAGGCCGGACTGCAGGTCAACTAGCCAGCCCCACCCCCCGTTCCTGGCGGCCCGCCGAGTCCGGCGGACGCCGGGATCGCCTCGCGCAGGTAGCCGACGAATGAGGATACGGTCAGCGGCACGCGCGGCGTGTAGGGCCTGACTGCGTACAGCCGTTCCGCATACTCACCCACCACGCGCCACCCGCGCAGGACCTCGACCAGCTCTCCGCTGCGCAGGGCCTGGTTGGCGCTGAAATCCGGCACCAGCGCGATCCCCAGGGATCCGACAGCCACCTCCCGCAGCACTTCGCTGTTGTTCGCGGTGAAGCTGCCGCGCACGGGCACCGCCACGCGCTTGTCTCCGTCACGCGACTCGAACGACCAGGTCGCGCTGCCGCTGCGCCGCAGGTAGTGCAGGCAATTGTGAGCGGCCAGATCCATCGGCGTCTTGGGCGTGCCATGCTGTGCCAGATACTCCGGGGCCGCAACCAGCACGGAGCGCGTCTCGCAGATGACCGAGGCGACGTGAGTGTCCGGCACGCCGGCCACATGCCGGATGGCCAGGTCGAAGCCTTCGGTAGCCAGGGAAGCGAGATGGTCGCTAAGTTCCAGCTGGATCCGCACATCGGGAAAATTCTTCAGGAACCCCGGTATCAGCGGCGCAATGACCTGGCGTCCCAGGGCCACGGGCGCGGTCACCGACAGCACGCCGCGCGGCCCCTCGGACAGGTCCCGCACGGCCGAGAAGCCCTCTTCGATGCGCAGAAAGGCCGCCGCGGTCTGGTCGACCAGGCTCTGCCCCGCCTCCGTCAGGCCGACGCTGCGGGTGGTGCGGCGCACGAGAGGGACGCCAGCCGCCTGCTCCAGTTCCACGATGCGCTGGCTCACCGACGCCTTGCTGATCTGCAGGCGGCGCGCGGCCGCCGTATAGCTGCCGGTATCGGCCAGCACCCCAAGGCAATGGATATGCGACCACAGATCTTCCAGACGTCTGGTTTTCGTCATGCCCTGCTCCATTGTTCGAAACATCAAACACTGATTCCAGCCCTCTGATCTCGACGGCCGGGCGGCAATGCGCGACATTGCCAGCTCCAGAACACCATGCATGAGCCCAGGAGCCAGCCATGACCGCAAGCAATGCCAGCGCCCAATCCCGCGATGCCGGACACTATATCGGCGGCAGCCTCGTCGACGGGACAGGCAGCCGCCAGCCCGTCTACAACCCGGCCACCGGCGTTGTCGCCAGGCAGGTGGCCCTGGCCACGCCCGACGAGGTGAACCGCGCCGTGGCCAGCGCCAGGGCGGCGTTTCCGCAATGGGCGGACACCCCTCCCATCCGCCGCGCACGCGTGCTGTTCAGGTTTCTTGAACTGATGAACAAGCATCGCGACGAACTTGCCCACTTGATCACTGCCGAGCATGGCAAGGTTTTCAGCGATGCGCAAGGCGAAGTCACGCGCGGCATCGACATCGTCGAGTTCGCCTGCGGCGTCCCCCAGCTGCTGAAGGGCGCCCATACCGAGCAGGTATCCACCGGCATCGACAACTGGACGCTGCGCCAGCCCTTGGGTGTGGTGGCGGGGATCACGCCGTTCAACTTCCCGGTGATGGTGCCCATGTGGATGTTCCCGGTGGCGATCGCGGCGGGCAACACCTTCGTGCTCAAGCCCAGCCCCACCGACCCCAGCGCGTCGCTGCGCATCGCCGAACTACTGCGCGAAGCCGGCCTGCCCGATGGCGTGTTCAACGTGGTGCAGGGCGACAAGGTGGCGGTGGATGCGCTGCTGGAACACCCGGACGTGAAGGCCATCAGCTTCGTCGGCTCCACGCCCATCGCCAACTACATCTACGAGACCGGTGCGCGCCATGGCAAGCGCGTGCAGGCCCTGGGCGGCGCCAAGAACCACATGGTCGTGATGCCGGACGCCGACATCGACCAGGCGGTCGACGCCCTGATCGGCGCCGGCTACGGTTCGGCCGGCGAGCGCTGCATGGCGATCAGCGTGGCGGTGCTGGTGGGCGACGTGGCCGACCGGCTGCTGCCCAGGCTGATCGAACGCACCAAGACGCTGAAGGTGCTGGACGGCGAGAATCCCGCGGCCGAGATGGGTCCCATCGTGACCCGCGCCGCGCATGAGCGCATCAGCGGCTACATCGATCTCGGCGTGCAGGAAGGCGCGCAACTGCTGGTGGACGGCCGCGGCTTCCAAGGCTCGCAGGCGGGCGCGGGCTGCGGCGACGGCTTCTGGATGGGCGGCACGCTGTTCGACCACGTCACGCCGGACATGCGCATCTACAAGGAAGAGATCTTCGGCCCGGTGCTGGGCTGCGTGCGGGTCAAGGACCTGAAAGAGGCGGTGGATCTCATCAATGCCCATGAATTCGGCAACGGCGTGGCCTGCTTTACCCGCGACGGCAACGTGGCGCGCGAGTTCGGCCGCCGCATCGAGGTGGGCATGGTGGGCATCAACGTGCCCATCCCTGTGCCCATGGCCTGGCATGGCTTCGGCGGCTGGAAGCGCAGCCTGTTCGGCGACATGCACGCCTATGGCGAAGAAGGCGTGCGCTTCTACACGCGTCAGAAGTCGATCATGCAGCGCTGGCCCGAAAGCATCGGCAAGGGCGCCGAGTTCGCCATGCCGACGGCCAAGTAACGGCAGTCCGTCTCACGCAGGCGAGACCCATCCGCGATAGATGGCGCCCGCGCCCGCTATCGCGAGCAGCACGAAGATGGCCCGCTTCAGCAGTTCCGGGGACACCCGGACCCTGAGGCGGGATCCGCCGTACAGGCCGATCAGCGCCACGGGCAGCAGCACGGCGGCTGCGGACAGGATTTCCGGCTGCGCATACAGTCCGGCGGCGCCGAAGGCCGCCGCCCGGATCAGGCCGCTGGCCAGGATGACCACCGAGATCGTGGCGCGGAACTGGTCCAGCGCATCCAGCCGGCGCGACAGATAGATGGTGTAGATCGGCCCGCCGGTGCCGAACAGCGCGCTGAAGATGCCGCCGAACACGCCGAACGGCAAGGCCCAGAAGGTGTTCAGCGGCGCCGACGGCTTGGCCCGCGCGCCTCGCAGCCCCTTGATGCACACGGCCAGCACGAAGCTGCCCAGCAGGATCAGGGGCCAGCGGGCGCCGGCGTTGTGCAGCAGCGTCACACCCAGTCCTATCCCCAGCAGCAACCAGGGAAACAGG
Organism: Achromobacter sp. JCM 18799; assembly: GCF_055395645.1. NCBI lineage: Bacteria > Pseudomonadati > Pseudomonadota > Betaproteobacteria > Burkholderiales > Alcaligenaceae > Achromobacter > Achromobacter sp. JCM 18799. Next base: position 5,964,237 of record NZ_AP043866.1, on the reverse strand, counting down.
CGCTTGAGTTCGACCAGGGAAACTCGCCGCCAATTGCTGCCGCCCACCAGGGCGGTACAAGCCAGGTCGAACAGCACCACCAGCGGAACCGCGAACTGCAAGGGCATGAACTGAACCAGCAGCGGCACAGCCACCATGGCCGCGCCGAACCCCGTCATCCCGAAGACGACATAGGCGGCAAGGACGACGGGCGCGGCGCAGGCGAGCGTATCGGACGGCATCATGGGGAATCAGCTCGCGGTGATCTTCTTCTTTTCCACCAGCGCCTTCCACTTGGCGGACTCCCGGGCGATCTCCTCCTTGAGCGCGGCGGCAGGCACGATGGTCGCCGACATCCCCTGGTCAGCCAGATAGCGCTGCATGTTGGGCTGCGCGACCGCCGCCTTGGCATCGGCCAGCAGCCGGTCAACCGAGGCCTGGGGCGTGCCCGCCGGCGCCAGCAAGGCGAACCAGCCCGTGAACTCGAACCCCGGCACGCCGTCCTCGGCCGTGGTCGGCACGTCCGGCAGCAACGCCGAACGTTCCTTCCCCGTCACGGACAGCGCCCGCAGGCGTCCTCCCTTGAGCAGCGGCACGATCGCGTTGATATTGCCCACGGCGACCTCGATCACGCCCGCCATGAGGTCGGTGTAGGCCGGGCCCTCGCCCTTGTACGGGACGTGCATGAGTTCGATCCCCGCCGCGTCGCTGAAGGCTTCGCCCGCCATGTGCGTCTGGCTGCCCACGCCCGCCGACGAGAAGCTGAGCTTGCCCGGCCTGGCGCGCGCGTACTCGATCAGTTCGCGCGTGTTCTTGACCGGCAGGTTGGCATTGACGGTGATGACCATGGGCCCGTTGGCCACCTTGCCGATGGGACTGAAATCCGTCAGCGAATAAGGCAGCTTGCTGTAGATGAACTGGTTGACCGTGAACATGCTGCCCGACGCGAGCAACAGCGTATAGCCGTCCGCCGGCGCGCTGGCGACGGCCTGCGCGCCCACGCTGCCGCCAGCGCCCGCGCGGTTCTCGACGATTACGCTCTGCTTCAGGCCCTTGCCCAATTCGGCCGCCAAGGCGCGGCCCAGCAGGTCGGTGGCCCCGCCCGCCGAAAACGGGACGATCATGCGTATGGCCTTGTCCGCCGGCCAATCGGCCCGCGCCGGCAAGGCGATAAACGGCGTAAGCGCGAGGCCACAGCCCAGCGTCTTGACGATGCGGCGGCGTACATCATTGGGTCGGATTTCGTTCTTCATGGATTTGTCTCCTTCAGTTCGCGGGACGGCGAAGCCCGCCGGCTCGCGGCCGGCTGACGATTCGCCAGGCAGCAACTGACCCTCGGGCCGATGGCTCGATTTTTTGGGGCGTTGCGGTGTTTTTCTGCGGACTACTAGGCTGCTGAACTACAGAACTACCGGACTAAGAACTACTGGCCGGCACAGACTGACTTCAATGCATCGAGCAACAACTGCGTAAGATGGGCCCGCGGGTTCTCTTTCGGCGCCAGGATGCCCAGACGGCGCGTGACGGTGGGCGAGCCGAACGGAATGACGCGGATACCCGGCGGAAACTCGTTCCTGCCGCGGCAGGCCGGCACCACCGATGCGCCCAGGCCATTGGCCACCATGGCGATCACGCCTTCCAGGTTGTCGATCTCCATGGTCGAACGCACGGTGATGCGCCTGCGCACCATCTCTTCCTGCACCAGATGCCCCACGCGCGCCGAACGATTGAAGCGGACATAAGGGTTCTGCTCCAGGATCTCCTGATCGCTGGCGCCCTTGACCGAGCGGTGGGCGATGACGACCAGTTGCTCCTCGACGAACGGCAGGAAATCCAGGCCCGAGCGCGGCGCGTCGGGCTCGGTCACGATCGCCACGTCCAGCTGCCGGTGATAAATGGCGCGCTCCAGGTCGTGCGTGAGCCCCGTGGTGACGTGGACCTCCAGGCCGTGGCCCTGCTTCTGCAGGTGCCGCAGCGCGAGCGGCAGCACGCCGGACACACAGGTGTGGACGCTGCCGAGCCTGAGCAGTCCCGACGAGGTGCCTTTCTTCAGGGCGGCGCTCATGCTTTCCCAATGCGCGATCAGGTCGCGCGCCCGGTGCACCAGCGCCAACCCCGTGTCCGTGAGTATCGGCGGACGCCGGCTGCGGTCGAAGATCGTGATGCCCAGTTCGTCCTCGAGCGCGCGGACCTGCATGCTCACCGCCGACAGCGACAGGCCGATGGTATTGCCAGCCTCGGCGAAACTGCCGTGGTCTGCAATCGCGATCAGCGTGTAGAGCGTCCGGATGTCCATGCAAGAAGGTTCCTGGTGAAGAGCGGCGTTGCGGAAAAGAGGAGTATGCCGCGCTAGAGGCCGAGCAGCCGCCGCGCGTTCCCTCCCATGACTTTCCCTAGATTATCTTGCCGGATCGGCAAGGTCTCGAACCACTCTTTGTACCCTTGCACCGGGCAGAACGGGAATGAGCTGGCGTAAAGCATCCTGTCCGAGAGAAAGCCGTCGGCCGCCTTCACGTATTCCTCCCAGCCCGGCATGCGGGAGAAGTACATATCGGGCGACAGCCACAGGTTCTGGCGCCGAAAGGCCAGGTGCAGGATCTCGTTGACCCAGGGCCAGCCGCCATGGGCGACCACCACGTTCAGGCCGGGAAAGTCCGCCAGCACCCGGTCGGTCCGTATCGGGTCCGAATAGCTCAAGTCCGGCCCCGCAGTGCCTCCCACCATCATGATCACCGGCACGCCCAGGTCCTCGCAGTGGCCGTAGATCGGATAGAGGCGCCTGTCGTCGGCGTACATGGGAACCGGGTAGGAGCCAGGCTCGATGTTGATCAGCTTGAAACCGTCCTCGACTGCCTGGCTGATGGTCTGGCACGCGCGGCGCCGGTCGGTGGGGTCGATGGAGGCGGCGCCGATGAATCGGCCCGGATGCTCGGCGACGATGCCTCGCACGTCCTCGTTGGATACGCTGCCCAGCACGCCGGCCAGGCGGCCCACGACCACGCCGCGGTCTATCCGCGCGGCGTCCATTTCTTTCAGCAGCAGCGCCATCGATTGCTGCTGCGCCGCTGCCGAGGGCTCGAAACCCACCGTCCGCGTAAAGCCGTCGCGGCGTTCTCCCGCCGAGTACATCAGCGTGTCCAGGAAGCCGCCTACCGGCGGCCGCAGCCTAAAGTCGATGATCATCGCAGTATCTCTGTCAGGTATGAGGTTGCCGCAAGCCGTGCCGCCGCGCCTACATCACTTCGTCCTTGCGGTCGTCCGTCTCGCCGTAGCGGTGCAAGGCGGGCGGCTTCAGCCCGGCATAGAGCTTCTCGATGCCCGCGTTGATGGCCTCGGCGTGCTGGGCGAAGAGCGAATTGCCTTCCAGGTCGCTCTCGACGATGAAAGGCCCGAAATTCTCGACCTCGAACAGCCACATGGCCTGGGCAATGCCCAGTTCGTCCAGCCAGTGCACTTCGCGCACACGCTTGATGCCCCGCCCCAGCAAGGCGCCCGTGCCGTAGCCCACGGTGGTCAGGTAGATCGCGCCGCCGGGCGCCAACACCTGCTTGTAGTCGTCGGCGGGCATGCCGCCCTTGCCGATCAGGATGCGGCAGCCGGTCTCCTCCAGCCAGCGCGGTATCCACTTGGAAAATCGGAACGAGGCGGTGGCGGTGACCGCGCCCACGTTGTAGCCGCCGCGGCCGTCTGGCGCGGCCGCCGGCGAGCAATGGAAGTTGACGTTGCTGATGGCGCGCAAGTCCACGGGCAGCGGCAGGCCCTGGTCCAGCACCTTCTTGTACACACCCTCGCGGGCCGTGTAGACCACGCCGTTCAAATACACGGCCGAGCCGAGTTCGAGCCTGGCGATGTCTTCGCGCCTGGCGGGCAGGTCCAGATGAAAGACCTTGATGTCGTCGTCGTTGCTTACCATTCGACCGTCTCCCGGCGCATGTAGGGTGTGAACCACTGGGGATCGGTGCGGTACTCGATCTCCCCGTTGGCATGGATCCGCGCGGTGGCGCGGCGCGAAGACAGGCAAAAGGTGTGCAGGCTGATGGGCATGCCACCGGTGTGGGTGTAGCCGCACTCGATATGGCAGTCCACCACCATGCCGGAACCAACGAAACCCATGGCGCCCATGCCGATGGAATTTCCCAGCCGCATCAGCTCCAGTTCCAATTCCGCCACCTTGGGGTCCGGATTGCGGTCCCCTACCGTGCGCAGACAGGCGGCCTGCTTGCCCAGTTGCATGCAGGTGTCCTTGGAGCCGCCCAGTCCGATGCCGACGATGGCTGGCTGACAGGCCAGCCCGCGCTTGCCGAAGGCAATCAGCGTGTCCAGCACGAAGCGCTTGATGCCGTCTATGCCGTCGCCGGGAAACAGCATGCGGTAGTCGGTGCCGAACAGCCCGCCCTTGTGCACGGTGGTGATGTCTATCCAGTCGCTGTCCGGCTCGAACGACCATTCGATCTCGGGCGCGTTGATGCCGACGTTGTTGTTGTGGTCGGTGCGCCAGAGCGGATGCACGCGGTTGGGCCGCAGCGGCACGCTGACCGTGGCCTCGGCCGTGGCGTGGCGCAGCGCGCGTTCCACGGCGACGAAGCCACTGTCGACCGAGGCGTGGTTGCCCACCTTGACGTAGTAGCGCGGCAGGCCGGTGTCGGCGCACATCGGACGCCGGTCCTGGTCGGCCGCTTCCCAGTTGTCCATCATGGCGTGGATGACGAAACGCGGCAGCTTGCCGGTTTCCTTCTTCTGCAGTTCCTGGATGCCGCGCTTGTAGTCGGCCGGGATTTCGATGGCCGCGCGGCGCATGATCTCCAGCGCCGCCTCTTCAACTTTCTGGACAGGGATGCTCATGATTGGGATGCCTCAGCTCTGGGGGATGCCCGCCTCGCCCTCGATGAGCGATTCGCCGGGTTTTACGATGTCGAAGGAAACCGGAACCATCTCCAGCGCCACCTCGCCGTCCTGCGCGCTCACGCGCGTGTAGCAGCTGGTGTGCAGGTCGCCGGCCTCGGGGAAATCTTCGCGGTAGTGCGCGCCGCGGCTGTTCTCGCGCGCCAGCGCCGAGACCGTGATGACCTTGGAAATGTCGACCAGGCTCTCCAGGTTGAGCCAGTCATGCCAGGTCAGGTTGTAGCGGCGGTCGCCGTCCGCCACGCCAATGTCGCGCAAGGCTGCGCGGTGGCCGGCAATGGCATCCAGACCATGCGCCATGGCCTCTTGGCGGCGCAACACGCCTACGTCGTCCCACATGGTTTGCGAGAGCGCGTCGCGCAGCTCGTGGATGCGGCCCGCGGGCCGGGAAAACGGGAACTCGGCGCGTTCGATGCCGCGCTCGATGACGCGCTGGTCGGGGTCGCGCCACTGGCCGGACTTCGCGACGTAGGCCGCCATCGCATCGCCCGCGATGCCGCCGAACACCGTGGAATTGGCGACGCCGTTGCCGCCCAGGCGGTTGGCGCCATGCACGCCGCCGCAGTCCTCCCCGGCCGCATACAAGCCCGGCGACGCGGTCGAACCGTCCACATTGAATTCGACCCCGCCCATCAGATAGTGGGCCGTCGGCACCACTTCCACCTTGCCGCCTGCCAGGTCGAAGCCGCAATCCTTGCACCGGTTGACCATGCCGGGAAAGGTCTTGGCCACCTTGTCCGGGCCCAGATGGCTCATCTGGATGTAGACCCCGCCCATCGGCCCCGTGCGTCCCGCACGCATCTCGGCGTAGATGCCGCGGCTGACCACATCGCGCGTCGCCCGTTCGCCGCGCTTGTCGTAATTGGCCATGAAACGCTCGCCGTCGCCGTTGAGCAGATAGCCGCCCGCTCCACGCAGCCCTTCCTCCAGCACCGTTCCGGTCATGCGCGTGTCCGGCCCGCCGAGCAGGCCCGTGGGGTGAAACTGCACCATCTCCATGTCCCGCAGCTTCAAGCCATAGCGCAGCGCCATGGCCAGGCCGTCGCAGGTCTTGTCGCCCGAAGGCGTGTGGTAGCGGTACATGGTCGGGCCCGCCCCCGTTGCCAACAGCACGGCCTTGGCCTGAATAAAGCGGTATGCGCCCGTCCGCATGTCGATGAACAACACGCCCGAAATGCCCGAGCCGTCGGCGGCGGGAATCAGTTCGATGGCGCGGTGCTCTTCCAGCTCGTCGACATCCAGCGCCCGCACCTGCTCCATGAGCCGGTTGATGATCTCGATACCCGTCAGATCGGCCTTGTGCACGGTGCGGTCGAAGCTCTGGCCGGCAAACGCCTTGGAATGCAAGGTGCCGTCGGGATTGCGGTCGAAGAAGCAGCCGATCTCGTTTTCCAGCTCGCGCACCCGCTCGACCGCGCCTTCGACCAACCGCCACGCCAGGTCCTGGCGCGGCAGCCATTTGCCGCCCTCGATGGTGTCCATGAAGTGGCGTTCCACCGAGTCGCCCGCGGCCAGCGCGACGTTGTAGCCGCCCTGGACCATGCGGGTACAGCCGCACTTGCCCAGCAGCCCCTTCACCGTCACCGTCACGCGCAACGACGGATTCGCCTTCTTCGCGTGCAGCGCCGCGAACAGGCCGGCGCCGCCGGTACCCAGCACAAGAATGTCCGTCTTGATGTTCTCGATCCGCATCTCAGATCACTCCCGCGATGAAAACCAGGCCCGTCGCCATGGAGACCACGAAGCCCCAGCCGATCCAGGCGATGCGCGCGTCCCGCGGCGAGCTCCAGGGCAGCAGCTCCAGCGCGAGCAGGCGCAGCCCGAAGAACATGTGCAAGGTCAGCAGCAGCACCAGCCCCCACTCGCCGACCTTCATGGCCGGCATGTCGGCAAGCTTCAGGAATCCGTCCAGCCGCGCTTCGTCCAGCGCCATCGCCAGCACATAGAAATGCGCCGGCAGGAACAGGGCCAGCGCCAGGCCGGAGATGCGATGCCCCAGGAAGGCCCAGTACGCCTGATGGTTGCGCGCCGATCTCATGGCATCAGCCCTCCCACCGCCGCGACGGCGCGCACGCCCAGGATGAACAGCCCCAAGCCGAACGCCAGCCCGACCGCGGACGCCGCGCCGCGGCCCAGCCGCAGCCACTCGATCAGGATGTTGCGCACGCCGATCGGCACGTGGACCGCCACGCTCACGACGAACAGGCCGTAGAAAACGATCCAGAACCAGTTGCCCTGGGTGCGCGAGAGAATCTCGCCCGCGGTCAGGCCGCCGCGCACGGCATAGATGACCAGGCCCACATGCACCAGGACAAAGGGCGCCATCACCATCGCCGTCAGACGCTGGAGCGCGAAAAGACGAGCTTCCATGTCAGCCCCCCTTGAGCAGGCTGAAGATGGCGCTGCGCTTCAATCCCGCAATGCTGCCGGTGGGGCTGAGGCTTACCGGACAGTGCTTCATGCAGCTGCCCTGGGTGTGGCAGGAATTGCAGCCGCTGCCGGAGGTGGCCTTGCGCAGCACGTCCTTGGGGTCGGCGTGGCGTTCGTCATTGAACAGCGTCCACGCGCGGTTCAGGGCGGCCGGGCCAAGATAGTCCTTGTCCCAGGACACCACGTCACAGGCCGCGTAACACACGCCGCAGTTGATGCATTCGATGGCCGCGTCTGCCTGCTTGCGCTTCTTGCTTTGCGGCGACACCAGCGCCGGCGGATCGTTGCGCGTGGTCGTGCCGACAAAGGTATTCCCGGCGCGCGCCCACTTCTGGAAGAACTCGCTCATGTCGACGACGAGATCCTTGATCCGCGGCATGTTGCGCATCGGCTCGATCACGATCACGCCGCCTTCCTCGACCCGGCTCACGTGCGTGCGGCAGGTCCAGCGCGGCTTGCCATTGACCGTCATGGCACAGGACCCGCACACGCCGACGCGACAGGCATAGCGGTACGAGAGGCTCGGTTCCTGCGTGCGCTGCACTTCGGTCACCACATCCAGGACCGTCTGGTTCTCCCGCCACGGGACCGAGTAGGTGGAATAGCTTCCGTCTTCGGTTCCCCGAGAGATGCGGACCGTGAGTTGTCGCTGATTCGTGGAGTTCTTCGTATCCATTTTCCGCCCTCGGACGACAGGCTGCGCCCATGAACAGAATTCTGAATCTCGCGTATCGGTGAAGCAATATAGATTTGGTTGATATTTTTTGAAGTTATTTTTTGCCTGGCCAGAGGGGGCGCCGAACGATCCGGCGCCTGCCGCGCCGCCACATCTTCAACGGATGGCGATCACTGGCCGCCTCCAGGCCGCCGCCGGACGGGGATCCGGCCGGGCCGCAGCCCCCCTCAGGCACGTTTTTGAAAATTAGGTATACTTCCGCCTCGCTTGCCGCAACCGCCCCCGGATCGCAACGATCACGGATGGCGCCAGGCAACGAAAATGCGGGAGTAGCTCAGTTGGTAGAGCGCAACCTTGCCAAGGTTGAGGTCGCGAGTTCGAGACTCGTCTCCCGCTCCAAATTTTGATTTCCAGCTTCCTTCACGGAATTCTGAAAATCGTTGAGAAAGGGCCTACGGGCCCTTTTTTCATTGCGGTTTGCGCCGCTTGGAAAATGAGGGAACACGGGCAATGGATACCGCATTGATCCTGCTGGTGCTTGGCGCGGCATGGCAGGTGCTGCGCGTGCGCTACCAGCGCGCCCGCATTGCGCTGCTGGGGCGTCATCTGGGCGGTTTGCAGCTTGAGCGCCACATGGAAACACTGACGCAAGGCTACACACGCGCCATCCGCGAAGACACCGAAACACGCCAGCTACAGGTGCTGGAAACCTTCGCCCAGACCGAACGCGCCGTAGCGGCGCAAGTGCAGTCGCTGGCCGACGCCATGCAAAAGGAAAGTCCACAGGCTACCCGCGTGAGCACGCTCTCGTTCTGCGTGCCATACATCGAGCGCTTTTTGCCTGCAATGACACGGGATTTTCGTGAACTGCTGCACATCCATGCATCCGGCTTGCGCCATGTCGTGGACAACGAGAGCCACTGGGACGCAAGAGAACGCGCATACCACCTCTCGGCAGAGTTGTATCTGCTGCAACACAGTTGCCATTGGTTCTGCAAATCCCGCGCCGTGGCCGATGCACGGCTGATGCTGCGGCATCAGGTCGATCACCGGAAAGTCCTGGATTCAGTGTCTGCTGTTACCCGCTCGGCTTATCTGCGATGGCAAGGGGCCGATAAGCACTAGGACCAACTGCGTCTCGTCCGCTCTGGCCCCGCTCAGCGCGCATTCTTAAGCAAGTCATTGAAAAAGGGGCGAATCTTTCGATTCGCCCCTTTTTCATTTGGCCTGGATTCCAACCCGCACAGGCACAACGGGCGCCGCAATCGCGATGCCTGTTGTGCCTTGCTGCGTCCGATCAGAAGCGCACAGCCAGCTTGAGCACGCCCGACTGCTGGCGGTTGCCGCCACCGAACTGCGCGTCGTACGCAATGCCGGCCGTCGTGTTGCGCGTGATCGCCATCTCGGCGCCCAAGCCCAACACTGCGGCGTCGCGCGCGATCGGCACGCCCGTCACCGAGAACGTGCTGCCGCCTTCGAAGGCCAACTGCTGCTTGGGCTTCACATCGCCCATGGCATGGCGCCAGCCCAGCGACGCCGTCAAACGCCCCGGCGTGCGGTCGGAGCCGAACTCCCAGCCGCCTCGCAGCCCCAGCGTGGTGCTGGTCACGTCATCGGAATTGCTGGACCCGTGCAGGGCCGCCGTGCCGCCCGATTCCTCGAAGCCGCGCGTGCGCAGCTGGTTCCATGCCAGACCGGCAAAGGGTTCGATGGTGTAGGCATCGCCCAGCGGCAGCTTATAGCCGAGTTCGGTGAACACCTGCGTCGACGAGGCGTGGTAGGACGACTCGAGACGCTGGTTCAAGCTGCCGGCCGCCACGTCGCGCTTCGCGTCGATGTCATGCCAGGTGTAGGCTGCGCCGGCCATGAAGCGGATGTGGCCGGGGCCGGCCTGGAAGTTCCGTCCGCCAAACAGGGTCGCCGTATAGCTGTCCACATTGGTGCGCGAAGACGTATCGTCGATCGAGTTGTGGCTGCCGATGTAGCCGACCGCGCCGCCCAGGCGCCAGCCGCCGCCGACCGCGCCATCGCCGCCGACGAAGAGGCCGCCGGACGATTGGCTCAGGCTGGACGCGTCGCCGTCGCCGCCGAACTTGCTCCAGTTACCGAACGCTTGCGCCCACACCGGCGACGCGCCGCTTTGCGGCATGGCGTCGGACGAGGGCGCGCCCAACTGGGCCGTGGGCCGGCCGGCGACCACCGGCGCATCGAGGTTGCCGCGCAGATGGGACAACGGCAGCGTGCGCACGGTGTCGCCCTGGCTCAGCAGCACGCTCGCGGTGCTGGCGTAAGCCTCGCCCGACAGCATCCTCAAGGCCGAACGCGCTTCGTTCGGCGTCATCGCGAGCACGGCCGCCGCCACCTGGCTGGCGCCGGTGTTCTTGCCAGCGGCGATGCCGCTGTCGACCAGGGAGGATCCGCTACCGGTGGACGGCGTTTCATTGCCGGCGGTGGACGAACCGTTGCCATTCGAGGACGAACCGCTGCCCGTCGACGTCGAGCCGTTGCCGTTGCCGTTCGAGGACGAACCATTGCCGGTCGACGTCGAGCCGTTGCCGTTCGAGGAGGAACCGTTGCCCGTCGCGGGCGGCTCTTCCTTGTCCAGCGCGCCGCCCACGTTGCTCTCGTTGCCCGAACCGCCGATGCTGCCGATCGGCACATCGTTGCGCGTCAGGGTCATGTACGCATTCTTCGGGTCGTAGCTGAGCGTCGGCGTCAGGAACGCATAGCTGCTCGAAGCGCCGGTGAACTGGCCCTGGATGCCGCCATCCGCCGTCAGGATGTTGTAGGTCGTGCGCGGCGCGTAATTGCCGTCAGGACCCACGTGCGCCACGGTGCCGTCGAGGTAGGCGACGCCGGTGACGTGGATGCGGTCGCTGAGGTTGCTGGCCGGATCGGCATGCACGCGGTAGATGGTGTTCTGGCCAAAGGTCAGGTTGCCGTTGACGGTGAGCGTGCCCATGGGTGTGCCATCATTGCCGGGCGAGATGACCGCGGTGGGATAGAGGTTGGTGGTGCCCACCTGGCCCACGCCTGCCAGCACCACTTCACGGCCGATGTCCATCGGGCCGTTCAGCTTGCCGTCGATCTCCAGGGCGCCGTCAGCGATCAGGATGGGGCCCGTGAGGCCGCTGCTGTCCGCGGTCAGGATGACCGATCCCGGGCCGGTCTTGACGAAGCCCTGCGTGCCCTGCAAGGGGTTGTCGATGGTGTCGACGAATTGGCCCGAAGCATAGGTGCCGTCGCCGACCACGATCGCGGGGGGATTGCCGCCGCTGCCGACCAGGGTGATGGGAGCGCCTTGCAAGCGGTAGCGATCGGTGGCGAACTGGATGCCCGACACGCGCACCGGACCGGCGCTGCCGTCCACGTTCACCGTGCCGGCCGCGCCCGTGAAGATCGCGTAGCCGCCGTCGGGCAGGGCGCCCGTGGCATTGCTCGGACTGTTCCAGTTGGCGCTGGCCGCGCTCCAGGTGCCGTTGCCGCCGCCCGAGCGGGTCGCGGATGCCGCGCCGTTGCCATTCCACAGGTTGGTGGTGCTCGGCCCCAGGATGAGATTGATCTGCTTGTCGCCGGTCAGGTTCTGGATGGTCGCGGCAGGCGCGGAATCGCCCGAGACCGATCCCAGCGTCAGGCCGTTGCCGCTCAGGCTGCCGCCGTAGGACAGGATCCGGTAGTAGCCGGCGTTGACGCCCAGGGTGTTGACCGTGACGTTCAGCGTGGTGTTGTTGATGGCGGCATTGCCGCGCACGGTGATGTTGTCGCCGGTGCCAGGTTGCGTAATGGGCAGCCCCGCGTAGCCGGTCTCGAAATTGAACACCGAGTTGTTCATCGACAGATTGCCGTTGACGACCAGGTTGCCATTGGAGACGCCAGTAGGCGTGCCGACTTCATAGCCTGGCGCCACGCGCGCGCCGGACACATTGAGATCGCCGTTGATCGAGCCAAAGCCCGCGACGGTGCCGTTCGAGTTCGCATTGACGTTGCCGCCCAACGTAACGCCAGAGCCGCCGCCATTGCCGCCGATCACCAGCGTGCCGCCGTTGACATCCACCCCGCCGGGGAAATTGGCCGAGCCGTCGAACACCTGCGTATTGCCCGACGTAACCGTCAGGTCCGCAGCCGCGACGCCACCGCAGTAGGACGCGCTCAGCGCGAGCGTCGCCGTCAGCCATTTCTTCGTGTCGTGTATCAACGTAAATCCTCCATGTTTTGATTAATAAATTTGATATCCAGGGCATTACCGGATCGCTATAAAAGTATTATTAAGTAACCGGGTAAACCCAATGGCCGAAATAAGTTTTCGCGAAAAAAGGAGGCAATTTATACCCCTTTTCTTTCAATACCGAAAATTAATGAATAGATACCATCTTTATTAATTAATTCAGCAACTTGGATACCATCCAAAACCTGAATAATCGAATATGGATACCATCCATCGGCGAAAAATAATTAAAATGGCCAATATCCGATTTATTTATTTTTTCTTGTTGGATACCATCCAAACCGATACAACTGGCGTTCGATTTCCCGACTTCCAAGCCATTCGAGAAACAAATTGACATAACCAGCGCGGGAACGAGGCGCGGCACCGGCCCGCTTCCAGAATTTTCTTATCCGTGAAGCCCGGCCCGGCCCCTACCATCGTTTGCATGATGGCCGCCCCCAGCCTCCCCGACGGATACATGCCGGCAACCACCAGATTGCCGATGATCCTGCTGCACCTGCTCGCGATGGCGCTGCTGGCATGCATACTCATCGGCACGATGCTGTTGATGTACTGGTCGTTCAGCGACGAGGTGTCCAGTTACCGCCGCCGCATGAACGCCGCCGCCGACCGGGCGCAGATATTCTTCGACCAGCGCGAAACGCTGCTGCGGGCCGTGGCTGCCTCGTCGGTGCGCAACACCGACCGCATGCCGGCCCAGCACACGCCCAGGACCTTCGGCCAGACCGGACAGATCAACGTGATCCCGCTGACGAACGGAGCGGACGCCTACGAATGGGCGCTGATTCTCACCCGCCGCAACCGGGCGGACGTAGCCGCCGCCAATGCGCGCATCGTCTACACAACGCTGGCAGACTCCGGCGCGACACGTCTGGCGGTGGACGACACGCGGCGGGACGGTCACCAGATTTCCAGGGAAGCGGAAAAATGGCTCTACGACGCGCTGGCGTCGCATCACGCCACGCCTGATCCGGACGACGGACGCGCGCCAGTCGTCTGGATCAGGCCCCTGACGGACGCCACCGATCATCTGTTTCTCTACACGCCTCTGGACACGGCAGGCCGCGAGCAGACCTGGGTAGGGCTCGAAGTCGACGACATCGCTTCCGTCATCACGGCGCAACATGCCAGCGACGGCGCAAGCTATGCGCTTTACGACAGCGACAGCCGGGTCGCCTTGCACGGCGGCCCCTCGCCTTCCGCCACCGGCTCGATGTCGGCGAGATTGACCCGCGACTCCTTCAGCTTCCAAGGCGCCAGCTGGCTTCCCCACAGCCTGGCGCTGAGCAAGGCGGTCGGCGAAGCCGGCTGGCGACTGATCTACTACGTGCCGACGCAGGACGTGCTGAAACATGGCGCATCCGCCTTCTGGGCCGTGGGCACGATCGCGGCCTGCCTGAGCACGGTGGTCCTGCTGGGGGTACGCCACATCAGGGAGACGCTGATTTCGCCCGCGATCCGGCATCAGACCGCGCTCATCGACAGCCTCGCCCTGAACCGGAAGATCATTGACGTCGCGCCGATCGGGCTCAGCCTGGTTCGCCCCGCCGACGGCACCCAGGTCATATCGAACGAGACGGCACGCCATCTGCTGGGCGCGCACGACAGGTGGCGCGAGGACACGCGCAGCGCTGGAGACCAGGCAGGCCGGCATGAGTATCAGCTTGGCGACGGACGCACCGTCTGCCTGACATACGCCGCGACCAGCTACCAATCCGAGAACGTCGTGATATGCGCCATCAGCGATATTTCCGCGCAGAAGGAAATTGAACACACCTTGCGCAGTGCCAAACTGGCTGCCGACCAGGCGAATGACGCCAAAACCCTGTTCTTCGCCACGATCAGCCACGAAATACGCACCCCTCTGTACGGCATCCTGGGCACGCTGGAGCTGCTTGCGCTCACGCCCATGACGAGCCAGCAGCAGCAATACCTTCAAACCGTCCAGCAATCCTCCTCGACCTTGCTGCGCACCATCAACGACACGCTGGACCTGTCCCGCATGGAGGCCGGCCACGAGGACCTGATCCTTTCGGAGTTCTCGCCCGCGGAGATGCTGGAAAGAGTCGTGGCCAACTATGCCGCTCGCGCCCAGGGCAAGGGGCTACAGATTTTTTCCCTATCCGACACCGGTATGCCGGCAATGGTGAAGGGGGATCCGGTCCGGTTGCAGCAGATCCTCAACAATCTGGTGAGCAACTCGGTCAAGTTCACCGAGGCGGGCCGGGTCGTGCTGCGAGGATCCACGAGCGTCGTCGATCCTGGCAAGGTGACGCTGCGCTTCCAGGTTGCCGATACCGGCGTCGGCATACGCGCGGAATCGCAAGCCCAGCTATTCGAGCCCTACTTTCGAGCGCATTCCGGGCTGGGCCGGGACGCGACCGGCACTGGCCTGGGCCTGGCCATCAGCCGCCGCCTGGTCGACCTGATGGGAGGCAGCCTGACCGTGGTCAGCGAGGTCGGCCTGGGTACCAGCATCACGTTCACCGTCGTGCTCGACGTAGCCGAAATGGAACCGGCATCGCCCATAGCGCTACGACGCAGCGCCGTCTACGTCAGCGGCGCCATTCCGGAGGTCGTGGCGAACGCATGCGCGTGGCTGAACAATTGGGGCGCCATCGCCATACCCTATCGCGGGCAGAGCCATGGACAAGATGCCGACAACGCGGTCTTGCTGCAGACCTGGCCGCCCGGACTGACAGAAGCGTCTTGGGCCGGCAGCAGGGTGCGCGTGCTCGCCCCAGGCGCCGACCATGCTTCGATCGCGTCGCGCGGCGGCCGCCTCGGCGTCACGAGTCAGGGCAATCCATTCAGTATCGGAACCGCCGTAGGCATGGCCCAACACGGCCGCGAACAAGTCCTGCCGCCCTCTCCCGGCACGCAACGGCCGTCGCTGGGGCTGCGGATCCTGGTGGTCGAGGACAACGCGATCAACCAGATCATCCTGCGCGAGCAACTCGAGTACTTGGGATGCTCAGCCACCATAGCCTCCAACGGCGGCGAAGCGCTGCAACGCTGGGATCCCGACAAGTACGACGCCGTCATCACCGACATCAATATGCCTGTCCTGGATGGCTACGAGCTGGCCAGAGCCCTGCGCAAACTCGGCTACCCGGGAACCATACTCGGCGTGACGGCCTGCGCGGCGCCCGAAACCATAACCAAGGCGCAGGAAGCCGGCATGAATCAGGTGCTGATCAAGCCACTGCCCATCCTGGCCCTGACCGCAACCTTGCACGCATACGCCGAAGGCTGACGAAAAAATGCTGTCCAAACTCAAAGTACTGGTACTGGATGATCACGCCTACCAATGCGCCTTGCTGAAAGACATGCTCGAGGAAGCAGGCTTCCCGCACGTCGACACGGCGCTCGACGCGCACGACGCCCTGGACCAGATCTGGAGAGAGAAACATCAACTGGTGCTCATGGATGTGGACATGCCCGGCATGGACGGTGCGCAGTTCATTCATGAACTCGCCTGCCGCGGCCTGAATCCGATATTGGCGATCGTCACGGGATGCTCCCGACGGATGAGCAACAGCATCGGACTCATGGCAAAAGAGCGCGGATTCGCCGTCATGGCAAGCTTCATCAAGCCGGTTTCCACCGAGCAGATCGGCAGCCTGGCGGCAGGCCTGCTGAGAAAGCAGACCGCCCCGGCGCCAGCGCGAGCTCCCGCCGGCGCCGATCAGTCTCGACCTCTGCTCGACCGGCGCATGATCGAGAACGCCCTGCGCGACGGCAGTATCCAGGCCTGGTTTCAGCCGAAGAAATCACTCGTTTCCGGCAACATCGTCGGCGCCGAGGCGCTGGTCCGCTGGCAGCACAAAGAACTGGGCCTGATGCTGCCCTCCTCGTTCCTCGCATCGCTGCGCGCCTACGATCTGGACCACGAACTGCTGCTGCGCATGTTGGACGATGGCCTGAGAGCCTATTCCATCTGGCGCGATCAAGGGCACCGCATTCCCATTTCGGTCAATCTTTCGGCCAGCCTGCTGGATCTTCCGCAGTTGCCCGACGAACTCCATGCCATGGTCTCCGGACTCGGCATACCCGCCTCGGACGTGACCTTCGAATTGCTTGAGGACGCGATGCCGACACTCGCCGGGCAGTTCCACATGGGAGCCAGCCGCCTGCGCCTGAAGGGGTTCGGGCTGTCGCAAGATGATTTCGGCAAGGGTTACAGCTCCATGTACAACCTTATCTCCACCCCTTACACCGAGGTGAAGATCGATCGCGCCTTCGTCAACGGCGCCGCGGCCGACGAGTCGCTGGCGGCCGCGCTGGTGGCGTCGATCCAGCTGGGACGGCAACTGGGCCTGCAGGTGACCGCCGAAGGCGTGGAAACGCTGGAAGACCTGGAATTGCTACGACGGATCGGCTGCGATGTCGCACAAGGATTCCTTATTTCCGCAGCCGTCAACGTTGCGACCTTCTGCGAGTTGCTGGCCTACGAGCCGAATTCCTATTTCGCCCCGCTGTCTCCGCCCCACTAGGGCATTCCGACATCGCTCCGATACCGGATATGCCGCCGAACAGAATAGCCCGCAGCCTGCGCCGCCTGAGCATGGCGTGCCTGCGCGCCATGCCGCCCGTCCTGCTTTGCGTCGCCGCGCTCTACTGCGGGCGCCAACAGATCCAACGGCGCCACGCCGACCTGATGCGGCTGGACTTCGCGACCATCGTGCAGACCAACATCTGGCTGTTCGCCTGCACCTTGCTGTTGCTGGCCGCCGGACTCTATGCCGGCGCGCTGCTCTGGTTCTGGTGCCGCCGCCGCATCATCCTGCCGGCGAGAGCGGCGCGGCAGGCGCTGGCCGAGTGCGAGGCGCTCTGCCGAACGATGCTCGCCACGGCGCCTTGCGCGCTATGTGCGCTCTCGCGCGAGAACGGCCGGCTGGTCTTCGGCAACGCCTTGGCGCTGCAATGGTTGGGCGCGGGCGCCGGCCAGGTCTTGCCCGACACACCCGACGCCAGACGCCTCTTGATGCAAGCCCTGCAAGTACGGGAACCCGGCAACATCGAGGCATTCAAGACCCATGACGGCCGCAGGCTGACGGTAGCCTATGCCCCGACTCGATACCGCCGGCAGGATGTGGTGCTGTGCGCCTTCGCCGACATCAGCGCACGCGCCGACATGGAGCGTCTACTGAAACGCGCAAAGGCTCAGGCAGACAGGCTCTACGAATCCGGGGCGGGCATCCTGTCCGCCATCAACCGCGAAATCCGCACGCCGCTGCATGGGGTATTGGGCACCCTTGAGGTGTTGGGCATGACGGCGCTGAACGAAGAACAGCGCCAACACGTCGACCGCGTCCAGAACGCATCCCTCGCGCTTCAGCAGCTTATGGACGATCTGCTCGACATCGCCCGGATAGAATCAGGCCAGTTCTCCCTGGAAACCGGCGCATTCGATCCCCTCGAGCTGGTCGAAAGCACGGTCGCGGCCCATGCTCCGATAGCAGAACGCAAGGGGTTGATCATCTATGGCTGCCTGGACACCTCGGTACCGAACTGCGTCACCGGCGACGCCGGACGCATCCGGCAGATACTGAACAACCTGCTGAGCAACGCCATCAAGTTCACGGATTCCGGCCACGTCGTCGCCAGGCTGCGTGCGCAGGCCATGCCAGACGCCAGGGTCCGCCTGGACCTGCAGGTTGCCGATAGCGGTATTGGCATCGCCGCAGCCCAGCAGGCCAAACTGTTCGAACCCTTCCATCAGGCCGCTGCCGGAACGCAGGCCGCGCGCGGCGCGGGCCTGGGTCTGGGTCTGTTTCTTTGCGCCCGCCTGGCGGCGCTCATGGGAACCCGTATCCAGGTCATCAGCGAACCTGGGCTGGGCAGCAGCTTCTCCATTTCCTTCATGGTGGACCGGGCGGACGCGTTGGCCTATACGCCACCGCTGTTGCAGGGTCTAAGCGTGCTGGTGCGCAGCGCCCGCAAGGAAGCGGGCGAGAGCGTGGCCCAGTGGCTGCGGCAATGGGGGGCCCAGTCCCGAACCGTCCCCGCAGGCATCGTCGCCAACGGCAACGAGGCTGGCATGTTGGTCGACCTGGCCTTGCACAAGAATGCCGAACATGCGCCCTGGAGAGGGCCGCGCATCGTGGCGGGAAGCGCACGCAGCGGCGGCGGCACGGTCCTGGTAGACCGCCATTCCGCGCGCGAGATCGGCTACGCGGTACAACACCTGATGCAAGGCGGAACAGATCGGCCCCCGCATGCCGCGCTGCCTGCCCACCGCCTCCTGAACCTGCGCGTCCTGGTCGTGGAGAGCGATCTCATCAACCAGGCCACGCTGCAGGATCAGCTCGCGCGCCTGGGCTGCCACGCCACGGTCGCCTCGGACGGGGCCGAAGGACTGGCATTGTGGAACATACAGCCCTACGACCTGGTCATGGCGGACGCCGACATGCCCGGCATGAACGGCTACGCGTTCGCCGCGGCCCTGCGCGCCCAGGGCGCGACGGTCCCCATCCTTGCCCTGGTCACAAGCACGCCCCGCGCAGAGGAACAGCGGTGCGCAGCGGCCGACATGAACGGCTGGCTCGCCAAACCGATAGGCCTGCGCACGCTCAGGCAACGGCTCCAGGCATACGCCGCCGCACCTCCCCGCAAGCCCGACCGGCCGGCTGCCCCGCTACAGAGCACCGCCGAACCGCCGCGGCCCGGCAAGCCGGTGGTTCCCGCCAAGTACAAGGCCGTCTTTCTCGAAACCATGGACAAGGATCTGGTTCGGCTGGAAGCCTCGATGAAGAGCGGCGACAACGCCGATATCCGCGCTTTGCTGCATCGTATACGCGGCGGCCTGGCCGCAGTGCACATGGCCCCTCTGCTGGCCCAGGCCGATGATCTTGCCGCCCTGCACCGCAAGGACGGCCTGGGCGGCGCCATGCCCCAGCAGGTGGCCTCCTTTGTCGCGCAGTTGCGAGACAAGATGCTCGAGATCGCGAAAGAGTAAATCAGCGAAGTCAGACTCGCCCCCCTTCTTTGAAAGGCCGCGTTCACTCGGCGCGAGGCCATTGGGAACAATTGAGAATATTCCCATGGCCCATGCAGTGGGTGATTTCTAGAATCAACCACTGCAAACGAATGCATGCCATGCGCGCAAGCGCCGTCGCCATCCTGGCCGACAACGCGCAGGCATGCGCTACTACCGAAAATGGAATATCTCCCCTGCGGTGGCGTCGGCTTACGCCCCGCGCGTCAGCCCTCGGCGCTAGTCGGTTATCAACCCGTTTTCTCCGCCGATGGCCGAGTATGCGAATACGCATTGCCTGACCTGCCCGCGGCCGAAGCGACCCGACATTTCATCGATGATCCCGCCGCTCACAGACTGCACGACACGCTGCATCTCTTCCGGCAGGGACATCAGGGCATTCCCCTGTCATTCAGCTATGCGCTCGATGCCCCGCGCATCGAGTGGTCGGCGCGAAACGTATGCACCGAGCTAGACCTGTCGCTGGAGCAAAGCCGCCTGCACTTAGGCGCGGCCCCCGCCGACGGCGTCGCGGCGGGCCCGAGCTATCCCGCATCGCTGTTCACCTTGAACATACCCATGACGTGGGATCTGCTGCCGGACGCCGAACTGCACAAGAACCGGCATGATTTCAATGCCGGCCTGCGAGTGAGGATCAATCCCACGCTGGTGGAGGGCCGGCCAAACACGCACGGCGTGCTGCGCGTCGTGGGCCTGCACCTGAAGATCCCGGAGCGCATCTCAGAACAGCCCATGCTGAATGGCAAGTTCTTTTCCCTGCTGCAACGCGCCCAGGCATTCAAGCTGCCGGTGCTGGTCTCGGATATCAACCATGCCATCGATTTTCACTGGCTGCGGTCGTTTCCAAACCTGATGTTCCAGGGAGATCTGCTATCCCCGCGCATCGGTGCGGACAGCCTGGACTTGTTGCTGACGATGGGCGGCGACAGATGGCGGGACTTCAAGGTTGGAGGCCAGATTCGATAGCTGCGCGGCATTCCACCAACATCGGAATCAGAACGAGAAATTTCTCAGACCTGGACTTGGGTTGAACAAGGATGATGCATGGAGTCGGACGCACACGAAGCGTCCGCTACACAACCCCGCCTTCAACAACTCTCGAAGGCATTCATTCAACTTCAACTCCAGGTTTTCATCCATGAAACTGAACAAGATCCTGATCGCACTGGGATTGGCTGGCGCGTTTGCGGGCGTGGCGCATGCCGCTACCCCAGCAGAGAAAACCGTCACAAAGAGCATCACCCTGACGGCTCAGATCAACGACGCGATTTTCGTGTCCAAGCCCGACGGCTCCACCTGGTACGGCACCGAAGAGCTCGAACCGGCAGACTACAGGCAGCTGACATTCTCCAAGACGCTGCCGATCCGCATATTTTCGAAGACCGCTGGGATCAACGTCAAGCTCTCCCAACCTCTGAAAATGTCCAACGGACACCTCGAGATGACCAACGCACAGGTGATCTTGACCCACGCCGCAGGCGACCAAGTCCTGGCATACGACAAACCCAACAAGATTACCCAGGTCGTGCAGGGCAACGGCGGCTTTGACGAAATCCACAATCTGGAAATCTCAGTGGACAGCCCCCAGCAAACCAACGGCCAGCCCACCAACGGCAGCTACAGCGGCAATCTGGTCATGCTCTTCGAGCCGGCCCCTTAAGCCTCGCTCGACCATCGTTCTCCAGAGCCTCGTCCGGGGCTCTTCCTTCCCCCTTATGGATTGCAGGGCATGCGCGCTCATCGGGTTTCCTTTTGCCTCAAAAAAATCCTGCCGTGCGTGCTTGCCGCTACCTCCACCCAGGTCTTTGCGCAAGTGAAGATTTCCTACGGCATCCCCGAAGGCTTCAGCGCGGTGGAAATGGACAATAGCGCAAGCTACGTCTCCAGCTTCAACGGCAGGACGCTGCCCGGATTGATCGCCTATTCGCTGGAGCAGAACCGGCTCGCGTTCGACCCGGTCAAGTATGCGGAAAACGGTATCACGGTGGAAGAAATAGAAACCATCCGCCAGGTAGTTTCCGCGGTCGACTACAAGCAATGCGTCAACGGTTGTGACGTGCGCGTGGCGGAACACTACGTCACCATCGACAAGATCCGCCGCACATTGCAGATCAGAAGCTCGCGCGACGACTACCTATCTCCCGCGACCACCTGGGGGCTGATCAACAATCAGTCCCTGGACCTGCGCGGATCCTCCGACAGCTATCGCGCCATGAATCTCAGCGGCACGACATGGCTGGGCCTGCCGCTGCGCAGCTTCGGCTACATGAGCTGGTACGGCAGCCGCAATCGCATGCGCGGCCGCAGCAATGGCGGTCAAGGGATATCCTCTTACTTCCTGCAGAAGAATTTTCACGGCACCTACGTGCGGGCAGGCAAGCAGAACAGCCTCGACTACGCCTCGGGCTCGGTCAGCACCATGCTGTCGCCCAGCTTCGATCAGTTCGTCACCATCGGCAGCCAGAACCATTTGCGGGCCGACCGCGATACGGGTTCGCTGGTGCTGTATTCCACCGCCGAAGGAAACTACGAGTTCTACCGCAACGGGCGTCTCATCCTGAAGCGGCCCGCCATACTCGGCCGCAATGAAATCAGCTTCATCGACCTGCCTGGCGGCTACTACCCGGTGGAGATCCGGCTGGTGGACCGCAACGGCAATCTGATCAACCGCGAAACGCGCGACATCAACAACCTGAATTTCAACGGCGGCGGCGGCAATTCCTGGCACATGACCGCGGGCAAGGAAATGGGCGCAGGCGGCCAGCTGCTTCAAGCTGCCGTCAGCCGCAACCTGAGCCAGTTCTACCTGAACGCCTCGTTCATCAGCGGCGACCAGTCCCGCTGGGCGGGCGAGCTGAACATCACGCGCCCCTCCCGCATCGGCACGGCTGACCTCACTCCCACAGTGGGCGTCCTAGGCGGCGAACGCGGCGCGGGCGGCTATTTCAACCTGTCGATGAACGACCCCTTGCTGGGCAGCCTCTCGGCCAGCCGCTATCAGATTTCAGACGTATCGCGCTTCTATTGGGGCGCGCCCAGCACCAGCTTTTCATACAGCAGAAGCGTGGGCGATGTCATGCTGGGCTACAACTACAACAAGCACAGCCGCGGCGAAATACAGCAAGCCAAAGCGCGCTGGAACTACCGCCCCAACGGCCTGTGGTCGACCTTTTCCCTGGGCGTGCAAAAGGGCGGGTACGGCCGGGGCGACGACGGCTACGCCGTGTACTTCAACATGAGCTGGACCCTGGACGAGACGCAAGCCAGCTTCCGCGCGGCCCGCCAGGGCGGCGAAACGCAACTCAGCGGCGACTATCGCAAGGATTTCGAGGACAGCTACGGCACCTCGACGGCTGGCGTCACGGTCAACCGGAGCAGCACAAGCAACAGCGTCAGTGTTTACGGCAGCCGCTCCGGCACTCGTGGCGACACCTCCCTCAACCTGGGCCACAGCGACTTCGGCAGCAACGCGGATTTCAACTACCGCAGCATGCTGGCGGCCAGCGCCACGGGCATAGCGGTAGGACGCTACAGCAGCAGCGGCAGCGCCATGTTGCTGGACACGCCCGCCATCGACGGCACCGCCTACGGATTCAGCGTGGAAGGCCATCCGGTCGGCGGCGGCAGCACCTACGCCGTACCGCTAGGCCAATACCGCGACGTTCCCTTCGCCCGCGTCCTGAGCAACAGCGAGCACATGGACATGAGCATCGAAGTCCCTGCCAACGTCGTGCGCGCCCATCCTGGTCAGGTGTACGCGGCGCGAGCCAAGGTGGCGATCAACATGGTCTACAGCGGCATCCTGATGGATCCGTCCGACAAGCCCCTGGGCGGAACCATCCAGGAAACTGGCGACACGGCGTACCCCAACGGACTGTTCTCCATCGCCAGCAAGACGGTGCTTACCAAGATCACGCTGCGGCAACCCGGCAGGAACTACACCTGCGACCTCGGCAACGCCATCAACGGCAGCTACTACCGCTGCCGATAACCTGATATCCGAAGAGGAACCACGATGCCACGCAAGACCCTGCTCACGCTATTCGCTTCGATGCTGCTGGCCGCGCCGTCGGCTCAAGCCGAAGGCGAGCTGCTGGTGATGCCGGCCCGGATCAAGGTCTTCAATGGCCACGACTACGGCGTCACCGTCAAGAACGTTGGCGACGCGCCGCTCTACCTGTCGGCCACGCTGCAGAAGGTGAAGAATCCCGGCTTCGACCCCGAGGAGCAGGTGCCGCTGAGCCAACTCGAGCATCCCGGCCTGCTCGCCAGTCCGGACAAATTGACGCTGGGACCGGGCCAAAGCCGCGCGATCAGCCTGAAGTCGCTATCCGTGCCCACCGCGGAAGAGATGTACCGCCTGTACGTCGTGCCAGTGAGGGCGATGCAGGTCGAAGAGGCGCCCCAGGACAAGATCAGCGCGCCCATGTCAGTTTCCATAGGTTATGGCGTGCTGGTCCAGCACATGCCTCCTCCGGGTCAGCAACGGTCGGGCTGGTCGCATCGCTGCGAAGACGCGGGTGTGAGGCTGGAGAATACCGGCAATGTGTCGCTGGTCCTGGCGGATATCGCATCGCCGGACCGCAAGCAGGAGCAGAACCGGGTGGTGTTGTTTCCCGGCATGTCGCGGCGCTTCGAGGGCAAGAAGCTCACGATGCTGATCGGCGATGCGCCGCAGGGTTTCGATTGCCGCGGATGAGCATGGCGCAATGTACGAGGGACCAACCATGAGATTGCCGAATTTCAAAGGATGGATGATGCCGCGACCAGTTGCTGCCGTACTGGCAACAAGCGCGATGATCGCCAGTAGTGACGCCTTGGCATGGCGGGGCATCTACTACAGCAACCTGAGCAACGGCTATAGCAATTGCACCTACCAAAACAATGGCAATGGCACCAGCACGCTGGGCGTGACCATCAGCTATAAGAACATTCAAGGTCACCTAGGCAGGCATAGCGGGTGGTTCCAGAGCCGAGGAATCCTTATATACACCTATGAGAAAGATGGCAAACTGCAGCAGTCTGGTCACTATGCCAGTGCTGTCTACATGGATGGCGTTCGGCACTGGGGTAGAACAAGCGGCATTGACTACGCATCCTACGATAACAGTGATTCCCGTTACGCCACGAGCTGGCGCGATCCATCCGCGAGAGTCGTGCGGGTAACGGTCGTTATCGATAACAAGCACCTTGCACCGTGGCCTGCCATTGGGGTAAGAGCAGCGAACGTCACGCAAAAGAACGACATCGTCGAAATAACCGGACTGGCCTATATCGGCGCAGACAGCTCAACGGGCAACTGCAATACCATCACCGATCCGAAGATTCCGCCCCCACCTGAGGCTCCCAAGATCCACATGACCGCGCCGGACTGGAACCTCGGAGAGTTGCTGCCCGGAGCGCCTGCGGAAAGGCCATTTTCTGGCGCCGGCGAAGAGTTGTGCTTCACCTATGACCACCTCAAATGGACAGGATCGCGCTACGCCATCAACGCGACCAACCAGAACGGCCTGTCGGGCAATGGCTGGTACCAACTCAAGCACCTGACCTCGCCTTCCGACACGGTGCCATACCGAGTCGTGCTGCGGAACGCGACGACCAGTACCGAGGTCGCGCTGCCCAACACCGGCAATGTCGTGTCCGCCTTGGGCAACAACGGACGCGATTGCTTCATCCCCACGTTCACGGCCGACACGCCCAAGGCGGCGAAGGAAGGCGACTACAGCGACGTGCTCACCTTCACGGTCGTCGCACGACCTTAGCTCATGCCATGAGCGTTCATGTCCTTCCCCGGCGATTCGCCCGCCGCACCGCGTTTATCGTCGCGGCACTCGCCCTGCCCTGGCCCCAGCACGGCCAGGGGGCCGGCATCCTGCACCTGCCGAGAGCGGAACTGCGCCTGGAACCCGGTCGAGCGCCGAGCGAACTGCTGGCGGAAAACCGTGGCGACAGCCCGCTGTATCTGGATGTGGAACAACATCTGCTCCTCAATCCCGGATCGATGCCGGAGGTGCTGGCGCCAGTTGGCGAAACAGAGCGACCCAGCTTGCTGGTCACCCCCAAGCGCCTGATTCTGGCGCCGGGACAAAAGTACCGGATGAGCGTGCGCGTCTTGCATGCGCCTGCCCGCACGCAAGTCTGGCGCATCACCTTCCGGCCTAGGGAGCGGGTGATTCTGAACGGCGGCGAGGCCGATGGCAGCGCGCCCCTGATCATCAACATGGCGTACGGCGTTCTGATCTATCAGACCGCCGAGCACGCTCAGCCTTGAAACCCATGAGAACCCGGACATGAACAGAATATCAATCCGCGCGTGCCTGATGCTTGCCCTGGGAACGCTCTCTGCCGCAGCCTCCGCCGGGGATATCGTCCTGACCGGCGACACCACAAGCAGGATCACCGCCACGGTCAAGGCCGCCAACAGATTGCTGGTCACGGACGACAAGGGTGGCTGGTTCGACCAGGGCTTGGCCATGCAGCAGCTACGCGGCTGGGAATCGCCGTATGAGGCGCAAGCACGCTTGCGTATCCTGTCCTCGAGCGGCGCGTTTCAGGTGCGCATGGACCGACCGCTGGAGATCCGCAATACGGCCAACGCGGCCCTGGTGTTCCGTCGGCCCAAGGTTTCCCTGGCTGCGGAAGACGGGGAGCAGAAAACCCTGGAAGTAGGCCAGGACGTGAAATTCAAGAATCCGCCTGCGCCCGCTGCGGGCGAGGACTCCATCGGCTACTACGGGCTGGCGATTGCGGCCTACCCGCCGGAAGGCGATTTCAAGCAGACCGCAGGCAGCTATGTCGGCGAGCTGTCGCTGGTCTTTGAACCGACCGTGCGGATCCCCTGACCCGCTATAAGCGGCCGGATGTCGCCGAAATGTGGATGAAACCCTTCGACTGTCTGCTGTTGCTTCTGGTGTCCTGGCCTGCCACACCGGCCTTCGCACATATCGACGTGATGCCCAAGCTCGCCGTCGTGCAAGGCAAACCGGCCTCGGTCCATATCATCAACCAGGGCGATCGCGCGGAGTACGTGTCCATTACCCTATCGCGCTTGCTCAACCCCGGCGTCGAGGCCGACCAGGAACACCTGGAGCCCATCGCGCAGACGGAGAGGCCTGCGCTCTACGTCTCCCCGTTCAAGCTCTCGCTAGGACCAGGGCAGAGCAAGACCGTCACCCTCAAGCCGCTGGCCGATGTGGAACAGGAACAGGTGTACCGGCTGGATATCAGGCCGGTCGTCAATCTGCTGGATCGGGCGGGACAAGGCACCTCCGGCAATGTGGTCGTCACCCTTGCGTTCAGCACCCTGGTCAGGCTGCTACCGCAAAACGAAACCTCGGGGCTGTCGCTGCGCTGCGCGCCGCAAGGCGCCTGGCTGGCTGCGTCGGGCAACGTGCGCTATCAGGTCAAGGATGCGGTCGCCGATGGCCGGCCCGTGGAACCATTCAACGTCTATCCGAGCACGCCCATCCTGCTGAAAGGCCGCGCAATACAGGTGCCCGGCCAGCCATCCTGCCCGCCCTCCGGACGCTGATTCCGGGGTAAATCCACGTCCCCCAACGCCGGCGGCCATGGCGCCGCCACCACACATGCCCCCCTCGACAGTGCTGCATTCGCGCACTTGCGGTAACCTTCAGCCTGAACAAATCTGAGGTGTTGGAAATAACAATGGGTTTTGAAAAACTTGCCGACCTGCGCGAGCAGCTACGGGCACAGGCTCAAAAGGCGGTGCCGGTCCAACCGAAGGCGGCAGGCCGGACAAAGAAGCGGGAGCCTGATCAGGCCAAGGCTACGGCGCGGCCGCAGCAAAAGCGCGAGTCTGGTCAAGCGAAGGCTGCCGCCCGCCCGCAGCAAAAGCGCGAGCCCGTCGACCCCGTGGTCGAGGCCATCTGGCGCCTGCAGAAGCACTTCCCGCAGGCCTTCCCCAAGAATCCCGCGCCGAAGCTGCCGCTCAAGCAGGGCATCCTGGCCGACGCGGCCCAGCATCTGGAAAAGCTGGGCATGACGGAAGAACAGCTCAAGCAAGCCATCGCCACCTGGTGCAAGGGCAGCCGCTACTGGAGCAGCATGGTCGCCGACGCCACCCGCGTCGACCTGCAAGGCCAGCCCGCGGGCACGGTGACGGCGGAGCAAGCCGCCTACGCGCGCCGCCAGGCTTCGCGCCGGCCGGCCGGCAAGGCTCGTCCGGCGAAAAAGGCCGACGCGCCGGCTGCCGCATCCGCTGACACCCCGGCTGACACCCCCGCGCCTGAAGCCGCCCCCGAAGCCGCGGCCGTCACAACGCCGGCATCGAGCGATACGCCCTGAGGACACTGTTTGGCTCGGCGAGCGGGGATTTTTCGCATCCCCGCCCCGCCAGGCTACACAAGCCCGAAATTCTGTGTATAATCGCTGTCTTTGGTGGACACGGCCTTTCTGAAAACCAAGTCAGAAATTACACCAAAACGCAGTGCCCCCGCGGGAGTAGCTCAGTTGGTAGAGCGCAACCTTGCCAAGGTTGAGGTCGCGAGTTCGAGACTCGTTTCCCGCTCCAATTTATGATCTACAGACTTCCACTGACGTCTGTAAGTCATTGAAAAGAGGAGCTTCGGCTCCTTTTTTCATTCCAGCGAAAGCCACGGAAGTCCACTGACAGCCACCATTTTTGAGGCCAAAAACAAGGCCAAAGAATGCGGGTCGTGCCGGTTCCGGGTTGTTGCTGGGGTTGGATCGGGATGACAAGCAGCATCGGGCCTAAGTCCAAGACTTAGGAGCTTGATGATGACACTCTCTGATCTGACCGTGCGGCAAGCCAAGGCCGCCGAGAAAACGTACAGCATCCCCGACATCGATGGCCTCGGCCTGGTGGTCGCCCCCACCGGCGGCAAGTCGTGGCATTTGCGCTATTACTGGCTCGGCAAGCAAAAGCGCATCTCCCTGGGGAACTACCCCGAGATCGGTTTGCGCGAAGCGCGCACCTTGCGCGACGAAGCCCGGGCGCTTCTGGCAAAGGGCGTCAACCCCCATACCGATCGGAAACAGAAGCGACACGCGGTCAAGCTTGCGGCCGACTACACCTTCAAGGCCGTCTTCGATGCGTGGGTCGAGCATCGCCGCAAGGAAATCAAGGAGGGCAGGAACAGCACGCTGTCGCAAATCCTGCGGATCTTCAACAAGGACGTGCTGCCTAGCCTCAAGCAGATGTCGATCTACGACATTCGCCGGCCCCAACTCCTGGGCGTCCTGGCGAGGATCGAGGAGCGCAAGGCGTTCACCACTGCCGAGAAGGTCCGCACCTGGCTGGGGCAGTTGTTCCGCTATGCCCTCGTCATCGTGGAGGGGCTGGAAGCCAATCCGGCCTCCGACCTGGACGTGGTGGCCGAGCCCAAGCCCCCGGTGAACCACAACCCCTACCTGCATCTTCCGGAGCTTCCCGAGTTCCTGCACAAGCTCAGGCTCTACAACCCTCGTGGTTGGCAGACCCAACTCGGCATCCGGCTGCTGTTCCTGACCGGCGTGCGTACCGGCGAGCTGCGGCTGGCGACCCCGGACCAGTTCGATCTCGACCGTGGCCTGTGGATCATCCCGCCGCAGATCGTCAAGCAACTCCAAGACGAGATGCGCAAGGCCGGCAAGCGCCCGCAGGACGTTCCGCCCTACATCGTGCCGTTGTCCGTGCAGGCCATCGAGATCGTGCGCTACCTGTTGGGTGTGATGAGGCCGGCCCAGGTCCATCTGCTCACGCACCGCAGCGAACTCAAGAAGCGCATCAGCGAGAACACCCTCAACGCGGCCTTGAAACGAATGGGCTACGAGGATCAACTGACCGGTCACGGCATCCGCGGAACCATCTCGACGGCGCTCAACGAGATCGGCTATCCCAAGATTTGGGTGGACGCGCAGCTTTCGCACTCGGACCCGAACAAGGTGAGTTCGGCCTACAACCACGCCAAGTATGTTGAGCCGCGCCGCCGGATGATGCAGGACTGGGCGGATCGTCTCGATCTGCTCGAACAGGGCCAAGTGGAAGCGGCCAGCGCGCACCTCACGATCCATATCGAGGGCGTGCCGGCCATGGCAGAGGAGGACAAGCCCAACACCATCGTCGCTGCTGCTTCTGCGGCATCCGTTCCGCCTGTGGTGGCCGAACCCATCGTCGTGACGCCAAACGACGGGGGAATCACATTCCAGCGACTGTCGCAGGTACCACCGCCCCCGACGCATGCGCCAGAGCCGGAGGTGTCTGTCATCCAGCGCGAGCGCGAGGAAATGCTGGTCATCTACGAATCGCCGAGCAGTCTGCCGGTCCCGCTGTTCGGCAAGTTGGCCGGGAAGTCCAAGGACCAGATCAACCGCGAGCTGAAGGCGGGCAAGCTGCTGTCCATCAGCTTGGGCAACCGCGGGCAACGCGTGCCCGACTGGCAGCTGGTACCCCTCAAGCACAAGCTGGCACAGGTGCTCATGAACCAGTGCCCGCATGCGGATCCGTGGGACCTGTACCGGATGCTGACCCGCCCACATCCGGACCTGGGTGATCGCGCAGCCATCGACATCGTGACACCAGGAAATTTGGGCATGGTCGTGCGGGTCATCGCGGGCACCCAGCAGCAGCCAAACAGGCCCGGACCTGACTCGTCTGTGCAAGGTATTCCAGAGGAGACTCGCCAGCGCATTCAACGGTTGCTAAATGATGCGGCAATGCTCGAAAGTGCCTGACGCTGTTGGCGCGCATCCAGAACTGACCCACTGGGTCAGTTTTAAGTGCGCGCCAACAGACGTTGGCAGCGGGGGAGCCGCTGAGGTGGCCGGCGCGCCATTGGGCGACGCCCCATCCAACGGCAATACCGGCAGCAACCAGCGTCAAGCCGGCAAGGATGTTTCTCGAAGAGGTATTCATGGCGAGGGTCTCCACTCAGTCCGCGATCAGGCTGTTCAGTCGGGCGACGAGGCTGTCGCGCTGCGCTCCAAGGTCGATCAGACGCATGCGCGTCTCCAGCACCTGGGCGCGTGCACTGAGCACAGCGCTCAGGTCCCCCTTGGCGGATCGGTAGTTGCTCAATGCAAGCGCCGCTCGGTTCCGTACCAGTTGCAAGCCGGCGGTCTGCAGGCGGTCGATCTGGCTGTTCAACGCTTGGAGTTCGGCGGCGCTGTCGTCCAGCTCCTGCAAATGCCGCCGCGCCACGTCTTCGCGTTCGGCGTCCAGACGTTCCAACTCGTGCCGTTTTGCCTCGATCATGGGCACTTGGCGTCGATCCTTCTGCCAAGGCAGATCGAATGTCACCTGAAATGACACCATGTCGCCCCATCGGCGATCACGCCGGCTATAGGCTATCTCCCAGGCCCAATCGCCGCGGGTCTCTGATTGGGCTTCGCGGGACTCGGCCCGGGCCATGCTTTGCATCGCCGGATAGAGTTCAAGCTCCGCGTGATTCGCCAGTTCTGTGCGCAGTTGCGCGACGGGGCGAGTGAGCGGGCCTGGATCGCCTTGCAGTGCTTCGTCGGCCCTGGAGCCCACCCAGCGCCGCAACGCGGCCCTGGCCTTGGCCCGGTCCCGCTGTAGATCGTCACGGCGGTCCGTGAGTGTCAGCGCCTCCTGTTGCGCGACCAACAGATCGCCAGCCTGGGCGGTGCCGCCGGCGACGCGAGCGGGGAGACTGTCTTGCAGGCGCTGGTTCTCCGCGAGCAGTTCCGTCAGCAGTATCTCCCGTTGCTCCACCGCCTGCGCGGCGATCCACGCCAGGCTGAGTTCCTGGCGGATCTGCAATCGCTGCAAAACCAGCGCCGCGCGTTCTCGATCCACACGCGCCTGCGCGCTGGCGACCTGGGCGTCGCGCTTGGCCCTGTTGGGCACTTCCTGCATGAGCGCCAAGCGCTGCATCGTCATGGATTCGCGCGTCATGCTCCAGCGATCCATGCCGCTGATGGGGTAGTTTTCGATGCCGAGCGAGAGCTTGGGGTCGGGCAGCGAGCCTGCTGCCTTCTGCACGGATTCGGCGACGTTAACCTGCAACTGCTGCGCGCTTATGCGTGGGCTCTGCTGCTCCGCGATAAGGCGTGCCTCAGCAAAATCGAGGGCGTAGGCTACAGGCGAGACAAGCGCACTGCCCGCCAACGCGATGCTGATAGCTTTCAGACGATGCACTCGCATCGAGGCCGGCGTTGTGCCTCGGCCGTACGCCGACGGGCGCCCCTCGGGGGCGCCAAAAAAGGGAGTAAACATGGTTGTCCTCGGAATTGGTATTCACGAAATCACGTGGTCTGCCGCATCGGTGCGCGGCGAGCACGGACACATAAATCAATTCCGCAGGACTTGGAACGTGAGGTAGATCGGCGGAAAGCCCGCGCGGGGATTGGGAGGAATGTAGGTAACGTGCCGCCTGAGGGCTACCCGGTCGAGAACCAACCCGGGCAGCGAGTTGGCGAGCCACATCACGTGCGCCGCGAGAAACTGAATGTCCAGCCCCTGCCATGAAAGCGCCGACTCCCGATCGCCACTGCAATGAGCGTGGCACAACTGTGGCGCTTCGCTGTCCATGGAATCAGGCATGCCGGTGCAATCCGACATTGGCAACTTGTCAGCCTGCTGCATCGAGATCGTGGCACGCATTTGCGTGGTTTCCACAGATGCCCTCGGGTCTGGCTTGGGACAGACGTACATCGCCATCGCAACCTGCGAGAAAAGCAAGGTTACGACTAGGCCGCTGGTAATCCAGCGGCTCCATCTTGCGAGAAGGCGCCTTAAGCCGATCATGCGGACATACTATTGGAAGTTGTAGGGAGTTGAATTGATCAAGGTCAGTTTCCAGGATGAATTGATGCGTCTGGACGGCGCCTTGGCCCGAACCGGCACCCGCTGCAAATCCACCGGCAAGGGCGGGCACCGCACGTGGTTGTCATGCTTTACGCGCCTCGGCAACTCGCAAGGCTCTAAGCTCAAATCGATCAGCTACAAGATTCGTCTGTCCCGAGAGTCGCTGCAGGTGCGTAATGACCTCGTAGGGGCCATCGGCTATTGGGCGCGTGCAGATTCCGCACTGGCTAGCGGTTTCGATGCGTGATCGCGAGGAAATCCCTACGCCATATCCAGCTGCGACCCAGAGCAATAACATCTCAAAAGAACTGACATGCTGGACATTCGGCCTTTCCGTTGATGACATGGAGGACAGGTACTGGTCCAGCGAAGGAGAATATTCGGCCTTCCATCGAAACACGGAGTGCTCCTTAAGTTCGTCTATTCTGATTGACTGCTGCCGGAGCAGTGGGTATCGCAGCGGCGTGGCAAGAGCTGTCGCCTCGAACCAAATAGAAAGACTCTTCAGCGAAGAATCGCTCACCTGCTTCAGAGAAAGGCCGACGTCGAAGCGCCGTTTGTAGAGGCCCGTAATGAGATCGCTCGCCGTAACCTCATTAAATTCCATAGAAACTTCGGGCTCCTCCGCGCGCTGCAGGGCAAGCAATGCAGCTAGGTACGAAGAGGCCACACCAGGCGCTATGGCGAGCCTGAGCTGTGGGCGTGGGCTGGTGGCGTCGTGCATGAGAGGCCCCAAGAAGCGATAAGACAAGGATGGAAAGTCTTCATGATAGCTAGTTTGAGTTAAACTTAACGTGGTTAAATTGTTTGGACTGTTCGACGCTTCCAAGGATGGAGAAGCGAACTGTCCGACGAGGCCGTCCCCCAGGAACTACCACTTTCGACGCCGAGCCAGCGTTGGCATTCGGAGCGGCCGTTCGTGTCGCCCGCCTGACGCAAGGTGTTGCTCAGGAAGAACTGGCTGCGAAAGCAGGGATCGAGCGATCGCACATGGGCAAAATAGAGCGTGGGGAGCACATGCCCACTCTCGCTCTGATCTTAAGAATCGCCGCCGGACTCAAGCTCAGTGCTGCGGAACTCGTCAGCGCAGCCGAACGCAATCTTCGTGCCGCGGCGCACGATTCAGATAGGCATTGACGCTTTAGTCATCCGGAGGTCCTCGCAGACGTTCGATGAAGCGATCCAGCGAAACCGATGAGTTGCTGCTTTCTGGCCGAAGCAGATAGGTTGTGATTACCGCCGTGTCCTGCGCCAGAGGGCGAATCACCACGTCCGGCCTCTGGCTGATGGGAATCTTGGTCGCCGTCATGAAACCAATCCCATAGCCTGCGCCGACGAGCGTTAGCATCATGTCCAGCGACGACACTTCTTCGACAACGTTGAGTCTGTGTTCCAGAACCTGTAGCAGCCGATTTAATTCTCGGCAGTAGCCTTCGCAGGCCAGTTTGTCGCACAGAACCAGTGGGTGACCCTGAAGTTCGTTCAGCGGAACTTGCTTGTGCGCAAGAAGCGAGTGCCGCGCTGGCACGGCGATCACAATCGGGTCTCGCCAGATCGGTTCAGCCACGATGCCTTCGCCAACATCCGCCGCGTGTGCAAATCCGATCGTGAAGTCGCCAGACCGTAGGCCCCGTATCTGCTCGGTCAGCGGTACCTCGGAGAGACGTATCTCGACCTCGGGCTCTTCCGCGCGGCAACGAGCTAGGAACGCCGATAGTCGTGGGTCCATCGCACCATCGGAAATTGCAATGCGCAGGCTGCCCCTCAGGCCCGCGGCAATGGCTCTGGCATTTTCACGCGCTTGCTCCAGGACAGTGAAGAGTCGGCGGGTGTCCTGCAAGAATGCCGCCCCCGCCACGGTCAGCCGTGTGCCCCTGCGGTCGCGGTCAAACAGCGTGACCCCAAGCTCATCTTCCAATTCCTTGATCGCGCGAGACAAGGGGGGTTGCTCTATATGCAGCCTCTCGGCCGCCCGCGTGAAATGCAACTCCTCTGCCAAGACGACAAAGCATCGTAGATGACGCAACTCCATAAATCGGGCTCCTCGCAAGTTCTCATTCGCGCCAGATGTCCCGTGGACGAATCACGGTGGACGGGGAGGCTGGATCCATTTCAGGGAAGTTGATGCGCTTGACATCGCAAAAACTGGCACCTTGAGCGCTCGTGGTTGCTCGTGACGCGTCCCAAGCGCGCGCGCCCAATCGGGGCGCGCGTCTCTGTCACACTGTGCAGAAGCTTTGAAAAGCACCGCACACCCGCGGCGTCATCCGCCGTGCTCTTTTTGTAGCAGCGACCCGAGGCGAGCGACTTCATTGCTGGTGATCGCGATGTTGCGCCCATCCTTCGTCGACACCGAAGCTCCGACATTGAGATAGACGGCGCGCCCGAAGCGGCTTTCCTGTGCCATCTTTCCGTCCTTGAAGATGTACAGCGTTCCCCCGTCAGCCAAGGGAACCATTTCCTTGGCTGCTTGGGCTGCTGCATGACCGGCGAAGGCTGGCACGGAGAGAGCGCTCAACAGGGCGGCAATGACAATTTGCGATTTCATGATCGACTCCTTTGTAAAAACGACGACAACTTGCGCCGCGTCGTTAAATGTAGAAGCAGGCGGTCTACAGAGCGCTTACCCGTGCATTACATTCAATTCATGTGCTGTCATCTGCCGCCCATGAAGGACTAGGTTCCAGTGGGAGACAAGATGCCAAGCCATGCAACGCTCGCCAGAACCAAAACGGCCAAGGTCGCCTCCGTGAACAGACTCTGTCTAAGCTTGATGACTGCCTGTGCGCGATTGCCTGCCTTCAAAGCAGCCTCCAGGCTCGGGCTCAACCGATACCGATTGGCAGCAGCCAACGCCAGCATGCCTGCGAAAAGCAAGAGCTTTACCATCAGCAGCCGGCCATACAGCGTCGAGATGAGCGGATCAAACGATGGTCCGGCGATCAACAGGTAATTGAGAATTCCACTCACGACGAGTGCAGCCACGATCGCTGTACCTATGCGAGCAAAGCCATTCGACGTCCGACTGAGGACCGCTACCGGGTCTTGCGCGACATCCTGCTTGTGGGATGCCAGCATCAAGAACGCCACCAATGCGCCCACCCAAGCGCCCGCTGCCCAGAGGTGCGTGATATCCGACGCAAGATGGATGTAGCCGCGAACGCCGTCGTCCATCGCGCCGTGGCCTGCCCACGCAAGGGTCGCCAGCGCCACGCCGGTGGAGAGCGCCATCACTGCAAATCGCAAGGTAGCGTTCAATTTCAACATTGCGACGAGCACACACACCAACAGCGCGAGGATGCGAATGCACCAGGCGATGCCCATGTGCGTGCCCGTAATGAGCATGTCGAAAACGTGCGTTGACAGCTCCGCGTAGCTTTGGGCGCCGGACATGGCCTTGGCCATGACCGTCATGCCCCACATCGACAGGGCAATGCCGATGGCAGCGGATGCGCCAATGAGGACGCGATAGCGGCGCGAGATCGTCGAGGATCGCTCGTCGTTGCCCAAAGCATAGAGTCCGAACATGGCGACGCCAAACGCCGCCGCCAGGTCCAGATAAAGCGCCAGGCGCAGGACGATGGTCAACCAATCCCCGGCCATGGGCTTACTTCACCTTGAAGGTGACGTTACCCGTGATCGGATGCGTGTCCGAGGAGACGGCACGCCATTCGACGCGATAGTCGCCGGGCTGGAGCGCCTGTGCTGGCGTGATGACCATGGTCTTGCCGTCGCCGGCACCCGCGACGCTGGCGTTGATCTTCATCGGGCCATGGCTCGCCATTCCCGGCATGCCAGTCATGACAAGGCTCGCGGCGGAGAACTGCGGCACCAGCGTTTCGGAGAACTTCAGCTCGATGGTGGCTGGCGCAGAAACCTGCGACTTGTCGGCCGGCGTTGAAGACACCAGCGAAGGATGCGCGAATGCGGCGGTGGCGAACAGACCAGCAGCGATCGGCGCGACGAGCTTGGCGATGAAATGTGAACGGGTCATAGAAGTTTCTACCTGGATGTGTGAGGTGTGGTTTAAGAACGAAATGCCGAGATAAGGCTTGCACCTTTGCAACGGCGTGGAACGAAAGAAACGGTTTGCTGGGCGATAGCAGGCTCCTGTAGTTTCAGAAAGAAAATCCGGTCACAGTCGGCTCGCTCTCAGGCGCAAGGCGTTGCCAACGACCGACGCCGAACTCAGGCTCATCGCCAATGCTGCGATCAGCGGCGACAGCAGCCAGCCCGTGAGGGGATAGAGAACCCCGGCGGCGATGGGGATGCCCAGCGCGTTGTAGAGGAAGGCGAACATGAGGTTCTGCTTCATGTTGCGCACGGTACTCACCGAGAGCGTGCGAGCGACAGCGATGCCACGCAGGTCACCCTTGACCAGCGTGACCTGGGCGCTGTTCATCGCCACGTCGGTTCCCGTTCCCATGGCGATGCCCACGTCTGCCTTCGCCAAGGCCGGCGCGTCGTTGATGCCGTCTCCGGCCATGGCGACGATGCGTCCTTCTTTCTGCAGTCGCTCGATCAACATGAGCTTGTCCGCCGGCTTGACCTCACCATGCACCTCGTCGATGCCTAGGCGTGCACCGACGGCTTTGGCGGTGGTCTGCCCGTCCCCGGTGGCCATGATGACCCGCAGGCCCGCAGCCTTCAACGCGGCCAGGGCCTCGGGGGTGCTGCCCTTGACCGGATCGGACACGGCGAGCAAGCCCGCGAGCTGCCCGTCCACAGCCAAGTACATGACGCTGGCCCCTTCGCCGCGCAGAGCTTCGGCCTGGGGTACGAGCGGTTCCACCGATACGCCAGACTGTTCCATCAGCACTGTGTTGCCCAACGCCAGTTGCCGGTGCTCAACCTTTCCGCGCACGCCGATGCCGGTTCCCGATTCAAAGCTCTGAGGCTTCACGAGTTGGAGGCCCTGGGCACGCGCGGCCTGCACGATGGCGTCGGCCAGGGGGTGTTCACTGCCCTGGTCCAGGCTGGCCGCAAGACGCAGCACCTCATCGTTCGTAAAGCCGGGTGCTGCGACGACCTGATCGAAAGCAGGTCGGCCTTCGGTCAGGGTTCCTGTCTTGTCGATGACGAGGGTATCGACCTTGCGAAGATTCTCGATCGCCGCGGCATCGCGGAACAGCACGCCCTGCGTGGCGCCACGGCCCGTTGCGACCATGATCGACATCGGCGTGGCCAGACCCAGCGCGCACGGGCAGGCGATGATCAGGACGGCCACCGCATTGATCAGTCCATAGACCCAGGTGGGCTGTGGCCCGAAGAATCCCCATACAAGGAGCGTCGTTACCGCAATGGCGACGACGGCCATCACGAAGTAGCCGGCAACGACATCGGCCATGCGTTGCATCGGCGCCTTGGAACGCTGCGCCTGGGCGACCATCTGGACGATCTGCGATAGAACGGTGTCCGAGCCGATCCGCTCCGAACGCATGACCAGCGCGCCGCTGGTGTTGAGTGTGGCCCCGATGACCTTGTCGCCCACGCGCTTGCTGACGGGCAGCGGTTCGCCGGTCAGCATGGATTCGTCAATCGAGCTGCTGCCCTCGTGCACGATGCCATCCACCGGCACCTTCTCGCCGGGTCGGATGCGCAGCAGATCGCCGACGTGCACATGGCTGAGCGGCACGTCTTCCTCGCTGCCGTCCGCATTGATGCGCCGCGCGGTCTTGGGCGCCAGCCCCAGCAGCGACTTGATGGCTGCCGAAGTCTG
The DNA here is from genome assembly GCF_055395645.1 of Achromobacter sp. JCM 18799. Classification (NCBI taxonomy): domain Bacteria; kingdom Pseudomonadati; phylum Pseudomonadota; class Betaproteobacteria; order Burkholderiales; family Alcaligenaceae; genus Achromobacter; species Achromobacter sp. JCM 18799. The sequence continues at coordinate 5,926,516 of NZ_AP043866.1, read as the reverse complement.
GGAGCGGGCCTTGAGTTCCAGCACCTGGCCGAGCAGTGTCAGCGAGATGATGACGGCGGCGGCCTCGAAATACACGCCGACCCGTCCCATGGACATGAAGGAAGCTGGAAACACTTCCGGCGCAACGGTTGCCACAACGCTGTAGATGAATGCCGCACCCGTTCCCAGGCCGATCAGTGTCCACATGTTCGGGCTGCGGTTGACCACGGACAGCCAGCCGCGGGAGAAGAAGGGCCAGCCGGCCCACAGCACGATCGGCAACGACAGCACCAACTCGACCCAGCTCTGTGTAGCCATGTCCATCAGGTGTAGCCGCTCGCCCAGCATCGCCAGCGCCAGGACCACGAGCGTCAACGGCAAGGTCCACCAGAAGCGACGCGAGAAGTCACGCAACTCCGGGTTGTCGTCATCGAGGTCGGGCAGCAGAGGCTCCAGCGTCATCCCGCACTTGGGGCAGGTTCCCGGATGATCCTGGCGGATCTCCGGGTGCATCGGGCAGGTGTAGATGGTTCCGGGTGCGGTTGGCGATGCCGCCGGGGCCGGTGAAATCGCGGTGCTGGCATGGTGATGCGGTGCATGGCCGCTGCCTGTGCCTATGCCCGCGTCACCGCTGGCATATCGCGCCGGATCGGCGTCGAATTTGGCCTTGCATCCGGTGCTGCAAAACAAGTACGTGTTCCCCAAGTGCGTGGAACGGTGCTCCGACGCCGCCGTGACCGCCATGCCACACACCGGATCTCGCGTCGCGGCATCGGGCTGCGTGTGGCTTGAGGACCCGCCCGCGTCGTCACTTCCAGCATGGCTGGCGTGATGGTGGTGCGTATGCGGGCCGGACGTTGTGGCACCCGCCGCCATGCCTGCGTGCTCATGTCCTGAAGACTTGCTGGGTGAATTCATAGTGACAAGTGCCCTCCGCCGTTAACCTTTGGTGTCTGGTGATCGCAGCAGGCCGCAGGCGCGCAAGGAGACAAGCGCGGCGTCGCGTGCTCGCACGGTGCGAGTGCCTCGACTCATTGCTTCTGCTCCTTGGAGGCTGCGGCACCTTCCTTACCCTGACGCGCGGCATGATCGTGTCCGCCGTGGCCGTGACCACGGTGCATGAACAGGTGCATCAGCGGACAAGCCGCCAGCAGCAGGAAGGGGAGATAGCCGGCAACATGTGCCGTATGCTCCTTGAGCAGGAAATACGCGGCGACAGCGGCGATGATGAGGAACGCCACGCCGTAGCGCGATCGCCAGAACCGGGGGCGATCGCTGGGGGTCTGTGTGTGCTGATGCTGCATGGCATATCTCCACGGAGAAGGGTTGATGGATGGTCAGCGATGCGACTGATAGACCGTGCTGCTACCGTTTTTCCCAATCAGCAGCACGTCGTAGGCGTCCTTGCGTCCACCATAGGCCGGACCATCCATGCCGGGCGAACCGACCGGCATGCCGGGCGCCGCGAGGCCGATGGCCTGCGGGGCTTCGCGCAGCAAGCGTTGAATGTCCGAGGCAGGCACATGACCCTCGATGGCATAGCCGCCGATCTGCGCCGTGTGGCAAGAACCGTACTTCTGCGGGATGCCCAGCCGCGTGCGCGCTGCGGTGTTCCCGGTGTCGAGAACCTGCACATCGAAGCCTGCGCCTTGCAGGTGTGAGACCCAGTCCTTGCAGCATCCGCAGCTCGGGTCCTTCCAGACCTTGGCAATCGGTCGGCTCTGCGCCAGGCTCGGTCCTGCGAGTGCCATCACCAACAAGCCAGCGATCAATGCCTGGCGTCTCGGCACTTTGCCCTGGCTTCTGTCGTAGTGCATGTTCATGGATCGCCTCTCATCAGATGATCAAACCCGCTAGGTTCTAGAACCAGAATCGCACGCCAGCCACCCAGCGCGTCTGCTGCGCACGGCCGCCTTCGGCACGCACATAGTCCGCGGTGCGTCCGAAGCTGCCCGCCCGTTCCACGCCGATATAGGGGGCGAACTGGCGACTGAATTCATAGCGCAGGCGCAAGCCAGCAGACGCTTCGGCCAGGCCCTTGCCGATACCGCGTTCCGGGTCGTCCTTGCCATAAAACTGCAACTCGGCGCGAGGCTCCAGAATCAGTCGCTGGGTCAGCAGCAGCTCGTAGCTGCCTTCGACACGCAGCGCCGTACGTCCACCACTTCCCACGTAGCCCGTCGCCTCCAGCTCGAACCAGTAGGGGGCGAGGCCCTGGATGCCGAAAGCCAACCATTGACGGCTCGGGCCTTCCCCGTTATCCACCCGAACGCCGAGCTGGGTGTCCCAGTACGGTGCGACGGCGTGCCCCCAGAGAAGCTCGGTACGCGATTCTTCGAGCTTTCCTTTGGCGATATCGCCTTCGGCCTTCACGACGGCCTTGTTGTAGGTCGTCCCATACCACGCCTGGAGGTCGTAGGCCGTGGAGTCGTCTCCTTTGCGCGTGAAGCGGCGTTCCAGAGTTTCGCCGCGCAACGAAAAGAACCTGTGTTCGTCGGCCAGCATCAGCCGCGGCACACCGGGTACGGCGTAGTCGCCCGATCCCAATGTCAGGCCATTGGAGTAGCCATGCGGATCGCGGGCGTCAGGAGGCGCCGACCCGCCCTGCATCTGCATGTTGCCGTGATCCATGGCCGGGGCCGCGGTCGAGCCGCTCGCCGACGTCGCGTGACCCGCGTGCGGGTCGGCGGCAGGAGCCACGGTCTGAGTGGATGGCGCGGCCGTTTGAGCGTCGGCCTGGCCGTGCGCTGCATGGTCGTTCTGTGCTTGTGCCTGGGCGGCGACGCTTACCAGGGCCAGAAGCGTCGTGGCCAGTGCGCGAGTGGGGAGTGCTTTGGACATTCTTGGTCTTCCTTGTGCGCTGGGTTCAAGACACCACGACTTCGCGGAACATGCCGGCATCCATGTGGAACATCAGGTGGCAGTGCCACGCCCAGCGGCCGAGCGCGTCGGCTGTCACCAGGAAGCTGATGCGTTGTGCCGGCTGCACCGGCAGGGTGTGGCGGCGCGCAAGGAAGCGACCGTCGGGGCTTTCCAGCTCGCTCCACATGCCGTGCAGGTGCATGGGATGGGTCATCATGGTGTCGTTGTGCAGAATGACCCGCAGCCGCTCGCCGTGTTTGAAGTGCACCGGCGTGGACTTTCCGAACTCCAGCCCGTCCAGGGACCATGCGTAGCGTTCCATGTTGCCCGTGAGGTGCAGTTCGACCTCCCGGCCGGGGCCTCTCTTGTCCAGCGGCCCCGACGGGGTATGCAGATCCGCGAGGGTCAACACGCGCCGACCGTTGTTGCGCAGTCCGATGCCGGGGTCATCGAGGTTGGTGCGCGCCATGTCAACGCGCATGTCCGTGCTGGCACCATACTCGGTGCGAGCGTGGCGAGCAGTAGTGCTGGGCACGGCCAGTCCCCCCGCCGCCGCGGCGTGTTGGCTGTGATCCATCGCCATGCCACCGTGGTTCATGGCGCCGTGATTCATGCCTGCCATCGCCCCATGATCCATCCCGGACATCGAACCCGAGCCCATCCCGGTCATCCCGGTCATGCCCGTCATGCCCGTCATCCCGGTCATCTCCATGGCCTGGCCGGACCCGCCATGGTCCATGCCCCCCATCATGCCGCCCATCATGTCGTTCATGGTCAGCCATTCGACCGGATCGAGGGCAGGCACGGGAGCTTGAAGACCTTCACGCACGGCCAGCGTGGCACGCGCGTAGCCTGTCCGGTCCATCGCCTGGGCGAAGATCGTGTAAGCGTCATCCCGTGGCTGGACGATCACGTCGACGGTTTCGCCAGGACCGAATCGGAACTCATCGACGGTCACCGGCTCCACGTCAACACCATCGACGTGCACCACCGTGAGTTTCAGTCCTGGAATGCGTACGTCGTAGAAGGTGTTGCCCGCACCGTTGACCATGCGCAGCCGCACGCGCTCACCCGGTCGGAACAGCGCCGTCCAATTGCCGGCGGGGGTGACGCCGTTGGCCAGATAGGTCAGCGTGGCGGCGGACAGATCGGCGAGATCCGTCGGATTCATCCGCATCTCGTTCCACATCTTGCGCTTGTCGATCGCAGCGGCCGTGCCTTCGCGCGAGGCGTCCCGGAAGAAGTCGAAGACGGTAGGTTGGTTGTAGTTGTAATAGTCGCTTTGGGACTTGAGCTTGGTGAACACCCGCATCGGGTCTTCGTCGGTCCAATCCGAGAACAGCAGCACGTGGTCACGGTCGGCGTGGATGGTCTCGGCGCCAGCGGGGTCGATGATGATCGCCCCGTACATGCCCGTGAGTTCCTGGAAGCCGGAGTGCGAGTGGTACCAGTAGGAGCCGCTCTGCTGAACCTTGAAGCGGTACGTGAAGGTCTCGCCGGGAGCGATGCCATTGAAGCTGATGCCCGGCACGCCATCCATCTGATACGGCAGGATGATCCCGTGCCAGTGAATGGATGTGGCTTCACGCAGCTTGTTGGTTACACGGATTGTGACGGTGTCACCCTCGCGCCAACGCAATGTCGGTGCCGGCAGCGAGCCGTTGATGGTCGTAGCCACGCCTGGCTTGCCCGTGAAGTTCACGGGCGATTCGGCGATCACCAAGTCGAACTCGGTGCCCTTCAGCACAGGGGCGGCACCGCGCGTCGCGGAGCCTTGCTGGGCAAATGCCTTGAACGCCGGCGTGGACAGCCCAGCGAGAACGCCGCCGGCGGCTAACCCTTGGACGAAACGCCGACGAGAAAGGCCCTGTGTGGGCACGATAAAAAAGGGTGAACGAGGCGGCATGGCCTGAAATCCTCCATAGATGACTCGGAAGTCGTTCTAAACGCCACCCCATCCTGAGCGGCACAGTTCGACGCAATGCAGGTCATGCTATGGGTTGGGCACTTTCCATCGAATGACCCCTGAATTACATTCATGTAATGTTCGTGTCATGTTCGTGGAAGCTGGCAACCAGTAAATTGCTGATTGAAAGTGGATGAATGCGTACATCGTGAGCGGCTATTTTTCCGCGCCGTAGCGATTTCATGGGACATGCGATGAAACTGCTGGTCGTTGAAGACGAGAACAAGACGGCGGATTACGTCCGCCAAGGTCTCATGGAGGCGGGATTCGTCGTGGATCTGGCGCGCAACGGATTGGACGGACACCACCTGGCCATGGGCGAGACATACGATCTGGTGGTCTTGGATGTCATGCTGCCGGATGTCGATGGCTGGCGCATCGTGCGTGCCCTTCGAGATGCCGGTAAACAGGTCCCTGTGCTCTTTCTGACGGCGCGTGGCGGTGTAGACGACCGTGTCAAGGGATTGGAACTGGGAGCGGACGACTACCTCGTCAAGCCATTCGCGTTCTCTGAGTTGCTGGCGCGGGTGCGGACGCTGCTGCGACGCGGAAGCGCTCCGAGCCAGCCTGATCGCATCCAGGTTGCCGATTTGGTGCTGGACTTGGCGCGCCGGCGCGCAACGCGCGCTGGCCAACGCATCAATCTCACCAGCAAGGAGTTCGCGTTGCTTGAGCTCCTGGCCCGTCGCCAGGGGGAGGTCCTTCCACGGTCTCTGATCGCGTCGCAGGTATGGGACATGAATTTCGACAGCGACAGCAACGTCATCGATGTAGCCATCCGCCGTCTACGCGCGAAGATAGACGATGCGTTCAATCCGAAGCTCATCCACACCGTGCGTGGAATGGGATACACGCTCGATGCGCCCGATGATGCCCCTGCGCCATAAGCCGCGGCAAAGCCGTCCAGCGTCGCTTGCATTGAGGGTCACGGCCCTCGTTGGTATCGCCACGACCTTGGTGTTTCTTGTGTTCAATTGGGTCATTCTCCGGTCGTTGGAGCACCACTTTGCTCAACAGGATGCCCACGAACTGGAGGCAGTGACAACCGCTTTGGCTCAGCCCTTGCACCAGCTTGCAAGTGACATCGCAAGCGACGAACTGAAGCAACACTTGGCCAACGCAGTCGCAGGACATCATGGGATGACGTACGGCGTCTACGATGGGGCTGGCAATAGCATCTATGCCACGCCCGGTCCTGACCTGTCTAAACTTGCCAGTAGCAAAAAGTTGGTCAACCGCATCACCGCTGACGATTTGATCGTGTGGCAGGAGGATCAGAGGTCATATCGAGGTGTGGTGCTGCAACTGCCTGCTGACGATTCAGCGGCGCCCGGCTACCGCATCGTCGCTGCCATGGACATCGGCTTTCATCTCGACTTCCTGGCGGAGTTCAAGCGCATGCTCTGGTGGGCAACCGGCTTGGTCATGTGTCTGGCGCTCGGTGTGGCTTGGCTGGCGGTGCAGTGGGGCCACCTGCCGATTCGCAAGGTCAATGAAGAGATTCGGGCGATTCGCTCTTCAAAGCTGGATGTGAGGCTGGATCCTCGGGATGTGCCGATCGAACTGGCGGAACTGGTATTCGCCTTCAACGATATGTTGGCGAGAATCGAGGAAGGCTTCACCCGGCTATCACACTTTTCCGCAGACATCGCGCACGAGTTGCGCACGCCCGTCACCAACCTGGTCACGCAGACTCACGTGGCGCTTGGCCAGCCGCGCAGCAACGAGGAATACAGAGAAATCCTCTATTCAAATTTGGAAGAGTTTGATCGGATGGGACGCATGATTGGTGACATGCTGTTTCTTGCCCAAACGGAAAATGATCCCCGCAACTTGCGTCTGTCTACCATTGATCTGTCCGAATTGGTGCGGAGTCTGTTCGACTATTTCGAGGCGCTGGCAGAAGATAGCGGCATTACGCTTGGTGTTAAAGGGGCGATCGGCAGCATAGCGGCGGATCGGGAAATGCTCACCCGGGCGCTGAACAATCTTCTCTCGAATGCAATTCGACACACGCCTCGCGGCAAGAGCATCACGGTCTTGCTTTCGCAGGACGAGCAGTGGACAACGATCAGTGTGGTCAATCCCGGTGAGAGAATTCCTGAGCGCGATCTACCAAAGCTCTTCAACCGCTTCTACCGAGTTGATCCGGCACGGCAACGAAATACGGCGGGCGCCGGTCTTGGCCTTGCCATCGTGAAATCGATTGCGGAGGCACATGGTGGCTCCGTTGCCGTGACCTCCAGTGAGCTTGTCACCAGGTTTGACTTGGTATTGCCCCATCTGCGGCAGTAGTCCGAGGGCGCTGCGGTCCGTCCAGCCAACTGGCGTATCTCTTTGCCTGATTCTGGGATCTACCCGGCCGGCCACGTTGCTACGCGAGCGGGACATTTTTTCTCCGTGACGTAAGCGTCCGGCAATCCCATCTTGAGATAGACCCAGTGTCGAGGCATCGTGTGCACGATGAACATCACGCACACTATGGCGAACGACACGATCGCCCAGCGCCCCAAGCGGCACTACTACCCCCCGGAACTTAAAGGCCAGATCGTGGCCGAATGCCAGGTCTCCGGCGCGTCAGTGGCCGGCGTAGCGCTTGCACACGGAATCAACGCCAACATCGTTCATCGCTGGATGCGCGAGCAAGCAGACTCCCTGTTGCCAGCGCCCCGGAATGAGTTCGTTGCGCTGAATCTGCCTCCACCAGTTGAACAGCTCCCAGCAACCGAGACCAGCTCGCCGCCCGTGTCGCGTGCGATTCGCGTTGATGTTCGGCGCAGCGCCAGCGTAGTCACCGTGAACTGGCCCCTGGAAGATGCAGCGTCATGTGCAGCGTGGCTGCGCGACTGGCTCCGATGATCCGCATTGATGCGCTGTGGCTCTCCACCGAGCCGCTGGACATGCGAGCAGGCACCGAGACGGCGCTCGCCCGGGTAGTGGCTGTCTTTGGCGCAGCGCGCCCACACCACGCCTATCTGTTCGCCAATCGACGAGCCAACCGCATGAAGGTGCTGGTGCACGACGGCATCGGTGTCTGGCTGGCGGCCCGGCGCCTGAATAGCGGCAAGTTCGTCTGGCCGCGCGATGCCGCCACCACCGCCACACTCAGCCGAACGCAGTTCGATGCGCTCGTGCTGGGCCTGCCCTGGAAGAACGTCGGCGAGGCTGGAGTCATCACTGTACTTTGAGTGCTCCGGTCGTTGGCCAGGCAATCAGCGCTTGCACCGATGCGCGAATGTGATGTTAGCCGCATCATCTTCTCCCGTGATCACCGCAGACCACCTTGACACCCTGGAGCCGCAGCAGATGCGAGCGGCCCTGCTGTCGTTGATGGGTGAGCTGGCCGAGCGAGACGGCGTGATCGCACGCCAGGGCCAAGAGGCGGTCTTCAAGCAGGCGCAGATCGACAAGCTCACGCACGAGAACGCACTGCTCAAGCGCATGAAGTTCGCCGCACAGTCGGAGCGCTTCAGCGCCGAGCAGAAGAGCCTGCTCGATGAATCGCTGGATGAGGACCTGCAGGCGGTGGCCGATGAGATCGAGCAGGCCACGCCGCCAGTGGCAGGCCGCCAAGACAAGCAAGTCCCCAAACGCGCACCCCTGCCGGCCAACCTGTCGCGGCGCGAGATCCGCCACGAGCCCGAGTCCACCACCTGCGCCTGCGGTTGCCAGATGAAGCGCATCGGCGAGGACGTGGCCGAGAAGCTGGACTACGCGCCCGGCGTGTTCACGGTGGAGCGCCACATCCGGGGCAAGTGGGCCTGTGCCCAGTGCGAGACGATTCACCAGGTGCCTGTCGATCCTCACATCATCGACAAAGGCATCCCTACCACTGGGCTACTGGCGCAAGTGCTGGTGGCCAAGTACGCCGACCACCTGCCGCTGTACCGCCAGGAAGCGATCTTCGGCCGCGCCGGCCTAGCCATCCCCCGCTCCACGCTGGCGCAATGGGTGGGCTCGTGTGGCGTGCAGTTGCAGCCACTGGTTGACGCCATGAGGACAGAGCTGCTGCAGCGCCGCGTGCTGCATGCCGACGAGACGCCGGTGTCCATGCTCAAGCCGGGCAACGGCAAGGCGCACCGGGCGTACCTATGGGCCTATGCCACGGGCGCCTTCGAGAACATCAAGGCGGTCGTCTACGACTTCTGCGAATCGCGCTCGGGCGAACACGCCCGGCGCTTCCTGGGCGACTGGAGAGGCAGCCTCACCTGTGACGACTTCAGCGGCTACAAGGCCTTGATCGCAAGTGGTGTGACCGAGGTCGGCTGCCTGGCGCACGCGCGGCGCAAGTTCTTCGATTTGCACGCGGCGAACCAAAGCCAGATCGCCGAGGTCGCGCTGCAGCAGTTCGCGCGGGTCTACGAGATCGAGCGTGAGGTCAAGGAGATTGCGACCGATCAGCGCCAAACCATCCGGCAACAACAAACGAAGCCGCTGCTTGATGCCTTGCACCAGTGGATGGTGCTGCAACGCCAGAAGGTGCCGGAAGGCTCGGCAAGCGCCAAAGCGCTGGACTACAGCTTGCGGCGCTGGGAGGCTTTGACCCGGTTCGTCGATGACGGACAGCTGCCCGTGGACAACAACTGGATCGAGAACCAGATTCGGCCGATTGCCATTGGCCGCAGCAACTGGCTCTTTGCGGGCAGCCTACGAGCTGGTCAGAGGGCAGCAGCCGTCATGACGCTCATCCAGTCAGCACGACTCAATGGGCATGATCCCTATGCGTATCTCAAGGACGTTTTGGCTCGCTTGCCGACGCAACGGGTTAGCCTGGTTCACGAGTTGCTACCGCATCGTTGGTTCGCACCGAGCTGAATGTCGTTATTTGAGGCTCCGCTCAGCGAACGGTTGGCCAGCTTGCCCCAGTGGCGCTGCGCAGCGATTCAAGTGCACCGCAATCGCCAACGCATACCCCTCCCGCACAGGTACTGCGGATGGCACGCAGTTGCTTGCGCAGCGCCTGCAACTCGGCGATTCGCTGCTCTACCAAGCGCATTTGATCGTCTAGCAAGGCATTGACCTCGTCGCAGGACATGGCGGGGTCGTCCTGCAACTGCAGCAGAGCCCGGATATCGTCGTGCGACATGTCCAGCGAGCGGCACCGAACGATGAAGGCCAACCTGTCGACATGCTGTTGGCCATATTGCCGATAGTTGTTGGCGGCCCGCAGGGGCGCCTGCAGAAGGCCCTCTGCTTCATAAAAGCGCACCGCGGGAACGGAGCACCCTGCCAATGACGATAGTTCACCGATTTTCATATTTGCCTACCTACCGCTTGACTCTACAGCTACTTGAGGGTTTCTAATACGGGACATGAGTACATGTCAAAGCAGTAGCTGCTCGAGCAGTTGCAATTCGCAGACGGTCGACGAGGCCCCAAGCGCCATTGCTTCCGTGGAGAGCACATTTTCAGTTCCGGGAATGGACTGCCCCTCCGAGGAGAACCTCATTCGCATGGCGCTGGGTGGTCTGACCGGGGTTGGGCCGATGACCTTCGATCTGGCCCATCGGCAGCTCCGGGTGGTGCACTCGGGCGAGCCCGCCAGGATCGCCCAGAAGCTGACGCCCCTGAACTTGGGTGCGGTTCTGCTGACAAGCGAGAGGCGCACCGAAGGCGGGCAGTGGAAGACGCGTTTCTCCGTGCCGAAGATGGATTGCCCGTCGGAGGAGAATCTCATTCGGATGGCGCTGGCCGATGCGTCGGCTGTTGCGGCACTGGACTTCGATCTGAAGGACCGTGTACTCACCGTGCAGCATGGGGGAAGTACGCAAGAGCTGCTGGGCCGTCTCATCCCTCTCAACCTCGGCGCGCAAGTGTTGGACAGCGTGCAAAGCGACGAGTCTACGGCCCCAGACGCAGAGGGGAATGCCTCTGAGGCTCGGACCTTAAAGCTGCTGCTCGCTATCAACGGTGCGATGTTTGTCTTTGAGTTGATCGTTGGCCTGATCGCCCAGTCCACAGGTCTCATAGCGGACTCGCTTGACATGTTCGCCGATGCGGCGGTCTACGGACTGGCGCTCTATGCGGTGGGCCGCGCCGCCGCCTTGAAGATGAAGGCAGCGCACATCGCTGGTTGGTTGCAAGTCGTGCTTGCGCTTGGCGCGCTTTTGGAGGTCGTTCGGCGGGCAGTTGTGGGAAGTGAGCCGGCGTCCATGCTCATGATGAGTATCGGGCTGGTCGCATTGATCGCCAACGTCACCTGCCTGGTGCTGATCGCCAAGAAGCGGGATCGGGGCGCCCACATGACGGCAAGCTACATTTTTTCTGCGAATGATGTGATCGCAAACGCGGGGGTGATAGTCGCTGGTGTTTTGGTCGCTTGGACGGGCTCCTCGTACCCTGACCTCGTGATTGGCGCAGTCATTGCGCTGATAGTGCTCAGCGGTGCCCGGCGCATCCTGAACCTCCGATAGCCAATCTAGCGGCATCCCACACCGATGCCTAGCCAAGGTGGGATGGCCGGCCGCTTACTCCGTGACTGCCACGTGCCCAGTCCTAGCGGCAGGCGCCGACATCATGCGCTTGTGTATCCCATCGCTACGTCCACACCGCACGGGAGGGCCTTTGCTCGGCCGCGATCCGGTCACAGTTCCGGACACCGTTCGTAGATAGCCTCCGATCGGTGCCGAACGTCTGCCTGCTCGGCACATCTGGCGCGCGCTCACTTGGCGGTGTGCGCTGAGCCCCTGAGGTGAGCTGGTCTGCTGGTTCGCTGCGCGGGGTATGTACCCCGTAGCTGGGTACAGAGAGTCTTTTTGATCAAGATCAAGGTACTGCCTTCACCTCAGCTCTATGCTGAGCTTAACAAGCCACATTTGGCACGGGTCGATCATGCTCAGAAACTATCGAGGACTTTTTAGCGGGGCCATGGAAATCTCCGGTGTTCAGCCCCATTCTTCTGGCATACCTGTTTTATGGATGGGCCTGATCAGCGCCCTGCACGGCACTCGAATGCGGGAATCTCGCCAATCGACAAGGGTCAACTTCACGAAGGAGCATCGCCATGAATATTCCGCCCGATCGAAGTAAGAGCACAGGAAACGGCCCGAACTGGTCTCGCATCAACCAGTGGCTGCTGTGGCTCGGCCTCGCCGCCGCCGTTGCCTGGATGTTCTACCGCCACAACGCCCATCTTCTGCAACTGCTTCCCTTCCTCTTCATCCTCGCCTGTCCGTTGATGCACATCTTCGGCCATGGCAGTCACGGCGCACATGGCGGTCATGACCATCAAGATCAGCCGCCTCGGGGCGATGAAGGGGGTTCGCCTGCGCGCCAATCAGACGACCGGAGCCGCCCGAAATCCGTCGACCAGTCCGGGCACCACCACTGAAACCACCGGAGCATCATCATGGAAACCATCGAACTCAAGGTTGCCGGCATGACCTGCGCCTCCTGCGCGAACTCGGTCAGCAAGGCGCTCAAGCGCGTAGCTGGTGTGCAAGACGTGCATGTCGATCTCGCTCGCGGCGCAGCGAGTGTCACCGGCGACCAGACGGCCCAGAAGACGCCTGAGCTGATCGCGGCCTTAGCTGCCGCGGGCTACGAGGCATCCGCTGATTCCTCGCCGGGCATTGCGGCGGGTGCCGGTGCCTCCCATGCGCCGGCCGCTGCCCGTTCAAAGGGGCATGGCGGCTGCTGCTGCCGCTGATCGACGCCATGGACGCACGCACGAACTCCCAGGGTATCGCCGCCGCACCGCTTGGGCTCTTTGCTGCCTACTGGGGCGACATGCTGTGGCGGACCGTCGCGTCCGGCGAAGCGCTGAGACAGCGCGCCAACAACATGACCGAACACGAAGCGGCGGGTATGCCGCCGCTGCTCCACTTCGAGTCAGAGCAGGTGGCTGACGGCCACGACTTGCAACCGGCGAGCAACTACCGGCTCCTGCGTGTCACTCGCTGTGGCACCGACGCCTTGGAGAAGCATGTGCGCAAAGGCGCCGCGCCGGTGCTGGTGGTCGATCCACGCGCCGGCCACGGCCCTGGCATTGGCGGCTTCAAACGCGATTCTGAAGTTGGCATGGCACTGCTCGAAGGCCATCCCGTGTACTTCGTAGTGTTCGATCCGGAGCCCGTCGAGGGCCAGACCATGGGCGCAGTCGTCCAGACCCTGGCCACATTCATCGACATGGTGGCCAAGCGCCACCGAGGCAAGGCCCCGATCGTCTACGGCAACTGCCAAGGCGGTTGGGCGATCACGCTGGCGCTGTCGCACTGCGAGCACCGTGCCGCCTTGGCAGTGCTCAATGGCTCGCCGCTGTCGTACTGGGCAGGCGAGAGAGGCATCAACCCCATGCGGCTGCTCGGTGGGTTCACGGGCGGCATCTGGCCGGCGCACTGGGCGTCGGACCTCGGCGCCGGGCGATTCGACGGTGCCTGGCTGGTCCAGAACTTCGAGGCGTTGCGGCCCGAGGGCGTGTTCAAGAAATACGACACGCTCTTCGCGCAGCCGGAGACTGAGCGCGATCGCTTCCTGGAGTTCGAGCGTTGGTGGAATGGCTTCTACCAGCTTGCCCGCGAGGAAATGTTGTCGATCGCAGGCGATCTTTTCGTAGGTAATCACCTGGAGAGCGGCGAGGTCGTGGTCGATGGCCACTGCCGCGCGGATCTCAGCCGCATTGGCGCACCGCTGGTGGTCTTTTGCTCCAACGGCGACAACATCACACCGCCCCACCAGGCGCTCGGCTGGCTCAAAGCGGTATATCCGACGACCGCAGACCTGGTGGCGGCGGGCCAGCGCGTGGTGTACCTGCTGCACCAACATGTTGGCCACCTTGGCATCTTCGTCTCCGCGGGGGTGGCGCGACGCGAGCACCGCGCCATCTTGCATCATGCCGAATCGATCCAGGCACTCAAGCCTGGACTCTACGAGATGGTTCTGGAGGACAGCGCCTCTTCGGAGTCGGCCGCCGCTGCGCAGTTCCAGCCGCGGCGGCTGGAAGACCTGCCTTACGACGCCAACCCGGCGGGGTTCGACAAGGTCGAAGCACTCTCGGAGATCACCGAGCGCTTCTATTCGCAGTGGGTGTCGCCGTGGGTCCGCTTCGCCGTCACCCCCGACTCGGCTCGTGAACTTCGCGCGCTGCACCCCATGCGCGTCAGTCGCAAGGTCTGGTCCGAGCAGGTGACCCCGGCCCTGGCGCTGCTGCCATGGGTGCAACGATGGCTTGAGCAGTGGAGTGCGCAGGATCCCCATCGGGTCGAAAATCCTTGGTATCAGCTTGAGCGAACTGGTGCAGACGCGATTGGGCAGGCCATGGAATCATGGCGCAAGAGCCGGGACCTGTGGGCTGAGCTTGTGTTCGAGCAGGCCTATGCCAACTGAACGACCCTCCACTGTGGCTGCAAAAAGAGACGCTCACGGGTCGCAAGCAGCACGCTCCTTGTCGGAGGCGATGCGCCTGCCACGGCCGATTTCGCTTTTCAGCGTCGTCCAGGCACGGATCAAAGTTGGATTCTCCCGCATCACCACGCCAGCAACGGCGCTACAGCATCGGAAGCATGGGCCTGATCGGCGGCCTCGCGTGCTGCTAGCGCCGAGCGAAACTTGGCAATTCGATCTGATGAACGTTGCCAATGGCGGCGACGTCGGCACTGACCGGCGCTGACGGAGCTCCGACATGCGCGTCCTCGCCATCAATGCCGGCAGTGCGACCCTGAAGTTCGGAGTTTTCGAGTCGGCTCGTACCTTGCCATTGATCGACTCGGCGATTGATCATCCTGCGGTGGATGCTGCGACCTTCGAGGAGATCGAGCGGCACTTGCACAGGGCGGGTGTCACAACGCTCGATGGCATTGGTCACCGCGTCGCACACGGTGGCCCACTGTTGAGCAACGCGGTGCTCGTGGATGAAGAAGTCGAACGCGAGATCGGCAAGGCTTCGGCTCTGGCGCCGCATCACAATCCTGCCGCATTGGCCGGCATACGCCTGACCCGTGAGCGTTGGCCCGGCGTGCGCCACGTCGCGGTCTTCGACACCGCTTTCCATGACGACATGCCCGAATACGCCCATTCCTATGCTGTTCCGCCATCGTGGCGCGCGGCAGGGGTACGGAGATACGGCTTCCATGGCCTGTCCCACCAGGGTGTACTGGCCGCCGTCAGCACCGAGCTGAAACGGCCGCCGTCAGAACTTCGTATCGTGAGCTGCCACATTGGAAGCGGCGCCAGCGTCTGCGCGATCGATCGCGGAAGGTCGGTCGATACATCTATGGGAATGACCGCGCTTGAAGGTCTTGTGATGGGCACGCGCTGTGGAGACCTCGACCCTGGCGTACCCGGCTTCGTCGCACGCGCACTGGGTTTGACGTTGGCGCAGATCGAGGCGGCGCTTTACAGCGACAGTGGACTCAAAGGATTGTCGGGTGAGAGTTCGGACCTGCGGATTGTGGAGAAGCGCGCGGGAGAAGGAGTCGCAGCCGCCCAACTGGCAATGCAGGTTCACGCGTACCGCGTGCGCAAATACATCGGCGCCTACGCCGCCGCGATGGGCGGTTGCGATGCTGTGGCCTTCACTGGCGGAGCTGGAGAAAATTCGGCCGCGTTGCGTCGGCGCATCGTTGATGGCCTGGAGTTCATCGGCCTGGAACTAGACGAAGAGCGCAATCGCGCCTACTCGCCCAACACTGAAGTCGCCCAGTTGCAGTCATCCCGATCCGCCGTCGCCGTGCTGGTGGTTCAAGCACGCGAGCAGTTAGCGATCGCGCGTGAGACGTTCCGAGCGCTGAATGACCAGGCAAGTGGTTTGGTATAGGCAATGAACTGGGACAAGACCACGATAAGTCTTCCTCCGGGCCGGGAGCCACGCCCGTTGATGCTCGCGCCGATGATGGTCCAGTTGCCCATCCAACCGCACGTTGAAGGAAGAAACGGAGCGGTTCAGACACCGGGCCCTTGACCCATGTGCAGCACCTGGGTTCAAACTCGCTCGAAAGTGAAGGGATTCAAGACAACCTTGCTGGAGGATGGTGATGCAACTCATTGAATGCGCCAAGGCGGCAGGCGTCACACCGGACACGTTGCGTCACTACCTTCGGGTGGGGCTTGTGGTGCCCGATGGCCGGGGCACGAACGGCTACCGCGCATTCTCGGATCGAAGCGTCGCCCGGGTTCGTTTCATACGCAATGCATTGGCCCTCGGCTTCACGCTCAAGGACGCTGCAGAGTTTGTCGAGATGAGCCAGCGCGGTGCATCGCCTTGTCCGCGCGCGCGGGCGCTGCTGAGCGAACGGCTTGACGAGCAGGCCCGGCGGCTGAAGGAGGCGACAGATTTGCATCGCCGCATGCAGCAGGCAGAGCGCGACTGGAAGCGGCTGCCGGACGGCGTCCCGGATGGCCATTCCGTCTGCGGTTTGATCGAAGGAGCGGATGCGGACGTTCAGCGCAATTCGGTGCGCGCGAAGTCCCGTCGTGTACGCGCATGAATCGCTCTGATCATCGTCGACATTCCCCGGCATCACGACGCTCTACGTACATGCGGTGCAGCGGTTGTGGTCGTGCCGATCACGCCAGCGCCAAGTATGAGTCGTCTATCCACTTCGCAGCATCCGCTGCACACGAGCGAGCGAGGCGCCCCCAATGAGCCACCTCACGACACGGGATCGAACCGTATCGCCCGATGGATATGCCGCCGCGCTACGGATCTTGCGCCGGCTGCTGGCCGGCATCGAGCGCCCGCCGGCGTTGCGTCTGGGCGATATGCTCTTGCACGAGCTCGAATCGCACCCGGAATACACCCTGATCATCCGTGACCCGGGTCTGCTGCGTCGCTTGGTCCTGCGCCCGGATCCGCTGCTGCTGGCGGAAGCCTATTTCCGCGGCACCATCGACATTGAGGGAGACCTGTACACCGCGCTCGGGCTCAAGGCGCATTTCGAGAGGTTTTCGCTCTCTTGGCGCGACAAACTGGCCCTGTTGCGCGACGCACTGCTGCTGCGCGTGTCCGACCAGGACGGGTTGAAGCCCTCGCGGAGTCTGGCCTCGCGCGTCGCACGTCGCTTCTCCCATCGCCATTCGCGTCAAACCGATCAGGCCGCGATCTCCTTTCACTACGATGTGTCCAACGCGTTCTATGGACTCTGGCTCGATGCCGAGAGGGTCTACTCATGTGGCTATTTCAAGGCGACGGATGACACGCTGGACCAGGCTCAGCGCAACAAGCTGGAGCACATCTGCCGCAAGCTGCGCCTGCAGCGAGGCGAACGCCTGCTCGACATCGGCTGCGGCTGGGGCGCGCTCGTGTGCTGGGCGGCAAGAGAACATGGCGTCCGTGCGCACGGCATCACGCTCAGCCAACAGCAACTCGAATACGCGCGCGAGCGCATCCGCTCGGAGGGCCTGCAGGATCTCGTCACCGTTGAACTGCGCGACTACCGTGACCTCGAAGGCACGGCCGTTTTCGACAAGGTGTCAAGCATTGGCATGTTCGAGCACGTGGGACTCGCGAACCTACCGGCCTACTACGCGGTGGTCCAGCGGGTTTTGCGGCCAGGAGGACTCTTCCTCAACCACGGGATCACCCATGACGAGGAGGGCTGGAGCCGAACCGTCGCGACCGAGTTCATCAACCGCTACGTCTTCCCCGACGGCGAATTGGACTGCGTCAGCAATATCCAGCTAGGGATGGAGCGCTCCGGCTTCGAGATCCATGACGTCGAAGGTCTTCGACCCCACTACGCGCTGACCTTGCGTCATTGGGTCCAGCGACTCGAAGCGCGCCGGGAGGAGGCCTTGCGGGAGGTCGATGAGGTGACCTTCCGCATCTGGCGCTTGTACATGGCGGCGTGTGCACTGGAATTCGAGGCCGGGGGGACTGGGATCTACCAGATCGTCGCGTCCAAACGCGACGGCGGAAGCTGGCCCGTGCCCTTGACCCGCTCTGATCTTTATGGATAACACAGCCATGAACGCTAGATGGCCGTGCCGCTGGCGCGCGAAAGACGATCACAGACGCCAGCCTTCCCAATCTCGCCGTCGCGCTTACCTGCGTGCCGGCTCTCAAGGACTTTCCACATGAACCACGAGCTTCCCTGGGTCGCCGAGCGCGTCCGCGTGTTCCGCGAGTCTGATCCCGAGTTCGCCCGCTGGGCGCGCGGCCACGGCCCCATCACCCACAACGATCTCACGCAACTGCGAGTCCACGATCTCGCACAGGTGCTGGTTGCCGAAGGCAAGGCGAGCGACACAACCGCGGTGTATCGCACGCTCTGGTCGGCGGACCGCCTGGCCGTGGCAGGCATGTGGTTGACGGTTCACATGACCTATGCCGACCGGGTCTATCCCGATGGCCGGGAGATGAGAGCCGAGGATTTCAAGGAGACGCCGGAGGGGCATACCGGTGGGGCGCTGAACATCGTGCCGGCCTATGTCGGCTACCTGGCCGCGAACGCGCTCAGTGGGTTGACGCGTGGCTGGTTGATGGGCCAGGGCCATTGCGTCGCGGGCATCGATGCCTGCAACCTTCTGGTGGGCAACATGACGCCGCGCCACGCCGAGAGATACGACCGCAGCGAAAGCGGCCTCACGCGCTTTGCCCGGGATTTCTATAGCTACGCGATCGACGCACAGGGGCGTCCCGCCTCGCCGCTGGGCAGCCACGTCGGCCCGAATACGGCAGGCGGTCTGTCCGAGGGCGGCTATCTCGGCTTTGCCGAACTGCAGTACGTGCACATGCCCTTGCCCGGCGAGCGGCTGGTGGTGTTCCTCAGCGACGGCGCTTTCGAGGAGCAGCGTGGCAGTGACTGGGCGCCGCGCTGGTGGCGGGCAGAAGACAGCGGCTTCGTGGCACCGTTCATGATCCTCAACGGTCGCCGCATCGAACAGCGCAGCACCATGCAGCAGCAGGGGGGCCGAGAATGGTTCCACCAGCATCTGCGGCTGAACGGCTTCGACCCGATGGAGATCGACGGCACCGACCCCGCCGCGTTCGCCTGGGCCGTTCACGCGATGGAGGAGCGGTTGTCGGCCTGCGCGGCTGGAGTTTCGCAGGGCACCGTTCAGTACCCGGTACCCCTCCACTACACCATCGCCGAAGCGCCCAAGGGATTCGGCTTCCCCGGTGCTGGAACCAATGCCGCGCACAACCTGCCGCTGGAGGGGAACCCCCGGGTCGACCAGATAGCGCTTCAGCAGTTCAACGAGGGTGCTCGCGCTCTCTTCGTGCCGTCGCACGAACTCGACGAAGCGGTCGCACTACTGCGCCGGCACGAAGTGCAGCATCGTCCCCTGGAGCGGGACCATGCCCTGGCGCACCGCCAGGTGGCGGCCCCCAGACTTCCGGTTCCGCAGTGGCATGTTGCGGGCCAGGGCGAGGTCTCGCCAATGGCGGCACTCGACGGAGCCTTCGCGGCCCTCGTCCAAGCCAACCCACAGCTGCGTCCGCGGGTAGGCAATCCGGACGAGCTGCGCAGCAACCGCATGGGCCAGACATTGGACCTGCTCAAACACCGCGTCTTCACGCCCGAACCGGGCCTGGCGGAGGCCGTCGATGGCGCCGTGATCACGGCGCTCAACGAAGAAGCGGTGGTCAGCGCGGCGCTGGGCAACAAGGGCGGCATCAACTTGGTCGTCTCTTACGAGGCATTTGCCGTCAAGATGCTGGGCGCGCTGCGCCAGGAAATCCTGTTCGCGCGACATCAGGCGCAGGCAGGCACACCACCCGGATGGCTGTCGGTGGTCACGGTTGCGACGTCCCACACCTGGGAGAACGGCAAGAACGAGCAGTCGCACCAGGATCCGACGCTGGCCGAAGCGCTGTTGGGCGAAATGTCCGACACCTCGCGCGTGTTGTTCCCGGTCGATGCCAACAGTGCCGTTGCGGCGCTGCGCGCGGCCTACGCCTCGCATGGCCAGTTCTGGACGCTGGTCGTTCCCAAGCGGGCCGTCGCCAGCCAGTTGAGTGCCGAGCAGGCCGAACGCTTGGTCGATCAGGGTGGTTGGGTGGTGAAGCCCTGCGACGCCCCCGACGTGTTGCTGGTTGCCATCGGCGCATACCAGCTACAGCAGGCCCTGCTTGCGGCGCGGCGCCTCGAAGCCGCTGGACATCGGACCGCAGTGACCTGCGTCATCGAGCCGGGCCGCTTCAGAGCACCCCGCGACGAACGCGAGCAGGACTTTGTGGCCGGCGACCAGGCCTTGCGCGCCCTGTTCCCGGAGACTGCCGCCGTGCGCGTCATCGTCTCGCACATGCGACCCGAGCCGACGCTGGGCCTGATGCGTCGGATCGATACAGGGGCGCGGCAGACCCGTGCCTTGGGCTACCAGGCGCGCGGCGGGACACTCGATGTGGCCGGCATGCTGTTCGCGAACCGTTGCACGTGGGCGCACGTCGCGGCGGAGGCGGCTCAAGGGCTCGGTGTCGATCCGCAGAGCTTGCTGAGCGCCGAGGAGTGGGCGGCCGTGCAGGGGCGTGGCGACCCGCGCGTCATCACGGTCTCGGCTTAACCCCCTTCCAGCACGACCCACGACCGGACGCTGATTGCGCCGACGCACTCTGCTTCTTCATGTGCGTTGCCAGGTCGCACTGGGTTCGGATGTCTGACGAATGGCTGTGGGACCGATGGCCACGTCGCGCCTGAATGTCGTCCTCCCGTGCCAAGTAGCACTTCCTTGTCCGGGCGTTCAGCGCGAGGCGTCAACCATTTTCCCGCGCTGGAGAGGGGATTTGCCAGGCGAAAGCATCCGCGCAATCGCCAACTGAATCGCCCGTCTGCGCGCCTCGTGCTCCTGCGAATCCCTCGCCGCCGGTGCCATGCACCACGTTTGCACGATCGTCGCTACCAGTCGCACGATCTCATCAGGCGTGAAATCCGCTGTGATGCGTCCTTCCGCCTGGGCAGCGGTGATGGCCGCATGTTTGGCTTCCAGTACGCTGTGACCGGCGGGGAGCAGGAGCACTTCTTGGCCTCGCTCCAGGTGGAACCAGGTCATGAGCCGCCATAGGTGCGGCCGCTCGGTGAGCAAATCGTAGGTGCGCCCCGCATAGCCGGGAAGATCGTCCGCATCGAAGCGCTCGTCCTGCGCCGCGGCGAGGATTTCCCGGCTGAGCACGGCGTCGAAGAGAGCCTCCTTGTCCCCGAAATGGACATAAAGCATCGGCTTGCTGATGCCTGCTGCCGCCGCGATCCGGTCAATTCGTGCCCCCGCCAGCCCGTTCTCGGCAAATTCCCCCAGCGCAGCGTCCAGCAGCATTTGCTGGGTCTCGGCGGGACGTCTCTTGGCCATGGGCCGTTACTCCTCAACAACATTTCATCCGAGCGCCCATCATCGCTTGACACGGGCGCCATTAACTTACAAACTAGTTGGTAAGTAAACCACAGGAGTGCATTTATGTCCAGACATTGGTTCCTCACCGGCGCATCCAGCGGCATCGGTCGCCATCTTGCTGAAATCATCCTGGCTTCGGGGGATGACCTCACGGCCACCGTCAGGCGTCCCGAGACGCTCGACGACCTGGCAGCACGCTACGGTGACCAGCTCGTTGTCGAACGGCTCGACGTGACCGTGAAGGGGGACATCGCACCCGTGGTCCAGCGCGCCGAGGCCCGCCGCCCGGTCGATGTCCTGGTCAACAACGCCGGCGGCGGCATCATCGGCGCCACCGAAGAGTTTTCCGACGCGGACATCGAAGGGCAGATCAGCCTCAACCTGCTGGCGCCGGTGCACGTCACGCGGGCCTTCATTCCCGCCATGCGCACACGGCGAGCCGGTCGGATCATCCAAATCTCCAGCGCCAGTGGCCAAGGCTCCCTGCCGACCAGCAGTCTTTACCACGCCGCGAAATGGGGTCTGGAAGGCTTCAGCGAATGCCTTCGCCAGGAACTGGAGGGGTTTGGGGTCTTCGTCACACTCATTGAACCGGGCGGCGCTCGCACGAGCTTCAGCCGCAATTTGCAGTACGCGCCGGCGAACCCCGCCTATCAGGACACGCCCGCTGGACAGATTCGCGCGATGTTCGAGAACGCGGGTGACGAGTTGTACACGCTCGATCCGCAGAAGATCGCGCACCGGATCTTCGACACGGCCACGAGCGAGAAGCCACCGCTTCGGGTGGCGCTGGGCGGTGACGCCTTCGGCGTCATCCAGGCGGCGCTCAAGGGCAGGCTGTCTGCCCTTGAAGCGCAGGAGAGTCTGGCGCGATCGGTGGCCTTCGATAGCTGATCGCTGTTTCAGGTCAAGCCCAGGGCGACGGCAAAGCCAGCAGCAGCCATGGCCGCGTACGACGGGAGCACTCTCCATGCGAGCGCCCTACCGCCCAGCGACATCAACAGGACAAGTTTGGTGACCTGATTGACGGATGCGGCGATGAACAAGGCCAGGGTGGCCGAAGCGGCGGTGACGGCGCCCTCGGTCACCAGGCGGCCAATCGAGAGCGTGATCGCATCGACGTCCACCAGACCCGAGGCAGCGGCGGTCAGCATGACGCCAGCATCCCCGAAGCGATCGGCAAGAAAGCGGCCTGCCAGCATCACCGCGGCCAGGAAGGCTGCGAACTGGAGCGCGGAGCGCAGCTGCAATGGGTTGCCAAGCTGAAGTTCGGGCAAGTCGTCGGCGGGCGACCGCGCCGCCAGGAACGTCCCCAGAACACCGCCAGCCACGGCCATGGCCACGAAGATGACCACCGGGTCCCAGCCGATGCCGGGGGCTGCGATGGCGACGAGAGCCGCCATGCGCGCAAACATGGCTGCGCAGGCGAGCGCCGCCCCCGCCGCTGCCAGTGGATGCCAGCCTGGCGTCTGCCCGGCCCAGCGCGCCAACGTGGCCGTGGTGGCGGTGCTCGACACGATCCCGCCGAGCAGCGCTGTGAATACCAGCCCTCGTTTCCTGCCGAGCGAGCGCATCAGGACGAACCCAGCGAACGACAGCACTGCGAGCAGGACAACGGCCCACCAAAGGCGATAGGGATTCAACGCCTCATAGGGGCCAAAGCCACGATCAGGGAGTACGGGCAGTACGACCACGCTGATCAACAGCAACTGCGTGCCGCTGCTGATCTCCGCCTCGGACAGCTTGCCGACGCCGGCGTGCAAGAGCTGCTTGAAACGCAGCAGCGCCAGCACGACCACGGCGGCGACCGCCGAAACGCGCCAAGCGCCACTGGTCGCCAGCGCCCCGATGGCGAAAGTCGCAAGGGCGGCGACGGACGTGGTCAGTCCCATCACGGCATGCATATGCGCCGTCACCAGGTAGCCCACCACCAGATACACCCCGACGAGTACGAGCAGCGCGATGAGCATGCCGGCTCCCCAGCGCTGGGCCAGCAGCCCGCCAAGGCCGCCGAGCAGGCCGATCAGCGCAAAGGTGCGAACGCCCGCGACGCGATGTCCCTCGGGCCGCTCGCGTTGCTGCCATCCCCGTTCCAGGCCGATCAGAAGTCCCGAAGCGAGTGCCAGCCCGAGCCCGACCAGCGCGGGATCATCGAATTCACTCATCGTCGAACCTGGACGCGGTCACGGATGAAATCACGCTGCAGTCCCAGCGAAGCATCGGTGCGCGCCATCGACACCTGGGGATCGGTCTCGATGCCGCTCAAGGCGCGAATGGCATCGATGGTCTCGGGGATTACGATCGCCTGGTTGAAGACCTGGTAGGTGTAGTACGCCTGATCGCCATCGACCGAAAGCACGTCCTCCCACAACGCGACCTCCCACAGGTCGCCGCGCGGGCGGCCGAGATCGGCCATCAGTTCCACCGTGCTGTTGAGGGCCACGAGACCATCCGAGGATCGCACGAACGCGATCCGTGGCGCAGCGCGAAAGGCCGCCAGCACCTCGTCGCGCGTGGCCGGCCTCGTCAGTTCGACCCACCAGGTGTGCAGGTGGCTGCTGTTGTGCGGCGCCTTGACCGCGATCGTGACGACGTCCAGGTCCGGGATCACAGTGCGCGCGTCCGGTCCCTGATGGCTGGGGATCGTCTTCTCCGGCACGAGCGTGTTGATGATGCCCTCCGCATGCGCCTCCCACGGGTCGGAAGCCCGGCGGATCAGCGTCCCGCGGGCTCGCTTGAGCAGGCCCGCTGTCCGAAGCGCCCCCAGGGTGCGCACGATCGACGTCGTGTTGCAGGACACCACCCGGGTGGAGGTGCGGCCGATCGCGGTTGCGTAGTTCTCCTGCGCGACGAACGAATGACCGGTCAACGCGTGGGACTCGCCGCCATGGAAGATGGACTTCACACCGGCAGCGTCGTACGCCCTCTTGTTGACCGCGGCGACTTTCTTGGGTGTGCAATCGACCACGACGTCCGCGTTGGCGAGCAGGTCGGCCAGATCGCCCGCGACAGGAAGCCCCGCAGCACGCATCGATTGTGCGGCTTCAGCGGTCGCCGCGTAAATCGGGAAAGCGCGCTGCGCGGCCACCTGCAGGCGATAGTCGTGCACCACATCCGCGACGCCGGCTAGCGCCATGTCCTCCTGGAGTGCGACCGCATCCGCCACCCGCTTGCCGATCACACCGTATCCGTTCACCGCCACTCTGACCTTGTTCATGCCTGACTCCTTGCTTGATGAGGCGCCTCAGCCGCGGCTGCGCGCGATGGAAAACGTGAACCGGATCGCCAGCGCATAGCCCAGCAGCGCGAGTACCGGCATGTCGCCCCAGCGCGGGCCCACGCCGTGCTGCATCAACAAGCTCGATGCGATGTACAGGCCGAGCGTCACGAGCGCCAGCGCGACGCGACGGCCGAGGCGGTCGATCCCGCTCAGCATCCTGGCATCCGGCTTGATCGACAGTTGCAGCAGGTCACCCTGCCGCAAGACGCTGTGCAGACGCCGCGCCATCAGGGAGGGCAGGGCGTGGGCCGCGTTCCCCAGTTCATATGGCAGACGCTGCGATGCCGCAGACTTGGGCTCGTCGAAGACGCCCGTGGTCGTGTGGCGAGAGATGGCTTCGATGATGGAAAACTCGGGTGCCAGCAGTCGCACCGTCCCTTCGAGCAACAACAGGGTACGCGTGAGCACGAGGAGGTCCCTGGGCAGCCGGACTTCCTGGGTCCGGCCCGCCGCCACGAGCTGCGCGAGAGCACCTGAGAGCGACCAGTCCTTCAGCGGCCTCTGTGCGCAGTCTGCGACCAGGGCACGCACGACAGGCACGAACACGGCCCGATCGGTGCCGTCGCCGAGCAGGCCCAGGTCGAGCCAGGCATCGACCACCCATTCGGCATCCTGCTCGACGAAGGCCAGGGCGAACGCCACCAGCGCCCGCCGCATGTTGCCGTCGACCCGGCCCACGATGCCGAAGTCGTGCACGCATATGCGGCCATCGTCCATCACGAAGACGTTGCCGGGATGGGGGTCGCCGTGGAAGAAGCCATCGCGGAAGATCTGGGCGACGTAGCTGTCCACGAGTTTGCCCGCGGCCGCCACCGCGGTGGACGAAGGCAGACCGTGCAGGTGAGCTCCGTGGCTGAACTGCTGGACCATGACGGTCGGCGTGCACAGGCCGTCCACCACGTCGGGGATCACGATGTCGGCAGAGCCGCGCCAGGCGTCGGCGAAACGTCGCACGGAAGCTGCCTCGCGCGACAAATCCATCTCGTAGCGGAAGTTGGCCGCAACCTCGTCCACGATGGCTGCCAGCCCCCAGCGACGCAGCGAGGGCACGAGCCCCTGCATGACCAGGACGATGCGGCGCAGGATGCGCATGTCGGTCTCGGCCTGCTCGGCCGCGCCAGGGCGGCGGATCTTCACCACCACTTCCGTCCCGTCCGGCAGGGCTGCACGATGAATCTGGGCGATCGAGGCCGCGGCGAGCGCGTGCATGTCGAAGCGTGCGAAGAGCTGCTGCCATGGGCGGCCGAGCGCCGCCTCGACCTCCTGGACCGCCTGCTCGGGAGGAAACGGCGCCACATTGGCCTGCAGGCTGGCCAGAGCCTCTTGCGCATCGGGCGCCAGAATGTCGGCCCGCAGGCTGAGATGCTGGCCCAGCTTCACGAAGGTCGTGCCCAATCGCTGCAGCACTTCGGCGAAGCGGTCGGCCGCCCGGTGGGTATCGCAGCGCATCAGGCCCCGGTGCCAGGCCACCCAGAGCAGGAACCCGCTCAGGGCCATAGCGATCTGCGTGGCCCGGCGCAGCGCCGAGCGTTGCGTTGGGCGGCCCGCAAGACGCACGGTGGAAACGGGGCGGTTCGGTCGCGTCATGGCTCATCCAACCTGTTGCGCAGGCGGCCCGCATGCCAGGCTGCGATGTTCGAGATGGTCTCGTCGAGGATGCGCGCGATCGCCTCCGACGTATTGAACCCGACATGCGGTGTCACGAGCACACGCGGATGCGTCAGCAGTGGGCTGGATGCCGACCAGCCGGTATCGCAACCCAGTCCGCCGCAGCCCGTGGGCACTTCGGGAGACAGATCCCCTTCCTGTTCCAGCACGTCCAGTCCTGCTGCGGCGACGGTACCTGCCTCCAGTGCGTGCAGCAGGGCGGCGTCGTCGATGAGCGCACCCCGTGCCGTGTTGATCAGTACCATGCCCGGTTTCATGCGCGCGAAGGCCTGGCCATCGAGAAGGTGGTGCGTGGCCTGCGTGGCCGGAACATGAAGGCTCAGAACATCGCTGCTTTGCAGGATCTGCTCCCACGTCACCACGCGGACGCCGGCGATGGGTGCTGCCGTGATGTCGAGCGATGGGGCGAGGGCCGGGTCGTACGCGAGAACTTCCATGCCGAAGCCCAGGGCGATACGGGCCACGTGGCGCCCGATCCGGCCCAGCCCGACGATGCCCAGCGTCTTTCCTTCCAGCTCGAAGCCGGTGAGGCCGCGGTAAGCGAAAGAACCTTGGCGCGCCCGCTCGTGGGCTTGTGTCAGATGGCGAGCCACGCCCAGCAGCAGCGCGAAGGCATGTTCGGCGACGCTGGCGGACCCATAGTCCGGCACGTTGCACACGGCAATGCCGCGTCGGCGGCAAGCCTGCAGGTCGATGTGATCGAAGCCCGCGGAGCGCGTTGCCACGAGCCGCACGCGCGGCAGCAACCGGAGCACCGATTCGTCAACGCGCGTGCGCACGAAGACGCACAGCACCTCGGTGTCTTCATCGCCGACATCGGATACCACCAGGCGTTCGTTCTGGACGAAGTGCGCGTGCCAGTGGGTCGGAAGCCGTTGCTGCAGCGCGGCCTGGTCCGCCGGTGCGATGTCGGAGAACAGAACGGACAGACGGTTTTGTGCGGTCATGAGCCCTCCTCGATTACCCGGTGCAGGGACAGGATGCAGAACGCGGCGATGAAGTGCCCGGTCTTGGTGCCTTGCGCGAGTTCCGCTTGCGCGAATACCGTCGGCAGCCGGCCGGCGACCGCATCGCGCATGGTCTCGAATCCGTCGAGCAACTGAACCGTGAAGAACGCCGCGCGGCGCATCGGGCCCTGCGTGCGGCCGCAGTCCGCGTAGGCCAGTGCGGGCTTGAATCTGGCCGGAGGATTCGTCATGGCACGGCCAGCCTCGCTCGGGGCTCACGGAACTGCCACAGCACGATGAAGCTGAGCACAGCGGCAAAGAAGCACCACACCGAGATGAACCAGGTTGCATAGAACATGTAGGCGGCGATTGCGGAGACAAAGGCGGCCACCCCAAAAGCCGCCACGCGCCGGTGGCTAGAAACCATCAGGCTTGCGCAGGTGCCGATCAGATACAGGGCCATCGTGGTCATCACGTAGAAGTGCGGAGAGTCGTAGAGGATGTGCTGGCCGACCACGCGGGCCGTGATGGGCAGCTTCACCAGCATCGCCAGCAGGTACAGACCGACGAGCGCGCCCGCGACTGCAATGGCCACCAGAACCCGACGGCGCCAACGGACGCTCTCCAGCGCCAGCGCAGCCAGCGGGACGTAGATCGGCCACAGGACGTGCGAGAAGAACGAGTAGAGATGCGTCAGCGCCACGTTCAGCAAGGGCGCGCGGTCGGGGAACGTCAGCCACAGCATGCCTTCGAGCAGTTGCTGGACCCCGAACAGCAGCGGGATGGCGGCATACGGCAGTTCGCGCCGTGAGCGGGCCCGGCGCATGGTGACGGTCCCCAGGCCCAGCAGAACCGCTGCGGCCGTGAAACTGGCGGGTGCGGAAAAGCACATGGGCAGTCATCTCCCCTCGATCGTGAGCGTCATGGCGAGCGCGGCGCAGCGGCTCATGGCGCGCCGGCTTCCATCAGTTCCTGCACCGCTGTCGCCAGCGGTGCCACCACGCTGATGCCGTTAGAGACATGCGGCACGGTGTCGCAGGTCACCACCCGCTGGGGCCCTGCCGCAAGAAGTGCGTGGTACGCGTCGGCGGCGAACAGGGCGTGCACCCCAATGCACACCGGTGGCGGCAATCCCACGCTGCGCACACTGGCGATTGCCTGGATCATCGTGCGCGCGCTGGACACGATGTCATCGATGAGCACAGGCTGGCGGTCTGCCAGGGCCGCGGTGTCGGGAAGGCTGACCTCCACGTCCTTGTCGCCCCGGCGGATCTTCTGCAACACCGTGAACGGCGCGCCAGCCAAGCGCGCGACTTCCTGGACCCATTGCTCGCTTTCCGCATCGGGTCCGATCAACACGGGACGGTCCACATGGGCTGCGACCCAGGCCGCGATGGCGGGCGCGGACTGGACCACACGGGTCGGCACCCGGTAGACCTCGCCGAGCGAGCGGTAGCGGTGCAGATGGGGATCGACGGTGACGATACCGTCGAACACCGTCGACACCAGCGCAGCGAACGTGCGGGACGTGATGGCTTCGCCCGTGTTGAAGCGCCGGTCCTGACGCAGGTACGCCAGGTACGGGGCAGCCAGCAACACGCGGGTGGCGCCGAGGTCGCGCGCTGCGTCCGCGGCGAACAACAAGGGCAGCGCCTTGGCGTCCGGCTGTGCCAGGCTGGCCACGATCACGACGGTGCGGCCGGTGACGTCGGCGTCCAGCCGCACCAGCGACTCGCCGTCCGGGAACCGGTGCAGTTGCAGGGCAGCCCGCTGCGCGCCCAACGCCCGGATCAGTCCATCGGCGAAGTCTTCGTCGCCCGGCAGGTGAAAAACGAGAGGTTTCATAGGTTCTCCGAAATCTGGAAGATCGGTGGGCGCGAGCGGACGAACTGCAGCGCATAGGCCAGCTCGCCCGGCGCCTGGGCGTGCAGCGTGAAGAGCGGCTGTCCCGCTTCGACCTGGTCGCCCAGGCGCGCATGCACGTCGATGCCGGCGGCAGCGGCGGTCGGTGCTCCGGCGAGCTTGGCCGCCCGCGCGAGCAGCCGGTTGTCGATTCGGGAGACCCGTCCCGTGGACGGCGATGCGACGGTGTGCCGATGCGTTGCCACCGGGATGCTGCGCAGGCCGCCCTGCTCAGCGCAGATCGCCTCGAACGTGGCCCAGGCGCGGCCGTCGGCCAGCACCTGCGTGGCGAGCGTCAGGCCGCCGCCGGCGGGCGCTGCACCGCCCATTTCGAGGATGTCCGCCGCCAGCCGCAACGCTCGCTCCCGCAGGTCGGCCGGGGCCTCGGGCGTCCCTTGTAGGACGGCCAGCACGTCGCGGGCCTCCAGTGCCGGGCCGATCCCGCGGCCGACCGGCTGCTCACCATCGGTGACGCGCAAGGCCACGTGCAGGCCGATGGCGCTGCCCACCTCCTGCAGGCGCCGACCGAGCGCCGCCGCGGCCTGCGCGCTGCGCACTTTGGCGGTGGCACCCACGGGCAGGTCGATCAGCACATGGGTCGAGCCCGCAGCGGCCTTCTTGGACAGGACCGAGGCGACGAGCTGGCCCTCGCTGTCCAGGTCCAGCGGCCGCTCGACGCGGATGAGGATGTCGTCGGCGGGGCTGAGCCGTA
The DNA here is from genome assembly GCF_055395645.1 of Achromobacter sp. JCM 18799. Classification (NCBI taxonomy): domain Bacteria; kingdom Pseudomonadati; phylum Pseudomonadota; class Betaproteobacteria; order Burkholderiales; family Alcaligenaceae; genus Achromobacter; species Achromobacter sp. JCM 18799. The sequence goes on along the minus strand of NZ_AP043866.1, from coordinate 5,896,937 downwards.
CCGAGCCGCCCCAGACGATGCAGCCGCCCGTGCGTTCGACCACGCGCCGCATGCTTCGCACATCCAGGTTCACCGGCGCCAGCACCTCCATTGTGTCGGCCGTCCCGGCCGGCGAGGTGATGGCGCGCGAGGAGGTCTTGGGCATCGTGAGGCCGCAGGCGGCCACGATGGGCACCACGAGCAGGGTCGTGCGGTTGCCGGGCAGGCCGCCGACGCAATGCTTGTCCACCACCAGCGGGCGCCCCCAATCGATGCGGTCACCGACGCCAATCATGGCTTTCGTGAGCGAGACGGTCTCCGCGAGGTCCAGGCGATCGCCGGCGCAGGCGGTGATGAAGGTGGCCAGATGCAGGTCAGAGTAATGGCCCGCCGCGACGTCGGAGATGATGGCGCTGAACTCGGCATCGCCCAGGGCATTGCCGTAGACCTTGGCCCGGACATGGCTGAGCGAATCCAGCGGCGGTGCATGGGTCACCGTGACCAGCTGGCCCGGCTGCGCCCCCAGCGACGCCCATGCCGATTCGGACAGGCCAGCGACGTTCTCGGCCAGCCAATCCCCATCGACGACGCTGAGCGTCGCCACGATGCTGCGGCGGCCGGCCGTCAGCTGCACGCGCGCCTGGGTCGTGAAACCCTCCGACCGGCAGACAGGGCAGTCGCGCCGCATGTAGACCACCGGCTCCTGATGGGTGTCGATGCCGGTGCGCCACGCCTGCAGCGTGTTCACGCCATCCTCTCCGGTGCCGGTGCCGGTCTCGTGCAGGTGCGCCGTCATACCAGATCCACCGTCTGCAGGTACTCGGGCACGGCAACCGACCAGCCCAGTTCATGGTCGATCCGCGCGCGCAGCGCATCGGCCGCCTCCGGCTCGCCGTGGGTCACGAAGGTTCGGCGCGGTGTTTGCGTGAAGCCGCGCATCCACGCGAGGATCTCGTCGGCATCGGCGTGGGCGGAAAGGTTGTCGAGCGAGGCCACCTCGGCGCGGATCGGCACGTCCTGGCCATGGATGCGGACGGTGGACGCGCCGTGCACGATCGCGGCGCCACGGGTGCCGCCCGCCTGGTAGCCGGCGAACAGGATGGTGTTGCGATGGTCGGGCGCGAATGACTTGAGGTGGTGCACCACGCGTCCTCCAGTGGCCATGCCACTGGCGGAGATGATGACCATCGGTCCACGACCGGCGCTGAGCGCCTTGGACTCCTCGACCTTGTTGACGATCTTCGCGGCATGGCACATGCCCTCGCATTCCTCGGGCGAGAGCCGGTGCTCGTCGCGATGGGCGTGGTACAGCCGTGTGGCATCGATGGCCATCGGGCTGTCCAGGTACACGGGCAGGTGCTGGTGGATGCGCCCTTGCTTCTTGAGCTGGTAGATGCCGTACATCAGGCTCTGCGCTCGGCCGACAGCGAACGCTGGGATGACCACGACCCCTCCACGGGCGGCCGTCTTGTTGATGACAGTCTCCAGCTGCGCCAGTGCGTCGGACGCTTCATGCTTGCGGTTGCCGTAGGTGGATTCCACCAGCAGGTAGTCGGCGCCGGGGACCTGCACCGGCGGGCGCAGCACCGGGTCGTTGGGCCGGCCGATGTCGCCGGAGAAGAGCACGGATCGCCGGCCGTCGTTGAGGTGCACGAAGGCCGAGCCGAGCATGTGCCCGGAAGGCGTCAACCGCGCGGTGAGTCCGGGCAGCGCCTCGAAGTCCTGAGAGAACGGACGTGGCGCGAACAGCTTCAGGCAGCGCTCGGCGTCCTCACGGGTGTACAGCGGCAGCGCGGGCTGGTGTTTGGAGAAACCGTGCCGGTTGGCGAACTTCGCCTCTTCCTCCTGCAGATGGCCGCTGTCGGTGAGCAGGATCTTGCACAGCTCGTGCGTCGCGGACGTGCAGTAAACCCGGCCGCGAAAGCCTTGTCGCGCCAGCAGTGGCAGGTAGCCGCTGTGGTCGATGTGGGCGTGGGTGAGCACGACCGCGTCGACGGTCTTGGGCGCGACCGGCAGCGGCTCCCAGTTGCGCAGGCGCAGCTGCTTGAATCCCTGGAACAGGCCGCAGTCCACCAGAATGGTCGCGTCGCCATGGCACAGCAGGTATTTGGAACCGGTCACGGTGCCGGTGGCACCCAGAAACTGAAGTTGCATGGTAGGTCTCCAAGGATGTTGTCGTTCAAAGAAGGACCGGCCGATCCGGCAACTCGTTGCCGTGGTCCGCGCCCCGCGGAAAGTGCTGCACCAGCAGGTGGCTGACGGCCACGATGCCTTCCAGGGCTCCGGCCTCGAAGCGTCCCTGCGCAAACTGGGCTTCCATGCGCTGGCACACAGCCGACCACCTTTCGGCACCGCAACAGGCATGGATGCCGCGATCGGCCACGATCTCCACGGCCCGGTCGGCCAGCAGCACGTAGATCAGGACGCCGCTGTTGTGCGCCGTATCCCACACACCCAGGCGTGCGAACAGGTCCAGCGCCCGCTCGCCCGGCGATTGGTTGCGCCACAGTGGCGATCCGTCCAGCGCACCCTCGACCACGAAGCGCAGTTGGCCCCCATGCTGGAACTCTCCCGTGCGGATGGCCTGCTCGATCGCATCCAGGGCACGCGGGGGGAAGGCGCGGCGGACTGCGCGATCCGTGGTCGCAAGGTGGCGAAGAAGTCGTTGCATGTTCATCTCACCACCGTCCTGACGCGCCGCCGCCACCGAAGCCGCCGCCGCCGCCGCGGAATCCTCCGCCCGGCCAGCCGCCTCCCCGGTGGCGCCCGTGCAGGCCGCCGTGGCCACCCATGCCGATGCCCAGCAGCGTGACGAGGAATCCCGCCAGTCCAGCCACCGCGGCCACCGCGAAGGTGCCCACCAACAGCCACGCAGCGGCACCCAGCACGCCAGCCGTGACCAGGGAGCCTGGAAGGCGGCCGAGGGCGTTGCGCAGCACTCCGCCCAGCATCAGGGCCGCGACGAACAGGAAGGGCCAGGCCTGCCCGATGTCGTTGGTCTGCCCCTGCCGCCGTGGGTCCGCCGCAGGCAGGGCCTCGCCATCGATCACCCGCATGATCTGTTCGGCGCCTGCGGCGATGCCGCCGTCGAAATCGCCCTGGCGCAGGCGCGGCGTGATCACCTCGTCGATGATGCGCCGCGATACCACGTCGCTCAGCGCACCCTCGATGCCGTATCCGACTTCGATGCGCACGGTGCGGTCGTCCTTGGCCACCAGGAGCAACGCGCCGTCGTCCACCTTGCGACGGCCGAGCTTCCATTGCTCTACCACCCGCAGGGTGTACTGCTCGACGGGTTCGGGCCGCGTCGAGCGGACCATCAGCACGGCGATCTGCACGCCCTTGCGTTGCTCGAAGGCCCGAAGCTGCGCATCCAGCGCGGCGACACGATCGGCGGCGAGCGTTCCCGTGAGATCGGTGACGCGCGCCTGCAGCGGGGGAACGGCGACCAACTCCTGCGCGGACGCGACCGAAAGGAACAGGCTCAGCAGCAGCCAGGCCAGAGCGTGGGCCAGCCGAAGAGGGGCCGCCGGAGAGAGCACCGCTGTTCTGGGCGTTCTCATGTCAGGGGCGCGCCGCCGGCGACGAGGCGCCGAAATCGACCTGTGGCGGCGCCGCCATGGCCTTCTCGTCGGCGACCGAGAAATTGGGCTTGACGACGTAGCTGAACAGCTTGGCCGTGATGTTGGTCGGGAAGCTGCGCGTGAGCACGTTGTAATCCTGCACCGCCTTCACGTAGCGCCCACGCGCCACGGTGATGCGGTTCTCCGTGCCCTCAAGTTGGGCACGCAGGTCTTGAAAAGCCTGGTTCGCCTTGAGTTGCGGGTAGTTCTCGCTCACCACCAGCAGCCGGCTCAGCGCGCCGGACAGTTCGCCCTGTGCCGCCTGGAACTTCTGGAACGCCTCGGGGTTGTTGACGAGTTCCGGCGTGGCCTGGATCGAGGTCGCCTTCGCGCGGGCCTCGACCACCCGGGTCAGCGTCTCCTGCTCGAAGTTGGTCTCGCCCTTGACGGTCGCGACGATGTTGGGGATCAGGTCGGCGCGCCGCTGGTACTGGTTCAGCACCTCGGACCAGGCGGACTTGGTCTGCTCGTCCAGCCGCTGGAAGTCGTTGTAGCCGCATCCGCTCAGCGACAGGGCAAGCGCTGCGAGCAGGGACATCAGGATCAGTCTCATGGTTCGGTTTCCGTGGAAGTGAGAAAAGTGCGGGACGGTGAAGCGCTCACCAGGACGGGGTTGGCTGGCCACCAACGCCGCGGAATGAGCAGCAGCGCGAGGGTGGCGGCCAGTGGAATCGACAGCCACGCAAAGGTGCTCTGCATCACAGCGCCGAATAGCCATCCGGTGGCGGCCGATCCCAGTGTTTGTCCGAGGCCGGCTGCCGCGGCGAGCCCTCCCATCGCGATACCGAGCCGCCGCGCCGAGGTGCCGGCAGCGAGGTAGGCCAGGGTGGGGAGCACGAGACCCGTGCCCGCAGCCGTGAAACTCACGCCGACGTACAGCCACATCTCGCTGCCATGGCGGGCCAGCATCAGGAGCCCGGCGATGCCCAGGACCATGCCGCAGGCCAGTACGCGGCGTGGGTCGGCGCGCTCCAGCAGGCCGGTGAAGAACAGCACCGCGTTGACGCCCAGCATCACCAGACTGCACTCGGCGAACATCAACGACACCTCTCGGGAGGAGAGATCGGGGTGGCGCTGGCCCTGCAGCACGATGCCGAGTTCAAAGCCGGCAAGCACGAACATGACCACACCGTTGAGAATCCAGAGCGCCAGGGAGCGGCTCCGGGGTGCTCCGTCGTGATCGGCTGCGTCCGCCTCTCCAAGGGAGGAAGGTGCGGGAAGCGTTGCGGCCAGGCCCAGCATCATCAGCGCGCCGAGCGCGGCCGAGAGTGCGATTACGAGCGTGGTCGATGAGCCCTGTACCAGCACGCTCAAGAAGCCCAGGCCGACAAGCCGTTCTGCAGCGGCGTTCAGGCCGGGGCCGAACAGGAACCCGAGCAGCGACATCGCACCCAGCCATGCAAAGCGCCTGGCGCGAATCGATTCTGGGGTGTACTGCGCGACGAGCGCCGGCACCACCGGCACGACCGCGGCCACAAAAAAGCCCGTCGCGCCGCGCAGCGCATAGATGCCGACCACGCCCAGGGACTCGGGGCGCAGCAGCGGGAGCAGGCTGGCCACGTAGCCGATCAGGCCCACCAGCAACACGCGGGCACGCCCCAGCCTGTCCGCCAGCATGCCCCACAGGGGCGCACCCAGCAGGATGCCCGCCGTGTAGATGCCGCTGAGGTAGCCGACATGGCGCGCAAGCGCCGCAGGATCCGCGTCGCCCATCAAGGGCCGCAGCCAGTCGGGGATCAAGGGCATCAGTGCCCCATATCCGGCCGAGACGACGAATACGGCCGCAGCGAGCCAACCCAGCTGCGCGACGCCGAGGTCTTGCTGGCGGGTGGGCCCGGATTCGCGCGGTGATCGCATGGCGCGGCTCTCTACCATGGTGGCCCGCCGCTCAGGCTGACGCGGCCGCTGGGACACTGACACGCGACGTCACGCGCTTGATCCCCGGCAGGCGCGTGCGCTTGAGCATCAGCGCATTGATCGCGACGATCGCGGAACTGCCCGACATGGACAATGCAGCGACCTCGGGCGACAAGGTGAACGGATACAGCACCCCGGCCGCCAGCGGGAAGGCGATCACGTTGTAGGCCACGGCCCACCAGAGGTTCTGGTGCATCTTGCGCAGCGTCGCCCGGGACAGTTCGATGGCCCCGACCACGTCGTAGGGGTCACTCTTCATCAACACCACCTGGGCGCTTTCCATCGCAACGTCCGTCCCCGCGCCAATCGCAAAGCCCACGTCGGCCTGCGTCAGCGCCGGAGCGTCGTTGATGCCGTCGCCGACCATGCCGACCTTGTGACCCTGCTGCTGCAGTTCCTTGATCTTGGAGGCCTTCTGCCCGGGCAACACATCCGCAAGCACGATGTCGATACCCAGTTCCTTGCCGATGCGCTCGGCGGTCGCCTGGTTGTCGCCGGTCAGCATCGCGACCTTCACGCCGCGTGCCTGCAGCTTGGCGATCGTCTCGCGCGAGGTCGGCCGCACGGCATCGGCGATCGCGATGAGGCCGATCAGCCGGCCACCGCGCGCGACGTGGACCACAGTGCGCCCCCCGCCTTGCAGCCGCGCCGCCTCGCTGGCAAGGGGGGCCAGATCCACCTGTTCCGACTGCATCAGCAGCCGGTTGCCCAGGAGCACCGTCTCGCCCCCGATAGTGGCCCGTGCGCCTTGCCCATCGATGTTGGTGAAGTTCTCGGTGACCTCCGTCGGCATGTCTTCCGCACGCTTGAGCACTGCGAGCGCGAGGGGGTGCTCGGAGAACTTCTCCACCGCGGCGGCCGTCGCCAGAAGCCGCGTCTCCTCGACACCGGGCGCGGCCACCATCTCGACGACATCGGGCTGCCCCAGTGTCAAGGTGCCGGTCTTGTCGAACACCACGACCGTCAACTTGGTGGCGTTCTCCAATGCGGCCGCATTCTTGAAGAGAATGCCGTTCATTGCGCCCAGCCCGGTCCCGACCATGATGGCCATCGGGGTGGCCAGCCCCAGCGCATCAGGGCATGCGATCACGAACACGGTGATGGTCAAGGTGAGTGCGAACAGTAATGTCTGTCCCATCACCCAGTACCAGACGCTGAAGGTCAGCAGGCCAATCACGATCGCCGCCAGCACCAGCCACTGGGATGCGTGGTCGGCCAGCAGCTGGCCGGGGGCCTTCGAGTTCTGGGCCTCCTGGACCAGCTTGACAATCTGCGCCAAGGCCGTGTCCGCGCCGACCTTCGTGGCCTTGTAGCGAAAGCTCCCGCTCTTGTTGATGCTGGCGCCTACGACGGTGCTGCCCACGCCCTTCTTGACCGGCATGGACTCGCCCGTCAGCATCGACTCGTCCACTTGCGACGCGCCCTCGACGATCTCGCCATCCACCGGGATCTTGTCGCCGGGCTTGATCACGACCAGTTCCCCGGCTGCAACCTCGGCGGTCGGTACCTTGGTCTCCACCCCGTTGCGCACGACCGTGGCCATGGGTGGGGCGAGATCCATCAACGCGCGAATCGCGTCGGATGCGCCCGCGCGGGCGCGCATCTCCAGCCAGTGCCCCAGCAGGATGAAGACCAGCAGCACCGATGCCGCTTCATAGAACACCTCACCCTCGTAGAAGAAGGTCGCGCCGATGCTGAACAGGTAGCCGGTGCCCACCGACAGCACGACCAACGTGGCCATGTTGGCGACGCCGTTGCGCAGCGCGCGCCACGCCGCCACGTAGAAAGGCCAACCTGGATAGATGATCGCGGCACTTGCGAGGAAGAAAAGAAAGAGCTTGTCGTCCAGCCCGAACGGCGTCTGGAAGTCGCCGAACATCTTCCCCATCGGGGAATAGAAGAACACGGGAATGGCGAAGACCAGGGCCACGAAGAAGCGATTGCGCATGTCCCGAGCCATGTCCTGCATCGAGCCCGACCCGTGGCCCATGTCGTGCATCATGTCGTCCATCGCAGGGTCGCCTGCGTGGGCCTGGTGCGCAGCATGGGCGGCGGGCGTCGTGGCCGCAGCCTTCGCGCGTGCGGCCGTGGCGGGGGCATGCGCGTGGTGCCCCTCATGCCCCATCTCTTGCGCCTGACGTGCGGGTGCGCCGTGATGGCCGTGCACCGCATGGCTGGGGTCGGCAGAGACGCCAGCGGCGGGCGCGCACACGTGCTTGGGCGTCTGCTCGCCACGGCAGTGATAGCCGCATTCGGCGATGCGCTGGCGCAGATCCTCGACACTGAGTTGTCCCTCATCGAGATGGACCGTTGCGCTTCCCGCAACATAGTTGACATCTGCATGATGGACGCCGGGAAGCTGCAGCAGCTTGCGGCGTACTCCCTCCGCGCTCAGGCTCGATACGAGCCCTCCGACTTCAACGTTGATCGACTTCATGGCTGTTCTTCCTGTTCGCTGTGTTCGTGGTCTCAACGAGCGAGTCGGCCCGAGTCCAGGCAGTCCTGCGAGAACTCGAAGACGATCTCCCGGTCGGGAGCGATGACCTTGTGCTTCTTGCCGGCGTAGTGCAGCCGGGAGAGGATGTCTCTGATCAGGTTGAGCCTCGCCAACCGTTTGTTGTCGGCGTGCACGACAGACCAGGGCGCCGCGGCCGTATGGGTGCGCATGAACATCTCGTCGCGCGCCCGTGTATAGCCGTCCCAGTGCTTAAGCGCGACGGCATCCACCGGGCTCGACTTCCACTGTTTGAGGGGATCACGGCGGCGTTCCCCGAGCCGGCGGCTCTGCTCCTTCTTGCCGATGTCGAGGTAATACTTCAGCAGCTTGATACCGGAGTTGACCAGCATCTCCTCGAACTTGGGCACTGAGTTCATGAATTCCTCGTGCTCCTCGGCGGTACAGAAGCCCATCACCGGTTCCACGCCCGCACGGTTGTACCAACTGCGGTTGAACACCACGAGCTCTTCGCCAACTGGCAGGTGCGGGACGTAGCGCTGGAAGTACCAGCCCGTGCGATCCCGGTCGGAGGGCTTTCCTAGCGCGACGACCCGTGTTTCCCGAGGACTCAGGTGTTCGACCAGCCGCTTGATGCTGCCGTCCTTGCCTGCGCCGTCCCTTCCCTCCAAGAGGATCAGGATACGGTCGTTGCATTTGATGAAATGCCGCTGCAGTTTCACCAGTTCGATCTGCAGCATGTGCAACTGTGCTTCGTAGTCCTCGCGGCCGATCGAGCGTGTCGCTGTCTCGTCGCGCGCTGAGCCGTGGGCAGTGCCGGTGCCGTCCACATCGGCCTTGTGCTTGGCGCCTTTGGCGCCCTTCTTGTTCTTTGCCATGGGTTCTCCGTTAGGTCTGGTCGCAGGCGATCAGCATTGCGTGTGTCGACGCCCGGCGGGGCGCGGCGCTCATGTCCGCATCCGAGCGGGAGCCGCAGCCATCGCCTTGTCCGTAGGCTGCAGCCAGGTACGGTCGATTGATGCGCTGACGCCAGCGGGTCTTCTTCATGTCAGCCTCGCTGGCGCGTGTCCGAGAGGGAGGGAAGGAAGCGCGGCGTGCGCGCGGCATAGGCGTCGAACTCGGCGCCGAACTGCTTGCGCATGTCCTTCTCCTCGTTGACAGCCAGCCTCGAATACATCACGACGAGGAAGGGGAACATCAGCAGCGTCAACAGCGTCGGCCACTGCAGCAGAAAGCCGAAAAGGATCGCCACGAAGGCCACATACTGCGGGTGCCGAATCCTGGCGTATGGGCCGCTCACGGCAAGTTGGGCGTGCCGTTGCGCGTGGTAGAGCACCGTCCAGGCGCTCGACAGAAGCCAGAAGCCGCCCCCGATGAAGATGTAGCTCGCGATATGAAGCGGGCTGAAGTGAGGGTCGCCGCTCTCGCCCAGCAGGGTCGACCAGAGATGGCCGCTGTTGTGCGACAGCAAGTCCAGACTGGGATACTTGGTCTGAAGCCAGCCGGACAGCACGTACAGCGTCAGCGGAAAGCCGTACATCTCGACGAACAGGGCAACAATGAACGCTGCGAATGTCCCGAAGGTTCTCCAGTCGCGCGAGGTCTGCGGTTTGAAGAAGCTGAAGGCGAACATGATGAAGACCGCCGAGTTCACGAGGACGAGCAGCCAAAGCCCATAAGCGGGCGCATCGTGGTTCATTTGCGCTCTCCCGGGTACGGTGGATTCGCCTTGCTACCGTCGCCTGGTACGGCATGGCGATGCATCAGCACATGAGCGATGACGCAAGTCGCCAGGAGGACCAGTGGCAGCGCGGCCAGGTAGTGCCCGCGGTGTTCCGTCAGCAGCATGTAGATGCTCACGGCCAGGAAGACCAGAAAGCCCAGGAACCATCGCGAGCGCGAAAACCTTGGACCGGTGCGGTGAGAAGTTGTCATGGTCGTCCTCCTCACTTCGCCGGCTCAGGCATCCGGTCCATCATCATCTGCATCATGGACTGGCACATGTCCATGCGCATTTCGAGCATTTGCTGCCGCTCAGCTGTCGGCGCCGACTCGGCTCCATCCTTCATTGCGCCCATCATCGCCATGCCAGCCCGCATGGCCTGCATGTGTTCGGCCATGAGCGCCTTGCGCTGCGCAGGCGTCTTCGCAGCCACCATCCGTTCGTGCATGGCCTGCATCGACTTCAGTTGCGCATCCATGCCCTCGGTGGTCGGCGCCCTTGGCGTCTCGGCCGCGGTCGGACTCGCACCTGCGGGGTGATGGGCCTGATGGTTGTCCTGCGCGAACGCAGACAAGGTGACCAGTGCGGCGCCAACGATGGCCGCGATCGAATGCGTGAATTTCATTTCTCTCTCCTTTAGCCGCGGGTGCCTGCCATTGGGGCGAAACCGATGTCGCCGCAAGCGGACAAAGCCCTATGAAAACTCCGTAGTCGGGTACAGAGTCAAGGCTTATGAGTTGTGCGCCGGGTGTGACCGACACGGCAACTCAAAGGAGGCGCTACAGCGCGAGACGCTCGAACAGCAGCCACGACGGCCGCTTGGGAGGTGGTCGCTGGTGACCCCTCGATGGGATGGCTCGCAGAGCCAACGTCGGAGCCAGCAGCTGGTCTCCATAGGCGGGAGGCGCCAAACCGACGAGGTCGAACGCGAAGGTTGGTGCTTTCTGAATGGCGGACTGGTTGACGTCGCCGCAGAGCTTCAGGCACGGGGCCTTCGACGGGTCGTGGGAACCTTCTTCGTGCTCACCATGGAGGCCTTCATGATTTCCATGCCCGGACGATGGGACATGCTCATACCCGACAGCATGCCGATGTTGCTGCGGAGACTCCAGAAGGCAGGCATTGGCCACCCCGGCCCCGAGCGCAAACAGCCATACCCCGAGCACCATCCACGCGATGGCGCGAATCCTGCGGTGGTTGAGAAGTGTGCGCATGTGCGGCCTATTGACCCATTGACACCTGTGATCCTATTCCCAACTGAGCTGCGGGAAATTGATTTGGATCAAATGGAGGCAAGGGTCAACTACGCGGTACTGCGTTATTCTGTGTTGCTCGTGAATAGACAGTGGATCGCTCGATGAACGAAGGTTTGGGTGATTGGATGACGGTTGGCAGGCTGGCGAAGGTCGCTGGCGTCGGCGTGGAGACAATCCGCTACTACCAGGGACGCGGCCTGTTGCCGATCCCGAAGAACGCCGGCAGCTTCCGGCGCTACCCCGCTTCGATGATCCAGCGGATCGGCTTCATCAAGCGCGCTCAGAGCCTTGGGTTCTCGCTGGACGAGGTGAAGTCGCTCTTGGATCTGGAGGATGGGCGGAATCGCCGGGCTATTCAGACGGTGACACGGCGGCGCCTTGACCAGATCGATGAGAAGGTTGGCGACCTTCAGCGCATGCGAGGCGCTCTGAGAGACATGCTGGAGAGGTGCGAAGACACGGGAGAGGCGCTTCCTTGCCCTATCATTGCTGCGCTCATGGGGCCTTTGAATACGTCCGAATGATTGCGCGCTGTGAGGAACAGACGAGACCCAAGGAAAGCGAACGAGGCCTGTCGCACTTCGTTGGTAATGGTCGTGCGGACTGTTCGCTGCACAAAAATGCCGAATGAATTTTCAGCAATCTCACGGCCGACTTAGACGACGTGAACTGCGGCGGTCGGCGTAGCGGATACATCGCCCTACGTCGACCCTGCCGGCGCGATCCACTCAGTCGACTGTCAATCTCACAAGTCCCGCCTATTCTCGCTCAAGGATACGCGCACCGGGCCCCTGGCCTGCGAGTATGTCGCCCGGATTACGCAACGGGCACTCTTTGAGAGAGAGACAACCGCACCCGATACATCCCCCGAGTTCGTCCCGCAGCCGCATCAACTGCGTAATGCGGTCGTCAAGGTCTTCACGCCACCTAGACGCCACACGGCGCCAATGCGCAGCAGTCAGATGAACGCCCGGCTGATACTGCCCGAGAGCGTCGAGCACTTCGTCCAGCGATAGTCCGGCCCGCTGCGCGACTTTGACGATGGCCAGATACCTCAAGATAGCGGGCGAGTATCTCCGCTGATTTCCGGACGTGCGTTCGCTCTGGATCAGGCCCTTGGACTCGTAGAAGTGGATCGTGGATACGGGCAGGCCGCTGCGCTGTGACACCTCTCCAACCGTCATGCGAGGCTCGCAACCTAGCCTTGTCAGTCTTGCGGGTGAGTTGGCCTATGGAGCGATTGTTTCCGCGGATCATCCTGGCGCTTCGGTGCGGGAAATGGTTTTGCTCAGCGCCGCAAGGCAGACTGCCTTACGTGGCGGGCGAGGACGTGGCGCGCACCGCTGCGGCGGTACTGCGGGCGGACCCTGTTCCGCCCGGAGAGCTGGCGATCACCGGCCCGCAGGCTCTCACCGCCGAGGCGCTGGTGAACAGCATCAATATCATCTTCGGAGCCAGCATCGACCTGGTGCCCGTCAGTGAGGAAGCCCTGGCGCTGCATCTGCAGGTCTCGGGCTTTCCGAAATCCACGGTGCGAGAGGCGCTGATCATCGAAGAGGTGTCCAAACGCGGGCTGGCGCCGTTCTCCGACGGTGTCATCGAGCAGATGACCGGTCAGCCGCCGCGCAGCATCGAGGCGGTGCTGGTCGAACACCGCCTCGATTTGCTGTTGTCCACCAGCACCCCCCGGCTTTGAGACGAGTCGACTTCTTCGACTCTAGAGGCTGCAGGCGTGCTTGCTGCAGTACATGATCCACGCCGAGACGATGATGAAACAACGATCTGTACGAACAGCCACCCCGACGACGGTGGTCGCCAAGCCTTTTGCCACGGAACGTGTGCCAATTGTTGGCGACGTCGCCAGCCTCGGCGGCGTAACCGTGTCCAACGTTCGTTTCTATGAAGCAGAGAGGTTGATCCATGCTACGCGCACGGCAGGCAACCAGTGCCTCTATGGGCCCGTATCTAGCACCTATGCCAGTTTCAAGTAGGGATTGTTCGGTGGCCGCTCATCGAACAGTTGGCCAGGGTCATCGAGTAAGTAGCCATGCAGCTTGCGCGACTTGCGCGGGCCGGTGACCTCGCAGGTCCAGATGTTTAAGCTGCTGGGCTGCTTGCGATGGACCTGCAGCTTCTCGAAGCGCTTCTGGACCCATTGCCAGTCGACAACGGCATCCTGCTTGGCGAGTGCTGGAACTTGAGGATGCTCCTGGACATAGCGCTGAAACACCCCAGGGCTTACCAGGAACACCGTGTCGTCCACGGTATGCACCAGTGCCTTGGCATCGTTGAGGATCAGCTTTCGGCTCTGCAAGCCATGCCTAAGCCAGCCCATGAAGTGCTCGCCCGAAGGCTGCTGTGTCGATGCCGAAGATTTAGACGCTGGCACAGGCAGTACCAGCGAACTCGTTGCGAAGGCCGGGACGGGCTCTGCATCCTGTCGCGTCGCAAGGAGGTGTCCGGAGCCCACCATCGCCAGCATGTCTTCCATGACGTCAGGCAGGGGCTGAACTGCGGGCGGTGAAGCCAAGTTAGCGGGGCTGCTGCCTTCCCAAGGTGGCGTCGTCTGTTCTTCCAAGACAGGCTTCGCGGCAGTCATAGGCGGGGCAGCCTCCGAGCCAGCATCCTTCTCGATTGCCGCAGCGTCGATTGCCACCGTGCCGGTAAACGATGCTGGCCGTTCGCCAGCTTCCCAGATCAGCGCGGGAGCTAGACGCAGCAGGGTAAATGAGTGGGACCAGCCGGTCGCACTGGTCACGGTCGCGCGCCAGACCGCCTTCCCGTCCGACGTCGGCTGCAATATGCCGTGGTCCTGAAGCACGTTGAACACCGCAGTGTTGTTCGTAGGGATGCCATCGATGCCCTCTGACAGCAGGTGCGCACGTAGCTTGTCCGAAACCGTCTTGCTCACCAGCCACAAGGCGTCCTCGGTGAGCCAGCCATCGGAGGCTTCGGGCTGGTTCAGCTTCAACTCTTCCTTGAGCAGGTAGCGCAACCCGTCCAGCAGCTTGCGTTGCAGCGCGTGCTTGGGGGCGGCCATAGCGCGCGCGGGATCGCCTCCCAACTCTTGGGCCACGGAAGCGCGGTCGGCCTGTACGACAAGTTCGCCCAGCACGCCGGCGTGCTCGTACTGGCCGGCCAGGACGTAGAGCAGCGGTCCCCACAGGTCGGGATAGCCACTGAGCCAGTCCAGGGCATCACGGTCGAGGAGTTGGCGGTAGAGCAAACCTGTCGCAGCGCTGTGGAGCCGATATTCTCGATCGTCGCGGTAGCGGAAGCGGTATGGCTGGTGCAGCGGGCCGTGCCAGGGGTGCCACAGCGAGCCGTCGGCCAGTTCGACGTGCAGATCGACGGCGATCTTGCCGATGTCGTGCAGCAGCGCGGCATAAGCGACTGCGGCAGTCCAGGCTTCAGACTGCGCCGCCTGGTCTTCGGGACTGGCGCCAATGGGCAGCAGATGGGACTGCCGCAGCTTGAGCGCATAGGCGACGATCTCCAACCCGTGATCCAGCATGCCGCCGGGGTAAGCGTGGTGATGGCTTTCCGATGCGGGGAATTGTTGGACCAACTCGGCGTAGTGCTCCAGCGGCGTGCGGTATAGGGTGGCGAACTGCCGCCGCGACAGCGACGTGCGCTGCCAGATGTGTTCCAGCAGCTTCTGCCGGCGCGGTGTTGCCAGCAGCGATGCGGCCGATTCGGGCCGCAGCAACCCTTTCGGGAGGTCGGTGGCGGGCGCTGGCGACGGGGCAGCGACCGGGGGCCGTTTTCGCTGGAACAGAGAGAGCATGCGGGTGTCCTGTCGCGGGCCGAGCGGGAGGCCTTTTTGCCTTTTCGGGATAGAGCCTTTCCCCTTGCACCCCATTCCCTTGCCATTTCGACCCTTTACAGCCTTTGGGTATAGGGCGACGGGTGCTGACCGTCCACCGCCAATGCGGGTTGCAGCAGGGCCGGATTGATGCAGGAAGGCTGGCTGTTCACGCCCTACGATGGGCCGATTCTTGGACTCGGAGAACGCCGTGAGGCTTCACGTTGACAAAGTAAGGAAATTTCCTTACCATGCGGGTATCGCAATCAGGAGAGCCGCCATGCCTGCCATCCACGAAGTTGCCACGCTGACCTCCAAAGGCCAGATCACGCTGCCCAAGCCCATCCGGCAGGCGCTCGGCGTCGATGCCGGTGGCAAGCTCGCGTTCGATCTGCGGGGCAGCGAAGTCGTCGTCACCCGCGTCGATGCCGAGCATGAGGACCCCGCCATCGGCGCATTCCTGAGCCTGCTGGCCCGCGACATCGAAGCTGGCCGGAACGTCCAGGGCCTGCCCGAGGATCTGGCCCGCGCCATGCTGGAGCATGCTGGCCACGGTCTGGACCTGGACGAGGAGATCGACGGGAAAGTGGAACTCTGATGCAACGGCATGGCTGGACGCTGCTCTTCCACGACTGCGTGATCGAGCAGTTGCAGAAACTGCATGCGACCGCGAGGCGCGCGCAGGAGAACGACCCGACGGGCTTCGAGTCCAATGCCAACGTCAAGCTCTTCCGGGCCTTGAGCCAGTTGATCTTGGATGTGGTGCCAGGCGATCCGGCACGCGACGAGTACCGCCAGGGCAACACCTTGGGACCTGCCCACCGCCACTGGCGAAGGGCCAAGATCGGACGGCGGTTCCGGCTGTTCTTCCGGTATGACTCGAAGGCGAAGGTCATCGTGTACGCCTGGGTCAACGATGAACAGACCCTGCGGTCTTCGGGTAGCAAATCGGACCCGTATGTCGTGTTCGAGAAGATGCTCGGGCGCGGGAACCCACCAGACGACTGGCATGCGCTGATACAGGCAAGCAAGCAGGATTGGAGCAAACTGGAATAGGCATCGCTCAATAGCAGGAGACGACCATGAACACCACGACACGCATCCGTACCGCAGAACGACTCGGCCGCACCTTGGGTCGCGGATGGCGTGCCTACGTGCGCGGCGAACGCCGGGCATCGAGCTGGTTGGTGTCAAAGGGGGGGGCGGCGGCCGGTGCCACCGCGCTCGTGTGGGTGGTCAAGCTGGTTGCGCTCGGGGTGCTGCTGTACACCACCTTCTGGCTGGCGGTGTTGCTACTGCTGGGCGTTGCGGCGGTATGGATGGCTGGCAATTCGGCTAGAGATGAAGACCGCTGGACGCAACAGGATGAATTGCGCAATGGCGAGGCGGGCTTTGGCCTGTATTCTTCCAATGGCCAGCGGCTCGACCCTCACGACCCGAACGATCCGTTCGATGACTGAGGTTTGGCCTGTTTGTCACAGAACCTTGCCGGCTACCTTGTTTACACCTGACCCGGCGCTATCACGCGCTTCCTTGGAGCCGACAGCAAGGTTCTGAGCAATCACCCCAGCCTTAACTCCGACCCACCCCAAAGCAGCGACCCAAAACGTCGGCAGGACCAGAAACATCGTGCCTGTGACGAACATCAGGAGCATGTCGCCGAAGGCGTTGTTCAGCCCCACCAGCGGGTCGAAGTTGGTGTGCGGCCGGTTCCAGCCGAACCCCCAGCCATAAAGTGCGTCCAGGATCGTCGAATCGATCCAGCGCGCAAGCTGAAACCAGAAATCCGTGAAGAACAGCGCGAACTGCACGACGCTGACCGTGACGACCGTCTTCAAGTCATAGGTGCCCACGACCAGCACGAGCGGGATGCAGATTACCAATGCCATCTTGAGCAAGGCGAGCACCATCGGCAGCGCCTGCCGCACGACGTCCATCGCGGGAAACGAGGCAATCGCGCCAACTGCCATTCCAACGTCTCCCGTAGCCCGCGTCACGATGTTTGGCAAGGTCTTGTCGATCTGGCCGCCGTAGTCGGTATAGACGCTGCCTTGGTTCAGCTTCTGCTGCCGCGGTGACGCGATCGCGCGGATCACCGAATTGTCCACCTCGGCCCGGCTCAGGAAGCCAGCCCAGCCCGCCAGGCGATTGAGCAGGCTCGGGTCCACCTGTCCCAGCAGCCGTGCCCGCAGGCCATTGCTGCCATCAGCCCACCATTGCCTGCAGGTCGGGTAGCCACCGCCACTGGATACCTGGGCCAGCCCAGCGTCGCGGTTGCTGTCATAGGGCCAGTCATCGCGCGGCGTGCTGGAGCGATACGTGTCGTAGTACCCGTTCGTGTCGGTGAAGAACCGCGATCCGATCCAGGTCACGTCGTGCATCTGCTGCTCATCAAGTTGAGGGCGCTGCATGAACAATTTGGCCCGTGCAGGCCCATAGCAATCCCGAGAGAAATCCGCTACTTCCTGAGCCAGCACCGGATCATCGATGCGCGTGGCGTCGATCTCCATGCGCATCTGCCGCAGGTCCGTGCCGCACGGGATTGCCGCCACCGAAGCGCCCGTGACGGCGCGCGAGAGCGCGTGCATGAACGCCCACCACACCGGCACCTTCGCCGACTGGTTGTTGATGGTGCTGAAGGACTGCGACCAGCCGGTATCCGCGGGCTGCGCCACGCTGACCTGGCACTGGGCCGAGCGCGAGCTGTCGTACTGGATGGTGTTTAGGTCCACGTCGATGAACGGAATGCCGGCGAACATCACCACCACGATGGCGACGAAGACCCGGTTCTCGATGCGGGCGGCGCTCAGCACGCCTTTATTGCCCTCGTCGGCGCCTTCAGCACGAGCTTTCAACCACTCCTGCACGACGATGGCGACGAAAGGCAGCGCGAATACCCCGCTGGATACGAGGACCGCCCAGATGCCGTTGTTGACGATCCAGGAAACGAGTGTGAGGTAGTACTCCAGGTAGTCGGTCGTGAAAAGCGTCATGGCCTCGATCCCCTCAAGCGGCCTGCATCAACAAGCTGGCTTCCAGCACGACGATGGCGACGACGCCCGCGATCTCGCTGCGCATCAGGCGGCGCCGTGCCTGCCCATCTGCCCCGTCCTGGTCTTCGCGCGCCAGCAGCCGGCGGCGCATCCAGAGCCACCCGTAAACCGTGGCCCCGTACAGACACAGCCGCCACACGAAGAAGTAGCCCGATGCGGCCGCGAGCCACCGCTCCCATCCGGCCACGCTGCCGACCAGGTAGATGCCGGCGATGTTGGCACCCACCGCAGCGGCGACGAGCACCACCGCCCACAGCAGCGCCGTCGCCGCGCGCCGGCTGAAGAGCCAGCGCAAGGGGCGCCAGGCCATGCGCTCCGCGTTCATGGCCTGGCTCCGGGATTGCCCTTCTGCAACTGGTCAAGGCGGTCGGGTACCGGATCGCCCTCGTAGATGCCGCGCGAGCCGGCCGCCCGCGTGCCGTGGCGCTGGATGATGGCCATCGGCGAGTTGTTCGCCAGTTCGCGCCGCAGCTCCAATTCCGTCTTCAGGTTGCGGATCTCCCGGTCGAGCGTGTCGCTCTCATGGTTCACGGCCTGCACCGCAAGTTCGTTGGCTGCGACGTTGGGCTCCTTCTTGCCCGTGAGCAGCGTGCGTTGGAGCAGGAGCGCCTTCTCCAGCACCGATGACAGCGCCACTTCGGACGCGAGGCGCCGCGCCAGCAGGTCCTGGTCCGGCTCGTCGCGCAGCGCCTCGATCACGCCGCGGGTGATCGGCAGCGACGTGCTGCCGGCCTCGCGCAAGTTCTCGAAGGTGGTATTACGCGTGCCGGAAACCAGCTCCTGCAAGACCTCCAGCTTGGCTTCGTACTCCTCCTGGATCAGCGGCGTCAGCCCGACGCCGGGCACCGTCTCGGTCTTAGTGCAGGAGTCGCACGTGCGCTGCACCTGCTCTCCGAGGGCGCGCGTGGCCCATTCGGTCGCCTGCTGCGGCGACGTCCAGGTCTGGCAGGACAGGCTCGCGCAACTGGTGGACGCGATGGAGGAGGTGTCCGTCACGCCGCGACCGTTGACCAGGTTGTAGCCCGCGCGGGTGACGTCGCCGACCACCCGGATGGCGGACTGGCCCGCGCCACCGGCATTGCTGCCGCCCACCCAGGGCACGCCGTCGTTGCCGCGGCGCGTCTCGGCCTGCTCGACGGCCGATACGGCATCGTTGCTGCCAACCGCGTCACGCAGGGCCATGCCTTCGGCCATCTGGCTCCAGCCAAGCTGGCCACCCGCCGTCTCGGCCATCTTCTCCGCCATGGCGCGGCACGTCAGCTTGGAGCGGTCGAAGTCCAGCCGCGCCTGCAGCACGCCGTTAGTCAGCAGGTTGTACAGGCCCGGATCGGCGCGCTGAATGATCAGCGCCGGCAGCGATGCAACCGCGCTGGTCGCGCTCTGGATCACGTTGCTCATGATCTGCTGAAAGCCGTTCGTGATGCCGTTAAGCTGATTGCGCAGCGTGGTCTGGATGCTCATGTCGCCGCAGATCAGGTTGCTGTTCCACCCCACGCCGACCCCGATGGAACGCATGCCGGCCGCGCGGCCCATGGACACCGCACTGCCACCGCCGATCGAGTACATGACGTCATCGCCGAGGACGGGGCCGCTGTTCTGGTATCCGACCTGCGCCCACGCCATGCCGCAGACCAGAGCGAGCGTGCCGGCCAGCGCCGTCGGGCGCAGCAGGCGGCACGCCTTGGCGGAAAGGTTCATCGGTTCAGGACGCTTCATCGTGGCACCTCAGAGGAAATCGACGCTGCCCAGGAACACCTGACCGCGGCGTTCGCAGCACGCATAGGGACGCCACAGCGCCCAGGCGTAGTCGCCTTGCTGGGCCTGGGTCAGCGTGCCGCTGTGCGGGAACACCACGCAGGTGTTGGACAGGCGCGGCGTCAGCTCCTGCCACTTGCCCGTAGAGGCATCACCCTCCATCAGCTCGCCGGCCGGCCAGTAGCCGTCGCGGGCGTTGGCAAGCAGCGGCTGGTACACGTGGATCTGCCCGCGGCGCGTGACGACATCGCCCGCGCGCTGGGCCACCACAGCCCCGGATTTTTGGTCGTCGGTCTGGTGCAGGAAGCCGCCGCGCGGATAGACGTTGCCCCAGAGATTCATCGTGGTGCGCGCACCGACCTCGCGCATGCCCGGAATCAACGCCTCCGGGTAGGCCATTTCAGGCACGTTGTAGCGCCAAGCCAGCGTGTCCAGCGTGCTGAGTAGATACGGCATGAAGGCCGTGCCCGCGCCTTGGCAGAAATAGCCCGACGACGATGCGAACTGGTTGAATACCTCGCCGCCAGGATGGCCGATGACATCGCTGTTCTTGAATTTGGCGAGGTTGTTTTCGTGGTCTTCGTTCGTGGTCCCATCCCCACCTGCCTGTGCGGATGGGTTGGGCGTGCTCATCGCCTGCACTTCGACCCAGGGGTTCTCCCCGGTGTTGCTGTAGCTGGAGACGACCGCATCGGGCACGTAGTGCCGGACCTTGGTGGACGTGCGCACCGTGCAGCCCGTCCAGGTGCAGTAGAGCCAGTAGCAGATGCCCACCACCCGGTATTCCAGGCAGTCCGGCGACATGACGGAGGACACGATGGTGGCGGTGTTCAGGGCGTAGCTGCCGGTGGCGCTGACCAACAGCAGCGAGGCCACGGCGACGCGCAGGCGGCGCAGCAAGTCGAATGGGCGATGGGTCACGGCTGCGTCCTCCGGTACTGCTCGATGCGGGACACCGCCCGGGCCACGTCCGGCTCGCCATAGACCACATAGCGTTGATCTACCACGACGGCCGGGATGGCGGCGACGCCCAGGCTCCATGCATCGGCGACGCCCTGGTAGGCGGTGCCGATGCGGCGCTGAAGATCGGTGCCGCCTTGGTTCAGTCGTTGCCGGACGATGGCTGCTGCCCGCTCGGGGTCGGCCGGCAGATCCGCGGAAAGCTCGGCCTCGATCCGGGGCGCTTCGTCCAACTCGATCAGCCGCTCGCCGCCGGCGGTCTTGACCGGGTGGCGGCTGTCGGTGACGACCACCACGTCGGCGGCGAAGGTGGCCGGGCTGAACACGGCCAGAGATGCCGGCAGCGCCACGGCCAGGCCAAGGGTTCGCCAGCCTGGTGCGAACCGGGTAAAAGCTGCTGGCATGTCATGCGCCCCGGAAGTTGATCAGGGCCATAGTCAAACGCCGAACCCCACGCGGCCCCAACAAACAATGCGCATCGCGGCCACCCCGCATACCTGCTTGCGTCGCTGCGAAGAAAAAGCGGAGGCCGAAGCCTCCGCGCTGATCAACGAAGCAGTGCAACCTTTACAGCAGGCCGGACTCCGCAAAGGAGAACGGGGCACCCTGGCCGACGATGATGTGGTCCAGTACCCGCACATCGATGAGCGCCAGCGCGACCTGCAGTTGCTGGGTCAGCATGCGATCCGCGCTCGACGGTTCGGAGATGCCCGAGGGGTGCTGGTGGCTGAAGACCACCGCGGCGGCATTCAACTCCAGCACACGCTGCGCGACGACACGCGGATAGACCGATGTCGAGTTGATCGTGCCCCTGAACAACGGCTCGTAGGCCAGCACCTGGTGCATGCTGTCCAGGAACACAGCGGCGAATATCTCATTGGGCTCAGCGACCAGTTTCAGACGCAGGTAGTCCCGCACAGCGGCCGGTCGGCTGAGGCACGGTCCAGCTTTGAAGATCCGTCTCTCCAGCAGCACGATGGCTTGCTGGATGATCCAGTCCTCGTGTTGGGTAGCGATGGCGGAAAGCGACTCCAGGTAGGAGTCATTGACGACGAAAGACATGGCGAACCTCCAGACGGTGAGATCGGAGGGCGCGCGCCCTGGGAGGGCAAGCCCTCCTGGGGAACGAACAAGGTGCATCCATCACCGCGGTAGCGGTGATCGTTCGCGGCCAGGACGCGAGGCGAACGGGTTGCGGTCAGCGCAGCGGACTGCGCCGTAGCCTTGAAGACCGGGGCTACCTGGGCATGTCGCCGACGACGTCGGCAGGCATTTCCGATGTGGGTGTGGTGGCGGGATCGCCGGCGGCGAGCATGTCCATGGCTGACAGCAAGGCATCGCCCTCGATCGGACCCTGCAGCAGGATCGCCTTGCCGCTTTCGCGATCGTGCAGCCGCAGCGACGGCGTGGCGGTCACGCCGCTGTTCGTGGCTTCCGCAGTTTGGGTACGAATCGCCGCGTCGGGCCGCTCGCTCGCGATGCACTGCTCGATGGCTGGCGTCAGGTCGGGGTAGCGCAGGTCCTCGGGCAAGCCCTGGCCGTCGCTGCGCGTGTGGGCATATACCCACTCGACGGCTTGCCAGAAGGTGGCATGCCCGCCGGCTTCGCCGGCGCATTCCGCCAGACGCGCTTCGGCAGAAGCGGCCGGTTCATGTGCGGCCAACGGCAGGTGGTGCCATTGCAAGGCCACGTCGGCATTGCCGGCCACCCAACGTTTGAGCACAGGGAAATAGGACCGGCAGAACGGGCATTCGAGGTCCGCGTACAGCGTCAGTGTGAAACGACCTTCCGGATTGCCCATCTGCCACGGAGGCCCTGCCACCTGTGTCTCGCTGACTGGCGCCGAAGTCTGAGGTGTGGACCCGCCTGGCGAACGGGACACGAGCCAGATCAGCAGCAGCGCAACCAGCACTGCAGCCAACGCCCACGGCCAGCGGGTCCCCCAGCGCCGACGGCGGAACGCCTGCACCTGCATCGGGATGGAAGGATGTTTGTGTTCCATGGCGTTCTCCGGCTTACGACAGTTCCAAGGCGGGCGACTCGATGCCGCGTGCCTGGTCGATCTTCTCGGCCACCTTGAAGGCGGCTTCCAGCTCGGTGCAGCCGTATTGCTGCATGAGCTGGTAGCGCTCGGCCTTCTCCTCGGGTTCGGTCTGCGCAAGCGCGAGGTAAAGGCTCGGCGGCACCGCGCGGAACAACACTTCCATCGACTTCGACAGGATCACGCCCTCGGTGAATTTCCCCCCCTCCTTGCGCGCAGAAAGCATCAGCGCTTTCTGCGCTGGTGAGAGTTCACGGAAGCGTGCAATCTTCTCGACCTCATCGGGCGGCATCGACAGGCAGATCCACCACTCAATCATGTTGAGCATGGGCTCTGCGGCACGCGGCAGGTCGTCGATGTTCTGGGTCGCCAGCCAGAACCAGGCGCCCAATTTGCGCCACATCTTGGTAATTTTCACGACGTAGGGCGCGAGCAACGGGTTCTTCGTGATGATGTGGCCTTCGTCGGTCACATTGATGATCGGACGACCCAGGTACTGGTCGCGCTCGGCGATGTTGTTCACCGTGCTGATCAGGCTGATGTAGGCGATGGAGAGCTGCGCGTTGTAGCCCTCGCGGGCATAGGTCGCCAGATCCACCAGCGTGATGTCGGCCTCGGGCCACGGCGTGCCATCGCGGTCGAACATCTCGCCATCGGTGCCTTGGCAGAACATGTCCATCGCGTCCGCCATCTCCAGCAGCCGCATGCGCCGCATCTCGGGAAGCGTCGAGTCCTGACCGCGGGCGCGCAGCGCGTTGCGCACGTCGCGAGTGAGCACCGTGCGCTTCTCAGCCACGCAGTGTTCGGCGGCGTCGAGGATGCACTGGCGGATCAGCGAACGGTCGGCCCGCGTCATCCGGGCTTCCTCCTTGTCCTCGCCGCCGGTGATCATCAGCCGTGCCGTGATCTCCAACTCGCCCAACACGTCACGCTGTTCGTCTGCCTCCATGACCGAGGCATCCGGTGGCAGGTCTTCGTCCAACGCATCGGCATCGAGCGTCTGCACGTCGCTGGGTGTTTCGATCAGCCGGCGGGCATCCGCGAACGGTGCCAGGCTGATGCCCGATCCGGGGGCCAGCTTGACCCGGTTCACCGTCAGGCCCAGGCGCCTGGCGAAGCCGCTGAACAGCCCGAAGCTGTTGCCGGCTTCCACGATGAAGAGGCGCGGCCGGTAGATGGCCGTGACCTGGTTCAGCAGGTTGTTGAGCGTGGCGCTCTTGCCCGAGCCGGTGGGGCCGAACAGGAATAGATGGGCATTCATCTGCCTGTCTAAGCGGTTCAGCGGATCAAACGTGATCGGCCCGCCACCGCGGTTGAAGAACGTGTTGCCCGGATGGCCCGTACCCTGGCTGCGACCCCACGCCGGCGAGAGATTCGCCACATGCTGGGCGAACATCAGTTGGGTGAACCAGTTTCGCCGATCCTGCGCGGGGTTGTAGCAGCACGGTAGCCAGCGCAGATAGCTGTTGAGCGGCGCGACTTCATCGTCCTCGCGAACGGGCTGCAACCCCGCGTTGAGCATCACGTTGGCGAGGTCCAGACCGCGCCGGTCAAGCTCGGCTTCGTCGCGTCCGCGCAGATAGAAGGCCAGCGTGCCGCGGTAGAGTTTGTGCGCGCTGCCGATGAGCGAGCGCGCCTCCTGCACGTCCTTGAGCGTCTGCTCCGATGCCAGTGTTTCGCCGACTGCCTTCTTCGCCAGGTGGTTCAGGTGCGATTCGAGAATGTCCTGGGGCGTCGCCACCATGGTCAGACACATCGTCGTGTCCTCGGGCATCTGATCGAACAGCGTGTTGATCGCATCGCCCTTGCGGGTTTCGCCAGTCAGGTGTCCCGTTCCGGGCGGCATGCGCAGCCGGTCAGTGACCAACACACGGTGCGGTATGCCGTCGAAGTGCCAGGTGCCATGCTCCACGTCCGAGCGTGGCTGGCTGAAGAAAAGCCGCTGGCTAAAATCCCGCCCGCTCGCCAGTTCGATCTCGCCAGCCTCGGTGTCGGCGGGGTAGCGCGCGAACGCATAGAAGCGCTCCCGGTCCTCGACCCCAGGCCCGAGCAGCGTCGGACGCGGGTTGAACCAGCGCAGCAGCCAGTCATGGACGTCTGCCGCACCCAGGCGGCGAGCCTGGATGCCGGCGTTCGCCAGCCCGCCGCACAGGCGGTCGCAGACGATGTTCAGCATCTGCTCGGGTGTCTGGCCCCGGCGGTTTGCCTGGCCCTGTCCTTGTCCGGTCACGCGGCGATAGACGACCATGCGCACACGCCTCGTCTGGCCGCGCCAGCGCAAGCGTGTGACCACCGTGTCCTGGAACAAGCCACCGGGCTTGGCCACCGCGCGCAGATGGTGGGCAAAGAACCGCAGGTAGAACTCCGTGAACACCGTGCCACGGGCGCGCGGCTGCACGTAGTCGCGCAACGTCTGCATGTACTGGTCGAAGCTCGGTTCGTCCTGGGCGTAGAGCTGCAACACCCAGGGGTTCTCGTCCAGTTCATCGAAGCTGTCCTGGAGCGCGTTTTCTAAGGCGTCGCGGGCGTGCGCGAGCCAGCCGGGTTCCCGGCCCTCGGTCCCCAGCGGCACCAGCTCGAAGAAGGCGGCCACCGATTGGCCGTCCTCCAGGAGCATCGATTTCGACTCGGGCAAGAACTCCACCCAGGGCAGCAGTTCCACGAAGGACGGTGCGACGTCGTACAGCGCCTGCTCGTCGGCCTCCGTCGCCGGCTTGCGGCCCCGGACTGCCGAGCCGGGTTCGGGGATGCCGACCTGCCGCAAGGCCTCGACGTGGCGCTGCCAGCCGTCCGGCTGCTCATCATCACCAGCGCCGGATGCGGCCAGCTTCGGCGCGGCCGGCTTAGGCCAGGGAAGTTTCCACCGCATCAGTAGGCCTCCACGCGCTCGCCTGGCATGGCGTACTGGATGCGCTGGTTGAGCGGGAAGACCGTCGTGTAGCCCGGCACCGGCACGGGGTCCGTGCCCGCCAGGTGCGGATACACGTACATGACGAGATCGGGATTGGGCAGACGCTGGAACTGGCGGTGGACCTCATTGCGCGCGGTGCGCGTGTAGCGCATCTGCTCGACGGGTGCGACCTGCACGTCGGCGTCGGTCAGGGGCCGACGCAGGCTCTGGCGCGCATCGAGCAGCTGGCGGCCGGCGTTCCGTCCGGCTGCGCCACCGCCGTCGCCGGCCTCCTGCTGCCAGATGTCCATCATCGTGCGGTCACCGTGGGTCAGCAGCTTTTCCTTGCTGGTGGCGCAGCCGCCAAGCACCGCGACGGCGAGGGCCAGTGCCAGGCCACGGGCCAGGTTAGTCAAGTTCGAGTGCATGGCTTTCTCCTGCGCGGTGATCGACCTTGCGGCCTTCGGGATCGAAGTCGATGGCGAGCGGCTTTTCGAGGTGGACGGCAACCTTGGCGCCGGGCTGGACATAGACGGCGGCGAACGCCTGGCCGTACAACTTGTTGACCCAGGCCGACATGTCCCGCACGCCGCCCGCCAGAATCTGGCCGACCGCTTCCTGGCCGGTGATGCCCACGGTGCCGATGGAGCCGTCCGAGCCGACATAGGACATGCGGCCGCTGTCGCTCTCGATGAGTGAGGCCACACCGGCGCCGGCCGCGGTGATCAGGGCCTGCGAGCCGAGGTATTGCTGGGCGTTGCTGCGCCGCTCGCCGCTGACGCAAGGAATGCCGTGGGGATCGCTGATCCAGCCCAAGCCATCGCGCTGTTGGTTGTTCTGCTGGTTGCCCTCGCGGTCTTCGGGGATCGTGCGAATCGTGCCGTCGTGGAAGACGAACGTGATGCTGCGCACCTGGCCGCGCACGCACGAGAGCGTCCAGTCGCCCGAAGCGGTGCCGCTGAACACGGCGCCGGCCACGTCGGGAATGTCGATGCCATTGGCGGTCAGGTTGTCCGGCCCGACCAGAACTTTGAACGGATAGGGATCGTTGACCGTGCCGTCGATCGGCACGCGGCCGATCAGCGCTGTCATGGCGACCGAACCCATGAGCGTGGAGTTGGTCGGCACGGTGTAGACCGGCTTGGCACTCTTGACCCCGGCGGCGCGGGCGCCCGCGTTGGCCACGGTTTCCGCGGTGGTTTCGAGCGTGCTCTGCGCCGGGCCGAAGCTCGTGGGGAAGCTCATGCCGCCGCTCGCGCCACGCCCCCCGTTGCGCCCCTCGGCGGGCTTTGCGTCGTCCGGCTCGACCCACCGCACGCCGCCCTCCATGCCTGCCTCGTCGCCGCCCTGCAGCCCCAGGCCCACGGGCAGGTCCGCATGGCCGCCGCCGCGCCCGCCGATGCTGTCCAGACGCCGCTGCAGGTCGGCGAGCAGCCCTTCGGTCTGCTGGCGCGCGCTGGCCGCCTGCTCTTGGTCGCGGCGCAGGTTGGACCGCTCGGATTCGAGCGCCGAGTTGATGCGCTGGTCGATGGAGTTCTCGCGCTGGCGCAGTCGCTGGTTCTCTTCACGCTGCGACTTGTTGTCCGAGAGCGCGGTCTGAAGCTCGGTGCGCAACTGCTTCACTTGGGCAACGAGCGTCGCCACGGTGTCGCGCGGGGTGTCGCCTTCGATGCCCAGCGCCTTCATTTCATCGGGCGTGAGCTGGGCGCCGTTGTCCGCCGCGGGTGGCGCCGTGCTGCCTCCACCCGAGAACAGCCGGATACCGACGAACAGCACCAGGATGGCAACAGGGATCATCAGCCACTTGAGCAGGCCGTTACTGCGCATGGCGGGCCTCCTTGGTGTTCTCGTCGCCGTCCGGCTGCGGCAGATGCACGGCCGGGTCGAAGCGGTGAATCGCCGGCAGCAGCGACTGCGCGAGACCGCGGCCGCGCGTGACCAGGTACAGGACGGTCGTGTCCTCGGGCGTGCCGCGCGGGCCCAGCGCCTCGTGCTGGAAGGTGGCGGTGAGGAAATCGCCTTGCAGCACGCGCGGGTCGAGCGTGATCCAGCCGCCGCTGCCGTTGGTTAGGCGCACGGCAGTGACCCACTGGTCCTCCAGGCGCCACGACGCGAGTGCGACCGCGCGCACGGGCAGCGTTGGCATCAGTGTGTCCAGGTCGAGGTCGCGGGGCAGGTTGACCCGCATGACGCCCGGAAGCGGCTCGACGGTGCGCAGCGGTGCGTAGAGGTTCTGCGCGGCGAAGCGCGTCAGCACGACAGGGACCGGAGTTTCGCGCCGCGCGGTCCGCGCACCTGCTTGGCCCTGGGCGCGTGCCGGGGCCTCGGCACTGTCGGCCTGCTCGCCATAGCGTCCCGGTGCGCTGTCACCCTCGACGATGCGCACCGGCTCCAGCTCGGCTTCCCCGTCCTTGGGTGGTTCGGCTGCGATGTCCAGCAGGATCAGCGCGCCCGTGTCGGCGTCCTGCAGTTGCAACCGCGTGGGCTCGATCGGCTCGCTGGCGCGCAGGTACACCGCGCCCCCCGCACTCTGCACGCGCAGGCGTTCGCCCACGCCCGCGGGCACGCCCACGCGCACGTTGCGGTCGATGAACACGATGCGTTCCTGACCGACCTTCAGCGGCACTGCCAGTGGCATGCGTTCCCAGCGCAGGATTTCCACTGCATGGGCGACGGGTGCCGCGGCCACGGCCAGTAGCCCCAGCAGCGCGAGTACAGGGTGCTTCATGGGGTGTTTCCTCCTTGAGGCGCTTGCGGAGACAGGCCACTCGGCGCCGGGCGCGTCGGCTCCGGTGCACTGATGCGCTGGGGCGCGCCGTCGTAGCAGTCCAGCGCCAGGCCGAACGGGTTACGGGCGGGATCGACGTCCACCCGCGTGACCTTGATCGGATAGCGCACCAGGGCGCGCTTGACCTGCTCGGCGCCGTAGTACTCGTCCGCCGTGATGTCCAGCGTCACCACCCAGTCGCGATCGGACACGGTGCGCACGCGCGCCGTGGGGTCGTCGCCATAGCCGCGGCCGGGAATCTCGTAGATGCCGCGCACGCGCTGACGCAGCTCGCCCGTGGAGCGGCGGTAGTCATAGTCCGCCCGCAGGAAGGCCTGGCAGGACGGGGTGAGGTACGGCGAGAGCGTGTGGAGGTTGCGCGAGTAGTCTTCCTCGCCATTGGTTGGCCAGCGGTTCAGCGTCTGGAACACGTAGAACGTGAACGCATAGACCGATTCGGGCGGCACTTCCCACCACTTGCGGGTACTGCCAGAGCGCAGGTCGGGCGGGACGTGGATGGTCAGGTCGCGCGGCGCGCTCCACCAGCCGCCGCCCATGACCAGGGCGACGACGACCAGCGCGCCCGCGGCCAGCCGCAAGGTCTTGATGTGCGCCTGCAGGTGGGTGATCTCGTTTTTGAAGCGGCTCATCGCATGCTCCTGCGGGTGGACCAGAAGCCCGAGCGCGAGATCAGCACATGGCCACCCACCCAGCCGGCCATCAGCGGATGGCGCGTGGCGATGCGCCATTGCAGTTGCCGATACAGCCAGGTGTCGGGACGCCCACGCTTGAGGCGGCGCAGGATGCCGCCGCCGATGAAGACGCCGAGCGCCACGCCCAGGACGACGAAGGTCGGCGCCAGCGCGATCGTGCGGAACACCCAGGACAGCGGCGCGCCGACCAGCAGGCCGGCGGCACCGGACAGGCCGCAGCAAATCCAGAGTTCGTCAGCGGTGAGGCCGCGCACCACAACGGGATGGCGGTTGAGCCGGTGCGGAAGGAAGGTGACCGTTCCGTCCGCACGGACGTGCTGCTGCTCGGACATACCGGCCTCGCTTACAGGATGCCGGTGGCTTCGGTGAGCAGCCAGATGCCGATCACAAGCAGCACGGCGCCGATAGCGACCGTGAGGCCGAACTGGCCCCACGTCTTGCGGCCGGTGTGGATCTCCGCGTAGGTCCCGTAGGCGTGGTAGCAGACGCCGATGAACATCGACGCCACCACCAGCAGGGCCACGAGCATGATGATGTCGTAGCCGTAGTTGCGGATCGTCTCCATGATGCCGTTGCCGGTGCCGCGCGTGGGGTTCTCCAATTGCGGCAGACCTTGCGCGAACGACAGCGCCGGCAGCGCGGCGGCGCCCAGGGCCACGGCGGCGCGCTGGGCAAAACGGGAAGTGAGGTTGCGGTTGTGCATGGTCGGGCCTTTCAGGTCAGGACAGAAGGAAGAAACTCAGGACGAGGTACATCGCGACGAAGCGGATGCAGACGCCGAGGAACTGGCGCTGGTTGAGGCGGCTCTCGGACCACCCCACGTAGGCCGTTCGGATGGCCCAGACGCCCCACACGAGCAGGACCGCGAACACGACGCCGACCAGAACGGTCGCCATCGCGGAAGGCGCGATACCGCTGTTGGCTTGAAATGCCGAGACCTGGGCGCCGTTCATTGCTTGCCCTCCGCAGTCGTCGCCGGCAGCGGCTCGGTCGCCCGTTCGGTGCGGTATTCGCCGGCCAGTTCGGAGGGGGCGCGCGGTTGAGCGCGCGATGGCGTCAGGTGAAATTGGATGCCGGCGCGCACGCGCGCCAAGTCAGCCTGGAGCCGCGGGTAATCGAAGTGGTAGCGCTCGCCCGGTGTGATGGGGGTATGCGCGGCGCTGTCCGCGACGGTGCGTTCCAGCGCGTCGAGCTGGCGCAGCGCGGCGACCAACTCCTGGCGCTGCGCCGGGGACTCGGCCAAGGCCATCGGGGACCGGCCCAGCACGAGGGCCGTCACGAGAAAAGTGGGCACGCCGCGATGCGCGGCGCGCAGCCAGATCGAAGCCAACATCGCGCCATTCCTGTGTGATCAGCAATGGGTTGATCGTGGAGATCAGGGCTGTTTCAGGCCGCAAACAATAGGAACCCGGAAGCGACCGGATTGATGGCCTAGAGGTACTTTTTGAAGCTGCCCGCGGTCAGGCTCACGGCCAGTCCCAGCAAGGCTGCGCTGGGCAGCAGGATCAGCAGCGGATGCACCGAGATCGGCAGCGCGAGGTAGGTGATCCAGGGCAGCACGGCCAGCGGCATCAGGCTCGCTTTCGCGCGGTGGTAGATGAAGCCGGATTCCCGGCCCGCGCCGAACCGCCGCACGTCCCGCCGCACCAGGCCGTCGATCAGGCCGACGAATGCCGCAGTGAGGATCAGCGGCAGCGTGAGCACCAGGACCAGCAGGCGCACGAGGAACGTGAGCGTCGTGAAGGCCGCGGCGATCAGGTAGCTCTCGGCCCAGACATAGGCCTGGCTGATGTAATAGCGGAAGTTGCGCGTCGGCTCGCGGCTGGGCGCACGGGCGCGCTCGGCGGTCTGGCTCATGCGCTCCAGCAACCCCGAGCGCACGAACACCCACCCGTACCCGGTATCCACCAGCTCGTGCGCCGTGCGCCCGGGCTCCTGCACCACCACGCTGCGCGTGAAGTGGTTCGACAGGTGCCCGAGTTCGTACTGCAGCATCTGCTGGGAGTGGCGCCAGCCCTGGTCCTTCCAGAACAGGTGCATGCCGACGCACTCCACCACGATCGAGAACAGCAGCGAACCGATCAGCACCCCGAGCAGCCTGAACGGCAAGGTGATGGTGCCGACGATCAGCCCCTGGCGCTGGTTCTGCTCCCGCTGCGCGGTCGAGGCGGCATCCTTCATGGTGCGGCCTCGCCGGTGCTGTCGTCGGCGCCGGTGGCCACCGCGTCAGGCTCGGCCGGAGCGGCGTCATCCAGCAGGTCGTCGGGCAAGGCAGCCTCCTGCAAGGCTGGGGAACTGGTGAACTCCCACCATTGCGTGGCCTCGCTGTAGCTCTGACGCATGTACCCAGCCAGTTGCTGCAAGTCCGCCGGCATCACTTCATCGGGGTCAGGCGCTGGCAGTGGCATCCGGACCTTCCAGAGCTGACCACCCTGCAGCAGCGCGAAGCATTGGCCTTTGGGCAGGCCGACGACGTGGGATGGCTCGATCATCGGCACGCTCGACATGCTGATGCGGTCTTGCGTGTTGCTGGTGAAGTCCGTCGTCCCGCGGATGTCCGAGGCATCGGTCGCGCCGGAGACGATGGTGGTGGTATAGACCTCCACCTTGGGCAATTGACGGGTCAACAATTCCGCGGTGGCGGTTTCCCGAACCCGCAGCATGAACAGGTTGTTGAAGTTGCCGATCACCTGGCCGGCCTTCGCGCGGTTGCCGATGCGGGCCTCGATGTCCGAGAGCGTCTGCGTATACGCGGTCACCTGCAGCCCGGCACCGCCGCCCTTGTTGATAAGGGGGATGAACTCGTCGCCCATCAGTTCGTTGAACTCGTCGGCATGGACGTTGATGGGAATGCGCGTGCCAGCCGAGGCACCCGGCAGGCCGTCGTCGATCCCGTGCTTGTAGATGTGCCCGGCTACCGACACCAGGTCGGAGAACATGGAGTTGCCGACCGCCGCGGCGACTTCAGCATCCGACAGCGCATCCAGGCCGACATAGACCACGGCGCGCTTCCTGATGACTTGCATCCAGTCGAAGATCGGGCGCGCGTCAGACAGGTCGGAGTAATTCGGCGCCAGGAGTTGGGCGATCTTGCCGCTGGTGAGCTTTTCCAGCAGCGGCAGCAGCGATGCAACGATCTTGTCGAAGTAGGTCTTGTCGTAGCGCACCGCCGAGCGCAGGCCATCGAGCACAGGGTCGTAGTTGCGCGCCTGGGAGAGGTATTGCTCCAGCGCCACCACACGCTTCTCGCGCCCGATCATGTTCCTTGGGATGTTCTTCTCGTTGAGCTTGGCCTCGATCTGGACGATCACCTCCCAGGTCTTGGGCTCGGTCTTGGCGAAGTAGTGTTGGGCGTACTCCATGAACAGCGCGTCGATGTTGATTACGTGCCGCTGGATCAGCATGTAGTCCGGGCGCTGCCCCAGTTCCACCAATGCGCGCGCAATGATGTTGACGAAGCGCCATGCGAACTCGCGGAACGCTGCACTGTTGCCCTCGCCGGAGAGTTGCCCGGCAATGCGCGTGGCGACTTCACTGATGCGTCCGAAGCGCCCCACCGCGTTGTAGCGTGCAGAGAACTCGGGCCAGCCGAGGTGAAAGACGTAGAACTCGCCCTCGCGACCCGCTCGCTTGGCTTCGACGTACATGCGTTTCAAGAGATCCGCGTCGCCCTTGGGGTCGATGACGATCACGACCTCATGCTCACCGTCTGCATTCGTGCGACGGATGTCCTGGGTGACGAACAACTCGGCCAGCCGCGTCTTCCCCACGCGCGTGGTGCCCAGCACCAGCGAATGGCCGACGCGCTCACCCAGTGGCAGGCTGACGTCGACCTCGTCGGGTTCGATGCCGTGCAATCGCGGCAGGCCGCCTACCGGTGGCAGTGGCCGCACGGGGTTGAATGACACATCCCAGCCCGTGAGCCGTACGAGGCGAGACAGTGGAAACGGTGCGAACTCCAGCCGCTCCTCCAGGCGTCGCGCCAGCCGGTATGCCGGTGTTGGCTCGACGTAGCGGCGAAATTCCGGCCGGTACGTCTGCATCAGCCTGTGGGTGTGCTTCTGTTCCCACAGGAAACCGCGCCCCACGAACAGGCGCTGCTGGCTGACCGGCACGTCCCTGCTCGTCATCACGTAGCGCGGCAGGCGCCGGATGTTGCGGCGGTAGCGCAGGATCACCCGCGCATCGCGGTAGCGGATCGCGCCATAGGCGCCGAACGCCAGTGCGGCACCGACGCCCATGGCTGGGCTCAGCGCGAGCGACCACGGGGCCACCAGGGACAGAAACGCGGCGCCCGCACATGCCGCGACGGTGTATAGCTCCACCGCTGGGCGCAACAGGACTTCGACGGGCTGTTTCCCCGACATGGCCTCATTGCTCGATGCCGGTCGCCGTGATCAGCGCCGGGTAGTGCCGCAGGCCCAGGCGTTCGGCCAGATCATCGCCGGCCACGGGGGCCATCGGCACGCCAGGCGCCAGTGCGCGCAACCGCGCCAAAGCCTGCGCGGTCTCGACATTGACCACCAGGCCGACCGCGCCGCGGTCGTGCAGCGACGCCGCGTGACGGCGCAGCCAGGCTTGCGAGGTCTCATCGTCGCCGATGACCACGAAAGGCCGCAGGCCCGGTGCCTCGATCACGCGCCGCGCGACGAAGCCGGGCATCAGCTTCGCGCTGCGTACCGGCAGCATCGCTGCCTCGTCAGCGGGGGTGGCGGGAATCTGCGGCGTCGGAATGGGAGGCCGCAACGCGCTGTTGGCGCGTGGCTGCAGGTTAAGCGCTTCGTAGTACGGCAGCGCCGACGCGCCGCCGCGGTCCTCGACCACGATCAGCGGTTCGGCGGCATGCGCGACCAACGGCAGCGCCGCCAGCAGCGCGAGCAGGCCCCGCAGGGTCCAGAGCGGTTTCGTCATGGGGTCGACTCCTGACGCACGGCTCGCGCCGTGGCGATTGAGTGCGTGCCCTGCACGCGGGCGAGGTGTCGGGATACGCTGCGTCGATAGCGGGCGGCAGGCTCACCGCCCGCGGGCCGGTGGTAGCGGCCCATGGCCAGCAGCCAGTCTTCACCGGGGGTGTACTGCTCCTTGAGGATCTCGGCGGCGCTGGCGAGATTGCGGTACGGGTCCAACAAGTCGCAGGCATGGGTGTAGCGGTGCGGGTGGTAGCCCAGGTTGATCTGGCCCAGGCCCGCGTCGATGCGCGTGGGTGGCGTAGATCGCATCGCCTGCTGCAAACCGGCGCAGGCATCGGCACGGGTGGCGAAGCGCCGCGACTGGCCGGCGACATTCAGGGTCCACGGCCATGGGACGATGCGTCCATTGCGTCGCATGCCGCTCTCCTGCAAGGCCACGGCGTAGAGCACCGTCGAGGGAATGCCCGCGCGCTGTGCGGCAAGCTGGTAGGCCGGTGGCGGAACCTCCTGGGCATGGGCGGCGCAGGCGAACAGGCCCGCAGTGAGCGCCAGTGCGCGCAGCAGCGCCGTTACGGCTGGCGTTGCCATTGGCCGTTCACTTCGCGCACAACCGCAGGCAAATCGCCGGGCAGGCTCAGCGACAGCCAGCGGCCGCCGTCGTGGTTGAGCGTGATGCCGCCGCTGCGCACCCGGGCCGGGTCGATCTGGGCGCGCTTGGCCCAGTCGCGGATGCGCGCATCGTCCTGGCGGCTGCCGACCATGTAAAGGTCGAACTCGGCACCCGAGGATTGCAGGCGTTGGACGAGTTGCCCGCAAGCCGCGCAGCCGTCCTTGATGAACACTGCCGTGCGACCGCTGCCCCGCGCAGCGGCGGCGCCTGGCCTCTCGTCAGACAGGTTCACCCGCTGCATGCCGGGGTTCAGGCGCTGCCAGGCCTCGTCGTAGGCGCGCTGGTACGCGAGCAGCTTCTCCACGCGGCGCGCTTCGACTTGCACCTGCAGCTCTGCGTAGCGCCGCCGTTCTTCGTCGGTGCGCGCCTCGATGCCCAGGGCGGACAGCGGGTCCAGATTTGGCGAGTAGATGCCCAGCGGCCCATCCATCAAGTCGCGATAGCGCGCCCATTCCTGCGGTTGCAGGCCCCATTCGCCTGCCACCCGGTCGTCCAGGATGCGGGCGGCCAGCGGGCGCTCCTGGCTCTGCGCATTGCGGGCGGGGGTCGTGGCGGGCTGCTGCGCCCAGGCGGGCAACTGCATCGAGCCCAGCAGGAACGCGTACAGGATGATCGACGGCTTCATGTGGTGGGCTCCGGTCAAGGAATCGCCACGCGACGGGTCTGGTCGCCGGCCTGGAACACCGCGGCATTGCCCTCGATCGCCTGCAGGCGCCACGGACCCAGCGCATCACCCGGCAGCAGCACCTGGAGCTGATCGGGCGTGAAATCTCCGGCACTCGGGGCGACGGACACGCTGCGCTGACCCGCGCGCAGCTCAGCGCCGACGACACGAAATGGCAGCGGCGGCGGTTCGGACTTGGCGGTGGCCGGTTGGCTCGGGGTGCGCCGCTGGGTAGGCGCCGCTGCACGCGCAGTCGCTTGGCGCACCTTGATCTGCTCGACTTCGGTACGCAGCGCC
The DNA here is from genome assembly GCF_055395645.1 of Achromobacter sp. JCM 18799. NCBI lineage: Bacteria > Pseudomonadati > Pseudomonadota > Betaproteobacteria > Burkholderiales > Alcaligenaceae > Achromobacter > Achromobacter sp. JCM 18799. Next base: position 5,861,459 of record NZ_AP043866.1, on the reverse strand, counting down.
TGAACGTCCTCGGCGGTGGCATAGCCACCCAGCGCCTGTTCGGCTTGAACGATGCGCGCCTCCATTGCCTGCCGAGCGTCTTGCAGGCCTGCGGCGGTGGCGGCTGCGGGCTGCTGCTGCAAGGCCCGCGTGGTCTCGGCCAGCCCGGTCACCTGGGCTTCGAGGCGCTGCAACCGGACATCGAGCTGCTGCTGGTCGGCCTGATCGGTCATCGTCTGGTGGCCCAGGATCGCGAAGACACTGAGACCCAGCAGCCAAAGCCAGAGCAGGCTTTGCAACACCACGGCGGCGGTCGGGCGCCGGAGCGGCTGTGCCGCGTTCATGGCTGGCCTCCCGCAAAGGGGAACGTCTGCACGGCCTCGGCAGCAGGCGGCTCGGACACCGGCTCGGCACCGGTGTCGCGACCAGGCCGCTCGAAGCAGACCTGCCGCGTCCGGTCATCGGCGTGCAGTTCCCAAGCCGGACCGGCCAGGGTGAGCAGTGCATCGCGCAAGGTCATGGGGCCGAGATGCAAGTGCGCCGCCGGCAGCGGCAGCGCGTACAGCTCGATCACCGCATGCGGGGTCTCGCAAAGCTGGTAGCCGCTGCGTTTGAGCACATGCCGCAGCCCGTCGCCGACCGTGGCGCGGACCTCCTCGGGCATGGACACGTCGATGGTCTGCACCAGCAGATCGCGCTGCGCCGCCATCGGCGCCAGCTCCACCAGGGTGTAGCGGCCATAGCGCACGACGGGAATGAACTCGGGCGGTGCAGCCTCGGGCGCGGGTGGGACGTCCTCGACGGTGCTGGCGGCCAGCGGCGGTGGCGTGGTCGCGCAGCCGCTGGCCAAGGCTGCGGCCAGGAGGCTGGTACCGACCAGACACCGGGATACATGGATTGCAGGCATGGCATCGGCTCTTCTGTTGCGATGCCGATACCTTGGCTGCGCGCGGCTGCGCGGTCAGTCAGGAATGCGAACTGGGGGGTGCCCGCTTTTGCAGTCCAACACATAGCGCAACCCGCAAATCCAACTGTGGTTTGCACATTAATTCTATAAATGTTGTATTATCGAATCATGAAAGAGGATCAAGCCATTTCCGCCTTAAACGCCCTGGCTCACACCCAGCGCCTGCGCGTGTTCCGCGCCTTGGTCGTTGCTGGCCCGGGCGGACTGACGCCGAGCACGCTAGCTGACCAGCTCGACGTGGCCCGCAACACCTTGTCCTTCCACTTGAAGGAACTGGCCCATGCTGGCCTCGTCAGCATCGAGCAGCAGGGCCGCAACCTGATTTATCGCGCCGAGTACGGCCGCATGGACGGTCTGATCGGTTACCTGACCGAGCATTGCTGCCAAGGTGGCGTATGCGAGGTTTCTCCATCCAAGACCTGCTGCTGACCATGACCGATACCACTTACAACGCCTTGTTCATCTGTACGGGCAATTCGGCCCGCTCCATCCTCGCCGAAGGCATCCTCAACGACATGGGCCAAGGGCGGTTTCACGCCTGGTCTGCAGGTAGCCATCCGAAAGGCGAAGTTCACCCGCTGGCACTCGCCACGCTGGAGCGGCTGCACCTTCCGACAACGGGCTACCGCAGCAAGAGCTGGGACGAGTTCGTGAAGCCCGATGCGCCGGTGTTCGATTTCATCTTCACCGTCTGCGACAACGCAGCCGGCGAGGCGTGTCCGCTGTGGCCGGGCAAGCCGGTGTCGGCGCATTGGGGCGTGCCTGACCCGGCAGCCGTGGAAGGCACCCTGGAACGACAAAGCAAGGCGTTCTTCGATACCGCCATGACGCTGCGCCGACGTATCGAGTTGTTCCTGTCGCTTCCGATCAAGAGTCTCGATGCCATGTCGTTGCAGCGTGAACTGCGCGACATCGGCCGCCAGTGAGGCCCGCCCGATGAGCGCAACCGATACTGCCGGCCCCGCGCCAGCAAACTCCGCCATGAGCGGCTTTGAGCGTTACCTGACGCTATGGGTGGCGGTGTGCATCATCGCGGGGATCGCTCTGGGCCAGTTCGCGCCCGCCGCATTCCAGGCCATCGGCCGCATGGAGATTGCCAAGGTCAACCTGCCGGTCGGCCTGCTGATCTGGGTAATGATCATCCCCATGCTGCTGAAGGTGGACTTCGCCGCGCTTGGCCAGGTGCGCCAGCATTGGCGGGGCATGGGGGTCACGCTGTTCATCAATTGGGCCGTCAAGCCGTTCTCAATGGCGTTGCTGGCGTGGATCTTCATCCGCCACGTCTTTGCCGACTGGCTGCCCGCCGATCAGCTCGACAGCTATGTCGCCGGCCTGATCCTGCTGGCTGCTGCACCGTGTACCGCAATGGTTTTCGTTTGGAGTCGGCTGACTGGCGGTGATCCGGTATTTACGCTGTCGCAAGTGGCCTTGAACGACACCATCATGGTGTTCGCCTTCGCACCCATCGTCGGCCTGCTGCTGGGCCTGTCGTCGATCACGGTGCCGTGGGACACCTTGCTGGTGTCGGTGGGTTTGTACATCGTCATTCCGGTCATCCTGGCCCAGCTCTGGCGCCGGGCGCTGCTGCGCAAGGGGCAGGCCGTGTTCGACAGGGCACTGGAACGCATCGGCCCATTGTCCATCGCCGCGCTGTTGCTGACGCTGGTGCTGCTGTTCGCCTTCCAGGGCGAGGCCATCATCCGGCAGCCGCTGGTGATCGCCATGCTGGCGGTGCCGATCCTGATCCAGGTGTTCTTCAATTCCGGTCTGGCGTACTGGCTCAACCGCCAGGTGGGCGAAAAGCACTGCGTCGCTGGGCCATCCGCGTTGATTGGTGCCAGCAACTTCTTCGAGCTGGCCGTGGCCGCCGCCATCAGCCTGTTCGGCTTCCATTCCGGCGCAGCACTCGCAACAGTGGTCGGCGTGCTCATCGAGGTGCCGGTCATGCTGCTGGTGGTGCGCGTGGTCAATCGCTCACGCGGCTGGTACGAACGCCGCGCGACCACTTCGTAACCTCCAAGAGGCATCCATGAGCACCATCACGATCTACCACAACCCAGCCTGCGGCACCTCGCGCAACGTGCTGGGCCTGATCCGCAACAGCGGCGAGGAACCGACCATCATCGAGTACCTGAAAACGCCGCCCGACCGCGACACGCTCCAGGCGCTGATCGCGGCGATGGGCGTGCCGGTGCGAGACGTGCTGCGCGAGAAAGGCACGCCCTATGCCGACCTCGACCTGGGCAACCCGAAGTGGAGCGACGACGACCTGATCGGCTTCATGCTCCAGCATCCCATCCTCATCAACCGGCCTATCGTGGTCACGCCGCTAGGCACGCGCCTGTGCCGGCCTTCGGAAGCCGTGCTGGACCTGCTGCCGCAGCCGCAGCGCGGCGCGTTCAACAAGGAAGACGGCGAGCCGGTGGTCGATCAGGACGGCCGCCGTGTCTGAATCTCGTCTCGACCTGCCGAACATCGACACGGCGCTGTTCCAGCAACCGGACACCGAACATCTGTTCGCGCCGGCACGGGCCACGCACGCGCCGCGCTTCCTGCTGCTCTATGGTTCGCTGCGCGAACGCTCGTTCAGCCGCCTCGCAGCCGAAGAAGCCGCACGCATCTTGCGGGCGCTGGGCGGCGAGACCCGATTGTTCAATCCGTCCGGGCTGCCTCTGGTGGACGATGCGCCGGCCGATCACCCGAAGGTCAAGGAACTGCACGAACTGGTGCAATGGGCCGAGGGCATGGTGTGGAGTTCGCCGGAGCGCCACGGCGCGATGACCGGCCTGATGAAGACCCAAATCGACTGGATTCCGCTGTCGGTCGGCGCGGTGCGCCCGACCCAGGGCAAGACGCTGGCGGTGATGCAGGTATCGGGCGGCTCGCAGTCTCAACGCCGTCAACCAGATGCGCGTGCTGGGCCGCTGGATGCGGATGCTGACCATCCCGAACCAGTCCTCGGTCGCCAAGGCGTACCAGGAGTTCGACGAGGCCGGACGCATGAAGCCCTCGGCCTACTACGACCGCGTGGTGGACGTGATGGAAGAACTGATGAAGTTCACGCTGCTCACGCGCGACGTGGCGCCGTATCTGGTGGATCGTTACAGCGAGCGCAAGGAAAGCGCTGAATCACTGTCCAGGCGTGTACGGCAAGGTGCAATTTGACGCTGCGAGGCGCTGAAAAAAGAGCCGACGACCTCTCGGTCGTCGGCATTGCGTGAAGTTCAGGCGGCGACCAGTTGCCGGGCCAGTGCGACCTCGACGGAATCACCATCCTGGTTCAGGACATCCAGCCCCGATTCGGGCACGTCGCCCGAGGTGGACTGCGAGACCATGATCTTCTTGGCCATCAGTTCCAGGCAGGTCATCTGCGAAGAACCGGCGTAGCCGAGGTAGATCACGCGCACCGGCAACTTCTGCCCGATGCGCCAGGAGCGGCGTGCCGCCTGCTGGAGCGAGTACACGTTGTAGCCCGACTGCATGAACACGATCGTCGGAAACTCCAGCAAGTCCAATCCCGTCTTGACCAGCTCGGGATTGGTGATGAGCACGTCGATGCCACGATCCAGTTGCTCAGCGATCCAGTCTTCGCGGCGGCTGGCATCCACGCTTGCGCGCAGCACCGCCACCTTGAAGCCTTCTTGCTCCAGCAGCACCTTCAGGCGCGACGTGGTGTCCCGCGTGCCGGTATAGACCGTGTAGGCCAGAACCTTGCGGCCCTGCGCCTTCTCCGCTTTGCAGATGTCGATCAGCTCACGCTCCTTGGGGCTGATCTCGAACTCGTTGAACTGAGCCGGGACAAACGCCAAGGTGTTGCGCGTGCGCGGATGCACCACGGTCTCCGACCGGAAGCAGCAATCCGGCCAGGCCAGCAGCACGTTGAGGACCACACCCAGCAAGGTCGTATCGCGTCGCGCCAGAGCCTGTTTCAGCTCCGCGGTCAGCCGACCCGCCAGATCGCGGTAGGCCGCGGCTTGCGCCGTGTCCATCGCGACTTCACGGAACTCCTCGTCATACGGCGGCAGGACGTTGCCACCGATGTCCTTGAGCTTGAGAAAGATCGTGAACGGCAGGATGCAGCGCAGCACGCCCTTGGGGCCAAACCCCGGGGCCTTGACCGTGCGCACCGATACCTTGGTGCCCTTGGCCGTCTTGTGCGCCGTGCCGGTGCTCTCGGAGTAGATGTCCTTCAACACCCCGTGATCGCGCATGAACGCCATCGCAGCCGAGGTCATGCTGCCGCTCGTGGTCGGGCGGTAGCCGTCTTCGATCATCCGCCCCGGAAGGGCTCGGAACAGCAGGTGGAACAGGTCGTCCCCGTAGCCGCCCATCAACGTGCCGGTCAGCAGCAAGGTCTTGCGAGCCTTCGCCGCCAGCACGCCCATGGCCTGGCCCTGGGCACTGCCCCCGTTCTTGTACTCATGTGCCTCATCGGCGATGAGCAGGTCGAACGTGCCTTGCGGCAGGTAGCGTTTGATGAACTCGGACGGCTGATAGCCGCCCTCGCCAAAGCCGAACTCCATGTTGGCCATCGCACGTTCCATGCGCGTGGCCTGACGGTCGGAAAACACCAGCTCGCCGTTGCCATCCATGAGGTTGATGAACTCATGGATGTTGTCGCCGAGCATCGACGCCAGGAACCCGTCACCGAACTTCTGCATCAGCTTCTGCGCGGTGACCTCTCCGATGGTCGGTATGCGCTTTAAGGCTTTGAGCACGGCCGAGGACTGGTCGCTGCCGGACAGACTGCGCGGGCGGATCAGTGTCCACAGGGGCGCGGCGCAGTGGCCGCACTTCCTGCGGCACTCCTCGGCTTGGAGCGCGATCGGGTTGACCGGCTCGCCGTCGAGGTCGGTGATGACCGTGCCGCAGTCCGGGCAGGCCGCCACGTCGCCGTGGCGGGTGCGCCGCGTGGTGAAGACAGGCTTCCAGTGAAAGCCCATCCGCATCCTGACGCGCCCCAGGACGAAGAACTCCTGGCCCGTGGGCTGCACGCCCAACTGCTCGCGCAGCTTGATGAGCTTGACGAGCGTATCCGGCCCGTTGAGTACCCACACCTTGGCACCGGCCACCGTCTCCTGGATCTCGCGCCGCCACTTGTAAACCAGGTGGGGCGGCGACAGCACCAGAGTGCGGCGATAGCCTTCGGCGTTGAGCACGGCGGCCGTGGCAATGCCGACGGTCGTCTTGCCGCAGCCCATCTCGCCATTGACGATCGCAGCACGTTCGCCACGGTCGATCAGCAGCTCGGCGGCGGCGTGGACGACTTCGGCCTGGGCTGGGAACAGCTTGCGCTTGAGGCTGGCGACCACCAGTTGCCGGTGCGCCTGCGGTTGGCCGGTATAGACCGGCGGATTAGCGCTGTTGAGGGCGTCGAGTAGTTCGTCGCCGAACTCGCCGACAAAATCCTGAAGGCTCAGGGTCAGAGGGGAAGATTCCGCGTCGAGCAGTTCGCCCTGTACGGGCGCGGATTCAGCGGCAGTGGTTTCGAGATCGAGGGACATGGTGATGCTCCAAAGAAAAATGGGGCATGCACCACCCCCCAGCGGGGCAATGGCATGCCCCGTGGTGGGAAGAGAATCGACGCGTGGCTGAGGGTGGTTGAAGGTGCTGGCCTGGGCGGCCCGCAGGTGAACCGTGCTCAGTCTTCGGACGGAAGCACGATGACGGTTGCGCAGCGCTGCGAATCGGTGACGATGCGAATGGCGAGCCCCGGATGGATCACGTAGTGCGATTCCAGCGACGCGCCCGATTGAAGCGCGCTGCTGTTCGTCTGCCATTGCTGGATGTTGACGTCGCCCCAGTCGCCACGGGTGTGGCGCCTGAAGTACGGGATCGGGTCCAGGCGACCCGCGCGGACCAGGCGGTCAACACCTCTGCTGAAGATGAGCGCCCCGATGGGGAACGCCAGCCGCTGGCAGTAGGTTTCGATGCGATGCGATGCCATGGGCTCCTCCTTGATGAGTCATTGAGCCACGACACCCCTGCCGGAGTGAAGTGGCTCCGTCAGGTGGATGAGGATGACGATGTGGGGCCTCAGATCAGGTCCCGCTCTTCGGGAAGCTGGACCACCGTGGTCTGGTGGTCCTCGCTGGTCTTGACGATCAGCGCCAGGTCCGGCGTGATCCTGAACTGCGAGATCATTAGGTTGTCCTGTTGGATCGCCACGTCGTTGGCTTGGCGTGTGGCCTCATCGATCTCGCCCCAGTCCCCGCGCACATGGCGCTGGACATAGGCCAAGGGGTCGATCAGGCCTCGCCGGGCCAGCCAATGCACCTTCTCGCTCAACTTCAACGTACTCGGTGCGAACAACGGTTGCTTGTGCGGCGCAGGCCGCTTGAACGGATTGGGGATCATGGTGTTTCTCCTTCGAGTTGGTACAGCAGGACGGCAGCGCGTCCGGTGGATCAGCGAATGGTCAACACCTCGCCCCGTGTCGCGGAGCCAGGTGTCATGTCCCACGCGCGGATGACGGGAACGAACTTGTCGGTGAGGATGCGGGTCTCGGCGATGGAGCCGTCTTCGCGTTCGGTGAACTCCCGCTGGAGCGTCTTGTCCTTGTGGGTGTCACCTTTGACGACGAGCACGCGCCCGGTCTTGGAGCGCACAACCCCCGAGATCGCACCCGCGGCCAGAGCCAGGGCGAGATGCCAGCGGGACAAGGCCCGCGCCGGTGGACGCAGCGATTGCTGCGCAGCCCCCAGGTGCGTGTCCTGCGATGGCCACAAGCCTTGCAGCCTGCCAACCTCATCGGCGAACTGCTCGGGCTCCATCGTCACGCGGAAGAAATGCTCTGGCTCGGCCGGGCTGGCGGGGACGATGTACGGCAGGAACGGCCACTCGCTCGGCAGTTCCTCGGCTTCGACTTCGCCTTGCCCTACCTGCAACAGCAGATTGCGCACGGCCTTGACGCCATCGGGCACCTGCTCGCGCTGGCGCACCCGGCGTCCGAAGATCACCACCTGCTTGAACTGCGTCTCCACCGCTCGGTAGATGCGCAGGTCCGTGTAGTGGCGCGTCAGCCAGCCGACCAACTCCGCGTCGAGCACGTAGCCGGGGACGATGAAAACCAGCACGCCGCCGTATTGCAGCAGCGAGAGCGTGCGCTGGTAGAACAGCTTTTCAAGGCGGGCACGGCCCTGGCCCTGATAGCCGATGTTGCCGTTGACGTCCTTGGACAGGTCCCCATACGGCGGGTTGAGCCAGAGCAGCCCGAAGGACTGCTTGGAGACCATCGTGTCCATCAGGTCCGCGTGCAGGCAGTGATCGACCAGGCCGCGGGCATGGCGCGCCCGCTCCGCGTCGAACTCGACGGCGAACGCCTTTGCCTGCTCGCGCCCGAGGGCATGGGCGGCTTCGGCGATCGCCACGCCTTCGCCGGCGCAGGGATCGAGGATGCACATCGGCCCGTCGCTGGGCATCAGTGCGTTGAGCGCTCTTTCGAGCGTGGGTTCGTCGGTCGGGAAATATCCGTTCTTGACGAAATTGCGGGCGAGCCGCGGGAACATGAGGGCCATGGAAGTCTCCTGGTTGGCGGGGATGAAACACGGAAGTACGCCAAGGCGTGCCTCCGAGGGTGGGTCAAGCCGCTACCGCTTCCGGCGTCCAAATCTTGGCCGGATACGGATAGGCGGTGAGCGCGTCGCTGCGGATCAGGGAGCCGAGCGCCAGGGTCAGCGCCGGCACGTCGATGGCGAGCCGATGGCCTTCCAGCGGCCCGAGGGCGAACGGAAGGCGGGCCAGCATCTCGCGGGTTTGCAGCAGTTCCAGCACGGTCTCGCGCCAGTGATCGAGCAGCGGCAACGGGCAGGTGTCCCGCACCAGCATCCACAGGCGGTCAAGCCTGTGGGCGCTGTCGCGTGGCAGCAGTGCCAATGCGCTGGCGTTGGCCTTGTCGGGCTTGACGCAGCGCCGGTCGAACAGCCACACGTTGGACAGCGAGCCGAACAGCGTCCGCCGGTACGCGCGCGTGATGCGCTTTTCCAGGCGATCGACGTTGCCGATGAATACCGGGACGCTGCCGCCCTGGTCGGTGATGACGTGGAACTGGTCCAGTCCCTGCTCGTCGCGCCCGAGGGTCAGGCGAGCGAGGAACTGCTGGACGGCGGTGTCCCGCGCCCAGATGGACAGGAAGATCAGGTTGCCCTGGTCATCGCCGACGCAGGCGTCGGCCATCACGTCCGGGCATTCGTCGATGCGGTACAGCGTGGAAGAAGTGTTTGCGGGCATGGTGGTGTCCTCGGATGAACGGGAACAGCACCGCCCGCTGGGGCAAGTACTGCCCCAGGGGGTGGAAGAAAACCGCTCAGTCCGGCTCGAACTGCCGGGTGTGCGGGTTGAAGTGAAGCGGCTCGTCCGCCGAAGTGATCGGCGTGAAGCCTTCCAGGTAGATGTTGTTGAGGTACTGGTCGCGGTAGGTCAGTGCCTGCCGTGCCTGGTCCTCGGTGAGGCCGTTGTCGATGAAGTACGCCAGCATTTCCTCGTCGGAGGACACTTCGTCGTTGGACAAACTCCCTTCAACGAGTGCCAGCAACGAGGGCGGAAGCGTTGCCAGGATCGGGTCCATGTCGGTTCCTCCTGGCTCAGGCCATCGACGCCGCGGCGGATGCCGCGGATGCCGTGGGTGTGCGCCGCCGGGCGTGGTAGGCGCGAACGCCTGCACGCCAGTCGGCGGACTGCTCCGGTGCGAGGTCCAGATAGGACAGCGGGCACGTGTAGTAGTACGGGTGCATGGACTCGTCCAAGGACTTGTAGCCCCACTGGCCGCCGCTTCGTTCAAGCAGATCGCAGCGGATGTAGCGCAGGGACTGGCCCGGTGCGAGATCACGATGCACGCCTTCGACCTTGGCGGTCACTTCGGCGACGGACCACAGCACGTTGCCGCGCAGGGTGTGAGCGATGACCTTGACGCTGGCGCGCTCGGTCTCTTGCGGTGCGATCAGTTCCGCGATCAGTTCGGACCGCGATTGGTTTGAGAAATACCAGCCCATGAGAGGCCTCCTCGAAAAGTTGAGCTGAAGGCCTCCCCGTGGGGAAGAACCCCCAGCGGGTGATGGAATGCCGCATCTGCGGCGAAGGAACCTATGCGTCGCCCTCAATCCCAGTCGTCATCGTCTCGATCACAACCGGCCGGGCAGTAGCCGAACTCGATCCCGTGCGAGCAATAGCCATGCTCCGCATTCCAGTCCTGGGTTTCCTGCCGTTCGGCAGGTGTTGCGTAGTCCCATTCCTGGGCCGCGATTTCGAGAGCCTGAGCACGTTGCTCATCCGGCAAACGATTGGCCTGTGCGTCGATCGCCGAACTGAAGAGCGTCACGTAGTGGTCGTAGGACAAGCCGCAACCGCGCTGGGCGTGTGCGGCGGCCGCTTTGCAAAGGTCCCGCCACGCGGGTTCATCCAGCGTTGAACGCGGGGTATCGCAAGCGATGGTGGACATGATGGAGACCTCCAGAAAATGGCCAGGGCCTCCCCCGCATGGGAAAGGAACCCCGGCGGGTGGATGAAGAACACCGCGCATGCGGCGTCTGCGATCACGCAGGTTTTGGTTCGGCCTGGCGGCTCCACTCCTGCGTCTTGAAGTCCAGCGCGTAGCCCAGCTCGCCCAGGCGGGCGATCTGCGCGCGCAGGGTGCGGCGGTCGATGGTCGAATCCAGTTTCACGGACTCGCCCAGCGGCCACAGCAGGCCGAAGAGCGCGGCGTCACTGTCTTCGGTGCTGCCGGGGGCAGCGGCCGTAGCAGGCGGTGGCGCATCCACGCCGAAGGGCGTGGTATCGACCAGCGGGTCCGCGGACGCCTGCACGGGTGCGGGCTTGGCGGGCCTGGACGCTTTGGTGGGCTTGGCCGGCGTTGCCGCAGGCTGCGCCCCTTGCTCTTCATCGAGCGGATCGACGTCCTGGGTGGCGAAGCTGCGGGCTTCGTCGCGGCTGAGTTTGTCGATGCCGTTGAGCGTCATGCCGTCGAGGCTGGCACGGATCTCGAACCGCATGCCGCCGCCGACCGGATAGGACTTCGGGAAGATGTACCTGATGATGAATTCCCCGTCGTACTTGCCTTCGGGGTACTGCTCCAGCTCCGGGTCTTTGACCTCGAAAGTACCGAGGTGCGTCGCGAGGCGGCCAACCGTGAACGGGCCGTTCTTGCCGCGGATGGTACGCAGCGTGAGCTGGCCGGGGACGACGATGGGCGCAACAGATTTCTCGGAAGCCGATGGGGTTGCCATGATGGTTCTCCTGATGATGAATGACGGGCCGCCGACGGCACCCGGTGGATGAGAGGAAATGGCCTCGCCCGAGGTGGGCGAGGTCCGCGTGGCATCACGCCTTGAGCTGGCGCATGCCTTCGGCCAGCAGCCACAACGCCCGGTTCAGGCGCAGGTTCTGGTCGATGCCTTGCACCGGACGGGTGCGCTGATTGCGGCCGTTGGCCGTGCGTCCGTTCAGGCCCCCTTTGACTAGGTTCTCCTGGACGCGGTTGAAGACGGCCCACAGGTCGTTCTTGCGGTCGTCCCATCGCCGAGGGGCCAGCAGTTGGCTCTCGGTGACAGGCGTGGACTTGGCCGGATCGTCGTACTTGAGTGCGAGCGCAGAGTTCGCAAAGACCTCCGCTTCGCCCTCATCGAGGGTGATGGTGCGCATCGCATCGCGCGCGTTCTGCACGCGCTCGAAACCTTCGAGGACTCCGTAGGCACCTTCGATCACCTGGCTGGCCACGTCGCCCTTGTGGGGAACGCGGATGTCTGCGGTGGTGTCACCGCAAACCAGGCCGTTGTGGCAGACGAACCGGAACATGCCGGCGAGCATCTGATAGCTGCTCGTGCCGTCATGGCTGTTGAGCAGGATGATCTCGTTCGCCTCGTCGCCGTTGATCTGGCTTGCATGGCGAAGTCGGATGAGGTGCTTCGTGTACTCGCGCCGGTCTTCGTTGCGCACGCGCGTCTGACACACCATGAAGGGCTCGAAGCCCTCCTGGCGCAGCTTGGTCAGCACGGTCGAGGTCGGTATGTAGGCATACCGATCGGACCGGCTCCCATGTGGAGCGTCGGCGAAGATCGACGGAACGACGGCACGAATGCGGTCGTCCGAGAGTGGGCGATCAGAGCGCAGGATCGGGGATTGCGGAGCAAAGCGGGATACCAGAGACATGGCTGATCTCCTTTGAGAAATTCGACAACCGCGTGGCCGTGAGACCACGCGGAACTCGGGGGATGAAATGCGCAAGCACGCGTCCTGGGGACGCGGCGTACGTGGGGAGGAAAAGCGACAAGGCCCCGTGAGAGGCCGTGCCGGATCAGAACGAAGCAGCCAATGCCGGCTCCTGCTCCTGGACTTGCGCCTCGGGCTCGCGCTCGGCGGGCTCGGTGGCCGTGTCGATGGCATCGTCGGCTTCGGACGCGGATGCGTCTTCGGCCGGCGGCGCCTCGGCTTGCGCCTGGCTCGTCGGATAGACCTGGGTGCCGTCGATCTTGATGAGACCGATGTGGACCAGCGTCGATTCCAGGCTGGCGGCCGGTTCCCCGGCGTGCTCACCCTTGGTGCGGATGTACGGATCGATCTTCATGTCGTTCAGACGGAAGGCGATCAGCACCTTGCGGTCACCCTCGATGGCCTGAACGCACCGGCGAACCAGGTGCTCGGCTTCCGGGGTGGCGACGATGGTGTCGAAGTACCGATACTCCGGTTCATCGACAGGCCCGGCCAGTGCCGCGACGGTGCAAGAGAGGAACGAGTCGCCAGCTTTTGGGGTGACGTCCTTCACACGATTGAGATAGCCGATGCCGCGGGTGATCAACTCGTGCTGCTCGATCGAAGCCAGTTCGGCCCGGTCGATCAGTTCGGCCTTGAGCAGTCGCGCCTTGAGGGACGCGGCGGCCTGACCCTTCTGCTCACCCTTGTCGCGGATGTACACATCGCCCCACAGGTCACCGAGGCGAAAGCGCACCAGCGGGCGCTGCTTGGGATCGTCAACGCCGATGTAGCGCTGAACGAGCTTCTTGGCCTCGGCACCCGAGACCTTGACGTCGAAGTAGCGGTAGCTGGGGTCCCGGGCGGGGCCGACCAGCGCGGCGATGGTGCATGCCAGGAAAGGCTGCGCACGGCGGCCGCCCCGGACGGGCACTTCACGGACACGCTGGATGTAGCCGATGCCCGAGGTGTGGAGGTCGAAATACGATTTCTCGTTGGACGTGGTGTTCATGGTGAATCTCCATTGGGATGAAGCGGAGACACACCGGCCCACGCATGCGGGGAAGGTGCGTGACCCCGCGGTGGGTTGATAAGGCGAAAGCATCCGCCACCAGAGGCTGGTGGCCGCTCGCGGAAGGATGCGGTGCGAGCTGGCTCGGTCACGCAGTGGGAACTGCGCCGCAACCTCGAAGACCGATGGTTGCCTGGCATGTCGCTGACGACGTCAGCAGGCATGGGGCCAGCATGGCGGGGCCTCGCGCGCGCGGCAGCAATCAATCGGCACCCGGGCGCTTCCCTTTGTCCGCGCCACCCGGCGCCTGTCACAGGCACTTGGCGCCGCGCAGGTGCTCGGGGGTATCGGCGCGCGGACGGCCGGGACGGCTCCAGGCGCCGCCACCGCGCGCGCCGATCAGCCGCCAGCCGGCGGCGCGCAGGCTGGCGCCACCTTCGTCGGGCATGGTGTAGGTGAGCAGGCGTATGTAGCCCAGCGCCCTTGCCGCCTGCCAGGCCGCGCCGTAGAGCTTGCTGCAGGCGCTGGGTGTGCCGTCGGTGCACAGCCGCGTGACTTCCAGCGTCCAGGTGCCGCGCGACCGGGCGGCCGACAATGGCCACGCCGTGGATCAGGTCGCTGTCGCTCAGCGTGACGGCCAGGGCGAACTTCGCGCCCTGGACCGGGCGGTGGTGGCGATGGTGCGACAGAACGAATGCATTGGCCGTGCGCAGCGACACCGGTAGGAGGTGCAGCCTCGGCGAGGTCGATGGCGTGTTCATGCGGTTGTCTCCGGTGGCATGCCGGCGTTGTGGCCGGCGGGGCGTGCCTCGGCGGCTGGAGACAAACGCGCACGCGCGGCGATGGCGGCGGTGCGAACAAAAGAAGGCCCCCGATGCGGGGGCTGCGAGGCGGTTGCCGCGTCAGGCGGGAGGCACCACTGCTAAGGACAGGTGCGTGGCGGTGGCGGAAAGCACGAGATCGTCCGCCGAGTGCTGGAGGCGCGTGAACAGGCCGTCCTTCGGGTCGAAATACTCCGCGAAGTCATCGCCGCCCAGCTCGCGGCCGGCGAGGTGCCACCAGTCATCGAACGGGTCGGTGTCCGGGTTGCATCCGACGGCGTAGGCGAGCAGTGCCTGGCGCCCATCCGGGCGACGCTCCCCACGCTCGGCGAGGAAGTACACGCCCTGATCCTTGACCAGGACAATGCGGCACTGATTGGGGACGTCTCAGAAAACGGAAAAAATCGTACGCTAAGCCGGTTGCAGCGGTCGTAGCGGCCTGAACTTGCCCGCGCCGATCTTGGCGCTGCTGCGCCAGAGGTAATCGCCGGTCAGGTTGATGTGCTCCCAGCCCAGCGGCGACAGGTACTGCAACAGGGCGTCATCGACAGTCTGGCCGTGACCGCGTAAGGCGTTTGAGGCCCGTTCCAGATAGACCGTGTTCCACAACACTATGGCCGCCGTCACCAGGTTGAGGCCGCTGGCCCGGTAGCGCTGCTGCTCGAAACTGCGGTCGCGGATTTCGCCCAGCCGGTTGAAGAACACGGCGCGGGCTAGCGCGTTGCGGGCTTCGCCCTTGTTCAGTCCGGCATGCACGCGGCGGCGCAGCTCGACGCTTTGCAGCCAGTCCAGGATGAACAGCGTTCGCTCGATGCGGCCCAGCTCGCGCAGCGCCACGGCCAGGCCGTTCTGGCGCGGGTAGCTGCCGAGTTTCCTGAGCATCAGCGAGGCCGTCACCGTGCCCTGCTTGATCGAGGTGGCCAGCCGCACCTTGGCGTTGATCGCCTTGCCGGACGCCTGGAACTGCTGCTGATGCTTGTGCTTGGCAGCGTTGAACAGCTTGCCCAGGATGCGGTCGTGCAGGTCGATGATTTCGTCGGTGACGGTGGCCATGCCCTCGATGGCGAGCGCACCAGGGTCGCGTAGCGGCGCTGTGCCTCGAACTTGGCCAGATCGGCGGGCGTCATCTGGCCGCCTTCGCGGGCGATCTTGAGCAGGCGGTTCTGGTGCACCGACCGCTCGATGCCGGAAGGCAGGTCGAGCGCCTGCCAGGCTTTGAGGCGCTCGATGTGTTCGAGTATGTGGCGCGAGTTCGGCTTGACGGGCGACTGGCGCAGCCAGGCCAGCCAGGTCGTCTTGCCGTTGTCGTGGCGCTTGAGCAGATCGTCGAGGCGGTGCCGGTGGGTGGCCGACAGGGGATCGGACAAGGCCGCGTAGATGCGGCGGTTGGCGCGGCTGTAGGCGTTCATCGAACACCTCCCTTTTCCTCATCCGGCGCAACAGGACAGTTGCTTCACGTCCTTGTTGAAGGTCTGCGCCGCGAGCTTCAGTCCCTCGACCATGGTCAGGTAGGGGAACAACTGGTCGGCCAGCTCCTGCACGGTCATCCGGTGGCGGATCGCCAGCGCGGCCGTCTGGATCAGTTCGCCCGCTTCCGGCGCGACCGCCTGTACGCCGATCAGCCGCCCTGAGCCAGCTTCCGCCACCAGCTTGATGAAGCCGCGCGTGTCGAAGTTGGCGAGCGCCCTCGGCACGTTGTCGAGCGTCAGCAGCCGGCTGTCGGTCTCGATGCCGTCGTGGTGCGCTTCCGCCTCGCTGTAGCCCACGGTCGCCACCTGCGGATCGGTGAACACCACCGCCGGCATCGCCGTCAGGTCCAGCGCCGCGTCGCCGCCGGTCATGTTGATCGCGGCGCGCGTGCCGGCCGCCGCCGCCACATAGACGAACTGCGGCTGGTCGGTGCAGTCGCCGGCAGCAAAGATGTGCGGTGCGCTCGTGCGCATGGCGCGGTCGATGACGATGGCTCCCTGCGCATTGACTTCGACGCCTGCCGCTTCAAGGTTCAGGCTGCGCGTGTTCGGCGCGCGACCGGTGGCGACCAGCAGCTTGTCGGCGCGCACTTCCCCCTGCCCGGTGGCGAGCACGAATTCCCCGCCCGCATAGGCAACGTGGCTCGCCTGGGTGTGGTCCAGCACCTCGATGCCCTCGGCGCGGAAGGCGTCTGTTACGGCTTCCCCGATGGCCGGGTCTTCTCGGAAGAACAGCGTGCTGCGCGCCAGGATCGTGACCTGGCTGCCCAGCCGGGCGAAGGCTTGCGCCAACTCGACCGCCACCACGGAGGAACCAATCACGGCCAGCCGCTCGGGGAGCGAGCTGCTTTCTAGCGCCTCGGTGGAGGTCCAGTGGGGTGTGTCCGCAAGGCCCGGGATTGGCGGAAGCGCCGGGCTCGCGCCGGTGGCAATCAGGCAGCGGTCGAAGTTCACCTCGTGCGTGCCGCCGTCAGCGGTCGCCACGGTCAGCGTGCGCGTGTCCCTGAACCGGGCCTCGCCGCGCAGCACGGTGATGGCCGGAGTGCTTGCCAGGATGCCTTCGTACTTGGCATGGCGCAGCTCCTCGACGCGGCCTTGTTGCTGGGCCAGCAGCCGCTCGCGCAGTACAGCGGGCGCTGCGGCCGGCAGGCCAGCATCGAACGGGCTTTCGCGGCGCAGGTGGACGATGTGCGCGGCGCGGATCATGATCTTGGACGGCACGCAGCCGACATTGACGCAGGTGCCGCCGATGGTGCCGCGCTCGATCAGCGTGACGCGGGCGCCTTGCTCCACGGCCTTCAAGGCAGCCGCCATCGCCGCGCCGCCGCTGCCTATCACAGCCACGTGCAGCGCTTGTTCACCGCCAACATGCTTCGTTTCGCCACCGAGCCAGCCCAGCGCCTTGTCTAGCAGGCCGGCAGGCTTGTTCGGCGTGTCGGTAAGCCGTGCGCGATAGCCGAGCGTGGCCACTGCGGCAACCAGCGGGGCCACGCTCACGCCTGCATCCGCCTCGATTTCGGCCTGCCGCTGCGGATAGGACACCGAGGCCGCGCGCACGCCGGGCACGTTCGTCAAAGCCTGCTGGACGTGCTCGGCGCACGACGTGCAGGTCATGCCTTCGATGTGGAGGGTGATCGCCTCGGCCATGATTACGCCCTCACTGCTTGACGCTGGACGGGTAACCCGCGTTTGCGGTGGCCTTGGCCAAGGCGTCGGCATTGGTCTTGGCCTCGTCGAAGGTGACGACGGCCTCCCGCTTCTCGAAGCTGACTTCGGCCTTCTCGACGCCGGCGACCTTGGACAGAGCCGTCTTGACCGTGATCGGGCACGCGGCGCAGGTCATGCCGGGCACCGACAGGGTGACGGTCTTGGTGGCAGCCCAGGCGGGCGCGCTTAGAGCGGCGGCCAGGGCGATGAGGGTGGTGAGGGTGGTGAGTTTCTTCATGGTGATCTCCTTTCAGTAGAACAGCGGCAGGACGTAGGGAAACGCGAGGGCAACCAGAACCAGGGCGGCCACGATCCAGAAGATCACCTTGTAGGCAGTCCGCACTTGGGGCACGGCGCAAACGTCGCCGGGCTTGCAGGCATGGGCTGGTCGGAAGATGCTGCGCCAGGCGAAGAACAGCGCGATGAGCGCTGCGCCGATGAAGATCGGCCGATACGGCTCCAGCACGGTCAGGTTGCCGATCCACGCGCCAGAGAAGCCGAGCGCGACCAGGACAAGGGGGCCGAGGCAGCAGGCCGAGGCGAGGACGGCCGCGACGCCGCCGGTCGCCAGTGCGCCGCGGCCGTTCTTGGGTTCCGACATAAGGTTCTCCTTCCGGGACTTCGCTTGATGCTGTAACGTTACTTCCGTAGTCAACTACGGAGTCAAGCGCCATGGAGAACGCTCAAGAGAATCTGACCATCGGGGCCTTCGCCAAGGCAGCCCGGGTCAACGTGGAGACGATCCGCTTCTATCAGCTCAAGGGCTTGCTACCCCAGCCGGAGCGGCCCTACGGTCGCATCCGCCGCTACGGGCAGGCGGACGTGGCGCGGGTGAAGTTCGTGAAGTCAGCCCAGCGCCTGGGATTCAGCCTGGATGAAGTCGGCCAGCTCCTGAAACTGGAGGACGGCACCCATTGCAGCGAGGCGGCCGAACTGGCTGCTCACCGGCTGGCCGATGTGCGCGCACGCATGGCGGACCTCACGCGGATGGAAGAGGCCCTGTCGACGCTAGTGAGAGAGTGCAACGCGCACCATGGCAATGTTTCCTGCCCGTTGATCGCAGCTTTGCATTGCTGCTAAAGGGCCCACTTCGGCTCTTAGCGTACGATTTTTTTCCGTTTTCTGAGACGACCCCTGATTGGCGATGGCTTCGGTCAGCACGGGGCGCAGGTCAGCGCCTTTGAATCGCAGTGACATGGATGAAATCTCCTGTGTGGAAGAATGAGAAAGGCCTCCATCCGATGGGATGAAGGGCCTGTAGTGCACGCGGCCGGAACGGCTGGAACGCCGTGGCGGATGCCTCGGGTCAGCCGCAGGACCGCCCGGTTTCGCTGCGGGGCGTCATGCCGGGACGGCCTGGCGCTTGCGGGCCGCTTTCGCGTCGAGGATGCTCACGTCGATCTGGCGCCAGCGCCCGTCGTCGATGAGCCTCTCCAGCACTTCGCCGAGCATGTCGAAATACACCTCGTCGTGCCGATCGACCAGTTCGACCGATTCACCGTTCTGACGGTGCAGTTCCACCACGTAGGTGTCTCCGCCGCGGTCGTAGAGGATCGTCACCCGGCCCTCGAACTTCGCGGTCGAGACCGTGAAGCTGATCGCCGGCGGGGTCTCGATGATCTTGGAGGGCGTGGGATCGACCCAGGTGAAGTCGCGGGCACCGGCATCCACCAGCATGTGGGTGATGCGCCGGAAGCGATCGGGGGCCGGCATCTCCTCCAACTGCTCGATGAGCTGGCCCAACTCCATGCACTGCGGCGTGGGAATGGGCAGCTTGGCCGGCGCCGAGCCGAGGATGTGCCTCGTGATGGTGTACGGCGTGCCGTCCGAAGTCTCCTCGGTGATGACCTCCGGCGTGTCCGCGCGCAGTCCGTCGAAGCGACGACGGGCATAGGGTTGGACATGCACCTTGGCGCCTTCGGCAGGAACCGTGGTCACCAGGCTGGGATCGAGCACCGCGAACTCGGAAGGCTTGAGCTTGACGACGATGGCATCGTCGGTCGCGGCGACCACCTTGCCGTCGAAGGGTTGGGGGTCGATGGCGAAGCCCAGCGTTGAGGACAGCGGCTGATCATCGAACACGCGGTACTTGAACGACCGCACGTTGCGGGGCACATGGCCTGCGACCAGCGAAGGCATCATGGATTTGATGAGGGAACGATCCATGGGGAAACTCCTTGAGGAAAAACAAGGGATTCCCCGCCCGCAAGGGAGAGGTCCCTTGTGGGTGGCGTGGATGGACGCGGTAGGTCCGTAGGAAGAAACGACCAGCACGGTTTCCCGCGCTTGCAGCCTCGAAGGTCTCGACTGCCTGGGCATGTGCCGGCAACGCCGACGAACATGGGGCAAGCATGGCCCTGGGGCGGTCTGCCTGCCCGCAGGAAACGGCACCGCACCACAACCGTTTTCCTGTGCTGCGGGCAAGAAAAAGCCCCTCGAAAGGGGCTGGAGGAATCAGGCTTGGTACACGAAGTAGTGCTCGCGCTGACGCGGAAAGAACACGTGTTTCCACGTGTCGCCGCTTGTGTTGCCACCGTCGAAGACGACCATTTCGTAGTCGTCCACGTCGGTGTCCACCAGGTCGGCGCTGGCGATATGGCGCATGTGCAGCGTGCCGCTCATGCGCTCGAATACCAGGATCTGGCCGATGGCATCTTCCTGGCTCATGGCGTTGACGCAGGCTCCGAGTTGGTGCTCGAAGTCGGATGCGGGTGTGATGAGGTCGGGGAACATGGGATCGCTCCTGTGAAAGTGCGCCGGCCCGGCTCTCTGGCGGGAGACCGGGCCGGCATGCGGTGAGGACAAGGAAGGCCGGGGATGTGTGTGGCAGCTATTCGCCGGCCAGCGATAGGCCCGGCAACACGGGTGCGTCGGCATCGAGGATGAGGATGCGCACGTCGGCCTGGCCGGCCAGTTCAAGGATCTGTGCCAGCTCGTCCGGCATGCCCTTGCTGCGGTGCTCCTGCCGAAGCTGCTCGGCGGCGATCCCCTCGACGTCCTGCAGGTGCTGGTCCGTCCAGGGCGTGGAGATCAGCTTGACGCCGATCGCCGGGCTGTAGGGAATCCGGAACGCGATGAACAAAAAGGCCTCCGGCGTCGCGAGGTCAGCCAGGTTGGCCAGGTACTGGCCGGTTTCGCGGCTGATGTGCGCGCTGTTGATTTCCCAGCACCGGCTGTAGTAGCCGGTCTCGAAGCTCAACCGCTGCACGACTTCCCGTGCGGCCTCGGCCGAATAGGTGTCGCCAATGTGGACGGGGCGGCCGTCGAAGTCGTCGCCGTGGATCGCGTACACCACGGCACCCACCATGCCTTCGCCGCTGCCCCCTTCAGCCGCGTCGCATTCGGCGATCAGTGCGGCGCCGACAGGTTCGGTGCCAGTCCTGACCACCGCGAAGTCGCTGGTGATGATGCAAGGAGAAGAAACCAGCGCCGCGTCGCAGAGGTGCTGCTGGCTCGGGTGGATGTTTCGCCAGACATGCGGGCTTCCGTCCTCGTAGCTGATGGACAGCGTGCGGACGATTTTCAGATTCCAGTAGCCGCGTAGAAAGGGATTGGGATTCTGGGACATGGGATTTCTCCAACAGAATAATGATGGAGCAAATCCCCGCCACCGGGAATTGACCCCGGTGGGTGGAAAGAAAGGAAACAGCGTCAGGTGACGCTGATCGTTGGCGTTTGGGCCAATCGCTCGGCGACGCGCCGGCGCAAATTCATGCGGAATGGCTCGTCGCTGACGCCCGCCAGCAGATTGATGGTCTCCAGCGCGATCAGGGCCGAAGCCTCTTCGATGTCGGCGGCCACAATGGTCTTGCGCAATTGGTCGCCGAGCTGGAGGGCCTGGGAGGAGGAGCTGATGAAGCGGACCTCGCGGCTCAGGTAGCAGCCGTTGCCGCCGAACTCGAACAGCCGCGGCTTGCTGCAGTACCAGCAGCCCTCGAACTGGATGGCGGTCAGGTGGTGCCCGTCATCGAACCGGGTGGCGATCAGAAACAATGCGTCGAGATCGGCGGTGTCCTCGAACGAATGACGGTCGATCAAGTTCCCCAGCTCTTCGTCCTCATCGGCACGGAAGTGCACGGCGAGCAGTTCGAGCAGCGGCGGGATCGACAGCCCTTCGTCGTCCGGCATCGGAATACCGAGTTGCGTGGCCAGGTCTTCCAGGCCATCGAGCACGTCCGGCCATTGCGGATTGGTGGTCTCGGCGATCTGGGCGATGTAGGCCTGCCCGTTGCCGGGGTGGCTCTCGTCCAGCGCGAAGGCGCCGAACAGCGCCTGGATGACGGGCGTCACACGGTCGAGCACGAGAACGCCGGTGGCTTCGTAGTAGTTGTTGGCCATGAAGGCTCCTTTCGATGAATGAACGGAGCCAGCCCTTGCGGACGATGGCATCCGCAGGGGAAACCGCCTGATGCCGGATGGCGCTGGGCGGGGAGAAAACGCGAGGGACATGGCCTCGAACGAGGCGCATGTCCCTCATGGGGTCCCGTGAACGCAGTGATGAAGGTGTGCCAGGGACCGGCTCACCAACCGCTGTAGTTCAGCAGCAGGTCGGCGATCACCTGGCGACGTGGCAGATCGAGGCCGTCGAAGTCCGACAACCCGTTGAAGTGGCAGCGCTTGAGCATGGCACCGCCCTCGCGCGCGTTGTAGAAGCTGACCATCGCGGACAGGAACATGCGTTCCCCGCTGCTCAGGACGCCGAGGGCGTCGTTGAGCCTCAGCATGTCGGGACGCAGATCCCACTTGCTCTTGGCCTGGTTCAGACCTTCACGGGTGCCATCGCCAAACCATTGCGGGCCGGCGATTTCGACACCACGCTTCCAGGCCTCAAAAAAGGCTTGGGGCGCAGCGCTGAAATGCCGTTCTTCCCGAACGATCTGATCGACGACTTCCTGCGGCAGTAGCTGGTTCATGACGTGATTCCTCCAGTTGGATCAGGGAATGGCGAGCTGGGACCAGCCGCCTCTTTCGAGGGCACGTTGAGCCGCAGCATGGCTGCGGAAGTACTCACGAGATTCCCGCGAAACGGGACCTTCGGTATCGCGCGTGCCGATGTAGTGGCCGGCGGCGCTGTGCAGGACTTCGAGCGGCAGGAACTTGCCGCAGTAGGTCAAGGCCAATTGACCGAATCGGCCGAAAGAGGCTTGCTGGGACATGGATGGGCTCCTTGGAAAAGCGGGGCCCTGTCCCTCACGGGATGGCAGCTCCCGCACGCGGTTGAAAAAAAAGCATCAGCGTCTTGGGAACGCGCGTCCGCGCAATGGATGCGATGCGGACTGGTGGGTTGCGCGGAGAGAACCCCGCGGCAGCCTGAAACCCTGGCTGCTGGCATGTGCTGACGAATCAGCGGACATGCGGACAGCTTCGTGAGGGTGCCGCGCCACGTCAGTTGGAAATCGGCATCTGGTCCAGCCCCGATTGATGTGCGCAGGACAAAGAAAAGCCCCGCAACGAGTGCGGGGCGGTCATGACGGTGCGGTGAGGCTGGATCAGCGGGGCTTGTCACCCAGGACATGCTGCTTCCAGATGGCGAATGCCTCGTCCGCTGGCAGCTCGGCCAGGATGATGATGGGCTGGTCCTGTCGGCTGCGCAGCTTTGCGAAATACGCCGCGCGGTCGGCAATGGCCTTGAGCTTGATGCCCTTGAGGAACAGCAGCCGGCCGTCCTTGATGAACAGCACCTTGTTGCCGATGTCGCGGTTGAACGCGGTGCGCAGCTTGCGCTCCGCATGCATGGCATCGGCCAACTGGTCCACGAGGAAGTCGAGCGTCATGTCGATGAGAAGCGGCTCGTCGTCCTCGCGTTCGACGTCGAGCGATGCCGGCGGCAGGCTCTTGGCGAATTCCTCGGCCTGGGCCAGCAGCGCGGCCTGGCCTTGCAGCGGGCGCACGAACGTCGAGCCGCCGTGTCCGTCATTGCGGGCTTCGGCGATGGGCCTGCCGTCGAACATGACGGTGGCGGTGAAGCACAGCGTTTCCTCGCTCGCGAAATCCGCGACCTTGAGGTTCTTGAGCGTGATGCGGTCTTGTCGGGTGATGGTGTCCATAGGAAGTCCTGTTATCGACCGGGTTGACGACACGCCCCTGACGGGACGCGGCATACATCCCGTGGGTTGGAGGAAGGTGGCATCGATGCCCGGTGGGCAGCGTTCGCCGGAGAGATGCCGGGGCGAACTGGCGGGTGGCGTGGGAGGAACCCACGGCAGCCTTGACACCCTGGCTGCTGGCTGTTGCCGATGCGTCGGCAATGCAGGAGGGAGGATCACGCGGCCCGCCGGCCGCGTCGTGCATCAATCCGAAGCGCTCGATCCCGTCTTGTGCGGGCACTGCAACAGCCGCTGGCCCAGCCACGCGACACACGGCACGGCCATGGAGTTGCCGATCGCCTTGTAGCGGGGCGCGTCGGCGGCGGGCTTGCCGCGGTACGGCACCAGCGTGTAGTCGTCGGGCATGCCTTGCAGCCGCTCGCACTCCACAGGCATCAGCCGACGTACCCGCCACTGCGACCAGTCGCCCGGGCCGGGGTCGTTCCAGTCGTAGCGGAAATGTGCCTCGAAGTCCGGTGCCAGCACATGGGGCTTGTCGGCACCGCCGCTGCTGGTGCGCAGCGCGGTCGAGACGCCATCGCCCAGTTCAGCGGCCAGGCCTTCGGTGCGACCGCGCAGCGCCACGCCGATCACCATCGGCCGGCCCTGGCCCGGCTTGCCGCCACCCGTGGAGAGCGTCCCGGCAAGCTGGCCGTGGCCGGATTCCAGCCGCAGCTCGCCGCGCGAGTTCTGCGCGAACGCGATGGCCGGCACGACGCCGGCATTCGCGTGGCTGAGGCGATGCCCGCCCGCGCGCAGCGTCGGTGCCCAGGCCATCGTTGCATCGGCTCCGCAGCCCTGGGCGGTGAAGGCGATGATCGGCACACCCTTGCCGGTGCCGTCCTCGCTGCAGCCCTTGCCGCCGTTGGCGGTGCTGAGCGTGTGGCTGATGCTGCCCGCGATGGACTGCGCCACGAAGGTCTCGACCTCGAAGTCGTTCTTCGGGCCAGGTGCCGCGGTCAGGCAGGCCGCGACGTCAATGGGGCCTGCGGTGTTGCCCCCGCCGAATCCGAACGTCACCGTGGCCTTGCCGTAGGGCTGCTTCAGTCCTGCATATCCCGAGTACCCGCCTGCTGCCGCAGCGCCCGATCCAGCAGCGCCGGCAGCGTCTTGCCACGGCACGAAGCCCGGCGAAGAATCCCCGCGCACGCCGTCGCGCTCAAAAAGTACCTCGGCGGGATCGACGCCACCTCCACCACTTGCCACAAGAAACACGCGACGGCGCCGTTGGGCGACGCCGAAATATTGAGCATCGAGCACGCGCCAGGCGATGCGGCGCCGGGGTCCAGACACACAACCTGCGTGCGCCCATTTTTGCCCTGGCGGTTCGAGCGCACGGCTTTCTCCAGCCAGTGCTCCCAGGAAGTGCCCGAAGGCGTTGCTGCGGTCGCTGAGGACGCCGGGGACGCTTTCCCAGACGAGCGTTGCCGCCGGGCGGCGGTCTTGGTGGCGGGTTTGGTCGATGGCATTTGCAAGCTCCACATAGGCAAGGGTCAAGGCACCACGTGGGTCGTTCAGCCCCTGGCGCGCGCCGGCCACGCTGAACGACTGGCACGGCGTGCCGCCGACCAGGATGTCGGGCGCTGGCACGGTGCCGGCGCGGACCTGGCGGGCGATCGCGGTCATGTCGCCCAGGTTAGGCACGCGGGGGTAACGGTGGGCGAGCACGGCGCTCGGGAACGGCTCGATCTCGGCGAACCACGCGGCTTCGAGGTCGAGCGGTTGCCAGGCGAGGCTCACGGCCTCGATGCCGCTGCAGACGCTGCCGTAGAGCAGCGGCGTGTTGCGCGGCGGTGCGCAAAGATTCGGGTGCATGTCGGTCTCCTGTTCGTATGGCGCAGGGCCATCGCCCTGGCCGGGGCGTTGAAAGGCAGGAGAAAGGCGCCGAAGGCCCCAGGGGCCTTCGGCTCGGGAGGAAAGAAGAACCACCCGTGGGCTGATTGGCAGGCCCGGTCGTCGCTAGAACCGTCTGCTCATCAAGCAATCACACCCGGCCCATGTCGTGGCTGGGGCCGGCATCGTCTGGCGCACATCCGCGCACAAAGGGCGCCCGTTTTTGCGCCGGCGGGCACCGGCACCGAATACCGCTGACCGCGAAGGGTCTCCGGATGGCTCGCACAGGCAAGCCATCGGGGGACCCTTCGCAGCGGCGGAAGGAATGCAGACGAGGAGAACGCGCGGGGTGCGGTTCGCGGAGAAGCCACCTTCAGGTCCCGCGGCCGGGGACGGCCGGACGGGACGCGCACACGGAGCAAGAAGGCGTTGCGCGCTGGGGCGTCCCGCAGGGCATGCGGGACACGGGCCACGCCGCCGATGGCGGGCATGGCTCACGGGGAACGGGGGCGGTCAGGCGCCTTTGCAGCCACCGCCACTGGTACGGCGTGGACGCGAGGCACCACGCCTGGACGTGCCGGTTGCCACCGGCAGCGTGCCTTTGCAGGCGGGGTAGCGACTGCACGACCAGAACGGGCCGCTCTTGCCGGTGCGCTGGCGCGTGGGTGCGCCGCACTGCGGACAAGCCGGTCCTTGGGGAACCTTGATGGACAGGGACGTGCTGCCGTACTGCGCGATCAACTGCGAAATCCATGCAGCCTGCTTGCCGATGAACACATCCAGGGTGAGTTGTCCGGCCTCGATCATGTCCAGCGCCTGTTCCCAGACGGCGGTGGTGCCGGGGTCGGCAATCGCCGCGGGCACGGCGTCTATCAGCGTGAGCGCCGCATCCGATGCGCGGATGGAGCGTCCCTTCTTCACGATGTAGCCGCGGGCGATCAGCCCGCTGATGATGTTGGCCCGCGTCGCCTCGGTGCCGATGCCCGTCGTGTCCTTGAGCTTCTGCTTCAGGCGCGGGTCGGTCACGAAACGCGCAACGCCCTTCATCGCCTTGACCAGTTCGCCCTGGGTATAGGGCTTGGGCGGCATCGTCTTGAGGGCCTTGATGTCGGCCCCGGCGACCTGACATGCCATCCCGTCGCGCAATGCGGGCAGCACCTGGCTGCGCGGGGCATCGCCGTCCTCGTCGGCGCTGCCTTCACGTTCTGGCTCGGCCAGCACCAGGCGCCAGCCCTTGACGAAGACCTGCTTGCCCGTGGCCACCAGCTTCTGCTGGCCGCAGGAGAGGTCCGCCACGGTGCGGTCGAACTCGTGGTGCGGGAGGAACTGGGCCAGGTAATGCGCCCGGATCAGCCGGTACACCGCCTGCTCCTTCTCGCTCATGGCGGAGAGGTTCGCGGGTTCGAGCGTCGGGATGATGCCGTGGTGCGCCGTCACCTTGCTGTCGTTCCAGGCGCGCGAGCGCTGGGTGCGGTCGAGCTGGCCCATGATCGGGGCCAGCGTGGGATCGGTCTTTAGCAGGCTGTCCAGGACCGTGGGCACCTCGGCGAACATGCTTTCGGGGAGGTAGCCCGAATCCGAGCGCGGGTACGTCGTGGCCTTGTGCGTCTCGTACAGGGCCTGGGCAATTTCCAGTGTCTCCTGCACGTCCAGCCCAAGCTGCTTGGAACAGACTTCCTGCAAGGTGCCCAGGTCGAACAGCAGCGGCGGGCCTTCGCGCACGCGCTCGGTTTCGACCGACACCACCTGGGCACTGCCCGCGGCGCGGATCTGCTGCGCGGCCTGCTGTGCGATGGGCTGCTGCAGGCAGCGGCCGGCGTCGTCGGCGCTGGCATCGGGTGCCACCCACTGCGCGGTGAACGTCTGACCGCCTGCGGACAAGGACACGTCGATGGCCCAGTACGGCACGGACACGAAGGCCGCGATCTCTCGGTCACGGTCCACCACGAGTTTGAGCGTCGGGGTCTGTACACGCCCGACCGACAGCACGCCGTCGTAGCCGGCTTGCCGCCCGAGCACGGTGAACAGCCGGCTGAGGTTCATGCCCACAAGCCAGTCGGCGCGCGAGCGCGCCAGCGCCGAGTAATACATCGGCAGTGTCTCGGCCGAGGGCCGCAGCTTGGCGAGCGCGGTGCGGATGGACGCATCGTTGAGCGCCGACAGCCACAGGCGTTCGATGGGACCGCGGTAGCCGCACAGGTCGATGATCTCGCGGGCGATCAGCTCGCCCTCGCGGTCGGCGTCGGTGGCAATGACAAGGTGGGTCGCCTTCGCCAGAAGCGCCTTGACGACCTTGAACTGCGTGGCGGTCTTCGGCTTGACCTCGACCCGCCACTGCTGGGGAATGATGGGCAACTGCTCCAGCGACCAGCGCTTGAGCGCCGCGTCATAGACCTCGGGTGCTGCTGCTTCGACGAGATGGCCGATGCACCAGGTGACCGTGACGCCGGAGCCATTGAGGCAGCCTTCACCGCGCTGGGTGGCGCCGAGAATCCGGCCGATGTCTTTGCCCTGGGAGGGCTTCTCGCACAGAAACAGCCGCATGTCCGTCCATCCGCTTCCCGTTGTTCATGGAGTTGCCGGGATCGAGGATGCCGAGCGCCTGCGGAAGCAGCAGCAAACAAGCCGCATGCGGTGGCGACCGCTTTCACGAGATGGGATGGCTGCGGCGGGGATGGCGTGCAGCCGGTGGTGTGCTGGCCGGGAGCCGCGATGTTCGGGAGCGCGTGGAAGCCGGTGGACGTCGGTGGAGCTATCCCCAGGGGATAGCTCGCGAGGACATGGGGGGCGGCGAAGAGCCGCGGCCGCCCCCCATGCTGGGTCACTTCCTGCTCTTGGTCTCCTTCGGCGCAGCCGGTTCCTGGGCGGGCTGGGGCTTGGGCTGCGCGTCCTGCGCGGTCTCCTGCGGTTTGGGGCTGAGGACGACGGACTCGATGCGGAACGGCAGGATGCCGACGCTGCGCGCGTTGATCTGCCAGGTCTCGCGCGGCTGCTCCTCGTTGTCGGTCCAGGGTTCGCGCTCCATGCGGCCGACGACCAGCACGCGCATGCCCTTCTGGTAGAGGTCCTTCCAATGCGCGGCGTCGCGGTGCCAGATTTCCACCGGCGCCCAGAAGCCGCCGCGATCCTCATAGTCGCCGCCCTTGGTGGGAACGGGGTTGTCGAAATAGACGTTCAGCCGCAGCAAGCGCCGCGGTTCGTCGTTGCCGTTGGGGAACTCCCGGTACTCGGGGGGCGAGCCGATGTTGCCTTCGCCGGAAAAATGCGTGCTCATGGTGTGATCTCCGTGGTGGTTGAAATACCCGCGCCTCACTGCCGCCGGGCGCGTGCTGGGGTGCCCGACGCGATCACCGATCGCGCACTGCGGGGGGGATGGACGCGAGCCGGCGCAGGTAGGCGTCTTCCGCCTCGGCGGCCTTGCTGGCGCACTCCTGGGCCTGCCTGCCCAGGGTGTGCAACAGGCTGATCTGCATGTTCAGCGTGATGCGCTGCAGCTCGATCGCGTGCAGGTCGGCCAGCAGGTTGACCGGCGTGCTGGTGCTCGCCATCAGCTCCTGCCACAGGGCCACGCCCATGGCCGAGCGGTCGTGCCTGCGCCAGCGCAGGAACGTCGTTCCCGCGCCAGTGGTCTGCTGGGCCAGTTCCACGGGCAGCAGGTGGAAGGGATGCCCACTGGCCTGTTGCAGCACTTGTCGCTGCGCCAGGCCGATCAACTCGTCGCGCATGGCGAAGCACTGGCTGGCCCAGGCCTCCAAGTCCCCTTTACCTTTAAAAGGCTTTAAAAGGCCTTTTAGAGAGGCCGCGTGCTCCAGGCGCATGAAGGCTCCCTGTTGCAGGCCCCGGAAGTAGCGGGTCGGCTGGTACAGATCGCTCATGCGGATTCGTCCTCGCCGGCAGTGGCTGCGCCTTCGGACGGGTCGGCAGCAGCGGCCGCATCACCATCGGCGCTGGTAGCGGCTGCGGCAGGACTCTCACCGCGCTGTTGTAGACCACGGCGCACGATGGGTGGCGCAAACTTCGAGCGGTGCGTGCCTTCGAGGACGTCCTGCGGCAACTCGCCGAACTTCTCCAGCGCGGCCCGCGCTGCGGCATTCTTCGCCGCGAAGTCGTCGCGCGTGCAGCCCGAGTAGCGGTACTGCTGGGCCAGCGAGAACAGGCTGCGCAGCGCGTGCGCGCCCTCGTTGAGCCAGCGCTCCAAAGTGCTGCGGTCGATCAGCGCGGTGTGGTGGGCGAGGATCAGCTTGCGCGCGATGTCGTCGTAGTCGGCCAGGAGATAGACGGCGGCAAAGCCCAACTGCGCATTGACGAACAGCGGCAGCTTGACGGGCTGCACGTTGAGATTCTCGCCCAGGGTCAACGCGGCGGGCACGCCGGCCAGGGCCTGGTCCACCTGTTCGCGCAGCGTCTGCAGCGTGGTCTTGGTCTGGTCGAGCTTGTCTTCAATGCGCAGCATCCACCAGTCGCTGTACGGGTCGTCCTGCTCCGAGCCGCGCTTCATCTTGTTCATGACGGCGATGTAGCCGTTCAGGCCGACGATGCCAGGTCGCCCCTCAGCGGCGGCGCGGCCATGCCAGATGCGCGAGGCGTGGTGGGTGTGCAGCGTCAGCGACATCGCGCTGCGCAGGGAGCCGAGGTTGAGTTGCAATGGTTCGTTGCTGGTTGCCATGGTGATCGCTCGCTGGTGGACAGGGAGCCGCCAGCATCCGCATGCGGCGGAAGGCAGTCAGTCAACAAACCGAAATGAGCCGGCCCCGGTTCTGTGCGCGCTGGCGGTGCAGCGCGCAACGGTCCCCTGGGGACCGCTCCGCAGATAGGCACTTACGTCGGCGTTCCCGTCCTCGGTTGTTGACGGTATGCGTGCTGCACCGCACGTCGCGCTGCCGTTCGACACGATCCTTCGCCGCGCAGCCGTCCCCAGGGGACCGTTCCGTTGAGCGCCATGGAGGTCTGCTTCATGGCCTTGCCAAGGCGCTTTGCCCAGGTTTCGCGCAGCGGGTCGCGCCGTCGCCCGGCGCTTCACCGCACAGCCGTCCCCTGGGGACCGTTCTGTTGACCGCCATAGACGTCTACTTCACGGCTTTGCCAAGCCCTGCGCTCAGGTCTTGCGCAGCAGGTCGCGCAGGCGCTCGATGTGCTGCCGGGCCACCTCGGGCGGCACGACGTTGCGCGGCGGCTCGGATGGTGGCGCTCGCGTCGCCGATGGTGTTGGCGGTGCCGGGCCGGTCTGCTTGGCCCAGGCATTGAACTCGCCGCGCATGGCGCGCTGGATGATGCCGAACAGATATCCGGCGGGGTTGCGGATGCCATGCTTGCCGCACCGTGCGGCCCATTCGTCCAGCACGGCCTGCCGCAGGGCAGCGTCCACTTGCTGCAACGCCATCCTGACGCCGGCCTGCTGTTCCGCTTTCAGATCCGTGAAGCGTTTGGGCCATTGCAGGTCGCCCAGCGCGCGCGCCTGCGCGGTAGTACGTACTTCATCAATACGACTACTACGTACTGTACGGTCCTGCTTCGGATTCCGAAGAGCGCCGTCTGGCGCGGGTTTCGGCCCTGCTTCGGATTCCGAAGAGGGGCGTTCGCCATTCCGAAGAAGGCTTGTGAGCCCTTCTTCGGAATCGTGGATCGCATCCTCCTGTGGATAACTTTCGGAGGCGGTGATGCCCTGGTCGGCCAGGCGCTCGGCGAGCACTTGCAGCCGCGACGGCAAGGTGCGTCCGGACAACATCGGGTCGTCCGCGATCTCCTGGAGGGTATTGAGTCCCACCACCTGAACGGCCTTGGCCGAATGCCCCAGCGACTGGCTGACCAGGGCCAGGTAGTCGGCGTCGAGTTGCATGGCCTCGAACGGTGTCAGGGGTTCGTCGTGCAGGACGTAGAGGTTGCCGAGGATGCGGCCGGTCTTGGGGTCGCGCCGTCGCCGCACGAGGCTCAGCCAGCGCGTCAGGCGCAGCAGCGTCAGCGCCCGCGCGACGGTCTCGTGGGAGGCTTGTCCCGCGCAGGGCATGGACGCCAGCCAGGGGCGCAACTGCTCATAGGTCGGGAACGCCGTGACGCCGTCGTCGTTGAGCATCAGCCGGAACACCTGCCAGGCGTTGCGCTCCAGCGGTGTCAGGCGGCGGTCGAGGAACAGCCGCCGCGGCACGCTCTCATGCCGATTGCCACTGAACAGGAAGGCGTCGCCGGACGCCGCAGGCGTGGGCACTGCCATGGGCGCTGGCGCGCTGGGATTTGGCTTGGGCGTGAGGTCCTTCAGCGCAGCGTCGAACAGGTCGGCGAGGGCGATGGGGCCAGGGCGCTGGGCTCGTGGGGCGGTGTCGTCCACGGCCATGGCCTAGCCCAATCCCTGATCGACCCAGTTCCTGATCGCGGCCCAGACCACCGAGAGCGGCAGTGACATGCCCTCGGCCAGGTCCATGGCCGCATCGAGAACTGAGGTCTCGTCCTCCAGATCGACGTTCCTGCTGCTGGTCATGGCTTTCCATTGCCGCCACAGTTCGGTGTCCTGAGTCTCGTCCAGGACGGGGTGGCGCCCCTTGCGCTTGGGCAGGCCGAGGATCTCCCGCCTCAAGGCGACTTCCTGATGGGTCAGGCCATAGAAGCGGCTGACCATCTCCGTGCTGCCCCCCAACCGCAGCATGCGATCGACCGTGGCGATTTCCTTCTCCACGTCCTGTGCCTGGTTGAGCAGGCGCTGCAGCACTTCGCGGTTGACCGTGACCGAGCACCACGAGACGCTGGCGTTGGCCAGCACGCTGATCAGCGCGGGATGCTTGAGCGCATCCAGCTCGGCCTCGCCGAAGCCCATGGCCTTGCAGCGGCGCAGCTGGCCGTTGCGAAGGTCATACAGCGCCTGGGCAATCACGGCCTGGTTGAGCGGATGCGATGTGGACATGCGGCCTCCCTCGCTCACGTCCCGGGCGCCGAGGAGCCGGCTTCCAGGTCCAGCAGACGCCGCGCCAGACGGAGCAGCCGAAATAGCTTGACCAAAGCCGTGTCGCTCAAGCGGCTTGCGCCGCTGCCATGGCCTTGGCTCTGGCCATGCAACAGGGTCGGCAGGTCGGTGGCAAGCTGCGCGCCGTCCACGCCCGCTTCGGCGACGGGCTGACCCGTCAGGGAAGCGAGCAGCGTCAGCACCGCGCGGCCGAGCGGCGACGGGGCTTGGCCGTGGGCGCGGCACGCAAACCCGATGCCGTCGGCGCGGTCCTCGATGCACTCGTCCAGGCCAGCCTCGCCGGCAATTTCACGCGCGAACTGCGCGATGTGGATGCGCAGCCGATCGGGCGTGTCCAGGCCGGCGTCGATGTACCAGACGTCGGAGATCGGATAGAGCCCGCCGGCTTGCACCGGGATGGACTGCAGCACGCTCGCCGAGAAGTCGGGCGGCAGCGCATCGCCCAACTGGTCGGCGACCATGCGCTGGATCGACTGCAGCCGCTCGGTCGTCGGTGCCGGCGAGACGATGTGCTCGCGAAGCAGATCGCCCGGTGCGGCCGCCTGGCTTCCCGTGGCCGCTGCGCCAGCCGCCGTGTCGTCGTGGCGCAAAGTGGGCTCGGACACCGCTGGGCTGGCGGGTGATGGACTGGCCGCTGGTGCAGGCGTGGCAATGGACGATGCTGCGCCCGGGGGAGTCGGCGTGCTGGCGGTGGGCGAAGGCAACGCCGGCGGCGCCGCAGGTGGCGTCGGATCGCTGACCAGCGCCCGGTGGCGGCTTTCCGATTCGGTCAGATCCAGCGCCAACACGTCGTAGCCGACGCCCAGCAGCTCGGACATCTGGCCGATCAGCTCGTCCTGCACGCGCTGCGGCGCGAACTCGTCGCCCTGCGTGTCGAACTGCGCCAGCACCTCCTGAAAGAAGCTGTCAAAGTCCAGCGGCAGCGTGCGGTCCTTGGCATAGTGCTCCCAGGTGCGCTTGCAGGCCGTGCGCATGACCGACAGCCGCTCGACCTGGTGGCGCCCCAGGCCGCCATAGAGCACAGTGGGAATGGCGGGCAGCAGGTAGCGCACCGCGTCGGCCATGCGGGTGATGTGTGACCGCTGGACGGGAAACCCATCGGCCGCCAGGCGGCGGGCCAGCTCTGACTGGCTCAGGGCGGCGCCGCTCTCCTGCTCGTAGAACTCGCGTGCTTTCTCGACGCCGAGCGCGCGCTCGATGAATGTGAGGCCGCCGCGCAGTTCGTTCTCGGCAAGATGCCCGGTCAGCGCGACGATTTCACCGCGCTCCGGCCATGGCCGGAACAGACACGATATGCGGAAGAAGCGTTCTTCCTTGGTCTCCGACCAGAGTTCGCGCAGGATCGCCAGCCGCGTGTTGCCGCCGTTGCGGATGATGTAGTGGTCCTCGCCGGGCCGGCGCGTGATGGTCGGCGCCGCGTCCAGGCCGCGCTCGCGGATGGACGCCTTGATTTCCTCGTAGGCGGGGTTGCGCTTCATGCGCGGGTCATGGTCGTAGGGCCGCAACTGGTCCAGCGTCACGACCATGGGTGTGTCGGCGATCGGATCGGTCAAGGCCGTAGCCGCTGGGCCACTGCGCTCGAAGCCGGCCGCGAGCAGCTTGCCGGCCATGTCCTGCGAGGTCATGTCAGCCATGGCCGTACCCCTCGCAGTCCCCGCGACCGCCGACCGGCGCCAAGCGGGCTTCTCGCTCGGCGCGGCGGATCTGGGCACGGGCGTTCAATTCGGCCCGGTGGTCGCTCGCGGTCGAGCTGGTGTAGATTGCCGCGCAGCCGGCCTTGGTGAACTTGAGGTGCCCGCCCGGCGTGCGCTTGACGTGCCAGCCTTCACCGACCGCGAACTCGATCAGGGCGCGCAGCCGCTTATGCCCGCGGGCCAGCTCATGTGCGTTCGCCATGGGGCCTCCCAGGATCAAGAGGTCGCTGCGGGCGGCCGGATACTTGAGCCAGTCGGTCCTGCCATTGTGGGAGCAACTCGCTCGCGAGTGCGCGCATCGTATCGAGCGCGGCCGGGGCGACTCTGCCGGCCGGCTGGCGGTTTTCGACCCGATGCACCGGCAGGCCGCGCGTTGCGGCGCGCGGATAGGCTTCGATGGCCGGTACGTCCGTGGTCAGCACGCGGATGCCGGCATGGTTTTGAAAGAGGTCGCGCAGAGCCTGCTGGATCAGCCGTGCATTGGCGGACACCGGATGGACGCGGTTGATGAGCAGATGCAGCGGCGGCGGCTCGATGCCCAGGTGCCGGTACGGCGCAATGTCTTCGAGCAACTGCATGGTGCCGCGCCGCAGCTCGCGGGCCGCGAGGATTTCCGGCGTGACGGGCGACAGCGCAAGGTTGGAAGCGAGCACCGCCATTTCCAGCAACACCGAGCGCGCGCCCTGGGTGTCGATCAGCACCAGGTCGTAGAGGGGAACAAGCACCGGCAACAGATGCCGCAGCCGCAGGCGCCCGTCCGGCGCGTGCAGCAGCAAGGTGTTCAGCTCGCCCCGATGGTCGTTGGACAGCACCAGGTCCAGGCCCGCGACGACCGTGCGGGACACGAGCTGGCCGAGGTCGCGCTCGTTGAAGGCCAACAGCTCATAGATGCCGCCGGGTGCGCGATGCGCCAACTCGTAATAGGAGGACAAGGTGGGTTGCACGTCGAGATCGAGCAGCAGCACGCGCAGGCCCGCGTCCGCGGCGAGCCCGCCCAGGTTGGCGGCCGTCGTGGTCTTGCCGACGCCGCCCTTCGTTGAAATGATGGATACGACCTGCATGGCGCTCTCCGGCTGGGAATGGGAAGTCCGCGGGAGAGCGGGTCAGGTCCGGTGGTTGAGGCGCTCGGCGATCCACTGGTCGATTTCGATCGAATCCCAGCCGACAGCGCGCACGCCCAGGCGCAGCGCCTGGGGGAACTCGCGCTTCTTCATCAGGTTGTAGATGTGGGCACGTTTGAAGCCGGACTTGGCTTCGACTTCATCGAGCCGCAGGATGCGGCGCTCGATCGGCGGGAGTACAGGGGTCTGCGACATGGCGGTCACTCCTGAACGCTCGGTGGCGTTTGTTGGCGTGACCTCTATTCAATAGACCTGGCTGCGGAAAGACATTGCAAATGCAATCTCCGCGATTGCACATACAAGCTGGATAACCTCATGCGCTTGCGCTACGGACGTACCTCTTAGCGTTGGCGAACTTTCCGTTTAAGGTGCGCTCAGTGATGCCCATGGTGCCGCCGTAGTGGGCGACCAATGCAGAGACAAGGGCCTCCTGCGTTTTGAAGCTGGAATAGGGCACGCCTGAAGGCGACTGGCTCAGCATCAGCGTCAACATCCCACCAATGATGTTGAGATAGGTCGTTTCCGCCCGTTCGCTGATCTCGCATTGCTTGGATGCCAACAGCACCGAGGATTGCTTGAGTAGCGTGTCGTGCTGCTCCTGCAGTTCTCGCATCTCACGTCGGGCTTGTTCAAGCGCGGCCTGAAGGGCCAGCCGCTCCACGAGGATCGCCTGTCCTGTTTCCATGGTGATGAAAGGATGCGCCATGCGTTCGCCACGGCTGAACAGAAATCCTGGCCGGTGCTCGGGGTAGTGGGTGCGCATCCAGCGTTTCAGATCGACATGGCGAACAGTCAGATCTAGAGAATTGAGCAGCTTCGGATCATTGAGCGTGATCCCGTTCTTGCCGTAGGGCAGCTCTCCGTTGAGGATGCCGTCATAGATACGTTCCGAGTGCAGCCGGCACTCATTCCATCGAGGGCAGTTCAGCGACCGAGGCAGGACACGCGGTGACGCGATCGTGGCCAGGATCATCGGCAGATACCGCAGCAACCCAGCCCATCGGATGGCCGCCTCGATGGGACGATAGAACACCTTTGATGTTGAAATGTCCTTGTGCATGTCTTCGTCTCCTTTCGGGTGCGCTACATCACCGGCTCCTTTCTTGCCCAAGGGCTGTTGTGTCGTTATGGCCTGCGACGGACGCTTGAGGCGATGCCCTAAGCGAAGGCGGAGGAGGCCATTGGCGTCCGCCGCAGGTGGCCTTGTCTTGCTTGATATGCAAGAATCGATCAGTTGCCGGCCCATCGAGCGATGAGGACGCAAGCTCGATATTGGCGCTCACGGTACCAGCGTCATAGGTGGCGCAAAGCCCATCAAGACCGATTTGGTATGGTCTGATATCCAGACGGTTCAAGACCCGCGAGTTGAAGCGTTCGACGCCCCTACGTCCAGTTGGGGACTGGAAATCAGCGGTTAGTGATGCATCGCTCCACATGCTGATATATCGACAAAGTATCTGCCGCAGTACCAGTGACCCTGCCAGGTTGCCCCAGCAAATAGGAGACGGAGATGGCTGAACATTCCCATGAACATCAACATCACACATCCGGTCAGATGGGTAAGCACGGCCGACCATACGCCAAGTTCTGGGTGAACATGGTGTTGGGACTCGTCGTCATGTACTTCGTAATGTTCAGCATGATCGACGGCGCTAGGGACTTCAGAAACAATCTCAACATGCTCTACATGGCGGTCACTATGTGGGCGCCAATGGGCATCTTCATGCTAGCGACAATGCCCGGCATGTTTCCAAACCGGCGGCTCAATCTCGTGCTGTACGGCTTGTTTGCCGTTCTCACACTCGGTTCTTTTGCCGCTACCCGTGCTCAAACCGGAATCGGCGATCGACAGTTCATCGCGTCTATGGTCCCGCACCATTCGGGAGCTATCCTCATGTGCCGCGAGGCGCAGCTCTCAGATCCGGAACTCGTCAACCTATGCCAAGCGATTTCCGATGGCCAGCGCGCGGAGATCGAGCAGATGAACCGGATTGCTGCACGCCTTCGTTGAGGCTGGCTGCCACTACACTGGCGCCGCGTTGCGCTCCGGCGAAGTTAGCCGCAGCGATGTAAAGATGAGTACTTGCGGTGTTCCGATGCCGGCGGTCGTGTCCTACAGCCGTCCAGGTGCCAGGCAGTCCACGCGACACCACCCCGCGCTGCCTGCGGAGCGAGCGCAAGTCATGATCGTCGCAAGTTGGAGTTCGATAGCGAACCTGAACCGCCCCGGGTTTCCCGGAGACTCCTTGGGTTGAGTCACGCCGACATGACGGACTCGTTGGGTTGCGAATAGTAGTTGGCTTCGGCTTCGGCCGGCGGGATATTACCGATCGGTTCAAGCAATCGGCGGTTGTTGAACCAGTCGACCCAATGGAGCGTGGCCCACTCGACTTCGTCGCGCGTGCGCCAGGATGACTTCCGATGGATCACCTCGGCCTTGTAGAGGCCGTTGATGGTCTCGGCCAGTGCGTTGTCGAACGAGTCGCCCACGCTGCCCACAGAGGGCTCCAGGCCCGCCTCGGCCAGCCGCTCGGTGTATCGGATCGACACGTACTGGACGCCTCGGTCGCTGTGGTGGATCAGGCGATCCGGGCCGACCGGCTTCCTCGCGTACAACGCCTGCTCGAGCGCGTCGAGCACGAAGTCCGTCTGCATCGAGCAGGAGGCCTTCCAGCCCACGATGCGACGGGCGAACACGTCGATGACGAAAGCGACGTAGACCCATCCTTGCCAAGTCGAGACGTACGTGAAGTCGCTGACCCACAGCGCGTTCGGCCGATCGGCCTTGAATTGCCGCTTCACGTGATCGAGCGGGCACGGCGCCTTCGGATCGCTCACCGTCGTGCGCACGGCCTTGCCTCGAACAACGCCCCTCAGCCCAAGCCGCTTCATCAGCCGCTGCACGGTACAGCGCGCAACGTCGACTCGCTCGCGCCGCAGCTGCCGCCAGACCTTGCGTACCCCGTAGACCTGGTAGTTGTCGTCCCACACGCGCTGCACCTCGGGTATCAGTATCTCGTCGGTCTTCACCCGCTGCGATCGCAGCTCCGGATCGGCCTGCCTGGCCGCATGCGCGTAGTACGTCGACGGGGCGATCTGCAGCACCTTGCAGATCGGCTCGACCCCGTGAACGTCTCGCTGCTCATCGACGAATCGCTTCATCGTTTGAAGGGGCGGTCGAGCTCCGCCTGGGCAAAATACGCCGACGCCTTGCGTAGGATCTCGTTGGCCTGGCGCAGCTCGCGCACCTCGCGTTCGAGCGCCCTGATGCGCTCCTTCTCGGCCGTCGTTACGCCGTCACGCTTGCCCGTGTCGCGCTCGTGCTGGCGAAGCCAGCCTCGCAGCGTCTCGGCCGTGCAGCCAACCTTGGCCGCCACCGACACGATCGCCGCCCACTGCGACTCGTACTCGTCTTGGTGCTCCAGCACCATCTTCACCGACCGTTCCCGGACTTCCGGGGAGAACTTGCTTGCTCTGCTCATAGCTCCATCTTCTCAAGGAATGGAGCCTCCAGATTTTTGAACTGACCCCCAGAAGTTGGACGGTCACGATGCCGCCGTTCAGGCGGTGCTTCTCAATCGGTACTCCACCGGACTGAGTCCCAGCAGCCCGAGCTTGATGCGCTCGTGGTTGTAGTAGTGGACGTAATCATGCACGCCCGCTTCGAGTGCATCAATGCTGTCGGGCCTTTCAAGATGGAAATACTCGGCCTTCAGGGTGCCGAAGAAGCTTTCAATCGCCGCGTTGTCGAAGCAGTTGCCTTTGCGACTCATGCTTTGCCTGGCTCCGCGTCGCGCGAGCATCGCTCGGTAGGGCTGCATCTTGTAGTGCCAGCCTTGATCGGAGTGCACGATCAGGTCGGCCGCGCAACTGGTCTGCGAGAGCGCGGCGTCAAGCATGCTGGAAACCATCTCGAAGACCGGGCGCCTTGCCATGCGGTACGCGACGATCTCGCCGTTGTACAGGTCCATGCAGGCCGACAGGTAGAGCTTGTGGCCGCCCACGTTGAACTCGGTGACGTCGGTCGCCCACTTCTGGCTCGGAGCGGTCGCACAGAAGTCGCGCTGCAGAACGTTGGGAACGTGTGCATCGCTCGTGCCTGGGACATGCCGGGAGCGCTTCTTCACCCGAATCAACGCGCGCAGCCCCATCTTCTGCATCAGACGCTGCACGCACTTGTGGTTGACCGGCTCTCCCATTGAATTGCACAGCGCGGCCGTGATCCGCCGGTATCCATAGCGGCCCTTGTGCTCGTCATAGACAGTGCGGATGCTCGCCTCCATAGTGCTGTGCGGGTCGGCGCGCTGGGTTGCCTGGCACTGGTAGTAGAACGTGCTGCGCGCCAGGCCCGCTACCTGCAGCAGGTCCGCCAGTTTATGGTCATGCCTCAACCCAGCAATCAGACGCGCTTTGTCGGCGCAGCTGACCTCTTCGACTGGATCAAGGCCTGCAATTTTTTTAGGTACGCGACCTCCGCGCGCAGTCGCTCGTTCTCTTCCCGCAGGGTCTTCTGCGCATCGGCAACGACCGTGCTTGACGGTGTTGCAGAGCGTCGTTCTGGCTTCATCTTGGGCTGCTCTTCTTTCCCGCTCGCGCGCGCCTGCAGGCGGCCTTGATCGAGATTGCGTCGCCAGACCACGACCTGATTGGGATTGCGGATGTCATAGATCGCCGCGACCTGGCGGCTGGAAAGCTGTTCGCGATCCTGATGAGCCAGCACCTGCAGCTTGAACCGCGCACTGTACGCGCTGCGCTTGGGGCGCAAGCCGTCGATGCCGTGCAGACGGTAGTGGCTCACCCAGGTGCGGACCTTCTCCTCGGGAATCGACCACCGCCGAGCCAAGAGCTTCGCGCCGCCTTCGCCTGCCAAGAAGCTCAGGACCACTTCCAGCTTGAACTCCGTTTCGTACTTCCTCATGAAACCCCTTGAAGTTTGTCCAACTTCTGGGGGTCAGTTCATTTCCGGGGCGGTTCAAACCCGCTGAGCAGCTCGACGCATCAGGCGTAACGACGGGTGGATGGACCATCCTTGGACGCTGGTGGAAGTGGTTGGATGAACTTTGTTGCCGAGGGCGAAAAACAAGGCTATAATTGAGTTCTTCACTAATCACCACAGTGGAGAAAGTGATTGGGAAACAGAGACTTAGCGCTCTAATGCATGACTCGTTTCCCGCTCCAAATACAAAAAGGAAGCAACGGCCAACACCGCGCTTCCTTTTTTCTTGCAAGTGCTGGCGCAATGGCAGAGTGGTTATGCAGCGGATTGCAAATCCGTGTACGTCGGTTCGATTCCGGCTTGCGCCTCCAGCGATTTCCTGAAACCCGCAGATGAAACTCTGCGGGTTTTTTGTTTTTCCGGATCAGCAATGACGGGCTGCGGACGACAAGCCGCCGCGCGATTGCCCCAACACGGGCTAGTCAGCCTTGACTGCAGCCAAGGACTCCAGGCATCCCGTCTGCCAGGCGAACTCCGCCTCGAACGATTCAGGATCCGACACGGCGCCGTAACCGCCCTGACCGTAGACCGCGGCGTAGGCCGCGTATTCGGCTGCGCGCAACGCCTTGCCGGCCAGTGCGCTGGCGACCGCATAGGTCGCGGACACCGCGGCATGGCCGCAGCCGTCCAGGGATTTCGATCCCTGATGCCGGTTCGCCAGGCGCGCAGCCTCGGCGGCCGCCTGCTGCAGCGGTTCACGGCCGATCGCGCCGTCCAGATAACGGCCGAGGCTCGCCAGGCAATCCACGGCCTCCTGCTCTTCGAGCAGATGCTCGACCCGTTGCGCACAGGCGCGGCCGAAAGCCAGGCGTAGCCGTTCATTGCCCGCATCATCCAGATCGAGCTGCCTGGCCAAGCGTTCCAGCGATGCGTTCATGGCGACACCGCCTGCGGATTCACCATGTTCACGGGCTTGCCCGCCGCATAGGCAAGGATCTGGTTGAACACGTCCTTGAATTGCAGATCCCATTCCTCATAGGTCACATACCCGATATGGGGCGTGCACAAGACGTTGGGCATCTGCAGCAGCGGATTCGCCGTGTCGGTCAGGGGCTCCTGTTCGAATACGTCCAGCGCCGCCATGGCCGGACGGCCGGCGCGCAACGCCTGCACCAGGGCGCCGGGTTCCACCAGTCCGGCGCGGCTGGTGTTGACGAACAGCGATCCCTCTTTCATGGCCGCGAGATCCGCGGCGGTGACGATACCCTTGGTGGCGGGAACCAGGCGCATATGCAGCGACAGCACGTCACAGGAGGCGAAGAACTCCTGCCGGGAGCTTGCGACTTCGTAGCCTTCCTCGCGCGCGCGCTGCAGCGACTCGGGGCGGGCGCAGACCAGCACGCGCATGCCGAACGCCCGCGCGTAGCCGGCAACCACCCGGCCGATGCGCCCATAGCCGAAGATGCCCATGGTCTTGCCGCGGACAGTGTGACCCACGCCGCATTGCCAATGGCCTTGGCGCATGGACTCGACCTGTTGCGGCAGCTGCCGCATGGCGGCCAGCACCAGCGCCCAGGTCAGCTCGGCGGCGGCATAGGAAGGCGTATCGGCGTGCAGGTCGGAACAGACCAGGACGCCGTGCTCGCTGCATGCGGGGACGTCGATATGCGGATAGACGCTGCGCTGGCTGATCAGGCGCAGCTTGGGCAACTTCTCTATCAGTTCGCGCCGTATCGTGGTGCGTTCGCGGATCAGGACCAGCGCTTCCGTATCGGCCAGGCGCTGCGCGAGCACATCGGCATCTTCCGCGTGATCCGTCCAGACCGTGACCTCGTGATCGCGCAGCAGCGCGTAGCAGGGCAGGCGGCGCAGGGTATCGAACCAGTCGTCCAGGATCGCAATCTTCATGTGCGGGACTCGTCGGGTGGAAATGAATGTTCAAGTTTTACGCTGCTTCTTGCCTCTCGTAAAACAAAATGATGCCGTTCATTCCTCCGTCGTCAAAGACGTACGCCACGACCGCCCCGCTTCGTCAATCGGCCGCTCAGGTACGATGGCGGCTTTCCCCAGCATCTCGTTACGCATCCCTACGCGCCGTCAATCAAATGATTGCTATGGTGACGCCGTTTGCAACTGATGATGGATACCATGCGTACCATTCCGAACTCTCGAGCCCGTCCCTCCTCCGCGCTGCTGACGCTGTCCACGGCGGCGTTGCTCACGCTGGCCCCGCTTGCCGCGCAGGCCGACTCGGACAAGCACCGCCATCGCCACGGCCGCGAGTACAAGGAACAATATTGGGACGGCGCCTGTAAGGTCGAGCGCAAATGGAAACGCAATGGCGACTACCAGGAAAAGCGCAAATGCCGGGATGACTACCGCCACGGCTATGTGCAGGTGCCGCAGCCGGTGGCCGTGATGCCGGCGCCCGCCATTGTCATCAACCCGCCTCCCATCATCATCCGCCCCTGAACATGGATCAATCGGTGAAGGACGCGCTAGCCCGCTGGCCCGACGTGCCGGCGGTATACGGCTGGCTGTCGCTGGACGCGCGCGGCCGCTGGCGCCTGCATCCGCAGGGCCTTGCGGCAAAGGGCGGCCCGGGTGAATCCATCACCAATACCCAGATCCTGGAATTCATCAACCGCAACTATGAACACGATGACGCGGGCCGCTGGTTCTTCCAGAATGGTCCGCAGCGCGTGTTCCTGCGCTTGGACGCCGCGCCCTATGTGCTGCGGCTGAGCGACGACAACCGCCGACTGCTCACGCACACGAACGTGGCGATCGATTCGGTCGATGGCTGGAAACTGGACGACGCAGGACAGTTGTATGCAATGACGCCTCTGGGCGCCGGCATCGTGCTGGACCGCGATCTGCAGCCGCTCCTGGAAAAGATGGCCACGGCGGACGGCGCGCCGCTGCTGGACGCGCTGGCAGACCTTGCGGCCGGCAGCGCAATCCACGCCGTCCTGCCCGGAATCTATGCGGCCGCGCCGCTGGCGTTGATCGCGCAAAAGGATGTGGCGCGGGAATTGGGCTTCGAAGCGAATCCCCGCGCCTGAACGGCACGCTCAGAACATGCCGTTGGGATTGGCGGACTGCTCGGGAATGGGCTGCACCGCGTCCCAGTGCTCCACGATCTTGCCCTGCTCCAGACGGAAGATGTCGATGATGGCGCTGCCGCGGTCGCCGGGCTGGCGCACCGCGTGCACGTGCAGGATCACATAGTCCCCATCGGTGAAGACACGCTTGATCTCGCTGCGCGACTGCGGAAACTTGTCGCGCAGGAAAGCGATGAATTTGCGAAAGCCTTCGGGCCCGTCCGCGGCATTCGGGTTGTGCTGCACATAGCGGTCGCCGACGTACTTCAACGCCGCATCCGCGTCCTTCTGGTTCAGGCCCTTCTCGTAGAAGGCCAGCACGGCCGCCTTGTTGGCGGCTTCTTGCTCAGCGGAAGCATGGACGGCGGGAGACAGGGCCAGGGCCAGCATGGCCGCCGCAGCGGCGCGCTTGAGGTATGACTTCGGGAAGGACATGGATACTCCGGAAATGGAAAACGGCCGGGCCATTCTATGGGCCGGCCGTCCTGTCGGCCACGTCCGTGGCGGTAGACAGACTGGTGCGCGCAGCGATCAGCCGCGCCAGCTTTTGACCAGCGCAAACTTGCCATCGCCCAGCAGCAGCAACACAGCGGCCGCCACGCTCAGGAAGATCGGGTATTCCCAGCCGCCGCCGGGGTTGCTGAAACCCCAACCGTTGCCGAAATGCACGGTCGCAGCCACGAACAATTGCA
Source organism: Achromobacter sp. JCM 18799 (assembly GCF_055395645.1). Lineage (NCBI taxonomy): Bacteria > Pseudomonadati > Pseudomonadota > Betaproteobacteria > Burkholderiales > Alcaligenaceae > Achromobacter > Achromobacter sp. JCM 18799. The sequence goes on along the minus strand of NZ_AP043866.1, from coordinate 5,817,905 downwards.
CCACGGAGATGATGGCCACCCAGCGCGGCAGAACGCCCAGAATCAGCATGATGCCGGCGATGATCTCGAAGAACGTCACCGGATACGCCAGCCAAGCAGGCACGCCGATCTTGGCGAAGAACTGCGCGGTGCCGGGCAGCGTGAACACTAGCAGCTTGGTCAGGCCATGGGCCAGGAACATGACGCCGAGCGCCACGCGCAGCAGCAGCGCGGCATAGGGCGCGGTACGGGTATCAACCATTGCACTCTCCTAGAGCGGTAGGGGAATCGCCCAGGATGGGAAGATTCTTGATGAGCGTTATTCTTGCGATTCCAAAAACAAAGATAAACATGCAGAATTGCAAATTATTGTTCCCCGATAGGAAACAATCTTGGACACGCACATCGCCATGCAGACCTATGCCAAGGTCGTGGAATTGGGCTCTTTTGCGGCCGCGGCCGACAAGATGGGCCAGGCCCGCTCCGTGGTCACGCGCCAGATCGCCTATCTGGAGCAGAAGTACGGCGTGCGTCTCCTGAACCGCACCACGCGCAAGCTGAGCATGACAGACGCCGGACGCGCCTTCTACGAACGCGTGCGGCCCATCCTGGCCGAGGTGGCGGACCTGGAACTGTCGCTGCAGGCCGAGGGCCAGCGGCCCAGCGGCCGGCTGCGGGTGAGCGCGCCGGTGTCGTTCGGCATCCTGCACCTGGGACCCGCCATTGCCGAATACCTGCAACGCTACCCCGACGTGATCATCGACCTGGACCTGAACGACCGTCTGGTGGACCTCGTGGAGGACGGCTACGACGTGGCGGTGCGCATCGGTCCGCTGCAGGATTCCTCGCTGGTCGCGCGGCCGCTGGCGCCGCAACAGTTGCGGGTCTGCGCCGCCCCCGACTACCTGCAGCGCCACGGCACGCCGCAGACTCCGGAAGAACTGAAGCAGCATCGCTGCCTGCATTACGCCTATGCCAGCACCGGCAACGAATGGCATTTCGAGAATGACGGCGTGACCCATCTGGTGCGCGTGAACGCTGCCCTGCGGGCCAACAACGGCGACGTGCTGCGGACCGCCGCGCTGGCCGGGCACGGCATCATCCTGCAGCCCGATTTCCTGGTGGGCGACGACATCCGTACCGGCCGTCTGGTCGCGCTGCTGGCCGATTACGCCCATACCCCGATCTCCATGTACGCCGTCTACCCGCACCGGCGCTTCCTGTCGCCCAAGGTACGATCCTTCGTGGAGCATCTGGAGGGCCGCTTCGGCGCCCCCTCCCCGGCCGTTCCGGGCCGGCGCGCCAGCCCCCGCCGCAGCCGTTAGAATCGTACCCATGACCGCAAAATCGCCCCTCGAATACTTCCCCGCGCCGCGCCGTTCGCATTTCTGCAGCCAATGCGGCTCGCCCATCAGCCGCCGGGTTCCCGAAGGCGACAACCGCGAACGCGACATCTGCGATCACTGCGGCGCGATCCACTACCAGAACCCAAGGCTGGTGGTCGGCACGGTGCCGGTCTGGAACAACCGCGTCCTGCTGTGCCGGCGCGCGATCGAGCCGCGCTACAACACCTGGACCCTGCCCGCCGGCTTCATGGAGCTGGGCGAAAGCACGGCGCAGGGCGCCGCCCGCGAAACGCTGGAGGAATCCGGCGCGCGCATCAAGCTGGGCGAGCTCTACACCATCATCGACCTGCCGCAGATCGACCAAGTGCACGTGTTCTACCTGGCGGACGCGCTGTCGGACGCGCTGGACCCCGGTCCCGAAAGCCTCGAGGCCCGTTTTTTCGACGAGTCCGAGATCCCCTGGGACGACCTGGCGTTCCGCACCGTGGCCACGACGCTGCGGCACTACTTCGAAGACCGCAAGCTGGGCGTGTATCCCCCCCACCACTACACCCTAGAATCGCACCGTTGAAACTCCCCTGGCTCGCCGTCGACACCCCTTTTCCGCCCGCGGAGTTTGCGCTTGCGGATCCCGACGGCCTGCTTGCGGCGGGCGCGGACCTGTCCACGCCCAGGCTGATCGAGGCCTATTCCAACGGCATATTCCCGTGGTACTCCGAGGGCGAGCCCATTCTGTGGTGGAGCCCCGATCCGCGCATGGTGCTGGCCGTGAAGGACTTTGCTCCCTCGCATTCGCTGCGCAAGCTGCTGCGGCAGATCACCAGCCAGGAGCAGTCCGCGGCGCCGCGCGTGCAGGTGCGCGTGGATACCGCTTTCGCGGAGGTGATGGCGCAGTGCGCCGCGCCGCGCGACGGTCAGCCCGGCACCTGGATCACCGCCGCCATGCAGCAGGCCTATCGCGCCTGGCATGAGGCCGGCTACGTGCACAGCATCGAAACCTGGATCGACGGCGAACTGGCCGGCGGCCTCTACGGCATCAGCCTGGGCCGCATGTTCTTCGGCGAATCCATGTTCACCCGCGCGCCCAACGCATCGAAGATTGCGCTGGCCTATCTGGTGCGCTACCTGACCGCGCAAGGCGTGCAACGCATCGACTGCCAGCAGCAGACGCGCCACCTGGCCAGCCTGGGCGCGCGCCCTATCCCGCGCGCCGCCTTCCTGCAGCATGTGCGCACTGCCACTGCACAGCCCGCCGTCGCGTGGGCCCGGGGCACGCTGGACAGCGCCGGCCGCTTGCATCCCGACACAGCATCGGGCCCGGGGTTCGGCGTTAATATGTAGCCACTCCCCTTGCGGGCCTGCCGCCGCATTGCGGGACCTCCGATGAGCCAGCTCAAAGAACTCCCCTTCTCCACCCTGCAGTTCTACGCCACCGCTCCGTACCCTTGCAGCTATCTGCCGGGTCGCCAGGCACGGTCGCAGGTCGCCGCGCCCGGTCATCTGATCAACGCAGGCACGTATTCGCAACTGGTGGAGCAAGGCTTTCGGCGCAGCGGGCTGTTCACCTACCGGCCCCATTGCGACAACTGCCACGCCTGTATTCCGGTGCGGGTGGATACGGCGGGCTTCGCGCCCAATCGCAGCCAGCGCCGCGCCTGGCGCGACCACCAGGGTCTGCAGTCGTTCGTGGCCGAGCTGGCCTGGTCGCCCGAGCACTATCGGCTCTACACGCGCTATCAGCAGGGCCGCCATCCGGGCGGCGGCATGGATGAGGACAGCCGCACACAATATGCGCAATTCCTGCTTACCAGCCGCGTCAACACCCGCCTGGTCGAGTTCCGCGACGAGACGGGCGAGCTGGTCATGGTGTCCATCATCGACGTGCTGGACGACGGCCTCTCATCCGTCTACACCTTCTACGATCCCGACATTGCCGGCAGCCTGGGCACCTACAGCATCCTGTGGCAGATCGAACAATGCCGGACGCTGAACCTGCCCTGGCTGTACCTGGGCTACTGGATCGCCGACAGCCGCAAGATGTCGTACAAATCCAGCTTCCACCCGGCCCAGTTCCTGGTCGACGGCGTGTGGGGCGAGCAGCCCGCGTTGCCGCCCGCCTGATCCGCCCCTCCTTTGGAGCGCCTGGGGCGGCGCAGGGCCGGCAAAATTCGCTCTACAATTCCGCCCCATGTCTATCCTCTTCCACGCCTATCCCCTGGCCCGCCCGGCGCTGTTCGCCATGGACGCGGAAACCGCCCACGAAGTCACCTTGTCGGGCCTGCAGCGCGCCTATGAATGCGGCGCCACGCGCAAGCTCATGCACGCGCAGCCGAAGGCGCCGAGCACGCTGATGGGCTTGCAGCTGGCCAACCCGATCGGGCTGGCCGCAGGCCTGGACAAGAACGGCGCCTATATCGACGCGCTGGGCAACCTGGGATTCGGCTTCATCGAGGTGGGCACGGTCACCCCGCGCGCGCAGCCGGGCAACCCCAAGCCGCGCATGTTCCGGCTGCCGCGCGCCAATGCGCTGATCAACCGGCTGGGCTTCAACAACCAGGGCCTGGAAGCGTTCCTGGCCAATGTGCAGCGCAGCACCTGGCGCAAGCAAGGCGGCATCCTGGGGCTGAATATCGGCAAGAATGCGGACACGCCCATCGAGCGCGCCGCAGACGACTACCTGATCGGGCTGGAAGGCGTATATCCGCATGCCGACTACGTGACGGTGAATATTTCCTCGCCCAACACCAAGAACCTGCGCGCACTGCAAGGCGGCGACGAGCTGTCGGCCCTGCTGGCGCAACTGGCGGATAAGCGCCGCATGCTGGAAGACAAGCACCAGCGGCGCGTACCCATGGCGGTGAAGATCGCCCCGGACCTGACGCACGAGCAGATCGATTCCATCGCGGAGACGCTGCCGCGCCATGGCATCGACGGCGTCATCGCCACCAACACCACGCTTTCGCGCGACGCCGTCACCGGCCAGCCGCATGCCGAGGAAGCAGGCGGCCTGTCGGGCGCCCCGGTGCATGAATTGTCGCTGGCGGTCATCCGCCGCCTGAAGGAGAAGCTGGGCGGCAGCCTGGCCATCATCGGCGTGGGCGGCGTGATGTCGGGCCGCCAGGCCCGCGAAAAGATGGACGCGGGCGCCGACGCCGTGCAGCTCTACACCGGCCTGATCTACCGCGGCCCGGCGCTAGTGGGCGAGTGCGTGCGCGCCGTGGCGCGCTAGGCAAGCACGGCCGGCATCCGCCGGCCCCGCAGCGAAAAAAGCAGGCAAAAAAAAGGGGCCACCCGGTGGGTGGCCCTAATTCCAGCTCTGCTCTGTCACTCAACAGTACTACATAACTGCGGTTTGCGCAGCCCTGCGCGCCAAAAACTTAGGCGCTGCGGCGGCTGCGGCTGGCAACCTTGGTCGCTGCGTCGGCGGCATCCGTGGCAGCCTTGAAGGTCGCGTTGGCGGCGGCATTCAGGTTCGACTCGGCGACTTCGGCGGCCTGCTTGGCGGCCTTGGTCATCGAATCGTAGGCGCTGGTCGCGGTGGCCAGCGAGGACTTGATCAGGGCAACGGCGCTTTCGGAGCCGGTCGGGGCGTTCTTGGAGAACTGGTCGACGGCTTCGCTCAGCTGCTGCTGGCCTTCGGCGATCTGGTCTTCGGTCAGCTTGACCAGGCTGGTCTGCACGCCGGCAACGATGTCGTACACATGCTTGGTGTAAGCCATGGCCTTTTCAGCGCCCGGCTGCAGCAGGCCCGAGGCGAAAGCGGCGGCTTCCTGCGGATCCTTGACTTCAGCGGCTTGCTGCGACTTCTGGGCGACTTCGTCCAGGGTGGCGCGGACGACCTTCAGGTTCAGTTCGACCAGCTTTTCGAAGCCGGCGAACACGGCCGACTGGGCGGCCACGATGGTGTTGATGCTGGCCTTTTGACGGTCCAGGACTTGTTGCGGGATAGCGCTCATAGGATGCTCCATGGGTAGCCGGAGGCTGTCCGGCAAGTAAGGAATGGTTGTCTGCGACGAACTATAGAAACGTGCGCGGAAACTGGTACTACAAGCTACCGCCGGCCCGTTTGATGCACTGCACAATTGACATTCTAGGCCGGGAAAAATCCTTGTCAAGGAGTTTTTGTGCGACGCAACAAAGAATTGCACTTTGACGGTGCATGCTTTGCCCCGGGTTTGATCCAGCACAAACGTTTCCCAGGATTCGGGAAATACCCGAAGTGACGTCGTATCAATTGTTTTCTAAACTGCTTTCACGCTGATGACAGACAAATAAACCCATAAGTCAGCGCGCAACAACGAAATCGCAGCAAGCAAAACCCTGCAATTGGAGACTCCATGACCCTCATCCCCCGCACGCTTTCGGCCTTGCTCGCGGCCAGCGCCATGCTCGCAGCCGGCGCCGCCCAAGCCGAATACCCGGATCGCCCCATCAACATGGTGGTGCCGTTCGCCGCCGGCGGCCCGACGGACAACGTCGCGCGTTCGCTCGCGGAAGCCATGCGGCCGAGTCTGGGCCAGACGGTCGTGGTCGAGAACAAGGGCGGCGCCGGTGGCACCATCGGCACGACCCAGGTGGCGCGCGCCCAGCCTGACGGCTACTCCGTCCTGCTGATGCACGCCGGCTTCTCGACGGCGCCCTCGCTGTACAAGAATCCGGGGTACGACCCCTACAAGAGCTTCGAACCCATCGGCCTGGTGGTCGACGTGCCGATGACCATCATCGCGCGTTCGGACTTCCCGCCCAACAACATCAAGGAACTGGCCGAGTACGTCAAACAGAACAAGGACAAGGTGTCCCTGGCCAACGCCGGCATCGGCGCCGCCAGCCATCTGTGCGGCACCATGCTGGTCGAGGCCCTGGGCGTACAGCTGCTGACCATCCCCTACAAGGGCACCGCGCCCGCCATGAACGACCTGCTGGGCAAGCAGGTGGACCTGCTCTGCGACCAGACCACCAACACCACCCAGCAGATCGACAGCGGCAAGGTGAAGGCCTACGCCGTCACCAGCCTGAAGCGCGTCCCCACGCTGCCGAACCTGCCGACCATGGACGAATCCGGCTACAAGGGCTTCGAAGTGGGCATCTGGCATGGCATGTGGGTGCCGAAGGGCACGCCCAAGCCCGTCGTGGACAAGCTGGTCAAGAGCCTGCAGGCCGGTCTGGCCGACCCCAAGTTCCAGGAACGCATGAAGCAGCTGGGCGCGACGGTGCTGACGGCCGAAGCGAACCCGCAAGCCCTGGAAGCCAAGGTCAAGCAGCAAGTCCCGCAGTGGGGCGAACTGTTCAAGAAGGCTGGCGTCGAACAGCAGTAACCCAAACCATGCGCCCTTGCGGCGCATGCAAAGGAAAAGCCCCTTTCGGGGCTTTTCTTTTTTTGCGGGCCTGCGCGGGATTACGGGCGCAGAGCTTCCGCGGCCATGCCCAGGCCGTTGAAGCCGGTCGAAACGGAGGGCTCGTAGCCCAGCGCTTCCGAGATGCTGGCGGCGGTATCGACCAGCGCCTTGATCCAGTCGTCCTGCAGGCGTTCGGCGGGGGCCGAAATGGACAGGCCGGCGACCAGCTTGCCGGTGTCGTCGAAAATGCCCGCGGCGATGCAGCGCACGCCGAGTTCCAGTTCTTCGTTGTCGCGCGCATAACCATGGCGCCGCACCAGCGCCAGTTCACGCTCCAGGCGGTCAAGGTCGGTCAGGCTGTTGCGCGTGTGGCCGGCCAGGCCGGTGCGCAGCGCGTAGGCCCGCACCTGGCGCGCATCGGCGGTGGACAGGAACAGCTTGCCGGTGGAGGTCAGGTGCAAAGGCGCGCGACCGCCGATGGCGCGGACCACCTGCATGCCGGAGCGTTCGCTCCAGGCGCGCTCGATGTAGACGATCTCGTCGCCCTGCTGGACCGACAGGTTGATGGTCTGCCCGGTCAACTTGTGCAGCGAACGCATGGCGGAAATGGCCGCCTCGCGCACGTTCAGGCGCCCCTTGACCAGCGAACCCAGCTCCAGCAGGCGCATGCCCAGCTGATACAGGCCGTTGTCGACGCGTTCGACGTAGCGGCCCACGACCAGGTCGTTCAGGATGCGATGCGCGGTGGACGCATGCAGGCCGGTGGTCGCGGACAGTTCTTTCAGCGTTACCGGATCCGGCTGCGCAGCCAGGGCGTCGAGCAGGCGCATGGCGCGCTCGATCACCTGGATGGCGATGGGATGGGAGGCGCCTTCGGTCTCGGCGTCCAGGGCATTGCGGGTAGTGGGGAGACGGGACATGGAAAGGGGGACGAGGACAGCTGCGCCGCCTGTAGGGCCCCACCTTCGGGAACCGGACTTGCGGCATCGCAGCAAACAGTTCTTTCCCGTATTGTGAAATTTACTGGCGCGTTTGGCAACCGCTTTTTGTATCAAAAAAAAGGCCGCACCTCGGGTGCGGCCCTGTCTTCATGCTGCTGGCGGGGGCGCCAGCTTGCCGCCCAGACGCAGCACCTCGGCCCGCAAATACTCCAATGCTTCGGCCGCTGCGGCCGGTTCGCCCTTCACGCCCAGGTCGATGTGGGGGGTGCCGCCGGCCTCGCCCACGCTGGGCAGGCTGAACGCGCGCACGCCCGGCCAGCGCGTTTCCACGGTCTGCATGGCCGGCGTGATGCGCGATTCGGGCATGCTGAATACCAGGAAGGAATGCTCCGCGTGGGCGTGCACATGCTGCAGTGCACGATAACGCGTGTCCAGCGTCCATTCCAGCATGGGCCAGGCCATGACGGGAAAGCCCGGCACGAAGGTGTGGTCCTTGATGTAGAAGCCGGGAATGCGGTTATAGGGGTTCGGGACGATCTCACAGCCTTCCGGAAACACGCCCATCTGCAGCCGCTGCTGGTTTTCCGGCGCGCTCATGTCGGCCGTGCCCTGCCCTTTTGCGGCCATCTCGGCCGTGCGCAGCGCGATGGCCTCTTCGGCCTCCGGGTGCAGCGCCAGCGGCAGGCCCAGCGCGGCTGCGGCGGCCTGGCGCGTGTGGTCGTCGGGCGTGCCGCCGATGCCGCCACAGGAAAACACCACGTCGCCGGTGGCAAAGCTGCGCTTGTAGGTGGCGATGAGGGTGTCGCGGTCGTCTGGCACGATTTCGGCCCAGCCCAGCTGCATGCCGCGCGCGCCCAGAAGCTCGACGACCTTGGAAAAATGCTTGTCCTGACGGCGGCCCGAGAGGATTTCGTCCCCTACGATGATGAGGCCAATGCGGCGGGCGGCGGATTCTGCGGCCATGTCCGATTCCAGAAGTTGAGAGGGATGACGCGGTTCAGACGTCGATGACACGGTCCTCGCGCAAGCGCTTGAGCGCTTCCAGACCGTAGTGGGCGTAGACCAGGGCCGAGAACACCGGCAGGATGACCCACGCGGGCGGCAACAAGTTCAACAGCGAGCAGATCAGGCCTATGGTCCAGAAGCCGCCGTTGTTGCGTTCCAGGATGAGCTTGCGCTCGGCGGGGCTGGCGTGTTCGACGATGGCGTCCACGCGCATCATGCGCGAAAACGCGAACGCCCACCAGAAGATCGACAACGCGATGGCCATGGGCGGCACCAGCCACAGCGGCAGCGTAAGCAGCCAGCCCGCGGCAAAGGCCAGCGATACCCAGATCGCGTTCCACACGCTGACCGCGGTCGCGTGCTTGCCTTGCCGCGTGACGCTCACATATTCACGCTTGCCGACGTGGTTCAGCACCAGCGGCATCACGAACACGGCGGCAATCGCCAGGCCCAGGATGCCCGATACCGGCAACAGAATGGCCACCGCGATCACGGGGATCATGTAGACCTTGAGTGAGAACAGCCCCATCGCCAGCATCCAGTCCTCGGCCCGGTTGACGAAGTCCCAGCGCGCCGCCTCGGCCGCCAGCCATTCGTTGAGCGGCGTCCAGAACAGGTACAGCAGCAACAGGGCTCCCACCAGCGCGATGAGGAACGGCAGCAGCACCGCGAACAGCATGGAGGGATGGCATTGGGACACCAGGGCGCGCTTGAACGCCTGGCCGACGCTGACGGCGCCGGCCCCGGCAGCGGAAAATCGGCCGTTGTCGGGCGTGGCGGAATCAGTGCGCAAAGCAGTCATGGAGGAAGAATGAGGGGGTAGACATCCCGGGTATGATAGTCAAACACGCCTTCATCTGCCCACATGTCCCTACTTGTACCCGATACCGACCTGGCCACGCTGCGCGCGCGGTTGGGCTCATCGCCCGACGCCTGGCTGGTAGCCTGCTTCTGCGCGGCCTGGTGCGACACCTGCGAGCAATACAAGCCCAAGCTGCAAGCGCTGGCCCAGGCCATGCCGCGGCATGTCTTCGCCTGGATCGACATCGAGGACCACGCCGAACTGCTGGGCGACGAAGACGTGGAGAATTTCCCCACGCTGCTGGTGCAGATCGGATCGCGGGTGGTGTTCTACGGCCCCATGCTGCCGCACATCGGCCACCTCGAACGCCTGCTCGAAAGCCTGAATGAAAACAGCCCTGCGGTCGCCACCGCGTTGCCGGACCTGCCGCGCCTGCTGGCGGCCTGAGCCGCAGCAGGCGTCACGCGCTCCAGCCATAAAAAAACCCGCGAGCCCTCAGGCTTGCGGGTTTTTTCATGCCGGCGCCTTTCAGGGCTTGCGGCTGCCGCCCAGCAGGACGGCGATCTGGCGTTTCGGCCCGGAGGATGCGCCATTGTTCCTGGGCGCCGGCTCTTCGGCGGGCGCGGACGGCGCCGAGGGCTCGTAGGGCTTCAGGAAGAAATCATCCACGGGCTGGCGCGGCGCGCCGGACGAATAGCTGGAACGACGGTCGGACGAGCGGCCGCGGTCACCGCGGCTGTCACGGCCTTCACGGCCTTCACGCGACGACGAACCGCGGCGCTCGTCGCTGCGGCGGTGGCTGCGGGCGACCAGATCGGCCGGAACATCCAGCGTGCCGCGCGGCACTTCGCGCTTGATGAGTTTTTCGATGTCGAGCAGGAAACGCTCTTCGTCGGGCGTGAACAAGGCGATGGCCTCGCCCGATGCGCCGGCGCGGCCTGTGCGGCCGATACGGTGCACGTAGTCTTCGGCGTTGTACGGCAGGTCGTAGTTGATGACGCAAGGCACGCCGGCCACGTCCAGGCCGCGCGCGGCCACGTCGGTGGCCACCAGCACTTCCAGTTCGCCGGCCTTGAAGGCTTCCAGCGCCTTCATGCGGTCGGCCTGGGTCTTGTCGCCGTGGATGGATTCGGCCTTGACGCCGTCGCGCTCCAGGTCGCGGGCCAGCCGCGCCGTGCCGATCTTGGTGTTGGAGAACACGATGACCTGGTTCAGGCCGCGCGACTTCACCAGATGCACGACCGCGGCGCGCTTGGCGTCGCTGGGCATCTTGTAGGCGATCTGGGTGATCGTGTTGGCGGTGGCGTTGCGCGCCGCGACTTCGATTTCGACCGGTTGATTCAGGTACGAGCGGCCCAGCTTGCGGATTTCATTGCTGAACGTGGCGGAGAACAGCAGGCCCTGGCGCTGCGCGGGCAGCAGGCGGATGATGCGCTCCAGGTCGGGCAGGAAGCCCATGTCCAGCATGCGGTCGGCTTCGTCCAGCACCAGGATGCCGACCTGGCTCAGGTTCACGTTCTTTTGCTCGACGTGGTCGAGCAGGCGGCCGGGCGTGGCCACCAGCACTTCGCAACCGCGGCGCAGGGCTTCCTTCTGCGGACCGATATCCACGCCACCGAAGACAACTGCCGAACGCAGCGGCGTCTGCTTGCTGTAGCGCTTGACGCTTTCATAGACCTGGTCGGCCAGTTCGCGCGTGGGCGTCAGGATCAGCGCGCGCACCGGATGGCGCGCGGGCGATGCGCTGGTGTTGGCCAAGGGCATCAAGCGGTGCAGGATGGGCAGCGTGAAGGCGGCCGTCTTGCCGGTGCCGGTCTGCGCGGCGCCCATGACATCGCGCCCTTCCACCACGACGGGAATGGCCTGGGCCTGGATCGGCGTGGGCGTGGTGTAGCCGGTTTCGGCGATGGACTGCAGCAGCAGAGGGTGCAGCCCGAAATCGGTGAACGTCGGCGCGGGTGCGTCAGCGGCAGGTGCTACGGATTGAGTGGATTCAGTCATCAGGGTTAGGCAGATACCGGGACCAGTGAAAAAGAACAAAACGAGAGTGCTACGCGCACTGCACTACATATGCATCGGAACAGTCTGAACACGCGCAATCCGCATCCTGCGTTGCAGGCCAGGCGGCGCATTCTGGATTCGATACTTATGAGGGCAGTACCAGGCCCGGATTGCTGTGGATAACATGATTTTAGCGCAGCCGCATTACCACACGGTCCACTCGCCTTCTGAAAGGCGTTGCAAAGGCCTTCCGCCGGCTGTCAGCAAGCGCCCGCCGGGCATACCAGCAGCGTCCACTGGATGGACGTTTTGGCAACGACCTTCAGCCGGCCAGCCAGCGCAGGCCCCAGAGCGCCAGCATGCCGACGATGATGACCAGCACCGCGCTGCGGGTGCGCAGGAATACCAGGATGGCGAGCACGCCCGCGACCAGCTTGTAGTCGAACACCGGCCCCAGGCCGGCCTTCCACGGCAGCAGGTCGGGCACGATGATGGCGGTCAGGGCGGCGGCGGGCGCGTAGCGCAAGGCGCGGCGCACGCCTTCCGGCAGGGGGGATGTAATCGCCGAACAGCATGAAGCCGGCGCGCGTCAGCACGCTGCACAGCGCCAACAGCAGAATGGCGGAATAGACGTAGATCTCGGCGGGCCAGAGGGTCATGCGCGGGCCTTGAAGTAGCGTTCGGCCCAAATGCCGGCGACCACGCCCGCCACCACGGCGGCGGCCAGGCCCAGGCGCAGCGGCAGGACCTGCCCGGTCCAGGCGACCACGCCGGCAGCCAGCATGGAAATCAGCATGGGCTTGGTGTTGGCCAGCGGCACCGTGATGGCCAGCAGCGCCAGCACCGCGGCAAAGTCCAGCGACCAGTCCGTGGGCACCATGGAGCCCAGGTAGATGCCGACAATGGACGAGGTCTGCCAGACGAACCAGCCGGGCGCGATGGCGCCCAGGAAGAACCAGAGCTGCTCGCGGGTGCCGCGCACGGCCGCATCGCCAAAGCGCGGCATGAACAGCACGAAGCCCATGTCGGTCGTGAAATACCCCAACCCGAGGCGCTTGGGCCAGGACAGGTGGCGGAAATAGGGATGCAGCGCCGCGCCGAAAATGAGGAAACGCAGGTTCACCACGCAACCGGCGGCGAAGATCAGCCAGAGCGGCGCGCCGGTGGCGATGAGCGGCAGGGAGGTCAGCTGGGCGGAACCCGCGTAAAGCAGCAGGGTCATGGCCAGCGCCATGGTCTCGGTCAAGCCCGACTTGACCATGGCCACGCCGGTGACCAGCCCCCAAGTGGCGGTGGCGATCAGGGCGGGCACGATGGCGTGCACGCCAGCCCGGAATGCAGCGATACGCTCCTGGCGGACCGCGACGGGGTCTTCGGATTCAGGAAGCGCGGATTCAGAGGACAACGGCTGGCCCCTGGCGATTCGGACAGGACGACATGGAAACTCTAAGGAAAAGGAACGCACGACAACCCGTTCGCCCGCCGGGATCAGTACGCGCGGGCCTGGCGGCGCCGCGCCGGGGCGCGAATAGGCGCGTATTGTAACCTCGCCGCTTGATACAATATGGACCTCGGGATTCTTGGGCGCTTGGGAGTAGACCATGTCGATGGCAGACCGCGACGGCTTCATCTGGTATGACGGCAAGCTCGTACCGTGGCGAGACGCGACCACGCACGTCCTGACGCACTCCCTGCATTACGGCCTGTCGGTATTCGAAGGCGTGCGCGCCTACCGCTCCGAGATCGGCACAGCCATCTTCCGCCTCGAAGACCATACCAACCGCCTCTTCAATTCGGCGCACATCTACCAAATCCCCATGCCCTTCGATCGCGACACGATCAACGAGGCGCAGCGGACGGTCGTGCGCGAGAACCAGCTGGAAGCCGGCTACCTGCGCCCGCTGGTGTTCTACGGCCCCGAAAAAATGGGCGTCTCGCCCAAGGGCGCCCGGGTGCACGTGGCCATCGCGGCCTGGCCCTGGGGCGCCTATCTGGGCGAAGAGGCGCTGTCCGCGGGCATCCGCGTCAAGGTGTCGTCGTTCGCGCGGCAGCACGTGAACGTCACGATGCCGCGCGCCAAGGTGGCAACTACCTACGCCAATTCGATCCTGGCCAATACCGAGGCCCTGCAGGACGGCTACGACGAAGCCCTGCTGCTGGACACGGAAGGCTTCGTGGCCGAGGGTTCCGGCGAAAACCTCTTCATCATCAAGGACGGCGTGCTCTGCGAGCCTGAGATCGCCTCCGCCCTGACTGGCATTACCCGCTCCACCATCCATGCGCTGGCCGCCGACCTGGGCCTGCGCGTAGTGACCAAGCGCCTGACGCGCGACGACGTCTACATCGCCGACGAGGCGTTCTTCACCGGCACGGCCGCCGAAGTGACGCCCATCCGCGAAGTGGACAACCGCCAGATCGGCTCCGGCCAGCGCGGCCCGATCACGGAGAGGCTGCAGAAAGCATTTTTTGACGTGGTGAATGGCCGCAACCCGAAGTACCATCACTGGCTGAGTAAAGTCTGATCCGCGCGGTCCGGTCCCTGACCTGGCCGCATCATTGCCCCAACCTGCCGATTACCGGTTTTTTTTCAGGAATATCCATGACCGCTGCTGCTCCGGCCGCCGTCCCCCACCCCCACGAAGTCATCGAGGTCGGCGCCGACGACCTGCCCGTGTTCTGTCCGGGCCCCAAGGCGCCGCTCTGGAGCATGCATCCGCGCGTGTTCCTGGACGTGGCCCGCACCGGCTCCGCCAGCTGCGCCTACTGTGGCGCCGAGTACCGCTTGAAGCCCGGCACCGTATTGCACGGCCACGGGCACTGAGTCACCCGCTCTACAACGTCCACCCGTTTCCGCCGCCATGTTCGCCACGCCCGAAGAAGCAGAGCACGCGTTCTACGAAGCCCTCGACCAGGCGGACGTCGTACGCCTGATGCAAGTGTGGGCAGACGACGAGGAAGTCGTCTGCATCCATCCGGGGGGCCTGCGCATCGTCGGCCACTCGGCGGTGCACGATTCCTGGCAGCAGGTGCTGGCCAACGGCCCCCTGCATGTGCGTCCGTTGCGTCCGCTGGTCATGCTCAGCATGATGTGCGCGGTGCACGTGCTGGTGGAACAGGTGGCGGTGCAAACGCGGGAAGGCACGCAATTCGCCAATTGCTACGCCACCAACATCTACCACAAGGGGCCCACCGGCTGGCGCATGGTCATGCACCATGCCTCGCCGGCGCCCACGGAAGCCGGGGTGCTCGACTTGCACGACGTACCCGACATGCTGCACTGAATCGGGTGGATTTTTAGTTGGCCGCTGCTCGTCTTGATACAACGCCCTGCCCCGTCCCCTCCTGGTTGCCCGGAGGCGACAGCCAGACGGTTTACGCCGCCCTGTTCGCGCAGTATCACCGCATCGCATTCGTGCGCGAACGGGTAGACACGCCCGACACCGATTTCGTCGACTTCGATTGGACCGGTCCGGGCCTGTTCCCGCACAAGTCCGCCGACGGCGCGCCCGTCAGCGGCCAGCGTCCGGTCGCCAATGGCAAGACCGCCGCGGCCCGGTGGATGACGGATGCGGACTGGAAGTCCCTGCCGCATACGCCCGATACGCCGGCCCTGATCCTGTTCCACGGCCTGGAAGGCGGCAGCAACAGCCGCTATGCGCAGTCCATCGCGCATCACTTCCGTGCGCGCGGCTGGATCGTGGTGATCGCGCATTTCCGCGGCTGTTCGGGCGTGCCCAACCGCCTGGCGCGCGCCTACTACTCGGGCGATTCGGCCGAGGTCGGCTTCATGCTGAATACTGTGCGCCAACGCATTCCACATGCGCGCTGGCATGCGGTCGGCGTATCGCTGGGGGGCAACGCCCTGCTCAAGTACCTGGGCGAACACCAGGAGGACACCGGCTGGCTGACGGCCTGCGCGGGCGTGTCCGTGCCGCTGGACCTGGTGGCCTGCGGCAAGACGCTGTCCACCGGCGTGTTCAACCGCAGGGTCTACACCGCCCACTTCCTGAAGACGCTCAAGCACAAGGTGCTGGAGAAGGCGCACCGCTATCCCGGCGCCGTGGACGTCATGCGCATCGCCCATGCGCATGATCTGCGCGAGTTCGACGACACCTACACCGCGCCCATGCACGGTTTTCGCAATGCGCTGGATTACTGGACGCGGGCGTCCAGCAAGCCCTGGCTGCCGAAGATATCCGTGCCGACACTGGTGCTCAATGCCCGCAACGATCCCTTCGTGCCGGCAGCCTCGCTGCCGACGCCCGAGGAATGCTCGTCCACCGTCCTGCTGCATCAGCCCACGGATGGGGGACATGCCGGTTTTCCGACCGGCAGCTTCCCCGCCCACCTGAACTGGCTGCCGCAGCGGCTGGGACGCTTCTTCGAAACTGGCCAGTAGGTCGCAGCGGCGCCCTGCCCGGCGCTCAACCCGACTTGAAGCGTTCCAGCAACTGGCGCTCTTCGGCCAGCTTGTCCTTCACTTCCTTGATCTGCACGTCGATCTGCGACTGCTCGTAGAAGTCGGTGGACATGTTGCGCGCCTGCTGCAGCTGCGACTCCGCGGCGGCGTATGCGCCAGTCATGACGTAGTAGCGCGCCTGGTCGCGGCGCGCAGCCACCGGCTTGCCATTGCGGTCTTCGCTCTGCGCCAGCATCTGGTAGAGGCTGGGTTCGTCGCTGCCCCATTGCTTGATCTTGGCCCGCAGGTACTCCTGCGCGTCCGTGTGGCGGCCGACGCTTTGCAACGCCTGGGCATAGGCAATGCCCAGGGCCCGATGCCCGGGCCAGCGCTTGGTGCCGGCCTGGGCCAGCTCCAGCGCCCTGGGGTACTCCTTGCGGGCCAGGGCAATATCCACGCTGAGCTTGGCCAGCTGGGCCGAGCTGCGGCCGTCCGCCGACGCCAGGCTCCAGTTGCGCTCGGCATCAGCCAGGTTGTTGCGCTGGAACGCCTGCAGCGCCAGGCCGTAGTAGGCGGCCGACTTGCGCACGCCCGACAGCGCCTGGGCCTCGTCCTGCAATTGCTGGCCGGCGGTACGCAGGCTGACCGCGTCGCGGCCCTGCACCACGCGCATCTTGGCGCGTATGTACCAGAAGTCGTCGCTATCCACGTGGCGCGCCACGGGAGACTGGTTGCGCACCCGATTCTGCACGTCCGACATGCGCTCGATGGACAGCGGGTGGGTGCTGGCCCAGGAGCCGCCGCCCGCGCCTTCGTTCAGGCGCGACGCGTTCATCAGGCGCCCGAACATCTGCGCCATGCCTTCGGCGTCGTAGCCCGCCTTGGTCAGCATCTGCAGCCCTGCCCGGTCGGCTTCGCGTTCCGCGTCGCGCGAAAAGCCCAGCTGGCGGTTGATGGCCGCAGCCTGGCCGAATGCCGCCACGCCCATCGCCAGGTTGCCGCCGCCCCCGGCCAGGGCCGCCAGCAGCGCCCCCGCCAGGCTGGCCAGCATCACCATGCTGTTCTGGTTCTGCTGGGTCATGCCGCGGGCGATGTGGCGTTGCACGACGTGGCCGATTTCGTGCGCCAGCACCGCCGCCAGCTCGGATTCGCTGGCGGAAGCCACGATCAGCCCGGTATTGACGCCGATGAAGCCGCCGGGCATGGCGAAGGCGTTGATTTCGGGGTCGCGCACGCCGAACATCTCGACCTCGGGGACCGCGCCGGGCGCGAAGGCCGCCAGCTTGCGCCCCATGGTGGTGAGGTACTGGCTGAGTTCGGAATCGTCCACATAGGTCGGGTCGCGCCGCCCCTGGGCCATGATGGCTTCGCCCAGGCTGCGTTCCAGCGCGGGGGACAGTTCAGCGGCGGAGGCCGCGCCCATCGAGGGCAGGCCTACGGGCTGCGCCCAGGCGGCGATGGGGATGGCGGGCACGGCCAGGGCCACGGACAGCCCGACGATTGCACCCCGTTTCGCAATCGAGCAAATGGATGGCATTTTCCTGCGGTTCATAAGCCTATGATAGCGATGCGCTTAAAATGTTTCATCGATAGCCCCAACGAGGTCTCAATGCGTCCTGTCCGTAAAGCTGTTTTCCCTGTCGCCGGCATGGGTACGCGCTTCCTGCCCGCCACCAAGGCAATGCCCAAGGAAATGCTGCCCGTGGTCGACAAGCCGCTGATCCAATACGCCGTGGAAGAAGCCGTGGCCGCCGGGATCACCGACCTCATCTTCGTGACGGGGCGCAACAAGCGCGCCATCGAAGACCACTTCGACTCCGCGCCGGAACTCGAATCGGACCTGGAAAGCAAGGGCAAGCACGAGCTTCTGGCCATGGTGCGGGGCATTCTACCCGCGCATGTGAATTGCCTCTATATCCGCCAGTCGGCTCCGCTGGGACTGGGCCACGCGGTGCTGTCGGCCGCGCCTGCCGTGGGCGACGAACCCTTTGCCGTGCTGCTCGCCGACGACCTGATCGACGCCGAACAGCCCGCGCTGAAGCAGCTGATCGACGTGGCCGTGGCGCAGAACGCCAGCGTGCTCGGCGTGCAGGACGTGCCGCGCGTGGACACCCGCAAGTACGGCATCGTGGCCACCCGCCAGGGGGATGCCAGCGCCAACGGCCGCACGGAACGCGTCACCCATATCGTCGAAAAGCCCGACCCTGAAGCCGCGCCGTCGACGCTCGCCGTGGTGGGCCGCTACGTGCTGGAAGCCGCGATCTTCGACCACCTGCGCTCGACCAAGATGGGCGCCGGCAACGAGATCCAGCTGACCGACGGCATCGCCTCGCTGATGCGCGAGCGCGCCGTGTATGCGCACCGCTATGAAGGCGTGCGCTACGACTGCGGCAGCAAGGCCGGCATGTTCCAGGCCACCGTGGCGCTGGGCAAGAAGTACCACGGCCTGCTGCCGGAATAGCCGCAAGCCTGCGGCCATTCATGCCGCGTCAAGGCTTGAGCGCCGCGGCCTCGCTCAGGCCGTTCAAGCCTTGTCCCGGAATCCTCCGCGCCGCGGGCTCCTGGGCCTTCGGCCCGCCAATGCCGAAGCGCTGCGCCGCCACGCCCATCAGGACGATTACAGCGCCCAGCGCGGAGGTGTACGCCACCTCCTGGCGATACGTTCCCTCCAGCACCATCGTCAGCAAGGCTGCGCAGATGAACAGGATGACCGCCCAGGTCAGCCAGGGAAACAACCACATCTTGAACTTCAGCTCGACTCCCTGAGCCTGCAGGCGTTGCCGCATGCGCAGTTGGCAGCATGCGATGGTCAGGTAGACAAACAGCGCCACGCAGCCCGTGGTTTGCATGAGGACGTCGTACAGGTCCATCGAGGACGTCGCCATCATGTAGACGGCAACGAATGCGAACACGCTGGATATGACCACGCCCACGTACGGCGCGCCCGAGGAAGCGCCAGTGACAGCCATGATGCGATGCGCGTCGCCGCGGCGGGCCAGCGAATAGAGCATGCGCGATGAGACATACAGCGCCGAGTTGAAGCAGCTGCAGACCGAGGTCAGCACGATGGCGTTGACGATCAGCTGCGCGTACGGAATGCCCATCGCGTCCAGCACCACGTTGTAGCTGCCGCGCGTCGGGTCGACCAGGGCGGGGGTGTCATAGGGCACCAGGCAAACCACCAGAAAGATGGACCCTACATAGAACAGGCAGATCCGCCAGACCACCGATCGGATGGCTTTCACGATTTGGCCGCCGGGCTCGGAGGTCTCACCCGCCGCCACCGTGACGACTTCCGCGCCCATCATGGCGAACATGATGCCCAGCAATGCGGTGACCACGGCGCCGGGTCCATTGGGCATGAATCCCCGATCGGTGAGATTGGACATGCCGCCGGCATCGCCGAAGGGCCACAGGTGCACAACCGCCAGCGTGCCGACCACCAGGAACAGGACGATGGCCACCACTTTGATCAGGCCGAACCAAAACTCGAATTCCCCGTAGTTCCTGACGTTCATGAAGTTGACGCCTATCAACCCTAGCGTCAGGAGCAGCGCGTAGACCCAATTGGGCGCCACGGGGAACCAGCCATGCAGAATCTGTCCCGCGACATAGGCTTCCCAACCCATCAGCAGCGCCCAGAAGTACCAGTACAGCCAACCGATGGTGAAACCCGCCCAGCGCCCGATAGCGCGATCCGCGTAGGTCGAAAAAGAACCGGTATCGGGCTGGGCCACGGCCATCTCGCCCAGCATGCGCATGACCAGAAACACCAGGATCCCGCCGCCCAGATAGGCCAGGATCACCGCCGGCCCGGCCAGCGCGATCTGCTTGCCCGACCCCACAAACAAGGCTGCGCCGATGACCCCCGCAATGGAAATCATCGTCATGTGGCGCGATTGCAGCCCACCCTTGAGTCCCTCACCCTTAGACATGCTTTCTCCTTTTACCGCGCCCCCGGTATGGAACGCGCTTGTTTTGGTTATCCCGCGCAGGCCTGATGCACGGCGCGCTTGACGCTAGTCCTCAAGTCCTGCGGGCGCGAACCCAGCCAGGAGCACGTCAAGCCAGCGCGGCGCAAGATCCCGCGCTTCACGCTCTTCCTTTCTACGCACGGCGTTGCGGACCAGCGAACCGCCGAAGTACTTGATGGGTTCGGGCGGAAACCGCTTGGTCTTGCGGTCGACCAGGGCGCAGCGGCGCCACACATCGTTGCGATCCAGGGCCAGGCTTGCCAGAATCCTGCCGCCCAACAGGCTGGGCGCGACGCCGTTGCCGCTCCAACCCACTCCGTAGTGGATGTGTCCGGTACCGGCCAGGGTGCCGAAAACGGGCAGGCTGTCGTAGGTCCGATCGATCGGACCCGACCACGCATGCGAGACGCGCACGTCGGCAAGCATCGGGTAGGCGCGGCGGAAATCCTGCTCCGCCATCAGGCAGCTTTCTTCGTGGCGGCTGAAGGTGGCGTCGATGACGCCTCCCCGGGAAAGCGCGCCCGTGCCCTTGCCGTATGCGATTCGCCCGTCCCGCGTGGTCCGGTAGTACCCGACCATCAACTGCGAGTCGGTGATGGCTTCGCCCCCCGTCCAACCCAGCGCGGCCAGGCGCTCGGGAATCGCCTGCGTCACGACGATGGAACTGTTGACGGGCACGATCAGCCTTGAGATTTCAGGAATGGCGGCGGCCCATGCATTCGTCGCCAGCACGACGCTTTTGGCCAGTATCGTGCCCGAGGCGCTACGGATCACCGCCGGATAGCCGTGGCTCAACTCCAGCACCGGCGTGTTTTCGTGGATCACGATGCCGCGCTCCAGGGCCACCCTGCGCATGCCTCGCACCAGCCTTGCCGGCTGCACCGTGGCGTTGCCGCGTTCGAACACGCCCGCCCTGTGCATGCGAGACCCGGTTCGACGTGCGACGTCCTCCGGCAGCATGTGCTCGAAGGGACGCGCGCCGACCCGGGCGCAGGCCTGGAGCGTGCCCTCCCATGACTCCTGCTGCGCATCGGAAGTGGCCGTCCAGAGCCATCCCCCGCAGCGAAAGTGCGCATCGATGCGATGGCGGCCGCAGAACTGTGCGATTTCATCGATGGCGCGTTCCGAGGCCCGGGCCAGGAACAGCGCATCGTCGACATCCGCGAAAGCAAGCAGCGAAGCGATTTTCGGCCACCAGGACATGGCCATGCCGCCGTTGCGCCCTGAAGCGCCTCCGCCGCAGACGTCCCGCTCCAGGACCACGACCTTGGAGTGAGGGCTGAGTTCCTTGATGCTCAACGCCGTCCACAGACCTACATAGCCTCCACCGATAATCACGATGTCGGCGGCCTGACTGCCGGTCAGCGGCGCACTTGCCTGCAAGGCGGGTTCCGCCTCCCGCATCCAGAAACTGCGTTGCAGGAAAGGTCCGGCCTGGCTTGAATGGTGTGAAATGATCATGAGCAAAGCGGCCCAATCTGTCCGCGCCTGAAATCAAATATATCTACATAATTTCTGTAGGTTGCGATCCTATAGAAGCTGATTTTCGGAAAAAATAGGGGCTTTCCCCCATATTTCCGGTCCTATCATGAAGGATCGTGTTTATATAATTTATCTATATATATTCTGTATGTTCTGCCAGAACAGACCGTCCACCGCGCCAGCACAGGAACTTCACTTGCATGTCTGAGTATCGAATCGGCGACGTCGCGCGCCTCACAGGCACGAACATCTCGACGCTGCGGCTATGGGAGCAACACGGCCTCCTCGTTCCGGCGCGCACCGAAACGGGACAGCGCGTCTACTCAGATGCGGATCTGGCCCGGGTATCCCATATCGTTCGTCTGCGGCAGATCAACGGCCTGAACATGCCCGCGATCCGTCGCGTGCTGGAGGAGTCGCAGGCCGGATCGGCGTCCACGGCGCCACCATCGCCCGCCTCGGGCGCCACGGCATCTCAAGCCCGCGAAATAGCTGACGCGGCCGCGCTCGGACTGCGCTTTCGCACCGCGCGCCGAAGCGCGGATCTGTCGCTGAAAGAGGCGTCGGACGAAACCAGCCTGCCCGTGTCCTTCATTTCGACCTTTGAACGGACGGGCCGCGGGGCCACCGTCGCAAGCCTGAAGCTGCTAGCCACCTGTTATGGCACGTCGCTGACGGCCCTGTCGGAAGTACCGCCCAAGCCGTCGCGCAACGCGGCAGAGGTCGTGCGCAAGGGTCAGGAAATACACGCCCCGTCGTTCGGCGCGGGCATCCAGATCCTGCAGCTGGCAACGAGCCTGCCTTCGCTCGACTGCCAGAAATGGGTTCTGGCGCCGGGCGCCCGCAGCGAAGGCGCCTATACGCACCATGGAGAAGAGTGCATCCACGTCATCGCCGGCGAATTCAGCATTACGGTCGATCTGGCGGCGCCGGTGACCTTGCGCGCCGGAGACAGCATCTCGTTCCTTAGCGGGCGGCCGCATTCGTGGAAAGTCGTCGGCGAGGAAACCGTGGAACTGTTCTGGGTCAATACGCCGAAGAGCTTCTGAGCCCGGCGGCGTACGCCACCCGCCGCGGTTCTCAGGCCGAAGCGGCGCGAGCGCGGGCCTTGGAGCGGGCCAGCGCTTCGCGATCCGCCTTGCGCAAGCGCCCCTTGGCCGATAGCCGCATCAAGGTTCCCAGGGCCACCATCAGGCCGATCACCTCGACCAGCGCCGCCGGAATCCACATGGTCAGGCCGCCTATGGTCTGGTCGGTCTGGGCCGACATGGCGATGGCGCGGCCGCATAGTTCGAACAGCGGATAGATGTCGCTTTCGGTGAAGGCGATGACTGCGCCCGCCACCATCTGCGGCAGCATCGTCAGCACGGGCGAAATGACCCGGCCGCCCGGCGTCATGGCCGCCGGCGGCGCGGGCCGGCGATCCAGGATCAGGTTCCAGTACATGAAGCCGCTGATCACCACCGACCAGTTCATCAGGCGGTAGAGACGCCAGTCCAGCATGGAATAGAACTGCACCGACGGAATCAGCCAGACCAGCACCAGGAAGACGAACAGCGTCGGCACGAAGATCTTGTGGGTCAGCACCGCCACCGTCGCGCGGCCGGCGCCGGTGCGCAGGAAGTCACGCAGGCGGATGCGCCAGCGCATGGGCAGGCCCGCCCGCATCACCTGTCCCGGGAACGCCGCCATCACCAGCAACGGCCCCAGATGGTGCAGCACCAGATGCTGGATGCGGTGGATGAAGAACATGCGTTCGGCGTAATAGTCCAGCCGGGTATGCATGGACAGGTACAGCAGCACCATGCCGGTCCAGAACAGGATGCTGCGGGCGGCGGTCACGCGATGGACCTTTTGGCCGCGCACGAACAGCACGATGGCCACCAGGAAGGAGGCCACCAGCGTGGGAGAGAACTCCCAGGGTATGAGCCATTCGAGACTATCCATGCAAACCATCCGGAAAACGTCGGGGCTGTACGAGGACGGGCGCCATGCGCCGCACCCGCCGATTGTAGTTGACCCCGGCCCGCCCTGCCCCGGCGCTCAGAAACGGTGCGAAATGCCCGTGCCCACCCGCGTGGTGTGGGAGCGGGCAGGATCGAACTGGTCGTCCAGCGTGTAGTTCGACGCATAGCCGGCGAAGGCATAGAGCGTCGTGCGCGCAGACAGGCTGTAGGTATAGCCCAGCGTCATCACCTGCGCATTGCGCGCCGTCATGCCGTTGTCCCAATGCCAGTCCGGGTGCGCCAGCGACCATTGCACCAGCACGGCGCCGGGTCCGACCGGCACGCTGGCCCCGACCAGCCAGGCATCGACCGTGCCGCCGCGCACGAAGGCAGCCGGCCCCAGGCCCATGCCCAGCCCGTCCGGATCGCCCCCGTCCAGCCCGACATCGCCGTTGCGCTGGCGCGACCATGCCAGGGACAGCTTCAGCACCTCGAAGTCATAGGAGGCGCCCAGCTGCACCGCTTGCGGCCGTCCATTGCTGCCCGGCGGGGCGTCGGCCAGGCGCAGTTGGTCCCAGGTGGCGATCGCCAGCAAGGGTCCGTCCTCATATTTCAGGCCGAGGCTGAGCGCGCGGTTGTTGTTGGCCGTTTTGAACTGGTTGCGGTCGTCGGCGTCGAAGGAGTAACCGATGCCGGCCTGGAAACCGCCCCAGACAGGTGTGTAGTAATTGACCAGGTTGCTGAACTGGTAGTTGTCGGACGCCTTGAAGGTGGCGCCCATGCCCATTTCCTTCCAGGACGCGATTTCCAGGGAATTGCCGTAGACCTGGCCTATGGTGTGCTGGCGCCCCAGCCGCAGGTCGCCGAAGCTGTCATGTCCCAGGCCGACCCAGGCGGCGTAATTGAAGAAGCGGTCGTCGTCGGCCCGCTTGCCCGACGAAGGATCGAAGCCGCTTTCCAGCTGGAACCTGGCGCTCCAGCCCCCGCCCATGTCTTCCGCCCCCGTCATTCCCCATAGCGAATCGGTCAGTCCGCCATTGAGCAGACCGCTGTGGCTGCCCTGCCCCGAGACCGTGGTGACGGCCACCCCCGCGTCCACCACGCCGTACAGCGACAGCCCCTGCCCGGTCTCGGCGCTACGCGCCGCCAGGGGAAGGGCCAGGCCCACTGCCATCAGCGCGGCAAAAGTAGCGATTCTCATGCGTTTCTCCTGATTGCGCGGCGGGCTTGCGACCGCCGCGGGCCTTATCGACTTATTGCCAACCGTAGCGGCGGACCCAGATTCCCTTCAGCAACTGCGTCAGCGTGCAGTAGGCCAACAGGATGCCGACCAGCCAGGGGAAGTAGCTCCATGGCAGCGGCTGCAGCTGGAGGTACTCGGCCAAGGGCGAAAACGGCAGCAGCAGCCCCATCGTCACCACCATCAGGGTCATGCCCATCAGCGGCCACGCGGCGCGGCTTTGCAGGAACGGGATCTTGCGCGTGCGGATCATATGGACGATGAGCGTCTGCGACAACAGGCCTTCGACGAACCAGCCCGATTGGAACAGCGTCTGGTGTTCCGCGGAGTTGGCCTGGAAGATGTACCACATGAGCGCATAGGTGGCGATATCGAACACGGAGCTTATCGGACCGAAAAACACCATGAAACGGCCCAGGCCATCGGGGTCCCATTGCTGGGGTTGCTTCAAGAGTTCTTCGTCGACGTTGTCAAACGGAATGGCGGTCTGGGAAATGTCGTACATCAGGTTCTGCACCAGCAGATGAATGGGCAGCATCGGCAGGAACGGCAGGAAGGCGCTGGCCACCAGCACCGAGAAGACATTGCCGAAGTTCGAGCTGGCCGTCATCTTCAGGTACTTGAGCATGTTGCAGAAGGTTTTGCGGCCTTCGATGACGCCGTCTTCCAGCACCATCAGGCTCTTTTCCAGCAGGATGATGTCCGCGGCCTCTTTCGAGATATCGACCGCCGAATCCACGGAGATGCCCACGTCCGCCGCCCGCAGGGCTGGCGCGTCGTTGATGCCGTCGCCCATGAAGCCCACGGTGTTGCCCTGGGCCCGGAGGCTGCGCACGATGCGCTCCTTGTGGGCCGGCGTGAGCCGCGCGAACACGTTGGCCTCGCGCACCGCGGCGGTCAGTTGCGCCTCGTCCATCGCTTCGATATCGGCGCCCAGATAGACCTTGCGCACCTCGAAATCCACCTCGCGGCAGACCTTCTGCGTCACCAGCTCCACGTCGCCGGTCAGCACCTTCACCTCGATGCCGGAATCCTTGAGCGCCTTGAGCGCGGGAGCGGTGGATTCCTTGGGAGGATCCAGGAAAGCCATGTACCCGACCAGCACCAGATCGGACTCGTCGGCCACGCCGTAGGTTTGCTGGGTGGGCGGCATTTCCTTGACGCCGACCGCGATGACGCGCAGGCCGTCGCGGTTCAGGTCCGCCGTCACCCGGCGGATGTCGGCCCGGCGGGCAGCGGTCAGCAGATGCTCTTCGTGGCCCACACGCAGGCGGGTGCAAACCGCCAGCATCTCTTCCAGCGCGCCCTTGCAGATCAATTCGTGATGCTCGCGGCCGTTCTCGGTCTCGTTGACCACCACCGACATGCGGCGCCGGGAAAAGTCGAAGGGAATCTCGTCGACCTTGCGGTACTTCGCCGCCAGATCCAGCTTGCGCTCGACCTCGGCGTGCTGCAGCACCGCCACATCCAGCAGGTTCTTCAGGCCGGTCTGGTAGTAGCTGTTGAGATAGGCGTAGGCCAGCACGTCGTCGCTGCTGGCGCCGTACACATCGGTGTGCCGTTCCAGCACGATGCGGTCCTGGGTCAGGGTGCCGGTCTTGTCGGTGCACAGCACGTTCATCGCCCCCAGGTTCTGGATGGCGTCCAGCCGCTTGACCACGACCTTGCGGCGCGACATGCGCACGGCGCCCTTGGCCAGGGTGGCCGTGACGATCATGGGCAGCATTTCAGGCGTCAGGCCCACGGCGATGGCCAGCGCGAACAGCAGCGCTTCCATCCAGTCGCCCTTGGTGAAACCGTTGATCAGCATGACGATGGGCGCCATGACCAGCATGAAGCGGATCAGCACCCAGCTCACGCGGTTGATGCCTTGCTGGAACTGGGTCGGCGCGCGGCTGGTCTGCGTGACGCGTCCGGCCAACTGGCCGAAGTAGCTGCGCGAGCCGGTGGCCACCACCAGGGCGCTGCCCGAGCCGCTGACCACGTTGGTGCCCATGAAGGCCATGTTCTCAAGTTCCAGCGCGTTGGCGGTCTCGCTGCGCTGCGTGGCGTACTTTTCGACCGGCAGCGATTCGCCCGTCAGCGCGGCCTGCGCAACGAACAGGTCCTTGGCATTCAGGATGCGGCAGTCGGCGGGAATCATGTCGCCCGCGGACAGCAGCACCACGTCGCCCGGCACCAGCTCCGCCAGCGGCACCTCGACCTGGCGCGATCCGCTGACATGCAGCGCCACGCCGAAGAATCGGCGGGCGTCGCCCTCGGCGTCGGCTGCCGGGTCGCTGCGCAGCACCGTGGCGGTGTTCTGCACCATGGCCTTGAGCGCCTCGGCGGCGCGATTGGAGCGCTGCTCCTGCGCAAACCGCAACACAGTGGAGATGAGCACCATTGCGCCGATGATGAATACCGCCGTCCAGGACTGGTCGTCGGGTTCGGCCATGCGCACGTCGGTGAGCCAGGACAGCGCCGCCAGCGCGGTCAAAAGCAAGTTGAACGGATTGCGATAGGACAGCCAGAGATGCGTGTACCAGGAGAGCGGCTTTTCGTGGTCGACCTCGTTGGCGCCGTAGCGTTCGCGCGCGGTCTGGGCCTGGGCCTCCGACAGTCCGCCGCGGCTGCTGCCGAACAGGGCGAACAAGGCGCCGAAGCCCATGCGCGACAGGTCCAGCATCTGGCGGTTGGCATGGCGCGCGGTATCGGAGGACGCGGCGGCCGTCGTGGCGCCGCGCTCGGGCATGGGCGAACGGCGGAAATGTCTTGCGCTATGGCGCAGGCCCGCCGCCGACGTAAAGAAGGACTTGAGAAACTTGAACATCGGAGTGCTCCGGTTGTACGTGTAGTTCTTGGAGACACGGACGACCCTGCCCGCTGGCGGCTGCGCGCAGGCGGCAGCGGTCCGCGGCTTTCGCGCAGAAAGCCGTCAAACCGTCGCGTACAGGCGTGCGCAGGCGCCGGGGCAATGTTGCCGGTATCCGGATCGCATGAAATGCGCCGGGTGCGGAAAACGGATGGGAGCTAGCGGAGGAATCGGTACCGGCGGCAGAGGCGCACGCGACGTGGGCCAGGCCGGCGATTCTTGGCTGCGGACTCCGTACGGGCCAGGATGACTATCCTGCCTGTCGGCTCGCAGCGAGGAGACAGGTCAGACAGGCATGCCGGCGCCGCGCACTGGGCGCAATCGAGGCTCGGGGTCTAAGGCACTAGGCATGATCTCTCCTGTGGAAGAAAGGGCGGCTTCAGGCCAGCGCAGCCTGCGTGACTGGCGTGGCTTGCGTGCCGAAGTGCACGTGGCGCACGGCGGGATTGGCGCTCAGGCGGCGCGCCTGCGACATCAGTTCGCCCCGCAATTCCGGGGGACAATTGACGGTGATGCAGGCGGATGCCATGCCAGGATCCCGACCCTGGTCGATCTGCACCTGCGAGACGTCCAGGCCGGCGGCGCTGAAGTCCAGGCAGATCTGCTTGCGCAAGGCGCCCAGCTCGTCGCGCGGACAGATGACCGTCAGACGCGAAGTGCCGCGGCGGCGGCCCAGGGCGGTGGCGCGGTCCACGCCGGCGCGGCGTAGGAACAAGTCGAAGAAACGCATAACGACCTCCATTGCAAGAATGGGGAGCGTGATCGCGAATACGCGCGCGCCCGCGCTGCGTTCGGCGGACAGGCACGACAAACGTGCACGAACGCTGACGCTGCGGATTGCGGCGGTTCTGGCGGTTTACGTTGGGGAGTTTCCCGGCAAGCCGCTGGCTTGCGCGATTGTCCGGGCTTGCGCCTGGAGCTTGGGATACAACCGCAACCTGTTCAACAGGCTGCGGCAGACGGAGTTCTGCGTGGACCTGTTAAACAGCGACGTCGATGCAAGATCGACAACTTTCGCCGGAATCGGTATTCACGAAGACTGCTCCTGGGATGGATAACGGGCAGAAGTTTACGCGGGTTTCCACTTATGGACAAGGCTTTTGGGGCCAAATCGGGCCTGAATGTGGAAAAAACCGCGGGGGCCGAGGCCCCGCGCGCAACGCACTGTCAAGCGTAGAAGTGCCAGCCCAGATAGGCGGCGAACACGGCATACAGTCCGCCCACCGCCGACAACGCCGGCACGCTCATGACCGAACGGCGGAAACGCAGCCACAAGAGGCTGATCGACAGCATCGTGAAGAGGCCCGCCGCCAGCAAGGGAGCGTCCAGCAGCCAGGGCGTCATGAAGATGCCCAGCGCGCTGGGAATGGTCGCCTGGATCATCATGGCGCCCGAAATGTTGGCCAGCGCCAGCCGTTCCTTGCCCTGGCGCACCCAGATCAGCGCGTTCATGATTTCCGGCAGCTCGGTCGCCACCGGCGCCAGCAACAGCGCGGCCACATGAGGCGACGCGCCCATGGCCACGCCCAGCAGCTCGATCTGGTTCACGAACACATGCGATGCCCCGGCGATCACGACCAGCGCCAGTATCGTCTGCGTGACCGCCCAGAACATGCTCGGATCCTCGTCGCGCGGGCGCAGCTTCAGTGGCTCGAGGTCTTCGCTGGCCAGGCTTTCCTCGTCGTTGCTGAGTTCGCGCTTGACGTAAAGGCCGTAGGTGGCCAGAAACAGGATGCCCAACCAGGGCTTCCAGGCAAAGGCCAACAGGCCCAGGCCCACCTTGAAGATGAAGATGCCCATGAACCAGGCCTGGTCGCGGGCCAGCCGGCGCTGGTCCGCGTTGATACAGTCCGCCTGCGTGGCGCGTCCGCGGCGCGCGCGCCACAAAGCCAGGCCGACCACCGCATACGCCAGCGTCGCGAGCACCAGCGGGCCGCCCATGGCGGCGCCTACGCCTATGTCTTTTTGCTCGGGGGTTTCGCCGAACACGACGGCCATGAAAGTCACGGCGCTTTCCGGCAAGGCCGTGCCGAACGCGGCGAGCACGGTGCCGGTGGCGGTGGCGCCCAGCTGGAAGCGATGGCCGACCCATTCGACGCCGTTCACGAAGAACTCGCAGGCGAAGTAGATCACTGCCGCTGACAGGAAAAACAGGAACAGAGTGAGAAACATATAGGCGAGCCGGACGAGCAGAAACCAATTGGCGCGACGTCGCGGCTCGCCCGGCTGGGGTGAACGCAACGCGGCCAAAGGTCTCGCCTGGCTGATCCATGCGGCGATGCCGCCGTGCATGGATACCGCTACTAGCGCCATGGAGTTCTAGCGGCTGCTGCGCAGCGCTGAACCACCAAGTCTGTTGACGCTAGCTCCTTTGTGGGGACAAAGGATGGCTACTCCCCAATGACAGAGCCGCGATTGTAGCAGCTTGCCCCGCGCGGTCCAGCGAATTCCGCGCGCCCCTTGCGGGCTGTCGCAACCCGGGGATGGCAGGTAAAGTAAACGGCATCCTCACCCTGCCGGGCTTCACGCCCAGTCCGCCATGAGCCTGCCTCCCGACGACATCGCCCCTTACGCCGCGCGGCGCCAACGCCTGATGGCGCAGATGCGCGCCGCAGGCGGCGGCATCGCCATACTGGCGACCGCCCAGGAAGCCACCCGCAACCGCGACGCGGAATATCCCTATCGGCACGACAGCGATTTCTTCTATCTGACCGGATTCACCGAACCCGGCGCCTGGCTGGTGCTGACCGCGGGCGCGACCGACCGCGCCGTGCTCTTCTGCCGCCCGCGCCACATCGAACATGAAATCTGGGAGGGCAAGCGCTTCGGCCCCGAGGCCGCCGCGGCGCATTTCGGTTTCGACGACGCCCATCCGCTCGATGCGCTGGACGAACTGATGCCCGCGCTGCTGCAGGACCATGCCACCTTGTACGCGCCCCTGGCCGGCGACAAGCGCAGCGACGGACGCCTGCACCGCTGGCTGACCGCGGCGCGCGAGGCCAGCCGCGGCGGCCATGCGCCGCCTGCGCGCCAACAGGACATCCGGCCGCTGCTGGCCGAGATGCGGCTGATCAAGGACGCCACGGAAATCGCGGCAATGCGGCGCGCGGCCAAGATCTCGGCCGGCGCCCACGTGCGCGCCATGCGCGTCGCCCGCCCCGGCATGCGCGAGTACGAGATCGAGGCCGAACTGCTGTACGAATTCCGCCGGCACGGCGCGCAGTCGGTGGCCTACAACAGCATCGTGGCCGCCGGCGCCAACGCCTGCGTGCTGCACTACCCGGCCGGCGAAGCCGTGTTGCGCGACGGCGACCTGGTGCTGATCGACGCGGGCTGCGAGGTCGACAGCTACGCCAGCGACATCACCCGCACGTTTCCGGTGAACGGCCGCTACAGCGGTCCGCAGCGCGCGCTGTACGACCTGACGGTGGCCGCGCAGGATACCGCCGCCCAGGCCACGGCGCCCGGCCGCAGCTTCAACGACGGCCATCAGGCCGCCCTGCGCGTGCTGGCGCAAGGCATGCTGGACCTGAAACTCTTGAAAGGCTCGCTGGATGGGG
The DNA here is from genome assembly GCF_055395645.1 of Achromobacter sp. JCM 18799. NCBI lineage: Bacteria > Pseudomonadati > Pseudomonadota > Betaproteobacteria > Burkholderiales > Alcaligenaceae > Achromobacter > Achromobacter sp. JCM 18799. The sequence continues at coordinate 5,787,040 of NZ_AP043866.1, read as the reverse complement.
TGCTGGAATCCGGCGACTACAGCCGCTTCTACATGCACCGCACCGGCCACTGGCTGGGCCTGGACGTGCACGATGTGGGCGACTACCGCCAGCCTGGCCCGACCCAGGGCGCCGAACGCCCCTGGCGCCAGCTGGAACCGGGCATGATGCTGACGATCGAGCCCGGCATCTACGTGCGGCCCGCAGACGACGTGCCCGAGGCCTACTGGAACATCGGCATCCGCACCGAGGACGACGCGCTGGTCACGGACGAAGGCTGTGAACTCATCACCCGCGGCGTGCCGGTGCAGGCCGGCGAGATCGAAGCGCTGATGCGCGAGTAGGCGCGCCGGGCTGGCGCTAAAAGACGTAGCCGTCCAGCCAGCCCATGGCGATCCAGGTGTAGACCACCACCATGGCGATGGCGAACATGGACACGATGGCGCCGACCAGGCAGGCCAGGATCGCGACCAGCACCGGACCCCAGCCGGTCCGGGTCGGCCGGCCCAGGCCCTCGTTGTAGAGGCGGTCGAATTTCTCGTCCGGCATCAGCGAGAACACCGCGCTCTCGATGAACCCGTCGACCATGGGAATGAACACCAGGAAGAAGGCGGGGTTGTCGTACCAGACGGGGTAGAAGCTGATAGCGCAGAACAGGCTGATCAGCGTGTATGCGGTCACCAGCCAGGCATGGCGGCGTCCCAGATACCACCAATGCGCCCCCACCGCTCCGAACAGGCAGGCCAGCAATCCGACCGCGACCTTTCCGCGCGGGCGGCGGGTGGAAGCGGCGGAAACGGCGGACACTGGGGATGAGGCCTGGAGCTGCGTCATGTCGATCGACCGGAAAGAGGGCCACGGCGCCAAGACGCGCCGGCTGCTGCGGATTGTAGTGGACGGTTAAAATCCGGGCATGACTTCATCCGCCTTCGACATAGTGATTCTAGGCGCGGGCCCGGTGGGCCGCGTGCTGGCCCTGATGCTGGCCCGCGTGGCGCCCGACCCCGCGCGCATCGCGCTGCTTGCCGGCAGCGCGCCCGCCGCGGTCGCGCCGTCGGCGGCGGTCCCCGCCACGGATCCCCGCGTGCTGGCCATGAACCATGGCAGCCGGGTGCTGCTGGAGTCGCTGCATGCCTGGCCCGAACGCTCTGCCGACATCCGCAACATCCATGTATCGCAGCGCGGCCGGCTGGGCCGCACCCTGATCCAGAACACCGATTTCGGCGTGCCGCAGCTGGGCAGCGTGGTCGCCTATTCCGGCCTGCACGCCAAGCTGGACGAATGCGTGGCCGCTTGCGGCGTCACCGTGTTGCAAGGGCCGCCCGCGCGGATCGGCATGCAGGACGCAGACGGCGTGCGCGTCGAACAAGGCGACGCGACACTGCTGTGCCGGGTCGCAGTGCAATCCGACGGCGCGGGCGCGACCGACGTGCGCCGCGACTACGACCAGCATGCGGTGCTGACCACGGCGCACGCCACCCTGCCCCGCCGCGGCTGGGCCTGGGAGCGCTTCACCGCCGAAGGCCCGCTGGCGCTGCTGCCGCACCCGCAGACGCCGGACGCCTATTCGGTGGTCTGGTGCAGCGCGCCCGAGCGCGCCGCCGAACTGGCGGCGCTGGACAACGCCGCGTTTTCGCGGGCGCTGTCCGCCGCCTTCGGCGACCGCCTGGGACGGCTTTCCAGCCAGGCGCCGCGACATGTCTTCCCGCTGGCGCTGAGCGCCCGCCGCGCCCAGGTGCACGGCCGCGTGGCGGCCATCGGCAATGCCGCGCAAACCCTGCATCCGGTCGCAGGCCAGGGCCTGAACCTGGGCCTGCGCGACGCGGCCCGCCTGGCCCAGACGCTGGGCAGCTGGCTGGCCCATCCGGACGTCAATCCCGGTTCCGCCCTGGCGGAATTCGCCGGAGCGCGCCAGGTGGACCGCTTCATCACCGCCGGCCTGACCGATCTGATGCCTCGCATCTTCTCGACCGGCCTGGCGCCGGTGGAGCATGCCTGCGGCCTGGCCTTATTGGGGATGGATCTGGCCTCTCCGCTGCGCGCGCCACTGGCGCAGCATCTGCTGCAAGGTTTCCGCGCCTGAACGCTTCCCTATCCGCCCCCGATAATGGGGCGATTGTCTGCTTTCGCCTTCCCTTGTTACGAATTGTTCTCCAGGTGACAAAGAGGGTACGAGCGAGCCGGTTAAAATGTGAGCATGCGCATAGGTCAATGGACCCTTCCCAACAACGTGCTGGTCGCGCCCATGGCGGGCGTGACGGACCGTCCTTTCCGCCAGCTTTGCAAGAAGCTGGGGGCGGGCTATGCCGTCTCGGAAATGGCCGCGAGCAACCCCAAGCTGTGGGATAGCGTCAAAACCTCCCGCCGCTTGAACCATGACGGCGAGATCGCCCCCATTTCGGTGCAGATCGCCGGCGCCGACCCCGCCATGATGGCGGAGGCGGCGGTGTTCAACGCCAGCAAGGGCGCCCGGATCATCGACATCAACATGGGCTGCCCGGTCAAGAAGGTCTGCAACGTGGCCTCCGGGTCGGCGCTCTTGCGCCATGAAGACCAGATCGCCCGCATCCTGGACGCGGTGGTATCCGCCTGCGCGCCGCTGGACGTGCCGGTGACCCTGAAGACCCGCACCGGCTGGGACCGCGAAAGCCGCAATGCCCTGCGGGTGGCGAAAATGGCCGAAAACGCCGGCATCGCCGCCCTGACCCTGCATGGCCGCACCCGCGCCGACCTCTATACGGGCGAGGCGGAATATGACACTATCCGCGCCGTCAAGGCCGAGCTGAAAATCCCCGTTGTCGCCAACGGAGATATCACTACGCCCGAAAAAGCCCGGCACGTCCTGGATTACACTGGCGCCGACGCGGTCATGATCGGCCGGGCGGCTCAAGGCCGTCCCTGGATTTTCCGCGAAATCGACCACTACCTGCGCACGGGCGAAACACTGGCCCCTCCCTCCTATGGGGAAATGCGCGAGCTGCTGCTCGAACATCTCGACGACCACTACCGGTTTTACGGCGAGCACACCGGCGTACGCACGGCGCGCAAGCACATAGGCTGGTATCTGGACGGCCTGCCGGGGGCGGATTCGTTCTGCGCCCGCATGAATCTGATCGACAACACCCGCGACCAGTGGCGGGCCGTGTCGGACTGGTTCGACCTTATCTCGCGCGACGGCGGATCCCATCCGGCGCCGGTCGCAGAAGCCCTGCTGGCGGCATAACCGCCTCAACACCAACATAAAAATATCTGTACTCAAATGAGCAAGAAAGATGTCCTGGAAGAATGCGTGCGCGCCAGCCTGGAGCGCTATTTCGAAGACTTGGGCGAATCCGAACCCCACGACATGTGGGACATGGTGATGCGCTGCGTGGAGCGCCCGGTGCTTGAAGTGGCGTTGGAAAGGTCGGGCGGCAACCAATCGCGGGCATCCGAAATGCTGGGCATCACCCGCAACACCCTGCGCAAGAAGTTGCTGGCGCACAATATCCAGGTATAGCTTTCGTGCGCGGGCGGCAGGCGCATCGCGCCGCCCGCTCCCCCAGATTTCCCATCCGACCTGAACGAGAAAGGCGCTCCCGCCCCACTCCGTCCCTCACCATGAAAATCGAAACCGCCCTGCTTTCGGTGTCCGACAAGACCGGCATCGTTGAATTTGCCCGCGCCCTGGCCGCGCGCGGCGTGCGCCTGCTGTCCACCGGCGGCACCGCCAAGCTGCTGGCCGACTCCGGCCTGACCGTCACCGAAGTGGCGGCCCACACGGGTTCGCCCGAAATTCTCGATGGCCGCGTCAAGACGCTGCATCCGAAGATCCACGGCGGCCTGCTGGCGCGCCGCGACAGCGCCGAGCACATGGACACCATCAAGGCGGCCGGCATCGACCGCATCGACATGCTGGTGGTCAATCTGTACCCGTTCCGCGAAACCGTGGCCAAGCCGGACTGCACCTTCGCCGACGCCGTCGAAAACATCGACATCGGCGGCCCGGCCATGCTGCGCGCGGCGGCCAAGAACCACGGCACCGAAGCCGGCGGCGTGACCGTGGTGATCGACCCCGTCGACTACTCGCGCGTGCTGGCCGAAATGGACAAGGGCGGCAACACCTCCTACGGCCTGCGCCTGGCGCTGGCCTCCAAGGTCTACGCCCACACCGCCGCCTACGACGGCGCCATCGCCGCCTACCTGACCAGCCTGGCCGAAGCCGAGCCCAAGCAGGAAGCCGTGCCGGCCCGCAACGAATGGCCCGGCACCCTGACCCTGCAGGTCAAGCAGGAACAGGCCCTGCGCTACGGCGAGAACCCGCACCAGACCGCCGCCTTCTACGTGGACGCACAGCGTCCGGCCGGCCTGCTGGGCAACTACCGCCAGCTGCAGGGCAAGGAACTGTCCTACAACAACATTGCGGACGCCGACGCCGCCTGGGAATGCGCGCGCAGCTTCGAAGCGCCCGCCTGCGTCATCGTCAAGCATGCCAACCCCTGCGGCGTGGCCGTCGCGGCCGACACGCTGGGCGCCTACCAGCAGGCCTTCAAGACTGACCCGACCTCGGCCTTCGGCGGCATCATCGCCTTCAACCGCCCGGTGGACGCCGCCACGGCCGAAGCCGTGAGCTCGCAGTTCCTGGAAGTGCTGCTGGCTCCCGCCTATGACGGCGCGGCGCTGGCCATCCTGGCCGCCAAGAAGAACGTGCGCGTGCTGGAAGTGCCGATGGGCACTGGCCAGAACGCCTTCGACATCAAGCGCGTGGGCGGCGGCTGGCTGGTGCAGAGCCCGGACGCCTACAACGTGCCGCGCGACGCGCTCAAGGTCGTCACCAAGCGCCAACCCACCGAAGCCGAGATGAACGACCTGATGTTCGCCTGGAAGGTCGCCAAGTACGTCAAGTCCAACGCCATCGTGTTCGTGGGCGGCGGCATGACCCTGGGCGTGGGCGCCGGCCAGATGAGCCGTATCGACTCGGCCCGCATCGCCTCGATCAAGGCGGAAAACGCCGGCCTGACCCTGAAGGGTTCGGCCGTGGCGTCGGACGCTTTCTTCCCGTTCCGCGACGGCCTGGACGTGGTGGTGGCCGCTGGCGCGACCTGCGTGATCCAGCCGGGCGGCAGCGTGCGCGACGACGAAGTGATTGCCGCGGCCGACGAGCACGGCATCGCCATGGTGCTGACCGGCACCCGCCACTTCCGCCACTGATGCGCGTCCTCGGCATCGATCCCGGCCTGCGCCGCACCGGCTTCGGCGTGATCGATGCCGACGGCCCGCGGCTGCGCTATGTGGCCAGCGGGACCATCGTGGTCCCGCCGGCGCTGGCGCTGTCCGAACGCCTCAAGGTCATCCTGGACAATCTGCGCCAGGTGGCCCGCGACACGCAACCCGACGTGGCCGCGCTGGAAATCATCTTCCTGAACACCAACCCCGCCTCCACCCTGCTGCTGGGCCAGGCGCGCGGCGCGGCGCTGTGCGCGCTGGCCGACAGTTCGCTGCCCGTGCACGAGTACACCGCGCTGCAGATCAAGAAAGCCGTGGTCGGCACCGGCCGCGCCGCCAAGGAGCAGGTGCAGATGATGGTGCAGCATCTGCTGTCGCTGGATGGCGCGCCCGCGCCCGACTCGGCCGACGCGCTGGCCTGCGCCATCTGCCATGCCCATGCCGGCCCGCTGCAGGACAAGCTCGAACGCCTGGGCGCGTCCCTGCGCATGAGCGGCAAGACCCGCATCCGCAACGGCCGTCTGATCGGCTGAACCTTCGACACGCCGCGATTTTCCGCAAGGCGGGACCGGTTCCCGCCGCATGCGCGCCCGCGCGTATAGAATCCCCGCATTCGCCGCGCATTCAGCGGCCTCACCATTGCCAGGCCACCATCACCATGATCGGACGCATCACCGGAACCCTGATCGAGAAACTCCCGCCCACCATCTGCGTGGACGTGGGCGGTCTGGGCTATGACATCGACGTGCCCATGAGCACGCTGTACTCGCTACCCGACACGGGCGCGCGCGTCACGCTCTACACGCACCTGACGGTGCGCGAAGACGCCCACATCCTGTACGGCTTCGCCTCGGCCGGCGAACGCAGCGCTTTCCGCGAACTGATCAAGGTCAGCGGCATCGGCGCGCGCACCGCGCTGTCTGTACTGTCGGGGCTGTCGGTGGCGGACCTGGCGCAGGCCATTACGCTGCAGGAATCGGGCCGCCTGACGCGCGTGCCCGGCATTGGCAAGAAGACCGCCGAACGCCTGCTGCTGGAAATGCGCGGCAAGCTGGGCGCGGACATCGGCGCCTCGCCGCACGCGGCGCCGGACAACCAGTCGGACATCCTGAATGCGCTGCTGGCGCTGGGCTACTCGGAAAAGGAATCGCTGTCGGCGCTGAAGACGCTGCCCGAGGGCGTGGGCGTGTCCGACGGGATCAAGCAGGCGTTGAAGGCGCTGGTGCGCTGAAACCGGCTTACAGGTAGCGCGGAGCCACCGCTTCCAGCCCCGTCGGCACCACGTGCAGTTCGGGCGCGATCGGTCCGCTGCAGATATTGTCGCGGCGCAAGGAGTCCAGGTTGTCGCGCGACATCAGCGGCGTGCCAGGCATGCATTCGAACAGCCGGGCCTGCATGCGGCCCACGCCCATGGGCATGCTGACCACGGGCCGCGGATGGCCGCTCCAGGCGGCGCACAGGCGAGCGATCTCGCCCAGCGTGTAGACCTGGGGCCCGCCCAGTTCATAGGTCTTGCCGCAGGTGTGCGTATTGCCCAGCGCCGAAACGATCGCGGCGACCACGTCGCCCACATAGACCGGCTGCATGCGCACGTGCGCGCCCGCCAGCGGCAGCACCGGCAGCCAGCGCGCCAGGCCGGCGAACATATTGGTGAATTTGTCGTCCGGGCCGAAGACCACCGAAGGGCGGAAGATGGTCCAGCCCCCATCCCGATTGCCCTGGAATTCCTGCTTGATGGCGGCTTCGCCGTCGCCCTTGGAACGCTGGTACATGCTGTCGCCGTTGGAATCGGCGCCCAGCGCGCTGATGTGTATCAGCCTGCGCACGCCCTGGCGGCGACACGCTTGCGCGATGCGCTGCGGCAGCAGCACGTGGGCCCGCGCGAACGCCGAGCCATAGGGACGGCCGGCGTTGCCGTGCAGGATGCCCACCAGGTTGATGACCGCGTCGCAACCCTGCGCCAGGCCGTCCAGCGTGGCGTCGTCGTGCACGTCGCATTCGAGCAGGGTGACGGTGGGAAGAATCTGCAGGTCGCGCCCGCGGCTGTAAAGCCGGGTGGGCACGACGATCTGATGCTGATCCGCGGAAAGCCGCGCTACCAGATGACGGCCGATGAAACCGGTGCCGCCGATGACAAGGATACGCATGCCGCAGCCCCTGTTCGTCAGGATTCAGTTCCGATTCTGCCTTGCACACGCTACAACCGCAAGCGCGCATCGGCGGCCCCGCGTGGGGACCGCCCGAGGGGGAATCAACCCGCCAGCAGCTTGGCGTAGGCCGGAAGGTCGACGTTGCCGCCGCTGATGATGACGCCGACCCGCGCGCCGCGTACCGGCACCACGTTCTGCATGACCGCGGCCGCGCCCAGGCAGCCTGTGGGTTCCACCACCATCTTCATGCGTTCGGCGAAGAACCGCATGGTGGTGACCAGCTGTTCGTCCGTGACGGTGACGATGTCGCGCACATGCTTCTGGATGAGCGGGAAGGTCAGGTTGCCCAGGTGGGTCGTGGCGGCGCCGTCGGCCAGGGTCTTGGGCGCCGGGATTCGGACGATTTCACCTTTGCGCAAGGACTGCTGGCCATCGTTGCCGGCCTCGGGCTCGACGCCGTAGACCAGGCAGCGCGGGCTCAGCGCGTAGGCGGACAGGGCCGACCCCGACAGCAGGCCGCCGCCGCCCAGGCAGACGAACAGGTAGTCCAGTTCGCCCACTTCCTCGAACAGTTCCTTGGCGGCGGTGCCCTGGCCGGCGATCACGTCTTCATGGTCGTAGGGCGGGATCAGGGTGGCGCCGGTTTCGGCCTGGATGCGGCGGGCGATCGCCTCGCGGTCCTCGGTGTAGCGGTCGTAGGTGACGATCTTGCCGCCATAGCCTTCCGTCGCCGCGCGCTTGGCCGCGGGGGCGTCCAGCGGCATGATGATGGTGGCCTGCACGCCTTGCAGCTTGGAAGCCAGGGCGATGGCCTGCGCGTGGTTGCCCGACGAAAACGTGACCACGCCGGCGGCGCGCTGTTCCGGGGTCAGGCGGGCGATGGCGTTGTAGCCGCCGCGGAACTTGAAAGCGCCCATGCGCTGGAAGTTCTCGCACTTGAAGAAGACCGACGCGCCGCTGATCGCATCGGCGGTGGTCGAGGTCAGTACGGGCGTGCGGTGCGCGTTGCCGGCCAGGCGCTCGCTGGCGCGCACGACGTCGTCATAGGTGGGCAATTCGGGCTGCATGGGCTTGGGTCCTTTGATCGCGGAGAATAATCAAAACCTCCGGATGATAAACCCGCGGCCGACTTCGGGCGCCGTCCGGCGCCCGGGTTCGGTCCGATTTGCCGGCAGCCTACTTCCCGAAGAGATCGCCCGAACCCGCCGTGGCGCCGGCCGGCGGAGTCAGCCCCAGGTGGCGCCAGGTGGTCAGCGTGGCGGTGCGGCCGCGCGGCGTGCGCTGCAGATAGCCATGCTGGATGAGATAGGGCTCGATCACGTCCTCGATGGTGTCGCGCTCTTCGCCGATGGCGGCGGCCAGGCTGTCGACGCCGACGGGACCGCCATCGAACTTGTGGATGATGGCTTCGAGCAGCTTGCGGTCCATCAGGTCCAGGCCCTGCGGGTCCACTTCCAGCATGGCCAGCGCGCGACCCGCAACGTCCGCATCGATGGTGCCGCCGGCCTTGACCTCGGCGTAGTCGCGTACCCGGCGCAGCAGCCGGTTGGCGATGCGGGGCGTGCCGCGGGCGCGGCGCGCGACTTCCGCCGCGCCGTCCGGCGTGATGCCGGCGTTCAGGAGGCCGGCGCTGCGCGTGACGATGTGGCCGAGATCGGCGGCGTTGTAGAACTCCAGCCGCGACACGATGCCGAAGCGATCCCGCAGGGGGTTGGTCAGCATGCCGGCGCGGGTGGTGGCGCCGACCAGGGTGAAGGGCTGCAGGTCCAGCTTCACGCTGCGCGCGGCGGGGCCTTCGCCGATCAGGATGTCGATCTGGAAATCCTCCAGCGCCGGATAGAGGATTTCCTCGACCACGGGCGACAGGCGGTGGATTTCGTCGATGAACAGGACGTCGTTCTTTTCCAGGTTGGTCAGAAGCGCCGCCAGGTCGCCCGGGCGCTCCAGCACCGGACCGGAGGTCTGGCGCAGCTGCACGCCCATTTCATGCGCAATGATGTGGGCCAGCGTGGTCTTGCCCAGGCCCGGGGGGCCGAACAGCAACACGTGGTCCAGGGCCTCGCCGCGCTTCCTGGCCGCGGCGATGAAGATCTCCAGCTGCTCGCGGGCGCGTTGCTGGCCGACATACTCGTCCAGCGCCTTGGGCCGCAGGGCGCGTTCGATCGACTCCTCGTTGGGCGAGACCGGCTGCGGCGCCACGATACGGGGGGCGTCGGGACGGGAGGAAAGCGAATCGGACTGGATGGCCATGGTGCGGGAACGACAAAATGCTGAGCAGGATGCATCGTACCGTAGCGCGACCCGCCCCGGGGAGAAGCGAGCGCCCTTGCGGGCGCCCCTAGGACGTCTCGGACAGCGGCAGCTTGACCCGCACGCACAACCCGCCGGACTCCGCCTCGAGCAGCTCCAGCGAGCCGCCATGGGCCCGCGCGATGGCCTCGGCCAGCGCCAGGCCCAGGCCCACGCTGCCGGTGCGCGTGCGCGCGTCGTCCAGGCGGCTGAACGGGCGCAGGGCCTCCTGGCGCCGTTCCGGCACGATGCCGGAACCGTGGTCGGCCACGTCCAGCACCGCGTGGCGACCCTCGTGCCGCAGGCTGACCTGGACCGGCGGCGCGCCATGGTTCAGCGCATTGCCGATCAGGTTGTCCAGCAGGCGGCCCAGCGCCACGGCGTCCGCCTGCACCACCAGGGTTGCAACGTCGTCGCCGGCCCGCAGGCTGATATCGGTGCCGGCGCCCTGCCAGGCGCCCACGCGCTCGGTCAGCCAGTCGGACAGCAGCATCGAGGCGTAGCGGTAGGCGGCCGGATCGGTGCCGCGCACGAAGCCGATGAACTGGTCGACCATGTGCTGCATGTCCTGCAGGTCCGCGCGCAGGCCCTCCTTCAGCTTGGAGTCGTCGGCCAGTTCGATGCGCAGCCACATCCGCGACAGGGGTCCCTTCAGGTCGTGGGGCAGGCCCGACAGCAGCGTGCGGCGCACCGAATCGGATTCGGACAGCGCGTCCAGCATGGCGTTGAAACGCTCTCCCAGCACCCGCGTTTCGTGCGGGCCCGACGGCTCGACCCGTTGCGGCTGCCCCGCCGCCAGCCGGTCGGCCGCGTCGGCCAGCCGGGTGATGGGACGCGTGATGTGCCAGGAAAAACCCACCGCCAGCAACAGCAGCAACCCCAGGCCGCCCAGCCAGGCGGCGATGAACGGCGTCGCGACCGGCGGATCCAGGCGGTCCAGCGGGATGACCAGCCATTCGCGCAGGCGCGGCGCGTCCTCGCTGGCGGGATTGGGCGCCAGCGAGATGAAGATTTCCGGCGTCGGTCCGCGCGACAGCGCCACGCGCGTGCCGTCGTTCAGGCGTTCATTGAGCTGCTGCACCAGCACGCGCAGATCGCGGCGGATGTCGTCCGGTTCGGGCTGGTAGCGGCGGCTGTGTTCTTCGCGGTCGCGTTCGCGCGCGCGCTCGCCTTCCCTGGCGCTGGCGCGTTCATCGCCGTGCTCCTCGTCGCGCACTTCCGGGGGCGGCGGCGCCGGCGGGCCGTGCATCTGCATGTCCGCCGGCGGCGGAGGCGGCGGAGGCGGCGGAGGCGGCGGCTTCGGAGCCGCCTTCGGCGGTGGCCGGCGGCCATTGAAACGCTGCAGCTTGGCCTCGGCGGGCAGCACCCGCGACCACAGCCGCCACTGGTTCTGCGAGGCCGTGCGCACGAAGTCGGCGCGTTCCTCCGCCGGCACCTGCGACACCGCGGCGCGCAAGGTGCGGATGGTGGTGACGATATAGCCGATGGCTACGTCTTCCATGAACTTGTGCCGGAAGTACGAGACCGTCACCAAGGTGGCCGCCTGCGTCAGCAGGACCGAGCCCAGGATCAGCAGGATCAGCCTTGCCCGCAGCGAGCGCGGCACCAGGAAGCCAGGAGCAAAGCGCATCAGGGCGAGAACCGGTAGCCGATGCCCCAGACGGTCTGGATCCAGCGCGGCTGCTTGGGGTCGTCTTCGATGACCCGGCGCAGCCGCAGGATGGCGATGTCGATGGCGCGGTCATTGCGCTCGCCGGCATCGTCATCGCGCGCCAGCGCCAGCAGGCGTTCGCGCGACAGCGGCTTGCCCGCGTTGCGCACCAGCGCCTCCAGCAGATTGATTTCGCCGCCGGTCAGCTTGACCACGGTGCCCTCGCGCGACAGTTGGCGGGTGGAGGGATCGAACACGAAGGGCCCGAACGAGACCGGCGCGTCCTTGGTCAGCGCGGACGGGCCGCGCTTGCGGCGCAGCACGGCCTCGATGCGGGCCAGCAGTTCGCGCGGATCGAAAGGCTTGCCGACGTAATCGTCGGCGCCGGCCTCCAATCCGATGATGCGGTCCACCGCCTCGTCGCGCGCGGTCAGCAGGATGACGGGAATGTCCTCGCCTTGCTCGCGCAGGCGGCGGCAGGCGTCCGCGCCGTCGCCGCCGGGCAGCATGCGGTCCAGCACCAGCAGGTCGGGCGCGTAGCGGGTGATGCGGGACGACAGGTCGGTAGCGTCCGGCGCCAGCAGGGTGTCGTAGCCGTGCCGGTTCAGGTAGTCGGCCAGCAATTGCCGTAAGGCCGGATCGTCGTCGACGACCAGCAGCTTGGTGTGGGGATTGTCCATGGATGCCATAGTGCGGCCCGCCGCCACAAGCCGCAAGAGGCGGGAAATCAACTGAAATATACCTGTTGCACGATGTTGAGCGCGTTTACCAGCGCTTTCCCGCCACGGCGCAGCGCCCGATGCGGACTGGCCCTAAAATGGAGCCCGGCCCGCCTTCTGTCCGCTTTGCTAAAAAACGTTTACAGGCAAGGCGGCGCTCCCTTTCTACACTGTGCCTATGGTCGCCCCTGCACTCCTCTGGCGAAAAACCCTGTTGCGCGCCGCGCTGGCCGCGGTAGTCGCCTGCCCGATCGCCCCGGCCGCGGCCGATCCGCTTGCGGCGTCCCCTTATATGCCCGCCCCGCCCTCGGCGCGCGGCATCGGCATACTGTCCCCGGTTCAGCCCATGCCCGTGCGCCCCGCGGCGTCGATGGCATCGCGCGCCGTGCCGCTGGATCCGTCCCCTTGCGACATGCAGACCATGGAACCGGCGCTGGACACCAGCGTGCACGGCACGGGCGACGCTGACCTGATCCCCGGCACCGGACTGGGGCTGTCCGGCGACGCCCAGCCCGCCCCGGTTCCACAGGATTGCACGGTGCTCGCGACGCCCGAGGAGCCCGCGCCGGACTACTCGCTCACCCTCCAGGACGGGGACCTGCCTCGCATACCCGTGGTCATGATCTCCGGCGTGTCGCGCGCTTCCCGGCCCTGGTTCGCCTCCGCCAGCAGCCAGGAGGGCCTGCGCTACGGCGGCAACCGCAACTGGGTCTACCGCAATACCTCGGGCCCCTCCGTCGCCGTCGGCAACATCGACGCCAGGGCGCCGGCCTGGGGCAGCGGCGCGCCGGTGGGCGGACTGCAGATCTCGAACTGGGCCGGATCCGGCGCCACGGTCCCGGAAGGCAGTTTCGGCTACTCCTCGTCGCTGGGCCGCCTGAACCACATGGATCCCGCCGCCAGTTCCGGAGCCGTGGATTACGGCGACCCGGTGGGCAGCGGCAGCGTGCGTTACGGCCTCACGCCGACGCTGACCCTGGAGGGCCAGATGCAAAGCGCGCCGTCGCTCACGACGCGCGGCATGGGCACCACCTACGCCGCGGGCGACTACGGAACCTTCCGCGCCGGAGCCACGCAAAGCTCGTTCGACGCGGCCAGCGCCTGGCGCTACCGCTTCGACTACAACGTGGCCGTGGCCGACGCCGTCAACCTGGGCTATTCCAACGAGCAGGTCGGCGCGGGCTACGGCGACCTGTCCAGCTACTCGGGCGGCGGAGCTTCGGCGGCGCACACCCGCAACACGCTGTCCGCGGGCGTTCCCATCACCGGCTGGGGCGTGCTCAGCGGCACCTACTCGGGGCTGCGGGAAGGCTCCGAGCTGGCCGAGCAGCGCGTGGGCCTGTCGCACAGCATGTTCGTCTCACCCAAGGTCAAGCTGGCGGTGGGCGCGGACCGCGACATCATTTCCGGCAACTACGAATGGCGCGCCAACCTCAGCATGCCCGTGGATACCTTCATGCGCGGCACCTGGCTGAGCTGGTAGGCAGACCGCGGCAAGGACAGAAATCTCCCTGCCGGAAAAGGTCCGGCGGAATTGCGGCTTAAAATCCCTGCCATGATGCTCCCGGCCTACCCCCATGTCTGACGCGCGCGCCCTCGGCGTGTTGCAGCGCGTTTTCGGTTACGAATCCTTCCGCGGCGACCAGCAAGCCATTGTCGAACAGGTGATCGACGGCGGCGACGCGCTGGTCCTCATGCCCACGGGCGGCGGCAAATCGCTCTGTTACCAGATTCCGTCCCTGGTCCGCGAAGGCACCGGCATCGTCGTGTCGCCCCTGATCGCGCTGATGCAGGACCAGGTCGACGCCCTGACCGAACTGGGCGTGCGCGCAGCCTTCCTCAACTCCACCCAGGAGTGGCGGGTGGCCCGCGACGTCGAGCAGGCCTTCCTGGCCGGCGAGCTGGATCTGCTGTACGTGGCGCCCGAACGCCTGCTGACCGACCGCTGCCTGCAATTGCTGGAACGCGGCCGCATCGCGCTGTTCGCCATCGACGAGGCCCACTGCGTGTCCCAGTGGGGCCACGACTTCCGCCCGGAATACCTGGGCCTGTCGATGCTGCACGAGCGCTGGCCGGACGTGCCGCGCATCGCGCTCACCGCGACCGCCACCGCCGACACCCGCAGCGAAATCGCCCAGCGCCTGTCGTTGGACGATGCGCGCCACTTCGTTTCCAGTTTCGACCGCCCCAACATCCGCTACCGCATCATCGAAAAAAACGAGGTGCGCAAGCAATTGCTGGAAATGATCCAGACCGATCATGAAGGCGAATCCGGCGTGGTCTATTGCCTGTCGCGGGCCCACGTGGAAGAGACCGCGGAGTTCCTGTGCAACCAGGGCATCGACGCCATGCCCTATCACGCCGGCCTCAGCGCGCAAGTGCGCGCCGCCAACCAGGCGCGCTTCCTGCGCGAGGACGCCGTGGTCATGGTGGCCACCATCGCCTTCGGCATGGGCATCGACAAGCCCGACGTGCGCTTCGTGGCGCACATCGACCTGCCCAAGTCGGTGGAAGGCTATTACCAGGAAACCGGCCGCGCCGGCCGCGATGGACTGCCGGCCACGGCCTGGCTGGCCTACGGCCTGCAGGACGTGGTGCAGCAGCGCCGCATGATCGACGAATCGCCGGGCGAAGAGTCCTACCGCCGCCGCCTGGGCCAGCAGCTGGACGCCATGCTGGGGCTCTGTGAAACCGTGGAATGCCGGCGCGTGCGTCTGCTGGCCTACTTCGGCCAGCAGATCACCGCCTGCGGCAATTGCGACGTCTGCCTGGAACCGCCCCAGGCCTGGGACGGCACGGTTGCGGCGCAGAAGGTGCTGTCCGCCGTCTACCGCCTGTGGAAGGAGCGCGGCCAGCGCTATGGCGCCGGCCACATCATCGACATCCTGCGCGGCAAGGTCACGGACCGCACCAAGCAGCACGGCCACGAAACGCTGAGCGTATTCGGCGTGGGCGCGGACCTGAGCGATACCGCCTGGCGCGGCGTGCTGCGCCAGTTGCTGGCGCAAGGCCTGCTGACGGTGGACCACGAAGGCTACGGCACCCTGGCCCTGACCGAAGGCAGCCGCGCCGTGCTCAAGGGCGAGCGCCAATTGATGCTGCGCCGCGAATCCGAAAAGAAGCCGCGCTCGGGCAAGAGCGGCAGCGGCCGCCCCAAGGCGGCGGCGATTGACCTGCCGGCCGAACTGCAGCCCGTATTCGAGGCTCTGCGCGCCTGGCGCGGCGAAGTGGCCAAGAGCCATGGCGTGCCGGCCTATGTCATCTTCCACGACGCCACGCTGCGTGAGATCGCGCTGGCCCAGCCCGAATCCATGGACGAGCTGAGCCACATCAGCGGCGTGGGCGCCCGCAAGCTGGAAGCCTACGGCGAAGAGATCCTGCAGCGCGTCGCCAGGCCGGTCTTGTGACGGCAGCCCCGGCCGGACTTCCCGGCCGGATCAGCCCGGCGGCGGCAGCAGCGGCACCGGCGCGCGTTCCTTGCCGAACACCGAGCGGTACGCCAGGATGTTGAACACCAGCACCACCGGAATGCCCACGACCGCCCCGGCCAGCACCAGGCGCATCGAGCCCAGCGCGCCCGCGCCGTCCCACAGCGTCATGTCGTCCAGGATCAGGTAGGGGAACAGGCTGTAGGCCAGGCCGCTGAGCATCAGCAGGAACAGGGCCACGCACAGCACGAACGGCAGCCAGCTGAAACGGTCGGCCTTGCCCGGCAACCTCGCCAGCAGCATTTCGGCGGCGACGAAGCCCGCCAGCATCAGCACCCAGACCGTTGCCGCCAGGCTCAGGTGGGCAATGTTGCTCCATTTGTAGAAGATGCCCGCATTGGCCAGGCCCAGCGTGACCGCGATCGCCACCATGCCCACCGCCGTCCAGCGGATGGCGTGGCGCGCCCAGTTGGCGGCGCGGCGCTGCAGATCGCCGTCCACCCGCATGACCAGCCAGGACGCGCCCAGCAGCACATAGGCCGCCACCGCGCACAGGCCCACGAACATGGAGAACCAGCCGTAGCCGGCATCGGACTGGTAGCCGGTGGCGATGCGGCCCAGCAGCATGCCCTGGCCGAAAGCGGTGATCAGCGACCCCGCCCAGAAGCCGAAAATCCAGCGCGGCTTCATTTCGTTGCGCGCACGGATGCGGAACTCGAACGAGACGCTGCGCAGCACCACGCCCAGCACCATGCAGGTGAGCGGTCCGTAGAGCTTGCCCAGCACCGCGCCCCAGGCGAACGGGAACGCCGCCGCGAACAGGCCCATGCCCAGCAGCAGCCAGAATTCATTGGCGTCGCGCCACGGGCTCAGCAGGCTCATCATGCGGCCGCGCTCGTGTTCCGGCGCCAGTTGCAGCAGGATGCCCACGCCCAGGTCGAAGCCGTCCAGCACCATGCCCGCGGCAATCACCACGAACAGCAGGGCCATGAAGGCCAGCGGCATCCAGAAAGAGGGATCGTCGGGGTTGAGGCCCTGGGAGGCGGCCAGCATGGCGATCATGGCGTGCCTCCAGCCAGTTTGCGCACGGGCACGACGCCATAGCGCGCCGCGTGGAACAGCATGCCGACGAACGCCGCAAGCAGCAGCAGGTACAGCACGCCATAGCCGATCAATCCGTACAGCACGGTGCTGGAGGCCACGATGCCCAGCACCTCGGACTGCGTGACGGTGCCGTTCACCGCGAACGGCTGCAAGCCCAGGATGGATACCCACCACCCGGCCACGACGGCGATGGCGCCGGAGAACATCATGCCGCACAGCACCCGCTGCCACCAATGCGGCAGCGTGGACGGGTCCAGCCCGCGCCGGAACGTCCACAGGAAGGTCACGCAGGCCACTGCCAGCATCAGCAAGCCCAGCCCTGCCGCCACGCGCAGCGACCAGAAGGTCAGCGCCACCGGCGGCAGCATGCCCGAATACTTGTCCAGGCCGCGGTAGGTGCCGTCCTGGTTACGGTGCAGCCACATCCCGCCCATGTTGCGCAGGGTCACGTCGGCCACATTGGTATGGGCACGCGCATCGGGCCAGCCGAACAGCACCAGTTGCGGCTCTGCGCCGCTTTCCCAGTAGCCCGCGGCGGCGGCGGCCTTGGCGGGCTGCAGCTTGGCGATCATCTGCCCGGCGCCGGTCGCCACCGGCAACTGCATGAACGCCCCCACCACGGCGACCACCAGCGCGGTCTTGAACGCGTTGCGCTCGCCGTCGCCCAGCGGACGCCGCAGCGCCTGCAGCGCGGTCACGCCCATCATCAGGAACGCGGCGGCCAGGGCCGCGCCCACCATCACCACCGCCATGCGCCATCCCACGGAGGGATTCAGCACCACGGCCATCCAGTCATAGACCTGGTAGCGTCCATCGACCAGCAGCGCGCCATCCGGCGTCTGCATCCAGGATTGCAGCGCCAGCACCCAGAACACCGCCACCAGTTGCCCCACCGCCACCATCAGCACGGCCAGCGTATGGGCGCCATCCGACACGCGGCGCTGACCGAACAGCATGACGCCCAGGAAACAGGACTTGAGAATGAAGACCGAAAGTATGGCGTAGCCCAGCAAGGGCCCGGCGACGTTGCCGATCTTGTCCATGAGGCCGGCCCACAGGCTGCCCAGCTGGATCAGCACCGGCACGCTGGCCGCCAGCGTCAGCACGAAGGCCAAGGCGAAAATCCGCACCCAGAAGCGGTAGGCGGCTGTCCAGCCGCCCTGGCCGGACCAGCGCGCCCTGATCTTGAAGAACAGCAGCACCCAGGCGAGCGCCAGGGAGAAGGCCAGGAAAAACGCCAGAAAGCTCAGGCTGGCCACGAACTGCGTGCGGGCCAGGGATAACGTGGATATGTCCATGATGGCCCGTAGTGTAGAGCCAGTTACATGACTGTGGGGACAGTTTGAAACCGGTTGCACCGGCAGCAAAAAGGCCTCGCCTGCGGAACGTGGCAAAATTGACTCTTTGTCGCTGCTTTTTCCTATTCTTTCAAGAATGACCTCCGCCACGACGCCGACCCCTGCCGCATCAAATTTCCTGCTCAACATCGTTCAAGACGACCTCGAAGCCCAGCGCTTCGCAGGCAAGCGTTGGGCGGGCAAGCCTGGCCCGGCGGCCTTGCAACAACAAGGCGGACTGGATTCGGCCCGCATCCGCACGCGCTTTCCGCCGGAGCCCAACGGCTACCTGCACCTCGGCCACGCCAAGAGCATCTGCGTGAACTTCGGGCTGGCCCGCGATTTCGGCGGCGTCTGCCACCTGCGCTTTGACGACACCAATCCGGAAAAGGAAGACCAGGAATACGTCGACGCCATCATCGAGGCCGTGCACTGGCTGGGCTTTGACTGGAAGGCCGACGGCAACGACAACCTGTACTTCGCCAGCGACTACTTCGGCTACATGTACGAGTTCGCCGAAGCGCTGGTCGAGGCCGGCCACGCCTACGTCGACGAGCAGAGCCCCGAAGAAATCCGCGCCAACCGCGGCACGCTGACCGAACCCGGCACCGACTCGCCCTGGCGCAACCGCCCGGCGGCCGAATCGCTGACGCTGCTGCGCGAAATGCGCGACGGCAAGCACCCGGACGGCAGCCTGGTGCTGCGCGCGAAGATCAACATGGCGTCGCCCAACATCAACCTGCGCGACCCGGTCATGTACCGCGTGCGCCACGCCCATCACCACCGCACCGGCGACCAGTGGTGCATCTACCCGATGTACAGCTGGGCGCACCCGGTCGAAGACGCGCTGGAAGGCATCACGCACAGCGTCTGCACGCTGGAATTCGAAGACCAGCGCCCGTTCTACGACTGGATCCTGGCGCGCCTGGCCGAACTCGGCAAGCTGGCGCAGCCGCTGCCGCACCAGTACGAATTCGCGCGCCTGAACGTGAGCTACGTCGTCACCAGCAAGCGCAAGCTGCTGCAGCTGGTGCGCGAAGGCCACGTGGACGGCTGGGACGATCCCCGCATGCCGACCATCTTCGGCCTGCGCCGGCGCGGCTACACGCCCTCCTCGATCCGCCTGTTCTGCGACCGCACCGCCGTGTCCAAGTCCGACTCGCGCATCGACTACAGCCTGCTGGAACAAGCGGTGCGCGACGACCTGGACCCGGTCGCCCCGCGCTCGGTGGCCGTGCTGGATCCGCTCAAGCTGGTCATCACCAACTACCCGGAAGGCCAGACCGAGATCTGCACCGCGCCGCGCAACCCGCACGATCCCGAAGCCGGCGTGCGCGAGTTCCCGCTGTCGCGCGAACTCTGGATCGAACGCGACGACTTCCGCGAAGAAGCGCCCAAGAAGTACTTCCGCCTGTTCCCGGGCAATACCGTGCGCCTGAAATACGGCTACGTGGTGCGCTGCACCGGCTTCACCAAGAACGAAGCCGGCGAGATCATCGAGGTCCAGGCGGAATACCTGCCGGAAACCAAGAGCGGCACGCCGGGCGCGGACAGCGTCAAGGTCAAGGGCAACATCACCTGGGTCAGCGCGGCCCATGCGGTGCCCGCCCAGATCCACCTGTACGACCGCCTGTTCGCCGACGCGCGTCCCGATGGCGGCGACAAGGACTTCCTGGCCTGCCTGAACCCGAATTCCAAGCTGACCGTCACGGCCTGGCTGGAGCCGGGCACCGTCGCCACGCCGGGCGCCACCTGGCAGTTCGAACGCCTGGGCTACTTCACGGCCGACCTGAAGGAATCCAGCCCCGAGGCGCCGGTGCTCAACCGCATCGTGACCCTGCGCGACTCCTGGGCGCAAGGCTGACGCGCCGCGTCCGCATTGCAGGAAATAGGCGCTGAAAGGCGCCTTTTTCTTTGGGCTCGCCCCCTGCGCATGCCGCCCCGGGGCGGGTTATCATCCCCCGAACCCCGCAGCCGGTCGAGCGCGCCGTTTCCCGGCGCCGGAACCGCCAGCCACAATCAAGATGAACACTGAATCCCTAGCCCTGGACTTCAAAAGCGCCACCCTCTATGCCATCCGGGTGGTCCTGCACAGCGCCGACCCTGAACGCCTGAACGCCGCCCTGGCCAAGCGCATGGCCGATGCCGGCAGTTTCTTCGAAAACGAACCCGTGGTCATCGACGCCAGCCGCGTCGAGGAAAAAATCGATTGGACCGCCCTGGTGGCGGCATTGCGCGGCCATAACCTGCCTCCCATCGGCGTGGTCGCCGAAGGCGCCAACCTGGAAGCCGCGCGCGCGGCGGGCCTGACGCCGGTGGAACTGTCCACGCCCGCGGCCCGGCCCGCGCCGGTGATCGACACCGCGCCGCCCAACGATGTCTCCACTCCGGTACCCTCGGTGCCGGCCGCCGCGGTCGAAACCGCAGCCGCGCCCACAGAAGTCGCCGCCGAAGCCGCCGAGCCCGACGCGCCCGCCGGCAAGACCGCGGACGAGCCGCTGCCCGCCCGCGCGGCCAGCAACACCACCTCGGCCCCCAGCCCCACCCCGGCCGCGCCGCACTCGTCGTCGGCGCTGGTCATCACCAAGCCGCTGCGTTCCGGCCAGCGCGTCTACGCACGCCATACGGACCTGGTGGTGATCGGCATGGTGAGCCAAGGCGCGGAAGTCATCGCCGACGGCAACGTCCATGTCTACGGTCCCTTGCGCGGCAAAGCGATGGCGGGCGCGCGCGGCGACACTTCGGCGCGCATTTTCACGACCCACCTGGACGCTGAACTGCTGGCCGTGGCCGGCGTGTACCGCGTGGTCGAGGACAAGCTCGACCGCACGCTGCAGAACCAGCCCGCGCTGGTCCGCCTGGACGGCGACACGCTGCGCATCGAAGCCCTCAAGGCTTGATATCCGGAATCTGGCCGCCAGCAGCGGCCGAGGCGCACGCGCAGACACCCGCGCAAATTTCAACACATCCTGTAAGAAGCCTTACAAGGGCTTTTTGCTTTACGATAACGCGATTTATTCGAACATAAGGGTTTGATCGTCATGACACGCATTGTTGTGGTGACTTCCGGCAAAGGCGGCGTGGGCAAAACCACGACCAGCGCCAGTTTTTCTGCGGGACTCGCGATGCGGGGCCACAAGACCGCTGTCATCGACTTCGATGTCGGCCTGCGCAACCTCGACCTGATCATGGGCTGCGAACGTCGCGTCGTGTACGACTTCGTCAACGTGATCCAGGGCGAAGCCACGCTCAACCAGGCCCTCATCAAGGACAAGCAGCTCGAAAACCTGTTCATCCTGCCCGCCTCGCAGACGCGCGACAAAGACGCGCTGACGCAGGAAGGCGTGGAAAAGGTCATCAACGACCTCAAGGGCATGGGCTTTGACTACATCGTCTGCGATTCGCCCGCCGGCATCGAAACCGGCGCGCTGATGGCCGCCTACTTCGCCGACGACGCACTGGTCGTGACCAACCCGGAAGTCTCGTCGGTGCGCGACTCCGACCGCATCCTGGGCATCCTGGCCGCCAAGTCCAAGCGCGCCGTGGAAGGCGACGAGCCCGTCAAGGAATACCTGCTGCTGACGCGCTACAGCCCCAAGCGCGTGGTCGACGGCGAAATGCTGTCGCTGGGCGACATCGAGGACATCCTGCGCATCAAGCTGATCGGCGTGATCCCCGAATCCGAAGCGGTGCTGCAAGCGTCGAACCAGGGCCTGCCGGCCATCCACCTCAGAGACACCGACGTTTCCGAAGCCTACAAGGACGTCGTGGCCCGTTATCTTGGCGAAGACAAGGCCCTGCGCTTTACCGACTACGAAAAGCCCGGTTTCCTGAAACGCCTGTTCGGAGGCAAGTAAGCAATGTCCTTCCTGTCGTTTCTGCTTGGTCAAAAGAAGACCTCCGCATCCGTCGCCAAGGAACGGTTGCAGATCATCCTGGCCCACGAGCGGGGCCGCGGCGACTCGCCCGATTACCTGCCGCAGTTGCAGCAGGAGCTTATCGCCGTCATTTCGAAATACGTGAAGATCAACCCCGAGGACATCAAGGTGCACCTGGAACGCCAGGACACGCTGGAGGTCCTGGAGGTCAAGATCGAAATGCCTCAGAACGAGACCTGATGCGGCTGCGCGGCGCAGGGGCATACTTGCCGCCGCGCACAGCCCAGGTCAAAAAAATGCCCGGCATTGCCGGGCATTTGCTTTGGGGCGGTGAACGCTTAACGCTTGCCGACCTGATCGCCGATGACGCCGCCGATCGCCGCTCCGCCCACCGTTCCGAGGATGCCGCCGTTGGTGATCACGGCGCCTGCCACGCCGCCCAGGGCAGCGCCGCCGACCGTGCTCTTCTGGCGATGGCTCATGCCGTCCCAGGACGAGCAGCCAGCCATGGCGGCGGTCAGCGCCAGCGCAACACAGATTTTGGAGAGAGATGCGATTTTCATATTTGTGGTTCCTATTCTCGTACCCGGGAGCCGCGCATGAAACTGGATGCGAGCGCGCGGCGCCCATGAGGGCCTGGAACCTTCAGGATCGCAAAATATTCTTGCCCTGGCTGTGAAGTTTGCCCATGAATTGTGTCAAAGGGCGAGTTAATCTTTGCGCGCCCCAGGGACATTGTTGCAGCGGTCGGCCGCTATTTGACCAGACGTAACACCTCGCGGAAACGCGGGTGTTCACAAGTCCGCATCCATTCAAAGATCGCCATTTCGGACGTGACGATTTCCGCGCCATGCGCACGCGCGCGGCGCAGCGCCGCGTGATGATCGGCAGGCTTGCGCGAGCCCGCCGCATCCGCCACCAGCACCGCGTGGTAGCCCAGGTCGATCAAACCGATCACGGTTTGCAGCACGCAGATGTGCGCTTCGCAGCCCGCCACCAGGATGGTCTTGCGTGCGGCCGGCAACCAGGCCTCGAAGCCCGGCTCCAGCGCCGAAGAGAAGTGCATTTTCTGGAAGGCGCTCTGGACCTGCTCGCGCAACGGTTCCACGGTGGCCCCCAGCATCTTGGCGTGGTGCTCGGTGGCCACTACCGGCACGTCCAGCAGGCGCGCAGCCTGCGCCAGCTTGTGCGCGGCGTTGAGCACCGCCTCGTTGTCGTGGATGACGGGCATCAGACGCCCCTGCATGTCGACGATCAGCAGGGTGGAATCGGTAGCGGACAACAACATTGCGCGGTGCTCCAGGAAATAGCCCCCAAGGCCGGTTCACACAGAACGAAGCCTTGAACAGCCCTAAGCATACCTCTGGCAAAAAAAATCCCGGCGCGAGGCCGGGATTCTTGCAGGCGCCGATTACTTCAGGGCCTTGTAGCGCAGGCGCTTGGGCTTGGCGCCCTCTTCGCCCAGGCGGCGCTTCTTGTCGGCTTCATATTCCTGGTAGTTGCCGTCGAAGAACACCACTTGCGAGTCGCCTTCGAAGGCCAGGATGTGCGTGGCGATCCGGTCCAGGAACCAGCGATCGTGGCTGATGACCATGACGCTGCCGGGGAACTCCAGCAACGCGTCTTCCAGCGCGCGCAGGGTTTCGACGTCGAGGTCGTTGGACGGTTCGTCCAGCAGCAGCACGTTGCCGCCGGCGATCAGCGTCTTGGCCATGTGCAGGCGGCCGCGTTCACCGCCCGACAGCTGGCCCACGACCTTGTTCTGGTCGCCACCCTTGAAGTTGAAGCGGCCCAGGTAGGCGCGCGACGACATTTCGAACTTGCCCACCGTGAGCAGGTCGGCGCCGTCGGCCACCGCGTCGAACACGGTCTTCTTGTCTTCCAGCGCATCGCGCGACTGGTCGACATAGGCCAGCTTGACGGTCTGGCCGATGTTGACCTCGCCCGAATCCGGCTGCTCGCGGCCCGCGATCATGCGGAACAGCGTGGACTTACCGGCGCCGTTGGCGCCGATGATGCCGACGATGGCGCCGGGCGGCACCTTGAAGCTGAGGTTGTCGATCAGCAGACGGTCGCCGTAGGCCTTGCTGACGTTGTTGAATTCGATGACTTCGTTGCCCAGGCGCTCGCCCACGGGAATGAAGATTTCCTGGGTTTCATTGCGCTTCTGGTATTCGTAGGACGAGAGTTCCTCGAAGCGGGCCAGACGCGCCTTGGCCTTGGCCTGGCGGCCCTTCGGGTTCTGGCGCACCCACTCCAGTTCCTTCTTGATGGTCTTCTGGCGGGCGGATTCCGACGCCTCTTCCTGCTTCAGGCGGTCTTCCTTCTGCTCCAGCCACGAGCTGTAGTTGCCCTTCCAGGGAATGCCATAGCCGCGATCCAGTTCCAGGATCCATTCGGCCGCGTTGTCCAGGAAGTAGCGATCGTGGGTCACGCCGACCACGGTGCCCGGGAACTTGTGCAGGAACTGCTCCAGCCATTCCACGCTCTCGGCATCCAGGTGGTTGGTGGGCTCGTCCAGCAGCAGCATGTCGGGCTTGGACAGCAGCAGGCGGCACAGCGCGACGCGGCGCTTTTCACCGCCGGAGAGCTTGCCGACGATGGCGTCCCAGGGCGGCAGGCGCAGCGCGTCGGCGGCGATTTCCATCTGGTGCTCGATGTCGTCGGCGCCGCTGGAGGCGGCGGCGGCGATGATGGCTTCAAGCTCGGCCTGCTCGGCGGCCAGCGCGTCGAAATCGGCGTCCGGCTCGGCGTAGGCGGCATAGACCTCGTCCAGGCGCTTCTTGGCCGTGACGACGGCGCCCAGGCCCTCTTCCACCGACTGGCGCACCGTGTGCTCGGGGTTGAGCTGCGGTTCCTGCGGCAGGTAGCCGATGTTCAGGCCCGGCATGGGAATGGCTTCGCCTTCGATTTCGCGATCGACGCCGGCCATGATCTTCAGCAGCGTCGACTTGCCCGAGCCGTTCAGGCCCAGCACGCCGATCTTGGCGCCAGGAAAAAACGAAAGCGAAATGTCGCGCAGGATCTGCCGCTTGGGCGGCACGATCTTGCCGACGCGGTTCATGGTGTAGACGTATTGGGCCATGGGCTCGTATATAGGAGATATAGCTGATGAATCGTCGATTGTAGGCCGGAACCCTGACCCGCGTATGTCCACCGCCAAATGGCCGGCCCACGCCGCGCAACCGCCCCTTCAGGCGGCCTTGGGCCGCGCCGCCCGGCCGCCGGCGCGCATCTGCGCCAGCATCACGCCGGCCAGCGCCATCGCCCCGCCGACGATGTGGAACAGATGGGGTTTTTCATCCAGGAACACGGCCGCGATCGCCACCGTGGCTACCGGCATGAGGTTGAGGAAAATGCTGGCGCGGTTGGGGCCCAGGTGCTTGACGCCCTGCATCCACAGGAAGGGCGCGAACAGCGACGGGAACACCGCCGCATACAGCACCAGCGGCAGGTTGTCGCCGTTGAGCGGCGAAGGCGGCGCCATCAGGAAAGCCGGCAGCTGGAACAGCACGCCGAAAGCCACCTGCACATACAGCGACTGCCACGGCCCCACCGGCAATGCCCAGCGGCGCAGCAGCACGCCGTACAGCGCATAGGCCAACGCGCCCACACCCATCAGCAGGTCGCCGCGGTTGGCGCCCACTTCCAGCAGCCGGGCGGGATCGCCCTCGCCGATCAGCAGGGCCAGGCCCGCCAGCGACAGCAGGCCGCCCAGCATGGCCATGACCGAGGGCAGTTCGCGCAGCAGCAGCGCCACCACCGCGATGGTCATCAGCGGAATCATCGCCGTGATGATGCCCATATTGGTCGCGGTGGTGCTGGCGGCCGCCACATAGGCCAGGCCCTGGTACAGGGCCATGCCCAAGCCCCCCAGCACCGCCAGTTTGGGCAGGTGGGGCAGGATCTGGCGGCGCTGCGCCCAGACGCCCGGCAGCACGAACGGCGTCAGCACCACGCCGGCCAGGGCCCAGCGGTAGAAACCGATGGCGGCCGGCGCGATGGCGCTGGCCGCCATCTTGGTGACGATCATGTTGACCGACCAGATCAGGGCCGCCAGCAGCGGATAAAGCAGATAACGGGCGGGAACATGGGGAGAAGAAGCACGGGTCATGAGGGGCAATGCACAGGCGTAGATGAGACAGGGCCAGTGTAGGATCTGTCCGACCTGATGTATATAATGAAAAACAGACAAAACCAGACGAAGTTCCGACATGCCTGGCATCGATACCGCGCCTGCCCTGGCCAGCCACCTGCCCTATCCGCTGGCCTGCCGCATCCTGCATTTCACGCCGAACTCGCGCATGAAGCGCCACAGCTCGCCCTGGGCGGAACTGAACTTCGCGATCTCCGGCATCATGGAAATCGGCATCCGCGGCGTCACCTACCTGTCGCCGCCGCAGTACGCCATCTGGATTCCACCGCATGTCGAGCACTGCTGCCAGAACGAAGGCGAGGTGCACTACGCCTGCATCGACATCCCGGCCGCGGCCTGCGCCGGCCTGCCCGCGGAACCGTGCACGCTCGAGATCAGCCCGGTCATGCGCGCGATCCTGGCCGACTTCGAACGGCGCGGCATCAGCTATCCGGATACGCCGGAAGACCGGCGCATGGCGCAGATCGTCATCGACCAGGCGCGCCAGGCGCGGGCTTACGCCAGCTACCTGCCGTCCACCTCCGATCCTTTGCTGGCGCCCATCCTGTCGGCGCTGCAGCACAGTCCCGGCGACAAGCGCGGCGCCGCGCACTGGGCCGCCACGGCGGGCATTACCGAACGCACGCTGCTGCGCCATTGCCAGCTGCACCTGGGCATGTCGTTCAATGAATGGCGTCTGCGGCTGCGCGTGGTCAGCGCCCTGGGCATGCTGGATGCCGGCCGGCCGGTCCAGTCCGTGGCGCGCGAGCTCGGCTACAGCACGCCCTCGGCCTTCATCGCCATGTTCCAGCGGCTCACCGGCGAGTCGCCGGACAACGCGCGCAGGCGCAGCCAGGGCGGCGCACCCGCGCCATGACCCCGGAGAACCGCGTAATCCAAGCGCCTGATGCAAGACGCGGCCGATCGCGAGACAATACGGCTGTAGCCAGGGTCTGCCAGCAGGCCCGTATCTTGCCGTGCCGTCGCGGCTTCATCGCGCCCAGGAACCCCTTCATGTCTGCCTCCGCCACTCCCCCCGCCTCCTTGACCCACTTCAGCGCCGCTGAACTGGACATGCTGGCCAAGACCGCCGACGCGCTGAGCGCGTACCTGGGCAAGCCCGTGCTGGCCGAAGTGGTGCTGGGCGATGACGGCACCGAATGGGTGACCTATGGCGTGCCCATGGATGAAAACGCCAAGCCCGACGAGGACCAGACCCACGTGCAGCTGGGCGGCGCCGGCGCCCGCCTGCTGGGCAACCGCGGCGGCCTGCCCCAGTCCGACGACGACACCTACGACTGCCTCTATCTCTGGGCCATCGAGATCTCGCTGAACGAGGGCGAGCGCTTCATCAAGCTGGACCACGACGGCGAAGAATCGGCCTGGTCCGACAGTCTGGAAGACGTGCTGCCGTTCGCCCTGTCGGAAGAACCCGTGCCGGAAGATCCGGACGCGGAGGACGACGAAGACGACGAGGACGAAGACGACGAGGACGAAGCGGACGAGGACGATGAGGATGATGCGGACGGCCACGGCCACGATCATCCTCACGACCACAACCACCGCCACTGAGCCAGCGCCGGACGGCGGGTTGCGGCCGGCATGGCCGCGCAACCGCGCCGTCCGCGGGTCAGACCGAGATCCGCCCTTCCTGCACGGCGTGGCAGGCCACCACCGACACTCCCGCAGCCATCGCCACCGGCGCCTCGGACTTGCAGCGCTCGTTCGCATGCGGGCAGCGCGGATGAAAAGTGCAGCCCGACGGCGGGTTCAGCGGATTGGGCACCTCGCCCGCCACCGCGGTACGCGGCTTGCCCGCGCCATTGATGTCGGGAATGGCCTCCAGCAGCATGCGCGTGTACGGATGCCGCGGCCGCGCGAACAGCTCGTCGCGCGGCGCCACCTCCACCATGCGGCCCAGGTACATCACCCCCACCCGGTCGGCCACGTGGTGCACCACCGCCAGGTTGTGGGAAATGAACAGATAGGTCAGCCCCAGGTTGCGCTGCAGATCCTTCATCAGGTTCAGCACCTGCGCCTGCACCGACACGTCCAGCGCCGAGGTCGGCTCGTCGCACACCAGGAATTCCGGATTCACCGCCAACGCCCGCGCGATCGAGATGCGCTGGCGCTGGCCGCCTGAAAACTGGTGCGGATAACGGCCTTGGTCGGCCGGGTCCAGGCCCACCTGCTTGAGCAGCTCGCCCACGCGCGCGCTGCGCTCGTCAGGCGTCATGGCGGTATGGGTCAGCATGGGTTCGGCGATGATGCGGCCCACGCGCCAGCGCGGATTCAGGCTGGCATAGGGATCCTGGAAGATCATCTGCAGGCGCTTGCGCAAGGCGCGGCCGCCCGGCTCCGACATGCGCGACAGCGGTTGGCCGTCAAAGCGGATATCGCCGCGGGTCAGGCCGTACAACCCCACCAGCATGCGCGCCACGGTCGACTTGCCGCAGCCCGATTCGCCCACCAGCGCCAGCGTTTCGCCGCGCGCGATCTCGAACGACACCCCATCGACGGCGCGCAGCATCACGCGCGGCTTGCCCGCCAGCTTGCGTTCCAGCCACGGCGGCGACACATCGAACCAGCGCGCGGCGTCCTTTACTTCCACCAAGGGCGTCGTCATGCGGCCACCTTATCGTTGTTGTCGTGCAGCCAACAGGCCGCGCGGGACGTGCCGGCCACCATCAGCTCCGGACGCTCCACGCCGCAGCGCGGCAGGCGCTGGCCGCAGCGCGGATTGAAGGCGCAGCCTGGCGGAATGGCGTTCAGGCGCGGCATGCTGCCGTCGATCTGCACCAGCCGTTCGGAATGCCCTTCCAGCGACGGAATCGATCCCATCAGCCCCGTCGTGTAGGGATGGCGCGGCTTGTGAATCACGTCGGCCACCGGGCCGATCTCGGCCACGCGGCCCGCGTACATCACCGCGACGCGGTCGGCGGTCTCGGCGATCACGCCCATGTCGTGCGTGATCAGCATCACCGCCGTGCCGTTTTCGCGGCACAGGCGCTTGAGCAGTTCGATGATCTGCGCCTGGATCGACACGTCCAGCGCGGTCGTGGGCTCGTCCGCCACCACCAGCTTGGGTTCGGCCGCCAGGGCCAGCGCGATCACCACGCGCTGGCGCATGCCGCCGGAAAACTGGTGCGGGTAATGGTCGATGCGTTCCCGCGCGGCCGGAATGCCAGTCGATGCCAGCAGCTCCACCGCCCGTTCGCGCGCCTGGGACCAGCTCAAGTCCAGGTGCGTCACGATGGTTTCCGCCAATTGCCGGCCCACCGTGTACAGCGGGTTCAGCGAGGTCAGCGGATCCTGGAACACTGCCCCGATCTCGCGGCCGCGCACGCGGCGCATCTGCTCGTCGGGGAGGTTGTCGATGCGGCGGCCCGCCAGCAGGATCTCGCCCGCGGCGATGCGCCCTGGCGGTTCCAGGAGGCCGATGATGGATGCGCCGGTCAAGGATTTGCCGGCGCCGGATTCGCCCACTACGCCCAGTACTTCGCCAGCCTGGATGGAAAAGGACACGTCGTCCAGGGCGCGCAGCGTGCCGCGGCGCGTGGGGAATTCCACGCGCAGATTGCGGACTTCTAGAAGTGCGCTCATGTAAACCTCAATTCAGCCGGGGGTTGAGCGCATCGCGCAGCCAGTCGCCTAGCAAGTTGACCGACAGCACCAGCAGCACCAACGCCGCGCCGGGGAAGATGGTGATCCACCATTCCCCTGAAAACAGGAAGTCGTTGCCGATGCGGATCAGCGTGCCCAGCGACGGCGCGGTCGGCGGTACGCCTACGCCCAGGAACGACAGCGTGGCTTCCGTGATGATGGCCGTGGCCAGATGCACCGTGGCCAGCACCAGCACCGGACCCAGCACATTGGGCAACACGTGGCGGAACATGATGACGGGCGAGGCCACGCCGATCACGCGCGCCGCCTGCACGTATTCGCGGTTCTTCTCCACCAGGGTGGAGCCGCGCACCGTGCGCGCATACTGCGGCCAGCCCGCCAGCGCGATCGCGCCGATCAGCACCGGGAAGGCGATCAGCTCGTGCAGATCGCGCGGCACCGCCGCCCGCGCCACGCCGTCGATCAGCAGCGCGATCAGAATGGCGGGGAACGACAGCTGCACATCGGCGATACGCATGATGAAGGCGTCGATGCGCCCGCCCGCGTAGCCCGAGATCAGCCCCAGCACGATGCCGATCACCATGGACAGCAGCACCGAGGCCAGGCCGATCAGCAGCGACACGCGCGTGCCGTACAGGATGGCCGAGTACAGGTCGCGGCCCTGGCTATCGGTGCCCAGCAGATAGGTGGGCAGGCCATTGGCCTCCCAGGCGGGCGGCAGCAAGGCATCCAGCAGTTCCACCTTGGTCAGGTCGAACGGGTTGTGCGGCGCCACCCAACCGGCCCCGAAGGAGCCGATCAGCAGGAGCGCCAGCATCACGGTGGCGACGATGGCCACGGGCGCCCGGCGCCAGGCCCAGGCGATGTCGCTGTCCCACCAGCGTTTCAGTACGGCGCGCATCAGTGAGCCCCCCCGCCGCGGGTCAGCCCGGAACGCAGGCGCGGGTCCACGACAAAATACAAAAGATCGACGATCAGGTTGATCACCACGAACACCAGCGCAATCAGGCACAGGTAGGCCGCCATGACCGGCACGTCGGCGAATTGCACCGCCTGGATGAACAGTAGGCCCATGCCCGGCCACTGGAACACGGTTTCCGTGACGATGGCAAAGGCGATGATGCCGCCCAGCTGCAGGCCGGTGATGGTGATGACCGGCACCATGGTGTTCTTCAGCGCGTGGCCGAAGTGGATGGCGCGGCGCTTCAGGCCGCGGGCGCGGGCGAACTTGATGTAGTCCGAACGCAGCACCTCCAGCATCTCTGAACGCACCAGGCGTAGCACCAGGGTCATCTGGAACAGCGACAGGGTGATGGACGGCAGGATGAGATGCTTCCAGCCAGTGGCGGTGAACAGGCCCGAGGACCACCAGCCCACGCTCACGGTGTCGCCCCGCCCGTAGCTGGGCAGCCAGCCCAGTTGCACGGAGAACACCAGGATCAGCAGGATGCCGATCAGGAAGGTAGGCAGCGACACGCCCAGCAGCGAACCGGCCAGCAGCAGCTGGGACAGCAGGCTGTTGCGCTTGAGCGCCGTGTACACGCCCAACGGCACGCCCACCAGCAGCGCCAGCAAGGCGGCCACCATGGACAGCTCCAGCGTGGCCGGCAGGCGGGATTTCAGCAGGGTGGAAACGGGTTCGCTCTGACGCAGGGATATGCCGAAATTGCCCTGCAGGGCGTTGGCCACGAAATGGCCGAATTGGACGATGGCGGGCTCGTTCAGCCCCAGGCGCTCACGTAGTTCGATGCGCTCGGCATCGGTGGCGTCCTGCCCCAGCATGATGGTGACAGGGTCGCCGACGTATTGAAAAAGCACAAAGGCCAGTAGCGCGACGGTGAGCATCACCGCTACGGCCTGCAACAGGCGACGCAGTATGAAAGCAAACATAGGCGGAAAAGGCGTAACAGCGAAAACCCGTCGGCCTGTTCACCATGAACAGGCCGACGGGCTGCGCCGTTTGATTAGCCTGGATCAGTCAACCTTGACCCAATCGGCAACGAGGCGATTGTCGGCACGGTGGATGACCGTGACGTTCTTGCGCATGGCCCAGGGAATGACCTGGTCGTGCAGCGGGATGTGGCCGAAGTCCTTGGCGTGCCCTTGCAGCACGGTGATGATGTCGGCATCGCGCTTGGCCGGATCGGTTTCCGTCTTGATCCGGTCGATGATGACGTCCAGTTCCTTGTTGCTGTAGTTGCCCAGGTTGTACATGCCGTCAGCGCCCTCGCCCTTGGTGCGGATCAGGTTCTGCAGCGTGTACATGGCGTCGAACGTGGGCACGCCCCAGCCGAACAGGTAGGCGCTGGTGTCGAACGACTGCACCTTGGGGAAATAGGTGGAACGCGGCATGGCGTTCATGGTGGCCTTGACGCCGACCTTGGCCCACATGCCGACGACCGCCTGACAGATGGCCTCGTCGTTGATGTAGCGGTTGTTCGGGCAGTCCAGCGTGAAGTTCAGCGTGCCGTCGTAGCCGGCTTCCTTCAGCAGGGCGCGGGACTTTTCCGGATCATAAGGCACGCGCGCTTGCAGCTGCTGGGCCCAACCGTGCACCTGCGGCGCGATCATCGTGCCGGTGGGCGCGGACAGGCCGCGCATCACGGCGCGCTTGATGGCGTCCACGTCGATGGCGCGGTACAGCGCCTCGCGCACGCGGATGTCCTGGAACGGGTTCTTGCCCTTGATGTTGGAGTACTGGAGTTCCGGACGCTTCTGGTCCAGGCCCAGGTAGATGGTGCGGTACTCGTTGCCTTCCACGACCTTGGCCGACTGGCGCAGGCGGTCCAGGTCCTGGGCGGCGGG
The DNA here is from genome assembly GCF_055395645.1 of Achromobacter sp. JCM 18799. Taxonomy (NCBI): domain Bacteria; kingdom Pseudomonadati; phylum Pseudomonadota; class Betaproteobacteria; order Burkholderiales; family Alcaligenaceae; genus Achromobacter; species Achromobacter sp. JCM 18799. The sequence continues at coordinate 5,754,736 of NZ_AP043866.1, read as the reverse complement.
ATCCAGCACGAAGTCGATTTCGCCCGACAGCAGCGCCGCGGTGCGCGTGGCGTTCTGCTTGATCGGCGTGAACACGACCTCGGTCACGTTGCCGACCTTGCCGCCCTTGTTCCACCAGTCCTTGTTTTCCTCGAACACCGTGCGCACGTCCACTTCGCGCGACTTCAGCTTGTAGGGGCCGGTGCCGTTGGTATTGCGCGCGGCGTAGGTCTCTTCCTTGTTGACGTAGTCCTGCGGCTTGGCGACGTTGTTCTTTTCCGACCAGGCCTTGTTCATGATGAACACGTTGGTCAGCTGGCGCAGCAGCACCGGATTGGGCGCCGAGGTTTCGATCTCGACCGTCAGGTCGTCGATCTTGCGCGCTTCCTTGATACCGGTGGTGTAGGCCTTGTAGTTCGAGGTGGGCGCCATGGCGCGGTGGATCGAGAACACCACGTCGTCGGCGGTGAAGGCGGCGCCGTCGTGGAACTTCACGCCGGGGCGCAGCTTGAAGCGGTACAGCGTGGGCGAAACCTGCTCCCATTCCGTCGCCAGGCGCGGGTTGACCTTGAAGGACTTGTCGTAGTCCACCAGCGGTTCGTAGACATAGCTGTTGGCGGCGATGGTCATGCCTTCGTTCTGCGAGTGCGGATCGAAGGTGAGGATGTCGCCCTGGGCGGCCCAGCGGAAGGTCTTGGCCTGCCCGATCGTGGGCACGGCAACGGCGGCGGCGATCGCGATAGCAATCAAAGTGCGGCGCATAGGTTCAACTCCTGACTGTAGTCTGAATACCGGCGCGATATTACCTAGCCGCAAGACCTCCGTCAATTGAGGGTTTATGCGTACCGTAGACGGTTTTCACAGAGGGAGAACCAATAGGGGACACATAAGCTTGTAACAAAATAATCGAAGTAAACAGTGTTGGGCATGCGGCCCGCCCCTGTCCCCCGTCTATTCCTCGTCCGGCGCCGACAATTCCAGCGGCACGTGCTCGGTCATCAGCACTTCCAGCATGTCGATCAGCATCGCGGCCTTTTCCTCGCCGAACGGGGCGAGCACTGCCTTCTGGTGCTGCAAGGCCTGTTCGCACAGCGCGGCGATCAGGTTGGTGCCCTTGGTCGTGATGCAGACCCGGGTCTGGCGCCGGTCCGCCCGCACGCCCGTGCGCGCCACCAGCCCTTCGGCCTCCATGCGCTGCACCACCTTGCTCAAGGTGGGCTGCTTGGTAATCGCCAGCACCGCCAGCGTGCCTATGGTTTCACCGGGACTGCCCTCCAGGCTGGCCAGCACCCGCCATTCGGTCACCGACAGGCCGGCCGCCTTTACCTGGAGATGGAATTCCGCCGAAATGCGCTGGCTGGCCTGCGCCAGCAGATAGGCCAGATAGCCATCGACGAAGCGACCTTTGTGCGCCGCCGCGTCCGTGTCCCGCTGCTTGTCCAACCGCATGTTGCTTTGCTCCCACGCACCGGAAACCAGGGCCGACGCGGCCCGACGAAATGCGCATTGCACCACGCTGGCGCAAACGCGCGCCATGATGTGCCGCAATGCTGTTGCGCAGCACAGGGTATACCCGGAATCGCAACCCGTTTTTGCACCACTACAGCGCCGGAACAGCGCTGCAAACTAGAGAACAACGAGTATATACGTCATTGTTTTAGCGTGATATTTTTTGTTTTCCATGAAATTTCATCTTTTTTATTGACAGCTAAAACGTTGACTCCTAAAGTATTTTTAAGACGAGATTTCCCTGACGTGACGATGCTGCAAAGCAGCAACCATTGAGGACCCGCAGGCCGGGCCGCGAAGGAGTGCCAGATGGCTGAAAGGTCTTTCAAGAAAGAAGTCCAGCAGTTGCGCATCGGCGCGGGCGAAGAGTTCCGCGGAGAAGGCATTCTTGCGGTCACCAAGGCCTTGCTGCAGTCCGGCGTGGGCTACGTCGCGGGCTATCAGGGTTCGCCGATCTCGCATCTGATGGACGTGCTGGCCGACGCCAACGACATCCTCCAGGAACTGGGCGTGCACTTCGAGGCCAGCGCCTCCGAAGCCACCGCGGCGGCCACGCTGGCCGCCTCGGTCATGTATCCGATCCGCGGCGCGGTCACCTGGAAGTCCACCGTGGGCACCAACGTCGCGTCCGACGCGCTGGCCAACCTGGCTTCCGGCGGCGTCACCGGCGGCTCGCTGGTCATCGTGGGCGAGGATTACGGCGAAGGTTCTTCCATCATGCAGGAACGCTCGCACGCGTTCGCCATGAAGTCGCAGATCTGGCTGCTGGATCCGCGCCCCAATCTGGAAAGCATGGTCAAGGCGGTGGAAGACGGCTTCGAACTGTCCGAAGCCAGCAAGACGCCCGTGATGCTGCAGCTGCGCATCCGCGGCTGCCACGTGCACGGCCGCTTCATCGCCAAGGAAAACAAGCGTCCCGCCTTCTCGCTGGCGCAGGCGCTGGAAAGCCCGGCGCGCGACACCAGCCGCATCGTGCTGCCGCCTGCCTCCTTCCTGCATGAGCAGGAAAAGATCAAGGAACGCTGGCCCGCCGCCATCCGCTACATCAAGGAGCACAAGCTCAACGAGCACTTCGACGGCGACCAGGACGATATCGGACTGATCCTGCAAGGCGGCCTCTACAACGGCGTCATCCGCGCCTTGCAACTGCTGGGCCTGGCCGACAATTTCGGCAACAGCCGCATCCCGCTGTACGTCATGAACGTGACGTACCCGGTGATCGAGGACGAGGTCATCGATTTCTGCCGCGGCAAGCGCGCCGTGCTGCTGCTGGAAGAAGGCCAGCCGGACTACATCGAACAGAACCTGCACGCCGTGCTGCGCCGCGCCGGCATCGACACCAAGCTGTCCGGCAAGGACGTGCTGCCGATGGCGGGCGAATACACCACCCAGGTCATGCGCGACGGTCTGCGCGAATTCCTCAAGCGGCAGCGCCCGGAATCGCTGCAGACGCACCCCGCCGCCACCGCCGACGCCCAGGCCGCGGCAAGCCAGCTCCAGATCACCGAAGTGGCGCGGCCCAAGCCCGCGCGTCCGGCCGAGCAGCCCATCACCTTCCACAAGCACGTCGAAGGCCTGGCGGCCGTGGTGCCGCCGCGGCCCGCGGGCTTCTGTACGGGCTGTCCGGAAAGGCCGATCTTCTCGGCCCTGACCCTGGCGCAGGAAACGCTGGGCCAGCACCACATCTCCTGCGACATCGGCTGCCACCTGTTCTCGATCCTGCCGCCGTTCAACCTGGGCGCCACCACCATGGGCTACGGCCTGGGCGCCTCCAGCGCGGCGGCCTTCAACGTGCCGGCCGCCAAGCGCCCCATCTCCATCATGGGCGACGGCGGCTTCTGGCATAACGGACTGTCCTCCGGCATCGGCAACGCGGTGTTCAACAAGTACGACGGCGTCATCGTCATCGTCGACAACTTCTACGCCTCGGCCACGGGCGGGCAGGACATCCTGTCCTCGCGCGCCGAAAATCCGGACCGCTCCACCAACAACCCCATCGACCAGGCCGTGCGCGGCGTGGGCGTGAAGTGGGTGCGCACGCTGGACCGCACCTATGACGTGGCCAAGGTGCGCGCCACCATCGAAGAGGCGCTGACCACCGACATCAAGGGTCCCAAGGTCATCATCGCGCAATCGGAATGCATGCTGAACAAGCAGCGCCGCATCAAGCCGCTGTTCAACAAGGCGGTGAAGGAAGGCAAGCGGGTGGTGAAGGAACGCTTCGGCGTGGACCCCGACGTCTGCACCGGCGACCACGCCTGCATCCGCCTGTCGGGCTGTCCGTCGTTGACGGTCAAGGACAGCGGCGACCCCTTGAAGGAAGATCCGGTGGCGCACGTGGAAAGCAGCTGCGTGGGCTGCGGCAACTGCGGCGAAGTCGCCCATGCCGCGGTGCTCTGCCCCTCCTTCTACCGCGCCGACATCGTCCACAACCCGACCGGCCGCGACCGTTTCCTGGCGCGCATGCGCACCGCCGTCATCGGCTTCCTGCAACGGCGCCGCGCCGCGCGCCTGGCCCACCACGCCCTCTGAGGATTCCAGTTCCATGAACCCGGCCGCTATGCAACAAGCCAATCCGATCAAGATCGCCATCCTGGCCATGGGCGGCCAGGGCGGCGGCGTGCTGGCCGACTGGATCGTCGACATGGCCGAGCACGCCGGCTGGTGGGCCCAGACCACCTCGGTGCCGGGCGTGGCCCAGCGCACCGGCGCCACCATCTACTACCTGGAACTGCTGCCCGAAGCCGAAGTGCAGCGCGCCGGACGGCAACCCGCGCTGGCGCTGATGCCCACCCCGGGCGACGTCGACCTGGTGGTCGCCGCAGAACTGATGGAAGGCGGCCGCGCCATCCAGCGCGGACTGGTCACGCCGGAACGCACCGTGCTGCTGACTTCTTCGCACCGCAGCTACGCCGTCAGCGAAAAATCCGCGCCCGGCAACGGCATCGCCGATCCCAACAAGGTGCTGGAAGCGGGCCGCGCCGCGGCCAAACGCTTCCTCTGCTTCGACCTGCAGGACCTGGCCGACCGCGCCGGCAGCGTCATCAGCGCCAGCCTGTTCGGCGCGGTGGCCGGCAGCGGCGCCCTGCCCTTCTCGCGCGACGACTTCGAAGCCACGGTGCGGCGCGCCGGCCTGGGCGTGGAAGCCAGCCTGCGCGCCTTCGCGCTGGGCTACGAGTCCGCCGACCAGGCGCCCGCGCAGCCGGCTCCCATCGATCTGGCGCGGCCGGTGCCGACCGTGCCGGAACGCGCCGCCAGCCCCAAGGCGCAGGCCCTGCTGGACACGATCAAGCGCGACTTTCCCGCCTGTGCGCAGCCCATGCTGGCCGCGGGCACGCGCCGCCAGATCGAATTCCAGGACCTGGCCTATGCCGCCGAGTACCTGCGCCACATGAAGGCCATCCGCGACCTGGACGCCGCGCATGGCGGCGAGGCCCGGCAATGGGCGCTGACCTGTGCCGCCGCGCGCTACGTGGCCACGGCCATGGCCTACGACGACGTGATCCGCGTCGCCGACCTGAAGACCCGCGCCACGCGTTTCGACCGCGTGCGCCAGGAAGTCGGCGCGCGCCCGGACCAGCTGGTCTACACCACGGAATTCATGCACCCGCGCCTGGAAGAAATCTGCGGCACGTTGCCGGCGGGCCTGGGCCGCTGGCTCGAAGGCTCCAAGGCCTTCGGCGGCTTCGTCGAACGCCGCCTGGGCCACGGCCGCCGCATGCAGAGCGGCACGCTGGGCGGATTCCTGATGCTTTACACCCTGGCGGGCATGCGGCGCTTCCGCCGCAGCACGCTGCGCCATCAGACCGAGGCCGCCGGCCTCGCGCAATGGCTGGACCTGATCGCCCGCCTGGCCCCGCGCGACTACGCGCTGGCCGTCGAAACCGTCAATTGCCGCCGCCTGGTCAAGGGCTATAGCGACACCCACGTGCGCGGCGGCGGCAAGTACCGCCAGCTGATCGCCGCGGCGGAACAACTGGCCGGCCGGCCCGACGCCGCCGAGACGCTGCGTTCGCTGCGCGAAACCGCGCTGGCCAACGAAAAATGCGGCCCCATGGAACGCCAGCTGGCTGAAAAGCTGGCGGCCTGAGACAAGCAAAGATAGGGACAAACGCCGTGCAGACACTGAAACTCATCGTCCGGGAAGTCCGGCAGGAATCGCCGCTGATCCGCTCGTTCCGGCTGGCGCGCGAGGACGCCGGCCCCCTGCCCGCCTTCGGACCGGGCGCGCACCTGAAGGTGACGGTGCCGGGCCTGCGCGAGCCGCGCTGCTATTCGCTGGTGCAGTTGGCGCCGGAAGCCGGCAAGTTCGCCCAGCCCGCGGAATACCGGCTCGGCGTGCGCCTGGAGGAAACCAGCCAGGGCGGCTCGCGCCACATGCATGCGCTGGCCGAGGGCGACACGCTCACGGTCGAAGGCCCGAAGAACGATTTCCCGCTGCACGAATCGCCTGCCGGCGACGAACCCGTGGTGCTGATCGCGGGCGGCATCGGCATCACACCGGTGGCCTCCATGGCCGCCGCGCTCAAGGCCGCGGGCCGCGCCTTCCATTTGCATTACTGCGGCCGCAGCAAGGACCAGCTGGCCTTCCTGCCCGAACTGCAGGCCCTGGCCGGCGATGACCTGAGCCTGCACGCCGACGACGATCCGTCCTGCCGCTTCGACCTGCAGGCTCTGCTGGCCGCGTCATCGCCGCGCCAACACCTGTACGTCTGCGGCCCCAAGGGCCTGATCGACGCGGTCATCCAGGGCGCGCACGCGCGCCACTGGCCCGACGCCCATATCCATTTCGAACTCTTCGCCACCGCCGCGCCGCAGGCCGGCGACCAGCCCTTCGAAGTCGAGCTGCGCCAGTCCGGCCGGGTGCTGACCATCCCCGCCGACAAGACCATCATCGACGTCATGGAAGAAGAAGGCTGCGACCCGATGTACGACTGCAAGCGCGGCGAATGCGGCGTCTGCCAGGCCACCGTGCTGGAAGGCGAACCCGACCACCGCGACTACTACCTCTCGGACACCGAGAAGGCCAGCGGCAAGATCATCCAGATCTGCATCTCGCGCGCGAAATCGGCGCGCCTGGTGCTGGACCTGTAGCCCCGACGCAAGGAAGCGCCATCATGGCCAAATACCGCGACAACCCCGACGCCATCCGCGCCCTGCTGCGCGACACCGAGGTGCACAAGGACCTGTTCATCGACCAGGAGCTGTTCGAGCTGGAGATGGAGCGCCTGTACGCCAACACCTGGGTCTACGTCGGCCACGACAGCCAGGTTCCCAATCCGGGCGACTACATCACCACCACGGTGGGCAACCAGCCGGTGGTGATGGTGCGCCACAGCGACCGCACGGTGCGGGTGCTGCACAACCGCTGCCCGCACAAGGGCACCATGGTGGCGGGCGACGCCTGCGGCAACACCGGCAAGTTCTTCCGCTGCCCCTATCACGCCTGGACCTTCAAGACCGACGGCAGCCTGCTGTCCATCCCGCTGAAGAAGGGCTACGAGAACACCGGCCTGGAAAACTGCGAAGCGAGCCAGGGCATGGCCGCCGTGAAGGACGTGAAGAACCATCGCGGCTTCGTGTTCTGCCGCCTGAACCCGGAAGGCCAGTCCTTCGAGGACTTCTTTGGCGAGTCCCTGTCCACCCTGGACAACATGGTGGACCGCTCGCCCGAAGGCCGGCTGGAAGTCGCCGGCGGCGTGCTGCGCTACATGCACCGCTGCAACTGGAAGATGCTGGTCGACAACCAGACCGACACCTGCCACCCGATGGTGGCGCACGAGTCCTCGGCAGGCACCGCCGTGAAGGTCTGGGAACAGGCGCCGGAAGGCACGCCCAAACCCATGGCCGTCGAGTTGTTCGCGCCCTTCATCTCGCCTTACGAGTTCTTCGAGAACATGGGCATCCGCGTGTGGGAGAACGGCCACGGCCATACCGGCGTGTCGGACTCCATCCATGCCTCGTATTCCGGCATTCCGGGCTACTGGGACTCCATGGTGGCGGCCTACGGCGAGGACCGCGCCAAGCAGATCCTGGGCGACGTGCGCCACAACACCGTGTATTTCCCCAACATCATGGTCAAGGGCCCGATCCAGACGCTGCGCGTGTTCAAGCCGATCGCCGCCGACCGCACGTTGGTGGAGTCCTGGACCTTCCGCCTGGTGGGCGCGCCCGACCTGCTGCTGGAGCGCACGCTCATGTACAACCGCCTCATCAACGCGCCGACCTCGGTGGTCGGGCACGACGACCTGGAAATGTACGAGCGCGCCCAGGACGGCCTGCAATCGCGGGCGCGGGACTGGGTCAACGTGGGCCGACTGTACTCGCCCGACGAGGTCGGCCAGAAGAACGTCGCCACCAATGGCACCAATGAATGGCAGATGCGCAACCAGTACCGCGCATGGGGCCGCTACATGACCGGAGCGGAGTCGGTATGAGCGCAAGCGACCGCGAGTTGATCGATTTTGTCTACGCCGAGGCGCGCATGCTGGACGAGCTGCGCTTCGAGGACTGGCTGAACCTGTACACCGAAGACGGCTATTACTGGATGCCGCTGGCCCATGGCCAGACCGATCCCAAGCTGCACGCCTCGCTCATGTACGAAGACAAGCTGCTGCTGCGCGTGCGCGTCGAGCGCCTGGCCGGCCAGCGCACGTTCTCGCAACAGCCCAAGAGCCGCTGCCATCACCTGCTGCAGGCGCCCACGGTGGAACACGGCCATCCCGATGCCGCCCCCGCCGAAGGCCGCCACGTGGTGCGCACCGCCTTTCATTACGTCGAGACGCGGCAGGACGCGCAGACGCTGTACGCGGGCTGGGCCACCCACCATCTGGTGGAGCGGGACGGCGCGCTGCGCATCCGGCTCAAGCGCGTGGACCTCGTCAACTGCGACGCGGCCTTCGGCAATATCCAATTGTTCATGTAGGAGCGGCTTGTGAGCACCACGGTCCATCAGGCATTCCGCGACACCGCGGCCCGCTACGGCGCCCAGCCCTTCCTGTGCATCCTGCCGGAAACGGCGCAGGCCTACGGCATCGCCGCGGGCGAACTGAGCTACGCCCAGGCCGCCGAGGCCATCGAAGCCCTGCGCACGGCCTATGCCCGCGCCGGCTACGGCCACGGCCACCGCGCCGGCCTGCTGCTGGAAAACCGCCCTGCCTTCTTCCTGCACTGGTTCGCGCTGAACGCGTTGGGCGTGTCGGTGGTGCCCATCAACCCCGACCTGCGCGCAGCGGAACTGGAATACCTGACGGGCCACTCCGAGATCGCGCTGGCCGTGGCGCTGCCCGAGCGCCACGCCGACCTGCTGGCCGCCGCAACGCGCGCCGGCCGCGAACTGCGCGTGATGGGTCCCGATGATGCCCCTCCCGCCGCACCGTTCGCCGCGCCGCTGGCGGGCCGCGAGCCCGATGTCCTGACCGAATGCGCCCTGCTCTACACGTCCGGCACTACCGGGCGGCCCAAGGGTTGCATCCTGCCCAACCGCTATTTCCTGCACGCCGGAGGCTGGTACGCCCGCATCGGCGGCTTGTGCGAGCTGCGCCCGGGACAGGAACGCATGCTGACGCCGCTGCCCCTGGTCCACATGAACGCCATGGCGTATTCGGCCATGGCCATGCTGCTGACCGGCGGCTGCCTGATCCCGCTGGACCGCTTCCACCCGAAGACCTGGTGGGACAGCGTGCGCGACTCGGGCGCGACGGTGCTGCACTACCTGGGCGTCATGCCCGCCATCCTGATGAAGGCCGAACCTTCGGCCCGCGACAAGCAGCCTGCCATCCGCTTCGGCTTCGGCGCGGGCGTGGACCGCAAGCTGCACCAGCCCTTTGAAGAGCGCTTCGGCTTTCCGCTGCTGGAAGCCTGGGCCATGACAGAGACCGGCGCGGGCGCCGTCATCATCGCCAACCATGAGCCGCGCCACATCGGCAGCAGCTGCTTCGGCCGCGAGGAAGACGACGTGCTGGTGCGCATCGTCGCCGACTCCGGCTTGGAGGCCGCCGCCGGCGAACCGGGCGAACTGCTGGTGCGCCACGCCGGCGACGACCCGCGCTACGGCTTCTTCGCCGGCTACCTCAAGGACGAGGACGCGACCTCCCAGGCCTGGGAAGACGGCTGGTTCCATACCGGCGACATCGTGCGCCGCGACGCCGATGGCGCGCTGCGCTTCGTGGACCGCAAGAAGAACGTGATCCGCCGCAGCGGCGAGAACATCTCCGCCGTGGAAGTGGAAAGCGTGCTGCTGCAGCATCCGCTGGTGAAGGCCGTGGCGGTCGCCGCCGTGCCCGACGCGGTGCGCGGCGACGAAGTGCTGGCCTGCGTGGTGCCCGAGAGCCTGCCGGCCGAGGGCGCCGCAATGGCCGAGGCCGCGCGCAGCATCGTGCAATGGAGCCTGGAACAACTGGCCTATTACAAGGCCCCCGGCTACGTCGCCTTCGTCGACAGCCTGCCGCTGACCACCACCAACAAGATCCAGCGCGGCGAAATGAAAGCCCTGGCGCCCACGCTGCCCGGCACGGCCCGCTGCGTGGACACCGGCCACATGAAGAAACGCCAGGAGCCCGCGCGATGAGCCGCCTGGGCTATGACGGCGTGGTGGCGGCCCTGCCCGTCACGATTCCGTACGAACGCTATTCCACCCATGCCGCCCACTGGTGGCTGGGGCGGGCGCTGGGCGCGCTGATCCGCCAGGCCGGCATCGCCAAGACCGAGGTGGACGGACTGTGCGTGTCCAGCTTCACGCTGGCCCCCGACACTGCCGTCGGCCTGGTGCAGCACCTGGGCATGAGCCCGCGTTGGCTGGACCACATCCCCATGGGCGGCGCCAGCGGCGTGGCCGCCTTGCGCCGCGCGGCCCGCGCCGTGCAGGCAGGCGACGCCAGCATCGTCGCCTGCATCGCCGGCGACACCAACCACGTGGACTCGTTCCGCAACACGGTCAGCCAGTTCTCGCGCTTCGCGCAGGACGCCGTCTATCCCTATGGCGCGGGCGGACCCAACGCCAGCTTCGCGCTGCTGACCGCCAACTACATGCGCACGACCGGCGCCACCCGCGAGGACTTCGGCAAGCTGTGCGTGGCGCAGCGCGACAACGCCCTGCGCTATCCGCACGCGCTGATGAAAAAGCCGCTGACGCTGGCCCAGTATCTGGACGCCCGCGTCATCACCGACCCGATACACCTGTTCGATTGCGTGATGCCTTGCGCCGGCGCCGACGGCTTCCTGGTCATGAGCGAAGACCGGGCGCGCGCGCTGAACCTGCCCTACGCCCGCATCCTGTCGACCATCGAACGCCACAACGCCTGGATCGAGGACCCGATCCAGACGCGCGGCGGCTGGACCGTGGACCTGGACGAGCTCTACGGCCAGGCTGGCGTTCAACCCGGCGACATGGATTTCCTGCAGGCCTACGACGACTACCCCGTCATCAACCTGATGCAGATCGAAGACCTGGGCTTCTGCCCCAAAGGCGAGGCGCCGGACTTCGTGCGCCGCCACAGCTTCACCGTGGACGGCAGCTTTCCCTTCAACACCAATGGCGGCCAGCTGTCGGTAGGCCAGGCCGGCGCGGCCGGCGGCTATCTGGGCATGGTCGAGGCGCTGCGCCAGCTGAGCGGCACGGCCGGCGGCACGCAGGTAGCCGACGCCCGCCTCGGCATGGTGAGCGGCTTCGGCATGATCAATTACGACCGCGGGCTGTGCACCGCCGCGGCCATCCTGGGGAGCCACGCATGACCGAACCCTTGGCCAAGCCGCCCCGCAAGAATCCGATCGCCCGCACCCGCCAGCCGACGCTGCCGCCGGGCTGGCGCAGCCGCAGCGCGCTTGGGCTGACCGCCGCCGCCGCCGAGGGCCGCTTCGACCTGCAGACCTGCGCCGACTGCGGCGCGGTCCAGTACCCGCCCCGCGAGGTCTGCGGCCAATGCCTGTCCGAGCATCTGCCCTGGCGTCCGGCCGATCCCAGCGGCGTGCTGCTGGTCAGCACCATCCTGCATCACAGCAACGACCTGTATTTCCGCGAACGCCTGCCCTGGCGCGTGGGCACGGTGCGCATGACGGCCGGGCCCTCGGTGGTGGCGCACGTGCACCAGGACTGCGCCGACGGCGACCGCGTGCGCCTGGCGCTGAAGCTGGACCGCAGCGGCCAGGCCGTGATGATCGCCCTGCCTGAAAGGAATACGCCCAACATGGAAGACGACAAGACCCTGCGCGAAACCTCGTGCGATCCGAAGTTCCGCCGCGCGCTCGTCACCGACGGCAAGTCGGCGGTGGGCCAGGCGGTGGCACGCGCCCTGCTGGACGCTGGCTGCCCGACCGTGTTCCTGGGCGACCCGCAGGCCTGGAAGCGCGACGCCGCCTACGACGCGCTGGCGGCCGACCCGCGCGTGCAGGCGGTGGTGCTGGACGTGACCGATACCGATTCGGTCGAACGCGTCGCCGCCTCCATCGGCGGCAAGGTCGAGATCCTGGTGAATACCGCCGACCTGGAACGCGAAGGCGGGCTGCTGAACCGCAAGGACGTGAATACGGCGCGCGACGCCATGGATGTGAACGTGCTGGGGCTGATGCGGCTGGCGCAAAGCTTCGGCCCGGCCCTGTGCGGACGCGCCGCGGACGGCGTGAACAGCGCCACGGCCTGGGTCAACGTGCTGTCGATCTACGCCCACATGAACCTGCCGTCGCGCGGCATGTGGTCGGCGTCCAAGGCGGCCGCGCTGTCCCTGGCGCAATGCCTGCGCGCCGAGATGCGCGGCGCGGGCGTGCGGGTGGTGAACGTGTTCCCCGGGCCGGTGGATCACGAATGGGAGCAGCGCACGCCGCCCCCGCGCGTGGCGCCTGCGGCGATCGCCACCGCCATCGTGCGCGCGTTGAAGGATGGCATCGAGGACGTCTATGTCGGCGATGTCGCGCAGGAATTCCGCGCCCGGCTGGCGGAGAACCCCAAGGGACTGGAACGGGAACTGGGAGCCTGACGGCCCGCCGCCCCGACAACGCACGAACCTAAAGGAACAGCACATGAGCCAAAACATTCTTGCCCAATTCATGGCCGAACTGGTGTCCGGCCGCATCCGCGTGGTGGACCTGACCGAGACGCTGACGCCGGAATTCCCGACCATCGTGCTGCCGCCGGAGTTCGGCCAGGCCTGGCCGTTCCGCATCGAGGAGATCTCGCGCTACGACGAGCGCGGCCCCGCCTGGTACTGGAACAACTTCTCGTGTTCCGAGCACACCGGCACCCACTTCGACGCGCCGGCCCACTGGGTCACGGGCAAGGACCTGCCCGACAACACGGTGGACACGATTCCCATCGAGGCCTTCATCGCCAGCGCCTGCGTCATCGACTGCTCGGCGGAGTCCCGCGACAACCCGGACTTCCTGCTGACCATCGACTTCGTGAAAAAGTGGGAAGAGCAACACGGCCGCATCCCCGCGCGCTCCTGGGTGCTGATGCGCACCGACTGGTCCAAGCGCGCCAAGCCCGCCGACTACCTGAACCTGCAGGAAGACGGCGCGCACTCGCCCGGCCCGGACGCCGAAGTGGTGCCATGGCTGATCAAGGAGCGCGACGTGCACGGTTTCGGCACCGAGTCGATCGGCACGGATACCGGCCAGGCCCATCACCTGAATCCGCCCTATCCCTGCCACTACTACATGCACGGCAACAACCGCTACGGCCTGCAATGCATGACCAACCTGGACCAGCTGCCGCCCACCGGCGCGGTGATCTTCTCGGCGCCGCTCAAGATCCGCAGCGGCTCGGGCAGCCCGCTGCGCGTGCTGGCGCTGGCGCCCAAGGCCTAAGCCGGCCGCACCTGAGCCGGCCGCGCCTGAGCCGGTCTCACGACAACAACAGGGGGATATCCATGACGCACACCAACGTCGCCATCGTCACCGGCGGCAGCGCCGGCATCGGCGCCGAAATCTGCCGCAGCATGCTGGACGCAGGCTACGAAGTGATTTCCATGGCGCGCCGCGCCACCGACTTCAGCCACCCGCGCCTGCACAACGTGCAGGTGGACCTGCTGGACGCCGAGGCCACCGCGCAAGCGGGCGCCGAAGCCGCCGCCCGGTTTCCCATCAGCCACGTCATCCACAACGCCGGCGTCATCTGGCCCAACCTGCTGCCGCAGGTCACGCAGGAAGAACTGCACGGCCTGACCCAGATCCACCTGGGCGCGGCCATCAGCCTGGTGCAGGCCGCCCTGCCCGGCATGCAGGAGCGCAAGTTCGGCCGCATCGTGATGATGTCCTCGCGCGGCGCGCTGGGCCTGCCGACCCGCACCGCCTATTCGGCCACCAAGGCCGGCATGGTGGGCATGGCGCGCACCTGGTCGCTGGAGCTGGCGCCCTATGGCATCACGGTCAACGTGGTGGCTCCCGGCCCGATCCAGACCGACATGTTCTACGAGGTGATCGAGCCCGGCAGCGAACGCGAGAAACAGCTGGCAGCCGGCATACCGGTCAAGCGCCTGGGCCGCTCCGACGACGTGGCGCGCGCCGTCATGTTCTTCTCGGATCCCGCCAACAGCTTCGTCACCGGCCAGACGCTGTTCGTCTGCGGCGGCGCCAGCGTCAGCTCCATCACCATCTGAACGCGCATCGCGCGCGCTGCTTCGGGTTTTGACGGATAGGTAAGCACTGCGGACCAGGTCTACAGTGCGAGCCTGCGCACAGAAAGTTTAAGCAACAAGTATTAAAGCAAACCAAGCAAGCACAGAAGTACCGTTTTCTCCGTTTTCCAGCCGCACCCCCACCCTGCTCCCTATCCGGAGGTTTTGCCATGCTGTCGAAGAAACTCCCCCTGGCCGCTGCCGCCGCGGTAGCCGCGCTGTTCGCCCTGCCCGCCCTGGCCCAAGTCAAGGTCGGCGTCGTTACCTCATCCACCGGCCCGACGGCCCTGGTGGGGATTCCCCAGAAGAACACCGTGCCGCTGCTGCCGAAGAAGATCGGCGACCTGACCGTGGAATACATCTCGCTGGATGACGCCAGCGATTCCACCAACTCGGTGACGGCCTTCAAGAAGCTGATTTCGGAGCAGAACGTGGACGCGCTGATCGGCCCGTCGGGTTCGCCCAACGCCATGGGCGTGATCCAGTTCGCGGCCGAGGCCGGCGTGCCGATGCTGGCGCCGGTGGGCACCGCCGCCGTCGTGCTGCCCATGAACGACCAGAAGAAGTGGGTCTTCAAGACCACCCAGAACGACGACATCATTGCGCGCGCGCTGGTCGACCACATGGCCAAGACCGGCATCAAGACCGTCGGCTTCATCGGCCTGAACGATCCCTACGGCGAGAACTGGTACAAGGTCTTCTCGGGCCTGGCCGCCGAAAAGGGCATCAAGATCGCCGCCAACGAACGTTATCTGCGCTTTGACAGCTCGGTCACCGGCCAGGCGCTGAAGATCCTGGCCGCCAAGCCGGACGCCGTGTTGGTGGCCGCCCCCGGCGCCGCCAGCGTGCTGCCGCAGACCACCCTGTTCGATCAGGGTTACAAGGGCAAGTTCTACCAGACCCACGGCGCGGCCCTGCCCGACTTCCTGAAGCTGGGCGGCAAGAAGGTTGAAGGCACGGTGCTGGCCGCCAGCCTGATGCTGGTGCTGCCGGAAATGCCGGACAGCAACCCGTCCAAGAAGGTCGCTGCGGACTACATCGCCGCCTACGAAAAGCTCAACGGATCCAAGCCCGCCACCTTCGGCGCCAACGTCTACGACGCCGGCCTGCTGCTGGAAAAGGCCGTGCCGCTGGCTGAAAAGGCCGGCAAGCCGGGCACCAAGGAGTTCCGTAGCGCGCTGCGCGATGCCCTGGAACAGACCAAGGAGCTGGTCGGCACGCAAGGCGTCTACAACATGACGGCTGCCGACCACAGCGGCTTTGACGATCGCGGCCGCGAGCTCATCACCGTCAAGGACGGCGCCTGGACACTAGTGAAGTAACCCCCCCGAAGCGCTGCGCGCTTCCCCCCCAGGGGGGCATGCCAGCGGACCGGCAGAGCCCGGCTCCGCGAGGTGGGCTCCCCCCGAAGCGCTGCGCGCTTCCCCCCAGGGGGCATGCCTGCGGACCGGCAGAGCCGGCTCCGCAAGGTGGGCTCCCCCCGAAGCGCTCCGCGCTTCCCCCCAGGGGGCATGCCTGCGGACCGGCAAAGCCGGCTCCGCGGCATCCCGAGGATGCGCAGAGTTTGCTCCGTAGGCGCGCGGATGGGGAATGAGGTGCCTGGCTTGCTTGTCTGTCTTACCCGGAATTTCGCATGAATGCTCAGATTGCCCTGATACTCGGGCAGGACGGCATCACCAACGGCGCCATCTATGCGCTGCTGGCCTTGTCCATCCTGCTGGTCTTTACCGTCACCCGCGTGCTGTTCATCCCGCAAGGCGAGTTCGTCGCGTTCGGCGCGCTCACCATGGCCGCGCTGCAGGCCGGCAAGCCGGTGCTGCTGGTGTGGCTGCTGTTTGCCTTCGCGCTGGCCGAAGTCGGCGCCGATCTGCTGGCGCGGCGCAAGCGCCCCGGGCGCAACCGCGGCGCCTGGCGCATGGCGGTCAAGCTGGCCTATCCGCTGGTGCTGGCCGCGCTGTTCTACAACCTGCCGCTGGCCCAGCTGCCGATGGCCGCGCAGGCGCTGCTGACGCTGCTGCTGCTGGTGCCGATGGGACCGCAGCTGTACCGCTTGTTCTACCAGCCCATCGCGTCGGCCTCGACGCTGGTGCTGCTGATCGTCTCCATTGCCGTGCACCTGGCGCTGGTCGGCCTGGGGCTGCTGGCCTTCGGCGCGGAAGGCGCGCGCACGGCGCCGTTCAGCGACGCCAGCCTGGCGCTGGGACCGTTGAACGTCAACAGCCAGGCGCTTTGGGTGGTGGCGGTGTCGGCCCTGCTCATCGTCGTGCTCTACCAATTCTTTGAACGCTCGATGTACGGCAAGGCGCTGCGCGCAGCCGCCTTCAACCGGCTGGGCGCGCGGCTGATGGGCATTTCGCCGATCTTCGCCGGCAAGGCCACGTTCTTCCTGGCCGCGCTGATCGGAACGGTGTCGGGCATCCTGATCGCTCCGATCACCACCATGTACTTCGACTCCGGCTTCATGGTCAGCCTGAAGGGCTTCGTGGGCGCCATCATCGGCGGCCTGGTGAGCTATCCGCTGGCCGCGGCCGGCGCCATCCTGGTCGGCCTGATCGAAGCCTTCTCCTCGTTCTGGGCCAGCGCCTACAAAGAAATCATTGTGTTCACGCTGATCATCCCCGTGCTGCTCTGGCGTTCACTGAAAAGCCATCACGTCGAGGAAGAAGACGAATGAACCCGCGCCACATCCTCCTCGCATTCCTGGCGCTGCTGGCGCTGGGCCCGCTGGTGCTGCCGCCGTTCTATGTGACGCTGCTGAACTACATCGGCCTGTACGCCATGGTGGCGCTGGGCCTGGTGCTGCTGACCGGCGTCGGCGGCCTGACGAGCTTCGGGCAGGCCGCGTTCGTCGGCGTGGGCGCCTACACCACGGCGCTGCTGACCACCCGCGCGGACACGCTGCCGTCCTGGCTGGCATGGCTGGGCGCATCGCCCTGGCTGACCCTGCTGGCGGGGCTGCTGCTGACGCTGGTCATCGCCTATCTGCTGGGCGCGATCACGCTGAAGCTGTCGGGGCATTTCCTGCCGCTGGGCACCATCGCCTGGGGCCTGTCGCTGTATTTCGTCTTCGGCTCGGTCGAAGGCCTGGGCGGCCACACCGGCATCCCGGACATTCCCGCCATCAACCTGTTCGGCTGGACGCTGAACCAGGGCGACAACATCTACTACCTGATCTGGGCCTTCCTGCTGGTGGCGGTGTGGTCCACCCAGAATCTGCTGGATTCGCGCGAAGGCCGCGCCATCCGGGCGCTCAAGGGCGGCCGCGTGATGGCTGAATCGATGGGCGTCGACACGGCGCGCTCGCGCATGGTGATCTTCATCATCGCGGCGCTGCAGGCCTGCGCCTCGGGCTGGCTGTACGCGCACATGCAGCGCTTCGTGAACCCCAACCCCTTCGGCCTGCAGATGGGCATCGAATACCTGTTCATGACCGTCATCGGCGGCGCGGGGCAGGTGTGGGGCGCGCTGGTCGGCGCGGGCGTCTTCACCGTGCTCAAGCAATGGCTGCAGGACTGGATGCCCAGGCTGCTGGGCCAGACCGGCAACTTCGAGGTAATCGTGTTCGGCTTCGGCATGGTGCTGCTGCTGCACCGCGCCCGCAGCGGCCTGTGGCCGGTGCTGACGCGCTGCGTGCCGGTGAAGAAGCAGCAGCGCAAGCTGGACATGAATGCCGAGCCGCTGCCGCGCAAGCCCATGCCGCCGCGCGGCGAGGTGGTGTTGAAGGCCGTGGACGTGACCCGCAAGTTCGGCGGCCTGGTCGCCAACAACGCCATGAACCTGGAAATCCGCGCCGGCGAAGTCCTGGCGCTGATCGGTCCCAACGGCGCGGGCAAGAGCACCATGTTCAACCAGATCTCGGGCGTGGACACGCCGACTTCCGGCACGGTAACGCTGCTGGGCCATTCCGTGGCCGGCGCCGGCGCGCGCCGCATTGCGCGGCTGGGACTGTCGCGCACCTTCCAGCACGTGCGCCTGCTGGGCCGCATGAGCGTGCTGGAAAACGTGGCCATCGGCGCCCACCTGCGCGGCCATCGCGGCGTACTGCCGGCCGCCTGGCGGCTGGACCGCGCCGAAGAAGCGCGCCTGCTGGCCGAAGCCGCGCGCCAGGTCGAACGCGTGGGCCTGGGCAAGCATCTGCACGACGAGGCCGGCTCGCTGGCCCTGGGGCAACAGCGCATTCTGGAAATCGCCCGCGCGCTGGCGTCCGATCCCTGCATCCTGCTGCTGGACGAACCCGCCGCCGGCCTGCGCTACCAGGAAAAATGCGAACTGGCCGAATTGCTGAAGAAGCTGCGCGCCGAAGGCATGGCCATCCTGCTGGTGGAGCACGACATGGACTTCGTGATGGGGCTGGTGGACCGCGTGGTGGTCATGGACTTCGGCGAGAAGATCGCCGAAGGCCTGCCCGCCGAGATCCAGCACAACCCCGCGGTGCTTGAAGCCTATCTGGGCGGAGTGGAATGATGAGCGCGAAATTGCTGGAAGTGCGCGACCTGCGCGTGGCCTACGACAAGATCGAGGCCGTCTCGGGCGTCAGCCTGGAAGTGGGCGAAGGCCAGATCGTGACCGTGATCGGCCCCAACGGCGCCGGCAAGACCACGCTGCTGTCGGCCATCATGGGCGTGCTGCCGTCCAGCGGCCGGATCGTCTTCGGCGGCAAGGTGCAGGAACATGCCGAGATCGAGGAAATGGTGGCGGCCGGCATGAACCTGGTGCCTGAAAAGCGCGAGCTGTTCGCCGAGATGACGGTGGAAGACAACCTGATGCTGGGCGCGTTCCACCGTTTCCGCAGCGGCCTGCGCGACCAGGACCAGACGCTGGCCGAGGTCTATGAACTGTTTCCGCGCTTGAAGGAGCGCCGCCTCCAGCTCTCCGGCACGCTGTCCGGCGGCGAACGCCAGATGCTGGCGGTGGGCCGCGCGCTGATGGCCAAGCCCAAGCTGCTGATGCTGGACGAACCCAGCCTGGGGCTGGCGCCGCGCATCGTGCGCGAGGTGTTCCGCATCGTCACGCGCCTGCGCGAGATGGGCGTGTCCATCCTGCTGATCGAACAGAACGCCCGCGCCGCGCTGCAGGTGGCGGACTATGCCTACGTGTTGGAAACCGGCGCCGTCACGCTGGAAGGCCCGGCCGCCCAGGTGGCGGAGGACCCGCGCGTGGTCGAGGTGTATCTGGGGCTGGGGCACGGAGCCCCTGCCTCGGCGCCCGCCGCCTGAAGCACCGGCAGGGGCCTGCGTGCGCGGCAGGCTTCAGGCCACGCCGCGGCGCCTGTCGCGGCGGTACATGGCGTAGCCCAGCGGCCACAGGGCCGCGACCATGAACTTCGCCATGGGATTGGTCAGCTTGTAGGCTTGCACCGCCGTCGGCACGCCGGAGTGCTTCAGATGCAGCCGAAAGCGTGTGTAGCGCGCCGCGGCCATGATGAATTCGCGCGGGCGGTAGCGGAAGAATTCCAGGTGATGCTGCAGCATGTCCCAAGCCAGCAGGTACAGGCCTTGCGCGTTGTTGCTCACGGAAACGGCGCCCTGGCTCAGGGCGCCGGGCGTGTCGTGATAAGTCCGCACCACACGGTTGATGAAGCGGCTGAGATAACCCGCCCGCGCAATCGCCCACCACACCAGGCTTTCGGGCACAAAGCCTGCGACATCCTCGGGGAAGGGATACTTCCTGAGGATGTCGGTGCGCATACAGCCGAATTTCTCGCCTTTGATGCGATAGCGGAAATAGACGTCCACCGCCGTGCTGTCGAACACGTCCTGCGGATAGCGGTCGCCGACGATACTGCCATCGGGACGCGCGCACAGCCCGGTCACGGCCACGTAGGATTCGCGCCGCGCCGGCGGAATGCCGTCCCAGACCTCCTTGAACGTGGCCAGGGCGTCGGACGGCATTTCGTCGTCGCTGTCCAGGGCGACGATGAGTTCGCCGCGCGCCTCGCGCACGCCGCGGTTGAAGGCGGTTTTCTTGTGGCGGTTGTTCTGCCAGAAGTAGCGGATCGGAAAATCGGCGCGCGCCTGCCAGTCCAGGATGGATTCGTGGGTGTTGTCGGTGGAACCGTCGTCCACCACGACCCATTCGAAATCCCGGAAAGTCTGCCGGGAAAGCGATTCATATACCCGGTGCAGCGTGCCCGCCCGATTGTAGGTGGGCGTCAAAACAGTGAAAAAAGTTGGTGTGTCGGTCATGCCCACTGAGCCCCTTTGCGATGCGTCGAGCAAGCGCTGCGGTCTTGGTTTTGGTGTTTTCGCCTGAAGTTTAGGGGATATGCACGCGCGTTCCGGCCCTGTAAGACTCAAATTTGCAATCAAATCTGACAAAAACGACAGTTGACAGGCCGTCTCGGCACTTTATCTGCCTTGGACGCACTCCTTAGTGGCGTACACTCGGGCGGCCAAAACCGGAATGCCTATGGAAGCTTCGACCGTCCAGCTCAATGACATCGCCTTGTTCGTGGAGGTTGCCAAGCGCAAAAGCTTCAGCATGGCGGCGCGCGCGCTGAACATGCCGACCTCGACTTTATCGCGCCGCATCAACGAGCTGGAACGCGCCATCGGCCTGCGCTTGATCAACCGCAACACGCGCCGCCTGGATCTCACCGAAGCCGGCGCGGCCTACATGCGGCGCTGCCAGGGCCTGATCGACGAAGCCAGGTTGGCGCATGAGCAGCTGCAATCCCTGTCCGGCGGCCCTTCTGGCAACCTGCGGGTATCCATGCCCTACAGCCTGGCGATGTGGCTGCTGCCAGAAACCATCAACGATTTCACCGACCGCTATCCGGAAGTGGAATGCGAGTTCGACCTGAGCATGCTGACGGCCTCCGACGCGCAGGGCACGCCGTTCGACATCGTGCTGCGCTTCGGCAGCAACGCCGACTACCCGCTGGCAGCGGCCAGCGCCGCCGACATCAACGGCAACGGCGGCGTGCATGGCGGCGCGGTCGTGCAGGAGCTGGTCTCCCTGGACAACTACCTGTATGCCTCCGACCGCTACCTGGAACGCCACGGCGAGCCCGAGACGCCGGCGGATCTCAGCCGGCATCAGTGCCTGCGCACCACCATCGACGAGGCGCATTCGCACTGGACGCTGCGCCGCGGCGCGGTCAGTGAACGCGTGCCGGTCAGCGGCCACCTGGCGGCCAACAATATGAGCATCGCGGGCACCCTGGCAGGCCTGGACCTGGCGATCACGCGCATGCCGCACTGCCTGGCGCTGGAGCCCATCATCAAGCGCAATTCGCTCAAGCGCGTGCTGCCAGGGTGGTCGGTGGATCCGATCTCGATCTACGTGGTGTATCCGTCCAGCATCCAGCCGGCCAAGACCCGCGCCTTCATGGATTTCATTCTGCCCAAGCTCGGTCCGCCCCAGGACCAGGCATAAGCCGGTCCGCGCAGGACGAAAAAAAACCCGCCGGCGCGCCGAGCGGGTTTTTTTTGATCTGGCCGAGCCTGGGCTGCGGCCGGACACGTCAATTAGACGCGCTTGATCTTTTCCAGCATCTTGAAAACGCCCTTGGGCGACTTGACGAACAAGCGCTTGAAAGCCTTGCCCAGGCAACGGCGTTCCAGGGTGTTGCGACGCACGCGTTTGCGTTCAGCCATGTTGATTCTCCTGTTGAATTTGCGGAAATGTTGCCCGCACAACCGGATACTGGGCTGGCGGAAAATTCGGGTAACTTGGCATTTTAGCCTGAAATGCCCTGACGGCGCCAATGACGCGAAAATGCGGCGTTTCCGCCACGTTCGCGCCAGGAGCAGTCAAATGCGGGACGGAACATGGCCCAATCAGCCTGGACGGTCGCCCTCGCCTGTCCAGCCCCCCCGGCGATCAGCAGGAAAGGCTCTTCAGCCGCTCCAGCACCTGTTCCTTGCGCGGCAGCGGATCGACCGCGCCGTAGCCCAGCGTGGACAAGGCCGCCGCGGCATTGGCGTAACGCACGGCATCCTCCCAGGAGTCTCCCTGGCAGCGGCGCGCCAGCAGGCTGCCAGCAAAGCAGTCGCCCGCCCCGGTCGCGTCCACCGCATCCACGCGCAAGGCGGCCACGGGTACGCGGCGCTGGCCGTCGTCGATGATGGAGCCGTCCTTGCCCAGCTTCAGCACCACCACGCCGGTGGCGCCGGCGTCGCGGATCCAGTCCAGCGTGCGTTCCGGATCGTCGTTGCCGGTCAGATGCTGCATATCGTCCATGCTGGGCAGGAACAGGTCGGCCGTGCGCATGGTTTCGCGCAGCACGGCGCGGGCGCGGTCCACCGGCCACAGGCGCAACCGCAAGTTCGAGTCCAGGCTGACCTGGACGCCGGCCGCGTGCGCGCGCTCGATGGCGGCGAACACGGTATCGCAGGCGCTGGTGCTGATGGCCAGGCTGATGCCCGACACGTGCAGGTAGCGGGCGCGTTCGATCAGGCCCGAATCCAGGCTGGCCGGCGTCATCAGGCTGGCGGCCGAGCCGCGGCGCAGATAGCTGAAGGCATGGCCGTCCGGGCCATGCTGCACGAAGTACAAGCCGGTGTGGGCCTGCTCATCCACCTGCACGCCGGACGTATCCACGCCTTCGGCCCGCCACAAGTCCAGGAACTGCTGGCCGAAGGCGTCGTTGCCGACCCGCGTCAGATAGGCGCAGCTTGCGCCCTGCCGCGCGGCTGCGATGACGGCGTTGGAGGTGTCGCCGCCAAAGCCCTGCAGATACTGGCGCTGGTCCTGGTGCGTCTGGTTCAGTTCGACCAGAGGCTCGCCCAGCGCGACGATATCGAAATCAGCCATGGGCGGCCTCCCGGGTGCGGATGATCTGCGCCACCAGCGCAGCGGTGTCGCGGGCAGCGAAGGCCGCCTTGTCATAGAGATTGCTGCCGATGCCGACGATGGCGGCGCCGGCGGCGAAGTACGAGCCCATGTTGTCCTGGGTAACGCCGCCCGTGGGGCAGAAAATGGTGTCCGGATACACCGACTTGAGCGCGGCCAGGTGCTTGGGGCCGCCGGTGTCCGCGGGGAAGATCTTCACCACGTCCACGCCCGCGCGGCGCGCCGCCAACACTTCCGTGGGCGTGAAGGCGCCCAGCAGGCAGAGCGCGTCGGCCGCATGCGCCAGGTCGACGATGTCGGTGGCCAGCGCCGGCGACACCAGGAAGTCCGCGCCGGCGACCAAGGCCTCCCGCGCCTGGTGCTCGTCCAGCACCGTGCCCACGCCCAGCAGCAGCGTGCTGCCGTGCTTGTCGCGCAGCGCCCGCAGCAGGTCGGTGACGCCGGGAATGGTCCAGGTCAGTTCCAGCGTGGTGCAGCCTGCGGCCACCGCGACTTCGGCCGCATAGGCGGCGGTGGCGGCGTCCGTGTAGCGCAGCACGGGGACGACCCGGGAGGCCAGCAGGGTGGAGAGCTTGGAGGCGAGAGGGGCAGCGGTTGCGGTCATGGCATTCCTTGGAGGCAGGCGGTCAGGCGCCGCCGGGCGATACCGGCAGGACGGCGAGTTTGGCCGCGGCGGCATCGCGCAGCCGCAGCAAGGGTTCGATATAGGCGGCTTGCGGGTCTTCGCGGCGCCGGAACAGCAAGGTACTGACGCTGACGCCCGCGACGGGCCGTCCGGCCGCGTCGCACACGGCCACGCCATAGCAGACGATGCCGGCTTCGTTTTCCTCGTCGTCGGTGGCGTAGCCGCGGGCGGCGGCCGCATCCAGCACGGCGCGGAGTTCGGGCAGGCTGGTCACGGTGCCGGGCATGCGGGCCGTCAGCGGCAGTTCGCGCAGCAGGCGCTCGCGCGACGCCGGGTCCAGCGCCGCCAGATAGGCCTTGCCGACCGCGCTGGAATGCAGCGCCACGCTGGCCCCGACACGCGAGGCCATGCGCACCGGACCGGGGCTTTCCAGCTTGTCGATATAGGTCATCTCGTGCCCTGCAGGCACGGCCAGGTGCACGGTTTCGCCGGTTTCATCGCGCAAGGCCTGCAGGTCGGGCGCCAGCGCCGCGCGCAGGTCGAACTGCGACCAGGCCCGGCTGGCCAGCGACATCAGGCGCGGTCCCAGGCGGTAGGCGCCGCCGGTTTCGGCCACCATGCCCTGTTCGGCCAGCGCCGCGACGATGCGGTAGACGGTGGGCCGGGGATAGCCGCAGCTGCGCGCCAATGACGCGGCCGTGGGCGGCTGGGGCGCATCCGCCACCGCCTGCAGCACCGTCATGAATTTGGCGAACGCCGCGGCGCCCGGGACCTTGGTTTCCAGCAATGTTGTCTCCAGCTAATGGCTGCATGCCTTTAGCAATGAATCTACAGAATGCGCAACGCCGACAGCGCGAAATTCAGACGAATCTGCGATACTGTTTATTTGTACAGCTAGTGAGCGTCCGTTCTGTCCACATAATGGACAAGTGACTCACAATATAGTCAATTATTCCATATCGCCGCGCTCGGAACCAGCGATGGGTTGTCGCTCGGGCAGGCCTCTCCCCTCAGGCTACGATACCGTCCATGAGCTCCCAAATTCGCATCGTTGGCGCCCGCCAGAACAATCTCAAGAACCTGGACCTGACCATCGCCACCGGCGAACTGGTCGTCGTGACCGGCGTGTCGGGGTCCGGCAAAAGTTCGCTGGCCTTTGACACCCTGTACGCCGAGGGGCAGCGGCGTTATGTGGAAACCTTCTCGCCCTATGCGCGCCAGTTCCTGGACCGCATGGACAAGCCGCAGGTAGACCGCATCGAAGGCATCCTGCCCGCCATCGCCATCGACCAGACCAATCCGGTGCGCAGCTCGCGCAGCACGGTCGGCACGATGACGGAACTGAACGACCACCTGAAGCTGCTGTTCGCGCGCGGCGCCAAACTGTATTGCCGCGGCTGCGGCAAGGTGGTGCGGCGCGACACCCCTGATTCCGTCTACCACTCGCTGGCCGAACGCGCCGCCGCCGCTGGCGATCCGCGGCTGGTGGTGACCTTCCCCATTGCGGTTCCCGCCAACTTCACCGAAGAGGAAGTGCGCGGCTTCCTGGAGCAGCAGGGCTACACCCGCGTGCACGCCGAGGAAAACGCGGCGCCGCGCGCAGCCGCCCCGGCCAAGGGTGCCAAGAAAGCCAAGGCAGCAAAAGGCAGCACCGAATCGCGCCGCATCCTGCACGTGGTCCAGGACCGCTTCCGCTTTGCCGGCACCGAACGCGAACGCATCATGGAAGCGCTGGACACGGCGTTGCGCATGGGCGCCGGCCACCTGGCCGTGTACGTCATGGACGCCGAGGGCGGCAATGCCCACATCTGGAAGTACAGCGACCGCCTGCACTGCGCCGACTGCGACATCGAATACACCGATCCGCTGCCCAGCAGCTTTTCGTTCAACTCGCCGCTGGGCGCCTGCGAAGCCTGCCGCGGCTTCGGCCGCGTGATCGGCATCGACTTCGGCCTGGTCATCCCGGACGAAAACAAGACCCTGCTGGAAGGCGCCATCAAGCCCTGGACGACCCCTTCATACAAGGAATGCCAGGACGAGCTGCAGAAGTACGCGCCCAAGGCCGGCGTGCCGCTGGGCGTACCCTGGAAGAAGCTGAGCGAAGAACACAAGCGCTGGGTGCTCTACGGCACGCCCGACTGGAAGGGCGGCAACGACGCCTGGAAGCACCAGTGGTACGGCGTGCAGCGCTTCTTCGACTGGCTGGAAACCAAGGCCTACAAGATGCACGTGCGCGTGCTGCTGTCGAAATACCGCAGCTACACGCCCTGCCCCACCTGCAATGGCGCGCGCCTCAAGCCCGACGCGCTGCTCTGGCGCCTGGGCACCAAGGAAGAAGCCGACACCGTGCTGCCGCCTGACGACGGCCGCTACAAGCGCTTCATGCCGGTGAGCGCCAACTGGAGCCGCGAACAGCTCGACAACCTGGGCGGCCTGTCCATCCATGACGTGATGCTGCTGCCGATCGAACGCGTGCGGATCTTCTTCGACACGCTGTCGTTCTCCGGCGCGCTGGACGCCGCCACCGACCTGCTCATGACAGAAGTGCGCGCGCGCCTCAAGTTCCTGTGCGACGCGGGCCTGGGCTACCTGACGCTGGACCGCCAGAGCCGCACCTTGTCGGGCGGCGAAGTGCAGCGCATCAACCTGACCACGGCGCTGGGCACCTCGCTGGTGAACACGCTTTTCGTGCTGGACGAGCCTTCCATCGGCCTGCACCCGCGCGACATGCACCGCGTGGTCGAAGTCATGCACCGCCTGCGCAACGCCGGCAACACGCTGGTGGTGGTGGAGCACGACCCGCAGGTCATGGTGGCCGCGGACCGCATCATCGACATCGGTCCCGGCCCCGGCGAACGCGGCGGCCAGATCGTCTTCGACGGCACGCCGTCCCAATTGCGCGCGGCGCGCACGCTGACGGGCGACTACCTGGGCGGCCGCCAGCGCGTGGAAGCGCCGCGCCCCATGCCGGTGGCGGCGAACACGCCGCGCCTGCTGCTGGAAGGCGTCAGCGCGCACAATCTGAAGAACGTCTCCGTCGAACTGCCGCTGGGCCGCCTGGTCTGCGTGACAGGCGTATCCGGCTCCGGCAAGTCCACGCTGGTACAGGACGTGCTCTACCCCGCCCTGCTCAAGCAGAAGGGCAAGCCCTCGGAAGCGCCCGGCGCCTTCGAACGCCTGCTGGGCGCCGAACAGATCGCCGATGTGGTCATGGTGGACCAGACCCCCATCGGCAAGACGGCGCGCTCCAACCCGGCCAGCTACGTGGGCGCGTTCGACGCGATCCGCAAGCTGTTCGCGCAAGCGCCGCTGGCGCGCGAGCGCGCCTACACGGCCGGCACCTTCAGCTTCAACGGCGGCGACGGCCGCTGCCCCACTTGCGGCGGCACCGGCTTCGAACACGTGGAAATGCAGTTCCTGTCCGACGTCTACCTGCGCTGCCCGGATTGCGACGGCAAGCGCTTCCGCCCCGAAGTGCTGGAAGTGCGCGTCGAACACCTGGGCAAGAGCGCGTCCATCGACGAAGTGCTGGAGATGACGGTCAGCGAGGCGCTGGACTTCTTCAAGGGCCTGCGCGACGTGCAGACGGGCCTGGCGCCGCTGGCCGACGTAGGCCTGGAATACGTGCGGCTGGGCCAGCCCGTGCCCACTCTGTCGGGCGGCGAGGCGCAGCGCCTGAAGCTGGCCGGCCACCTGGCCGAAGCCGCGCGCAGCGGCATCTCCACCGCCAAGGTCGCCAAGAAGGGCAGCCTGTTCCTGTTCGACGAACCCACCACCGGCCTGCACTTCGACGACGTGGCGCGGCTGATGCGCGCGTTCCGCAAGCTGCTGGCCGCCGGCCACACGCTGCTGGTGATCGAGCACAACCTGGACGTGATCCGCGCGGCCGACTGGCTGATCGACCTGGGCCCCGAAGGCGGCGACGCCGGCGGCCTGGTCATCGGCACCGGCACGCCGCAGGACCTGATGGACAACCCCAAATCGCACACGGGCGCCGCCCTGCGCGACTACGAAGTCAGCATCCTGCCGGCAGACGTGGTCGTAAGCACCGACGCCGACGCGCAGGAAGTCGAGCAGGCCGGACTGACCGCCCGCATCGCCGAGCCCGGCGAAGCCTACGGCGCAGACGTGGGCCGCCCGTTGCAGTCGCTGATGCGCGAGCGGCGCCAGGCCAATATGGCGATCGAAATCCGCAACGCGCGCGAACACAACCTGAAGAACGTCAGCGTGGAAATCCCGCGCGACAAGTTCACCGTCATCACCGGCGTGTCCGGCTCGGGCAAGTCCACGCTGGCCTTCGACATACTGTTCAACGAAGGGCAGCGGCGCTATCTGGAATCGCTCAACGCCTACGCCCGCGCCATCGTGCAGCCAGCCGGCAAGCCGGACGTGGACGCCATCTTCGGCATCCCGCCCACGGTCGCCATCGAGCAGCGCACCAGCCGCGGCGGACGCAAGTCCACCGTGGCCACGATGACGGAAATCCACCATTTCCTGCGCCTGCTGTACGTCAAGCTGGGCACGCAATACTGCCCAGACTGCAATGTCGCGGTGGAGCCGCAGAATACGGACCAGATCGTGGCGCGCCTGCTGCGCGAGCACAAGGGCGAGCACATCGGCCTGCTGGCGCCGCTGGTCACCGCCCGCAAGGGCTATTACACGGACCTGGCCAAATGGGCCGGCTCCAAGGGCCATTCGCACCTGCGCGTGGACGGCGAGTTCATTCCCGTGGCCCCGTGGCCGCGGCTGGACCGCTACAAGGAACACACCATCGAGCTGCCGATCGCGGACGTGGTGGTGGACCCGGCCAATGAAGCCGAGCTGCGCGCCGCGGTCAAGAACGCGCTGGAAAACGGCCAGGGCGTGATGTCCGTGGTGTGGCCCGTGAACAAGCTGCACGAGGCGCTGGACAGCGACCTGCAGCAGCAGCACTTCTCGGTCAAGCGCGCCTGCCCGTCTTGCGGCACCAGCTTCCCCGAACCGGATCCGCGCCTGTTCTCGTACAACTCCAAGCACGGCTGGTGCACCGGCTGCTACGGCACCGGCCTGCAGCTGCAAGGCTTCGACGAAGAGCAGACCGGCGAGGAAACCGCCTGGAACGCCTGGTACGAAGGCGAGGCCAAGCCCTGCACGCAATGCGACGGACAGCGCCTGAACCGCGTGGCCCGCGCCGTGCGCTGGCGCGACAAGTCCATCGCCGAACTCGCCTCGCTGCCGGTGTCGGACGCGCATACCTTCTTCACCGGGCTGGTGGCGCGCGGCCGCGAAGGCGAGATCGCCCGCGACATCCTTACGGAAATCCGCGGACGCCTGAACTTCATGCAGGAAGTCGGGCTGAACTACCTGGCGCTGGACCGGGCCGCGCCCACGCTGTCCGGCGGCGAAGCGCAGCGCATCCGCCTGGCCGCGCAGCTGGGTTCCAACCTGCAGGGCGTCTGCTACGTGCTGGACGAACCGACCATCGGCCTGCACCCGCGCGACAACCGCATCCTGCTGGACGCGCTGGCGCGCCTGGAAGGCAACGGCAACACGCTGGTGGTGGTGGAACACGACGACGACACCATCCGCCGCGCCTCGCACATCATCGACATCGGACCGGGCGCGGGCATCCGCGGCGGCCGCGTGGTGGCCCAGGGCAGCGCGCAGGACCTGATCGAAGCGCCCGAATCGGTCACCGGCCGCTATCTGGCCAAACCCTTGCAGCACCCGTTGCAAGGCCGCCGCCCGGTCGAGGCCGATACGCCCATGATCGAAATCAAGGGCGCGCGCCTGCACAACCTGCGCAGCGTCGACGCGAAGATTCCGGTGGGCCGCCTGAGCGTGGTGACCGGCGTGTCGGGTTCGGGCAAATCCACCCTGGCGCGCGAAGTGCTGCTGGACAACCTGATGCAGGCCGTGTCGCAAGGCAAGGCGCCGGGCTGGGCGGGCTGCGACAGCATCAAGGGTTGGGAAGCCATCGACCGCGTGCTGGAAGTAGACCAGACGCCCATCGGCAAGACGCCGCGCTCCTGCCCGGCCACCTACGTGGGCTTCTGGGACGACGTGCGCAAGCAGTTCGCCGACACCCGCGAATCGCGCATGCGCGGCTGGACCGCGGCGCGCTTCTCGTTCAACACCGGCGACGGCCGCTGCCCGATCTGCGAAGGCCAGGGCATGCGCACCATCGAGATGAACTTCCTGCCGGACGTGAAGGTGCCTTGCGACGCCTGCAACGGCGCGCGCTTCAACAACGACACGCTGAGCGTGCAGATGCGCGGCAAGAACGCCGGCGAACTGCTGGCCATGGAAGTGGACGACGCCATCGGCTACTTCGCCGCGCACCCCAAGATCCACCGCCCGCTGCAGCTGATGCAGGACGTGGGCCTGGGCTATCTGACGCTGGGACAACCTTCGCCCACGCTGTCGGGCGGCGAAGCGCAGCGCATCAAGCTGGTGACCGAGCTGTCCAAGGCCCGCCTCACCGACGGCCTGATCAAGACCGGCCGCGCCTCGCGCATTCCGCATACGCTGTACGTGCTGGACGAACCCACCGTGGGCCTGTCGATGGCCGACGTGGAAAAGCTGATCCACGTGCTGCACCGCCTGGTGGAAGCCGGCAATACGGTGGTGGTGATCGAGCACAACCTGGACGTGATCGCCGAAGCCGACTGGCTGCTGGACCTGGGCCCCGAAGGCGGCACGGGCGGCGGCAAGCTGGTGGGCGAAGGCTCGCCCGAACACGTCATGACCCTGAGCGACCATTCCCATACCGGACGGGTCCTGAAGGAATTCCTGGCACATCAACAGCAGTAGGCAGCATGGAATGTCGTTTTGAAGACCGGCTGGCCGGCCGCGCGC
The DNA here is from genome assembly GCF_055395645.1 of Achromobacter sp. JCM 18799. Lineage (NCBI taxonomy): Bacteria > Pseudomonadati > Pseudomonadota > Betaproteobacteria > Burkholderiales > Alcaligenaceae > Achromobacter > Achromobacter sp. JCM 18799. Next base: position 5,724,382 of record NZ_AP043866.1, on the reverse strand, counting down.
TGCGGTTCGAGGGCTTGTGCTCGCGGATCGAGGCGCGCTCCGCCGCCGAGGTCGTCCCCGCGCTCGCCGCCATCGAAGCGCAGCGGCGGCAGGGGCGCTGGATCGCCCTGTTGCTGGACTACGAACTGGGCGAGTGGCTGTTGCCCGAAGCCGCCATGGCGCCGCCCGCCGGCCCCTGGACGCCGCCGCGCGACGACGGCAAACCGCGCCTGACCGCGCTGGCGTTCGAACGCCGGCAGGAGGAAACGCCCTGGGACGCACCGGACGCAGGCGCTGCCCCCGCCGCCATCAGCCTGCCCGCGCCGCGCATGACCGAGGCCGACTACGTACGCCAGATCGAAGCCATCCGCGGCCTGATCGGTGACGGCGAGCTGTATCAGGTGAACTACACCCAGCCGCTGGACCTGCAATTCCAGGGCGACGCGGCCACGCTGTACCGGCGCATCGCCGCCCGCAACCCGGTGGCGCACGGCGCGTTCATCGAGGACGGCGAGCGCACGGTGTTGTCGTTTTCGCCCGAACTGTTCGTGCGCCGCGACGGCCCGCGCCTGACCACGCGCCCGATGAAGGGCACGGCCCCGCGCCACCCCGATCCGGCCGAGGACGAACGGCTGGGCCAGGCGCTCCTGGCCAGCGAAAAGAACCGCGCCGAGAACCTGATGATCGTGGATCTGCTGCGCAACGATCTAGGCCGGCTGGCCGAGCCGGGCTCGGTGCGGGTCGACGCGCTGTTCTCGCTGGAGCGCTATCCCACCGTCTGGACCATGACGTCCACGGTGTCGGCGCTGGCGCCGCACGCCTCGCTGGAAGACGTGCTGCGTGCGCTGTTTCCCTGCGGCTCCATCACCGGCGCCCCCAAGGTCGCGGCCATGCGCCGCATCCGCCAGATGGAAACGGCGCGGCGCGGCCTGTATTGCGGCAGCATCGGCTGGCTGGCGCCGGACGGCGACTTTTCGCTGAACGTCGCCATCCGCACCCTGGTGCTGGACCAGGCCGGCCACGGCGTCTATAGCGTGGGCGGCGGCATCGTGCACGATTCAGACCCGGCCGAGGAATGGCAGGAATGCCACTGGAAGGCCCGGATCCTGCGGGCCTGAGGCCGCAGTCCGGATGTCCGGCGTCCCTGCGCGCCTGCAGCCATCGGTAGTAGGATAGAGCGCGGCCGCAGCGCACCTTTACCCCAGGAGAGTCCCATGCAACCCGAACTGATCGAGACCATCCTGGTCGATGCCGAACGACGCGTGCCGCTGCTGGCGCGCCATCTCAAGCGCCTGGAAGCGTCCTGCAAGGCCCTGGGCTACGGCTGGGGCGGCCGGGCCGTCGAGGCCGACATCATGATCACCGCGCTGGGCCTGGCCACGCCCGGGCCGCACCGGCTGCGCCTGCTGGTGGCGCGCGACGGCAGCCGCAACATCCAGACCGCGCCGCTGCCGCCCCTGCACCCCGCGCAGGAAGCCATGCTGGCGCCCGAAGCGCTGCGTTCATCCGAACCGCTGCTGCGCTACAAGACCACCTACCGCCCCTGGTACACCAAGACCATCGAATGGCTGCCCTCGCATCCGCACATCTTCGATCTGCTCTACCTGAATGAGCGCGGCGAACTCTGCGAAGGCAGCCGCAGCAACGTCTATCTGCGCCTGGATGGCGACTGGTACACGCCGCCCGTGGACAGCGGCTGCCTGCCCGGCGTGCAGCGCGCCGAACTGCTCGAAACGGGCAAGGTGGCAGAACGCGTCCTGACCCTGGCCGACCTGCACGCGGCCGAGGAAATCCGCCTGTCCAATGCGCTGCGCGGCTGGTTTCCGGTGACGCTGCGCGACGCCTAATCCGCGAACTCGTCCACCACCACCTGCCGCAGCCACTGGTTGGCCGGCTCGCGGTGGTTGCGGGCGTGCCAGAACACATTGATGACCGACTCCGGGATCTTCACCGGACAGGGCGCGGTCGCCAAGCCGAACGGACCGCAGGCGCAGTCAGCGAAGCGCTGCGGCACCACGGCGATCATGTCGGTGGCGGCAAGCACCGGCCCCACCGCAATGAAGTGCGGCACGGTCAGGCGCAGGCGCCGCTGGATGCCGGCCTGCCCGATCACCTGGTCGACCACGCCGTGGCCCGTGCCTTCCGAGGCGATGGCCACGTGCTCGGCCGCGCGGAACTGCCGCGCCGAGACCCCGGTGCGCGCCAGCGGATGGTCGCGGCGGAAGATGCACACATAGGGCTGGCGGAACAGCAGGCGCTGGAAGAAGCCGCTCTTCAGATCGGGCAGGAAGCCCATGGCCAGGTCGATGCGGCCGCGCTCCATCTCGTCCTTCACGTCGATCGAGGTGGTGCGCACGGTGCGCACCGTGACGCCGGGCGCGGCGCGGTCCAGCGCGCGCATCAGCCGCGGCAGGAAATAGGTCTCGCCCACGTCGTTCACGCCGATCACGAAGGCGCGGCCGCTATGCGCGGGGTCGAACGCGGCGCGCGCGTTCAGAGTGCTGTGCAGCGCCTCCAGCGCGGCGGCGATGGGCTGCGCCAAATCCTGCGCGTAGGGCGTGGGCACCATGCCGCGCGAGGTGCGCAGGAAAAGCTCATCGCCCAACAGCTTGCGCAACCGGCCCAGCGCGTTGCTGACGCCGGGCTGCGAAATGCCCAGGCTCTCGGCCACGGCCGACACCCGGCCGTGCTTGCGCAGTTCATTGAAGACGACCAGCAGGTTCAGGTCCAGGTCTTGCAGGTTCATGGGCTGCCTCCACCAATATTGATTTTGGTGATTTATCTCATCAAGCAGATTCTATTTATTTATTTCACTTTCTGCCCGATGATGCGAAAAACGCCAGCGCCCATGCAGCGCCGGCTCTGCAGGATCGCGCCCGCGGTCCGCCGAACCAAGGAGACACGCCATGCGTACCTGTACGCTGTCCGCCGCCGCGCCCTGTCGCCGGAGCGGATCATGAACGCCCCCGAGCAGCCCATCCAATTCGCCCCGCGCTGGCAGGACGACGGATCCCACCGCATCCCCTTCGGCGTCTATACCGATGCCGCCCTGCATCAGCGGGAAATGGAGCACTTCTTCTACCGCGCGCACTGGAGCTACGTGGGCCTGGAGGCCGAGATCCCCAACCCGGGCGACTTCAAGCGCACCGCGGTGGGCGAACGCTCCGTCATCCTGCTGCGCGACAACGACGGCCAGGTGCGCGTGGTGGAAAACGTGTGCGCCCACCGCGGCGTGCAGTTCTGCCGCGAACGTTCCGGCAACCGCAGCGAATTCGTCTGTCCGTACCACCAGTGGAACTACGACCTGCAGGGCAACCTGATCGGCGTGCCGTTCCGCCGCGGCGTCAAGCAGGACGGCAAGGTCAACGGCGGCATGCCGCCCGATTTCAAGCCGGAAGAACATGGCCTGACCAAGCTGGCCGTGGCCTGCCGCAACGGCGTGGTGTTCGCCTCGTTCGATCACGATGTCGAACCGCTGGAGGACTATCTGGGGCCGGACATCCTGCACTACTTCGACCGCGTCTTCGACGGCCGCAAACTGGTGATCCACGGCTACAGCCGCCAGCGCATCCCCGGCAACTGGAAGCTGATGCAGGAGAACATCAAGGATCCCTACCATCCGGGCCTGCTGCACACCTGGTTCGTCACCTTCGGCCTGTGGCGGGCCGACAACCGCTCCGAGCTGAAGATGGACCGGCACTTGCGCCACGCCGCCATGATCTCGACGCGCGGCCAAGGCGGCAAGGGCAGCGTGACCAGCGGCGTGTCCAGCTTCAAGGAACAGATGTCGCTGAACGACGACCGCTTCCTCGATATCGTGCCGGAGCCCTGGTGGAACGGCCCCACCGCCGTGCTGATGACGCTGTTCCCCAGCGTCATCATCCAGCAGCAGGTGAACTCGCTGTCCACGCGCCACATCCAGCCCGTGGGCCACGACGCCTTCGATTTCGTGTGGACGCATTTCGGCTTCGCCGACGATACGCCCGAGATGACGCGCCGCCGGCTGCGCCAGGCCAATCTGTTCGGCCCAGCGGGCTTCGTGTCGGCGGACGACGGCGAGGTCATCGAGTTCTCGCAATCGGGCTTCGAGCAGAAGCCCTGGCACCGCAGCGTGGCGGAACTGGGCGGCAAGACCGCCGAAAACACCGACCACATGGTCACGGAAACGCTGATCCGCGGCATGTACGCGTATTGGCGCCGGGTCATGGAGGCCTGACGATGCTGGACTTTCACCTCTACTACCAACTGACCTGCCTGTACAACGACTACGCCGCCGCGCTGGACGCTGAGGAATGGGAAAAGTGGCCCGATTTCTTCCTGGAAGACTGCGTGTACAAGGTGCTGCCGCGCGAGAACCACGAGCGCGGCTATCCGCTGGCGACCATGTCCTTCGAAAGCCGCGGCATGCTGAAGGACCGCATCTACGGCGCCACCGACACCATCTTCCACGACCCCTACTACCAGCGCCATGTGGTGGGCGCGCCGCGCGTGCTGTCGGTGCAGGGCGACCGCATCGAGTCCGAGGCCAACTACGCCGTGTTCCGCACCAAGCCCAGCCAGTTGACCACGGTATTCAACGTGGGCCGCTACCTGGATGTGGTCCGGCTCGGTCCGGACGGGCTCAAATTCGAATCGCGGCTCTGCATCTTCGACAGCGAGCTGGTGCCGAATTCGCTTATCTATCCCATCTGAACAAGGAAACGACAGCAATGAGCACGCAATGGATCAAGGCCATCGCGCGGGACGAGGTGCCTGAAGACGACGTCATCGCGGTGCAGGCCGGCGGCCGCGAGATCGCGCTGTATGGCGTGGACGGCGAGGTCTACGCCACCGCCAACCTCTGTACGCACGGCAATGCGCGGCTGTGCGACGGCTTTCTGATGGGGCATGAGATCGAATGCCCGCTGCATCAGGGGCGCTTCGACGTGCGTGACGGGCGCGCGCTCTGTTCGCCGCTGCGCGAGAACATTGCCACCTATCCGGTCAGGATCGAGGATGGCGTGGTATTCGTGGCGCTGTAGCGCCTTTGTCAGACCGCGAGGCGCAGCGCCTCGTTCGCCGCCGCCATGCCCATGGCGGCCGTGACGGTCACGACCGAGCCGTAGCCGGCGCAGGACAGGCCCTGCGGCGCCAGGGTTTCTCCAGAGGCGCCCATGTCGTCCTCGCCTTCGGTGGGGCGGGTCCAGGCGTCGGGCAGGATGGCGGGCTGGTCGAACCACAGGGCGTGGATACCCATTTTCGGCACACGCTTCAAGGCCTTGCCGTTCTGGTCGGAAGCCCGCGGAAAGCCATGCTCGCGGCGCAGCTTGTTGCGCAACTTGGACAGCAGCGCGTCGTTGACCGCGGCCGACAGGTCGCCGGCGCGCAGGGCCAGCGGATCGGTCTTGCCGCCCGCGCCGCCGCACAACAGCATGGGCACGCCGATTTCGCGCGCATGCAGGATCATCGCGATCTTGGCGGCGGCCTGATCGGTGCAGTCGATGATGACGGAGTACGGGCCGGGCAGGACCTGGGCGACGTTCTCGGGCGAAACGAAATCATCCACCCGCGTCAGCCGGCACTCCGGATTGATCGCCAGCACGCGTTCGGCCATGGCATCGACCTTGGACTGGCCCAGCGTCTCGGTCAGCGCATGGATCTGGCGGTTGACGTTGGATTCGGCAATGTGGTCCAGGTCGATGAGCGTCAACGCCCCTACCCCGCAGCGCGCCAGGGCCTCGACGGTCCAGGAACCTACGCCGCCCAGGCCGGCGACCGCCACATGGGCGTTGCGCAGGCGGGTCGGGGCTTCGGGGCCGTAGAGGCGGGAGAGGCTGCCGAAGCGGCGGTCGAGGTCGGCGGTGGGGTCGGGGGTGTTCATGAGGGCGTATTTTATTGCAGGCGGATGGTTGGGTTCTTAAGACGCCTGGCGCGGCGGCGGCCGGGGTGGCGCGGGGCAACGATTGCGGTCCGGAGCCTTCGCTCCGGACTTCCCCGTCGTCATCCTCGTCACCGCCTCCGGCGGTTCCTTCGGATTCCCTCGGGCTTATCGACGCCCCGCGCCACCCCGGCCGCCGCCGCGCCAGGCTCCGCTTATTGAATCTTGCCGGCCGCTGGGACGGGTGGTGTGCTTGACGTTCTTCTCCCCGACGAGGAAGAGAGAAAGATCTTGCAGGGACGCCAAAGACGGCCGCGCGGGCGGCCTATTGGGGCGAGCATCGTAAGACCTTCGCCCACCCCCACCGTCCGCGAGAACCCTACGAAGTCCGGTCACCCCAGCTGACGTCAAGTTTCCAAAGCGGAGCCTGGCGCCTTAAGAACCCGCCGCCGCACCGCCAGCAGACTCAGCATCATCCCCACCGAGCGCCTGATAAACCGCCACCTGATTCACCAAGCGATTCAACATATTCTCATCCCGCGAAACCTCAGCCACCCGCCGCTTCTCCTGCGCATCCAGCCAATCCTTCAGCGGCACGGCCCCCGCCCGGTAGCGCACTTCGTACAGCCGCTCGGCCTCGCGCGCCGCGCGCAGAGATGCGTCCAGCTGTTCCGCCTGCAAGCGCAGTTGCGTGCGATTGGACAACGCGTTCTCCACGTCCGCCATCGCCTGGTACAGCGCCTGCCGGAAATTCACCACACGCTCTTCGTAGTCGGCCTTGGAGATCTTGATGTTGAGCTGCATCTGGTTCCATTGCAGGAACGGCAGCGTCAGCGCCGCCCCCAGCGAGCCTACCGGGTTCTTCAGAACGTCGGACAGCGATGGACTCGAGCTTCCCAAGGCGCCGGTCAGCGTCAATGGCGGATAGAAGCTGGCGCGGGTCGCGTCGACGGTGGACAGGGACTGGCGCAGGCGCAGTTCGGCGGCGCGCAGGTCGGGACGGCGGCCCAGCAGGTCGGCCGGCACGCCGGCGCGCGCTTGCGGCAAGGGATAGCCCGGCAACCGCGCCGGGTCGGCCATCATGCGGTCCGGCGGGCCGTCGAACAGGATGGTCAGCGCGTTGGCGTACTCCACACGCTGCTGCACCAGCAGCGTATGAGCGGCTTCCTGGCTGGCCACGGTCTGTTCGGCCTCGGCCATTTCCAGCGCCGACGCGCCGCCCGCCGCGTACTGCGCCCGCACCAGATCCTGCGTCTTGCGCGCGTAGGCGATGCTCTCGGCGCTGCTGGCGATGCGCTGGTTGATGAAGGCGGTCTGCCAGTACAGCGTGGCGGTAGTGCCCACCAGGGACAGCGCGGCGCTCTGCCGGTCCTGCTCGGTCGCCAGAGCGTCCCATTGCGCCGCGTCGCGCTGGCTGGACAGCTTGCCCCACAGATCCGCTTCGTAGCTGACGGTCAACTGCACGGCGTTGGTCCGGGTAATGGCGCGGTCGCCGTACAGGTTGCGGTTGCGCGTCACATCGGCATTGCCGCCCAGTTGCGGCAGCAGCTTGTCCTCGGTGATTCCAGCCTGGTACTGCGCCCGGCGCACGCGGATCGCGGCGGCGGCCAGGTCGTTGTTGCGCGCCAGCGCGGCGTCGACCAGGCCGTTGAGCGTCGGGTCGTTGAAATTGCGCCACCACTCGCCGCCATCGGCCAGCGGCCCGGCCTGGAAATCGCCGGCAGGCGCATGGGTCCAGGCCGCGGGGGTGGACGTCAGCGGCCGTTCGTAGTCCGTATGCAGCACGCTGCCGCAGCCGGCCAGGGCCAGCAGCAACGCCAGGGCGGCGGGTTTGCAAATCAGGGAAACCGCTTTCATCTTCCTCATTCCCGGGCCAGGGCCTCGACGGGATCCAGACGCGCCGCATTGCGCGCCGGCAAATAGCCAAAAAGCACACCGATCAAGGTCGAGCAGCTGAACGCCGCCACCATCGATGTCGTGGAATAGATCATCTGGAACGACCCGCGCGTCGCCTTGGAAACCAGCACGCCCAGCCCCAGCGACAGCACGATGCCGATGGCGCCGCCTATCAGGCACACCAGCACCGCTTCAATCAGGAACTGCTGCATGATGTCGCTGCGCCGCGCCCCCACCGCCATGCGCACGCCGATCTCGCGGGTACGCTCGGTCACGGAAACCAGCATGATGTTCATGACCCCGATGCCGCCCACCATCAGCGAGATGAGCGCAATCATGGAAACCAGCAGCGTCATGGTCGCGGTGGTGCGTTCGATGGTCTTGCGGATCGCGTCCGTGTTGAACACGAAGAAATCCTTGGTCACGTGGCGCCGCGTCAGCACGCGGACGATGGCCTGTTCCGCCGCGGCGGGCGGCGAGGCGTCATTGACGCGCACCGTGATGCTCTTCAGATGCTGCTGGCCCAGCACGCGCGACAGCGCCGTGGTGTAGGGAACCCAGACGTTCAACGAGTCGTTGCTGCCGAAGACGGTTTCCTTCTTTTGCGTCACCCCGATGACGCGCGCCGGCATCGATCCCAGAAATACCACTTGCCCGATGGGCTCGGTATGCGAACCGAACAGCTTGCGCCGGGTGGCGTCATCGATCACCACTTCCTGCGCGCGCCGCAACACACTGGTTTCGTCGAAGAACTTGCCCTGGGCCAGCTTGATGGCGCGCACGCGGAAATATTGCTCGCCCACGCCCTGGATCACGCCGGTCACCGACACGTTGCGATAGCGCAGCGTGTTGCTGGTCGAGACCTCCGGCGTGACGCTGTCCACGTAGGACTCGCGCGCCAGGGCGTCGGCGTCGGCCGGCACCAGGGTGCGGATATTCACGGCCTTCTCGTCGCCGAAGTCCTTGCCCGGAAATATCTCCACCGTGTTGGTGCCGATTTCGCTGATGTCGTCCAGGATCTTGCGGCGCGAGCCTTCGCCCAGCGCCACCACCGACACCACGGCCGCGATGCCGATGATGATGCCCAGCATCGTCAGCGAGGTGCGCAGCCGGTGCGCGTTCATGGCCAATAGCGCCATGCGCAGCGCCTCGCGGCAACGGTCCAGGTAAGCCTGCCAGACGGGCCGCGCGGCCAGCGCCGGCGCGTCTTCCTTGATGCGCTCGGTCCGCGGCGCGTCGGGATTGCGCTTGTCGGCGACGATCTCGCCGTCGCTGATCTCGATGATGCGCTGGGCGTGGCGCGCCACGTTCATGTCGTGCGTGACGATGATGATGGTATGGCCGGCCGCGTTCAGTTCTTCCAGGATGCGCAGCACCTCCTGGCCGGTGTGCGTGTCCAGCGCGCCGGTCGGCTCGTCGGCCAGGATGATGTCACCGCCATTCATCAGCGCGCGCGCGATGCTGACGCGCTGCTGCTGGCCGCCGGACAGCTGCCCGGGCCGATGCCCGGTCCTGTCGCCCAGGCCCAGCCGCCGCAGCAGTTCGTCGGCACGCGCCAGGCGCGCCTCGCGCCGCTTGCCGGCGTAGACGGCCGGCACCTCGACGTTGCCCTGCGCGGTCAGGTCCGACAGCAGGTGGTAACGCTGGAAGATGAAGCCGAAGTGCTCGCGGCGCAGTTCGGCCAGTTCGTCCGGGTCCAGCTCGCCCGTGCTGCGCCCGTCGACCCGATACTCGCCGCGGGTGGGACGGTCCAGGCAGCCCAGGATGTTCATGAGCGTGGACTTGCCCGACCCGGACGCGCCCACGATCGCCACCATCTCGCCGGACTCGATGGCCAGGTTGATGTCCTTCAGGACCGCGATGGTCTGCTCGCCCGCGGGAAACTCGCGGCGCACGCCCTTAAGCGAGATCAGAGGCCCGCTCATGTCAGGCTCCCGGCGCGGCGGCCGGCGCGGCATCCGCCGACACGACGCGCTCGCCCACCTCCAGCCCTTCCAGCACCTGCGCCTGGACGTTGTTGTTCATGCCTATCCTGACCTGGCGCGTTTCGGTCTTGTTGTCCTTCAGGACCACGCGCACGGCGTAGCGGCCGTCCTGGCCGCGCTTGCCCAGCGCCGAGGCCGGCACCACCACCGTGTCCTTGGCCTCGCCCAGCACGATGAAGACCTGGGCGGTCATGGAGATGCGCAGCTTCTCGTCCGGGTTGGGCACGTCGAACAGGCCGTTGTAGTAGACGGCGGCGGTGGTGGAGCTGCCGCTGGCCGATCCGGTCAGGGAAGACGTCGCGTCGTCCTTCTGCACCGAATCCGGCGCCGGTTCCACCGCGCGCAGCTGGGCGCGGTAGCGCTCGTCGGGCTCGCCCAGGATGGTGAAGTACACCGGCAAGCCCGGCTTCACGCGGGTGACGTCGGCTTCCGAGATCTGCGCCTTGATGGTCATGGTGTCGACCTGAGCCACTTTGATGATGGTGGGCGCGCTCTGGATGGAGTTGACGGTCTGGCCTTCCTTGGTCACCACCGCGACCACCATGCCGTCGATGGGCGAGACGATGCGGGTGTAGCCCAGGTTGACGCGGGCGGTGTCGACCTGGATCTCGGCCTGCGCGATCTGCGCGTCCAGCGAGGCGATCTCGGCGCGGGTCACGCCCAGCGTCGCCTCGGCGCTCTCGTAGGCCTCGCGCGAACTGGCGTCGGCCGCCAGCATCTGCCGCTGGCGGCGGAAGGCCAGCTCGGCCTGCTTCAGCGTGGCGACCTTGGCGGCCCGCTCGGCGCGGCGGGTCTGCAGGGCGGCCTCGGCGTTGCGCAGCTCGTTCTGCTGGGTCATGTCGTCGATCTCGGCCACCAGCTGGCCCTTTTTGACGCGGTCGCCCAGCGCCACCTTCAGGGACTTCAGCTGGCCGGTGGCCTGGGCGCCGACGCTGACGCGTTCGATGGCGTCGATGGTGCCGCTGGCCAGCACGCTGTCTTCAAGATCGGCGCGCGTGACCTCGGCCACCGCGAAAGTGGGCGGCGGCGTCGCGGAGAAGAACGCGGCGCGCACGCCGAACACGGCTAACAGGAGCAAAACGGCGATCAGGGAGTAGCGCTTGAACTTGCTGCGGGACTTTTTCATTGAACCTGCCGGATGTAGCGCCGGCTATCGGGCCGGCGCCGGTATTGCGAATTGCGGACCAGGCAAGCGACCTTGCCCACGATGCTTGCTCATCCTAAACGTGTCGTCCGCCGGAACCATCGACGATCTGTGGCAAAACGGTGAAAAACAGTAAAGCGGGCCGGAACGTCAAGGTCCGCGTGATTGTTCCGTTGCATGAACGATACAACGCTTTGTCCGTCACTCGCGAAAGCCCTTGCCCGTAGATGCGGCGAACGTGCCGCCATCTTGCGCCATAAGCATGCGAGTTCGCCCCTAGATAGCCGCCATCATGCGATTGGCGCCAATATGCGTTTGCGGCGCTGCAAAACAGCCACGCCTCGACATAGGGCGACGATATGGCCAGAATGAACGCAGTTAAGCCGTATCCGTGTCCACTTCTCATAGATCCCCCTCTTCGTCACCCAGTTCCCCAGAGTTTTCCGGGGCGGTGCTTTTGTGCCTCCTGGCCATGATGAACCACGTGGCGCTCACAGGGGGACGGATCACCGTCTCACTCACCGCGCTGCAGATGGGGCTGTCGACCTTCAAGGTGGGCACGCTGGTTGCGGTGTTCGCGGTACTGCCCATGCTGTTCTCGGTGCGCGCCGGCCGCTGGGTCGACCGGGTCGGCATCGTGCGGCCGCTGGTCATCGGCACGGCCCTGGTCGCCTCCGGCACCGCGCTGCCCTTCATCTCCCAGACCCAGTTCGCCCTGCTGATTGCCTCCTGTTGCATCGGTATCGGCTTCATGTTGCATCAGGTCGCCACGCAGGATCTGCTGGGCCACGCCGAACCGGCGCAGCGGCTGCGCAATTTTTCCTTCATGTCGCTGGCGCTGGCGGGGTCCGGATTCTCGGGCCCGCTGATCGCCGGGCTGGCCATCGACCATCTGGGCACGCGCCTGGCCTTCGGCCTGCTGACCTTGGGTCCGCTGATTTCGGCGGGCGGGCTTTATGTGTTGCGCCACCAATTGAAGGCAGTGGATTCGCAGCTGTCAGGCAAAAAAGAGGCCGAAAAGCGGCGCGTTACCGAATTGCTGGAAGTGCCGGCATTGCGCCGCATATTGATGGTCAACACGATTTTGTCCGGCGCGTGGGACACCCATTTGTTCGTCGTGCCCATTTTCGGCGTCGCCATCGGCCTGTCAGCGACCACGATCGGCATCATTCTTGCGTCCTTCGCGGCGGCTACTTTCGTTATCCGCCTGATATTGCCCTTCATCCAGCGCCGCGTGCGGTCCTGGACGCTGGTGCGGGTAGCGATGGCGACAGCAGCCATCGATTTCATGCTTTACCCGCTGTTCACCGACGTTAACGTCCTGATCGTGTTGTCTTTCATCCTCGGTCTGGCCTTGGGCTGCTGCCAGCCGAGCATGCTCTCGCTGCTGCACCAGCATTCTCCGCCAGGCCGCGCCGCCGAGGCCGTGGGCCTGCGGATGGCCCTGATCAACGGCTCGCAGGTGTCCCTGCCGTTGACCTTCGGCGCGCTCGGTGCGGTAATTGGCGTTGCCCCCCTCTTCTGGGCGTACTCCGTGGCCCTGATGGCCGGAGGCTGGGCCAACCGCAATCCCCCGATCGAATCTGAACGCAAAGCGTAGCCGTGAACATGCTGTCCTCACCTCCCGCCGCCGGCAATTCCGGCGCCAGCCTGCCCTTTCGTCTTTGGACTGCGCAAGAGCGGCAGGAATCGCTGGACGAGGCCCTGCGCCACTGGCAATCGGGCGAAGACGTGTGGGTCTACGGCTACGGTTCCCTGATCTGGCGGCCCGACTTCGATTTCGTCGAGCGCCGGCTGGCGACCCTGCGCGGCCACCACCGGGCGCTATGCCTGTGGTCGCGGGTCAACCGCGGCACCCCGGAATGCCCGGGTTTGGTATTCGGCCTGGACCGGGGAGGCTCCTGCCGCGGCGTGGTCTACCGCCTGGCGGGCGACCAGGTGCCGACCTATTTCCCCGCGCTCTGGGAGCGCGAGATGTCCACCGGCGCCTATCTGCCCCGCTGGATCAACTGCGCCACCGATACCGGCACCGTGCGGGCGCTGGTCTTCATCATGAACCGGGACAATCCGGCCTACATCCGCGCCCTGCCCGAGCCCGAGCTGCTGGCCATCGTGCGCCGCGCCGCCGGCCGCTATGGCCCCTGCACCGAATATGTGGTGCAGACCGCCCAGGCGCTGCGCGCCGCCGGCATCCATGACGCCCGCCTGGACGCCATCGCGCGCCGGCTGGAGCTGGACGCGCACACGCTGCCGGAAGGCGCCTGAGGCCCGGCCTCGGGAAATCTTGCCTGCGCCCTGAGCGGGGTCAATAAGGGTACCGCCTTCCAGGCGGTATAAACTCCTTGTTATCAACGCTGAACTACTAGCCCCATGTCCGTCTCTGATCTGCGTCAAAGCTACGACAAGAACGTGCTGCTCGAAGGCCAGGCTGCCGCCTCCCCGTTCGAGCAGTTCACCCGCTGGTTCGACGAGGCCCTGGCCGCCAAGGTCCCCGAACCCAACGCCATGACCCTGGCCACGGTGGACGCCAGCGGCCAGCCCAGCGCGCGCATCGTCCTGATCAAGGGCTTCGATGAGCGCGGGTTCACGTTCTTCACCAATTACGAATCCCGCAAGGGCCTGGACCTGCAGGCCGAGCCGCGCGCCAGCCTGCTGTTCTTCTGGCAGCCGCTGGAGCGCCAGGTCCGCATCGAAGGCGTGGTCGAAAAAGTGGCCGGCGACGAGTCGGACGCCTACTACCACAGCCGGCCCGCCGGTTCGCGCATCGGCGCCTGGGCCTCGCGCCAGAGCCAGCCCATCACCCGTGAAGAGCTGGAAGCCCGCGAACAGGAATTCCGCGAGCGCTTCGGCGAACAGCCGCCGCGCCCGCCGCACTGGGGCGGCTACCGCCTGAAGCCCACCGCCTTCGAATTCTGGCAAGGCCGGCCTTCGCGCCTGCATGACCGCCTGCGCTATGTCGCCGACGGCCAGGCCTGGAAGATCGAACGCCTGTCGCCTTGATGCCGGGCGCCTCGCGCCCGCCCCCAATTAACGATTGCATGACCGCCTCCTCCCCTGATTTTGACGCCGCCTTTTTCCGCACCGCGCTGGGCCGTTACGCCACGGGCGTGACGGTCGTGACGACCGCCGACCCCGATGGCGCGCCCATCGGCCTGACGGTCAGCTCCTTCAATTCCGTGTCGCTGAACCCGCCGCTGGTGCTGTGGAGCCTGTCGCGCAGTTCGTCGTCGCTGGCGGCCTTCGAGCAGTGCGAGCGCTACGTCGTCAACGTACTGGGCGCGGAGCAGATCGCGCTGGCGCGCCGCTTCGCCACCGGCAAGACGCCGGACCGCTACGCCGGGCTGACGGTGCACCACGCGCCGGGCGGCACGCCCATGCTGGACGGCCATTGCGCCGCCTGGTTCGAATGCCACAACCGCAGCCGCTACGTCGAGGGCGACCACGTCATCATGGTGGGCGAAGTGGAGCGCTGCGGCCATAGCGGCGAGCCGCCGCTGGTCTTCCATGCCGGCGGTTTCGACCTGACCCCGGCAGGCGCCCGTTCGGAAAGGAAAACGCCATGAGCGTGGATGTGGATTGCGTCGTCATCGGCGCGGGCGTGGTGGGCCTGGCGATCGCGCGCGCGCTGGCCCAGTCCGGACGCGAGGTGTTGGTGGCGGAAGCCACCGAGGCCATCGGCACCGGCACCAGCTCGCGCAACTCCGAAGTCATACACGCCGGCATCTACTACCCGGCAGGCAGCCTCAAGGCGCGCCTCTGCGTGCGCGGCAAGCACCTGCTTTATTCCTATTGCGCCGAGCGCGGCGTGCCCTATAAACGCCTGGGCAAGCTCATCGTCGCCACCGACACCGAGCAGGCCGCGCAACTCGAAGGCATCGCCCAGCGCGCCCGCGCCAACGGCGTCGACGATCTGCAATTCATCTCCGGCGAGGACGCCATGCGCCTGGAGCCTGCGCTGCGCTGCGCCGCGGCGCTGTCCTCGCCGTCCACCGGCATCGTCGACAGCCATGCGTTGATGCTCTCGTTCCAGGGCGACGCCGAAAACGCGGGCGCCCAGTGCGTCTTCCACACGCCGCTGGAGTCGGCCCGCGTCCGTCCCGAGGGCGGCTTCGAGCTGCAATTCGGCGGCGACGACGCCATGACCCTGAGCTGCAACGTGCTGATCAATTCCGCCGGCCTGCACGCGCCGGCGCTGGCGCGCCGCATCGAGGGTCTGCCCGCGTCCAGCATCCCCCAGGATTACCTGTGCAAGGGCAGCTATTTCACACTGTCTGGCCGCGCGCCGTTCTCGCGCCTGATCTACCCGGTGCCGCAGCATGCCGGCCTGGGCGTGCACCTGACGCTGGATCTGGGCGGCCAGGCCAAGTTCGGCCCCGACACCGAATGGGTCGAAACCGAGGACTACACGCTGGACCCCGCCCGCGCCGAAGTCTTCTACGAGGCCGTGCGCAGCTATTGGCCGGCCCTGCCCGATGACGCGCTGGCGCCCGGCTACACCGGCATCCGCCCCAAGATTTCCGGCCCGCACGAGCCCGCGGCCGATTTCGTCATCGCCGGCCCGGCCGCGCATGGCGTGCCCGGCCTGGTGAACCTGTTCGGCATAGAATCCCCGGGGCTGACCTCCAGCCTGGCCCTGGCCGAAGAGACCCTGGCCCGTCTGAACGGATGATCTCCGCGCCGTGCATGCCGCGCGTGGCGCCATCAATAAATACTGTCACCTTTTCTCCTTTTTCTCCTGTCCCTGAACCATGCAGCACAACGACTACATCCTGACCCTGTCCTGCCCCGACCGCACGGGCATCGTGTACCGCGTCAGCGGCCTGTTGTTCGAATTGGGCTGCAACATCCTGGATTCGCAGCAGTTCGGCGACGAAGAGACCGGCCGCTTCTTCCTGCGCGTGCACTTCGACGTGCCGGCGGGCGTGTCCGTGGATGATTTGCGGGCGCGGCTGGACGGCATGTCCGCCGAGTACGGCATGGAGCTGAAGCTGCATGACGCCCGCCGCAAGGAACGCCTGCTGATCATGGTCAGCAAGCAGGGGCACTGCCTGAACGACCTGCTGTTCCGCGTGCATAGCGGCCATCTGCATGCCGAAGTAGCCGCCATCGTCTCGAATCACAACGACTACGCCAGCCTGGCCGCTTCCTACGGCATCCCGTTCCACTACCTGCCGGTCACCGCCGACACCAAGGCGGAACAGGAAAAGCAGGTGCTGGCCCTGGTCGATCAGGAAGGCATCGACCTGGTGGTGCTGGCCCGCTACATGCAGATCCTGTCGGAAGACATGTGCCGCGCGCTGAACGGCCGCGCCATCAACATCCACCACAGCTTCCTGCCCAGCTTCAAGGGCGCCCGTCCCTACCACCAGGCGCATGCGCGCGGCGTCAAGATCATCGGCGCCACCGCCCACTACGTGACCTCGGACCTGGACGAAGGCCCCATCATCGACCAGGACATCGAACGCGTGGACCACACGATGACCGCCCAGGACCTGACCCAGGTCGGCAGCGACATCGAATCCCTGGTGCTGTCGCGCGCCGTGCGCAGCCACGTCGAGCACCGCATCCTGCTCAACCGCAACAAGACCGTCGTCTTCCGCTAGGGAGATGGGGGCTCCCAGGCCCCCACCAACCGTCTAACCGCCCTCGGCCTCCAGCGCCAGGGCGGCAGCCGTGGCGCTCGCCACGTCGGGCTGCAGATGACCTTGCAGCCGCTTGTACAGGCCGACGCGGCGCACGATGTCCTGCGGCTGCCCCATCAGGCCCGAGACGATCAGCGCCACGCCACGCGTCTCGCACGCCTTGCTCAGTGCTTCGAGCGCTTCGGCGCCGGTCGAATCCACGTAGATCACGTTCTTCAGGTCCAGCACCAGCGCGCGGGCCGGCAGGCGGTCTTCCAGCGATTCCACCAGCTTGGTCGCGCCGAAGAAGACGGTGCCGTACAGGCGCCAGACCTCGATCTTTCCATCCATGCCAGCCAGCAAGGGCTGCTCGGCGGCCGTGATGCGCTCGGCGCGCGACAGGCTGGAGATGCGGTAAATGAAGGTCAGGCAGGCGGCGAAAATGCCGAATTCGACCGCGACCGTCAGGTCGAAGACCACCGTCAGCACGAACACCGACACCAGCGTGATCCGGTACGGCAGCCGGTAGCTCTTGAGCCGCGCGAACTCGCGCCATTCGCCCATGTTCCAGGCCACGAACATCAGGATGGCCGCCAGGGTGGCCAGCGGTATCGAGGCCGCCAGGGGCGCCGCCGCCAGCATCACCACGAGGAGCACCAGCGCGTGCACCATGCCCGCGACGGGGCTGGTGGCGCCGCTTTTCACATTGGTCACGGTGCGCGCAATCGTGCCCGTGGCCGGCATGCCACCGAAGAACGGCGTGACGAAGTTGGCGACGCCCTGGGCCATCAGCTCCTGGTTGGGGTCGTGCCGGTCGCCTATCATGCCGTCGGCCACCCGCGCGCACAGCAGCGACTCGATGGCGCCCAGCGCCGCAAGCGTGATGGTGGGCATGAGCAGGAAGCGGGCCGACTCCCAACTGAACGCAGGCAACGTGAAATCCGGCAGCGCGGCCGGAATGCCGCCGAAGCGGCTGCCGATGGTTTCCACGGGCAGGCCGAACACTGCCACCGCCGCGGTCGCCAGCACCAGCGCGATGATCGAGCCCGGCACGCGGGCCAGCCTGGCCGCCCGCTGGCCGCCCCATTTAGGCAGCCAGCGCTGCCAGCCGACGATCACCGCCAGCGACAGCAGCGCGATGCCGGCCGCCCAGGGATTCAGCGAGGACAGATGGCTGCCCAGCGCGCCCAGGATGCCGAAGAAGTCGCCTGGCATCTTGGGGATCGCCAGGCCCAGGAAATCCTTGACCTGCGACAGCGCGATCAGCACCGCGATGCCGTTGGTGAAGCCGATGATCACCGCCACCGGGATGAAACGCACCAGCGTGCCCAGCCTGAGCAGCCCCATCACGAACAGCAGCACGCCGGACAGCGCCGTGGCGATGATCAGATTGGCCACGCCGTACTGCTGCACGATGTCGTAAACGATGACGATGAAGGCGCCCGCCGGTCCGCCGATCTGCACCCGGCTGCCACCCAGCAGGGCGATCAGGAAGCCCGCGATGATGGAAGTGAACAGCCCGGCCTCGGGCTTGAGGCCCGACCCGATGGCGAAGGCCATGGCCAGGGGCAGCGCGACCACGGCCACGGTGAGGCCCGCGCCCAGGTCCTGGGCGAAGCGGACACGGTCGTAATCGCGCAACGCGTCGAAAAGACGCGGATGAAACGAAAAAGGAATTTCCACGAAAGACTCCGGAGAAGCGGAACCGAAAAACCCTGCAGTGGGGTTCAGTACTTCGCCGGAGGGCCGCAATGGCGCAGCCTGGTGATGAAACGCCTGCGGCGCGTGAGCGGCAGGACTGGACGGTAGGACATGGCTGATACCCGGAATTCGCGTTCGTATGCAAACGGTTCCCTCCCTGGCCGCCGGACTGGCGGCGCGGGGATACCGCTAACGATAAGCCTTCGGGCGGGCTCTGCCTAGCCGGCGGCGGATTTCACGGGGTTTCCGGGGACTCCCAGCCATGCCTCCCCGCCATTTCCACCGCTTTTTCCTGCAGCGGCGTACGTCCGGCCTCGGGCCAGATCATCTGGCTGACCGAGCGGGCCGCGTGCTCGAAGGCGATGAAGCGCGTCCCCGCCAGCCCGCTGCGCGACAGGCAGGCCGGCACGATGGACACGCCCAGCCCCTGCGACACCAGCGACGCCACGCTCAGCCAGTGCCGGACCTCGTGCCGGATCACGGGCATGAAGCCGGCCGACACGCACATGGACAGCACCGTCTCGTAATAACTGGGCGAAGCGGCCCGGGCGAAGAACACGAAATCGTCCGCGGCCAATTCCGCCAGCCGCAGGGATTCCCGGCTGGCCAACGGATGCGCCTGCGGCAGGCACACCACGAAAGGCTCGGCCATCAAGTCGCGCGCCAGCACGCCTGGCGGCACCGGATTGGCGTGGATGAAGCCCAGGTCCTGCTCGCCGCGGCGCACGGCCTCGATCTGGTCATGGGAATTCAATTCGGTCAGCACGTGTTCCACGTCCGGCAGCCCGGCGCGCATGGCGTTGAGCAGCGCCGGCAGGCCGCGGTACAGCATGGAACCCACGAAGCCGATGCGCAGCCGCCCGCGCAGGCCCGCGTCCACGCGCTGCACCAGCGTGCGCACCTCTTCCGCCTGGCGCAGCAGCGTCAGGGCTTCCCGGTACAGCACCTGGCCGGCGTCGGTCAGTTCGACATGGCGGCTGGTGCGGGTCAGCAGGCGCGCGCCGACGTTGTCCTCCAGTTGGCGGATGGCGTAGCTGAGCGGCGGCTGGGAAATGTGCAGCCGCGTGGCCGCGCGGCTGAAGTGGCGTTCTTCGGCCACGGCGATGAAATAGCGCAACAGGCGCGGATCCAGGTCCATTTGTCTCCCCTGGGACTGCAATCCATACTTTTTTTGGATTGTTCTACACACAAACAGTATTTGTATAGATTAATCCATGCAAGCACCATCACAGGCATCGTTCCCGTCTTCAGCAGGATGCCGCCATGGATACCCCCGTCAAGACCGCGCCCACCGCCGCCACGCCCGTTCCGGATTCGCGCGGGCAGAACCTGTTCAGCGCGGACCCTTACGCCGAGGCGCTCAGCCGGCGTTACCTGCCGCCCGCGCTGCACGCCCATCTGCTGCCCCACCTTGAACGGCTGGGCGCGCTGGCCGGCGGCGTCATGGACGAGCTGGCCGCCACCGCCGACAAGCATCCGCCCACGCTGTCCGTGCGCAGCCGCGCCGGCGCCGACGAATCGCGCATCGACAAGCATCCGGCCTACGTCGAACTGGAACGCCTGGCCTACAGCGAATTCGGCCTGGCTGCGCTGTCGCACCGCGGCGGCGTGCTGGGCTGGCCCGAACCCATGCCCGCGGCCGCCAAGTACGCGCTCAGCCACCTGTTCGTGCAGGCGGAGTTCGGCCTGTGCTGCCCGGTCAGCATGACCGACTCGCTGGCGCGCACCCTGCGCAAGTTCGGCTCCCCGGAACTGGTAGAGCGGGTCCTGCCCGAAGTGACCTCGCAGGATTTCGATGCGCTGCGCCAGGGCGCCATGTTCATGACCGAACAGGGCGCCGGGTCCGATGTCAGCGCCACCGAAGTGACCGCCACCGCACAGGACGACGGCACCTGGCTCATCCACGGCGACAAATGGTTCTGCTCCAATCCGGACGCGGGCTACGCCATGGTGCTGGCGCGCAGCGAAGCCCAGCCCGGCCTGAAGGGCGTATCGCTGTTCCTGCTGCCGCGCGACCTGGCCGACGGCACCCACAACCACTACCGCATCCTGCGCCTGAAGGACAAGCTGGGCACGCGCTCGATGGCCAGCGGCGAGATCCGCCTGGAAGGCGCGGTGGCCTGGCTGGTGGGCGAGCGCGGCCGCGGCTTCAAGCACATGGCCGACATGATCAACAACTCGCGCCTGTCCAATGGCATGCGCGCCGCCGGCCTGATGCGCCGCGCCGTGACCGAAGCGGTCTATGTCTCGCAGCACCGGCGCGCCTTCGGCAAGCGCCTGATCGACATGCCGCTGATGCAGCGCCAGTTGGTCAAAATGACGGTCTGGGCCGAACAGGCCCGCAGCGTGATGTTCCAGACGGCGCGCGCGCTGGCCGACGCGGACCGGGGCGCGGCCGATCCGGCGCTGGCGCGCATCCTCACGCCGTTGATCAAGTTCCGCGCCTGCCGCGATGCCCGCAAGGTGACCGGCGACGCCATGGAAGTGCGCGGCGGCTGCGGCTACATCGAGGAATGGACCGAACCGCGACTGGTGCGCGACGCCCATCTGGGCTCCATCTGGGAAGGCACCAGCAACATCGTGGCGCTGGACGTGCTGCGCGCCATCACCCGCGAAAATTCACTGCCGGCGCTGCGCAGCCATATCGACGGCCTGCTGGCCGCAGGCCGCCCCTGCCCGCCCGAACTGGCCGACATGCAGGCGCGCGCGCTGGAGCAGACCTATGCGCTGGCCGAACACGCCGCGCAGGCCGACCGCCCCGAATTGGCACGCCAGGCGGCTTCGCTGCTGTACCACGCGGTGTCGATGGCCGCCCTGCGCTGGGAAGCCACCGAACCCGGCCTGGAAAGCCGCGCGCTGCTGGCCGACCAGGTGCTGCAGCACCGCCTGGGTCCGCGCGATCCTTATGCCATCCCGGCCGACGAAAGCGCGGCGTGCCGGGCCATCCTGCAGTACGCGCTGTAAGCACCGACGCCGGCGGCACAGCCGGCGCGCAACCACTGGAGACAAGCATGAACCGAACCCTCGCCTCTTTGCTGCTGGCGGCCGCCGCCATCGCCCCCGCCGCCGCGCCCGCACTGGCCGCGGACGCCTATCCCTCGGCCCGGCCCGTGACGCTGATCGTGCCGTTCCCGCCGGGCGGTCCCACCGACGCCCTGGCGCGCAGGCTGGCCGACAAGCTGCGGCAGCCGCTGAACCAGAACGTCATCGTCGAAAACCGCGCGGGCGCCGGCGGCAACATCGGCTCGGAATACGTGGCGACGGCCAAGCCGGACGGCTACACCCTGCTGTTCGGCACCTCGGGGCCGCTGGCGATCAACGTCAGCCTGTACAAGAAGCAGGGCTACAACCCCGAGACCAGCTTCGCGCCCATCATCCGCATCGGCCACCTGCCCAATATCCTGGTGGTGAACCCGTCGGTGCCCGCCAACAACGCGCAGGAACTCATCGCCTACGCCAAGAAGAACCCGGAAAAGCTGAGCTACGCCTCGTCGGGCAACGGCGCCTCGTCGCACCTGGCCGGCATACTCTTCAACAACATGGCCGGCACCCAGATCATGCACATCCCCTACAAGGGCACGGGACCGGCGCTCAATGACCTGCTGGGCGGGCAGGTGTCGATGTCGTTCACCGACATCCTTACCGCGCTGCCCTACATCAAGGCGGGCAAGCTGCGCGCCATCGGCCTGGCCAGCGCCCAGCGCTCGGACGCGCTGCCCGACCTGCCCACGCTTTCGGAGCAGGGGCTCAAGGGCTACGACGTCAGCGTGTTCTTCGGCATCGTCGCGCCCAAGGGCACGCCGCCCGACGTGGTGGACACGCTGAACCGCGCCTTCAAGACCGCGCTGTCCGATCCCGAGGTCGCGCAGACGCTGCGCAGCCAGGGCATCGTTGAAGCCCAGGACCAGACGCCGCAGGGCCTGGCAACCTTCATCTCGGCCGAAGTGCCCAAATGGCGCGACCTCATCAAGAGCGCCCACGTTTCCATCGACTGAACGGACCCCACATGGCTGCAACCCTGCCCAACGCCGGCGCGCTCGCCGGCTGCAAAGTGATAGACCTGTCGCGCGTGCTGGGCGGCCCCTATTGCACGCAGATCCTGGCCGACCACGGCGCCGACGTGCTGAAGATCGAGCCGCCCGGCGGCGACGAGACGCGCGGCTGGGGGCCGCCCTTCCTGGGCGATACCGCGTCCTATTTCATCGGCGTGAACCGCAACAAGGACGGCATGACGCTGGACCTGTCGCAGCCCGCAGGGCAGGAATTGCTGCGCCATCTGCTGACCGACGCCGACGTGCTGGTGGAAAACTTCAAGCCCGGCACGCTGGAGAAATGGGGCTTGGGATACGACACGCTGAGCCGCGACTTCCCCGCGCTGATCCATTGCCGCGTCAGCGGCTTCGGCGCGGACGGTCCGCTGGGCGGCCTGCCCGGCTACGACGCCTGCGCCCAGGCCATGTGCGGCCTGATGAGCGTGAACGGCGACGCGGACGGCGAAGCCACCCGCGTCGGCCTGCCGGTGGTGGACATGGTGACCGGCCTGAACGCGGCCGTGGCGATCCTGCTGGCGCTCAATGAGCGTGCCCGCAGCGGCCTGGGCCAGTTCCTGGACATCACGCTGTATGACTGCGCCCTGTCGCTGCTGCATCCGCACGCGCCCAACTACTTCTACAGTGGCAAAGTACCCGCGCGCAGCGGCAACGCACACCCGAACATCGCCCCCTACGAAACGCTGCCCACCGCCAGCGGCCCGATCTTCCTGGCGGTCGGCAACAACCGCCAGTTCGCGCAGCTGGCGCAGACGCTGGACGCGCCGGGGTTGGCGGACGATGCACGCTACGCCACCAACGCCGACCGCCTGCGCAACCGCCAGGCCCTGCGCGGCGACCTGTCCGCGCTGCTGGCGGACCACGACGCCGCCGCGCTCGCCGACCGCCTGCTGCGTTGCGGCGTGCCCGCGGCCGCCGTGCAGACCGTGGACCAGGCGCTGGCGCATCCGCACACCCGCCATCGCGGCATGGTGCTGGAACAAGGCGACTACCGGGGCGTGGGTTCGCCGATCAAGCTGTCGCGCACGCCGGCCACGCTGCGCAAGCTGCCGCCGGCGCTGCGTCCCGCCGACGCCGGCGAATAAGCCCGCGCGGCCTCAGCCGCCCTGGGCCACGCCTTCGCGGCGCGGATCGGCGCCGCCCTGCAGCCCGCCCGCCTCGATCACGATGCCGTGGATGCCGCTGGGGAATTCGGTGATGCGCACCGGATGCCCCATGCGCTCAAGCTCTGGCGCCAGCGCCTCCAGCGCGGTGCCCTTCTCCAGCTCGGTGTCCTTGTTGCGGCTGCCCATGTTGGGCAGGTCGATGGCCGCCTGGATGTCCAGGCCCCAGTCCAGCACGCCCACAATGGTCTTGGCCACGTAGTTGATGATGGCGCTGCCGCCCGGCGAACCCACCAGCAGATAGGGCTTGCCGTCGCGCAGCACGATCATCGGCGCCATCGAGCTGCGCGGGCGCTTGCCTGGTTCGATGCGGTTGGCGACGAGGCGGCCCTCGGGATCCTTGTAGGACGAGGAAAAATCCGTCATCTCGTTGTTCAGCAGGAAACCGCGCACGAAGATCTTGCTGCCGAATTCGTTCTCGATGGTGGTCGTCATGCTCAAGGCATTGCCCTGGGCGTCCACGGCCACCAGATGGCTGGTCGAGGGCAGAGCCAGGGCGTCGTCCTTGCCCAGCGACAGCAGCTTGCCTTCCGGATCGCCGGGCAGCGCCACCTTCATGCTGCGGTCTGGCTGGATCAGCGCGCCACGCGCGCGCAGATAGGCCGGGTTCAGCATGGCGCGCACCGGCACCCGCACGAAATCCGGATCGGCCACGTAGAAATCGCGGTCGGCGAACGCCAGCCGGCCGGCTTCGGAAAAGTAATGCACCGCCTCCAGGCTGCCCGGCTTGTAGCGGCCAAGGGGAAACTGCTCCAGCTCGCCCAACATCTGCAGCACCGCGATCGGGCCGCTGCTGGGCGGCCCCATGCCGCACAGCTGGTAGCCGCGATAGGCGCCGCAGACGGGATCGCGCGTCTTGGCGCGATAGCCCGCCAGGTCGGCCAGGGTCAGGTCGCCAGGCACGGCGTGGCCGCGCACGGCGGCGACGATATCCCGGGCGATATCGCCCTGGTAGAACGCGTCCGCGCCTTGCTCCGCCACCGCGCGCAGCGTGCGCGCGAACTCGGGGTTCTTCAACACGTGGCCCACCGGCCAGGGCGCGCCGTCGGGCGCATAGAAATAGGCCGCGGCCGCGGCTTGCGTGCGCAGCTCCTTGTTGCCGGCCAGGAGCTTGTGCAGGCGCGGCGACACGGCAAAGCCTTGTTCGGCCAGGCGGATAGCGGGCTGGAACAGGTCGACCCAGGGCAGCACGCCCTGTTCCTTGTGCGCCAGCTCCAAGCCTCGCAGCAAGCCCGGCACGCCCACTGCCAGGCCACTGTTCACCGCGCGGGCGAAGGACACCGGCTTGCCGTCCGCATCCAGGAAACGCTGCGGCTGGGCCGCGGCGGGCGCGGTCTCACGGCTGTCGTACGTCTGGATGCGGCCGCTCTTGGCCGAATACACCACCATGAAGGCGCCCCCGCCGATGCCCGACGATTGCGGCTCCACCAGATTCAGCACGAGCTGAGCGGCGATGGCGGCGTCCACGGCGCTGCCGCCCCGGCGCAGCATCTCGTCGCCGGCCTGCGTCGCCAGCGGATTGGCCGATGCCATCATGAAATGCGGCGCGCGCACCAGCTGGCGCGTCTGCATGCCGCTGGCGGCCTCGGGGTTCAGATCCTCGGCGGCCTGCGGTGTGCGCGCCCAGGCCGCAGGCATGGCGGCAAGCGCGGCGGCAAGCATGAGGGCGACGGCGTGGCGGGGTGCGCGCATGGGAAGCTCCGGTGTGCGCCGGCGTTCCGGCAGGGGTTCATGATAGTCAAGGCGCAGGCGGCTGTCGCGACACGGGCCGCATCCGGCTTAGAATCGCGGTTTCCGCCCACCGTCCCCACCGTGCCATGCGTTTGCGCCACATCGAGATTTTCGAAGCGATCCGCCGTACCGGATCCCTGACCGAGGCTGCTGCCGCGCTGCATATCTCGCAGCCCGCGGCCAGCAAGCTCTTGGCGCACGCCGAGGCGCAGCTGGGCTTCAAGCTGTTCGAGCGCGTCAAGGGCCGGCTCGTCGCCACGCGCGAGGCCGAGATACTGACGCCCGAAGTCGCGCGCCTGAACCAGGACCTCAACAGCGTGCGCAGGCTGGCCGCCAGCCTGCGCGACCATCCCAACGGCCACCTGCGGCTGGGCTGCGCGCCCGCGCTGGGCCTGGGGCTGCTGCCCGGCGTGGTGCGCGACAGCCGCGAAGCGCAGCCCGGCATCACCTTCGACATCCACACGCATCACAGCACCGAACTCGTGCAGGGGCTGCTGACGCGCGAGCTGGACCTGGCCATCACCTTCGACACCAACGACTATCCCGGCCTGACCCGCATGGGGCTGGGCCACACGGAACTGGTGCACCTGAGCCGCAAGGATGGCGCGGGGCCGCTGCCGCTGGCGGAGCTGACGTCCATGGCCGGCGACACGCTGATCGTGCTGGACGCGGCCGACGCCTCCGGCGCCCTTTTGCAGATGGCGCTGGACGCGCAGGGCCTGGACCCGCAAGTGGCGATCCAGGTACAGACGCACTACGTGGCCTGCGCGCTGGTCGACGCAGGCTGCGGCGACGCCATCGTGGACGCCATCACCGCGCAGGCGATGCTGCGTCCCGGCATGAACCTGCGCCGGCTGGACCCGGCGCTGCGCGTGCCGATCAGCATCATGGTGCGCAACCAGGATCCGCTGTCGGCGCTGCACCGCGACTTCATCGAGCGCCTGCGCGCCGCTTGCGAAGCGCTGCAGGCGGGGCTCGACGCCACGGCCTGAGCGGCCTGCGCGCAAAAAAAACGGGCGCCCGAAGGCGCCCGTCATGGCTTGCAGACCGGGGCAGGCAGCGCCCGCCCCGCGCGGCATCAGTCCAGCTTGATGTTCTGCTTCTTCACGACGTCCTTCGCCCAGTCATACTGCTCTTTGATTTCCTTGGCGAATTCTTCCGGCGTATTGCCCGACGGCGCCGAGCCCTGGTCGTCCAGCGCCTTGATGACCTTGGGGTCCTTCAGGGCCACGACGGCAGCGTCGCGCAGCTTGTTCACGACTTCCATCGGCGTGCCCTTGGGCGCCAGCAGGCCGTACCAGACCGGCTGGTTCAGCACCGGGAAGCCGGCGTCCTTGAACGTGGGCACGTCCTTGATGGAGTCGATGTTGGTCGGCCACGCGATGGCCATGGCGCGCAGCTTGCCCGCCTGGATCTGCGGCATCGACGACGGCAGGTTGTCGAACAGGATTTCGATCTGGCCGCCGACGGCGTCAGCCACGGCCGGGCCCGAACCCTTGTACGGCACGTGCACGATGTCCGTGCCGGTGGCCATCTTGAACGATTCGCCCATCAGGTGCAGCACGCCGCAGGTGCCCGAGCTGCCGTAGGAGTACTTGCCCGGATTCTTCTTCAGCTCTTCCAGGAAGCCCTTGAAGTCCTTGGCGGGGAACTTCGGGTTCACGGCCACCACGTTGGCGGTGTTGGCGAAGTTGGTGACCGGCTGGAAGTCCTTGATCGGATCGTACGGCAGGTCATTGGGACGGCAAGCAGGGTTCACGGCCATCGTCGACACGGTGGCGATGGACAGCGTGTAGCCGTCGGCATCGGCGCGCGCGGCTTCGGACGCGCCGATGGCGCCGCCGGCGCCGCCCTTGTTTTCCACAACCATGGGCTGGCCCAGTTCCTGGCTCATGCGCTGCGTCACCAGGCGCGCGATGATGTCGGTCGAGCCGCCAGGCGCGAAGGGCACGATCACGCGGATAGGCTTGCTCGGGTACTTGTCGGCAGCAAAGGCGGCGGAGGCGCCGAAGGTGCCGGCAACGCCGGAGGCCAGGGCGATGGCCACGGCCAGGGAGCGGACTTTATTCATAGGTGTGTTTCCTCCAATATGCGAGCCCGTGTGTATACGGACCGTTGTGTGATGCGCCTGCCTGTGGGCAGGTCCGCAATTAACGGTGGTGGGCGCATGCTCTGTGCGCAGGGTGAGCACTGCTTTTATACGTTGCTTGTGGCACACGCGCCCGCCAGAATGACGGAGAATAGCAGCAAATACTTACAGACGCATAGCGCAGCGGTCCCCCTCTGACGCGCATCAAATACGTGTTCTCACATGTCCGTTGCCCTTCTGGTTTTCCCTGATTTCATGCTGGTCGCGCTGGGTTGGGCGCTGCGTCACAAACTGAATTTCTCGCGCGAATTCTTCGCCGGCACCGAGCGCCTGGTCTACTTCGTCCTGCTGCCCGCGCTGTTGTTCCAGTCCATCCTGCGCACCCCCATCACCGCCGGCAACGCCGCCATGCTGCTGCAGGCCTGCGCAGCCGTGATCGCAGCCGGCGTCGCGCTGACGTGGCTGGCGCGCTGGGTGCTGCGGCCGTCGCCGCTCAGCCTGGCCTCGTCCGCGCAATGCGGCTACCGCTTCAACACCTATCTCGGCCTGGCCTTGTCGGCCAGCCTGGGCGGCGTCCAGGGCCAGACGGTCATGGCGCTGATCGTGGGCTTCGCCGTGCCGATGGCCAATATGGCGGCGGTCTACGGCCTGGCGCGCCACAGCGGCGGCAACCTGCTGCGCGAACTGGCGCGCAACCCGCTGGTCATTTCCACGCTGGCCGGCCTGGCCTGCAATCTGGCCGGCGTGCATCTGCCTGGCCCGCTGGACACGGCGTTGGGGCGCCTGGGCGCGGCGGCGCTTGCGCTGGGCATCATCTGCGTGGGCGCCAGCCTCTCCTGGGAAGGCGGCAAGGGCCATGGCGCGCTGATCGCCTGGATGCTCGGGGTCAAGCTGCTGGCGCTGCCCGCGGCCGCCCTGCTGATCGCGCATCTGCTGGCGCTGCCGCCGCTGGAATCGCAGATGCTGCTGTTGTTCGCGGCCCTGCCCACCGCGTCCGCGGCCTATGTGCTGGCCATGCGCATGGGCGGCGACGGCCGCATGGTGGCCGTGCTGATTTCGCTGGGCACGCTGCTGTCGGCGTTGACGATTCCTCTGTGGCTGATGCTCACCGGCGCAGGCTGAGCGGCAATGCGCCGGCAACGAAAAAAGACCGCCGCGGCGGTCTTTTTCATGCGCGCACAGCCTGCTTACGAAGACTTGTGCGCGTTGGTCATGGAAGCCGGCACCACCCATTCGGCGAACTGCGCTTCGGTCACGTAGCCCAGCGCCAACGCCGACTCCTTCAGCGACAGGCCTTCCTTGTGCGCTTTCTTGGCGATCTGCGCGGCCTTGTCGTAGCCGATATGCGGATTCAACGCCGTCACCAGCATCAGCGAACGGTCGACCAGTTCGGCGATGCGCTCGCGATTGGGCTCGATGCCGGCGGCGCAATGCTCGTTGAAGCTGGCCATGCCGTCGGTCAGGAGGCGCACCGATTGCAGGAAGTTGTGGATCACCAGCGGCTTGAACACGTTGAGTTCGAAGTTGCCGCTGGCGCCGCCGATATTGATGGCCACGTCGTTGCCCAACACCTGCGCGGCCAGCATCGTGATGGCTTCGCATTGCGTCGGGTTGACCTTGCCCGGCATGATCGAGCTGCCCGGCTCGTTCTCGGGAATGCTGATTTCGCCCAGGCCCGAACGCGGACCGCTGGACAGCCAGCGCACGTCGTTGGCGATCTTCATCAGGCCGGCGGCCAGCGACTTCAGCGCGCCGTGCGCGAACAGTAGCGCTTCGTGCGAGGCCAGGCCCTGGAACTTGTTGGGCGCCGACACGAAGGCGGTGCCGGTGGCATGCGCCAGTTCGGCCGAGACCTTGGCGCTGAACTGCGGGTGCGCGTTCAGGCCCGTGCCCACGGCCGTGCCGCCGATGGCCAGCTGGTGCAGACCCGGCAGGGTGGCGCGGATCTGCTGCTCGGCCAGGTCCAGCTGGGCCACGTAGCCCGACAGCTCCTGGCCCAGCGTCAACGGCGTGGCATCCTGCAGGTGGGTGCGGCCGATCTTGACGATGTCGTAGAACTCGGCGCTCTTGGCCGCCAGCGTGGCGCGCAGGGCCTTCAGCGACGGCAGCAGATGATGCTCGACCTGCACCGCCGCCGCCACGTGCATGGCGGTCGGGAAGGTGTCGTTGGACGACTGCCCGCGGTTGACGTGGTCGTTGGGGTGCACCTTGCGCTCTTCGCCGCGCACGCCGCCCATCAGTTCCGAGGCGCGGTTGGCCAGCACCTCGTTCATGTTCATGTTGCTTTGCGTGCCCGAGCCGGTCTGCCAGACCGACAGCGGAAACTCGTTGGGCCATTTGCCGGCGATCACTTCATCGGCGGCGCGGACGATGCCATCGGCGATCTTCGGATCCAGTTCGCCCAGATCGGCATTGACCTTGGCCGCCGCGCGCTTGAGCCGCGCCATCGCCTCGACCAGCGGGACCGGCATCTTTTCGGTGGAAATCGCGAAAAAATGCAGCGAACGCTGGGTCTGGGCGCCCCAGAGATGATCCTCAGGGACTTCGATGGGACCAAACGTGTCTTTTTCAATGCGGGTCTTCATGGCGCGTGCTACTCCGTGGCGACGTCGATTGCGGCTGGCGGCGGCGCGCCAACCACGATAGTGTTGAGAATGACAATCAGTTATAGGTTAGCAGAAACCCGCATTCCTATAATTGCGCAAACATCCGTGCTCCCTCCACCGTTTTTACCACTCGCCCCGCGCCATGTCCGCCCCTCTTTGCAGCCTGACCTTGCACCTGCCCGACGAAGCCGCCACGGAAGCGCTGGCGCGTCGGCTCGCCCCCCTGGTTTCCGGCGGCCAGGCCGGTCCGGCAGGGGGACACATCCACCTCCAAGGGGACCTGGGCGCGGGGAAAACCGCCTTCACACGGGCCCTGTTGCGGGAATGCGGCATCACGGGACGGATCAAAAGTCCCAGCTACGCGCTGCTTGAATCCTATAAAGTTTCTAACTTATACTTCTATCACCTTGATTTT
Organism: Achromobacter sp. JCM 18799; assembly: GCF_055395645.1. Classification (NCBI taxonomy): domain Bacteria; kingdom Pseudomonadati; phylum Pseudomonadota; class Betaproteobacteria; order Burkholderiales; family Alcaligenaceae; genus Achromobacter; species Achromobacter sp. JCM 18799. The sequence continues at coordinate 5,694,146 of NZ_AP043866.1, read as the reverse complement.
TATAGATTTAGTGATACGCGAGAATGGTTGGACGCAGGATTCCGGGATTTACTGCGTGACGACGCAGTCGTTTTGATCGAATGGCCGGAGCGGGCCGGGGGTCTTTTGCCCCCTCCCGACCTGCTGATTTCCCTAGCCTATGCAGGCGACGGACGCGACGCCACCCTGACCGCGTACACCGCTCGAGGACAAACATGGTTGAACGCGATTGTCCCCCCGCCCCAGTCGGCGCCCTCCCCTCGGCAGGCGCCACCCGGCGCCGCCTGATCAGCGTCGCCGCCACCCTGCTCGTCCTGCCGGTCCTGCCGCGCCTGGCGCAGGCGGCGACCATCCTGGCTGTGCGCACCTGGCCGGCCGACGAATACACCCGCGTCACGCTGGAGCTCGACAGCGAGCTCAAGGCTGAGCAGTTCACGCTTGAAAACCCCCACCGCCTGGTGGTGGACATTGAGGGACTGACCATCAGCGCGGCCCTGAACGACCTGGTTTCCAAGGTCCGGCCCGACGACCCCTACATCCAGAGTCTGCGTGTGGCGCAGAACCGCCCCAACGTGGTGCGCCTGGTGTTCGACCTGAAGCAGCCCGTGGCGCCCCAGGTGTTCACGCTCAAGCCCGTGGCCGACTACCAGTACCGCCTGGTGCTGGACCTGTACCCGAAGATCGCCCAGGATCCGCTGGTCGCGATCCTGAACAAGCAGACCGGCCCCGATGTGGACGACCCGCTGGCCCGCATCCTGGAAGACATCCAGCGCAACCCGGTGACCCGCGCCGATCCGCCCGAGCCGCCGCGCGTGCGCGGCCAGCAGCCGGCGCCTCCGCTGCCCACCGCGCCCAAGCCTCCGCCCGCCACCGCCGGCCGCGGCAAGCAGCGCATGGTCACCATCGCGCTGGACCCCGGCCATGGCGGCGAAGACCCGGGCGCCATCGGCAGCAGCGGCCTGCGCGAGAAAGACGTGGTGCTGCGCATCGCCCGGCGCCTGAAGGCGCTGATCGACAGCCAGCCCTACATGCGCGCCTATCTCACGCGCGACGACGACTACTTCGTGCCCCTGCACGTGCGCGTGCAGAAGGCGCGCCGTGTGCACGCGGACCTGTTCATCTCGATCCACGCGGACGCCTGGATCAAGCCTTCGGCCAACGGCTCGTCGGTGTTCGCGCTGTCGCAGCGCGGCGCCACCAGCGCCCAGGCGCGCTGGATGGCGGACAAGGAAAACGCGGCCGACCTGATCGGCGGCGTCAACCTCGGCAGCCACGACCGCCAGGTGACCAAGGTGCTGCTGGACCTGTCCACCACTGCCCAGATCAACGATTCGCTCAAGGTCGGCAGCGCCTTCCTGGACGAAATCAAGAAGATCAACCGCCTGCACAAGAACAGCGTCGAGCAGGCCGGCTTCGCGGTCCTGAAAGCGCCGGACATTCCTTCGGTGCTGGTCGAAACCGCCTTCATCAGCAACCCGCAGGAAGAAGCCCTGCTGCGCAGCACCTCGCATCAGGACAAGCTGGCGCAGGCCATGATGACGGGCATCCAGCGTTACTTCACCGCCAATCCGCCGCTGGCGCGGCTGGGCGATGTGAGCTGACGGCGACGGCTGCCGCCGCATAAAAAAGGGCGTTGCGCTTCACGGCGCAACGCCCTTTTCACTGGTTTGACGCGTGTGCCGCAGCGTACGCCGCGGCGCTTCACGCGCCGCGTTTGGCCTTGATCAGCTTGAACAGGCCCGCCCCGATCACCGGCACGATGGCGGCGGCCAGGCCCAGCAGCACGATGGTGTTCAGGTGTTCGCGCACCAGCGGGATGTTGCCGAAGAAGTAGCCCGCGGCCACCAGGCTCACCACCCACAGCAGCGCGCCCAGGATGTTGAACAGCTGGAAGCGGGACTGCGGCATGTCGGCCACGCCCGCGACAAAGGGCGCGAAGGTGCGGACGACCGGAATGAAGCGCGACATCACGATGGTCTTGCCGCCGTGCTTTTCATAGAACGCGTGCGTGCGCATCAACGCGCCGCGGTCCAGAAAGCGCAGATTCATCGAAAACACGCGCGGCCCGATATAGCGTCCGATGAAGTAGTTCACCGTATTGCCGGTGATGGCGGCGACAATCAGCAGCCCTCCCATCAGGATCGGATCGATATGCCCGGTGGCGCCGAACGCGCCCGCGATGAACAGCAGCGAGTCCCCCGGCAGAAAGGGCAGCACGACCAGCCCCGTCTCCGCAAAAACGATCAGGAACAGCACCAGGTACACCCACACGCCATACTGCGCGACCCAGACGCCGAGCGTCTTGTCGATGTGGAGCACCATATTGAAAAATTCGAGCATTGAAGCAACCCTGCCAGCGGAATGGGATATCAGTCCGCGACTATAGCCCACCCGCCCATGACGCTAAAATCGTCCACATAGCCATACCTGAACGCCAGCCACATGACCGAACGCCGCTCCATTCTTGCGCTTCCCGACCTGCTGATCAGCCAGATCGCCGCCGGCGAGGTGATCGAGCGGCCGGCATCCGTGCTCAAGGAAATCCTCGAAAACGCCATCGACGCCGGCGGACGCGCCATTGAAGTGCGCCTGGAAGGCGGCGGCATACGCCGCATCGCCGTGACCGACGACGGCGGCGGCATTCCGCCCGAAGAGCTGCCGCTGGCGCTGGCGCGCCACGCCACCAGCAAGATCCGCTCCTTGAACGAGCTGGAATCGGTGGCATCCATGGGGTTCCGCGGCGAAGCGCTGGCCTCCATCGCGTCCGTGGCCCAGGTCACCATCATTTCCCGCACCCGCGACGGCGAGCATGCCTGGCAGATCGATGCCGGCAGCATGCAGGTCAGCCCCGCCTCGGGTCCTCCGGGCACCACGGTGGACGTGCGCCAGCTGTTCGACGCCGTGCCGGCCCGCCGCAAATTCCTGCGCTCCGAGGCCACCGAGTTCGGCCATTGCGTCGATGCCATGGAGCGCATCGCGCTGGCGCATCCGCAGATCGCCTTCCGCCTGTTCCATCACGACCGCGCGCAGCGCCAATGGCTGCCCGCCGAACCGCCGCAGCGCATCCGCGACGTGCTGGGCGCGGAATTCGCCGAACACGGCCTGCTGCTGTCGCATTCCGTCGGCACGGTCAGCCTGGCGGGCATGATCACCCGCCCCACCGCGGCCCGCGCCCGCGCGGACCGCCAGTATCTCTACGTGAACGGCCGCTACGTGCGCGACCGCACCGTCAGCCACGCCCTGCGCGCCGCCTACGCCGACGTGCTGCATGGCGACCGCCAGCCCGCCTACGTGCTGTTCCTGGACATCGACCCGGCCGCCGTGGACGTGAACGTGCACCCTGCCAAGCACGAGGTCCGCTTCCGCGACAGCGGCGCGGTGCATCGCTTCGTCTCGCATGCGGTCGGCCAGACGCTGGCGCAGACCGGCGGCGCGTCCGCCGCGACGCCCGCCGCGCAAAACGACGACGCGGACGATGCCGGCTTCGAAACCGTGGCCCGGCCCGCCGCCGCAACGTCTGACGCCGCCGCGCAAGCGACGCCTTACACGCCAGCCGCCAGCCCCCGGCCCATGGCGGACGCGCCCCGGCCCGCCTACAACGGCGCCAGCTCACCATCGTCCTACGGCTTGCGTCCATCGCCCGCGCCACAGCGCCCGCACACCCAGGTGCCGTTCCGCCTGCATGCCGAACCCGCCGGCATTCCGGCCGCGGACTGGCAATCGCTCTACCGCCCGCTGGATGACGACTCAGCCGCCAAGACCGCGCCGCTGCGCGAACCCGCGCCGGCTCCCGCCGCCGTCCTGCCCGCGGACGAAGAACATCCGCTGGGCATGGCGCTGGCGCAGCTGCACGGCATCTACATCCTGGCGCAGACCCGCCGCGGCATCGTGCTGGTGGATATGCATGCCGCGCACGAGCGGGTGGTCTACGAACAGCTCAAGCAAGCCCTGGACGCGCGCAGCCTGCCGCGCCAGGATCTACTCGTGCCCGTGGTGTTCCATGCCCAGGAAAAAGACGTGGCGCTGGTCGAGGAATACGAAGAACAGCTGAACGAACTCGGCTTCGAAATGCGTCCCTCCGGCCCCACCTCGATCGCGGTGCGTTCGGTGCCGGCCATCCTGGCCCGCGGCGACATCGAAACGCTAGCCCGCGCCGTGCTGCGCGACCTGGGCGCCGTGGGCGTTTCGCGCCTGCTGACCGAACAGCGCAACGAACTGCTGTCCACCATGGCCTGCCACGGTTCCGTGCGCGCCAACCGCAAGCTCACCATCGAAGAAATGAACGGGCTGCTGCGCCAGATGGAAGCCACCGAACGCGCCGACCAGTGCAATCACGGCCGCCCCACCTGGATCCAGTGGTCGGTGTCCGACCTGGACAAGCTCTTCCTGCGTGGGCAATAAGCTTGTCGCCGTCCTCCTTCCCCACCGCGGCGCCGCTGGTCATCTGCCTGGCCGGCCCCACCGCGGCCGGCAAAAGCGCTTCCACCCTGGCGCTGGCCGAGCGCTGGCCGCTGGAAATCGTCAACGTCGATTCGGCCACGATCTATCGCGGCATGGACATCGGCACGGCCAAGCCCTCGCCCGAGGAACAGGCGCTGGTGCCGCAGCATCTGCTGGACATCCTCGACCCCATCCAGTCGTACTCCGCCGCCGACTTCGTTGCCGACGCGCTGCGCCTGATAGACGAGATCCGCGCGCGCGGCCGCATCCCGCTGCTGGCGGGCGGCACCATGATGTACTACAAGGCGCTGCGCGACGGCCTGGACGATCTGCCGCAGGCCGATCCGGCGCTACGCGCCGAACTGGAAGCGCGCGCCGCCGTTCAGGGCTGGCCCGCGCTGCATGCCGAACTGGCGCAGCTGGATCCCGTCACCGCCGCGCGCCTGGCGCCCAACGACAGCCAGCGCATCCAGCGCGCGCTGGAGATCTGCATGCTGTCCGGCCAGCCCATGTCCGCCCTGCTGCTGCGCAGCCAGCGTCCGCGCGACGCGACGGGTAACCAGTACCTCACCATCAGCCTGGAACCTTCCGACCGCGCCGCGCTGCATGCCCGCATCGAACAACGCTTCGACGCCATGCTGGAGCGCGGCCTGCTCGACGAAGTCCGCGCCCTGCGCGCCCGAGGCGACCTGCACACTGGCCTGCCCTCGGTCCGTTGCGTGGGCTACCGGCAGATGTGGGCGCACCTGGACGGCGAGGTTGACCTGGCCACCGCGCGCGAACAAGGCATCGCCGCCACGCGCCAACTGGCCAAGCGCCAGATCACCTGGCTGCGCGCGCAGCCCGAGCGCGTCATCGCGGACTGCCTGGCGGCGGATGCCGTGGCGCAGACCATCGACGCGATGGCCGTGGCGCTGGCGGGACGCGGCTAGGCGGACGCAGGCACAAAAAAAACCGCGCCGAGGCGCGGTTTTCATTGCAGACGGCCAGGCTTACACCACGAAGGTCTGCGCCATGCCTTCCTTTTGCTCGACGATCTCGCCCAGCGTGCTGACGGTCTCGCCCTGCTCGCGCAGCGTCGCGGCGATGGCTTCGGCCTGCGCCGGGTCCACCACCAGCACCATGCCGATGCCGCAGTTGAAGACGCGGTACATCTCGGTGTCCTCGACCTGGCCCTGCTCTTGCAGCCACTGGAACAGCTTGGGCATTTCCCAGTTGGCGCGGTGCAGCTTGGCCGACAGGCCGGGCTGCAGGATGCGCGGCACGTTGTCCAGCAAGCCGCCGCCCGTGATGTGGGCCAGGCCCTTGATGCTGGTGCCATGCTTGGCCAGGGCGGCCAGCACCTGCTTCACGTAGATGCGCGTCGGCGCCATGACCACGTCGACCATCGGCTGGCCGTGGAAATCGTCGTCGGGCTTGGCGTTGGCGCGTTCGAGGATCTTGCGCAGCAGCGAATAGCCGTTGGAGTGCGCGCCGCTGGAAGCCAGGCCCAGCACCACGTCGCCGGTCTTGATCGACTGGCCCGTGATGATGGCGGACTTTTCCACCGCGCCCACCGCGAAACCGGCCAGGTCGTACTCGCCGTCCGGATACATGCCCGGCATTTCTGCGGTTTCACCGCCGATCAGCGCGCAGCCCGACAATTCGCAGCCCTTGGCGATGCCGCCCACCACGGCCGCCGCCGTATCCACCGAAAGCTTGCCGCAGCCGAAATAGTCCAGGAAGAACAGCGGCTCCGCGCCCTGCACCAGGATGTCGTTGACGCTCATGGCGACCAGGTCGATACCCACGGTGTCGTGGCGGTTCCAGTCGAACGCCAGGCGCAGCTTGGTGCCCACGCCGTCGGTGCCCGAGACCAGCACGGGTTCCTTGTACGACTTCGGCACTTCGAACAAGCCGCCAAAGCCGCCGATACCGGCCAGCACCCCGGGACGCATGGTGCGCGCCGCAAGCGGTTTGATACGGTCGACCAGGGCGTCGCCTGCGTCGATGTCGACACCGGCATCGCGGTAGGTCATAGGGGCGGTAGGTTGATTCGTCATGAGAAATGCCGTGGGGTATGTAACAATTGCTGGGATTTTGGTGGAACGCCCTGCATTTTACGATGTTGCGGGGACTAGCAGGGATCGGCGCCGCCAAAGCGCTCCGGACAGGGACCGCGCCGGCTCGCCCGGCCAGGGCGGGCAAGCGGGGCCGGGTCGGCGCAAACCCAAGCCAGTCCAGGCCCGTCGACGCGACACCCTGGCCCCAGGTGGTTTAAAGTGTAGGGTTGGCCGGTATTGATTTTGCCGGTTCCCGTGGTGGAAACCCCGGGGCCAGTGACGTTTTGACCTGTTGTTTTGACCTGTAGCCGTATTGACCCGTACTACCCGCCTCGTTTCGGCACCCTGTAAGCTCCCATGAACCGCCAGCTGCTGCTTGACGTTCTCCCCGCGCCAGCGCCATCGCTGAACAACTATATCGCCGGCCCCAACGGGGAAGCGCTGGCGGCAGTGCGCGCGCTGCTTCCCGGCCGCGCCCTGTATATCTGGGGCGCCGCGGGCTGCGGCCGCAGCCATTTGCTGCGCGCGCTGACCGCCCGCCCCGACGCCGTCTATATCGACGCCAACAATGGCGAAAACATGCTGCGCCGCCTGGCCGAAGCCGATTCCAAGTCGCCCATGCCCAAGTTCGTGGCGGTCGACGACGTACACCGCATGAACGACAGCCGCCAGGCCGCCCTGTTCGCGCTCTACAACCGCTGGCGCGAATCCGCCGCCACCGGCCGCGCCTTCGCGCTGGCGCTGGCCGGCGACCGCGCCCCGCTGTCGATGCCGCTGCGCGAGGACTTGCGCACGCGCCTGGGCTGGGACCTGGTTTTCCGCCTGGATCCGCTGTCCGACGCCGACAAGCTGGCCGCCCTGTCGGCCCAGGCGGCCGACCGCGGCATGCACCTGGCGCCTGAAATCATCAATTGGATGCTCACGCACCATGAGCGCGACATCCGCAAGCTGGCGGCGCTGATCGACGCGCTGGACCGCTATTCCCTGGCCACCGGCCGTCCCATCACCCTGCCTCTACTGCGGGCCATGCTCGCAGATCCTGATTCACAACGCACATGACCTCCCGACGTCTCGCCCTGTTCGACCTGGATCACACCCTGTTGCCGCTGGATAGCGACTATCAATGGGCCGACTACCTGGCTCGCACGGGCCGCGCCGGGGATCCCGCCGAAGCCCGCCGCCAGAACGACGATCTGATGGATCGCTACAACCGCGGCGAGCTCACCGCCGAGCAGGCCGCCGAATTCATGCTCGGCCTGCTGGCCGCGCACACGCCTTACGACCTGGCGGCCTGGCACGAAACCTTCATGGAAGAAGTGATCCGCCCATCCATGACGCCCGCCGCGCGCGACCTGGTGCAATCGCACCTGGAAGCCGGCGACCTGTGCGCCGTGGTCACGGCCACCAACAGCTTCGTCACCGCGCCCATCGCCCGCGCCTTCGGCGTGCCCCACCTCGTGGCGACCGACGCGGAATACCTGCGCGGCCGCTACACCGGCCGCATCCTGGGCACGCCCAGCTTCAAGGAAGGCAAGGTGGTGCGCGTCAACGACTGGCTGGCCGGCATGGGATTGGGGCTTGCGGATTTTTCGGAATCGTTTTTCTATAGCGATTCGGTCAACGATGTGCCCCTGCTGGAGAAAGTGACCCGCCCGATCGCAGCCAACCCCAGCCCCACCCTGCGCGGCATCGCCCAGGAGCGCGGCTGGCAGGTGATCGACTTGTTCGACCACATGGAAGATTCGAAGTCCTAAATGATCACTGAAACCATAAAAAAATTCGTCGGCCGACTATTCGCGCCGGCAGCCCGGGGGCCGTTGCGCATCGCGCGCGACAAGCACGGCATCGACCGCCGCAACGTATCGCGCCACGCGATCAAGGTCTGCGAGGTGCTGCGCCAGCACGGCTATGACGCCTACATCGTCGGCGGCGCCGTGCGCGACCTGATCGTGGGCCTGGAGCCCAAGGACTTCGACGTGGCCACCAACGCCACGCCCGAACAGATCCGTCCGCTGTTCCGCCGCGCCCGCATCATCGGCCGCCGCTTCCAGCTGGTGCACGTGGTCTTCGGCCAGGAAATCATCGAAACCTCCACCTTCCGCGCACCCGCCTCGGAAGATCAGGAGACCGACGAGCACGGCCGCATCCTGCGCGACAACGTGTTCGGCTCGCACGAAGAAGACGCGGCGCGCCGCGACTTCACCATGAACGCGCTCTACTACGACCCGCACAACGAGGAAGTCATCGACTTCCACAACGGCGTGGCCGACCTGAAAAAGCGCCAGGTCCGCATCATCGGCGACCCGGTCAAACGCTACCGCGAAGACCCGGTGCGCATGCTGCGCGCCGTGCGCTTCGCCGCCAAGCTGAACGGCACCATCGACCCGGCCACGCGCCAGCCCATCAGCACCATGGCCGAGCTCATCGAAAACGTGCCGGCCTCGCGCCTGTTCGACGAAATGCTCAAGCTGCTGACCTGCGGCCATGCCATGGACTGCCTGCGCCAACTGCGCGCCGACGGCCTGCACAAAGGGCTCTTGCCTTTGCTGGACGTGGTGCTGGAACAGCCCGGCGGCGAGCATTTCGTGGAGCTTGCGCTGGAACGCACCGACGCGCGCGTGCGCTCGGGCAAGACCATCAGCCCCAGCTTCCTGTTCGCCGCGCTGCTGTGGCAGCAAGTGGAAGCGCGCTGGAAGCAATTGCGCGCCCAAGGCGAGCACACCATTCCCGCGCTGTCGCAAGCCGCCGATTCGGTGCTGGACGAACAGACCGAAAAGCTCGCCATCCAGCGCCGTTTCTCGTCGGACATGCGCGAGATCTGGTTCATGCAGCCGCGCTTCGAGCGCCGCATGGGCAAGACCATCTACCGCATGATCGAACAGCCGCGCTTCCGTGCCGCCTGCGACTTCCTGCAGCTGCGCGCCGCGGCCGGCGAGTTCGACAGCGTGCTGGCGCAATGGTGGATGGACCTGGCCAACGCCGACGACGTCATCCGCAGCGAGATGATCGAAGAGGTGTCTCGCCAGCCGCGCGATGCCGGGGACGCCCCCTCCGCCCCGCGCAAGCGCCGCCGTCCGCGCCGTTCGCCGTCGCGTGGCACGCCGCCCGCAGCGGGTTGAGTCATGACCGCTCCTGTGCGCGCCTACGTCGCGCTGGGCGCCAATCTGGGCGACGGCGCAGCCACGCTGCGCAGTGTCCTGGCTGAATTGCAGGAAACCGGCGGCATCGCGGCGGTGACGGCATCGCCGTTCTACCGCAGCGCGCCGGTCGAAGCCTCCGGCCCCGACTTCGTCAACGCCGTGGCGGCGCTGGACACGCATCTGGCCCCGCTAGAGCTGCTGGACGCGCTGCAGGCGCTGGAAAACCGGCATGGCCGCGAGCGCCCCTACAAGAATGCGCCGCGCACGCTGGACCTGGACCTGCTGCTGTATGGCGACACCGTGCTGGACCATGAGCGGCTGACGCTGCCCCACCCCCGCATGCACCTGCGCGCCTTCGTGCTGCTGCCCTTGCGCGACCTGGCCCCCGGCCTGACGCTGCAAGGCAAGCCCATCGACGACTGGATCGCCGCGATCCACGACCAGCCGATAGCGCGCATCGCCAGCTAGGCGTTCAATCCTTCGGCGCGTAGGCCATCAACGCGCGCTCCACGTCCTCGACCTGCGGCAGGCCCGCTTCATTGCCCAGATGCTGGATCTTGTGGGCCGAAGCCGCGCGCGCGAAGGTGAAATGCTCTACCCAGGGCAGCTCCGGCCGGTTCAGATAGGACCAGACGTAGGCGCCGTGGAACACATCCCCGGCCCCCGAAGTGTCGACGATGCTGGCGGCCGGCACGTCCAGCGCAGGCAGGACATCCACCGTTCCGGTCTCGTCATACCAGAGCATGCCGCGTTCGCCCATGGTGACCGCGCCAATACGGCAGCCGCGCGCCTTCAGCAGTTCCAGCAGGCCTGACGGCGCAAGCCCCAATTGCTCGCACATGCGCTCCGCGCAGACCGCCACGTCGATGTGACGCAGCAGCTCGTCGGTGTTCTCGCGCACGCCGCCGCCATCCAGCGAGGTCAGCACGCCCGCCTGCCGGCAGGCCTGCGCGTAATGCAAGGCGGCGTCGGGCTGATGGCCGTCCAGGTGCAGGACGCGGTAGCCGCCGATATCCAGCCGCGGAAAGTCGTTCAGGTAGTCCACGTCGCGCGCGCGCACGATGGCGCGCTTGCCGTGATTGGGCATGATGAAGGACAGGGACGAGCGGCCCACCTTGCGCGCATGCAGCGACACCCCGTGCGCCGCCGCCATGTCCGTGTACATGTGGCCCAGCCAGTCCGATGCCAACGAACAGATCAGATCTGGCGGCGTCCCCAGCCGCGCGCAGGCGAACGCGGCCGTCACCGCATTGCCGCCGAAGGACACGGCGTAATCGCGCGCCACGCTTTTTTCATCGCCCGTGGGCCATTCGTCCGCCAGCACGGTGACGTCGATATAAGTGTGTCCGATGAAGAGCGCTTCGCTCATAGACCTGCCGGAAAGGAGTGATCGGATCCGGCCTAGAAGCCGGAGGTTTCGCCCGCCTGCGCCAGCACCAGCCGCGCGCGCGCGATGACCGGGGCGTCGACCATCTTGCCGTCCAGCATGAAGGTGCCGGCCGCGGTATCGCGGTGCGTGGCGATGACGCGGCGCGCCCAGGCCAGCTCCTGCGCCGCGGGCACGAAGGCGGCGTGGATCACCGGCACTTGGCTGGGGTGGATGCACAGCATCCCGCCAAAGCCCATCTGCTGGGCGCGGGCGGCGGCATGCGCCAGCCCGGCCTGGTCCTGGATGCCCGGAAACACGCCGTCCAGCGCGGGCGCCAGCCCGGCCGCGCGGCTGTGCAGCAGCACCTGCACGCGCGCCTGGTCCAGCACGGTTTGCGCTCCCGGCGTATCGGGCGTCAACCCCATGTCCAGGCCGTAGTCCAGACTGCCGAATGCCAGGCGCTCCACGCCGGGCGTGGCGGCGACTTCCGCGGCGTTGAGGATGCCCTGGGCGGTCTCCAGGATGGGAATCACCCGCAGGCCCGCCTGAACCACGTGGCGCACCTGCGCCAGGCTCTCGGCCTTGGGCAGCAGCACGCCGGCGACCCCGGGCTTGCCGCGGCAGGCCTTGAGGTCGTCGTCGTGCCAGGAGGTGGAGGCATCGTTGATCCGCACCCACAGCCGCGCACGCGGATTCGTCCCCAGGAAATCGCACAGCGCTTCCCGCGCGGCCGCCTTGGCCAGATGCTCCACCGCGTCTTCCAGATCGACAATGACGGCATCGGCCCCCGCGGCCAGCGCCTTGGGGATGCGCTCGGGGCGCGACGCCGGCACGAACAGCGCGCTACGGACAACGGGATGCGTCACACGACCTCCGATGCATGGAACTGCGCCACCTGATCGGGCGCGTATCCCAATGATGCTAGCACCGCATCGGTGTTTTGGCCCACCGCGGGCACCGCGGCCATGCGCGGCGCGAAGGCGTTGCTGCTGGCCGGAGGCAGCAGCGCGGGCAGTTCGCCTGCGGGACTGTCCACCTGGCTCCAGCGGCCGCGGGCCTGCAACTGCGGATGAGCCCAGACGCCGGCCATGTCGTTGACGCGTGCATTGGCGATCTGCGCGTCCTCCAGCCGTTGCGTCACCTGTTCGATGGACAGGTCGGCAAAGGCGGCCACGATCAGCGCGCGCAGGTCGTCGCGATTGGCGGTGCGCAGCGAATTGGAGATGAAACGCGGGTCTTCCGCGAGCTCCGCCTGCCGCAGCACCTGGGCGCAGAACACGCGCCATTCGCGCTCGTTCTGCAGGCCCAGCATGATGGTGGCGCCGTCGCCCACCGGGAACGGACCGTAGGGATAGATGGAGGCGTGGGCCGCGCCCGCGCGCACGGGCGGCGCGGCGCCGTCGAAGGCGTAGTACATGGGAAAGCCCATCCACTCCACCATGCTCTCCAGCATGGAAACGTCCAGGCGGCTGCCCAGGCCCGTTTTCTGCCGCAGCAGCAGTGCGTTGAGGATCGCGGAATAGGCGTACATGCCGGCGGCGATGTCGGCGATGGAGCAGCCGGCCTTGACCGGATCGTCCTTGGTGCCGGTCACCGACAGGAAGCCGCTTTCGCTCTGGATCAGCAGGTCGTAGGCCTTCTTGTCCTGGTAGGGTCCGCCTTCGCCGTAGCCCGAGATGTCGCAGACAATGAGCCGCGGATACTTCTTGTGCAGGGCATCAAACGACAGGCCCAGACGCGCGGCGGCGCCGGGCGCCAGGTTCTGCACCAGCACGTCGGCCGTTTCCAGCAGGCGCTCCATGACGCCGCCTGCCTCCTCGCGCTTGAGGTCCAGCGTCAGGCTTTCCTTGGACCGGTTGGTCCAGACGAAATGCGAGGACAGGCCGCGCACGCGTTCGTCGTAGCCGCGGGCGAAATCCCCGCCACCGGGACGTTCGATCTTGATGACGCGCGCGCCCATGTCCGCCAGCTGGCGGGTGCAGAACGGCGCGGCGATCGCGTGCTCCAGGCTGACGACGGTGATGCCGTCCAGGGGACGGGGGGCCTCTATGCTCATTCTGTAAACCTCAGTTCAGCTTGGTGGGCCAGCGTGCCGTCCTGCTCGGCCCAGAGCTGGGCCACGCCCGGCTCGGTCAAGCGGCCGGCCACCTGGAAGGGAGCAGGCGCAATCAGCGGGCGCAGGCCGCGATACGACAGATGGGTCAGGCGCGCCTGCGGATGAGCGCGGGTGAAGGCGGCGACCATCTCGGTGGCGATGAGCGGGCCGTGCACCACCAATCCGGGATAGCCCTCGGTGCCAGTGACGTAGGGATGGTCGTAGTGGATGCGGTGGCCGTTGAAGGTCACCGCCGAATAGCGGAACAGCAGCACCGGCGACGGCTCGACGGTATCGCGCCACTGCGCCTGCGGCGCGGGCTCGCTGCCCGTGAGCTTGGGCGGGGTCGGCTGGCGGTAGACGATGTCCTGCTCTTCGTGGATGGCGACTTCGCCTTCCTGGCGGAACTCGTGGCGCACGGTCACGAACAACAGCGCGCCGGTGCGCCCCGCCTTTTCCTTGACGTCGACCACCGTGGACTCGCGCTCGGCGGGCACGCCGACCAACAGCGGCCGGCGGAACTCGACCCGGCCGCCTGCCCACATGCGGTTGCGGTCCTGGGCCGGCGGCAAAAAGCCGCCGCGCGCCGGATGGCCATCCGTCCCCAGCCCGTCCATGCCCACCGTGGAAATGAAGAACGCCCATTGCCACAGCGGCGGCAAGGCATCGCCCTGGACCGGCGCCGGGCCGCCCAGGGTGGCCGCGATGCGCGCGGCGTGGCCGGGATCCATGGCGTCCGCCTTGCGCTCGCCGCTGCCGATCCAGGCGGCCGGATCTGTAGATGTCATGCCGATATCCTCTGCTGGGGTTTTTACAGACTGAAGCATGCCCGCAAGCCGTCCCGCTTGTGAATTCGTTTTTGCTCAAGGCGGGGTTTGCGCTGCCTGAATCGCACGCCCGCCTCCCGGCCCGACGCCTCGCGCCGTAATATATGGCCCATGCACTTCGACCTCGCCGACCTACGCCTGTTCATCCACATCGCCGAATCCCCCAGCCTGACCCAGGCTGCCAAGCGGGCCCACCTGTCCCTGGCGGCCGTCAGCGTGCGCATCAAGGCGCTGGAGAACCAGCTCAATACCCGTCTCCTGTACCGCGACAGCCGCGGCGTCGAAATCACGCCCGCGGGCCAGAAGCTGCTGCAGCATGCGCGGGTCATCATGCGCCAGGTGGACCACCTGAAACATGACTTCCAGGAGCAGGCCGACGGCGACGCCGGCCACATCCGCATCTTCGCCAACACCACGGCGGTCACGGAATTCATGCCGGACATCCTGGCGCAGTTCCTGTCCGGCCACCCCGGCGTCACCGTGGACCTGCAGGAACGCCTGACCCGCGACATCGTGCGCGGCGTGCTGGACGGCACCACCGACCTGGGCATCGTGGCCGGCCCGGTGGATGCGCCCGAATTGCAGACCGTCCACTTCAGCACCGACAAGCTGGTGCTGGTGGTGCCCAACGGCCATCCCTTGCAGGATCAGGAAAAGATCAAGCTGGCCGAGGCGGTGCGCTATCCCTTCATCACCATGCACGAAGGTTCCACCCTGGTCGCCTTCCTGCGCGACCAGCTGGAACAGGTGGGCCAGCGCCTGCCCCAGCGCATCCAGCTCTACAGCTTCGACTCCATCTGCCGGATGGTGCAGGCGGGCGTGGGCATCGGCGTCATCCCCGACTCCGCCGCGCGGCGCTACGGCGCCGACATGAAGCTGCGCGTGGTCGAGCTGGACGAGCCCTGGGTGGTGCGCGAACGCAAGCTGCTGGTGCGCGACATCGACGCCCTGCCGGGCTGCGCGCGCGAACTCATCGAGCAGATCCAGGCGGCGCGGACGCCCTGACAGCGAGCCGCCACTCTCAGGTACCGGTGAATGCCGGCGGACGCTTCTGCGCGAACGCCCGCATGCCTTCCAGGTAGTCGTCGGTGTAGCCCAGTTCGCGCTGCAAGCGGCATTCCAGATCGAATTGCTGCGCCAGCGTGTTGCCGCTGGAGGCGTGCAGCGCGGCCTTGGTGGCCGCATAGGCGCGCGTGGGGCCCGCCGCCAAGGTATCGGCGACTTCGGCCAGCGTATCCGTCAGCGCCTCGTCTGGCACCACGCGCCAGATCAGGCCCCAGGTTTCCGCCTGCCTGGCGCTGAGCGCTTCGCCGAACAGCGCGGCGCCCATGGCCCGCGCGGAACCCACCAGCCGCGGCAGGAACCAGGTGCCGCCGGCATCCGGCAGCAGGCCGATCTTGCTGAAGGCCTGAATGAAGCGCGCCGACTCCACCGCGAATACCACGTCGCAAGCCAGCGCCAGGCTGGCGCCCGCGCCGGCCGCGACGCCGTTCATCACGCACACCACCGGCACCGGCAGGTTGCGCAGCCGGGTGATCAGCGGCCGGTAGCATTGCTCCAGGATCAGGCTCAGGTCGCGGCGCGCGCCGTCCTCCGCGGGCTTGCGTTCGCCGAGGTCCTGGCCCGCGCAAAAGCCCCGCCCCGCGCCGGTGATGATCAGTCCGCGCAGGCTGCTGTCGGCCTCCACGGCATCCAGCGCCCGCGCCAGCTCGGCATGCATGACTTCCGTGAAGCTGTTCAGCCGGTCGGGCCGGTTCAGCGTGATGAGGCCCACGCCCCGCTCCAACGTAAATCGGATTTGTGTGTAGCCGCCTTCGCCCTGGGTCGTCGACGCCGCGCTCATGCCAGTTCCTCCAACACTGCCAGTTGTTCGGCCGTATCGCCCAGCAGCTGGTCGACGACGGTCAGCCGTTTGAAGTAATCGCCCACGTCCAGCTCGTCGGTCATGCCCATGCCGCCATGCAGCTGCACCGCCAGTTGCGCCACCAGGCGTCCGGCGCGCGCGGCTTCCAGCTTGGCCGAGGCGATCATGCGGCGGCGCTGCGCGGCGTCGGTTTCGGTCAGGGCCGCCACCGCCACGTAAGCCATGGACAAAGCCAGTTCCTTGGCCACCAGCATTTCCGCGAGGCGATGCTGCAAGGCCTGGAACGAGGCCAGCGGCTGGCCGAACTGCTTGCGCGCCTTAAGGTAGTCGACGGTGATTTCCAGCAACCGCTCCATTGCGCCCGCGGCATGCGCGCAAAGCGCGGCCGTGCCCCACTGCAGGGACTGCGCCAGGGCCTGGTCGGCGGCGGCCCCTTGCGCCAGCAGGGCTGCGCGCGGCAGGCTGACCGCGTTCAGGTCCAGCCGGGCGCAGCGCGCGCCGTCCAGCGTGGGCGTATCCGTGATCCGCACGCCCGCCGTATCGGCCGGCACGGCCAGCAACAGGGTCTCGCCCTCCTCGCCGCGCGCGCTGACCAGCCAGGCGGTGGCCGCCGCGCCGTGCCAGACCAGATGTTTGACGCCGTCCAGCCGCCAGCCATCGGCGGCCTTGCTGGCGCGGCAATCGCGCGGATCGGTGTCGTAGCGGCGCCCGGGCTCCTGGTACGCCACGCTGACGATGGCGTCGCCCGAGGCGATGGCCGGCAGCCACAGGCCGCGCGCTTCGCCGCCGCAGGCGTCGAGCAGCGCCGCGCCCATGACCGCGCTGGGGATGACAGGCTCGGACACCAGCCCTCGGCCCAGCTCCACATGCACCGGCAGCAGGCTGGCCGGCACTTCGCCGAAACCGCCAAAATCCTGCGGGATGGTCAGACCCAAAACGCCCAGTTCGGCCAATGCGGCCCAGGCATCCGCATCCAGCTTGCCCGCCGCCTGGCGGGCGCGGCGGCGCGCGTGCGTCCATTCCTGGTCCACCAGGCGCCGCAGGCTGTCGGCCAGCATGCGCTGTTCTTCGGTATAGATGAAATCCATGCGTCGTCTTCCTGTCGGGTTGCGCGAGGCCGGGCCTACAGGCCCAGCACCAGGCGGGCGATGATGCCCTTCTGCACTTCGGTGGTGCCGCCGTAGATCGAGGTCTTGCGCATGTCGGCATAGCCGGCGCCGGCCGCAGCCGCCAATTCCGGCCCTGGCCCGCAATATCCCTTGTCAGCCTGCAGCCAATCGGGGTCATAGGGCCAGGCGTCCGGTCCCGCCACCTCCATCTGCAGCATCGCCAGGTCCTGCTGGATCTCGGAGCCGCGGATCTTCAGCACGGAGGCTTCCGGCCCGGGCGTGCCGTCGTTGCTGGAGGCCACGCGCAGCAGCAGCATCTCCAGCGCCATGATGTCCACCTCGATGCGCGAAATGCGGTCGCGGTACCGGCTGTCCTCCAACAGGGGCCTGCCCCGGGACCGCGCCTGCACCGCCATGTGCTTGAGCACGCCCAATTCGCGGTGGCAATGGCCCAGGCCGGCGATGCCGGTGCGCTCGTGGCCCAGCAGGTACTTGGCATAGGTCCAGCCCTGGTTCTCCACGCCTACCAGGTTGGCCACGGGCACGCGCACGTTTTCCAGCCAGACCTCATTCACGTCGTGCCCGCCGTCCAGCGTGCGGATGGGACGCACGGTCACGCCTGGCGAGCGCATGTCCAGCAGCAGCATCGAAATGCCGCGCTGCGCGCGGGCCTCGGGGTCGGTGCGGACCAGGCAGAACATCCAGTCGGCGTACTGGGCCAGCGTGGTCCAGGTCTTCTGGCCGTTGACGACGTACTCGTCGCCATCGCGCACCGCGCGGGTCGACAGCGAAGCCAGGTCGGACCCCGAACCCGGCTCGGAGTAGCCCTGGCACCACCAGTCCTCCACGCGGACGATGCGCGGCAGGAGGCGCGCCTGCTGCTCGGCGCTGCCGTACTTCATCAGGACCGGGCCGATCATGGACAGGCCAAAAGGCAACAGGCGCGGGGCGCCGGCCTTGAAGCATTCCACCTCGAAGATCAGCCGCTGCAGTGCGTTCCAGCCGGTGCCGCCGTGCTCGACCGGCCAGTTCGGCGCGCCCCAGCCCTGGTCGGCCAGGATGTTGTGCCAGCGCACGTAGTCCTCGCGCTCCAGCCGCTGGTGGCGCAACACCTTGCCGCGTATGTCCTGCGGCAGCTTGTCCGTGGCGAAGGCGCGCACTTCTTCGCGGAATAGCCGCTCCTGCGGCGTCCAGGTCAGGTTCATGGTCGGGCTCCTTTTGCGGTATCTAGCCACGGTCCGGCACGCCGGACAATCTGCCTCTTCCGAAGACGGGCTTCGCGCAGGACATAGGGCGTCCCACTACGGGCCGGCGGAAGGCCAGCTTCAGCAATGAAGAATGGCCGAAGCCGCCGCCAGTGCGGACACTTGCAAGCGTCATCCACTGGAACCCGTAGGCATCATGACCGTTCCCGATCTGCAGGCCGGCGCGCCGCAAGGCGTAGAGGCGCAGTACCGCCAGGCGCTGGACCAAGGCCGCTTCCTCATCCAGCATTGCGCCGGCTGCGACCGCGCCGTGTTCTACCCCCGCATGATCTGCCCGCATTGCGGCGCGGACAAACTCGGCTGGACCGCGCCCGACGGGCGCGGCGAGGTCTATTCCACCACCGTGGTGCGCCGCAAGCCCGAGGCGGGCGGCGACTACAACGTGGCGCTGATCGATCTGCGGGAGGGCGTCAGGCTGATGAGCCGGGTGGAGGGCGTCGCGCCCGATGCCGTGCGCATCGGCATGGCGGTGCGCGCGCAGGTGGCGCAGCAGGATGGCCGCGGCCTCCTGGTCTTCGTACCCAACAAGGAGGCGCAATGACGCTGAACGATCTGCGCGGCGCCGTGGCGGTGGCCGGCGTGGGCCACGCGGGCCTGGGCCAGGCCGCGGGCTACACCGAAATGGAAATCCTGGTGCAGGCGGCGCAGCGCGCGGTGGCGGACGCCGGCCTCACCATGCGCGACATCGACGGCATCTGCACCGCCAGCGTGGCCGCGCCGATGTGGGCCATGCCGGTGATCGAACACCTGGGCATCCGCCCCAGCTTCATCGACAGCACCATGCTGGGCGGCTCCAGCTTCGTCGCGCACCTGCTGCCGGCGCTGCACGCGCTGGCTTCCGGCCAGTGCAACGCGGTGCTGGTCTGCTATGGCAGCACGCAACGCACCTCCAGCTTGAGCCGCGCCGAGATCGGCCGGGTGCGCAAGCAGTTCGATCCGCAGCCGTACGAAACGCCCTACGAGCCGCTGAGCCCCCTGTCGTCCTACGCGCTGGCGGCCGCGCGCCACATGCATCAGTACGGCACGCGCCGCGAACACCTGGCGCAGGTGGCGCTGGCCGCCAACCAATGGGCCCAGCTCAATCCCGAAGCGCAGTTGCGCGAACCCGCCACGCTGGAGCAGATCCTCTCGGCGCGCATGGTGTCCGACCCCTTGAGCGTGCGCGACTGCTGCCTGGTCACCGATGGCGCCGGCGCCTACGTGCTGGTGCGCGCCGAGCGCGCCCGCGACCTGCCGCGCCCGCCCGTCTATGTGCTGGGCAACGCCACCGCGGTCTGGAACCGGCAGATCTCATCCATGGAAGACCTGACCGTGACCGCCGCGGCCGAATCCGGCAAGCGGGCCTTCGAGATGGCGGGTGTTGCGCCCCGGGACATCGACGTGGTGGAGCTGTACGACGCCTTCACCATCAACACCCTGCTGTTCCTGGAAGACCTGGGTTTCTGCGCCAAGGGCGAAAGCAAGGACTTCATCGCCAATGGCGCCATCGCGCCGGGCGGCACGCTGCCAGTCAACACCAACGGCGGCGGGCTGTGCTGCGTACATCCCGGCATGTACGGCGTCTTCATCATGATCGAAGCCGTCCGCCAGCTGCGCGGCGAATGCGGCGTGCGCCAGATCGCCGACGCGCACCTGGCCCTGGTGCACGGCAACGGCGGCACCCTGTCCAGCCAATCCACCGCCATCCTGGGAACCCAGGCCACGCTTTGAACGACGCAACCATGTCCCCGGCAGCCCCTCTTACCCGCATCCATCAATTGCTGGCGCAGCAAGCCGACCAGCGGCCCGACGCCACCTTTCTATACGAGGAGGGCGGCGGCAGACTGAGCTACGCGCAGTTCTGGCGGCGCGTACAGGCCGCGGCCGCATGGCTCGAAGAACAGGGCGTGCGTCCAGGGCATCGCGTGCTGATCGCGGGTGAAAACTGCGCGGCCATGATCGCAGCGCTGTTTGCCTGCAGCGCGGCCGGGGCCTGGCCCGTGGGCGTGAACGCACGCCTGTCCACGCGCGAGATCGACGCCATCCGTCTTCATGCGCAACCCGAACTGCTGCTCTACACCAGCGGCGTCTCGCACGCCGCCGCAGCCCATGCCGAGCATGCCGGCGCCACCGACGCCGATCCCGACGTCTGGGGACCCGGCGTGCAGGCTGCGCGTGCGGACAGCCCCACGCAAGCCGAGACCGGCGATTCAGCCGCCTTAGTGGCCACCGTGATCTATACGTCCGGCACCACGGGCGCCCCCAAGGGGGTCCTCGTGCCGCATCGCGGCCTGCTGCATTTTGCCCGCGTGTCAGCCGCCTCGCGCCGCCTGACGCCGCAGGACATCGGCTACGCCGCGCTGCCCATGTCGCACATCTTCGGCATCGCCACCGTGCTGATGGCCACGGTGCACGCCGGCGCCAGCCTGGTGCTGCGCAGCCGCTTCGACGCCGCCGACGCCTTCAAGGCCCTGGCGCATCCGGGCGTCAGCATCCTGCAGGGCGTGCCCACCATGTTCAGCCGCATGATGGCGGTGGCGCCCCCACGCGCGGAACTGCGAGCGCCGGCCCTGCGCTACCTGTACACGGGCGGCGCGGCGCTGGACCCCACGCTCAAGCGCGATGCCGAGCGCTATTTCGGCGTCGCCATGCATCACGGCTACGGCATCACCGAATACGCGGGATCCATGTTCGTCACCCGCATCGATGCGCCGCGCAGCGACTGCTCGGCCGGCCACGCCGTCGAAGGCGTGGAAATGCGCATCGGCAGCCCCGACGGCGGCAAGCCCGCGCCGGGAGAGCGCGGCGACATCCTGATCCGCGGTCCGGGCGTCATGCTGGGCTACTACCGCAATCCCGAACAAACCGCGCAGGCGCTGCTGCCCGGCGGCTGGCTCAACACCGGCGACATCGGCTACGTCGACGAACAGGGCGCGCTGTACATCGCGGGCCGTTCCAAGGACCTGATCATCCGCTCCGGCTTCAACGTCTATCCGCTGGAAGTCGAGTCCGTCATCAACGCGTTCCCCGGCGTGCGCCTGTCGGCCGTGGTCGGCCGCCCCACCGCCGATCAAAACGAAGAAGTCATCGCCTTCGTCGAGCCCTTGCCCGGCGCCACCGTGGACACCAACCTGCTGATGCTGCATCTGCGCGCGCAGCTGGCGCCGTACAAGCGGCCCGCCCGCATCATCCCCATCGACACCATTCCCACCACCGTCAGCGGCAAGATCCTCAAGCAGCCGCTGAAAGAAAGGCTGGCGTAGCCGCGGACCCGCTGTTCCGCTGCACGACCCGCCACTTACCCACAAGGAGACTACAGCGTGAACATCAAGACCCTGCTCGCCGCGGCCGCCGCCACGGCGACGCTCGCCACGGCTTCTAACGCCTGGGCCGACGCCTATCCCGAACGCCCCATCCGGCTGCTGGTCGGCTACGCCCCCGGCGGCCCCGTCGACACCACCGCCCGCGTCTTCGCCAAGTACCTGGGCGACAAGCTGGGCCAGTCCGTGGTGGTGGAAAACCGCGCCGGCGCCAGCGGCATGATCGCCTCTGACGCCACCGCCAAGGCTGCGCCCGACGGCTACATGCTGGGCTTCGCCGCCAGCCCCACCCTCACCATGTCGCCGCTGGTCCAGCGCAGCACGCTGTTCGATCCGCGCAAGGACTTCTCGCTGATCGGACTGGTGGTGGACTACGCCAACGTTTTGCTGATCGGCCCGCAGATCCCCGCCAAGAACGTCGGCGAACTGGTCACCTACGCCCGCGCCCATCCCGACGCCGTGTCCTTCGGCTCCGCCGGCATCGGCGCGTCCAACCACCTGTCGGCCGAGCTGCTGAAGAAGCAGGCGGGCGTACCCATGCTGCACGTGCCCTACCGCGGCAACTCGCCCGCCATGGTCGACGTGATCAGCGGCAAGATCACCTTCATGTTCGACATCACCAGCACCGCCATCCCCTTCGTCAAGAGCGGCAAGGCGCGCGCCCTGGCGGTCACCTCCAAGACCCGCAACCCCGAACTGCCCGACGTGCCCACCATGGTCGAAGCCGGCATGAAGGACTACGAGGTGGTCGGCTGGTACGCGCTGGTGGGGCCGAAGAAGCTGCCCGACGCCGTCGCGGCCCGCCTGACCCGCGCGTTGAACGAAGTCTCCAGCGATCCGGCCTTCCGCCAGGCCATGACCGATGGCGGCTACACCATCAACACCGGCGACTCCAAGGCGCTGCAATCACGCATCGACCGTGAATACGCCTTGTGGTCCGACGTCATCCAGAGCGCCAACATCCAGGCCAATTGAGTACTACCGGAGCATCCAGATGAATCCCCCGCTCGCGCTGCACGCCCAGACCCGCCTGCCCGTCATCGGCGCCCCCATGTTCCTGGTCTCCGGACCGGACCTGGTGGTGGCGCAATGCGCGGCGGGGATCATCGGCACCTTTCCATCGCTCAACGCCCGCCCGCAGGAACAGCTGCACGATTGGCTCACACGCATCGAACTTGGCCTGGCCGCGAAACGCCAGGCTGCGCCAGACGCCACGATCGCGCCCTACGGCGTCAACCTGATCGTCCACCCCAGCAATCCGCGCTGGCAGGGCGACCTGGCCATCTGCGCCGAGCGGCGCGTGCCGCTAATCATCACCTCGCTGCATGCCCCCGAAGCCGTGGTGGCCGCCGTGCACGGCTACGGCGGGCTGGTGTTCCACGACGTCACCAACGTGCGGCATGCCAAGCGCGCGCTGGACGCCGGCGTTGACGGCCTTATCCTGGTGGCGGCAGGCGCGGGCGGCCATGCGGGACAGCTAAGTCCATTCGCGCTGATCAACGAGATCCGCGCCTTCTACGACGGCCCGCTGGCGCTGTCCGGCTGTATCAGCCACGGCAAGGACATCCTGGCCGCGCAGGTGCTGGGCTGCGACTTCGCCTACATGGGTACGCGCTTCATCGCCACGCGGGAATCGCTGGCCGGCGACGCCTATCGCGAAATGGTGCTGCAGGCGCAGGCGGCGGACGTGACCTACACGCCTTATTTCTCGGGCGTGCCCGCGAACTACCTGTCGGCCAGCATCCAGGCGGCGGGGCTGGATCCGTTGGAACTTGCCAGGAACGGCGTGGCCCCGCCCGCGAACATGGACAAGAGCTCGCGTCCCAAGGCCTGGAAGGATGTGTGGAGCGCAGGCCAGGGCGTGGGCGCGGCGCAGGAGATCCTGCCCGCCGCGATGCTGGTGGATCAGCTGGAATCCGAGTATCTCGCCGCGCGCGACGCCCTGCGCCGGTTCTAGTCCAGCTTGATATTGGCCGTCTTGATGACGTCGCGCCATTTGGCGATTTCATCACGCACGAACTCGCCGAATTGCTCTGGAGTGCCGGGCTTGGGTTCGGCGCCCGCTGCGATCATGCTCTGCGCGGTGGCCTGATCCGACAGCACCTTCACCAAATCCGCATTCACGCGTTTGACGATGTCGGGCGGCGTTCCTTTGGGCGCCATCACGCCGCTCCACGAGTACGCCTCGTAGCCCGGCAGGCCGGACTCGGCGATCGTCGCCACGTCGGGCAGCATGCTGGAACGCGTGGGGTTTCCCACGCCCAGCGCTCGCACCTTGCCGCCCTTCAGATGCGGCACGGCGGAAGGCCCATCGGCGAACATCACCTGCACCTGTCCGCCCAGCAGGTCCTGCATGGCGGGCGCGCTGCCGCGGTAGGGTACGTGCTGGATGCGCACGCCGGCCATGGCGTTGAACAATTCGCCGGCCAGGTGCGTGCCGCCGCCCGTGCCTGACGAGCTGAACGACAGCTTGCCCGGGTTGGCCTTGGCATAGGCGATCAGCTCGCTGACCGAATTCACGGGCAGCGTCGCGTTCACCACCAGCACGATGGGAAACACCGCCGCCATGCCGACCGGCACGAAGTCCCGCGTAATGTCGTAGCTCAGATTGCCGCGCAGGCTGGGCAGCACCGCATGGTGGATGGAGGCGAAAAAATAGTTGTAGCCGTCGGGCTCGGACTTGGCCGCGAACTGCGCGCCCACGATGCCGCCGGCGCCCGACTTGTTGTCCACCACCGTGGGCACCGACCACAGCTGTCCCAGCGGCTGCGTGGTGAAGCGCGCGGTCGTGTCCACGGGACCGCCCGCAGGAAACGGCACGATGAAATTCACGGCATGCGCAGGCCAGGCGGCGGCGCGGGCCAGCCTGGGGAACAGCGCGGGCACCGCGGCGGCAGCGCATGCGGCGCCCAGCCGCGCAACGGCGCGGCGGCGTAGTAGATCGGTCACGGCAGTCTCCTGGTTCTCGGTTTTATGGGCGGCCAAGCTCTAGGACTGCTGCCTGACGCCTTTTTTATTATTTGCCGAACCTGCGGAGCCGCCGCTACACATTTGCAAAAGCCCCTCTTCGGGAGGCGCTACAGGCCGCGCGCCGCGCGCTGCACGTGTTCGATGAAGCACTCCGCGAAACTGGGCAGATCGCGTCCACGCTGACGGCACAGCAGGCGGTCGCGCAACGCCCAGGGATCGTCCAGCTTGAGCACATGCAGCGCGTCCGGACGGCTGTAGCGCGCCGCGCAGGCGCGCGGCACCACCGCGATCCCCGCGCCCGCCTCCACCATGCGGCACACGGCTTCGAAGCTGCCCACGTGCACGCGCTGGCAGATGCGCTTGCCCAGGCCGCTGGCGATGTCTTCCAGGAAGGTCTGGATGGCGCTGTCCGGATGGATGCCGACGAACTGATACGCGTCCAGCAGGTCGGCGAAATGCGCGGACTCCGACGCGGCCAGCGGATGGTCCAGCGACGTCACCACGGTGAGTTCATCGCGGAACAACGGCGTGACGTCCAGGCCCGACACGTCGATGTTGCCCGCCACCAGCCCCAGGTCTCCCTGACCTGCGCGTATGGCAATGACGATATCGCCGGAAATCTTTTCTTCCAGCTCCACATCCACATCCGGGTTTTCCGCAAGAAACGTGGACAGCGCGTCGGCCAGAAAGGAATTGGTGGCCGTGGTGTTGGCCAATAGGCGCAAGCGGCCCTTCAAGCCGCTGGCGTAGGGTTGCAGGTCCGCATTCAAGCATTCCAGCTGCCGGAACACGGCGTTCGCATGCTTGAGCAGCACTTCACCCGCCGGCGTCAGCGCCACGCCCGTGGCCATGCGCACCAACAGCCTGGCCTTGAAGGCCTCTTCCATGTTCTTCACCCGCGCGCTTGCCGCCGGCAGGGACAGGAAGGTGCGTTCCGCAGCCCGGGTCAGATTGAGTGTTTCCCCCACGTTCAGAAACAAACGCAGGTCCGTCAGATCGTGTCTCATGTTCCACCACGCAGAAGGGGGGCATATCTAATTTTGAATTCTTCGCATGCCTCGTCGAATCTACCATGGTGCATCCCCTCAAACCAGGGCGTTTGATGCGGAACTGTTTTCCACACGGCGCGCGCGCCGCAGCACAGGAGTCAGCTTCAATGAGCGGCATAGTTTCCGGAAAAGTGGTGATCGTGACGGGCGCGGGCGGCGGCATCGGCCGCAGCATTGCGCTGGCCATGGCGCAGGCTGGCGCCAAGGTGGTGGTGAACGACATCGGCGTCTCGCTCACCGGCGAAGGCGGCGCGGAGGGTCCCGCGCAAGCGGTCGTCAAGGAGATCGTCGCGGCCGGCGGCCAGGCCGTCGCCAACACCGACAGCGTGGCCGCGTACGACAGCGCCAGCCGCTGCGTGCAGACGGCGATAGACGCGTTCGGCCGCATCGATGCCGTGGTCAACAACGCCGGGAATCTGCGCGACCGGGTTTTCCACAAGATGAGCGAAGAGGAATGGAGCCAGGTGCTGGGCGTGCACCTCAACGGCTCCTTCTTCATGAGCCGCGCGGCTGCGCCCTACTTCCGCGAACAGGAGTCCGGCGCCTTCGTGCACATGACCTCCACGTCCGGACTGATCGGAAACTTTGGGCAGGCCAACTACGCGGCGGCCAAGCTCGGCATCGTGGCCTTGTCGAAATCCATCGCCCTGGACATGGCGCGCTACAACGTGCGCTCCAACTGCATCGCGCCGTTCGCATGGAGCCGCATGACCAGCCCCATTCCCGCCGAGACCGACGAAGAAAAGGCCCGCGTCGAAAAGCTGAAGAAAATGGAAGCCGGCAAGGTTGCGCCCATGGCCGTCTACCTGGCCAGCGACGCCGCCAGCGAGGTCACCGCGCAGATCTTCGCGGTGCGCGCCAACGAGATCATGCTGATGAGCCAACCGCGCCCGCTGCGCACCGTGCACCACGGCGAAGGCTGGACGCCCGAGCGCATCGCCGAGATCGCCGTGCCCGCCATGCGCAAGCACTTCTACGCGTTGGAGCGCTCGCCCGACGTCATCGACTGGGATCCCATCTGAGGCCGCCATGCCCCTGGACTACGCAACCGTGAAGAATTGGCGCTTCGACGAGGTGCGTCAGCGCTACGACGAAAAAGACACCATGCTGTACGCCCTGGGCATAGGCCTGGGGCAGGACCCCGAAGACACCGGACAGTTGCGCTACGTGTACGAAAAGGGCTTGCAGTCCTTTCCCACCATGAGCGTGGTGCTGGGCTATCCGGGCTTCTGGGTCCAGGACCCGCGCGCCGGCATCGACTGGGTACGCGTGGTCCACGGCGAGCAGCGGCTGACCATGCATGCGCCCCTGCCCGCAGCCGGCGTGGTCACCGGCAGGAGCCGCAACACGCACGTGATCGACAAGGGCGCCGACAAGGGCGCCATCATCATCACCGAGCGCACCCTGCATGGCGAAGACGGCGCCTGCCTCGCCACCTTGCGCCAAAGCACCTTCTGCCGCGGCGACGGCGGCTTCGGCCAGGGAGACAGCAGCCCAGAGCCCCTACCCGCCGCGCCCGACGGCGAACCGGACCTGCGCTGCGAGCTACGCATTCCGCCCGATGCCGCGCTGCTGTACCGCCTGAATGCAGACCGTAATCCCCTGCACGCGGACCCGGAGGTCGCGCGCCAGGCCGGCTACCCCAAACCCATCCTGCACGGTCTGTGCTCCTACGGCGTGGCGGCGCACGCCATCGTCAAAAGCTGCTGCGGCTACGACGCCTCGCGCCTGGTCAGCCTGAACACGCGCTTCTCGGCGCCGGCGTATCCCGGCGAAACCCTGCAGTGCGACATCTGGCGCCTGCCCGGCGGCCAGCTCCGCTTCCAGGCCCGCGCGCAAGAACGCGGCGTGGTGGTCATGAGCCACGGCACCGCGGAGCTGAAGCCATGACCCGCGCGCCCGCATTGACCGGCATCCGCGTACTGGATCTATCGCGCATCCTGGCCGGCCCCTGGTGCACGCAGAACCTGGCCGACCTGGGCGCCGACGTCATCAAGATCGAACGCCCCCGCGTGGGCGACGACACCCGCGCCTGGGGTCCGCCGTTCCTCAAGGACGGCAACGGCCAGGACACCGAGGAATCCGCCTATTACCTCAGCGCCAACCGCAACAAGCGCTCGGTGGAAGCCGATATGGCCACGCCCGCAGGCGCCGCGCTGATCCGCGAACTGGCGGCCGCCAGCGACATCCTGGTCGAGAACTTCAAGGTCGGCGGGCTGGCCAAGTACGGCCTGGACTACGACAGCCTGAAGCAGATCAATCCGCGCCTGATCTATTGCTCGGTCACCGGCTTCGGCCAGGACGGCCCCTACGCGCAGCATCCTGGCTACGACTTCATGATCCAGGGCATGGGCGGCCTCATGAGCATCACCGGGGAACGCGACGACCTGCCCGGCGGCGGGCCACAGAAGGCCGGCGTGGCGGTGACCGACATCATCACCGGCATGTACGCCACCGTCGCGATCCTGGCCGCCTTGCAGGAACGCCACAACAGCGGCCTGGGCCAACACCTGGACATCGCCCTGCTGGACAGCCACGTCGCCCTGCTGGCCAACCAGAACTCGAACTACTTCAACTCCGGCGTGGCACCCCAGCGCGCCGGCAACGCCCACCAGAACGTCGTGCCCTACCAGGTGTTCGCCGCCAGCGACGGCCACCTGATCGTGGCCACGGGCAATGAATCGCAGTACCGCGCATACTGCCGTGCCATCGGCGCACCCGAACTGGGCGACGACCCGCGCTTCGCCACCAACCGCATGCGCCTGGCCAACCGCGAACTGCTGGTCGGCCTGCTGACCGAGATCATGCGCCAGGGCAAACGCGACGACTGGATCGCCAGGCTGGAGGCCGTGGGCGTGCCTTGCGGGCCGATCAACGATATCGCGCAGGCCCAGGCGCATCCGCAAGCGCAGGCGCGGCAGCTGCGCCGCGACATGCCGCATCCGGCGGGCGGCGTGGCGGCGGTGACGGCAAGCCCGCTGCGGCTGTCGGCCTCGCCGGTCGAGTACCGCCGCGCGCCGCCGCTGCTTGGGGAGCATACGGAGGAAGTGCTGCGGGAGGTGTTGGGGAAGACGCCAGAAGCGATTGCGGCGTTTTGCGCGGGATTGAGGAAGGAGGGATGAGCAGGTTGCGCGCGGGGTGAGGCGGAGGTTTGGCTGCCGTGTAGCGGAGGCTGGAGATGTGGGCGTTCGCGCAAGCGAACACCATCACAATCAAATAAATCACGTATGTCTTTATCGGCCGCCCGGGCGGCCTACGAAGCACCAGGCACTAAAGCCAAAAAAAAACGGCCGCCAGTCCCCTGGCAGCCGTTTTTCTCACAACCTACGGAATCAAGCCACAGCGACAGGAATCTTCCCGATCTTGGCCTGCCATTCCTTGGGCCCCGTGGTATGGACAGAGGTACCCTGAGCATCAACCGCCACGGTCACCGGCATGTCCTTCACGTCGAACTCATAGATGGCTTCCATGCCCAGGTCCGCAAAACCCAGCACCTTGGCGCCACGGATAGCCTTCGACACCAGGTAGGCCGCGCCGCCCACCGCCATCAGGTAAGCCGAGTTGTGCTTCTTGATGGATTCGATCGCCACCGGACCGCGTTCCGACTTGCCGATCATCGCGATCAAGCCCGTCTGCTCCAGCATCATGTCGGTGAACTTGTCCATGCGCGTAGCGGTCGTGGGACCCGCCGGGCCGACCACTTCGTCGCGCACCGGATCCACCGGACCCACGTAGTAAATGACGCGATTCTTGAAATCCACCGGCAGCGGCTCGCCCTTGGCCAGCATGTCCTGGATGCGCTTGTGCGCCGCATCGCGGCCCGTCAACATCTTGCCCGACAGCAGCAGCGTCTGACCCGGCTTCCAGCTGGCCACTTCTTCCTTGGTCAGCGTATTCAGGTCCACCTGCTTGGACTTGTTGTAGTCCGGCGCCCAATGCACTTCCGGCCACTCCGACAGCGACGGCGGATCCAGGCGCGCCGGACCCGAGCCGTCCAGCTCGAAGTGCGCATGACGCGTCGCCGCGCAGTTCGGGATCATCGCCACCGGCTTGGAAGCCGCGTGCGTGGGGAACGTGCTGATCTTCACGTCCAGCACCGTCGTCAGGCCGCCCAGGCCCTGCGCGCCGATACCCAGCGCATTGACCTTCTCATACAGCTCGATACGCAGCTCTTCCAGCTTGTTCTGCGGACCGCGGGCCAGCAGCTCGTACATGTCGATGTCTTCCATCAACGACTGCTTGGCCATCAGCATGGCCTTCTCGGCCGTGCCGCCGACGCCAATGCCCAGCATGCCCGGCGGGCACCAGCCCGCGCCCATCGTCGGCACCGTCTTGAGCACCCAGTCCACCAGCGAATCGCTCGGATTCAGCATCGCGAACTTCGACTTGTTTTCCGAACCGCCGCCCTTCGAAGCGACTTGCACGTCGACCTTGTCGCCCGGGACAAGCTCGACGTGCAGGATACAGGGCGTGTTGTCGCGCGTGTTCTTGCGCGCGAACAGCGGATCGTCCAGCACCGAAGCGCGCAGCGGATTGTCCGGGTTCAGATAACCGCGGCGCACGCCTTCGTCACAGAGTTCCTGCAGGGTGCGCTTGGTCTCGAAGCGCACGCCCATGCCGACCTTCAGGAAGACGTTGACAATGCCCGTGTCCTGGCACAGCGGACGCTTACCCTCGGCGCACATGCGCGAGTTGGTCAGGATCTGCGCCATCGCGTCGCGCGCGGCGGGGCTTTCCTCGCGCTCATAGGCGCGGGCCAGGTGGCGGATGTAGTCGACGGGATGGTAGTAGCTGATGAACTGGATGCCATCGGCTATCGACTGGATGAAGTCTTCTTCTTTAATGATGACTGACATGGCGATATGCGGGTATAGATGGGTAACGTGAAAACGCGGCCGGCAGGACCGGCCGCGCGCGGGTGCTTGATGCCTATTTTATTTGCCTTGCCACACGGGCTTGCGCTTCTCGGCGAAGGCGGTCGCGCCTTCCTTCGCGTCGGCCGACGAAAAGATGTGGGCGATCAGCGGACGCTGCTGGTCGAACATGCTGGCCTGGTCCCAATCGCCCGACTGCGCCACGATGCTCTTGGCGGTCTGTACCGCCAGCGGGCCGTTCTCGACGATGGCGCGGGCCAGTTCCAGCGCGCCAGCCAGGGCGGCGCCCGGCTCGGTGATGCGGTTGACCAGGCCGAAGGAGTAGGCGCGCTCGGCCGTCAACATTTCGCCCGTCAGGATCACTTCCATGGCGATGTGGTACGGCAGACGGCGCGGCAGGCGCAGCATGCCGCCGGCGCCGGCCACCAGGCCGCGCTTGACTTCAGGCAGGCCGAACTTGGCGTTGCTGGCGGCCACGATCAGGTCGGAAGCCAGCGCCATTTCGCAGCCGCCAGCCAGTGCGTAGCCTTCCACCGCCGCGATCAGCGGCTTCTTGGGGGGCCGCTCGTTCAGGCCGGCGAAGCCGCGGCCTTCCACGTAGGGACGCTGCCCCGACTTGGCGAAGGCCTTCAGGTCCATGCCCGAGGAGAACGTGCCGCCGCCGCCCGTCAGGATGCCGATGCGGATGTCGTCGCGGCTGTCCAGCTGGTCCAGCGCCGCGGCCATGGCCTGCGCGGTTTCCAGGTTGATGGCGTTCTTGGCCTCGGGACGGTTGATCGTGATGATCTGGATGCCGTCGGTGACTTCTACCTTGATCAGGTCTGACATGGGACTGCTCCTTCCGGGAATTCTCGGAATCGGGTTCCGGGTTTTATATAAGACTTGGTACGCAACCTGGAATCATACGATCATTGGTTTCCAGGCGCAGCGACAGGCCCGCGCGGCGTCCACCAGCGGCACACTGTCCCCCTTGTGAACCGCCCAGAAGTCCTAGATGTAACCGTCCGCCCGGCATTCGGGAACCGGACCGCCCCGGGCCAGTTAAAATGTCGGGTTTCCCACGCCCAGGGCAAGCCTTGCCCGGCGGCCGAATTCCAAGAATCCTATGCTCACCTTTCAGCAAATCATCCTTACGCTCCAGGAATACTGGGACAAGCAGGGTTGCGCCCTGCTGCAGCCCTACGACATGGAAGTCGGCGCCGGCACCTCGCATACCGCCACATTCCTGCGCGCGATCGGTCCGGAGCCCTGGCGCGCCGCCTACGTGCAGCCCTCGCGCCGCCCCAAGGACGGCCGCTACGGCGAAAACCCCAACCGCCTGCAGCACTACTACCAATACCAGGTGGTGCTGAAGCCCGCGCCCCCAGAAATTCTGGACCTGTACATCGGCTCGCTCAAGGCGCTGGGCATCGACCCGGCCCAGCATGACATCCGCTTCGTCGAGGACGACTGGGAAAACCCCACCCTCGGCGCCTGGGGCCTGGGCTGGGAAGTCTGGCTGAACGGCATGGAAGTCACCCAGTTCACCTACTTCCAGCAAGTGGGCGGCCTGGACTGCACGCCGACCACCGGCGAAATCACCTACGGCCTGGAGCGCCTGGCCATGTACCTGCAGGACGTGCAAAGCGTGTACGACCTGGTCTGGACCGAAGGCGCCAACGGCAACCGCGTGCTGTATCGCGACGTGTTTCACCAGAACGAGGTGGAGCAGTCGACCTACAACTTCGAGCATTCGTCGGCCGAGATGCTGTTCTCGCACTTCAACGACTATGAAGCCGAGGCCAAGCGCCTGATGGACGTGCCGCTGGCGCTGCCCGCCTACGAGGCCGCGCTGAAGGCCGCGCATACGTTCAACATGCTGGACGCGCGCGGCGCGATCAGCGTCACCGAGCGCGCCGCCTACATCGGCCGCATCCGCAACCTGTCGCGCGCCGTCGCGCAGGCCTATTACGATTCCCGCGAACGACTGGGCTTTCCCATGCTGGGCCGCGACAAGGCCGCCGGGGAGGCTGCATAAATGACGACGAACATCCGCCCGCTGCTGGTCGAACTGCTGACCGAAGAACTTCCGCCCAAGGCCCTGCAGAAGCTGGGCCAGGCCTTCGCCGAAGGCGTGCGCGCCACGCTGGAGCGCCACGGCCTGCTGGCCGCCGGCTGCGCCGCCACCGCGTATTCCACGCCGCGGCGCCTGGCCGTGCACCTGTCCGCCGTGCTGGCGCAGGCGCCCGACCAGCCCTATGCCGAAAAGCTGATGCCGGTAAAGATCGGCCTGACCGAAGACGGCAAGGCTACCCCCGCGCTGCAGAAAAAGCTGGCCGCCAAGGGCCTGGAAAACATCGATCTGGCTACCCTGGAACGCGAATCCGACGGCAAGCAGGACTACCTGGTCGCCCGCGGCACCGCTCCCGGCGCCCAACTGGCAGCCGGCCTGCAGGAAGGCATCGACGCCGCCATCAACGGCCTGCCCATTCCCAAGGTCATGCGCTACCAATTGGCCGACGGCGTCACCACCGTCAAGTTCGTGCGTCCGGCGCACGGCCTGGTCGCGCTGTTCGGCGCCGACGTGGTGCCGGTATCCGCGCTGGGCCTGGCCGCCGGCCGCGACACGCTGGGCCACCGCTTCATGAGCGCGGGTCCCGTGTCCATCGCCGACGCCGACGCCTATGCCGCCACCCTGGCCGAAAAGGGCCGCGTGATGGCCTCGTTCGAAGGCCGCCGCGACGAGATCCAGCGCCAGCTGCTCGACCATGCCGGCCGCCTGAACGCCACCCTGGGCGATGATCCCGAAGTGGCCGCGCTGCTGGACGAAGTCACGGCCCTGGTCGAACACCCCACCGTCTACGTGGGCCAGTTCGAAGAGCAGTTCCTGCAAGTGCCGCAGGAATGCCTGATCCTGACCATGCGGCTGAACCAGAAGTACTTCCCGCTGTTCGATCCGGCCAGCGGCCGCCTGACGCACCGCTTCCTGATCGTCAGCAACATGCGCACCGACAATCCGGTGAACATCGTCGAAGGCAACCAGCGCGTGGTGCGCCCGCGCCTGGCGGACGCGCAGTTCTTCTTTGAAACCGACCGCAAGACCCCGCTGGCGGCGCGCGTCGAACAACTGGGCTCGATCGTCTACCACAACAAGCTGGGCACCCAGCTCGAACGCGTGGAGCGCGTGCGCGCCATCGCCCGCGGCGTGGCCGAACAACTGGGCGGCGACGTATCCGCCGCCGACCGCGCAGCCATGCTGGCCAAGGCCGACCTGGGCTCGAACATGGTGGGCGAATTCCCCGAGCTGCAAGGCGTCATGGGCGCCTACTACGCGGCCGGCGACGGCGAGCCCGACAGCGTGGTGCAGGCTCTGCGCACGCAGTACCGCAACCGCTACGACGCGCCCGTCACCGCTGAATCGCTGACCGCCGCCATCCTGTTCATCGCCGAGCGCGTGGAAACCATGGTCGGCATCTGGGCCATCGGCCTGGCGCCCACCGGCGAACGCGACCCCTTCGGCCTGCGCCGCGCCGCGCTGGGCCTGATCAGCGCGTTCGAGCAATTGGCCGCAGGCGGCTGGCTCAAGATCAGCTCGGCCGGCCCCCTGTCGCTGGACGGCCTGCTGCAACTGGCCGCAGGGACCTTCCCCGCCGGCAAGATTCCCGCCGACACGCTGGCCGAGGTCCGCGCCTTCATCTACGAACGCTACCGTAACCAGCTGATCAACGACTTCGACCGCAACGCCGTCGAAGCCGTGATCGCGCTGACCCCGCCGCTGCACCAGGTGGCCGAGCGCGTGCGCGCTGCCGCCGCCTTCGCGCTGCTGCCCGAGGCCGCCAGCCTGGCCGCCGCCAACAAGCGCATCGGCAACCTGCTCAAGAAGGCCGAAGGCGAGATCGGCGCGGTGAACGACGCCGCGCTGGTGGAACCGGCCGAAAAGGCGCTGGCCGCCGCCGTGTCCGCGCTGCGCCCCAAGGCCGAGGCGCAACTGGCCGCGGGCGACTTCGCCGGCAGCCTGAGCACGCTGGCCCAGGTCCGCGAACCCGTGGACGCCTTCTTTGCCGACGTCATGGTCATGGCCGAGGACCCGGCCGTGCGCGCCAACCGGCTGGCCCTGCTGGGCCAGTTGCATGGCCTGATGAACCAGGTCGCTGACATCTCCAGGCTGGCACAGTGAAGCTCATCATCCTAGACCGCGACGGCGTCATCAACCAGGACAGCGATTCGTTCGTCAAGAATCCCGACGAATGGATCGCCCTGCCCGGCAGCCTGCACGCCATCGCCCGGCTGACGCAGGCGGGCTGGAAGGTGGTGGTCGCCACCAACCAGTCGGGTCTGGCGCGCGGCCTGTTCGACATGGACACGCTGACGGCCATCCATACCAAGATGCGCCGCGAACTGGCCGCCGCAGGCGGCAGTATCGACGCGGTCTTCATGTGCCCGCACGGCCCCGATGACAACTGCGCCTGCCGCAAGCCCAAGCCCGGCATGTTCGAACAGATCGGGCACCGCTACGACGTCGACCTGGCCGGCGTGCCGGCGGTGGGCGATTCGCTGCGCGACCTGCAGGCCTCGTCGTCGGTCGGCTGCTCGCCCTGGCTGGTGCTGAGCGGCAATGGCAAGAAGACGCTGGCCAAGGGCGGCTTGCCGGACAATACCCGCGTCTGCGACGATCTGTCGGCCGTGGTCGACGCGCTGCTGCAGGACCATTGATCCGATGGCCCGCCTACGTTCGCTGCTGTACTTCCTGTTCCTGGCCGTCACGGTCATCCCCTACGCGTTCGCTTGCATCCTGTGGGCGCCGCTGCCGCTGCACTGGCGCTATAAGTTGACCGTGGGCTGGCCGCGCCTGGCCATCTGGGGCGCGCGCTTCTTCTGCGGCATCCGCTGGCAGGTCAAGGGCTGGGAAAATCTGCCCGACGGCCCGGCGGTGCTGCTGTCCAAGCATCAATCGGCCTGGGAAACGCTGTTCTTCCCCGCCCACATGCCGCGCGAAGTCTGCTTCGTCTACAAGAAGGAACTGCACATGGTGCCGTTCTTCGGCTGGGGCCTGGCGCTGCTGCGCATGATCCCGATCGACCGCGCCAAGGGTCGCGATGCCTTCGACCAGGTGGTCAAGCAAGGCCAGACGCGCCTGGACGAAGGCCGCTGGCCCCTGCTGTTTCCCGAGGGCACCCGCGTGCCGCCCGGCAAGACCGGCCGCTTCAAGATGGGCGGCGCGCTGCTGGCCTCGCGCACCGGCGCCGCCGTCATCCCGGTGGCGCACAATGCCGGCGAATGCTGGCGCCGCAACGCCTTTGTGAAGTATCCGGGCATGGTTACCGTGTCCATCGGTCCCGCGATAGAATCCAAGGGACTCTCCCCCGAGGAACTGAACAAAAAGGTTCAGGACTGGATCGAAGGGGAAATGCGGCGTCTCAATCCAGAAAGGTATGGCCAGCACTGATCAGCTCGAACTCCTGTTCGACGAACAGCAGCACGACGCGCCCACGGGCGCGCCGCCGCTGAACGCCGCGCCGAAGGCTCCGGCCGCACCTAAGCCGGCCGCGCCCAAGCCGGCCGCGCCCAAGCCCCTCTTCCCCGATCTGCCCCCGGCTGCCGCCCCTGCGGGCGAACCGCTGCTGACGCTGTCGCCCAACGCGGCCTCGCTCGTCCCCACGCCCTGCCCCGACCCGCTGCCGCCCGGCGCGCGCTGGCGCGAAGTCTCGACCGAGCAGCAGCCCATCGGCTTCGTGCTGCTGCGCTCGCGCCGCCGCAGCATCGGCTTCGTGATCACCGACGACGGCTTGCGCGTCACCGCCCCGAACTGGGTCACGCTGACGCAGGTGGACGACGCCGTGCGCGAGAAAGCCCGCTGGATCCTCACCAAGCTGCGCGAATGGCACGCCCGCAAGCAGCAGCTTGCCATGGCGCACACGCGCTGGCAGGCGGGCGGCGAACTGCCCTACCTGGGCAAGCGCATTGTGATCGGCGTAGGCGGCGACAGCCGCCAGGCCAACCTGTCGGGCGACGCCGACGCCCCGCAGGATGGCGACACCTTGTGGCTGGCGCTGCCATCCTCGGCGGACCAGGGCCGCATCCGCGATTCGGCCCAGGCCTGGCTGCAACAGCGCGCCGGCGCCTGGTTCGGCGCGCGCCTGGCCCACTTCCTGCAGGTCAGCGGCCTGAAGATCCAACGCTGGCGCCTATCCTCGGCCGCCACCCGCTGGGGCTCCTGCACCAGCGACGGCAACATCATGCTGAACTGGCGCCTGATCCATTTCGCGCCCGCCATCATCGACTACGTCATCGCGCACGAGCTTGCCCATTTGCGCGAAATGAACCACAGTCAGGACTTCTGGCGCGAAGTGGGGCAGATCCTGCCCGACTTCGAAGACGCCAAGAACATCCTGCGGCGTCACGACCCCGCATCCTTGCCTCAGTTCTGAGGCATTCTGGAGACACGAAAATGTTGCTGCTGATTCCGGGCCCGGTCACGACCGACGCGCGGGTGAAGGCCGCCATGGCGCAAGACTATGCGCCGTGGGACAACGATTTCCGCCAGACCTACCGGCAGGTCTGCGATGGCGTGCTGCGCGCGGCGCTGGCGTCGCCCGACGAGCATGCCGCGCTGGCGCTGCCGGGCTGCGGCCACTTCGCGGTGGAAGCCGCGATCCGCAGCTTCATCCCCGCCGGCGGTCGCCTGCTGGCCCCCTCCACCGGCGCCTACGCCGCCCGCCTGCAAAAGCTGGCCGGCGATGCCGGCCGCGTCGCCGTGCCGCTGCCCGTCGGCCCCACCGAGCGGATCGATCCGCTGGCGGTCGCCCACGCCCTGGAACAGGATCCCACGCTCACGCACCTGGCGCTGGTCTACAGCGAAACCGGCAGCGGCATCTGCCATGACGTGCCTGAACTCGCGCGCATCGCGCACGGGCTCGGCCGCCGCGTCATCGTCGACGCCGTGTCCGCCTTCGGCGCGCTGCCCCTGGAGCTGCGCGCCCTGCCCGCCGTGGAAGCGGTGGTGCTGACCGCCAACAAGTGCCTGGAAGGCATGCCCGGCGCCGCCTTCGTGGTGGCGCGGCGCGACAGCCTGGAAGCGGCGCGCGGCGTCGCCGGCAGCTGGTCGCTGGACCTGGCCGACATCTACCAGCAAAGCCTGCAGCCCAATGCCGGCCCGCGTTTCACGCCGCCCGCCCCCACGCTGGCGGCGCTGGCCGTGGCGCTGGAACTGCACCGCGAAGAAGGCCGCGAGGCCCGCCTGGCACGCTACACAGCCAACATGCGCACGCTATATGATGGCGTCAGGGAGCTGGGCCTGGCGCCTTACCTGACGCCTGCCCTGCAGGGCCCCATCGTCGTCAACGTCCGCGCCCCTGACGCGCCGACCTGGAACCTGCAATTGTTCGTGGACGCCCTCAAGCGCCGCGGCTACGTGCTCAGCAACTTCTACAACACCGAACAACCTTCGTTCCGGGTCGGCTGCATCGGCGCCTTCGGGCCCGACCAGATGCGGCAGGCAGTCGACGCCATGGGCGGCGCGCTGCGCGACATCGGCATCACCCGGGAAGCCGCCGGCAGCGGCGGATTCTTCCCGCTCCCCCTCACCGCTTAAGGAAAACATCCCATGCGTATGCTCCACACCATGCTGCGAGTCGGCAACCTCGACAAGTCCATCGACTTCTACACCAACGTGCTCGGCATGCGCGTGCTGCGCCGCAATGACTACCCCGAGGGCAAGTTCACGCTGGCCTTCGTCGGCTACCAGGACGAATCCGAAGGCGCCGTCATCGAACTGACCCACAACTGGGACACGGACAAGTACGACCTGGGCACCGGCTACGGCCACATCGCCCTGGAAGTCGACAACGCCTACGAGGCCTGTGACAAGGTTAAGGAAAAAGGCGGCAAGGTCACGCGCGAAGCCGGCCCGATGAAGCACGGCAAGACCGTCATCGCCTTTGTCGAAGACCCCGATGGCTACAAGATCGAGTTCATCCAGAAAAAGGGCCGCCAGGACTGAGCCCCCGCGCGGCCGACGCCAGGAAGACATTCCATGATCCACACCATCCTGAAAATGGGCGATCCGCGGCTGTTGCGCGTGGCCGCGCCCGTGGAACGCTACGACACGCCCGAACTGCACGCGCTGATCGACGACATGTTCGAAACCATGGCCGCCGCGCAAGGGGTGGGCCTGGCCGCGCCGCAGATCGGCGTGGACCTGCAGCTGGTGATCTTCGGCTTCGACCGCAACGAGCGCTATCCGGACGCGCCCGCCGTCCCGCAGACCATTCTGTGCAATCCGGTCATCACGCCGCTGTCTGACGAAATGGAAGACGGCTGGGAAGGCTGCCTGTCGGTGCCGGGCCTGCGCGGCGTGGTGCCGCGCTACCGCCACATCCGCTACAGCGGGCGCGATCCCTACGGCCAGCTCATCGAGCGCGAGGCCGAGGGGTTTCACGCCCGGGTGGTGCAGCACGAATGCGACCACCTGATCGGCCGGCTCTACCCGTCGCGCATCCAGGACTTCAGCAAATTCGGGTTCACTGAAATCCTGTTCCCCGACATGGATCCGAACCAGGACGACTAAGACCTTGCTCCCGCCTTGCGGGAGCTTGCGTCTCTTCCCTACGCCTCTCCCGAACCCGCCTTGGCGGCCTGCGGCGACAGCTCTTCAGGCGCGAAATCGTCCACCTGCAACACCCGCGACACCAGCGCTTCGGCCTCTTGCAGCGAGGCCGCCTGCGCGTCGGTAATGGCGCCGCGCTGGTGGGCTTCACGCCAATCGCGCACGCCGGACTGGCGCAGGCGGTCGCGCAGCGGCTGCACCGCGTCCGCCAACGCGAAGGCGCGGGTCAGGAGACCCACCGGATCGTCGCCGGCGGCGCCGGCCTCGCGATGCAGGTCGGCCGCCAGGCGCACATGCGTGGGCGAAGGCTTGAGCAGCAGTTCCGCGCATTCCCGCGTCAAGGCGTCGCTCGGCCCCTTGGCCAGGCGCAACGGCAGGATGGCGGCGCGCAGCCCCCATGACAACACGCGGCCCGGCAGGTTGCGCAAGACCTGGTCCATGCTTTTCTCGATGCTGGCGTAGCCCTGCTCCAGGCACCAATGCACCAGCGGCAGGTCGTCGTGCTTGCGGCCCTCGTCTTCCCAGCGTTTGAGCACCGCCGACTGCAGATACAGCTCGGACAGAATGTCGCCCAGACGGGCGGAGATCATCTCGCGGCGCTTCAGCCCCCCGCCCAGTTGCGCCAGCGTGGCATCGGCCAGCAGCGCGAAGCCCGAGGCATAGCGGCCCAGCCGCCGGTAGTGGCCGGCCACGGGGCCGGATGAAGGCGCAGGCGCCAGCACTCCGCCAGTCCAGGCGCGGCCGATGGCCCGCAGCGCGTTGATGCCCGTGTGGCGCAGATGGCGCCAGAACACGTCGTGGAAGACCTCCATGCCGCGGTCTTCGTCGGGGTTGCCCAGCGCCAGGATTTCCGGCATCAGGTAAGGGTGGGCGCGGATCGCGCCCTGGCCGAAGATGATCAGGTTGCGCGTCAGGATGTTGGCGCCCTCGACCGTGATGGCGATGGGCACGGCGCGGTACAGCGCGCCCAGGTAGTTGCTGGGACCGTCGATGACGGCGCGGCCGGCATGGATGTCCATCGCGTCGTTGACCGAGCCGCGCATGCGCTCGGTGGCGTGGTACTTCATGATGCCCGAGACCACCGCCGGCTTGACGCCCTGGTTCAGCGCGGCGCAGGTCAGGCGCCGGGCGGCTTCGACCAGATAGGCATTGCCAGCCAGCCGGGCCAGCCCTTCCTGCACGCCTTCGAACTTGCCCACGGGAATGCCGAACTGTTCGCGCACTCGGGCATACATGCCCGTGGTGTGCGCGCACATCGCGGCGGCGGCGGCCGATAGCGAAGGCAGGGAAATGCCCCGCCCCGCCGCCAGCGCGCTCATCAGCATCTGCCAGCCATGGCCGGCGCGTTCTGCGCCGCCGATCAGCGCATCCAGCGGCACGAACACGTCGCGTCCGCGGTTGGGGCCGTTCTGGAAGACCTGCATGGCGGGCAGGTGGCGGCGCCCGATCTCCACGCCGGGCGCTTCGGTCGGCACCAGCGCGACCGATATGCCGATGTCCTTGGCGCCGCCCAGGATGCCGTCGGGGTCCGACAGCTTGAAAGCCAGGCCCAGCACGGTCGCCACCGGCCCCAGCGTGATGTAGCGCTTGTGCCAGTTGAGCCGGATGCCGATCAGTTCGCGCCCGTCGACCACCTGGCGGCAGACCACGCCCGTGTCCACCATGGACGCGGCGTCCGAGCCGGCCTCGGGGCTGGTCAGGCCGAAGCAAGGCACCTCGCGCCCGTCCGCCAGCCGCGGCAGCCAGTAGTCGCGCTGCGCCGGGGTGCCGAACTGCATCAGCAGTTCGCCCGGCCCCAGCGAGTTGGGCACCATCACGGTCACGCCCGCGGTAATGGAATAGGCCGAGATGCGCCGCACGACCTCGGAGTGCGCGTAGGGTGAAAAGCCCAGGCCGCCGTAACGCCGCGGAATGATCATGCCGAAGAAGCGTTCGGCCTTCAGGAAGTCCCATACCTCGGGCGGCAGGTCGCGCCGGTTCCAGGTGATGTCCCATTCGTCCAGCATGGCGCAAAGCCGTGCCAGCGGGCCATCTATGAAGCGCTGCTCGTCCGCGGTCAACGTGGCTGCCGGCACGTCCAGCAGCTTGCGCCAGTCGGGATTGCCGGTGAACAGATCCGCATCCCACCAGGTGTCCCCGGCCTCGATGGCTTCGCGCTCCGTCGCCGACATGGCGGGCAGCGCGTTGCGCGCCCAGCGGTAAGCGGGTTCCGAGATGCGGCGCCGGCGCCACGCATTGAAGTCCATGAGTGTTCCTCACTGTTATGGCCCCAGGCCCCAGGGCGTATCAGGTCAAAGTACCAGAATTGGCGGCGCCGGGCCAAGCTGCGGCCTGCCGACTCTGCGACAATGGGCCTCGGCGCGCAGCGCGCAATCCATCGCTATCCGGGCAGTCTCCGCATGCTGAACAAACTCTGGCTGGGCTTTTTCCTTACCGCGGCCGCGGCGGCGCTGTACCGCTGGCTGGTCATCGGCGACCCCGAAGTCTTCCGCATGATGGTCGCCAGCCTGTTCGACATGGCCCGCGTGTCGGTGGAAGTGATGGTGCTGCTGTTCGGCACGCTGACGCTGTGGCTGGGCTTTCTGCGCATCGCCGAGGGCGCCGGGCTGGTGGAAAAGCTGGCGCGCCTGCTGGGTCCGCTGTTCGCGCGCCTGATGCCCGGGGTGCCGCGCAACCATCCGGCCATCGGCTTGATCACGCTGAACTTCGCCGCCAACGGCCTGGGGCTGGACAATGCCGCCACGCCCATCGGGCTGCGCGCCATGCGCGAATTGCAGTCGCTCAATCC
This sequence comes from Achromobacter sp. JCM 18799, assembly GCF_055395645.1. Taxonomy (NCBI): domain Bacteria; kingdom Pseudomonadati; phylum Pseudomonadota; class Betaproteobacteria; order Burkholderiales; family Alcaligenaceae; genus Achromobacter; species Achromobacter sp. JCM 18799. Next base: position 5,652,452 of record NZ_AP043866.1, on the reverse strand, counting down.
CACGCCCGAAACCGCCAGCAATGCGCAGATCCTGTTCCTGGTGCTGAATGCCTCATCGCTGACCCTGCTACCGGTGACGCTGTTCATGTTCCGCGCGCAGCAAGGCGCGCCGGACCCGACGCTGGTGTTCCTGCCCATTCTGCTGGCCACCAGCGCATCGACCCTGGCCGGGTTCCTGGCCGTGGCGGCCTGCCAGCGGCTGCGCCTCATCGATCCCGTGGTCATGCTTTGGCTGGGCGGCGCGGCGCTGCTCATGGGCGGATTCATGGCCTTGCTGGCCAGCATGTCGGCGGCGGCCATCGCCTCGCTGTCGTCGCTGCTGGGCAACCTGGTCCTGTTCGGCATCCTGATCGCCTTCCTGGTGGCGGGCGCCTGGAAGAAGGTGCCGGTCTACGAGGCCTTCATCGAAGGCGCCAAGGAAGGCTTCGACATTGCCAAGAGCCTGCTGCCCTATCTGGTCGCGATGCTGTGCGCGGTGGGCGTGCTGCGCGCCTCGGGCGCGCTGGATTTCCTGCTGGACGGCATCCGCTGGCTGGCGGTGCAGGCCGGCTGGGACACGCGCTTCGTGGACGCCTTGCCGACGGCCCTGGTCAAGCCCTTCTCGGGCAGCGCGGCGCGCGCCATGATGCTGGAAACCATGACGCATTTCGGCGTGGACAGCTTCCCCGCGCTGCTGGCCGCGGTGGTGCAAGGCAGCACCGAAACCACCTTCTACGTGCTGGCGGTGTATTTCGGATCGGTGGGCATATTGCGGGCGCGCCACGCGGTGGGCTGCGCCCTGATCGCCGATCTGGCCGGCGTGCTGGCGGCCATCGGCGTGTGCTACTGGTTCTTCGGCTGAAAGCCGCCGCGCGGCGGCGGGAAGCGCCAGGGTGGCGCTCCCCGCCCCGCCGTATCAATCCACCAGCAGGATCTTCATGCCGTTGGTGCCGCCGCTGTCGCGGTAGAAGTCGCCCTTGGTCAGGATCACCCAGTCGCCGGTCTGCACCAGGTTGCGCTTGCGCAGTTCATCGATGGCGGCGTTGCTCAAATCGGCAGGCTCGTAGTCCGACGGCGCGAACGGAATCGTGTAGACGCCGCGGAACATGGCCACGCGGTTTTGTGTGATGCTGTGCGGGCTGTAGCAGTAGATCGGCACGCCCGAGCGGATGCGCGACATGATCAGCGGCGTGTGGCCGCTTTCGGTCAGCGAGATGATGGCCTTGACGCCGGGGAAATGATTGGCCGCGTACATGGCCGCCAGCGCGATGGTCTCGTCGCAGCGCGTGAAGGTCTCGCCCAGGCGGTGATGCGACTTGGTCGAGGTCGGGTGCTTTTCCGCGCCCAGGCAAACGCGGGCCATGGCCTGCACGGTTTCCACGGGATACTGGCCCGACGCGCTTTCCGCCGACAGCATGACGGCGTCGGTGTAGTCCAGCACCGCGTTGGCCACGTCGGACACTTCGGCGCGCGTGGGCATGGGGCTGGAGATCATCGACTCCATCATCTGCGTCGCGGTGATGACGACCTTGTTCAGGGTGCGCGCGTGCTGGATGATGCGCTTCTGGATGCCGACGAGTTCGGCATCGCCCACTTCCACGCCCAGGTCGCCGCGCGCCACCATCACGCCGTCGCTGGCGCGGATCAGCGCGTCCAGCGCTTCGTCGTCGGCCACGGCTTCGGCGCGTTCGATCTTGGCGATGATCCAGGCCTGGCTGCCGGCGGCCGCCAGCAGCGTGCGCGCCTCGTCGATATCGCTGCCATAGCGCGGAAACGACACGGCCACGTAGTCAAGTTCCATCTCGGCGGCCAGCTTGATGTCAACACGGTCCTTGTCGGTCAGGCTGGGCGCGGACAGGCCGCCGCCGCGGCGGTTGATGCCCTTGTTGTTCGACAGTGGACCGCCCACCGTCACGGTGGTGTGGACCTCGTCGCCTTCGACGCTGTCCACCACCAGCACCACGCGGCCGTCATCCAGCAGCAGCTCGTCGCCAACGCGGCAGTCCTGCACCAGTTCGGGGTAATCGATGCCCACGATGCTGGCCGTGCCCTCTTCCTTGGGATGCACGCGCGACAGCGTGAACGGCTGGCCGATCTGCAGCTGGACCAGTTTGTCCTTGAAGCGCGCGATACGGATCTTGGGGCCTTGCAGGTCGCCCATGATGGCGACGAAGCGGCCCTGCTTGGCGGCGATCTCGCGCACCATGCGGGCGCGCTCGCGATGGTCGTCCGCGCTGCCGTGCGAGAAGTTCAGGCGGGCCACGTCCAGGCCCGCGCGGATCAGCGCTTCTATGCGTTCAGGCGTCGAAGTCGAAGGTCCCAGGGTGGCGACAATTTTGGTGCGGCGCAATACGGGCATGACGATCCACTCTCGCTAAAACAACAAAAACGCTATGGTACGCCGGCCGCGCCCGCGCAGGTATCATGGGCATCACCTCAACCGAAAAACGAGCTCGACTGAACCCGTGAAAATCGTCATCGCCCCCGACTCTTTCAAAGAAAGCGTGTCCGCTCCCGATGCCGCAGCAGCGATTGCCCGCGGCGTGAAGGCCGCTGTTCCCGGCGCCCACACGGTATGCATTCCGATGGCCGACGGCGGCGAAGGCACGGTCGAAGCCGTGCTCGCTGCGACCGGCGGCAAGGAATGCCAGCTGACGGTGAACGATGCCTTGGGCTACAAGGTCGACGCCGTCTGGGGCTTGCTGGAGGACGGCACGGCGGTGATCGAGATGGCTGCGGCAGCGGGTCTGGAACTGATCGCGCCTTCCAAGCGCGATCCCATGCGCGCCAGCAGCCACGGCGTGGGCGAACTGATGCTGGCCGCCCTGAACGCGGGCGCCACGCGCATCATCCTGGGCCTGGGCGGCTCTGCCACCAACGACGCGGGCGCGGGCATGCTGACGGCCCTGGGCGTGCGCCTGCTGGACGCGGATGGCCGCAGCCTGCCGCCCGGCGGCGGCGCCCTGGGCAAGCTGGCCAGCATCGACACCCGCGGCCTCGACCCGCGCCTGACCGGGATCCGCATCGACATCGCCTCCGACGTGGACAACCCTTTGTGCGGTCCGCAGGGCGCCTCGCATGTATTCGGCCCGCAAAAGGGCGCGACGCCTGAACAGGTGCTGGTCCTGGATCAGATGCTGACGAATTTCGCCGACGTGTGCGCCAAGCACCTGGGGGCCGATCACCGCGACCACCCGGGCGCGGGCGCGGCGGGCGGCCTGGGATTCGCGGCCAAGGCTTTCCTCAATGCGCAATTCCGGCCCGGCGTTGAGATCGTGGCGGAACTGGGCGGCCTGGCCCAGGCGGTCGAGGGTGCGACCCTGGTGTTCACGGGCGAAGGCCGCATGGACGCGCAGACCCTGCGCGGCAAGACCCCTGCCGGCGTGGCAAAAATCGCGCAGCGCGCCGGCGTGCCCGTGGTGGCGCTGGCCGGCTCGCTCGGCGAAGGCTACGAAGCGCTGCACGCCTGCGGCATCAGCGCCGCCTTCAGCCTGGCGCCGGGCCCCATCACGCTGCAGCAGGCGCTCACCGACGCCGAGAAATTGCTGGCCGACCGCGCCCGCGACGTCATGCAGCTATGGATGAGCGCGCAGAAACGCATGCTATAGGCATCCGCGTAAAAAAGCCCGCTTGCGCGGGCTTTTTGATTTCGGGGTCCGACGTCACTCGGCCTGTAGCACGCCGGCCGCCACCAGCGCATCGGCCAGGCGGATATACCGGTCCACCGAAATATCCTCGGCGCGCGCCGTGGGCGCGATGTCCAGCGCTTCCCAGGGCACTTGCGGCGCCCAGTCCGCCAGCACCCGGCGCAGCATCTTGCGCCGCTGCGAGAATGCCCGCGCCACCACCGTTTCGAAGGCCCGCTCGCTGACCGGACGCAAACGATCCGCCGGCAAGGGCACCATGCGCACGATCGCCGACACCACCTTGGGCGGTGGATCGAAGGCTTCCGGCGGCACGTCGAACAGCTTGTGCATACGGTAGCGCGACTGCAGCATCACCGACAGGCGGCTGAAGTCGCCCGAACCGGGCTGCGCGACCATCCGGTCGATCACTTCCCGCTGCAGCATGAAATGCTGGTCGCGGACGTGATCGGCCCAGGTCATCAGATGGAACAGCAGCGGGCTGGAGATGTTGTAGGGCAGGTTTCCCACCACGCGCAGCGCGGGTCCGAACTGGGAAAAATCCACCGTCAGCGCGTCGGCCTCGACCACGGTCAGGCGGCTGGCGTCGAACTGCTTGCGCAGGCGCGCCGCCAGGTCGCGGTCGATCTCGACCGCCGTCAAGTGATCCAGGCGTTCGAGCAACGGCCGGGTAAGCGCGGACAAGCCCGGGCCGATCTCGACTACGGTATCGTCGCGGGCGGGCGAAACCGCCCGGACGATGGACTCGACCACGCTCTCGTCGGTCAGGAAGTTCTGGCCAAAGCGCTTGCGCGCCTGGTGCTGGGACATGTAAAGCCTGTAATGCGTTTAGCGGTTGTTCTGCTGGATCTTCTGCTGCTTTTCCAGACGATTGTCGATGTACGCCTGGGCACGCAGCTGCTCCAGCCAATCCTCGAAAGCGGGCTGGGCACGGCGTTCGAACAGAATCTGGCGCGCCTTCATGCGGGCCATGTCGTCGGTGGCGTCATGCTGGCGGCGCTCTTCCACTTCGATCAGGTGCCAGCCGAAAGGCGATTGCACCGGCTGGCTGATTTCACCCGGCTTCAGGGCATTCATGGCGGCCTCGAACGGCGGCACGGTTTCGCCCGGGTTCAACCAGCCCAGCTCGCCACCTTGCGGAGCGGTCGCATCCTGCGAATACTGGCGCGCCATGTCCTCGAACTTGGCGCCGCCGCTCACCAGGCGCTGGCGCACCTGCTCCAGGCGCTGACGCGCCATTTCGTCGCTCATGACGGTGGAGGTCTTGATCAGGATGTGGCGTGCGCGGGTCTGCATCACTTCCACCGGACCTTGATGCGCAGGCGCCTGCGCCGGCGCGGCTGCGGGTTGCGGCGCCTGGGCCGGCGCCGGGGCGCGGGCAGTGCGGGCGGGCGCCGGCTGGGCGGTGCCGCGGTCCATCACCTTGATGATGTGGAAACCGTTGCCGCTCTGGATCAGGCCGCTGACCTGGCCTTTCTGCAAGTTGCCGACGGCCTGTACGAACAGGTCGGGCCAGCCGTCCAGCGGGCGCACGCCCATGACGCCGCCTTGCAGGGCTTCGGGGCCGTCCGAGGCCGCGGCAGCCAGGCTGGCGAAGTCGTCGCCGCGCTTGGCTTGCGCCAGCAGGCCTTCGGCCTTCTTGCGCAGCGCGGCCAGTTGCTCGGGCGACGAACCTTCAGGCACGCGCACCAGGATCTGGGCCAGGGCATAGAGCATCGGGCCCGAGGGCGCGGCTGCCTGCTGCGGTTCTGGCTGCGGCTGAGCCTGCGGTTGCGGGGCCGCCTGCGGCGCCGCGCCGAATGCCGGATTGCGGCGCTGATCCTTCAGGAAGGCGTCGACTTCGGCATCCGAAATCACGATGGTGGAATCCACCGCGCGTTGGCGCAGGCGATCCGTGCGGATCTCATCGCGCAGCGCCTTGCGGTAGCCGTCCCAGCTGGTGCCGGACTTTTCGATTTCCTGGCGCAACTGAGCCACGCTGATCTTATTGCGGGACGCAATGGTCTGGATCGCTTGGTCGATTTGCGCGTCATCCACGCGTATGCCCAGGCGATCCGCCTCATGGCGCTGCACGCGCTCCATGATCAGACGTTGCAACACCTGGTGTTGCAGGGTCTGGTCATCGGGCACCTGGATGCCGCGGGACTTCAATTCGCCTGAAATGCGCAAGGACGCATCGCGCAGTTCGCGCAGCGTGATCACGTCCTTGTCCACGACTGCGGCAATCCCGTCGACGAACTGCTCGCGCTGCGGCGCGGGCGCGGCGTTTTTTTGCGCAGCGGAATTCGGCTTGGCGCCATTGTTCGCGGCCTTGCCGCCCTGCTCGGCCGCATGGGCCAGGGGCAAGCCGGCGCACACGGCCAATAGCAGCGCATTGCCGGAGAGGCGGCGCAAAGAGTGCAACCTACGCATCATTCATACCTTTCAAATGTGGTCCCGGTGGGCACAGGCGGCGTAATGCGCGAGTAGCCGGGGATACTTCTGTTCAGCAGATTCATCGGGTCGGTTCCCAGGGAACCCAGACCGGTCAGCTCAAGCTGGAAGAATAGTGCCGAGTTGGCGTCCGTGGCGGAGACCGCATATCGCTGGTAGACCATGCGGCCCACCCAGCAGCAATCTCCCTTGTACTCCAGGCCGGCGATGGCCTGCGTGACACGTGGCGAATCCGTTGTGCCGGCCACCGTGCTGGACGGACCGTTGCGCAGCGAGTAGTCCACCCGCCCGACGCCGTACCAGCGCTTGGAGAACGGCCACTGCATGGCCAGGCTCACCTGGTTCTGCCCCTGCGCCTGATACTGGACGCCGGGTTGAGGATCGCGTTGGTAGCGGTACGACACGGCCACCGTCGTCAAGCGCTGCGGCGACCAGCGCGCGCTGACCAGGCCGCGCGACCAGTTGCTGTCGTAGGGGTTGTATTGCGCGGCGATCTCGGTGCTTAGCGTATCGGTCAGGGCCGCACTCGCGCCCAGAAGGAAATCTGAACGCACATTCTCGCGCGGTACCTCGCCAGGCAACGTGACCTTCTGGTCTGCAAAGTACAGCCGCTGCGCGATGCCCAGCGACATGCGCTCGAAACCGGTGTTGGCGTCCAGCCAGCGCGTCGTCAACGCCGCGGTTAGTTGGTTGGCGTTGGCGATGCGGTCCCAGCCGCCGGTATAGATGTTCTCTTCGAACGCCTGCGAAAAGCTGAAATCAGCCAAAGAGGTGTCGTAGACAGGCAGTTTGGACTGGTCGCGGTACGGCACGTACAGGTAGTACAGACGCGGCTCCAGGGTCTGCGTGGATGCCTTGCCGAACAGCGAGGTGTCGCGTTCGAAGACCAACCCCGAATCCAGGGACAGGATCGGCACCGAACGGGATTGCGAACGCGGCGTCCCCGGGCTGAGGTTGTACCAGTCGGTGTTGTACTGGGTGTAATTGACGCCTGCCTTGGGAACGATGAACCAGCCAGGCTTGACGATGGGGTATGAAACTGTCGGATAGGTCTGGAAGCGGTCGCCGTTCGGTCCGAGTCGTTGTCCTTCGAAGAGCGACCTGCGGAAGCGCACCGCGGTGGAACTCCAATCGACGTCAAAACCGCCCCAGTCATAGCGGGCGCCTCGGAAGAAGAGTTCCGGCTCCTTGTCGTACGGCGGCGCAAGCGGCGCATCGGGATCTTGCAGCGTCTGGTATTTGTAGACCTGAGCGTACCCGCTCCAGTAGCCGGACGCGGACGACCAGCCCACGCGTGCGCGTTGTGGCAGGTATGTTGTCGAAGCCTGATTCAGACCCAGTTGGGAAATATCGCGAAAATAGTTGTCATCCGACACCTTCGCGATGTCCCAGTCGGCATAGAAGCCGTTGGGCAGAATCTGCATGTGGCGCCACCAGTACATCCAACGGTCGCTGTCGGTCAGCTTGTCGTTGGGCAGGTAGGCGCCGTCCAGGATGCCGCTGTAAGAATTGCCGAGGTAGCGGAACTCCCCACCCATCTGCAGCCCGCGCTTGGAGAAGTAGCGCGGCTGCACGGTCAGGTCATAGTTCGGCGCCAGATTCAGGTAATACGGAATCGAAAAATCGAGACCGCCCTGGCTGGTCGTGCCATACGTCGGCATCAGGAAGCCCGACTTGCGCTCCTTCTTGACCGGAAAGGTCATATAAGGCGACGCCAGGATGGGCACGTCCTTGAAATACAGCACGCCGCTGCGCGCCACGCCTTCGTTTTCGTCGAAGTCGATGTCGACGGTCTTGGCCTTGATGTACCAGGACGGCGTTTCGCAGGCGCAGCCGCTGTATGTCACGGTTTGCAGCCGCATCTGCGACCGGCTGAAGATGTCCGCATGCTCGGCGACGGCAAAGCCGCCGTTGGCGCCCATCCAGAAATTGGGCTTTTCGACCTCACCCGAGGACTTGTCGACGTTGAACTTGGCGCTCGGCCCGATCACCAGGGTGCCGTCGCGCATCATGCGCGCGCTACCCTGGACGTCGACTTCGCCGGTGTCCTTGCGGTAGTTGATGCGGTCGCCCTTGATCACGCTGTCGATGCGGCGCACCTGGGCGTTGCCGGTCAGGGTCAGATCCGAATCAGGATCGCCATCGATGGTGTCCGCCTCCATGAAGGCGGGAATGCTGTCGTCCGGCAAGCGGTGGATCCGCAAGCCCGGCGAAGTGCGCAACACGGGAGTCGCCGAGGTCGACGACGCGGCGGGAGCGCTGCCCTGGCTGCCTTGGGCCTGGACGGCTCCGGCGGCGACACTGACAGCAGAGAGGATCAACCATCGAACCTTGCGCACGAGTGAAAACAGCCCTTTTTGACGATGGTGGGAACGCGACACCGGCACCCACGAAGGGCCAATGCTAACGGAAACGAGCCGGTATTATAGAGAAGCCGCGCCATAGGCCCAGACTTATGTGCCCGGGACACAATTCTCAGCAATATTGCCTTTCTGACACGGATCTTCCTTGAAAAACGATCACGACCCCCGCCTGGAGCAGATCCGCCACTGGCTGGGCGGCCTGCCCGCCAGCCTGAACCTGGCCATCGACACGCTGCGCCCGGCGTCCGCCGACGCCAGCTTCCGCCGCTATTTCAGGCTGGACGCCGGCGTACGCACCTTGATAGTCATGGACGCCCCGCCCGCGCACGAGGATTGCCGCCCCTTCCTGCACGTGGACCGTTTGCTGGCGGATGTCGGCCTGAACGTGCCCGCCGTGCTGGAACAGGATCTGGACCAGGGCCTGCTGCTGTTGTCCGACCTGGGTGAACAGACCTATTACCAGCGCATTCAGGCCGGACTGCCGGACAGCGAACTGCAGACGTTGTATCGCGAGGCCCTGGCCGCCCTGGTCCGCCTGCAGCAGGCCTCCACTGCCGGCCTGGGCGCTTATGACACCGCCCGCCTGGCCGACGAGCTCAAGCTTTTCCCCGAGTGGTACGTGCAGAAGCATCACGGCGTGACGCTGGACGACAAGACCGCAAACGCGCTGGAAAAGATCTTTGCCTTGCTGTCCGCCAGCAACGGCGGACAGGCCCAGGTGCTGGTGCACCGCGACTACCATTCGCCCAACCTGATGGTCTGCGACCGGCCGCAGTACGGCCCCAACCCGGGCATCATCGACTTCCAGGATGCGTTGGCCGGCCCCATCACTTATGACCTGGCCTCCCTGGTGACGGATGCCCGCACGACCTGGGAAGAACCCCAGCAATTGGACTGGGCCATCCGCTACTGGGAAATGGCGCGGGCGGCCGGCCTGCCGGTGGACTCGGATTTCGCCGAATTCCACCGCGCCTACGAGTGGATGGGCCTGCAGCGCAACCTGCGCATCCTGGGCGTGTTCGCCCGGCTGCATCATCGCGACGGCAAGGCGCACTACCAGGCCCACATGCCGCGCGTCAGCGGCTATGTCCGCCAGGTGGCCCAGCGCTATGGCGTCTTCACGCCCCTGCTGCGCCTGCTGGACCAGCTGGAAAACCGCCAGGTCAGTGTCGGGTACACGTTCTGATGCGGGCCATGATCCTCGCCGCGGGACGCGGCGAACGCATGCGCCCCCTCACCGACCGCTTGCCCAAGCCCCTGCTGTCCGTGGGCGGCCAGCCGCTGATCGTCTGGCACCTGCGGCGGCTGGCGGCCGCAGGCATCCGCGACATCGTCATCAACCACGCCTGGCTCGGCCACGAAATCGAACGGGCGTTGGGCGACGGCAGCGCGCATGGCGTGCGGATCCGCTATTCGGCCGAAGTCTCCGCGCTGGAAACCGCGGGCGGCATCGTCCAGGCGCTGCCGCTGCTCGGCGACGAGCCCTTCCTGGTCGTCAACGGCGACGTCTGGTGCGACTGGGATCCCGCCGCGGCCACCGGCCTGGCGCGCGCCCTGCCCGGGAGTGGCGCCTGGCTGCTGCTGGTGGACAACCCGCCCCAGCATCCGGCCGGCGATTTCCGCCTGGCTGCCGACGGCAGCGTGCATGCCCAGGGCGAACCTCGTTTGACCTTTGCGGGTATCGGCGTCTACCATCCCTCGTTGTTCGCCGACGTCCCCCGGGGCGCGGCGGCGCCTCTGGCGCCCTTGCTCCGGCAGGCCATGGCCCGCGGCCTGGCGCGCGGCGCGCGCCACGCAGGCGAATGGACGGATGTCGGCACGCCGCAGCGGCTGGCGGACCTGGACGCCGAGCTCAACCGCCGGGTCCGCTGACACCCACATATTTCACAATATCAAGGTGCGCAACCAGGCTTGTCCGCGCACCCAACGGTCCCGGCTAACGGGGTATTCTCTAGCGCTTTGACCTGCGCGCGCAGCGCGCGGGCGAGCAAACACACAGGAAGTTTTCTAGGAATGGGGATGTTTGGAAGATCGCAACGGGCTGTATTCAAGCCCTCCGTGTACCAGCCCGGCCAACGCACGCGCCGCATGCCGCGCTGGCTGGTCCTGCTGCTGGTGGGCATCGCCCTGGGCGCCGGCGGCGTGCTCTTCCTGCAGACCAACTACGGCCCGCAACGCCTGACCGTGGAACAGTCCGAGCAGCTGCACAGCGAACTGAGCACCGCCAACCTGGAACGCCAGCGCCTGCAAAGCCAGCTCGAGGAAGCCACGCAACAACGCGACGCCAACAAGTCCGGCCATGAAAAGCTGACTTCCGACCTTGCTGAAGCCCGCAGCAAGATCGAAACGCTGAACAAGGAACTGGTGCTGTTCCAGGACGCCATGCCGGCCGATCCGCGCGGCGGCAACCTGGGCATCCGCTCTGCCACCTTCAAGCGCGCGCCCGGCCTGCTGGACTACCAGGTGCTGGTCATGCGCGAGGACCGCCAGGGCGCGCCGTTCAAGGGCACGCTGACCTTCTCCATCGACGGTACCTACCCCAACGGCCGCGCCGCCACCGTCACGCCGGAAGGCCCCGCCCTGAACGTCGACCGTTACGACTACGCGCTGGGCCAGCTGAAGCTGCCCGACGGCTTCACGGCCAAGGTCGTGGTGCTGCGCGTAATGGACGGCGCCCAGAAGCAGCAGGCGATGCGCATCTACTACGTGCGCAACTGATAGATACGCCGCGCAATCACCAAGACCCGCCCTGATCCGGCGGGTTTTTTCTTGCCCAAAAAATATAGTTGCGCACGCAACCTCTTAATAATATAGTTGCGCAAACAACCAATCCCTGGAGACAACATGCCGCTCCCCGCGCACGTTCCCGTCCTGATCGCCGGCGGCGGCCCCGTCGGCCTGACGCTGGCCGCCCTGCTGGCCGAATACGGCATCGCCTCGCTGACGCTGGAGGCGGACGACGACTATTGCAGCGGCAGCCGCGCCATCTGCATCTCGCGGCGGTCGCAGGAAATCATGGGCTGGGTCGGCGCCGACCGGCCCCTGACGGCCACCGGCCTGGCCTGGACCGGCGGCCGCAGCTACTTCCGCAACAGCGAGGTCCTGCATTTCGAGATGCCGCACGATCCGCTGCAGCGCTATGCGCCCATGGTCAACATCCAGCAGTACGCCGTCGAGGAGTACGCGCATCAGGCCATGCAGCGCCATCCGGCACTGGCCGAACTGCGCTGGTCGGCGCGGCTTGCCGGCCTGCGCGCCGACGCGGACGGCGTCACGGCCGAAGTGGACATCGAAGGCGGCCGTCAGACCGTGCGCGCCGACTGGCTGATCGCCTGCGACGGCGGCCGCAGCACCGTGCGCGAGGCCATGGGCCTGAAGCTGGAAGGCATGCAGTACGAAGGACGCTACGTCATCGTCGACATCGAACAGGAGTCCAGCCGCCCCGTGGAGCGCCTGGCCTGGTTCGATCCGCCCTCCAATCCCGGCTCCACCCTGCTCATGCACCGCCAGCCCGGCAATGTGTGGCGGGTGGATTACCAGATCCGCGACGACGAAGACCCCGAAGAGGCCGTCAAGCCGGAGAACGTGCTGCCGCGCGTGCAAAGCCATCTGGACATGATCGGCGAGACCGCACCCTGGAAGCCCTTGTGGATCTCGATCTATAACGCCAAGTGCCTGACGCTGGACAGCTACCGCCACGGACGCGTGCTGTTCGCCGGCGATGCCGCCCACCTGGTGCCTATCTTCGGTGTACGGGGCCTGAACTCGGGGCTGGACGACGCCGGCAACCTGGCCTGGAAGCTGGCCTGGGTGCTGCGAGGCCAGGCCTCCGACAGCCTGCTGGACAGCTACAGCGTGGAGCGCATCCACGCCACCCGCCAGAACCTGGCCTACGGCGCGAAGAGCACCGAGTTCATGGCCCCGCCGGACTTCGGCTTTCGCCTGATGCGCGAGGCCGCCCTGCGCCTGGCGCTGTCGGATGAGCGGGTGCGTCAGCTGATCAACCCGCGGCAGTCGGCGCCCATCTCCTACGATGCCTCGCCGCTGAACCTGAATGACGGCGCGCCGCAAGCCGGCACGGCCGCCGCGCCCGGCCAGCCTGCGCCCGAAGCGCTGCTGCACGATCACGGCGCGCCGCTGCACCTCAGCGCATGCTTTGGCGCCGGCTTCGTCGCGCTGTCGCTGGCTCCCGACGCCCGGCTGGCGGCCGAACTGGACGCCCTGGCTGCCGCCACCCGCGATGCCCCCCAGCCGCTGCGCGTGCTGAAGACGGGCGATGACGCCTTGCAGGACCCGCACGGACAGCTAAGCCAGCGCTACGGCGCGCAAGCCGGCACCGTCTACCTGCTGCGGCCTGACGGCTACGTGCTGGGACGCTGGACCGCCCCGTCGGCCGCCACCCTGCGCGCCGCGCTCAAGCCCTACTACCCCTCGATCGCACGCGACGCGCACAAGGAAGAGCTAGCATGAACAACGATGAACTGGACCAGATCTATACCGCCATGGCGCAGACCCTGACGCGCGTCGGCGAGGAACAGGCATCGCTCTTCCTGTCGATCCTGAGCCTGTCGCTACTGGCCCGCTTGAGCGATACGCGCGACGCCGCCACGCTTTTGGCCCAGGCGGAAGCCGCCTGCCTGGCCAACGGCCCTGTGGCACACTACTCCGCCTCCGAACCTGCCCGCCCGACGTGAACCCGCCCGCCCTCGAACGATTCCTGACCTACCGCCTGCACGTGCTCAACAAGATCACGGACAGGGACACGAATCGCGCCTATCTGGAAGCTTGCGGGATTCCTCTGGGCGAGGCCCGCTGCCTGGCGGCCATCGGCCGCTACGCGCCCTTGTCGGTCAACGACCTGGCGCGGGCGGCCAATCTGAACAAAGGCCAAGCCAGTCGCTCGGCGCAGGCCCTGGTGGACCGCGGCCTGGTGGAAAAAACCATGTCCGCCTCCGACGGGCGCGGCGTGGTGCTGGCGCCCACCCCGGACGGCCTGGCGCAATATCAGCGCGTCATCGACCTGATCGCCCGCCGCAATGAAGAAATCTTCGGCTGCCTCAGCGCCGACGAGCAGCGCCTGCTGGGCGACATGCTGGACCGCGTGAACAGCCATTTGCAGCCTGACGCGGACAGCGCGGAAGACCCGCTCCCGCCCACGCCGCCGCAAAACGCGCCCTAAGCCTTGGGCGCGGTGGCGCCCAATTGCGCTGCCGCCTCGTCCATGAACTGCGCCATGCGCACATCCAGCTCGGTCACGCCGCCGGCGTCGTGCGTGGTCAAGGTCACGTCCACGCGGTTGTAGACGTTGGTCCATTCCGGATGATGGTTCAGCTTCTCCGCGAACATGGCGACGCGCGTCATGAAGCCGAATGCCGTATTGAAATTGGGGAAGCGGAAGCGCTTTTCGATGGCGTCGCGCATCGCCACGGCCTGCCAGCCAGACAAGGCGGCCACGGCGATATCGGTGCCGATGCGGGCGGGAGGGAACATGCTCATGACGGACTCCAAAAAAACAGGCGGCGGCGCATCGCGCCAGCCGCCTCGGACACTGGGCTGGCCCAGGCTTACTGCTGGACCGCGTACAGGTAGATCTCCACGCGGCGGTTCAGCGCACGGCCTTCGGCGGTCGCATTGTCGCCGATCGGATCGTTCGGCCCGCGGCCCTCGACAGTCAGGCGGCCCGCGGCCACGCCCTGCTTGCTGAGGTAGTCGGTCACGCTCTTGGCGCGATTGACCGACAGCGTCTGGTTGTGCGCCAGGGCGCCCGTGCTGTCCGTATGGCCGACCACCTTGGCCCGCAGTTCAGGATGCTGGTTGAGCGAGCGCGCGACGCTGTCCAACACCGGCAGCAACGCGGGTTTGAGCTGCGTCTTGTCGGTATCGAACGACACGCCGCTGGGAATGTTGACCTTGAGGCTGCCATCGGGCATTTCGACCACGTCGATGCCCAGCGACGAAGCGCCCGACTTCTGCACGTCTTCCTTGACGACCTTCCAGTTGTAGCCGACCAGGCCGCCCGCCACCGCGCCGATGCCGGCGCCGATGGCCGCGCCCGTGCCATGGCCCACCAGGGCTCCAATACCGGCGCCGATCGCCGCGCCGGCGCCCGTGCCCACTGCGGTATTGGTCTGCTGCTGCGTGGCGCAACCCGCCAGCAAAGCCCCCGACGCCGCGACCACGGCGATCCGGTTGAATATTGTTCTTGAGTTCATGGAAACCTCCACTATCCCGTCGGTGCGCCGGATCATTCCGGCCAGATCATGCTAGCAAGCGCGGGGCGGGAGACAGGCAACATTTTGTATTGCCCGGAGGATGGCAAAAATGGCGCGGCCGCCAGCCGTGACAGCTAGCGGCCGCGCCGCGCCGCGCAACAATAGGCTACATTCCGCTCGCAGCGGAGCCGGCCTCCGGTGAGCAGGCCGGCGCTGGCCGCCTAGCGCTGCTGGAAAGTCCGGCGCGCCACGTTCAGCGACACCATGGCCATGAGCGCAATGGCCAGCAGGTAGTAGCTGGGCGACAGCTTGGAATCGGTGGTCGCGATCAGCCAGGTCAGGATGAACGGCGCAAAGCCGCCAAAGATCGTCACGGCAATGTTGTAGCCCAGGGACAGGCCGGTGGTGCGCACCTGCACCGGGAAGATGGCGGACATCAGCGCTGGCATGGGCGCAAAGTACGCCGTCGCCAGGACGCCCAGGATGACCTGCACGATCATCAGCACGCCCACGGTCGGATACGACACCAGCAAATAGAACAAGGGGTAGCACAGCAGCGCGGTCGCCAGGGCCGCGGCCGTCATGATGCGCGCGGGCCCGATCCGGTCTGCCAGGGTGCCGACGAAAGGCGCGCCGACCGTCATGATGACGCCCGTGACCAGCGTCGCCAGAAAGCCGATGGTAGGCGGCAGACCCAGCTGGCGGATCGAGTACGTGGGCATGTACAGGGCCAGGTAATTGCCCACCGAGCCCAGCGCCACGAAGCCGACGGTAACGAGCAGGCGCAGTTTCTGCCCCGCGAACATGTCGCTCAGCGGCGAGGCCGACGCCTCTGCCGCGCTGAACTCCGGTGTTTCATCCATGTGATGGCGGATGTAGTAGCCCACCGGCGCGATCAGCAGGCCGAACACGAACGGAATGCGCCAGCCCCAGCTTTCCAGCTGGGCCTGGGTCAGCGTCGCATTGAGCACCGCGCCGAACAAGGCGGCCAGCAGGATCGCCGCGCCCTGGCTGGCGACCTGCCAGCTGGCGTAGTAGGCGCGCCGGTCCGGCGCATACTCGATGAGGAAGGCCGTCGCGCTGCCGAATTCCCCGCCCGCCGAAAAGCCCTGGATCAGGCGCGCGACCAGGATGATGATCGATGCTGCCACGCCGATCTGCGCATGCGTGGGCACCACCACGATGATCAGCGTGCCTATCATCATCAGGAAAATGGACGCCGTCAGCGCCGCCTTGCGGCCCGCCCGGTCGGCATAGCTGCCCAGCACGATGGCGCCCAGCGGCCGCATCAGGAACGACACGCCGAAGGTGGCCAGCGCCAGCAGCAGCGAGGAACTCTCGCTGGCGGACGGAAAGTACAGCTTGGCAATGATCAGCGCGAACGTGCCATACGCGATCATGTCGAACCACTCCAGCGCATTGCCGATGGATGCGGCAATCACCGCGCGCCGCGCCTGGGCGCGCCGGTCGCCCGCCGGCGCCGCCTTGCTACGGCCGGCGGCCGCCGCATTCCAGGTTGTCTTCTCCGAATAAGCCATTTTTCCCTCTGTTTTTTTTGAAGAGTAACTATCGATTCAACTCATTGCCGGGCCATCTCGAGATGGCCCGCCAGCTTTTCCATGAACTGTTCGCACAGGCTGATCTGCGACAACGCGACATACTCGTCCGGCCGGTGCGCCTGCTGCAGGTTGCCGGGGCCGCAGATGACCGCCGTCATGCCGGCCCGCTGGAACAGGCCGGCCTCCGTGCAGTACGCCACCTTCTCGGTGCCGCGCGCGCCGGTCAGCGCCTGCGCCAGCTGCGCAATCTCGGCGGTCGCGGCGGTATCGAAACCGGGCACCTCGGCCAGCGCTTCCAGTTCGATATCGGCCTGCGGGTTCTCCGCCTTGATGCGGTCGCGCAGTTCGCCGGTGATGTAGCGACGCAGGCCGCCGATCACGTCTGGCGCCAGCACGCCCGGGATGGTGCGGAATTCGAACTCGAACTGGCAGCGGTCCGGAATCGTGTTGACGGACAGGCCGCCCGAGATCGTGCCGGTGTTGGCAGTCGTGTACGGCACCTCGAAATCCTGATCGAAGGGGCCGTTCTGGCGATGGCCGTCGGCCATGTCGCGGATGTGGCAGATGGCGCGCGCCGCATATTCGATCGCGTTGACGCCGCGCGGCGTCAGCGAAGAATGCGCGGCGTGCCCATGCACGGTGCAGCGGTACAGGTTGCTGCTCTTGTGGGCGGAGATGACGCGCATCTCGGTGGGCTCGCCCACGATGCAGCTATCCGGGCGGATATCCAGCTTGGCCAATTCACGCAGCATGGCGTCCGCCCCCAGACAGCCCACCTCCTCGTCATAACTCAGCGCCAGGTGCAGCGGCACGCGCAGCCGCCGCGACGTGAACGACGGCAGCATGGCCAGCGCCACGCCGATGAAGCCCTTCATGTCGCAGGTGCCACGGCCGTACAGGCGGCCGTCGCGCACTTCAGGCGCGAACGGATCGCTGCTCCAGGCCTGGCCGTCCACCGGCACCACATCGGTATGGCCGGACAGCACCACCCCGCCCTGGGTGCCGCCGTCCGCGGCAGGCACAGTCACGAAGAGATTCGCCTTCTTGCCGTCGGCGTTGTAGATCAGCCTGGGAGCCAGCCCGGCCGCGGCCAGGTGGTCGCGCACCGTTTCGATCAGACCCAGATTGGACAGGCGGCTGGTCGTGTCGAAACGCACCAGCCGTTCTATCCATTCCAGGGAACGGGGAAGCTCTGCAGTATTCATGGGTCGCACCCTAAGGTTGAGGCCTGGCGCTCAGGCAGCCTTGCCCCGCGCCGCATCCAGAAAGCGCGCTAGTCTAGCCACGCCTTCATCCAGCCGCTCATGCGCGCTGGCATAGCACCAGCGCAGATAGCCCTCGCCCTCGGGTCCGAACGCCATGCCCGGCGCCAGGCCCAGCCCGCCGCGCACGACCAGGTCCTTGCAGAACGCCAGGCTGTCAGACACGCCGCGGATGCGGAAGAAGGTGTACATCGCTCCCGGCGCCGCGCCGGCCAGTTCAACCCCGGGCACCTGCGACAGCTTCGATGCCAGGTGGTCGCGCGCCAGCCGCAGCCGCTGCACCGTGCGCGCGATGACGGGCTCGCCCTGTTCAAGCGCGCACAAGGCGGCGGTCTGCACGAAACCCGGCGTGCAGGTGTTGCTGTATTCGATCAGCTTGCCGATTTCCGGCAGCAGGCCGCGCGGCACCACCACCCAGCCCACGCGCCAGCCCGTCATCAGCCAGGCCTTGGAAAACGAATTGCAGCTGACCACGCGGTCGTCTGGAGCCGCGATGTCCAGGAAGGTGGGCGCCACGGCGCCTTCGTAGTAATAGCGTTCGTAGACATCGTCGGCGATGATCCAGATGCCGTGCTTGCGGCAGTGCTCCAGCACGACACGCTGCTGCTCCGCATTCATCACCCAACCCGTCGGATTGTTCGGCGAGTTCACCAGCAGCGCCCGCACGTCCGGCGTCAACGCGGCGAGCAAGGCATCCAGGTCCAGGCGCCAGCCGCTCTCGGAAAACGACAGCGGCACGGTCGTCACGCTCGCCCCCAGCACCTTGGGCATTTCCACCAGATTGGGCCACAGGGGCGTCACGGCCACCACGTGATCGCCCGCGCCCACGATGGCCTGCACCGCGGTCATCAGCGCCGACGTGCCCGAACTGGTCACCGCGATATTGTCGACTTCGCGCCGGCCATGCAGGCCGCTGACGTAGGCCGCCAGGCGCTCGCGCAGCGCGGGCACGCCCAGGGTCTGCACATAGAACGTCTGCCCCGACGCAATGTGGGCGATGGCCGCATCGCGAAACGCGGGCGGGGTCTGCTCGTCGGGCTCGCCGAACCAGAACGGCAGCACGTCGGCGCGGCCCATGCCTGCATTGGCGACCTCGCGGATCTGCGACGAACGCAAAGTCTGCACGCTGGCGCGCGCCGTCGAGCTGAAGCCGCCGGAAGATACTGCTGTATTCATGCCTGTTCCTGTCGTACCAGATGAAAGTGATCGCGCCGCCGGCTCAGCGGCATGCGGCGTCGAACTGCGCGCGCGCCTGGCGGGCGCCCCGGGCCAGCCAGGCCACATCGGAATGCAAGGCGATGAATTGCACGCCCAGCTTGCGGTAGCGCGCCGCTTCCTCGGGATCGTTGGCGAAGATGCCGACGGCCTTGCCCGCCGCCTTGCCGGCCGCGATCACGCGGTCGACGGCCTCGCGGACTTCGACGTGGGTCATGTCGCCCAGGCGACCGAGACTGGCCGCCAGGTCGGCCGTGCCCACGAACAAGCAGTCCGCCCCCGGCAGCGCGGCGATGGCTTCGACGTTGCGCACCGCCTGCGCCGACTCGATCTGCAGGATCGCGCAGGCCTGTTCATTGGCCAGCTTGACGTAGGTGGGGTCCTGTCCGTACATGCCCGCCCGCACCAGGCCGGCCACGCCACGCACGCCGCCATTGCCTGCCGACGGGAAACGCATCGAGGCGATGGCGTTGCAAGCGTCGTCGGCCGTGTCGATGTTCGGGAATATGACCGTCCGGGCGCCGCAATCCATGGCGCGCTTGACCAGCGCCGCATCGTTCACCGTCACCCGCACGACCGGATACGCGGTGGCGCCATGCGCGCGCGCCGAGTCGATGGCCTGTAGTTGCGCCGTCAGGCCCGCCACATCATTGGGCGCATGCTCCATGTCGACGACCAGCCAGTCGAAGCCGCAATGCGCAATCGCCTCGGCCACCGCCGGGCTCGCCAGGGTCAGCCAGCAGCCCTCGGAAGGCTCCAGGGCCAACAGCGCCTTGCGGATCGGATTCGGATCTTTCATGTCTGCTCCATAGTGTTCAAACGGGGAGCATTCCTGGTGTCGACGCCCCCTCCAACAGCCAAACAAAGATACCGGAGCGGAATCGCGAAGATTTCCGAAATTTCGACGCTAATGTGTAATATTTTGGATTGAAATTAGCGAAACCTTCAATTTCTTGGAAGAATCGTGCAAAGCAAGAATTTCGACCCCACCGACCTGCAAATCCTGGCCGCCCTGCAGGCCGACGGACGCCTGTCCAGCGCCGACCTGGCCGAGCGCGTATCGCTCACGCCCTCGCCCTGCTGGCGCCGGGTCAAGCGCCTGGAAGACGAAGGCGTGATCCGCGGCTATCGGGCCGAAGTCGACGTCAAGAAGCTCGGCTTCGGCGTGACGGCGTTCGTCTGGATTTCCCTGGACATGAAGGGCGCTGAACACGTCAAGGCGTTCGAGGACGCCGTCAGGCAGGTACCGGAAGTGCTCTCCTGCCACTGCGTCTCGGGCCGCTACGACCATCAGCTGACCGTCATCGCCCGCGACCTCGACGCCTTCGGCGACCTGGCGCGCTACGTGCTGGGTGCGCTGCCAGGCGTGAAGGAGGTCTACACCTCGTTCGTGCTGAAGGAGGTCAAGGGGCTGGGGGATGCGATTTCCTTGCCAGCGGCTTGAGGCGCGCAACTGGCGGGCAGTGCGGTGCGCAGTGGCTTGCCGTCAGGCGGCGTTGAATCGCTCCAGCCACGGCAGCGCCGCTTCCAGCCGCGCGGACTCCAGTTCCGGCCGCGCCGCGCCTTCCGGCAACGCCAGCCCCACGCGATTGTGCCAATACGTGCGCAGGCCGACCTTGCTGGTGCCGAACATGTCGTAGCCAGAACCTGCAATGAACGCGGCTTGGGCGGGCTGCACCTGCAACTGCGCCAACGCCAGTTCATAAGGACGCGGATCGGGCTTGTAGTAGCCCGCCTCCTCCGACGTCACCACCACGTCCCAGTCCACGCCCAGCAGGCTCGCGGCTCGGCGCCCGAGACGCGCAGAGCAATTGGTAACCACGGCCAGGCGGCAATGCGGCCGCAAGGCCTGCAGCAATTCGCGAGCGCCATCCCAGGCGGGCAACTCGTCCCAGCCAGCCTCCAGCGCGTCCGGCGCCGTCGCGGGTAAACCAACCGCGGACGCGGCCTCCCGCAGCAGCTGTTCGTAGGGCTGATAAGCGCCGCAGCCATACGTGCGCCGCAGATATTCCGCGCGCCACGCCCGCCCGGCGGCCTCGGAACCGGCGGCGCGATTCCATATGGTCCAGGAGTCGAGCAAGGCGGTCAGCAGGTCGAACAACACAGCCCGGGGATAGGCGGGTATGGCAGCGGGACTGGACATGCGTGGCTCTCTCGGTTGGAAACGAGTCCACTATAAAGAACATCAACTCCGCCGTGATTCAGCGGACGTTTACCCTGTGTTAAGCCGTGACTTAAGCGATCCGCCTACCTGGTTTACTGACAGCCCCATTGGCAATCTGTTCATTGGCGACCGTATCGCGGGCCTGTATCTGCCCATGGCGGGGTTCAAGGAGGCCTTGTCTCTGCCCGCGATCCGGTCGACAGCGGCCATTTCCAAGCGGGCGATGGCGCAGGTCTGTAGCCGGTCTTTGCGCAGCGTCTGGGCAAGCCGGCCGAAACTGTGGAGATGGCGCTACGCGCCAACGAGTACTAGCCGCTCTGCTCGTCGCTATTGGACGACAGCCGCAGATTGGACTTCAGCATGTTGTAGACGTGGCGGGTCAAGGGGTTGATGTGATCCCGCCGTATCCAAAGGTAGTAATTGACATCGGGCAGCCGGGGCAACCCCTCTTTCTCTCCCAGCACCCGCATATCCGAGCCCAGCAGTTCCACGCTGCGCGCAGTGATGCCAAGGCGCGCACGCAAGGCGGCCTTGATGGCCACCAGATTGGGCGCAACATAATTGGTTTGCGAGCGTAGCTGTGATTGCTCCAGCGCATTGAGCGCAATGCGGCGAAAAATGCTCGGCTCATCGGCAAGCACCAGCGGCAAGGGAGCGTTGATGTCGTGCACGTAGTCTGCCGAGCACAGCCATACCGTGGGGGAAGTGCGCAAGACCACGCCTTCGAACTCCTGATCAAAGCGAGTCGACACTGCCAGATCCACCTCACCCTTACGCAAGGCCGTCATCAGATTGGGGCTGCGGTCCACCCGGATTTCCAGCTTGATGCGAGGGAAGGTGCGCACCACATGGATCAAGAGGCTGGGCAGAATGCTGTCGGCCACATCGTGCGGCGACCCCAGACGCAACTCGCCTTCGAGCAGACTGTCTTGCAACGAGCGCAGAGCTTCATCATTCATGGCCAGCATATGGCGTGCATACGTGACCAGCTTTTCGCCATGGCTGGACAGCCGCTTATTGCGGCCGCGCTTTTCAAACAGCGGTAGATCGACCAGGCTCTCCAAGCGCAGCATCTGCTGCGTAACAGCAGATTGGGTCTTGTGCAGACTTTCCGCCGCAGCGGAGAATGAATCGTGTTCGGCGATAGCCACCAGAGTGCGCAGCAGCTCCAGATCCAGATTGCGCATGGACTTTCCTTGACGTGACAGCCGGAATATGGCGCGCCTGCCTCATCTGGATCAATGACGCACATCCTCCAGGAACTTGCAGGCACGCGGATGCCTGGGTGCCGTGAAGAAGGCCTCGGGTGTGCTGTCTTCCAGAATGGTCCCGGCATCCATGAACCAGATGCGATCAGCGACCTCGCGCGCAAAATCCATTTCATGGGTGACGATCACCATGGTCATGCCCTCGGAAGCCAGAGTCTTCATGACATTGAGCACTTCGGACACCATTTCGGGGTCCAGCGCGCTAGTCGGCTCGTCAAACAGTATGACTGGCGGGCGTTGTGCCAGCGCGCGCGCAATCGCAACGCGTTGCTGCTGGCCGCCCGACAGATTGATGGGCATGGCGTCTATCTTGTGCGCCAAGCCAACCTTGGCCAGCAGCGCTTCGGCCATCTGGTCGGCCTCGCGCGTCGGCATGCCAAACACCTTGCGCGCCGACAGCGTGATGTTCTCGCGCACCGAATAGTGCGGAAAGAGATTGAACTGCTGGAACACAAAGCCAATGGAGGCACGCAGCTTGTTCAGATCCGACTCGCGGTCGTAGATGCTGGCGCCATTGATGGTGATGTCGCCTTTCTGAATCGACTCCAGACGATTGAGCGTGCGGATCATGGTGGACTTGCCCGAGCCGGACGGCCCACAAACCACCAGCACCTCGCCTTTCTCGATACGGCCGTTGACGTCATTGAGAGCGTGATAGTCGCCATACCATTTGTTGACGTTCTTCATTTCGATCATGTCTTTTCCCCTTATCGCTGCTTACGCCAGACCCAGGCGGCGGCGTTGTATGCGTGATTCGATGCGCTTGGCCAGCTTGGACAAGGCCAGGCAGATGACAAAGTAGATGCCCGCCAGGATCAGATAGGTTTGCAACGCAGACGTCAGTTCGATGCTGTTGATCTGCTGGCCGACGAACGTGACTTCCTCGACACCGATGACATAGACAATGGAGGTCGCCTTGATGGTCGATACAAACTGGCTTACCAGCGACGGAATCATGTTGACAAGCGCCTGCGGCAGGATGACAAATCGCATGCTTTGCCAGTACGACAGGCCGGCCGAACGCGCCGCTTCGGTCTGGCCGCGCGGCAGGCCCTGCAGGCCGGCGCGCACGATTTCCGCCAGAAAAGCGCTTTCGTACAGCACGATGGCCACCAGGGCGGTCTTGAACGGCGAGATCGTCATGCCTGTGACCATCGGCACGGCGAAATAGGCCCAGAAGATGATCATGATGAGCGGGACGCCGCGAAACGCCGTGACCCAGCAGGTCGCCAGAATACGCAGCACGCGGTAGGGTCCGATACGGGCAAAACCAAGCAGCACCGCAATCGGGAAGGCCAGCGCCAGGCCCAGAACGGCCAGCAGCAGCGTGGCTGCAAAACCGCCCAGGGGGCCATTGGGCCAGGATCCCACCATGAACATCGTGCCGTATTTATGCAGTAGTTCCAGCATGCTTTACCCCTGGTAAGCCGATGGATAGGCCTTCTCGACCCGGCTGCCGATGAGCATGATGGTGATCGAGCACAGCAGGTAAATCAGCGTGGTGACGGCGAAGACATCGAAGGTGCGGAAGGTCAGGTTGTCGATGTTCTTGGCCTGATAGGTCAGCTCAGCCACACCGATGACCATAGTCAGGCTGGTGTCTTTGAACAGGATCAGCGATCGGTTGACCAGCGGCGGCAGACCGATGCGCAAGGCCTGTGGCAGCACGACGTAACGCATGGCCTGCAGAAAACTCAAGCCAATGGATCGTCCGGCTTCGATCTGCGCGGCCGGGATGGCCTTGAGACCGGAACGAAGATCCTCCGACATATAGGCGCTGACATTGAGCGACAAGGCCACCACCGCAAACAGGATCTCGGTGTTGCTGGCATTGACGAAGGCGCGGATGTCGGGCGGCAGCAGTTGCGGAATGCCGAAGTACCACACCATAATCTGCACCACGGTGGGCACATTGCGGTGGTATTCGACGAACAGCGACATCAGTGCGTCGAGCGGTTTGAAGGGGATGGCGCGCAACAGCACGATAGCGATCGCCAGCGTCATGCCGAGCACCCAGGCGAGGGCAAATACCAGCAACGTGGTCATGAGCCCTGACAGCAGCAGGGCGCCATATTGCCCATGCAACAAGAAAGAGATGTTCAGATCCATATGCAGCGATGGCGGCTCTCGCGAGCCGCCGATTCATCCTCAATTGGCAAGAGCAACAGGTTCGACCTTGAACTTGCGAGTCAACTGGTAAATCGAGTCTTTGCCCAGCCACTTGGCATAGATGGCGTCGAGTTCGCCATCGCCATCCATCTTGCTGATGACTTTATTGATGGCCTCGATCAGTGCGGTATTGCCCTTGGAAGCCACTACGCCCATGCGCTCGGTGAACAGCGGTTCATCGATCAGCGTCGCGGCGCTGCCAGATTTCGCCGACTCGATTTCAAATCGCTTGAGCGTCAGTTCGCCGGCCGAGATGCCGTCCACCTTGCCGTTCTGCAGGCCCAGATAGCAGGTGGCCAGATCCTGATACGTCACGATCTGCGACTTTGCCAGCACGCGCCCGGCAATGGCGGCCGACGACGATCCCTTGCTGGCGCAGATGCGTTTTCCTTCCAGCTGCGCCAGCGTGCCGAGCTTGTCGTCCTTGCGCACCAACACTTTGATATTGCCTTGCAGATACTGGACGCTGTAGTCCACCTGCGCGGCGCGTTCTGGCAAATAGGCCATGGAGCCCGCCACCACATCGACGCGGCCCATCTTCAGCTCCGGAATTCGGGCTTCGGTAGACAGCGGCTTATGCACCAGCTCCACGCCCAGGCCTTTGGCCAGCGCCTGGCATATATCAACGTCGTAGCCTACAAACTTGCGCGTGGCCGGGTCTTGGTAGGCATAGGGTTCGCTGGCGCTTTGCGTGCCGCAGACCAACTGTTTCTTGCTCTTCACATCATTCAAGTCACCGGCGTGAGCGGCGGTGGCCAACAGTGCAAGAGCGATGGCGACGACGGGTTTCATGGGTTTTCTCCTTGGTTTATGCGTAACGGCGCGAGAATCGTGTCCCGCGCCGAGGGATGGAAACGTCAGGGTTGAAAGCGATATGCCGCACGTTCGCGCGCGTCGATCTGGTTGACTAGATTGGTTTCCCATTCCAGATACTTGATAGCCGCGGCCTTGTTGCCGTGATGGCGGTCATGCACGAAGAACAGGAAATCAATGCACTCTGCGTCGGACGGAAGATTCGGCGTCTCGGCCAGCGGCAGGCCTGCGGCCTGCCATTGCGCCGGCGTATCCAGCAAGAAGTAGAGCGGGCCGCTGCCGGCCAGCTCGCGGGCATACAGCTCAGCCACGCGGGCATCGTCGGCCACAAGCACGGTGACGCCATTCAGCGCCTCGGCGCGGCTGCGTATGCTCCAGCGAGCGCCGTCGATATGGCTTGCTCGATAGCTCATGCTGGGCCGCACATCGACCAATGCCGCGCCTTCATCGCGCAGACGAGCTGCTGTCTTGCTGTCCACTCGAGCAAGTCGATTTTCGACCTGCGCGTCGGCCGATACCGGCGCGCCACCGGCAACTGCGTCTAGCACATAGACTTCCCAGCCCAGTTGGCGCAACCAGCTGGCGACGGCGGGAGCGCGCACGCCTTCGCTGTCGACCAGAACCAACCGCGCATTGCGCGTGCCCACGTATTGGTCGGTGGCCTGGATCAACTGGCCGCCTGCGGCATGAGCTGCGCCGGCATAGGTACCCTGGGCATATTCTTCCGGCGTACGCACATCAAAGACGTAGGTACTGCGCTCGGGATCGGCTAGCAAGGAAGCAAGCTTTTCGGGCTTGATGTTGGGTATGCCGTGACGGGCGGCCAGTGCTTGCGCGCGCGCGCGCGCCCGGTCCAGTGTCAGCGGCGCGGCGTCGATCGCGTGGCGGCGGCTCTGACCTTGATCCAGCGGATAGTCTTTCAGATACCAGCCCTGCGTGCCGTTTTCCAGCGCGTAGATCGGGTTCTTCACGCCCAGATTGATCAGTGTCTGCGCGCCGATGATGCTGCGCGTCCGGCCGGCGCAATTGATAACGATGGTGGTGCTCTCATCCGGCACGAGCGTATCGATATGCAGGGCAAGCTCCCCGTTCGGGCAGCAGGTCGCCGTTGGAATGCTCATCTTCTGGTATTCGGTGAACGGCCGTCCGTCCAACACCACCAGGTTTTCGCCAGCGGCGATACGGCGGTTCAATTCTTCAGCGCCGATGGCCGGCGTGTGCAGCTCGTGCTCGGCGAGTTCGCCAAAGGTCTTACTGGGCAGGTTGACGCCCGCAAAGAGGGCGTAGCCCGCCGCGTCCCAGGCCTGCACGCCGCCATCGAGGACGCCTACCTGGGTATAGCCCTGCTGACGCAACGCCTGGGCGGCGCGCTCGGCGACACCGTCATTGTTGTCGTAGACGACAACACGGGTGGTCTTGCGCGGTACGAGGCGGGCCACTTCGAATTCCAGGCGGCTATAGGGAGCGTTGACAGCGTAAAAAAGATGGGCTTCGCCGTACTGACCGTGTTCGCGCACGTCCAGCAAGGCGATTTCCTGACCGTCATGCAGCCAGTCTTTGAGCGTGGCGGCGTCTTCGCGTGCGCGAATAGTGTGGTTGGTTGCCATGGGTTCTACAGAAAGGAAGGATGCCGGCCGCAGCTGGCGACACAGCTAGGAAAGGTGGGCGTCGAAGGCTTGTTGCAGGTCCGCGATGATGTCCGCCGGTTCCTCTAGGCCGATGTGAAAGCGGCACATGGCCCCGCGCGCCTTCCAGTCCGACAGACTGCGCGCCGACACCATATTCATGGGAACAACAAGGCTCTCGAATCCGCCCCAGGATGCGCCAATGCCAAAAAGGCGCAGCGCGTCGATCATGGCCTCCATCTGCCGTGCGGTGATATCCGCCTTGAATTCCACCGATACCAGGCCATTGCTGCCCTTGAAATCGCGCTGGAAGATCCCGGCCTGCTCGCCCTCGGCCAAGCCTGCGGCGTAGACGCGGGCGACGCGTGGATCATTGCGCAGCCAATCGGCCACCCGCAGCATGTTTTCCTGGTGAGTGCGCATGCGTACTGGCAGTGTGCGCAGGCCGCGCAGCATCAGCCAGGCGTCATCGGCGCCGACAGTCTGGCCATAGTTGACCTGCACCGTCTCCATCTCCTGCCAGACTTCCTTGGTAGTGACCACGGTACCCATCATGATGTCGGCATGGCCGCTAAGGTACTTGGTGGCCGCCATCAGCGAGATGTCTGCTCCCAGCGCCAGCGGTTGATGCAGAATGCCAGAGCCCCACGTGTTGTCGACAACCAGCAGGCAGCCATGCTGCCTGGCCAGCGCCGACACCTTGCGCAAATCCATCAGCTCATAGATCAACGAGCTGGGATTCTCGGCATAGATCATGCGCGTATTGGGCTGAATCTTCTCGGCCAGATCACTGCCATCCGGACGATAGAAGCTGTGCGTGATGCCCAGGCGAGACAGGCTTTGCGCACACAGTGCGCGTGCCGGCTCGTAGACGCCGTCGGTGATCAGCACGTGGTCGCCGGACTTTAGATAGGCCAGGAATACCATGGCGATGGCCGCCAGACCGGTCGGGAAGACCTTGGCGCGATAGCCGCCTTCCAACAGGACCAGGGCATCTTCCAGCGCATAGGTGCTGTCCGTGCCGCGTGCGCCGTACGAGGCCAGGCGTTCCTGGTCGCGCCGCTGACGCGTGTCGCGCCATTCGCCCACGCTGTTAAACACATAGGTGCTCGCACGCGTGACGGGCGTGTTGACCCAGCCTTGATGGGGACGGCCCGCGCGCAGCAGACGAGTGTTGAAGCCATCTTCTTGCGCAGGCGTGGTCTGATCCTTGAGCATGGCGCGCCTCACTTGCGGGTTTGCACGCCGATAGCCATTTGCTGGCAAGTGCCATTCTCCAAATCGAAGGAGATGCGGCGATCCAGCGTTTCCAGCGCGCGGCCGTAGAAGTGCAGATGACGGATCACGTCCTGGCCTTCGATATGTACGGCATGGATGTCATCGGCCATCAGCGCAATGCCGCTTCCTGGCTCGACTACCACGGTGCCGGTCTTTTCCAGCTGCGCGCGTCCGGGCTCGCTGCCGTCATCCTTGCGATCATAGGTGTAGTTCAGCTCCACGCCTTCGACCGCGGCGATACATGCCCAGGTCGTATGGTTATGCGGCACGATTTTTTTGCCCGGGCGCATGACGTTCAGGTACAGCGCATACGACTTGTCGGCATCTTCCTGGATCAGGTAGCGGGCCTGCAGCTCACCGGCTTCAGGCGCCGGGTAGTGCGACTCGTCCCACCAGTCTTTGTTTGCGGCCAGACCGATCAGTTTGGACAGCGTTTTTTCCAACGTCGCCCGGTTTTCACCTTCTTGGCTGAACAGCGTCTTGACCTGTTCGATGGTGGTGCCGATCTGTTCCGATCCCGGGTTTTTTTGCTGCGGCATTGCGAATCTCCTTGTAGAACGGCGTATGAGTTGCAGCCGATCTTAAAGAGCCATGCCCAGCCATTCAAATTAATGTTGCAGGAAAATGTATTGAAAAAGCTAATGGATTGCCTGTCGTCATAGAGTGAGAGAGCCAGCGCCGCGAGCGCTTGATTTCTTTCGGTAAGGGTAAGTACTAGATCGTTGACAGCGAATTTGCCACCGATGACAGCCCTGTGATTGTGCAGGAACCGTAATGGATTTTGAGGTGGGGCTTTGCAGTGGACGTACAGGGAAATCGGACGATCTCCAGCGAAGGTTGAACTAGTTGAAATTCGCTCTAAATCAGTAAGCGTGCTGATTTTTGCTGAACTGGTGGAAGCAACGCTCTGTACTGGTACTGCGCCGACATCTCGATGCTGTCTGCCAGACAAGCGCTCTGTTGTTTGGCGAAGAACCGAGAGCAGTACATTTCCGGCGCGGTATCGAACGCGGCCCGTGATGTAGCCGCAGCGACGCGCTATTGCGCCTGAGATTTGAGGCCCGCCGCTGTTCTTTGAGCTGCGTGAGCCACTACGCGCCGCTGAAGCGCACGCGGGCCTGGAGGCTCTCGAAGACCTGCCGGATCACCGGATTGACTACGTGGCTGCGAATGTAGAGCCTATAGACCAGGTCCGGCAGCGGCGGCATGTTGTCGCCTGCACCCAGCACGCGCAGACCCGGATCGAGCTGCTCCACACCGCGGGCCGTGACGCCCAGTCCGGCGCGCAGCGCCGCGCGGATGCCGACCAGGCTGGTCGAGGTATGGCTGGGCGTCCAGGGAATGCCGGCGGTGTCCAGGGCTTCGCAGGCCAGCCGGCGAAAGATGCTCGGGCCGTCCGCCATCACCAGCGGTATGGGCTTGAACGGATCGTGCGCATAGTTGGCGCCGCACAACCAGACGGTGGGGCTGGAGCGCAGGACAAAGCCCTCGAAGGCCTCGTCCTCGCGGTTGGAGATCACCATGTCCATCTCGCCCTGCTTGAGCGATTCCATCAGGAACGGGCTGCGCCCGACATGGAGATCGAACTGCATGCCGGGAAAATTCAATGCAATTTCCTGCAGCACGGGTGGCAGCATGGTGTCGGCCGTGTCGTGGGGCGCGCCGATGCGCACCAGGCCCTGAACCTGCCGGTGCTGCAAATTTCTAAGCGCCTCGTCATGGATCGCGAGCATATGCAGCGCATAGCCCAGCAGACGCCGGCCATGATCGGTCAGGCGCTTCTGCCGCCCTTGTTTCTCGAATAGTTCATGACCAACCTTGTCTTCCAGGCGCTGCATCTGCTGCGTGATGGTGGACTGCGTGCGCCCGAGCTGCAACGCAGCCGCGGCGAAGCTGCCTTTGTTCGCGATGGTCGCCAAAGTCCGCAGAAGTTCCAGATCAAGCATGTCCATACTTTAATTATATTGAAGTATTAACTTGAACTCCCCAGATTGTTTGACATCGGGCGCGGGACTAAATTGGCCTTCAACGACCAGAAGGAGCCCGTCTTGAACAACATTGCTGAGCGACGAGAACAAGCCGTGGCCTCGGCTGTTTCCGCCATGAGGAGTGCCATCGGCGCCGGTCCAGCCACGCGCGAAAACCTGGACGCGGTATTGCACCAGTTGCTGGATCTCGCGGCACGGCGAGATCTGTGGCAACCCGCCGATTACCCAGCTCCCGAGGCCCGCGAGCACCAGGCACGCTATCTGATCGCCGAGGATCCAGACCATAGCTACGCGCTGTATCTCAATGTGATGCGCCCCGTCAAACGCATCGCGCCACACAATCACACGACCTGGGCCTGTATCGCCGCCGTGGAGGGTAGCGAGCACAACCGCGTCTATGAACGCTCCGACGACGGTACGGTGCCCGGCGTCGGAACGCTGCGCGAGACCGAGATGGTGATGGTGACGCCGGGACAGGGCATCGCGCTGATGCCCAACGATATCCATTCGGTGGAAATCCGCGGCGCGCAAATCATTCGCCATTTACACGTGTATGGCCGAGCGCTGGAAACCCTGAACGAGCGCGTCAGTTACGACCTGGAAACTGGCACCTACCGGACCATGCCGATCGGCGTACAGACACGCCGCTGAGCGCAGCACCGGATCTCCACCGCGTGCGTGCGCGTCAGTGCATCACTCTGCCTCCATCTACCGACTCCCTTCATGCCTATTTCCGTTTCCGCTTCCACCCTCAAATCCTGGCTGCACGATGGCAGGGAGATCGCCTTGCTCGATGTGCGCGAGCATGGCCAATACGGCGAATCGCACCTGTTCTATGCGACCTCGCTGCCCTATAGCCGGCTGGAGCTGGAGATTGCACGCCTGGTGCCGCGCAAGCAGGCTCGCGTCGTGGTGTATGACGGAGGCGAAGGCGGCAGCGCGGGCGTGGCCGAGCGCGCGCGCCTGCGCCTGGAGGCGCTGGGCTACACGCAGGTCGCCATTCTGGAAGGCGGCACCCGCGCCTGGCGCGGGGCGGGCTATCAATTGTTCGCCGGCGTGAACCTGCCATCCAAGACTTTCGGCGAGCTCGCAGAACACGTCTATCGGACACCCCGTATCACCGCGCGGCAGTTGGCGCAGAAACAGGCCGAGGGAGCGCCGTTGGTGGTGCTGGATGGGCGTCCCGTGTCGGAGTTCGGCAAGATGAATATTCCTGGCGCCATCTGCTGCCCAAACGGCGAGCTGGCCTATCGCATCCGCAACCTGGCGCCCGACGAGTCGACGCCTATCGTCATCAATTGCGCCGGCCGGACGCGCTCGATCATCGGCGCGCAGACCTTGATCAACCTAGGTGTTCCCAACCCAATCTACGCGCTGGAAAACGGCACGCAGGGCTGGTATCTGGCAGACCTGCCGCTCGAGCATGGTGGAACCCGGCGCTATGCCGACGACTCCGGCGGACAGTCCCTGCAGACGCAGGCCCGGGCCCTGGCGGCGCGCTTCGACGTGCCCTACGTGGACGCGCCAACCGTAAGGACCTGGTTCCAGGACGTCGGACGTTCCCTCTTTCTCTGCGACGTGCGCACGCCGGAAGAGTTCAAGGCCGGATCGCTACAGGGCGCGCAGCATACGCCGGGCGGCCAATTGATGCAGGCGAGCGACCAGTATGTCGGCGTGCGCGGCGCGCGCCTGGTGCTCTTCGACAGCGACGGTGTGCGCGCGCCCGTAGTTGCGAGCTGGCTGCGCCAGATGGGCCATGACGCCTGCGTGCTGGCCGGCGGGCTGAACAGCGGCCTGGCGCTGGATGTCGAAGCAAGCCCGCCCGCTCCGGCGCTGGCCAGCATCTCGGTTCCGGAATTGGCGCGGCGCCTGCAACGGCAGGACGTGGCGGTGGTGGACCTGCGCCCAGGCATGCGCTACCGGGCCGCGCACATACCCGGCGCGCGCTGGTCGATCCGCCCAAACCTGGCGCGCGACCTCGTAGCCGAACCCCGCCAGATCGTGCTGGTCGCGGACGAGGCCGCGCTGGCGCAATGGGCTTCGCTGGAACTTCCCCAGGCACCGCTGCTGCTCGAGGGCGGCATGGGCGCCTGGCAGCAGGCGGCCATGCCGGTCGAATCGAGCCCTGATCGCCCATCGGATGAAGCATGCCTTGATTACCTGTTCTTTGTGCACGACCGGCACGATGGCAACAAGGAGGCGGCCCGCCAATACCTGGCCTGGGAAACCGGTCTGGTACCCCTGCTCGACGAGCGGGAATTGGCGGCCTTCCGCCTGCCACCCGCCGCCAACTAACCCACGCCACGCATGGCTGCCATAACCGGCAGGTAGCAACATCATGCGCACGATCTTCTTCCCGATCCGATCTCTGTCAACCCCGTCAGTCCAGATGGTTTCACGATGAAAGACGAACACTCTCTGTCCAGGAAATGGAGTACGCAAACCCGCCTGTCCCACACTGGAAAGGCCCCGGCGTACATCGGTGGCACGGCCGTCAACCCGTCGATCGTGCGTGCCAGCACGGTCGTCTTCGAAAATACCGCTCACCAGCGCGAAATGCGCGAGCGGCGGGGCCAGGAACGCATCTTCAGCTACGGCGCCCGCGGCACGCCCACCACCTTCGCGCTGGAGGACGCAGTCAGCGAACTGGAGGGTGCCTACCGCACCCGCCTGCTCCCGACCGGACTGGCGGCCATCGGCATGACGCTGCTGAGTTACCTGCGGCCCGGCGATCACGTGCTGCTGACCGACAGCGCCTATCAACCGGTGCGGCACATGGCGCAGCAGTTCCTGCAGCCCTACGGTATCGAGTACACCTTCTTCGCAGCCGACGGCAGCGATGCCGAGGCGAAGATGCGTCCCAACACCCGCATGCTCTACGCCGAGTGCCCCGGCTCGCTGGTCTACGAAATGTGCGACTTGCCCGCACTCGCCGCCATGGCGCACGAACGCGGCGCGATCGTGGTGGCAGACAACACTTGGGGATCGGGCTACCAGTACCGGCCGTTGCTGCTGGGCGCGGACGTTTCGGTGATGGCCGCGACCAAGTACCTATCCGGCCATTCGGACGTGATGATGGGAACCGTGGCTACGACCGAAGCAGCCTGGGGCGCGCTAGCCGAGCGCTGCGATGCCTTCGGCATGACTGTCAGCCCCGACGATGCGTGGCTGGTGCTGCGCGGCATGCGTACCCTGGCAGCGCGTCTCCAAATGCATGAACAGCACGCGCTGACGGTGGCGAAGTGGTTGCTGGAGCAGCCGGCGGTGCGGACGGTATTCTGCCCAGCCCTGCCGTCGCATCCCGGACATGAATTGTGGCTGCGCGATTGCCAAGGCACCAATGGACTGGTGTCTTTCGAATTGCCCGAAGGCACACCTCAAGCCAACGTTGACCGCTTCATCGACAGCCTGCGGCTGTTCGGCTTGGGTGCATCCTGGGGAGGCTACGAGAGCCTGGTCACAGGCGCGCACCTCACCCAGGCGCGTAGCGTCACAGACTGGAGCGGCCACGGGCCGGTGGTGCGCTTGCACATCGGCCTCGAGAATCCGGCCGATCTCATCGAGGATCTCGCACAGGGCTTCGAACAGGCGGCTCTGGCGAAATAGCGCGCGTCCACGGCTGCCGAGCGTCCGTCCGGTCGCGACAAGCACTCGCATACGGCGAGCGCATACACACACAAGGAGAAAACCATGAGAAATGCCTATTCCAGACTGCTCGCCGTGTCCGCTTGCGCTGTAGCAGCCTACTTCGGAGGCGCAGCCCAGGTCCGCGCCGCCTATCCGGAAAAGCCGATCACCATCACCGTACCGTTCCCCGCCGGAGGCGGCGTGGACGTGGTCGGCCGGCTCTACGCGCAGCAGATCACCGAGAGCACAGGGGCGAGCATCGTCGTGGAGAACCGTGCCGGCTCGGGCGGCATCATCGGCGTAGGTGCGATCGCTCGTTCGAAGGCGGACGGATACCAGTTCGTGATGGGCAGTCCGGGCAATATCAGTATTGCCCCGAGCGCCTACCGCTCGCTCAGCTACGATCCCGCGAAAGACCTGCAGGCCGTGGCCATGGGCGTGCAGATGCCCATCCTGCTGGTGGCCAGGCCGGATGCGCCGTTCACCACAGTGGCCGAACTGATCAGCTACAGCAAGCAGAATCCGGGCAAGCTCACCTATGGTTCCGGGGGCACGGGGACCTCGCTGCACCTCGCGGGCGCCATGTTCGCCCAGATGGCTGGAATTAACGCCCTGCACGTGCCGTATAAAGGCTCGACCCCGGCATTAATCGACTTGATGGGCGGGCGCGTCGACTATATGTTTGTCGACACGTCTGCGATGGCGAATGTGAACGCAGGAAAGATCAAGCTGCTGGCAGTCACCAGCGGCAAGCGTTCGACTTTGCTGCCGGATACACCGACGGTCGCGGAATCGGGGCTACCGGGCTACGAAGCCATCAATTGGTATGGTTTCTTCGCGCCCGCCGGCACACCTCCCGAAGCGGTGCAGTGGCTGCACGACAAGATACAGGCAGCCCTGGCCGAGCCAGCCTTGGTGAATAAGCTCAAGAGCCAGATGGTCGAGCTACCGCCCGCCATGGACAGCGCCGCCTTTGCCCAATTCGTTGCCGGCGATACAGCCAAGTGGTCGCAGCTGATCAAGGCAATGAACCTGAAGCTGGATTAAGGGCGGAGGCTCGCATGATTCGTCCCGTCGCGCGCATCGGCGTGCTACTGCCGGAAGGCAATATCACCTGTGAAGTCGAGTATCCCCGGTTGGGGCAGTCCGATGCCAGCTTCCATTTCCAGCGGTTGCATCGCGACGGCGCGGCGCTATCGGCCGAGTCTCTGCTGACGCTGCATCGCGGTGTCGACGCGGCGCTGGCCGCGTTGCGCGACACGAGCCCGCGGGCGTATGTGTTTGCGTGCACGTCCGGGACCTTCCTGGCAGGACATGACAGGCATGACGATGCCGCTGCGCGGATCCGCGCAGCCACCGGGTGCCCGGCCATCACGACCGCCAGCGCGCTATTACAGGCATGCAGCGCCCTGACCGTGCGTCGACTCCACATGCTGGCGCCATATCCCGACGCGATCACTCGCCAGGAGGCCGAATTCCTGGCATTTCACGGCGTCGACGCCAGCCACTACGACACCCTGGAATGTCGCGACGGCAATGCCATACGCGGATTGGACGAGAGCACGGTGTACCAGCGTCTGATGGCACGCGCCGACGACGCGCGTCGCGCTGACGCTGTCTTCCTGAGTTGCACCAATATGCCAACGCTAGGTCTGATCGAAGCACTAGAAGCCGATCTGGGCGTGCCCGTTTTTTCGTCGAATACCGCCACGGCCTGGGCGGGCCTACGACTGGCGGGCGTCGCCGGCGATACCCCAGCGATTGGCGTGCTCGGCCGGCAGGCACTGCCCGAGCGCGCGCACTTTTCTACCACTTTCGATACAAGGAACCATGATGGGCGTCATCCGTGATTTTCTTTCTGATTTTTCGGGCCCCGCGCTCAAGCAGGGCGCGATCGACGTGGGGACCATGGCATCCGGCATGGCCGTGGAGCTGCCTTTCGTAGCCATTCGTGGTGCCCGACCAGGCAAAACGCTATGGCTCAATGGGCAGGTCCATGGCGATGAGATCAACGGCATCCTGGCGGCCCTGCGCTTCGCGCGCAGCCTGGACCCAGCCACCATGAGCGGCAATGTGGTGGTCACTCCCACGGCCAATCCCCACGCACTGGACAGCCGTCGGAAACGCAATCCATATGACGATCTCGATCTCGACCAATGCTATCCCGGCAACCCCGGCGGCCTGATCTCCGAGCGGCTGGCACATGCACTGATGCAGGAGATCCGCGGCACCGCCGACCTGCTGATCAACCTGCACACCATGAACGCGCTATTCGATTCACGGGTCTACGCAGTCTACAAGGTGCATCCGGACAGTCCATTGTCTGAAGAGGCGCTACTGGATCTGATTGCGCTGTTCGAACCCAACGTCGCCTGCCGCATGGATGTGGGTGGCAAGGGTGAACTGCCGGGCAATATCGCCGGCGCACTCGACTATCAGTGCCTGGCGTTGGGTATACCCGCATTCATGCTGGAACTGGGAGGAGGCAGCCGCTGCGAGATCGCCAACGTCGACCAGGCCGAGCGCGGTTTCGCCCGGCTGGCTGCACGCCTGGGAATCCTTGACGGTCAGGCCGACGACTTCGTCGCAAAGCGCGTGCGACGCGTGACCCGGCGCGGCTGGTTGACCTTTGCGCATGGCGGCCTGTTCATGCCGGCGGTCGAAGCCGGCGTCACGCTGCCGGCCGGCAGCCTGCTTGGCGCGACCATGGATCTGCACGGCAATCCACTCGAGAGAATCGAGCTTGCGCATGATGCCGTGGTCATCGGCTTGCGCCGTGATCCCGTCGTGCACACGGGCGAGCGCGCCGCGTTTGTCGCGCGAGAATGGGAGGAAGTCGAAACTAATATTGCACGATAAGCGCCACGCTTCATCTTGATGGCACGGATGCGTTTGCGGTCACCGGCCGCATTCCGCCAAGAGCTGCCTGTACTACTGACCATTCTTCGCATCGGGCCGGCTCTCGCCTATTCCCATGGCATCCCGCTCCTGATGCTGAAAGAACTTGGGGCTGGGAAACCATCGATATGGTGAAGCGCCATGCACGCCTGGCGCCAAGCCTCCTTGCAGCTCATGCGCCATGGTCAAGTTTTGGTCAAACTCGGCGGGGTAATGAAAAACGCCCTAGTCGCTTAGCGACTAGGGCGTTGATTTCATTATGAATTCTGGTGGGCTGTGAGTGGCTCGAACACTCGACCTACGGATTAAGAGTCCGCTGCTCTACCAACTGAGCTAACAGCCCTGCAACTTCACTCAGTTTCGTCCGCTTTGCTGCGCGTTTTTTAGTTCGCTGCCGCTGCGTTTCGTTATGTGTGTAGTGCGAAGAAGAAAGATTATATGCAGCTTTTTGGGTTTGTGCAAGTCACCTGGGAAAAAACTTTTCCCAGGCCTGCCTCAAGCCGCAAATCCGCCATCCACCGACAGGCTCGCGCCCGTGACGTAGCGCCCTTCCGGCCCGGCCAGGAACGCCACCATGCCGGCGATATCACGCGCCTCGCCGTAGTGCGGCAGGGACAGTACCGCCACCAGGTCCGCCGCATGCGCGCCGTCGGCGGGATTCATGTCGGTGTCGATCGGGCCGGGGTGCACCACATTGGCGGTAATGCCGCGTGCGCCCAGGTCGCGCGCCAGGCCCTGGGTCAGGCCGACCAGCGCGGACTTGCTGGCGGCATACAGCGCAACGCCTGCGCGGCCCGCGCGGCCTGCCAGGCAGCTGCCGATGTTGATGATGCGTCCGCCGTCCGGCATGGACGCCTGTGCCGTTTGAATGGCGACGAACGGCGCGCGAACGTTGACGTCCATGGTGCGCTCGTAGTCGTCGAGGCTGGTTTCGCCGATCGTGCCGGTCAGGAAGATGCCGGCGTTGTTGACCAGCACGTCTATCGGTCCCAGTTCGGCGACGGCCCGGTCGACCGCGCCGCGAACCGCGGACGCGTCCGCCGCATCTGCCTGGATGGCGAGCGCGCGGCGCCCGTCCACCGACAGTTCGCGTACCAGCGCCTGCGCGCCGGCGGCCGAGGAAGCGCTCACATAAGTGAAAGCCACGTCGGCGCCATCGGCCGCGAGGCGGCGCACGATGGCGGCCCCGATCCCCCGGCTGCCGCCGGTGACGAAGGCAATTTTTCCAGTCAGATTCGGCATTGCGATATCCATATTTGTAGTGATCAGTACAAATATATTCGCCGAGCGCATTGACGTCCGTCAACTATTTTTTTATCGACCACCACAAAATTCTCTGACGAGTAAAATCACGCCCATGGCAGAACGTGGGCGCCCCAGGAACTTCGATCGTGCCCAGGCCTTGCGCAAGGCCATGGACGTCTTCTGGTCGAAGGGATATGACGGAGCATCGCTGACCGACCTCACGGCGGCGATGGGCATCAATTCGCCCAGCCTTTACGGCGCATTCGGCTCAAAGGAAGGACTATTCCGCGAAGCGGTGGAGCTCTACCGCGAAACCGAGGGCAGCTCGGCGCGACGCGCGCTGCAAGAAGCGCCCACGGCGCGCGAAGCCATCCAATCCATGCTGCTGGCTTCCGCAGAACGCTTCACCGCACCGGGTACGCCGTCGGGCTGCATGATCGTGCTGAGCGCGCCGGCAGGCTGCGTGAATCAGGCCGGCGTGGGCGACTTCCTGGGCGACAACCGCCGCGACATGCAAAGCCGCATCCTGGCCCGCCTCAATGCTGGCGCATCCGATGGCGAACTGCCCGCCGGCGTCGATCTCAAGAGCCTGGCCGCCTTCTACACCACCATGCTGCATGGCATGTCGATCCAGGCGCGCGACGGCGCCAGCCGCAAGACCTTGCAAGCCGTGGCCAGACAGGCGATGAGAGCCTGGGACGCGCTGACCGAAAGCATACCTAACGGATAACGCCATGTTCCGGATCAACCTGCGGCATCTCATCCTGTGGATCAGCTTGCTGTCGGTTCTGCTCGCGCTGATGGGCAGCCTGCATGCCAGTTACCTGGTGCAGCGTGATCTTCTGCTGCGCACCGCGCTGGAACTCAACCAGGCCTACGCCTCCAAGCTGGCTTCCGTGACCGACGTGTTCCTGACCGACCTCAGGAACTATCTGTCGTATAGCGCGGAGATGCTGGCCGACATGGAAGTGCATCCCGAACACATGGCGGCCGAGACGCAGCGCCAGGAACGGCAGCTCGGCCAGTTCAACTCCACGTTTGTCGTGTCGCCACAAGGCACGGTACTGGCGGCATCGACCTCGGACCGCGCGTTGCTGGGCCAGCAACTGAACAGCGAGGCCGTCAGCCGCGCGCAGGCGACCTTGCACCCGACGGTCAGCGCCCCGT
Organism: Achromobacter sp. JCM 18799; assembly: GCF_055395645.1. Taxonomy (NCBI): domain Bacteria; kingdom Pseudomonadati; phylum Pseudomonadota; class Betaproteobacteria; order Burkholderiales; family Alcaligenaceae; genus Achromobacter; species Achromobacter sp. JCM 18799. The sequence continues at coordinate 5,613,543 of NZ_AP043866.1, read as the reverse complement.
TCATGGACCTCAAGAACCGCTGGCTGATCCTGTACACCCACCCGATTTTCTCGGCCGACCACCGCTATCTGGGGTTTCTCGGCGGCACGCTCTACCTGCATGAGCACAACATGCTGGATCACCTGCTGAGCCAGCACTTCTACCGCGGCGACTCCTCTCTTTACGTCATCGATCGCAACGGCACCCTGATCTATCACCCCGACCCCGGCCGCTTGGGACAGAGCGTCTCCAAATCCGACGCGTTCGCCCCCGCCTTGCGAGGCGAAACCGGCGAAATGCGCTTCACCGACGACGACGGCCACGCGTTGCTGACGGGCTATGCGCCAGTGCCCAGCATGGGCTGGAGCATCATCGCGCAACGCCACGTCGACGCGACCTTGCAACCTCTGGGCGATCTGCTTCTGACCACCGCTCTCCATACCTTGCCGCTGCTGCTGCTTTCAGTGGCCTCCATCTGGCTGCTGTCGCGCTGGATCGCCCGGCCGCTAGGCGAACTGGCCGGCATCGCCAAGCACATGCAGAACGCGGATTCAGCGGATCGCATCCGCAACGTGCGCTCCTGGTACTTTGAAGCCGCGCAACTCAAGCGCGCGCTGCTGGCGGGGCTGTCCTCGATCCACCACAAAATCCGCGACCTGCGCCGTGAAACCACTACCGATACCTTGACAGGCCTCTTGAACCGGCGGGGAATGGACGAGGCGCTGGCGCTGCTGCAAGCCGAGAAACAGCCGGTGGCGGCCGTAGTCATCGACATTGACCACTTCAAGCACATCAATGACCGCTACGGCCACGCGGAAGGCGATCGCGCGCTGCAATCCCTGGCCAAGCTGATGAGCGACGGTTCGCGCAGCGGCGACACCGTGGCGCGCGCCGGCGGCGAGGAGTTCGTCATGCTGCTGCCCGGCGCCCCCCTGGAAGCCGCCATCGCCCTGGTGGAGCGGCTGCGTCAGCGCATTGCCACCGAGCCGGGCGCCGTCGCCACGCCCTTCACCATTTCGGCGGGAGTAGCGGCCTACCCCGCGCATGGCGCGACGCTGGACGCCGTACTGCAACGCGCCGACCAGGCGCTCTACTACGCCAAGAACCACGGCCGCGACGCCGTCTGCGTCGCGGACGACGACGCCCAGGCCGGAGCGCGCCGGGCCTCGCCGGCCTGAGCTCTATTTGCCTTTGGACGGAGCGGGCGGCGGCGCCTTGGGCGGCACGCGCATCTGCTTCAGCAAGGGACCGCAGGCATTGTCGTCGGTGGTGCTGGGCGCAACCAGCGCCAGCAACCCGGCGGCCGGCGTCAGCAGTACGCCCAGGGCCACCATGCCCGCGCCGCGCGCCGCCAGGGGCAGCACATGTACCCCCACGTCCGGCGAGCCGAAGGTGCCCCGTACATACAAGGGAGAGCGCAGCGAGAAGATGCGGAAGCCCTTGCTGTCCGGAGTGATGTCCAGGTCCATCTTCTCGTTCTTGAAGTCAGCCGTGCCGGTGATGCTGATCAGCGCGTTCTCGGTGTCGAACACGAACACGCGCGGCGTCATCACGCCGTTCTTCATTTCCAGGTCGGCCGCGCCGCAATTGATCTTCACCTCGTCGTCGCCGAACAGCTTGGAGACGACGTAGTTGCCCACGTTGAGTCCCGCGATCTCCATCAGGCTGCGGCTGATGACGCCATCGTTGACCAGCATCTTCACATCGCCCGTCGCGGTGCCCAGCAGGGCTGCGACCGAGTTCCCCGCGCCGCTCAGCGCCATGTCGCCATTCAGCTCGCCCAGCGTTTTCTGCATGGCGGCGGTGGAGGGGAAGAGTTGCTTGAGCCGCAAGCGGCGCGCGCTGATGTCCACACGCCCGGTCAGGGTCGAGCCGGAGCCATCCAGCCGTATGGTCGAATTGATATTGCCGCCAGCCATGCCGAAGCGCAACGGTTCCAGCGTGAGCTTGCCATCCTGCAGCACCAGGTGCACGGACAGGTCCGACAGCGGCAGCTTGCTGTCATGCACGATGCGGCCGGCATCCAGCGCAACGTCGGCATCCATGTCACGCCAGCGGTCGGTACGGAATGCCTGCGTGGGCAGCACCTTGCCCCCCTTCGGCTTGGCCGGCGCGTCCTTGGCCTTGTCCGTTTCGGCGCCCGCAACCTTGCCCGATGGCACGCCGATCAGCGGCCCCAGGTCCTCCATGCGCAACTGTTTGGAGGAAAGCTTGCCGGTCAGCTTGGGCCGGGGCATGCCCAATGCGAAACTGATGTCGCCATGCAGATCGCTGTTACCCACCTTGCCGTTGAAATCCTTGTAGTCGAACACCGCCCCGCCGGGATTACGCAGCTTGGCCACCAAGTGGCCGTCGGTGGAATACGGCGGCGTGTCCGGCAGCGTGACGCCCGTCAGCGGATATAGCTGCGCCATGGACGCGCCCGACAACTTCAAACGCAGATCCAGCGAGCCGAGGTTGACCGGATCGGTCAAGGTTCCCACGATTGAAGCCCGGGTACCGCCGATGGTTACGTCCGCCTGCACAGGAAAAGGCTGCCTGGCGTCCTGCAGGGCCAGCATGCCGCCGACCTTGCCTTCGCCCTTGGTGGCCAGGCCCTTGAACTTGCCGTCCAGCTTCCAGCCGAATACGTAGTCGCGCGGCGACGGTGCGGCCCCGCCCTCTTCCGCTGCAAAGGCTGCCCCGGCCACGTCGGCGAACGGCACCGGCTTGCCCAGGGGATCGACCAGCACGGTCAGGTCCGCCTTGAGAACTTCGTCCATCAGCGCCACCCGGCCCTTGTCAAAGCCAATCTCATTGATGTCCAGCACCCAGGGCGAAGGCTCGCCGGTTTCTGGCAGCGTGAACTCCCAGTTGGCGCGGCCGTCGGCCAGGCGCTGCAGATCGGCGGCGGGTTCGGTCAGCTGGATGCGGCGGATGACCACGCGCTGGCGCAGCAGCGGCAGGAGCGCCAGGCTGAACTCGCCGCGCTTGAGGGTTGCGAACTGGGGCGCCTTGGCCCAGGGCGCATTGGCCACGGAGATATCGTTGGCAATGACATGCGGCCATGGCACCCAGGCCCGCCAGCCGCCCTCGTCGGGTTCGCGCGTCCATTTGACGCTGAGATCGCCGTTGATGGCGAAGGAGCGCCCGACCGCGGCGCTGGCCCGCTCATTGATGAAAGGCTTGGCGCGATTCCAGTCGAAGGTGGCGATCACGGCCACCAGTACCGCCACGAGGAGCGCCGCTCCCCCTACAATCCCGATCGCTATTTTTCCTGAGCGCGTCATGGTTATTATCCTTGGCATTGCGGCCGGCGTACCGCTGCCGGCCCTCGTTACCGTCAAGGGTATCGCGGCCTGCGGCGCCGGCCAGGCTTTCCGGCCCCATAATGTGTGCGGATTTTTCCTCGCCAGGCTCTCCAGGCAGCGCCACCCGGCACGCGCCAGCCGGGGTTTGCCCAGCATGGCGCGTGCCTGGCCCCGTGGCGGCCGGTTACAAAACGAAATAGCTTCGCGCGGCGAAATGTGACCCAGGCATCGGCGCCTACCGAATTTTCGACGCCGGCAACGCTCAAATGCCTGAACGACAGACCCCGGCCCCTCGGACCGGGCAGCAGAACAACCTGGAGGCCCGATGCGGCATTCGACCTTGATTTTCGTGGTGGCGGCATTTGCGCTGCTGACGCTCAGTCGCCTGGCTCTCGCCGCTTGGCAGTCCAAGCGCGTGCGTGATGCCGGGGGGCTGATCCCCCTGCTGCTGGGAGGGCTGCGCATCGATGCGCACCAGATCGCCGTGCTGGCGGCGCTGCCGGCCGTGCTGTCGCCCTTGTTCGGCCACATCCCGCTGGCCGCCACGCTGGCCGGCTACTGGTACTTGGTCGCCTTCATCCTGCTGGCCTTTCTGGAAGTCGCCACTCCGCCCTTCATCCTGGAATACGACTCCCGCCCCAACCGCCTGTTCGTCGAATACCTGAAGCATCCGCGCGAAGTCTCCGGCATGCTCTGGCGCGGCTACAAGGGCGCGCTGGTGGGCGGCCTTGCCGTGGTGGCCCTCATCGGCTGGGGCGCCTACGGCCTGTTCGGCCACGCCCAGCCCGACGCGCAACTGAGCTGGTGGCAGATGCCGCTGGCCAGCCTGGCCATTCTCGCCATCGTCATCCTGGCCATCCGCGGCACGCTGGGCCACCGCCCGATCAACCCGTCCTCGGTCGCCTACAGCTCGGACGGCATGCTCAACACGCTGGCGCTGAACTCGCTCTACAACGTGTTCTACGCCATTTACAGCATGAAGAACGAAAAGTCCGCCTCGGCCGTATATGGCGGCATGGACGACGACAAGATGCACGGGACGGTGCTGGCCCAAGCCGGCCTGCCCAACCCGCCCGCCAACCCCGACTACCCCAGCCTGCACCGCCAGGTGGCCACGCGCAAGACGGCGCGGCCGCTGAACCTTGTGATCATCCTGGAAGAAAGCCTGGGCGCGCAATATTGCGCCGGCCTGGGCGGCGCCGACCTGACGCCGGAACTGGACGCCCTCGCGCGCGAGGCCTGGACCTTCACCCGCGCCTATGCCACCGGCACCCGCTCGGTGCGCGGGCTCGAAGCGGTGGTCACTGGCTTTCTGCCCACTCCCGCCCAGGCGGTACTGAAGCTGCCGCGCTCGCAGCGCGGCTTCTTCTCGCTGGCCGATCTGCTCGGACGCCATGGCTACCATTCGCGCTTCATCTACGGCGGCGAATCGCACTTCGACAATATGAAGGGCTTCTTCCTGGGCAACGGCTTCAAGCAGATCGTGGATCGGCCCGATTTCGTGGACCCGGCCTTTGTCGGCACCTGGGGCGCGTCGGACGAAGACATGTTCAATCAGCTGGACCGGCTGCTGCGCGAAGATGGCGACCAGCCCACCTTCACGCTGGCCTTCAGCGTGTCCAACCATTCGCCCTGGGAGTACCCGGCAGGCCGCATCCAGACCGACGGCAACCCGGCCACCGTGGAAAACACCGTGCGCTACGCCGACTGGGCGCTGGGCCGCTTCTTCGAACGCGCCAAGGCCTCGCCGTACTGGGAAAACACCGTGTTCCTGATAGCGGCGGATCATGATTCCCGCGTCTTCGGCGCCAGCCTGGTGCCCGTGCGCCACTTCCATATTCCGGCCGTGATCCTGGGCGCCGGCATCGAGCCGCGCCGCGACGACCGCCTGATCAGCCAGATCGACCTGGCGCCGACCCTGCTGTCGCTGATAGGCGTGGACACCGAGCACCCCATGATCGGCCACGACCTCACCCGCAGCACGCCGGGCCGGGCGATCATGCAGTACGACAACACCTACGGCTATCTGAAGGAAGACGAGCTGCTGGTGATGGCGCCCAACAAGACGCCGCTGCAATATCGCTACACGGCACCCGAGGAATACGCGCCCGTGCCGCTGGACCCGGAGCTCGCCGCCGAGGCGCTTGCGCACGCGCTGTGGCCCAGCTGGGCCTATCGCGAAGGCCGCTACAGCCTGCCGGAACAGGCTGGCGCATCATCCGCCCCCGGCGACAAGCCTGCCGCCTGAGCTCCCTGCCCCGCGGCCGCTACGCCGGCCGCTTGAATGCCTTGCGGGCTTTCTCGCTGGCGGCGTGGCAATGGCAATCAGGGCTGTGGTCATTCACCATGCCCACCGACTGCATGAATGCATAGACGGTGGTGGGCCCGACGAACTTCCAGCCCAGTTTCTTCAGCGCCTTGGACAAGGCCTCGGATTGCGCCGACGTCGAGGCGCCGCGGGTCGACGGCGCCCCCTTCGGGGCTTCGAAACGCCACAGGTAGGCGCCCAGCGAGCCTTCGCGCTCGATCATTTCCAGCGCGCGGGCGGCATTGTTGATCACGGCTTCGATCTTGCCGCGATGGCGCACGATGCCGGCGTCGTCCAGCAGCCTCAGCACCTCTTTTTCGCCGAAGCGCGCCACTTTCGCGGGCTCGAAGTTGGCGAAGCCGCGCCGAAACGCGTCGCGCTTGGACAGGATGGTGCGCCAGCTCAACCCCGACTGGAATCCCTCCAGGCAAAGCTGCTCGAACAGCGCCCGGTCGTCGCCCTCGGGGTAGCCCCATTCGGTGTCGTGGTAGGCCATGTACTCGGCGGAGGTGTCCACCCAGCCGCAACGGATCAGACCGTCGGGGGATTCGGTATTGGCGTTCAAGGCAGGCTCCTGGGCGCTATCGGGGCTACCGATGCTACCGCAGCAACGTCCCCGATAAAAGTCCGCCCATGCGCAAAAAAAGCATGGCGGCCGCCGATCATATCCCGCTACTATTTGCAGCCCTGATCCCGCGCCGGCCCTGTCCGCGCGCGTCCCGGCGCTGTACGGGGGGTCTGCGTCATGCGGGCCCGTTTTGCGAGCCAGCCGGGGCCTGGACAGGTTTTCAGCCTTCCGCGCGCCATGTCCCTGCTAGAGTCCTCTCTCATTTCCTTCGTCTCGCCTGCCGTCCTGGCTGGCGATGACCCGGCCGCCAACCCCTGTCTGGACTGCGGGGCATGCTGTGCGCATTTCAGGGTGTCGTTCTATTGCGGCGAACTGGCCGGCGAGAACGGCGGCCATGTGCCGGTGGAACTGGTGACCCAGATGAGCCCGCTGCGCGCCTGCATGAAGGGTACGGAAACCGGCGGCGGCCGCTGCATCTCGCTGCGTGGCGAACTCGGCCAGCCCGGCATTCATTGCGCCATCTATGAAAATCGCCCCACGCCATGCCGGGAATTCGACATCTGGATGCCGGACGGCTCGCCCAATCCGGATTGCCAGCGCCTGCGCCTGGCGCTGGGCCTGGCCCCGGTGCCGCCCCGGCCGGACGCCGAGAACGATCCGCAAGGCCCCCTGCACCCCAACCAGCCCGCCGCGGCCTGAGGCAGCGGGTTTTCAGCCGGCGCAGGAATGGCTGGCCTGCGCCAGCATCGCCTGCCCGGAGCAAACGTCGGCGGCGGGCGCCGGAACCCGCTTGCGCATGCGGACGATGTCCGGATCCTTGCCCAGAAAGCCCAGCACATTGCGCATCACCCGTTCGCGCTCCTGGTCCACGCAGATCATGTGATAGCTGTCCTGCAGCATCACCACCGTCGACTGGGCAATACGCTGCTCCAGAAAGCGGGCTGAGCGCGGGCTGGTCAGTTCATCCTCTTCCGCGTGCATGATCAGGGTCGGGCAGCGCATGCGCTCCAGCCCGCGCCGGACCATGGCGCGCAGCCGGTCCACCTGGCGCACGCAGGCCAGCGGCACCCATTGGTAATGGAACCCGTCGCCGCGCGCAAAGCCTGCCTTGATGAAGGCGCGCACCAGTTCACTTTTGACGCCATATGGATCTTCCTCGCGCACCCGGATCCGCCGCCGCAGGCCCGGCAGACGGTACGCCAGATAGCGCACGGCCCGGTACCAGGGGGTGCTCCACCCATCCAGGAACACTGGCGCGGACAGCGATACCAGCGCGCCGCGCGCGTGCGATTCGCGCTTGCAAAGCTCCACCGCCAGCAAGGCGCCCAGGCACATGCCGATCACGTGCAGCACCTCGTATTGCGCGCATAGTTCGCGATAGCGCTGCGTGACCACCGCCATCCAGTCCTCGACCGTCACATCAAGCAGATCTTCCGGACAACCGGCATGGCCGGGCAAGGTCACGCCGTGGGGTTCGACCCCGGCGCGCGCCAGCACCTTGTGCATGGCGCCCATGTCGAATTCGGTGCCGCCCAAGCCGTGGATAAGCAGCGCGCCAACGCGTTGCTGGCTCACGGCGCGCTCCTGGCCGGCGGCAACGCCAATAAAAACAAGTCATTCATGAAACACCCCTGAAGCATGGCGGGCAGGACGAAAAGGCCTGTCCGACCCTGGCGTCATACTAGGCAGGGGGTGTCCGGGAAGATCGGCAAAACTGTCGGAGAACCGTGAAAATCCGTAAAGCCCGCGGGCCGGGGCCGCGCTACTCGCGTTCAGCCAGATAGCGCGTGGGCGTCACGCCGAAGGCGGCGCGGAAGCTGCCGATGAAGGCGCTGGTGCTCTCGTAACCCACAGAGAGGCCGGCCTCGGTGACGGAGCCGCCGCGGCAAAGCAGCTCCAAGGCGCGCAACAAGCGCGCCTGCTGGCGCCATTGCCCCAGCGTGACGCCCGTTTCCTGGCGGAAGCGGCGCATCAATGTGCGCGAGGACATGCTCAGGCGCTGCGCCCACTCATCGATGCCGGCGGTGTCATCGGGCCGGTCCAGCAGCGTATTGGCCAGATCTTGCAAACGCGGATCGGCAGGCATGGGCAACAGCACGGGTTCATGCTCGCGCTGCTTGAGTTCTTCCAGCAGCACGTCGAACAACTGTTCCTGGTAGGCGGGAGACAACGTCGTGTTCGGCTGGACCGAGGTAAAGCGGTCCATCAGGGCTTCGATCAGCCTGGACGCGGGCCAGGAGCGGCAGCGGTCCGGCAGGCGGTCGCAGGCATCGCGGCGCACATACAGGAAGGACCCGCGCGCTTCGCCGAACCAGCGTGCGCCGTGCTGCACGCCCGGCGGAATCCAGCCCAGGCTGCCCGGCATCACCGTCCAAACCTGGGCGCCCGCCTGCACCAGTACCAGCCCTTCGTGCACGAGCACTAGCATGCCCTCGTCATGGACATGAGAAGGTACGGCAATGCCTTTGGATTCACGCCGTCCCTGGACGCTGAACGGCGTCAGCAATACGTCCGGCAGGGGAGGCGCCACGGCCACGTGAAGCATGGTTGGCAGGTTTGAGCTACAGGTTGACGGTTTCCGGTGAGCGGGCCCAGTTGGAAATGTACATCATTCTCACCTGGATATCAGCCACGCAAGGAAAACCTCCCATGGACCACTCAAGACTGCGCCATGCCGGCATCAAGGCCACCTTCCCGCGCATGAAGATCCTGGATCTCTTCTATCAACATGCCGGCCTGCACATGAGTCCCGCCGACATCTACCGCAACCTGCTCTCGGACAGCAGCAACATCGGCCTGGCCACGGTTTATCGCGTCATCACGCAACTTGAAGGCGCCGGCCTGCTCAAACGAACTCAGCTCGACGCCCACACCACCGTGTACGAGCTCAACGACAAGGGACACCACGACCATCTGGTCTGCACCGATTGCGGACGGATCCTGGAGTCCAGCGACCCGGCCATGGGCCAGCTGGTCCGGAAGATCGCCAAGCGCAGCGGCTTCCTGCTGGACTCCTACAGCCTGGTGCTTTACGGCCACTGCGGCTGCGGCAAGAACGCCGCCGCCCTTCCTCACGGAGAATTCGAATGAACCACGAACAGTTTTTCTTCCACGACCTATCCCAGTTTCCCATCGTCACGTCCAGGCATGGCGGCGCGCCCGACGGCTATTCCGCCAGCTGGATACGCGAAATGGAGATGCTGGTGGACAACCCCCAGAGCTTCGTCATGGTCGTGCCCGACATGCGGCAGGAAGCCGGCCAGGCCGACCGCAAGGCCATGATCGAATGGCAGACCGCCAACATGCCGCGCCTGAAGGCCCGTTGCCGGGCCTTCATCGCCGTGGAGGGCAATGCCGAAGCGCTGGACAAGATCCGCAAACGCGGCGAAAAAATGACCCGCGCCTTCGGCGTGCCATTCCTGGCCGTGGCCACCGCCGGCCAGGCGGCGCAATGCGCCCGTGAACTGCTCGGCCAGTCCGGCCCGGGGGGCTTTATCGTGGACTAGAAGGCTCCGTCGATTTAAGAGTTGGCCGCCAGCGCCGTTGTCCATTGATGTCAAGGCGCTGGTACCCGCCGGGTAGCGCGCCCCCTCAACCCAGGACCGGCCGCCCAGCATGAACCGCGCACTCGCCTGCATTTTTTGCCAATCGACGCTTGCGCAAGGCGCCCCGCTGCTTGAACAAAACGGCGCAGCCATCTGCAAGACCTGTGCCGACAGCTTCTCGGCCCGGTTCGCAGAACGCTCCTGGACCATGGCGGCCACCCTGCAGGAACAGCTCGACGTGTTGCTGGAGGAAAGCCGGCGCGCCCTGGCGCACAGTGAATTGATGGCGGAGCGCGCCCGCAGCTGCGGCCTCAATCTGCATGATCTGTCGGCCATGCCGGCGCGCACCCTGTCCTGAAATCCCCAACCGTCAGCGCCCGCTTCCCGCGATTTCCACACGCTGGTCGATGGCGCCGAACGGCGCCTCGCCATCTGGTCCGCGCGCCAAGATGCGGACGCGGTCGCCATGCCGCAGATAGGGCGGCAGCTGCGCTTCGGGCACACCGTCGAGTTGGGCACGAACCCGCGCCTCGGTAATGCAGGCGCTGCCCGCGCCCGGATCCGCATTGCTGATGGTCCCCGCGCCGACGATGCTGCCCGCCGCCAGGCTGCGCGTTCTGGCAAGGTGCGCGATGATCTGGGCGAAGTTGAAGACGATTTCGCTATTGGCGTGGGGCTCGCCGAAGCGCTCGCCGTTGATTTCGATGCGCACGGGCAGGTCCAGCATGCAATCCTTCCAGGCGGCGCCCAGCGCGTCCGGCGTCACCGCAATAGGCGCGAAGCTGGTCGCCGGCTTGCTCTGGTAGAAGCCGAAGCCCTTGGAGAGCTCACCCGGAATCAGCCCGCGCAGGGACACGTCATTGAGCAGGACCACCAGCGCGATCAAATCGGCGGCCCGGGCGGCATCGGTGCCCATGGGCACATCCTTGGTGATCACGGCGACCTCGGCTTCCAGGTCGACCTGATGGGCCTCGTCGATCGCCACGATGGCGTCCTGCGGCCCGATCATCACGTCCGACCCGCCCTGGTACACCAGCGGCTCCTCTTCGTAGCGCGGCGGGATGGGCTCCCGGCGCCACTGGTAGATCAAGCGCGCATGATTGCGGTAGACGGAGGCATCCGCCCACTGATAGGCCCGTGGCAACGGGGCCATGCACTGGCTGGCGTCGAACGCGCCCGCTCCCGCCCACTCGGCGGCGTCGAGCTCCTGCGCGTGGCGGGCGAGCTGCGGCGCCAGCGCGTCCCAATCATCCAGCAGGGTTTGCAGCGTAGCGGCGCAGCTCCCCGCGGATATCCATCGCAGGCCCGACGGGCTCACCAGCATCAGCTCGCCGTCACGCGTGCCGTTCCTGCGCGTTGCCACGCGCAATGGCAAAGCAAGCTTGCTCATGCCAGCCTCCCCGGCGCCGCCGCGACGCCACGCTTGTGCTCGGTCCAGCGGTCCAGCGCCGCGCGGGCCTCCCCCACATAACCTTCGACGACTTCCGGCGCGGCCACTTCGACCGTCAGCTCCAGCCGCAGGCCGTTGGGATCGAAGAAGTAGATCGATTCGATGTAGCTGTCGTGATCCGTAACGCCGACCACCTCCACGCCGTGAGCCTCCAGCCTGGCCTTCATGGCAAGCAGATCGTCGCGCTGCGGCACCCGCAGGGCAATGTGATTGACCCATCCGGGCGTGTTCGGCGACGGCAGCGCCGCGGTCTGGTCGCCCAAGTCGAAGAACGCCATGCAGGAGCCGTCCCGCATGCGGAAAAAAATATGCACATAGGGGCAGTATTCCCCAGTGCTGGGCACGGAGTCCTTCTTGATGACGTGCACCAGCGGCAAGCCCAACAGGTCTTCGTAGAAGCGCCGGGTCTCCTCGGCGTCCCGGCAGCGCCAGGCGAAATGATGCAGTCCCTGCACGGGACGGGCGGCAGTATGGTCCATGCGATTCCTCAATCGAGCGATATCTTGTTGGCGCGGATGACTTCGCCCCAACGGGCAGATTCGGCACGCGCCAGGGTCCTGAACTCATCGGGCGTTCCGGGCAACGGCTCGAAACCGAACTCGGCAAAGCGCTTCACCACCGCAGGATTGGCCACCGCCGCATTCAGTTCCTGGTTCAGACGCGCAACCGCTGGCGCCGGAATGCCCTTGGGGCCGAGCATGCCCTGGAACGCAAACACCTCGGCGTCCGGCACGCCCAGTTCGGCCAGCGTCGGCACCTCCGGCAGCAACGGCGAACGGGCCTGCGAGCCGATGGCCAGCGGCCGCACCTTGCCGGCCTTGATGATGGATGCTCCCGAAGCCAGGTCCAGGAACATCACCGGCACCTGCCCGCCCATCACGTCCTGCATGGCAGGCGCGGCGCCGCGGTAGGGCACGTGCGTCAGGCGCACGCCAGTGCGGCTCTGGAACAGTTCCATGGCCAGATGATGCGGCGAGCCGTTGCCGACCGAGGCGTAGTCCACCTTGCCCGGCTCCGCCTGCACGCGCTCCATGAACGCCCTGAAATCCGCAGCGGGAAACGCCGGGTTCACCACCAGCACCAGCGGGAACTTGCCAATGGCGCCGATATACGTGAAGTCCTTTTCCGGACTGAAGGCCAGCTTGCGGAACAGGTGTTCGTTAAAGGCCAGCACGCCGTTGTCCGCCGACATGACGGTGTAGCCGTCAGGCTTGGCATTGGCGACCTGCTCCGCGCCGATGTTGGTCGCGGCGCCCGGCCGGTTGTCGATGATGATCTGCTGGCCCAGCGCGGCGCGCATGGACTCGGCCAGCGTGCGCGCAAGGTTGTCGGTGCCACCGCCCGCGGGATACGGCACAACCCACTTGATCAGTTGGTCGGGATACTTGGCCTGGGCGCGGGCCAGCGGCGTGGCGGCGGCCAGGGCCGTGGCCCCCAGCGCCTCGAGGAAATGGCGTCGGTTCAAGTCTGTCTCCTTTGGAATGGTCGTCGCCGATCAGTCGGCTGAAAGCGAGGGATCGGGCAGGTCACGCAAAGCCTGCTCGATGGCGTCCAGGCAACGCTGCTCGTCCTGGACCTGCTCGAACAGCAGCAGGGCCAGGCGCGCCAGAAACAGGGACTCGCGTCCGCGCCCGGCGGTTGCAATGGCATTGCTGCAGCGCGCATAGATGCGGTCCTGAACCGCGGCGTCGGCAATCATTGAATGGCTCCTTGCGCCCCGCAGGCGCGTTCGATGGCGGACAGCACCGTATCCAGCGATGGCGAGCGCCACCGGCCGCAGACATGGCCGTCGGGCCGCAAGAGGTAGGCCGTGCCGGCCTGCGGCGACTCCGCGTGCGCCGCTGGCGCGGCACAGCGGCAAGGCAGAAACCGCCACTCGGGCGAAGCCGTCAGCGCTTCCAAGGCCTGTTGTTCCGGCCAGCCGTCGAACGCCAGCAAAGTGAAACTGCCGGGGGTCAGCAGATCGGTCAGGTGCCCGCCGTCCTCCGTCCCGCCATCCGACAGCGGCGCGCCCGGCGCCCAATCGCCGCCGTCCTCGTCATCCGTCGACAAGGGCGATCCCGCGTAGGCGATGGCCCGCGTCTGCCGCGGATTGACCAGGCGCGCAATGCCCGGATGCCGGCCCGCCAGCGACAGGCTGGCCTCGCGCATCAGATCGAAGCCGCGATGCGGCGGCGACATGAACTCGGTGCTGCGCATGGCGTTCTCGGCATTGATGTGGAACGCCTGCCGCCGCTCGCTGCAATAGCTGTCCAGCAGCGTATCCGTGCCCTTGCCTTGCAGCACGGCCGCCAGCTTCCAGACCAGGTTGTCGGCGTCGTCGAAACCCGAATTCAAGCCGCGCACGCCGAAAATCGGCATGGCATGCGCGGCGTTGCCTGCGAACAGAATGCGGCCATGGCGATAGGCGTCCAGCGTCATCGCGCCGGCGCGGTACACCGAAGTCCACACCGGCTTCCATGGCAGATGTCCTTCGCCGATGGCGTCCAGATGCGTCTGCACGAATGCCCGCACCTGATCCCGCTGCAGGGCTTGCGCGGCATCCGCGCCGGCCGCCAGTTGATAGTCCACCCGCCAGATGTTGTCCGGCTGTCGATGCATCAGGATGGTGGTCCCGCGCGCCCAGGGCGGGTCGAACCACGCGCGTCGTTGCGCTGGGTACTCGCTGGCGAGCTCGATATCGACGATCGCATAGCGGCCTTGATAGCCCGTACCCTTCAGCTCCAACCCCAGGCTGGAACGTATGAAACTCTGGCCGCCATCGCAGGCCAGCAGCCAGTCGGCGCGCGTCTCGTAGCTGCCCAGCGGATTCTCGATCCGCAAGCTCACGCCCTCAGCGTCGGCACGGCATTCGGCCACCTTGCTGGCCCAGCGGATATCCACCCGCCCCGGAAAGCGGCCGTTGATCTCGTCGATGGCGTCCAGCAGGAACTGCTCGATGTAGTACTGCTGCAGATTGATCATCGGCGGGTACTTGTCGCCCGGCGCCGACGGCATGTCGAACACCAGCACTTCCTCGGTGCCGTAATAGCTGCGGCCCCGGGTCCAGGCCAGGCCCTTCTCCATGAAGGCCGGCGCCACGCCCAGACGGTCCAGGATTTCCAGGCTGCGGCGCGAGATACAGGCCGCCCGGCTGCCCTCGCAGACCGAGTCGTCGGCCTCGATCACGACGCTGTCCAGGCCCAGTCGGGCCAAGCCCAGCGCGGCCGCCAGCCCCACCGGACCGCCGCCCGCAATCAGCACGCGATGAGGCCGAGCCTCACCGCCTTCCGCGTTGAGCCGGGGCAGCGACGGCGGGAAGCGCCGGTACTCGAAGGGGCCGATTCTTTCTAAGGGCATGCGCAAGTCCTGTCATCAAAAGCCCGTATTGGCTTGCGTCATATTCTGCGGGGCCGGACTGGTTAATATGTCCTAATTAATCAGGACAGACTAACCCGCTATGAAGCTGCTGCCGCTGCCACCGCGTCCCCTTCCTTCGGGCCAGGCGCTGAGCATCGCACTGATGAATGCAATCGGCGCCGAAAACTTCGCCGCCGGGGTGCTGGACGCACTAGGCACGACCTTGCCCGCCAGCCATTGCACGGTGTTCGCACTGCGCAGCAGCGGGCGCGTGGAAGCCGTTTCGAGCGCCAGCGCCATCGGCGAGGTCGCGACGCTGACCGCCATCGAGTACCTGCGCCTGGGCTTCGACAAGCAGGACTCCAACATGGTCTGGCTATCCCGGCGCAAACCCGCCAAGGCGCGCCAACTCTGGATCGGGCATCAATTCGCCAAAGAGGTTGCCGATGCCCACTACCGCCGCGTGTGCTACGACGACCCTGGCATACGCGAACGCATGTCGCTGCTGGCCGTGTTTCCCGATGGCTACCGGGTCGCAGTCAGCCTGCACCGGAACTTTTCGTATCCGGACTACGGTTCCAAGGACTTCGAACGCATGTCGCAACACGCGTCCCTGATTGCCGCAGCGGTCATGCGCCATGTCCAGGTAACCCGGCGCGCGCCCGCGGACCAGCCGCTGCAGGTTCAGCTCATGACCAAGCTGTCCGGACGGGAGCGGCAGTTGATCACCCATGTGCTGGACGGGCTGACCACCAAGGAGGCCGCGCGCGAAATGGGCGTGTCGGAAACCACCGCACTGACGTACCGCTACCGGGCTTTCCAGCACCTGGGGGTGCGCAACCATCGGGAGCTCATGGTGCTGTTGGGAGCGAGCGTGCCAAGACGAGGCCGGCCGACTCGCTGAATCGGGTCGACAAGAGCGTCGTCATCATGAACAAGCTAGTCGTGCTCTATTCCAGGAGCCCGAACCTTCCGCCTCGACCTCCCCGCCTTGCTGGAAGCAACCATGGCGTCGCGAGCCTCAATCAGACACTCGATGAAGCATTCGGCCGCCGGCGTAGGTGGCGACTCCTTCCGAGCAAGAATCGAGATGCGGGCGGAGGGAAGCTCATGCGTCAATTGCATCATGCGCATGTGCGATGGCAGCAGCTCGTGTTCAAACAGCGGGCGCACAAAAATGCCCAGCGCATCGCTTTTTGCCATGATGGCCAGCGCGACGGCTACCGAGTGGCAAGAGATGATGTCGCGCGGCAAGGGTAAACCGTGAGCGGCGAAAGCCATTTTCACCAGGTTCGCGGGAGCTCCCGTGTTTCCCGGCACCAACCAGGGCGCGTCGTGCAATTCAGTCAGGCTGCGGGCCCAGCGCAGTGGATGGCCTAGGCGCGCGCCTATCGCAAGCGGCAGGGTGAACAGAGGCCGATGCGCGAAGCCATCGTTGATCTCCCCGTCGTATTCCGTTTGCACAAGAAAATCATAGCGGCCTGAATCCAACTGCTCGTGGCTGTAGGGTGGTCCCACTTCGTTGAACGCAACGGCCACCCGCGGCATGCGCGCGCGGAAAGCCACAAGCGCGTCCGGCACGACGACCAGCGCCGCGGAACTTACGGCCAGGCTCAGAGTGCCTCCCTCGCCGTCGCGCATCTGGCCAATTTCATCGCGGGCCCGGCGGGTCTCCTGCAGGATGACGATCGCCCGCTTGTACAAGGCTTCGCCATAAGTGGTCAGCTCCACGCCTTTGACACTGCGGCGTACCAGATCTACTCCCACGCTCTGCTCAAGTTCGCGCAAGCTGCGTGTCGCAGCAGGTTGGGTCACCGCGAGCGCACGCGCAGCCGCTCGGATGCTGCCATGCTCGGCAATCAGCGCGAAGGCGCGCAATTGGCGTAGGTTCATGCATTCGGCTCCGGTAGGTCCCGCGGGGTATATAAAAAAAAAGAAAGAACGGAACAAAATTTCTGTCTTTTTTTATTCTATGGCATCCGTATAGTGCCTGCGAAGGGAAGCCCAAGGTCTGGATCCACGGACCGGCAACCCACTAAACAGACCAGGGGAAACCAATGTCTATCGCAATCGCAACGGTCGCACCCGGCGCGCTGCATACGCCGTCCATGCGCCGGCGGGTCATTGCCGGCACCACCATTGGCAACGCACTAGAGTTCTTTGATTTCACCGTTTTCACTTTTCTTATCCTCGTAATCGGCCCTCTGTTTTTTCCGGCCGCCTCAAGCTATGGCCAACTGCTGCTGACCACCGCAACTTTCGGCGTAGGCTTTCTGATGCGCCCCGTCGGCGGCATGCTGATCGGCTCCTACGCCGACCGCCACGGCCGGAAGGCAGCCATGACGCTGACGCTGTCGATGATGGGCCTGGGCTGCGGCCTGATCGTCGTGGCTCCCACCTATGCACAAATGGGCATGGTCGGGCCAATCATGATGGTGCTGGCTCGCCTGATCCAAGGCTTCGCCGCCGGCGGCGAAGTCGGGGCCTCGACCACCCTGCTGGTCGAACACGCTCCACGCGGCAAACGCGGCTTCTATTCCAGCTGGCAGTATGGCAGCCAGGCCCTAGGCGTAATGGTCGGGGCGTTGGTCGTGACGCTGCTGACCCACGCACTGAGCGCGGAACAGATGCAGGCCTGGGGCTGGCGCCTGCCATTCGTGATCGGCATCCTCACCGTACCCGTGGGCGCGTACATTCGCCGCAATCTCGACGAAACGCTGGAGCCGCCGCCCCCGGCATCGGGTCAACCGGCCCTCGTGGCCACGCCATCAACGGCCGGCCGCCAGCCCCTGCGCAACATATTCAGCAATTACAAACTAACTATGTTGAAAGGCGTGCTGTTGGTCACAGGCGGGATGGTCTGCATTCAGGTCATCAACTTCTATATCCCCACGTACGCCCGCCGCGAACTGGGTCTCTCAGCTACCTCCGCCCTGTGGGCAAGCGTGGTCTTCAGCGGCATCAGCTTCGTCGCCGCGCCGTTCGTCGGCATGCTGGCCGACCATTACGGACGCAAGCGCGTGATCTTCTGGTCACGCCTCGTGATGCTCATCATGCTGCTGCCTTCTTTCCACTGGCTGATCGTTGCGCCCAGTGGTGAACGACTGATCGTTCTGCTTGCTGTGCTCTCGCTGCTGGTGGCCCTTCAGACCTCACCTGCGTTCACCATGGTGCCCGAGTTGTTCCCCAAACAGGTACGCACCACTGGCCTGTCCGTCGTGTTTGGACTCGGGATTTCGATACTTGGCGGGTTCTCCCAGTTTTTCGTGACTTGGCTGCTCCACGTGACCGGCGACTCCATGGCCCCGGCATGGTTCCTGATGGTGACCATGACGCTTTCTACGGTGGTGCTGTTCTGGATCAAGGACCGCACCCATGACGACATCGACGCCTCGTAAATCTGAGCCAGAGCAATTCAATCGCCTTTCACTGGAGCACAAGAAATGGCAACTGCATCCGCACAATCCACGCGCACCGTGCTGGAATGTGGCTTCAAGATCATCCCCGGCAAAGAGGACAAGTTCGCCGTATTCAACGACGCTCTGTACCCTGTCGCAATAAGCCAGGACGGATTTGAATCCGTGTACGGCGGCGACATCCACAACTCGACCTGGCGTTATGTGGGGGTCCGCTACGCCAGCGCCGAACAAATGAATGCGTGGCATCACCACCCGCGGCACAAGGCCGCCCAAAAGGCGGCATACGACCGCTGGTGGACGGCGGTCTACATGCGCAAATGGCGCGAGGCCGCGCCAGGCGAATCCCTGACCGGGAAAGTCATGAATGAAACTCGTCTTGCCATGCCAGCCCCTCTGCATGACACGCAGCTTCATGCCTTGCAAAAAAACCTATCCACTCTGGAAGATCTTGGCGCGTCCCCGTTCGAAACCCTGACGGGAGAATATGAAGCCCAACCCTACCAGCTGATCGGCCCCAACGAGGCCGCCCCGGAGATCGGTGGGGTCTTCTATCTGCTTATCACCCATTGGCCCTCGCCTGCGGCTGCCGACGCCTGGAAAGGTTCGTCGGCATACAAGGCGCTCCAGGAACTCGGCGCACTTACCTCCGACACATTCATGGCTCTGCCTGAGGCCTTTTCTCGCGACCACCTGCGCGAAGACAAGCTGCAACGTGAATGGCAGCTTGAGGCCCATGGCTAGACGATGACGGCGCGCTACAAATAAACACTACGAGGCACGAGCAATGCAAGTCAGAGTCCAATCAACCCGACGGACTGCGGATGACATCGTCGCAGTCGAACTCGTCTCGCTTACGGACGATGCCTTGCCAGCTTTCGAAGCCGGTGCGCACATCGACATCCAACTGCCGGGCAGCATCACTCGTCAATACTCAATCTGCAACGCTCCTCAGGACCGTTCACGCTACGTGCTGGGAGTACTGAAGGCCAGGGAATCCCGGGGAGGATCCTTGGCAGTCCACGCATTGCAGCAGGGCGACATCATCGAGATCGGCAAGCCACGAAATCAATTTTCGCTTGCACCCAAGGCCCGGCACTCCATCCTGATCGCGGGCGGAATCGGCATCACGCCGATACTCTCGATGGCGCAAGCCCTATCCGCTGAAGACGCTTCATTCGAACTGCACTATTGCGTCCGCGCCCGTGGCCAGATTGCATTCTCGGAGCAACTTACCTCGGCTGCCTTGGCAGCCAAGGTTTTCATCCACGTGGACAGCGATCAGCCCGCAAACATGCTTGATCTGGATGGGTTGTTGGATCGCGCGGCGCCTGACATTCATCTCTATGTATGCGGGCCAGTTGGTTTCATCGAGTTGGTCATCGAGCACGCGGAACGTCGAGCCTGGGCTGCTGAATGTCTGCACCGCGAGTTCTTTTCCCCGGTCCCAAGCTCTGCTGACGACTCCTCGCCGTTCGAGCTAGTTATTGCCGGCTCGGGCCTGCGCATCCCGGTTGCATCCCATGAGACCGCCTTAACCGCGCTGCGGTCGGCCGGAATCGATATTCCAACAGCATGCGAACAGGGCATCTGCGGCACTTGCCTGACACACGTTGTCGAAGGAGAGCCGGATCATCGCGACGAGTTCCTCACCGAGGAAGAAAAGGCACGCAACGACCAGTTTCTCCCATGTTGCTCACGCGCACGGACGAGCCGTCTGGTCATAGATCTTTGATGACGCCTCGCCGAACAGATACGGTCAGCCATGCCATTTCATAACGCCGGCAAGACAACGCCACCAGGATTCGAGATTCAGATGTATTCGTACCCTGAATATTCTGGCCCATTCCCCCTATAAATAAAAGTATTCATTGGAACGCAAATTCTGTCTTTTTCTTATTTCTGCGCGTTCGTATAGTGCCCTCGAAGAAGGTACCCAAGGCCGGGAATCAGCGGCCAACAACCTTCTCAACAGACACTAGGGGAAAACATGTCTATCGCAATTGCAGCGGCTGCGCCCAATGCGCTCCATACGCCGTCCATGCGCCGGCGGGTCATCGCCGGCACCACTATCGGTAATGCACTCGAGTTCTTCGACTTCACCGTCTTCACCTTCCTGATGCTGGTGCTGGGCCCACTTTTCTTTCCAGCCGCCTCCGGTTACGGTCAATTGCTATTGACCACCGCCACTTTCGGCGTGGGCTTCTTGATGCGTCCTGTCGGCGGCATGCTGATCGGCTCCTACGCCGACCGCCACGGTCGCCGCGCGGCCATGACGCTGACTCTGTGGATGATGGGCCTGGGCTGTGCCTTGATCGCCGTGGCCCCCACGTATGCCCAAATGGGCATGGCCGGCCCGGTCATGATGGTGCTGGCGCGCCTGATCCAGGGTTTCGCCGCGGGCGGCGAGGTCGGCGCCTCGACCACCCTGCTGGTCGAACACGCGCCACGCGGCAAGCGCGCCTTCTATTCCAGCTGGCAGTTCGGCAGCCAATCGCTGGGCGTAATGCTAGGCGCACTGGTCGTGACGCTGCTGACCATGGGGCTGACAACGGAACAGATGCAGGCCTGGGGCTGGCGCGTGCCATTCGTAATCGGCATCCTGACCGTGCCCGTGGGCGCCTACATTCGCCGCAACCTCGAAGAAACGCTGACAAGCTCTCCGCCGGACACCGGCAAACCGCAACTCGCGACTGCGCGTCACGCCACCACTCACCAGCCTTTGCGCCGCATCTTCGCCGAGTACAAGATCACCATACTCAAGGGCATCTTGCTGCTGATCGGCGGCATGGTCAGCACGCAGATCCTCAGCTTCTACATGCCAGCGTACGCCAACCGCGAACTGGGCTTGCCGGCGACGTCCACGCTGTCGGCCAGCGTCGTGTTCGGCGCGGTCGGTTTCCTGATCGCACCGTTTGTCGGCATGCTTGCCGACCGCTACGGCCGCAAGCGCGTGATCTTCTGGTCGCGCCTGGCGACCCTAATCGTCCTGCTGCCCTGCTTCCAGTGGCTGATGGCCGCGCCCAGCACCGAGCGGCTGATGCTGCTCGTCGCCCTGTTCGCGCTCCTGGTGGCGCTGCAGTCGGCGCCGGCATTCACGATGCTTCCCGAACTGTTCCCCAAGGCCGTTCGCACGACCGGCATGTCGGTCGTGTATGGACTGGGCATCTCCGTGTTCGGCGGCTTCGCGCAATTCTTCGTGACCTGGCTGCTGCACGTGACCGGAAACTCAATGGCGCCGGCATGGTTCCTGATGGTGGCCATAGCGCTTTCAACGGTGGTGCTGTTCTGGATCGACGACCGCACCCATGACGACATCGACGGACAGGAGGCCTGATGCAGCTCGGCTCCAGCTATTTCTCACGCAGCTACGAAGAGGCTCGCCACCGTTTCGTGCTGGCGGCCAAACCGCTGGCCACGCACTTTCAATCCTACGTCATCGAACCAGTCGGACGCGCAGGCGAAGCGCTGGCCACCGATGTCGCGTTGATCGGCCCGTCGGACGCGGAACGGCTGTTGATCATGACCTCCGCCACGCATGGCGTGGAAGGCTTTTGCGGCTCAGGCTGCCAACTGGCTCTGCTGGACGATGCCGCCATGCTGGAACGTGCCCGCAGGGCTGGCGTGGCCTTGCTGCTCGTGCACGCCATCAACCCGTACGGATTTTCCTGGCTGGCGCGCACGAATGAAGACAATGTCGACCTGAACCGCAACGACCAGACCTTCGACGGACGCCCTCTGCCGCAAAATCCCGGATATGCGGAGATTCATGATCTGCTGCTGCCCAAGGAATGGCCGCCCACGACGTCAAACATCACAGGAATCGATGCCTACATCGCCGAGCATGGCCAGGCGGCCTTTGCCCAGGTCGTGACCCGCGGGCAGTACACGCACGCCGACGGCCTGTTCTACGGTGGCAACCACACAACGGCGTCGCTACTGAATCTTCGCCATATGCTGCGGCAGCACGGCAGTCGCAGCAAGCATATCGGCTGGATCGATGTACATACCGGATTGGGGCCTCGCGGCCACGGCGAAAAAATCTACGCCGGCCGTCGCGACGCAGCCGCAGTCGCCCGGGCCCGCCAATGGTGGGGCAGCGACATTGCGGTCCCCTACGAAGGCAGTTCCGCGTCGGTGGACATTACCGGCCAGTTGGCAGGCCTGATCTACCAGACTTGTCCCGACGCCTTGCACACGCCGATGGCGCTGGAATTCGGCACCGTGCCTCTTGATGCCATGATCGAAGCGCTGCGCGGCCGCAACTGGCTGCTTGCTCATCCAGAGGCCGACGACGCCATGCGCGACGCAATCCTGCGCGCCACGCTGGATGCGTTCTACAGCAACGCCGCCGATTGGCACGGCATGGTCCTAGGTCAGAGTCGCGTGGCGGTTCTACAGGCCCTGTCCGGTTTACAGGAGGCCTGATGCGAACCAGCGCGAGCTACTTTTCCCGCAGCTATGCCCAGGCGCGCGAGCGCTTTTCGCAAGCGGCCAGGCCGCTCGCCGACTCGTTCCACTCCTATGGCATCGACCAGACCGGCAGCGAAGGCGAAGCACTGAGCACAGATGTCGCCTACATCGGCGACCCCGACGCCGATCGGATCCTCATCATGACCTCCGCCGTGCTGGGAGTGGAAGGGTTCTGTGGCTCCGGATGCCAGCTCGCGCTGCTCGACGATACCGTCATGCTGGCCCGCGCACGAGAGGCCGGCGTGGCCTTGCTGCTGGTGCACGCGGTCAATCCATACGGTTATTCCTGGATCGCCCGCACCGACGAATGCAACATAGACCTTAACCGCAACGGATTGCCCTTCGACGGGCGGCCGCTGCCAGCAAACCCCGAGTACGCAAGGCTGCACGACCTGCTGCTGCCCGAGGAATGGCCGCCAACGCAATCCAACCAGCAACTGATCGCCCAGTACATCGCCGAACACGGACAGTCCGCTTTTTCGCAGGCCGTCTCGCGCGGCCAGTATTCGCATGCCAACGGCCTGTTCTATGGCGGCGACCGCCCAGCGGCATCGCTACAGAATCTGCGCCGCATCCTGCACGAGCATGCCCGCAAGCGCACCCATATCGGCTGGATCGACGTACATACAGGGTGGGGACCGCGCGGCCATGGAGAGAAGCTCTACGCCGGCCGCCATGACGACGCCGAAGTCGCGCGCGCGCGCCAGTGGTGGGGAAGCGACATCACCGTTCCCTACCAAGGCAACTCGGTGTCGGTCGACATCTCCGGCCAGCTTGCCGATCTGATTTATCAGGCTTGCCCGTTATCGCTTCCGACCTCGATGGCCATTGTTTTCGGGGCCGTCCGTTTCGACGCCATGGTGCATGCGCTATGTGGTAGGAACTGGCTGCACGCGCATCCGGAAGCGCCCGACGATTTGCGGCGAACCATCCTGCAAACCACGCTGGA
Source organism: Achromobacter sp. JCM 18799 (assembly GCF_055395645.1). NCBI lineage: Bacteria > Pseudomonadati > Pseudomonadota > Betaproteobacteria > Burkholderiales > Alcaligenaceae > Achromobacter > Achromobacter sp. JCM 18799. The sequence goes on along the minus strand of NZ_AP043866.1, from coordinate 5,590,226 downwards.
TGCGTTCTATTGCAACGAGGCGAACTGGCACGGCATGGTGTTGGGGCAAACCCGGGTTGCGGTGCTACAGGCCCTACGCGGCTTGCAGGCAGCTTGACGCATTGAGTCAAAGCGATTGCGCGACGGCATATGCCGTTCTCGGTTTGAATGGAATTGGCTTCATCTCAGAATACGGAAAGGTGCTTAACATGGAGCGGTCGGGCTTTTCAGAAGAACAGATCAGGCATGCACTGAAGCAGGTGACGCTTGGCACGCCGATGTCTGACATCTGCAAGCGCATGGGTGTAAGCGAAGCGACCTTCCACGCGTGGAAGGTCCACTACGACGGTCTCGCATCCTATGAGATGAAATTGCTGAGCAGGCTCGAAAACGAGTGCAACCGGCTTGAACGCTTGATCGCCATCCTGGCGCTCAACAAAGTGATACTGCAGGACACGCTTGGGGCAAAGGAGTGAGCCCCAAGCATTGCGGCAAGTCTGCGGCGACGCCTCCAGCCCGCTGAAATCTCTTCGTCTGCACTGTTCTTTTGAAATCTCTGAACCGCTACACAGTGGCATATGTCATCGGCGTTCTCATCCCGGTGAGCGCGCTGATAGGCATTCAACTTACGCATAGCTGGCGCGCCCACGCGGCGGCGCGTGATGCGATGTCGAGCCTGCACGTCGTCCAGGGCACGCTGGAGGCGATGGCTGCCGTCCTGATGGAACGCGGATCGATGAATGCCGCGCTGATCGACGGTTTGCCCGTATCCGAAACCAGACAGCACGAACTGCTGCTTGCGCGCAGTGCCAGCGATAGCAGGATCGCCGAGCTGCTGGAACTGCACCAGACCAGCAACTGCGACAGCTGCAGGGACGTTCGAGGCACCATCCAACACATTGCGCGGACCCTGGTCCAACAGCGCGCCGCCGCGGATCGGCTCATCGCCAGACAGCGCGCGTTGATCAGCGCGCAAGAGCTGAACGACGTGGTGGTTATCATGGCCGGACTAATCCCGGCGCTCGAGGAAACCACGCTCGACAACTCAGCCGTCGTGATCCGGCATGAAGTGGAAAATCCCGGCCTCATGACCATTGCCATGCTTGCGGCAGGACTGCGCGAGCAAGCCGGTCTGCTGGGATCCTCCTTCATGCCTGCACAAGTACAGCACCGCCCTCTCAGCGACGTGGAAACGCAACGTATCGAACAACAACTGGGTCGCGTTTCCCAATTACGTGCGCTGCTTGAAGTACAGCTCTCCACCCATGCGGACCTCGAGACGCGCGCATATCCTCGAGTTCAGTATGAGTACTTTGGCGCAGGCCTGGAGTACATCGCGGCGTTGCGTCATACGCCGCCGTCAACCGCCGACTCGTCGAATCTGAAGGGAGGCATGCAGGAGCGCTATGTTCCGCTGATGCAATCCATCGTCGACTTCCGCGATGAAGTATTGAGCTTGTTGGGAAAACTTCTGGAACACCAACGCGTCAACGCGGTGACGGAGCTGGTCACGACCACCGCGGTGGCCATCGTACTGCTGCTGGCCGCCACCTGGGGGTTCACCAAGTTCCGCTGGCGTCTGATACGGCCATTCGTCGTAGCCACCGAAATCATCAACTCCATCAATGACAATGCGCCCGCGCCGATCTCCGGCGCCGGCTATCGCAAGGAAGTTCTCGGCCTGTTCGACGCCATCCAGAGATTGAAGGAAGACGCCATCGCCAAGTCCCAGACGGAGCATGAACGCGAGCGGCTCATCGCCGATCTGGCGACGTTGGCGGAGACGGACTTCCTCACGGGACTGCTCAACCGGCGCGCATTTCACGCCCGCGCCGCAGCGTTGTGCGCGAGCCTGAACCAGCCGGAACAGATGCTGACTTTAATCGTCTTTGATATCGATCATTTCAAGCGGATCAATGATTCCTACGGCCACGCCGGCGGCGACAATGTTCTGGTGGCGGTGGCGCAGGCATGCCATCAGACATGGCGGCGCACTGACATCGTGGCGCGCATCGGCGGTGAAGAATTCGCTGTGCTGTGCACGGTACCCAGCATGGCGCAAGCGAGCGCAATGGCGCAGAGCATGCGCCGACGCATCGAACGCCTGGCGGTGCCGTCCGACGGCAAGACCATAGCGTCGATCACCAGCAGTTTTGGAGTGGTCTGCGCGCGGACAGATGAAATCATCGATGTCGACGCACTGCTGAAGCACGCCGATGAGCTGCTCTATCGCGCCAAGGCCTCTGGCCGCAACTGCGTCATTACGCAGTCCGACGACGCGGCGTAATCGATCGATAGACAGCTTGCGCTTGCGCGTTGCAGCGCTTGCACGGTGATCTGCGGTCATCCGCAAAATAGGAAAAGTGCTTGGCGGAACAAAATTTCTGTCTTTTGTCGTGCGCAGCGCGTCCGTATAGTCCGGACAGCGTGAACCGAATACAGAAATTCCATTCTTGAAAGCGAAATTGAAATGAAGCCATCAAAGCTGAAAATGCGTACTCGCCTTGCCATGGGTTTTGCGATGATCATGGTGGCGCTGCTGGTGTCCGGCATTCTCGGTGCGTTTGGCATCCGCGCGCTGGAGCAGGATGTCTACCAGATCACCGCTATCAACAACGAACAACGGCGCCTGGCGATCGATATGCGCTACCAGGTCCAGGAGCAGGCCATCGCAATCCGCAACATCCTGATCCTCACGGATCCGTCAGTGCTGAAGGCCGAAGTGTCGCGGGCGAATGAAGCGGATAAGCTCTACAACGAATCTCGAGACAGGCTCGGCGGCATGTTCTCGAGCCGTTCTGGCACCACCAACGAGGAAAGGCGCCTGTTCGCCGCCGCAGGCGTTGCGCAACAAGACATGCGTTCGCAGTTCATGCGCGTCATGGAAGAAGGATTGAATGGCGACCGCCAGAACGCGCAACATCTGCTGGAAGACGAACTGCGGCCCAAGCAGCGCGTGCTCCAGGAAACGCTATCGACATTGGCTGCGCTCGAAACGAAGATCAACGATGCACGCGCGGAAGATACCCGATCTCTCGCGAGCCAGTTGCAATGGGCCGTCGGGGCGACCGTCTTGACCGCGCTGATGCTTGGGGTATTTGCGGCCTATCTCACAGCGCGCAGCATCCTGCGCCAGTTGGGCGGCGATCCCGGCGATGCGCAACTTCTGGCAGTGAACATCGCCGATGGCGACCTGACCAGCCGACTGCAGCTCGATTCCCGCTACGACCATAGCTTGATGCATGGCCTGGAATCCATGCGCTCGCGTCTCTCCAGAATCGTCGATGCAATCAAATCATCGGCTGCATCGATCTCGACGGCTGCAGGCCAGATTGCCCAAGGCAATGCCGATCTGTCACATCGTACCGAGGAGCAGGCCGCGTCACTGGAAGAGACCGCGGCCAGCATCGAACAGCTGACGTCCACCGTACGGCTGAATCAAGACAATGCGGCGAGCGGCGACGAAGTGGCCAGCGAAGGAGCCAAGGCCGCGGAGAAAGCGGGTGGCGTCGTATCCGAAATGCTCGCGGCCATGACGGAAATTTCCGCCAACTCGGAAAAGGTCGCACAGATCGTGTCGCTGATCGAGAGCATTGCATTTCAGACGAATATTCTTGCATTGAACGCCGCGGTGGAAGCCGCCAGGGCCGGAGATCAAGGCCGGGGCTTCGCCGTGGTGGCCGGCGAGGTCCGGGCGCTGGCGCAACGCAGCGCCACATCCGCAAGGGAAATCAAAGACCTGATCGAGACCTCCACTTCCGTGGTCCAGGCTGGACGGGATCTCGCCGCCCGAGCGGGCCGGGACATGGAAGAAGTCGTGACCTCCGTGATGCGCATGAAGACAATAACGGGAGAGATCGCCACCGCGTCTCGCGAACAAGCCATCGGTATCGAACAGGTCAACGTCGCCATCGCGCAACTGGACTCCGTAACGCAGCAAAACGCTGCGCTGGTCGAGGAATCTGCCGCAGCGGCGCATTCCATGGCGGAACAGGCGCGCGATCTGCTGCAGGCAGTCGAAGTGTTCAAGACGGCATCGTCCCTGTCCCCGCGGCATGTGCCGATGGCAGAGCCGACGCTCATCGCGTTTGCAGGCTCTACGTAAAGAGAGCAACACAAATGGACCAACCGCGACGCGCGCCGGTCCAACAGCGGCTTCAATCCGGCCACAAGCCGAGTCCATGGCCGGGTCATGAACCACGATGACCGAGAAGCAAAAAAACGCCGCTAGAAATAGCGGCGTTTTTCTTGAGTACAGCAATGCTTGGACAGCCATTGCTTGGTACAGGAATTGGGTGGTGGGTTGTGCGAGACTCGAACTCGCGACCAACGGATTAAAAGTCCGCTGCTCTACCGACTGAGCTAACAACCCGACCGAAGCCAGAAATTATGGCCGATTTGGCGCCGTTTGTCAAAATTCGATGCAAGGCCCCAGACCAAAACGCTGTCCCTGCAACAAAAACGGCCGCTCGCGGCGACCGTTCCTGAGGCTGACGGTGCTGGGCTTACCAGGCGGCCACCACCGCACCCTTGTACTTGGTCTCGATGAACTGCTTCACGGCCGGGCTGTGGTAGATCGCGATCAGTTTGGCGAACTCGGGGCGATCCTTGTCCTTTTCACGCACGACCAGCACGTTGGCGTAAGGCGAGTCGGGCGATTCCTGGGCGATGGCGTCCTTGGCGGGGTTCAGGCCCGCTTCCAGCGCGAAATTGGTGTTCACGGCCGACGCGTCGGTGTCGTCCAGCGAGCGCGGCAGTTGGGCGGCGTCCAATTCAATGAAACGCAGCTTCTTGGGATTTTCGACCACGTCGATCGGGGTCGCCTTCAGGCCGACGTCGGGACGCAGCTTGATCAGGCCGTTGGCCTGCAGCAGCAACAGGGCGCGGCCGCCGTTGGTCGGGTCGTTCGGCAGCGCGATGCGAGCGCCTTCCTTCAGCTCGGACAACGACTTGATCTTCTTGCTGTAGATGCCGATGGGAAAAATCACCGTCTTGGCGATGCTGACCAGCTTGTAGCCGCGGTCTGCGTTGGCATTGTCCAGGTAGGGCTGGTGCTGGTAGCTGTTGGCGTCCAGGTCGCCCGCGGACAGCGCGACATTGGGCTGCACGTAGTCGGTGAATTCGATGACCTGGATGTTCAGGCCCTGCTTGGCCGCTTCCTGCTTCACCACATCAAAAATCTGGGCGTGCGGGCCCGCGGTCACGCCGATCTTCAGGGGCTTGTCCTGGGCCAGCGCGGGCTGGGCGAATACGGCGGCGCCGAGCGCGAACGCGGCCAGCGACTTCAAAACCTTGATGCTCATGTTGCAGTATCCCGAATGTCGGAAGTGAGGAGAAATAAGTGCGGCGCCGGCAGGATCAGCGATGCGAGATGCGGCGCACGTAGCGGTCGCCCAGGCTTTGGATCACCTGGACCAGGACGATCAGCACGATGACGACTGCGGCCATCACGTCGGATTGGAAGCGCTGGTAGCCATAGCGGATGGCCAGGTCGCCCAGGCCGCCTCCGCCGATGGCGCCGGCCATGGCCGAGTAGCCGATCAGGCTGACGACAGTGACGACGGTCGCGGCGATGAGACCAGGCAAGGATTCGGGCAGCAGCACCTTCATGATGATCTGCATGGGCGACGCGCCCATGGCGCGCGCCGCGGTGATCAGGCCCGGGTCGACTTCGCGCATGGCGTTTTCGGCGATGCGGGCCATGAACGGAATCGCGGCCACCGACAAGGGCACGATGGCTGCCGTGGTGCCGATGGAGGTCTGGGCCACCAGGCGCGTGAACGGAATGATCGCGACCATCAAAATGACGAACGGCACCGAGCGCGTGGCGTTGATCACCGCACCCAGCACGTGGTTGACGGATTGGTTCTCGAGCATGTTGCCGCGGGCCGTCACCGTCAGGATCACGCCCAGCGGAATGCCGACCACCACCGCGATGGCGCTGGCCACGCCCACCATCAGCAGGGTGTCAAGCAGCGACGTAATAAGCAGGTCGATCAGTTGCGGACTCATGAGCTATTTCTTCAACGGTAATGTCACGGGCGGCCAGCGCGGCAATCGCGTCCTTGACCGATGCGGGCGCGCCTTGGGCCAGCACGAACATCGTGCCCACGGCCACGCCCTGGATGTCTTCCACGCGCGCCTGGATCAGGCCCACATCCAGCGAATACTGCTTGTACAGGTCGGACAGGAAGGAACCCGACGCGTCGGTGCCGGTCAGCGACAGGCGCAGCAGCCGCACCGCCTGGCCCGGCTTGGCGGCGGCAAGCGCCTGGATGCGCTCCTTGACTGCCGCCAGCGTGGCGTCGGTCAGGTCGGACGCGGTGGCGGCCGACACCATGGCGCGGGTCACTTCGTGGCGCGGCTGCGCGAACACTTCGCGCGTGCTGCCCATTTCAACCACTTCGCCCTGCGACAGCACGGCGACGCGATCGCAGACCTCGCGCACGACTTCCATCTGGTGCGTGATCATGACCACGGTCACGCCGGTCTTGCGGTTGATGTCGCGCAGCAAGGCCAGGATGTTGCGGGTGGTTTCCGGATCCAGCGCGGACGTGGCTTCGTCGCTGAGCAGCACATCCGGGTTGTTGGCCAGGGCGCGGGCAATGCCGACGCGCTGCTTCTGGCCGCCGCTGATCTGGCTGGGATAGCGGTCGCGCAGATGTTCCAGGCCCACCAGTGCCAGCAGGCGCTCGACGCGGGCCGGAATCTCGGCCTTGGCCACGCCGGCGATTTCCAGCGGCAGCGCAACATTGCCGTACACGGTGCGGCGCGACAGCAGGTTGAACCCCTGGAACACCATGCCGATGCGACGGCGCTGCTCGCGCAGTTGCGCTTCGTTCAGGCCGGTCAGGGACTGACCGCCGATGGCGATCGAGCCTTCATTGGGCCGCTCCAGCAGGTTGATGCACTGGACCAGCGTGCTTTTGCCGGCCCCGCTGGGGCCGATGATGCCGAAGACCTCGCCCTGCTGGATATGCAGGTTGATGCCGCGCAGCGCCTGGAATTGTCCGTGCGGCGTGGCGTAGGTCTTGGATAGGTTCTCGATCTGAATCATGGCAAGCGATTTTGTATCTTTTCTCTTCTACAGAGAACGACTGTTTCTTTCATTTTTTATAACCACAAGTAATATAAAGGCCCGAACCCGCGCCCGGTTGCGTCCCCAAGGAGCAATGCCATAACGCGGAAAGGGCAGTCAGGAAGGAAAGCCTTCCTGACTGCCCATTTTGTGCCGGACCGGCCGCAGCCGGTTTTTTCAGCGTGCGCGCGAGATGCGGACTTCCGCGCCGCGGCGCTTGACTTCCAGGCCCTCGGACGGAGAGATGCGCAAGCCTTCCAGCCCCTTGATGTAGCTGGAGCCCTGCATCTGCATCACGCGGATCTTGTTGCGCATGACGACCGGGTTATGCACCGGCATGCCGAACATCCAGACCTCGTCCAGGATACGAGCCGAGTTGAACTCGCCCGTATGCTGCGCGGCCGGTCCAAGACAGAGCATGTGCCCTTCGCGGCCGAAAACCGGGAACTGGCCCAATTCGCAATCGATGGTCCAGGTGGTGCCGCCTTCGTAGCGGTGCCCGGTGTTCAGGTCCCACCAGGCTTCGCCCTTGGGCAGGTACACGCGCACCTGCTTGCCGGGTTCCGTCACGGGCGCCACCAGCAGGGCCGGACCCAGCAGGTATTGCAGGTCCCAGTCGTGCGCGTGCGGATCGTTCGGGAACGACATGGCCATCGAGCGCTGCACCGGCAGGCCGGTGCGCGCCGAGTCCTCGATGGCGCCAAGCACGTAAGGCACCAGGCGGTAGCGCCACTGCATCCAGGTCTTGGCATGCGCCAGGGTTTCTTCGCCGAAGTCCCAGGGCATCAGGCCTTCCACGCCCTGGAAGGCGAAGTTCGACGAGAACACGCCGGCGGTCAGCCAACGCAGGTACAGCTCGGGCGTCATGCCGGCACGGTCGCGCGCGGCCGAGCCGATGCCATGCACCTGGACGGGCAAGCCGCTGGCGCCGATCGACAAGGCGGTGCGCAACGTATGCCGCAGCCCTTCCCAGGTGTTTTCAGCCTGCGGCCCCACCTGCCACGGCAGGCGCTGGGCGGCAGGGAACAGGTCGGAGCTGGGCACCACGCCTTCGGGCGGCACCTTCAGGCCTGCGACCGCATCGAACAGCGCACGGCGCACCAGCAGCGGATACATGCTGCGCAGCGCGGGGCCGGTTTCGCCGTTGCGGGCGGTGACGCCGTCGGGGATGGCGATCTGGGCGTCGCACGCAGGCGCGTCCAGGCCGTCTTCGACCAGTTGGCGATGGCGCTCCACCCACAGGTTGTAGATGTCGCGGTAGGTCAGGTCCAGCAGGCCGTAGGGCTGTCCGGAGGTGGCGGCGTTGCCGTCGAACACCTGGGCCGAACCGTCGTCCTTGGCCAGCAGCCAGCCGCGGTCTTCAAGTTCCTCGAACAGCGGGCTGGTCTTCAGCACGCCCGGGAAGCCGGAAGCGGCGACATGCACATGGTGCTTGTGGAACAGCGCCAGCATCTGCTTGGCGTCCGGGAAGCGCTGGGCGTTCCATTCGAAAACCGTCTTGTCCGACTGGAAGCCCCAGGCCGCCGGCTGCGCCAGCGTCACGGCATCCACCGGAATCTGGTTTTCGCGCATGCGGGCGACCAAGGCCACGGTGTCCGTGGGCATTTCGCCCGGGGCCTGCTGCAGCCAGGCGCCCATTGCCCACAGCGAGGGCTGACCCGCGCGGCCGGTCAAGGCGGTGTACTGGTTAAGGATCTCGCCCGGTTCGCCAGCGAACAGGAACATGTCCAGCACGACATCGTCCACGGTCAGCACGTAGGCGGAATCCGCGGGTGCCACGCCCACCGAATGCTCGACGCGGCGCATGGTGTTGACATAGACGCCCCAGCCTCGCGGGCTCCATGCCAAAGGCAGGGCGCGGTGCTCGGGGTCGTCGGACACCACGGATTCTTCGCGGCGGTTCAGGTCGCCCGGGGTTTCGCCCAGGCCGTATACGCGCTCGTCGGACTGCAGCGTGAAGCCCGCCGTCCAGACGGCGTCGTCGGCCTGGTCCAGCGCGTTGTGCCCGAATGCGGGCGTATGCGCGGATACCTCGGACTCGAACACCCGTTCATCGTTGCGGTAGATCGCGACGCGCACGGGGTTGGACAGGATTTCCAGGGAGACGTCGCCCTGGGTGATCCGCCAGCCCTCCCCGTCGTCGCGCGGAGCGATAACGGCTTCGCCCACGGCCTCCTGGCGCGCGAGCAGCATTTCCGCCACGGCGCGCGCACGCGCGCCGGGCTTGTCATCGGTAAGGTGATTAGCCTCGCCGCAGCGCAGGCGAAAGACGCCCGGCGCATGCGCCTCGACTACCAGGTGCAACCCATCGCCCGCGTCGAAATCGATGCGACTGGGGCGGGACGTCAGCAGCTCGACGGTTTCGAGCTGGGTAGTATGGGCAAAGTCGAACTTGGGCGGCACAGAGCATCCCCCGGCTTAAGCCAAAAACCATCAAAAGACGCTATTTTGACGGATTTGGGCTTTGAAATAAACTCGGCCCCTCATTTGGACTGCGATCTCATCCATAAAAGGGGTCTAAAGCCTTCGGCCAGCGCCCCCCAAAAGGAGCGGCCGTCGAGCCGCCAAAATGCCAGGTTCGCGGCCAACTCAGGCCAATTTGGCGCCAAATCCCGGCAATTCCTGCCATTCTACGCCACCTGGGACATGTCCCCGACGCCGCTTCCGGCTTTTTTTCATCGTGGCGAAATAAGTTGCGCCAGGTCCGTTTCCAAGGGGGACGGCTCCCCCGCCAGACGCGCGGCGATCAGGTCGCCCATGAGCGCCGACCACGACAAGCCCCGCGACGCATAACCGACGGCCAGCCACAGGCCCGGAGCGTGAGGCAGTTCTCCTACCGCCGGCAAGCGCCCTGGCAGCACGGCCCGCCAACCGGCCCAGCCCGGCAGGCTGCCGGGTTCCAGGGATTCGAAGTCGGGGAAGCCGCCGCCCAGCAGGCCAGCGGCCTTGCCCAGGGTGACACGCTGGCCCTCGGCGCCGATCCGCGCTTCGGACGCGCCATGCACGTAGGTGCTGCCGGCCACGCAGCCCGAGCCCACATCGGGCAGCAGATAGCCCTCGCCTCCGACGATGCAGCGGGGGCCGCCGCCCAGCGCCTGCGCGGGCACCAGCGTGACCTCGCCCGCCAGCGCGTGCATCTGGCCCACGCGCGGCAAGGGATCCAGCAGCCCACTATCGGCCAGCACGGCGCGCGCGCCGAACGCATTGGCCAGGATGACGGCATCGGCGCACGCCAGTTCGGCGCCGGCAACATCACGCACGCTCCAGCCCGCGCCGATGCGCTCGACCCTGGCAGCCGTGCCGGGCAAGAGGGTCACGCCGTCCGTCGCCAGCAGGGCTTCTATCAGCAGGTCAGGCCGCAACAGCATGCCCTGTCCGAAATACACGCCGCCGCGCGCCAGCGGCAGGCCGGCCAAGGCGCTGGCTTCGTCGCGGCTGACCTGGCGTACCCAGTGTTCGGGAAAAGCCAGGGTCTCCAAGGTGCCGGCCAAGGCCGCGGACCGGCCTTCGTCGCGTTCCAACTGGACCGTGCCGCAAACCAGGGGCGCCGCGCCTGCCGGCAAACCCTGCCAGCGCGCCAGCGCCCGCAGGCTGCCGGCGCGCGACAGGCGCGCCCGCGCGTTGTCATCGCGCGCCACTACCGGCGTCAAGGCCGCGGCGACATGGCCTGCATGCGCCGCCGCGCCCTGCGCCCGGCCCGCGTCTATCACGGTTACGCGCCATCCGCGCGCGGCCAGCGCCTGGGCAATGCCCGAACCCGCCAGCCCCGCTCCCACCACCACGGCGTGGCGGGACACCCCGTCCGGGCCGCCCTGCGCTGCGCTGCCAGCCGCAACGGCGGTCGCCACCGTCATATGCCATTTGCCGCCGTAGCCAGGCGCGCGCCGCGCCTCGAAACCCGCCGTCCGCAAGGCCTGGCGCAGTTCGCCGGTGCAGGCCCAGGTGGCCAGCGTGGCACCCGGCGCCGCCAGCCTGGCCAGGTTGTGCAGCAAAGGTAGCTCCCACATGCGCGGATTGCGTTCGGGCGCGAAACCGTCCAGGAAGAATGCGTCCACACCGACGCTCAGGCGGGACGCCAGAACCTGCGCATCGCCCAAGCCCAGGGTCAGCGTGACTGCGCCGCCCTCGAACTCCAGGCGATGCAGTCCGGGCAACAAGACCGGCCATCCCGCCGCCAATTGCCGCCCCAGGCCGGCCAAGGGCTCGGGGGCATAACGCGCCAACAGAGCAGCAAGGTCTTCGCGTTCAAAGGGATGCGCTTCCAGCGACACCACGTGCAGCGCGGCGCTGCGCTGCGGATCGTCGCGCCATGCTTTCCAGAGGGCCAGGAAATTCAGCCCCAGGCCGAAGCCCGTTTCGCAGACGGTGAACGCGCGGCGCCCGCGCCAACGCTCAGGCAGGCCGTTGCCCCGCAGGAACACGTGTTCCGCCTGCCCCAGCGCGCCCGACGGCGAATGGTAGACGTCGCCATAAGCCGGACTATAGAGCCGGCCATCAGCATCGAATTCAGCCTTGGCGGGGATGAGGGGAGCATAGGAAAAGGACATGGAAACGGCGGCGGCAGACGAAATGGAGAATGAAAATCAGCGCGAATGGTTGTATGCAGCCGCGTTGGGCGGACGCCACGCGGCACGGCAGTTTCGGGGCTCAGCCACAGGTTTGACGCATACATAGGCTTACACTGGTTTCATGGATACCTATGATCAGCCCCGTTCGCAGACCTCGCCCATCGACCTGTGCGCCGCGATCGACGCGGCAGTCACTGCGGCCCATGCAGGCGCGGCCATACTGCAATCCTACGCGCATCACCGCGCCGATCTCGTGATCGACCGCAAGGCGCGCAACGACCTCGTATCGCAAGCGGACCGCGAGGCGGAAACCGCCATTATCCAGGAGCTGCAAACCCGCACGCCCAAGTTCGGCATCGTCGCCGAAGAAACCGGCGGCAAGCCCCAGGGCAGCGCCACCTGGTATATCGACCCGCTCGACGGCACCACCAACTTCCTGCACGACATCCCGCACTACGCGGTGTCGATCGCGCTGATCGCGCACGCTGGCACCGCCATATCGGCTTCCGAAACGCTGGCCGAGGACACGCCCGTGGTCGGCGTGGTCTACGACCCCAGCCGCGAAGAGCTCTTTACCGCAGTCTACGGACTGGGCGCCTGGCTCAACGGCCGGCGCATCAAGTGTTCGCGCACGCCGACCATCGAAGACGCGGTGCTGGCCACCGGCTTCCCGTTCCGCGATTTTTCATTCGCCGCGCAATACATGCCCATGCTGCATGACGCCATCAACCGCGCGCGCGGCGTGCGCCGCATGGGCGCGGCCGCGCTAGACCTGGCCTGGACCGCTTGCGGCCGCTACGACGGCTATTGGGAAATGGGCCTGGCGCCTTGGGACGTGGCCGCCGGCACGCTGATCCTGCGCGAAGCGGGCGGCGCGTGTTCCGACATGCACCGCCAGGATCCCTGGCCCATCGGCGGGCGCGTCGTGGCCGGCAACAAGGCCATCGAGCGCGCCTTGCACGAGATGATTGCGCCGCACCTCGACAAGAAGGACTGACGGCCCTAAGCCGCCTTGTCTGCGGGTACGCCCGCCACCGCGTCGGGACGCAGTTCCCGGCGCAGTATCTTGCCCACGTTGCTCTTGGGCAGCTCGTCGCGGAACTCCACGTAGCGCGGACGCTTGTAGCCGGTCAGCTTTTCCCGGCACCAATCCTGGATCTGCGCCTCGGTCAGCGTCGGATCCCGCCGCACCACGAACACCTTGACGGCCTCGCCCGAGTGCTCGTCCGGCACGCCGATTGCCGCGCATTCCAGCACACCCGGATGCTGGGCCACGGCCGCCTCGACCTCGTTCGGGTAGACCTTGAAGCCCGAGACCGCGATCATGTCCTTCTTGCGGTCAACGATGCGGGTGTAGCCCTGCTGGTCCATGATGCCGATATCGCCCGTACGGAAGTAACCGTCGGCGGTCATGGAGTGGCGGGTTTCTTCGGGTTTCTGCCAGTATCCCAGCATGACCTGCGGGCCGCGGATGGCGACTTCGCCGCGTTCGCCCAGCGGCACTTCACGGCCTTCGTCATCGAGGATGGCCACGTCGGTGGATGGCAACGGCAGGCCGATGGAACCCGAATACGCGGTCGCATTGGTGGGATTCACGGTCGCCACCGGCGAGGTCTCCGACAGGCCATAGCCTTCGATCAGCGGCCTGCCGGTGATCTTCAGCCAGCGTTCGGCCACCTGCTGCTGGACCGCCATGCCGCCGCCCAAGGTCAGCCGCAAGCCGGAGAAATCCAGGCGCGCGAAGTCTTCGTTGTGCGCCAACGCGTTAAACAGCGTATTGACGCCGGGGAACACGTTGATCGGCACCTTGCGCCATGCATTGATGAGCGAAGGCTGGTCGCGCGGGTTGATGATGAGCACATTGCGCATGCCCGCATGCAGGCCATACAGCCCGCACACGGTCATTGCGAACACATGGTAGAGCGGCAGCGCGCTGATGATGGTGAGCTGCCGGTCCGCGAGGTCATGCACCACCGGCTGCGCCACCGCTTCCGTCTGCAGCACATTGGCCACCAGGTTGCGATGGGACAGCATCGCGCCCTTGGGCACGCCGGTGGTGCCGCCGGTGTATTGCAGCACGGCCACATCGTCCATCGACAGCGCCGGCGGCGCAAAGCGCTGGCGCGCGCCGTCGTGCAGCACGTCGGGCAGCATGCGGGCGCCGTCGATCTGCCACGCGGGCACGATCTTCTTGACGTAGCGCGCGGCCAGGTTGACCAGCGGCGCCTTCAGGCCGCCGAGCAGATCGCCGGGACCCGTCACGACGATGTGCTTGAGCTGCCCGCGGTCCGTGACGCGCTGCAAGGTATGCGCGAAATTCTCCAGGATGACGATGGCCGACGCGCCGCTGTCCAGCAATTGGCGCTGCAGCTCTTCGGCGGTATAGAGCGGATTCACGTTCACCACGACCAGGCCCGCGCGCAGCGTGCCCAGCATGCTGACCAGATAGGCCGGCACGTTGGGCATCATCAATGCCACGCGCTCGCCCTTGGACAGGCCCACGCTTTGCAGCCAGCTGGCGAAAGCCTGCGCGTGCGCATCGAGTTGCGCATAGGTGATGTTGCTGCCCATTGCGGTGCACGCAATGCGCGAGGCGTACTGCTTGCAGGCCCGGTCCAGCAAGTCAGTCAGGGAGGCATAACCGTCTGTCGATATCTCCGCCGGAACCCCCTGCGGATAATGGGCAAGCCACGGACGCGTCATGGTATTTGTCTCCATTAAATTGGTTTTTGATTGATGATACCCTTGTTGCGTTCCCTTTTTTCGCCCGAGAGCCCCATGAAACTGCTCGAACCCATCGTCGCGTGGCATCACGACATTTCCAAGATCCGACGCGACATCCACGCGCATCCCGAACTGGCGTTCGAGGAGTTCCGCACCGCCGACGTGGTGGCGGCGAAACTTGAAGAATGGGGCATCGAAATCGACCGCGGGCTTGGCGGCACCGGCGTGGTCGGCATCATCCGCGGCAATCTGCCGGGCGACCGCGCCGTGGGCCTGCGCGCCGACATGGACGCGCTGCCCATGCAGGAGGTCAATACCTTCGAGCATGCCAGCACCCACGCCGGCAAGATGCACGCCTGCGGTCACGACGGCCACACGGCCATGCTGCTGGCCGCCGCGCAATACCTGTCGCAGCACCGCGATTTCGCCGGCACGGTCTACGTGATCTTCCAGCCCGCGGAAGAAGGCGGCGGCGGCGCCAAGCGCATGATCGACGACGGCCTGTTCAAGCGCTTCCCCATGGAAGCGGTGTTCGGCATGCACAACTGGCCCGGCATGAAGGCCGGCCAGTTCGGCCTGACCGCCGGCCCCATCATGGCGTCCAGCAACGAGTTCTCCATCGTCGTGAAGGGCAAGGGCACGCACGCCGGCATGCCCAACCTGGGCATCGATCCCGTCATGGCGGCAGTGCAGCTGGCGCAATCGCTGCAGACCATCATCACGCGCAACCGCAATCCGCTTGACGCCGCGGTGCTGAGCATCACGCAGATCCATGCGGGCAGCGCCGACAACGTCGTGCCCAACCATGCTGAATTGCGCGGCACCGTGCGCACCTTCACGCTGGACGTGCTGGACCTGATCGAACGCCGTATGGAAGAGATCGCGCGCCACACCTGCGCGGCGATGGACTGCGAGGTGCAGTTCACCTTCCAGCGCAACTATCCGCCGACCATCAACCACGCTGAAGAAGCCGCGTTCTGCGCCGACGTGCTGCGCGACCTTGTGGGCGAGGCCAACGTCAACGACCACGTGCAGCCCACCATGGGCGCGGAAGACTTCGCCTTCATGCTGCAGGAATTGCCGGGCTGTTATGTGTGGATCGGCAACGGCACCGGCGAACACCGAGACAGCGGCCACGGCCTGGGCCCCTGCATGCTGCACAACGGCAGCTACGACTTCAACGACGAGCTGCTGCCGCTGGGCGGCACGTACTGGGTCCAGCTGGCGCTCAAGCGCCTGGCCAAGGCCTGACCCTCAAACGCCGTCCGCCGCCCCGACCGCCAGGCACATCGCCAGGAAGCGTTCGGCGGCGCGGGCGGCCGCGTCCGCGTGCGGCACCAGGATGCTCAAGGTCCGCGTCAGCGGCTTGGGCAACAGGCGCAAGGCCGCCAGCGCCCCATCTTCGTGGCGCATCGACATGACGGACACGAAGCCCACGCCCAGTCCGGCACGCACCGCCTGCTTCACGCCCTCCACGCCGGCCAGCTCCAACCCCACCGACGGCGCCAGGCCCGCATCCGCAAACGCACGCTCCACCAGCCGGCGCACGCCCGAACCAGGCTCGCGCATGACCAGCGCCGACGTCGCCAGGTCGCGCAGCATCACCGCCCCCTTGCCCGCCAGCGCGTGGTCCGCGCGCACCACCGCCACCACTTCGTCCTGCCGCCAGGCGTGCACGGCCGTGTCGGCGGGCAGCCCCGCAGGCACGTCGCCCTCGATGAACGCCAGGTCCAGGGCCGGCAGGCGCTCGACTATTTCACGCGTATTGCCGTCCGACAGATGCAGGCTGACCGCCGGAAAGGCATGGCGGAAATCCGCCACCAGGCTGGGCAGCAGATAGCTGGCGGGGGTGGTGCTGGCGCCCAGGCGCAGATCGCCGGTTTCCAGTCCGCGCCAGGATTCGCGCACCGCCTGGGCCTGCCGGTACACCTGGCGCAACTGGCGGGCCTGCTCCGCCAGGCGTTCGCCGGCTTCAGTCAGCGCGATGCCGTGGCCACTGCGGCGATACAAGGGCTCGCCGAACCATTCCTGCAGCATCCGCAGCTGGCCGGAAACGGCGGGCTGGGACAGGTTCAGCAACTGCGCCGCGCGGCTGATGTTGCCGGCATCGGCCACGGCGGCAAAGGTAAGCAATTGGTCGGGCGTCATGGTTGCCGGGTCGGGACCGCCTAAATATCAGAATTACTGATATTACATATCTGAAATAAAGATTTTTCAAATAGTAGGCGGGAAATTAATATTTCGTGAAGTTATTTAGATATGCCTCCTCCAAAAGGCCAGCCATGAGTACCTCTTCCAGCACCGCCGTCCCCCTGCCCGCCACCCCGGCCTCGCCCGCCGCCGCTCCCGCCGCCACGCCGTGGCGGGACAAACTCAATGGCGTGCTGTTCGTCGGCTTGATGGCCGCCGCGGTGATGCAGCTGGCGGACCTGCCCGCGATCCGCCAGCTGGGCTTTTCGCCGCTGGTCGTGGGCATTGTCTGCGGCATGCTCTACGGCAACTTCCTGCGCGGCACCATGCCCGCCGATTGGGGCGTGGGCGTGAACTTCACCGCAAGGCGCCTGCTGCGCATCGCCGTGGCCTTCTACGGCCTGAACATCAGCATCCAGCAGATCGCCGCCGTGGGCCTGCCCGGGCTGGCGGTTTCGGTGGCGGTGGTGGTGGGCACGCTGCTGCTGGGCACCGTGGTGGGCCAGCGCCTGCTGGGCCTGGACCGCGACACCGCCATGCTCACCGCCGCCGGCAGCGCCATCTGCGGCGCCGCCGCCGTGCTGGCTTTCGAGCCCACGCTGCGGGCCGCCCCGCACAAGAGCGCGGTGGCCGTGGCTACCGTGGTGCTGTTCGGCACCTTGTCCATGTTCCTGTACCCGGTGCTCTATCACGCAGGCTGGCTGAATCTCGACACCCAAGCCCTGGGCATCTATATCGGCGGCACCATCCATGAAGTCGCCCAGGTCGTCGGCGCAGCCAGCAATGTCGACCCCGCCACCACCGAAGTCGCCACCATCGTGAAAATGACCCGCGTGGCCCTGCTGGTGCCGGTCCTGTTGATCCTGGGCCTGTATCTGCGCAGCGCGGCCTCGCATGCGGCCGGCGGCCAGGGCAAGGGCGCCAAGCTGCCCATTCCCTGGTTCGCGGTGGGCTTCCTGGTGCTGGCCATCATCAATTCGCTGAACATCATCCCCGCCGACGCCGTGGCCGCCATCCGCCGCCTGGACATCTTCGCCCTGACCATGGCCATGACCGCGCTGGGCATCGAAACCCGCTTTGCCCAGATCCGCAAGGCCGGCCCCCGGGTGATGGCGCTGGGCCTGATCCTGTACCTCTGGCTGTTGGTCGGCGGCTACGCCATCGTCAAGCTGGCGTCCTGATCCCTGGCCCGCCGCGCCCAAGGCCGCGGCGGGCTTTGCGCACGCACGCCGCTGTCGCGTTTTTCCTGCATAATCGGCTGGTTCCCTAGCAGTGGAGTCGGCCGCATGACCTCCAGCACCAAAACCCCGTTTACGACTTTGCCCGCCGATCGCGACGCGGTGTTGCGCGTCATGCCGATGCCGGCGGACGCGAATATCCACGGGGACGTCTTTGGCGGCTGGATCATGTCCCAGGTCGACATCGCCGGATCCATCCCCGCCGCGCGCCGCGCCGCCGGACGCGTGGCCACCGTGGCGGTCAACGCCTTCCAGTTCAAAGAGCCGGTGTTCGTGGGCGACCTGCTCAGTTTCTACGCAGCCATCATCAAGACCGGCACGACGTCGGTCACGGTGTCCGTCGAGGTCTACGCGGAGCGCCAGCGGCTGGACGCCGAGATCGTCAAGGTCACCGAGGCCACGCTGACCTACGTCGCCACCGACGAAGCCCGCCGCCGCCGTCCCCTCCCCACTCTTTGAGCCGTAACGCATGACGCAGTCCGCCGCCGCGCAGAAACCGCCCGCGACGCCCCGCCGCCTCGACCCGGAAGACGCCCAACACGCCCTGGCGGAAGTGCAGGAACGCCTGCGCCGCCAGCAACTGGTTGCCGACCTGGTGCATCGCCAGGAGGAAGGCGACTCCAAGGCCTCGCTGGTCGAGGACCTGGTGCACCGTCAGCACGAGGCCGAACTCAAGACCCTGCTGGACGGGCTGCATCCGGCCGATATCGCTTTCATCCTGGAGTCGCTGCCCAAGGACGAACGGCAAGCCATCTGGAAGCTGGTCAGCCCCGAGCACGACGCGGACGTGCTGCTGGAAGTCGAAGACTGGGTGCGGGAATCGCTGATCGAAGCGATGGACCGCCAGGACCTGGTTGCCGCCACCGGCAACATGGACGCCGACGAGCTGGCCGACCTGGCGCCCGACCTGCCGCCCGACGTGGTGGCCGAAGTCCAGAAGGGCCTGACCGAAGAAGAACGCGCGCAGCTGCTGGAAGCCATGGGCTATCCGGAAGACAGCGTGGGCGCGATCATGGACTTCGAGATGGTCCGGGTGCGCGAGGACGTCACCCTGGAAGTGGTGCTGCGCTACCTGCGCCGGCTGCACGAACTGCCCGACCACACCGACCAGATCTTCGTGGTGGACCGCCAGGACAAGCTGCAGGGCATCCTGCCGCTGTCCAAGCTGCTGGTCAGCGAGCCTGAAACCGAAGTGCGCGCCGTCATGAACTCGGATTTCCTGACGCTCAACCCGCTGGATTCCGACGCTGACGCGGCCGGCGCCTTCGAACGCTACGACCTGGTCTCCGCGCCGGTCATGGACGACCAGGGCCGCCTGATCGGCCGCGTGACCATCGCCGACGTGGTGGACGTGATGCGCGAAGACTCCCAGGAGCAGGCGCTATCGCGCGCCGGTCTGCAGGAAGAAGACATCTTCGCGCCCGTCTCCACCGCCCTGCGCAACCGCGCCCCCTGGCTGCTGTTCAACCTCTGTACCGCCGCCACGGCATCCTTCGTGGCCTCCCAATTCGAAGGCACGGTCAGCCAGATCGTCATCCTGGCCTTCCTCATGTCCATCGTGGCCGGCATCGGCGGCAACTCCGGCAACCAGACCATGACCCTGATCATCCGGGCCTTGGCGATGGGCCGCATCACCGGCCGCAACCTGTGGCAGCTGGTCAAGCGCGAACTCTTCGTCACCCTGATGGTGGGCCTGTGCGGCAGCCTGGTGGCGGCGCTGTTCGCCTGGGTCATCTCGCACTCGGTGTCGATCGCGCTGGTGATGATGGCCGCCATGGTCTGCAACATGCTGGTCGGCGCGTCGGTCGGCGTGCTGGTGCCGATGGTGCGCGCCCGCTTCGGCAAGGATCCTGCCATGGGTTCTTCGGTGCTCCTGACTTTCGCCACCGATTCGCTGGGCTTCTTCATCTTTCTGGGCCTGGCCACGATTTTCCTGCTGTAGTCCGGATACAACAGCAGGAAAAATCCGCTTCCCTCTGGCGGCGCCTGCTTGACAGCTAGCTGACAGGGTCGAGGACGACTGTTCCATTACAGTAATGGGATTGTCATCTTCCCCCTTTCAGCGCCCACAATGACCGCAAGATTCCGGGCGGCAATCCTTTGCCTGCTGCTCGCCACCTTCGCCGCCACTGCCCAGGCCTGTGACAGCATGCCCTCATGGGCACAGTCCGCCTGTAACCGCCTTGACCAGATCTGGACGGAAGGCGGCAACGACCTGTACTTCACCGGCTATTCCTGGCACAACCGCGCCACCTACAGCAAAGAGAAGATCGACAGCTTCAACGAGCTGGCATGGGGCGGCGGCTACGGCCGCAGCATCTACGACGAAGACGGCGACTGGCAGGGCCTGTACGCCATGGCCTTCCTGGATTCGCACAGCAAGGTCGAACCCATCGCCGGCTACGGTTTCCTGAAGATCGGGCGGGTCAGTGAAAACGTCCGCCTGGGCGCGGGCTACACCGTCTTCCTGACGGCGCGCCACGACATCATGAGCTATGTGCCGTTTCCCGGCATCCTGCCGCTGGTGAGCGCCAGCTACAAGGACACGATGCTCTACGCGACCTACATCCCGGGGTCAGCCGGCGCGGGCAACGTGCTGTTCATGTTCGGCCGCTGGCGCTTCTGACGCTGACCTTCAGGCGTCAGAACGCCTGACCCAGCCTGCGCACCAGATCACCCAGGCGCCAATCGTCGATGCCGTGCGCGCGCAGGGCGCGCTCGGTTTCCACGACATAGTCCAGGCAAGGCCCGGAATGCCCCACGGCATTGCGCACGGACGCCAGTAGACGGTCGTCGCTGAGGCCGGCCGCGTATTCCTGGCAGGCCCGGTTCAGCAGGAACACCAGCCCGCGCACCGGCGCGGCTTCCGTATGGCAGGTGAGCCAGCGCGGCGTGTAGGCGCCGGTGACCATTTCCCGGCGCCACAGCGCCTGGAACACCGCCGGCACGTCGCAGGCGGCGATCTGAAAGGCCACGCCGCGGCAGCAGCCGCCGCGGTCCAGACCGAACACCAGGCCGGGGTTGTCGGGCGAGCCGCGATGGTCGTGCGACCACAGGCACAGGGACCGGTGGTAGCCGCGCACCGTTGCCAGCCGACGTTCGCGCCAGGTGAAACCGGGATGCCATATCAGGGAACCGTAGGCGAACACCCACAGGTCGTCGACGCCGTTCCAGCCGCCCAGCAGGTCATCCACCGAAAGCGCGCGCCGCGAATTTTCCGTACCGGCGCAGCCGGCGGGTACTGCCAACGACATAGGGTCCTCTGATATCCCGATTCATCCCATGATGGGAGTGCGGATATCCTACGCCGTAGCCTGCGCAAAAGAATTGCGTGATGGGGGCCGGCCGGCGGGCCGAATGGAATTTGCATCCCCGCCGCCCCCTGCCATGGAAAAAAAATTGCGCGCGCCCGCCTATACCGCGTCCAGCGGCAATTCCGTGGTGCTTTTGATGACTTCCATCGAGAAGCTGGCGCTGACGTCCAGCAGGTCCACGGCAGCGATCAGGCGCCGGTAGAAGCGGTCATAGGCCGCCATGTCCTCGACCACGACCTTGAGCAGATAATCGACGTCGCCCGCCATGCGGTGGAACTCCACCACGTTGGGCAAGGCCATCACGGCATTGATCAGGCTCTGCGTCCATTTCTCGTTGTGCTGGCTGGTCTTGATGGAGACGAAGACCGTCAGGTTCAGGCCCAGCGCGCAGGGATCCAGCAAGATGGCGTTGCGGGCGATGACGCCGTCATCCTTCAACTTCTGGATGCGGCGCCAGCAGGGCGTGACGGACAGGTGCACTTGCTCGGCGATCTCGGCGACCGAACAGGTGGCGTCCTTCTGCAGCAAGGCCAGTATCTTGATGTCCGTCTGGTCCATGGGTTTCCTCGGCTGGATCGGCCCCAATCTTGCCCGTTCCGCCTGCCCGCGTCCAGCCTGCGCCCCCGGGGCGCCGGACTTCAGTAGGTCCCGGGGTAGCCGCCGCCGTCGATCAGGATGTTCTGCGCGGTCATGTAGCCGGCCTGCGCGGAACAGACATAGGCGCACAGCGCCCCCAGCTCTTCGGGCTGGCCGTAGCGCCCGGCCGGATTCGCGCGTCCGCGCTCGTCCCAGAGCTGTTCGAAGCTCTTGCCGCCGGCCTGCTCCAGCATGCCCTGTATGTGCCGGACCTGCGCGTCCGTGGCGAAGGCCCCAGGCAGCAGGTTATTGATGGTGACGTTGTGGCGCACGGTCTGGCGCGCCAGGCCGCTGACGAAGCCGATCAGGCCCGAGCGCGCGCCGTTGGACAGGCCGAGTTCAGCATGCGGCGCCTTCACGCTGCGCGAGACGATGTTCACGATGCGTCCGAAGCGCCGTTCCATCATCCCGTCCACGACCCGCCGGATCATGTCGATGGGGCCCAGCATCATGCCGTCCAGCGCCGCGATCCAGTCGTCGTGGCTCCAGTTGCGGAAGTCGCCCGGCAGCGGGCCGTCCGCATTGTTGATCAGGATGTCCGGATGGGGACAGGCGGCCATGGCCGCATCCCGGCCCGACGCCTGCGTCAGGTCGGCCGACACCCAGCCCACGCCTATCCCGGTCTCATGCGATATCTCGGCCGCGGCCTGCTCCAGCGTGGCGGGGTTGCGGGCGGCGATCGTGACCGCCACGCCCTCGCGCGCCAGTTGCAGGGCGCAGGCCCGGCCCATGCCGCGGCTGCCGCCGAATACCAGTGCCGACTTGCCGCTGATCCCCAGATCCATGCCTGACTCCCCTGTCATTGCGCTGCCCGGCGCAGCGTCGCGCCAAAGCAGACCAGTATAGGAGCGCGGGGCTGCCGGGCGGAATGGAATATTTTTCCAATCTGCGGCCCTGACGCGCCGAATTTGGCAAAGGCATTCCAGCGCAAGCTCCTACCATGGAAACTCTGCCTGGAGGCCTGCCATGTCTTCCATCCAACTCGCCGGCGGCGGCCTGCAATCGCTATGCGCATCGGTGCAGTCCGCCCAATTGAACGCCGCGCGCGCCCTGCTGCGCGACCTGGCCGCCAGCGTCGCCAGCGCCGGCGACATGCTGCAGAACCTGCCCGCGGAGCTGCGCGCCGGACGGGCCGAGTCCTACACCCGCCATATCGCCTACGCCGATCCGCACGGCGCCTTCACGATGGCCTACCTGATCTGGCGGCCCGGCCAATTCAGCCCGGTGCATGGCCACAAGACCTGGTGCACCTATCAGGTGCTGCAGGGCGAACTCACGGAAACCCACTATCGCTGGGATCAGGAGTCCGCCATCGCCCAGGCCTGCGGCACGGTGACCCGCCGCCCTGGCGACATCGTCACCGCCACGCAAGGCCTGCGCCAGATCCACCGCCTGGGCAATGCCGGCCCGGACATCGCCGTGTCACTGCACATCTACGGCGTGGCCCGGGACGATCTCTGCACCGGCGTCAATCACCTGGTCGACAGCGTCAACCCATCCACTGGCTGACCGGCGCGGCCGCGTCCTGCAGCGGCTGCGCCACCACGTCGATCAGCGCCGGACCGTCGTGCTCCATTGCTGCCTTGATGGCGGCATCCAGCTTGGACGGGTCTTCGACGCGCCACGCCTTCACGCCATAGGCCTCGGCGATGCGGGCGTGGTCGGTGCGGTTGAAATCCACGCTGTAGTAGCGCTTGTCGTAGCCCGCTTTCTGACTGGCCTTGATCCAGCCATAGACCGAGTTCGAGAACACCACCATCAGCAGCGGCGCCTTGTGCCGCACGATGGTTTCCAGTTCGCCCACCGTGAAGCCAAAGCTGCCGTCGCCCATCACCGACACGCACTTGGACTGGGGCCGGCCCACCCAGGCGCCCAGGGCGGCCGACATGGAGAAGCCCAGCGCGCCATGGGCGCGGTTGGTGATGAAGTGCCGGCCGGGGCGCGACACGTCGTAGTAGGCGGAAAAATACGGGCAAGGCGTGCCGGGATCGGCGCAGACCACCGCGTCGTCGGGCAGCAGGCGGTTCAAGGACTGCACCACGCGTTCGGGGCGGATGGGCGCGTCCAGGCTGTGGGCCAACGGCTCCAGCTGCGCGCGGCGCGCCTCCTTGGCGCGGCCGGCCAGCACCGCGCCGTCGGCGGCGTCGGACGGACGGTGCGCCAGGCGCGCCGCCACCTCCACGCCCAGGGCTTCCAGCGCCAGCTTGGCGTCGCCCACCATGCCGACTTCGGTCAGGTAGTTGGCGCCGATCACCATGGGATCGATGTCGATGTGCAGGATGGGCACGTCGCGGTTGGGGAAGCGCCAGTGCTCGGTCGACGTGGAGCCCGCGCGGCAGCCGACGAACAGCACCACGTCGGCCGCGGCCACCACATCGCGCGTCGCCATCACGCCGCCGTTGGAGCCGACCACGCCCGCATTCAGCGGATGGGTGTCGGCCAGGCTGCCCTGCCCGCTCACGGTCACGCAGACCGCGGCCTTGAGCGATTCGGCCAACTCCTGCAAGGCGCCGCTGGCGCCGGCGATGACCACGCCGCCGCCGCAGATGATCACGGGCGCGCGAGCGCCGACCAGCCGCTGCGCGGCGCGCGCGACGTCCAGGGGATCCGGCGCGTAGCGCATGGACGGGAAGCGCCCATGTTCGGGCTGGGCCCAGACATCGGACGCGTCCACCTGCTGCTTCATCACGTCGTACGGAAAGCACAAATGGGCGGCGCCGGGCTTGCCCGTCGTCATCGCGCGGAAGGCCGCGCGCACCATGCCGGGAATCTGGTCCGCGCGGTCGATGGTGCGGTTCCACTTGGTCAGCGGACGGTACAAGGCTTCCTGGTCCAGCTCGGTCAGCGGATACTTGCCGCGCGAGCCCACTGCCACGTCCGAAGTAATGCCGAGCACCGGTATGGACGATTCGTTGGCCTCCACCAGGCCGGGCAGCAGATAGGTCGCGCCGCCGCCGCTGGGGCCTTCACACACGCCGACCTTGCCGGTCACGCGAGCATAGGCGTCCGCCATGTAGCCGGCGCTGCGCTCGTCGCGCGTCAGGATGTGCTGCATGCCGTGGTCCAGCCGGTACAGCGCGTCGTAAAACGGCAGGCTGGTGTCGCCGCACAGGCCGAATATGTGCTTGACCCCGTTGTGCTGCAGCATGCGCACCATGGCTTCGGCGCCGGTCATGTTTTCCATGTCATCTCCATTTGTGTTGCACGCATCGCGGCCGCACGGCGCTCCGCCGGCCGCGCCTCGTTCAGTTGTCCAGATTGATGTTGCTGCTCTTGATGAAGGCGCTCCACCGGTCGTATTCCGACTTCACGTAGGCGTCCAGCGCCGGGCCGTCGGAGGCCACGATCTCAAAACCCGCGTCCGTCACCTTCTTGCGGATTTCCGGGTCGGCCAGCACCGCCTTGAAGTCGGCCGTCAGCTTTTTCACGGTCGCTTCCGGCGTGCCCTTGGGCGCGAACATGCCGCTCCAGGAATAGGCGACAAAGCCCGGGAAGCCGGACTCCGCCACGGTCGGCACGTTGGGCAGATCGGGCAGGCGCTTGTCGCCGGCCACCGCCAGCGGCTTGATCTTGCCGGCCTGGATCTGGCCGCGCAGCGCCGCGAAGCTCAGCCAGGTCATGCTGGCCTGGCCGCCCACCACCGCCTGGATGGCCGGTCCGCCGCCGCCGTACGGCACGTGCAGCAACTCCACCTTCGACAGGCGCTTGAGCTCTTCGGGCGCCAGATGGTTCAGCGAGCCCACGCCGGTGGACGCGTAGTTGAACTTGTTGGGCGGCTGCTTGGCGGCCGCGGCCAGGAACTCCTTCAGGTTGTCTCCCGGCACGCTGGGATTGGCGCCCAGCACCAGCGGGAAGCGTACGGTCTGCGAAATGGCGACGAAGTCCTTGAAGGTGTCGTAGGGCAGCTTGGGCTTTACGGCGGGGTTGATGCCGTGGTTGTCGAAGCTGACCAGCAGCGTGTTGCCGTCGGGTTCGGCGCGCGCCACGAAGGCGGTGGCGATCTGGCTGGCCGCCCCCGGCCGGTTTTCGACCACGACCGCACGGCCGCCCAATTGCTGCGACAGGCGCGGCTGCAGGATGCGCGCCAGGATGTCGGTGCTGCCTCCGGGCGGATACGGCACGACCAGCACCAGCGGCCGCTCTTCGGCCGCGGCCGGCGCCGCAATGAAGGCCCCCGCCGTGGCGGACAGCATGCATAGCGCAGCCAGTCCGCGCTTTATCCCGTGATTCATAGCATTTCCCCTGCTTGTATGGTGTTGGCCGGCGCTGCCGTGGCGGGTTCGGCCTGGTCCCGCATGTAGATCGTGGAAAAACCGGTGCGTATGACGTCGGTGATCTGGTCCAGGCGGCGGCCGATGTGCGCGCTCATCAGTCCCGGCAAGGCGTCGATGTCGCGCCGCTCCAGCGCCTCGACGATGCGCAGGTGCTCGCCCTGGGTATGGCTGCGGCGTCCTTGCTGCATGTCGATCCAGCGCACGAAATGAATGCGGGCGTTGACGCTTTCCAGCGCGCGCACGAACTCCTCGTTGCGCGAGTAGCGCGCCAGCGTCAGGTGAAAGGCCTCATCGAGTTCCAGCAAGCGGGTGGCGTCGCTGTCCTCGGGCACGTCGCGGGAACGCTCGACGAATTCCCGCAGGCTCGCCAGCTCCTGGTCGGTGGCGCGCTCGCAGGCCGCGCGTACGATGCCCGCCTCCAGCACGGCGCGGTATTCGTAAAGGCTGTGGATCTGCTTGGCGTCGAGCAGGCGGGCAATAAAGCCGCGGTTGACCGAACGGGTCAGGAAACCTTCGACCATCAACTGGTTCAGCACCTCGCGCAGCGGCGTGCGGCTGACGTTCAGCCTGCGGGCCAGCTCGACCTCGTTGATGCGTTCACCAGGCTTGAATTCGAAGCGCACGGCCATCGCCTTGACCGCGCCATACAGCTCGGCCTGCGCTTCCTTGGTGCGCGCTGCAGGCCGGATTGCGACTGAGGGTTGCGTCATGCCGGATCACCTGGGTTCGGTTGGATCGTCGGGAATGAATTGCATACTAAAGTGCATACACTTGACCCAACAACCCCGGGTTTCCCCGAAAGCGGGCTATTGTCAGCCGCACTCGCCATGACCCTCGGGACGAAAAAAAGCCCGCGGCGCGGACGCTGCGGGCGATTTGTTCTTCAGCGGCATCTGCCGCCTGGCGCTTACAGGCCGGTATCCAGCGCGTAGTGCGCGCCGTCCTTGTTCTCCAGGGTCAACGTCGACAGCGTAGGCCCCGCCGCTGCGGCATCCTGGCTAACGTGGATGCGCAGGTTGGCCAGCGGCACGTCCCAGCCGCCGCTGGCGGCTTCGGCCGGTACGCCGGCCACCAGCGCCAGGCGTTCGGCGACCGCGCGCGCGTCGGGCGCGCGGGCATCGATGCGCAGCAAGCTGCGCGCGCCGTTGGGATGCGCCATGAGTTCAGGCGACCACACGCATTCGGGCGTCAGATGGCGGCAGAAATACATGCGGATGCCGGGCAAGGGTTGCTCGGCGAAACGCACGGTATGGAAACGGGCCTGGACTTCCTGGCCATCCAGCATGGCGGGACGGCTCAGTTCCTGGACGGGATTGACGGCAAAGCCTGCCGCCAGCAGGCGTTCGCGGGTGGCTTCGGCGTCATGGGTGCGGAACACCAGCGCCTCCAGCCCGAACGGGGAATCAGCGATTTCCTTGCGCGCGGGCGACGCGCCGGGCGGCCAGCCCAGCAATTCGACGTACGTGCCTTCCAGCACGATCAAGCGGTTGCACGACCCCAGGTTATGCACCGCCTTGTCGCTCAGGTGAAAACCCTGGCGCTCGAAATGCGGAGCCAGCGCATCCAGCCGGTCGCGCACCATGACCACGGCATGGTCGAATTCAGTGCGGCCGACGGAATGCAGCATGATGGCTCCTGGATCAGACGAGCTTGCCGTGGCACTGCTTGTACTTCTTGCCGCTGCCGCAAGGGCACGGGTCGTTGCGGCCGACCTTGGGCAAGGCATTGCGCACGGGCTGCGCGCCGCTGTCCGATTCAGACTGGGCCAGCGCTTCGTCGTAGTCGGAATGGTGGTACTGCACGTTCTGCACGTGCGGCTGCGCCGCTTCGGCCTCGGCCTGTTCGACCTGTTCCTGCGACTGCACGCGCACCGTCATCAGCACCCGGACCACGTCGTCGCGGATGCGATCCAGCATGCCCGAGAACAGTTCGAAGGCTTCGCGCTTGTATTCCTGCTTGGGGTTCTTCTGCGCATAGCCGCGCAGATGGATGCCCTGGCGCAGATAGTCCAGCGCCGACAGGTGTTCGCGCCAGTGCGTGTCGATCGCCTGCAGCATGATCGAACGCTCGAATTGCGACCACGATTCCGTGCCCACCTGGTCGACCTTGGCCTGGTAGGCCTCGCGCGTGGCGCCCACCACGCGTTCGCGCAGGTCGTCGTCGGTCAGGTTGGCTTCCTTTTCCAGCATTTCCGTCAGCGGCAGCTGCACATGCCAGTCAGCCTCCAGCGCCGTCTGCAGCGCCGGCACATCCCACTGTTCTTCCACCGATTCCGGCGGCACGTAGGTGTTGAACATCTCGGTCACGGCGGCGTCGCGCAGGTTCTGCACGGTGGCGCCCACGCTGGCGGCTTCCAGCACGTCATTGCGCTGCGAATACAGCACCTTGCGCTGGTCGTTGGCGACGTCGTCGTATTCCAGCAATTGCTTGCGGATGTCGAAGTTGCGGCCTTCCACCTTGCGCTGCGCGGTCTCGATCGAACGCGTCACCATGCCGGCCTCGATGGGCTCGCCCTCGGGCAGCTTCAGGCGTTCCATGATGGCGCGCACGCGGTCGCCCGCGAAGATGCGCATCAGCGAGTCTTCCAGCGACAGGTAGAAGCGCGACGAGCCCGGATCGCCCTGGCGGCCCGCACGGCCACGCAGCTGGTTGTCGATACGGCGCGATTCGTGGCGTTCGGTGCCGATGATGCGCAGGCCGCCGGCGGCCTTGACCTGCTCGTTCAGCGGCTTCCATTCAGCGCGCACCTTCTCGATGCGGGCGCTCTTTTCGGCATCGGACAGCGATTCGTCGGCGCGAATCAGGTCGACCTGCTTGTCGACGCTGCCGCCCAGCACGATGTCGGTACCGCGGCCCGCCATGTTGGTGGCGATGGTGATGTGGCCAGGCTTGCCGGCCTCGGCAACGATCTCGGCTTCGCGGGCGTGCTGCTTGGCGTTCAGCACTTCGTGCGGCAGCTTGGCCTTCTTCAGCAGGCCCGACAGCAGCTCGGAGTTTTCGATGCTGGTGGTACCCACCAGCACCGGCTGGCCACGTTCGTGGCAGTCGCGGATGTCTTCGAGGATGGCGTTGTACTTTTCGCCGTCGGTCTTGAAGACCTGGTCGTTCTGGTCCTTGCGGACCATGGGCTTGTTGGTCGGGATGATGACCGTTTCAAGCCCGTAGATTTCCTGGAATTCGTAGGCTTCCGTATCGGCCGTGCCGGTCATGCCGGACAGCTTTTCGTACATGCGGAAGTAGTTCTGGAACGTGATCGACGCCAGCGTCTGGTTCTCGTGCTGGATCTTCACGCCTTCCTTGGCTTCGACCGCCTGGTGCAGGCCGTCGGACCAGCGGCGGCCCACCATCAGGCGGCCGGTGAATTCGTCGACGATGACCACTTCGCCGTCCTGCACCACGTACTGCTGGTCGCGGAAGAACAGCGTGTTGGCGCGCAGCGCCACCATCAGGTGGCGCATCAGCGCGATATGGCGCGGGTCGTACAGCGATTCGCCTTCCGGCAGGATGCCCAGGCGCGACAGGATGCCTTCGGCGTTCTCGTGCCCGGCTTCGGACAGGTAGACCTGCTGGCTCTTTTCGTCAACCCAGTAGTCGCCTTCGGGTTCCGGCTCCTGCGGCTTGGGCTCGTGCGCCATGCGCTTGAGCAGCGGCGGCACCGCGTTCATGCGGACGTAGAGTTCGGTGTGGTCTTCGGCCTGGCCGGAGATGATCAGCGGCGTACGGGCTTCGTCGATCAGGATCGAGTCCACTTCGTCGACGATGGCGTAGAACAGGCCGCGCTGGCGACGGTCTTCAACACGGTATTCCATGTTGTCGCGCAGATAGTCGAAGCCGAATTCGTTGTTGGTGCCGTAGGTGATGTCGGCCTGGTAGGCCGCCTTCTTTTCCTCGTTGGGCTGCTGCGGCACGACCACGCCGGTGCTCAGGCCCAGGAAGTGGTACAGGCGTCCCATCCATTCCGCGTCGCGGCGCGCCAGGTAATCGTTCACCGTGACCACGTGCACGCCCTTGCCGGCGATCGCGTTCAGGTAGACCGGCAGCGTCGCCATCAGGGTCTTGCCTTCGCCCGTGCGCATTTCGGCGATCTTGCCGCTGTGCAGGGCGATGCCGCCCAGCATCTGCACGTCGAAGTGGCGCATGCCGAACACCCGCTTGCCGGCTTCGCGCACAACCGCGAAAGCTTCGGGCAGCAGATCGTCCAGGGACGTACCCTGGGCGTGACGGGACCGGAATTCCTCGGTTTTGGCCGCCAGTTCCGCGTCGGAGAGCGCGGAGATCTTGGGTTCGAGCCCATTGATCTGGGTTACCAGCTTGCGATACTGCTTAAGCAGCCGGTCGTTGCGACTGCCTATGAGTTTTTTGAGCAGAGAAACCATGCGTATGTCGGCCGCACGAGCCACGCCGCGCCCACGAAAGGCCGGAGCAGCGTCACCCGTGACTTGATGTTATTGGTTGAGCGGGGGTCCGCTGGAAAACGAACCAGTTTAACGCACCTGGAGCGCAATAGCCTGAACCTATGGCCAGGGCAGCACTGCCGGCCGGTTTGACCGGCGCGGACCGCCCAGGTTCACTGGGCGGCGTGGGCGACCGCGGAAGGAGGCGCGGTCTGGTGCGGCCCCAGGAACAGGCGCGGGTCCAGCGGCTGCCCGGCCAGGCGCACTTCGAAGTGCAAATGCGGGCCAGTGGAACGGCCGGAGCTGCCCACGCGGGCCACTTGCTGGCCGCGTTCAACCAGTTGACCCTGCTTGACCATCAGGGAGGAAGCGTGGGCGTAGCGGGTGATCAGGCCGTCGCCATGATCGATCTCGACCATGTTGCCGTAGCCCGGCTGGAACTTGGACTCCAGCACCACGCCGCCCGAGGCGGCCAGGATGGGCGTGCCCGGAGGCGCGGCGAAATCCAGGCCTTCGTGCATGGCGCTGCGCCCGGTCACGGGGTTGCGGCGCCAGCCATAAGACGAACTGAGATAGGGATAATCGGTGATGGGCATGGCGGTCGGCATGCGCGCCTGGTCCGCCGACCGCTTGGTCAGCGCCGCGTCCAACAGCTTCAGATTGTCGGACTGCTGGGCCAGCCTGGCCTGGATCTCGTCGAGCTGGCGGCCCAGCGCCTCGGCCGAGGCCGCACTGGGCGGCGGGTGGTCGGTGAACAAATCGTCCATGACCTGGGTGGCCTCGGGCTGGGTCAGCGCCTCGGGCTGCGCCACGGCCAGCTGCTTGGCCAATTCGGGGTCGGTATAGGCCACGCCGGCCACCTTGGCCACGCGCTGGCCCAATCCGTCGATGCTCACCAGCTTGGCCTGCAGCGCCCCGACCTTGGCGGCCAGCAGATTCATGTTGCCGCGCAGGAAATCGGCATCGCGCCCGGGTTGGCCCGCCAGGGGCCAGCCCACGGCATGTACGGCCGGGAGGATCGGAGTAAGGTATCGTTGTAATGCGGCGCCAAAGATGGCGGCCGTGATCAAGGCGCCCCCCCAGAAACAGCGCGAGGCGCGCGCCGCCCAGGGTGAAATGCCCGTCCTGCCCGTCGCGGGCGTGCATAATCACGATTTTCAAGGTTTGCTTCCTAATTCTTAGAGCCGGGATGAATAGACCCACTTCATACCGTCAACGTTCCAGTTCCAGCCGGCGGAAAGAAGATACCGCCCTGGGATGGCTGGGTCATGACATGCGGGGCGCCGGAGTTCTGGCGACCGCCCGCAAGCACCTGCAAATTCAGTACGCGGTGGCGGCGGTTCTGCCCGCCCCGCTGGGCGCCGTATGCCAGGTGGGCAAGCTGGAAAACCAGTGCCTCCACCTGGTGGTGCCGAGTGCCGCGCATGCGGCCAAGATGCGTCAATTGGCACCGCGCATCGCGCGGTCCCTGGCAGACCAAGGCTGGAACCTTAACGAAATCGCCGTCAAGGTACAAGCGGGTTTGCCCAAGCCCGGCGCCCGTCAGCCGCGCCCTCCCAAAGAGGCGCAACCGCTGGGCAACACCGCCCTGGGCGCGTTCGAGACACTGCACGGCAACCTGCGGCCCGGCCCTCTGGCCGACGCGGTCGCCAAGCTCTTGAAGCACCACAAGAGTAGCTGAAGCCGGCAGGGTTGTCCTTGATCCGGCGCCCCCGGAAACGAAGCGAAACCAAGTTCTCGGACGGATCGATACTATGGTTTGCCGCCGGTTTGCGCCTTAAGCGCTAGGGGATGACGACCGCAGCCATCCGCCGGGAGCCGCCCAGGGAATTACCGCGAACGATCAGGAACCTAGCCGCGCACAATGATAGCGCGGGCGCAGCGGAGCCAGCTTTGCCGGTCCGCCAGCGCCGCCCCCTTGACGGGACCCGCGCAGCGGGTAGGGGGTGGGTCTGACGCTAGGCCAGCTGCCACTCGTGGCGGAACGCCTGCGGCGCCTCCGCCTGCGATTCGTAGGTGATCAGCTCCCAGGCGTCGCGCTGCTCCAGCAGCGCGCGGGCCAGCTGATTGTTCAGGCCGTGACCCGACTTGCACGCGACGTAGCGCGCCACCAGGGGCTTGCCCAACAGATACAGGTCGCCGATGGCGTCCAGGATCTTGTGCTTCACAAATTCGTCGTCGTAGCGCAGACCGTCGCTGTTGAGCACGCGGTACTCGTCCATGACGATGGCGTTATCCAGGCTGCCGCCGCGGGCCAGGCCCATGGAGCGCAAGGCCTCGACTTCGTTGACGAAGCCGAAGGTGCGCGCGCGGGCGATTTCACGCACATACGAATGCGTGGCGAAATCGATCTCGGCGAAATTGGCCGTTGAGTCGATGGCGGGGTGGCGGAAATCGATCGAAAACGCCAGCGCATAGCCTTCGTGCGGTTCCAGCCGGGCCCATTTCTCGTTGCGGCCTTCGCCTTCACGCACTTCCACCGGCTTCAGAACGCGAATGAATTGCTTGGGCGCGTTCTGTTCGACGATGCCTGCCGAGCGCAGCAGGTAGACAAACGTGGCCGCACTGCCGTCCATGATCGGGACTTCTTCGGCAGTGAGGTCGATATGCAGGTTGTCGATGCCCAGGCCGGCCAGCGCCGACATGAGGTGTTCCACCGTGGACACGCGGACATTGCCTTGCTGCAGCACCGATGCCATGCGCGTGTCGCCCACGCCGGTGGCCTGCGCGGGCAGGTCCACGACTTGCGGCAGGTCGACGCGGTGGAAAACGATGCCCGTATTCGGTTGTGCCGGGCGCAAGGTGAGCTCGACCCGCCGTCCGGAGTGGACGCCGACGCCTGTCGTGCGGACGAGATTCTGAATGCTGCGCTGTCGGAACATGAGACTTGGGTGTTTTGAGCCAGGAAGCCGGCAAGAAGACGAGCAGATTGCCGGCGTAACTGACGTATTGTAACTCTGTCCGATCCCTGGCGCCATTTGGCGTCCGGATCGACCGATACCTCCGTCCCTTATTGGAACCGTGCAAGGGGAACACGGACCGCTTCGCCTCCGGCCTGCCTGTGGGGACAGGCGGGCCGGAGATGAGGGAGTGCGTTTAGAGCCTGAAACAGGCTCTTAGGTTCAATCCGCCTGCTTGCGCAGGAATGCCGGGATGTCGAAATGATCCATGCCCGAGCTTTCCAGTGCACGCACCTGGGCCGACGCCTGGCTGCGCGGATTACGCATGACAGACGGCATGTCCAGGTTGCGGTAATCGCCTTGACCGCCAGCCGGCATCGCGCCCATGGGCATGTTGTCGGTGCCGGTACGCAGCACTTCAGCGGTGTTCTGCACCAGCTGCGGACGCGCTTGCGCACGGCCCAGGCCGGTCGCAACCACGGTCACGCGCAGGTTCTCACCCATGGACTCGTCGTAGGCGGTGCCGAAGATCACGGTCGCGTCGTCCGAAGCGTAGCTGCGGATCGTTTCCATGATTTCGCGCGTTTCGCGCATCTTCAGCGAACGGCTGGCGGTGATGTTGACCAGCACGCCGCGAGCGCCGTTCAGGTCCACGCCTTCCAGCAGCGGGCAAGCGATGGCGTGCTCGGCGGCCACGCGGGCGCGGTCAGCGCCCGAAGCCGACGCCGTGCCCATCATGGCCTGGCCCTGCTCGCCCATGATCGTCTTGACGTCTTCGAAGTCGACGTTGACGTTGCCTTCGACGTTGATGATTTCGGCGATACCCGCGCAAGCGTTGTGCAGGATGTCGTCGGCGGAACGGAAGCAGTCTTCCTGCGTCGCGTCCTCGTCCATCAGTTCATAGAGGTTCTCGTTGAGCACCACGATGAGCGAATGCACATGCTTGGCCAGTTCCGAGATGCCGTCCTCGGCCATCTTCAGGCGCTTGTTGCCTTCGAAGGTGAACGGCTTGGTGACCACGCCCACGGTCAGGATGCCCAGTTCCTTGGCGACTTCGGCCACGACCGGACCTGCGCCGGTGCCGGTGCCACCGCCCATGCCGGCGGTAATGAAGACCATGTGCGCGCCATTCAGCGCGGCACGGATTTCCTCGCGCGCGGTTTCAGCCGACGCGCGTCCCTGCTCGGGCTTGGCGCCCGCGCCCAGGCCGGTGCGGCCCAGACGGATCTGCACCGGGGCGTTGGTCGCCGCCAGTGCCTGCGCATCGGTGTTGGCGCAGATGAAATCCACGCCGTGCACGCCGCTGCGAATCATGTGCGCCACGGCATTGCCGCCCGCACCGCCCACACCAACGACCTTGATAACGGTCCCTTTGGTGTTGTTCTCAAGCATCTCAAAGTTCATCATGATGACTCCCTCACAAGTCCGATTTCGCAAATCACAAAAATTCCCCAACCAACCTATGTTTTGTGAATCGCCTCAAACTCGTCGCCGGACGGGCCCGCAACGGGTTTGAAGCGCCTCCCCTCTTCTGGCCCGGCCCGCGATACCGCTGCGAACCGCACCAAGGACAGGCCCCAACCTGCCCTGTACAACTCAGTTCATGAACCATTCCTTCATGCGCGCCAGCAGGCTCTTGAAATTGCCGGTCTGGGCGGCGACCTTGCGGCCGCGCACACGCTGCATTCTTGCTTCCTGCAACAAGCCCATCACCGTCGAGAAGCGCGGATTGCGCATCACGTCGGCCAGGCTGCCTTCGTATTCGGGCACCGCCACGCGCACCGGCTTGAGGAACACGTCCTCGGCCAGTTCGATCATGCCGGGCAGTTGCGCCGAACCGCCGGTCAGGACCACGCCGGAAGCCAGCAAGTCCTCGTAGCCGGAGTCGCGCACGACCTGCTGCACCAGCGTGAACAGCTCTTCCACCCGCGGCTCGATCACGGCGCCCAACGCCTGGCGCTTGACCTGGCGCGGGCCGCGGTCGCCCAGGCCCGGCACTTCAACGGACTCGTCCGGGCTGGCCAGGACCTGCTTGGCCACGCCATAGCGCAGCTTGATTTCCTCGGCATCGGGCGTGGGCGTGCGCAGCATCGCGGCGATGTCGTTGGTGATCTGGTCGCCGGCGATCGGCAGCACGGCGGTGTGGCGGATCGCGCCGCCGGTGAAGATGGCCACGTCGGTGGTGCCGCCGCCGATGTCGACCAGCACGACGCCGAGTTCCTTTTCATCGGCAGTCAGCACGGCCAGGCTGGAGGCCAGGGGCTGCAGGATCAGGTCCTGCACTTCCAGGCCGCAGCGGCGCACGCACTTCACGATGTTCTGGGCGGCGCTGACCGCGCCCGTCACGATGTGCACGCGCACTTCCAGGCGCAGGCCGCTCATGCCGATGGGTTCGCGGATGTCTTCCTGGCCATCGACGATGAACTCCTGCGTCAGCACGTGCAGCACCTGCTGGTCGGTCGGGATGTTCACCGCCTTGGCGGTCTCGATGACGCGGGCAACGTCGGTGGCGGTGACTTCCTTGTCCTTCACGGCGACCATGCCGCTGGAATTGAAGCTGCGGATATGGCTGCCGGCAATGCCGGTGTAGACGTCGCGAATCTTGCAATCTGCCATCAGCTCGGCTTCTTCAAGCGCGCGCTGGATGGAATTCACAGTGGTCTCGATATTGACGACCACGCCCTTGCGCATGCCGCGCGATTCGTGCTGGCCGAGGCCCAGCACTTCGAATCGCCCTTCAGGCAAAATTTCAGCCACCACAGCCACCACCTTGCTGGTGCCGATATCGAGGGCGACGATAAGGTCCTTGATGTCACGGGTCATGGCGTTAGCGTTTCTTGGGAGGTTTCGGTGTGGATTTGGATTTGGTTTCCGACGGCGGCAACGGGGCCAGCGCCAGGGCGAAACCATTGGGATAGCGCAGGTCGGCCTGCGTCACGGTGCGCCCTTCCAGGCGTCCGGCAACGGCGGGCCACGCCTGCACAAAACGTTGAATGCGGGCCGCAAACGGCAAGGCGCCCGGCAGGCCATGCGGATCCGGCGCATCGGCGCCCGGATCGCGGCCCAGGTCCAGCGACATGCCATTGGACAGCACCACGCGCCAGGCGTAGCGCGGACTCAGGTCCAACTGCGTGACGTGCATGTCCAGTGGAGCGAACCAGCGCGCCAACTCGGCGTAACGCTGCACGACCAGCGACTCGGTACCCTCCGGACCGGAGAACTGCGGCAGCACCGTCTCGTCGTCCACCTCGCCCGTGTTGGCCGTGAACGCCTCGCCCCAGGTGTTGATCATCTGGTTCTCGTTCCACAGCGCCAGGGGCTGCTGTTCCTCGATCCGCACGCGCAACACATTGGGCCAGATCCGCCGCACGGTGGCGTGCCGGACCCACGGCACCGATTCGAAGATCTCGCGCGCGTCGTCCAGGTCCACCGTGAAGAAATTGCCCTTGAAGCGGCCCGCGATCGCCGATCGCACCGCCCCCGTGGACACGTAGTGCAGCTCGGTGTCCGGCATCGATTCCAGCTCGATGGCCTGCAGCGTGAAGAACGGGCGTTGCGCCACCCACACCACGCCCGCGATGAGCATGGCGCAAACCGCCAGCACGGCCAGCGTGTTGGCGATCAGGTTGGTGGTGCGAGCGTCGTTCCACACAGAGTATCCGGGTCAAGCGTTGCGGGCCGAGCTGCGCACTTTGCACGCAGCCTCGGACAAGATCGCCACGCACAGTTCGGCGTAGCTGATTCCCACCGCCTTGGCGGCCATGGGAACGAGTGAATGACTGGTCATGCCAGGCGAGGTATTCATTTCAAGCAGCCACGGCCGGTTGTCGCGGTCGAGGATGAAATCGGCGCGGCCCCAACCTTCGCAGCCCAGCGCCTGGTAAGCCTTGACCGCGATCTCGGCGACTTCCGCGGCCACTTCGGGCGGCAGCGTGGCCGGGCAGAAATACTGCGTGTCGTCGGAGAAGTACTTGTGCTCGTAGTCGTAGTTGCCGCCGGGCGCGGCGATCTCGATGACGGGCAGCGCGCGCGCGGTCTTGCCGCCGCCCAGCACCGCCACGGTCAGCTCGCGGCCGGTGATGAACTGCTCGGCCAGCACTTCGGCATCGAAACGCGCAGCCGCGGCGTAGGCTTCCTTCATGTCGGAATAGCCCACCACCTTGGTGATGCCCACCGTCGAACCTTCGTGCGGCGGCTTGATGATCAGAGGCAAGCTCAGGCGGTCCGGCACCAGGCGCAGCTCGGTGTCGGCGTCCAGCAATTCGAAGTCAGGCGTGGGCAGGCCGTGCTGCAGCCAGACGCGCTTGGTCATGGTCTTGTCCATGGCGAGCGCGGAGGCCAGCGGGCCGCTTCCGGTGTAGGGGATGCCCAGCAATTCCAGAGCGCCCTGGATGGTGCCGTCTTCGCCGTAGCGGCCGTGCAAAGCGATGAACACGCGGTCAAAGCCCTGGGCGGCCAGCTCGGACAGGCTGCGCTCGCCCGTGTCGAACAGGTGCGCGTCCACGCCGGCGCTGACCAGCGCCTGGTGCACGCCCGCGCCCGACATCAAGGACACTTCGCGCTCGGCGGAGCGACCGCCGTACAACACACCCACCTTGCCGAATTGCGTGCTCATGCCAGTTCTCCAACTTGGGCGGGGACCTTGCTGATCGAACCCGCTCCCATACAAATCACCACGTCGCCGTCGCGCACGAAATCCACGATGGCCTGCGGCAGTTCCGCCACGTCCTCGACGAACACCGGCTCAACCTTGCCGGCCACGCGCAGGGCGCGCGACAAGGCCCGGCCGTCCGCCGCGACCAGCGGCGGCTCGCCCGCGGCATAGACCTCGGTCAGCAGCACCGCGTCGGCCGTGCCCAGCACGCGCACGAAATCCTCGAAGCAGTCGCGGGTACGCGTATAGCGGTGCGGCTGGAAGGCCAGCACGATGCGACGGTCGGGCCAGGCGCCGCGCGCGGCGGCCAGCGTGGCGGCCATTTCCACCGGGTGATGGCCGTAATCGTCGATCACCGTGAAAGTACCGCCGCCGTGGCTGGCCGGCACAGGGAATTCGCCCGTCTGCGTGAAGCGGCGGCCCACCCCGCGGAAGGACGACAGCGCTTCGCAGATGGCTGCATCGGCCACGCCCAGCTCGGTCGCCACGGCGATCGCGGCCAGCGCGTTGCGCACGTTGTGCAGGCCCGGCAGGTTCAGTTCGACCTGCAGCGGCGGCAACAAGGTGTCGCGGTGCGTGCGCTGCACGTTGAAGCGCATGCGCGTGCCTTCCGGCTGCACTTCGTAGGCGCGCACCTGCGCCTCTTCGTTCAGGCCGTAGGTCGTGATGGGCCGCGACACAAAAGGCATGATCTCGCGCACATTGGCGTCGTCCGAACACAGCACCGCGCTGCCGTAGAACGGCAGGCGCTGCGTGAACTCGATGAAGGCGCTCTTCAGGCGCGCCACGTCGTGCCCGTAGGTGTCCATGTGATCGGCATCGATATTGGTCACGATGGCCATCACCGGCAGCAGGTTCAGGAACGAGGCATCGGATTCGTCGGCTTCCACCACGATGTAGTCGCCCTGCCCCAGGCGCGCATTGGCGCCGGCCGAGTTCAGGCGGCCGCCGATCACGAAGGTCGGGTCCAGGTCGCCAGCGGCGAGCACGCTGGCCACCAGGCTGGTCGTGGTCGTCTTGCCGTGCGTACCGGCGACGGCAATGCCGCGCTTCAGGCGCATCAGCTCGGCCAGCATGATGGCCCGCGGCACCACCGGAATGCGCGCCGCGCGGGCGGCGATCACTTCGGGGTTGTCGCCCGCCACCGCGGTGGAGGTGACGATGGCGGCGGCGCCCGTGACGTTGCTGGCCACGTGGCCGATCGCGATCTTCATGCCCAGGCCGGCCAGGCGGCGCGTCACGGCCGACTCGTTCAGGTCGGAACCGCTGATGGTGTAGCCCAGGTTGAGCAGCACCTCGGCAATGCCGCTCATGCCCGAGCCGCCGATGCCTACGAAATGGATGTGTTGAATTCTGTGTTTCATGATGCGCGCCCCGCTGCTTGTTCACAGACGTCGGCGATATGGGCCGCGGCTTCAGGGCGCGCATGCGCGCGGGCCCGTTCAGCCACGGCTTGAAGTTCTTGTCGGGAGCGTAGACCCAGCCACTGCGCCAGCCATTCGGGCGTCAGGCCGGTCTGCGGCTGCAGCCAGGCGGCCTGCGCGTCGCTCAGAAAGCGCGCGTTGGCGGTCTGGTGGTCATCGATGGCATGCGGGAACGGCACGAACAAGGCCGCGACGCCCGCCGCGGCCACTTCGGACACCGTCATGGCGCCCGCACGGCAGATCAGCAGATCGGCTTCGCCCATGGCGCCCGCCATGTCATCGATGAATGCGCGGCAGTCGGCCTCCACGCCCGCCTGGGCGTAGGCCTGCTGCAGCGCGGGCAAATGCTGTTCGCCGGCCTGGTGCACCACCACCGGCCGGCTTTCCTGCGGCAGACGCGCCAACGCCTGCGGCAAGGTCGTGTTCAGCGCCTGGGCGCCCAGGCTGCCGCCCACCACCAGCAGGCGCAGCGGGCCGCTGCGACCGGCATAGCGCTGCGCGGGATCCGACAACGCGCACAGGTCCGCGCGCACCGGATTGCCCATGGCCTCGCCCTTGGGCAGCACGCCGGGAAAACCGCTCAGTACGCGGCGGGCCATCCTGGCCAGCCACTTGTTGGCGGTGCCGGCCACGGCATTCTGTTCATGCACGACCAGCGGCGTGCCGCGCAGCGCCGCAATGACGCCGCCCGGGAAAGCCACGTAGCCGCCCATGCCCAGCACCACGTCGGGCCGCACGTCGGACAGGCGTGACCACGCTTGCCCAAAGGCGCGCAGCAGCAGGAACGGCAGCCTCAAGAGCGCCGAGGCGCCCTTGCCGCGCACGCCCTGGAAGCGCAGCGGCACCAGTTCGATGCCGCGCGGCGGCACCAGCCGGCCTTCCATCTTTTCAGGATTGCCCAGCCACAGCACGCGCCAGCCGCGCTCACGCAGCACGTCGGCCACGGCCAGGCCCGGCATGATGTGTCCGCCGGTGCCCCCAGCCATGATCAGGATGGTGCGGGAGGTCATACTCGCCCCCCACGCATCATGACGCGGTTTTCCACGTCGACCCGGATCAGCATGGCCAACGCGCACAGGTTCATCACGATGCCGGAACCGCCATAGCTCATCAGGGGCAGGGTCAGGCCCTTGGTGGGCAGCAGGCCCAGGCAGACGCCCATGTTGATGAAGGCCTGCACGCCGAACCACATCGCCACGCCATGCGCCACCAGGCCCGCGAAAGTGCGTTCCATGGCGATGGCCTGGCGGCCGATGTCGAAGCCGCGATAAACGATGATGGCAAACAGGGTGATGACCAGCATCACGCCGGCAAAGCCCAATTCTTCGCCTACCACCGCCATCAGGAAGTCGGTATGCGCTTCCGGCAGATAATGCAGTTTCTCGACGCTGGCGCCCAGGCCCACGCCCAGCCATTCGCCGCGGCCCAGGGCGATCAGCGAATGCGATAGCTGGTAAGCGCTGCCGTAGGCGTTGTCTTCGTTCCAGGGATCCAGATACGCGAACAGGCGCGCGCGGCGCCACGGCGACAGCCAGATCAGCATCAGGAAGGTGCCGACCAGCACGGCCAGCAGGCTGCTGAAGTACTTGCCGTTGATGCCGCCCAGGAACAGGATGCCGATGGCAATCGCCACGATCACCATGAAGGCGCCCAGGTCGGGTTCCAGCAGCAGCAGCATGCCGACGCCGGCCAGCGCGAATGCCATGGGCAGGAAGCCGCGGGCAAAGGCCTGCATGTGTTCCTGCTTGCGCACGGTGTAGTCGGCGGCGTAGAGCAGTGCGGCCAGCTTCATCAATTCGGAGGGTTGGAAGTTCAGCGGACCCAGCGGGATCCAGCGATGCGCGCCATTGACCTCGCGGCCGATGCCGGGGATCAGCACCGCCACCAGCAGCACCATGGCCACCACGAACAGCGGCACCGCCAGGCGTTGCCACACGCGGATCGGCACGGCCAGCACCACCGCCGCGCCCACCAGGCCGGCGCTGATGAACAAGCCATGGCGGATCACGAAGTAGTAGCGGCCATAGGACGCATAACGCGGGCCGTCGGCCAGCGCGATCGACGCCGAATACACCATCAGCAGGCCAAGCAGCAGCAAGGTCGACGCCGCGATGACCAGCGGCAGATCGAAATTGCGCATGCGGGTACGGCCGGGCCGTACGGCGTTGACGCTGGCGGTGAGATCGGCGATCAAGCTCATGCGATCTCTCCACGGTCGCGGGCCAGGTCTTCGACCTCTTCCACGAACACCTGTCCGCGGTGCGGATAGTTGCGGAACATGTCCAGGCTGGCGCAGGCGGGCGACAGCAGCACGGCATCGCCGGGCTGAGCCAACTCGGCAGCGCCGCGCACGGCGTCGCGCAGGGTTTCAACCGTCACGCACTGCACGCCGGTCGACGCCAGCACACGGCCGATCTCGGGACCGTCCTGGCCAATCAGCATCACGGCGCGCGCGTGCTGCGCCACCACCGGAATCAGCGGCGAGAAATCCTGGCCCTTGCCCTGGCCGCCGGCGATCAGCACGACGGGCTGGCCCAGACCTTCCAACGCGGCGACGGTAGCGCCCACGTTGGTACCCTTGCTGTCGTTGATGTAGTCGACGCCGCCGATCGTGCGCACGAAGGCTGCGCGATGCGGTTCGCCCGTGTATTCGCGCAACGCGCGCAACATCGGGCCCCAGCCCAGGTCCAGGCAGCGCGCCAACTGCAGCGCAGCCAACGCATTCAAGGCATTGTGGATGCCGCGGATGCGCAGGGCGTCCACTGGCATCAGGCGGCTCATGCGGCCCTTGGCGCGCACCGGCTCGGGCGCGTCCTTCTTGCGGCGCACCGGCGGCGCGGGTTCATCGAAATCATTGGGTTCGCAGGCCACCAGCCACGCCACGCCCTGGCCCAGCTCCAGGCCCATGTCGCCGACCAGCTCCGGCACGTCGCGGCCGAAGCTGCGCACGTTCAGCGCGTTCAGCGTGGCCACCATGTCCACGGTGTACGGATCGTCGCGGTTGACGATGGCGACCCGGGCCATCTTCAGCAGGCGGGCCTTGGCCTGCGCGTAGGCTTCCATGCTGCCATGCCAGTCCAGATGATCCTGGGTGACGTTCAGCACGACGGCCGCATCGGCCATCAGCGAGCGCGTGGTTTCCAGCTGGAAGCTGGACAGCTCCAGCACCCAGACCTGCGGCAGCGATTCGGCATCCAGCGCTTCCATCAGCGCGGCCAGCGCCGCGGGACTGATGTTGCCCGCCGCCACGGCCGAAAGACCGCTGGCTTCGATCAGTTGGCGCGTCAGCGCGGTAACGGTGGTCTTGCCGTTGGTACCTGTCACGATCAACAGGCGCGGCCGGTACTCGCGCGTTTCAGCCAGATCGGCCAGCGCGCGCGCAAACAATTCAATCTCGCCGACGATCTCGATGCCGCGGGCCTCGGCCTCGCGCAGCAGATCGGCCGCGGGCGCCTGGGCAGGCGCCAAGCCCGGGCTCAGCACCACTTGGCTCACGCCGTCCAGCAGCGCCGTGTCGAACGACTCGTCGCAGCCCAAGCGGTATTCCACTTCGCTTTGCGCCAGCGATTCGCGCAGCGCAGCCAGCCCGCCCGGTTCGGCGCGCGTGTCGGCCACGCGCAGGCGGGCACCCAGGCGGGCGCACCAGCGAGCGGCGGCGACACCCGTCTCGCCCAATCCGAGGATCAGGACGAGCGGCGCGTCTGCGCGGGAGGTTTCCATCGTATTCATCGCAACTTCAGGGTAGAGAGGCCAATCAGCACCAGCATCATGCTGATGATCCAGAAACGCACGACCACCTGGGTTTCCTTCCAGCCGCCCACTTCAAAGTGATGATGCAACGGGGCCATGCGGAAAATGCGTCTACCTGTTCCATAACGTCGCTTGGTGTACTTGAACCAAGTCACTTGCATCATCACGGAAAGGGTCTCGACCACGAACACGCCGCCCATGATGAAAAGCACGATTTCCTGGCGCACGATGACCGCAATGGTGCCCAGCGCGCCCCCCAAGGCAAGCGCGCCGACGTCGCCCATGAAGACCTGGGCCGGATACGCGTTGAACCACAAAAATGCCAGCCCGGCGCCCCCGATCGCGGCGCACAGCACCATCAGCTCCGACGCGCCCGGGATGTAGGGGAACAGCAAGTACTTGGAATAGTCCACGCGACCGACCACATAGGCGAAGATGCCCAGCGCGCTGCCCACCATGACGGTAGGCATGATGGCCAGGCCATCGAGGCCGTCGGTCAGGTTCACGGCATTGCTGGTGCCGACGATGACC
The DNA here is from genome assembly GCF_055395645.1 of Achromobacter sp. JCM 18799. NCBI lineage: Bacteria > Pseudomonadati > Pseudomonadota > Betaproteobacteria > Burkholderiales > Alcaligenaceae > Achromobacter > Achromobacter sp. JCM 18799. Next base: position 5,546,572 of record NZ_AP043866.1, on the reverse strand, counting down.
GCCCAGGTCAGCGCCACGAAGCCAAGCACGCCCAACGGATAGCTCACGCTCTTGAAGAACGGAACGATCAGGTCAGCGCGCGTCGGCAGCGGCATCGTGAAGCCGCTGCCCACCCAGGCCTTGAAAAGGGGCCACAGTTCAGTGTTGGCGGGCGCGGACACAGCGAAAGCCAGATACACCGCGGCCACGATGCCGATGGTGGCCTGCCAGAAGAACTTCTGGCGCGCGGGCATCCCTTCGGGATCGCGATAGACCACCTTGCGGTAGTCGTCCATCCAGCCGATCCAGCCGAAGCCGAAGGTCACCAGCAACACCACCCACACGAAGCGGTTGGTCCAGTCCGCCCACAGCAGCGTGCTGATGGCGATGGAAATGAGGATGAGCACGCCGCCCATGGTGGGGGTGCCGGTCTTGACCAGATGGGTTTCCGGACCGTAGGAGCGCACGGCCTGGCCGATCTTCATCTCGGTCAGTTTGCGGATCACGCGCGGACCCGCCACCAGACCAATCAACAGCGCAGTCGCGCATGCCAGAACAGCGCGCAGGGTGATGTATTCGAACACCCCCAGTGCGCGCACATCGTCAGACAGCATGCGGGCGATTTCAAGCAGCATTCTGCTCTCCCTGCCCCTTGGCCGTCACACCTTCATTCGTAGAAAAAGCCGTCACTACCCGCTCCATGCGCATAAAGCGCGATCCCTTTACCAATACGCAGGACGCGCGCAGGCCGCGCATGGCGGCAACCACTTCGTCTACCGATGCGCAGGCGTGTGCGCCCACTCCGAATGCGGCCGCGGCCGCCCGGCTGGCTTCGCCTAGCGTGATGAGCGCGTCGAGCCCTTGCTCACGCGCGTAATTGCCCACCTCGACATGCATGGCGGGGCCGTTGTCCCCGACCTCGCCCATGTCGCCCAGCACCAGGACGCGCTTGCCGGCCATGCGGGCCAGCACGTCCACGGCTACGCGGACCGAGTCGGGGTTGGCATTGTAAGTGTCATCAATGAGCAACGTTCCGTCACTCATACTCTTGTGCTGCATGCGCCCCGCGACCGGGCTGAAGCCAGCCAGTGCGCGCACCGCGCCGCCCAGCGGAGCCCCCGCGGCGATCGCGCTGGCAATGGCGGCCAGCGCATTGCGCAGGTTGTGCAGGCCCGGCACCGGCAGCGTCAGGTCGGCAACGCCCACCGGCGTCACCACACGGCAACGCGTGGCGTTCACGTCGGCGAGGATCTGCTCGGCGTACACGTCCAGGCCGGGCTGCAGGCCGAAACGCAGCACGCGGCGCGGCTCGGCCAGGGCATCCCAGATCGCCGAATACGGCTCGTCGCCGGGATACACGGCAACGCCGTCCTCGGGCAGCGCCGCGATGGCGGCGCCGTTCTCGTGCGCCACCGCTTCCACGCTGTGCATGAATTCCTGGTGTTCGCGCTGGGCGTTGGTGACCAGCGCCACCGAGGGCGCCGCAAGGGCGGCCAACTGCGCGATCTCGCCGGGGTGGTTCATGCCCAGTTCGAATACGGCGGCGCGGTGCTCCGGCCGCAGGCGCAGCAGGGTCAGCGGCACGCCGATGTCATTGTTCAGGTTGCCGGCGGTCGCCAGGCGGCCCGTCTCGCCCTGCCACTCGGCCAGCATCGCCGAGATCATTTCCTTGGTGGTGGTCTTGCCATTGCTGCCGGTCACCGCCACCACGGGCAGCGTGAACCGCGCGCGCCACGCGGCGCCGATGCGCATCAACGCAACGCGGGTATCGCCCAGCACCAGTTGCGGCAGCTTGGCGTCGGGCACGGCATGCGCCACCACGGCCGCGCACGCGCCGCGCGCTTCGGCCTGATCCAGATAGTTATGGGCGTCGAAGTTCTCGCCCACCAGCGCCACGAACAGTTCGCCTTCGCCGATGCGGCGGGTGTCGGTCGACACGCCCTTGACCTGCGGCAACAGCAGCGCCAGCCGCGCCCACTCCCGGTCATCGAACGGCAGCTTCTCGCCCCCGATATCCTGGTAGGTTTCATGGCCCTTGCCGGCCAGCAGCACCACATCATCGGGCGCCGCGGCCCAGATGGTCTGCATGATGGCGCGTGCGCGGTCCACTTGCACGTCGGGCGTCACGTTGTCGGGAATACCCGTCAGGATCTGTTCGACGATGGCTTCGGGCGACTCGGTGCGCGGGTTGTCGCTGGACACGACCACATGGTCGGCCAAGTCCGCAGCGATGCGGCCCATCACCGGACGCTTGCCCGGATCGCGCTCGCCGCCGCAGCCGAACACGCAGATCAAGCGGCCCGATCGGGCGGTCGCAACGGCGCGCAAGGCCGCCAGCGCGCGTGACAACGCATCCGGGGTATGGGCATAGTCCACCACCACCAGCGGGCCACGGCCCGTGCTGGCCTGGGTGCTATGCGCCACCGGTTCGACAGTCTGCAGGCGGCCGTCGACGGGGTCAGTCGCCGCCAGTTCGCGCGCGATCTGCGCAAACGGCAGGCCCAGCTGATACAGCACGCCCGCAACCAGCAGCAGGTTCGATACGTTATGCGCGCCCAGCAGGCGCGTCACGATCTGCGCCTCGCCATGCGGCGACACCAGCGTGAAGATCTGCCCCTGCGCGGTAGCCTGGAGATCGCGCGCGCGCATGCCGGCGGGAATGTCCTGCGCTTCGCTCAGGCTGTAGCCCATCGCCATGCCGGCAGGCAGGTCGGCGATCAGGCGGCGGCCGGCTTCGTCGTCGGCGTTGATCACGGCGGCGGTCAGGCCCGGCCAGCGGAACAGGCGCGCCTTGGCGGCTTCGTACCGTTCCATGGTGCCGTGGTAGTCAAGATGGTCGCGCGTCAGGTTGGTGAAGGCGGCCAGCGCAACACGCACGCCGTCCATGCGGCCCTGTTCGATGCCGATGGAAGAGGCTTCCATGGCCACGGCCTTGGCACCGGCGTCGCGCATCGCGGCCAGCGTGCGGTGCACGGTCAGCACGTCGGGCGTCGTCAGGTCGCCGCCCAGCGTCTGCCCATCGGGCAACACGGCGCCCAGGGTGCCGATGGTGCCGCAGGGCTTGTCATTGCGGCTCAGCGCATGGGCAATCCATTGCACCGATGACGTCTTGCCGTTGGTGCCCGTTACCGCCACCACCGCCAGCTCGGCCGAGGGCCGGCCGTACCAGGTGTCGGCCAACTCGCCCAGCAGGCCACGCAAGCCGGTCACCGGCAGCATTGCAGCGTGGTCCGCCACGGCCGTCACGGCCTCGTTGGCGGGAGCTTCGAACAACACTGCACTGGCGCCCAGCGCCAACGCCTTCTCTATATAGAGACGTCCGTCGCTGGACAGGCCCGGGCACGCGACGAATACATCGCCCGGCTCGATATCGCGGGAGTCCAGCTTGAGGTGCGCGGTCAACGACACGCGCGAATGCAACCACGCCACGGTTTCGGCAACCGTGGCGACAGGGTTGGAGAGGAAGCCTTTGGCGCTCATCTGCCTGGCTCCTTAAGACCAGCAACAATTGTGGATTCGAAGGGTGCGTCCGGGCGCACCCCCATCAGCCGCAAGCTCCCCCCCACGATCTGGGAGAACACGGGCGCGGCGATAGCGCCGCCGTAATAGCCGCCGACCGTCGGCTCGTCGATGGACACGGCCACGACGATCTTCGGATCGGATACCGGAGCGAAGCCCACGTAAGAGCTCCGATAGCGCTGCATGCTGTACTTGCCGTCGACGATCTTGCGCGCCGTGCCGCTCTTGCCGGCGACCCGGTAGCCCTGCACCTGGGCGGCCTTGGTGCCTTCGGGGCCGGCGGCCGCTTCCAGCATGCCGCGCACCATTTCGGTGGTCTTGGGCGTGTAGATCTTGACGCTGGTGGGGTCGCTGTCGCGCTTGACCAGGGTCAGCGACACCATGTCGCCGTTACGGGCGAAAACGGTATAGGCGCGCGCCACCTGCAGCAGCGACACCGACAGGCCGTAGCCGTAGGCCATGGTGGCCTTTTCGATCAGGCGCCAGCGGTCCCACGGACGCAGGCGGCCGGGCGCCGCGCCGGGAAATCCCACCTGGGGCGCCTGCCCCAGGCCCAGTTCGGTGAAGCGGTCCCACATTTCGCGGGATTCCAGCTTCTCGGAGATCATCGTCATGCCGATGTTGCTGGACTTGCGCAGCACGCCCGCCACATCCAGCGTGCCGTTGCGGCTCACGTCGCTGATCGTGCTGCCCTGGTACTGGAAGCGGCCGTTGCCGGTTTCGAACAGGGTCTTGGTGCTGATGCGGCCCAGGTCCAGCGCCAGCGCGGCGGTGAACGGCTTCATGATCGAACCGGGTTCGAAGGTGTCGGTGATAGCCTGGTTGCGCAGCTTGGAACCGTGGAAGGTCTCGCGCTTGTTGGGATCGAAGGTCGGCACGTTGGCCAGGGCCAGGATCTCGCCCGTGTGCACGTCCACGACCACCGCGGTCGCGCCCTTGGCCTGGTGCTTGTCCATCGCGTCCTTCAACGCCTTGAACACCAGGTACTGCAAGCGCGTGTCGATCGACAGGCGCAGGTCGCGTCCATCCACCGGCAGGGTCACGGCCTGCACGTCTTCGATCACGCGGCCGAGCCGGTCCTTGATCACGCGGCGACTGCCGGGGCGGCCGGACAACTGCTGGTTGAACGTCAGCTCAACGCCTTCCTGCCCCTGGTCCTCGACGCTGTTAAAGCCCACCACGTGAGCCATCACGTCGCCGTCCGGGTAGTAGCGGCGGGTCTCGGGCTGTTGATGCACGCCCGGCATGCCCAATTGCTTGATCTTGTCGGCCACGTCCATGGAGACCTGGCGCTTCAGGTAGACAAAGTTCTTGTCTTCGTCGACGAGGCGGTGGCGCAGGTCGGCCGGCGGCGTTTCCAGCAGCTTCGCCAGCGTATCCATCTGCGCCGGGGTGGCCTGCTTGGCGTCTTCGGGAATCGCCCAGATGGCGCGCGCCGGCACGCTGGAGGCCAGCACGGCGCCATTGCGGTCCATGATCTTGCCGCGCGTGGCGGCCAGGGTCAGCGTGCGCTCATAGCGCCGCTCGCCCTGCTGCTGCAGAAACTCGGTGGACAACCCCTGCAGGAACAGGGCGCGGCCAGCCAGCACGGTGAATCCGCCGAACAGCAGGATCAGCACCAGGCGCGCGCGCCAGGTGGGCAATTGCCCGCGCAGCACAGGGTTGTCGAAGAAAGGGACGCGTTTCATTGCGCGCCTCCGTTGGCGGAGACGGGCGGCTGGTTCATGTACAGCGTGCGGTCCGGAACGATGGAGATCATCTTCAGGCCGTCGCGTGCGATGGCATCGACCCGCGCGTTGCGGGCCAGTTCGGCGCGGTCCAGCTGCAGGCGCCGCCAATTGGTTTCGAGGTCGCGCGCCTGCGCCTGATCACGTCCCAGCTCGATGAAGAGCTGGCGCGACTGATACCGGCTGGTGACCAGGGAAATGGCCGACAGCATCAGCAAAGCCGCAACGATCAGGTTGACGCGACCCATTAGCGGCGCCCTCCCTTGCCGCGGCGCGGCGGGGGTGCCAGGTCGCTGCCCGGCAGCGAGCCGATCTTCACGAACGCAAAGCCGCCCTCGGCGGGCAGCGGCGTCTCGGTACGCTCGGCAACGCGCAGGACGGCGGAACGGGCGCGGGCGTTGGCCGAGACTTCGTCGTCTTCGGCCAGCACGCGGCCCAGGGAACGCAGGACAGGTTGGGGCATTTCGCTTTCCCGCAGGGGCAGGCGCGCATGCGCGGCAGCCGGACGAGCCGCCGCCGCGATGCATTGCTTGACCATGCGGTCTTCAAGCGAATGAAAGCTGATCACCGCCAACCTCCCTCCCGGGGCGAGCAGGTCTAGAGCTGCCGCGAGGGTGCGCGCGAGCTCTTCGAGTTCCCGATTGATGTAAATCCGTAGAGCTTGAAAGGTGCGTGTGGCCGGATGCTGCCCCTTTTCGCGCGTGCGGACGGCGCTGGCGACGCACTCGGCAAGTTCGAGCGTGGTGCGCAGCGGCCTTGTTGCGCGGCGAGCAGCAATCGCCTTTGCAACCTGAAAAGCAAACCGTTCTTCGCCATAATCCGCTATGACCTCCCGCATCTCATCCACACTGGCTTGCGCCAGCCAATCCGCCACCGTGGGACCACGAGTGGTGTCCATCCGCATATCGAGCGGGCCATCTCGCATGAACGAGAAACCGCGCTCGGCATCATCGATCTGAGGCGAGGAAACGCCCAGATCCAGCATCACGCCATCGACCTTGCCGATGCCGAGCTGCTCCAATTCTTCGGCCATGGTGGCAAAGCCGCCATGCACCACGGTGACCCTCGGGTCCGCTGCCGCCAGTTGCCTGGCTACGGCGATCGCCTCCGGATCCTTGTCGAACACCACCAGCCTGGCGCTCGGCCCCAAACGGCCAAGCAATTCGCGGCTGTGCCCGCCACGCCCGAAGGTGCCGTCGACGAAGACGCCGTCTTCCGCCCGCGTAGCCGCAGCCGGCCCGGCATGCTGATGCGACCGTGCCGCACCCTTGCCGCCGAAGTCGGGCAGCAATAGCGCGTCCACCGTCGGCTCCAGCAGAACGGGCCGATGTTCGAATTCCATAACTTTTTCAGAACGAAAACTGATTCAACACATCCGGCATACCCTTGGCCAGGTCCTCAGCCTCGCGGCTGGCCAGAGTAGCGGCGTCCCACAGCTCGAAGTGCGCGCCCAGACCGAGCAGCATCACATCGCGCGTCATACCGGAAGCGTTGCGCAGTTCAGGAGCGATCAAGACCCGGCCGGAGCCGTCCAGTTCCACGTCCTGAGCGTTGCCCAGCAACAGCCGCTGCAACGCGCGCGCCGTCATGGGAAAGGCGGCAATCTGCTCGCGCTTCTTTTCCCACTCCGGCCGCGGGTAGACCAGCAAGCAGCCGTCAGGGTGGCGTGTCAGGGTCAGCCGGCCATCGGCCTGCGACATGAGCGCGTCACGGTGCCGGGTCGGAATCGAGATCCGTCCCTTGGCATCCAGCGTGAGCGCGCTGCTTCCCTGAAACACCACTTTTACCCCACTTAATTGCACAATTTCCTACTATTTCCCACTCTACGGTATGGGATCGGGGCGGTCAAGCGCGTGGTTGCAATTTTTTCAATCACAACAAGGACTTAGATCAACATGTAAATCCGCAAAAAGAAAAACCTCCCAATAAATCAGGAGGTTGCGGCACTATCTAAAAGTCCTTCTTCAGAAGTGGCGGCTAACAATGGCTTTGCATTGTTTTACGGTCGGTCGTTAGCTCCGGTTGGCAAGGCTTCCAGCCGGCCCCGCCGATTGGAGCGGCCCCAAAAATGGTCCGGCCCGGCCAGCGCGACGCCTGGCTCCAGCCCGGACCCGGCTCGCGTTGAGAATGAGTTGCAAGACGGGTCTATAGGCCGGATTCTGTACACCAGGTTTCCCTGGCGGACGATCATTCCTCTGGACGGATCATTGCTGAGCCGCTCTAGCCATCTACCCGCATGCTTGGACGGGCCGCCCTACGCGGTCCGAAGACCGCACGCATGCCTATTTGATGTTGCTCCGGATAGAGGTTGCCGCGTTTCACCCTGCGATGCCGCCGCCCGTTGCCGGACGGCGCGATACGGAGATGGCCGTATCTGTGCGCGCGCTGCGCGCCCGCCCCGCAGACTCGTCTCTGTGGCCCTATTCCTCAACCGCGCCCGAAGACGCGGCCGGACGGCCGTTAGCCGTTACCCTGCCCTATGGAGTCCGGACCTTCCTCGATGGATTCGCATCCACCGCGATCGTCCGACCCGCCTTGCGGTGCGTATTCTATTACACCTGCCGGCTCCGTCCCCGCAGAGACCTCGATACCCTGCCGCGCAAACGGCGTTGCGGGGTTCCTGCGACAATACGCCTTGATCCGCTCAGACGCCGCAGACAATACCCATCACATGGCCCTTGCTACTCTCATCACCCTTACCGACATCCAGCTGGCCTATGGCCACCACCCGCTGCTGGACCATGCCGATTTCGCCATCCAGGCGGGCGAGCGCATAGGCCTCATCGGCCGCAATGGCGCCGGCAAGTCTTCGTTGCTGAGGCTGCTGGACGGCAGGACCCAGCCCGACGACGGCGACATCGCCCGCAGTTCGGGCCTGCGCGTCGCCACGGTCGAACAGGAACCCGAACTCGACGAAAACGCCACCGTCTTCGATGTGGTTTGCAATGTCGAGGGTGATCATGAAGACTGGCAGCGCCCCTCGCGCGTGCGCTCGGTGCTCGAAAAGCTCGGCCTGCCCGCTGACGTACAGATCGCGGGCCTGTCGGGCGGCACGCGCAAGCGCGTCGCGCTGGCTCGCGCCTTGGTCGACGAGCCCGATCTGCTGCTGCTGGACGAACCCACCAACCACCTGGACTTCGAAGGCATCGCCTGGCTGGAAGACATGCTGCGCGCCTGGAAAGGCGCCGCGGTCATCATCACCCACGACCGCCGCTTCCTGGATGCGGTGGCCACTCGCATCGTTGAACTCGATCGCGGGCGGTTGCTGAGCTTTCCCGGCAACTTCTCGCAGTGGCAAGAGCGCAAGGCCCAGTGGCTCGAGTCCGAGCGCCTGGAACAGGCCCGCTTCGACAAGCTGCTGGCGCAGGAAGAAGTCTGGATCCGCAAGGGCGTCGAGGCCCGCCGCACCCGCAACGAAGGCCGCGTGCGCCGCCTGGAACGGCTGCGGGTCGAACGCGCCGAGCGCCGCGAACGCGTCGGCGACGTTTCGCTCGCCCTGGCCGAAGGCCAGCGCTCCGGCAAGCTGGTCGCCGAACTCGACCATGTGAACAAAGCCTTCGGCGACAAGATCGTGGTGGACGACTATTCCACCACCATCCTGCGCGGCGACCGCATCGGCATCATCGGCCCCAACGGCGCGGGCAAGACCACCCTGCTCAAGCTGATCCTGGGCGAGATGCAGCCCGACAGCGGCACGACGCGGCTTGGCACCAACGTCGCGGTTGCGTATTTCGACCAGATGCGCGCGCAGCTGGACGAAAACGCCACGCTCGTCGACATCATCAGCCCGGGTAGCGAATGGGTGGAAATCGGCGGCGCCCGCAAGCACGTCATGAGCTACCTCGGCGACTTCCTGTTCTCGCCCGCCCGCGCCGGCTCGCCCGTGCGCAGCCTGTCCGGCGGCGAACGCGCCCGGCTGCTGCTGGCGCGCCTGTTCGCCCGTCCCGCCAACATCCTGGTGCTGGACGAACCCACCAACGACCTCGACATCGAAACGCTCGAGCTGCTGGAAGAATTGCTGCAGGAGTACCAGGGCACGGTGCTGCTGGTCAGCCATGACCGCGCCTTCCTGAACAACGTCGTCACCCAGACCATCGCCTACGAAGGCAATGGCCGCTGGCGCGATTACGTGGGCGGCTACGACGAATGGGTCGCGCAGCGGCCCGCGCCCGCGGCCCCGGCCGAAGACGCGGCTCCTGCCGCCAGGCCTGCCGACGATGCCGCCGCGCGCGCCAAGGCCGCCAAGCCCAAACCGGCCAAGTCCGCCAAGATGAACTCCTGGGAGCTGCGCGAGCTGGAAGGCCTTCCTGACGCCATCGCCGCCCTGGAAGCGCAACAGGCCGAGCTCGCCGGCAAGCTCGCCGATGGCAGCCTTTACCGCGACGCGCCCGCCGAAGTCGAACGCATCAACGGCGAACTCGCCAAGCTGGAAGGCGAACTCGAAGAGCGCTTCGCCCGCTGGGAATTGCTGGAAGCGCGCCGCGAAGGTACGCTGTAATCAGCTTGTCTCTATATACATATAGAGGCGCATGAAAAATGCCCCCGGGATCTCGGGGGCATTTTCTTGTCCGGGAGCAGCCGGGCAACCCGGTTGCCTAGCCCCGTGCGCGCCAGGTCAGCGCTTCACCCGCGGCCAGCGGAACCAACGTCGTGTTGCCGAACGCCACTTCCTCCGGCACCTGGTAGGTCTCGCGCACCAGCGTCAGCGTGCCGGTGTTGCGCGGCAAACCGTAGAAATCCGGGCCATGGAAACTAGCGAAGCCTTCCAGCTTGTCCAACTTGCCGACAGCATCGAACGCCGTCGCGTACAGCTCCATCGCGTGCAATGCCGTGTAGCAACCAGCGCAGCCGCAGGCATGTTCCTTCAACCCGCGCGCGTGTGGCGCGCTGTCGGTGCCCAGGAAAAAGCGCGGGCTGCCGCTGGTCGCCGCCTCGACCAGCGCAAGGCGGTGCGTCTCGCGCTTGAGGACCGGCAGACAGTAGAAGTGCGGCCGCACGCCGCCCTGGAAAATCGCATTGCGGTTGTACAGCAGGTGCTGCGGCGTAATCGTGGCTGCGATGGGGCCTTCCGCGTCGCGCACGTATTCCGCGCCCTCTTTCGTCGTGATGTGTTCGAACACCACCTTCAAGGCAGGGAAGGCGCGGCGCAGCGGCTTCATCACGCGCTCGACAAAGATGGCTTCGCGGTCGAACAGGTCGATCGACGGGTCCGTCACTTCGCCGTGCACCAACAACGGCATGCCGCATTTTTCCAGTGCTTCCAGCGCCTTCGTGCACTTGCCCAGCAGATCGGTCACACCGGCATCGGAGTTGGTCGTGGCGCCCGCCGGATACAGCTTCACCGCATAAACCTGGCCCGACTCGTAGGCGCGGAAAATCTCTTCCGACGTGGTGTTGTCGGTCAGATACAGCGTCATCAACGGCGTGAAGGCATCCGGATTGCCGCCCGCCTTCTTCAAAGCCTCCAGAATGCGGCCGCGATAGGCCAGCGCCTGCTCGGTGGTCGTGACCGGCGGCTTCAGGTTGGGCATGATGATCGCGCGCGCGAACTGGCGCGCGGTATCCGCCACCACGGCCTCCAGGGCAGCGCCGTCGCGCAGATGCAGGTGCCAGTCGTCCGGCCGGGTGATGGTGAGCTGAGTCGTGTTTTGAGTAGACATGGGAAGGCTTCTTAATCTGCCAGCGGCATGCCCCGTTCGGCCAGCGCGCTGAACATCGCGCTGCCCAAGGGGATGACGGCATCGTTGAAATCAAAATGCGAGTTGTGCAGCACGCAGCCGGAATCGGCTCCGCCCTGGCCCAGGCGGAAGTATGCGCCAGGCTTGCTCTGCAACATGAAAGAGAAATCTTCGGAGCCCATCGACGGCGTCAGATCGCGCACGACGTTCTCCTTGCCTATCATCTCGGTGGCGATATCGGCCACCAGATTGGCGTGCTGCGGCGTGTTCAAGGTCGCAGGGTAGATCCGTTCGTAAGTGACCTCGGCGGTGCCGCCGAAAGCGCCCGCAATCGCGGACACCAACTCGCGCATGCGGGTCTCCACCATTTCCTGGACGGACTTGCGGAACGTGCGCACCGTGCCGACCATTCTCGCCTCGCGCGGAATCACGCTCATGGCGCCGGGATGCCCGGCCTGCAGGGATCCGATGGACACCACCGCCGAATCCAGCGGATTGACGTTGCGCGACACGATGGTCTGCAACGCGGTGATGATCTGCCCCGCAATGGTGACGGGATCGATGGTCTGGTACGGATGCGCGCCGTGGCCGCCGCGTCCGGTGATCAGAATCTCGAAGCGGTCGGCGGCGGCCATCATCGGCCCGGGATTGATGCCTATCGTGCCCGGCTTCAGGCCCGGCCAGTTATGCAGCGCGTAAATCGCGTCGCACGGAAAGGTATCGAACAGGCCGTCTTCCAGCATGGCGCGCGCGCCGCCGCGCCCCTCTTCCGCTGGCTGGAAGATCAGTACCGCGGTGCCATCGAAATTGCGTGTCTGCGACAGGTATTTGGCCGCGCCGATCAGCACCGCGGTGTGACCGTCGTGACCGCAACCGTGCATCAGGCCGGGCTTGGTCGACTTGTGGCCGAAGTCATTGTCTTCGGTCATGGGCAAGGCGTCCATGTCGGCACGCAGGCCTATCATGCGCCCGCTGTCGCAGCGCTTGCCGCGGATCACGCCCACCACACCGGTCTTGCCGATGCCGCGGTGCACCTCGATCCCCAGCGCCTCCAGCGCACCCGCCACGATCCCGGAGGTCCGGACTTCCTCGAAGCCAAGCTCGGGATGCGCATGCAAATCGCGCCGCAGCGCCGTCAATTCGTCATGAAAGAGGCGAATTGATTCCAAAGGAGATCGTGCGTACATAGGAGGTTACAGAATGACGATATAGAGGGGACAGTCTGTGCATTTTAGTTGCTACAGAGGATAAATGCCTTTGTCTTTACGAGAGAGACACGTTATGCTCCGGCCGCAGGACAATTTTTCCAACAGCCAGAGAAGGAGCGCCGCATTATGGCCACAACCTCCAAACCCGCGACCGCGCGCAAGCCGAACGCTGCATTCATGAAGCCCCTGACCCCCAGCGCCGACCTGGCCGCCGTCATCGGCTCGGAAGCCGTGCCGCGTACCGAGGTCACCAAAAAGATCTGGGAATACATCAAGAAGCACAACCTGCAAGATGCCAGCAACAAGCGCAACATCAACGCCGATGCCAAGCTGCGCCCGATCTTCGGTAAAGATCAGGTCACGATGTTCGAACTGACCAAGCTGGTCAACGCACATCTGAAGTAAGCAGGCAAAGGGCGTACCCCGTACGTCCCTGCCTTCATATCGTCGCGACGCCCCGGTTCATTCCTGGGCGAGCTCGCCTCCCCAGCGCAGCTTTCTCTCACCGCGACAGCCACGCCACAACCTCACCGGCATGGCCTGATTCCCCACACCAGCATTTCCCGAAAGCCAAGCCTGGCGCGCCTCTTCAGGCAGTTGGCATGTTCGACAAAGCAAAAGGCCGGCATATGCCGGCCTTCTGTTTGAACACCTGCCCTCAGGCGTAGGTGGTCGGCGCGGAGCCTTCCAGCAGCGACAGCCAGCCTTTGATCAAGCGATACAACACCCAGATCACAGTCGCGGCCAGGCCGATCCAGCCGATGAAGATGAGCGTCGCGATGCCGCTGATGGCCAGCCAAAGCAGGGCCCACCAGAAGGTACGCAGCAACCAGTCGAAATGAGCGGCATAGACGGTACCTGCAGCGTCCGAGCGCTTCAGGTACATCAGCACTACGGCTGCCAGCGTGGCGATGCCCAGGAAACCGCTCGTCAGGAAGCCCAGGGCGTACAAGCCGTAGGCAACGTGGGTCAACGTGCGCAGGTCTAACGTCGTTCCGGGCACGGGGGTCTGGGGATCACTCACGATAACGCTCCAACGAATTGACTCGGTCAATCTTACCGCACAAAGCTACCCCGCCCACGCCCGTTGTTATTTGTGCACATTCAATGCTGGCGCGGCTCGCAGCCTGATTGACGGTCCGCAACCGCACGCCAAAAAGGCCTGGCGGCGCGCAGCCGCGGCGACAGCCTTCTACCTCATCGCGCAACCAGACAAAAGAAAAAACCCCGCAGCGCGAGCTGCGGGGTTCTTGGAATCAAAGCCTGACAATGACCTACTTTCACGGACGTCCGTCTACTATCATCGGCGCAAAGGCGTTTCACTGTCCTGTTCGGGATGGGAAGGAGTGGGACCACCTTGCTATGGTTGTCAGGCGTAACTGCTTGAGTGTGTGCCCTATCGGGACAAACGCTCCAATTCTGCCGGGAGACCGATGCACGGGCCTGGAGCGGATCTCGACAGGCGCCCGCAATGGGCTCTCACAAAAGACAAAACCCCACAGGGGTTACCTGTGGGGTTCTGCGGAATAAAAGCTTGACGATGACCTACTTTCACAGACGTCCGTCCACTATCATCGGCGCAAAGTCGTTTCACTGTCCTGTTCGGGATGGGAAGGAGTGGGACCAACTCGCTATGGTCGTCAAGCGTAACTGGTTGAGCGGCTGCGGTTGAGGCAACTGCTCCAATCTTGGAAGAAACACAACGCGTGGCGATCAGAGTCAGACTCGATGATCACGCACGGTGGGGTGTAATTGGTGTTGGCTGGCTGCTGACGGTGCAGCCAGATTTTGTATTGAACGACACTTGGAACGCTATATCACCAGGTCATAACCATCAGTGTTATAGGATCAAGCCTCACGGGCAATTAGTATCGGTTAGCTTAACGCATTACTGCGCTTCCACACCCGACCTATCAACGTCCTGGTCTCGAACGACCCTTCAGGGGGATCAAGTCCCCGGGATACCTTATCTTCAGACGAGTTTCCCGCTTAGATGCCTTCAGCGGTTATCTCTTCCGTACTTAGCTACCCGGCAATGCCATTGGCATGACAACCGGTACACCAGAGGTACGTCCACTCCGGTCCTCTCGTACTAGGAGCAGGCTCCGTCAAGTATCCAACGCCCACGGCAGATAGGGACCAAACTGTCTCACGACGTTTTAAACCCAGCTCACGTACCTCTTTAAATGGCGAACAGCCATACCCTTGGGACCGGCTACAGCCCCAGGATGAGATGAGCCGACATCGAGGTGCCAAACACCGCCGTCGATATGAACTCTTGGGCGGTATCAGCCTGTTATCCCCAGAGTACCTTTTATCCGTTGAGCGATGGCCCTTCCATTCAGAACCACCGGATCACTATGTCCTGCTTTCGCACCTGTTCGACTTGTCAGTCTCACAGTCAAGCACGCTTATGCCATTGCACTATCAGCACGATTTCCGACCGTACCTAGCGTACCTTCGAACTCCTCCGTTACACTTTGGGAGGAGACCGCCCCAGTCAAACTGCCCACCATGCACTGTCCCCGATCCGGATAACGGACCAAGGTTAGAACCGCAAACAAACCAGGGTGGTATTTCAAGGATGGCTCCACGTAATCTAGCGACTACGCTTCAAAGCCTCCCACCTATCCTACACAGGCCGGTTCACAGATCAATGCAAAGCTACAGTAAAGGTTCATGGGGTCTTTCCGTCTAGCCGCGGGTAGATTGCATCATCACAAACACTTCAACTTCGCTGAGTCTCAGGAGGAGACAGTGTGGCCATCGTTACGCCATTCGTGCAGGTCGGAACTTACCCGACAAGGAATTTCGCTACCTTAGGACCGTTATAGTTACGGCCGCCGTTTACCGGGGCTTCGATCAAGAGCTTGCACCCCATCACTTAACCTTCCGGCACCGGGCAGGCGTCACACCCTATACGTCGACTTTCGTCTTTGCAGAGTGCTGTGTTTTTAATAAACAGTCGCAGCCACCGATTCTCTGCGACCCCATCATGCTAAGCGCGCAGGCGCTTCACACTACCGGGGTATACCTTCTCCCGAAGTTACGGTATCAATTTGCCGAGTTCCTTCTCCTGAGTTCTCTCAAGCGCCTTGGAATATTCATCCCGTCCACCTGTGTCGGTTTGCGGTACGGTCTCGTACAGCTGAAGCTTAGAGGCTTTTCTTGGAACCACTTCCAATCACTTCGCAAGCAATGCTCGCTCGTGCCACACCCTTGATTTACGCGCCCGGATTTGCCTAAGCGCCATCTTCGATGCAGCAACAGGGACATCCAACACCCTGATGATCTTCCGCGATCCGTCCCCCCATCGCACTGTACGACGGTGCTGGAATATTAACCAGCTTCCCATCAGCTACGCATCTCTGCCTCGCCTTAGGGGCCGACTCACCCTGCGCCGATGAACGTTGCGCAGGAAACCTTGGACTTACGGCGAGGGGGCTTTTCACCCCCTTTATCGCTACTCATGTCAGCATTCGCACTTCTGATACCTCCAGCAGCCTTTACAAGCCACCTTCGCAGGCTTACAGAACGCTCTCCTACCGCGTGCACAAAGTGCACACCCGCAGCTTCGGTTTATCGCTTAGCCCCGTTACATCTTCCGCGCAGGACGACTCGATCAGTGAGCTATTACGCTTTCTTTAAAGGATGGCTGCTTCTAAGCCAACCTCCTGACTGTCTATGCCTTCCCACTTCGTTTCCCACTTAGCGATAATTTGGGACCTTAGCTGGCGGTCTGGGTTGTTTCCCTCTTGAGTCCGGACGTTAGCACCCGGTGCTCTGTCTCCCAAGCTGTACTTGCGGGTATTCGGAGTTTGCCATAGTTTGGTAAGTCGCCATGACCCCCTAGCTATAACAGTGCTCTACCCCCCGCAGTAATACTTGAGGCACTACCTAAATAGTTTTCGGAGAGAACCAGCTATTTCCAGATTTGTTTAGCCTTTCACCCCTATCCACAGCTCATCCCCTAATTTTTCAACATTAGTGGGTTCGGTCCTCCAGCACGTGTTACCGTGCCTTCAACCTGGCCATGGATAGATCATCTGGTTTCGGGTCTACACCCAGCGACTGAATCGCCCTATTCGGACTCGCTTTCGCTACGGCTTCCCTATTCGGTTAACCTTGCCACTGAATGTAAGTCGCTGACCCATTATACAAAAGGTACGCAGTCACCCCACAAGGAGGCTCCTACTGTTTGTATGCATACGGTTTCAGGATCTATTTCACTCCCCTTCCGGGGTTCTTTTCGCCTTTCCCTCACGGTACTGGTTCACTATCGGTCGATCACGAGTATTTAGCCTTGGAGGATGGTCCCCCCATCTTCAAACAGGATTTCACGTGTCCCGCCCTACTTTTCTTACGCTTAGTTCCACACACAAGATTTCGCCTACAGGGCTATCACCTGCTACGGCCGGACTTTCCATTCCGTTCGACTATCTTGCGTGCTAAAACGTAAAGGCTCTTCCGATTTCGCTCGCCACTACTTTCGGAATCTCGGTTGATTTCTTTTCCTCGAGCTACTGAGATGTTTCAGTTCACCCGGTTCGCTTCCACTGGCCTATGTATTCAGCCAGGGATACCGCATTGCTGCGGTGGGTTTCCCCATTCGGACATCTACGGATCAAAGCTTGTTTGCCAGCTCCCCGTAGCTTTTCGCAGGCTACTACGTCCTTCATCGCCTGTGATCGCCAAGGCATCCACCATATGCACTTAGTCGCTTGATCCTATAACGCTGTAGGCTATAGGACCTGAGTATTAGCGTTTGTGCCGTTCATAAGTTTCAAAGCAGTCTGAGGTTTTCACCCCAGTCTTGAGAACTTGGAACAAAATTAATGCAATCACAACCCGTACTTATCTTCATCGACTTGCGTCGAGTACTTGATAAGTACATTTTCGTTGTGCTTCTTCCAGATTGTTAAAGAACAAATATAGCTGTCAGGTAAAACCTAACTCATAAGGCCGTTTCAACGACGCTATGAGTTAGCCTCTACATCACCAGGCATCAAGTACTTGGTGGAGGTGAACGGGATCGAACCGATGACATCCTGCTTGCAAAGCAGGCGCTCTCCCAGCTGAGCTACACCCCCATATCCCGCATGCGCAGAATACTTGGTGGGTCTGGTTGGATTCGAACCAACGACCCCCGCCTTATCAAGACGGTGCTCTAACCGACTGAGCTACAGACCCAAAAACCTTTTCGGATCAGCAGTCAGGAAAGCTGTAGACCCAGGGAAGATTCCCTCGACCCAAGCCTGCAACTGATCCCAGCTATATCAAACAACCGATAAGAGTGGACGCTTAACACGAGCACTAAGCTCTGAAAGGAGGTGATCCAGCCGCACCTTCCGATACGGCTACCTTGTTACGACTTCACCCCAGTCATGAATCCTACCGTGGTAATCGCCCCCCTTGCGGTTAGGCTAACTACTTCTGGTAAAACCCACTCCCATGGTGTGACGGGCGGTGTGTACAAGACCCGGGAACGTATTCACCGCGACATGCTGATCCGCGATTACTAGCGATTCCGACTTCACGCAGTCGAGTTGCAGACTGCGATCCGGACTACGATCGGGTTTCTGGGATTGGCTCCCCCTCGCGGGTTGGCGACCCTCTGTCCCGACCATTGTATGACGTGTGAAGCCCTACCCATAAGGGCCATGAGGACTTGACGTCATCCCCACCTTCCTCCGGTTTGTCACCGGCAGTCTCATTAGAGTGCCCTTTCGTAGCAACTAATGACAAGGGTTGCGCTCGTTGCGGGACTTAACCCAACATCTCACGACACGAGCTGACGACAGCCATGCAGCACCTGTGTTCCGGTTCTCTTGCGAGCACTTCCAAATCTCTTCGGAATTCCAGACATGTCAAGGGTAGGTAAGGTTTTTCGCGTTGCATCGAATTAATCCACATCATCCACCGCTTGTGCGGGTCCCCGTCAATTCCTTTGAGTTTTAATCTTGCGACCGTACTCCCCAGGCGGTCAACTTCACGCGTTAGCTGCGCTACCAAGGTCCGAAGACCCCAACAGCTAGTTGACATCGTTTAGGGCGTGGACTACCAGGGTATCTAATCCTGTTTGCTCCCCACGCTTTCGTGCATGAGCGTCAGTGTTATCCCAGGAGGCTGCCTTCGCCATCGGTGTTCCTCCGCATATCTACGCATTTCACTGCTACACGCGGAATTCCACCTCCCTCTGACACACTCTAGCCCGGTAGTTAAAAATGCAGTTCCAAAGTTAAGCTCTGGGATTTCACATCTTTCTTTCCGAACCGCCTGCGCACGCTTTACGCCCAGTAATTCCGATTAACGCTTGCACCCTACGTATTACCGCGGCTGCTGGCACGTAGTTAGCCGGTGCTTATTCTGCAGGTACCGTCAGTTTCACGGGGTATTAACCCATGACGTTTCTTTCCTGCCAAAAGTGCTTTACAACCCGAAGGCCTTCATCGCACACGCGGGATGGCTGGATCAGGGTTTCCCCCATTGTCCAAAATTCCCCACTGCTGCCTCCCGTAGGAGTCTGGGCCGTGTCTCAGTCCCAGTGTGGCTGGTCGTCCTCTCAAACCAGCTACGGATCGTCGCCTTGGTGAGCCGTTACCCCACCAACTAGCTAATCCGATATCGGCCGCTCCAATAGTGCAAGGTCTTGCGATCCCCTGCTTTCCCCCGTAGGGCGTATGCGGTATTAGCTACGCTTTCGCGTAGTTATCCCCCGCTACTGGGCACGTTCCGATACATTACTCACCCGTTCGCCACTCGCCACCAGACCGAAGTCCGTGCTGCCGTTCGACTTGCATGTGTAAGGCATCCCGCTAGCGTTCAATCTGAGCCAGGATCAAACTCTTCAGTTTAATCTCTGTATTTGTTTCGTATTTCTTAACCCCCGAAAGGGTCGAGTCATACGTCGCTACTCAAAGGAAGTGAGGTATGTTCTTAAACTTGACGTCTAAGGTACTTCACTTCTAGTGAGCACTTGATTTCATTGTGCTTGTGACCGAAGTCACATTGCACTCGCATCAAGCGCCCACACTTATCGGTTGTTTAATTGTTAAAGAGCGGCACTGCTAAATTCTGTACTACTTACTGCATCTTGCCGCCAACCTCGCGCTTCGTCGCTTTCGCAACATCGCTGTGTCGACAGCAGAGAAATGAGATTATGAAGGAGTTTTTAGCGTTTGTCAAATCGTTGTCGCTTTTGTTTGAGTTTTTCAACTCAACGCAGCAGCAAGATTTGGCAACCTATCGCCAAGACCCCTTCAGGTCCGCCAGGACAGCGCCCTGACTTTTCGCTTCCCTTAGCAGCTATCGAAATGTCGGGGTATACCCTGATCTTTCGGTAGCAGCCAAGCCGCAAACTATAACACCTTTTTGCAGCTCATGCAGCTGGCTTTTGCCTAATCTGCATTTATCACTGCAAAGCCACTGTTTTACTGGATCTCTCCACTTCACTGCGGCCGAGAACACAAGGCTCTCACTTATATATAAAGACAAACCCCCGCAGGGTAACCTGCGGGGGTTTGCGGAATAAAAGCTTGACGATGACCTACTTTCACAGACGTCCGTCCACTATCATCGGCGCAAAGTCGTTTCACTGTCCTGTTCGGGATGGGAAGGAGTGGGACCAACTCGCTATGGTCGTCAAGCGTAACTGGTTGAGCGGCTGCGGTTGAGGCAACTGCTCCAATCTTGGAAGAAACACAACGCGTGGCGATCAGAGTCAGACTCGATGATCACGCACGATGGGGTGTAATTGGTGTTGGCTGGCTGCCGACGGTGCAGCCAGATTTTGTATTGAACGACACTTGGAACGCTATATCACCAGGTCATAACCATCAGTGTTATAGGATCAAGCCTCACGGGCAATTAGTATCGGTTAGCTTAACGCATTACTGCGCTTCCACACCCGACCTATCAACGTCCTGGTCTCGAACGACCCTTCAGGGGGATCAAGTCCCCGGGATACCTTATCTTCAGACGAGTTTCCCGCTTAGATGCCTTCAGCGGTTATCTCTTCCGTACTTAGCTACCCGGCAATGCCATTGGCATGACAACCGGTACACCAGAGGTACGTCCACTCCGGTCCTCTCGTACTAGGAGCAGGCTCCGTCAAGTATCCAACGCCCACGGCAGATAGGGACCAAACTGTCTCACGACGTTTTAAACCCAGCTCACGTACCTCTTTAAATGGCGAACAGCCATACCCTTGGGACCGGCTACAGCCCCAGGATGAGATGAGCCGACATCGAGGTGCCAAACACCGCCGTCGATATGAACTCTTGGGCGGTATCAGCCTGTTATCCCCAGAGTACCTTTTATCCGTTGAGCGATGGCCCTTCCATTCAGAACCACCGGATCACTATGTCCTGCTTTCGCACCTGTTCGACTTGTCAGTCTCACAGTCAAGCACGCTTATGCCATTGCACTATCAGCACGATTTCCGACCGTACCTAGCGTACCTTCGAACTCCTCCGTTACACTTTGGGAGGAGACCGCCCCAGTCAAACTGCCCACCATGCACTGTCCCCGATCCGGATAACGGACCAAGGTTAGAACCGCAAACAAACCAGGGTGGTATTTCAAGGATGGCTCCACGTAATCTAGCGACTACGCTTCAAAGCCTCCCACCTATCCTACACAGGCCGGTTCACAGATCAATGCAAAGCTACAGTAAAGGTTCATGGGGTCTTTCCGTCTAGCCGCGGGTAGATTGCATCATCACAAACACTTCAACTTCGCTGAGTCTCAGGAGGAGACAGTGTGGCCATCGTTACGCCATTCGTGCAGGTCGGAACTTACCCGACAAGGAATTTCGCTACCTTAGGACCGTTATAGTTACGGCCGCCGTTTACCGGGGCTTCGATCAAGAGCTTGCACCCCATCACTTAACCTTCCGGCACCGGGCAGGCGTCACACCCTATACGTCGACTTTCGTCTTTGCAGAGTGCTGTGTTTTTAATAAACAGTCGCAGCCACCGATTCTCTGCGACCCCATCATGCTAAGCGCGCAGGCGCTTCACACTACCGGGGTATACCTTCTCCCGAAGTTACGGTATCAATTTGCCGAGTTCCTTCTCCTGAGTTCTCTCAAGCGCCTTGGAATATTCATCCCGTCCACCTGTGTCGGTTTGCGGTACGGTCTCGTACAGCTGAAGCTTAGAGGCTTTTCTTGGAACCACTTCCAATCACTTCGCAAGCAATGCTCGCTCGTGCCACACCCTTGATTTACGCGCCCGGATTTGCCTAAGCGCCATCTTCGATGCAGCAACAGGGACATCCAACACCCTGATGATCTTCCGCGATCCGTCCCCCCATCGCACTGTACGACGGTGCTGGAATATTAACCAGCTTCCCATCAGCTACGCATCTCTGCCTCGCCTTAGGGGCCGACTCACCCTGCGCCGATGAACGTTGCGCAGGAAACCTTGGACTTACGGCGAGGGGGCTTTTCACCCCCTTTATCGCTACTCATGTCAGCATTCGCACTTCTGATACCTCCAGCAGCCTTTACAAGCCACCTTCGCAGGCTTACAGAACGCTCTCCTACCGCGTGCACAAAGTGCACACCCGCAGCTTCGGTTTATCGCTTAGCCCCGTTACATCTTCCGCGCAGGACGACTCGATCAGTGAGCTATTACGCTTTCTTTAAAGGATGGCTGCTTCTAAGCCAACCTCCTGACTGTCTATGCCTTCCCACTTCGTTTCCCACTTAGCGATAATTTGGGACCTTAGCTGGCGGTCTGGGTTGTTTCCCTCTTGAGTCCGGACGTTAGCACCCGGTGCTCTGTCTCCCAAGCTGTACTTGCGGGTATTCGGAGTTTGCCATAGTTTGGTAAGTCGCCATGACCCCCTAGCTATAACAGTGCTCTACCCCCCGCAGTAATACTTGAGGCACTACCTAAATAGTTTTCGGAGAGAACCAGCTATTTCCAGATTTGTTTAGCCTTTCACCCCTATCCACAGCTCATCCCCTAATTTTTCAACATTAGTGGGTTCGGTCCTCCAGCACGTGTTACCGTGCCTTCAACCTGGCCATGGATAGATCATCTGGTTTCGGGTCTACACCCAGCGACTGAATCGCCCTATTCGGACTCGCTTTCGCTACGGCTTCCCTATTCGGTTAACCTTGCCACTGAATGTAAGTCGCTGACCCATTATACAAAAGGTACGCAGTCACCCCACAAGGAGGCTCCTACTGTTTGTATGCATACGGTTTCAGGATCTATTTCACTCCCCTTCCGGGGTTCTTTTCGCCTTTCCCTCACGGTACTGGTTCACTATCGGTCGATCACGAGTATTTAGCCTTGGAGGATGGTCCCCCCATCTTCAAACAGGATTTCACGTGTCCCGCCCTACTTTTCTTACGCTTAGTTCCACACACAAGATTTCGCCTACAGGGCTATCACCTGCTACGGCCGGACTTTCCATTCCGTTCGACTATCTTGCGTGCTAAAACGTAAAGGCTCTTCCGATTTCGCTCGCCACTACTTTCGGAATCTCGGTTGATTTCTTTTCCTCGAGCTACTGAGATGTTTCAGTTCACCCGGTTCGCCTCCACTGGCCTATGTATTCAGCCAGGGATACCGCATTGCTGCGGTGGGTTTCCCCATTCGGACATCTACGGATCAAAGCTTGTTTGCCAGCTCCCCGTAGCTTTTCGCAGGCTACTACGTCCTTCATCGCCTGTGATCGCCAAGGCATCCACCATATGCACTTAGTCGCTTGATCCTATAACGCTGTAGGCTATAGGACCTGAGTATTAGCGTTTGTGCCGTTCATAAGTTTCAAAGCAGTCTGAGGTTATTCACCCCAGTCTTGAGAACTTGGAACAAAATTAATGCAATCACAACCCGTACTTATCTTCATCGGCTTACGCCGAGTACTTGATAAGTACATTTTCGTTGTGCTTCTTCCAGATTGTTAAAGAACAAATATAGCTGTTGAGTAAAACCCAACTCATAACACTGCGAGCAGCGCTATGAGTTAGCCTCTACACGGCATCAAAAACATTGACACCAGCTACATCAAACAACCGATAAGTGTGGACGCTTAACACGAGCGCTAAGCTCTGAAAGGAGGTGATCCAGCCGCACCTTCCGATACGGCTACCTTGTTACGACTTCACCCCAGTCATGAATCCTACCGTGGTAATCGCCCCCCTTGCGGTTAGGCTAACTACTTCTGGTAAAACCCACTCCCATGGTGTGACGGGCGGTGTGTACAAGACCCGGGAACGTATTCACCGCGACATGCTGATCCGCGATTACTAGCGATTCCGACTTCACGCAGTCGAGTTGCAGACTGCGATCCGGACTACGATCGGGTTTCTGGGATTGGCTCCCCCTCGCGGGTTGGCGACCCTCTGTCCCGACCATTGTATGACGTGTGAAGCCCTACCCATAAGGGCCATGAGGACTTGACGTCATCCCCACCTTCCTCCGGTTTGTCACCGGCAGTCTCATTAGAGTGCCCTTTCGTAGCAACTAATGACAAGGGTTGCGCTCGTTGCGGGACTTAACCCAACATCTCACGACACGAGCTGACGACAGCCATGCAGCACCTGTGTTCCGGTTCTCTTGCGAGCACTCCTAAATCTCTTCAGGATTCCAGACATGTCAAGGGTAGGTAAGGTTTTTCGCGTTGCATCGAATTAATCCACATCATCCACCGCTTGTGCGGGTCCCCGTCAATTCCTTTGAGTTTTAATCTTGCGACCGTACTCCCCAGGCGGTCAACTTCACGCGTTAGCTGCGCTACCAAGGCCCGAAGGCCCCAACAGCTAGTTGACATCGTTTAGGGCGTGGACTACCAGGGTATCTAATCCTGTTTGCTCCCCACGCTTTCGTGCATGAGCGTCAGTGTTATCCCAGGAGGCTGCCTTCGCCATCGGTGTTCCTCCGCATATCTACGCATTTCACTGCTACACGCGGAATTCCACCTCCCTCTGACACACTCTAGCCCGGTAGTTAAAAATGCAGTTCCAAAGTTAAGCTCTGGGATTTCACATCTTTCTTTCCGAACCGCCTGCGCACGCTTTACGCCCAGTAATTCCGATTAACGCTTGCACCCTACGTATTACCGCGGCTGCTGGCACGTAGTTAGCCGGTGCTTATTCTGCAGGTACCGTCAGTTTCACGGGGTATTAACCCATGACGTTTCTTTCCTGCCAAAAGTGCTTTACAACCCGAAGGCCTTCATCGCACACGCGGGATGGCTGGATCAGGGTTTCCCCCATTGTCCAAAATTCCCCACTGCTGCCTCCCGTAGGAGTCTGGGCCGTGTCTCAGTCCCAGTGTGGCTGGTCGTCCTCTCAAACCAGCTACGGATCGTCGCCTTGGTGAGCCGTTACCCCACCAACTAGCTAATCCGATATCGGCCGCTCCAATAGTGCAAGGTCTTACGATCCCCTGCTTTCCCCCGTAGGGCGTATGCGGTATTAGCTACGCTTTCGCGTAGTTATCCCCCGCTACTGGGCACGTTCCGATACATTACTCACCCGTTCGCCACTCGCCACCAGACCGAAGTCCGTGCTGCCGTTCGACTTGCATGTGTAAGGCATCCCGCTAGCGTTCAATCTGAGCCAGGATCAAACTCTTCAGTTTAATCTCTGTATTTGTTTCGTATTTCTTAACCCCCGAAAGGGTCGAGTCATACGTCGCTACTCAAAGGAAGTGAGGTATGTTCTTAAACTTGACGTCTAAGGTACTTCACTTCTAGTGAGCACTTGATTTCATTGTGCTTGTGACCGAAGTCACATTGCACTCGCATCAAGCGCCCACACTTATCGGTTGTTTAATTGTTAAAGAGCGGTACTGCTAAATTCTGTACTACTTACTGCCTGCTCGCTTCGCTACGCCGCTTTCGCTGGCGCCGCGTTGTTTGCAGCAGAGAAACGAGATTATGAAGAAGTTTTTTTCGCTTGTCAAGTCAGCGTCACATACTGCGTTTCGCTTTCTTGCTTGCGACCTCTTCAGGCCCGCCTCTCTTAGCAGCTATCGAAATATCAGGGTTAACCCTAAGTTTTCGGCAACTGCCAAGCCCAAGACTATAACACGATTTTTGCAGATTGTGCAACTGGCTTTTGCCTAACTTGCACCTCATCCTGCAACCCCATCGCCGCCGCTTTCGCTTCAGACCCGAGATCGGTTACCGCCTGGAGGCTAGCGATATAAGGGATAACCCTTAATAAACATCACCAGCCAAGCCCAAGACTATAGCACGATTTTTGCAGATTACGCAACTGGCTTCTGCCTAATTTGTTGCAATCCTTGCAATAACCGCTGGGCAACATCGCTGCTGACCTGGCGGCAGGCCGGCTTGGTTTCCCTTAGCTAACCCGCGTGCTTGCTTGGCTTCGCGCTTCAAAACTGCCCGAATCGCGAAGGAGCGAGACTATAGCACGGAATTTTGGCGGGATTGCGAAGGTGACACCCTTTTTTTAGAGGATGCTTTTTTTGGGGGACGCACTGCTCGTCCTCGACAACCTCACTGCAAACCCCAAAGAGCGGTACCTATATATAGAGAGTGGCTGAAGGCCATAGCTAAAGCCGGAGCTCTGTGGTTTCCTTGATCTGCTGAAGGGCGAAGAATGAACGCATGTCTACCACTGCGGGATGGCGCATCAGCGTATCCATGGCGAAGCGGGAGAAATGCGCCAGGTCGGCAACCTGTATCCGCAGCAGGTAGTCCATGTCTCCGGACATGGCGTAGCACTCCACCACCTCCGGCCATAGCTGCACATCGCGGGCGAAGTCGCTCATGGGAGCATGACTGGATCCGCTGTGCTTGTTCAGACGGATGTTTACGTAGGCGAGCAGGCCCAAGCCGACCTTCTTCGCGTCGATCAGGGCGACGTACTTCTTGATGAAGCCTTTCTCTTCCAGCCGGCGGACCCGCCGCAAACAGGGGCTGGGCGACAGCGACACACGGTCGGCCAACTCCTGGTTGCTGAGGCGACCATCACGCTGCAGTTCGGCCAGAATCCGTATATCTGTCCTATCCAGCTCAATGTCAGACATTTTCAGCCCTTAATGTTTTCTATCCGGCAATATTATTGCTCAACTCAATGGCTTTCGCGACATGTTTGCAATTGTCTGCCCGTCGTTCCTTCCTACAATCTCCGTCTAGACTTGAAGAACAAGTCGTCCTTAAAAACGATGCAAGGGAGCAGACTTATGAGCAGCGCTTTCCAACCCTGGGACAACCCGATGGGTACCGCCGGGTTCGAGTTCATTGAATATGCCGCGCCGGATCCCGCCGCGCTGCGCAAGGTGTTCGAACTGCTGGGCTTCAAGGCCATCGCCAAGCACCGCCACAAGGACGTGACCCTGTACCGCCAAGGCGGCGTGAACTTCCTGATCAACGCAGAACCGGATTCCTTCGCCCAGCGTTTCGCGCGCCTGCATGGCCCGTCGATCTGTGCGATCGGCTTCCGTGTGCAAGATGCCAACGCCGCCTACAAGCGCGCCCTGGAACTGGGCGCGTGGGGCTTCGATTCGCACAGCGGCCCGATGGAACTGAACATTCCGGCGATCAAGGGCATCGGCGATTCGCTTATCTACCTGGTGGATCGCTGGAGCGGCAAGGACGGCCACGGCGGTATCGGCGACATCAGCATCTATGACGTGGACTTCGTGCCCGTGGATCCGCAAAACGCCCAAGCCGACCTGAATCACCGCGGCGCCGGCCTGACGCTGGTGGACCACCTGACGCACAACGTGCACAAGGGCCGCATGGCCGAGTGGGCCGAGTTCTACGAACGCCTCTTCAATTTCCGCGAAGTGCGCTATTTCGACATCGAAGGCAAGGTGACGGGCGTGAAGTCCAAGGCCATGACCTCGCCTTGCGGCAATATCCGCATTCCGATCAACGAGGAAGGCACGGAAGAGAAAGGCCAGATCCAGGAATACCTGGACCTGTACCGCGGTGAAGGCATCCAGCACATCGCCATGGCCACGGAAGACATCTACGCCACCATCGAGGCGCTGCGCCAAAATGGCGTGGTGTTCCTGGACACGCCCGAAACCTACTACGAGCTGCTGGACCGCCGTCTGCCGAACCACGGCGAAGACGTGGCGCGCCTGCAGAAGAACCGCATCCTATTGGACGGCGCCCCCGGCGGCGGCCTGCTGCTGCAGATTTTCACCGAAAACCAGATCGGCCCGATCTTCTTCGAGATCATCCAGCGCAAGGGCAACGACGGCTTCGGCGAAGGCAACTTCAAGGCCCTGTTCGAGTCGATCGAACTGGATCAGATGCGGCGCGGCGTGGTGAAGACCGTCGAATAAAGACTTCCCCCGCCAGCGCCCGGTGCTCGGGCATCGGCGCTGGCTTTGAAACCTCACCTTGTGGTGAGGTTTTTTTTGCCTGCTACTTTTGCAGCCGGTCCTGAAACTGCTTGCGGAACTTGGCGACCTTGGGCGCGATCACGAATTGGCAATAGCCTTGCTCGGGATGCAGAGCGAAGTAGTTGCTGTGGTAGTCCTCGGCCTGCCAGAACTTGGCGGGCGGCAGCACGTGCGTCACGATGGGCGCATCGTAGATTTGCTGGGCATTGACCTCGGCAATGACGGCTTGCGCCTGCTCGCGCTGCGCCTCGTTCTGCCAGAAGATGGCGGATTCGTATTGCGGACCGACGTCATTGCCCTGGCGGCCCGGCGTGGTGGGGTCGTGGGTCGCGAAGAATACGCGCAGCAAGTCGCTGTAGGACAGTTCAGCGGGATCGAACTCGATGCGGGCCACTTCGATGTGTCCCGTGTCCTTGCCGCAGACCTGCTCGTAGCTGGGATTGTCCACATGCCCGCCGCTGTAGCCGGGCAGCACGCTCTTGACCCCGCGCAGCTCGGCGAACACCGCTTCGACGCACCAGAAGCAGCCGCCGCCAAGTACCGCGACCTCATTGCCCGGAGAGGGTTGTTCTGCCATGACGATTCCTTCCTGATAAAGGGCCGCGGAATGCGGCCCGGCGCTCCGGCTTTGTGCTTGGAGCGCGAGAGAACAAGACTACTGCTTGGGGGGAGCCAGCGACAAGATCCATTCGGCGAGCGCGCGGGCGTCGTCCGGGCTGACCTGGGTTTGCGCGGGCATGGGCACGGCGCCCCAGGCGCCGCGGCCGCCGCCGCGGATCTTGCCTGCCAGGTAATCGACCATGGCATCGCCCTGCCCCGCATAGCGCTCGGCCACGCTCTTGAGCGGCGGGCCGACGCGCTTGGCTTCGACCTGGTGGCAGGCCATACAGGCCTTGTTCTTGGCCAGATCCAACCCGGTGGTTTGCGCTTGCGCCGCCCCCGCGCCCAGGACGCAGGCGGCGGCCAACAACAGACTACTCTTCAAATGCATCGGTAACTGCCCCACGGCTCGCGGTGCTGGCGAGCTTGCCGAACTTGGCAAGCACACCGCGTGTATAACGCGGCCGGGGCTGCACCCAGGCCTGGCGACGAGCCGCCATTTCTTCGTCGCTGATATTGAGCTGCAACAGCAGCTTGTGGGCATCGATGGTAACCGAATCGCCCTCGCGGATCAGCGCAATGGGACCGCCCACGAAAGCCTCTGGCGCGACGTGGCCCACGACCATGCCCCAGGTGCCGCCGGAAAAACGGCCGTCGGTGATCAACCCCACCGTTTCGCCCAGCCCCTGGCCGACCAGCGCGGAGGTGGGCGCGAGCATCTCGCGCATACCAGGGCCGCCTTTGGGTCCTTCGTAGCGGATGACCACCACATCGCCATCGCGGATCTCACGCGCCATGATGGCCGTCATGGCGTCGTCTTCGGAATCGAAGACGCGCGCCGGGCCCGTGATGACGGGATTCTTCAGGCCGGTGATCTTGGCGACACAGCCTTCGGGGGAGAGATTGCCTTTCAGGATGGCGAGATGACCCTGCGGATACAGCGCCCGGTCCAGCGGCATGATGACGTCCTGGTCCGCCCGGGGCGCGTCGGGCACATCAGCCAGGGTCTCGGCGATGGTCTTGCCGGTGATGGTGATGCAGTCGCCGTGCAGAAGACCCGCATTGAGCAGCAGCTTCATGACCTGCGGAATGCCGCCGGCGCGATGCAGGTCGGTGGCGACATATTTGCCGGACGGTTTCAGGTCGCACAGGACAGGCACGCGCTTGCGGATGCGTTCAAAGTCGTCGATGGTCCACGGCACTTCCGCGGCATGCGCGATTGCCAGGAAATGCAGCACGGCGTTGGTGGAGCCGCCCGTGGCCATGATGACGGACACCGCGTTTTCGATGGATTCGCGCGTGATGATGTCGCGCGGGCGCAAGCCCTTCCTGACCGCCTCGACCAGCACGCGCGCAGACTCCGCGGCGGAGGCGACCTTTTCCTCGTCCTCGTTGGCCATGGTGCTGGAGTACGGCAGGCTCATGCCCATGGCTTCGAACGCGGAACTCATGGTGTTGGCGGTGTACATGCCGCCACAGGACCCGGAACCGGGAATCGCGCACTTCTCGATCTGCTTGAAATCTTCTTCGGGCATGCGGCCCATGGTGTATTCGCCCACGGCCTCGAAGACGGAGACGATGGTGAGATCGTTGCCCTTGTAGTGGCCGGGCTTGATGGTGCCGCCATAGACATAGATGCCAGGCACGTTGGTGCGGGCCAGTGCGATCATGCCGCCGGGCATGTTCTTGTCGCAGCCGCCTATCACGACCACGCCGTCCATCCACTGTCCTTGCGCCGCGGTCTCGATGCAGTCGGCGATGACCTCGCGGGAGACCAGCGAGTACTTCATGCCCTCGGTGCCCATGGACATGCCGTCGGAAATGGTGGGCGTGCCGAATACCTGGGGATTGGCCTGCGATGCGCGGATGGCGTCGATGGCCGCATCGGCCAGGCGTTGCAGGCCGCTATTGCAAGGCGTGATCGTCGAATGGCCATTGGCCACGCCGATCATGGGATTTTCGAAGTCGGCTTCCTGATAGCCCAGCGCGTAATACATGGCGCGGTTGGGCGCGCGCGCGACACCGTGGGTGATGTGGCGGGAACGATCGTTGTTCGGCATGGTCTGTCTCCTGTCGGCCGCCGGGGCTCGGACATGGCAACCGCCCCGGGGGAACTGGCTCGCTTGCGCGCGAATCTTCAATGTTCGCCGGTTATTATCATTCAACTTTATTGTGTCGGGCAGAACATGCTGCAATATCCCCAATTTGATCCCGTCGCCCTGCAGATCGGGCCGCTTGCCATCCACTGGTACGGACTGATGTACCTGGTGGGCTTCGCCCTGGTGTACCTGCTGGGACGCCGCCGCATCACCTCCGGCCACACTACGTCACTGAACGTGAAGGATCTGGAAGACCTGATCTTCTATAGCGTGCTGGGCGTGGTGCTGGGCGGACGGCTGGGTTATGTGCTGTTCTACAAGCCCTCTTACTACCTGTCCCATCCGCTGGAAGTGCTGTACCTGTGGCAGGGCGGCATGTCGTTCCATGGCGGGCTGATCGGCGTGATCGTGGTGATGCTGCTGTTCGCCCGCAAGAAGAAGCTGCCGTTCTTCGCGGTCAGCGATTTCATCGCGCCGCTGATTCCGCTGGGGCTGGGTTTTGGCCGCCTGGGCAACTTCATCAATGGCGAACTCTGGGGCCGGCCCACCGATGTGCCGTGGGCCATGGTGTTTCCGGGCAGCGGCGACGGACTGCCGCGCCACCCCTCGCAGCTCTATGAACTGGGCCTGGAAGGCATCGTGCTGTTTGCACTGCTGTGGTGGTTTTCGAGCAAACCGCGCCCGCTGGGCCAGGTGAGCGGGCTCTTCCTGATGGGTTACGGAACGTTCCGCTTCCTGGTGGAATTCACCCGCGAGCCAGACAACTTCCTGGGCCTGCTCGCGGGCGGGTTGAGCATGGGACAGTGGCTGTCCGTGCCGATGGTCGCCCTGGGCGCCATCATGTTCAGCCTTACTGCAAAACGATCGTCCCGTTGACCGCGATGCTGACCGTGACGTTGCCCGCTTCCAGCGGGACGTCCGGGCTATAGCCGCCCGAGGCATCCTTGGCCATGGCCGCGGCGCCCATCATGCGCGGCATCGGCACGGGGCCGCCCGAGCCGCCCAGTTCCAACTTGGACAGGCGGTAGCCCGAGAAACCGAAGGCGTTGGCTGCGGCCAGCGCGCGGTCCTTGAAGGCTTGCGCGGCTTCCTTGAGCAGCTTGCGCTCTTCGGCCTCGCGCACTTCGCGCGACAGCAGGAAGCTGATGTTGGAGATGGCGGTCTTGTCGGACAGCTTGGACGCCAGAGCGGCCGCGGCTTCGAAGTCCTTCGATTCCAGGATCACTTCGCCCTGGCCGCGCCACGAACCGATCTTGCCCTTGCTGGAAGTGTTCGGCCAGACGTTGTAGCCGCCGGTGCGCACTTCCACGCCCTTGGTGTCGCGCGCACGCTTGACCACGTCGTCCAAGGCCGCGCTCAGCTTCTTGCCTGCGGCGGGCTGGTCGGGCGCCTCGACTTCGGCGGACAGGGAAATGCGGACCGTGTCCTGCTTGACTTCAGAAGACGCATTGGCCTGCAGAGTCAGTTCCGGGGCGCGGCTGGCCGACGCTTCCGCCGCGGCGGCGGGCGCCTGGGTCTGGGCATGGGCGAGCGGCGCGGCGCTCAGAGCGGCCACGGTTGCGCACGCCGCGCCGAGTTTGGTCAGCGAGAAAACAGGGTGTTTGAACATGGACTGGTCCTAGAGGGAGGACGAAGGGGAGTGGGGAGGCGCCCGAGGCGGACCTGCTCTTATGGCAGGCCCGCTGGGATAGATGCCCCGCCTGTGCCGTCAAGGCCGGCATCTCGAACCCTGAGGTTCAAGGTGGTCGCGTTCCGAAGAGCGTCGGGTTCGTCTACAGGAGACGATCACTCCAGCTCTGCACTCCCGCAACCAATATGCCAAAAGACATAGGTTCAGAGAATGTATGGCCTAGTCACGAACACGGCAGGGACAAACTGAAAATACTTGAATACTGCTTTATGAACTGTCAGAGCAGTTTTTCCTGACCCGACAAGGCGTCATCGAGTACTGCGTTCATGTCCTCGATTCTACGCTTGAAGTCGCCGACCGCCAAACCGCCCAGCGGACCATCGGGCGCTTTCATGGCGAGCAGCTCGCCCGCGACTTGCAGCGCGGCCATCACGGCGATGCGTTCATTGCTGGAGACCTTGCCCGTGCCCTGGATGCGCAGCATCAGTTGGTCCACGTGGCGCACGGCGGCCAGCAGCGTCGGCTTCTCTTCGGCGGAACACGCCAGGGAATAGTCGCGCCCCAGTATGGTGACATCTACGCGTTCCATCAGTGTTGCTCTCCAGACGGTGCGCCCGGCAGGCGGGCCAGCACGGCGTCGATGCGCTCGCGGGCCGATGCGGCGGCCACGCGCAAGCGCTGTAATTCGGTGTCGCGGGTCTGCAAGCTACCCTGCAATTCGGTTTCACGGGCGGAGAAACGCGACTCGAGCGACTGGCGCTCGGAGGTTTCGCGGGCCAGTTGCTCGCGCAGCGCGGCCTCGGCCTGCTGGGCTTGCTCGAGCATGGAGGTGACCGCGCCGTCGTGATCCTGAAGCTTGCTCTGGAGCGTGACGATTTCGGCCTCGCGCTCGGCGGCGCGCTGCTTGAGCACACGCTGCTCAGCTTCGGTTTCGTTCAAGCGTTGGCGCAACGCGTCACGCTCTGCGTGGAGTTGCCGGGTGCGTTGCACCAGTTGCCCTATGCGGGCGGCGAGTTGGTCTAGATCTTGCAGCATGGGCGCTATCGTAAACCATCCTGAGTTGAACGGGGTCTCTTCACGCAAGGTGAGAAACCCGGCAATATTCAGTAGGATTTATCCCTCCCTCATTCGAAAGCCACGCATCCGGCCGATCCTGCTTTCGTCTTTCTTTCTATAAACTTTCACTTAGCTTTCAAAAAGCCCTCAAACTTCCTGACCCGTTACAACTCGGGGTCGGGAGTTCCCGAATTCTAGGGAAAACCCCAGCCTTTCACCGACCTTACAGGGTTTGCAGCGTGGCGGGCGTCCATTACCATTCGCCCTTTCAAGAATCCCAGCCTTACCTTTCATAAGAACAAATGGCACCCCGAAGTGCCTTTTTTGTGCCTGTCACTCGCCTGTCGGCGGGATTGGCCACAGACCTTTTTATCTACATGCTGTAAACAGGAGCCAACCAATCATGCAGCTACGCAATCGACAGGACTTCTGGTCGGGGGTGATGTTCATCGCCCTTGGACTGGGATTCGCCTGGCAGGCCAGCAGCTACCAAATGGGTACTGCCGCCCGAATGGGCCCAGGGTATTTTCCTTTCTGGCTAGGCATAGTTCTGGCATTGCTGGGCGCCATCGTGCTGCTTGGCTCGATGTCCAAGAAGGCGCACGAAACCCACGTCGACAAGTTCGATTGGCGCATCGTGTTCCTGGTGGTCGGATCGGTCGTGCTCTACGGCTTCATCCTCAAACTGCTGGGCATCTACATCTCGGTATTCGTTCTGGTTGTGGTCAGCAGCCTGGCCAGCCATGAGTTCAGCCTGAAGGTCGCCGTCGCCAACGGCATCTTCCTGGTGGTGTTCTCGTATCTGGCATTCGTCAAGGGGCTGGGGCTGATTTTCCCGCTGTGGCCGTCGTTTCTGGGCATGAACTAAGGAGCCTTCGGCCATGGAATTGTTTGACAACCTCATGCTGGGCTTCTCGGTGGCGTTCACGCCCGAGAACCTTGCCTATGCCTTGCTGGGCTGCATCCTGGGCACGCTGATCGGCGTGCTGCCGGGCATCGGCCCTGTCCCGACCATCGCTATGCTGCTGCCGATCACGTACGTGCTGCCCCCGGTGGCCGGCCTGATCATGCTGGCAGGCATCTACTACGGCGCCCAATACGGCGGCTCCACAACGGCAATTCTCGTGGCATTGCCAGGGGAAACGTCCGCGGTGGTGACCGTGCTGGACGGCCACCAGATGGCCCGCAACGGCCGTGCTGGCGCCGCGCTGGCAATCGCCGCGCTGGGTTCGTTCTTCGCAGGCTGCGTGGCCACGCTGCTGCTGGCCGCCTTCGCGCCCCCGCTGGCTGAAGTCGCGTTCAAGTTCGGCCCGGCCGAGTACTTCTCGCTGATGTGCCTGGGCCTGGTCGGCGCCGTGGTGCTGGCTTCGGGTTCGCTGCCCAAGGCCATCGCGATGATCCTGCTGGGTCTGCTGCTGGGCATGGTGGGCACCGACGTGAACTCGGGCGTCGCCCGCTTCGACTTCGGCATCCCCGAACTGCAAGACGGCATCGACTTCGCCATCGTGGCCATGGGCGTGTTCGGCTTCGCCGAAATCATGACCAACCTCGAGCAGAAGGAAAACCGCGTCGACATCACCGACAAGATCGGCTCGCTGTATCCCAACAAGCAGGAATTCAAGGAAGCCGCCCCCGCTGTGCTGCGCGGCACGGCTCTGGGTTCGGCCCTGGGCATCCTGCCTGGCGGTGGCGCCGTGTTGTCGTCGTTCGCTTCCTACACGCTGGAAAAGAAGATCTCGCGCAATCCGGAACGCTTCGGCAAGGGCCACCCGGCCGGCCTGGCTGGCCCGGAATCGGCGAACAACGCCGCTGCCCAGACCTCGTTCATCCCGCTGCTGACCCTGGGCATCCCGGGTAACGCCGTGATGGCGCTGATGGTCGGCGCGATGACCATCCACAACATCCAGCCCGGCCCGCAAGTCATGACGAGCCACCCGGAGCTGTTCTGGGGCCTGATCGCCTCGATGTGGATCGGCAACCTGATGCTGGTGGTGCTGAACCTGCCGCTGATCGGCCTGTGGGTCAAGCTGCTGAAAGTGCCCTACCGCATCCTATTCCCGGCGATTCTGGTCTTCTGCACGATCGGCGTGTACTCGTTGAACTACAACACGTTCGACATCTTCACCACCGCCATCTTCGGCATCATCGGCTACGTGTGGTCCAAGCTGAAGTGCGAAGGCGCACCGCTGCTGCTGGGCCTGGTGCTGGGCCCCATGATGGAAGAGAACTTCCGTCGCGCCCTGCTGCTGTCGCGCGGCGACTTCACGACCTTCGTGACGCGTCCGCTGTCGGCCTCGCTGCTGGCCGTCGCCGTCTTCCTGGTGATCCTGGTGGCCCTGCCGGCGATCCGCAAGAAGCGCGAAGAGACCTTCGTCGAAGAAGACTAAAGCGCAGCCTGCCGCCTCGCTGCGGCAGTCCCGCCCTGAAAACCCCCGGGTTCCGCCCCGGGGGTTTTTCTTTGCGCGCACGGTATTCGGTCCGATAGACGCTACCAATCAATACAACTCAATACGGGTTATGTTCAAACGCAGTTCGCGTACGTTAAGCTAGGGGTTTACCCCACGCGATGATTCGAGATGAATTTCAACTGGAACAACCCCTATCCCACCACCCGGCACCCAGTGTTCGCACGCAACGTGGTTGCCACCTCGCAGCCGCTGGCCGCCCAGGCGGGCTTGCGGATCCTGGCGCAAGGCGGCAACGCCGTCGACGCGGCGATCGCCGCGGCCGCCACGCTGGCTCTGACGGAGCCGGTCAGCAACGGGCTGGGATCGGATTGTTTCGCCATCGTCTGGGACGGCTCGAAGTTGCATGGCCTGAATGCCTCGGGTACGGCGCCGGCAGCCTGGAACATGGATTACTTCCGGCGCAAGCACCAGGGCGCCATCCCGACGCGCGGCTGGGACAGCGTGACGGTGCCTGGCTGCGTGGCGGGCTGGGCCGCCCTGCATGAAAGGCTGGGCCGGTTGTCCTTTGCCGATGTGCTGGCGCCCGCCATCGAATATGCCGAGCGCGGCTTTGCCGTGTCGCCCATCGTGCAGGAAAAGTGGGCGGCGCAGGCCGACCTCCTGCAGCCGCAGCCAGGCTTTGCCGAGCATTTCCTGCCACGCGGCCGCGCACCGCAGGTCGGCGAGCACTTCGTGCTGCAAGGCGCGGCCGCCACGCTCAAGCGCATTGCGGCCAGCGGCGGCCGTGACTTCTACGAAGGCGAGACCGCCCACAAGCTGGTGGCGCATGCCCAGGCCCACGACGCCGCGCTGACGCTGGCGGATCTGCGCGATTACGCGCCGCAGTGGGTGGCGCCGATCAGCCAAGCCTACCGCGGCCACACGCTGCATCAGATTCCGCCCAACGGCCAGGGCATCGCCGCCCTGATCGCCCTGGGCATCCTGCAGAACTTCGACGTGGCGGCCCGTCCGGTGGATCACCCCGCAACCCAGCACCTGCTGATCGAGGCGATGAAGCTGGCGTTTGCCGATGTCTACGCGCACGTGGCCGACGCGCAGCACATGCAGGTCACGCCCGAACAGATGCTGGCCGCGGACTATCTGGCGCAGCGGGCGCGCCTGATCGACCCCAATGCGGCGCAGGCCCACGCCAACGGCCACGCGCCGCGCGGCGGCACTGTCTACCTGACGGCCGCGGACAAGTGCGGCATGATGGTCAGCTTCATCCAGTCGAACTACATGGGCTTCGGCTCCGGCGTGGTGGTCCCAGGCACCGGCGTCAGCCTGCAGAACCGCGGCCATTGCTTCAGCACCGACCCTGGCCACCCCAATGCGGTGGCGGGCGGCAAGCGCCCCTTCCACACCATCATCCCGGGCTTCCTGATGCGCAATGGCGCACCCGTCATGAGTTTTGGGGTCATGGGGGGCAATATGCAGCCCCAGGGGCAGGTGCAGACGCTGGTGCGGATGCTGGACTACGGTCAGCAGCCGCAGGCCGCCTGCGACGCGCCTCGCTGGAAATGGAACCATGGGCTGTCGCTGGACGCGGAGGCCGGCCTGCCCGCGGCCGTCGCCGAGGGGCTGCGCGCCCGCGGCCACGTGCTCGAAAGCCTGGCGGATCCCTACATGGACTTCGGCTCGGGACAGTTCATCTGGCGCCTGGGCGACCCGGCGGTGGACGGGTATGTCAGCGCCAGCGACAGCCGGCGCGATGGACTCGCCGCGGGCTTTTGATTGCGTTAAGGTTAGGGCCTGTTTACTGGCGCCAGCGCCCCTGATGGCCCCAATCACATAAAGCGGAGTCCCCTGCATGGCAACGATCGGTACCAAGAGCTACGACGCTGTCGTACCCCAGAAAGTCACTTTCCTCGGTTTGGGCGTGATGGGCCTGCCCATGGCCGGCCATCTGGCGCGTGCCGGACATGACGTCACGGTCTACAACCGCTCGCCGGCCAAGGCCCAGGCCTGGGTCGCCGAGTTCGGCGGCAAGAGCGCAGCCACGCCGCGCGAAGCCGTGGCCGGCGCGCAGATCGTGTTCGCCTGCGTCGGCAATGACGACGACCTGCGCAGCGTGGTGCTGGGTCCCGACGGCGCGTTCGCCGGCATGACGCCAGGCGCGGTCTTCGTCGACCACACCACCGCGTCCGCCGACGTGGCGCGCGAACTCTACGCGCAGGCCAAGGACCTGGGCCTGAATTTCGTCGACGCGCCGGTGTCGGGCGGGCAGGCAGGCGCGGTCAACGGCGTGCTGACCATCATGTGCGGCGGTGAACAAGCCGTGTTCGATGCGATCAAGCCCGTGGCGCAGAGCTTCGGCCGCGCGGTCACGCTGGTGGGTCCGCCCGGAGCCGGCCAACTGGCCAAGATGGTCAACCAGATCTGCATCGCAGGCGTGGTGCAGGGTCTGTCCGAGGCGATCGCCTTCGGCCAGGCTGCCGATCTGGACATGAAGCTGGTGCTGGACGTGATCAGCAAGGGCGCGGCGCAGAGCTGGCAGATGGAGAACCGCGGCGGCACCATGGTCGACGACAAGTTCGACTTCGGCTTCGCGGTGGACTGGATGCGCAAGGATCTGGGCCTGGTGCTGGCCGAAGCCCGCCACAATGGCGCACGCCTGCCCCTGACGGCCCTGGTGGACCAGTTCTATGGCGACGTGCAGAAGCTGGGCGGCGGCCGCTGGGATACCTCCAGCCTGATCAAGCGCCTGCGCGACTGAGCCCTGCCCTTGCGGCAAGAAAAAAGGCGAGCCGCAAGGCTCGCCTTTTGCTTTGGACGCCTGCGCTTATGCGGCCAGGCTGTCCTGCTGCGCGGCGGGCAGCAGCGCGTCGATGCGCTGCTTGGCCTGCGCCATGCCTTCCAGCGCTGCCACTTCGCCCATGGCCATGCCTTCGGCGGCGATGAAGGTGACGTCGGTCATGCCCAGGAAGGCCAGCATCTGGCGCAGGTAAGGCGTCATCGTGTCCGAAGGCGTGCCTTCGGCCTTGCCGCCGCGAGCGGTCAGCACGAACACCTGCTTGCCCTTGACCAGGCCTTCGGGCACGCCTTCGGGGGTATAGCGGAAGGTGACGCCGGCGCGGGCGAGATGATCGAGATAGCTCTTGAACTGGGCGGGCATGTTGAAGTTGTAGACCGGAACGGCGAAGACCACGCGATCGGCCTCCATCAATTCGGCTACCAGAGCATCGCTCATCTCAACCAGGCGTTGCTGGTCCACGCTGCGGGCATCGGCCGGGGTGAACAGCGCGCCAGCGGTGTTTCCGTCGAAGTACGGGATGGGCTGGGCGCCGATGTCGCGAACCTTGATGGCCGCGGCCGGATTAGACGCCTTGACGCGGTTGATCAGGTGATCGGCCAATTGCTTGCTGTTGGAACGATCGCCGAGAATAGAGGAAAGGATAACCAGGGTCTTCATTGCAAATTTCTCCAGTGAGGGCCCGCTCGCTGCGGGCGGTCAGGATCCGTAGGCTTTGATCAGATCCCGAGTGCATGGCGTCACTGTAGACGGGTTAATTGTTCACATAAATCCGGTTATGATGAACTATTCGTTCCAGGAATAGAACAATCATGCAAGATCTCAACGACCTCTACTACTTTTCCCAGGTAGTCGAACAGGGGGGCTTCAGCGCCGCGGCCAGGGTGTTGGACATCCCGAAATCCCGCTTGTCGCGCCGGATCTCGCACCTGGAGGAAAGCCTGGGCGTGCGTCTTTTGCAGCGCACGACGCGGCGCTTGCGCCTGACCTCGGCCGGCGAGCGTTATCTGCACTATTGCCGCGAAATGGCCGCATCGGCGCGCGCCGCCGACGACGCCATGCGGCAACTGCAGGCCGAGCCCACCGGCCCCGTGATCGTGAGCTGCCCCGTGTCCATCGCGCAGGACGTGCTGTCGCCGCTGTTGCCCGAATTCCTGGACGCCTGGCCCGCCGTGTCGGTGCAGTTGCTGGTGACCAACCGCCGCGTGGACCTGATCCGCGAGGGCGTGGACCTGGCCCTGCGCGTGCGCACCAAGCTGGATACCGACGCCGAACTGGTCGTGCGCCACTTCGGCACGGCGCGCGGCACGCTGGTCGCCAGCCCCAGCTATCTGCAGCGCCATGGCACGCCCGACAGCCCGCAGGATCTCGCCACGCACACCACGCTGAGCTTCAGCGATCCGCAAAACGAAGTGCGCTGGCCGCTACGCAACGACAAGGGTGAAGAGGTGCACGTGGAATTGAAGCCGCAGCTGTCATGCAACGACTTCATCGTGCTGACCGAGGCCGCGGTGCGCGGCCGCGGCATCGCCCTGCTGCCCTCGATCGCCACGCATGAACAGCTGCGGCGCGGCCAGCTGGTGCAGGTTCTGCCGCAATGGCAGTCGCCCGAGGGCATCGTGCATTGCATCTATCCGTCGCGGCGGGGCATGATGCCCGCCGTGCGCGCCCTGCTCGATTTCCTGTCGGAGCGCCTGCCCGCGATGTATCAGCGGCTGGAAAAGGCTCCGCTGCCGCCGGCTCAGTAGCCGCGCGAGCGGTCCACCACGCCGGTGATGGCTTCGCCGCGCTGCAGCTGCGCGACCTTGCCCGCGATCTGGCGGATGCTCTCGTCGCGCAAGGTGCGCGCCGCGATGTGCGGCGTCACATGCACGCGCGCATCGCGCCAGAACGCGTGGTCCTTGGGCAAGGGCTCGGTGTGGAAGACGTCCAGCGTGGCGCCGTCGATCTCGCCTTCTTCGAGCATCTGCACCAGATCGTCCTCGACCAGATGCTCGCCCCGGCCGACGTTGACCAGATGCGCATGCGGCAGCAGTTGCGACAGCGTTTCGCGGTTGAGGATGCCGACCGTGTCCGGCGTGAGCGGCAGCACGTTCACCAGGAAGCGCGTGCGGGCCAGGAACGCCGGCAAGGCGGCCGCTCCCGCAAAGGTTTCGACGCCGGGAATCTCGCGCGGCGTGCGCGACCAACCCGCCACGGGGTAGCCGAATTCGGCCAGGGTCTGAGCGACCCTGGCGCCTACCTGCCCCAGGCCCAGCACGCCCACCGGCCAGTCCGCCTGCCGCGAACCTTCACGGGTGTCCCAATGCTGCCGCGCCTGCGCATGGTCGAACGCTTCGAAATCGCGCGAGACGCGCAGCAGCGCATACAGCGCGTATTCCGCCATCTGCACCGACATGCCCGCGTCTTCCAGGCGGACGATGCGCACCTGCGGCGGAATCTCGGGCATCTTCAGCAAGGCGTCGACGCCCGCGCCCAGATTGAACAGCGTGGTCAGGCCGGTTTCGTGCTTGAAGAGTTCGGCCGGCGGACGCCACACCAGCGCCGCCTGCGCGCCCGAGGGCGGGCCGTCCGGATTCCACACGGAAATGCGGCATCCGGGCATGGCGGCTTCCAGCAGCGGAACCCAGGCGGCGGGATCATGGTGGGGACAGGCAAAGAGTATGTGCATGGTGGCTCTGTGTGCAGGCTCGGGAAGCCTCAAGCATGAGGGATGCCGCCGCACAAATCAAACGGCCCGGCATATGGCCGGGCCGCGTGCGGACAAACGGAAAAGCGCTCAGGCCGCCTGCGGCACCTCGGGCTTGCCTTTGCCCTTGTTCTTGTTGCGGCGCAGGAAGGCCCACACCTGCAGGAAGACCAGCAAGGCGCTCGCGCCGATGAACCACGCGCTGATCGGGCGCTCCACGAACACCGCCAGATCGCCGCGGGACAGCAGCAACGCGCGGCGGAAGTTCTCTTCGACCATGGGGCCAAGCACGAAGCCGAGCAGGATGGGCGCGACCGAGAATTCCAGCGTCATGAGGATGGCGCCGATCACACCGAAAGCCAGCACCTCCCAAATCTGGAAGAGACTGTTCTGGGTGCTGAACACCCCCACCGCGATGAAGAACAGCGCCGACGGGAACAGGTAGCGGTACGGCACCTGCAGCAACTTCACCCACACGCCGATCAGCGGCACGTTCAGCACCATGAGCAGCACGTTACCCACCCAGAAGCTGGCGATCAGGCCCCAGAAGATGTCCGGATGCTCGGTGATCAGCTGCGGGCCGGGCTGGATGCCCTGGATCAGCAGCGCGCCCAGGATCAGCGCCATCACGGCGTCGCCGGGGATGCCCAGACTCATCGTGGGGATGAAGTCGACCTGCGTCTTGGAGTGCGAGGACGCTTCCGGCGACGCCACGCCGGCGATCATGCCGGTGCCGAACTTCTCGGGCGTCTTGGAGATCTTGCGCTCCAACGCATAGGCCACGAAGGTGGTGATGGTGGGGCCGGTACCGGGCATGGCGCCGAACAGCGTGCCTACCGCCGTGCCGCGCACCATGGGCCAGAAGGCGGTCTTGAGTTCCTGCTTGCTGGGCCGCATGTCGCGCAGGCGCAGCTTGGCGCCGCTGCCGATGATGGTCATGCGGTTGACGCTCATGAGGAAGTCGGC
This sequence comes from Achromobacter sp. JCM 18799, assembly GCF_055395645.1. Lineage (NCBI taxonomy): Bacteria > Pseudomonadati > Pseudomonadota > Betaproteobacteria > Burkholderiales > Alcaligenaceae > Achromobacter > Achromobacter sp. JCM 18799. The sequence continues at coordinate 5,504,875 of NZ_AP043866.1, read as the reverse complement.
CACGCCGAACAGGCCCATGGAAATCGCCACCAGTTCCAGGCCGTCGGACAGATCCAGCAGCCCGAACGAAAAGCGGATGGTGCCGGTATTCACGTCCGTGCCCACCACGCCGCACATCAGGCCGAACAAGGTCATCGCCACGCCCTTGAGCGGCGAGCCGCGCGACATCGTGGCGCCGGCCAAGAGGCCCAACAGCATGATCGAAAAGATCTCGGTGGGACCGAACTTGAACGCCACTTCAACCAGCAGCGGCGACGCGAAGATCATGACGATGATCCCCACCGACGCGGCGAAGAACGAACAGATCATCGTGATGCCGAGCGCGGTTCCGCCCTTGCCCTGTTTGGTCAGCGGATAGCCGTCCAGGCAGGTGACCGCGTGCGGCGGATGCGAAGGCAGGTTGAGCAGGATCGCGCCGATGGCGCCGCCGTACTGCGAACCGTAGAAGATGCCGGCCAGCATCAGGATGGCGGGCACCGGATGCATTACGTAGGTCAGCGGCAGCAGAATGGAAATGGCCGACAGCGCGCCCATGCCGGGCAGCACGCCGATGAGGTTGCCCACCAGCACGCCGAAGAACGACCACATCAGGTTGTGCCACTGGAAGGCGACGCCGAAGCCGTACCAGAGGTCCATCAAAGATTGAGAAATCATGGCGCTTCAACCCCAGCGAAACAGCGGAAGCTGCAACTGCAACGCCCACCAGAAGACGACGACCGCGATGACGGTCATGGCGATCGACAGCAGCAGAGCCTGCTTGATCGTGTTGTTGCGGTCGCCCAGCGCCGAGATGAACACGATGGCGAACGTGGCGGGCAGCAAGCCGCCGTAGTGGCCCAGCAGCAGGAAGGCCAGGATGCCCAGCAGGATGCAGGCGCCGCCGCGGAAATCGGGCAGGCCGTGGCCATGGCCGTCGCCGGGCGGCGGCGCGGACGACTCGCCCGAACGCGCCGAGATGGCGATCAGCACGCCGGTCAGCGCCAGCAGGCCGCCGAGCGCCGCTGGGAAAAATCCGGGGCCCATGTGGCTCAGGGTGCCGATGTGATAGTCGGTGCCGCCGTAAATCGCCCCCAGCCCAATGAGGACCATCAGCGCTCCGCCGTAATAGTCCTTTCTATTGATTGTCTTTTGCACTTCATCCTCCTTCGTAGTGCGGCCGCACGCCTCGCCGGGACACACGCTCGAACGAGCGCCGCCCGGTGCCTGACGACAGGTCCGGACGCAGATTACGGAAGGAAGCTGCTAATCCGCTTTCTATGCGCTGTCGTGCTCCTGAATCCGGGGGTTATCCCTGAACGGAAGCCGCACATGAATGCGGAAATGCGGAGAAGTTACTGATCGCCCTTGAGCTCGACATCGAGCGGACGAGGATATTGCGAGACGATGGCCGCTAGCGGCAGCCACAGCACGGAAGCCAGGCCGACGCCACCTTGCGCGTTCGGTTCGCCGTCGCGCAATTCGATGTCGCCATCGTTGCGGCGTGCGTAAGCGCGGGCGATCGCCAGCCCCAGGCCCGAGCCCGACGAGGCGACCGGCTTGTCCGTGCCGACCCGCTCGAAACGCGCGAAGGCGCGCTGGCGCAGTATCGGGTCCAGCCCCGGCCCGTTGTCGGAAACGGCAACCTCGGCGCGGTTGTCGCGGCAGCAGACCGACACGGTGATGCGCGCGCCAGCAGGCGCGTAGTGGATGGCGTTGTGCACCAGGTTCGACAAGGCTTCGTGCAGTTCGGCCTCGTTGCCCGACACCGGCGCGGGGATTTCCTGGCCCTCTTCGGAACCCGCCTGCACCCAGCCCAGGTCCTGCTGCTTTTCATGCGCCAGCGGCAGGTACTGCAGCACCACCTCGCGCGACACGGCGTTCATGTCCAGCAGTTGCCTCGGCAACTGGTCGGCCTGGTTGGCGTGAGCCAGCGACAGCAGCTGTTCAGTCAGGCGGCGCGTGCGGCCCAGCTGGTCGACGATGCCGCGCAGGCCCTCCTGCGCCCGGGCCGGATCGCGTTCGCGCAGCGCGTACTGCGCCTGCGTCAGCATGATGGCCAGCGGCGTGCGCAATTGATGCGAAGCATCGGCCAGGAACTGCGACTGCTCGTCGAGGACGCGGCGGTAGCGGGCGATATGGTGATTGACCGCATCGACCAGCGGCGCCACTTCGCTGGGCACGCGCGAGGCGTCCAGCGGCGTCAGGTCATCGGGGCGGCGCGCGCGGATATCGTTGCGCAGCCGGCGCAGCGGCTTCAACGCCCACGACACGCCCCACCACACCAGCAGCGCGACCAGCGCCAGCATGCGCGTGTCGCGCAGGATTTCCTGGCGCCGGGCGTTGTTCTCGGCCTCGATGCGCTTGCCTGTGCTTTCGGCCACCACGACCAGCACCTGGCGGTGCTGCCCCTGGTAGTACAGGTCGCGCACCACCGCGACGACGCGCACGGGATCGTTGCGATAGACGCTGTCGTAGAAAACGGGCTGGCTGTTGGAACGCGGCCAGGCAGGCGGACGCGGCATTTCCGGCATGCCGAGCAAGGTCTTGCCTGGCTCGGTGGGCACGGCGGCTCCGTCCGGCAGCGGCGGATCGATCTCTTCAATGCGGAAATACTTGCGCAGGCCCGCGCGGGACTCGAGCATCACCTGCGCGTACAGCGGCGTAGCGACCTGCAGGTTGCCGTCAGGCGTGAATTCCAGGCTGCTTTCCAGCACCCGGGCAGGCTCGACCAGGGCGCTGTCGTAGGCTTCGTTGGTGATCTCGGCCAGCGTGCGGTAGTCGTTCACGCTGTCCACGACCAGCAGCACGATCACGCCCGGCAGCAGCAGAATGATCAGCAGCGCGCGGATGCCCACGCGCGGCAGCTCGGATAGCCGCAGCCTCACTCAGGATTCCGCGGACTCGCTGGCGACGCTTTCCAGCATGTAGCCCAGCCCGCGCACGGTGACGATGCGCACGTCGCTGCCGGCCAGCTTCTTGCGCAGCCGATGCAGCACCACCTCGATGGCGTCGGGATTGGCTTCGCTATCGTGCGTGAACACCTTGCCGAACAGCTGGGACTTGTCCACCGGATAGCCGCTGCGGGTAAGCAAAGCGGCCAGGGCGGCATGTTCGCGCGGCGTCAAGAACAGCAGCGAGCCGTCCAGGGTGAAGGCGCGGCTTTCGCTGTCGTAGGACAGCGAACCGCATTGCAGGCGCGGATGCTGGCGGCCGCGGCTGCGGCGCACCAGCGCCGTCAGGCGCGCTTCCAGTTCCTCGAGCGCGAAGGGCTTGGTGAGGAAGTCGTCCGCGCCCAGGTTCAGGCCGCGCACGCGGTCCTGCAGAGCGCCTTGGGCAGTCAACAGCAGCACGGGGGTGCGGTCGTCGCGGTTGCGCATTTCGCGCAGCACCACCAGCCCGTGCTTGTCGGGCAGGCGCAGGTCCATGACGATGGCGTCGTATTCGGTACCGGCCATGAAGGCTTCGGCGGTGCGGGCGTCGGCCGCGTGGTCCGGCACGAACCCGCTCTGGGCGAGCGCGCGCATCAACCAGGACGCCATGTCCCGTTCGTCTTCAACCAACAATATGCGCATGACCGTCCGTTCCTTCAGGCAGATTCTCTGCTGCCCGTTGCCCGTGCACCCGCTGGCGCAAGTAGCGGGTTTCGTGATGGCGCCGGAAGAGGATAGCCGACAGCTCGTTCAGCGCCTGGGTGTAGACATCGCGCTTGAACTCGATCACGGCATCCAGGGGCACCCAATACTGGCTCCAGCGCCAGGCATCGAATTCCGGATGCTGCGTCGCGCGCAAGCACACGTCACTGTCACGTCCTACCAGGCGCAACAAGAACCAAATCTGTTTTTGTCCTTTATAGTGGCCACGCCACTCACGCCGGACGAAGTGATCGGGCACGTTATAACGTAACCAATCGCGTGTACGCCCCAAAATACGGACATGCTCGGGCTTCAAGCCCACCTCTTCATGGAGTTCGCGATACATGGCCTGCACCGGGCTTTCGCCATACTTGATGCCGCCTTGGGGGAACTGCCAGGCATGTTCCCTGATACGCTTGCCCCAAAAGACCTCGTTTCTACCGTTGACGAGAATGATGCCGACATTGGGGCGGTAGCCTTCGCGGTCAAGCATGGGCCACCCCCACCGAATTCAATACAATTACGATCGATTATACGTATCTGCAGCCACCTTTAAACATGCGCGCATCCAACTACCACATCAACACCCTCAAAGAAGCCCCTTCCGAAGCCGAAGTCGCCAGCCATCAGCTGATGACCCGGGCAGGGATGATCCGCAAGCTCGCGGGCGGCATCTACACCTACATGCCCCTGGGGCTGAAAGTCATCCGCAAGGTCGAGGCCATCGTCCGCGAAGAAATGAATGCCGCGGGTGCGATCGAGCTGCTGATGCCGGTGGTGCAGCCGGCCGAGCTCTGGCAGGAATCGGGCCGCTGGGAGCAATACGGCGCCGAGCTGCTGCGCATCAAGGACCGGCACCAGCGCGATTTCGTGCTGCAGCCCACGTCCGAGGAAGTCATCACGGACATCGCGCGCAACGAAATCCACAGCTATCGCCAGCTGCCGGTGAACTTCTATCACATCCAGACCAAGTTCCGGGACGAGCGCCGCCCGCGCTTCGGCCTGATGCGCGGCCGCGAATTCACCATGAAGGACGCCTATTCCTTCGACCGCGACGAAGCCGGCGCTCAGGCCAGCTACGACACCATGTTCAACGCCTACATGCGCATTTTCGGCCGCCTGGGTCTGGAATTCCGCGCCGTGGCCGCTGACACGGGCTCGATCGGCGGCACCCGCAGCCACGAATTCCAGGTGATCGCCGACACCGGCGAAGACCTGCTGGTCTACAACGCCGATTCGGACTACGCCGCCAACATGGAGCTGGCCGAGGCCCCCGGCCTGTACCCGACCCGCGCCGAGCCCGCCCAGGCCATGGCCGAAGTGCCCACGCCGGGCGCCGCCAAGTGCGAAGACGTGGCCAAGCTGCTGGGTCTGCCGCTGGAGCGCACGATCAAGTCCATCGTGCTGGCCACCGACGGCGAGAAAGGCGCCGACATCTGGCTGCTGCTGCTGCGCGGCGACCACGAACTCAACGAAATCAAGGCCGGCAAGCTGCCCGGCCTGGCCGGCTTCCGCTTCGCCACGGAAACCGAGATCGTCGAAACCTTCGGCTGCAAGCCCGGCTACCTGGGCCCGGTCAAGACCGTCCGTCCCGTGCACGTCATTGCCGACCGCACCGTGGCCAACATGGCCGATTTCGTCTGCGGCGCGAACAAGGAAGATTTCCACATCCAGGGCGTGAACTGGGGCCGTGACCTGCCCGAGCCCGAGCTGGTGGCGGACCTGCGCAACGTAGTCGCCGGCGACCCCTCGCCGGACGGCAAGGGCACCCTGTCGATCCAGCGCGGCATCGAAGTCGGCCACGTGTTCTACCTGGGCAAGAAGTACTCGGAAGCCCTCAAGGCCACCTTCCTGGACGAAACCGGCAAGCCCGCCGTCCTGGAAATGGGCTGCTACGGTATCGGCGTGACCCGCATCGTGGGCGCGGCCATCGAGCAGAACCACGATGCCCGCGGCATCATCTGGCCGCGCGCGATCGCCCCCTTCGAAGTGGTAATCTGCCCGGTCGGCTGGGGCAAAAGTGAAACCGTGCGTGACACCGCGCAAAAGCTCTACGAATCCCTCCTGGCGCGCGGCGTGGACGTCATCCTGGACGACCGCGATGCCCGCCCGGGCGTGATGTTTGCTGAATGGGAGCTGATCGGCGCGCCGCTGCGTGTAACAGTTGGAGAACGCGGCCTGAACGATGGTGTGGTGGAATTGCAGGCCCGTCGGGAAACCGAAGCGGCCAAGATTCCGGTAGAGTCCGCGCTTGAAGCCGTGCTGACGAAACTCGACACGCTGTAAACCTTATAGTAACTACGGACTTTCCGCGTCCCGACTGCCCTTTTCTATCCATCGTGACCGATCCGAAGTCCGCCGAATCCGTCCTGCAGGTCCGTGTCTACTACGAAGACACGGATGCAGGCGGAGTGGTTTTCTACGCCAACTACTTGAAATTCCTGGAACGTGCACGCACCGAGTGGCTGCGCAATCTGGGGGTCAACCAGTCCAACCTGGCGGCCAGCGAACAACGTCTATTCGTTGTCCGCTCCCTGGACATGTCCTACCGCAAGCCGGCCAGGCTGGACGATTTACTTACCATACGCAGCCGGATCACACGACTCGGCCGCGCTTCGATACACTTCGCGCAACGCGCGGAACGCGACGGGGAACTGCTTGCCGACGGCAACATCCAAGTCTGCTGCGTCGATGCCATTCACATGCGGCCGGCGGAGTTGCCGGCTGACGTTCGCGCCAAACTGGAATTCATTCAGGAATAACCATGCAAGTCACCAACGACATGTCGTTGCTTTCGCTGATTTCGCACGCCAGCGTGCCGGTCCAGCTGATCATGCTGATGCTGTTGGGCATTTCGATCATGTCCTGGACCTACATCTTCGCCAAGCGGCTGGCGATCAAGCGGGCCCATGCCCAGACCCGCCGCTTCGAAGACGATTTCTGGTCGGGCGGCGACCTGTCCATGCTGCAACAGGCCGTGGCCTCGCGCCGCGACGAGCAAGGCGCGCTGGCCCGCATCTTCGATGCCGGCATGACCGAATTCCTGAAGGCCCGCCGCGGCAATGCCTCCGGCGACGCCACCGCCCTGCTGGACGGCCCGCGCCGCGCCATGCGCGCCGCCTACCAGCGCGAGATGGATTCGCTGGAATCGCACCTGAACTTCCTGGCTTCGGCCGGCTCCGTGTCCCCTTACATCGGCCTGCTGGGCACGGTCTGGGGGATCATGCACGCCTTCATCGGCCTGTCGAACATGCAGCAGGCCACCCTGGCCTCGGTGGCTCCCGGCATCGCGGAAGCGCTGATCGCCACCGCCATCGGCCTGTTCGCGGCCATTCCCGCCGTGGTCGCCTACAACCGCTTCACGAACGACATCGATCGCATCTCGATCCGTTTCGACAGCTTCGTCGATGAATTCCTGAACATTCTGCAACGGCAGGTGCGCTAATGCCCTCGGTAAGCTCACGCGGCAGGTCCGGCCGCCGCATGAAGGCCGACATCAACGTGGTGCCGTACATCGACGTGATGCTGGTGCTGCTGGTCATCTTCATGGTGACCGCTCCTCTCATCACGCCCGGCCTGATCCAGCTGCCCTCCGTCGGCGCGGCTTCGGACGTGCCGGTCAAGCCGCTGGAAGTCCAGATTTCGGAAGACGGCAAGATCGCCCTGCGCATGCGCGAACCCGGCGCCACCATGCAGGACATCGCGCGCCCCGAGCTGGTGGCGCAAGTGCGTTCGCGCATTACCGCGGAAACCCCGGTGGTCATCGCCGCCGACGGCAAGGTGCCCTACGAAACGGTCGTGAAGGTCATGGATGAACTTCGCACCAGCGGCATCACCCGCCTGGGTCTGCTGGTGGACCAGTCCGCCGGCGCATCCCAGCCTGCTCCCGCGAAAAAACGCTAACGCGACGCCTTCCGCCGGCGACGCCGGCTTGCAACGCTCATGACGCCACCCATAATCCGACACCGCAGCGGCCCCCCGGCCACCCCGCCCAACCACGACAACCGGAAGGCATTGATCCTGGCCGTGGCCGTGCACGTGCTGCTGCTGATCGTCTTGATCTTTGGCGTGAACTGGCGCTCCGAGAGCCCCGGCCCCGTGCAGGTGCAGCTCTGGGCAGACGGCAATTCGCCCGTCTCGCCGCCGCCCACGCCGCAACCCGAACCCCCGAAGCCTCAGCCCAAGCCGGAACCGAAGCCGGAGCCTGAAAAGGCGCCCGAGCCTCCCCCGCCGCCGCCCCCTCCTCCCAAGCCTGAGCCCGAAGCCCAGCCCAAGACCGAGGAAGTCGACCCCGAGATCGCGCTGCAGGAAGCCAAGAAAAAGCGCGAACAAGAGGAAAAGGCACGCCAGGCTGCCGAAGCCGCCAAGGAAAAGGCGCGCCTCGACGAAGAACGCAAGCAGGCCGAACTGAAAGAAAAGAAGCGTCTGGAGCAGGAACGCCAGGCTGCTGAGAAGGCTGCTGCCGAAAAGGCCGCCGAGAAAGCCGCCGCCGACAAGGCTGCCGCCGAGAAGAAGGCCAAGGACGACGCTGCCAAGAAGGCCGCGGCGGACAAAGCCGCCGCCGAAAAGGCCGCTGCCGACAAGGCTGCCGAGGAAAAAGCCGCGGCCGAAAAGGCTGCCGCCGAGAAAAAAGCCGCGGCCGAGAAGAAGGCCAAGGAAGAAGCCGCCAAGAAGGCCGCCGCCGACAAGGCGCTGAAGGATGCCTTCCGCAACGACGCCCTGGGCGCCGCCGGCATCCCCGGCGGCACGGCCGACCGCAATCAGGCGGGCGGCGGACGCGACAGCGGCTATGGCGCCAAGGTCCGCGCCTGCGTGCAACCCGGGGTGGCTTATCCGCCCCCTGCCCGCAGCGGATCGGAAAATCCCACGGCACAATACCGGGTACAGTTAGGTTCCGACGGGAAGGTCAATGGCGTCACCTTGACCAGTTCTTCGGGCAATGCCGGCTTCGACCGCGCGGTCGAGACGGGCATCCGCCGTTGCAACCCCTTCCCGAAGCCCTCGACGGGCCGCTACGAACCCATTATTGACGTTGTGTACAGAATGTATGATTGACAGGAGATTGATGAATATGACTCCCGCTTATAGCCGACGAGTACCCCCCCTCGCTCTCTGGCGATCGTATGGACTCGGGCTGCTGATGCTGACCTTGGCCTGCCTGATGGCCATCAAGCCCGCCCATGCGCAGCTGCGCGTCGATATCTCCGGTACCGGCGCCACCCAATACCCCGTCGCCATCGCCGACTTCGCCGTTGACGACACCCATGGCCGCGCCCTGGCCGAAGTCATCCGCGCCGACCTGACCCGCACGGGCCAGTTCCGCCTGATCAACGCCGCCGGTTCCGGCCTGAACGTCGACTCCCCCATCGCCTATGACGACTGGCGCGGCAAGGGCGCCGATTTCATCGCCTACGGCAGCATCACGCGCGGCGCCGACGGCCGCTACGACGTGCGCTACCGCCTGGCCGACACGGTCAAGAAGGGCCAGCTGGACGGCGTGGCGTTCTCGGGCACCGAGCAGGAACTGCGCCGCGTGGCGCACCAGATCGCCGACCGCATTTACGAGAAGATCACCGGCGTTAAGGGCGTCTTCTCGACCCGTATCGCGTACGTGCTGAAGAAGGGCGCCACCTACGAACTGCAGGTGGCGGACGCCGACGGGCAGAACCCGCAAGTCGCCCTGCGTTCGCGCGAGCCCATCATTTCGCCGTCCTGGTCGCCCGATGGCACCAAGCTCGCCTATGTGAGCTTCGAATCCGGCAAACCTGTCGTCTACGTGCACAATCTGGCCACCAGCGCCCGTTCGCCTGTCGCCAACTTCAAGGGCAACAACAGTGCACCGGGCTGGTCGCCCGATGGCAGCAAGCTGGCGGTGGCTTTGACCCGCGATGGTTTGTCGCAAATTTACATCGTTGGCGCGACCGACGGCTCGAATCCGACCCGAGTTACGCGTTCTCCCGGGATTGACACCGAACCGAGCTTTACGCCAGACGGTGCTTCCATTATCTTTACGAGTGACCGCAGCGGCGGGCCGCAGATCTACCAGACCGGCTCGAGTGGTGGCGAAGCACGCCGCCTCACGTTTAATGGTGGTTACAACATATCACCCCGAATTTCCCCCGATGGATCGACGCTACTGTACGTTGCAAGACGCGACGGCGCGTTTCGAATCGCATCGTTGAACCTGTCCTCAGGCTCCGAGACCTTGTTGACTGATGGTCGTGACGATCAGTCCCCGAGTTTTGCGCCGAATGGAATGCAAGTCCTTTACGCCGCCATCCAAAATGGCCGTAGCGTGCTTGCTGGTGTCTCGAGCGATGGCCGCGTACGGCAGACGCTTTCGGTACTGAATGGGGAAATACGTGAACCGACTTGGGGCCCATTTACCCGATAACACGTGTGACTCTCTTTGCAAAGGAACTATCATGAAGTCGCGCATTGCCAAAAGCCTAACCATCGCCGCTCTGGCTGCCGCCCTGGCAGCTTGCAGCTCCGTCCCTCTCGACGATAAAGCGGGTCAGGGCGGAGGCGCTGGCCAAGGATCCTCGGCCTCTGGCCAGATCCTTGATCCCTTCAACCCCCAAAGCATCCTGGCGCAACAGCGCTCGGTGTACTTTGACTTCGACAGCTACACGGTGTCGGACCAGTACCGCAGCTTGGTCGAAACCCACGCCAAGTACCTGGCCTCGCATCAACAGCAGACCATCAAGATCGAAGGCAACACCGACGAACGCGGCGGCGCTGAATACAACCTGGCCCTGGGCCAGCGCCGTGCCGACGCTGTGCGCCGCATGATGACCCTGCTGGGCGTCAGCGACAACCAGATCGAAACCATCAGCTTCGGTAAAGAAAAGCCGAAGGCGACTGGTACGTCGGAAGCCGACTTCGCGGAAAACCGCCGCGCCGATATCGTTTATCGCCGCTAAGCTTTTTCGTATAGTCTAGAGCCCTACCACGCGTCGGGACGGTCAACCGGCCGTCCCGACGTTTGTTTTTATACCCGGGAATTTTCATGCGCGATAACGTTCTGTCCCTGCGTCCTCTGATTGCGGCCACCGGCTTGGTGCTTGCGGCCCTTGCGGCGCCCGCCCACGCTTTTTCCGACGATGAGGCCCGCCGGGCCATCCTGGATTTGCGCCAACAGGTGCAGCAGCAGAACGAACAAAGCCAGCGCGCCAAGCTGCAATTGGCCGATCAGATCCAGGCCTTGCAGCAGGAAGTCGCCCAACTGCGCGACCAGCTCGAACTGGTGTCGCGCCAGCAGCCCTCGGCCAAGCCGGGCGGCGCGGCGGGCAGCGCCAATCCGCCGGGAGCCTCCGCCGGCGACCCCCAGGAACAGGCCGCCTATGACGGCGCGATCGACCTGTTCCGCAAGGGCCAGTACAAGGAAGCGTCCGAATCGCTGGCCGCCTTCACCGCCCTGTACCCCGCCAGCCAGCTCGCGCCCAGCGCGCAGTTCTACCTGGGCAGCAGCCGCTATGCGCTGAAGGACTTCAAGGGCGCCATCGAGCAATTGAACGCCATGGTCCAGAAGGCCCCGGACAACGCGCGCGCGCCGGATGCTCTGCTGGTCATCGCCGGCAGCCAGATCGAAATGAACAATCGCGCCGGCGCCAAGACGACGCTGCAGCGCATTGTTCGCGACTACCCGACCACGCCGGCCGCCAGCACGGCCAAGAGCCGTCTGCAGCTGCTGCAGTAATGCCGCCTGCCGCGAGCGCGGTTGCCGCATACCGGCACATCCTGCGCCGCCGGGCAGGGCTTATCGCCCTGCTGCTGGCGGCGCTTTTCATTGCGCTGCTGGCCGACTTCACCGTCGGCCCCTCGGGCCTGCCCTGGGGCGAACTGTGGCAGACGCTCACTGCACCCGGCGCGGCTGATCCGACCACCCGAGTCATCGTGTGGGACATCCGCCTGCCGTCGACGTTGATGGCCGCCCTGGTCGGCATGGCGCTGGGGATGGCGGGCGCGGAAATGCAGACCATCCTGAACAACCCCTTGGCCAGCCCATTTACGCTGGGCGTGTCGTCCGCCGCGGCCTTTGGCGCCTCGCTGGCCATCGTGCTGCAGTTGGGCCTGCCCGGCGTTCCCGCTGGCTGGCTGGTGGCCGGCAACGCTTTCCTGTTTGCGCTGCTGGCGGCCTTGATGCTGGACGCCGTGACCCGTTGGGGCGGCATGAATACCTCGGGCGTGGTGCTGTTCGGCATCGCCATGCTGTTCACCTTCAATGCGCTGGTGTCGCTGGTGCAGTTCATGGCCAGCGCCGAGGCGCTGCAGAACCTGGTGTTCTGGACCATGGGCAGCTTGTCGCGTTCCAGCTGGACCACGGTCGGCGTGCTGGCGGCGGCCTTTGCCGTGGCGCTGCCGCTGGCCATGCGCCAATCCTGGAAACTGACCGCGCTGCGCCTGGGCGAGGACCGCGCCGCGAGCTTCGGCGTGGACGTGCGCCGCGTGCGCGTTGCGGCGCTGGCCCGGGTCAGCCTGCTGTCGGCGCTGGCGGTGGCCTTTGTCGGCACGATAGGCTTCATCGGGTTGGTCGCGCCGCACATTGCGCGGCGGCTGTTCGGCGAGGACCATCGCTACTTCCTGCCGGGCAGCGCGCTGGTGGGCGCGGTGATCCTGTCACTGGCGTCGATCGCCTCCAAGAACCTCATGCCGGGCGTGGTCGTGCCGGTGGGTATCGTGACCGCCCTGGTCGGCATACCCTTTTTCGCGTCGGTGGTGCTGCGCCGGCAGATGCCATGACCGCGCCGCGCACCGCTACCGCAACGACGCTATCCGTGCGCGGCCTCACGGCCGGCTACGGACGCTCGGACGTGCTGCATGCGCTGTCGATACCCGAGTTGCCCGCCGGCCAGGTGACCGCTCTGCTCGGCCCCAACGGCAGCGGCAAATCCACCCTGCTCAAGACCCTGGCGGGCCTGGTCCGCGTGCGCGCCGGACAGGTCACTCTGGACGGCCGCGACCTGCTGCGCCAGAGCTTCGGCGAACGCGCGCGCCACGTGGTCTACTTGCCCCAGGGCCTGCCCGCGGCCGTGCACCTGCGGGTGTTCGAATCCGTGCTGGTGGCGGCCAAGGCGGGCGACAGCCTGGGTACGCCGGTGGACATGCAAGCCATAGACCGGCTGCTGGAGCGCCTGGGCATTGCCCATCTGGCCTTGCAGTACCTGGATTCGCTGTCCGGCGGACAGAAGCAGCTGGTGGGACTGGCGCAGGCCTTGATCCGCCACCCGCGCGTGCTGCTGCTGGACGAACCGCTATCGGCGCTGGACTTGAACTACCAGTTCCATGTCATGCAGCTGCTGCGGCAGGAAACCCTGGAACACGGCCTGATCAGCGTCATCGTGCTGCATGACCTGAACGTGGCGCTACAGCACGCCGACCGGGCCGTCATGATCCATGACGGCCGGCTGCACGCGGCGGGCCTGCCGGCGGACGTGATCACGCCGGCATCGCTGGCGGCGGTCTACGGGGTGGAAGGACGGGTGGAGGCCTGCTCGCGCGGCCTGCGGCAGGTGCTGATCGACGGGCTGCAAGCGCGCCCGCACTGAACGCGGGACAGCGCGATGTCAGGCGCGCAGCGCCACGTCCACGACCGGCGCGCCGGTCATGTCCGCCAGTTGCCGCGGCGTCAGGTTGAACACCGCATGCGGATGCCCCGCGGCAGCCCACAGGCTGTCGTAGTTGAAAAGATCCGCGTCCAGCAGCATCACCGGCTTGACCGCATGGCCGATGGGACACACGCCGCCGATCGCATAGCCGGTCATGTCGCGCACGAACTTCGCGTCCGCCTTGGCCAGCGGACCCACCTGCGAGGCCACCTTGGCCTCGTCCACTCGGTTCGCGCCGCTGGCGATGACCAGCACCGACGCGTCATCCGAGGCGCGCCGGAAGATGATGGACTTGGCGATCTGCGCGACCTCGCAGCCTAGCCCCGCCGCCGCTTCCGCCGAGGTCTTGCCGGTTTGCGGCAGGACGACCACGGGCTTGTCATGCCCCAGTTCCAGCAGCAGGCGCGCGACGCGCTGGGCGGATTCGGGCAAGGCGGCAAGGGACTCAGGCGACATCGGGACGGCTCCGTTGAGTTGGGAAATAGGCGCGGCCAGCGCGCCGGACATCGGAAACGAGTTTATCAGCGCGGAGGCGCGGCGCCTGCGGGCTAGAATGCGCTCCTGGCTTTCCCACACGACACCCATGCGTTCCGAACCCGTCCTGCCCCTGCAAACCGCCCTGATCGGCGGCTACGCCATGTCCTACACCGAGTACGGCAGCGGCGCGCCCCTGGTGCTGGTGCACGGCTCCTTGTCCGACTGCCGCTACTGGAAGTCGCAGATGGCGCCGCTGGGCAAGTCGTTCCGCGTGCTGGCGGTCTGCCTGCGCCGCTACTGGCCCGAAACCTGGGACGGCGAAGGCGAGGGTTTTTCAGTCGAACAGCATGCCAGCGACGTGCTGGAGTTCATCGATACGGTGGCAGGCGAACCGGCCCATCTGGTGGGCCATTCCCGCGGCGGCCGCGTGGCGCTGGAAGCGGCGCTGCAGCAGCCCGGCGCGCTGCGCAGCCTGACCCTGGCCGATCCGGGCCTGCCGCTGCCCGGCGACGACGACCTGCGCGGGGGCTTTCGCCAGCGCGCGCTGGCGCTCATCCGCGACGGCGAGATCGAAGATGGCCTGGCGCTGTTCGTGGATACCGTCACCGGACCCGACACCTGGCAACGCATGGTGCCGTGGTTCAAGGAAATGGTGCGCGACAACGTCGGCACGCTGTTCGGACAGGCCGAGGAAAAGCCCGAAGCGCTGACGCCCGGGCAGATCGGCACGCTGAAGCTGCCGACCCTGCTGATTGGCGGCGCGCTCAGCCCCGCGCCCTATCCGGCCGTTTTGGATGCCCTGTCGCAATGGCTGCCGCAAGCGCAGCGCGTGACGATCACCGGATCGTCGCACGGCATGAACCTGGGCAATCCGCGCGCCTTCAACGGCGCGATCGAGGCATTCATCAACGGCTGACGCTGGCGCTGCCCGGCCGTGGCACGCCTCAGGGCTCGACCGAAGGCGTGTGCTTCAGACGCCGCAACACGAAGGTGGAACGGCTGTGCCGCACGCCGCGCAGCTTGTAGAGCCGCTTGCGCAGGAACTCCTCGTAGCCTTCGGTTCCCGCCACCGCCACCTTGATCAGATAGTCGTACTCGCCCGTCACGAGAAAGGCCTCGACCACTTCCGGCAGCCGCGTGATCTCTTCGCCGAAGCGCGCCAGCGTGTCGTCATCGTGGTGTTCCAGCGTCACCTCGATCATGACGGTGTCCGGCAAGCCCAGCGCCTTCTGGTTCAAGAGGGCGGCGTAGCCCTCGATCACGCCCGCCTCCTCCAGCGCCTTGACCCGGTTCCAGCAAGGCGTGGGCGACAGGCCCACCTGCTCGGCCAGTTTCAGGTTGGTGAGGCGCCCGTCCGCACGCAGCGCGCGCAGGATCTTGCGGTCGGTTTCGTCGATTTTGGGCGATGTGGACATGGGAAGGCCGATAGAAAAGATATTTTCCCTGGAAAAACAAATTCTACAAGACAGATATTTTCCTGAATCAGCAAATACGGCGTGAATCAGGAAACCTATTTTGCCCTCCTGCCCGTAGACTCTCCTGCAAGACGGTCACCTATCCCGCCCGTCCGATTTCGGCGTCCACGCTGCGGCACAACCCGGCGCAGACGCCGGCAGTATCAACGCAGCACGCCGCGCGCCGATCCGCACGGCAGGAAACCATGTCTCTCGCAGCAGCAGCACCCGCAAGAACCGGCCTGGGCCTTTCCGGCACCGCCATGCTTTTGGCCGCTCCGGCGCTCTTCGCCTCCAACATGGTGGCGGCCCGCTGGGCCCATGATGCCAACCTCCCCCCCGTTTTCCTGGCCTTCGGCCGCTGGCTGATCGCCCTGCTGATCCTGCTGCCACTGGCCGCGCCCGCCCTGCGCGCGCATCGCAAGACCTTGTGGCGCGCCCTGCCGTCGCTGGCGCCGCTGGCGGTGCTGGGCATGGGCGTGGCCGTGGCGCCGCAATACATCGGCGCCCAAAATACCAGCGCGACCAACATCGCCCTGATCTTTTCGTGCAGCCCCATCCTGGTGGCGCTGCTGGAAGCCATCATCTGGCGCAAGCCGCTGTCCGCCCTGCGCGGCGCGGGCCTGGCGCTGGCCTTGGGCGGCGTACTGGTGGTGCTGGCGCGCGGTGACGCGCAGACGCTGGCCCGCCTGGATTTCGGCCAAGGGGATCTCTGGGTGCTGCTGGCCGCCACTGGCTGGGCCTTCTACACCGTGTTGCAGAAGCGGCTGAGTCTGCCCGCGGTGCCGGACAGCGCCCGGCTGGCCGCCATGATGCTGGGCGGCGTGCTGGCCCTGGCGCCCTTTGCCGCGATCGAGGCCGCGGCCGGCGCCACGCCGCCCTGGGGCGATCCGCGACTGGCCGCGGTGCTGCTGTTCCTGGCGGTGGTGCCCAGCCTGGGCGCGTACTACGTGTACGGCCGCCTGATCAGCCAGGCCGGGCCGGCCACCGCGGGGCTGTCGATGTTCCTGGTGCCGGTCTATGCCGCGCTGCTGGCCTGGCCGCTGCTGGGCGAAGCCCCGCAGCTGTTCCATGCCTACGGCTTCGTGATGATCCTGCTGGGCGTGAAGCTGGCCTCGTCGCGCATGCGCGCGGCGGCGGCCACGGCCGCCGCCCCGGCCTGAAGCGGACGGCTCAACGGCCGGTGCCCTGAGCCGCCATCACTTCCTGCGCCACCTGGCGCGGCGCCTCGGCATAGTGCTTGAACTCCATGCTGTAGGTCGCACGCCCCTGGGTCAGCGAGCGCAGCGAGGTGGAGTACCCGAACATCTCGGCCAGCGGCACTTCGGCGCGCACCAGCTTGCCGCCGCCGCCCGCGATGTCCTCCATGCCCTGCACCATGCCGCGCCGCGAGGACAAGTCGCCCATGACGTTGCCGGTGAAGTCCTCGGGCGTTTCCACCTCGACCTGCATCATGGGTTCCAGCAGCACCGGATCGGCGCGGCGCATGCCTTCCTTGAAGGCCATCGAGCCCGCCATCTTGAAGGCGTTCTCGTTCGAGTCCACGTCGTGGTACGAGCCGAAGAACAGCGTCGCCTTCACATCCACCACCGGATAGCCCGCCAGCACTCCGGCATTGAGGGCTTCGCGTATGCCCTTGTCGACGGCCGGAATGAACTCGCGCGGCACCACGCCGCCCTTGATGGCATCGACGAATTCATAGCCCTTGCCGGGCTCCTGCGGTTCCAGCTTGAGCACCACATGGCCGTACTGGCCGCGCCCGCCCGATTGCTTGACGAACTTGCCTTCGACCTCGTTGCAGGTCTTGCGTATGGTTTCGCGGTACGCGACCTGGGGCTTGCCCACCGTGGCCTCGACGCCGAACTCGCGCTTCATGCGGTCGACCAGGATTTCCAGGTGCAGCTCGCCCATGCCGGAAATGATGGTCTGGCCGGACTCTTCATCCGTGCGCACGCGGAACGACGGATCCTCTTGCGCCAGTCGGCCCAGCGCGATGCCCATTTTTTCCTGGTCGGCCTTGGTCTTGGGCTCCACGGCCTGGGAAATCACGGGCTCCGGAAACACCATGCGTTCCAGGATGATGATGTGGGCGGGATCGGTCAGCGTGTCGCCAGTGGTGACGTCCTTGATGCCCACGGCCGCCGCGATGTCGCCCGCGTAGACCTCGGTGATCTCGCGCCGCTCGTTGGCGTGCATCTGCAGGATGCGGCCCAGCCTTTCCTTCTTTTCCTTGATGGGATTGAAGACCGAGTCGCCCGATTTCACCACGCCCGAATAAACGCGGAAGAACACCAGTTGGCCGACAAAGGGGTCGGTCATGATCTTGAAGGCCAAGGCCGAAAACGGCTCGTTGTCGGTGGGATGCCGTTCGATTTCATGATCGCGCACGTCGTGGCCCTTGATCGCGGGCACGTCCACGGGTGAAGGCATATAGTCGATGACCGCGTCCAGCATGGCCTGCACGCCCTTGTTCTTGAACGCGCTGCCACAGAGCATCGGCACGATCTCGTTGGCGACCGTGCGCATGCGCAGGCCCTGCTTGATTTCATCCTCGGTCAAGGGTTCGCCCGACAGGTATTTTTCCAACAGGGTTTCGTTGGCCTCGGCGGCCTTCTCCACCATCTTGTCGTGCCATTCCTGGGCCTGGGCCTGCATCGAGGCGGGAATGTCGCGGTACTCGAAGCGCACGCCCTGGCTGGCCTCATCCCAGATGATGGCCTTCATCTTGACCAGGTCGATCACGCCTTCGAAATGGTCCTCGGCGCCCACCGGCAGCTGGATGGGCACGGCGTCGCCCTTCAGGCGTTCGGCGATCTGGCGCTGCACGCGCAGGAAGTCGGCGCCGACCCGGTCCATCTTGTTGACGAAGGCCAGCCGCGGCACCTTGTACTTGTTGGCTTGGCGCCAGACGGTTTCGGATTGCGGCTGCACGCCGCCCACGGCGTCGTAGACCATGACCGCGCCATCCAGCACGCGCATGGAACGCTCGACCTCGATGGTGAAGTCGACGTGGCCCGGCGTGTCGATGATGTTGATGCGGTGTTCGGGATAGTTGCCCGCCATGCCCTTCCAGAAGGCGGTGGTGGCGGCCGACGTGATGGTGATGCCGCGTTCCTGTTCCTGCTCCATCCAGTCCATCACGGCGGCGCCGTCATGCACCTCGCCGATCTTGTGGGTGATGCCGGTGTAGAAGAGGATGCGCTCGGTGGTCGTCGTCTTGCCCGCGTCGATGTGGGCGCTGATGCCGATATTGCGGTAAAGCTCGATACGCGTCTTGCGAGTCATGGCCTCTTCCCTTGCAGTGAACTACCGGGCGAAGACGGCAAGCCCGACCGGGCCTTGCCGCGGCGGGCGCCATGCCGCGTAGGGTGCTTGAGAATCGCGGAACCGCGCCCGCACTGATGCGTAAATATTACGCGCGGCGCGACAAGAAACAAGCCTAGTCCCTGCAAGGGCCAAGGATAAAAAAAAGCCCCTCCAACGGGAGGGGCTCGTTTGCCATGCACCAGCCTGGGGCGAGCCTCAGGGGCTGCCCGCAGCGGCGTACCGTGCAGGCTACTTCTTTTCTTCCTTGACGCGGTACACCAGCACGGCGGTGCTGGCCAGCGACAGAACCTTGGCGGTGACGCTGCCCAGCAGCAGGCGCGAGAGGCCGCTGCGGCCGTGGCTGCCGATGAAGATCAGATCGCAGCCGGCGTCGGCGGCGGCTTGCACGATGCCGTCGGCAACGTTGAAGTTCGACACGGCGCGCGACTCGGACTTCACGCCGGCGGTGTCGGCGCGGTCGGTGATCTGCTTGAGGTACTTGTCGGCCTGCTCGGCGGAGGCCTTTTCGTAGTCTTCGTCGGTGATGGCGTAGGCGGCAGCCATGCCGTCAAAGCCGATCGTGGCTGCGAAGGGCTGGGTCACGTAGAGCGCGACGACTTCAGCGCCCACGGAACGCGCAAAGCAAATGCCGGCATTGGCGGCTTGGGCCGAGAGCGGAGAACCGTCGGTGGGAATCAGGATCTTCTTGAACATCTTGCCTGCTCCTGTTTGTGAGGTACCTCCATGCTACCGGAAACGCGCCAGGTTCACATCAACCGAACCCGGCGCGCCTTGACGCGCGTCAAGCGCGATCAGCCCAGCTGCTGGGCGGCGGCGAACAGATTGGTGCAGCGGGTGCCGGTGCGGCAGTACGCCAGGACCGGGCCCGGCAGCGTGCGCAGCAGCTCGGCGAAACGCACCACGTCGGCGGCGGTCATGGCGCTGCCGACTACGGGCTGGTATTCGATCTGCAGGCCGGCGGCCACGGCGGCCTTGGACACGTCCGCGGCGGTGGGCTGGTCCGGCCCGCCTTCAAAATCGGGACGGTTGATGATCACGCTCTTGTAGCCGGCGGCGGCGACGTCCGCCATGTCGTCCGGGCCGAGCTGGGGCGCGACGGCGAAATTCTGGGTCAGGGGTTTGATGGGTGCGGACATGGCGGTTCCTTCAATGGCTTCAAAGAGACAGCTTTCTATTATTGATTGCTGGAGGCGTTTTGCGCGAAGATTTTTTCCAGATCGGTCCAGACGCCGCGATGATCGGCGATCGTGACCGAAAAGCGCAGCATCGTGGACGGCGCCTGGGACGGGGAAAACAGCGTGCCCGGAGCCAGCAGCATGCCGTGGTCGGCCGCCACGCGCGCCAGCGCCTCGGTATCGCGGCCGTAATCGGCCCAGACAAACATGCCGGCGTGCGGCTCGTGGTGCACCGTCAACCCCAGTTTCAGCAACCCTTTCAGGCAGCGCTGGCGGGCGTCGTCCACCCGCAGGCGCACGCGCTCGATGTGGCGGCGGTACTGCCCTTCCATCAGCACCCGGTGGATCACCCGCTCGCCGAGTTCGGGCGAGGTCAGGCCGGCCAGCATCTTCAGGTCGGCGAGCTTCTGCAGGATGTCCGGATTCGCCGCCAGATAGCCCACGCGCAGGCTGGCCGCCAGCATCTTGGAATAACCGCCCACCAGGATCACCCGTTTCAGGCGGTCCAGCGCGGCCAGCTTCATGGCGCCGCCCGGATGCAGTTCGCCGTAGGTGTCGTCCTCGACCACGAGAAAATCGTGGCGTTCGGCGATGCGCAGGATGTCGTAGGCGGCGCCGGCCGACAACGTGTGGCCGGTGGGGTTGTGCACGGAACTGTTGATGATGAAGAGCTTGGGCTTGTGTTGGGCAGCCAGCTGTTCGAGCAGCGCCGTATCGGGGCCGTCGGGGCCGCGCGGCACGCCGATCAGGCGCGCGCCGAAGGCGGCCAATCGGCCGAAGATGACGAACCAGGCCGGGTCTTCGACCAGCACGGTGTCGCCCGGTTTGACCAGGTGCCGCGCGATCAGGTCCAGGCCGTGCGTGACGCCGTTGGTCGTCAGCAGGTTGAGTTCCGGATGCGCAGGCACGCCATCGTTCTGCAGGAAGGCGGCGATCTGCTGACGCAGCGGCGCGAAGCCCTGCGGGTGGCCATAGCTGACCAGATGGCCGCGCACCGAACGGCCCACGGCGCGCACCGCGCCCGCCACCATCTCGGGGTCGAGCCAGTCCGCCGGCAGCAGCCCTGCGCCGCCCGGCATGCCTGAAGGGTTGGTGTCGCGGAACATGCTGCGCAACAGCCAGGCGACATCGATCCGGGCAGGCGGCGTGAACGCCGCGGGCGCCGCGCTGGCCACGGCGGCCAGGTGGCCGCTGCGCGCCCGAACGAAGAACCCCGCGCCCCGCCGCGACTGCACCAGGCCGCGGGCCACCAGGCGGTCGTAGGCCTCGACCACGGTGAAGCGGCTGACGCCCGACTGTTCGGCCATCTTGCGGATCGACGGCAGCCGGGTGCCGGGCCGCAGACCCTGTTCATCGATGCGGCGCGCCAGCCCATCGGCCAGCTGTGTCACCAAGGTGGCGTCGGCCTGGCGCACGGGCTGCCAGGGCATGGGGGAGGTCGCGGCGGCGGCAACTGTCATGGGGATTTCACCAGGCCAGTAAGTAAAGTGATATGCAAAAGTGTACCGGTACTGTACCGATAACTATGCGTAGAGTGACAGCAATGCCGAAAACCCGCAATAGCGGATGGGCGCGATGCCCGCGGCGTTCCCCAACCTTGGTGGCTGTGATGACCCGTCCCGCTTTCTATCCGACCTCCCAGGCTGCGCCTGGCGCGCCCGCTGGGCTGTGGGAGGGGTACGGCTATGGCTTTCTGGGGGTGCTGGTCTTTTCCCTGACGCTGCCCATGACCCGCCTGGCCGTCGGCGAGCTGGCGCCGCTGCTTGTGGGACTGGGCCGGGCGCTGCTGGCGGCGGTGCCGGCCATCGCCGTGCTCTGGCTGACGCGCGCGCGCCGCCCGAACCGCCAGGAATGGCCAGGCGTGATCCTGGCCGCGCTGGGCATCGTGGTGGGCTGGCCGCTGGCATCCTCGCTTGCCATGCAGACCGTGCCCGCGTCGCAGGGCGCCGTCTTCAACGGGCTGCTGCCCCTGTCGACCGCGGCCTTTGCCGCGCTGCGCAGCGGCGAGCGCCCCTCGCCCGCCTTCTGGGCCTGGGCCGTGCTGGGCGCCGCGCTGGTGACGGCCTATGCTCTGCGCCAGGGCGAAGGCGCCCTGCAGCCGGGCTATCTGTGGCTGTTGCTGGCCGTGGTCCTGGGCGGCATGGGCTATGCCGAGGGCGCGCGCGCTTCCCGCACGCTGGGCGGCGGGCGCACCATCTGCTGGGCGCTGGTGATCAGCGCGCCCGTGGTGGCCGCGCCGGTCGGCTGGATGGCGGCGCAGCAGGCCAGTTGGCCCAGCGCCCCGGTGATCTACGCCAGCGCCTATCTGGCGCTGGGTTCCATGTTCCTGGGCTTTTTTGCCTGGTATCGCGGCCTGGCCGTGGGCGGCATCGCCCGGGTCGGCCAGGTGCAGTTGCTGCAACCGTTCCTGACGGTGGTGGCGGCCGCATTGTTGTTTGGCGAATCCGTGGAGCCGGCGACGTACGTCTTCGCGGCTGCCGTGATCGCCGTTATCGCCGGCGGACGCCGCGCCATCGTCAGGACCAAAGAATGAATCTGCTCCCCTCCAATTGGGCCGACGTGCCCCTGATGTCCCTGTCCCTGCTGGGCCCGCTGGCCATGTTCGCCCTGGTCAGTTCCATTACCCCCGGACCCAACAACGTGATGCTGGCCTCGTCCGGCCTGAACTTCGGCTTCCGCCGCAGCGTGCCGCATCTGCTGGGGGTGAACCTGGGCTTCACCTTCATGATTTTCCTGGTGGGAATCGGGCTGGGCTCGGTGTTCCAGCAGGTGCCGCAGCTTTACACCGTGCTGAAGTACGCGGGCGCGGCCTATCTGCTGTACCTGGCGTGGAAGATCGCGAATTCGGGCGAAATGGACGACGGCGAGGCGCGCGGAAAGCCGTTCACCTTCCTGCAGGCCGCCGCCTTTCAGTGGGTCAACCCCAAGGCCTGGGTCATGGCCGTGGGCGTGATCGCCACCTACACGCCGCAGAATGGCTTCTTCGCCAATCTGGTCATCGCCACCGTCGTCTGCGGCATCGTCAACCTGCCCAGCATCGGCATCTGGGTGACCTTCGGCACGGCGTTGCGCCGCGTGCTGCACAAGCCCTGGGCGATCCGCGCCTTCAATGTGGGCATGGCGCTGCTGCTGGTGGCGTCGCTGTATCCGGTAGCGCTGGAAATGCTGCACTGACGCGGCGCTCAGGCCAGCAACCCCACAACCACGGCGGGCGTGACCAGCACATTGAACAGCCCCGCCATCACCATCACCAGGCCCGCGACGGCGCCTTCATCGGCCGCCAGTTCGCGGGCCTTGGCCGTTCCGGCGCCGTGCGCGCCCATCCCGAACAGCGCGCCGCGCGCCAGCGCCGAACGCAGCGGCAGCCAGCGCCGCATCAACTGGCCCAGGGCCGCGCCGAACACGCCCGTGACGATCACGAAGACGGCCGTCAGGTCCGGCACGCCGCCCACGTGCGACGACACGGCCACCGCGAACGGCGTGGCCACCGAACGCGGCAGCAGGCTCAGGCGCAGGTCCGGCGACAGGCCCAGCAGGCTGCCCAGCATCCAGGCGCTGGCGCCTGCGATCAGGCTGCCCACCGCCACGCCCGCCACCAGCACCGGCCAGTAACGGCGGATCAGCGCGCGCTGTTCATACAAGGGCAGCGCGAAGGCCACGATGACCGGGCCCAACATCGCCATCAGCCAGTGCGACCCCGCCATGTAGTCCCGGTAGCCGGTGTGCAGCGCAAGCGCCAGCGCCAGCAGCAGCGCGGGCGCCACCACCAGGGTCGACGTGCACCAGTAGGCATAGCGCCGGTAGAACAGGCGCGCGCAGACATAGGCCAGCACCGTCGCGGCGGGCCAGAACAGCAGATTGAAATCAGCTGGCATGGCGATTCATCCAGCGATAGCAGAGATCGATGGTCAACGCCGTGCCGGCCATCACCAGAACCGTGCCCAGGAGGATGACGGCCAGCAGCTTCAAGCCCAGCACGCCCAGGAATTCGCGGTGGTCCAGCAGCGACATGACGGCGGGCACGAAGAACAGCAGCATTTCGCCCAGCAGCCAGCTGGCGCCGCGATGCACGTTGCGCACCCGCAGGCGGCGCGTGGCCAGCAGCGCCAGCACCAGCGCCATGCCGATGACGCCGCCCGGCACGGGCAGACCCAGCAACTGGGCCAACGCCTGACCCAGCAAGGAGAAGAGGACCAGCAGACAGATTTGCAGCACGCGGCTGCGGCGCAGCGTGCTGCGTAGAAGAAGGGCGAGGCGTGGGCGAGACATGAGACGAAGTTCCTGCGGCAAGCAGATGTTTTACGCCTACGGTGCTCATAGATAAAATGAATTCGATGAATTCAAGTTATTCCAGATAGGCATACACATGGAACTGCGTCCGCTGCGCGCCCTGGTAGAAGTGGTCCGCCAGGGCGGTTTCTCTCAAGCCGCCCGGGCCGTCTTCGCCACCCAGCCCACCGTCAGCAAAGCGGTGCGCCAGCTGGAAGACGAACTGGGCATGCCGTTGCTGGACCGCCACGCCCAGCCGCCGCGGCTGACCGCGGCCGGCGAAATCGTCTACCGCCGCGCCGTGGCCATGCTGGCGCAGCGCGATGATCTGTACGCCGAACTGGACGAACTGAAGGGGCTCAAGCGCGGCGTGCTGCGCCTGGGCCTGCCGCCGCTGGGCAGCAGCACCCTGTTCGCCCCCATGTTTGCGCGCTTTCGCAGCCGCTATCCGCAGATTGAAATCAGCCTGGTGGAACACGGCAGCCGCCGCCTGGAGGAAATGGTGATGGCTGGCGAGATCGAACTGGCCGCCTCGCTCAAACCGGTGCCCGACATCTTCGAATGGCAGCCCGTGGCGCGCGAGCCGCTGGTGGCGCTGATGCCGGCCGACCACCCCAAGGCGCACGCCGCAACGGTCGGATTGAGCGATCTGCGGGACACGCCCTTCATTCTGTTCGAGACCGGCTTCGCCCTGAACCGCATCATCCAAGACGCCTGCCAGCGCGCCGGCTTCGCCCCCACCGTGGCCGCGCGCAGCGGCCAGATCGATTTCATCGCGGCGCTGGTGGCGGCCGGCCTGGGCGTGGCCTTCCTGCCGCGCCTGAAGGCCCGCGAAGAGCTGCACGCCGGCGTGGCGCGCGTGCCGCTGCGCGATGCCGGCACGGACTGGGAGATGGTGCAGGTGTGGCGCCGCGGCGGCTACCTGTCGCATGCCGCCCAGGCCTGGCTGGCCTTGACCCGGGAAGTCCATCCCGAAGTATGCTGATGCCGGAACCCAGCCGCCCCGCCCGGGTCAGACTATCCATGCCAGCCCTACCCCGCCTTTCTCCCCGCCGCCTGTTCGCCGTTGCCTTGCTTGCTGGCGCCAGCGTGGTCGGCTGCACCCAGCTCGATTCCTGGCAGCGGCAGACTATTTTCTCCCCCCAGTCCGAACCGCAGACCTGGTGGCGCGAACCCGCCGCGGGCACCCAGGTTTATGACCTGACGCTGGCAGGCGGCGACAAGGTGCGCGCCTGGTACTGGCAAAGCCCACAAGCCGGCGCGCCCACCGTGCTGTACCTGCATGGCGCACGCTGGAATCTGAACGGCAGCGCCTTCCGCATCGACGGCTGGACGCGCATGGGCTATTCCGTGCTCGCCATCGACTACCGCGGCTTCGGCGCGTCGACCCCGCGTCTGCCGTCCGAGGAAAGCGCGCTGGAAGACGCCGTGGCCGGGCTGAAGGAGCTGGCGCGCATCCAGCCCGATCCGGCGCGCCGCTTCATCTACGGCCATAGCCTGGGCGGCGCAATCGCCATCGACCTGGCCGCGCGCCCCGACCAGCCGGCATTCGCCGGCCTGATCGTGGAATCCAGCTTCACCAGCATCGGCGCGATGCTGGCCACGCTGCGCTGGGGCAAAGTGCGTGGCGCCAGCCTGCTGGTCACGCAACCGTTCGCTTCCGTGGAAAAGCTGGCGCGCATGCGCACCCCCATGCTGTTCATGCACGGCACCGCCGACCGCGTGGTGCCGCACACCATGAGCGACGAGCTCTACGCCGCCGCAGGCAACGTTGCGCCCGAGCTCAAACGCCTGGTCAAGATCGAAGGCGCCTCGCATTCCGGCGCCTTCCGCAGCGGCGCGCAATACGAGACCGCGGTGAAGACCTTCATGCAGGACGCGAGCCGCGCGTATCCGCGCAAGGCCGGCTAGCCTCCGCAGTCCGCCAGCCCGGCCTGGGCTGCCTCTTTCCCTCGCCTCCATCCGGACCTCTCTACGGCCGCCGGCAAGCACGACGCCTGCCTTGCCCGTGCGCGCAAGGCGCACGCTTCCCGCTCATCCCCAGAAATCGCGCATCGGCTTGTCTCCGCCTCCGGGTTGACCCGCCCCGGGAAATCCCCAAATCAAAATATCTTCTAAATATATTTATCAGATATTAGACTTTGCACCTGCTCGCCGCTCCGCCATTGAAGCGACGGCATCTTGAGGAGAAGCCAGTTGAGTAACGTGCATTGGCAGGGCGTCTTCCCTGCCGTAACGAGTAAGTTCCATGCCGACGAGACCCTCGACTTCGAGGCGATGCGCAAGCACTTCGGCTTCCTGATCGACAACGGCGTACACGGCCTGGTCACCTGCGGTTCGCTGGGCGAAGCCAGCACCCTGAGCCTTGAAGAAAAGCTGGAAGTGACGCGCTGCGCCGTGGAAGTCAGCGCCGGCCGCATTCCGGTCCTGGCCAACGTGTCCGAGACCAGCACCCGCGAAGCGCTGCGTTTCATCAAGGCCGCCGTGGAACTGGGCGTGGACGGCTTCATGTTGATGCCCTCGCTGATCTACGTGGCGGACTCGCGCGAAGCGATGCAGAGCATCCGCACCATGGCCGAAGCCGCGCAGAAGCCCTGCATGATCTACAACAATCCCGTCGCCTACCGCGTCGATCTCAAGCCCGAGCACATGGCCGAGCTGGCCGACTGCAAATGGCTGGTCGCCATCAAGGAAAGCAGCGACGACGTGCGCCGCCTGACCGACCTGCGCAACGCGCTGGGCACGCGCTATCAGCTGTTCATCGGCGTGGACGACCTGTCGTTCGAGGCGCTGGCGCTGGGCGCGGACGGCCTGCTGGCCGGGCTGGTCACCGCCTTCCCGCGCGAAACCGTGGCCCTGTACGACTTGATGAAGGCGGGCAAGTGGCAGGAAGCGCTGGCGCTGTACCAATGGTTCACGCCGCTCCTGCATCTGGATGTGTCGACCAAGCTGGTGCAGAACATCAAGCTGGCCGAGACCCTGGCCGGCGTGGGCAATGAGCACGTGCGCCGCCCGCGCCTGCCGCTGGCCGGCGCCGAACGCGAACGCTGCGCCGCCATCATCCAGGCGTCGCTGGCCAAGCGCCCCGCGCAGTACCAGTCGAAGTAAGGCCGGGCTCCGGAAGAAGCACGAACCTCCTGGCGCGTGGCGGGACCGCGACGCGCCAGGGCCTGTCCCCAGCAAGCCCAACGGACATCATGCAAAGCGACATCATTCTTCAGACCCGGGGCCTGAGCAAGGAATTCCGCGGCTTCGTCGCCGTCAACAACGTCGACATGAGCGTGCGCCGCGGCGCCATCCACGCGCTCATCGGCCCCAACGGCGCGGGCAAGACCACCTTCTTCAATCTGCTGACCAAGTTCCACATCCCGACGCGCGGCGAGATCCTCTACGACGGCGTGGACATCACGCAGGAACGCCCCGCGCAGACCGCGCGTCGCGGCATCGTGCGCTCGTTCCAGATCTCTGCCGTCTTTCCGCAGCTGTCGGTGCGCGAGAACGTGCGCGTGGCCCTGCAGCGCAAGCTGGGCGTGGACTATTGCTTCTGGCGTTCGGAACGCACGCTGGAAAGCCTGCATCACCGCGTCGAGGAACTGCTGGACCAGGTCGGCCTGCGTACGCATCTGGACGTGGCCGCGGGCGACCTGCCCTATGGCCGCAAGCGCACATTGGAGATAGCCACCACGCTGGCGCTCGAACCCGAGCTGCTGCTGCTGGACGAACCCACGCAAGGCATGGGCCACGAGGACGTGGACCGGGTC
This sequence comes from Achromobacter sp. JCM 18799, assembly GCF_055395645.1. Lineage (NCBI taxonomy): Bacteria > Pseudomonadati > Pseudomonadota > Betaproteobacteria > Burkholderiales > Alcaligenaceae > Achromobacter > Achromobacter sp. JCM 18799. Next base: position 5,477,190 of record NZ_AP043866.1, on the reverse strand, counting down.
AAGCACCTGATCAAGCAGGTCAGCGCCGGCCGCACCATCCTTATGGTCGAACACAACATGAAAGTGGTGGCGGACATCTCCGACACCATCACCGTGCTGCAGCGGGGCGAGATCCTGGCCGAAGGCCCCTACGCGACCGTATCGGAAAACCCGGCGGTGCGCGAAGCCTACATGGGAGCCGAAGATGAATGAAGCCGCCGCAGCCTCCAGCATGCTGGAAATCCGCAACCTGCACGCCTGGTACGGCGAATCGCACATCCTGCACGGCATCGACCTGGACGTGAAGCCGGGCGAATGCGTGACCCTGCTGGGCAGGAATGGCGCGGGCCGCAGCTCCACGCTGAAGTCCATCCTGGGCCTGGTGGGCCGGCGCAGCGGCTCGATCAGGATCCAGGGCCAGGAGACCGTCGGCCTGCCACCCCACAAGATCGCGCGCCGCGGTATCGGCTATTGCCCTGAAGAGCGCGGCATCTATGCATCCTTGACCGCCGAGGAAAACCTCATGCTGCTGCCCTCGGTGGGGCCGGACGGCATGTCGGTGGCAGAGATCTACGACATGTTCCCCAACCTGAAAGAACGCGCGCACAGCCCCGGCACGCGGCTGTCGGGCGGCGAACAGCAGATGCTGGCGATGGCGCGCATCCTGCGCACCGGCGCCCGCCTGTTGTTGCTGGACGAAATCACCGAAGGCCTGGCCCCCGTCATCGTGCAGTCCCTGGGCCGCGTGATCCGGCAATTGAAAGAGCGCGGCTACACCACCGTGCTGGTCGAGCAGAACTTCCGCTTCGCCCAGCACCTGGCCGACCGCCATTACGTCATCGAGCACGGCCAGGTGGTGGCGGTGATAGACCGCGCCGAAGTCCTGCAATCGCAGGACAGGCTGAACGCCCTGCTCGGCATTTGAGTTTTCCAGACGCATTCCTTCCGACCGCAGTCCCCTTCCTACACGGAGCGTAGTCAGATGAAATTGAATCGAATCTCAGCAGCGCTGTTCGCCGTCGGCATGATCGGCGCCGCCCAGGCCCAGACCAAGATCAGCGATGACGTGGTCAAGATCGGCGTCCTGACCGACCTGTCCGGCGTCTATTCCGACCTGGCCGGCAACGGCTCCGTGATCGCGGCCCGCATGGCCGCCGAGGAAATGGGCAACAAGGTGCTGGGCAAGCCGGTGGAAGTGGTTTCCGCCGACCACCAGAACAAGCCCGACGTCGCCGCCAACCTGGCCCGCGAATGGTTCGACCAGGGCAAGGTCGACATGATCACCGACTTCCCCACCGCGTCCACCGCGCTGGCGGTGATGGAAATCGCCAAGCAGAAGAACCGCGTGACCATGCCGTCGGCCGGTCTGTCCACCGCGATCCTGGGCGAGAAGTGCTCGCCGCTGAATGCGCAGTGGACCACCAACACCTACGCCCTGGCCGCCGGCACCGCGCGCGCGCTGGTCAAGGAAGGCAAGAAGAGCTGGTACTTCATCACCGCCGACTACACCTTCGGCCACTCGCTCGAAAAGGACGGTACCGAAGTCATCCAGGAAAACGGCGGCAATGTGGTGGGCGTGTCGCGCCATCCCTTCCCCGGCAACGACTTCTCTTCGTTCCTGTTGAAGGCGCAGGCCTCCAAGGCCGACGTGATCGCGCTGGCCAACGCCGGCAACGACACGGTCAACGCAGTCAAGCAGGCCAACGAATTCGGCATCAACAAGAAGCAGATCGTGGCGCCGCTGCTCACCTACATCTCGGATGTGCACAGCATGGGCCTGGCCAAGGCGCAGGGCATGTACCTGACCGAAGCCTTCTATTGGGACTATGACGATGCCTCGCGCGCCTGGGCCAAGAAATTCTTCGAGAAAGCCAAAAAGATGCCGACCGCTTCGCAGGCCGGCGTGTATTCGGCCACGCTGTCCTATCTGAAGGCGATCGAAGCCGCCGGCACCGACGATGCGCCGGCCGTGATGGCCAAACTGCGCGAGATGACCATCAACGACGCCGTGATCCGCAATGGCAAGCTGCGCGCCGACGGCGCGCTGGTGCACGACATGCTGCTGTTGCAGGTCAAGACGCCCAAGGAATCCAAGGCGCCCTGGGACTACTACAACGTGAAGTCGGTGCTCAAGGGCGAGGACGTGTTCCCCAAGCCCCAGGCCGCGTGCTCGTTGAACAAGACCTGATGCCGCCACGCGCCGCACGCATGGCGTGCGGCGCCGGCTGCCATGGCCGCGGCGCATCGCCGCGCGCTTCCCGGAAATCGACGCGACACCTTTCCGCCCGCCGCCTACCATGTTCGACATCTCGCTTTCCGCCTTGCTCGCCCAACTGCTGGTGGGCCTGATCAACGGCTGCTTTTACGCCATCCTCAGCATGGGGCTGGCCATCATCTTCGGCCTGCTCAACATCGTCAATTTCACACACGGCGCCCAGTTCATGATGGCGGCCTTTCTGGCCTGGATCGGCTTTACCCAGCTGCCGCAGCTGCTGGGGCCGGGCGTGCAGATCAACTTCTGGGCCGCGCTGATCCTGGCGCCCCTGCTGGTGGGACTGGTGGGCGTCGTGATCGAGAAGACGCTGCTCAAGCGCCTGTACCACCTGGACCACCTGTACGGCCTGTTGCTGACCTTCGGCATCGCGCTGATGATGGAAGGGGGCTTTCGCTACTTCTACGGCATCTCGGGCGTGGGCTATGAGCCGCCCGAGGTTCTGCAGGGCGGTTTCGACCTGGGCTTCATGTTCCTGCCCGCCTATCGCGCCTTCGTGGTGGTGGCATCGCTGGTGCTGTGCCTTGCCACCTGGTATCTGTTCGAACGCACCCGGCTGGGCGCCATGCTGCGCGCCGGCACCGAGAACCCCAAGCTGCTGCAGGCCTTCGGCGTGAACGTACCGGTGATGATCACCCTGACCTACGGTTTCGGCGTGGCGCTGGCCGGCGTGGCCGGGGTGCTGGCCGCGCCCGTCATGCAGATCAACCCGCTGATGGGCTCGAACCTGTTGAACATCGTGTTCGCCGTGGTCGTGATCGGCGGACTGGGCTCCATCATGGGCGCCATCGTCACCGGGCTGACCCTGGGCCTGCTGGAAGGGCTGACCAAAGTGTTCTATCCCGAAGCCTCGACGGTAGTCGTCTTCATCGTCATGGCCATCGTTCTGCTGACGCGCCCCGCCGGCCTGTTCGGCAAGGAGAAATAAGGTGCAGCGCATACCCTCCTCGATCCGCATCCTGGCGCTGTTGCTGGTGCCGGCCCTGCTGGTGCCGCTTTTCCCGCAGATCGTCTATCCCGTGTTCGTCATGAAGGTGCTGTGCTTTGCGCTGTTCGCGTTGGCCTTCAACCTGCTGACCGGCTTTACCGGCCTGGTGTCGTTCGGCCATGCGGCCTTCTTCGGCTGGGCCGGCTATGCGGCCGGCGAAATGATGATCCTGTTCGGCGCCCGCGGCCTGCCGCCCGAGATCGCCATCGCTTGCGGCGTGGCCATGGCCGCGGCCATCGGCTGGGCGATCGGCTGGCTGGCGATCCGGCGCACCGGCATCTACTTCGCGATGATCACGCTGGCGCTGTCGCAGGTGGCGTACTTCATGGCGGTGCAGGTGGGCTGGACGCGCGGCGAAGACGGCATGCAGGGCATTCCGCGCGGCAAGTTCCTGGGCCTGGTGGACCTGAGCGTGGACGCCAACATGTATTACTTCACGCTGGGGGTCTTCGTGCTGGGCTTTCTGTTCGTCTACCGGGTGATCCATTCGCCCTTCGGCCAGGTGCTCAAGACCATCCGGGACAACGCGCCGCGCGCCATATCGCTAGGTTACGATACAGACCGGTGCAAGCTGCTGGCCTTCGTGCTGTCGGCCTCGGTCGCCGGCCTGGCCGGCTCGCTGAAGGCGCTGGTGCTCCAGCTGGTTGCATTGAACGACGTTTCGCTCGCTACTTCCACCGAAGTGCTGCTGATGACGCTCCTGGGCGGCATCGGCACGGTATGGGGGCCGGTGGTGGGCGCGACGCTGGTCGTCAGCTTGCAGAATTACCTTGCCACCCTGGGCGACATCGTCACCATCGTCATCGGACTGATTTTCGTGTTGTGCGTGTCGTTCTTCCGGCGCGGCTTCGTCGGCGAATGGCTGGCCTACGCGCAGTGGCGCAAAACGAAGGAAAACAATAGTTGATGGCAGCAGCAGAATCCAAACGGCGCGCCGCCGATGTCGCCTACGACCAGATCGAAAGCATGATCGCCACGCTGCAATTGCAGCCGGGCAGCGCGGTCGTGGAAGCGGATCTGGTGGAAATGACCGGCCTGGGACGCACGCCGCTGCGCGAGGCGCTGCTGCGCATGGTGGCCGCCGGGCTGATACGCCAGGAGCCGCGGCGCGGCCTGCGCGTGTCCATGATCCAGCTGGCGGACCACATGGACCTGATCCAGACCCGCCGGGCGCTGGAACAGCTGATCGCCGCCAGCGCCGCGCGCCGCGCCACTGCGGCGCAGCGCAGCCAGATCGTGGATTGCGCGGCGCAGATGATCCGCGCGGCGGAAGGCGGCAATCTCGACGACTACATGCATGCCGACCAGATGCTGGACCACGTCTGCCACCAGGCCTGCCGCAACGCCTCGGCCGTGAACGCGGTGGCGCCGCTGATCATCCAGTGCCGCCGCTTCTGGTACGCCTACCAACACGAGGGCGACATCGCCGAAGGCGCGCGCCGCCACATGCTGATGGCCGAAGGCATCGCCACCGGCAACGAGTCCGCGGCCATCAAGGGCGCGGACTCGCTGATGGACTACCTGGAGATGTTCACGCGCAAGGTGATTGACGCGTGACGGCCGGCGCGGCCTGCCCCTTGCGGCGGGCCAGCCACTGCAGCACCCGCGGCCGCGAGCGGTCGTAGGCCAGGTTGTAGAGGAAGGCGTAGGGCAGATAGAACAGCACCAGCGCGATATCCAGCACAAAGGCCTGCCACAGGCTGATGTTGAGCCACCAGGCCGCCAGCGGGATCACGATCAGGATCAGGCCCAGCTCGAAGCCGAAGGCATGCACCACGCGCAGCCGCAGCGTACGGGTCCAGCCCATGCGGTTCTCGATGCGGTCAAAGCCCGCGTTGTAGATCATGTTCCAGACCAGCGCGATCCAGGCGATCACCGCGGTCAGCACGCCCATTTCGAACAGGGACTTGCCCATGGCCCAGGCAGCCGCCGGGGCGCACAGGCCGATGGCGATGATTTCGAACAGAAAGGCGTGGAGGAAACGTTCTTTAATGGATTTCTTGGCTTGCGTCATGACCCACCTGCGGTCGGTTGATACTCAGTGGCAGGGATTTTCGACGATATTTCCGTTACCATAAAGATGGTTTTCATCGGAAAAACCGATAATCACGGAGCCTCCGTCTATGCGCCACTCCCTGGAATCCCTGGCGGCGTTCGCCCAGGTCGCCTCCGAAGGCACGTTTTCGGCTGCCGCCCGCAAGCTCGGGAAAAGCCAGTCCACCATCAGCGAAACCATCGCCAACCTGGAGGTGGACCTGAACGTGGCGCTATTCGACCGCAGCCAGCGCCAGCCCGTGCTGACCGAGGCGGGCCGCGTGCTGCTGGGCCAGGCCTTGCAGGTGCTGGCCGCCAACGACAGGTTGAATCGCAGCGCCAGCCAACTGTCCGAAGGCCTGGAGCCCCGGCTGACGGTAGTGCTGTCCGACACGTTCCAGTCCGAGACCTTCGAGAACATGCTGAGCCAGATCGACCAGCGCTATCCGGCGCTGCGCTTCGAATGCCTGATCGCGGAATACGAGGATGTGGTGGCGCTGGTGCAGCAGGGCCGCGCGCATCTGGGGCTGATGGCCGCCCAGGAGAGCTATCCGCCCGACGTCGCGCACGCCGCCCTGGCGGAGCTTTCTGAAATCGTCCTGTGCGTGAGCCGCAAGCACCCGCTGGCCAAGCTGCCCCGGGTCACGGAGGACCAGCTGAAATCCGAACGCGCGCTGCGCCTGAGCACGTACGAGTTGGGCGACAAGGAGACCGAACCCGCGTACGCGACCTGGTCGGCGCCCGGCTATCTGATGCTGATGGACATGGCGACCCTGGGGTTTGGCTGGACCGAACTGCCGCGCTGGATGTTCCAGCGTTTCGGCCAGGATCAGCTGGTGGAGCTGAAGGCGCCAGGCTGGCCGCGCCACATCCGCGTCGACGCGGTCTGGTCGCGGCGCCGCGCGCTGGGGCCGGCAGGCGCCTGGCTGCTGCAGAGCCTGACGGGCGGCTAGAGCCAGCCCGCGCCGCAACGGCCTTGCAGCCGATCAGCGCGCCGTGGCCGGCAAGCGCGAGATGTGCACGCCGTTGGCGTTGAGCCAGTCGCCCAGCTTGGGGCTGGCCAGCACGTCGAACTCCGCGCGGCGCTGGCGCGACATGGCGCAGTCATCCTGGCTGCCCATGGCCGGATGGCACATGACCAGGTCGCAGTCGCGCGCGTTGAACAGCCAGTTCTGCAGCAGGTCCGCGTAGCGCCGCTTGCCGCCTTCGAAGCCATAGACGCCCAGCAGCCGGCGGTTGGTGCGCATGCCATCCTTTTGCGCCTCGCGCGCCAGCGCGCTCGAACCGAGCGCGCCAATGACGCGCGCCTTGAGGGCTTCTTTCAGGGGAATGCCAACCTGCATGCCCGGCGCCGTCTGGCGCAGCCAAGGCATGTGATCGCCATAGCGTTGCTTGAGCAACAGCAGCAGCCGTTCGCGGATGCCCGGCAGCTGATGCACGTGCTGGTGCCCGTCGACATAGTCCGGCGCGCGGCCGAACGCGGCCTCGAAAGCATCGAACTGGCACGCCAGCTGCGCATCGATCCAGGCGGCGTCGAGTCCGCCCGCATAGGCGCTCAGGATCAGCCGGCTCAGCGTGGGCATGGGCTCGGCGCCAGGCGTAAGCGCTTCCGTGAAGTTCACGTGCAGGCCGATATCCACGTTCATCGGGGCCAGGCGCCCGGCGTTCGACGCGAACGACGGACCCAGCGTGAGGCAGCTGACCGCGCTCAGCCGGCCCATGCCGGCCAGCGCAATCATGCCTTCATCGATATCGGCATTCATGCCAAAATCATCACCGCAGACCACGATACGTTTGCTCATTGCTATACCTTTGACTTCATTTCCGCCACGCCCTTCATGCGCGCCCTGCTGCAACAAGTAAGCACCTTCATTGCCGTCGGATGCGCCGCCGCGGCCACCCACTGGGCTGTCGCCGTGGGTTGCGTCGAACTCTTCCGCATGCCGCCCCTGGCCGCCAACCTGATCGGCTGGCTGGTTGCATTCGCGGTTTCCTTCACTGGCCACTACCGGCTTACGTTCCGACATTCCAAAACTCCGTGGACGGTAGCAGCGCGGCGTTTCTTCCTTGTGTCAGCAGCCGGCTTCATCATCAACGAAGCCGCATACGCCTGGCTACTGCATAGCACTACCATCCGTTACGACATCCTGCTTGCCTTGATCCTGCTCGGGCTCGCCGTGGCGACCTTCATCGCTAGCCGGCTTTGGGCGTTCCGCCACAAACCCGCTGCCTGAGGGCCGCGTCCACGTCGACGCGCCACATTACATACTTCACGCTGCTGACCACCGGCGCCAGCCCCTGCAACGGCGCATAAACCTGGTTGTCCGCCGCGGTACCCCATACCCAGTAGCGGCTGCCTTCGGCTGCCTGACACAGGCGCGCGTTGAACTCCGCGGGGCTGAGCAGCACCTGTCCGCCGGTTTCGGGGTCGAACTGGGCGGCGTCATACAGCTCCTTGCGCCAGTTGTCCCGCACGGGCACCTCCGGATTGAGCCAGTCGTCCACCACCCAGGCGGGCCGCGGCGCCCGGGCGTACAGCGCCAGGTCGAACGGATAGGTGTGCAACGACACGAAGGTATCGTCCGGCCGCGCCTGCTCCCGCACCACCTTGGCCAGCGGGCCCGCGCTGCCGCGCGCATTGTTGGCGGCGATGCCCACCGCGATGACGCAGATCCCCACCGCCACCGCGGCGCTCAGGCGCAGCAGGCGGGTGGCCGAATCGGCGTCGGCGCGCCTGGCTCCCTGGATCACTTCGGCCAGAAGGAAAGCCAGCGGCGCCAGCGCCGGCAGGACATAGCCTACAAGCTTGGAATTCGGCAGCGAAAAGAACGCCAGCACGACGGCAAACCACAGCACCGCCAGGCGCCGCAAGCTGCGCGAAGGACCGGCTTCCCAGAACGTCTTGCGCAGGATGCCGCCGCCCCAAAGCGACCAGGGCAAGCTCAGCCCCACCACCACCGGCAGATAGAACCAGAACGGCTGCGCATTGTTGAAGCCAGTAGCGGCAAAGCGCTGGAAGTGCTGATAGACAAAGAAGTAGTCGTAGAAACCTGGATAGCGCCACTGCATCAGCACGAACCACGGCGCCGCCACGGCGATGAACACCAGCAGCGCGGGCGGCCAGAACAGCGCAGCCAGGCCGCGCCACCGGCGTTCCCACACCAGCCAGATCAGCAGGATGGCGCCCGGCAGCACCAGGCCGATCAGCCCCTTGGCCAGCACGGCAAGCGCGGCCAGCGCGCCAGCCGCCACGGCCATCGCGTGCCAGGCTTCTCCGCGCTCCTCGCGCAGCACCGTATCCGTTGCCGCCAGCACGCACAGCGTGATCATGCCGGCCACCAGCATGTCCAGATTCGCGAACTGCGCGCCACCATAGAAAAACGGCATGGTGGCGAGGATCAGCACGGTCGTCATGGCGGTCGCGGGATCGCGGTAGCGGCGCACAAAGGCGTACATCGCAGCCGCCGCGGCCCACGCTGCCAGCCAAGAGGGCACCCGCGCCGCCCAGGGATGCACGCCGAACACCGAAAAGGACAGCTCAGTCAGCCAGTAGTAAAGCGGCGGCTTGTGGAAATACGGCATGCCGTCCAACAGGGGCACCGCATGCGAACCGCTGCGCAGCATGTCCCAGGCCACACCGGCATAGCGCCCTTCATCGGGCAGGGTCAGGGGCCTGATCCAGGCCAGGAAAGCAAGCCACGCGCCTATCGCGATCAGGAAGCGTCCCGCTGGCGGGGTCCAATCGGAGCGCCGCCAGAACGTCGTGGCGAACATGTCAGTCCAAGCCTTGGCCCGGCCGGGAAGCCCTGCCCTGGCGCCGGCGCACGACGAACAGCGGCCGGCCCTTCACCTCATCGAAGATCCGCGACACGTATTCGCCCACCACGCCCAGGGAAATCAGATTCACGCCGGCAAAGAACAGCACCGCCGTGACGATGGTCGTCCAACCGGAAACCTCGTTGCCGAAGAACAGGTACTCGCCGACCAGATAGGCGGCATAGGCCAGCGCCAGCATGGCAAAGGCCACGCCGACCAGGCTGACCAGGCGCAGCGGCCAGGTCGTGAAAGCGGTCAGGCCGTCCAGCGCCAGCCGGACCAGGCGCATGCTGCTGAAACGGCTGTCGCCGTGCATGCGCTCCTCGGGGGTATAGGCCAGCGCTTCGCCCTTGAAGCCGACCCAGGCGTACAGGCCTTTCATGAATCGGGTGCGTTCGGGCAGCGCGATCAGCGCGTCCACCACGCTGCGGTCCATCAAGCGAAAATCGCCCGCGTGCGCCGGCACGTCCACGCCGCGCGCGCCGCTCAACAACTTGTAGAACCAGCGCGCGCCAGCGCGCTTGGCCCAGGATTCGTCGGCGCGGGTCTCGCGCACGGCGTAGACCATTTCGGCCCCGGCGGCCCAGCGCGCCAGCATTTGCTCGATCAAGGCGGGAGGATGCTGCAGATCCGCATCCAGGCAGATCACCGCATTGCCCGTGGCGGCTTCCAGGCCGGCGCTGATCGCGGCTTCCTTGCCGAAGTTGCGCGACAGCTGCACGTAGCGAAAACCATCGTGTTCGGTCCATTCGGCCATCAGCGCTTCCGTGCCGTCCGTGCTGCCGTCATCGGCCACGATGATTTCCCAGCTGGTGCACAGCGCCTCCAGGCGGTTGCGCAGCAGAGGCAGCAGCACCTGCAGGTTCTCGCATTCGTTCAGGCACGGAATGACGCAGGTCACGCAAGTGTCGTACGGCACGCGAGCCTCGGCCGCCGGCCAAACCGTTTCCAGCGGATACGATTTGGTCAGCACTTGCGGGACAGCGGATTCGGACCGGAACTGAATGTGCATGGCTCTAGACTCGGAATGCAGGACTATGCCGAGCAGTATGCGTAGGGATCTGTCGAATTTTCATGAAATGCGCAATTGCCTGCAGCGCCCGAGAAATCCAGATGAATTCTAGGGAGCGTCCCCCGGAAAACAATAAAGTGGCGTAAACCTGTGTCCCCAATTTGTGAAGCCCTGTAAAGCCGGACTGCGCCTGCGCATCGGTAAAATGCGCCCGAGTTTTTTGTTTTCGCAGGTTGTCATGCAATATCAAGTCCGGCTCATGCAGGCCAGCGACGTGGACGCCATCCTGGCCCTCCAGACCCTGGCCTACCCCGGTTTCCTGCTGGAAAGCGCGGGTTTCTTCCAGAACCGCCTGGCGCTCGCCCCCTCGCACTGCTGGGTAGCGCAGGCTGGGGCCAGCCCGGATGCGCTGCTGGGCTACCTGATTTCCTATCCCTGGGACGCGGGACTGCCGCCCGCCCTGGATGTGGCGCTCGCGGCGCTGCCGGCCGCGGCCGACCACTGGTTCCTGCACGACTGCGCCGTGGCGCCCTCGGCGCAGGGGTTGGGCGTGGGCCAGGCGCTGCTGCGCGCCGCCGCCGACAGCGCGCATGAAGGCGGCTTGCGCCGCGCCAGCCTGGTGTCCCTGGAATCCGCCGTGGGTTATTGGCAGCGCCACGGCTACCTGCCGGTCAGCGCAGACAGCGCCGACCTGACCGAAAAACTGGCTGGCTACGGGCCGCGCGCGCAATACATGTCGCGCGCATTTCCACTCTAGCCGCCCCGGCCGCGGCTACCTCCGCCGCGGCTTTCCGCCCGCCCGGCCCCGCGCCGCGCGCCGCCTCCCTGCCCCATGTACATCGCCCGCGCGGCGGACGTAACATAAGCCTCAGTCCGTGTGAGGCGGCAGGGTTCAAACAGCCAGAAAGTTCACCGTGCCCTGACAGGGCGCAAAGGCACCTATGATCTCGCTTACGCCCGTTCAATCACTGCTGGCATGCTGCCTCGTCCTGGTCATCGGACGCGTGCTCACCACCAAGATCGGCGTCCTCGCCCGCTACAGCATTCCGGACCCCATCGTCGGCGGCCTCCTGTTCGCCGTACTGGCCTACCTGCTGGCGACCTGGGGCGGCGTCTCCGTCTCGCTGGAAACCAGCATCAAGCCGACCTTGCTGCTGCTGTTCTTCGGCAGCATCGGCCTGACCGCCAACCTCAAGCTGCTGGCCAAGGGCGGCCCCAGGCTGATTGCCTTCCTGCTGGCCCTGATTCCGTTCCTGGTGCTGCAGAACGCCGTCGGGCTGGGCATGGCCTGGCTCCTGGACATGCATCCGCTGATGGGCCTCTTGGGCGGCACCATCACGCTGGTGGGCGGTCACGGCACGGGCGCGGCCTACGCCACGCGCTTCGCCGACTTCAACAACATCCAGGACGTGATGGCGCTGGCGATGACCGCCGCCACCCTGGGGCTGGTGCTGGGCGGCGTGGTGGGCGGGCCGGTGGCCGAATGGCTGATGCGGCGCCACAAGCTGGCCGGCAGCCTCGACCACGCGCCCGGCGACGGCCACGAGCCTGCGGACCTGATGGAAAACGCGCCCGCGTCCTCCGCCGGCTCCTACATCGTGTCCCTGACCGCCGCCCTGGTCTGCCTGGTGGTCGGTGGCTACCTGGCGGCCTTGGTTGAGGACGCCCCGGTCAGCCTGCCCAACTTCCTGTGGTGCCTGGCCACGGGCGTACTGATCCGCAACGGCGGCGAAAAGCTGGGCCTGAAGCTGGACGACCGCGCCACCGAAATCATCGGCACCATCTCCCTGTCGCTGTTCCTGGGCATGACGATGATGACGCTGGACCTGTCCAGCGTGGCGCGCCTGGCCGGCCCGCTGGCCCTGATGCTGGCGGTGCAGACCCTGGTATGCGCGCTGTATGCCGCCTGGGTCGTGTTCCGCATGCTCAAGCGCGACTACGAAGCAGCCATCATGTCGGCCGCGTTCTGCGGCTTCGCGCTGGGCGCGACCGCCACCGCCATTGCCAATATGCAGGCGCTGACGCGGCGCCATGGCCCGGCGCCGGAAGCGTTCATCGTCGTGCCGGTCACCGGCGCCTTCCTGGTCGACATCCTGAACGTGATCGTGCTTACCTCGCTGATCTCCTTGCCGTTCGTGGGAGGCATGTGACCATGTTCAAACGCCTTGTCATTCTGAGCTTCTGCCTGCTGCTGGCGGCCTGCGGCCGCGCGCCCGATACCGACGCCCTGCGCGCCGACGTGGAACGCAGCCTGGCCACCGCCTACGGCGCGGACCTGTTCCGTATCGCCGGGATCAAGCGCATGGGATCGGCCTCGGACAGCAGCGCCCCGGCGGGCGAAACCCGCCGCGTGGTCTATTACGACGTCGAACTGGACCTGGCGCGCAACATCACCCTGGGCGCCTGGGACCAGCCCGGCGCCGCCGCGCTGGTCACGCTGCTGGGCGCCGGCCCGCGCAGCATCAGCGGCGTGAAATCCGGCGGCAACCAGGCGGGCGACCGCATCGTCGCGCACGCCAGCGCCATCTACCGCAAGGAAGGCGACGCCTGGAAGCTGGTCACCCCGGCCGGCTTCAAGGCGGCCGAGGCGCCCAACCTGGACACCGGCGCGCCGCCGCCCGTCACGCGCCAACTGCTGGACACGCTGGACCAGATCACCCATTCGGTTTCCTACAGCGCCTCCAGCACCGCGCAGCACGTAGTGCAACAGGAACTGGAACGCTCCGTGGCGCGCATCAACGGCCGGCTGGCCCGCATGCAACAGGGCTACCCGCTGGCCGGCGGCCCGGACCGCGGCGAGTATGTAGCGTTTGCGCGCGCCCTGAGCGACGTCGCGCGCAAGCAGCAGATCCGGGTCTCGCCGCTGATCACGGGCGGCGGCGCCGAGAACATCGCGCTGCTGCGCAGCGGCGACGCGGTGGTGGGACTGGCCCAGGCCGACACGGCGCGGCTCGCCTATGACGGCAAGGGCCCATTCGCGGGCCAGGGTCCCTTCACCGGCCTGCGCGCCCTGGGCAGCCTGTATCCGGAACTGGTCCATATCGTGGTCCGCGACGACGCCGCCCTGCGCGGCGTACGCGATCTCAAGGGCAAGACCATCGCCCTGGGGCCGGAAGGCTCGGCGGTGCGCGCCACGCTGGAAACCGTGCTCGCCGCCCATGGCCTGCAAGCCGGCCGCGACTACACCGTGGCCGACACGCCCTTCACCGAGTCCCTGCCGGCGCTGAACTCCGGCAAGGTCGACGCCGCCGCCCAGGTCATCGGCGTGCCCGCCACGCCCTTGCGCGATGCGCTGACCCAGGCGCGACTGAAGCTGCTGCCGCTGGACCCCGCCGCCATCAAGGCGCTGACCGGGGCCGAGGACAACGCGCTGATGCCGCTGGACATCGCCGCCGGCACCTACCCCAATCAGACGGAGCCGATCCCCACGGTGGGCATGGCCGCGCTGCTGCTCACCACCGCGGACCTGACCCGAGACGAGGCCCTGGTGATCGTGCGCGCGGTCTACGTGACCGGGCAGGACCTGCTGGCCGCCGGATCCGCCCAGGGCGCCCAGGTAGGGCTGGCGACCGCCCGCCGCGGACTGACCGTGCCGCTGCACGACGGCGCCCAGGAAGGGCTGGCCAAGCTTGAACAGGCCAAGCCGCAATGAAGCCGGTTGCGCTTATGATTGCGCTCCCTACCAGGAATCCCCATGAATAAATTCGATCTGCAGAAAAACCAGGCCCTAAAGCTGGCCGGCCAGCTCAAGCAAGCCTCCACCCCGGACCGCTTCGGCACCGCCTCGCAAGTGCCCGACCGCCGCGAACAGCGCAAGCTGGACCAGGCCGCCGGCCTGGTGCCGTTCCCCCTGAAGCTGTCGCAGGCCCACGCCGACAAGCTGCGCGCCCTGGCGGCCGAACGCGGCGTGTCGACCAACGACATCGTGGCCGAAGTGCTGCAAAACGCGCTGGACAAGTAAGCGCATGCATATCTGGGTCGATGCGGACGCCTGCCCCGCGGTCATCAAGGACATCCTGTTCCGCGCCGCCCAGCGCTGGCAACTGCCGCTGACGCTGGTGGCCAACCAGATGCTCTACACCCCGCCCTCCCCGCTGATCCGCGCGGTGCAGGTGCCGCGCGGCTTCGACGTCGCCGACGCCCACATCGCCGAACGCGCGTGCGAGGGCGACCTGGTGATCACCGGCGACATCCCGCTGGCCGCGCAAGTCCTGGAAAAAGGCGCGATGGCCCTGAACCCGCGGGGCGAACGCTATACGCCGGAAACGATCCGGGAGCGGCTGGCGTTGCGGGACATGATGGAAGAGCTGCGGGCCAGCGGCGTGGATACCGGCGGCCCGGCGGCATTCAGCCAGGCCGACCGCAAGGCCTTCGCCAACCAGCTGGACACCCTGCTGGCGCGCGCGGCGCGCAAGACGCAGCCGGGCTCGGCAAGCGGTCAATAGAAGGTGATGTAGGCCTTGTAGATGATCGTGCCCAGGGCCGTGATCAGGCCTATGCCCATCAGTCCCATGCCGATATTGCGGTCGCGCAGCCCGAAGCCGACCAACATGAGCGCCACGCCGGCGACGATGATGATCAACATGGTATTGGTGTGCTCGGACATGACCTTCTCCTGTTCGCCTATGCCTGGCCCCACGGGCCAAAGCCTTTGTTATCAATGATAGTCAGGCTCGCATGCGACGCGGCTCAATCGACGTGAGTCCGCTTGCGACAAATCAAGAGAAGGGTAATGAAAGGGACGGTTCAGCGCAATGGCTTGCATGCCATATGCAAAGCGCCCGGATTTAAAGGCGTACCCAATGCGTCCTGAGCGCAAAACAAAAAAGCCAACCTCGCGGTTGGCTTTCTTTGCTTTGCGTCTTTTTTAACCTTGGTACGCCGACAACGATAAGCCTGAGGCTTACGTCATCTTCCAAGGGTCTTTGGTGGGTAGTACTGGGTTCGAACCAGTGACCCCTGCCGTGTGAAGGCAGTGCTCTACCACTGAGCTAACCACCCCGAAAGAGGCGAAATATTAGCACGTTTTTTTGAACGCGTGCAAGTCGCCTCGAAAAAACTTTATGCGGCCGCCACTGGCGCGTCGATCTTGCGCCAGGTGCACTCCCCTCCCACGGACTTGTCCAAGGCCGCGAGATAGTTTTCGTGCTCGGCCAGTTCCGCCTCGCTGGCCTTGATCACGGGCAGGCCCGAAGCGTCGAAGCGGGCCAGTTCGATACCATTGCCGCCGCCGCTGGCGCCGTCGTCCACGTCGATCAGCAGCGCGTCCTGGCCGCGGGTCATGGCCAGCCAGACTTCCGCCAAGAGCTGCGAGTCCAGCAATGCGCCGTGCAGGGTGCGGTGGGCGTTGGAAATGCCGAAGCGGTCGCACAGCGCGTCCAGCGAATTGCGCTTGCCTGGGAACAGCGAGCGCGCATGCAGCAGCGAGTCCGTGACCGTTTCGCAGTACTCGGTGACCGGGCCGCGCCCGGTCTTGGCGAGTTCGGCGTTGAAGAACTTGACGTCGAACGCCGCGTTGTGCGCGATCAGCTCTGCGCCCTGGATGAACTTGACGAATTCGTCCGCGACATCGGCGAAGCGCGGCTTGTCGGACAGGAACTCGGTAGTCAGGCCGTGCACCGCCAGCGCCTCGGGGTCGCTGTCGCGGTCCGGGTTCAGGTAGATGTGCAGGTTGTTGCCGGTGGTCATCCGGTTGACCATCTCCACGCAGCCGATCTCGACGATGCGATGGCCCTGGGCAGGGTCCAGTCCGGTGGTTTCAGTGTCAAAGATGATCTGGCGCATAACTTATTCCGACGCTTGGGCAGGCGCGGCGGGCTGCGCGTGCGGCGCCGGAGCGGGGTCCGGATGATGCGCTGCGCTGCCGGCCTGGCCGGGTTTCTTGCGTGCGGTGGCGATCAAGGTGTAGGCCACCGGCACGACGAACAAGGTCAGTAGTGTACCCAGCATCAGCCCGCCCACCAGAACCCAGCCGATCTGCTGGCGCGATTCCGCCCCCGCGCCCGTGGACAAGGCCAGCGGCACGGTGCCCAGCACCATGGCGCCGGTCGTCATCAGGATGGGGCGCAGGCGCAGCACGCTGGCTTCGACCACCGCCTCGAACAATTCCTTGCCTTCGTCGCGCAGCTGGTTGGTGAATTCGACGATCAAAATGCCGTGCTTGGTGATCAGCCCCACCAGCGTGATCAGGCCGATCTGGCTGTAGATGGACAAGGTGCCGCCGGTCAGCCACAGCGCCAGCAGCGCGCCGGTCATGGACAGCGGTACCGACAGCATGATGATGAAGGGATTGCGCCAGCTTTCGAACTGCGCGGCCAGCACCAGGTAGATGAAGGCCAGCGCCATGGCGAAGACCAGGTAGATGCTGCCGGAGGAATCGCGGAACTCGCGCGACTGGCCGTCCAGGTCGGTGACGATGGTGTTGGGCAGCACCTCGCGCGCCACCTGATGCATATGCGTCAGAACTTCGCCCAGCGCGTAGCCGGGCGCCACCGCGCCGTCGATCTTCACGGCGCGCAGGCGGTTGAAGTGGTTCAGCGATTGCGGCGACACGCCCTCATGCACGCCCAGCAGGTTGTCCAGCTGCACCATGCTGCCGTCGCGCGCCCGCACGTAGATGCCCGAGATATCGGTGGGGTTGGCGCGGTCGCGCGGCGTCACCTGCACGATCACGTCGTACTGTTCGCCTTCGTCCTTGTAGCGCGTGACCTGGCGGCCGCCCAGCATGGATTCCAGGGTGCGGCCCACGGTGTCCACATTGGCGCCCACGTCGGCCATCTTGTCGCGGTCCACGCGCACCCGCAGCTCGGGCGTATTCAGGCGCAGGTCGGTGTCCAGGTTGATCAGGCCGGGATACTTGCGCAACTCGGTCAGGAACACTTCGGTCAGGCGCGACAGCTCGGCGTAGGACGCCTGGCTCATGATGATGAATTCCACCGGCTTGGAACGCGCCGACTGGCCCAGCGACGGCGGGTTGGTCGGGAATGCGCGCACCCCGGGCAGCGAGGCGAATTGCGGCTGCAGCTGCTGCGTGATGGCCTGCTGCTTGCGGCTGCGCTCTTCCCAGGGTTTCAGGCGCAGGATGGCGGTGCCGTCGGTCACGGTAGGAAAGCCCACGGTCACCTGGCTGCCGCTGGCCTCCGGAATGTCGGAGTAGAACTTTTCGATGCCCAGCATGCTTTCCAGCGTGTAGTTCAGCGTCGCCCCTTCAGGCGAGCTGACGATGCCGAACACCACGCCGCGATCCTCGATGGGCGCCAGCTCGCTCTTGACCACCTTGAACAGCACGCCGCTCGCGGCCGCGACCGCCAGGCCGATGGCCACCACCACCCAGCGGTGGCGCAAGGCCAGCGCCAGCGCGCGCCGGTAGCCGTTGCTCATGCCGTTGAGCCAGCCTTCGATCAGGTTGTACCAGCGGCTGTGGCTGCTCTGGTGGCGCAGCAGCACCGAGCACATCATGGGCGTAAGCGTCAGCGCCACGAAACCGGACACCAGCACGGCGCCGGCCAGCGCCAGCGCGAACTCGATGAACAGCCGCCCGGTGCGGCCCGTGGCGAAGGCCAGCGGCGCGTACACGGTGACCAGCGTCATGGTCATGGCGACCACCGCGAAGCCGATCTCGCGCGAACCGCGCAGCGCGGCCTCCTTGCGCGGCATGCCCTCTTCGATGTGGCGGAAGATGTTCTCCAGCACCACGATCGCGTCGTCCACCACCAGGCCGATGGCCAGCACCATGGCCAGCAGCGTCAGCGTGTTGATGGAAAAGCCGAACAGGTACATCAGCGCGCAGGCGCCCACCAGCGACACCGGAATGGTGACGATGGGGATGATGCTGGCGCGCAGGTTGCGCAGGAAGAAGAAGATCACCAGCACCACCAGCACGATGGCTTCGCCGATGGTGTGGAACACGGAATCGATGGAGCGTTCGATGAACACCGACGAGTCGTACGCGATGTTCAGCTTCATGCCGGCCGGCAGGTTCTCGTTCAGGCGCGCAACTTCCTCGCGCGCCGCCTTGGACAGTTCCAGCGGGTTGGCGGTGGACTGGCGCGTCACGCCGATGTTGATGGCGGGCTTGCCGTTGAAGCGCGACAGCACGCGGTCGCTGGCGGCCGCGATCTCCACGTTGGCCACGTCGCGCATGCGAACCGGATAGCCTTTGACGTTGGCGACGATCACGTTCTCGAACTGCGCGGGCGTCTGCAGGTCGGTAGAGGACACCACCGAGAACTCGCGGGCTCGCGATTCGATGCGGCCTGCCGGAATCTCGACGTTCTGGCTGCGCAGCGCGGCCTCCACGTCCTGCACGGTCAGGCCGTAGGCGGCGAGCTTGTCGCGGTCCACGTAGATGCGCATGGACGGCAGGCGTTCGCCGAAGACGCGCACCTCGGCCGCGCCCGGCAGCACCGACAGGCGGGTCTTGATGTAGCGGTTGATGTAGTCCGAGGTCTGGATCGCGGAATACGACCCGGACTCCACCGCGATATAGATGATGGGTTGGGAGTCCGCTTCGACCTTGCCGATGATGGGCTCGTCGATCTCGTCGGGCAGGAAGCGCCGCGCGCGCGAAACCTTGTCGCGGACTTCCGCGGCCGCGGCGTCCGGGTTGCGGGACAGGTTGAACTTGATGTTGATGAGGCTGCGTTCCGAGCGGCTGCGCGAGGTCATCACGTCCACGCCCTCGATGCCGGCCAGCTGGTCTTCCAGCGGCTTGGTCACCTGCGACTCGATCACCTCGGGCGAAGCGCCCTTGTAGGTGGTGTCCACCGACACGATGGGCTCGTCGATCTTCGGATACTCGCGCACGGTCAGGCGCGAATATGAAATCAGGCCGATCAGCACGATGATCAGCGACAGGACCGATGCGAACACCGGCCGCTTGATGCAGGTTTCCGAGATACGCATTGCGCTACCGCCAAAAATGGAAAAAGGCCGGCGTCACGCGCCGTTGCCCAGAACGGTCACCGCGGCACCGTCCGTCACCCGCTGCAAGCCCGACACCACCAGTTGGTCGCCCGCCGCCACCCCGGTCAGGATTTCGACGCGGCCCTCGCGGCGCTCGCCGATGGTGACCTCGCGCCGCTCGGCCACGCCGTTCTTGACCCGGTAGACGTACTGCGTCGCGCCCGAGGGCGACAGCGCGGCTTCCGGCGCGACCAGCGCCTTGTCCTGGCTGAACTGCAATTGCACTCGGGCGAACATGCCCGGGCGCAGCACCGCATCCTTGTTGGCGACCGTGGCGCGCAGCAGGATGGAGCGCCCGCCCGCGTCCACCAGCGGGCTCACCGCATAGACCACGCCCTGGCGCTCCTGGCCGGGCAGCGCGTCCATGCGCAGCGTCAGCGGCTGGCCCACGCCCACCTTGCTCAAATACATTTCAGGGACGCGGAAGTCGACCTTGAGCGGATCGATCGCCTCCAGCGGGGCCAGGTCCTGGCCCTGGTTGACGTAGTCGCCCACCGACACGCTGCGCAAGCCCGCAATGCCGCCAAATGGCGCCGAGATCGTCATCTTGTCCAGCCGCGCCTGCGCCAGCGCCACGGCGGCTTCCTGCACCTTGAGCGTGCTGGCGGATTCGTCGCGCGCCTGCTGGCTGACGAAGCCCTTGCCCTGTAGCTCGACCGAGCGCCGGTAGTGGCTTTGCGCCAGCGTCAGGTTGGCGCGGGCCTGGGCCAGCTCGGCGCGCGGCACGGAATCGTCCAGGCGGATCAGCACGTCGCCGCGCTTGACCGGCTGGCCTTCCTTGAAGTCGATCGACTGGATGCGGCCCGCGACCTCCGGCCGCAGCACCACGGACTCGTCGGAACGCAGGCTGCCCACGGCCGAGATGCCGCGCGCGAACGGTATTTCCTGGGCGGCGGCCACCTCGACCCGGACCGGCACGGCGCGCGTGACCAGGGGCGCTTGAACGGCGCCGGGTTGCGGACTGGCGGTTCCGTGGTCGAGCCAGCGCGGCACAAAAATGCCGAGCGCGGCCCCCGCGGCCAACCCTGCCGCTACGGCGGCGAGCAGTACTGCTTTTTTCATGCGCGAATGTGGCGGTATTGCGGCGCGGGCCTGGCATGCCCCCACGCGGACTGCGCCGCAGGAACTGGAATGAGGGTTGGCACTTTAGCACCCGGATTTACATACTGGAACAATCCTGAAGCCGGATGAAAGAACTAAATCCGCCCCAGAGGGCGGATTCGAGGGTATATCCCGATGCCCTCAGCCCCGGCGGGCCGATTCCACGCCCATGTTGGCCAGCTGGTCGGCCCGTTCGTTGCCGGGATCGCCGGCATGGCCGCGAACCCAGCGCCAGGACACGGTATGGCGCTGTACCTGTTCGTCCAGCAGTTGCCACAGCTCGGCGTTCTTGACCGGCTTCTTGTCGGCCGTCATCCAGCCGCGCCGCTTCCAGTTGGCGAGCCATTCGGTCATGCCCTTCATCACATACTGGGAGTCCGTATGGATGGTGACCGTGCACGGACGCTTGAGCGCGCGCAGGCCCTGGATGACCGCCAACAGTTCCATCCGGTTGTTGGTGGTCTGGAGTTCGCCGCCATGCAGGGTCTTTTCGTGGCTGCCGGCGCGCATCAGCACGCCCCAGCCGCCCGGACCGGGATTGCCCTTGCAGGCGCCGTCGGTCCACATTTCCACTTTCTGCTCGTTCGCTTTGTCGTCCTGCATGGTGCTGCTTGGTATTCCTTGCAAAAAAATTGGCCCCGCGGCGCGGGGCTGGGCCCATCAGGAGCCGTCGTCCGCGTGGCGGTTGACCACCACGGACGCGGCGCGGGCGCGTTTGGGCTTGGCCTTCTTCCAGGCCGGGCCAATGATACGCATGCCGGCTACCCGCTTGACGGCCGACACCAGATAGACCGCGCCGCCCACGCTCCACCAGCGGGCGCCCGCCGACTCCAGGAAGGACCAGCGCTGCAGCCACTTTTCGCTGCGGCAGGCCGGCGCGTAGCAGCCGAAGTGGCTGGTCTCGACCTCGAGCGACAGCAGCTTGAACCAGTCCTTCAGGCGCGGCAGGGACACCTGGGATGACGGCGGCTGCGGCAGCCAGGGTTCCATGCCGGGCATGCGCGTGCGCGCGCCCCACATGCTCCAGGGATTGAAGCCCGAGATCACCACCCGCCCTTCGGGCACCAGCACGCGCTCGACCTCGCGCAGCACGTTGTGAGGATCCTCCGCGCACTCGAAGGCATGCGGCAAGATCAGCAGATCCACGCTCTGGGACTCGAACGGCAAGGCCTCGGGTTCGGCCAGCACCACCCGCGACTGCCAGGCGGCCGCGCTTTCCGCGGACGGGGTCTCGCCGCCCACGTAGCCCTTGAAGGGCATGCGGTTGGCGCGCAGCAGATTCATGTCCGCCAGGCCCACCTGCCAGGCGTAATATCCGAACACGTCCGCGACAGCCGCGTCGAACTGCGCCCGCTCCCAGGCCAGCACGTACTGTCCCGGCGGCGTCTGGAACCATTCGGCCAGTTCTACAATCGGCGGAGTATCTTCTGCCACGTTCTATTCCTTCGAATCCCATGCAAGCCTTGACCGCCCCCACAGGCGGCCGCGATCGCAACGCCGCGGTCTTGCCGCTACCCGCCTTCAATGACAACTACATCTGGGCCATCGTCCGCGGCAATGAAGCCGCCGTGGTGGATCCCGGCGACGCCGGCCCGGTGCTGCACTGGCTGGCCCAGAACGGCTTGAGACTGCGCGCCATTCTACTCACGCACCATCACGGCGACCACGTGGGCGGCGTACCGGAATTGTCCCGCATCGAGGGCATCACCGTATACGGCCCCGCGCATGAGCAGCTGCCGCGCTGCGACGTGCGCCTGGCGGAGGGCGACCGCGTGGCGATCCCGGAACTGGACCTGGACCTGGCCGTGCTGGACGTTCCCGGACACACCGCCGGCCACATCGCCTACTACGGCCGCGCGGCCGGTCTGGAGCCGGTTCTGTTCTGCGGCGACACCCTGTTTGCGGCGGGCTGCGGCCGTCTTTTCGAAGGCACTCCGGCGCAAATGCATGATTCTTTAGGGAAATTTGCTGTTTTACCGCCAGATACACAGGTTTTTTGCGCACACGAGTACACTCTAGCGAACTTGCGCTGGGCCTTGGCAGTCGATCCGGCCAACCGCAGCCTGCAACAGTGGCACCAGCAGGCCCAGCAATTACGAGCAGAAGGTCTTCCCACGCTTCCGTCCACCATCGGGCAGGAACGCGCGGCCAATCCGTTTTTGCGCACGCAAGAAGTTGAGGTCGTCCACGCCGCAGAGCGCTGGGCCGGCCGCAGCCACGCTACGCCGGTAGAGGTTTTTGCCTCCCTTCGTGAATGGAAGAACGATTTCAAGTGACAACCTGATGAATCTATCCCGAATCCTTCTGCCGCTCATGCTGGCAGTCCTCGCCGGTTGCGCAGGAACCAAAGCCCCCGATAGCAAGAACCTCACCACCAATTCGCAAGGGCGATACATCGCCCGCGACACGTCCCGGACGGTTGACCTGACCAACCCGCCCGCCGACGCCTGGGACCGCATCCGCCGCGGTTTCGCCATTCCCAACCTGAACACCGACCTCTCGCAGCAGTGGACCGACTACTACGCGTCCCACCCCGAGTCGGTGCAGCGCATGGCGGAACGGGCCGGCAAGTACCTGTATTTCATCGTCGACGAGATCAACCGCCGCGGCCTGCCGACCGAGCTGGCGCTGCTGCCCTTCGTCGAAAGCGCCTACAACCCGACCGCGCTGTCCCGCGCCCAGGCATCCGGCCTGTGGCAGTTCGTGCCGGCCACGGGCCAGCACTTCAACCTGAAGCAGGACTGGTGGCGCGACGAGCGCCGCGACCCCATCGCCTCGACCAACGCGGCGCTGGACTACCTGGAAAAGCTGTTTGAAATGCAGGGCGACTGGTACCTGGCGCTGGCCTCGTACAACTGGGGCGAAGGCTCGGTGCAACGCGCCATGGCCAAGAACGAAGCGGCCGGCCAGGGCACGGACTACCTGTCCCTGAACATGCCCGACGAAACCCGCAACTACGTGCCCAAGCTGCAGGCCATCAAGAACATCATCGCCGATCCGCAGCGCTATGCGGTGGCCCTGCCCCCGGTGGGCAATACGCCCTACTTCGTGACGGTCCAGAAGAACAGCGACATCGACCTGGAAATCGCCGCCAAGCTGGCGGAAATGCCGCTGGACGAATTCAAGGCCCTGAACCCCTCGTTCAACCGCCCCGTGATCCGCGGCGACCACGGCCCCACCCTGCTGCTACCGGCCGACCGTGTCGAAATCTTCAACGCCAACCTGACCAACTACAAGGGCGATCTCAGCGCCTGGAAGATCTACCACTCGCGCCGCGGCGAATCCTACGCCTCGATCGCCAAGCGTTTCGGCGTGAGCGAAGCCACGCTGCGCCAGACCAACGACATCGGTTCGCGCCAGAAATCCGCCTCCGGCCAATCCCTGCTGGTGCCGGGCGAGCCCGGCACGGGCGGCGTCCAACTGGCCTCGCTGGCCACGCCGGTGGGCGCACTGGACTCGGCGCCGTCGGACAACAAGGCTGCCGCCCCGCGCGGCCGCGCCGCCCAGGCGCCGGCTGCCCGCGTGGCCAGCGCCCGCCCCAATGTCCGCACCCACAAGGTGCGCCAGGGCGACACGCTGTTCTCGCTGGCCAAGCAGTACGGCACCTCGGTCGACGCGCTGCGCGCGCTCAACAACATCAAGGGCAGCGCCCTGAAGGTGGGCTCGCAGCTGCGCGTGCCGGGTACCAACGCCCGCGGCTGATTGGCGCTTGCATGCAAAAGGCGCGTCCCGCGGGACGCGCCTTTTTTATGCCCGGCCGCTCGCTACCGGGCCTGCCCCGCGAACTGCGCGCTCCATTGCGCCAGTTGGCCCGCCGTGACGCCCACGCCGCCGCACAGGATCACCGCCACCGAGCGGGCGTTCTTCAGAAACTCCGAACCGCTGTCCAGCGCCGCCACCGAGGCGCCGCAGGCGGGTTCGACCAGGATGCGGTGCTCCAGCAACACGTCTTCGCAAGCCGCCACCGCGGCGGCGTCCGACACCACCACGCTCTCGATGGGATGCTCCTTGGCCAGGTCCAGCGCGCGGTCGCAGACCTGCCGCGCGCCCAATGAGGTCGCAATGGACCGGATCTCGGGCAACAGCACCGGCGCCCCCGCGCCCAGGGCCTGGGCATAGGAGTCGGCGCCGGCCGTCTCGGCCGCGATCACCGGCACGTCCGCCCAGCCGTTGCGCCGCAGGCCCTCGACCACGCCGCACAGCAGGCCGCCGCCGCCGACCGAGCAGATGACCGCATCCGGTCGGCCGCCTTGCCGGGCCAGCTCGTCGATCATGGTTGCGTGTCCCTCCCACAGCAAGGAGTCATCGAAGGGATGCAGGAACGCGTCCGCCTCGGTCATGAGTTCCAGCGCGCGGGCGTTGGCTTCCATCCAGGAAGCGCCATGCACGATGACCTCCGCCCCTTCCGAACGGATCAGGCTCTTGGCGCGTTCCGAGGTCGTGGCAGGCACCACCACGGTCA
The DNA here is from genome assembly GCF_055395645.1 of Achromobacter sp. JCM 18799. Classification (NCBI taxonomy): domain Bacteria; kingdom Pseudomonadati; phylum Pseudomonadota; class Betaproteobacteria; order Burkholderiales; family Alcaligenaceae; genus Achromobacter; species Achromobacter sp. JCM 18799. The sequence goes on along the minus strand of NZ_AP043866.1, from coordinate 5,452,562 downwards.
CCGGCGTGGCCAGCATGCGGCCGGCGTAGGCCACCGCGTACCCGGCGTTGCCGCCGGACGAAGAGATGAAGCGCCGGGCGCCGCGGGATTTGTAGATCTGGCACGCATGGCCTATGCCGCGGGCCTTGAACGAGCCGCTGGGCTGCAGCGCCTCCATCTTCAGGCGCACGTCCTTGCCGCTGCGCAGGGAGAAGGCGCGGGATGCGAGCGCCGGGGTTTCGATATGGATTGCCATGTTCCGTTCTTCAAGAATGAGTAAATCAGACCGCGCTGGCCACGACGCAACAAACGTTGCCGGGCACGACGATGCCGGGATGGCGCTTGGCGAAGATGACGCCGCTGGTCCCGTAAACCAGTTCAACCGGCGCACGCCGCGGATCGAAGGTCTGGTGGATTCGGCCTGCGGGCTGGCCGGCCTCGACGGCCTCGCCATGCCGATGATAGGCCTCGAACACGCCGCGATCCGAGGCGATGACATAGGACTTCGCGCCGCTGACCTTGCACAGGGGCGCGGGCTGCGCCGCCAGCGGCTGGGCGCAAGCCTGGTCCAGCACACCCCAATGCGCCAGCACGCGCAGCGCGCCGGCGCGGCACAGCGCGAGCGCGCTGTCGGTCACGGTGCCGCGTCCCGCCATCTCGGTGCTGACGCAGGTAAGCCCCGCCGCCACCGCCGAAGCAACGCTGGTGCGCGTGTCGCCCAGCGTGTCCAGCATCACGTTGAAGGGCGCGCCGAAGGCCATCACGGCATCGATGTTGCGCTGGGTTTGCGCGGCATCCTGCGAGGGCTGCACCAGGGCGCTGGGAATGATGTCCAGCGACGAACCGCCGGAATGCAGGCTGAGAAACGCGTCGCCGCGCGAGAACAGTTCGTCGCTGACGTAGGCGGCGATCTGTTCCGTGATGCTGCCCGCATGGTCGCCGGGAAACGTGCGGTTCAGGTTCTTGCCGTCCAGCGGCGAGGTGCGCAGGCCGGCTTCAGCCGCCGGCGCGTTGAGCGCGGGCATGATGATCAGGCGGCCCCGGACGCGCTCCAGCGGCAGGTCGCGGATGAGTTCGCCCAGCACGATCTGGCCTTCGTACTCGTCTCCATGATTGCCGCCTTCCAGAATGACGGTGGGGCCGTCGCCATTGGCCAGCACCGCCATGGGTATGCGCACCGTGCCCCAGGCGTCTTCGTGCGGCGACTGCGGGATGTGCAGGAAGCCCGCCTGGCGTCCAGGCGCGTCGAGATCGATGTCGGTGAACGCCGTCGCGCAGTGCGGGTTGCGCGCCGGCAGATGCGCGACCCGCCGGTCACGCAATAGAGGCGACTCGCGGAATGTCGGTTTCGTCATAGACCTTTTGGGTATACGTTATGGGTTTCGATCGGGAAAATATAGGTATTTGACCGATCAGCAACAAATACTTTTGATGTTTGCTACATATGCCCAGGAGGCATGGCATGGAGTTGAGACAGTTGCGCTATTTCGCGGCGGTGTGCGCAGCCGGCAGCGTGGCGGGCGCGGCGAAAGCGTTGCATATCGCCCAGCCCGCGCTGTCGCGCCAGATGATGGCGCTGGAAGAGGAGTTCGGCGCGCAACTGCTGGTGCGCTTGCCGCGCGGCGTGGCGCTCACGCGCGCCGGCGAGGCGCTGCTCGCCCAGGCGAAACTGATGCTGGCGGGTTCTGAAACCCTGCGGGCGCAGGTGGCGCTGGCGGCCCACGGCAAGGCGGGCTCGCTGAAGATCGGCATCATGCCCGGCTACAGCTGGCTGCCCGGCCTGGGACAGGCGATCGCCGCCCTGTCGCGCGCCTCGCCCGACACCGACGTGCAGCTGGAATCCGGCCTGTCGGCCTGGCAGCTCGACGCGATCAAGCGCCACGAGCTGGACGCGGGCGTCGTCGCCTGGCGCTCTCCGCTCGACTGCGAAGTGGAAGGAATGAAAATCTATGAAGACCGCATGCTGCTGGCCATGCCCGCGGCGGTGGCGCGCAGCGTCGGCAAGATCCGCACGCTCAAGGACCTGGCGGGCCAGAGATTCATCCTGTTCCCGCGAGCCGGATCGCCCTCGCACTATGACGCGCTGGTCCGCATCCTGAAGGCCGCCGGCATTCCGGTGACACGCCCGGCCGCCGTGGCGACCGATCTTCCCACCATCCTCGGCCTGGTGTCGGCCGGACTGGGCTGCGCCGTCATTCCCGCCTCGTTCCGGCAACACGGCCCGGCCGGCGTCGTCTTCAAGGAAGTCGGCGGCATAGACCTGACGTTCGACCTGGAGCTGGTCTGGCGCGCCGACCAGCGCGATCCCTTGCTCGCCAGTTTCGTACGCCTGTTCCCGCCGCCCGGAAAACCGTCCTGAGGCTCATGCCAGTCGGACGCGTCCCAGGGATTTTCATATCGCGAAACCGCGCAAACTCCTTAAAATAGGCGGATTCCAGAGGGAAAAAATCAAAGGATAGAAATATGGGCTTTCTCGCCGGCAAGCGCATCCTGGTCACCGGGGTGCTTTCCAACCGATCCATCGCCTACGGCATCGCGCGCGCCTGTCACCAACAAGGCGCCGAACTGGCGTTCACCTACGTGGGCGACCGCTTCAAGGACCGCGTAGGCGAATTTGCCGCCGAATTCGGCAGCAAGATCGTGCTGCCCTGCGATGTGGCCGAAGACAGCCAGATCGAAGGCGCCTTCGCCGAACTCGGCCAGCACTGGGACGGCCTGGACGGCCTGGTGCACTCCATCGGCTTCGCCCCGCGCGAAGCCATCGCCGGCAACTTCCTCGACGGCCTGTCGCGCGAAGGCTTCCGCATCGCGCACGACATCTCGGCCTACAGCTTCGCCGCCATGGCCAAGGCCGCCCTGCCGCTGATGGAAGGCCGCAACGGCTCGGTGCTGACGCTGACCTACCTGGGCGCCGAACGCGTGGTTCCGAACTACAACACCATGGGCCTGGCCAAGGCCTCGCTGGAAGCCAGCGTGCGCTACCTGGCGACGGCGCTGGGCCCGCGCGGCATCCGCGCCAACGGCATTTCCGCCGGCCCCATCAAGACGCTGGCCGCCAGCGGCATCAAGGACTTCTCGGCCATCCTGAAGTTCGTGGAAGCCCAGGCTCCCCTGCGCCGCAACGTCACCATCGAAGACGTGGGCAACGTCGCCGCCTTCATGCTGTCGGACCTGGCCGCCGGCGTGACGGGCGAGATCACCCACGTGGACGCCGGTTTCTCGACCATCGTCCCGGGCATGGAAGACTGAGTCCGCGCGCGGCGGGGCCGCCGGCCCCAGCCGCCGCAGCCGGCCTGGTCAGGCCGGCTGCACCACCACGGTCGACACCTGCACGTCCACCGCCGTCATCAGCTTGTGCACCGGGCACTTCTCGGCCACCGCCAGCAATTCGTCTACCTGCGCGTCGGACAACTCGCCGTTCAGCGTCAGCTTGGCCGTCAAGCGGTAGATCCCCTTGCGCTCCTCGCTGGCGTCGCGCACCACCTCCACTCCCACCGACTCCAACGGCAGGCCCTTGCGCTGCGCGTAGACCATCAAAGTCATGGCCTTGCAGCCGCCCAATGCGGTATCGAAGTAGTCGTGAGGATCGGGGCCGGCGCCGGCAGGCTGGGGCATGTCCAGCGGCAGATCGTGGCCTTCGGCCGTGGCGGTGAATTGCAGCGTGTTGGGCGCATTCTGGCGCACGCGGATGCTCATGGGTCCTGTCTCCTGGTAACGGGTCCTGACGGGCGGCCGCCGCGGCCGCCCTCAGACCACGTTGTATCACCTGGCGGGCGCGCCAGGACGACCCAGGCAGAAGCAACTGACTGTAAGCTGAACTTCTGCCGCCCACTCCGGTCGGATATCTCTATCCGCAATACCTGAGCAAACTTTAAAGGGGGCCGCATGAGCGCCAGACAACTCCTCGATCAACTGCTGCAGTCCGGGCAAGGGCTGCTGTCGGACACCACCAGCCGGGTGCAGAACGCCACGGGTGGCAAGGGCTCGTCCTTCCTGACAGGCCTGGGCGGCGGCGCGCTGGGCGCGGGCGCCCTGGGACTGCTGCTGGGCAGCAAGAAGGCCCGCAAGATCGGCGGCAAGGTCGCCATGTACGGCGGCATGGCGGCGCTGGGCGCCCTGGCCTACCGCGCCTATGGCGACTGGCAACGCAGCCAGGCCGGCGCGCCTGCCGCTCCCCCGCAGACGCTGGACCGCCTGCCCGCGCCCCAGGCCGAGCAGCACAGCACGGCGGTGCTGACGGCCATGATCGGCGCGGCCAAGGCCGACGGCCACATCGGCCCGGAAGAACGCGCGCTGCTCGAAACCGAGCTGTCCAAGCTGTCTTCGGACGCGCAAGACCGTCGCTGGCTTGAAGCCGAACTATCGCGCCCGCTGGATCCGTCCGTGATCGCGCAAGCCGCGCAGACGCCGGAAATGGCGGCCGAGATGTACCTGGCCAGCCTGCTGGTAGTGGACGAGGAAAGCTATATGGAACGCGCCTATCTGGACGAATTGGCGCGCCAGCTCAAGCTGCAGCCGGGCCTGAAGGAACAGCTCGAGCAGCACGCCCGGGCCGCCGCGGCCTGAGGCTGGCCGGCCTGCGCCCGGCTCAATCGGCGCGTAGGCCGATCGCCTGCGTCAAGGCGGTATAACGGTCGATATCCGCATCGATCATGGCTTGGAATTCCCGCGGCGTGCTGCTGGCCGGCGTGAAGCCCTGTTCACGCAACGCCGCCTGCACATCGGGGCGCTGGACGATCTTCGCCACCGCCGCATTCAGCTTGGCCACCACCGCGGGCGGCGTGGCTGCCGGCGCCAGCAGGCCGTGCCACTGGTCCAGCGCGTAGCCGGGCACGCCCTGCTCGGCCACCGTCGGCACCGACGGCAACAACGGCGAACGCGCCGGCGAGGTCACGGCCAGCGCCCGCAACTTGCCGGCCGCAATCAAAGGCGCGGCGCTGGACGCGGTGACCACGCCGACCCCGACCTGGCCCGCGGTCACGTCGGTAAGCGCCGGTCCGCAACCCTTGTAAGGCACGTGCTGCAGAGGCGCGCCGGTGGCGCGCGCCAGCATCTCGCCGGCCAGGTGCTGCGGCGTGCCGTTGCCGCAGGACGCGAACGCCAGCGACCGGTCCGGCGTGGCGGCGGCCAGCGCATCGTCCAGGCTGCGCCAGGGCGAAACCGCCGGCACCACATACACGGACGGCACGAAGGCCACGTTGATGACCGCCGCAAAGTCCCGCTTGGGCGCGAAGCCCAGATTGCTGTAAACCCCGGGATTGATCGCGAAGGAACTGTTGACCATCAGCAGCGTATGGCCGTCGGCAGGGGCTTCCGCCACGGCGCGCGCGCCGATGTTGCCGCTGGCGCCAGGACGGTTTTCCACCACGACCGCCATGCCAAACTGCTCCTGCAGGCTCGCGCCAATGCGGCGCGCCAGCAAGTCGGTGCCGCCGCCCGGCGGAAACGTCACCACGATGGTGATGGGGTGCGACGGATACGCGGCGTCCTTGGGCGCTTCGCCCGAAGGCGAATTGCCGCAGGCGGCCAGGGGCAAAACCAGGAACGCAAGAACAGAGCTAAGCAGGCGATTCATGATGCGGGCTTGCAAGCGTCCCTGCGCGGCAAGCGCGCGGGGACATGGGCAATGCCGGCCGGCGGCCGGCGGAAAGGCTCAGGCGTCCAGACCGATGTCGAGCACCTTGGCGCTATGGGTGATCCAACCCACCGCGATCTGGTCCACTCCGGTGGCCGCCACCGCGGCGGCGGTTTCGGGCGTGATGCGGCCCGAGGCTTCAGTAATGGCGCGGCCGCGCGCCATGGCCACTGCGCGGCGCAGATCGTCCAGGCTCATGTTGTCCAGCAGCACCACATCCACGCCCAGAGACAGCGCCGTTTCCAGCTGTTCCAGCGTGTCCACTTCCAGTTCGATCTTGACCATGTGGCCGATGCCGGCGCGCGCCCGCTCGACCGCCGTCGCGACCCCGCCCGCCAGCGCGATGTGGTTGTCCTTGATCAGCACCGCGTCGTCCAGGCCGTGGCGGTGATTGCTGCCGCCGCCCACGCGCACCGCGTACTTCTGCACGGCGCGCAGGCCCGGCATGGTCTTGCGGGTGCAGGTGACGCGGGCGCCGTAGCCTTCAATGGCGCGGGCGATGGACGCGGTGGCGCTGGCCACGCCGCTCAGGTGGCACAGGAAGTTCAGCGCCACGCGCTCGGCCGTCAACATGGCACGCGCGTTGCCGCTGATGCGGGCGATTTCCGTTCCCGGCTGCAGTTCGGCGCCATCGCGCAGCGCGACCTCGAACTTGATGGCGGGGTCCATGGCGCGAAACGCCAGGCGCGCCAGGTCCAGCCCGGCCAGCACGCCTTCCTGACGCGCGACCAATCGGGTCTGCGCCGTGGCGTCGGCGGGCACGATGGCATCGGTGGTCAGGTCCCCGGCGCGTCCCAGATCCTCGAGCAAGGCCGCGCGCACCAGCGGCTCCAGCATGACTTCCGGCAGAGGGGGAACGGGCAGTCGGGCGGTGGTCTGAGGCGCTTCGGCTTTAATGCTCATTTTGAGTATTTACCAGTTAAAAAAAGGCGCGCGGGGATTGCGCACCACTTATGCTAGAGACGAGCATAAGGCTTGTCAAGCGTCAGCCATTTTCCGTCCAGTTTGAAATGGCTTGCGTGATCGATTAAATTTTAATCACTGTGATTATTTCGAGATCATTAGCGTGTCATCGAGTCCGACATCTGCCTCGTGCTAATCACGGCGTCGCCAGGAGCAGGCAAGATCAAGTTCTTATTAAAGGTGCAACATGACAGCAGCAACCAAAGTTCTAACCACACACGTGCCGCTTCCGCTTGCCGACAAGGTCGATCAGATGGCCACACGGCTTGAACGCTCGCGCGGCTGGATCATGAAACAGGCGCTTTCGGCCTGGATCGCCCAGGAAGAGGAACGCGATCGGCTAACCCAGGAAGCATTGGCCGACGTAGACGCGGGCCGCGTCGTCGACCATCTGGCTGTGCAGGCGTGGGCGGAAAGCCTGGGCACTGACGAGCCGCTGCCGGTGCCACGTTGATGACGCTCAAATGGACCAGCAAAGCGCTGTCCGACTTAGTGCGCTTGTATGAATTCCTGGCCCCAGTAAACAAATCCGCTGCCACCAGGGCTGTGCAGGCGTTGGCCAAAGCGCCAACCATCCTGCAGACCAACCCGCGTATTGGCGAACAACTGTTCCAATTCGAACCACGAGAGGTGAGAAGAATCCTGGTTGGAGAGTACGAGATTCGCTACGAAATCCAGGATGCGGTTGTCCACGTGCTACGGCTGTGGCACACCCGCGAGAGCCGCTAAAACTCTTGGGTGACTTGGACTCTCAAGCGTGACGCATCTCAACGTCACATTGCCCGAGACAGCGGCAACTTGCTCCCCGCAATAGCGCGCTCCAGCAGCACGTCACGGCGAAAACGGAACAGCTTGGCCGGCCTGCCGGCCGTGCCCGTGGCCATTTCGCCGGTCTCTTCGACCAGCGCCTGCTGCTCGATGAGGCGGCGGAAATTCTGCTTGTGCAGGCCGCGCCCGGCCAGCGCTTCCACGGCCAGCTGCAATTGCAGCAAGGTGAACTGCGCGGGCATCAATTCGAACACCACGGGCCGGTACTTGATCTTGGCGCGCAGCCGGGCGATGCCGGTGGCCAGGATGCGGCGGTGGTCGTGGCGCATGGGTTCGCCGGGCACCACGGCGCCCTTGCCTCCGCGCCGCGCCGCTTCGGGCACCAGCCCCGCTTCGAACAGCAGCTCGTAGCGCTGCAGCACCATGTCCTCGTTCCAGGGCGAGCCGTCCAGCCCGAAGGTGATGGCGGCGCGTTGGCGGCGGCGTATGCGCACGGCCGCATCGCTACTGTCTTCGCACCAGGCGGCCAGGCGCGGCACGATCATGTCTTCCACCAGCGCGGGCGTGCCTGCGCGCCGGTCCTCCCAGGGGAAGTAGCGGTACCAATCCTGCCAGCCCACTTGCGCCACGCCGGTCTCGCCAGCCTCGCGCGTCAGGCCCAGGTAGCTGACCGACATCACGCGCGCACCCGATTCATCGGAGCGGTCGCCGTCGGCGAAGGTGTAGAGCTGCTCCACGTAACCCAAGGGGTGATGGGTCTGCTCCTCCACCCAGGCGCGCAGGCCGGCCTGCAGCGAACGGTGCGACAGTTCGAAGGGGCCAGCCGGCAAGGCGCGCGCATCGTCGGTCGTCAGCACCCGCGGCTCGCCGTTGGTGACGGCGACCAGCACGGCAACGAGTTCAGCATGGACGGAGCGTTCGACGGATTCAGTCAAGGTAGGCGTATGGAAAGTGAGAAACCGGGCGGCTTGCGGCAAGCCGCGAGGCGTCGGAAATTATAAGGTTCGAGCTCCTGCAACAGCCCCTTGCAAACGTGACAGGCATTCCTGCTCCGGGCAGGCCGCGCGGCCCTAAGATGGAAGTGGCAACCAGGCGCGTCGCCATCCCGGGACGCCCGCAAGCGGAGCAGACATCATGTTGAAAACCGCCCCCGATCCGCAGGCGGCCAAGGCCGCCGAAACGGAACACCCCGTCGCCGTCGACCCGCGCAAAGGCACCGAAATCCTGCCGATGGCGGACCACAGCAAGGAGGTCGCCGGCATGCCGCGGCGCGGACGCGCCGTTGCGGAACCCGGCGAACCCGGCATCATCACCCCGGAAGATGACGTGCTGGATACTTCTTACGAAAACCGCAAGAGCTGAGCCGGCGCGATAGCAAGATGATACGCGAGCCGGGCGCGGCCTCCGCAGCGCTCAGGCCGCGTCGGGCTGCGCCTGGAAGCCGCGCGCCAGGATCTCCACGAAAGCTTCGGTCACCGACGACGGCGCGGTCTGTGCGGGGTAAGCCATGCTGACGCGCACCGGCAGGCGCGGCGTGAACGGCCGTATCGCCAAACGGTCTGCGAACACCTCGGCAATGTAGGGATTGACCACGCCCAATCCGCTGCCGGCGGCAGCCAGCGCGCAGATGGTGGATGAATAGGTGGTCTCGATTTCCGAGGCGGGCTGCGCCCGGTGTTCCTGCATCGCGCCGCGCAGTTGCAGATAGACGTCGTCATCCGCATTGAGCACCAGCAGGCGGCGCCCGTCCAGGTCCATGATGTCGACGGACGGCTGCGCGGCCAGCGGATGGTCCGGCCTCATGACGCAAACCGCCTCGCTTTCATGCAAGACCTGCATTTCCAGCTGCGCGCCGTCCATGGGCGCGGTCGTCACCACCAGGTCGTAGGTGCCGTGCAGCAGCCCTTCCCGCAGATACTGGCTGCCCACGGTCTGCATGTTGATGTGGACCTCTGGATAGCGCTGCGCAAAGGTCTCGATCGCGCCGGGCAGCACGCCCAGCCCCAGCGCGGGGGTGCAGGCCAGCCGCAACACGCCGCTGCCGCTGCGCCGCATCGCGGCGACGCGGTCCTCGATGCGCTCCAGCCCCACGAAATGGCGCTGCACGGTATCGAACAAGTCCTTGGCCTCGCGCGTGGGCCGCAAGCGTCCGCGCTCCATGTCGAACAGCTTCAGGCCGCTGGCCTGCTGCACCTGCGCCAGCAGCCGGCTGACCGAGGGCTGGGTGGTGCGCAGCATCTGCGCCGCGCCGGTAGTGGTGCCGGCCAGCATGACCGCGTGGAAGGCTTCGATCTGGCGGAAATTCAGGGGTCGGCTCATGGCGGGGCAATGTATAGCAAACTTGCATAGCCTATGTTGAAAAAAGAATTTTTTCAAATACCCGCCGACTCCTACACTGGTTTTCCCAAGGGCGCCGCCAGATGCGCCCCCCGCGCTACCCAACCTTCCAGGGGAAACCACATGAACCTCCGCCGCTCCTGGCGCCAACTCCTGCAAACGCTGTGCCTGGGCCTGACGGCAGCCGCCCTGCCGCTGGCCGCGCATGCGCAAGCCAACTATCCCGACCGCCCGGTGCGCATCATCGTGCCCTTCACCGCGGGCGGCAGCTCCGACATCCAGGGGCGCCTGCTGGCCGAACACCTGGGCAAGCTCTACGGCCAATCGGTGGTGGTGGAAAACCGCCCCGGCGCCGGCGGCCACATCGGCGGCAAGTTCGTCGCCGACTCGGGGCCGGACGGCTACACCCTGCTGCTCGGCTCCATCGGCCTGCATGCCACCTACGGGGTCTACAAGAACCTCAACTACCAGCCGGCCCGCGATCTGAAGCTGATCACCATCGTGGCCGAAATGCCGCACGTGGTGGTGGCCAACCCCGCGCTGGAAGCCAACACCCTGGCCGAACTCACCGCGCTGGCAAAGGCCAAGCCGGAAACGCTGCACTTCGGCTCGGCCGGCGTGGGTTCGTCCGTGCACATGGTGGGCGAGCTCTACAAGATGGCCGCACAGGCGCCCATCGTGCACATCCCGTACCGCGGCAGTTCCGCCGCCACCAACGACCTGCTGGGCGGCCAGATCCAGCTGCTGTTCGAGAACGTGCCCACCACCATCGGCTACATCCAGGCCAAGAAGCTGAAGGCGCTGGCCATCACCGGCGCCACGCGCTCGCCGGCCCTGCCCGACGTGCCCACCGCCGCCGAAGCCGGCCTGCCCGGCCTGACGGTGACGTCCTGGACCACGCTGGCCGCCAGCAAGGACGTGCCCGATGCGCTGATCGAAAAGATCAGCGCCGACCTGCGCCGCATCTACGCCGACCCGGCATTCCGTGAAGGCCTGGAGCGCCTGGGCATGACCCCGGTGGGCAACAGCCCCGCCGACGCGCGCGCCTTCGTCGAACGCGAACGCGCCCGCTGGAACAAGGTCATCGAGACCGAACACATCACCGCGGGCTGAGCGCCCGGGGCGGCGCCTGCGCCGCCCTTTTTTCTTTCCGATTTCATCCTTGCTCCGCCATCCATGAACCGCATGCTCGCCACGCCCATCGCCTGCCGCCGCCTGGGCGCCACGCCGCACCATCATTTCTTCGGCTACTACAACAAGACCGTCTGGCATCGCGACGGCCGCTATCTGCTGGCCAACCGCACGCCGTTCAAGGACGCGCGGCTCACGCCCGAGCTGAGCGCCGAGGTGGGTTACTTCGACCTGCAGGACGGCGACCGCTACCACGCCGTCGGCAGCACCACGGCCTGGAACTGGCAGATGGGCTGCCAGCTGCAATGGCTGGACGGCGAGTCCGAGCCGCAGATGATCTACAACTGCCGCCGCGACGACGACAGCGGCTTCTATCCGGGCTTGCGCTCCGCGGTCCACAACGTCGCCACCGGCCAGACGCGCCACCTGCCGCTGCCCATCTACGTGGCCGCGCCCAACAGCCGCTATGCGCTCTGCGTGGATTACCGCCGCCTCTACATCACGCACGAGACCATCGGCTACAGCGAACACGCGCCCGGCCCGGTATCCAATGCCCCGGCCGACGACGGCATCCATAGCATGGACCTACAAAGCGGTGCGCATCGCCTGCTGGTCAGCTACGCCGACCTGCGCAACTTCCATCCGCGCGACTCGATGGAACGCGCCATCCACTGGGTCAGCCACATCGAGATCAATCCGTCGTCCTCGCGCATCCTGTTCCTGCACCGCTGGACCGAACGCGTCAAGGACGAGACCTGCTTCCTGCACCGGCTGATCACCATGAATGCCGACGGCAGCGACATGCGCCTGCTGGAATGCTCCGACCATCCGCTGCCGCAACTGGCCAACGACTTCGATCCCAGCGCGGTCGGCACCTTCGACTACGAGAAATCCGAATACCAGATCTCGCATCCGCTGTGGCGCGACGACCAGACCATCATCGTGTGGGGCCCGCATGACGGCAGCATCCACTACCACCTCTACCGCGATGCGCCCGGCGGCGCGGTCCAGGTCGTGGGCGATGGCGTGCTGACCGAGAACGGCCACATGACCTATTCGCCCGTGAACACGCGCTGGCTGCTCAGCGACACCTATCCGGACTCGACCACGCACGAGCGCATCCTGTTCCTCTACGACATGCGGACCGGCCTGCGCCACTCGCTGGGCAGCTTCTACGCAGATCCCGATCTGTCCAAGGAAAACCGCTGCGACCTGCATCCGCGCTGGAGCCGCGATGGCACCCAGGTCTGCATCGACTCCGTGCATGAAGGCGAGCGGCAGATGTATGTGTTGGACGTCACACCCATCGTCGGCACGCGCGGTTAAGCCATCCTCGACCGCCGCCTTGGCCTTGCGTCGAACCGCAACTCGGCCAGGCGGCGGACTACTCATCCCACCGCAAGGACTTCACACTATCGTCACCCCCTTGTAACGACCGACCTTTAACCTCGCTTTCGTTTTGCTTACAGATAACTGAGCGACTCGTTCGCGACTCTATGAGGTTGGAATGTCCCACTTGACTGATAAATTGCGCGCCCCCTATCGCGAAGCCCAAGGTGAAGTCACCGTCCCCGGGCAGATGTTCGACGAGATCGTCGCCGCGAATCCCCAGCGCCGCACTTTGCTGAAGAACAGCTTCGGCCTGTCAATGTTGTCCGTGTTCGGCGCATCGACCCTGCTGACCGCCTGTGGCGGCAGCGACGATGACGATAACGATGACGCCCCCTCCGGCAACGAACCGGGCGAAGGCGGCTCCAAGCCGACCCCCGGCCCCGACTACTCCGTCACGTTCACCCCGCTGGCCGACAAGATCGTCGCCGACACCGTCACCGTACCCGCGGGCTACGTGGCCGAAGTGCTGTATTCCGCCGGCGACAAGTGCATGATCGGCTCGGTCGGCTACGCCGGCGTGCCGCAGTCCTATCCCGCCACGGAAACCCAATCCGGCGGCCAACACGACGGCATGCACTTCTATGCCCTGCCCGGCGTCGACCCCAACCAGGGCGGCCTGCTGGTGTTGAACCACGAATCACTGGACGACGAGACCCTGGACCAGAGCGTCGAGGGCGTGAAGACCCGCCTGTCCAACGTCGGCGTATCCGTCATCGAAATCGCCCGCGGCGCCAACGGCGCTTGGGCCGTCAAGACCGATTCGCGCTACAACAAGCGCTACACCGGCAACACCGTCTACAACGTCAGCGGCCCGGCCAAGTCGGTGGTCGGCGACACCGTCGTCGGCACGCTGAACAACTGCGCCAGCGGCGACACGCCCTGGGGCACGTACCTGACCTGCGAAGAAACGCTCAACAACTACCACTACAAGACCGGCGACGCCGGCAAGCCGGCCGACCAGGGCTATGGCTGGGTGGTGGAGATCGATCCGCAGAACCCGGACTCGACCGCCGTCAAGCGCACCGCGATGGGCCGCTTCAGCCATGAGAACACGGCCTTCATGCTGGACGAGAACAACCGCGTCGCCTTCTACATGGGCGACGACACCACGCCCGGCTGCATCTACAAGTTCGTGCCCAGCAAACCCTATGACCCGGCCAACCGCGCCGCCAACATGGGCCTGCTGGACGAAGGCACGCTGTACGCCGCGCGCTTCAACGACGACGGCAGCGGCAACTGGGTCGAACTGACGGTAGGCAAGAACAACCTGACCGCCGGCGCCACCGATCCGGGCAACTTCACGCAAGTCGCCAGCGGCACCGTGATCACCGGCAAGCTCGTCAACTTCAATACGCAGGCCGACGTGCTGGTCAACACCGGGGCCGCCGCCCGCGTCGCCGGCGCCACGCTGATGGACCGCCCCGAGTGGATCACGGTGGGCGTGGACAAGACCGTGTACTGCACGCTGACCAACAACGGCAGCCGCAAGCGCACCAGCGCCGCCAACCCGCGCGTCAGCAACTCGCACGGCCACATCATCCGCTGGCACGAGCGCGGCGACTCGCCCCTGGCCACCACCTTCGAGTGGGACCTGCTGCTGCTGGCCGGCCGCGACAAGGCCGACGGCGTGGCCGCCAACCTGACCGGCAACGTCAACGGCGACACCTTCTCCAGTCCCGACGGCATCCGCGTCGACCCCAAGGGCCGCCTGTGGGTCCAGACCGACGCCGGCACCAGCGCCTCGACCACGGACTTCTTCGGCAATAACTCGATGTACTACATCGACCAGAAAACCGGCGAATCCAAGCGCTTCCTGGTCGGCCCGCTGGGCTGCGAGATCACCGGCATCGCCTACACGCCGGACCTGACCACGTTCTTCATCAACATCCAGCACCCGAACCAGGCGTGGAACACCCTGCGCGCCGGCGGCGGCGATGCGCGTTCCGCGACGGTGGTGGTGCGGCGTACTGATGGGAAGCCGGTGGGCGCGTAAGCGTTCCGGTTAAAAACGCCGCCCGGCACGTTGACGCCGGGCGGCGTTTTTTTATGCCGCGCAAATACAAAAAACCCGCAAGGCTTGGGCGCTTGCGGGTTTTTCGGTGCACGGCATTGCTGTGCGAATCCTGGCGGACAGAGGGGGATTCGAACCCCCGATACGCTTTTGACGTATACACGCTTTCCAGGCGTGCGCCTTCAACCACTCGGCCACCTGTCCTATCTGCGATTTTCGCTGCGGGCAAGCCGCTGCAGAAAATGCGAATCCGCGATTCTAGCAGATTTCGCATAACGCCGACAAGCGCACAAAGAAAAGGGGACGCTGTAAGCGTCCCCTGCCCCCGCTCAGCCGTCAGGAGGCCGACGCGGGCGGGTCCTGTTCCCGATAGGAGCTGACGGTGCCGTCCGGCTCGGTTTCCTCCAGCCGCACCCTGAAGCCCCACAACCGGGCTAGGTGCTTCATCACCTGTTCGGCGTCCTCGCCCGCCAGCGGACGGCCGCGGCTCTTCAGATGACGCAGCACCAGCGATCGATCCGAGTCGCGGTTGAACCTCACCACCTGGATGTCCGGCACCATGTTGTCGCGGTTGTGTTGCGCGGCCAGCAGGCGGCGGATGTCGCGGTAGCCTTCGTCGTCGTGGATGGCGGCGACTTCCAGCTTGGGGTTGGCCTGGTGGTCGGAGATCGCGAAGAAACGGAACTCGCGGATCAGGCGCGGCGACAGGTACTGCGAGATGAAGGACTCGTCCTTGAAGTTGCGCATGGCGAAGTCCAGCGTCTTCAGCCAGTCGCCGCCGGCGATGTCGGGGAACCAGCGCCGGTCCTCGGGCGTGGGCGCCTCGCAGATGCGGCGGATGTCGGACATCATCGCGAAGCCCAGCGCGTACGGGTTGATGCCGCCGTAGCCACGCTCGTCGAAGCCGCGCTGGCTGACCACGTTGGTGTGGCTTTGCAGGAACTCCATCATGAAGCCGTCGTTGACCAGGCCTTTTTCATGCAGCCGGTTCAGGATGGTGTAGTGCCAGAACGTGGCCCAGCCTTCGTTCATGACCTTGGTCTGGGTCTGCGGATAGAAGTACTGCGCGATCTTGCGGACGATGCGCACCAGCTCCTTCTGCCACGGCGCGAGCTTGGGCGAGTACTTCTCGATGAAATACAGCAGGTTCTCTTCGGGCTCCGGCGGGAACACCGAGGCCTCGACGTGCGTGTCCTTGTCGGCCTCCAGGCGCGGCAGGGTGCGCCAGAGGTCGTTGTACTGCAGCCGGGCGTGCTCCTGGCGTTCGGCCTGGCGCGCGGCCTCTTCCTTGTAGGAAATGGGCGTCGGGCGCTTGTAGCGGTCCACGCCGTGGTGCGAGAGCGCGTGGCAGGAGTCGAGCAAGGCTTCGACCGCATCGATGCCGTAGCGGTCCTCGCAGGACATGACGTACTTGCGCGCGAAGACAAGATAGTCCAGCACGCCGTCGGCGTCGGTCCATTGGCGGAACAGGTAATTGCCCTTGAAGAACGAGTTGTGGCCGTAACAGGCGTGGGCGATCACCAGCGCCTGCATCGTCATGGAGTTCTCTTCCATGAGATAGGAGATGCAAGGGTTGGAGTTGATGACGATCTCGTACGCCAGCCCCTGCATGCCGCGGCGGTAGAACTGCTCGTTGCGGATGAATTCCTTGCCGTACGACCAGT
The DNA here is from genome assembly GCF_055395645.1 of Achromobacter sp. JCM 18799. Taxonomy (NCBI): domain Bacteria; kingdom Pseudomonadati; phylum Pseudomonadota; class Betaproteobacteria; order Burkholderiales; family Alcaligenaceae; genus Achromobacter; species Achromobacter sp. JCM 18799. The sequence goes on along the minus strand of NZ_AP043866.1, from coordinate 5,436,682 downwards.
GCGGATAGCCGATGGGCAGACCGGCCGACGCGTAGGCGTCCAGCATCTGTTCCGAGGTGATTACCTCGATCTGGTTCGGGTAGGTGTCCAGTCCGTATTCGGCGGCGACCTTGGAGATCGCGTCGTCATAGGACTGGATCAGTTCGAAGGTCCATTCGGAACCCTGGGAGATGGGCCGGGCGCTGCCGGCGGCCTCCGGTTCCACGAGCGCTCCCACGATGGCATTCATGCGGTTTCCTTTTTGAACAGGTCATGGAACACGGGGAAGATCTCGCCGCGTTCGCAGATGCGCCGCATGACGAAATGCGGCTCCAGTTTCTGTTCATATTCCGCCCACAGGCTGCTCTTGCGCGCCTCCTGCGAGTCGGGTACTTCGATGTAGGCAAAGTAGCGCGTGGCCGGCAGCAGGTGCTCGGCCAGGAAGCGCGCGCTCTTGCCCGCGTCGGCGCCGAACGAGTCGCCGTCGCTGGCCTGCGCCGCATACACGTTCCAGGCGGTCGGCGGATAGCGCTTCTCCAGGATCTCGCGCATCAGTTCCAGCGCCGACAGCACGATGGTGCCGCCGCTCTTGGGATCGTAGAAGAAGGTATGTTCGTCGACTTCCTCGGCGTTGTCGGTGTGGCGGATGAAGACCAGGTCCACGTGTTCGTACTTGCGCGACAGGAACAGGTAAAGCAGCGAAAAGAAGCGCTTGGCCAGATCCTTCTTGTTTTCGTCCATGGAGCCCGACACGTCCATCAGGCAGAACATGACGGCGCGCGCCATGGGGATGGCCACCGACACCCGGTTGCGGTAGCGCAGGTCCAGGTCATCCAGGAACGGTACGCGAGCCAGGCGTTCGCGGCAGCCTTCGACATCCTGCTCCAGCGCCTTGATCTCGTCGGCTGGAGCGCCTGCTTCGAGCGCCTTGGCCAGGCGCTCCTCGGCATCCTCGAGATCGGCGCGCGCCTTTACGCCCAGCGACACGCGCCGCGCCAGCGAGGACTTGAGCGTGCGGCTGATGCTCAGCATGCTGGGCGAACCCGTGGTCGTGTAGCCGGCGCGTTGCCATTTCTTCTGGCTGACCTCGCCCAGCTGCGTGCGCGCCATGTGCGGCAGCTCCAGGTCCTCGAAGAACAGGTTCAGGAATTCGGCCCGCGACAGGCTGAAGGTGAACTGGTCGACCGATTCGCCTTCGCCCGGCTCGGAGCCGCCTTCCCCCTGCCCGCCCTGCGGCCGGTCGAAGGTGTCGCCCTTGGCAAACTCGCGGTTGCCAGGGTGCACGATCTCGCGGTCGCCGCCCTGGCCGTGGTGGAAGGACGGCTCGGAGATGTCGCGGGCGGGCAGGTTGATCTCCCCGCCCTGGTCCATGTCCTGGATGGAGCGGTCACGGATCATCCCGTGTACCGCCTTGCGGATCTGGTTCTTGTAACGCCGGAGAAAACGCTCCCGGTTGACGGCGCTCTTATTGCGCCCGTTAAGACGGCGATCGATGAGTGAATTCATGATTCACCTCGCTCAGGAAGACTTCCTCACACGGAGATACCACTCGCACAGCAGCCTGACCTGCTTTTCCGTGTAGCCCTTTTCGACCATGCGATCGACGAAGCTCTGATGCTTGGATTTGTCCTCGGCCGACGCCTTGGCGTTGAACGAGATCACCGGCAACAGGTCTTCGGTGTTCGAGAACATCTTCTTCTCGATCACTTCGCGCAGCTTTTCATAGCTGGTCCAGGTCGGGTTGCGGCCGTTGTTGTTGGCCCGCGCCCGCAGCACGAAGTTGACGATCTCGTTGCGGAAATCCTTCGGGTTGGCAATGCCAGCCGGCTTCTCGATCTTTTCCAGTTCGTCGTTGAGCGCGCTGCGGTCGAAGCTTTCGCCGGTTTCCGGGTCGCGGAATTCCTCGTCCTGGATCCAGCAGTCTGCAAAGGTCACGTAGCGGTCGAAGATGTTCTGGCCGTATTCCGAGTACGACTCGAGGTAGGCGGTCTGGATTTCCTTGCCGATGAATTCCGCGTAGCGCGGCGCCAGGTAGCCCTTGATGAATTCAAGATAGCGCCGGCGGATTTCCTCGGGATAGTCCTCGCGGCCGATCCGCTGCTCGAGCACGCACATCAGGTGCACCGGGTTGGCGGCGACTTCGGTCTGGTCGTAGTTGAAGACGCTGGACAGGATCTTGTACGCAAAACGCGTCGACACCCCGGTCATGCCTTCGTCCGTGCCGGCATAGTCCTTGTATTCCTGCAAGGCCTTGGCCTTGGGATCGACGTCCTTCAGGCTTTCGCCGTCGTAGACGCGCAGCTTCGAATAGATGCTGGAATTCTCGGGTTCCTTCAGGCGCGTCAGGACCGAGAACTGCGCCATCATGTCCAGCGTTCCCGGCGCGCACGGCGCCGTCGACAGCGAACTGTGGTGCAGCAGCTTTTCGTAGATGCGGACCTCTTCCGAGACCTGCAGGCAGTAAGGCACCTTGACGATGTAGATACGGTCGAGGAACGCCTCGTTGTGCTTGTTGTTGCGGAAGGTCTGCCATTCCGATTCGTTCGAGTGGGCCAGGATGGCGCCGTTGAACGGGATCGCGGAAAAGCCCTCGGTGCCCTTGAAGTTGCCTTCCTGGGTCGCCGTCAGCAAGGGGTGCAGCATCTTGATCGGGGCCTTGAACATCTCGACGAATTCCAGCAGCCCCTGATTGGCCAGGCACAGCCCGCCGGAGTAGCTGTAGGCGTCCGGATCATCCTGCGAGTGGCGATCGAGCATGCGGATGTCGACCTTGCCCACCAGCGACGAAATGTCCTGGTTGTTCTCGTCGCCGGGTTCGGTCTTGGCGATGGCGATCTGGCGCAGCACCGACGGGTTCAGGCGCACGACGCGGAACTTCGAAATGTCGCCGTCGAACTCCTTCAGGCGCTTCACGGCCCAGGGTGACATGATGCCGCTCAGGTAGCGGCGGGGAATGCCATATTCCTTTTCAAGCGTGTCGCCGAAACGTTCCGGATGGAACAGTCCGAGCGGCGATTCGTTGACCGGCGAGCCCTTCAAGGCGTAAATGGGATAGGCCTCCATCAGCGACTTGAGCCGCTCCGCGATGGACGACTTGCCGCCGCCCACCGGGCCCAGCAGATAAAGGATTTGCTTGCGCTCTTCCAGTCCCTGCGCGGCATGCTTGAAGAACGCGACGATCTGTCCGATCACGTCCTCCATGCCGTAGAACTCCTGGAACGCCGGGTAGCGTCGGATGGTCCGGTTGGAAAACAAACGGGAAAGACGTGGGTCGTTGCGCGTATCCACGATTTCGGGTTCGCCTATGGCCGCCAGCATGCGTTCTGCGGGGCTGGCGTACGCCATGGGATCGCTTTTGGCGAGGTTGAGGTACTCCTCGAGAGAGAGTTCCGATTCCTGCTCTCTTGCATACTGCGACTTGAAGCCTTCGACGATGTTTTGCACGGAAACCTCCTACAACACGCGAAAAATCCAATACGTCCCTACCTGCCCCCATTGTGCCTCAGCGCTCGCGCATTACTAGACAATCTCGCGATAAGCACTGTCGGCCGGATGGTATGTTGCTTTCGCCACACATCAACCAAAGGCATGATCAGGCCCTTTCCAATTAGGCTGCACTCTTCGGATGCAAGTTCCGTCAGGGAATGCAACTTAAGTGAATAAGTTCACTCGTTCGACTTCAGCATATCGCTGTATGCGTGCGTGCATGATGCGTCCGCACATGAAATGCTCAGCAATGATTTGAAGGGAAGAGCGATGTCCCAGGGATTTTTATGATGCGGGTATAAACCCGATGCGCCCGCTGTGCGATGGCAGCGGACGGTCTGAACGGCGCATGGCGTCTTCGTTCAGCAGCGTGCAGGTTCGGTTGTGAAAAGCACCGATGACACCGCACGAGGATCCGTGGTGACGAGGGCGCGTGGCATTGCACGGTGTAGTCCATCAGTGCGTGGCGCCAAGTCATGTGCCTATGCTAAAGCCAATTGACGTTTTTGTGGCAATTCATTTAGCGCAACGCCAAAAATAGTCATGTCACGCGCTTTCAGATTTATGCAATAGACACGCGCTGCAACTGCGCTGACGTGCGCAAACTTGATGACATATCAATGGCGCCAGCGCATCGCGATTGCCTGCCGGCCGCGGATTACCGACGCCTGCGCGATTGGCAGCCGCAAGCGCAGAGTGCTAATACCCCTTGCGGCGGCGATAGAATCACGCATTCGCAACGCGCCGCGCATCTGGCGCGCATGCTTCCACCACCCGTCGTCGTCGCCGCGTCATGCCTTTCCAATCCTGGCCAGCCGCATGAAAGCCCTCGCCAAACGCTGTTGCGCAGCGCTTTGCAGCGTCTCGCTGCTGCTTCTGGCCGCTTGCGGCAAGCAGACGGATCTGCCGGGTGACGCCTATGTCTGGCAACGCGTCTGGACGCCGCCCGTCAGCCAGGCGCTGGCCGAGAGCGCCGACGTGGTGCGGGCATGGCGCGTGCTGGTGGCGGAAATGAACCCGGATGGCAGATGGTTCACTGCTGCGCCCGATCTGGCCGCACTGGCTGCGGCCAGGCGTCCTGTCGTCATGGTTTTCCGCCTGGACGGCCGCGCCGATGCGCTGCCGGCGGCGGACGTGCTTGCGCGGATCAGGGCCGCGCGTCCCGCATGGGAAAGCGCGGGCATCGTCTTGGCCGGCATCGAAATCGATTACGACTGCGCCACCTCCAAATTGCCTGCCTACGCGGCTTTTCTGGAGACCTTGAAGCATGGCCTGGGACCGGACCTGCCTTTGTCGATAACCGCGCTGCCGACCTGGCTTGGCGGGTCCGGGCTCGACGCGCTGCTGCGGATTCCCGATGAAGCCGTGTTGCAGGTCCACGCGGTGCTGAGTCCCGAACAGGGGCTGTTCAATGCCAAGCGCGCAAGCGCCTGGCTTGCGGCTTTCGCGGATCGCACCCGGCGGCCGTGGCGCGTGGCGTTGGCCACCTATGGCAGCCGCGTAAGCTGGAACGACGACGGCAGCATTGCGGCGGTCGAAAGCGAGCGCCCCGCCCTGCTGCCAGGCGGCCGCGCTAGCGAACTGGTGGCCACGCCGGCGGCCATGGCGGCCTTCATCGATGAGATCCACCGCTCCCGCCCGCGCGGACTGGCGGGGATCGTCTGGTTCCGCCTGCCCACCGCGCGCGACGAACGCGCCTGGAGCCTGGCCACCTGGCGCGCCGTGATGACGCGCCAGCCCCTGGCGCCGGCGTTGTCCGTCACGGCGCGCGCGGCCGGCGGCAGCGGCGCGCAGGACCTGATACTTGCCAACAGCGGCAACGCCGACGCGGCCCTACCCTTCGTGATCCGCTGGGAAGGCGCTTGCCGCGCGGCCGACGGCATCAATGGCTACACCCTCGAACATGATTCCGGCGGCGCCTTCCTGCGCCGCTCCCAGAATGGCCTGCTGCATGCAGGCGGCCAACGCAACATAGGCTGGATACGCTGTGAAAACGGGCCCACGAGCTTCCATGTACAACCGTAAATCGCTTGCGGCGCTGCTGCTCCTGATGGGCGGCGGCATCGTCATCGCCTGCGGGCCGGAGTTTCCCGCCCAACTGCTCGACGACCGCGCGGCCACGCTGCGCGCGACGCCGGCCAACGCTTTCGGCTATGAAACCGCGCGCCTGGTGGACGCCAGCGATGCGCTGCGGGCCCGCGAAGCCTATGAATTGCCGGACGGCAGCTACCAGCAGAACGCCTTGCCGGAAGACCGCGATCCCGCGCTCACGCCGGCGCAGCGGGCCAGCGCCCGCGCCATGCGCGCGCAGGCCGACGGCGACCGGGCCTATGCGCTGGGCGCCGATTTGCCGGCAGCGGTACGTCTTTACACCGCAGCCGCGGTTGACACGCATGCCGCCCGCGAAGCGCCGGATGCCCACCGCCTGCTGGAGCAGGCGCGCGCCCGCTACCGCGCCATCCTCCAACTGCCGCCGCAGCAAGCGGCGGCGCGCAGCGTCTGGGCCGCCTATATGCTGGCGGAAATCGGGGACGAGGCAGAATCGGCCTCTGAAGACGCCGAGGCGCAGCGGCAGGCCGCGGCGCAAGCCTATGGCCGCGTGCGACAGCTGGCGCGCGACGGCGCGCCGGACCCGCTGGGCTTGGCCGTGGCCAGTTACGGCCAGGAGGCGCGCCTGTTCCTCGCCGGGCCGCAAGGACAATGCAGCTATATGGAGTTGGTCAACGCCGAGCCTTGCATGGACGCCATTCCCGCGGCCTCGCTGAAGCATGCGCTGCGCCTCTATGCCGAACAGGCCGCGCGCGACTCCGCGAGCGGCAATGCGTCGCTGCGCATGCTGGCCGAATGGGCCTTGGAAGATCCGGCGCGCACGCGCCGCCTGATCGACGATCCTGTCGCGCAGCGCCTGTTGGTGGCGTACGCGCTGGCCAGGGTCGGCGACATCGTGGATGGCAGGCCGGACAGCGCCAGCGATCCCTACGCCGCCTACGACACGACGGGCCAGGTGGGGTTGGCCGACGCGGCGCAAGGGCACGACGTTACGCCGAATCCGGCGCTGCAATCGCTGGTTGCGGCATTGGAAAGCCAGGATCTGAAGCAGGTGCCGGATGCCGACCGCGTGGCCGCGCTGGCCTACCGCATTGGCCGCTACGAGCTGGCGCAAACGCTGGCAACGCGGCTGGACACGGCCTTGGCCTGGTGGGTGCGCGCCAAGCTGGCGCTGCGGCAAGGCGACACGTTGGCGGCAGCCCGGGCCTATGCGCAGGCGGCACGCGCGTTTCCGCGCGCCGACGGCAGCCTGGAAGCTGTCGGCGCGGCGCGCCTGCTGGGCGAGCAAGGCGTGTTGACGCTGTCGCGCGGCCAATACGTCGAGGCGCTGGATCAACTGCTGCACGCCACCGTGAAGGACGATCCGGCCAACCCGGCCGAGGGCTTCTGGCTGTCCACCCCGTACTGGAATGATGCGGCCTACGTCGCCGAGCGCGTGCTGACGACCGCCGAACTCAAAGCCTATGTAGACCGGCACGCGCCCGCCACATCGACGCCGGCGGGGTCCGCGCCGCGCGACCCGCAGAATTTCTACGACTGGACAAGACAACACCCCGTCACCGCCTCCGATCGCCTGCGCCTGCTGCTGGCGCGCCGGATGGTGCGCGAAGGTTCGATCGAGCAGGCGCTGCCCTACTTCCCGGCCGATTCGGACGCCCGCTACGCCACACTGGAAAACACCGACGGCAAGTGGGAAGTGCGGCTGCAGGAAACCCGCCGGCTCGCCGCGGAGTATGGCGCGGCCTTGCGTCGTGCCGGCAGCGCCTGGGGCCGCACCGCACGGGCACAAGCCTGGTACGAGGCTTCGCGGCTGGCGCGGCGCGACGGGATGGAAATCATGGGTTTCGAGCAGGAGCCGGATTTCGCAGTCTATGGCGGCAGCACGAGCTATGGCGCGGGGCGCAGCGCGGTCCCAGGCTGGAAGGCGTATGACGGCGATCCCGGCACGCCCGAGACGCCGGCGCTGCGGGCCGCGGCCGCGCTGCCGGGTCCGTTCGTCACCGAAGAGGAACGCCGCCGCTATGCCGCCAGCGAAGCGCAGCCCTACGCCCGCTTCCACTACCGCGAGATCGCGGCCAATCATGCGCTGCGCGCGTCCGACGAGCTGCCGCGCCGCTCGCAGGCCTACGCCGCCGTGCTGTGCCAGGGCGCCCGCTACATCATCGACGATTCCCCGGAACTGGCCGCCACGATCTACCGCCGCTATATAGAACACGGCGCACGGGTCCCGTTCAGCGGCTCTTTCGGCCGCGAATGCGCCGCGCCCGATTTCCAGGCGGCTGCCTGGTTCCATTACACGCAGGCTGGAAAATCGTGGGAACGCCTGCGCCGCGACCATCCCGGCCTGCTGCTGGCGGCCGCGTTGCTGGCCCTGGCCGGCGGCGCCGCTGCGATCCTGGCCTGGCGCTACACCGCGGCGCGTACAGGGCGCCGCCTCTAAGACAACTCAGGGAGCTCCACGCGCCGCGTCAGCTGATTCCAGGTGTCGGCCACCCGGGCGCGCACGCGCAGATCCGCGCCCACCGGGGCGGTCTCGATGAATTCATAGCGCCTGGCGCCGTCCAGGTGCTCCAGCATGGGCAGGCGGACCATGCCGGCCGCGTCGCCCAGCAGCACCGGCGCCAGGTACAGCAGCAACTCATCCACGCAACCCGCGGCGACCAGCGCGCCGCTCAGGCCTGCGCCGGCTTCCACGTGGACCTCGTTGAACTGTTCCTGGGCCAGCCAGCGCATCATCGCCGGCAGGTCGACCCGGCCGGGCGCCTCGCCCGGCAGCAGCACCACGCGGGCGTTCCTGGCCTGCAGGCGCGCGGCCTTGGCCGCATCTACACGAGCCGTGAAGATGATGACCTCGGCGTCATCGAACAACCGTGCGTCCTCGGGGATTTCAAAACGGCCGTCCACCACGGCCTTGCGCGGCTGGCGGGGTGTGTCCACGCCTCTGACATTGAGCTGCGGATCGTCTTTCAGCACGGTACCCATGCCGGTCAGCACCACGCAGGCGCGGGCGCGCCAGCGGTGTCCGTCGGCGCGGGCCTCGGGCCCGGTGATCCATTGCGAGACGCCGTTATGCAGCGCGCTGCGTCCGTCCAGCGAGGCGGCCATCTTCATCCACACCCACGGCAGGCCGCGGCTCATGCGCGAGATGAAACCCGCGTTGATCGCCAGCGCCTCGCCACGGCAGACGCCAGTGGTCACCGCGATGCCGGCATCGCGCAGGCGCGCCAGCCCCTGGCCGTTGACCAGCGGATTGGGATCGCCCAGGGCCACCACCACCCGCGCCGGCCTGGCCGCGAGCACGGCGTCCACGCAGGGCGGCGTACGGCCGAAATGGCTGCAGGGTTCCAGGGTGACATAAAGCGTGGCGCCTTCCACCGATTCGCCTCGCGCCTGGACGTCGCGCAAGGCGCAGACTTCCGCGTGCGGACCGCCCGGCGGCTGCGTGGCGCCTTCACCCAGCACGCGGCCGTCGCGCACGATCACGCAGCCAACCCGGGGGTTGGGCGCGGTGGTGTACATGACGGTCTGCGCCAGCGCCAGGGCGCGCCGCATCCAGAAAATGTCGTCGTTGTCGCTGGGAATCATCATGACCAGGATTGTATGTCCGCCGCCGGGCGGGCAGGCGGTTTGGCAGCGGCTCCACGGGGCATCGGCAACCAATGTCCGTTTTAGGCCGATGGCGGTCTTTCGCCGCGCTCGCCGCCGCACCGGATTGCAGTAAAAATAGCTGCACACCCCTACAATTTGCCCTCCAGGAGCGCGGTTCATGAAACAAGCACTGATCGTCATCGACGTACAAGACTCTTTCCGGCAACGTCCGTTTTGGGATGAAGCCGAGTATCCGGCGTTCGTGGAGCAGATCCAGTCCCTGATCGACGCGGCCCAGGCCCGCGACATTCCGGTGCTGCAGGTATTCCACACCAGCGTATCGAACGACCCTGCCAACCCCTTCTCGATGGCCTCCGGCCACGTCAAGACGCTCAAGGAACTGCGCATCGCCCCCACCGCCGTGTTCCACAAGACCGTGCATTCCTCGCTCTATGCCAAGGACGCGGACGGCGCCAGCCTGCAGGACTGGCTGGTGAAGCACGGCATCGAAGGCATCATCGTCAGCGGCATCCGTACTGAACAGTGCTGCGAAACCACTTCGCGCCATGCCAGTGACGCCGGCTACAAGGTGGTGTTCCCCACCGACGCCACCCTGACCTTCGCCATGCAGAGCCCGTCCGGCCAGCACTACACGCCGGCCGAGATCCGCGACCGGACCGAACTGGTGCTGCAAGGGCGTTTTGCCCGCATCGCGCGCGCGGCCGACGCGCTGGCGGCCTGACACTGGCGGGGGGCCGCATGGTTCCGGTGTATTTCGTGCTGACGCGGGGCGTGGTGCTGCTGGACGTGGCAGGCCCCGCGGAGGCCTTCCGCGTGGCCAACAAGCTGGTTCCGGGCGCCTTTGAACAGCATTTCTGCGGCCCGTCCCGGGAGGTCGAAAGCGGCCTGCCCGGCCTGCACCTGGCGCATATCCAGGCCCTGCCGGCCAGTCTGCCGCCCGAGGCCCTGGTCATCATTTCAGGCGTGGTGGGCAAACCCACCCGCCTGGACGACCCCGACTCGCGCGCCATCATCGACTGGCTGGCCGTCCGCCATCCCGCGGACGGCTTCACGCTGATGACGGTATGCGCCGGCGCCCTGTTCGCCGCCGCCGCCGGCCTGACGCGGCAGCGCGACTGCACCACCCACCACACCTGCCTGGAACAGCTGGCCAGCATCGACCCGAGCGCGCGGCTGCATGACAACCGCATCTTCGTCGAGGACGGCAAGCTGGTCAGCAGCGCCGGCATCACGGCCGGCATCGACCTGGCGCTGCACATGGTGTCGCGCCATTGCGGGCCGCGCGTGGCCAGCGAAACGGCGCGCGACATGGTGGTCTACCAGCGGCGCGCCGGCACGGATTCCACGCTGTCGCCCTGGCTGGACCATCGCAGCCACATGCATCCGGGCGTGCACCGGGTGCAGGACGCGGTCATCCGCGATCCGGCAGCGCCCTGGTCGGCCCAATCGCTGGCGGACCAGGCGCACACCAGCGCGCGCCATCTGACGCGGCTGTTCCGCGAACACGCGGGCTGCACGCCGATGGACTATCTCTATCAGATACGCGTGGCGCTGGCGCGCGACCTGCTGCGCGATACCCGGCTGGACCTGGAGCGCGTGGCGGAAAAGTCGGGATTCGGCTCGGCGCAGCACATGCGCCGCGTGTGGCGCAAGTTCCAGCCGCTGACGCCCAGCCTGGCGCGTGCGGCTCCCACCATGCAATGACGGCGCCGCAGCGCCGTCATTTTCCAGCATCGGCTGAACCGCAGCCCTGCTAGTCCTTGCGCAGCTTGCCCGGCAACAGCGGCCCCTGCATCTCGCGGATGGCTTCGACGAATTCGCCGATGTCCTCGAAACTCTTGTAGACCGAAGCGAAGCGCACGTACGCGACCTTGTCGAGCTTGCGCAGTTCGTTCATGACGAGCTCACCGATGTGTTCGCTGGGCACTTCACGCAGTCCGCTGGCCAGCAACTGTTCTTCGATGCGCGCGACCGCGGCGTCCACATCTTCCGTGCTGACGGGGCGCTTGCGCAGCGCCAGGCTCAGGCTGGCGCGCAGCTTGCCGGGATCGTAGTCGCTGCGGCTGCCGTTGCGCTTGACGATGGAGGGCATGGCCAGCTCCACCCGCTCATAAGTGGTGAAGCGCTTGTCACAGGACAGGCAGCGACGGCGACGGCGTATGGCGTCGCCTTCTTCGGAGACCCGGCTATCTACGACCTGCGTTTCGGCATTGCCGCAAAATGGACACCGCATGTGTGATCCCTAAAGGCACTGAGGGGGGCAATATTTGAGCATATTGTAACGAGGCGTCCAGCCGCCAGCGCCAATACGGGCTAATCCGCCCCCGTATTTTTTACCAGGACGGCGCCGGCCGCCTGAAAGCAAAGGGACGGCGCCTTGCGGGGCCGTCCCTGGTAGACCGCTGCGGCCGGGCCACAGCCCGCCGCAGGGATGCTCGCTTACTTCTTGCCGTAGACCGGCAGGCGCGAGGTCAGTTCGTTGACACGGGCACGCACGGCGGCGATGTTGGCTTCGTCGCGCGGGTTGTCCAGCACGTCGGCGATCAGGTTGGCGGTCAGCTCGGCTTCCGCCTCGGTGAAGCCGCGCGTGGTCATGGCCGGCGTGCCCAGGCGGATGCCGCTGGTCACGAAGGGCTTTTCCGGATCGTTCGGGATGGCGTTCTTGTTGACCGTGATGTGGGCCTGGCCCAGCACGGCTTCCGCTTCCTTGCCCGTGATGCCCTTGGAACGCAGGTCCACCAGCATGACGTGGCTTTCGGTGCGGCCGGAAACGATGCGCAGGCCGCGCTTGACCAGCGTGTCGGCCAGCACCTTGGCGTTCTTGACCACTTGCTGCGCGTAGTCCTTGAAGGCGGGCTCCAGCGCTTCCTTGAAAGCCACGGCCTTGCCGGCGATGACGTGCATCAGCGGACCGCCCTGGATGCCGGGGAAGATTGCCGAGTTGATGATCTTCTCGTGCTCGGCCTTCATCATGATGACGCCGCCGCGCGGGCCGCGCAGCGACTTGTGCGTGGTCGAGGTGACGAAGTCGGCGTGCGGCACCGGGTTGGGGTAGGCGCCGCCGGCGACCAGGCCGGCGTAGTGGGCGATGTCGACCATGAACAGCGCGCCGTTTTCACGGGCGATGCGGGCCATGCGCTCGAAGTCGATGTGCAGGGCATAGGCGGAGGCGCCAGCCACGATCAGCTTGGGCTTGTGCTCCTTGGCCAGTTGCTCGACCTGGTCATAGTTCAGGACTTCGTTTTCGTCCAGGCCGTAGGAGATGAAGTTGTACAGCTTGCCCGAAGCGTTGACCGACGCGCCGTGCGTCAGGTGGCCGCCTTCGGCCAGGCTCATGCCCAGCACGGTATCGCCCGGCTTCAGGACGGCCATGTACACGCCCTGGTTGGCTTGCGAACCCGAGTTGGGCTGCACGTTGGCGGCTTCGGCGCCGAAGATCTGCTTCAGGCGGTCGATGGCCAACTGCTCGACCACGTCCACGTATTCGCAACCGCCGTAGTAGCGCTTGCCCGGGTAGCCTTCGGCGTACTTGTTGGTGAGCTGCGTACCCTGGGCTTCCATGACGGCCGGGCTGGCGTAGTTCTCCGAGGCGATCAGCTCGATGTGCTGTTCCTGGCGGACGTCTTCCTTCTGGATGGCGGCCCAAACGTCCGGGTCAGCCTTGGACAAGGTGAGGTTGCGGTCAAACATGACGGGGGGTTCCTGAGGCGGTAAGAGAGGAGAAAACTGCGCCCGGGTGGGTAAACCCGGAGAATGACGGATAGTTTACCCCGTCGGGCAGGATCAAATGCGCCCAAAATGCAGGGAACCCGGGCAAAATTCCCGGCATGGGCGCGAAAACCACGCCATCCTCCGCGGCCGGAAAAGCCGCCTCAATCCGACTTGAGAAACTTTCATGCAAAGCGCCACGCTCATAACCTACTCATTAGTAGCTGCGGTCAGCGTCGTCAGCCCCGGCCCGGCTACCATGCTGGCCATCCGCAACGGCGCGGCGGGCGGGCTGCGGGCCGTCCTTCCGTCCACCCTGGGCAACGTCACCGGACTGTTCCTGCTGTCGGCCGCCGCCATGCTGGGACTGGGCGTGGTGCTGCAATCGTCCGCCATGCTGTTCACACTGCTCAAGCTGGCTGGCGCGGCGTACCTGCTCTACCTCGGCCTGCGCCACCTGCTGGGCCGCTCGACCATCGCACCGCCCGCTGACGCCTCCGCGCCGGCGCCGCGCAGCGCCGGCCGGCTCTATTCGGAAGCCGCGCTCGTTGCCACGCTGAACCCCAAGCCCATCCTGTTCTTCACGGCGCTGTTCCCCCAGTTTCTTAACGCCGCCGAGCCGTTGCTGCCGCAGTTCTTCATCCTGACGGGCATCTTCACGGGCATGTCGCTGGTGTCGCTGCTGGCCTACGGCACCTTGGCCCACCGCGCCCGGCGCCTGCTGCGCCAGCCCCGCATCGTCACCTGGATCAACCGCCTGGTCGGCGCCATCTTCATCACTTTTGGATTGGCGCTGCTGCGGCTCAAGCGCGCAATGGGCTGAGGAAATAGAAAAAGGCCGCAGTCGCAAGACTGCGGCCTTTCGGCGGCGCGGCGGATCAGGCCGAGGTGGCGCCGATCTGCTTGGGAGCCAGTTTCGGATTGAGCGTATACGTGCCGGTCAGCGACGCCTGCGCCAGCACATGCTTCTGGATCGCGCGCAGCGCGTCCTCGCCGGTGAAGGAGCCCTGCAGGTTCAGCGTGGGCACGTCCAGCGCATACAGGGTGAAGACGTAGCGGTGCGGGATGGCGTCGTTCCAGGGCGGGCACGGACCGTCATAGCCGAAGTAGTCGCCGCTCATGTCGTGGTCGTTGGCGAACCAGGACGAGTACGAGTTGATGCCCTGGCGCGCATCCATCGGCGCCAACGGGCCGCCCTTGCCGCGCGGCGTGATGCCGCTGGAGAAGGTGCCTTCCTCGATGTCGCGCAGATCGGCCGGCAGATCGACCAGCACCCAGTGGAAGAAGTCCACGCGGGGCAGGCTGGCCGGCACCTCGCGGCCTTCCTGGTTGACGTCGTCGGGCTCGGAGGGCACATCGGGGTCATGGCAGATCAAGGCAAACGACTGCGTGCCCGCCGGAACTTCGTCCCAGGAAAACTGCGGGTTGAAGTTGTCTGCCAGCGCGACGTGCGATTGCGCATCGATCCTGCCGAAGGCATAGCGTTCGGGAATCGACTCGTTATCGGAAAAGGACAAACTCGAAAGTTTCATGTCGTGCTCCTTGATGTGCCGCAAAGGCCCCACTGCCCCTGTCTGTACCCTCAGCGTATCAAAACTTCGCAATCATGGGTTCAAGTTAACACGCGCAAATTTGCGCTTGCCCACCTGAACGACGTAAGTCCCCGCCGGCAATTGCAACGATTTGTCTTCCACGCGATCGCCGTTGACGCGCACGCCGCCCTGCTCCACGTTGCGCTGCGCTTCCGAGCCGGAAGCCACCAGGCCGGCCTCGCGCAGCAGCTTGAGAATGCCCACCGGCGCGCCGCCAATGTTCACTTCGGGAATGTCGTCGGGGATGGCGCCGTCGCGGAACCGGGCTTCGAACGAAGCCAGCGCTTCGTCCGCGGCCTTGGCGGAATGGAAGCGCGCGATGATTTCCTGGGCCAGCATGACCTTGGCGTCGCGCGGATTGCGGCCGCCATCGATCTCCTGCTTGAGCGCGGCGATGTCTTCCAGCGAGCGGAACGACAGCAACTCGAAGTAGCGCCACATCAGCGTGTCGGAAATCGACATGAGCTTGCCGAACATAGAATCGGGCGACTCCGAAATACCGATGTAGTTGCCCTTGGACTTGGACATCTTCTCTACGCCATCCGTCCCGACCAGCAGCGGCATCGTCAAGATGCACTGCGGCTCCTGGCCATACTCCTTCTGCAGCTCGCGTCCAACCAGCAGGTTGAACTTCTGATCGGTGCCCCCCAGCTCCAGATCGGACTTCAGCGCCACCGAGTCGTAGCCCTGCATCAGCGGATACAGGAATTCATGCACCGAGATCGGGATGCCGCCCTTGAAGCGCTTGGTGAAATCCTCGCGCTCCATCATGCGCGCGACCGTGTAGCGCGACGCGAGCTGGATCATGCCGCGCGCGCCCAGCGGATCGCACCATTCGGAGTTGTAGCGGATCTCGGTGCGGGCCGGATCCAGCACCAGGCTGGCTTGCGCGTAGTAGGTCTTGGCGTTGGCCTCGATCTGCTCGCGCGTGAGCGGCGGGCGGGTGTTGTTGCGGCCGCTGGGATCGCCGATGGTGGAGGTGAAGTCGCCGATCAGGAAGATGACGTTGTGGCCCATGTCCTGCAGCTGGCGCATCTTGTTCAGCACCACCGTGTGGCCCAGGTGGATGTCCGGCGCGGTCGGATCCAGCCCCAATTTGATGCGCAGGGGCACGCCCGTGGCGCGGCTCCTGGCAAGCTTGCGGGCGAATTCGGACTCGACCAGCAACTCATCGCAGCCGCGCTTCGCTATACGCAGATCTGCTTCGACTTCGGGGGTAATCGGGGCTTCTGAGGGTGACATGGCAGGGGGACCAACTCGGCTTCAGCCGATAAAAAGGTGTAAAAAGTGACGAAAACTATCGAAAATTCTAGCCGAATCAGCTAGGATACCGCCCTAATCATACGCAATTGCCATATATACGCAGTTGTGGTCCGGTTTACACCCCGCTGTTCACAAGATGCGCCCCGCGCCAGCCCTTGCCCCGAAATGTGCGCGCGAGGGCCGTTCGTGTCACGCACCCTGCGAGCTCAAGCCACCTGAGAGGGTATCTTCACGATGAATCGTGGCCTCCACGAACTGGCGAGTAGCATCAAACGCAAAGTTGCTGCCGTGTTTGCGCCCGTCAAGCCCAAGCCTCAGCGCTCGGGACTTTTCCGCCGCACGCTTCTCGTCACCGCAATTGGTCTGTTCGCTGGCGCCGCCGCCCTGGGCATGGTGCAGCAACCCGACCGTACCGAACTCCCCCCTTCGCGCATCATCAGCAGCGTCCTGCCGCTAAGCGCCGAGCAAGTCGAAGTCAGCACCCCCAGCGCCGCCCCCTACATCAGCGAAACCCGGATCCGTGCCGGCGACACGCTGGCCGCGGTGCTACAACGCCTGGAACTCGACGCGCCCAGCCTGCAGACCTTCCTGACGCACGAAGCCAGCGCCCGCAGCATCTACAAGCTGTACCCCGGCCGCTCCGTGCAGGCCGCGACGGACGAAGCCGGCAACCTGATCTGGCTGCGTTACATCCACACCCCTGGCAACGAGACAGATGGCCAGGTCGTGACGCGCATGCTGCACGTCGCGCCCGCGGGCGACAGCTACAAGGCCGAGGAAATCACCGAAAGCACCGAACGCCAGACCCGCGTCGCCGTGGGTACGATCCGTTCGTCGCTGTTCGGCGCCACCGACGCTGCCGGCATCCCGGACTCGGTCACCATGCAGATGGCCGACATCCTCAGCGCCAAGATCGACTTCCTGCGCGACCTGCGCCAGGGCGATAAATTCCGCGTGGTCTACGAAGTGCGTTCGCACGACGGCCGCTACGCGGGCGCCGGCCGCGTGCTGGCGCTGGAATTCATCAACGGCGACAAGACCTACAACGCCGTCTGGTTCAGCCCCGACGAAAAGAGCGGTTCGTACTACGACTTCGACGGCACCAGCCTGCGCGGCGCGTTCCTGCGCACCGCCCTGAAGTTCAGCCGCATCAGCTCCACCTTCGGCATGCGCATGCACCCCATCCACAAGACCTGGACGGGACACAAGGGCGTGGACTACGCGGCGCCTTCGGGCACGCCGATCCATTCCACCGCCGACGGCACCGTGGAATTCTCCGGTTGGCAGAATGGCTACGGCAACGTCGTCATCGTCAAGCACCACGGCAAGTATTCGACGCTGTACGCCCACCAGAGCCGCATCGCCGAAGGCATCACCAAGGGTTCGAAGATCTCGCAGGGCCAGTTGCTGGGCTATGTTGGCGCCACCGGCTGGGCCACCGGCCCGCACCTGCACTACGAATTCCGCGTGGACAACCAGCCGATCGATCCGCTGTCGGTGGACCTGCCGGTCGCCCGCAGCCTGGAACCCGCCGAAGTCCGCGCCTTCAATCAGGCCGTGGGACCGTACAAGGCGCAGATCCAGCTGCTGACCGAGTTCCAACAGACTCTGCCCGACGCGCTGACCAACGTGGCCAGCCGCTAAAGCCGGTCCAACGTCCCGTCAAAAGCGGCCCCGCACTTTCAGCTGCGCGGCCGCTTTTTCTTTTTCGAGGCTCCTCGTGAATCCATCCACCACTAACGCACAGCTCTATATCGGACTGATGTCGGGTACCAGCGTGGACGGCGTGGACGGCGTGCTGGTGCGCCTGGCCGATGACCAGGCGCCGGCCGTGCTCGCCAGCGCCAGCCTGCCCATGCCGGCGGACCTGCGGCGCGAACTGCTGGCCCTGAACCAATCCGGCGACGACGAGCTGGCCCGCGCAGCGGTGGCCGCCAACGCCCTCGCCCGCCTGTATGCCCAGACCGTGGCGGCCCTGTTGCAGCAAGCCGGCGTCGCGGCCGACGACGTGACCGCCATCGGCGCCCACGGCCAGACGGTCCGGCACCGGCCCGACCTGGGCTACACCGTGCAGCTCAACGCCCCCGCCTTGCTGGCGGAACTGACCGGCATCGACGTGGTGGCGGATTTCCGCAGCCGCGACGTGGCCGCGGGCGGCCAGGGTGCGCCGCTGGTGCCGCCCTTCCATGCCGCCATTTTCGGCTCGCCGCAAGGCCGCGCCGTCCTCAACCTGGGCGGCATCGCCAACGTGACCCTGCTGGAGCCGGGGCATGCGCCCCGCGGCTTCGATACGGGGCCCGCCAATGTTCTGCTGGACGGCTGGTGCCAGCGCCACCTGGGCCGGCCTTATGACGCCGACGGCCGCTGGGCGGCGACCGGCCAGGTGCTGGCGCCGCTGCTGGAACAACTGCTGGCCAGTGAACCCTGGTTCGCCCTGCCCCCACCCAAATCCACCGGGCGCGACCTGTTCAACATGCAATGGCTGGACGATCGCCTGGCCGCATTCGACGGCCCCAAGCCTGCGCCGCAAGACGTGCAGGCCACGCTGCAGCGCCTGACGGCGCGCACGGTCGCCAATGCCGTCGATGCGGCCGCGGCGGGCACGCAGGAAGTCTTCGTCTGTGGCGGCGGCGCGCGCAATCCCGGCTTGATGCGCGAACTGGCGTACTGTCTGCAACGGCCGGTGCACGCCACCGATGTGCTGGGCGTGCCGGCGCAAGAAGTCGAGGCCCTGGCGTTCGCCTGGCTGGCGCAGGCCTTCGTGCAGCGCAGGCCGGCGGGCTTGCCGGCCGTCACCGGCGCGCGCGGCGCGCGCATCCTGGGCGCGCTCTATCCGGCCTGAAAGCCGCGCGCCCATGCAAAAAGCCCTTCGGCGCGCCGAAGGGCTTTTTCCTTTTTCCTGCCCGGCTGATTACACCGAGAACGAGGAACCGCAGCCGCAGGTAGTGCTGGCGTTGGGATTGCGGATGACGAACTGCGCGCCTTCCAGGTCTTCCTTGTAGTCGATCTCTGCGCCGACCAGGTACTGGAAGCTCATCGGGTCGACCAGCAGTTGCACGCCGGCCTTGTCCAGCACGGTGTCGTCATCGTTCACGACTTCGTCGAAGGTGAAGCCGTACTGGAAACCCGAACAGCCTCCGCCCTGCACGAAAACGCGCAGCTTCAGCTCAGGATTGCCTTCTTCGGCCAACAGATCCTTCACCTTGGCCGCAGCCGAGTCGGTAAAAACCAGGGGAGCAGGCGGGGCGGCCTGCAGGTCGACGGTTTCGGTCACTGCATTCATGGTTCACTCCTGGCCGGTTCGGCCATATTTCGGTGAGCGGCAACGGCGCTCGCATGGTGTCACTATAGCGCAGGGCTTGCGCAGACTCAAAGTTCGAGCTTGACGCTTCTTGACGCGCGGACGGTATCGCCCTCCAGGACGCTGACCGTCACGCTTTCGGGGACAAATCCCTCGGGCAGCGCCAGGATGCCCTGGCTGCGCTGGTATTGATCGAACTGCAGGGCCAGCGGCGAGGTCGGCGCGCTGTCGCCAGGAATGGCGACAGAGCCGGATTCGGCCTTGACCTGCATGGGCGCCAGATCCACCTTCACGGTTTCGCCCTTCAGGACGCCAGTGGCCTGGAAACGCAAAGCGCCCGAGAATGGAGAGCCGCCATTGCGGCCGCTGCGCATCAACAGGACCTTGTAGCGCAAGCCGCCGCCACTGCGGTCGATCTCGACGCCACGGATGTCCACCGACCCCTCGGGACCCGGCGGCAATAGCTGCTCATAGAACGCCAATTGATCGCGCACCCTGCCGACCTCGGCCTGGACCGTGCGCAGCTGCGTTTCCAGTTCCTGGCGCGCGGCGCGTTCGATGACCAGCTCGCCGTCGGCGGTGTCCAGCTGCCCTTGCGTGTAGCGTAGCTGCGTCGACTGTTGACGCATGGCCTCTTCCTGGACCTCGGCCTGCCGGGCGCTGATCACCACGGCATCCTGCGGCCGGTAGAGCTTGCGGGCGTAGAAGAAGCTGGCGGAACCGCCCAGCAGCACGCCGATCAGCAGGCCCACGAATACGCGCGTCAACCCGCCGGCGGAGCGAGACTGGGGCGTGGTGGAGGAATCGGCGGGCATAAAGAGCGGCGGCTTGCGGCCCTGAGGCCGCAAGCCTGCGTACATCAAGGCAGGATCGCGACCTGATCCAGGCCGGTCGATTCGGGGATGCCGAACATCAGGTTCATGTTCTGCACGGCCTGGCCGGCAGCGCCCTTGACCAAGTTGTCCTGAATCACCAGGACGATCAGTTGGTCGCCATTGCCGGGACGGCTGAGCGCAATCCGCAGGTTGTTGGAGGCGCGCACCGAACGGGTTTCAGGCAGGCTGCCGGCGGGCATGACGTCGACGAAGGGCTCGTCGGCGTAGCGCTGTTCAAACAGGGCCTGGAAGTCGGTATCGCGGGCTTCCGGCAGGATGCGCGCATAGATGGTGGAGAACATGCCGCGGATCATCGGCACCAGATGCGGCACGAAGGTCAGGCCGACCTTGCCGCCGGCGATCTTTTCCAGCTGCGCGACGATTTCCGGGTGGTGGCGGTGGCCAGCCACGCCGTAGGCCTTGAAGTTGTCGGAAGCTTCGGAGAAGAGCGAGCCCACTTCCGCCTTGCGGCCGGCGCCCGACACGCCCGACTTGCAGTCGGCGATCAGGGTTTGCGCATCGATCAGCTTCTTGCCGCCTTCGAGCAGCGGAGCCAGGCCCAGCAGCACGGTGGTGGGATAGCAGCCGGGGTTGCCGATGACGCGGGCCTTGGAAATGGCCTCGCGGTTCAGTTCCACCAGGCCATACTGGGACTCGGCCAGGATGTCCGGGCAGGTATGGGGAATCTTGTACCAGCGTTCGAAGGTGGGGATGTCCTGCAGGCGGAAGTCGGCGGCCAGGTCGATGACCTTGGTGCCGGCATTGATGAGTTCCTGGGCCTGGGCCATGGCCACGCCGTGGGGCGTCGCGAAGAACACGACGTCGCAATCCGTCAGCGTGGCCTTTTCCGGCGCGGAGAAAGCGATATTCACGCGGCCGCGCAGGTTCGGATACATGTCAGCCACCGGCAGCCCGTCTTCCTTGCGGGACGTGATGGCGGTCAATTCCACATTGGGATGCTGCGACAGCAAGCGCAGCAGCTCGACGCCGGTGTAACCGGTGCCGCCGACGATACCAACCTTGATGCGGGTGTTCGATGCTTGGGCCATGATGTGTGCTCTTCGTAGAACGAGGATCGATTGTATCGCTCGGGAAAGCGGGTGTTGCGGCTAAGAGCCCGAAATGGCACCGCAGTCCTTCTTTCCGACCGGAGGGAATGCGCGGAGTTCCGCGCGGGGCGCACAGCGGCCGGACGGGGGCCGGCGCTGGTACAAATAGTGCGAAAAAAAGCCCGCCGAAGCGGGCTTTTTCGTGCAGCAGCGTATTAACGCTTGCTGAACTGCTTGCGCCGACGTGCCTTGCGGAAGCCGACCTTCTTGCGTTCGACTTCGCGGGCATCGCGGGTGACAAAGCCAGCTTGCGACAGTGCGGGCTTCAGGGTCGCGTCGTAGTCGATCAGGGCACGCGTGATGCCGTGACGGACTGCGCCGGCCTGGCCGGTTTCACCGCCGCCGTGCACGTTGACCTTGATGTCGAACGATTCCAGGTGGCCGGTCAGTTCCAGCGGCTGGCGCACGATCATGCGGCCGGTTTCGCGGGCGAAAAAGTCGTCGACGGGCTTGCCGTTGACAACGATCTTACCCGTGCCCTTCTTGATGAAAACGCGAGCCACCGAGGTTTTGCGACGGCCGGTTCCGTAATTCCAGTTACCGATCATGGCGTTTCCTTAGATATCCAGCGTCTTGGGCTGCTGGGCGGTGTGCGGGTGCTCGGCACCGGCGTACACCTTCAGTTTCTTGATCATGGCGTAGCCCAGAGGACCCTTGGGCAGCATGCCCTTGACAGCCTTCTGGATGGCGCGGCCGGGAAAACGCTCTTGCATCTTCTCGAAGTTCGTTTCACGGATACCGCCCGGGTACGTCGTGTGGCGGAAGTACTTCTTGTCCTTCGCCTTGGCGCCCGTAACAACGATATCGGCAGCGTTGACGATGACGATGTAGTCACCGGTATCAACGTGCGGCGTGAATTCAGGTTTGTGCTTGCCACGCAGACGACGTGCGACTTCGCTGGCCACACGACCGAGGACTTTGCCCTTGGCGTCGATCACAAACCAGTCACGTTGGACTTCATGCGGCTTGGCCACAAAGGTCTTCATGATGGTTCCTAAGAATAAAAATTTTCCTGGCTGGACCATCCAGCCAGTTTTTTTCCCCGAACTAGACCAAAATCGCGGAAAGAACCCAGCGGGTTTTCCAAAAATTCAGTCGATATCAGCGTCTTGCCTAAGCGTTATTACCCGCCCGTGCATTGGCCAAAATGAGGGAAAGCCTGCGATTCTAACACAGCTGCTCAAAAAGTGGGCAACTTAATCCTCGCCGGAAATACGCCAACGGCGCCCTGAGGCGCCGCCGGCACATCCAGACAATCAGGGACGCACGCCCTGGAACGCCGGCTCAGGCGCCCAGGTAGGCTTCCAGAACGCGGGGATGGCCCAGCAGTTCGCGGCCGGTGCCGGTGAGCGCCATGGCGCCGTTCTCCAGCACGTAACCGTGCTGGGCAATCTTCAGCGCCTGGCGCACGTTCTGCTCGACCAGGAACAGGGTCAGGCCATCGGCGTTGATCGCGCGCAGGGAACGGAAGATCTCCTGCACCACGATGGGCGCCAGGCCCATGGAGGGCTCGTCCAGCAGCAGCAGACGCGGCTTGGCCATCAGTGCCCGGCCGATGGCCAGCATCTGCTGCTCGCCGCCGGACAGGTTGCCGGCGATGCCGGTGATCCGTTCCTTCAGGCGCGGGAACAGGTTGAACACGTATTCCAGGTCCGAGTCGACGTTCTTGAGGCCGCGGCGGTAGGCGCCCAGCTCCAGGTTTTCGAGCACGGTCATGGTGGTGAGGATGGCCCGCCCTTCCGGCACCTGGACGATGCCTCGCGCCACGAGTTGATGCGGCGGCAGGTTGGTGATGTCCTCGCCTTCGAAGGTGATCTTGCCGCGCGCCTTGGGCAGCAGGCCCGACAGCGCCAGCAGCGTGGTCGACTTGCCGGCGCCGTTGGCGCCGACCAGGGCGGTGATTTCCTTGGCGTTCAGGTCCAGGTCGATGCCGCGGACGGCTTCGATGTGGCCGTAATTGACCTCGAGTCCGCGGACTTCCAGCATGGCGCTCATTGTGCAGCCTCCGCGCAATGCGCTACGGTATTCGTCTTGGGAGCGGCCCGGCGACTCATTTGGCGGCCCCCGCTTGTTCGGTGTCTTCGTCGTCTTCGCGGCCCAGATAGGCTTCGATGACCTGTTCGTTGTTGCGGATCTCGTCAGGCCCGCCGCAAGCGATGATCTTGCCGAAGTTCAGCACCGCGATGCGCTCGCACAAGCCCATGACGAAGCGCATGTCGTGTTCGATCATGAGGATGGTGTAGCCGCGGTCGCGGATGGCCAGGATCTCGCGCATGAGCTCGGCGCGCTCGCCGGTGTTCATGCCGGCGACCGGCTCGTCCAGCAGCAGCAGCTTGGGTTCGGTGGCCAGCGCGCGCGCCAGCTCCAGGCGGCGCTGCTCGCCGTAGGACAGGTTGTCCGCCAGGTCGTTGGCCTTATGGTCCAGGCGCATCCAGGTGAGCAGTTCATGCGCGCGCTCGCGGGCGCGCTTTTCGTGCTCGCGGTAGCCCGGCAGGCCCAGCAGCAGGCTGGGGAAGCCGTAGTTCATGTGGCGGTAGGCGCCCACCACCACGTTTTCCAGCAGCGTCATCTCCTTGAAGAGACGGATGTTCTGGAACGTGCGGGCGATGCCCATGCGCGTGATGCGGTGCGGCTTCTTGTCCAGGACGCTCTGGCCGTTGAACGTGATGGTGCCGCCGCTGGGCGGCAACAGGCCGGTTATGAGGTTGAACACCGTGGTCTTGCCGGCGCCGTTGGGGCCGATCAAGCCGAAGATGGCGCCTTCGGGGACCGACAGGCTGACGTCATGCAGCACATGCAGACCGCCGAAGCTCTTGGAGACGGAAGAAAGCTCAAGCATGGCGCTTGCCTCCCTGGCGTCCTTGGCGCATCCAGCGCTTGAAGCGCGCCGGATCCCAGATGCCTTGCGGCAGGAACAACACAATCACCACCAGAATCACTCCGTTCGCGACCAGGCGCAGATCGGCAAAACCGCGCAGCATTTCGGGCAACACGGTAATGATGAAGCTGCCCAGCACGGGACCGGCCAGGCCGCCGATGCCGCCCAGGATCGCCATGGTCAGGATTTCCACGCCACGGTCGAAACCGTATTCGTTGGGGCCGATGAAGAAGGTCAGGTGCGCGTTCAGGGCGCCGGCCAGACCCGCGATCATCGCGCCGGCCACGAAGGCCAGCATCTTGTTGGCGCGCACGTCGATGCCCATCAGGCCGGCCGCGGTTTCGTCACCGCGGATGGCATCGAACGAGCGTCCGATCTTGGAGGCGCGCACGCGCCACAGCACGAACAGCACGATGACGACGGCCAGCACCACATGCCACCACTGCGTCAGCTGCGGGATGCCGTTAAGGCCCAGCGCGCCGCCGGTGATGGACTCGGTGTTGAGGATGGTCACGCGGACCACTTCGCCAAAACCCAGCGTGGCCATGGCGAGGTAGACCCCGGACAGCCGCAAGGTGGGCAAGCCGATCAACGCCGCCACCAGCGCGGGCGCGGCCATGCCGCCGGCAAGCGCAACCGAGAACGGCGCGTCGTAGTTCATGGTGAGCAGCGCGGCGGTGTACGCCCCGATGCCCATGAAGGCTGCGTTGGCCATGGCCAGCATGCCGCAAGCCAGGGTCAGCCAGATGGAGAGGACCAGCAACGCATTGGTGCCCAGCGTGAGCACCAAGTTGCCGTAGATGGCCCAGAAGTTTTCGAATCCGCTCATTCTTTAAGCCTTGCGTTGAACCACTTTGCCGAACAGACCTTGCGGGCGCACCAGCAGGATCAGGAACAGCAGGCCGAAAGCCACCGCATCGCGCATGGTGGAGCCGATGTAGGCCACCGACAGCACCTCGGCGAAGCCCAGGAACAGGCCGCCCAGCATGGCGCCGCGGATGTCGCCCATGCCGCCCAGGATGATGACCGCGATGCCCTTGTGCAGCATCGGCTGGCCCATCAGGGGGAACAGCGCGTTGGAGTACAGCCCGATCAGCACGCCGGCCACGCCGCCCAGGGCGGCCGCGGCGAACGAAGTGGTGACGAACAGTTTTTCGACGTTGATGCCCAGCAGCCACGCGGCCTTGGGCGATTCGGCGATGGCGCGCAGGGCGCGGCCGAATTGCGTGCGGCGCATGACGTACATCAGCACGGCCATCAGCGCGAAAGACAGGAAGATGATGCC
Organism: Achromobacter sp. JCM 18799; assembly: GCF_055395645.1. NCBI lineage: Bacteria > Pseudomonadati > Pseudomonadota > Betaproteobacteria > Burkholderiales > Alcaligenaceae > Achromobacter > Achromobacter sp. JCM 18799. The sequence goes on along the minus strand of NZ_AP043866.1, from coordinate 5,411,548 downwards.
CAGTTCAATGACGGTCAGGTGCAGGCCGGCGACCTCGATCACTTCCTCGGGCACGGTGCCGTGCGGGAAGCGCAGGTTGCTCGCGCCAAAGATGCTCTGGGCGGTGTTGTTCAGGATGATGCCCACGCCGATGGTGGCGATCATGGGGATCAGGTGGGGCGCGTTGCGCTTGCGCAGCGGCTTGAGCACCAGGTAGTCGATGATGACCCCGGTGAAGCCGGCGACGAAGAACGCTGCCATCAGGCCGGCCCACAAGGGCAGGCTGAATTGCTGCACCACGAACAGTGCCGCGTAGGCGCCAACCATGAAGACGGCGCCATGCGCCAGGTTGATCACCCCGAGCACGCCGAAGATCAGCGTGAAGCCCAGCGCGAACAGTGCATACACACAGCCCAGCGACAAGGCATTGACGAATTGTTGTTCGAACATGATGGGACTTTCCAAAGCTGTGAGGGCCCCATGCAGCGCCCACTGCATGGCCTTGAGCCTCCCGGCGGGGAGGCATTTCTTTTAGGGTGACGGCCCTGCGATAAAAAGCGCCTTGCGGACGGCTCAGCCGCCCGCAAGGCGCATCCCCCCGCGCGGGGATGCGCAGCGCTTACTTTTCGATGACGTACTTGCCGTCCTTCGTCACGCTGACGATGGGAGCCTGGTCGGCATCGTAGCCGGCGGGCTTGCCGGCGCGGTCGTTGGCCTGACGGAACTTGAACGGGCCAGTGGCGCCGGTCCAGGTGACCGCGGGCAGCGCGTCGCGCAGGGCTGCGCGATCCTTGGGCAGGTCGCCCGAGATCTTGACGTTCTTCAGGGCCTGGGCCGCGATGTACATGGCGTCATACGACTGGGCCGCGAACTGGTCGGGCGCGCCGTTGAACTTGGCCTTGTAGGCGTCGATGAACTTGACGTTCTCGGGGGCCTTGTTCTCGATCGACCAGGGGCTGCCGATCCACAGATTGTTCGACGCGCCGCCAGGGGCCAGGTCGAAAATCTTGACCGAGTTCATGCCGTTGCCGCCGATGACGGGCACGTTCAGGCCCAATTGGCGGGCCTGCACCATGATCGGAGCGCCTTCGGCCAGCAGTGCGGACAGCACGATGGCGTCGGGGTTGGTGCCCTTGATCTTGGTCAGCTGGGCCTTGAAGTCCACGTCGCCCTTGGCGAACGTTTCGGTCGTCGTGACCGGGATCTTCTGGTCTTCCAGGGCCTTCTTGAAGTTGTCGTAGCCGCTCTTGGTGAAGACGTCGTCGTTGCCGTAGAGCACCGCCACGTTCTTCAGGCCGGTCTTGGCCTTGACGGTGGAGATGGTGGCCGGCAGCACGTCGGCTTCGGTGACCGAGTTGCGGAACACGTAGTTGCCGATGGAGGTGATGCCGTCGGCGGTATTGGAGGTGCCGAAGGCGACCGTCTTGGCGGCCTGGGCGATCGGGTCGGCGGCCTGGGCCGAGTTCGACAGCGTCGGGCCGAAGACCATCAGGACGTTGTCCTTGAAGATCAGCTTCTTGAAGACGTTGATCGCTTCTTCTTTCTTGCCTTGTTCGTCCTCGACCACGAGCACGATCTTGTTGCCGTTGATGCCGCCGGCGGCGTTGATTTCATCAGCGGCCAGCTGGAAACCATTGCGGATCGACACGCCGTACTGGGCAGCGCCGCCCGACAGGGCTTCGGCCACGCCGATCTTGATGTCGGCCGCATGGGCAGCCGGGACGATACCGGCAGCGATCAGCGCGGCCAGCAGCTTCTTGGTCTTGGATTGCATGGTTGTTACCACCTTAAAGTCTGTCTCGGAATATTGGTAATCCGGGCTGATGTAATCCTGCCGGATTGACGTCGGATGCCGCCTAAAGGCGCCATGTTTGCGCGTCAAGACCCGGGATATTACTCCTTTGTATCAGGCGGCTACTCGAACGCCATTCAACAAAAGCCTACAAACCGCCCATTTTTTTGTAAAAAACGTGTGGTTACTAGCAAAAACCCTAACGCCGGCCGAATGTTATTCGGCAGGCGTAAGTGTCCTACGTTCTGGCCGATAGCGCTACGCCCAGGTATTGGTCGTAGGCGCTTTCGGTCAGACGGAACCATGGCATTTCGCTGTCGCGAAAACCCATGTAACTATCGTGCATCGCCTTGAATCTGGGGTCTTTGGCGCCCAAGTCCCTATAGAGCTGCTGCGTGGCCTCGAACGCCAGGTCCATGATGGACCGCGGGAATGTACGGATTTGAGCGCCGTTTGTCGTCAATTGGGCCAGCGCGGCCGCGTTGCGGGCATCGTAGCGGGCGATGGCGGCGGCATGCGCGGCCTGGGCGGCCGCGTCCACCACGGCCTGGTAGTTCTTGGGCAACGCATTCCAGGCTTCGTCGTTGATATACAGCGACAGCTGTTCACCGGGCGCCCACCAGCCGGGTGCGTAGTAATACTTAGCAACCTTATTAAGACCGAGCTTGTCGTCATCGTAGGGGCCCGCGCCCGCCACCGCCTGCAGGCCGTCCTTCTCGAAGGCCTCGGCCAGCTTGGCGGGATCGGCCTGCTGCGGCGCCACGCCCAGCTTGGCCAGCACGTCGCCGGCCAGGCCGCCCACCCGCATTTTCAGGTCTTTCAGGTCGCCGGCGCGCTTGATTTCCTTGGTGTACCAGCCGCCCATCTGGGCGCCGGTGTTGCCCAGCGGAAAGTTGATGATTTTTTCAGGCTTGAAGAGTTCGCGGGTCAGCCGCAGGCCGCCGCCTTCGCTCATCCAGGCGTTCATCTGCCTGGCGTTCAGGCCGAAGGGCACTGCGGCGTCGAAGCAGAAGACGGGGTTCTTGGCGTAGTAGGCGCGGGACGAGGCATGGCCGCATTCCACCTTCTTGGTGGAGACCGCTTCCATCAGGTCCGCGGCGGGCACGATCTCGCCCTCGGGGAAATGGCGGATGTTGAACTTTCCGCCCGTGGCTTCAGAGACGAACTTGCAGAAGCTTTCGCCAGCGCCAATGCGCAGATCCAGGGTGCTGGGGAAGCCGGAAGACAGGCGCCAGCTCAATGAGGGCATGTCCTGCGCGAACGCGGGCGCGCTGACGGCGGCTCCGGTGGCGACAGCGCCGAGACCGGCGTGCTTCAAGAACGAACGTCGTTGCATCTCTTTGCTCCTTTACAGCAACACCTGGGCCATCAAGCGATACCCGGCGGATATTACACGCTGATATCGGCCTGCCTGGCCACACTATCAGGTAAGGGATTGCAAAGACCGGAACGACTGCCGGGTCTGCGTGGCGGCCGCGGCGCATCATGCCGCGGCCAATACGCAGGATCAGATTCCGGCGATCGCCATCTGCTCGATCAGGATCGAGCCGGTGGTCTTGGTGCCGCGCGAAATCGTGTCGGCGCCGACCGCCACGATCTGCTTGAACATATCGGCCAGATTGCCGGCAATGGTGATTTCCTGCACCGCGTGCTGGATCTGGCCGTTTTCCACCCAGTAGCCGAACGCGCCGCGCGAGTAGTCGCCGGTGACGTAGTTGACGCCCTGGCCGATCAGCTCCGTGACGAGAAAGCCCGTGCCCATCTTCTTGAGCATGGCTTCGAAGTCGTCGCCGCGGCGGGTCTGGGTGGAGCTGAACACCAGGTTATGCGAACCGCCGGCATTGCCGGTGGTGGTCATGCCCAATTTGCGAGCGGTGTAGGACGACAGGAAATAGCCTTCCAGCACCCCGGCCGACACCACGCTGCGGCGGCGCGTGCGCACGCCTTCGTCGTCGAAGGGCGAGCTGCCCATCGCGCCGCGGATGTGCGGATCTTCGGTCAGGTTGATGTGTTCGGGGAAGATGGGCTTGCCCAGCGCGTCCAGCAGGAAGCTGGCCTTGCGATACAGCGCGCCGCCGTTGGCGGCCTGGGTCAAGGCGCCCACCAGCCCCAACGCCAGGGGCGCTTCGAACAGGACGGGGAACTTGCCGGTGCGGATGCGGCGGGCCGACAGCCGCGACAGCGTGCGCTCGGCGGCGTAGCGGCCGATGGCTTCGGGCGAAGCCAGCTTGGCGGGATCGCGTTCGGAGCTGTACCAGTAGTCGCGCTGCATGCCGTTGCCGCGGCCGGCAATGGGCGCGACCGACAGGCTGTGGCGCGAGTACGGGTAGCCGCCCAGGAAGCCGCGCGTGTTGCCCATCACGAACTGGCCTTCGTAGGTGCCCACGGTGGCGCCATCGGTATTGGTGATGCGCGGATCGACCTCGCGCGCGGCGCGCTCGGCGCGCAGCGCCAGCTCGGCGGCTTCTTCGGTGGACACGCCCCAGGCGCGGTGCAGGTCCAGGTCGGGGAATTCAGTGGCCAGCTGGTCGGCGTCGGGCAGGCCGGCGGCCGGATCGGCGGCGGTATGGCGCGCGATGTGCCAGGCGGCTTCGACCGTCTGGCGCAGCGCCGCTTCGGAAAAGTCGGAGGTGGAAGCGGAGCCGCGGCTCTGGCCGGCGTAGACCGTCAGGTCCAGCGAACGGTCGCGGGTCTGTTCGACAGTTTCGATGTCGTTCTTGCGTACGGAGACCGACAGGCCCAGGCTTTCCGAGACTTCCGCCGCTGCGTCGGAGGCGCCGATCTGGCGCGCATAGGCGAGGGTTTGTTCGACGAGTTCAGAAAAACGCGCGTGATTCGCCGCCAGCGGCAAGGATGAGGAGGTTTTAACCATTGCTGTCCAATTTGCAGAGACGGTTATCATAGCCAAGTCTGTCATTGCGCAGTTTTCCATGAATTCCCATATTGAAGAAGAATCCGTCGACGACGGTTACGACGAGAACGGCTACGACCGTCCCAGCAAGTCCCAGGTCAAGCGCGAAATGCACGCGCTGCTGGACCTGGGCAAGCAGCTGATCGAACTGTCCCCCGAACGCCTCAAGCAATTGCCGCTGGCCGAGCGTCTCTATGAGGCGATCCGCACGGCGCAGCGCACCACCGGGCGCGAGGGCAAGCGGCGCCAGGTTCACTTCGTGGGCAAGCTGATGCGCGACGCGCCCGCCGACGAGATCCGCGCCCAGCTCGACGTCTGGGAAAACGGCTCGCGCGAGGAAACCGCCGCCATGCACCGGCTGGAGACGCTGCGCGACCGCCTGCTGGACGACGACGAGGCCCTGACCAAGCTGCTCAACAGCAATCCGCAAGCCGACGTGCAGCAGCTGCGCGCGCTGATCCGCGCCGCCCGCAAGGAAAAGCTGGCCAACGCCGCCCTGCTGCAAGGCCAGGAACCGCAGAAGAAGCACTACCGCGCGCTGTTCCAGGCCCTGAAGACCCTTACCCTTTGATTTTCATCGCCCGCCGTCCATGAACGCTCCGACCGACCTGCTCGATTGCATCGAGATCGAAACCGCCCCCAATCCCACGCACGCCGTGATCTGGCTGCATGGCCTGGGCGCCGACGGCAACGACTTCGCGCCCATCGTGCCGGAGCTGGACCTGCCGGCCGGCGCGTCGGTGCGCTTCGTGTTCCCGAACGCGCCGGTGCAGCGCGTGACGATCAATAACGGCATGTCGATGCGCTCCTGGTACGACATCCTGGTCATGGACCTGGTACGCGTCGAGGACGCCCGCGGCATCCGCGCCTCCGAAGCCGCGATCCACAAGCTGATCGCGCGCGAGAACGCCCGCGGCATCCCGACCTCGAAGATCGTGCTGGCAGGCTTTTCGCAGGGCTGCGCCATGACCCTGCACACGGGCATCCGCCTGCCGGAAAAGCTGGCGGGCATGATGGGCCTGTCGGGCTATCTGCCGCTGCTGGACACGGCCGAAGCCGAGCGCAACAGCGCCAACCAGGACACGCCCATCTTCCTGGCCCATGGCCAGTACGACCCGGTGGTGTCGCTGCCGCGCGCCCAGGCCTCGCTGGCCGAGCTGCGGCGGCTGGGCTACGACGTGCAATGGCACACCTACCCGATGCCGCACTCGGTCTGCGCCGAGGAAGTGGCGGATATCTCCAAGTTCCTGAACCAGGTTCTGGTCTGAGGACCATGCAGGGCCGCGCCCGGCGGCCCTGATCGCGGCAGATGGGCGTCCTGCGCCCTGCCCGCCCGCTCGCAGGCCCTGGCGGCCTGCGATTTCATTTTGTATACCAAGTGGTATCCCAGCCTGGAATTTTCCTGGGCTGACTTTCTCTCGTCCATAGAGAAAAACGCCAACTGCAAAAAGCTTGTCGCCTATTTGTATTGAATATAGTATTCGATCCAAGCCTTACCGGCCCGGGCGAGCAGTTCGGGCTTCCCTGTTGTTGTTGTCGATCCATCCCATTGGCCGTGTCGCGCCGGGTTTCGGCGTGGCATTCAAGACGCAGGAGAAAGTCCCGTGAAATCCTTGCCATCGCCCCGTCTGGCGGCTGCGGCGCTGCTCGCGCTGTTCGCCCCCTTGGCCGCCCAGGCCGAAGCCCTCAATCCCCCCGTGAAGGTCCGCTACGAAGAAGTGGTGCGGTCCATTCTTTACGTGCCCAAGTACGTGGCCCTGTCGCAGGGCTATTTCAAGGACGCGGGCCTGGACGTGTCCATGAAGACCTCGCAAGGCACCGACAAGGGCATGACCGCCCTGCTGTCCGGCAGCGCCGACATCGTGCTGATCGGGCCCGAGGCGTCCATCTACGTCCACAACAGCGAATCGCCGGTCAAGCCCAAGATCTTCGCCGGGCTGACCGCCACCGACGGCTTCTTCCTTTTGGCGCGCAAGCCGGTGGAGAAGTTCGACTGGTCCATGCTCAAGGGCAAGGAGGTCATCGGCTTCCGGCCGGGCTCCAATCCCATCGTGTTCCTGGAAACGGCGCTGCGCAAGCATGGCGTGGATCCCCAAAAGGACGTGAAGCTGCTGAACAACATCGGCATTCCCGCGCGCGCGGGCGCCTGGATGGCCGGCCAGGGCGAATATGGCATTTTTCTTGAACCCGAGGCCGGCGAATTGGTGCGCAACGGCAAGGGCTACATCGTCGCCTCGGTGGGCCACGAAGTCGGCCAGGTGGACTACACGGTCTTCACCGCCACCGACAAGTACATCCGCGACAACCCCAAGGTCATCCAGGCCTGGACCGACGTGGTGGCGCGCGCCGAAAAATACGTGAAGGACACGCCCGCGGCCACGCTGACGCCGCAGATCATGACGTACTTCCCCGGCATGGACCAGGCTGCGGTGACAGAGGCCATCGAGCGCTACAAGAAGTACCAGATCTGGAAGACCACGCCGCTGGTGACGGCCGAAGCCATGAACCAGTTGCAGGACATGCTGATCGCCAGCGCGGTCATGAAGGACAACGCCCGCGTGAAGTACGAGGACGTGGTGGTGACCGACTTCGCGAAGAAGGCCCAATGATGGGCGCCGTCGTCCACAACCTGAAGCCGGACACCGCCACGGCGAAGATCGAACTGCGCGAGGTCTGTCTTTCCTATTTCACCCAGGAAGGCGAGACGGAGGCGCTGTCGAACGTGTCGTTCACGCTGGCGGCGGGCGAATTCGTCAGCCTGATCGGGCAAAGCGGCTGCGGCAAGAGCACGCTGCTGTCGCTGATCGCCGGCCTGATTCCGCCGACCTCGGGCGCCGTGATGATAGACGGCCAGGCCGTGACCAAGCCCAATCCGCGCATCGGCTACATGCTGCAGCAGGACTACCTGTTCGAATGGCGCACCATCCTCGACAACGTCATGCTGGGCGCGGAGATCCAGGGCCGGCGCGATGCGCGCAGCGAGGCGCGCGCCGTGCATCTGCTGGAGAAATGCGGACTGGGCGCCTTCCTGTCGCACACGCCGCGCCAGTTGTCGGGCGGCATGCGGCAGCGCGCCGCGCTGGCCCGCACCCTGGTCACCGAGCCGGACGTGATCCTGCTGGACGAGCCCTTCTCGGCGCTGGATTCGCAGACCCGGCTGGCAATCTCCGACGAAGTGGTGGACATCCTGCGGCGCGAAGGCAAGACCGTGGTGCTGGTGACGCACGACATCGGCGAAGCCATCGCCATGACGGACCGCGTGATCGTGCTGTCGCGCCGGCCCGGCCGCCTCAAGAGCCAGTACCGCATCCATTACGGCGACGGCCAGGCCCGGCCCACGCCGTTCCAGGCTCGCTCGCGGCCCGAATTCAATACCTACTTCAAACAGCTGTGGGACGAGCTCGATGTCCACGTGGAGGGTTGACCCATGAACGCGCCCGTCGCCAACACCGTTCCGCTGCGCGCCGTGCGCGCGCCCAGCGAGAAGTACCTGAACTACCTGCGGCGCGACCGCGCCCGCCGCCGGCACATCCGCATCGCGCAGGCGCTGCTCTTGGCCGTGTTCCTGTGCGCCTGGGAAATCCTGCCGCGCATGCATATCCTCAACCCGCTCCTGACCAGCTACCCCAGCGCGCTGTGGCCAACCTTCATCGAGCTCTGGAACAACGGCAACCTGGGCAAGCACATCATGACCACGCTGAGCGCCACGCTGGTGGGCTTCGGCCTGAGCATGGCGATCGGCATCGTGGTGGCGGCTGCGCTGTGGTGGTCGGACTTCCTGTACAAGGTGCTGGACCCCTTCCTGGTGGTGGCCAACGCCATGCCCAAGATCGCCTTCGTGCCGATCTTCTACCTGTGGCTGGGTTCGGACTACGCGGTGTACGGCATGGCCGTGGCGATCGCGGTGTTCGTGACCATCATGGTGGTGTATGCGGGGTTTCGCGGCATAGACCTGAACAAGGTGAAGCTCGCCCACACCTTCGGCGCCAGCCGCTGGCAGGTGCTGACCAAGGTGGTGCTGCCGGGCAGCGTGCCCACGCTGATCGCGGCGGTGAAGATGAACATCGGCCTGGCGCTCGTGGGGGTGATCGTGGGCGAGTTCCAGTCGGCGGATTCCGGCCTGGGCTTTCTCATCATGAACGGCAGCCAGGTGTTCAAGCTCAACATCGTCATGACCGCCATCGCCATCCTGGCCCTGATCTCCAGCGTGATGTACCTGATCGTCTACCGCATCGAAGCCGCGATCGCGCGGCGCTACGGATAAGGAACCGCCATGGAATTCCCGCAATGGGTAAAGGATCGCGTGATCGCCCGCCAGGGCCGCCTGCACCCCTATGACGAACTGCCCGCCGCGCGCCTCGCGGTGGTGGTGGTGGACATGCAGCAGTACTTCACGGTGCCCGGCTACCAGGGCGAATGCGCGCCGGCGCGCGAGATCATCGCCCCCATCAACCGCCTGTGCGACGCGGTGCGCGCCGCCGGCGGCACCATCGTGTGGGTGCAGACCGCCTCCGATAACGCCGACTCGTTCTGGTCGCACCATCACGGCGTGATGCTGACGCCGGAGCGCAGCGCCAGGCGTCTGGAAACGCTGCGCCGCGATGCTCCGGGGTATGCGTTGCATCAGGACCTGCATGCGCACGACACCGACCTGCGCGTGACCAAGCGCTTCTACAGCGCGATGGCGCCGGGCTCGTCCGAACTGGAGCCGCTGTTGCGCGGGCGCGGCGTGGACACGCTGCTGATCGCCGGCACCGTCACCAACGTGTGCTGCGAATCCACCGCGCGCGACGCGATGATGCGGGACTTCCGCACCATCATGGTGGACGACGCGCTGGCCGCCGTCACGCCTGCCGAGCATGAACACGCGCTGCACGGCTGGATGCTGTTCTTCGGCGACGTGCTGTCGGTGGACGAATCGATCGCGCGGCTCAAGCCCGCCCAGGCAGTCAGGAAGACCGCCTGAACGGGCCTGATATCAGGACAGGTTCAGCCAGACCCGGCGCATCGTCGGGTCTTCCGGATCCGCGTCGTTGGTGAAGCCCAGGCTGGTCATCAGCGACAGCATGGGCCGGTTGGTCGACAGCACCAGGCCGTCGATGTATTCCAGCCCCTGCTCGCGCGCCGCGTCGATCAGCGCCGACATCAGCTGGCGGCCCAGGCCGCGGCGTTGCCAGTCGTCGCCGATCACCAGGGCGTACTCGGCCCCCCTGCCGTCGGGGTTGCGCAGGTAATGCGCGAAGCCCACCAGCACCTCGCGCGGATGGCCGCGGTTGGCGGGGTTGGGCACCTGCGTGGCGGCCACCAGGGCCAGCTCGCGGTGGTAGTCCACCTGCGTGTAGCGCGACACCATGCGCGGGGTCAGCTCGCGCATCATGGACACGAAGCGCATGTAGCGCGAACGCTCGGACAGGCCGCGGATGAATTCCTGCAGCGGTTCGGCATCCTCGGGGCGGATGGGACGCAACACCCAGGGGATGCCGTCGGCGAAGCGGCGCACCTGCACCAGCCGGGCCGGATACGGGTGGATCGCCATATGCGGGTAGCCCGCGGTCTGCGGCGTTGCGCAGCCGGGCTTCTCGGTCAGCGTCATGCGCAGCCCGCCGGCGCGCAGATGGGTTTCGCCGGCGTATAGCGGATCGATGTCCAGGGATTCGATATCCGGCAACTCCGACACCAGCTCGGACACCAGCACTACCGCCTGCTGCAAGGCCTCGGCGGCCATGTGGCCGATGCGCGGCGCCAGCACGCGGCGCCACAGCCGGCTGCGTTCGATCAGTTGGCGGGCCAGGAAGCCGTTGAGCGGCGGCAGGTCGACGCCGCGGTCGGATTGCGACAGCACCGCGTCCGGGCCGCCCGCGCCGAAGCGGATGACAGGGCCGAACTGCGGGTCGCGCCGCACCCGGATCGCCATGGGGCGGGACTCCGGCTCTGCAGCCGCCACGTCCATCGGCGTGTCGCGCAGCGGCACGTAGAACAGCGCCAGCAGGCTGCGGATTTCGGAGGTATTCAGTTCGCGCCGGCATTCGGCGCGCACGCGCGCCAGGATCTCGCGCGCGGCGGCCAGGTCGGGCACGTGGCTGGCCGGCTCCGGCGGCTGCGTCTGCAACAGCAGCTGCTGGTTGTAGTGATGGGTCGCCAGCACGCCGAAAGCGTCGGCGGCCGATTCGGGCGTGCGGAAAGCCGAGGTCCCCGCGTCATCCAGCATGCGCCGCAGCGGCCGCATGCCGGCGTCGCCCATGAAGCAGGTGACGACCGGCTTTTTCGCCTTGGGCGCGATCTGCGCCAGTTCGCGCGCCACCGCCTGCATGTCGGCCAGCGCGTCGGGCGCCAGCAGCACCAGCACGCCGTCCACGCCGGCATCGTCCAGCACCGCGTCCAGCATGGCGCGGATGCGCTCCGGGGTCAGCGGCGTGAAGGTGATGACGGGATTGGCGGTGGCGGCGTCGGGCTCCAGCATGGCCGCCAGCGTCCGCTGGGTCGCGGGCGCGAGCTCCGCGCGCAGCACGGCGGCGTCGGGGCCGATCAGGTCCATGGCCAGTTGGGGAGGCCCGCTGCCGTTGGAGATCAGCGCCACGCGCCGGCCCTTGGGACGGCGCGTGTAGCCCAGCACCTTGACCGCCGAGAACAGCTGCACGAAGTAGCGCACGCGGACCGCGCCGGCGCGGCGCAAGGCGGCGTCGAAGATGGCGTCGGCGCTATCGGTATCCGCGCGGCCGGCCTTCAGCACGATCACGGGCTTGATCGAGGCTGCGGCGCGCAAGGTGCTCATGAATTCGCGGGCCGGACCCACGTCTTCCAGATAGAGCACGATGCTGTCCGTGCGCGGATCGCTGGCAAGATAGTCCAGCACCTTGGACAGGCCCACCACCGCCTCGTCGCCCAGCGACACGGCGGTGGAAAAGCCGATGTGCACATCCTCGGCCCAGTCCATGACCGCGGCCATGATGGAGCGCGACTGCGCCAGCAGCGCCACGCGGCCGGCGCGCGCCAGCACGGGGTGCTGGCTCAGGTTCAGGCCGGCGTGCGGCCGCTGTGCGCCGAAGGAGCGCGGACCGAGCAATTCACAACGGTTTTCCTCGGCCCAGGCGCGGCACAGCGCCAGCGTGCCGCGCGGATACGGGTCGGGCAGTTCGTGCGGCAGCAGAATTACCGAGCGCGGCGCCAGCGGCGACAGCCGGCGCAGCGTTTCCGGCAGGACGGCGGGCGAAACGCAAACCAGGGCCAGATCAGGCCGTTCGCCCTGGGCCAGGCCCTGCAGCGTGTCCGGCAGGTCCGGCGCGGCTCCTACTTCGCAGGCCACCACCGTGGTCTTGCCCTTGAGCGCGGGCGGCAACGAGGCCGCCGCCGGCAGCGGCCGGTCGGCGACGATCACCAGCGAGGCGGGCTCGAACATCGGGGCGAGAGCGTGTCGCAACATGGTGTTAGCAGGCCCTAATCTAAAATACCCCTCATCGTAACAAGACAACCCTGCCCTACGATTGACATGGGCCCAGCCTGACGCCGATTTGTGGCGCCGCAGCCGCTATCATTGCCACCTATGACTTCCAACGCCTCTACCCCCATTCGTACCCGTTTCGCGCCTTCGCCCACGGGCTTCCTGCATCTGGGCGGCGCCCGCACCGCGCTGTTCTCCTGGGCCTTCGCGCGCCATCACAAGGGCACCTTCGTGCTGCGCATCGAGGACACGGACGTCGAACGTTCCACGCCGGAAGCGGTGCAGGCCATCCTGGACAGCATGGACTGGCTGGGCATGCAGCCCGATGAAGGCCCCTTCTATCAGATGCAACGCATGGACCGCTACCGCGAAGTGGTCGCGCAGATGCTGGCCGCCGGCACCGCCTACCACTGCTACAGCTCGCCCGAGGAAGTGGAAGCCATGCGCGAAGCCGCCCGCGCCCGCGGCGACAAGCCGCGCTACGACGGCACCTGGCGCCCCGAGCCCGGCAAGACCCTGCCGGCCATCCCGGAAGGCCGCAAGCCCGTGGTGCGCTTCAAGAACCCGCAGGAAGGCGCGACCTCCTGGAACGACATGGTCAAGGGCACCATCAGCTTCGACAACACCGAACTCGACGACCTGATCATCGCGCGCCCGGACGGCACGCCCACCTACAACTTCTGCGTCGTGGTCGACGACTGGGACATGGGCATCACCCATGTGCTGCGCGGCGATGACCACGTCAACAACACCCCGCGCCAGATCAACATCCTGCGTGCGCTGGGCGCCACGCTGCCCGAGTACGGCCATGTACCCATGATCCTGGGTCCGGACGGCGAAAAGCTGTCCAAGCGCCACGGCGCCGTCAACGTCATGGAGTACGACAACGAAGGCTATCTGCCGGAAGCCATGGTCAACTACCTGGCGCGCCTGGGCTGGAGCCACGGCGACGACGAGCTCTTCTCGCGCGACCAGCTGGTGTCGTGGTTCGACACCAAGCACCTGTCGAAGTCGGCCTCGCAGTGGGATCCGAAGAAGCTGAACTGGGTCAACGCCCACTACATCAAGCAGATGGACAACGCCGAACTGGCCGAGCGCGTGGCGCCGCGCGTGGCGAACCGCGGCGGCCATCCGGAAAAGATCGATCTGCCGGGCGTCATGGGCCTCTTGAAGGACCGCGCTGAAACGCTGGAGCAGCTTGCCGACGGCGCCATGCTGTTCTGCGCCGAATTCAAGGGCGCGCCCGCCGAGTTGGCCGAGCAGCACCTGACCGCGCCCGCGCGCGAAGCGCTGGCCGACTTCGCGCAGCGCGCCCAGGACGCCGACTGGACCCGCGAAGCCCTGTCCGCCCTGATCAAGGCCGTGCTGGCCGACCGCGGCATGAAGATGCCGCAGCTCGCCATCCCCCTGCGCGTCGCCGTCACCGGCCAGACCCAGACCCCGGCCGTGGACGCCGTGCTGGCCCTGCTGGGCAAGCAGACCGTGCTCAAGCGCCTGGCCGCAATCTAAGCGCCTGTCCCAAAAACACCGCGGGCCTTGCTCATTCCAGGATGAGCAAGGCCCGCGGTGTTTTCAGCCGTTCCCTCAGGCTTGCTGGATGGCCGCGCGCACCTTCAATGCACGCGCGAAGAACGCCCCCAGCAAGGGCAACAACGCCGCCGAGCCGCCGAACAGCGCGCCCGGCCCGATCTCGTCGACCACCGCGCCCGCCACGGCCACGCCCACCGCCTGGCCCATGAACAGGCAGGATGCGAACCACGCCACCGCCGTGCCGCGCGCCGACGGCACCATCTGCGTCGCATTCGTCTGCAAGGTGGCATGCAGCAGGTAGTAGCCGAAACCGGCCAGCACGCTGGCCAGCAAGCTCCACATCCAAACGGGACCTAGCAAATACGACAGGAACGCCACGCCCAGTACCAGTCCGCCGGCGATCGCCAGGCCGCGTTCGCCCAGGCGTTTCAGGATGCGGCCGGCCACCACCGTATACAGCAAGCCGCCCACGGCGTACACGGCCACCAGCGCGCCCGCGGCGGTCAGCGAGATATCGAAGCGTTCATGCAGGTAGGAAGGCGCGAAGGCCAGTGCGCCGAAAACCAGCAGGCCTTCGACGAATACCGTCGCCAGCACGATGCGCGCCCAGGGTGTGCCCAGCACCAGCCGCGCCTGCGCCACGAAGCCCTGGCGCACCGCGCCCGGGTCCACCTGGCCCAGGCCCGAGGCCTGCTGGCGGCGCACTTCCAGCAACAGCAGCACGCCCACTATCAGGTAGCCGCAGACCAGCGCGGCAAATGCCCAGCGCCAGCCCACCGTGTCGGCAAACAGGCCGCCGGCCAGCTGGCCCGCCGACATGCCGAGAATGGTCCCGGTCAGGAAGCGCGCCAAGGTGGCCTGACGGCGTTCATAAGGTACGTTGTCGCCGATCCAGGCCATCGACAACGGCACGATGCCCGCCCCCGCCGCGCCCGACAGGACGCGGCAGAACACCAGCACGTCCAGCGACCCTGCGGCCACCGCGCCCGCGCTGCCCAGCGCGCAGGCAAAGGTCGCGATGCTGACGACGCGGTACTTGCCGTAGCGGTCGCCCAGGGGACCGAAGAACATCTGCAACACGCCGTAGGCCACGGCGAACGCGGTCACGGCGCGCGCGGCCTGGCCCGTGGTGGTGCCAAATTCCGCCGCGAGCTGCGGCAACATGGGATCACAGATGCGGAAGGCGCTGGCGCTGACGAAAGCGGCCAGGGCAAGCAGCGCGATGGCGCGCGCTTCGGAGGACAGGGCAGGCATGGATGACCGGCTGCGGGCGATGGGTGAAGACCGCACCTTACCGCAGCCCGGCCATCTTGGCTTTGTCGCGGGGCGGAATGTCCGCCCCGCGCAACGCTCAATAGGGCAGGCGATAGCCCGTGGGCATGCGGCGCGCGGTCATGACCTGGCCGCCGTTTTTCAGCTCGCGCATCGTCAGGCGGGTCTTCTCGACCTTTTCGACGCGGTAGCGGTTCAGGTAGATCGGATCGTTGGCGTCCACCAGTTCGCCGGCGGACTTGGTGGTCTGCATCGTGTAGATGCCGTCCGCCACGCTCCAGCAGCCGGTCTCGCGCAACGCGGGACGCGTCTTGCGGCCGATCTTCAGCAGGGATTCATAGGCCATGGTGCCATCGGCGGACAGCACGATCAGCGATTGCAGATCGCCGCTGACGTCGCGCGGGCGGCTGTTCGACAGCCAGGTGCCTATCATGGGATCGTCGGCCTTGGCGGGTACGCAGGCCACCGGCTTGGGTGGTTCCGCGGGCTGGGCTTCGGTGATGGTGGCGGGCTTTCTGGCGGCGCAGCCGGCCAGGATCAGAACGGCGCAGGCGACGCCCGCCGTACGCAAATACACACTGCTCATGACTTCCTCAACACGTCTGTCGACGCGCCGCACCGAGCACCCCGGCGCATCCCTCGCGCAGCAAACATCACGCACTCTAAAGAGGCGTTTGCGAAGAATCAACGGCGATCCGCGACCAGTGCAATTGCGCAACAGTAGCCCCCGGAATTGGCCTGTTTTATGGCCGCAAATCGCAAAAATGCGTTGGTTTCAAGCGACAGTGCGGCCGCGTTTCGCGGCCTTCGCGCGCAGCATTTCCTCCATGCGCGCCGCGGCTGGAGACAGGCTGCGGCCGGCCAGCCGGGTGATGCCCAGTTCACGCTCGATGCGCGGGGCGGACAGCGGCACAAAGGCCAGGCCGCGCGAATCCGGCGGCACGCCCAGCCGCGCCAGCACCGTGACGCCGACGCCGCGTTCCAGCATGGCCAGAAGCGACATCATGTTGGAGACGAAGACCTGCCGGTCCAGCATGAAGGCCGCCTGCGGATAGCCCGCGAGCTGGCGATGGGCGATGGTGCCGACCAGAGGCAGGTCCTCGATCTCGCGCCAGCTCACCGCTTTGCGCCTGGCCAGCGGATGGCCGCGATGGCAAACCAGGCCGAAGGCGTCGCGCAGCAAGGGCTCGAAGGACAGCCGCCGGTCCTGTGACACCGGGCTGCACACGCCCAGCTCCGCCTCCCCTGCCAGCACCATGCGCTCCACGCCTTCCGAGTTGTCGTCGAACAGGCGCAGCGCCACCGCCGGATAGCGCTCGCGGTATGTCGCCACCAGTTCCGGCAGCCAGTGCGTGGCCACCGTGGCAACCGACGCCATGGTCAAGGTGCCGGCCTCGTTGCTGGCCAGCCCAGACAGCGCGCCCGCCACGCGGTCGTGGTGCTGCACCAGTTCGCGCGCCAGCGGCAGGCAGTCCTGGCCGAAACGCGTGAGCGTGCCGCGGTTGCCTGGTTCGAACAGCGGCTGCCCCAGGCGCTGCTCCATCTCGCGGATGGACAGCGACAGCGCCGGCTGCGAGCGGAAGGCTCGCGCCGCGGCCGCGCGGAAGCTGCGCAGCTCGGCCACCAGCAGGAAGTGGCGGTAGTGCGTGATGGAAATTTCAGGCAACGGGCGCATGACTGACTTCGATTAGTGAAACTTATCCAATCATATGAAAAATAAAGTTTTCTGATAGCACCAGCCCACCTAAGATGGCCGCACCATGAATGCCGACTCGCTGCTCCCGCCTCTTTCCACCCGCGCCGATCCGCTGGATTTCAGCCGCATCGACCAATTGCCCGCGCGCCTCGCCGGCCAGGGCCGCCTGATAGTCGGCGCCGATCCCCAGGACGACAGGCCCGGCCTGCTGTTCGTGCCCGGCGCTTATCACGGCGCCTGGTGCTACGCGCACTATCTGGATTTCTTCGCCCGCGCCGGCCTGGCCTGCGCGGCGCTGGACCTGCGCGGCCACGGCGCCCTGCCCCAGGACGCGGCGTTTACGTCGGTTGGCATCGCCGACCTGGGCCAGGATGTCGTCAGCGCGCTGGACGCGCTGGCTCGTCCCACGGTCGTCATTGGCCACAGCATGGGCGCGCTCCCCGCGCTGCTGGCCGCCAGCCAGGGGACGGTGGCGGGCGTGGTCCTGCTGGCGCCGTCGCCGCCCGGCGACCTGCCCGGCGCGCAAGCGCTGCCGCCCGTCCCTGAAGGCCTGCCACGCCGCGCGCCGAACGACGCCGAAATCCGCGCACGCTTTCTGGCGACCTCGCCAGACCGCGACGTCGCTTCGGTATCGCAGCGCCTGTGCCCCGAAAGTCCGCAAGTGCTCAACGACCGTTATCTGCTGCGCGTGCCCGTCGACGCCGCCGCCATCCGCGCTCCGGGCCTGTGCCTGGAAGCCGGCCTGGACACGCATGACCGCCACCCGCCCGGCCAGGACCTGGCGATCGCGCGCCGCTTCGGTTTTTCCCACGCCGTGCTTGCCGGCCAGCCGCATTGCATGATGTACGCGAACCAGTGGCAAGTCAGCGCCGCCGCCATCCTGGTGTGGCACCGCGGCCAGTTCGACTGATCGCCCCCCCGAATACCAACGACAACAACGACAACGACGCGCAACCGCGCCATCAGGAGACAACCATGTTCATACCCCGTTATATCCGTCCGGCTCTGATCGGCGCCGGCCTGCTGCTGGCCGCGGCCTCGCACGCCGCCGGCTGGCCCGAGAAACCCGTGACCCTGATCGTGCCGTCCGCCGCGGGCGGCGCGGCCGACCTCACTGCGCGCACCCTGGCGCAGTACCTGGGCGAAAAGACCGGCCAGACCGTGGTGGTCGAGGACCGGCCCGGCGCGGGCGGCATCGTCGGCACCAACGCGGCCAAGAACGCGGCGGCGGACGGCTACACCTTCCTGCTGTCCACCAACTCCACCCACTCGGCCAACCAGTTCCTCTACAAGAGCCTGCCCTACGACGCGCAAAAGGACTTCCGCCAGGTCGGTATGCTGGGCACCTTCGGCACGGTCGGCGTGGTGTCGCCTGACAGCCCGTACCGCACGGTGCCGGACCTGGTCGCGTACGCCAAGCAACATCCCGGACAGGTCTTCTTCGGCTACTACAGCTCGTCTTCGCAAGTGCCGTCCGAACTGCTGAAGCAGCGCGCCGGCATCGAGATCACCGGCGCGGCCTACAAGAACATCACGCAGATCATCACCGACCTGCGCGGCAAGCAGATCAACTTCGCCTTCGTCGACTACCTGACCGCCATGGGCCAGATCGACGGCAAGGGGCTGATTCCCATCGCCGTCACCGGCGCCCAGCCGCAGCCGGCCTGGCCCACCGTGCCGACCATGGCCACCTACTATCCGGACTTCATCGTCGCCGGCTGGCTGGGGCTGTCGGCCCCGGCAGGCACGCCGCAGGACATCGTGGAAAAGATGAACGCCCACATGCAGGCGGCGGTGAAGGACGAAGCCACCGCCGGCAAGCTGCGCGCCCTGGGCCTGACGCCGGAATCCATGGACGTGGCGCGCTTTGACGCCTTCGTGAAGGAAGACACCGCACGCTGGAAGGAATGGATCCGGATCTCGGGCATCCAACCCCAATAAATCCACGGCCCTCCCTATATCTATATAGAGAGGGCCCGTTTATCTACAGCGGCAGGCGCTGCTCGTGCTTGATTTCGCGCAGCGCGACAATGGTGCGCGTCTGCCGTATGCCCGGCATGTTGAACAGGAAGCGGTGCAGGAAACGATCGTAGGCCTCCGGGCTTTCGACCAGGATCTTCAGCAGGAAGTCCGAATCCCCCGTCACCGCGTAGCACTCCAGGATTTCGGGCGCGTCGCGCACCGAGCGCTCGAAGTTCTCGACCGTATTGGCGGAGTGCCGCTCCAGGCTGATCTGCGCGAACATGCAGCCCAGCCCCACCTTGCTGCGGTCCACCTGGGCGCTATACCCCTGGATCACCCCGCTGGCCTCCATCGCCTTCACCCGCCGCCACACCGGCGCGGCCGACAGCCCCACCTTCTCTGAAAGCTGCTGCGCCGAGGCCCGGCCGTCCTCCTGCAAGGCCTTGAGGATGCCGATATCGGTCTTGTCCATCGCTTAGTCTCCTGGTTTTTATCGAACACGAAACGTTCATTGCGAATTATAGGGATAGCACGATCCAAAAACGCAATAAACCTGATGGCTCGCGAACCTATCATGGTGCCGAAACCAGGAGTATTCACCATGGACGGTACCCCCGCCGCCGAACCCCAACTGGACCTCGAGTACCAGCTCGCCGACAACCTCACGCGCAGCTCCGGCCGCATCTTCATGACCGGCACCCAGGCGCTGGTGCGCATCATGCTCACCCAGGCCCGGATGGACCGCGAACGCGGCCTGAACACGGCCGGCTTCGTCTCGGGCTACCGCGGCTCGCCGCTGGGCGGCGTGGACATGGCCATGTGGAAGGCGCAGAAGGCGCTGGACGCCAACCAGATCACCTTCCTGCCCGCCATCAATGAAGACATGGCAGCCACGGCCGTCATGGGCACCCAGCAGGCCGGCGTGCGCGCCGACCGCAACGTCGATGGCGTCTACGCCATGTGGTACGGCAAGGGCCCCGGCGTGGACCGCGCCGGCGACGCCCTGCATCACGGCAACGCCGCGGGCGCATCGCGCAACGGCGGCGTGCTGGTGGTGGTGGGCGACGACCACACCGCCGTCTCGTCCTCCATCCCGCATTCCAGCGAGGCCTCGCTGATCGGCTGGCAGATGCCCATCGTGCACCCGGCCTCCATCGACGAATACGAAACCTTCGCGCTGTGGGGCTGGGCCCTGTCGCGCTACTCGGGCACCTGGGTCGCCTTCAAGGCCGTGTCCGAAACCATCGAATGCGGACACTCGTTCGTTCCCGCCCCTGCCCAGCGCTACGACATGCCCGCGGACCCGGACATGCCGCCCGAATCGCTGGAGTATTCCGCGCGCGACTTCCTGTCGCTGGCGATCGAGACGCGCATGAACCTGCGCATGAAGGCCGTGGCCGCGTTCGCGCGCCGCCACAGCATCGACCGCCTGACCTGTCCGGCGCCCAAGGCCACTGTCGGCATCGTCACGGTGGGCAAGGCGCATCTGGACACCATGGAAGCGCTATCGCGCCTGGGCGTGGACACCGTCACCGCCAATGCGCCGGTGCGCATCTACAAGCCCGGCCTGACCTGGCCGCTGGATGGCGAACGTCTGCTGGAATTCGCGCGCGGCCTGTCGCACATCCTCGTGATCGAGGAAAAGGGCGCGGTGGTCGAAAGCCAGATCAAGGACCTGCTGTTCAACCTGCCGGACCGCCCCACCGTCATCGGCAAGAAGGGCTTCGACGGCGAAGCGCTGGTGCCCTCGGCCGGCCAGTTGCGCCCCTCGCTGCTGGCGCAGCCGCTGGCCAATTGGCTCAGCCGCGCCGCCGGCCTGCCGCTGGCGGCGGACCTGTCCGTGTTCGCGTGCCAGGCGCCGCTGTCCAACGACGCCGACGGCATGCGCCGCCGCCCCTACTTCTGTTCGGGCTGCCCGCACAGCACCTCGACCAAGGTGCCGGAAGGCAGCCAGGCGCTGTCCGGCGTGGGCTGCCACTACATGGCCGCCTGGATGGACCGCGACACCGGCGGCCTGACGCAGATGGGCGGCGAAGGCGTGGACTGGATCGGCCTGTCGCGCTACACCAAGATGCCGCACATCTTCCAGAACATGGGAGAAGGCACCTATTACCACTCGGGCTATCTCGCCATCCGCCAGGCCGTGGCCGCCAAGGCCAACATCACCTACAAGATCCTGTTCAACGACGCCACGGCCATGACCGGCGGCCAGCCCATCGACGGCCCGATCTCGGTGCCCAGCATCTGCCAGCAACTGCGCGGCGAGAACGTGGCCCGCATCGTCGTCACCACCGACGAACCCGAGAAGTACCAGGGCGTGGACCTGGGCGCCGGCATCAAGGTGCACCACCGCCGTGAACTGGACGCGCTGCAGCGCGAGCTGCGCGAGATCCCCGGCGTGACCGTGCTGATCCACGACCAGACCTGTGCCGCCGAAAAGCGCCGCCGCCGCAAGAAGAACCAGTTCCCCGACCCGGCGCGCCGCATGCTGATCAACAGCGCCGTCTGCGAAGGCTGCGGCGACTGCGGCGTGCAATCGAACTGCCTGTCGGTGGTGCCGCTGGAAACGCCTTATGGCCGCAAGCGCGCCATCGACCAGTCCAGCTGCAACAAGGACTATTCCTGCGCCGAAGGCTTCTGCCCCAGCTTCGTCTCCGTGATGGGCGGCAAGCCCAAGAAAAGCGCGGCGCCCAAGGCCGACCAGGAACGCCTGCAGAAACTGATCGCGCAGTTGCCCCTGCCGGCCATGCCTGCGCTGGACCATCCCTATCGTCTGCTGGTCGCCGGCATGGGCGGCACCGGCGTCATCACCATCGGCGCCATCGTGTCGATGGCGGCGCATCTGGAAGGCCTGTCCGCCGCGGTGCTGGACCTGACCGGCCTGGCTCAGAAAGGCGGCACGGTGGTCAGCCATATCCGCCTGGCGCCTGCCGGCGCCCCCGCCGGCCCGGTGCGCCTGGACTGGCAGCAGGCCGACGCCGCGATC
Source organism: Achromobacter sp. JCM 18799 (assembly GCF_055395645.1). Lineage (NCBI taxonomy): Bacteria > Pseudomonadati > Pseudomonadota > Betaproteobacteria > Burkholderiales > Alcaligenaceae > Achromobacter > Achromobacter sp. JCM 18799. Next base: position 5,389,982 of record NZ_AP043866.1, on the reverse strand, counting down.
CTGTGCGACCCGGTCGCCTCCGTGGCGCCGGACTCGCTGGGCGCGCTGCGCCGCGGCCACACCCAGGTCACGGTCAACAGCTACGTCGCGCCGGTCTCCGACTTCACCCGCAACCCGGACGCGGCCATGCGGCCCGAAGCGCTGCTGGCCAAGATCCGCCACGCCGCGGGCGAGTCCAACACCGTCGCGATCGACGCGCACGAAGCCGCGCTGGCGCTGTTCGGCGACAGCATCCTGTCCAATATGTTCATGCTGGGCTATGCCTGGCAGCGCGGCGGCGTGCCGCTGTCGCAGGCCGCCATCAACCGCGCCATCGAACTCAACGGCGTAGCGGTGGCCGCCAACCGTGCCGCCTTCGACAGCGGCCGTCTGGCGGCGCACCAGCCCGACGCGCTGGAAGGCGCGCTGCGCCCGCGCGCCCAGGTCGTGCAACTGCACGTGCCCGAATCGTTCGAGCGCGCCGTCGCCCGCCGCGTCGAAGACCTGACCGCCTATCAAAACGCCGACTACGCCCGCCAGTTCCAGGACGTGGTCGAGGCCGTCGCCGCGCGCGAGCGCGAATTGGCACCCGACGCCAAGACGCCGCGCCTGGCGCTGGCGGTCGCGCGCGGCCTGTTCAAGCTCATGGCCTACAAGGACGAATACGAAGTCGCGCGGCTCTACACGGGCGCCTCCTTCCAGGCGCAGTTGCAGGGCCAGTTCGAAGGCGACTACAGCCTGCGCTTCCACATGGCCCCGCCCATCTTCGCCCGCAAGGACCCGCGCACCGGCGTGCCGCGCAAGATGACGCTGGGCCCGCGCACCATGACCGCGCTGAAAATGCTGGCGCGCCTGAAGGGCTTGCGCGGCACCTGGTTCGATCCCTTCGGCCATACCGCCGAGCGCAAGATGGAACGGGAGCTGGTGCGCGAGTACCGCCAGACCATAGACCAGTTGCTGGCAGGGTTGACCCGCGACAAGCTGGCCCAAGCGGCTACAATCGCCGGCCTTGCAGAAACCATCCGCGGCTTCGGTCACGTGAAGGCTGCAAACGTCGAGAAGTATCGGACGGAGTTGGGCCGCTTGATGCAAACCTATACGGCGCCTGCCCCGCGCGATATGCCCCTGCGGAAGACCGCATAAACATTCGCTCCGAGCGGCACCTTCCTGGGCGCGCCTTGCTGGGCGCGCCTAGTGCATTTGGTAACAACCTTTTGTGGACTTCGTCTTATTTTTTTCTTGTCCCTGTCGTACTCGATCACTAGAATTAGTGTCCAACGAGGGGTGCTACACTATATGTTGTGGTCGCCTAAGAGCTGATTCCCGTCGGCCACGCCTTTTGGACTAAGCCGTCCTAGCGTTACGACCCCCTCAAAAGATCCGATTTTGTACCTGACATGACGCCGTCATGTCGCTATCTACGCGCTTTTCGCACAGGAGCTTCCATGCAGACTACGATCGCCTCTGTGACCCGGCCCTCGGCCGTGCCGCCCTCCCAAACCGATTCCCCTGCTGACGCCAACGGCGGGCAATGGGCCAGCTACAACATCATTCGCCGCAATGGCTCGGTGGTCGGGTTCGAACCCAACAAGATCGCCATCGCCATGACCAAGGCCTTCCTGGCCGTGAACGGCGGCCAGGGCGCGGCCTCCGCGCGCGTGCGTGAGCTGGTCGAGAACCTGACCGGCCAGGCCGTCAACGCGCTGGTGCGCAACCGCCCCAACGGCGGCACCTTCCATATTGAAGACATCCAGGACCAGGTCGAACTGGCCCTGATGCGCTCGGGCGAACACGACGTCGCCCGCGCCTACGTGCTGTACCGCGAAAAGCGCACGCAGGAACGCGCGGCCGCCGCTGCCGCCGCCGACAACCAGGAAAAGGCCGCCGCCCCGCAGGAACACGTGCTGAACGTGACCGACGCCGGCGTGCGCCGCCCGCTGGATCTGGCTGAACTGCGCGCCACCATCGAAGCCGCCGGCGAAGGCCTGGCCGAATTCATCGACACGGAAGCGATCCTGAAGGAAACGGTCAAGAACCTGTACGACGGCATCCCCGTCGACGAAGTGTTCAAGTCCGCCATCCTGTCCGCGCGCGCGCTGGTCGAAAAGGACCCGGCCTACAGCCAGGTCACCGCCCGTCTGCTGCTGCACACGATCCGCAAGGAAGTGCTGGGCGAAGAAGTCTCGCAGGACGGCATGGCCGCCCGCTACGCCGAGTACTTCCCCACCTTCATCGCCCGCGGCATCGAAGGCGGCCTGCTGTCGCCCGAGCTGGCCAGCTATGACCTGACCAAGCTGGGCCACGCCCTGAACGCCAAGCGCGACCTGCAGTTCGGCTACCTCGGCCTGCAGACCCTGTACGACCGCTACTTCCTGCACATCCGCGGCACGCGCATCGAACTGCCGCAGGTGTTCTTCATGCGCGTGGCCATGGGCCTGGCGCTGCGCGAAACCGACCGCGAAACCCGCGCCATCGAGTTCTACGAGATCCTGTCCTCGTTCGACTTCATGAGCTCGACGCCGACGCTGTTCAACTCGGGCACGCTGCACTCGCAACTGTCGTCGTGCTACCTGACCACCGTCTCCGACGACCTGGAAGGCATCTACGACGCCATCAAGGAAAACGCGCTGCTGGCCAAGTACGCCGGCGGCCTGGGCAACGACTGGACCCCGGTGCGCGCGCTGCGCAGCCACATCAAGGGCACCAACGGCGAAAGCCAGGGCGTCGTGCCGTTCCTGAAGGTCGTCAACGACACCGCCGTCGCGGTCAACCAGGGCGGCAAGCGCAAGGGCGCTGTCTGCACGTACCTGGAATCGTGGCACCTGGACATCGAAGAATTCCTGGAACTGCGCAAGAACACCGGCGACGAGCGCCGCCGCACGCACGACATGAACACGGCGAACTGGATTCCCGACCTGTTCATGAAGCGCGTCATGGAAGGCGGCGAATGGACGCTGTTCTCGCCGTCCGACTGCCCCGACCTGCACGACAAGTACGGCCGCGCCTTTGAAGAAGCCTACGTGGGCTACGAAGCGCGCGCGGCCAGCGGCGAACTGAAGCTCTTCAAGAAGATGCCGGCGCTGAACCTGTGGCGCAAGATGCTGTCGATGCTGTTCGAAACCGGCCACCCCTGGATCACGTTCAAGGATCCTTGCAACATCCGTTCGCCGCAGCAGCACGTCGGCGTCGTGCACAGCTCGAACCTGTGCACCGAGATCACGCTGAACACCAACGAATCCGAAATCGCGGTGTGCAACCTGGGTTCCGTGAACCTGGTCGCGCACATGAAGCCGGCTGCCGGCGGCGGTTTCGAACTCGACCACGACAAGATCAAGCGCACGGTCAGCATCGCCATGCGCATGCTCGACAACGTGATCGACATCAACTACTACGCCGTCGACAAGGCCCGCAATTCCAACGCGCGCCATCGTCCGGTGGGCATGGGCATCATGGGCTTCCAGGACTGCCTGCAGATGATGCGCGTGCCTTACGCATCGCAGTCCGCCGTCGAATTCGCCGACCGTTCGATGGAAGCCGTTTGCTATCACGCGTACTGGGCCTCGAGCCTGCTCGCTGAAGAGCGCGGCCGTTATCAATCGTATGAAGGCTCGCTGTGGTCGCGTGGCATCTTGCCGCAAGACACGTTGAAGATGCTGCGCGATGAACGCGGTGGTCACGTTGAAGTTGATGAGTCGAGCACGCTCGATTGGGATACGTTGCGCGCGCGCATCAAACAACATGGAATGCGCAACTCCAATTGCATCGCAATCGCCCCAACCGCGACTATTTCCAATATCATTGGTGTATCTGCGTGCATCGAACCCACTTTCCAGAACTTGTACGTCAAATCGAATCTCTCCGGCGAGTTCACGGTCGTTAACGATTACCTCGTGCGTGACCTGAAGAAACTCGGTCTCTGGGACGAAGTCATGGTCGCCGACCTCAAGTACTTCGACGGCAGCCTGTCCCGCATCGATCGCGTACCTTCCGAACTCCGCGACCTCTACGCCACCGCGTTCGAAGTCGAACCGAGCTGGCTGGTTGAATGCGCGTCGCGTCGCCAGAAGTGGATCGATCAAGCACAGTCGCTGAACATCTACATGTCGGGCGCGTCGGGCAAGAAGCTGGACGACACCTACAAGCTGGCCTGGAAGCGCGGCCTGAAGACGACCTACTACCTGCGTACGCTTGGCGCCACCAGCGCCGAGAAGTCCACGGGACGCGGCGGCGAATTGAACGCCGTCTCGGCGGGCGCACCGTCCGCGGGTCCTGCTGTCGCTGCTGCACCTGTTTTGCCGGAACCCGAAGTTCTCGGGGCGGTTTGCACCATGCGGCCGGGCGACCCCGGCTTCGAAGAGTGCGAAGCCTGCCAATAACCGCCTCCGGAGAATGAATCATGATTAATTGGGAAGACGACACCATCGCCACGCAACCTGCACAATCGCCCGCACCCGCGGCGGGCGGGCAGGCTGCGCCCGCCGTCCGGGCGGCGACCGGTGTTTTCGGCGACACCGCCATGCCCACGCCTGCCGCGCCTGAACACGCGGCTGGCTTGGCCGCCAGCGGCTCCGCCACCTCGCAACGCGTGAAGGTTGCCGACAAGCGCATCATCAACGGCCAGACCGACGTCAATCAGCTCGTGCCCTTCAAGTACAAGTGGGCATGGGAGAAGTACCTGGCGACTTGCGCCAACCACTGGATGCCGCAAGAGATCAACATGTCGCGCGACATCGCCCTCTGGAAGAACCCGAACGGGCTCACCGAGGACGAGCGCCGCATCGTCAAGCGCAACCTGGGCTTCTTCGTCACCGCCGACTCGCTGGCCGCGAACAACATCGTGCTGGGCACCTACCGCCACATCACGGCGCCCGAGTGCCGCCAGTTCCTGCTGCGCCAGGCGTTTGAAGAAGCGATCCACACGCACGCCTATCAATACATCGTCGAAAGCCTGGACCTGGACGAAGCGGAGATCTTCAACGCTTACAACGAAGTGCCGTCCATCCGCGCCAAGGACGAGTTCCTGATCCCGTTCATCGACGCGATCGCGGACCCCAACTTCAAGACGGGCACGCCCGAAGCCGATCAGACGCTGCTGAAGTCGCTGATCGTTTTCGCTTGCCTGATGGAAGGCCTGTTCTTCTACGTTGGCTTCACGCAGATCCTGGCTCTGGGCCGCCAGAACAAGATGACCGGCGCCGCCGAGCAGTACATGTACATCCTGCGCGATGAATCCATGCACTGCAATTTCGGCATCGACCTGATCAACACCGTCAAACTGGAAAATCCGCATCTGTGGACGCCGGAATTCCGCGAAGAAATTCGAGAACTCTTCCGCAAAGCGGTCGAACTCGAATACGCTTACGCCGAAGACACGATGCCGCGCGGCGTGTTGGGCTTGAACGCACCTATGTTCAAATCCTACCTGCGCTTCATCGCCAACCGTCGTTGCCAGCAAATCGGTATCGAACCGCTGTACCCGCAGGAAGAAAATCCCTTCCCGTGGATGGCGGAAATGATCGATCTTAAAAAGGAACGCAACTTTTTTGAAACTCGCGTGATCGAATACCAAACCGGTGGCACGCTGAGCTGGGAGTAAAAGCAGTACGTCATCAGGCCCGGCGCGGGCACGCTCCAGATGCAAGGAGCGTCGCGTTCGCGACAGGCTTGATGATGTTCTCCCTGGTCAGGGTGTTTTGCCACCGGGCCGCCCCAAGGCAAAACGCGCCCCCTCGGGGGCAGCAAGCCGAAGGCGCGGCGTGGGGCATTCGAACACACGTAGAACAAGCGGTCGGCGGTCTGTGATCAGGTCGCCTGCCGGCGCCATTTGAAATGGCTCGCGCCAAAGGAGCGGGGGCCATATCAAATGGCTGTGCCGAATTCATTAGCGCAAACCGTAGTAGCTGTTGCTCGCACAGAACAGCGGCTTGCGCCGATGAATAGCCCGGGCACGATGCGCCTTGTTGGCGGATCGGGGCACGGGTTTAAGTTCTGGGACCCCTGAACCTAAGGAGCATGACCATGGCAACAGCCAAGAAAGCCGTAAAGAAAGCGGTGAAGAAGCCCGCCGCCAAGAAGGCAGTAGCGAAGAAGGCCGCACCGGCCAAGAAAGCTGCCGTCAAGAAGGTAGCCGTCAAGAAAGTCGCTGCCAAGAAGCCGGCAGTGAAGAAGGTTGCCGCCAAGAAGCCGGCAGTCAAGAAGGTCGCCGCCAAGAAAGCGGTAGCCAAGAAGGCCGTCGCCAAGAAGGCCGTCGCCAAGAAAGCGGTAGCCAAGAAGGTTGTCGCCAAGAAGGCCGTGGCCAAGAAAGCTGTCGCCAAGAAGGCGGTTGCCAAGAAAGCCGTAGCCAAGAAGGCGGTTGCCAAGAAAGCCGTCGCCAAGAAGGCCGTCGCCAAGAAAGCGGTAGCCAAGAAGGCCGTCGCCAAGAAGGCTCCTGCTGCCAAGAAGGCGGTTGCCAAGAAGGCCGTAGCCAAGAAGGCGCCTGCCGCCAAGAAGGCTGTTGCCAAGAAGGCCCCCGCTGCCAAGAAGGCTCCTGCCGCAGCCAAGCCTGCTGCTGCCAAGAAGCCTGCTGCCGCCAAGAAGCCCGCTGCGAAGAAAGCCGCTCCGAAGAAGCCCGCAACGCCGCCGTCCACGGCTGCTGCTCCGGGCGCGAAGACCGCGCTGAACCCCGCCGCGTCGTGGCCGTTCCCGACGGGTGGCCGTCCTTAATCCGGACGGTTCGAAGCACTAGCTTCGCAGAGCCGCCTGGCCTAGGCCGGGCGGCTTTTTCGTGTCCGCGCGGCCCGGCATCGGCCAGCCTCGTCCAGAACGGCGAGCCCGCGCGGCCCGCAGGCGATTTTTCGCCTGGGCATGCGACAATTGACTCCTCTTTTTCAGGGTGACCGTGTCCATGCTCGATGAAATCTTGCGCTTCCTTCTCGAAATCGTGTTCACGCTGTTCGGCGCGGCGCTGATTGCGCGCGCCTGGATGCACGCGATACGGCTGCACCCGTTCAACCCGTTGTCGCGCTTCATCTACCAGGTCACCAACTGGCTGGTGATGCCCTTGCGCAAGATCATTCCCGCCGGCAACAAGATCGATTGGACCAGCCTGGTCGCCGTGTGGCTATCCGCGCTGGTCTATCTGGTGCTGATCTGGCTGGTGGTGATCGGCGCGCTGATTCCGCTGGATTACCTGCCCAGGGTCATGGGCTCGGCGTTGATCATGGCCGTCAAATGGGCGCTGAATCTGGTGGTGTGGCTGACGCTGATCCAGGCCGTGCTGTCTTGGGTGAATCCGATGGCGCCCATGATGCCGCTGCTGCAGGCGCTGACCGCGCCCATGCTGGACCCCATCCGCCGCCTGCTGCCGCGTACCGCGATCGACTTTTCGCCGCTGGTGCTGCTGATCGTCGCGCAGGTGCTGTTGATGGTGCTGTCCAACATCAGCCAGCGCATGGTGGGCCTGTAAAGCGGCGGGGCCGCGCCCCGCCAGCCCTTACGCCGGAATGCCGGCGTAGATCTCGACCAGCTTCTTGCGGTCGATCTTGTGATTGTTCGACATCGGCAGCGCCGGGCAGGCCACCAGTTCGGACGGCACCATGTAAGGCGGCAGGCGCTGTGCCAGCCGCTCTTTCCAGCCCGCCAGCGCCTCAGGCGCCAAAATGCGCGGCGCCTGTTCCGCTTCCGCTCCCGCCACAAATCCGATCAAGCGCACCGCGGTGCCGTCAGGCCGGCGCAACACCGCGCAGGCGCCGCCCTCCACGCCCGGCAGACCATGCAACGCTTCGTCGATCTCCGCCAGCTCGATGCGATAGCCGTTCAGCTTGATCTGGTCGTCCATGCGGCCGCGGCAGAACAGCAGGCCGTCGCCCTCCATCTGCCCCAGGTCGCCCGTGCGGAAGGCGCGGCGGCCATCGGCATAGGTGTAGAGCTTGGCTTCGTTCAGGTCCGGGCGATTCAGATAACCGCGCATGACGTGGTCGCCCACGATGCAGATCTCGCCTTCGTCCACGATCAGCACGCTATCCGGCTTGGCGTGCCCCACGGGCAGCGGATCGTGCGCGGCCAGGACCGCGTCGGTGACTTCGATCCAGGTGGTCGCCACGGTGGCTTCCGTGGGGCCATAGGTATTGAGGATGACGGCATCCGGGAAACGCTGGCGCAGCTTCCTGGCCAGCGCCGAAGGCAGCGGCTCGCCGCAGAACAGGAAGGTGCGCAGCTTGGGCAAAGAGGCCGGCAAGAAGTCGCGATTGGCCAGCTGCTGGTGCGCGAACGACGGCGTGGAGACCCAGACCGTCACGCCGTGTTCGGCCAAACGGGCCATCCAGGCGGCAGGCGCGGCGATCTGCTCGCGTGCGTTCAGCACGCAGCAACCGCCCGCGGCCAAGGTGGCGAAAACTTCGTACATGGACAGGTCAAAGCTGAACGGCGCCTGGTTCATGAACACGGGCGCCTCGCCCAGGCCGAAGCTGCCCAACATCCAGTCGCCCAGCAGGCCCACGCTTTCGCGGCCGATCTGCACGCCCTTCGGGTCGCCCGTGCTGCCGGACGTGAACATCACGTAGGCCAGGCCGCGCTCTTCCAGCATGGCGCCCTCGCCCGGCGTGAAGCGGCCGCTGGCCGCATCGAACACGGCGGCGGCGCGCACGATCTCGACGATGCGGCGCAAACGCTCTTGCGGATAGATGGTATCCACCGGCACAAACGGCGCCCCGATCAGCAAGGCGCCCACCATGGCGACAAAGAACGCAGCTTCCTTGTGGCCATAAATGGCCACCGGCACGTCCGGCGCCACGCCATGCCTGCGCGCCTCGTCGGCCCAGGCGCCGGCCTCGGCGCGCAATTGCGACCAGCTCAGGCTGCGGTCTGCGGCGACGACCGCAGGCGCGTCAGGCGCATATTCGGTATCCGTGAACTGGAAAGACTTCAGATCGAAACGCATGCCGAAACTCCCGGCGTCAGATGGGACTGCGGCCGCTGAACACATATAGCGCCAGCGCAGCAAGAATCAGGGTGAGCACGCGCCCGAGAAAGCGCATGACGGGTTGCGCCAGCGCAGCCTGCAAGGCCGGACGGGTGCGCGCCGCGTTGATCAGCAGGTTGTGGCCCACCGAGTACGCGCCGAACATCAGGCCGCTGACGATGTAGTGCAGCGACAGGCCGTTCCAGACGCCCATGGCCAGCAAGGTCGCGAAGATGCCGATGTTCTGCGCCGCCATGCGGTGGCGTCCGAAGAACTTGGTCTTGCTCAGCGCCTTGTAGATGGGCATGAACACCACGTCGCGCAGCCACTCCGACAGGCTGATGTGCCAGCGGCGCCAGAAGTCCTGCGGGTTGAGCGTGGCCAGCGGATTGCGGAAGTTGATCGGCAACGTGAAGCCGAACAGCATGCCGATGCCGATCGCCATGGTGGAATAGCCGGCGAAGTCGAAGAACAGATAGGCGCTGTAGAGCGAGGCGTTGAGCGCCACGCCGGTGAATGAGTAATCATGCGCGTCGAGCGTCGCCAGGCCGTAACGCCAGATGAGTTCGGCCACGCCGAACTTCTGGATCACGCCCAGCATGATGAGCTCCAGGCCGCTGAGCCAGGTGTTCAGGTTCACGCCTTCATAGCCGCGCTTCAGGTCCGCCTGGAAATTGCGCCAGCGGTACATGGGACCGGCCAGCAGCGTCAGCGGGAAAAACAGGTAGATGAAGTAGTCCAGCGGCGACACGCGCTCGTTGCGCTGCGCGAACAGCAGCACGTCGATGGCGCGGAACGTGGCAAACGACAGTCCCAGCATGGCGCCCAGGTGCGAGACGCCCGTCTTCACCAGCAGCAGCGGCGTCATGGTGATGATCACGGCCAGCCAGGTGGGGATGTAGTTGCGCCGCACCGCCCACAGCGCGCTGCCGGAAATGGCCAGCAAGGCGATGGGTTGATACGGACGCGCCCAGAACACCGCCATCCACACGCCCAGGCAGATCACGCCGATGATGTGGCGGTAGCCGATACGGAACGGCATGCCGAAGGAACGGTAGGCCAACAGTCCCAGGCCACCGCACAGGGCGCCGCCGAAAAAGCTCAAGCTTGCGAACAATTCCATGGCGGGCTCAGAACTGTTGGTATTGGAATTCGACCTTGATCGGCCCGCCGCTGCCCGTGGTGGGCTGCGCCTGCAGCACGAACACCAGGATCACGCCGATATACAGGCACAGGTGCCAGAGAAAGCGGCGGCCCCAGGCGGCAGCCGCCTTGCGGCTTTCCTGCCCTTCAACAGCGCGGCCGGCCTCTGGCGCGGCCGCGGGAAGAATCTTGCTCATCGGGAAAAGTACTCCGCAATACCTTGATCGGCCATGGCCCAGCCGAGTTCGGCCAGGTGCATGTCGTCGCGCAGCATGCCCGGTTCGAAGGGGATGCTGTAGAGATCCAGGCAGCCCATCTGGTAGCGCTCGCACATGCCCGTGATGGCGGCCACCACCGGGTCGAAGCGCTCCACGTCCAGGATGAGCTTGGGATTGAAGGGCTGGATGACGAAGTAGGCGTGGACCTTGCGCTGCTGCAGCAAGGCCATCACGCGCGACAGATCGCCGAGTTCCGTGCGGGTGATCGGGTCAACGTCGGCAAACTCGTTGCGGGCGGGCGAGTACAGCGGCGCCAGGTACTGCTTGTAGTAGTCGTCGCGCACGTCGTAGGGGTTGTGCCCGCCCAGATCCTGCTCGACCGCGCGCGCCTGATGCGTCAAACGCCCCCACTCGCCCTGGTCAAGGCGGGCGGCCGACGGCCACGACACGTAGCGGTGCGCCGGCACGGACAGCTTGGTACGCGGGCGGTCGGGCGCGGGTTCCTTGCGCGCGTGCCACCACAGCGCCAGCTTGTCCTTCAGCTCTGCGACCTGACCGTTGGCGATGAGCCACAACAGGCCCCAGTTGGCGTTGTCGCTGATCCAGGTCTGCATCTGCTCGCGCGTATTGGGCTTGTCCCAAAGGCGATCCCAGACCGGGCCTGTGACATGCTCGGCGAATGCGCTGCGCGGCAACTGTCCGCCCGAAGCGAACCAGGCCGGCGACAGCATGATCACCAGCCGCGTGTTGGGCGTGAGCGAGTCCGCCACCGACTCCAGCACGCTGACGATGCCGTAGGACTGGAACATGGCGTGGCCATAGGCCAGCGTCGGCACCTTCAGTTCTTCGGGGAAGAAGCGGTAAGGCACGAAGCGCAGGTCGTGGCTGGACAGTTCGGACGAGCCGAGCACGACCAGCGTGCCATCGCTCAGGGCGTTGCCCAGGCGGTTCAGGTTGACGTGCTGGGTGCCCCAGTCCGGTCCCAGGTTGGGCAGGTAGTTGCTCTTGGCGGCGGCCGCGGCCGAAGGCGACGACATGGGATTCACGATGCGGCTCAGCAGATCGTCCGCGCCGCAATACGTACCCACCGCCAGAGCCACCGCCGTCGCGGCTGCCGCGACGTGAGACAACAGCCGGGTATTACGAAGTATGGGCAGCGACATAGCCGGCAAGCGTGCGGACCGACTGTAGGTGCTCCGCGATCTCGGGAGCCGGGATGCTGCAGCCGTACTCCGACTCGACCGCCAGCGTGATGTCCACGGCGGCGAGCGAATCGACCAGGCCGGTAGCAATCAACTGCGTATCGGGGGTGACTTTCTTCATGACGATCGACTCGACGATCTCGCCGATCTTGGTGTGGAGTTCTTGCTCGGTATGCATAGATAGTGCGGCGTTACAGGCCTGATCGGCCAACAATCCCCCGCCCCCGGGATTCAGGACGACGAGATTACAAAGAAACTGCTGAAACCAGGCTGAACATCCAGCCCCCCGACAAACGACGCCCCGATGCACTCAGTTACATGATTTTCGCAATGCGACGTCGTTCGCAGGCGCAATCATGGCACTACGTTCGTCAAATCTCCATGACGCTTTTGGAGGAAATCGCGAGAAAACGCTGGCAAACGTAACGTTCGCGGGTAAGTCCCTGGGCGCGGCGTTGCGGCCGAGCGACAGATTTTTACGCTTGCGCGGCTCCTACCACCTTGCCCCCGTTTTCGCCCAATGTCGCCGGCAACAAAAAAGCCCCCTGGCGGGGGCTTTCTCGACTGGCCGCGCCGCAAGCGGCGCTGGACAGTAATTACATCGGCGTGACGCGGGTCGGGCCGGCGCCGCTGATCACCTGCACGCGCTGGCCCACGCTGATGGGCACATCGGCTTCCTGCGCGACCACGCGGGTTTCGCCGTTGTCCAGGCGCACGGTGATTTCGTAGCCGGAATTCTTGCCGGTCTGGTTCTCGATGGCATTGCCTGCCAGCGCGCCCAGGATCACGCCACCCACGGTGGCGATGGTGCGGCCGGTGCCGCCGCCGACGGCGTTGCCCGCCACGCCGCCCAGCGCGCCGCCGGCCACCATGCCGACGCCGCTGGACTTGTCGTTCTGGATCACGATGGGACGCACGCCAGTGACCGTGCCGGTACGGACGATCTGCTCGCGCTGCGCCTGGTCATAGCTGTAGACGCCGCTGGACGCGCTGCGGTTGGCGCAGCCACCCAGGACCGCCATCGAGGTCACGACGGCGGCGATCGCGAGCCAGCGCCCCGCGCGCGGCGTCACCAGGGAAAAAGTTTTGCTTTGATTCATTTGGACTCCTCGATCGGCCGTTGCCGACGATGTACTCATCATACCCTGACCCCGAATTGGGGCCAGCGATGCTGCAACACACTGAAACGCACCGCCAGAAGCTGAAAAACCCGGCGAAAAGCTCGGCTGGTCAAGACGCCGGAACAGCGCGTCTTCATCCCTTCCCAACGCTTCGACCTCAGCTCAACTGCCGGGTTCCCGAGGGTCTCAGAGCGGCAGATGAATGCCGTAAGTCGCGTGCAGCACGGCGTCGATCTCGGCGCGCGAGGGCGCATGATTCTGCGGTCCGCGCGAAGCGATCTTGATGGCGCCCATGACGTTGCCCAGACGGCAGCTGTCTTCCCAGCCCCAGCCGCTGGTCAGGCCGTAAAGCAGGCCGCCGCGTTGCGCGTCGCCACAGCCGGTCGGGTCGACCACCTGCGCCGCGCGCACCGGCGGGATCAGGATGGTCTTGCCTTCGGTCAGCAACGTGGCGCCTTCCGCGCCGCGCGTCACCACCACCGCCTGCAAGCTGCGGGCGATGTCGTCCATGCTGCGACCCGTGCGCTGCTCCACCACGCCGGCTTCGTAATCGTTCACCGTCAACGCCTGCGCCAGCTTGAGCATGCGCTCCAGGTCTGCCCCGTCGAACAGCGGCATGGCCTGGCCCAGGTCGAAGATGAACGGAATGCCGCGCTTATGCAGGCGCTCGGCATGGGCGAACATGCCTTCCTTGGCGTCGGGCGCAACGATGGCCCAGGCCGCATCGGCGTCGCTCAGATCGTTTTCCGCCGCGTGCGACATGGCGCCCGGATGGAAGGCGGTGATCTGGTTGTCGTCCAGATCGGTGGTGATGAAGCACTGCGCGGTGAACGTTTCCGGAATCACCTTCACGCGGCTGACATCGATGCCCAGGCCCGCCATGCGCTCCATGTACTCGCCCGCGTCTTCGCCCACGGTCGCGACGGGCACGGGCTTGCCGCCCAGCAGGTTCATGTTGTAGGCGATGTTGCCCGAGCAGCCGCCGTATTCCTTGCGCATGCTGGGCACCAGGAACGACACGCTCAACGACTGGATGCGGTCAGCGAGAATGTGTTCCTTGAAACGCCCTTCGAACACCGCGATGGTGTCGAACGCCATCGAACCGCAAACCAGAACTGGGGTAGCCATGCGAGTCATCCCTTAAGGAAAGAATTTATTGATTTGAAAGCCATTGACCTGGACGCCAGTCACTTCGATCGGCACGGAAATCTTCAATTCGCCCTGAGGCGCGAAAGGACCGCGCAGCTGCTCGGGCGTCAGATAATCTTCGGGCTTGAGCGCGCGGCGCACCACCACCGTATCCGACAGGTCGTTCAGGTCCAGCATCAGGGCGGGCCAGTGCTGCGGCTTGTCGTGACGGTTGCGCATCACCACCGTCAGCACCAAGCGGCTGCGGCCGTCATCGATCGCTGCCGCGCCGGTCGGCGGCTGCAGCGACGAGGAGGTGATGTGAATGAGTTCCAGGCGGCGCGCGTATCCCACGGTGCAGCCCAGCGGCTGGCACGCCATCTCCAGCGCCGGCCGCAGAATGGGCACGGAATTGGCGATATCGGTGCGGTACGCGTACACCAGCTGCAGGCCCAGCGCGATCAGGCCGACCAGGCAGGCATAGCCCCAGACCTTGCGCAACAGGCCTTGCCGCTCCTCGCGGTCCTGATCCAGGAATTCGGGCGGCGCGCGGCCCACGTCGGTGGCGCTGGAATAACGCGTGCGGGTGTCGCCCAGCACGGGCTCGCCAGCGTCTTCGCGGCCGGGGCCGTGATCGTCGCGGTAGTCTTCCCGGTAATCGCCGGGGTCCTCGTCGCGATGCTCGTCGGCGTATTCGTTGTCGTATTCGTCGTCGCGCGCTTCGTCGCGCACATCGGCGCGAGCGCGGCCTATGGTGAAGGACGGCTCAGCGAGCGGGCCGCGCGCGGCCGTATCGGCATGATGCCCCGCCCTCGAAACGGCGGGCGCAGTCCAGCGCAGCGGATCCTCGTCAGCGTCGATGTCGTCGTCGGCCAGGTCGTCCGACTCATGACGCCCCGCATCTTCCTCGCCTGGTATCGGTTCGGCGCGCCGGCGGATATCGTCGCGGCCGCGCAGCACGGCAGGCGGCACCGCGGGCGCACCATAGGGCGCCGCCACGGGCGCGCGCGGCGGTTCCGGCTCGTCGTCCCAGGGCGGGATCTGTGAAAAATCCACCGCGGGCGCGGGACGCGCAGCCGGCGGCGCGGCGGGAGGCACAGGTGCAATGGGGGCTGCCGGCACCTGCGGCGCAACAGCCGCTGCCGGCGTCGCCAGGACCGGTGCGGCCTGGCTGGCGGCGGGTGTCACCGGCATCGGCGGCGCGGCGGGCGGCACGGCTTGCGGCGCCGCTCCGGCGGCCGGCAATAGGCAGGCGCGCCCGTCGAACACGGTCGAGCAGGCGCCGCAGCGCACCAGGCCATTGCGGACCCGTAGCTGGTCAGGCACCACCTTGAAGGTGGTGCCGCACTGCGGGCAACGGGTGGTCAGGGCCATGGCGCGATCCAGCAGCGGCAGCGCTCAGGCCTTCTGGCCGTGCAAGCACACCCAGCCGTCGCGCGCGCGCCAGACCGACATGGCGATCCAGGGCGCGTAGGCGGCGGCCACTTCCTCGGCCTGCCGCTCCAGCACGCCGGACAGCACCAGATGACCGCCCGCGGCGACGCGTCCGGCCAGCATGGGCGCCAGCACCTTCAGGGGGTTGGACAGGATGTTGGCCACCACCACTTCGAAAGTGCCTTCCGCCAGTCCATCGGGCAGCATGGCTTGCAGCTCGACATGGTTGACCTCGGCATTGAAGATGGTGCTCTGCACCGCCTGGGCATCGATGTCCACCGCCTGGGTCGGGCCCGCGCCCAGCTTGCGCGCTGCGATCGCCAGGATGCCCGAGCCGCAGCCGTAGTCCAGCAGCGTGGCGCCGGCCGGCAACTCGGCTTCCAGCCAGGCCAGGCACAGATGCGTCGTGGGATGGCTGCCGGTGCCGAAAGCCAGGCCCGGATCCAGCTCGATGTGGATCGCGCCTTCCTGGGTGGCGGCGTCCGGCTCGAAGGCCGGCACATCGGGGTTGTCGCGGTGCCAGCTGGGCACGATCCACAGGCGTTCGGCGATATGGATGGGGCCGAACTGCGACTGCGTCAGGCGCACCCAGTCGGCGTCGGGCACGTCGCGCAGGCTCCAGCCCTCGAACACGGCGGGATCGAGTTCGCCCGCGGCGGCGGCTTCTTCCATGATCTGCGCGGGATCGGCTCCGTCGGGCAGCAGGGCGACGACGCGATTGCGGTCCCAGGCCTGCACGTCGGGCTCGGTGCCCGGCTCGCCGAACAAGGGGCGTTCGTCATCGGTGCCCAGGTCGGCATCTTCGACGGATACCGACAGCACGCCTGCTTCCAGCAAGGCGTCCGAGAGGGCTTCGGCTTGCGCCTCCAGGCAATGGAGCACGAGTTCACGCATGATGATTCTTCCATCTGGTCAACGGGCCGCGGCTTGCGCCGCGGCCCGTTGACCGTAAAACAAAACAGGAGCGGCCCGGGAGCGGAAAGCCCCCGGATCGCGGTCAGGGACGCTGAGCCAACTTGTGTTCCAGGTAATGGATGCTGGTGCCGCCTTCGATGAAGCGGGCGTCCTGCAGCATTTCGCGATGCAGCGGGATGTTGGTGGAAATGCCTTCCACCACCATTTCCGACAGCGCGGTGCGCATGCGGGCCAGCGCCTGGTCGCGCGTGTCGCCGTAGGTAATGACCTTGGCAATCATCGAGTCGTAGTTCGGCGGCACGAAATAGCCGTTGAACGCATGCGAATCGATACGCACGCCCGGGCCGCCCGGCGTATGCCAGTTGGTGATACGGCCGGGGCTGGGCACGAAGCGGAACGGATCTTCCGCGTTGATGCGGCATTCGATCGCGTGGCCCTTGAATTCGATGTCGCGCTGGCGCAGCGTGAACTTTTCGCCGGCGGCGATCAGGATCTGCTGCTGGACCAGATCGATGCCGGTGATCAGCTCGGTGACCGGGTGTTCGACCTGGATGCGGGTGTTCATTTCGATGAAATAGAACTCGCCGTTTTCATACAGGAACTCGAACGTACCCGCGCCGCGGTAGCCCATCTTGCGGCAGGCGTCGGCGCAGCGGTCGCCGATGCGCTCGATCAGGCGGCGCGCGATGCCGGGCGCCGGCGCTTCTTCGATGACCTTCTGGTGGCGGCGCTGCATGGAGCAATCGCGCTCGCCCAGCCAGACCGCGTTGCGGCCGCCGTCGGCGAGCACCTGGATTTCCACGTGGCGCGGATTCTCCAGGAACTTCTCCATATAGACTTCGGGGTTGTTGAACGCGGCGCCCGCTTCGGAACGCGTCATGGTGACGGCGTTCAGCAGTGCGGCCTCGGTGTACACCACGCGCATGCCGCGGCCACCGCCGCCGCCTGCCGCCTTGATGATGACCGGATACCCGACTTCGCGCGCAATGCGGACGATTTCCTGCGGATCGTCGGGCAACGCGCCCTCCGAACCCGGCACCACCGGCACGCCGGCTTCGATCATGGCGCGCTTGGCGCTGACCTTGTCGCCCATCAGGCGGATGGTGTCGGGACGCGGACCGATGAAGACGAAGCCGCTCTTTTGGACGCGATCGGCGAAGTCGGCATTTTCGGACAAGAACCCGTAACCCGGGTGGATTGCCTCGGAATCCGTGACTTCGGCCGCCGAAATGATGGCCGGCATGTTCAGGTAGCTTTCACGCGACGGCGCGGGCCCGATGCACACCGATTCATCGGCCAGGCGCACGTACTTGGCTTCGCGGTCGGCCTCGGAGTGCACCACCACGGTCTTGATGCCCAGCTCGCGGCAAGCGCGCTGAATGCGCAGGGCGATTTCGCCCCGATTGGCGATCAGGATTTTTTCGAACATTTTCAGCTATCAGCCAATGACGAACAGGGGTTGACCGTACTCGACGGGCTCGCCGTTTTCGACCAGGATTTCTTTGATGACGCCGGACTTGTCGGCTTCGATTTCATTGAGCAGCTTCATGGCTTCAATGATGCACAGCGGATCGCCTTCCTTGACGGTGGCGCCCACGTCGATGAACGGCGCGGCGCCCGGGTTCGGCGCGCGGTAGAACGTGCCGACCATCGGAGCCTTCACGACATGGCCCTGGATCACCGGCGCAGCTTCGGCGGCGGCGGGCGCGGCCGGAGCGACGGCCTGGGCCGCTGGCGCAACCGGCACGCCGGCTTCGGGGTGGTGGTAGGCGACCGGTTGCAAGGTCTGCGAGAACTTGACGATCCTCACCTTGCCTTCGCCTTCGGTGATTTCCAGCTCGGCGATGCCCGATTCAGCCACCAGGTCGATCAGGGTTTTGAGTTTTCGGAGGTCCATAGAAGCTGCTTCCCGAGATAGTGTCGGCGACGTCCCTGCGTCGGGTCCGCGCCGTATAAGATGTAAATGCTGTGGTTTGGTGCGAGATCAGTGCCGCACTGCGTAACGCAGAGCCGCCTCGTAGCCGTCCGCGCCCAGGCCGCTGATGAGGCCTACCGCCAAGTCGGACAGATACGAGTGATGCCTGAAGGGCTCTCGCTTATACAGATTGGACAAATGTACTTCAATAAATGGGATCGCGACCCCAGCCAGCGCATCGCGAATTGCGACGCTGGTGTGCGTATATGCCGCCGCGTTGATGATGATGAAGTCGGTGCCGTCTTGCCGGGCCGCCTGGATGCGGTCAACCAATGCGCCTTCGTGATTGCCTTGCCACGCTGTCAGCGTGGCGCCCAGTTCGCCTGCGAGCAGCTCAAGACCCTCGTTGATCTGTTGCAGCGTGAGGCTGCCGTAGATGTGAGGTTCTCGGGTGCCGAGCAGGTTCAGGTTCGGGCCATGCAATACCAGTATGTTTTGCGCCATGCGCTTGCCAATGAGTGGTTTGCCAATTGTTGGCAAAACAGCCGATAAACCAGCTTTTTACGCCAATTCCTACTATTTGTCCAACAGACTTACGCCTTTAAACCAGACAGGGTGCGATCCAAGTCATCGGGCTGAATTTCACCCAATATCTTCCGGTTAATTCCGCCATCTGCGTTGAAAACAATAGTAAAAGGCAGGCCGCCGCTGGGGTTTCCCAGCTTGCGCAATGTATCGATAGCGCCGGCGCCTATCACCCACAAGGGGTAGGAAACCTGTACTTTCTCGACAAATTTTTGCATATTCGCAGCCGAATCGACGCCAATGCCGACAAACCGTACATGCGGGTATTTTTTCTGCAAGACGTCGAGTTCGGGCATTTCTCGGACGCAAGGCGCGCACCAGGTTGCCCAGAAATTGACCACGATGGGCTGGCCTTTCCAGCCTGCCAGCGTATGAGACGCCCCGTTCAAGTCCGGCAGCGGCATCTGCATCAGTGCGGCGACGGGATCGCCGGCATCGGCAGTAGCCGAGGGCGTCGAGGTCTTACGGCCCATCAGGGTATAGCCGCCCGCAACCGTGGCGGCTATGGCCACGCCGGCGGAAAGAAGTAGGCGTCGATTCATGGCGCGATCATAACCGCTGCCGCCGTTTTGCGCCGCGCAGGTTTTGCGCCGCGCAGGTTTCGCGCCGTGCGGGCCGCGGCGGGTCGCCACTCTATATATATACAATGCAGGACAGGAGAGTTTTTCAATGCACCTGCATATTCTTGGCATCTGCGGTACGTTCATGGGCGGCTTGGCGCTGATCGCGCGCGCTGCCGGCCACAAGGTCACTGGTTGCGACGCGGGCGTGTACCCGCCCATGAGCACGCAACTGTCCGAACAAGGCATCGAGCTGATCGAAGGCTTCGGCGCGGAACAGCTGGCGCTCAAGCCCGATCTCTACGTGATCGGCAACGTAGTCAGCCGCGGCAATCCGCTGATGGAGGCCATCCTGGACTCCGGCGCGCGCTACGTGTCCGGCCCGCAATGGCTGGGCGACAACATCCTGCCCGGCCAGCACGTGCTGGCGGTGGCCGGCACCCACGGCAAGACCACCACCAGCTCGATGCTGGCCTGGGTGCTGGAAGCCGCGGGCATGGCGCCCAATTTCCTGATTGGCGGCGTGGCGCAGGACCTGCACGTGTCGGCGCGCTTCGATCCGTCGCGTCGTCCCTTCGTGATCGAGGCGGACGAGTACGACACGGCCTTCTTCGACAAGCGCTCGAAATTCGTGCATTACCGTCCGCGCACGGCCATCCTGAACAATCTTGAATACGATCACGCCGACATCTTCCCCGATCTGGCGGCGATCGAGACCCAGTTCCATCACCTGGTGCGCACCATTCCCGGATCGGGCCGCATCGTGCGTCCGGCGCGCTGCGCCGCGCTGGACCGCGTGATTGCGCGCGGATGCTGGTCCGAAACCGTCACGTTCGGCGCCGATGGCGCCTGGCAGGCAACGGCGCCGGATGCCGAAGGCGCGTTCAGCGTGCTGCGCGGCGGCGTGACAGCCGGCACCGTGCGCTGGAACCTGACGGGCGAACACAACCGCATGAACGCGCTGGCGGCGCTGGCCGCCGCCGAACACGTGGGCGTGCCGGCAGCCCAGGGCATCGAGGCCTTGAGCCGCTTCGCGGGCGTGAAGCGCCGCATGGAGCTGCGCGGCACGGTCAACGGCATCAAGGTCTATGACGATTTCGCGCACCACCCCACCGCCATCGCCACCACCCTGGAAGGCCTGCGCCGCCAGGTCGGGCCGGCCCGTATCCTGGCAGTGCTGGAGCCGCGCTCCAACACAATGAAGCTGGGCACCATGGCCGCCCGCCTGCCCGCAGCCCTGGCCGACGCCGACCTGGTGTTCTGCTTCGGCGCGCACGCGGGCAAGCACGCCCTGGGCTGGAATCCGGCGGAAGTGCTGGCGCCCCTGGGCGACCGGGCTTCCAGCTACGATGACATCGGCGCGCTGGTCGCCGCCGTGGCCGGCGCCGCTCGTCCGGGCGACCAGGTGCTGGTCATGAGCAACGGCGGCTTCGGCGGCGTGCACGGCAAGCTGCTGGACGCCCTGCAGGCGCGCGGCTGATTCCGCCAAAGACACCGCAAAGGCGAGCAATGATTCTTTATCTGCACGGTTTCCGTTCCTCGCCGACCTCGCTCAAGGCCCGCATGATGGCCGACGCCATGGCCGAACGCGGCCTGTCGGCGGCCTGGGCCTGCCCGCAACTGCCCGCCAGCCCGCGCGAGGCCGTCGCCTTGGCGATGGAGATCGCCCGGCGCCAGCTGGAAGGCGCGGATTCTCCCCGCGCGCTGACCGTCATCGGCTCTTCGCTGGGCGGTTTCTACGCCACCTGGCTGGCCGAACAGCTGGGCTGCAAGGCGGTGCTGCTGAATCCGGCGGTCGAGGCCGCCCGCGACCTCGCCACCCAGATCGGCGAGCACCGCATGTATCATTCCGACGCGCCGTTCGTCTTCCTGCCCGAATACGTGGACGAACTGGCCGCCATCCATGTCCCCCGCATCACCCACCCCGACCGCTACTTCCTGGTGGCGGCCACCGGCGACGAGGTGCTGGATTGGCGCGAAATGCGCGACCGTTACGCGGGCTGCCGCCAACGCATCGTGCAAGGCAGCGACCACGGTTTGTCCGATTTTGCGGAATGGATGCCCGAAGTGCTTGAATTCGCCCTTGGCGACAAGCAGGTTCGCCCCCAATAATCAGTATCAGACTTCACCACTCTATATAGCAGCGCAAGGCGGCGCGTGCGCGCCGCCCAGGACGATCCCCACCATGTATGTGTTTTACGAAGACGACGGCAGCTTCAAGGCCGGCAATATCCTGTCCGAGACCGACGCCAGCCTGCAGGTGGAATCGGAATCGGGCAAGCGCAGCAAGATCAAGCGCGCCAATACCTTGTTCACCTTCGCCTCGCCCGAACCGGCCGCGCTGATGAGCCAGGCGGCCGCGACCGCCGAAACCCTGGACCTGCAATTCCTGTGGGAATGCGCGCCGCAGGATGAATTCGATTCCCCCGCGCTGGCCGCCGACTATTTCGGCCACGCGCCCACGCCGGTGGAACAGGCCGCGCTGCTGATGCGCCTGCACGGCGCGCCGGCGTACTTCCATCGTCGCGGCAAGGGCCGTTACCGCCCCGCCCCGCCGGACATCCTGGCCGCCGCGCTGGCCGCCCTGGAGAAAAAGCAGCGCCAGGCCGAGCAGCAGCAGGAATGGGTCGATGAAATGGCTGCCGGACGCCTGCCCGAGCCCATCGCCCAGGCCGCGGAATCGCTGCTGATCCGCCCCGACAAGAATTCGCAGCAATGGAAGGCGCTGGATGCAGCCTGCGCCAAGCTGGGCAAGAGCCCCGACCGCCTGCTGCTGGAGCTGGGCGCCTGGCCGCACGCGCTGGCGCTGCACAAGCGCCGCTTCCTGGCGGTGAACTTCCCGCGCGGGCTGGCGTTCCCGGATCTGGAACTGCCTGCCATCGACCGCGAGCTGCCGTTGTCCGACGCCGAAATCTATTCGGTGGACGACGTCACCACCACGGAAATCGACGACGCGCTGTCCGTCTCCACCTTGCCCGACGGCCGCCTGCGCGTCGGCGTGCACGTGGCGGCGCCGGGCATCACCGTGACCCGCGACAGCGATTTCGACAAGCTGGCGCGCGCGCGCCTGTCCACCGTCTACATGCCGGGCGACAAGATCCCGATGCAGCCGGACAGCATCATCCAGGCGTTCTCGCTGGATGCCGGCCGCGAAGTGCCGGCGCTGTCCCTGTACGTCGTGGCCGATCCGGAAACCGGCGAAATCATCGAATCGGAAACCCGCCTGGAACGTATCGTGGTGCGCGAGAACCTGCGCCACAACATGCTGGACGCCCAGGTCACGGAAGCCAGCCTGTCCGATCCGTCGGCCGACCTGCCCTATGGTCATTGGCTGCGCCCGCTGTGGAAGCTGGCGCAGGCCCTGTCGGCGCAACGCGAAAACGTGCGCGGCAAGCCGGAAAACAATTCGCGGGTGGAGTACAGCTTCTACCTGGACGGCAACCCCGACGATCCCGACACGCCGGTACGCCTGGTGCCGCGCCAGCGCAACGCGCCGCTGGACCGCATGGTGGCGGAATACATGATCCTGGCGAACAACCTCTGGGGCGGCCTGCTGCACCAGCACGGCGTGCCGGGCATCTACCGTTCGCAACAGGCGGGCCGCGTGCGCATGAGCACCCAGGCCCTGCCGCACGAGGCCATCGGCGTACCGCAATACGCCTGGAGCACCTCGCCGCTACGCCGCTACGTGGACCTGGTGAACCAGTGGCAGTTGATCGCTGCGGTCGAACACGGCGTGTCCGCCCGCCTGGTCGCCCCTTTCAAGCCGCGCGACGCGGACCTGTTCGCCATCATCGGCGCGTTCGATGCGCAATACGCGGCCTGGGCGGAGTTCCAGAGCGCAATGGAACGCTACTGGTGCCTGCGCTGGCTGAAACAGCACAACGTGACCCGCACCGTGGCGCACGTACTGCGCGAGGATCTGGTGCGGTTCGCGAATGCGCCGCTGGTGACTCGGGTGGGCGGGATGCCGGAGCTGGAGCGGGGGACTGCGGTGGAGATCGATATCCTGGGGATGGATGAGTTGTCTCTGGAGCTGGATTGCCGGTATATCGGGGAGATTAGTCCGGCTGTGGGCGGGCAGGAGTAGAGCCTTCTGCTCTGGCGGCAGCCTGGGGGCAGCGAACAGGGAGAGGTCCGTTTTTTTGTGTTTAAGGCGTTGGAAGCCTGATCGTTGTTCAGATCAGGCCTGTTGATGCTATTTAAGCGATAAAAAAATTGATCCTCCAGTTCGGCTGGCATAAACGGCAGGTCTGAGCCTGTCCGTATTCTTGTGGGCGAGGCGTTTTAAAAGTTGTTATCCCCGCCGCTCCATATACCTCCGCGCCATCTGATACCCCGCAAACACATAAAACCCGTTGCTATTGAGCACCAGCCAAGCTCCCAGCCCGCCGAGCAGAGCAACCACCGGCCCCACCGCCCGAACATCCCCTTGCGTCCACGCGATCAAGCCCAGGAAGCCGACAGCTATCAAGCCCAAGGACAGCCGCTTCAGCACCACCAGCCCGAATGCGTGCCCGCCCATGAAGGCGACCACGCCGATGGCCAACGCCAGGGCCGTCGCCGCACAGACCAGCACCAGCGCGAACGCCGCCAATGCCGGCCCCGCGCCGCGCAGCAGCAGGCTCAGCAGGCCTATCCCTACACCCAACCCGCCCGTCATCACCAGCACCGCCAACACCAGCGGCGACCACATCCCCGGTGGCGCTCGACGCGCATCCATCTCTGCCACGAAGCGATGCATCGCCGCCGACATGGCTAGCTGGTCCCGCTGCGGCAGCGCCGCCTCCAGTTTGCGGCACTGCGCGATCAACGCGTTCAGCCCCGCTCGCGGCGCATCCATCACGCCCTCGCCGCGCCCGGCGCGTGTTCCGCCACCGTGCTGCGCAAAGCCGCCATTGCCTCCTGCACCGCGATCGGACGGAACGGGTCCTCGCGCCAGTACATCGCCACCGACCCGAAGCCGGATAGCCGCACCGGAATGATCCGCATCGCCCGCATCTGCGAAAACCGCAGCGCCGCCCGGTGCGAAGCCACGCCGATCATGTCGCTGTTGTTGATCAACGTGAGATTGATGGTCACCGAATTCGATTCGACGTGGTCCGGCGGCGGCGCCTGGCCCGCCGCCGCCAGCGCCGCGTCCACCGCATTGCGGATGGGCGTGCCCTTGGGCCACAGGATCCAGCGGTAAGACAGCAGGTCCGGCCAAGAGGGCTGCTCGATCGCGAACAGCGGATGGCGCGGCCGCGCAACCAGATGGATGGGTTCCAGGTACAGGGCCTCGAAGCGGATCGCCGGGTCGTGATGCTCCGGCGCCGAACGTCCCACCACGATGTCCAGGTCGCCCTGCGCCAACTGCGCCAGCAGCTGGTCGGTCGTGCCCTCCACCAGCTTGACGCGGGCCTGTGGCATGCGCTCGAGCAGCTTCATCACCGCCAGCGGCACCGTGTCCGACGCCGACGCGCCCGACGCGCCTATCACCACCCGGCCGCCGCCGCCCTCGCGCAAGGCCGCCATGTCCGCGCTGGCGCGATCCAGTTGCGCCTCCACCCGCTGGGCATGCGCGATCAGCACGTCGCCGTACGGCGTGGGCCGCAGGCCGCGCGCATGCCGTTCGAACAACGGCAGCCCGATGTCGTCTTCCAGATCCTTCAGCCACTTGGACAAGCCCGGCTGCGTCGTATTGAGCATCGCGGCCGAGTGGCTGATGTTGCGGGTCTGGGCCAGGCTGAGCAGCATTTTCAGGTTGCGCAGGCGCAACCGGTGGGTCCAGTCCATGCAGGCCCTCGTCTCGTCTATGTATATTCTTATTGGTATGGATAATAAGATAAATTCATTTCAAAACACATAGCTCCTTACGCATAATCGTCTCCATATCAGGACCAGCCGCGAACCACGCGGCGGCCACGCGAAGCCGGCGCCAGCCGGACATTCCGGAGACAAGCATGCCCGACGGTCACCCCCCCGGCGCGGACCGCGCCGCCTATTACGCACGCATTGCCAGAAAACACATGGCGCCCCTGTGGGAGTCGCTGCACAACCTGGTGCCGCGCGAACCCGCGCCGCGTTGCGTCCCCGCCATCTGGAAGTACGAAGACGTGCGCGACGACGTCATGGCGTCCGGTTCGCTCATCACGGCGGAAGAAGCCGTGCGGCGCGTGCTCATCCTGGAGAATCCCGGCCTGCCCGGCCAGGCCAGCATCACGCAGAGCCTGTACGCGGGCCTGCAACTGATCCTGCCCGGCGAGATCGCGCCCAGCCACCGCCACACGCAGTCGGCCCTGCGCTTCATCGTCGAAGGCCGCGGCGCCTACACCGCGGTCAACGGCGAACGCACCACCATGCACCCTGGCGACTTCATCATCACCCCGTCATGGACCTGGCACGACCATGGCAACGCCGAAACCGCCGAAGGCGGCGAGCCCGTGGTCTGGCTGGACGGCCTGGACATTCCGCTGCTGCGCTTCCTGGACGCGGGTTTCGCCGAAAACTATCCCTCGGCCACACAACCCGTGACCCGCCCCGAGGGCGACAGCATGGCGCGCTACGGCCACAACATGGCGCCGGTGCGCCACCAGACCGCCAGCGGCACCTCGCCCATCTTCAACTATCCCTATGAACGCAGCCGCGAGGCGCTGGACCAGCTCTACCGCCACGGCGAACTGGATCCCTGGGACGGCGTGAAGCTGCGCTACCTGAATCCGGCCACCGGCGGCTACCCCATGCCGACCATGGCCACCTTCATGCAATTCCTGCCTGCCGGATTCCAGGGCAAGACCTGCCGCAGCACCGACTCGACGGTCTACAGCGTGGTCGAAGGCCGCGGCACCGCGCGCATCGGCGACCAGGAATTCCACTTCGGGCCGCGCGACGTCTTCGTCGCGCCGTCCTGGCAGCCGGTGCAGTTGGCCGCGCTGGACGACGCCACCCTGTTCAGCTATTCCGACCGCCCCGTGCAGGACGCGCTGGGCGTGTGGCGCGAAGCGCGCATCGGCTAGAAGCCGGCGCGCTCCCTCCGCTTCCATTTCAGGCCGGGGCCGCGCCAGGCCCCGCTCCGCATTCCTTAAAGGTGACCCATGTCTTTCGTCTTCGACCCCGCAGCCCCCATCGCCGTGCCCGTTGCCGGCAGCCAGGACAGCTTCCCCGTGCGCCGCGTCTATTGCGTCGGCCGCAACTACGCCGCCCATGCCCGCGAAATGGGCTTCGACCCCGACCGCGAACCGCCGTTCTTCTTCTGCAAGCCGGCCGACGCCGTGGTGCCGGTGGCTGAAGGCAGCACCCTGTCGCTGCCCTATCCTTCTGAGACCGCCAATCTGCACTACGAGATCGAACTGGTGGCGGCCATTGGCAAGGGCGGCGCCAACATCTCCGTCGACGAGGCCCTGCAACACGTCTGGGGCTATGCCGTGGGCCTGGACATGACCCGCCGCGACCTGCAGATGAAGATGCGCGAAGCCGGCCGCCCGTGGGAACTGGGCAAGGCCTTCGACCAGAGCGCGCCCATCGGCCCCCTGCATCCTGCTGGCGCAGTCAAGAACATCGACCAGGCCGCCATCTGGCTGCAGGTCAACGGCGCCGACAAACAAAGAAGCGACATCGGCAAGCTGATCTGGTCAGTCGCCGAAACCGTCGCCTACCTGTCCAAGTACTTCCGCCTGGAAGCCGGCGACCTGATCTACACCGGCACGCCCGAAGGCGTAGGCCCGGTGGTGCGCGGCGACAAGATGGTCGGCGGCGTGGACGGCCTGGGCACGCTCAGCGTGCAGATGGCGTGAACCCTCCGGAAATTCGCATGCAACTGCACAGCTTCTTCAATAGTTCCACCTCTTATCGCGTGCGCATCGCGCTGGCGCTCAAGGGTTTGCCGTACGAGTACCTGCCCGTGAACCTGCGCAAGCAGGAGCAGCGCGCCGCGGATTACGTGGCCAGGAATCCCTCGGCGGGCGTACCCCTGTTGATCGATGGCGACACCCAGCTGTCGCAGTCGCTGGCCATCATCGACTACCTGGACGCCACCCACCCCGAGCCGCGCCTGATTCCGGCCGGCACGCTGGAACGCGCCCGCGTGCTGGAGCTTTCCGACGCCATTTCCTGCGACATCCACCCCGTCAACAACATGCGCATCCTGCGCTATCTGCAGGACGTGCTGGGCGCCAGCGAAGAACAGAAGAACGCCTGGTATCACCACTGGATCCGCGAAGGCATGACGGCCGTGGAAGCGCTGCTGGCGCGCCACGGCCACGGCGCCTATTGCTACGGCGATGCGCCCACGCTGGCGGACTGCTGCCTGGTGCCGCAGATGGCGAACGCCCAGCGCATGGGCTGCGACCTGTCGGCCTATCCGCGCGCCATGCGCGTCTATGAGTACTGCAATGCGCAGCCCGCCTTCCAGCAGGCGGCCCCCACCCAGCAACCGGACTACACCAAGTGAGCAACCAGGAACCCGACACCCAGGGCGCGCCGCTGCGCGAATACACCGATCCCGCCTACCGCCCTCTATGCGCCACCCTGGCGGACGTGCGCGCCAACATCGACCGGTTGGACGACGAGATCGTGCGCCTGATCGCCGAGCGCGCCATGTACGTGAAGGACGCCGCGCGCTTCAAGCGCGACGCCTTCCAGGTCAGCGCCCCGGCCCGCCAGGCCCAGGTCTTCGAAAAGGCGCGCCTGCTGGCCGAACGCCACAACCAGGGCTTCGCCAATCTGGACCAGGTCGTGGACGCCACCTATCGCGCCATGGTCGCGGCCTTCATCGCCAACGAACAAACCTATTTCAACACCATGAAAGATCTCGGAGACACCCATGCATAAGCCCTACGCGCGCCGTATCGCCGCCCATGCGCTGATCCTGGGATTGGCCGCGCTTGCGCCGCTGGCCGCCGCGCAAGCCCAGGCCTGGCCGGCCCAGCCGCTCAAGGCCATCGTGCCCTTCGGCCCGGGCTCCAGCCCCGACCAGGTGGCGCGCATCGTCGGCGAAAAGGCCGGCGCCATCCTGGGCCAGAGCATCGTCATCGAGAACAAGCCGGGCGCCAGCGGCAACATCGGCACCTATGCCATCGCCAACGCCAAGCCCGACGGCTACACCTTCGGCGTGTCCATTACCGGCCCGCTGGTCAACAACACGCTGCTGTTCGACAAGCTGCCCTATGCGCCGGCTACCGACCTGGCGCCGCTGACGCTGGCGGTGCACCAGCCCAATGTGCTGGTCGTGCCCGCCTCGGCCGGCATCGACAACATCGGCCAGTTGCTGGAAGCGCTGAAGAAAAATTCAGACAAGTACAACTTCCCGTCCACGGGCGCCGGCACGGTGTCGCACCTGGCCGTGGAACTGATGCTGCAGCAGACCGGCGCGCGCGCCACCCACGTGCCCTATCCCTCGTCGCCCGCGGCGCTGACCTCGCTGTTGTCCGGCGACACACAGTTCGCCGCGCTGCCGCCCATCGCCGTCATGCCCATGGTGAAGGACGGACGCCTGAAGGCGCTGGCCGTCACCTCTTCCAGGCGCTCGGCCCTGCTGCCCGACATCCCGACGCTGGCCGAAGTCGGCGTGCCGGGAATCGAAGGCTCGGCGTGGATCGGCTTTGTGATCTCGTCCAAGGTTCCCGCCGACATCCAGAAGAAGCTGTCCGACGCGCTGATCCAGGCCATACGCGATCCCGAGGTCACCAAGCGCCTGCAGGCCCAGTTCATGGATCCCGCCGGCACCACGCCCGCCGAATTCCGCGCCTATATGGATGACGAACTCAAGCGCTGGGAGCCGCTCATCAAGAAACTGGGCATCAAGGGCCAGTAAGCCGGCGCCCGGCCACGCCTCGCAATCCACACAAGGAGAACTCGGGATGCTCATCACCGAACCCGCCCGCCAGGTTCCGCTCTACGGCGAATATGACGTCGTCGTGCTGGGCGGCGGCCCCGCCGGCCTGCTGGCCGCCGCCAGCGCCGCGCGCAACGGCGCCAGCGTGCTGCTGGTGGAACGTTACGGCTTCCTGGGAGGGATGGGCACGGCGGCCGGCGTATCCAACTTCTGCGGCCTGCACGCGAACGTCCGCGGCAATATCCGCCAGGTGGTCCACGGTATGACGGAGGACTTGCTGGACCGCATGCGGGCCTTGGACGGCCTCAACGAGCCGCATCTGATCCTGGGCAAGATCCACGCCCAGGCCTACGACATCTCGGCCTTCAAGTGCGCCGCCGACGGGCTGGTCCAGGCCAGCGGCGCGCAGGTGCTGTTCCATGCGCTGGCCACCGGCCTGGCGCGCGGCGCCGACGGCAGCGTGGATGCGCTGTTCCTGGAAACCAAGTCCGGCCGCTGCGCCGTGCGCGCCAAGGTCTATATCGATTGCTCGGGCGACGCCGACATCGCCCAATGGGGCGGCCTGCCCTTCGAAAAGGGCGACGAGCACGGCGGCATGCTTTACCCCACGCTGATGTTCAAGGTCGGCAATGTCGACGGCGCCCGCGCCCAGGAAGCCTGGAAGACCATTCCGCAGCTGATGGACCAGGCCGCGGCCAGCGGCGAATTCACCTTCCCGCGCCGCGGCGCCATCGTGCGCCCGCAAAAACATGACTACGAATGGCGGGTCAACGTCACCCAGCTGGCCAACGCCGACGGCAGCGCGGCCGACGGCACCGACGCCGATTCCCTGTCGGCCGGCGAACTCGAAGGCCGCCGCCAGATCGTGCAATACCTCGCCTTCCTGCGCGCCAAGGTGCCGGGTTTCGAGAACGCCTATGTGCTGGACATCGCACCGCAGCTGGGCATCCGCGAAACGCGCCGCATCGTGGGCGAGGCCGTCCTGAGCAAGGAAGACGTGCTGGGCTGCGCCGACTTTCCGGACAGCATCGGCGTCAACGGCTGGCCGCTGGAAATGCACACGGCCGGCGACGTGCAATGGCTCTGGCCTCCTATCCCCGAGTCCCGCGGCTATAACCAGCTGCCATTCCGCATGATGGTCCCCAAACGCGCCCCGGGCGTGGCGGGCAACGTGCTGGTGGCCGGACGCTGCGCCTCCATGACGCACGAAGGCCAGTCGGCCGCGCGCGTAAGCGGCAGCTGCTTCGTCATGGGCGAGGCCGCGGGCACGGCGGCCGCCATGGCGCTGCGCGCCGGCATCGCACCGGGCGACGTGCCCATTTCCGCCTTGCAGGCGCAGCTGTTGAAACAAGGCGTGTTCCTGGGCGGCCAGGACTGAACGGCGCGGAGGCCACATATGAACGCAACGCAAACCGATAAATCCGTGATCGTGGTGGGCGGCGGCATCGGCGGCCTGGCCGCCGCGCTGGCGCTGACCCGGCAAGGCATCGCCGTGCAGTTGCTGGAGCAGGCCGCGCACATCGGCGAAATCGGCGCCGGCATCCAGCTGGGCCCCAACGCCTTCGCGGCGCTGGACGCCCTGGGCGTGGGCCAGACCGCGCGCGCCCGCGCCGTCTTCACCGACCACATCATCATGATGGACGCGGTCGACGCCAAAGAGGTCGTGCGCATCGATACAGGCGAGGCCTTCCGCGAGCGCTTCGGCGGCCCCTACGCCGTGATCCACCGCGCCGACATCCACCTGTCCATCCTGGAGGCCGTGCGGCAGAATCCGCTGATCAGCTTTCGCACCTCCACCCAGATCGCCTCCATGTCGCAGGACGACAAGGGCGTGGAGGCCGTGGACACGCAGGGCAACCGCTATCGCGCCGACGCCGTAGTGGGCGCGGACGGCGTGAAGTCCGTGATCCGCGAACGCATGGTGGGCGACCCGGCGCGCGTGACCGGCCACGTGGTCTACCGCGCCGTGGTCGAACGCGAGAACATGCCCGAGGAGCTGCGCATCAACGCGCCGGTGCTGTGGGCCGGCCCGCACTGCCATCTGGTGCACTACCCCTTGCGCGGCGGCCAACAATACAACCTGGTGGTGACTTTCCACAGCCGCGAACAAGAAGAATGGGGCGTGCGCGAGGGCAGCAAGGAAGAAGTGCTTTCCTACTTCCAGGGCATCCACCCGCGTCCGCACCAGATGCTGGACCGCCCCAGTTCCTGGAAGCGCTGGGCCACCGCCGACCGCGAACCCGTGGAGCGCTGGGGCCAGGGCCGCGTGACCATTCTGGGCGATGCCGCCCATCCCATGACCCAATACATGGCCCAGGGCGCCTGCATGGCGCTGGAGGATGCGGTGACATTGGGCGAGGCCGTGAAGCAGTGCGGCCACGACTTGGAGGCCGCGTTCCGCCTGTACGAATCCGTCCGCATCCCGCGCAGCGCGCGGGTGGTGTGGTCCACGCGCGAAATGGGCAGGCTCTATCACGCGCGGGGCGTCGAACGCACCGTGCGCAACATGCTGTGGACTGGCCGCAGCCAGTCGCAGTTCTACGACGCGTTGCAGTGGCTGTACGGCTGGAAGGTGGAAAACTGCCTCGCGGGGCATTCCTCTCAATAGAAAAAATGCAGGCACCCAAGGAGACAACCATGAGAAAAACCGCAATCCGCGGCAGCGCCGCCCTCGCGCTTGCGCTGACCGCGTTCGCGGCCGCCGCGCAGCAGAAGCCGGTCGATATCGGCTTCATCGGCACCCTGTCCACGCCCGCCGGCTACATCGGCGAAGACGAGCGCGACGCCTTCATGCTGGCCGTGAAGGAAGGCGGGGGCAAGCTGGGCGGCGTGCCGGTCAATGTGCGCGTGGAGGACGATGCGCTCAAACCCGCCAACGCCAAGCAGATCGCCGACAAGATGGTGCAGGGCGGCGTGCGGTTGTTCACCGGCATCAATTTCTCCAACGTCATGGCGGCCGTGGGGCCCACGGTGCTGAACGCGGGCGGCTTCTATGTCAGCCTGAACGCAGGCCCCTCCAACTACGCCGGCAAGGCCTGCAACCCGAACTACTTCTCGGTGGCGTTCCAGAACGACTCCTACGCCGACACCGCGGGCCTGGCCGCCAACGAGCTGGGCGCCAAGCGCGTGGTCATCATGGCGCCCAACTACCAGGCCGGACGCGATGCCGTCGCAGGCTTCAAGCGCACCTACAAAGGCGAAATCGCCGACGAGATCTACACCAAGCTGGAACAGGCCGACTTCTCGGTGGAACTGGCGCGCATCCGCTCGCTCAATCCCGACGCCATCTTCCAGTTCCACCCTGGCGGCGCCGGCATCAACCTGACCAAGCAATTCGCCAACTCCGGCCTGGCCGACAAGATCCGCATGATCACGCCCATCTACTCGATGGACGACCGCATGCTGGCCGCCACCGGCAACGCCGGCAAGGGCTTCTACCTGAGCTCGCTGTGGAGCGCGGATCTCGACAACCCGCAGAGCAAGCATTTCGTCGAAGCCTTCACCAAAGCCTACAACCGCGCGCCCACCGCCTACGCGGCGCAGGCCTACGACACCGCCAACCTGATCGGCTCCGCGCTGAAGGCGGTGGACGGCGACATCACCGGCCGCGCCGACGACTTCCGCAACGCGCTGCGCCGCGCCGACTTCCCCAGCGTGCGCGGCAAGTTCAAGTTCGGCTCCAACCAGCATCCGATCCAGGACTGGTACCTGTTGCACATTGAAGATGGCCCGGACGGCAAGCTGGTCTACAAGAACCTGAAGGTCATCGCCCGCGACCATACCGACGTGCACGCCGCCGACTGCAAGATGTAAGTCCGCACGACGCCTGGCGGATTGCGCGCAGTCCGCCGGGCCCACTCCACAAGGAGTCCCCATGCTGATGTTCCTGGAGCAGGTCTTGAATGGCCTGCAGTACAGCGCATTGCTGTTCCTGCTGTCGGCGGGCTTGACGCTGGTGTTCGGCATCATGAACGTCATCAACCTGACGCACGGTTCGTTCTACATGGTCGGCGCGTTCTGCGCGGCCAGCGCGGCGGCGGCCACCGGATCGTTCCTGGCCGCGCTGCTGGCGGCGCTGGCGGGCGCGGCGCTCTATGGGCTGGTGGTGGAACTGCTGGTGATCCGCCATCTGTACCGCCGCGACCACCTGGACCAGGTGCTGGCCACGCTGGGCCTGACGCTGTTCACCAACGAGATGGTGACGGTTCTGTTCGGCCGCAGCCCGCCTTTCATGGACATTCCGCCCTTCCTGTCAGGTTCCGTGGAGATTCTGCCCGGCCTTAACTATCCCCTCATGCGGCTGGCTTTCATCGGCGCCGGCGTGCTGGTGGCGCTGGGGCTGTGGCTGCTGATCTCGCGCACGCGCGTCGGCATGCTGGTGCGCGCCGGCGCCGACGACGGCGAAATGGTCGACGCGCTGGGCGTGAACATCCAGCGCCTGTTCACGCTGATCTTCACGCTGGGCGCCCTGCTCTGCGGCTTTGCCGGCGTGATGGCGGCGCCGCTCCTGGCGGTGGAAATCGGCATGGGCGAGCGCATCCTCATCACCACCTTCGTCGTCATCGTGGTGGGCGGAGTGGGTTCGGTGCGCGGCGCGCTGGTCGGCTCGCTCATGATAGGCATGACCGATGCGCTGGGGCGCGCCTACATCCCGTTCTGGATGTCGCGGCTGCTGCCGCCAGAGCTGTCGGACTCGGCGAGTTCCAGCCTGGTCTCGGCCAGCATCTACATCCTGATGGCCATCGTGCTGCTGTTCAAGCCGCGCGGCCTGGTACCCGCGCAGCGATAGGAACGATATCCATGACCAGAAAAACACTCGTCAACATGATCGGGCTGCTGCTGTTCGCCCTGGTGCCGGCCATCGCGTCGGCCACCGGCGAAAGCTTCCTGGTCAACCTGATGACCCGCTTTCTCATCTACGCCATCGCCGCCGTCAGCCTGGACCTGATCCTGGGCTACGGCGCCATGGTCAGCTTCGGCCATGCCGCCTTCTTCGGACTGGGCGGCTACGTGATCGGCATCGCCGGCTTTCACCTGGCCCAGGGCGACACGCTGTTCGGCTGGAGCGGCAGCAACGCGGCGCTGGTGATGTGGCCCCTGGCCATCGCTGCCGCCGCGCTGGCCGGCCTGGTGGTGGGCTTCCTGTCGCTGCGCACCTCCGGCGTGCAGTTCATCATGATCACCCTGGCCTTTGGACAGATGCTGTACTTCATCCTGGTCGGCCTGATGGTCTATGGCGGCGATGACGGCCTGTCCATCGACGTGCGCAACACCCTGCCCGGCATGGACATGAACCGTCCCGCGACCTTCTATTACGTCTGCCTGGCGCTCATGACGGCATGGATCCTGGCCTGCCGCCGCATCGTCAACTCGCCCTTCGGCATGGCGCTGCAAAGCATCAAGCAGAATCCGCGCCGCAGCATCGGCCTGGGCTTGGCGCCCCTGCGCTACCGGCTCACCGCCTTCGTGCTGTCGGCCGCGGGCACCGGGCTGGCGGGCGCGCTATGGGCCAACTATGCGCTCTTCGTCAGCCCCGACATGACTTCCTGGCAGAAGTCCGGCGAACTCATGGCCATGGTGATCCTGGGCGGCATGGGCTCCATCTTCGGTCCCGTTCTGGGCGTGGCCGTGTACCTGGGCCTGGAACAGATCGCCACCGCCTGGACCGAGCACTGGATGCTGATCCTGGGCCCGGTGCTGGTGCTGGTGGTGCTGTTCGGCAAGCGCGGCGTCTATGGCTGGCTGGTGGGAGGCAAGCACCATGACTGATCATCCCAAACTGGAAATCCGCGACCTGCAGAAATCCTTCGGCGCCGTGCGTGCGACGCAAGGCGTCAACCTGCGGGTCCGGCCCGGCGAACTGCATGCGCTCATTGGCCCCAACGGCGCGGGCAAGACCACGCTGCTGTCGCAGATCAGCGGCGAGATCCTGCCGGACGCGGGCGGCATCCTGCTGGACGGCCGCGACATCACCCGCATGCCGGCCCACAAGCGGCCCGCGGCGGGTCTGGCGCGCTCGTTCCAGATCAGCCAGCTCTATCCCGCCTTCAGCGCCGAGGACAACGTCGCCATGGCGGTACAGGCGCGCAGCCCGGGCGGCTTCAACCTGTGGAAGAACGCCCGCAGCCTGCCGCAACTGCGCCAACCTGCCAGAGAGGCGCTGGAACGCGTCGGCCTGGGCGGCCGCACCCACGTGCGAGTTTCAGAACTGGCCCACGGCGAGAAACGCCAGCTGGAACTGGCGATGGCCTTGTCGCTGGATGCCTCGCTGTTGCTGCTGGACGAACCCATGGCCGGCATGGGCGCCGAGGAATCCCAGCGCATGACCGCGCTGCTGCAGGAACTGAAGGGCCGCTACGCCATCCTGCTGGTCGAACACGACATGGACGCCGTCTTCGCCCTGGCCGACCGCATCACCGTGCTGGTTTATGGCAAGACCATCTTCACCGGCACGCCCGACGAGGTGCGCCATCACCCCGACGTGCGCGCCGCCTATCTGGGCGAGGAGGACTGATGCTGCAACTCAAGCAACTGCAGGCCGGCTACGGCGCAAGCAAAGTGCTGTTCGGCGTGGACTTGGACATCGCCGCGCGCCAGGTCGTATCCCTGATCGGCCGCAACGGCATGGGCAAGACCACCACCGTGAAAACCATCATGGGCATGCTGCCCGCCCAAGGCGGCAGCATCCTGCTCGACGGCCAACCCATCGCGGGCCAGGCGCCGCACCGCATCGCCCAACTGGGCATAGGCCTGGTGCCCGAAGGCCGCCGCGTCTTCGGCTCGCTGTCGGTGGAAGAAAACCTGATCGCCACCGCCCGCAACACCCGCGCCGGCTGGCACGTCGGCCGCGTCTTCGACCTGTTCCCGCGCCTGAAGGAACGCCGCGCCCAATCCGCTCGCACCCTGTCCGGCGGCGAACAGCAAATGCTCGCCGTCGGCCGCGCCCTCCTCATCAACCCGCGCCTGCTCATCCTGGACGAAGCCACCGAAGGCCTGGCGCCGCTGATCCGCCACGAAATCTGGAATTGCCTGCGCCGCCTGAAGGAAGAAGGCCAGACCATCCTGGTGATAGACAAGAACCTGAAGGAAATGGCGACGCTCGTCGACCGCCACCACGTTCTCGAAAAAGGCCGCGTCGTCTGGCAAGGCAGCCCCACGGAACTCGCCGCGCAGCCCGAACTGGCGCAGCGCTACCTGGGCGTCTAATCGGATGATTCGCAGAAGCTCAGCCGATTCCCGAACGGATCGATGACCGCCATCACCCGCCCCCAAGGCATCTCTTCCACGCCGGGCCGCATATAGCCATAGCCCTTGGCGTTCACCTCGGCCTGGAACTCGTCCACGCCCCGCATCCGCACGAACACCGCGGACCCGGGCGTGGCATCGCCGTGGTGCTCGCTCAGGTGCAGCACCAGGTCACCGCGATGCACTTGCGCATACAGCGGCATGCCCGGCTCGAAGCGATGCTCCCAGTCCCACTCGAACCCCAGGAAATCCAGATAGAACTCACGCGCCTTCTCCACGGAGAAAATGCGCAAAATGGGAATGGCAGCTTGCAGATGCATGACGGCCCCAGATAAAAAAGCAAGGACGCTCAGCATAGATCACAAGCCGCACCGCAAAGCGCAAAGCACAAGGCACAAGGCACACAGCATCACGACGCAAGACACCGCGTAAGCCCCAAAAGGCCGCCCGCGCGGCCGGCCTGGGGCGGGCCCCGCAAGACACGCCCCCCCACACAGATGTCGGCAAGAACCAGAAGAACGCCAATCGCCCCAGCTGACGTCAAGTTTCAACCGCCAGAGCCCGGTGCGTCGGTGGCCCGGGAGGCGCGGGGCGTCGATAAGCCCGACGGAATCCGTAGGGAAGACCGAAGGCCTGGACGAGGATGAGGACGGGGAAGTCCGGAGCGAAGGCTCCGGACCGCAATCGTTGACCCGCGCCTCCCGGGCCACCGACGCACCGGGCGTCTTAAGAACCAACGACGCCCATCAAGACAAACCAATCAATTCAAACTAGCACCCGAGATCTTCACAATCTCCTGATACTTCGCCTTCTCGCTCTTGACGAACTCGGCAAACGCCTCAGGCGTCATCGGCGCAGCCTCAGACCCCATCGTCAGCAAGCGCTGCTTCACATCCGCCTGCTGCATCGCCTCCGAGTAAGCCTTGTTCAGCTTCGCCACCACCGGCGCCGGCGTACCGCCCGTCGTGAACACTCCGAACCAGGTCCCCAGGTCAAAACCCTTGATCCCCGACTCTTCCACCGTAGGCACATCCGCCAGCAGCGACGAACGCTTGGCGGTGGTCACGGCCAATGCCTTGACCTTGCCGTCCTTGATCAGCGGCGCCGAAGCCGCCAGGTTATCGAACATGAAATCCGACTGGCCCGACAGCAACGCCAGCTGCGCAGGCGCCGCGCCCTGGTAAGGAATGTGCTCGACATTGATCCCCGCGCGCGCCTTCAACAGCTCGCCCGACAGATGGCCCGCGCTGCCGTTGCCGCCCGAACCGTAGTTCAGCTTGCCCGGATTCTTCTTGGCGTAGTCGATCAGATCGGCCAGCTTCTCGATCTTGTTCTTCTGCGCGAACTCGACGTTCATCACCAGCACATTGGGCACCGAGGCCACGATGGTCACCGGCGCGAAATCCTTCACCGGGTCATACGGCAGATTGGCGAACAGCCAGGGATTGATGGCGTGGGTCGCGACCGCGCCCATCACCAGCGTATAACCGTCGGCCGGCGCCTTGGCCACCAGGTCGGCGCCGATGTTGCCACCCGCGCCCGAACGGTTTTCCACGATGACCGGCTGCCCCAGCGAGCCGCGCACCTTCTCGGCCAGCATGCGGGCCATGGTGTCCAGCGGGCCGCCGGGCGGGTAAGGCACGACGAAGCGCAGCGGCTTGGTCGGGAAATCGGTGGCCTGGGCCAGCGCCGGAGCGCCGAAAGGCAGGGTGGCGGCCAGCGCCACGGCGCCTTGCAACAGGGCGCGGCGCACAGCGCTGCGGGGGGTCTGCGTCATGATGTTGTTCTCCTCGCTTCGGATCAATAGCGGTCAGTAGCATACCGCAGCGAGGAATCAGGCGTAACAAAGAGATACCAGCACAACCCCCGGCTGTTCACGCCGCTGCCCCCGCCGCGGCAACAGGCCGCCCCAAGAAAAAACCGCCCGAAGGCGGTTTTGAAGCATCAGTGCAGGATCTGGCTCAAGAAGAGCTTGGTCCGGTCGTTCTGCGGATTGTCGAAGAACTCATCCGGGCTGTTCTGCTCGATGATCTCGCCGCGGTCCATGAAGATCACGCGGTTGGCGACCTTGCGCGCGAAGCCCATTTCGTGGGTCACGCAGATCATGGTCATGCCGCTTTCCTGCGCCAGGTTGACCATCACGTCCAGCACTTCCTTGACCATTTCCGGGTCCAGCGCCGAGGTCGGCTCATCGAACAGCATGATCTTGGGGCTCATGCACAGCGAACGCGCAATCGCCACGCGCTGCTGCTGCCCGCCCGACAGCTGGCCGGGGAATTTCTTGGCCTGGTCCGGAATGCGCACGCGCTCCAGGTACTTCATGGCCGTGGCCTCGGCTTCGGCGCGCGGCTTCTTCAGCACCCACATGGGTCCCAGCGTCAGGTTCTCCAGCACCGTCAGGTGCGGGAACAGGTTGAAGTGCTGGAACACCATGCCGACGTCCTTGCGGATGGTTTCGATGTGCTTGAGGTCGTTGGTGAGTTCCGTGCCGTCCACGATGATGTGGCCCTTCTGGTGCTCTTCCAGGCGGTTGATGCAGCGGATCATGGTGGACTTGCCCGAACCCGACGGCCCGCACACCACGATGCGCTCACCCGGCGCGACGTCCAGGTTGATGTTGCGCAGCACGTGGAACTGCCCGTACCACTTGTTCACGTCCTGCAATTTGATGATGGCATCAGACATGCCTGTACTCCCGTAAGTATCGCGGTGCGCGTCCGCCCGGGGCGGACGCGCTGCAAAGTTCTAGCGTGCGTGTCCCGTGGCCAGGCGTTTTTCCAGCGCCTGGCTGTACTTGGACATGGAGAAGCAGAAGACGAAGTAGATGAGCGAAATGAACAGGTACGCCTCCACCCCGAATCCGCGCCATGCCGCGTCGGACAAGGCCGCCTTGGCCGCCAGCGTCAGGTCGAAGATGCCGATGATCACCACCAGCGAGGTGTCCTTGAACAGCGCGATGAAAATGCTGACCAGCGGCGGAATCACGATCTTCAGCGCCTGCGGCAGGATGATCTTGCGCATCTGCTGCCAGTAGTTCAGGCCCAGCGAATCCGCGCCCTCGTACTGGCCCTTGGGAATCGCCTGCAGGCCGCCGCGCACCGTTTCGGCGATGTACGCCGCCGCGAACATGATGATCGCGATCTGCGCGCGCAACAGCTTGTCGATGGAGAAGCCTTCAGGCAAGAACAGCGGCAACATCACCGACGACATGAACAGCAGACTGATCAGCGGCACGCCGCGGATCAGCTCGATGTACACGACGCACAGCGCCTTGATGGCAGGCATCTTGGAGCGCCGGCCCAGGGCCAGCAGCACGCCGATGGGGAAGGCGAAGGCAATGCCGAACGTGGACAGGATCAGCGTCAGCGGCAGGCCGCCCCAACGCGCGTTTTCCACGTAGGTCAGGCCGAACACGCCGCCCCACATCAGGAGCGCCACGGCCGTCAGGCCCACGGTCCAGATGACGGCGAGCTTCCAGTTCCAGAAGCGGCGGATGCCGCTGCAGACGATCACAGCCACCAGGATGATGGTTGCGATCAGCGGACGCCATTGCTCGTCGTAGGGATAGGTGCCGAACAGGATCAGCCGGTGCTTCTCGATGATGAACGCCCAGCAGGCGCCCCCGGAAGCGCGGCATTCCTGCGCGTTGGCCGCGGAGAAGTTCGCCTTGATGAAGGCCCATTCCACCAACGCCGGCACTGCCATCAGCAGGAACCAGGCCAGCAGCACCGTGATGAGGATGTTCAGCGGCGACGAGAACAGGCGCGACTTGATCCAGGCCCAGGCGCCCACGTGGGTGCTGGGCGGCGGCAGGCCTTCGGCGGGGATATGCGAAGTGCTGCTCATATCAACGCTCCACCAGCGCGATGCGCTTGTTGTACCAGTTCATGAATATCGAGATCGACAGGCTGACCGTCAGGTACGCGGC
This sequence comes from Achromobacter sp. JCM 18799, assembly GCF_055395645.1. Taxonomy (NCBI): domain Bacteria; kingdom Pseudomonadati; phylum Pseudomonadota; class Betaproteobacteria; order Burkholderiales; family Alcaligenaceae; genus Achromobacter; species Achromobacter sp. JCM 18799. Next base: position 5,349,857 of record NZ_AP043866.1, on the reverse strand, counting down.
CATGATGATGAGGATGCCCTCGATGGCCTGGCCGGTCTGGTTCAGCGTGGTGTTCACCACCGACACGATGTCGGGGTAGCCGATGGCCACCGCCAGCGAGCTGTTCTTGGTCAGGTTCAGGTACTGGCTGGTCATCGGCGGGATGATCACGCGCAGCGCCTGCGGCAGCACCACCAGGCGCAGCACCTGCTTGCGGCGCAGGCCCAGCGAGCCGGCAGCTTCCCACTGGCCATTGTTGACCGCCTGGATGCCCGAACGCACCACCTCGGCGATGAAGGCCGAGGTGTAGATCACCAGGCCCGCCATCAGGGCGGCGAATTCCGGCGACAAGGTCAGGCCGCCCGAGAAGTTGAAGCCCTTGAGCTCCGGCATGTCCAGGGTCAGCGAAGCGCCGCTGACCAGCCAACCGACGATGGGCAAGCCGATGAGCAGGCCGATGGCGGCGCGGCCCAGCGGAAACACGCGGCCGGTCGCCTCCTGGCGCTTCTTGCCCCAGTGGCCCAGCAGGATGATCGCCACGATGGCCAGGCCCAGTCCGGCCAGCATCCAGTCCAGCGAATTGCCTTCCAGCCCCGGCACCTTCAAGCCGCGGTTGGAGATGAAGACGCCGGGCAGCGGATTGTGCGCCTGGCGCGGACCCGGCATGTTTTCCGTGATCAGCGCGTACCAGAAGAACAGCTGCAGCAGCAGCGGCACGTTGCGCATTATCTCGACGTAGACCGAGGTGATCTTGGCGACCAGCCAGTTCTTGGACAGGCGGCCGATGCCAATGAGCGTACCGAGGATGGTCGCCAGCACGATGCCGATGACCGCCACGCGCAGCGTGTTGAGCAGGCCCACCAGGATGGCGCGGCCATAGGTATCCGCAGGGGTATAGGCGATGGGCGTTTCGCCGATCGCGAAGCCGGCCTCGCGGTCCAGAAAGCCGAAGCCCGTGGCGATGTTGCGCACGGACAGGTTGTGCAGCGTGTTTGAAACCAGGAACCACACGGCCCAGGCCACCGCGGCCAGCGCCAGGACTTGATAGACCACGGAGCGCACCCCGGGATCGTTCCAGTTCAGACGCCGGGGAGGTGCCGATGCAGGCGCGCTTTTATTGGGAGTATTCATGAGTAAATCTACAGAAGTCGGACACCGGGCGGCGAAGCCGGTAGGGCCGCGCCACCCACTCCTGCCACCCGCCCGAGGGCGGGAGAGGAAAAACGGAGCGCGGGGCTCCGTTTTTCCAGGCAGCCGTGTGTTAGCGCACCGGCCAGCCGTACATCAAGCCACCTTGCTTGTAGGAAGCATTAAGACCGCGCTCCAGCTTCATCGCGCTGCTCTTGCCCAGCGTGTTTTCGAAGCTCTCGCCGTAGTTGCCCACGTTCTTGATGATGTTGTAGGCCCACTTGTCATCCACGCCCAGGTTCTTGCCCATGCCCGGGGTCACGCCCAGGATGCGCTGGATGTTGGGGTTCGGGCTCTTGGCCATTTCATCGACGTTGGCCTTGGTGATGCCGTATTCCTCGGCTTCGAGCATGGCGTTGAGCGACCAGCGCACGATGTTGAACCATTGCTCGTCGCCCTGGCGGACCATGGGGCCCAGCGGCTCCTTGGAGAAGTCTTCCGGCAGGATGATGAACTTGTCCGGGTTCTCGAGCGTGGTGCGGGTGGAAGCCAGCTGCGACTTGTCGGTGGTGAAGGCGTCGCAGCGGCCGGCCGAGAAGGCACGGATGATTTCGTCGTACTTGTCGATCACGACCGGCTTGAATTCGATCTTCTGGCCGCGGAACCAGTCAGCCAGGTTCAGTTCGGTGGTGGTGCCGGGCTGCACGCAGATGGTGGCGCCGTTCAGTTCCTTGGCGCTCTTGACGTTCAGGTCCTTGGAGACCATGACGCCCTGGCTGTCGTAGTAGTTCACGCCCACGCCGATCAGGCCCAGCGTCGTGTCGCGCGTCAGCGTGACGGTGGTGTTGCGGGTGAGGACGTCGACTTCGCCGGACTGCAGCGCAGTGAAGCGTTGTTGCGTGTTCAGCGGGGTGAACTTGACCTTGGTGGCGTCGCCAAACATGGTCGAGGCGATGGCGCGGCACAGGTCCACGTCGATGCCCTTGTATTCGCCCTTGCTGTCAGCGATGGAGAACCCCGGAATGCCCGTCGAAACCCCGCACTGGACAAACCCTTTTTTCTTGACGTTATCGAAGGTTGCGCCCGCATTGGCAGCCGTGGATGCAGCAAACAAAGCGGCGCCGATCGCAGCGAGTTTCAGTACTTTCATCGTGTTCTCCGTGTGGGATAAAGCGAAGTAGCACGCAGGCCGGGTTGGGTCCACGTATGGGGCGGATGGTAGCGTCCGCGCAGCACGCGGCGCATCCGGGAATTCCCTTGAAATATAGGGACACTGGGTGAAATGAAACGCTGTTTTCTACCAAAAATGGGGGCACTGTTTGAGCCGGGACAAACGCGCCCGGACGCCTTGCGCGCAAATATTTGTCCGCCCCTCGTCCAGGCGGTTTAGGCCACCTTAGTGTCCCCGAGTTACTATTGCGGCTTCATCTGACAGCCGCCATGATCGAATTCCAGCACGTATTCAAATCATATGGTCGCGGCCGCAATATCCTGGCCGACATCAACTTCCGCGTGAGCGCGGGAGAATTCGTTTTCGTATCCGGGCCGTCCGGCGCCGGCAAGTCCACCTTGCTCAAGCTGATCGGCGGGCTGGAGCCCGCCAGCCGGGGTTCGATCCAGGTCAACGGCCAGCGGCTGGACAAGCTGCCCGCCCGCGCCCGGCCGTACCTGCGCCGCGCCGTGGGCGTGATTCTTCAGGACACGCATCTGCTGTTCGATCGAAGCGCGTTCGAAAATGTCATGCTGCCGCTGGCGGTCACCGGCCACGCCTGGGACTCGGCTGCGGCGCGCGCCCGCGCCGCCCTGGACAAGGTGGGACTGTCCGGCAAGGAAGACCTGAATCCGATCGAACTGTCCGGCGGCGAACAGCAACGCCTGGCGATCGCGCGGGCTATCGTGAACCGGCCCGCCATTCTGATTGCCGACGAACCCACCGCCAACCTCGACCATGACAACGCGCAGCGCATCATGAATGTGTTCCGCGACTTCAACCGCGTCGGCGTGACCACGCTGATCGCCTCGCACGACCAGGACCTCATGGCGCGCTACGCCACCCGCACCTTGCGCATCGACCCGGGCAAGTTCGCCGACTCCCAGGGTTCCGCAACGCCGCCGCCTGAGGCCGGCGCGGGACAACCCGGTATCGGACAGCAGCCGGGCGCCGCGTCCGGCCGCGCCTACCCGGGAGAGTCCGCATGAACGCCTGGCTGCGGCAACATCGCTACGCGCTGCTGGTCACCCTGCGCCGGCTGATCAAGCAACCGTTCTCCTCCCTGGCCAACCTGCTGGTCATGGCCTTGGCGCTGGCGCTGCCGCTATTGGGCAGCGCCATCCTGGTTTCGGTCCAGCCGGTGGCGCGCCAGATGTCGGTCACCCCCGAAGTCACCGTCTTCATGCGCGTGGACGCCCCCGCGGGCGCCGCCGCGGACGTGGCCAAACGCATCCAGGACGAATTCAAGGACGACATCCGAGCCGTGCGCGTGGTTGGCCGCGAGGACGCCTTGGCGGATCTGCGCGCCAACCCGGCCTGGCAGCAGGCGCTGGCCGTGCTGCCGGGCAATCCGCTGCCGGACGCGGTGGTGGTGACGCTGGCCGATGGCGACAACCTCGCCGGCCGGGCCGACAAGCTGGCCGCCTCCTGGAAACAATGGAACCACGTCGACCTGGTGCAGCTGGACAGCGCCTGGGTGCAGCGCCTGGAGGCGATCCTGCGCTTTGCCCGCATCGGCCTGGCCTTCCTGGCCGCCTGCGTGGCGGTGGTGGTGCTGGCGACGGTCTTCAACACCGTGCGTATGCAGGCGCTCTCGCAACGCGAGGAGATCGGCGTGGCGCGGCTGGTCGGCGCCACCGAATCCTTCGTGCGCCGCCCCTTCCTCTACCTGGGCGCGCTATCGGGCGCGGTGGCCTCGCTTCTGGCCATCGGCGTGGCGGCGGTCGCGCTGTCGCCGCTGAACGACGCCCTGGTCGGGCTGGCCCGCAGCTACGGGGCCGAATTCGCCCTGCACCTGCCAGGCCCGGCCGTGCTGATCGGCGCGGTGGTGGCTTCGGCCGCCCTGGGCGCCCTGTCGGCCCGCTGGTCGGTTACCCGCAGCACGCGCTTCTGACGCGCGGCGCCTAAAGCTCCGTATAAAGCCCCTTCTTCCCCGTGATCCGGGGAACGACTTCCGCCCGCCTGTGTAGGATGCTTGCATGCCTGCCCGCGGGCGTCTTCGGCTTTGGGCCGCGCTGCAAAAACAGGACACATTACTGCGCCCGTTACATAGCAATTCACCCGCTGGAAGCTTGAGTATGCAAGAATAAAGCGACATTTTCTTACATATTTTGATACATACCTGATTTCCGAGCTGCCAACTTCGTGTCCCAATCGTTGTTCTTGCCCTTAATCGAGTCCCATGGCCGCCCGTCTTGAAGCCCGTGCGACGCGCCACTATTTCGACAGCGCGTTCCAGTGTCAGGCGGTGAAAGTACTGCCCAACGAGTACTACGTCACCAACGAAGACCTGATGATCTCGACCGTCCTGGGATCGTGCGTCGCCGCCTGTATCCACGACCCGGTCACGGGCGTGGGCGGCATGAACCATTTCATGTTGCCGGAGGGCGACATGCAGTCGCCCGCCTCGGCCACCATGCGCTATGGCGCCTTCGCCATGGAAGTGCTGATCAACGAACTGCTGAAGGCCGGCGCGGTGCGCGACCGGCTCGAAGCCAAGGTGTTCGGCGGCGGCGCCGTGCTGTCCGCCATGCAGCAGATGAACATCGGCGAACGCAACGGCCAGTTCGTGCTGAGCTATCTCAAGACCGAAGGCATCCCCGTCAAGGCGCAAGACCTGGGCGACGTGCACGCGCGCCGCATCAACTACTTCCCGCGCGACGGCCGGGTGATGGTCCGCAAGATGGCGCCGCACCACCAGCGCGCCGAGGAAATCATCGCCAAGCGCGAACAGGCGGCCGCCCAGAGCGTGCAGGCCAAGACCGAAACCCCGCAGCGCGTCGAGCGCTTCACCCGCCCCGGCGTGGAACGTTTCGACCGCCCGGCCCGTCCGGGCGTGGAACGCTTCGACCGTCCCGCCCGCCCAGGCGTGGAACGCTTCGACACCGCCCTGACCCGCCGGCGCCGCACCGAGACCACAAGCGACTGAAGGGCCGCGCACGCGCATCGCGCCGCATGCGCCCCTACAATCAGCGCATGTCCACCGTCCGCCTGTTCTACGCCCTGTGGCCTGCCCCCTCGCTGGCCGCCCAGCTCGCGACCTGGGCGGAGCAGGCGCGTCCCGGCTGCGGCGGGCGCGCCATGCGCACGGAAACCCTGCACCTGACCCTGGCCTTCCTGGGGCCGGTCGACGCGGCGCTCGCCGACGAGCTGGCCGCGGCGACTCCTGAACGCCGCCTCGCCCCCGACGACATCCTGCTGGACCGCTACGGCGTCTTCGGCCGCCAGCGCATCCTGTGGGCCGGCCCCGGCGACACGCCCGCGGGCCTGCAGGCCGCCCACGATGAGCTCTGGCTGTGGCTGTCCGGCTTCGGCCTGGCCGCGCCGCCCCAGCCTTTCCGCCCGCACGTCACCCTGCTGCGCAACATCGAGCGCGCCAGCCCCCCTGCCGAGGCCCCCGTCCCCCTGCCCTGGCGCTACGACCGCATGGTGCTGGTCGCCTCCGAATCGCAATCGGGCGGCAGCCGCTATCGCATCGTGACGCAGTCCCGGCCGCAAGCCTCCTGACCTCCCGCTCTGGCACAATCAGCCGGTTGCCACCCCCCGGGACCGCCATGATCATCCTGCTGGACCAAGACGGCGTGCTCGCCGATTTCGAACACGCCTTCATCGACGCCTGGCGCGCGCGCCATCCTGACATCCCGCCAGTGGCGTTCGAGGACCGCAAGTCCTTCTACATCCGCCAGGATTACGCCCCCGAGCTGCGCGGCATGGCCGAAGCTATCTATACGGCGCCCGGCTTCATCCGCGACCTGCCGCCGGTACCCGGCGCGCTGGAAGCCATCAAGGAATTGCTGGCGCTGGGCATGGACGTGCGCATCTGCTCCTCGCCCCTGTCGCAGTTCGAGAACTGCGTGGCGGAAAAGTACCTGTGGGTGGAAAAGCACCTGGGCCGCGAAGCGACCAACCGCCTGATCCTGACCAAGGACAAGACCCTGGTGCACGGCCACCTGCTGATCGACGACAAGCCGCTGATCGAAGGCGCGGTCAAGCCGCGCTGGAAGCACATCCTGTTCGACGCGCCCTACAACCGCGAGGTGTCGGACCGCCCCCGCATCAGCTGGCAGAACTGGCGCAACGTACTGGCCGGAGAGCTGTATACGGCAGATGAGTGAGTCCTGTTCAGCAGCCGCGATTTGGGACTATTCTGTGTTGCTGTAGCCCCACCCCGGAGGAGCCTGCGCCATGAATCTGTACCGTCTTCTGAAGCAGCGTGAAGCCGATCACAAGCCCTTGCGTGTTGCACTGCTGGGCGCCGGAAAGTTCGGCGCAATGTTCATGAGCCAGGCCCCGCGCACGCCCGGTATGAGGCTGGTCGCGGTCGCCGATCTGGTACCCGACCGGGCCCGCGCGGCGCTTACCCGCGTCGGCTGGCCCGCCACGGCACTCAATGCCGCCAGCACCAATGATGCGCTGAAGAACGGCAAGGTCTATTTCTGCGACGACCCCCACGCCGTGATCGCCAGCCCCGATGTCGATATCGTCATCGACGCCACCGGCCAGGCCGCCGCCGGCATCAGCCATGTGCTGGCCTGCTGCGAATACGGCAAGCACATCATCATGGTCAACGTCGAGGCCGACGCGCTGGCCGGCCCGCTGCTGGCGCGGCGCGCACGCGAAGCCGGCATTGTCTATTCGCTGGCCTACGGCGACCAGCCCGCCCTGATCTGCGAAATGGTGGACTGGGCCCGCGCCAGCGGTTTCGAGGTCATGGCCGCGGGCAAGGGCACCAAGTACCTGCCGGAATTCCATACCTCCACGCCGGACACCGTCTGGCCCTATTACGGCTTCACCGCCGAGATGGTCGCGGCCGGCGACTTCAACGCGCAGATGTTCAACAGCTTCCTCGACGGCACCAAGAGCGCCATCGAGATGGCCGCGGTTTCCAACGCCACCGGGCTGCTGCCCTCGCCGTCCGGCCTGCACTTCCCGCCCTGCGGCGTGGACGATCTGGCGCGCGTGCTGCGGCCGCGCGAAAGCGGCGGCATCCTGCACCACCGCGGTCAGGTCGAGGTGATTTCCTCGCTGGAGCGCGACGGCCGCCCGGTGTTCCGCGACCTGCGTTGGGGCGTGTACGTGACACTGGCCGCCGACAGCGATTACGTGCGCCGCTGCTTCAAGGAATACGGCCTGGTCACGGATCCCAGCGGCAACTACACCGCCATGTACAAGCCCTATCACCTGATCGGGCTGGAGTTGGGCATCAGCGTGGCCAGCGTCGGTTTGCGGCGCGAACCCACCGGCGCGCCCGCCGGCTGGCATGGCGACGTCGTCGCCACCGCCAAGCGCGACCTGCCGGCCGGACAGATCCTGGACGGCGAAGGCGGCTACACGGTGTACGGCCGGCTGATGCCGGCGCGCGATTCGGTCGATGAAGGCTATCTGCCGCTGGGCCTGTCGCACCAGGTCAAGCTGAAGAACCCGGTGCGTCAGTCCCAGGCGATCCGCTGGGCCGACGTGGAGTACGACGAAAGGTCCACGGCGGTGCAGTTCCGCCGCGAAATGGAACAGACCTTCGCCTAGAGTCCGCCCGCGCTGCGGGCAGTCCCCCGCGCCCTAGACCGGCGCCGGCCGCTCCGCCTGGAACAGGCGCAGACGATCCGCGGCGTTGCGCAGGTGCTGGTCGGCGGCGCGGCCAGCGGCGTCCGGATCGCCCGCGTCGATGGCGGCGAAGATCGCCTGATGCTCGCTTTGCACTGCGGCCATGCGTTCGGTGTACATGCGCGCCGTGTTGTTGCGCGCGCTGCGGATGACCCGGCGCACATTGGCTTCCAGGTAATCGTTCAGGGCCACCAAGTGCGGATTATGGGTGGCCTGCACGATGGCGTGGTGGAACTGGTAGTCCTCTTCGTCGCCCAGCTTGTCGTTGAGCAGCGCATATTCCATGCCCACCAGCGCCTGGCGCATCTTCTTCAGGTCCGCATCGGTGCGGCGCTGCGCGGCATAGCGCGCGGCGGTGACTTCGATGGACAGCATCAGCTCCAGGATGTGTTCCAGTTCCTGGTTGTCGCCCGGCGTGGGCGCGGCAATGCGGAAGGCGTTTTTCTGGAAGTTCGGGTCGACGAACACTCCGCTGCCTTGCTGCGACGTGATCAGGCCTTCGGACTTCAGGCGCGCCAGCGCTTCGCGCACGACGGCGCGGCTGACCGAATAGGTTTCCGTCAGCTGCTTTTCCGTGGGCAAGCGATCGCCGGGCGCGAGCACGCCCTGGCGGATCTGCTCCGCCAACGCGTCGCCCAGCGCCGCCGAAAGCGAACTCTTGGGCGCGGCGCGCGGCGGATCCTGTTCTTGGTTGGGCTGCATGGTCGAATGGTGGAAACTTGCGGGCGGCGCGCAGGCGCGCCGCCTCTTGTTTATGGGAATGCCCGGAAGAGCGGCCGCGGCATGGGCAGCCGCGCCATCCTGGGACTTTACGCGATATAGATGCCGCCGTTGACCTGCATGACTTCGCCCGTGACGAAACCGGCCAGCGGCGAGCACAGGAACGCGATGGAGCCGGCGATTTCCTCGGCCGTGCCGTAGCGGCGCAGCGGCGTGCTTTCCAGCAGCTGCGCGCCCTTTTGCCCGATCAGGTCCTGGGTCATGGAGGTGGCGATGATGCCCGGCGCCACCGCGTTCACGCGGATCTGCGGCGCCAGTTCCAGCGCCAGGCTGCGCGTGAAGCTCTGCACCGCGCCCTTGGACGCGGAGTAGGCCGCGTGCGCATAGCTGCCGCGCTGGGCCGCCAGCGAGGTCAGCAGCACGATGGCGCCGTCATGGCGCAAGTGGCGCTGGGCGGCGCGGCACACATAGAAGGTGCCGTCCAGGTTCACGCGCATCAGCGTGCGCCAGGCCTCGTCGCTGGTGTCCTTGACCAGCTGCTCCGGGTAGATGCCGGCGCAATGCACCAGATGGTCCAGCCCGCCGAAATGCTTGGCCGCGGCCTCGAACACGCGTTCGCAGTCGGCCGATGCCGACACGTCCAGCGCGTGCGTGTAGACGCGCTGCCCGCTGGGATCCAGCTCGGCCGCCACCTCTTCCAGGCGCGCGTTGTCGATATCGGTCAGCACCAGCCGGGCGCCATGCGCCGCCATCAGCCGCGCCGTCGCCAAGCCGATGCCATTGCCCGCGCCGGTGATGGCGGCAACCTTTCCTTCGAACGAAATCATTCTGTCTCCTGTAGCACGCTCGTACGCGGGCTGAGCGCCGTTCCGGCGGCGGCGGAAATTCCGATTGGACTCCCGAAACCGCCGCTTGACACGGGAAAAACGCTTGCCCTATGATTTATCGGACAACTTAATAAAGTTGCCTGACAACTTATTCCGAAAGCGTAAAGCAACTGACGCTTTCAGGCAAGAGAGTCGGGAACGACACAGCGGCAAACCGCTACCCAGGCAGGGGACAAACAGGTGGAAATCACCGGCAGCACTACCGTTTTCGCGATCGCGGCGGACCCGATCGCGCACGTCAAGACGCCCCAGCGGCTCAACAACCTGCTGCGCGAGCGTGGCGTGGACGCGGTCATGGTCCCGTTCCATGTGGCCCCCGACGCCTTGCCCGGCCTGTTCGCCGGCATCCGCGGGCTGGCCAATCTGGGCGGCATCGTCGTGACGGTGCCCCACAAGGAACATGCCGCCGCCCTGTGCGACGCGCTGACGCCCTCGGCCCAATTGAGCGGCGCGGTCAACGCGGTGCGCCTGCGCGACGGCGTGCTCACCGGCGGCAACTTCGACGGACTGGGCTTCGTCGCTGGCCTGCGCAGCCAGGGCCACGATCCCGCCGGCCGCCACGTTTACCTGGCCGGCCTGGGCGGCGCCGGCAAGGCCATCGCCTGTGCCGTGGCCGACGCCGGCCCCGCCAGCCTGCGCCTGTACAACCGCAGCGCCGACAAGGCGCTGTCCTTCGCCGCCCATCTGGGCCGCCAATATCCCGGCCTGGCCATCAGCGTGGCCAGCGTCACGCCCGAGGCTTGCGACATCGCCATCAATGCGACCTCGCTGGGCCTGAACGACACCGATCCCCTGCCCTTCCAGCTGGACGCGCTTGCCGCCGGCACCGTCATCGCCGACGCCGTCATGAGCCGCGTCGATACGCCCTTGCTGCGCGCCGCCGCCGCGCGCGGCTGCCGCACGCATCCGGGCCTGTACATGCTGGAAGGACAGATTGCCGAAATTGCCCGGTTCCTGGGCATAGAAGAGCCGCGCAAGCCCGCCCGCGCGCTTGCCTGATCAACACATTCACCACACTCCCGTCCCACGGAGGAGACACGCATGAAATTGGCTTTCACCACCGGCCTGCTGTGCCTGGCCGGCATCGCCGCATCGGCCCAGGCCGCGCCCGTCAAGATCGGCCTGATCGAGACGCTGTCCGGCCCGCAGGCCTCGACCGGCCTGATGTTCCGCGCCGCGGTCAAATATGAGCTGGACCGCATCAACGCCGCCGGCGGCTGGAACGGCCAGCCGCTGGAACTGGTCGAGTTCGACAACCAGGGCGGCCCGGTGGGCGCGTCCGACCGCTTCCGCGCGGCCGCCGCCGAAGGCGTGCAGATCCTGGTGCAGGGTTCGTCGTCCGCCATTTCCGGCCAGCTGACCGAAGACGTGCGCAAGCACAACCTGCGCAACCCGGGCAAGGAAGTCGTGTTCCTGAACGTGGGCGGCGAGGCGCTGGAACTGACCGGCCAGAAATGCCACTTCTATCATTTCCGCTTCACCACCAACGCAGACCTGCGCGTGAAGGCGCTGGCCTCGGTCATGTCGGCCGACGGCACGCTGGGCAAGCGCGTGTACGCCATCAACCAGAACTACTCCTGGGGCCAGGACATGGAAGGCGCCACCGAGCGCTTCGCCAAGCAGTACGGCTATGAAGTGGTCGGCAAGACGCTGCACGAAGTCAACAAGATCCAGGACTTCGCGCCCTACGTCGCGCGCATCCGCTCGTCCAACCCCGACACCGTCATCACCGGCAACTGGTCCAACGACCTGCTGCTGCTGATGAAGGCCACGCAGGCCGCGGGTCTGAAGGTCCGCTTCGCCACCGTGTTCCTGGACCAGGTGGGCAACCTGGCCAACGCCGGTGAAGTCGCGCTGGGCCATTACATCGCCCACCCCTACAACATCGAAGCCGCGGGCGAGGAAGGCGCCAAGTTCGCCGAGGACTACAAGTCCAAGACCGGCCACTATCCCAGCTATACCGAGCCGCAGACCGTGATCGGCATCCGCTTCCTGGGCGAAGCGCTCAAGCAAGTGCAGCCGCAGGACGGCAAGCTGTCCGTGCCGCAACTGGCCGGCGCGCTGGAGAAGGTCACCTACACCTCGTCGTTGGGCACCTACACGATGCGCGCGGAAGACCACCAGGTGCAGCTGCCGATGGTGGTGTCCAAGGTCGGCAAGAACGCCAAGTACAAGGCCGACGGCACCGACATGGGCTTCGAGCCGGTCAAGGTGCTGGCCGCGGCCGACGTGTCGGCGCCGCCGCAAGCCACCTGCAAGATGCAGCGGCCGAACTGATGGGTTGCGCGGCCGGACCGTCAGCTTGCGCGTGACGGCCCGGCCGCGCACACCCCCTCATTGCCCCTGGCAACCCCAATAAGCGCACCCCCGGCGCGGGCCGGAAAAACCTGGTGCGCAATCGCTCGCAAGACGTCCGTCGTCTTAGCGCAAGAATCCTGGAGCGGACATGGAATACTTTACCGTCTCGCTGTTGAACGGCGTGATTTACGGCCTGCTGCTATTCATGGTGTCGGCAGGCCTGACACTGATTTTCGGAATGATGGGCGTGCTCAACTTCGCGCACGCCTCGTTCTACATGATAGGCGCGTACGCCGCCTACACCCTGACGCCCGTCACCGGCTTCTGGACCGCGCTGGTCCTGGCCACCATCATCGCCGGCCTGCTCGGCATGGGCGTTGAGCGCTATTTCCTGCGCCGCGTCCACAAGTTCGGCCATGCGCAGGAACTGCTGGTGACCTTCGGCCTGGCCTTCATCGTGGCGGAGCTGATCAAGCTGTTCTACGGCGACTTCCCGGTCGACTACCGCGTGCCGCAGTTCCTCAACTTCGCGGCCTTCCGCGTGTTCGACGCGGACTATCCGTTCTACCGCCTGCTGATGGGCGGCGTGTCCCTGGCGATGTTCGCCGTGATCTATCTGTTGCTGTCGCGCACCCGCGTGGGCATCGTGGTGCGTTCGGCCATCTACCGTCCGCGCATGGCCGAGGCGCTGGGCCATAACGTGCCGCTGGTGTTCATGAGCGTGTTCGGCGTGGGCGCGGCCATGGCCGGCCTGGCCGGCGCGGTCGCAGGCGCCTTCTACACCACCAATCCCAACATGGCGCTGGAACTGGGCGTGCTGGTGTTCGTGGTGGTGGTGGTGGGCGGCCTGGGCTCGCTCGAAGGCGCGATGATCGCCTCGCTGCTGATCGGCCTGATCAGCTCGTTCTCGGTCGGCATCGACGCCAGCCTGGCGACCCTGTTCGGCCTGTTCGGCGCCGGCGAATGGGCCGAAAGCGTGGGCGGCCTGATGACCGTGAAGATTTCCAGCCTGGCCGCGACCCTGCCCTTCCTGCTGATGCTGGTGGTGCTGCTGGTCAAGCCTTCGGGCCTGAAGGGAGAACAGGCATGAGCCAGACCCGCCGTACTTCCGCCCTGCTGCTCCTCGTCCTGTGCGTGGCCGCGCTCTGCGCGCTGCCCTGGCTGCTGCCCCCGGGCCAGCTGGTGGCAGCCGTGCAGATGCTGATCGCCGCGCTGTTCGCCTGCGCCTTCAACCTGCTGGCCGGCCAGGGCGGAATGCTGTCCTTCGGCCACGCCGCCTACTTCGGCGTGGGCACCTTCGCCACCATCCACGCCATGAATGCGCTGGGCGGCGCGGGCCTCTTGCCCACGCCGCTGATGCCGTTGGCGGGCGGCGTGGCCGGCCTGCTGTTCGGCCTGGTCGCGGGCTGGTTCGCCACCATGCGCGCCGGCGTCTACTTCGCCATGATCACGCTGGCGCTGGCCGAGCTGTTGCATGCGCTGGCGCCGCACCTGAAAGGCGTGTTCGGCGGCGAGGCGGGCGTATCCGCCATGCGCATGCCGGCCTGGGGCTTCACCTTCGGTTCCGACATCGAGGTCTATTTCCTGGTGCTGGCCTGGGTGCTGGTGTCGCTGGCCGCGCTTTATGGCCTGACGCGCACGCCGCTGGGCCGGCTGACGCTGGGCCTGCGCGAGAACGCCAACCGCCTGCGCTACCTGGGCTATCGGCCGCACACGCTCAAGACCCTGGTGTTCGCGCTGTCCGCCATGTTCGCCGGCATCGCCGGCGGCCTGCAGGCGCTGAACATCGAGGCCGGCAACTACGTGCTGTTCGACGTCAAGCTGTCCACCGACGCGGTGCTGTTCGCCTACATCGGCGGCGTCAACGCCTTCCTCGGCCCGGTGCTGGGCGCCTCCATCCTGACCTTCCTGTCGCAGACGCTGGCCGACATCACGCGCTCCTGGCTGCTGTACCAGGGCATCCTGTTCGTGCTGGTGATGCTGTTCGTGCCGGACGGCCTGGTCGGCCTGGTGCAGGGCGCCGCCCGTTCGCTGCGCGAGCGCGGCCTGGGCAACTGGCTGCCGCGCGCGGCGGTCTCGGTGGCGGGCGGCCTGCTGCTGACCTGCGCCACGGTCTTCACGGTTGAGCTGCTGCAACGCATGTTCGCCCGCGACTACCGCTCGCTGCTGGCCATGAACCCCGAGGCCGGCTGGCCCGAGATTCCGCTGTTCGGCCACGACTGGGCGCCGCTGGCGCTGTCGACCTGGCTGATTCCGCTGGCGCTGTTCGTGGCGGGCCTGGCGGCCTGCCGCTGGGCGCTGGCCCTGTGGCGCGACGACGAACAAGCCGCTCCCGCGCTGGAGGCTGCACAATGAGCCACGAAATCCTGACCCTGACCGACGTGCGCAAGTCCTTTGGCGACGCGCAGATCATCCGCGGCGTGAACCTGAAGGTCGAGGCCGGCGAACGCCATGCCGTCATCGGCCCGAACGGCGCCGGCAAGTCCACGCTGTTCCACCTGATGTCGGGCTCGTTCGCGCCGACCTCGGGCGACATCAGCCTGCGTTCGCGCTCCATCGGCGGCCTGCCGCCGGAGCGCATCAACCGCCTGGGGCTGGCGCGCTCGTTCCAGATCACCAACGTGTTCCCGCGCCTGTCGGTGCGCGAGAACCTGCGGCTGGCGGTGCTGCGCATGCACGGCCTGGTCTACAACTTCTGGCGCCCCATCGCCCGCAACCGCGCCGTCAACGAAGACGTCGACCGCCTGCTGGAGAAAGTGCGCCTGGCCGCCAAGCAGCACACCGCCGCCGGCGACCTGAACTATTCGGAACAGCGTTCGCTGGAAATCGGCATGACGCTGGCCTCGCGCCCCAAGGTCATCCTGCTGGACGAGCCCATGGCGGGCATGTCCCAGCACGAGGTGGACTACACGGTCGAGCTCATCAAGGACGTGACCCGCGACTGCACGCTGCTGATCGTGGAGCACGACATGCAGGTGGTGTTCTCGCTGGCCGACCGCATCAGCGTGCTGGTCTATGGCGAGATCCTCGCCACCGGCACGCCGGCCGACATCCGCGGCGACGCCCGCGTGCGCGAAGCCTACCTGGGAGAGGAAACGGTATGACGACGCAATCCCCCTTGCTGAGCCTGCAAGGCGTGCATGCCCACTACGGCAAGAGCCACATCCTGCACGGCATCGACCTGACGGTCGGCCGCGGCGAAGTCGTAAGCCTGCTGGGCCGCAACGGCGCGGGCCGCTCCACCACCATGAAGAGCATCATGGGCCTGGTGGACGTGACCGGCGGCAGCATCGCCATCGAAGGCCGCGACATCACCAACAAGCGCCCCTTCGAGATCGCCCGCGCCGGCCTGGGCTTCGTGCCGGAAGAGCGCGAGGTGTTCGCCAACCTGACCGTGGACGAAAACCTGCGCATGGGCGAACAGCCCAAGCGCGACGACGCGCCCTATTGGTCGACCGAGCAGATGTTCGACTACTTCCCGCGTCTGAAGGAACGTCGCGGCACCAAGGCCGGCAACCTGTCGGGCGGGGAACAGCAGATGCTGACCATGTGCCGTTCGCTCTTGGGCAACCCCAAGGTCATGCTGATCGACGAACCCACCGAAGGGCTGGCGCCGAAGATCGTGGAAGTGATCGCCGACGTGATCCGCGACATCCACAAGCGCGGCGTGTCCGTGGTGCTGGTGGAGCAGAAGCTGACCATCGCGCTGAAGGTCTCCACCCGCGTCAGCGTGATGGGCCACGGCCGCATCGTTTTCGAAGGACCGCCCGCGCAGTTGCATGAGCGCCAGGACGTGGTCCAGGAATGGCTGGCGGTCTGAGCGCCGGCAAATACATCGCTAAGAGGCAAACATCTTGGACCAAACTCCGGAAGTCATCCATCCCGACCTGCGCGGCCAGAGCGTCGTCATCACCGGCGGCGCCAAAGGCATAGGCCTGGCCACGGCGCAGGCCTTCGCGCGCCAGGGCGCGCGCGTGGCGCTGCTGGACATGGACGCCGCTGCGCTGGACGAAGCCGTCGCCGGCCTGGCCGCGCTGGGTGGCGAAGCGCTGGCCGTGCAGGCCTCGGTCATCGACGCCGACGCGGTCGAGCAGGCTTTCGCACAGGTCGAAAGGGCCTGGGGCCGCATCGACGTGCTGGTCAACAACGCCGGCGTCTCCGCCAACAAGCCCACGCTGGAAGTCACCGTGGACGAATGGCGCCGCGCCGTGGACATCAACCTGACCGGCGTGTTCCTGTGCGCCCAGGCCGCCGGCCGCCGCATGGTGCCCGCTGGCGCAGGCGCCATCATCAACCTGGCCTCCATGTACGGCGTGGTGGCGGCGCCCGACCGCGCCGCCTATTGCGCCACCAAGGGCGCGGTGGTGCTGCTGACCGAGACCCTGGCCGTGGAATGGGGCCCGATGGGCGTGCGCGTGAACGCGCTGGCGCCGGGCTACGTGGAAACGGACCTGGTGCGCGACCTGGCCGCGCGCGGCCGTCTCGACCCCGAGCGCCTCAAGCAGCGCACGCCGCTGCGCCGGCTGGCGCAACCCGCCGAAATGGCCGACCTGGCGGTGTTCCTGGCCTCGCGCCAGGCCGCCTACGTAAACGGACACACCCTGGTGGCCGACGGCGGCTGGAGCCGCTACAGCTACCTCTAATCGCAAGAACGCATACACACATCTCTGGAGATTCACTCATGGCCACCCACCAACCGCTTGAGCCCCAAGCGCCCTGGCGGCAACTGACGGTAGACGCCAAGGACTGGCAACAGGCGGACCCGGCCCTGCTGGGCACCATGCTGACCCAGCTGCACTGGATCCGCGCCTTTGAAGAAGCCGTGCTCGACCTGGCCGCCGAAGGCCTGGTGCACGGCCCCGCGCATTCGTCCGTGGGCCAGGAAGGCGGCGCGGTCGGCTCGGTGCTGGCGCTGGGCGCCGGCGACCAGATCAACGGTTCGCACCGCGGCCACCACCAGTTCCTGGCCAAGGCGCTGCAGCACGTCGCGCCGCTGGGCCTGGACCCGCGCAATCCGCTCACGCCCGCCATCGATGAGGTCCTGCAGAAGACGCTGGCCGAGATCATGGGCCTGGCCCAGGGCTACTGCCGCGGCCGCGGCGGCAGCATGCACCTGCGCTGGCTCGAAGCCGGCGCGCTGGGCACCAACGCCATCGTCGGCGGCGGCGTGCCGCTGGCGGCCGGCGCGGGCTGGGCGCACAAGCACGCCGGCACCGACCGCGTCGCCGTGACCTATTTCGGCGACGGCGCGGTGAACATCGGCTCGGTGCTGGAAACCATGAACCTGACCGCGGCCTGGAAGACGCCGCTGTGCTTCTTCATCGAGAACAACCGCTACGCCGTGTCCACCACCGTGGAAGAGTCCACCGCCGAACCGCGCCTGTCGGCGCGCGGCCTGGCCTTCAACATCCCGTCGTGGAAGGTGGACGGCATGGATCCGCTGGCGGTTCACCTGGCCATGTCCGAAGCCGTGGCGCACATGCGCGCCGGCAACGGTCCCACCATCGTCGAAGTGGACGTGTACCGCTTTTTCCACCAGAACGGCCCGTTCCCCGGCAGCGCCTTCGGCTACCGCAGCAAGGACGAGGAAGCGCAATGGCGCCGCCGCGATCCGCTGGACAAGATCGCCGCGGAAATGATCGCCCGCCAGCTGATCACGCAAGCCGAAGTGGACGCCCTGCGCCAGCGCTGCAAGGACGTGATGAAGGACGTGACCGGCCGCCTGACCGAAGCCGCCGACGGCGGCAAGCGCCGCGTGCGCGCCGACCTCTGGCCCAGCCCGGACTTCCGCGACGTGGGCCTGCGCAGCGACGGCTCGGAACTGGCCGGCCTGCGCTACCAGGAAGCCGCCGACTACGCCGGCCAATCCGCCGAGCGCAAGTTCGTCGACGCGGTGGCCGACGTGCTGGACCGCCGCATGGAAACCGACCCCGGTGTGGTGGTGCTGGGCGAAGACGTGCACCGCCTGAAGGGCGGCACCAACGGCGCCACGCGCGGCCTGAAGGACAAGTATCCGGACCGCGTGCTGGGCACCCCCATTTCCGAGAACGCCTTCGCCGGCCTGGGCGGCGGCCTGGCCATGGACGGCCGCTACCGGCCCATCGTGGAGTTCATGTACCCCGACTTCATGTGGGTCGCGGCCGACCAGATCTTCAACCAGATCGGCAAGGCCCGCCACATGTTCGGCGGCGACATCGACGTGCCCTTCGTGCTGCGCACCAAGGTCGCCATGGGCACGGGCTACGGCTCGCAGCACTCGATGGATCCGGCCGGCATCTTCGCCACCGCGCCCGGCTGGCGCGTGGTCGCGCCGTCCACGCCTTACGAGTACGTCGGCCTGATGAACACCGCGCTGGCCTCCAAGGACCCGGTGCTGGTGATCGAGCACGTGGACCTGTACGCCTCCTCGGGCGAAGTGCCCGCGGACGACCTCGACTATGCGATCCCGTTTGGCAAGGCCCGCGTGCGCCGCGAGGGCGGCAAGGTCACCATCCTGACCTATCTGTCCATGGTCAGCCGCGCGCTCAAGGCGGCTGAAGCAGCCGGCGTGGACGCCGAGGTCATCGACCTGCGCACGCTGGACCGCGCCAGCCTGGACTGGGACACCATCGGCGCCAGCATCATGAAGACCAACAACGTGCTGATCGTGGAGCAAGGCGCGCGCGGCACCTCCTACGGCGCCATGCTGGCCGACGAGATCCAGCGCCGCTACTTCGATTGGCTGGACCAGCCGGTCAAGCGCGTGACCGGCGGCGAAGCCTCGCCCAGCATCTCCAAGGTGCTCGAGCGCGCGGCCTTCGCCGACACCGAGGAAGTCATGGCCGGCCTGGCCGACGTGCTGGCCGATCTGGGAGAACAGGCATGACCCTGCACATGACCGTGCCGATGGAAGTCGGCATCTGCTGCGCCGACCTGGACGCGCAGCTGGCCTTCTACACCGGCATCCTGGGCCTGAAGCTCGTCAACCGCGTGCACGTGCCGGCCGACAAGGCGCAGGCCACCGGCCTCACGCGCCATGGCTACGACGTGGCGCGCCTGCAGACCAGCTACGGCGAACGCATCAAGCTGCTGCAACCCGCCGCCGCACCCGAGGCCGCTGCGCGCGGCGCGGCCATCCTGGACCGCCAGGGCGCAACCTACCTGACCTTCATCGTGCGGGACCTGCCCGGCGTGGTCCGCGACCTGGAAGCCCGGGGCGTGGTCTTCGACAGCAAGCCCGCGCCGATGGAAGTGCGCCCCGGCACCTGGCTGGCGTTCTTCCGCGACCCTGAAGGCAATGTGCTGGAACTGGTCGAATACGACGATCCCGCCACCTACCGGCCGGACCTGGCTGGCGCCGCTGAATAGGACGAATATCGTGGCACACCTTATCAAGCTCCCCTCCGTTGCTGCCGACACCTCGGGCGGCACGCTGCACCAGTGGCTCAAGAAAGAAGGCGACGTGGTCGCCGTGGGCGATGCGCTGGCGGAAATCGAAACCGAAAAGGCCATTGTCGAGATCAATGCCGAGCAGGCCGGCGTGCTGGGCCGCATCGTGGTCCAGGCAGGCGCGGCCTCCGTGCCGGTGAACACCGTGATCGGCGTGCTGCTGGCGCAGGGCGAAGACGCCTCGGCCATCGACCGCGCGCTGGCCGAAGCCGGCGCGGCCGTGCAGCCGGCAGCCGCTGCCGCTGCTTCGGCTCCCGCCGGCAATGCCGCCGCCGTTTGCCCCCCGGCCAACTGCGCTGCCGCCCCTGCCGGCGCCGCAGCCGCGCCCAAGGCGCCGGCCGCCGCCAGCAACGCTCCGGTCCCCGGCGGGCGCCTGTTCGCCAGCCCGCTGGCGCGCCGCCTGGCCGCGCAATGGCATGTGGATCTGCTGGGCGTGACCGGCACCGGTCCGCACGGCCGCATCGTGCGCCGCGACGTGGAAGCGGCGCGCGACCGCGCCCCGGCCGCGGCGCCCGCAGCGCTGGCCGGCCGTCCCGCCGCGCGCCGCGTGCCGCATACCGGCATGCGCCGCGCCATCGCCCGCCGTCTCACCGAGAGCAAGCAGAACGTGCCGCACTTCTACCTGACGGTGGATTGCCGGATGGACGCGCTGCTGGCGCTGCGCGCCCAGGCCAACCAGGGCGGCGCGGTGAAACTGTCGGTCAATGACTTCATCGTGCGCGCGGCCGCGCTGGCCCTGCGCGAAGTGCCGGAGGTCAATGCCAGCTGGCACGAGGACGCGGTCGAATACCATGCCGGCGCCGACATCTCGGTGGCGGTGGCGACCGACGGCGGCCTGGTCACGCCCATCGTGCGCGATGCCGACGTGAAATCCTTGTCCGCCATTGCAGGCGAAATCGTCGAGCTGGCCGGACGCGCCAAGATCAACCGGCTCAAGCCCGAGGAATTCACCGGCGGCTCGCTGACCGTCAGCAACCTGGGCATGTACGGCATCAGCCAGTTCGCCGCCATCATCAATCCGCCGCAGGCCGCCATCCTGGCGGTGGGCGCGGCGGAAAAGCGTCCGGTGGTGGACAGCGACGGCCAATTGGCCGCCGCCACCGTCATGACCGTGACCCTGTCCGCGGACCACCGCGTGGTGGACGGCGCGGTGGGCGCGCGCTGGCTGGCCGCCTTCCGCACGCTGATCGAAAACCCCGTGCGCATCCTGCTGTGAGCCCCGCCATGACCAAGACTACGTTTGATCTCGTCGTGGTGGGCGGCGGCCCCGGCGGCTATGTCGCGGCCATCCGTGCGGCCCAGCTGGGCATGTCGGTCGCGCTGGTGGAACGCGCCGAACTCGGCGGCATCTGCCTGAACTGGGGCTGCATCCCCACCAAGGCGCTGTTGCACAGCGCCACCGTGCTGCGCGCCTGCCGCGAGGCGGCGCACTACGGCGTCGCGGGCGCGGGCGAAGCGCGTCCGGACCTGGCCGCCATGGTGGCGCGTTCACGCAAGGTGGCGGGCCGCCTGGGCCAGGGCGTGGCGCACCTGATGAAGAAGAACGGCGTGACCGTGTTCGCCGCCAGCGCCAAGCTGGCGGGCGGCGGCCGCCTGGTGCTGGACAACGGCAGCACGCTGTCGGCCAAGCACATCATCCTGGCCACGGGCGCGCGCGCCCGCGAGCTGCCGGCGCTGCCCCTGGGTGAACGCGTCTGGGCCTACCGCCAGGCGCTGGTCCCAGCCGAGATTCCGAAGTCGCTGCTGGTGGTGGGCGCGGGCGCCATTGGCGCGGAGTTCGCCAGCTTCTACCGCGCCGTGGGCGCGGAAGTCACGCTGATCGACATGACTGCGGAAATCCTGCCGCAGGAAGACGCCGAGATCTCGGCGCTGGCGCGCAAGGCCTTCGAAAAGCAAGGCATCCGGGTACTGACGCAGTGCGCCGTGGCCTCGTCCTCGCTGACCGCGAGCGGCGTGAAGGTGACGCTGGACCAGCAAGGCAAGCGCAGCGAGCTGGAAGTGGACCGCGTCATCGTCGCCGCCGGCATCGTCGGCAACGTCGAGAACCTGGGCCTGGAGCAGACCCGCGTCAAGGTGGAGAAGACCCACATCGTCACCGACGGCCTGTGCCGCACGGGCGAGCCCGGCGTCTATGCCATCGGCGACGTGGCGGGCGCGCCGTGGCTTGCCCACAAGGCCAGCCACGAAGCCGTGCTGTGCGTGGAAGCCATCGCCGGCAGGCCCGCGCATCCCATCGATCCGTTGCGCATCCCGGCCTGCACCTACTCGTACCCACAGGTCGCCAGCATCGGCATGAGCGAAGCCCGCGCCCGCGAACACGCCGCCAAGACCGGCGGCGACATCCGCGTGGGCAAATTCACCTTCGCCGGCAACGGCAAGGCAATCGCCATGGGCGAGGACCAGGGACTGGTGAAGACGGTGTTCGACGCCAAGAGCGGCGAGCTGCTGGGTGCGCACATCATCCACCCCGAAGCGTCCGAGCTGATCACGGGCTACGGCGTGGCGGCCTCGCTGGAAGCCACGGAAGAAGACCTGATGCACACCGTGTTCGCCCACCCGACCCTGTCGGAAACGCTGCACGAATCGGTGCTGTCGGCCTTTGGCCGCGCCTTGCACGCCTAGGCGCCATGCCAAGCGCGGCGCGGGTTCAGATCCGCGCCGCGAAGAAATCCAGGAAGCAGGCGATGCGCCGCGAGAGCTGCGTGTTGCGGTGATACACCGCGTGCATGGGCTGCAGATAGTCCGTGTGCGCGGCTTCCATCAGCTTCACCAGCCGGCCGGCCTTGACGTCCTCGCGCACCACGAAGTCAGACAGGCAGGCGATGCCCACGCCGCGCACCGCCAGTTGCCGCTGCGTCTCGCCGCTGGACGTCGCCAGCGTCGGCACCGCCAGATAGCTGGACCCGCCCGCGTGGCGCAAGGGCCAGACGTTCAGGCTCTCAGGCTGGGTGAAACCCAGCACTTCATGCGCCGCCAGGTCCTCCACCGTCTGCGGCGCGCCGCGCCGGGCCACGTAGTCCGGGCTGGCCATCACCCAGCGCGGCGACGGCCGCAGCGTGCGCGCATGCAGGGTGGAATCCGTCAGCGGCCCCATGCGCAGCGCCACGTCGGTGCGGTGTTCCATGAGGTCCACGATGCGGTCGTTGCTGGTGAGTTCGAGCGTGATCGCCGGATACTCGTGCCGGAACTCCGCCACCAGCGGCACCACGCAATGCAGCATGACGGGCACCGACGCATCCACCCGCAAGCGGCCCGCCGGGCGCTGATGCACCATGCGCATGCAATCCTCGGCTTCGTCCAGCGACGCGACGATGTGCCGGGCCTTGGGCAGGAAATGCTTGCCCTCCTCGGTCAGTTCCATGCGCCGGGTGGTGCGATTGATCAGGATGACGCCGAGCTCTTCCTCAAGCCGCGACAGGCCGCGGCTGACGCCCGACGCAGTATGGCCCAGAAGCTCGGCGGCGGCGCTGAGGGATCCGGCGTCCACCACGCCCAGGAACAGGCGTACCGCGTCAGAGTTCAGGGACATGAGGCAGGCTCCTTGGTTGATGGATCGATTGTATCGAGCCCCAGCGCTCAAGAAGCCTGCAAAAAAAACGCCGAAGGCCAGGCGATAGCCGGCCCTCGGCGCTCAGGAGCAACCGGCGATTACTGCGCCGGCACCACGGCAGTAACCTCAATCTCCACCTTGGCGCGGTCCTCGACCAGGTCCGCCACCTCCACGGCCGTCATCGCCGGGAAATGCCGGCCGATGTACTCACGATAGTGCTTGCCGATGGCGGGATAAGCCGCCACATACTCGTTCTTGTCCGTCACGTACCACGTCATCCGGACGATATGCTCAGGCTTGGCGCCGCCCTCGGCCAGAATCGCGACGATGTTCGCCAGCGTCTGGCGCACCTGCTCCGCCAGATCGTCGGTCTCGAACTGCTGCTGGCCATTCCACCCCACCTGCCCGCCCACAAATACGAGCTTGCTGCCCACCTGCATCTCGGTGAGCACGCCATTCGAATAGCCCCGGGGCGCCATCCAATCCGGCGGTTGCAGAATTTTCATAACGTCATCCTATATTTAAGAAAAGCAAACGATCCCCGCCGCTTACGCTGCGGGAACCAGATAAGCCTGCATGCGTTCCCGCAGATCCGCAGGCAGCGGCATGGACTTCATCGTCCGCAAATCCACCGTTACGATCGTCAGCGTCGCCGACAAGCGCAACTGGCCATCCGGCCCCTCGAAGCGCACCAGCGCCTTGAACGACGCGCCGCCGATGCGCTGTACTTCCAGCACCTGGCGCAGACGCTCGTGCCAGCGGCTGGGCGCGCTGAAATCGCACTGCACCGACGCCATCGGCGTGCCGATGTGCCGCTCCACGTGCAGCGCATGAAACGGCAACCCCATGCCCTTGTCGAACCATTCCTCGACAAAGTCATTGATCATCTCGAAGTAGCGAGGGTAGAAAACGATGCCCGCCGGATCGCAATGACGGAAGCGGACTTCGACCTGGCTGATGAAAGGGGCTGCCATGGAATTTCCTTGTTGCCGGTTCAGGCCATCTTGCGCAGCGCGAAACGCTGCAGCTTGCCGGTTTCGGTGCGCGGCAGCGCGTCGACAAACTCGATGGCACGGGGATACTTGTAGGGCGCGATATTGGCCTTCACGAACTGCTGCAGCGCCGCGACCAGCTCGCTGCCGGCTTCATAGCCCGGCTTGAGCACCACGAAGGCCTTGACCACCTGGCCGCGCTCGTCGTCCGCCGCGCCCACCACGCCGCACTCCGCCACGGCCTCGTGACGCAGCAGCGCGTCCTCGACCTCGGGTCCGGCAATGTTGTAGCCCGCCGAAACAATCATGTCGTCATTGCGCGCCTGATAGAAGAAATAGCCGTCGTCATCCTGCAGGAACGTATCGCCCGGCAGGTTCCAGCCGTTCTGCACGAAGCGCCGCTGGCGTTCGTCCGCCAGATAGCGGCAGCCGGTAGGCCCCTTGATCGCCAACCGGCCCACCGTGCCGTTGGGCACGGGATTCATATCGTCATCGACGATCTGCGCCACATAACCCGGCACCACGCGGCCGATGGCGCCGGCCTTGACCGACTCCGGCGGGCTGGACACGAACACGTGGATCATTTCCGTGCCGCCGATGCCGTCGATCATCTCGATGCCGCTGGCTTTTTTCCAGAGCTGGCGCGTCGCATCCGGCAGCGCCTCGCCCGCCGACACGCTCTTCTTCAGCGACGACAGATCGAACTTGCCCACCAATGCCGCCATCTGGCGGTAGAACGTGGGCGCCGTGAACACGATGGTGGCGCGGAAATCCTGGATCAGCTGCAGCAGGCTTTCCGGCGACAGCTTCTCGGCCAGCACCGTGCTCGCGCCCACGCGCAGCGGGAAGCACAGCAGGCCGCCCAGGCCGAAGGTAAATGCCAGCGGCGGCGTGCCGCAGAAAATGTCGTCCGGACCCGGCTTGATGACGTGCTTGGGGAACAGGTCGCACATCGCCAGGACGTCGCGATGAAAGTGCATGCAGCCCTTGGGCGCGCCGGTGGTGCCGCTGGTGAAGGCGATCAGGCACACGTCGTCGGCCGCCGTATCGCAGGCCTTGAAATCATCCGGCTTGGCCGCTGCCAACGCATCCAGCGCGTCGGGCGCCTTGTCGTTGAAGTACATGACCTTGGTCAGGCCAGGGCAATAATGCTCATGGCTGGACTGGGTGCAGAACTCCGCCTCGTCTTTCAGGCGGGCATCGCACAGCACGGCCTGGATCTGCGCCTTGTCGATGATCTGCTTGAGTTCCTTGGCGCGCAACAGCGGCATCGTCGGCACCGTCACCAGCCCGGCCTTGATCGCTGCCAGCCACGAGGCCGCCATCATGGGATTGTTCGGTCCGCGCAGCAGCAGGCGGTTGCCCGGCACCAGGCCCATATCTTCGGCCAACACTCGGGCGATACGGTTGGTCAGCGCGGCCAGTTCGCGGTAGGTCATCGTGGCGTGCTTGCCGTCCTGGCTCCAGCGCAGCGCGACGCGCTCGCCGTGACCGCGCTCGACCATGGCGTCCACCAGTTCGACCGCGCAGTTCAAACGTTTCGGATAGGCCACGTCGGGGCCGTCGAGCAGGAACTCTGGCCATTGTTCGCCCGGGGGCAGATTGTCCCGGGCGAAAGTGTCGATGTGGGCGGATGCTTCCATGGAATTCCCCTTGCTATTGCGGTGTAGTTGCTGTGCCGGGACGACGGAGCTCGATGGCTGCCTTACGCCTTCAGCAGTTCACGGGCAATGATCAACTTCTGCACTTCTGTCGCGCCTTCGTAGATCCGCAGCGCGCGTATTTCCCTGTAAAGCTTCTCCACCGGCATCCCCGACACCACGCCCGCGCCGCCGAACATCTGCAGCGCGCGGTCGATCACGGTCTGCGCCGATTCCGTGGCGGTCATCTTGGCCATGGCCGCTTCGCGCGTGGTGCGCTGCTTCAGCACGTCGCGCATCCAGGCCGCGCGGTATGTCAGGAGCGCCGAGGCGTCGATGGCGGTCGCCATGTCGCCCAGCGCGGCCTGCGTCAGCTGCAGGTCCGACAGCGTCTGGCCGAACATGCGGCGCGACTTGGAACGCGCCAGCCCTTCGTCCAGCGCGCGGCGCGCGAAACCCAGCGCGGCGGCCGCCACCGAGGCGCGGAAGATGTCCAGCGTCATCATGGCCAGCTTGAAGCCCTGGCCCGCGTCGCCCAGCCGGTGCGACGCCGGAATGCGGCAGTTGTCGAACGTGATGGTCGCCAGCGGGTGCGGAGCGATCAGGTCGATGCGTTCGCTGACCTCGAAGCCCGGCGTATCGGCATCCACCACGAAGGCGCTGATGCCACGCGCGCCGGGGGCTTCGCCCGTGCGCGCGAACACGCAATAGAAGTCCGCGATGCCGCCGTTGGAAATCCAGGTCTTGGCGCCGTTCAACACATAATGGTCACCGTCCAGCGTGGCCTCGCAGGCCAGCGCGGCCACGTCCGAGCCGGCGTCGGGCTCCGACAGCGCAAAGGCGGCGATGGCTTCGCCGCGCGCCACGCGCGGCAGATAGCGCTGACGCAGTTCGTCCGAGCCCATCAGCGAAATGGCGCCGCTGCCCAGGCCCTGCATGGCAAAGGCGAAATCGGCCAGCCCTTCATGGCGCGCCAGGGTTTCGCGCAGGATGCACACCGCGCGGGAATCCACTTCCGGTAGCGCGCCGCCCCAGGCGCCGCCAGGGCCGCCCGCGACGGCGTAGCGCAGCCAGCCGGCCTCGCCCATGGCGCGCACCAGCTTCTTGCAGGCAGCGTCGGCGTCATGGTGATCCACGTTCCCCAGGGACGCTTCGCACCAGGCGTCGACCTCGTGCGCCAGCTTGCGGTGCGCATCGTCGAAAAACGGCCAATCCAGCCAGCTTGCGTCGCGCATGCTCAGTCCCCTTGGAACACCGGTTTTTGCTTGGCCACGAAGGCCTCGTAGGCGCGACGGAAATCGCGCGTCTGCATGCAGATGGCCTGGGCCTCGGCTTCGGCCTCGATGGCCTCGTCCACCCCCATGTTCCATTCCTGGTGCAGCAGCTTCTTGGTCACGCCGTGGGCGAAGGTCGGCCCCGCCGCCAGCTGCGCGGCCAGCGTCTGCGCGGCGTCGGCCAGCGCGCCGGGTTCATGCAGGGCATTGAAGAAGCCCCAGCTGACGCCTTCTTCCGCCGTCATGGCGCGGCCCGTGTAGAGCAGTTCGGACGCGCGGCCCTGGCCGATCATGCGCGGCAGCAAGGTGCATGCGCCCATGTCGGCGCCGGCCAGGCCGACTCGCGTGAACAGGAAGGCGGTGCGCGCGGCGGGCGTGCCCAGGCGCATGTCCGAGGCCAGCGCCACCATGGCGCCGGCGCCGGCGCAGATGCCGTCGACCGCCGCCACGATGGGCTGCGGGCAAGCGCGCATGGCCTTGACCAGATCGCCCGTCATGCGGGTGAAGTCCAGCAGCTCGGGCATGCTCATCTTGGTCAGCGGACCGATGATCTCGTGCACGTCGCCGCCCGAGCAGAAGTTGCCGCCCGCGCCCGTCACCACCACGACCTTGATGTCGGTGGCGTACACCAGCGCGCGGAACAGGTCGCGCAACTCGGCGTAGGAATCGAACGTCAGCGGGTTCTTGCGCTCGGGGCGATTCAGCGTCACCGTGCCGATCTTGCCGTCGGCCGACACCTGCCACAGGAACGTCTTGGCCTGGTAGCCGGCGAACGGACGCTTGTGGTGTTTCATGGTGTGCTCTTCGGGCTGGGTGCTCATGGTGTCTCCGTTCGTGAATTGGGGTGGATGGGGCGCCGGCTTCAGCCGGTCATCACTTCGCCGCCGTCTACGGCGATGGCCTGGCCGTTGACCGAAGCCGAAGCCGGCAAGGCCAGCCAGGCGACCGTCTCGGCCACTTCCTCGGGCTGCACCAGGCGGCCCTGGGGGTTGCGCTCGGCCAGCTTGGCGCGCGCGGCGTCCGGCGTCATGCCGGTCTTGTCGACGATGTTCGACACCGCGCCGCGCACGATGTCGGTTTCCGTGTAGCCGGGGCATACGGCGTTGACCGTGACGCCCTTCTGCGCCGTTTCCAGCGCCAGCGAACGGGTCAGGCCGATCACGCCGTGCTTGGCGGCGCAATAGGCGCTGACATAGCCGTAGCCGATCAGGCCGGCCGTGCTGGCCACGTTGATTACGCGGCCCCATTTTTCCTGCAGCATGCCGGGCAAGGCCGCCTGGATGCAGTGGAAGGTCCCGGTCAGATTGACGTCCAGCATCGACTGCCACAGCGCCGCGTCGGTGCGGTCAAAGCGCTGGCTGACGGCCTGGCCGGCGTTGTTCACCAGCACCAGTACCGGACCGAACTCGGCCTCGGCCTGGGCGAAGGCCGCCCGCACCGAGGCTTCGTTGGCGATGTCGGCGCTGACGGCCTGCACCTGGCCCAGGCTGGCCAGGCTGTCGGCCGCGGCGTCCAGCGCGGCGCCGTCGCGGCCCAGCAGCGTGACGCGCGCGCCGCGCTGCAAGAGCGCCCGGGCGCAGGCCAGCCCGATGCCGCGGGCGCCGCCCGTCACCAGGGCGTGGCGTCCGGCCAGCGGGAGCGGAGTTGCGTTCATTTGATATCCAGTTGCGCCATCGCGGCGGCGCGTTCGAAGTTGGTTTCCAGTTGGCGCTTGCCGGCGAAGTACTGGCTCGGCCAGGAAACATCACGGTAGCCCACTCGCGCGGCTTCGCGTAGCGTCCAGGAGGCGTCAGCCAAATGGGGACGCGCCAGCGCGCAAAGGTCGGCGCGGCCCGAGGCGATGATGCCGTTGGCGTGGTCGGCCTCGAAGATGGCGCCCACCGCGATGGTCGGGATGCCGGCCTCGTTGCGCACGCGGTCCGCGAACGGGGTCTGGAACATGCGGCCGTAGACCGGCTTTTCTTCCTTGCTGACCTGGCCGGACGAGCAATCGATCATGTCGGCGCCGGCAGCCTTGAAGTGGCGCGCGATCTCCACCGCGTCATCGGCCGTGATGCCGCCTTCGACCCAGTCGCTGGCGGAAATCCGCACCGACATGGGCTTGTTCTCGGGCCATACCGCGCGCACGGCATGGAACACCTCCAGCGGGAAGCGCAGGCGGTTCTCCAGGCTACCGCCGTATTCGTCGGTGCGATGGTTCGTGAGCGGCGAAATGAAGCTCGACAGCAGGTAGCCGTGCGCGCAGTGCAGCTCCAGCCAGTCGAAGCCGGCCTGCTCGGCGCGGCGGGCGGCGGCCACGAAGTTGTCGCGCACGTCGTCCATGTCGGTGCGCGTCATGGCGCGCGGCGTCTGCGACACGCCTTCGATGTAAGGCAGGGCCGACGCCGACAAGAGCGGCCAGTTGCCTTCGGCCAGAGGATGATCGATCTTCTGCCAGCCCAGCTGCGTGGAACCCTTGCGACCGGCGTGGCCCAGCTGCAGGCCGATGCGGGCATCGCTGTTGCCATGCACGAAGCCGACGATGCGGGCAAACGCGTCGCGCTGCTCGTCATTCCAGAGGCCCGGGCAACCCGGGGTGATGCGGCCGTCCGGCGACACGCAGGTCATCTCGACCATGACGAGGCCCGCGCCGCCCATGGCGCGTGCGCCCAGGTGCACCAGGTGGAAGTCGCCCGGCACGCCATCGGTGCAGGAATACATGGCCATCGGCGACACCAGAATGCGGTTCTTCAGCCGCACGCCGCGCGCCTGATAGGGCGTCAGCATGGGGATCGCGGGCCGCTGGCCCGGCGCGGCGGCAGCGCCGGCGCGTTCCGCGATCCAGCGCTCGAAGCCTTCCAGCCAGGCCGGGTCGCGCAGGCGCAGGTTTTCGTGCGAGATCCGCTGCGAACGGGTCAACAGCGAATAGGCGAACTGTTCAGGCTCAAGGTCGGCATAGCGCTCGACGTTCTCGAACCATTCGGTGGAGTTGCGGGCGGCGTTCTGGATCTTCAGCACTTCGACGCTGCGCACTTCCTCGTAGTGCTTCAGGCCGGCTTCGACGCTGCCTTCGGCGCCGCTCAGGCAGCGCGCCAGCTCGATCGCGTCTTCCAGGGCCAGCTTGGTGCCGGAGCCGATCGAGAAGTGGGCGGTGTGGGCGGCGTCGCCCATCAGCACCACGGGCACGCGGCGCTCGCCGCGGGCGGTATCCAGCTTGTTCCAGTGCACCCAGGTATTGCAGATGACGCGCGGGAAGCGGATCCAGATGGCCGAGCCGCGCAGGTGCGTGGCGTTGCTGATCAGCGGATTGCCGTCCAGCCAGGGCGCGAACAGCTTTTCGCAGTAGGCGATGCCCTCTTCCTGGCTCATCTGCTCGATGCCGGCGGCCTGCCAGGTTTCCTCGGGCGTTTCCACGATGAAGGTGGACATGCCGTCTTCGTAGCGGTAGGCGTGCGCCTGGAACCAGCCGTGCTCGGTCTGGACAAAGGCGAAGGTGAAGGCGTCGAACACCTTCTTGGTGCCCAGCCACACGAAGCGGCAGCGGCGCTGGTCGATGTCCGGAAGGAAAGTGTCGGCGTAGCGGGTCCGGACCTGGCTGTTGATGCCGTCCGAGGCGATGACCAGGTCGGCGTCGTATTCGCGGGCGATGGCCTGGTCGTCCTGGATGAACTGTTCGAACACCAGCTTCACGCCCACGTCCTCGCAGCGCGCCTGCAGGATGTTCAGCAGCTTCTTGCGGCCGATGCCGATGAAGCCGTGGCCGCCGCTGCGAATGCTGCGGCCCTTGAAGTTGATGTCGATGTCGTCCCAGTGGTTGAAGGCGTCGCCGATGGTCTGGGCGGAAACGGGGTCGGCTTCACGCAGGTTCTGCATGGTGGCGTCGGAGAACACCACCCCCCAGCCGAAGGTGTCGTAAGGGCGGTTGCGCTCGATCACGGTGACTTCGTTGGCGGGGTCTTGCAGCTTCATGAGCAGACCGAAATACAGGCCGGCGGGGCCCCCGCCGATGCAGACTATTTTCATTGCCGTAGCGCTCCGTGGTAAGCGACATCCGCTCTGAATTCCTGGAGCTGGCGGCCGCAGATATTTAAACCTGGATAGTTTAGGCTTGAAATATATACCTGAAGATCCCGAGGCGCAAATGGGGAAAGTATCTAGATACTTTGAGCCCCTAAATAGGGACGCGCTTGCCGCCTCCGCTACGGCATTCGCGCCAGCGAACACAATAGAAATGAAAGAAATCACGTATGTCATTATTGGCCGCCCGCGCGGCCAATAATGACGGGCACCAAAAGCCCCGCCCCCGACCACGGATGCAGCAGCGCCACAAGTCAAGACTCAAGTAGCCCGTCGGCGCCGGCACCCACACCGGCACCCACACGGCGTCAACACCAACCAGCACTCACCAAACGACCAAAAAAAAGCGGCGCTAAAAAGCGCCGCCCTCTTATCCACCAGCAAGCAAAATCAACGCTTGCCCTTCTGCTTCAGCTGCGACAAATCCCGCACAGCCCCGCGATCCGCCGAAGTCGCCAACGCCGCATACGCCTGCAGCGCCTGCGACACGACACGTTCGCGGCCGACCGGCTCCCAGCCGTCAGCACGAGCATCCATGGCCGCCCGGCGGCGCGCCAGTTCCTCGTCGGACACCGCCAGATGCATCTTGCGGTTCGGGATATCGATCTCGATCACGTCACCCTCTTCCACCAGGCCGATCGTGCCGCCTTCCGCCGCTTCCGGCGAAGCATGGCCGATCACCAGACCCGACGAACCGCCCGAGAAACGGCCATCCGTGAACAGCGCGCAAGTCTTGCCCAGGCCCTTGGACTTCAGGTACGACGTCGGATACAGCATTTCCTGCATGCCCGGACCGCCCTTCGGGCCTTCATAGCGGATCACCACCACGTCGCCCGGAACGATCTGGTCGCCCAGGATGCCTTCCACCGCATCGTCCTGGCTTTCGAAGACGCGCGCGCGGCCGGTGAAGACCCATTGCGACTCGTCCACGCCCGCCGTCTTGACGATGCAGCCCTTTTCAGCCAGATTGCCGTACAGCACGGCCAGGCCGCCATCCTTGGAATAGGCGCTTTCCTTGCTGCGGATGCAGCCCGTCTTGCGGTCGGTATCCAGCGTCAGGAAGGTTGCGTCCTGGCTGAACGCCACCGTGGTCGGAATGCCGCCCGGAGCCGCACGGTAGAACTTCTGCGCCTCTTCGCCAGCGCCGCCGGCCACGTCCCATTGCTTGATTGCGTTGCCCAGCGTGCCGCTGTGCACGTTGCCGCAGGACAGGTCCAGCAGGTCCGCGCGCGCCAGTTCACCCAGGATGCCCAGGATGCCGCCAGCGCGGTGCACGTCTTCGATGTGGTACTTGTCGGTGGCGGGCGCCGCCTTGCACAGGCAGGGCACCTTGCGCGAAATGCGGTCGATGTCGGCCATGGTGAAGTCCACGCCCGCTTCCTGCGCCGCGGCCAGCAAGTGCAGCACGGTGTTGGTCGAGCCGCCCATGGCCACGTCCAACGCCATCGCGTTCTGGAACGCGCTCTTGGTGGCGATGCTGCGCGGCAGGACCGACTCGTCTTCTTCCTGGTAGTAGCGGCGGCACAGGTCCACCACCAGGCGGCCGGCCTGTTCGAACAGCCCCTTGCGCCAGGCGTGCGTGGCGACGATGGTGCCGTTGCCCGGCAGCGCCAGGCCGATGGCCTCGGTCAGACAGTTCATCGAGTTGGCGGTGAACATGCCGGAACAGGAGCCGCAGGTCGGGCAGGCGCTGCGTTCGACTTCGGCCACTTCGGCATCCGACACCTTGGGGTCGGCGGCCTTGATCATGGCGTCGATCAGGTCGATCTTGGCGATGACCTTGCCATCGGTGGGCGACTTGACCTTGCCCGCTTCCATCGGACCGCCCGACACGAACACGACCGGGATGTTCAGGCGCATCGCGGCCATCAGCATCCCCGGGGTGATCTTGTCGCAGTTCGAGATGCAGACCATGGCGTCGGCGCAATGCGCGTTGACCATATATTCGACCGAGTCGGCGATCAGTTCGCGCGAGGGCAGCGAATACAGCATGCCGCCGTGGCCCATCGCGATGCCGTCGTCCACGGCGATGGTGTTGAATTCCTTGGCGACGCCGCCTGCGGCCTCGATTTCCTTGGCGACCAGTGCGCCCAGGTCGCGCAGGTGCACGTGGCCCGGCACGAACTGCGTGAACGAGTTCACTACCGCGATGATCGGCTTGCCGAAGTCGCCGTCCTTCATGCCGGTGGCGCGCCACAAGGCGCGGGCGCCGGCCATGTTGCGGCCGTGGGTCGAGGTGCGGGAGCGGTAGTGCGGCATGGTTTGTCTCTGGCTGTAGCTGTTAGCGTAGGCGGCAAAACGTTAAATAATACGCTGGTTCGGGCCGCGCCCGCCCGCTGGCCGCCCCCGGGCCGCGGCCGCGGCCATCAGGCGGACGCCATGCCACGGGCCGCAAAGGCGCTGGGCGGCTCGCCCACGGCCTTGCGGAACATGGCCGCGAAGGCGCTGGGGCTTTCGTAGCCCAGGTCCAGCGCCACCTCCAGCACGCGCTCGCCGCGCGCCAGCCGCTCCATCGCCGCCAGGAGCCGCGCCTGCTGGCGCCAGCGGCCGAAAGTCATGCCCGTATGCCGCAGGAACAGGCGGTGCACAGTCTTCGGGTCCACCCCCAGCGCGCGCGCCCAATCGGCCGCGCCGTCCTGGCGTTCCGGGTGGCGCACGATGGCCCGGCAGATGCGCGCCAGGCGGGGCTCGGCGGGCTGCGGCAGATGCAGCGGCAGCACCGGCTCCTGGCGCAATTCATCCAGCAGCAGCATCATCAGCCGGCCGTCGCGCGTGTCGGGCGCCCAGTCCAGCGGCACCTCGGCGGCCGCGACCATCAGCTCCCGCAACAGGGGGGAAATCGACAACACGCAGCAGCTGGACGGTAGGTGCGCGGCCGCGCCGGGCTCGACGAACACGGTGCGCATGCGCGGCTCGCCGCTCATGCGCAGGCCGTGCGATACCCAGGCCGGCACCCAGACGCCGCGCGTGGGCGGCACCACCCAGATCCCGGCGTCGGTATCCACCACCATCACGCCGGAGATCGCATAGAGCAATTGGGCGCGGCGGTGGCGGTGCCGGCGGACGCGATGGCCGTCTTCGTAATCCACTGCCAGCCCGGCCACCGGACGCCGCGAGGACTCATAGGGAAACAGGTCCAGCTCTGCGGGCTTGTAGGGCTTGCGGGCAGCAGGCTTGTCCATTTTGCGATGATTGCGATTCAAGTGGCGTGGAATGGTCTGCGCCAGTGTACCCACGTCCTCGGATTCATCCACGCAACGCCAGCAGCGACTCCTGCAGATGCCGCAACCCCCGGCTGAGCGGTTTGTCCCGCCGCAGCACGATGGCCAGGCTGCGCGACAGGCGCGGCGCCAGCGAGCGCACCTCCAGCGCCTGGCGCCGGCCCGCGCCCGACACCGCCAGCCTGGGCAGGATCGCGCAGCCCAGGCCGGCGGCGACGATCTCCTTCATGGCTTCGGTGCTGCCCAGCTCCATCACGGGCTTGGCGGCCAGCCCGGCGTCCTCGAACCAATCGTCCACCAGGCGGCGGGTGCGCGCGCCCGGTTCGAACAGCACCAGCGGCAACTGCGCCAGCGCCTGCGGCGTGGCGGCCGCGGGAATGGCGGCAGCATCGCCGGCGGGAAAGATC
The DNA here is from genome assembly GCF_055395645.1 of Achromobacter sp. JCM 18799. NCBI lineage: Bacteria > Pseudomonadati > Pseudomonadota > Betaproteobacteria > Burkholderiales > Alcaligenaceae > Achromobacter > Achromobacter sp. JCM 18799. The sequence continues at coordinate 5,315,466 of NZ_AP043866.1, read as the reverse complement.
GCCACGAACTCGTCATCCAGCACCGGCGTGACCTGGAACATGCGTCCCGGCGCGGGCAAGGTGACCAGGCCGATATCGAGCGTGTTGTTCTCCAGCCCGCGCAGCATGTCCGCCGTATTGCCGGTGCTGGCCACGATGTCCAATGCCGGAAAGCGCCGCCGCAGATCCGCCAGGATAGGCGGCAGCAGATAGGTGCAGGCGGTAGCGCCCGTGCCCAGCCGGACCCGGCCGGACACCTGCGACGCATGCGCGGTCATGGCAAGTTCGGCCTGCGCCAGCGCCGCGTCGATGACGCGCACGTGCGACAGCAGCTCCAGCCCTGCCGCTGTCGGCCCGGCGCGGCGGCCGATGCGTTCCACCAGCTTCATGCCGAAGCGCCGCTCCAACTGGCGGATTTGCAGGCTGACGGCGGGCTGCGTCACGCCGCCCCGCTCCGCGGCGGCGGAAAAACTGCCCAGTTCGATCACCTGCGCAAAGGTGCGCAGGTGATCCAGGTTGAGACCGCGCATCGCTCAATCCAAAGTTTTACTTATACAAATCATAATGGACCAAAGCTTTATTAATAAATAAGCTTGCGCGACACTGGCGGCTTCTATTTTTCTTTCCTGCTCACGGCCCGCCCATGTCGTCCCCCGCTCCCACCGTCCTCATCCGCGACAGCGCGGAAGCCGACCTTCCCGCCATCAAGACCATCTACGCCCACCACGTGCTGCACGGCACGGCCTCGTTCGAGCTGGAGCCGCCGTCCATCCAGGAAATGCGCCAGCGCCGCGGCGCCGTACTGGAAAAGGAAATGCCCTATCTGGTGGCCGAGATCAACGGCGAGGTCGTGGGTTACGCCTACGTCACGCCTTACCGCCCGCGCCCGGCCTACCGCCACACGGTCGAAGATTCGGTGTACGTGAAGGCGGGCCGCTCCGGACTGGGCATCGGCGGCAAGCTGCTGGCCGCGCTGATCGAACGCTGCACCGCCGCCGGCTGGCGCCAGATGCTGGCCGTGGTGGGCGACAGCCGCAACGCCGCGTCGCTCGCGCTGCACGCCAGCCAGGGCTTCCATCCCGCCGGCACCCTGCGTTCGGTGGGGCATAAGCACGGCGAATGGCGCGACACGGTGCTGATGCAGCGCGCGCTGGGCGAAGGCGACAACACGCCGCCGCAACGGCCGTGATTGCGCCGCGCGCCATCGTCTGCCTGGGGCTGACGCAACTGGTCGGCTGGGGCGTGACGTACTACCTGATCGGCGCCCTGGGACCCGCCATGGCCGCCGACCTGGGCTGGAACGCCGCCACCGTCTACGGCGGCTTTTCGGCGGCCATCGTGGTGATGGCCCTGGTGTCGCCGCTGGCCGGCATGGCCGTGGACCGCTGGGGCGGACATCGCGTCATGCCGCTGGGCGCGGTACTGGGCGCGCTGGGCTGCGCGGGCCTGTCGATCGCGCACGCCATCCCTTGGTACTTCCTGTCCTGGGCCGTGCTGGGCATCGGCATGCGGCTGAGCCTGTACGACGCGGCTTTCGCCTCGCTGGCGCGCGCGGCCGGACCGTCGGCGCGGCGGCCCATGTCGCAGATCACGCTGTTTGGCGGACTGGCGTCCACGGTGATGTGGCCGGTAGGTCATGCGCTGTCGGGCTGGCTGGGCTGGCGCGGCGCGGCGTTGGCCTATGCCGGTCTGGCGCTGGCCACGGTGCCGCTTTACCTGGCGCTGCCGCGCGAACGCTATGCCGCGGCGCCCGGCAGCAAGGACAAGGCGCCCGCCGGCCTCACCCGCAACGCCGCCGAGCGCCGCCTGGCGGGCGCGCTGTACGCGCTGGTCGCCATGCTGACCAACTTCCTGGCGGCGGGCAACGCGGCCCATCTGATTTCATTGCTGTCGGGCCTGGGCTTGGCCGCGGCCGCCGCGGTAAGCGTCGCGGCCCTGTGGGGCGTCGGCCAGTTCGCGGCCCGTCTGGCCGATGTGGCGTTGGGCTCGCGCCTGCATCCGCTGACCTTGACCCTGGCGGTCGGCGCGATGCTGCCCCTGTGTTTCCTGCTGGCGCTGCTGTCCGGCGGCAACCTCTATGCCACCGCCGCCTACGCGCTGCTTTATGGCGCCTGTAACGGCCTCTTGACCATTACCCGCGGCACCCTGCCGCTGGCGCTCTTCGACTTCCGCAGCTATGGCACGCTGGTAGGTTCCTTGCTGATCCCCAGCTTCCTGCTCACCGCCGCCTCGCCGGTCGCCTATGCCTACATCGTGGACAGCTACGGCGCGCGCGGCGCGATGGCGCTGTCGCTGGGCCTGGCCGCGGCTATCGGTGCGGCGGCGTTCGCGCTAAGGTGGAAGTTCATCGCCAGGACGCGCGCGGCACTTGCCTGAAGCGCCCGCCGCGCGATGGCGGCGGCCGGCGTTTCAGCCTTCGGCGGCGGAAGCCACCACCCATTTTTCCCAACCGATCTTGCGCAGCTTGCAGGCGGGACACTCGCCGCAACCGTAGCCCCAGTCATGGCGCGCGCCGCGCTCGCCCAGGTAGCAGGTGTGGCTTTCCTCGACGATGGTTTCCACCAGCGCGTCGCCGCCCAGCTGATGCGCCAGCGCCCAGGTCTCGGACTTGTCGATCCACATCAGCGGCGTCTCGATCGTGATCCGCGAGCCCAGTCCCAGGCCCAGCGCCACCTGCTGCGCCTTGATGGTGTCGTCGCGGCAGTCGGGATAGCCAGAGAAATCGGTTTCGCACATGCCGCCCACCAGCACGTCCAGCTGGCGCCGGTAGCCCAGCGCGGCGGCCAGCGTCAGGAACAGCAGGTTGCGCCCAGGCACGAACGTGTTGGGCAGGCCGTTGGCCTGCATCTCGATGGCGCGGTCGCTGGTCATGGCGGTGTCGCCCACCTGGCCCAGCACCTTCAGGTCCAGCAGGTGGTCCTCGCCCAGGCGCGGCGCCCAGTCAGGGAAGTTGCTGCGGATCTCGCGCAGCACGTTCAGCCGCGCTGTCAGTTCGATGTGATGGCGCTGCCCGTAATCGAACGCCACGGTTTCCACATGGGCATAGCGGTCCAGCGCCCAGGCCAGGCAGGTAGTGGAATCCTGGCCACCCGAAAACAGCACGAGCGCGCGACGTTGATGATTTTGCATAAATGGGGGCTTCTGGAAAGACGAAGGGACTGAAGGCTTGTACGCACAGGTGACGGCCTGCCTTTAGTGTAAACATGCTGCTGGCGGACTTTAAACCGACGCCGGCGGCTGGCGTAAAAAGTCTGCGTAAAATCTTCCTGGTTCTTTTTCCCGGTTTACCTGCAACGCCTCTTCTTTCCCACCCCTTCCCCCTCTCTCAGCAGCCTCGACGGATCCCCGCCAGATGAATGCCATGCGCCCGCAGTCCGATTCAGCAGAACCCTTGCGTCACGATATCCGGCTATTAGGCCGATTACTGGGCACCGTCATCGAGGAATGTGAGGGCAAACGCGTCTTCGACACCATCGAAACCCTGCGCCGCACGGCCGTGAAGTTCCGCCGCGAAGGCAACGACGCCGACGGCAAATTGCTGGAGCAACGCGTCAAGCGCCTGCAAGGCAGCGACCCCAACTCGGTGGCGCGCGCCTTCAGCTACTTCCTGCACCTTTCCAATATCGCCGAAGACCGCGACCAGAACCGCCGCCAGCGCGCCCGCGCCATCGCCAGCGGCGCGCCCGAGCGCGGCAGCCTGCGCGACGCCGTGCAGACCCTGGGCCGCCAGGGCGTGGGCGTGGCCCGCATCCGCCGCCTGTTGGCCGAGGCCTGCGTGATGCCGGTGCTGACCGCGCACCCCACCGAAGTGCAGCGCAAGAGCACGCTGGACGTGCACCGCGAGATCGCCAGCGCGCTGACGCAGCGCGAAGGCACGCTGACGCCGGAAGAGCTGGCCGACCTGGATGCCTCCCTGCTCGGCCGCGTCGCCACGCTGTGGCAGACCCGCATGCTGCGCTACACGCGCCTCACGGTGGCCGACGAAATCGAGAACGCGCTGTCGTACTACCGCAGCACCTTCCTGCAAGTCATTCCCCGCGTGTACGGCGACCTGTCCAAGCTGCTGAGCCGCGAATCCGCCAAGCCCTTCGCCGCTCCGCCCGCGCCGCTGGAGCCCTTCCTGCGCATGGGCAGCTGGATCGGCGGCGACCGCGACGGCAACCCCAACGTCGACGCCAGCACCCTGGAACGCGCGCTGCTGCGCCAGGCCACCGTGCTGTTCGAGCACTATCTGCAAGAGGTCCACGCGCTGGGCGCGGAGCTGTCCGTCACCACCTTGCTGATCGGCGTGGATGCCGAACTGCTGGCGCTGGCCGACGCCAGCGGCGACGATTCGCCGCACCGCCGCGATGAGCCCTACCGCCGCGCGCTGGTCGGCGTGTACGCCCGCCTGGCCGCCACCGCGCAGCGCCTGACGGGCCAGGACCTGGCCCGCCGCAGCACCGTCGCAGCAAGCGCCTACGAAGGTCCGGAAGAACTGTCCGCCGACCTGGCCGTGATCGCCGCGTCGCTGGCCGCCCACCATGGCTCGCCCATCGCCAAGCTGCGTCTGGCCGGCCTGCAGCAGGCCGTGGAAGTGTTCGGCTTCCATCTGGCTACGGTGGACCTGCGCCAGAGTTCCGACGTGCACGAGCGCGCGCTGGCCGAGCTGTTCGCCCTCGCCGGCACGCAGCGCGACGGCAAGCCGCTGGACTACCTGGCGCTTACCGAAGAAGAACGCGTCGAACTGCTGCGCGCCGAACTGGCGCAGGCGCGTCCGCTGGCTTCGCCCTGGATCGCCTATAGCGAAGACACCACGCGCGAACTGGCCGTGCTGCGCGCCGCCGCCGCCGGCCGCGCGCGCTACGGCAAGCAGGCCGTGCGCCAGACCATCGTGTCGCACACCGAAACCCTGAGCGACCTGCTGGAAGTGATGGTGCTGCAGAAGGAAGCCGGTCTCATCGCCCCCGCGGGCCAGGAGATCCAGCCCGAAGACGGCCTGATGGTGGTGCCGCTGTTCGAGACCATTCCCGACTTGCAGCGCGGCGCCGAGATCATGGCCGCCTGGCTGGACCTGCCCGAAGTCCGCCAGCGCGTGAAGCTGGCGCAGAACGGCGCGCAGGAGGTCATGCTGGGCTATTCAGACAGCAACAAGGACGGCGGCTTCCTCACGTCCAACTGGTCGCTCTACCAGGCCGAACGCGCGCTGGTCGACGTGTTCTCCGCCCGCAACGTGCGCCTGCGCCTGTTCCACGGCCGCGGCGGCTCGGTCGGACGCGGCGGCGGCTCCAGCTTCGACGCCATCCTGGCGCAGCCCCCGGGCACCGTGGCCGGCCAGATCCGCCTGACCGAACAGGGCGAAGTCATCCAGAGCAAGTACAAGGACGCCGAGGTCGGCCGCTGGCACCTGGAACTGCTGGTCGCCGCCACGCTGGAATCCAGCCTGGCGCCGCGCGCCGAAGCCACCAGCGCCGAAGACGCGCACATGGCCCAGCACGGCCCCGCCATGTCCTTCATGTCCGAAACCGCGCAGCGCACCTACCGCGGCCTGGTCTACGACACCCCGCGCTTCGCCGACTACTTCTTCGCCGCCACGCCCATCAGCGAAATCGCCGGCCTGAATATCGGCTCGCGTCCCGCCTCGCGCAAGAAGGGCCAGCGCATCGAAGACCTGCGCGCCATTCCCTGGGGCTTCTCCTGGGCGCAATGCCGCCTGATGCTGACCGGCTGGTACGGCATGGGCTCGGCCATCGAGGCCTATCTGGAAACCGGCGCCCCCGACGCGCCCCGCTCGCGCCGCGGCCGCCTGGCCCAGTTGCGCGAAATGGCGCGCGACTGGCCCGCCTTCCGCACGCTGCTGTCCAACATGGAAATGGTGCTGGCCAAGTCCGACCTGGCGATCGCCGCGCGCTACGCGCAGCTGGTGCCGCAGCGCGGCGTGCGCGAGCGCATCTTCGGCGCCATCAGCGCCGAGCACGGCCGCACGCTGGCCATGCTCAAGCTGCTGACCCAGCGCGAACTGCTGGCCGACAATCCCACGCTGCAGGCTTCGCTGCGCGAGCGCTTCGCCTACATCGATCCGCTCAATTACCTGCAGATCGACCTGATCCGCCGCCACCGCGCGGCGCAGAAGCATCCCGAGGCCGAAGTGGACAAGCGTGTGCAGCGCGCCATCCACCTGACCATCAACGGGATTGCGGCGGGGCTGCGCAACTCGGGCTGAGCCCGATCATTCCCGAGGATGGGGCCGCGCGCCGCGACACCCATCCCTTTCGCGCCCTTCCTTTGCGGCATCCCTCTTGCCGCCCCCTGCTGCCGTAGCCACCGCGTTCACTCCCGCCGGTGGCTTCCGTCCGCCGCCGTCCACCAGACGGACACCAAAAATTCCCCATTTGTCCGCCCCCCGCGACTTTTAGTACTATCTCTTTCAGAAATTCTATATACGCACAAATGTTCGTATATAGAACAAAACGATTTTTCTGGCCAGGCGCACAGGAAGGCACCCCGGAAGAGACAGAAAGCACCCTGGTTCCGCCCGTGCCCGCCCGCAAGCCCGGCGTGTCAGCATCGAGCGAACCATCATGGATACTCCCCTCAAGAATCTCGCCATCGTCGGCGCAGGCGCCATGGGCAGCGGCATCGCCGCGCTGTTCGCCTCGAAGGGCTTGAACGTCGTCCTGATCGACCCGATGGAAGGCGCGCTGGACCGCGCGCTGCAGACCATAGACCGCCAGCTGAATGTGTACGCCCCGGGCAACGTCCAGGAAGCGATGCAGCGCATTCAAGTCGCGCCCGGGCTGGAAGCAGCCTGCAACAGCGACCTGGTGATCGAGGCCGTGCCAGAAAACCTGGAACTCAAGCGCGGCATCTTCGCCAAGCTCGATTCCCTGTGCCCCGCGCACACCCTCTTCGCCACCAACACTTCCGGCCTGTCCATCAACGCCATCGCCAGCGCGGTGGTGCGCCGCGACCGTTTCGTCGGCACCCATTTCTTCACGCCCGCGGACGTGATTCCGCTGGTGGAAGTGGTGCGCAACGACGGTACGTCTGAAGACACCGTCGCCCGGGTGATGGCCACGCTGCGCTACGCGGGCAAGCGTCCGGTGCTGGTGCGCCAGGACATCCCCGGCTTCATCGCCAACCGCATCCAGCACGCCCTGGCCCGAGAAGCCATCTCGCTGCTGGAGAAAGGCGTGGCCAGCGCCGAGGACATCGACGAAGTGGTCAAGTGGAGCCTGGGCATCCGCCTGGCCCTGTCGGGACCGCTGGAACAACGCGACATGAACGGCATCGACGTGCACTACGCGATCGCCAGCTATCTCTACAAAGACCTCGAAAACCGTACCGAACCCTCCGAACTCCTGAAGAGCAAGGTCGAAAGCGGCCAGATCGGCGCCAAGAGCGGCCAGGGCTTCTATACCTGGAGCCCCGAACGCCGCGAGCGCGTGCTGCGCGAGAAAAGCGCCGCGCTGGGCGAACTGGCTGAGTGGCTCAACGGCAAGGCCAGCGGCTCCTGACGGACGAGCAAGCAAAGCATTCACACCATAAGGCGCGGGGCATCCCGCCACCAGCGCCAGCGGGCCACAAGCCCAACCACACAAAGAAAGCAATCGTCCCACCCGCCCCCGCCGACACCCGGCGCCGGGCGGCGCAAGACGCAAGAAAACCAGCCTGACCGGAGTTTGTAGGAAGCATCATGAATAAACTGGCTTCATTCTTTACGGAGCTGATGCGCAAGTATCTGCCCGACCCCTTCGTCTTCGCGATCGCGCTGACCCTGCTTACCGTGCTGCTGGCCATGGGCGTCGAGGGCAAGGGCATCGGCGACATCACGCGCGCCTGGGGCAACGGCTTCTGGAGCCTGCTGGCCTTCACGACCCAGATGGCCGTGATCCTGGCGATGGGCTACGTGCTGGCTACCGCGCCGCTCACCGACCGCATGCTCAACCGCATCGTCAGCCACGTGCACAAGCCGCACACCGCCATCATCGTGGCAACGCTGGTCGGCGGCATCGGCAGCTACCTGAACTGGGGCTTCGGCCTGGTCATCGGCGGCATCGTCGCCAAGAAGCTGGCCTTGAAGGTCAAGGGCGTGCACTACCCCCTGATCATCGCCGCGGCCTACAGCGGCTTCACCATGTACGGCCTAGGCCTGTCGGCCAGCATCCCCGTGCTGGTCGCCACCCCCAACCACCCCACCGCCAAGCAGATGGGCACCATCCCGCTGTCGGAGACCATTTTCTCGGTGCCGATGCTGATCACCAGCCTGGTGATCATCGTGACGCTGCCGCTGCTCAATGCCTGGCTGCACCCCAAGAAGGGCGAGAAGATCGTTGAAGTGGACCCGGCCATCGACCGCGACGCCAATACGTCCAACGCCGCCGAAGACATGCTGGAAAAAGGCACCATCGCCTCCAAGCTGAACAACAGCCGCATCCTGAGCCTGCTGATCGGCGCGCTGGGCATCGCCTACGTGACCTTCCACTTCATGGACGGCGGCTCGCTGGACCTGAACCTGATCAACTTCATCATCCTGTTCCTGGGCATCATCCTGCTGGGCACGCCGGCCGCCTACGTGGCCAAGCTGACCGAAGGCATCAAGACGATCTCCGGCATCATCCTGCAATACCCCTTCTATGCCGGCATCATGGCCATCATGGCCGCCTCTGGCCTGGTCACCACGATCTCGCAAGTGTTCGTCGACGTGGCCACGCCCGAGTCGCTGCCGTTCTGGGGCCTGATCAGCTCGTTCGTCATCAACTTCTTCGCGCCGTCGGCCGGCGGCCACTGGGTCATCCAGGGTCCGTTCATGATCGACGCCGCCAAGGAAATCGGCAGCGCGCTGAACCAGACCACCATGGCCGTCATGCTGGGCAATGCCTGGAACGACCTGGTGCAGCCCTTCTGGATCCTGCCCGCGCTGGCGCTGTCCAAGCTCAAGCTGCGCGACGTGATGGGCTATACCGTCATCATGATGCTGTGGGTCGGCGTGATCCACATCACTGCGGTCCTGCTCTGGGGTTATCTCACTCACTGATCGAAGCGCTTACTTTAGGAACGGAACCGATATGAGCAAACCTACTGCGTATCTCGTGACCGGCGGCAGCGCCGGGATCGGGGCGGCGATCATCCGCATGCTGCTGGATGCGGGACACAAGGTCGTCAACATCGACTACAAGCTGCCCGAGAATCCGCCCGCGGGACTGGTGTCGTATCAGGCCGACCTGACCGACGAAGCGCGCACCAAGGAAGTCGCCCGCGAGGTGACCGCGGCCTACAACATCGTGGGCCTGGTCAACAACGCTGGCGCCACCCGCCCCGGCACGGCCGACACGGCCACGCTGGCGGATCTGGACTACGTGGTCAACCTGCATCTGCGCACCGCGCTGATCCTGGTGCAGGCGGCGCTGCCCGCCATGCGCGAAGCCGGCTTCGGCCGCATCGTGAACATGTCGTCGCGGGCCGCGCTGGGCAAGCCTGACCGCGTGGTCTATTCGGCCACCAAGGCCGGCCTGGTGGGCCTGACCCGCACGCTGGCCATGGAGCTGGGCGGCGACGGCATCACCGTCAACGCCATCGGTCCCGGCCCCATCGCCACCGACCTGTTCACCAAGAGCAACCCGGCAGGCGCGCCGCAGACCGAACGCATCATCAACAGCATCGTGGTCAAGCGCCTGGGCACGCCCGAAGACGTGGCGCGCGCCGCGATGTTCTTCCTGTCGCCGGACAACGGCTTCGTCACCGGCCAGATGCTGTACGTCTGCGGCGGCACGACGCTGGGCGTCGCGCCCATCTGAGGCCCGCCATGCGCCTGTCCGCCGCCCTCCTCCATCCCCTGCGCCGCCTAGCGGCGCAGCAGGGCGTGGTTGATCTGGTCAGCCGCGCGGCGCAAGGGCGGCAGGAACGCCGCCAGCATTTCCTCACGCGTAAAGCGGTTGGCATGGCCGCTGACGTTCATCGCGGCGATCACGCGGCCGCTGCGGTCCATGATGGGCACGGCCACCGACTGCAGCCCCGGCTCCAGCTCCTGCGCGACGCAGGCGTAGCCGTCGGCGCGCACGCCAGCCAGCACCCGCTTCAACTCCGCGATGTCGGTGATGGTGTGCGGGGTGTAGGACTGGATCTGGCTCAGCGCCAGCACCCGGTCCAGCTCCGGCTCCGTCAGGCCCGCCAGCAGCACGCGGCCCATCGACGTCACCCAGGCCGGCAGGCGGCTGCCCACGGCCAGGTTGATGGTCATGACCTTGTGCGTGGACAGGCGCAGGATGTAGACGATGTCCGCGCCTTCCAGTACCGACACGGAACACGACTCCCGCGTCTGCTCGGCCACTTCTTCCATGTACGGCAACGCCAGGTTCCACAGCGGCGTGCCGGACAGGTAGGCGTAGCCCAGCTCCAGGATGCGCGGGGTCAGCGAAAACTTGCGGTCGTCGACGGTGACATAGCCCAGGTGCTCCAGCGTCAGCAGGATGCGGCGCGCGCCGGCGCGGGTCAGCCCGGTCACCGCCGCAACCTCGGACAAGGTCATTTGCGAACGGTCGGGGCCGAAGGCCCGGATCACGGACAAGCCGCGCGCGAAGGACTGCACGTAGCTGTCACTGGGTTGCTGGGTATCTTGCTCGGCCATCCGTCTACCACAAAAAGAGTAAATGGGGATGACGCCGCGCCGGCTCGCCTTGACGCTCGGCTCGTCCCCATGAAACGATGTTCTTCAGAAGAACGAAAGTTCTAATTAAGAACAAATTATGACACGCCACCTATGAGCAAACATCATGATTTCTAAGCTTGTTGCAAGCGCGGCGGCCGCCCTGGCGGACGTACCCGACGGCGCCACCGTCATGATCGGCGGCTTCGGCACCGCCGGCCAGCCCATGGAACTGATCGACGCCCTGCTGGAGCAGGGCGCGAAGGACCTGGTCATCATCAACAACAACGCCGGCAACGGCACCACCGGCCTGGCCGCCCTGCTGGGCGCGAACCGCGTGCGCAAGATCATCTGCTCGTTCCCGCGCCAGGTGGATTCGCAGATCTTCGACGGCCTGTACCGCAGCGGCAAGATCGAGCTGGAACTGGTGCCGCAGGGCAACCTGGCCGAGCGCATCCGCGCCGCCGGCGCCGGCATCGGCGCATTCTTCACGCCCACCGGCTACGGCACGCCGCTGGCCGACGGCAAGGAAATCCGCGAGATCAACGGCCGCCAGTATGTGCTGGAGTATCCGCTGCACGCCGACTACGCGCTCATCAAGGCCGAACGCGGCGACCGCTGGGGCAACCTGGTCTACCGCAAGACCGCCCGCAACTTCGGCCCCATCATGGCCAGCGCGGCGCGCGTGGCCGTGGCGCAGGTGCGCGAGGTGGTTGAACTGGGCGAGCTGGACCCGGAAACCGTCGTGACCCCCGGCATCTTCGTGAAACGCGTCGTGCAGATCGCAGCCACCCCGGCCGCCAAGGAGCAGCAATGAGCACCAAACTGACCCGCGACCAGATCGCCGCCCGCGTGGCGCAGGACATTCCTGAAGGCGCCTACGTGAACCTGGGCATCGGCCTGCCCACGCTCGTCGCCAACCATCTGCCGGCGGACCGCGAAGTCATCCTGCACACCGAAAACGGCATGCTGGGCATGGGCCCCGCCCCCGCCAAGGGCGAGGAAGACTACGACCTGATCAACGCCGGCAAGCAGCCCGTGACCGAACTTCCGGGCTGCTCGTTCTTCCATCACGCCGACTCGTTCGCGATGATGCGCGGCGGCCACCTGGACATCTGCGTGCTGGGCGCCTTCCAGGTGTCGCAGCACGGCGACCTGGCCAACTGGCATACGGGTGCGCCCGACGCGATTCCCGCCGTGGGCGGCGCGATGGACCTGGCGATCGGCGCCAAGGACGTCTTCGTGATGATGGAACTGCAAACCCGCGAAGGCCAGAGCAAGCTGGTCGAGGCCTGCACCTATCCGCTGACCGGCGTGCGCTGCGTGTCGCGCGTGTACACCGACGTGGCGGTATTCGACATCCGCGCCGACGGCGTGACCGTCATCGACATGTTCGGCGACACCACCGCCGACGAGCTGCTGCGCCTGACCGGCCTGCCGCTGAAGTTTTCCCGCTGAGTTTTCATGATCCCGCGCTCCGGCTCCGCCGGAGCGGCATTCCTGGAGAGAGTCATCATGTTGTTCATGGTTCAAATGCAAGTCAATCTTCCCGTCGACATGCCCGCCGAGCGCGCCGACAAACTGAAGGCCGACGAAAAGGCCCTGGCGCAGCAGCTGCAACGCGACGGCAAATGGAAGAACCTGTGGCGCGTGGCCGGCCGCTACGCCAACGTCAGCATCTTCGACGTCGAAAGCAACGACGAACTGCACACGCTGCTGTCCTCGCTGCCGCTGTTCCCGTACATGGACATCAACGTCACGGCGCTGGCGCGCCACCCCTCGGCAATCTGACCAGGAGCGGCTGATGCCCTACATCATCGAAACCTTCGACAAGCCCGGCCACCAGGAAGTGCGCCAGCAGCATCGCGCCGCGCACCTGGAATACCTGGACGCCAACAAGCAGCTGCTGCTGGCCTGCGGCGCCAAGCTGCAGGACGACGGCAAGGACGCCGGCGGCGGCCTGTACATCGTGGCCCTGGAAACGCGCGAAGCCGCGCAGCAGTTCATCGACGCCGACCCGTTCTCCCTGGCCGACCTGTTCGAGCGCGTGACCATCACGCGCTGGCGCAAGGCCTACGTCGACGGCGTCTGCCATCTGTAATCGCAAGGAATAAACCCACATGTCTTACGCCGATCTCAGCCAGGCACGGCTGTACTACGTCATCGATGGCCCCGCCGACGCGCCGGTGCTCGTGCTCTCCAACTCGCTGGGCACCTGCTCCGACATGTGGGCCCGCCAGATTCCCGAACTCAGCAAGCACTTCCGCGTGCTGCGCTACGACACCCGCGGCCACGGCAAGTCGTCGATCCCCGAAGGCGAATACAGCTTCGAACAACTGGGCAACGACGTCGCCGAACTGCTGGCGCACCTGAACATCAAGCGCGCGCACTTCTGCGGCCTGTCGATGGGCGGCCCCACCGGCCTGTGGCTGGCGCTCGCGCGTCCCGAACTGCTGGACAAGCTGATCCTCTGCAACACCGCCGCGCGCATCGGCTCCGCCGAAGGCTGGAGCGCCCGCATCGCCGCGGTCGCCGAGCAGACCCTGGAAAAGATGGCGCCCACGCTGGTCGAACGCTGGCTCACCGACAGCTACCGCGCGGCCGAGCCGGGCCTGACCCAGGTGCTGATCGACATGCTGCGCCGCACGCCGGACGCCGGCTACTCGGGCAACTGCGCCGCGCTGCGCGACGCCGACTTCCGCGAACAGGTGGCCTCGATCAAGGCGCCCACGCTGGTCATCAGCAGCACGCACGACCTGGCCGCCACCCCGGCCCAGGGCCGCGAACTGGCCGCAGCCATTCCCGGCGCGCGTTACTTCGAAATGAACACCTCCCATATCTCGAACTGGGAACAACCGGAAGTCTTCACCCGCACGGTCGTCGACTTCCTGAAGGGGTAAGCGGCATGCAGCGCTGGAAAAACCGGCCCGAAGGCTCCAACTGGGGCGACTTCGGACCCGACGACCAACTCGGCCGCCTGAACCTCATCACCGAAGAACAGGTCTTGAAGGGCGCACGCGAGATCCGCGCGGGCAAGACCTTCTGCCTGTCGCTGCCGCTGGACCTGCCCGGCGGCAACGTGCTCAACCCGCGGCGCCATCCGCCGCAGTTGAGCCCCACGCGCCTGGCGGACACGCCGTACTTGAACTTCCCGCTGCGCAACGTCAACCCGGACGCGGTGGACGTGCTGAGCGATGACCAGGTGCTGCTGTCGATGCAGTATTCGACGCAATGGGACGCGCTGGCCCACGTGGGCGCCCTGTTCGACGCCGACGGCGACGGCAAGCCCGAACTGCGCTACTACAACGGCTACCAGGCTGGCGTGGACGTCATCGGTCCGGCCGATGGCGACCATACCGGCTGCGGCTGCAACAGCGGCGGCCCGTCGGCGGCGCTGAAGCTGGGCGTGGAAAACCTGGCGCAGAAGGGCATGCAGGGCCGCGGCGTGCTGGTGGACCTGTTGCGCCACTACGGCCCCGGCCGCACGCTGATCGGCCACGTCGAACTGATGCATGTGCTGGCGACGGACGGCATCAGCGTCGAAGCCGGCGACATGCTGGTGCTGCGCACCGGCTACGCGGAAGCGGTGGTCGCCATGAACGGCAAGCCCGACGCCGAAACGCTGCACACCTACGGCGCCGCGCTGGACGGCACCGACCAGGCGCTGCTGCAATGGATCACGGACAGCGGCATCGCCGCCATCTGCGCCGACAACTACGCCGTGGAAGCCTACCCCGCGCGCGAGCAGACCGGCCCGCGCGCCATGCTGCCGCTGCATCACCATTGCCTGTTCAAGCTGGGATTGCCGCTGGCGGAACTCTGGTACCTGAAGGATCTGGCGGACTGGCTGCACGCCAACGGCCGCCACCACTTCATGCTGACCGCTCCGCCCCTGCGCCTGCCGCATGCCATTGGATCGCCGGTCACGCCGATCGCAACGGTGTAGTCGTCCGCGACCAAGCGCCATCGCGCAAATGAAAAGAGCTCCAGACAGGAGCTCTTTTTCATGCAGCAACCGCTACTTCATGCCTTCCCAATGCGGTCCGGGCACGATGATATCGAACAGTTCCAATACCCGCGCCACGGTGTGGTCCACCATCTCTTCGATGGAGGCGGGCCGGTGATAGAACGCGGGCAGCGGCGGAAACACGATGCCGCCCATTTCGGTGACGGCCGTCATGTTGCGCAGATGCGCCAGATTGAACGGCGTCTCGCGCACCATCATCACCAGGCGCCGGCGTTCCTTGAGGGTGACGTCGGCGGCGCGGGTGATCAGGTTATCCGACAGGCCATGGGCCACCGCCGCCAGCGTGCGCATGGAGCACGGCACGATCACCATGCCGGCCGTCTGGAACGCGCCGCTGGCCAGCGTGGCGCCCACGTCGCGCACGCTGTGCACGTGGTCGGCCAGGGCATAGACATCGTGGCGGCTGACGTCCAGCTCGTGCTTGATGTTCAGCACGCCCGAGGCCGACACCACCAGATGCGTTTCGACATCGTCCACGCCGCGCAATGCCTGCAGCATGCGCACGGCGTACAGGGAGCCCGTGGCGCCCGTGATGCCGATGACCAATCGCCGCATGGGCTGATCAGGCCGTTGCGCCGGACTGGTCCAGCAGCGTCTTCAGTTCGCCGGACTCGTTCATCTCGTTCATGATGTCCGAGCCGCCGATGAATTCACCGGCCACGTACAACTGCGGAATCGTGGGCCAGTTGGAGAATTCCTTGATGCCCTGGCGGACTTCGTCGTCCTCCAGCACATTGACGGTGACCAGCTTCTTCACGCCACAGCCCTTCAGGATCTGAATGGCCTTGCCGGAAAAGCCGCATTGCGGGAACTGGGCGGTGCCCTTCATGAACAGCACGACGGGGTGCTGGGTCACGGTTTCGCGGATGAATTCTTGAACGTCGCTCATGGTGGTCTCTTGGACAGGCATAACGGAATACGCCAATTATAGGTACAGCAGGAAAATCCGCCCGGATACCCCGGGCGTCCCGCCGGGAATGCGGTCAGGCGGACTGGCGCCCCCCGGAAATACGCTCGATGCCGGCCAGGTCCTGGCGGCTGTGCACGTCCTGGAATCCGGCCGCGGCCAGCAGGTCCCGCACGGCCTGCGCCTGGTCCCAACCGTGCTCCAGCCACAGGGAGCCGCCCCGTTTCAGGTGGCGGCCGGCGCCCTGGACGATGCGGGCCAGGTCTTCCAGCCCGCCCGCGCCGTCGGTCAGCGCGCCGCGCGGCTCGAAACGCACGTCGCCCTGGTCCAGGTGCGGGTCGTCGCAGGCCACGTAGGGCGGATTGGACACGATCAGGTCGAAGCCCTCCCCGGCCGGCACGGCCTCGTACCAACTGCCTTCGACCAGGCGCACGGAGGCGGCCAGGTCCCAGGCGTTGCCGGCGGCGACCGCCAGCGCGGCCGCGCTGACGTCGGACGCCATCACCCGGGCGTCGCGGCGCGCCAGCGCAATCGAAATGGCGATCGCGCCGCTGCCGGTGCCCAGATCCAGCACCGCGGGCGCGGCCAGGCCGGCCAGGCATTCCAGCGCGGTCTCCACCAGCACCTCGGTGTCCGGGCGCGGAATCAGCACGTCCGGGGTCACGCGGAAGCGGTGGCCCATGAATTCGCGGTGGCCCAGCAGATAGGCCATGGGTTCCCCGGCCAGGCGCCGCTGGGCCAGGGCCTCGTAGGCCGCGGCCGTTTCGGGCAGCAAGGGATCGGTATCGTGCGCCAGCAGCCAGGCGCGCGGCTTGGCCAGCACGTGCTCCAGCAGCATGCGCACCTCCAGGCGGGGCAGGCGGGCGTCGAGCAGCAGGCTTTTCAGCTGGGGCGGCGTCATGGCCGGTCTCAGATGTCGTCGCCCAGGGCCGCCAGCTGCTCGGCCTGGTGTTCGGAGATCAAGGCGCCGGTCAGCTCTTCCAGGTCGCCTTCCATGATCTGCTGCAGCTTGTACAGCGTCAGGTTGATGCGGTGGTCGGTCACGCGGCCTTGCGGGAAGTTGTAGGTGCGGATGCGCTCGGAGCGGTCGCCCGAACCGATCAGGCTCTTGCGTTCGGCGGCCTCCTTGCTCTGCCGTTCGCGGGTTTCCTTGTCCTTCAGGCGAGCGGCCAGCACCTGCATGGCCTTGTCCTTGTTGCGGTGCTGCGAGCGGTCGTCCTGGCATTCCACCACCAGCCCGGTCGGCAGGTGGGTGATGCGCACGGCCGAATCGGTCTTGTTGATGTGCTGGCCGCCCGCGCCGCTGGCGCGGAAGGTGTCGATGCGCAAATCGCTGGGGTTGATGACGATTTCGGACATCTCGTCCGCTTCGGCCATGATGGCCACCGTGCAGGCCGAGGTATGGATGCGGCCCTGCGCCTCGGTGGCGGGCACGCGCTGCACGCGGTGCGCGCCGGACTCGAACTTCAGGCGGCCATAGGCGCCGTCGCCGTCGATGCGCGCGATCACTTCCTTGTAGCCGCCGAGCTCGGATGCGCTTTCAGACATCAGCTCCACGCGCCAGCCGCGTTGCTCCGCGTAGCGGGTATACATGCGCAGCAAGTCGCCCGAGAACAGCGCGCTTTCGTCGCCACCCGTGCCGGCGCGGATTTCCAGGAACACGCTGCGTCCGTCGTTGGGATCGCGCGGCAGCAGCAGCAACTGCAATGCGCCTTCCAGCTCCTCGAGCTTGACGCGGCCGGACTTGATCTCGTCCTCGGCCATGGATTTCAGGTCCGGGTCGGACAGCATTTCTTGCGCCGCGGCCAGATCATCCTCGGTGCGGGCAAAGGCGGTGAACGCCTCGACCACGGGCTCCAGTTCCGCGCGTTCACGCGAGAGCTTGCGGAAACGGTCCATGTCGGACGCGGTTTCCGGTTCGGCGAGCAATGCGTCGACCTCAATGAGGCGGTGGCACAGGTGCTCCAGCCGGCTGCGCATGGAAGATTTCATGGGGAATGACCAAAAAGAAAAGCGGGAAAGCGGATAGCGGGCGCCCAAAAGACGAACGCCCGCCAGGAGGCGGGACGTGGGGCAGAGTCGCTAACGGCGGGAGTCGCGGCCGGGGAACAGGCGCGGCATCCAGGCAAGCAGCTGCTTGCGGTCCTCGCCTTCGCTGCGGTTCAGGGCCGCCAGCGGGCCGTGCAGGTACTTCTGCGTCAAGCCGTGGGCCAGTTGTTCCAACACGGCTTCCGGCGATTCGCCCCGCGCCAGCAGGCGGCGGGCGCGTTCCAGCTCGGCGCTGCGCACGTCTTCGGCGGCCTGGTGCAGGTCGCGGATGACGGGCACCACTTCGCGGGACTGCATCCAGTGCATGAAGCCCTGGACGCGGGTTTCGATGATGGCTTCGGCCTGCACCACGGCCGCGCGGCGCGCGTCGGTGCCGGTCTGCACCAGGCGGCCCAGGTCGTCCACCGAATACAGGTAGACGTCGTCCAGGCGGCCGACCTCGGGTTCGATGTCGCGCGGCACGGCCAGGTCGATCATGACCATGGGGCGGTGGCGGCGCAGGCGCGTGGCCCGCTCCACCATCCCCAAACCGAGGATGGGCAGGGAGCTTGCCGTACAGGAGACGATGACGTCGAACTCGGACAGGCGGTCCGTCAGGTCCGACAGCTTCATGGTGCTGGCCGCAAAGCGGTTGGCCAGGACCTCGGCGCGTTCGGCCGTGCGGTTGGCCACCACCATGCTGCGCGGACGCTGCGCGGCGAAGTGCGTGGCGCACAATTCGATCATTTCGCCCGCGCCGATGAACAGCGTGCGGGCCTGGTCCAGGTTGCCGAACACACGTTCGGCCAGGCGCACCGCGGCGGCGGCCATGGACACCGACTGCGCGCCGATGGCGGTTTGCGACCGGACTTCCTTGGCCACCGAGAAGGTGCGCTGGAACATCTGGTGCAGCAAGGTGCCCAGCGACCCGGCTTCGCCGGCCGCGCGCACGGCGTCCTTCATCTGGCCCACGATCTGGGTTTCGCCCAGCACCATGGAGTCCAGGCCGCTGGCCACGCGGAAGGCGTGGCGCACGGCGTCGTCCTGATGATGGCGGTAGAGATGCGGGCGCAGCGTGCCGGCGTCCAGGCGGTTGTAGTCAGCCAGCCAGGCCGGCAGCTGATCGGCCACGTGGCCGTCGGCAGCGCAATAGATTTCGGTGCGGTTACAGGTGGACAGGATGGCGGCTTCGCGGACCGAGCCGCCGAACGCCGAACGCAGGCCTTCCAGCGCGGGCTTCACCAGATCGACGGGCATGGAAACGCGTTCGCGGACCGAAACCGGCGCGGACGTGTGATTCAGACCGAAGGCAAGGACAGCTACCGACATGTGGGAAGGATGGCCGGGCCATCCGCGCGTAAGCGTTAAGTACTGCCACTAAGAACGAGGCGCCGCACCGGGGATATACAAACCTGGATGCAGCGTCAGACCGCTAATCATTATACCCCTGCGGGTAATCCCCAGGCCATTTCACCCCCGGGCCGCGACCCTGGGTCGCACCTTTCGTGCCGTCCGCCCAACAATTCGGCCCTTGATTCAGACGACGCCCCGGCAGGGCGGCGAAATATCCAGGGATTTTCTCCCCGACTGGCGCAAGCCTCAAAAATTGTGTATAGTTGCGGACTTCGTTGGCCTGGTAGCTCAGTCGGTAGAGCAGAGGATTGAAAATCCTTGTGTCGGTGGTTCGATTCCGCCCCAGGCCACCAAAAGATTCAAGCAACGAGCCCCGCACAAGCGGGGCTTTTTGCTTTGGTCTGTCGGCTTCTGCCACTTTTGGCGCCCTGATGCCGGCTCATTTCATTGGCTGAGGCTGATCAAGCGCTCCATGATGAGGCCGGCGCGCTCTGGCTCGGAAATAAGACCTGGCAGCACGTTCGCGAAGTCAGGATTCTTGACTAATCGGGCGAATGCATCGCCTACGGCTTTGCGCAATTCGACTGGGGCGACGGCCAGTTCTGCGCCCAGTTCCCCACGCCCATCGATGATGTTCAGCACATCTTCCAGGTCATGGCTGTTTATGAAATCGCCGCCCCCTCGGCTGGCGAAAGCTTCAAGTTTGGTGGCGACAAAGGCCACAGCGCTCATTAGCTTGATCGTGACACCATTTCCCAGATCAATGGTGCCCGCAGTCTCGGCCGCGTAGGGATACCAGCGATTGGAAAAGCCCAGGACCTCCGGCTGAATTGGCATAAGGTCAAAGATCACGCCAGATTTCTTGTGTACCCACCGACAAATAACATCGCTGCTCACATCGCGCGCAAATCCGCGCGCCGCCACGGCTTCTTCGAAGCGATGGAACCTGGCTCAATTACCCTCCAGCACGGCATCCACGTCGCGCGTAGCGCGTACGGGGTCGGCCAATGGGTCAGTGATTAGCAAGCCCGCCACGGCGCCCCCGACAAACACGACCTGCCCCCGCAGTTCGCCCAGTGCCTCGGCGATGCTGCGCAAGTAAGGCAGGTTAGGGTCGTCAGCCCGCATCGGCAGCTCCTGCGTCAACGCGCATCAGTTCAGTCTCCATCAGTTTGGCGGCAAGCGCACGCTCGCGGGCGCGCCCGGTGCGCAAGGCATCCAACAGCGCGAGCAGGCGGTGCAGCGCCGGGTCCGATAGAGCAGCCTGCGGTGCTGTGCGGTAGAGCGGCGAAAGCGTGGGCCCTTTTGATGAGCCCGTGGGGTGTGCCCAGACGGGCGCCTCTCCTGGAGCTGCCATCAATTGGCTGGCCAAAGGGTCGCTGCCGAAGGCTGTCGGCACACCACGCTTGACCGGCCCCAGTGTGGCCGGCCAGACGTAGCGCGCGCCGTGCACGACAAACTCTAGAAGATTGGCACGTACAGGTGACCATTGACCGCGTGCCGGCGCCACCGCCAGGCCCGATGCCACGGAGCGCTTCACGCTCGCATGGGCCTCCGAAGCGCTCATAGACAGCGCTGCCCCCAGCGCGGCGTAGGTCCAGCGCTGCGGCGGATGGGCGGCCACCTTTAGCAATACCAGCAGGTCTTGAGGTTTTAGTTCCATCTCAGGGTGATATTCGCTATTCGCGAATTACGAATATCGCTGACGAGACGTTTTTTTGCCAGTGCCCTACCCTCTATCCGCGGCCAAAAAAAGCCCAGCCCTTACCGGCTGGGCTTTTTGCTTTCCGGACGCCCCTTTCCCTCAAGCGCGCTTCCGCGATATCGTAAGACGCCATTTTTCGTAGCCCGCCGCATCCATCCACCGGAGCCGCGACATGCGCGCCCAAGCAACGGCAAGAGCAAAAGCGCTTTTCGGTCTGATTGCACTGCTGGCCAGCCTGCTCGGCCCCGCCTACGCCCAGGGCACCGCGACGGAGCCGGCCCGCCCCGTCCCGGCTTCCACGCAGGCCCACGCGATCCTGGTGGCAGAGATCCCGCTGCGCGCGGACACCGATCACCGCTATGCCGAAAGCGTCATGGAGCGCATCACGGGGGCCGACCCCACCGACTCGCTGGCGCCGCGCCTGGAATCGATTTCCCGGTCCGTGGACGAAAAGCTCCAGCAGTTCCTGCCGGCTCAATTGCGCACCCTGCCCATCATGCGGCTGGAAAGCCTGGAGCGGCACTGGATGTTCGATGCGAGGCGTTTCGCCGACTGGCAGGCGGACATGCGCCAGGCGACCGCCGCCTACGCCAGCGATGCCGCCGAGCTGGCGCGCCGCCGCGAAGCATGGCAAGTGCTCAAGGGCGCGCCCGGCGCCGCCGATCTGCCGCCTGCCCTGACCGCGCGGATGGATTCGGTCATCGCGCAACTGGCCCGGGCCGAACAAGCCTTGTCGGTGCCGCTGGGCCGCCAGATCGCGCTGGGCCAGCGCGCCAACTCCGTCGAAGAACGCATCCAGGCCGGACAGCGCTCGGTAGCCGACGCCATCAGCTACATCGATGCCCGCCTGCTCGAACTGGACGGACCGCCGCTGTGGGCCGCCACCTTCACGCCCACCGCCCGCAGCGATGCAAGGGCCTATCTGCGCAGCGGCCTGGACATGGAAATGCGCTTCGCCCGTCAATACGCGGCGGCCGATACCGGCAACCAACTTGCCCTGCACGTGCTGCAAGTGGTGCTGCTGCCCCTGCTGCTGTGGCTGGCCTGGCACAGCCGCCACGCCATCCGGGCCGGCGAAATGAGCGAGACAGCCGCGCGAGTGCTTGGGCGCCCGCTGTCAGCCTGGCTGCTGCTAGCCATGATGGGCGTGCAACTGCTGGAGTCGGACGCGCCACTGATCGTGCTGCAGATCGCCCTGCTGCTGGCGGTCGTCCCCGTGCTGCGCCTGCTGCCGCCAACCGCGCGCGAGCAACTCGACCTGTGGCCCTACGCCATCACCGGGCTGTATCTGGCGGAGCGGCTGGGCATCTTCTTCCTGGCCAGCGAAACGCTGTACCGGCTGCACAACCTCGTCATCACCCTGCTGGCCCTGGCCACGGCGCTGTGGCTGCATGCCCGGGCCAAGCGCCGCGGCAGCGCGGCCCAGGCGCCCGGCCGGCTGCACCAGGCCGTGCGCATCGGCGCCTGGGCCGCGGTGGCGCTGCTGGCCATTGCCGGCATCGCCAACCTCGTCGGCAACCTGTCGATGGCCGAGATGCTGACCAGCGCCGTCATCAGCAGCGGCTATTTCGGCCTGATGCTCTACGCCGGGGTCACCATCATCGTCACCCTGCTGCAACTGATGCTGGCGCGGCCCGGGGTGTCGCGCTTTCGCATCGCGCGCGAGCATGCTCCGCCTCTGGTGCAATTGCTGATCCGCCTGGTGATGGCCAGCGCGGTCGCGGGCTGGGCCATCTACACGATGGACCGCTTCCGCATCCTGCGCGCCACCTACGCCTTCACCACGAAGGTGCTTTCGTACACGCTGGCGCTCGGCGACATCACCATCAGCCTGGGCAACATCCTGGTGTTCGCGATCTCGGTGCTGATCGCGTTCTGGGCCGCGCGCGCGATCCGCCTGGTACTGCACGACGAAGTGCTGGCCCGCATGCCGCTGCCGCGCGGCGTGGGCAACAGCATCGCCTCGCTGACCTACTACTCGGTGCTGCTGCTGGGCCTGGCGGTGGCGCTGTCGGCCGCCGGCGTCAGGACCAGCCAATTGGCCCTGGTGCTCGGCGCCCTGGGCGTGGGCATCGGCTTCGGCCTGCAGAACGTGGTCAACAACTTCGTGTCGGGCCTCATCCTGATGTTCGAGCGCCCGATCCAGCCCGGCGACGTGGTGGAAATCGGCGAAACCTCCGGCCAGGTGCGCGAGATCGGGATGCGCGCCACCCGCATCCGGACCTTCGAGGGCGCCGACGTGGTGGTCCCGAACGGCACCCTGCTGTCGGAGAAGCTGACCAACTGGACCATGCTGGACCGCAACCGCCGCATCGAAATCAACCTTGGCCTGGCCTACGGCACGGACCCCGCGCAGGCCATCGAACTGCTGGGCTCGGTGGCACGCGGCACGCTGGGCGTCTCCACCCAGCCGGCGCCCATCGCGCTCTTCATGGGCTTTGGCGCAAGCTCCCTGGATTTCAGCGTCCGCGCCTGGACGCCGGACTTCGACCAATGGATGTCCATCCGCAGCGACATGCTGTCGCGAATGTACGAGGCGCTGACGCAGGCCGGCATCGAGATCCCCTATCCGCAGACCGATCTGCACCTGCGCAGCATTTCCCCGGAAGCCAGCGCCGTCCTAGCGCAAGCCCGCCGCGCGGCGCCGGATGGCGGGCCGCCGCCCACATGACGCGGATATTGTGTATAGTGGCGGACTTTCGCGTTGGCCTGGTAGCTCAGTCGGTAGAGCAGAGGATTGAAAATCCTTGTGTCGGTGGTTCGATTCCGCCCCAGGCCACCAATGAATTCAAGCACTTGGCCCCGCCTTTGGCGGGGCTTTTTGCTTTGGGGCGCGGCGGCGCATGTCGGATAGCATAGTCATGCCGTGCCATCCCTGACTTCCCCCCCTACGCGATGAAGCCTGACTCCACCTCCCCCTCTTCCTCCATCGGCATGGGCCGCGCGGCGCTCGTGCTGTATCGCGCGCTCTGGCACTACGCCGAAGGCGCCCGGCGGCAGCTGATGGGCGCCATCGCGCTGCTGTCCGGCGCGCAACTGGTCAAGCTGACCCTGCCCTGGCTGGCCTCGCACGCCATCAATGCCTTGCAGCAGAACGACATGCCCACCGCCGGCCTGTGGATCCTGTTCCTGGTCGGCAGCTACATGATGTCCTGGGTGTTCCACGGGCCGGGACGCGTCCTGGAAGGCAATGTGGGCGTGCATGTCCGCGAACGGCAGGCCGACGATCTCTATGCCCGTATCGCCGCCGCCCCGCTGACCTGGCGCGACGGCCGCCACTCCGGCGATCTGCAACACCGCGTGCTGCAATCCAGCCGCGCCTTGTCGACGTTCGCCCGCAGCATGTACGGCTACCTGCACAGCGCCTTGAATTTCATCGGCCCGCTGGTGGCGCTGACTTTGCTGTCCCACGTCAGCGGCATCATCGCCGTAAGCGGCTACCTGATCATCGCCCTGGTCACCTTGCGCTTCGACCTCGCGCTGATGCGGCTGGCCCGCGACGAAAACGACCAGGAACGCCGCTACGTCGCGGCGCTGCTCGATTTCGTCAGCAATGCCGGCACCGTGATAGGCCTGCGGCTGCAAGCCGCCTCGCGCAAGATCCTGGGCCGCCGCCTGCAGGCGGTCATGAAGCCCTTGCGCCGCGCCCTGTGGGTCAACGAGGTGAAATGGTGCGTGGTGGACCTGGCGGGCATGTGCCTTACCTGGATCCTCGTCGTGGAGTATGTGCTGCGGCACCGCGAACCCGGGCAGGCGCTATTGCTGGGCACTATCTTCATGATCTATCAATACGCCCAGCAGGCCGCGTCCGTGGTCAGCGCCATCGCTTCCAACTTCCAGAGCTTCGCGCGCATGCACACCGACTACAGCAGCGCCGAACCCATCTGGCAGGCGCCTGGCAACCCCAATGCCGCCGTCCCCGCGGTCCAAGCCGACGCGCCATGGCAGACCCTGGAGTTGCGCGGCGCGACCTGGCGCTATTCGGATGAAGGCCGCGGCGGCCTGCATGGCGTCGACCTGGTGCTGCGGCGCGGTTCACGCGTCGCGCTGATCGGCGCCAGCGGCGGCGGCAAGAGCACCCTGCTGCGCACTCTTGCCGGACTCTATCCGCCGCAGCAGGGCGAGCTGCTGCTCGACGGCAAGCCGGTGGACTGGGCCGAACTGCGCACGTTGGCCACGCTGATTCCGCAGGAAGCCGAAGTCTTCGAAGCCAGCGTGCAGGAAAATCTCACCTTCGGCGAACCTGCCGAAGCGGCCGCGCTGCAAGCCGCCGTGCACACCGGCGTGTTCGACGAAGTGCTGCAACGCATGCCCGACGGCCTGGCCAGTCCGATGAATGAACGGGGCAGCAACCTGTCCGGCGGGCAACGCCAACGCCTGGCCCTGTCGCGCGGGGCGCTGGCCGCGCACGGCAGTTCCCTGCTGCTGCTGGACGAGCCCACCAGCGCGCTCGACCCGCAAGCCGAAGGCCGGGTGTTCGACCGCATGTACGCCGCGTTCCCCACGGCTTGCATCGTGGCCTCGGTGCACCGGCCCAGCCTGCTCAACCGCTTCGACACCATCGTGGTGATGGACGCGGGGCGCGTGGTCGATGCGGGACCGCGCGACGAAGTGCTGGCCCGGCATCATCCTTGATGGGCGACAACGGCCGCCTGGGACCAATACACTCACCATCCATGACACAGCCGCCCACCCTCCATACCGCGCAGCGCCCTCCCCGCCGAAAGCGGACCAGCCTGCTCGTCTACGTCTGCCTGATCATCAGCCTGGTGTTTGTCTACCTGGGCACGGAAATGATCCGGGACGGCGCCGAGGCGGGCATTCCCGTCACGCTGTTCTTCGGCATCTGCGCGGCGACCGGTGTTCTACAGATATGGCCGCAACTGCTGCAGCGCGACTCGCGCTCGGCCGCAACGATGCTGGTGCGGTATCCAGGCCCCCTGGAGCTCAAGGCAGCGAAAGGCAAGCTGCTGGTGTTCTCCCTGCTGTCGGCGGGCTTCGGCGGCGTGATCCTGTGGATGCTGCTGCACGAATCGCTGCCGCCGCTGAAGCAATTGATCCTGTGGCCGGGCGCCGCGTTCTTTTTGTTTGGCGCAGTCATGCTGCTGCTGCGCGCCGCCAAGAACGGCACCAGCCTGCGCCTGGGCCGCGATGGCTTCGAAACACAACAGGTATGGAACGGCAGGACGATACGCTGGCAAGACACCAGCGAGTTCAGCGTGATCAACGTCAGCCGCGCGGTGTCCAAGCTCATTGTTTTCGACGACGCGGCGGTCGAGCGGGCGGGCACGATGGGGCTCAACCGGCATTTCGTCGGCCGCAATTCCAGCCTGGGTGAAACTTACGGGCTGACCCACGAAGCGTTGGCCGAACTGCTCAATGCGTGGCGCAAGCGCGCGCTGGAGCAGGATGCGATTTTTACGCGGTGGCCTGATAACCAATGACCGGCGCATCGTGTCGGATGTACGCCCACCTGTGCCGCAACATTACAGAAAAGTAATCCCCACGTAACCTCCCCGCCCCCGTCAGCCCCCCACACTGGGGTCCATGCACTTCCAGACCACAGAAAGGAGCTGAACATGAAGACCCTGACCACCTTTTTCAGCGCATGCGCGTTGAGCCTGGGCTTGATCGGCGCGGCCCACGCGCAGGCCGCGGGCGGCGAGCATTCCACGCATCACGCCACTCCCGCCGCGGCGAGCGAGCCGGCCTCGAAGCCGCAAATGGCGCCGGGCGGCGGCATGATGAAGAACATGGAGGCGCACATGCAGGCCATGAATGGCATGCATCAGAAAATAGCTACGGCCCAGACGCCGGAAGAGCGCCAGGCCTTGATGGCCGACCACATGAAGTCCATGCCCGCCAATGGCGCCGGCATGCAGGGCTGCCAAGAGATGATGGGATCGATGATGAAATCGACGGGCGATGCGCCGTCGGCGGCGGAACCCGCAACTTCCCCGGCGGCCAAGGGCTGACCGCCATGAGTCATCGCTGCGGCCGGCCCCGCAGCGATACCACTGCGGCAAGTCTGTTGCGCCGCAGGCGTCCGGCCTGGGCATAATAGGCGCACGAAGGATCACACCGGCACTCGAAAGGGATGGGTATGAATCACTCTCGTCACGGCGACGCTGCATCGAAGGACGGCACGCTCTATGTGTGCCCCATGCACCCGGAAATCCGCCAGGACCACCCGGGACGCTGCCCCAAGTGCCAGATGCATCTGGTGCCAGAAGGACAGGTACAGGATCAGGCTGCGCATGCACACGGCGACCATGAAGCGCACCAGCATCACGGCCCCGACCACGGTAGCCGCCACGCAGGCCACGACGCCGCCGCCCAGCCTGCCGCGCCCCCCGAGATCCCCCCAGGCACCATCTACACCTGCCCCATGCACCCGGAGATCCGCCAGGATCACCCCGGGAACTGCCCCAAATGCGGCATGACGCTGGAGCCGCTCATCCCGTTGGACGAGGAAGACAACAGCGAACTCAAGGATTTCCAGCGCCGTTTCTGGTGGACGCTGCCCCTGACCCTCATCGTGGCCGTCATGGCCATGCTCGGCCATCGCCTGGGCTGGTTCGACATGGCGACCCAGAGCTGGCTGGAGTTGGCGCTGTCCCTGCCGGTGGTGTTTTGGACGGGCTGGCCGTTCTTCGTGCGCGGCTGGCAATCCCTGGTGCATCGCAGTCCGAACATGTGGACGCTGATCAGCCTGGGCACGGCGGCCGCGTTCATCTACAGCGTGGTCGCCACGCTGGCGCCTGGCGTGTTCCCGGATTCCTTTGTCTCGATGGGCCGCGTGGCGGTGTACTTCGAGGCCGCCGTGGTCATCATCTCGCTGACCATGCTGGGGCAGATCCTGGAACTGAAGGCGCGTTCGCAAACGTCCGCCGCGATCAAGGCCCTGCTCGGCCTGGCGCCCAAGACGGCGCGGCGCATCAACGCCGACGGCAGCGAGGAAGACGTGCCGCTGAATCACGTGCACGTGGGCGACCTGCTGCGCGTGCGGCCCGGCGAGAAAATCCCGGTGGACGGCGTCGTCACCGAGGGCCGCAGCGCCGTGGACGAGTCCATGCTTACCGGCGAGCCCGTACCCGTCAGCAAGCGCGAAGGCGACAAGCTGATCGGCGCCACGCTCAACACCAGCGGCACCCTGGTGATGCGGTCAGAAAAGGTCGGCGCGGCCACCATGCTGGCGCAAATCGTGCAGATGGTCGCCAACGCCCAGCGCTCCAAGGCGCCCATGCAGCGCATGGCGGACGTGGTGGCGGGCAAATTCGTCATTGGCGTGGTGCTGGTGGCGATCTCCACGCTGCTGGTATGGGGCTTTTTCGGGCCGGAGCCCAGCTGGGTGTATGGCCTGATCAACGCGGTCGCGGTGCTCATCATTGCCTGCCCCTGCGCGCTGGGGCTGGCGACGCCCATGTCGGTCATGGTGGCCACGGGCCGCGGCGCCGCACAGGGCGTGCTGTTCCGCGACGCCGGCGCCATCGAAAAGATGCGCGAGGTGGACACGCTGATCGTGGACAAGACCGGCACCCTGACCGAAGGCAAACCCGCCTTCGACACCGCGGTCGCCGCGCCCGGGTACACGCCCGACGAGGTGCTGCGCCTGGCCGCCAGCCTGGACCAGGGCAGCGAACATCCGCTGGCCGACGCCATCGTCAGCGCGGCGCGCGCGCAGGGCCTGACGCTGGCCAAGGCCGAGGACTTCGACTCCGGCAGCGGCATCGGCGTGCGCGGCATGGTGGAAGGCAAGCGCCTGGCGCTGGGCAACACCGCCCTGATGGAACAGGAAGGCGTGCAGGTCGACGCGCTGCGCGCTGACGGCGAACGCCTGCGCGGCGAAGGCGCCAGCATCATGCACCTGGCCGTGGACGGCCAGTTCGCCGGGATCCTGGCCGTGACCGACCCGATCAAGCCCAGCACGCATGAGGCCATCCAGAACCTGCACGGCAGCGGTCTGCGCATCGTGATGGCGACAGGCGACGGCCTGACCACCGCCCGCGCCGTCGGCGCCGCGCTGCGCATCGACGAGGTGCACGGCGAGGTCAAGCCGGCCGACAAGCTGGCGCTGGTGGAAAAGCTGCAACAGGACGGCCATGTGGTGGCGATGGCGGGCGATGGCATCAACGACGCGCCGGCACTGGCGCGCGCCGACGTGGGCGTGGCCATGGGCACGGGCACCGATGTGGCGATGAACAGCGGCCAGGTGACGCTGGTCAAGGGCGACCTGCGCGGCATCGCCGCCTCGCGCCAGATCTCCATCGACACCGTGCGCAACATGCGGCAGAACCTGATGTTCGCCTTTGTC
The DNA here is from genome assembly GCF_055395645.1 of Achromobacter sp. JCM 18799. Lineage (NCBI taxonomy): Bacteria > Pseudomonadati > Pseudomonadota > Betaproteobacteria > Burkholderiales > Alcaligenaceae > Achromobacter > Achromobacter sp. JCM 18799. Next base: position 5,286,529 of record NZ_AP043866.1, on the reverse strand, counting down.
TATAACGGCATCGGCGTGCCGATAGCGGCGGGCGTCCTGTATCCGTTCACGGGTTGGCTGCTGTCGCCGATGATTGCGGCGCTGGCGATGAGCCTGAGTTCGGCTTCGGTGATATTCAATGCGTTGAGGTTGCGGGGCGAAAAATAAACGCCCCATACTGCATGGACGTCCATTACTTGGGGTAGTACGAACGGCCACGTCAATGCGCTCGCACTGGCCAAACTCGATTCATCGCAGAAATGAGAAACCCGCCCTGGGAGCACTGTGCCTGCGCTCGTGCACAGGCCTGAAGTGTGGCGGGTGTTGTTAAGCGCAGTATACCTAGAGGCTCGGCAATGGAAACGCCCATTCTTGCACTATAAGACTGACACACGGGCCCTTGCTTCGCCGGTTGCATACGCTTCTCTCGTCGTTGCGGATTTCAGCAATTCTGGCTCTACATCGACGATGCACACAACAGCGTATGGGACGTTTTCGGCCTATAAGGTGCCTGCGCTCAGACGCGTTGTTCCTATATGCAGGTACATATCAACATTTACCTAGTTTTTGGAACACTCGCCCAACCGCGCCAGCGTCCCCGCCACCACCCTGTCGCAATCATCCCCATCGAACTCAAACAAACTTTTCTCCACCACCCCCACATCCCGCGCCAGCGCTTCGCGCAGCAGCGCATTGGCGCGGAAATGGCGGCTGCGGACGGTGGCCTCGGGGATGCCCAGGCAATGCGCCGTTTCCTCGACGGAAAGCTCCTCGACCGAGCGCAGCACGAACACGGTCCGGAACGAGACCGGCAAGGCGTCCAGCCGCGCTTCGAGCAGGCCCCTGAGCTCGGCTCGAGCAGCGGCATGGTAAGGCGGGTTGAAGTCGTTGATGGTCATCGCATCAACCTCTTTCTCTATGTCGTCGGCGATGGGCAACAGCGCCTCGCGCCGGCTGTGCTTGCGCAGCCGGCCGTAGCATTCGTTGAGCAAGAGCCGCGTCAGCCAGGTGAACAGCGTCGATTCGCCGCAGAACGCGGCCATGTTCCGGTATGCCGCCAGGTAGGCTTCCTGCAAGGCATCCTCGGCGTCGGCGTCGTTGCGCAGGGTGGCTCGCGCCAGGCGGTAGAGCCGCCGGTTGTGCCGCCGCATCATCAATTCGAACGCGGTCTGCTCGCCCGCAACGATACGATGCGCGAGCGCCAGGTCTTCATCTTCGGCCAGCGGTGCCGCCAGCGCCGCAAGTGCAGTCATGGGTCTGACCTCCGCCATGCGTCATTGCGCAATCAAAGTGCCCTGCATCGTCGGATGGAACAGGCAGACATAAGCGCTGCTGCCCGCCTCCCGCACAGTGTAGGTCCATGAGGCGCCGGCTGCGATAACCCCTGAGTCGAACGCCTTGGATACCGCGGAGGCGGTATGCGGGACCAGGTCCTTGTTGATCCAAGTAACCTTTTCGCCCGGCTTCAGCGTCAGCGTCGCAGGCGTGAACTGCATCCCTTCGATGGTCACCACATGTTCGGCCTGCTGAGTGGCGGGCGGGATCTGTTGGGCGGTGGCCAACCCGCCCGCCAGCAACAGGCCCGCAGCCAGCGCGGCCAGACTTGCGCGTCCGGACCCGCGCGCGCCGGGGATCGTTCTTTCAGCCACCGTTGAGCCTCTTTTGCAGGGATTTGGCATGCTCCAGGTGCGCGATGAACGCGGGCCGCACCTTGACCAGCAAGGCCTTCAACTCCGCGTTGGTCGCGCCCGGAATCAGGGTCGTATCCAACGCCTGGATCACGGCCTCGTGATAGGCCACCTCGTGATCCACATAAGCCTTGTCGAACGCGGCGCCGCTCATGCCCTTGAGCGCGGCGAGGTTCTTGTCGCCGCCTTGCTGCAGGTTGTCGCTGGTCGGATTGGGTTCGGGCGTGACCTTCAGCTTTTGCACCAGTTCGCCGGCCGACTGGTTGACGGCGCCATGGTCGGTCACCATCAACGCGGCGAACTCGCGCACATCCTTGTTGCCGGTCTTGTCCTGCGCCAGTTTGCCGGCGTCGATGTCGACCTGGTTGGCAACCACGACTATGGCCGCGATCTGCGGATCCGTCGGCCCGTTGCCATGGGCAAACACGCCGCAGCTCACCAGGGCCAGCGCATGGAACCATCTTGCTTGAATCGCTTTCATCTCATCCCCCAAACCATGAATGCAGGCGCGGCCGGAATGGCCAGGAACCTTGCCTGCTTATGGGGTTGGATGTCGCGAAAACGCGCCGCGTTCCGGCGCGGACTGCACGGGGGGGAATCAGCCCACCGGCACCGCCATGCCGTACTTGGCGCGGTTCAGCACCACCAGCGTGGAAAAGCGCTTGACGTTGGGATTGCCCCAGAAATTGCGCTGGGCGAAGGCCTCGTATTCGGCCATGTCGCGCATGGTGATGGTCAGGACGAAGTCCACCTCGCCCGTCACCGACAGGCACTGCATGATTTCCGGCGCGGACTGCATGGCGCGCTTGAACTGGTCGAGCTTGTCGGCGCGTTCGCTTTCCAGCGTCACCAGCACGACCATCATGATGCCGCGGCCCACGGCGACCGGATCGACCACGGAAACGTCCCCCAGCACCACCTTGGATTCGCGCAGCCGCTTCATGCGGCGCAGGCAGGACACCGGCGACAGGTTCACGCGCTGCGCGACTTCCTGGCTGGTGCGCTGGTTGTCTTCCTGCAGGCTTTGCAGGATCTGAAGGTCAAAATCGTCTAGTTCCATAAGGGTCTCGGAACGTCTGGAAACGGGCTGGAAAGGGCTCGCCAACAGATTCTAAGCCCGGCCGCGCCGGAATCCGGCCCCATTTTGACGGGAAACTTCATTTCCGCGTCCCGCGATGCAGGAATTATTCAGCAGGCTTGCTTACACTGGGAGCCCTCTGCCCGCGCCGCGGGTACGTCCGTCCCCCCGTATCATGCCGTCACTCCAGCTTTTCCTGCTGTTCCTCGCTGCCGACGCGGCGCTCAAACTCACGCCCGGCCCCGATATGGCGCTGACCCTTTCCCGGGGCATGACGCAGGGGTTCCGGCCCGCCTTCCATAGCGTCCTGGGCAACGTCGCCGCCGGATTCATCCAGGTGCCGGCGGTGGTGCTGGGCCTCGCTTCGGTGCTGCAGGCGTTCCCGTCGCTGTTCATGGGGATCAAGGCGGCCGGCGGCATGTACCTGGGCTACCTGGGCGTCAAGGCCATCGTCCGCTGCGCGCGCTCGGCCGACGTGTCGCTGGCCGCGCGCCCCGGGGATGCGCGCGACGCCTTCTGGCAGGGCTTCACGACCAATCTGCTGAACCCCAAGGTGCTGTTGTTCATGATCGCCTTCCTGCCGCAGTTCACCACGCCGGACAATGGGCCGGTGTGGATCCAGATGCTGGTGCTGGGCGTGACGATGAAAGTCTTGAGCCTGCCCTACGGCAGTTTCTTCGCCTACGGCGCTTCCCGCATCCGCGGCTGGGTGGGGCGCAATCCCTGGTTCCTGCGCATGCAGCAAGGCCTGCTGGGCGCCGTCATGCTCGGCCTGGCGCTGTATGTGCTTTACTCCACCGCCGCAAATCTGACGCCCTGAGCCGTCCGCCGTCCTGTACGTATCCAGCCTTTCCGCCACTGCCATGACCGCCGCAACCCTGAACACCGGACGCAACGCGTCGTCCTCCACCCTGCTCCCCATCCTGTCGTTGATCGGCGCGATGGCCTCGCTATGCGTTGGCACGTCGTTCGCCAAGTCGCTCTTCCCAATGGTGGGCGCGCAGGGCACCACCGCCTACCGCATCGCCATCGGCGCGCTGATCCTGGTGGCGATCTGGCGCCCGTGGCGCTTTCCGCTGACGCGCCAGGCCGCGGCCAAGATCGCGCTGTACGGCGTGACGCTGGCCTGCATGAACCTGCTGTTCTACATGGCCTTGCGCACGCTGCCGCTGGGCGTGGCCATCGCCATCGAATTCATCGGCCCGCTGACCCTGGCGGTGGCGCTGTCGCGGCGCACCATCGACTTCGTCTGGATCGGCTGCGCCATCGCCGGGCTGGTGCTGCTGATTCCCACTGGGCAATCGGTGCATGACCTGGATCCCGTCGGCATCGCCTTTGCGCTGGGCGCGGCGGTGTGCTGGGCGCTCTACATCATCTTCGGCAAGATGGCCGGCAACGTGCATGGCGGACAGGCCACCTCGCTGGGACTGACCGCGGCAACGCTGGTGGCGCTGCCCATAGGCGCTGCGCACGCCGGCACGGCCCTGCTGGACCCGACCCTGATCCTGGCCGGCATCGCGGTGGGCGTGCTGTCCAGCGCCTTGCCCTATTCGCTGGAAATGGTGGCGCTGCGCCGCCTGCCGCAGAAGACCTTCGGCGTGCTGCTCAGCATGGAACCCGCCATGGGCGCGCTGGCTGGCGTGATCGTGTTGAACGAGCAACTGTCGCAGACGCAATGGCTGGCCATCGGCGGGATCATCGTCGCTTCCGCAGGCTGCGCGGCGACCGCCCGGCGGCAAAATACCGCCCCCACGCCCGCGCCGGACTGAGCGCGGACGCGCGCCGCCGCCGCGGCCAAGGGCCGCTTCAGCCGAATCCGATCTCGCGCTGGGGCGGCGCCAGCGGGTCGAAGTCTTCCCAGTGGTTGTTGCGCCAGCGGCCGTTGGCGTGCTCCACGTCCACGCCGCCGGCATCGCGCAGGACGCGGCATGCCAGCATTTCGCGCTGCGGCCGCGTGCGTACCGCGACCATCACGCCGGCCTGCCGGATCTCGGCATGGGAATCGGGATTGAAATGGCCATGCTGGGTGCTGCCGTGGCCCGTCACCCAAAGGGCGCCAAAGAGCGATCCCAGATAGGCGCCGACGCCGGCCGCGGCCAGGATCAGCGGCGTGGAATCGCTGATCTCGGACATCACGAACCCGCCAAACACCGCAAAACCTGCGCCCACCCCGCCCGCGCCCAGAAATGCGCCGATGTCGGCGCGTCCCGAGTCCGGGTCGGAGCGGCGGTCGCCGCCCAAGGGGTAGCGGCCATGCTCGCCGGCCGGATTGACGTAAAACGTATTGATGTCCCAGTCGGGAAAACCGCTGGCGGACAGGCGCTCGGCCGCGGCGTTCGCCGCTTCGAAACCCTCGAACCGGGCTGCTACGATCAGAGACATGATGTGCTCCTTGCCCGGGCTGCCGGGCAGGATGTACGTATGTTTATCGTACGCCCGCGCCGCCTGCGCGCGCGCGCCGGTTACACCTTGCGGCGGCTGTTACCGGCCGCCGTCAGTTGGCGGAAATGTTCTTGCTCCGGATCACCGCCCCCCAGCGCTCGTATTCCTTGCGCGCATAGTCCGCGAAGGCCTGCGGCGTGCTGCCCGTGGGTTCCATGCCCTGCAGCTTCAACTGCTCGGCCACCTCCGGCGAACGCAAGGCCTGCGCGATGGCCAGGCTGAGCTTCTCCACCACTGGCGCTGGCGTGCCAGCGGGTGCCACCACGCCCTGCCAGGCGGCCGCCTCGAACGCCGGACCACCCGCCTCGGCAAAGGTCGGCACCTGCGGCAATTGCCCGGAACGCTGCGCCGCCGGCACCGCAATGGCGCGCAGCTTGCCCGCCTGGATCAAGGGCCGGGCGGCGGCCAGGTCGGCCATCATCATCGGCACCACGCCGGAAGCCACGTCCTGCAGGGCGGGCGGCGTGCCCTTGTAGGGAATGGCCGTGGCGCGGCCCTGGACGGTATCCAGGAAGAGCTCCATGGCCAGGTGATGGGGGCTGCCCACGCCCAGGGACGCATAGCTGCCCGGCTGATCGCGCTTGAGGTAAGCCTTCACGTCGGCCAGCGTATGCATCCGGGAATCGGGCGACACCACCAGCACAATGGGCAGCGACACCAGCGTGGAAACCGGGGTCAGGTCCTTCCCCGGATCGTAGGGCAGCTTCTGGTACAGCCAGGGGTTCAGCGCCAGCGTGCTCATGCCGGCCGTCAGCAGGGTGTAGCCATCAGGCGCCGCGCGGGCGGTTTCCTGCGCGGCAACGATGGTGGCCGCGCCCGGACGATTTTCCACCACCACCGGCTGTCCCAGCGCGTCACCCACATGCTTGGCGACGATGCGGGTGGCGATGTCGCTGCCCCCGCCCGCGCTGAACGGCACCAGCCAGCGGATCGGATGATCGGGAAACCCTGCCGCCGCAGCCTGGCCCGGGACGATCGCAGCCCCTGCCAGCACCGCGGCCAGCAAGGCGCGATGCAGTGTGCCTTTGAACATGACGCGCTCTCCTCGCCTGCTTATTTATTTAACATATTAATGATTTATTATCGGGCCCGGCACGCAGGTACACACCACGGGAGAAACCCGGAGTCCGTGGATGCGGCACGGGTCAGGTGCGCGCGGCGGCAAGCCAGCGCAGGCCCGCCGACGTGCCGGCGGCCGGCCGATACTCGCAGCCTATCCAGCCGCCGTATTCCAGTTCGCGCAGCACGTTGAACACCCAGCCATAGTCCAGTTCGCCGCGGTCGGGCTCCTGGCGCAGCGGCACGCCGGCAATCTGCAGATGGCCGACCCGCCCGGTAGGCAGGTATTCGCGCAGCTTCATGGTGACGTCGCCCTCGACGATCTGGCAGTGGTAGAGATCCATCTGCACTTTCAGGTTGGACGCATTGACCGTCTGCACCACGGCATGCGCCTCGTCCTGGCGGTTCAGGAAATAGCCGGGTATGTCGCGGGTATTGATGGGTTCGATCAGCACGGTGACCCCGGCCGAACGCGCCTGGCGCGCGGCCCAGTCCAGGTTCTCGCGATAGCAGTCCAGCATGGCCTCGCGCGACGCGCCGGGCTGGACCAGCCCCGCCATCACATGGAGATTCGGACAGGCCAGCGCCGTGGCGTAGGACAGCGCCTGTTCAATGCCCGCCTGGAATTCCGCCTGCCGGCCCGGCTGCGCGGCCAGTCCACGATCGCCGCGAGCGGCCACGCCAGGCGGCGCGTTGAAGAGCACCTGCGTCACGCCCGCCGCGTCCATGCGCTCGCGCACGAAGGCAGCCGGGGCCTCGTAGGGAAACATGCATTCCACGCCGGCGTACCCGTCCGCCGCGGCGGCCGCGTAGCGGTCCAGGAACGCGTGTTCCGTGTACATCATCGAAAGATTGGCGGCGAACTTCAACATGGCGGAGGCTCCGGACCGGGCGGCATGCATGGAAATTAGCACAACCGCCCGCCCCGCCATCGCCGCGGCGCTAGGCGCCGAAGTCCGGCGCCGGGTGCAGGGTCAGCCGCGGTCCCGCCTTGAGCAGCTGGCTGGGAATGTCGTGTCCCACCAGCGCGGGCAAGGTCGCCGATACGCCAAGTATGGCGTCCAGGTCCACGCCGGTGTCATAGCCCATCAGTTCCAGCATGTGCACCAGTTCTTCAGTGCAGACGTTGCCGCTGGCGCCAGGCGCGTAGGGGCAGCCGCCCAACCCGCCCAGCGACGCGTCGAAGCGGTTGATGCCCGCCTCGATGGCCATCAGCGTATTGGCCAGCGCCATGCCGCGCGTATTGTGGAAGTGCATGGTGGTGATCAATCCCGGGAACAGCTTGCGAACCTCGCGCCCGATCTTGCCGACCTGCGTGGGAAAGGCCATGCCGGTGGTATCGCACAGCGTCACCCCGTCCACGCCTAACGCCGCGAAGCGCCCCACCAGTTCGAACACCTCGAAGGCATTGATGTCGCCTTCCATGGGGCAACCGAACACGGTGGACAGCGACACGTTGATGGCGACGCGGCTGCCGCGCACCGCATTGACCACATCGCTCAATTGCTCGAACGACTGCTCCCGCGTCATGCGCAAGTTGGCGCGGTTATGGGTCTCGCTGACCGACATCACCAGATTGACCTCGTCCACCTTGCACTCCAGCGCCCGCTGCGCGCCGCGCACGTTAGGCACCAGCACCGTGTAGACGACGTCCGGATTGCGCTCGATCTCGTGCATCACGATCTCGGCGTCGCGCAGGGCCGGAATGGCCTTGGGCGACGTAAATGACGTAGCTTCGATCTTGGCGAATCCGCTGGCGGACAGCCGGTTGATGCAGGCGATCTTGTCCTGCGTTTCGATGAACTGCTTTTCGTTCTGGAAGCCGTCGCGCGGCGCGACTTCCTGGATGTACAGCCGCGGGCGGCTGGCAGTGGTTTCGGGGTTGGTCATATTCATGGCCGCTATCCTCAGATGATGCCGCGCGTGCGCCAGTCCTGGCGCTGCGTCTCGCCGATGCCCAGGCCGGCCAGCACCTCGTCGGTGTCCTGGCCCAGGGCGGGCGCCGGGCTGCGCACTTCGCCCGGGGTTTCCGACAGCTTGGGCACGATGCCCGGCACCTGCACGGGCGTGCCGTCGGGCAGCGCGCCGTCCAGGATCATGCCGCGCGCCTGGTAATGCGGGTCGGCCGCGATGTCGGCCACGTCATAGATCTTGCCCGCGGGAATCTGCCCGTCATTCAGGCGCTCCAGCACCAGGTCCAGCGGATGCTGGCCGGTCCATTGCGAAATCGCGTCGTCCAGCATGACCACGTGCTTCACGCGTCCGGCGTTGTTTGCCAGTTCCGGCGCTTCGGCCAGGTCAGGCCGGCCGATCACGCCCATCAGGCGCTTGAAGATGCTGTCGCCATTGCCGGCAATCAGCACGTACTTGTTGTCCTGGCAGCGGTAAGCATTGCTGGGCGCGATGCCCGGCAGGCTGCTGCCGGCCGGCTGGCGGATCTCGCCGAATACCGAATACTCGGGCAGCAGGCTCTCCATCATGTTGAAGACGGATTCATACAACGCCACGTCGATCATCTGGCCCGTGCCATTCTGGTCGCGCGCGCGCAGCGCCAGCAGGATGCCGATGACGCCGTGCAACGCTGACAACGAATCGCCGATGGACACGCCCACGCGCACCGGCGTGCGGTCGGGCTCGCCGCTCAGGTGGCGCAGTCCGCCCATGGCCTCGCCGATAGCGCCGAATCCGGGCAGATCGCGGTACGGACCGGTCTGACCGTAGCCGGACACGCGCAGCATCACCAGCCGCGGGTTGATGGCGCGCAGTTCTTCCCAGCCCAGGCCCCAACCTTCCATGGTGCCGGGCTTGAAGTTCTCGACCACCACGTCGATGTCCTTGACCAAGGCTCGGATCAGGTCCTGCGCTTCGGGCTTGCGCAGGTCCAGGCTGACCGATTTCTTGTTGCGCGACTGCACCTGCCACCAGACGGAAGTGCCGTCGTGGATCAGGCGCCAGTTGCGCAGCGGATCGCCCTTGCCGGGCGGTTCGATCTTGATGACCTCGGCGCCGAATTCGCCCAGCATCTTGGCGGCGAACGGTCCGGCGATCAGCTGGCCCAACTCCAGCACTCGGATACCGCTCAATGGTTTGGATGACATGATTGCCTCGTCAGCTCTTGTGTTTGCCCAGATAGGCCTCGCGCACGCGCTCGCTGGCCAACAACTCCTGGCCCGTGCCCTCCATCACAATGGAGCCCACTTCCAGGACATATGCGCGGTCGGAGATAGCCAACGCCTGGTTGGCCATCTGCTCGACCAGCAGGATCGTCATGCCGCGCTCTTTCAACGACTTGATGATCTTGAAGATCTCGGCCACGATCAGCGGCGCCAGTCCCAACGAAGGCTCGTCCAGCATCAGGATGCGCGGCTTGCTCATCAGGGCCCGGCAGATGGCCAGCATCTGCTGTTCGCCGCCAGAAAGCGTGCCCGCGTACTGCGCGCGGCGCTCTTTCAGCCGCGGGAACATCGCAAAGCACTGCTCGATCTGCGCGGCCAGTTCAGCGGGCGGCTCCTTGCGCAGGAACGCGCCCAGCATCAGGTTGTCGTAGACGGTTTGGTCGGGGAACACCTGGCGCCCTTCCGGCACGTGGGCGATACCCAGCCCTACGCGCTTGTGCGCGCTGATTCCGCCCAAGTCCTGCCCGGCGAACGCAATGTCGCCGGTGGATTTCTCGATGCCCGACAGCGCGCGCATCATGGTGCTCTTGCCCGCGCCGTTGCCGCCGATGATGGTCACGATCTCGTTCGTGTCCACATGCAGCGACACCTGCTTCAGGGCATTGACGGCGCCATAGCTGACCGCCAGGTTCTTGATGTCGAGTAAACGGCTCATTGCGGTCTCCTATGCCGGCGCGCCCAGGTAGGCTTCGATGACTTTCGGATTCTCCTGGATGTGGTTCGGCAGGCCTGAGGCGATCTTCACGCCGTAATCCAGCACCACGATATGGTCGGAAATCGCCATGACCAGATCCATGTGATGCTCGATCAACAGGATGGTCAGGCCCATGTTCTTCAGCTTCACGATCAGGTCCGTCAGCTGGTCGGTTTCCGCGGGATTCAGGCCGGCGGCAGGCTCGTCCAGCAGCAACAGGTCCGGCATGGCCGCCACCGCGCGGGCGATTTCCAGGCGGCGTTGCAGGCCGTAGGGCAGGCTGTTGGCGGCCTCGTCCGCGTAGCGGTCCAGTTCGAAGAACTTGAGGATGGCGTAGGCCTGGCGGCGGATGCGCCGCTCTTCCGCCAGGCTGCCGGGCAGGCCCAGCAGGTTGGAGAAGAAGCTGGATTGCTGCACCCGATAGAAGCCCACCATCACGTTCTGCAGGGCGCTCAGCCCGTCGAACAGCTTCAGGTTCTGGAACGTGCGGCCGATGCCCGACGCAGCAATCTCATTGGGCGACAGGCCCACCATCTGGCGGTTCTTGAAGCGGATGCTGCCGGCGTCCGGCGCCACCAGGCCCGACAGCAGGTTCAGCGTGGTGGTCTTGCCGGCGCCGTTGGGACCGATCAGCGACACGACGGAACCGCGCTCCAGCGAGAACGACACCTTGTTGGTCGGCACCACGCCGCCGAAGGCCTTGTACAGGTCCTTCACCTCCAGGAAGCCGGACGCCGCGCCGCCATGGTCGGCAGGAGGCGCCGGCGTCCAATCGGCCGCGCCCGCCTCGGCGGCCAGCGCCTCGCGCTCGCCGCGCTTGGGCAGCACCTTGGCCAACAGGCCAGCCAGTCCTTCCGGCATGGCGTACAGCGCGAACAGCAGGATCAGGCCGTAGGCGAAATGCTGCACTTCCGGCCAGCGCGCCAGCATGGCGTCGATCACCGTCAGCACCACGGCGCCCAGGAAGGAGCCCGCCGGCGTACGGCCGCCGAACAGCACCAGCACCAGGAAAAACACCGACAAGTTGAAATTGACGAAGTCCGAATTGATGTACTGGTTCTGCTGCGCCACCAGGCCGCCCGCGATGCCGCAGGTGATGGCGCTGATGGCGAAGGCCAGGATCTTGAAGCGGTAGACGCTGATGCCCACGCTCTCGGCCGCAATTTCAGAGGTGCGCACCGCGGCAAAGCCGCGGCCGAAACGGCCGTTCAACAGCAGCGAGGTCATGGCGTGCAGCGCCAGGCCCAGCACCACGACCACCACCACCCACTGGCGGCTGTCCAGCGTGGCGCCGCCGAAGGTCAGGCCGGTGATGCCGTAGAAGCCTTCCTGGCCCTTGAACACGTCGGTCCATTCGGACACGATCTTCTCGATCAGCAGGCCGAAGGCGATGGTCACCATCGCCAGGCTCGGCCCCTTGACCTTCAGCGCCGGGATGGCGATCACCACGCCGAAGACCGCGGACACAACCGCGGCGCAGCCCAGCGCCAGCCAGGGATCGACCTGGTAATTCACGGTCAGGAGCGCCACCGTATAGGCGCCCACGCCGAACAGGCCGGCATGGCCCAGCGATTTCTGGCCGGTCTGGCCGACCAGGATGTTGAAACCGGTGGCAGCGATGTAATAGACCCCGATGTTGAACAGGATCAACAGATAGAAGTCATTCAGGCCCGAATAGGCGTAGCCGATGGCAAGCGCCGCGATGACCAGCGGAATGAGAATCTTGGAGAGCTTCATACTTTCTCCGCGTGCACGCGGCCGAGGATGCCGGCCGGGCGGAAATACAGCACCACGATGATCAGCGCGAACACGGCGATTTCGCGCAGGTTCGAATACCAGAGGCCGATCAGCGATTCCAGCAACCCGATCAGAAAGCCGCCAAAAATGCAGCCGCGCGGATTCTCCAGCCCACCCAGGATCGCGGCCGAAAAGGCCTTGAGCGACAACAGCGTGCCCACGAATACCGAGGCGGTCGCAATCGGCGCCACCATCACGCCGGCAATCGCGGCCAACGCCGAACTGATCGCGAACACGGCGATCGCCACCGCGTTGGCATTAATGCCCATCAAGCTCGCGGCGGTCTTGCTGAACGCCACCGCGCGCACTGCCTTGCCCATCTTGGTCTTGTGCAAGACCCAATCGAACACGATCATCAGCGCCAGCGTGGTGCCGAAAACCAGGATCTCCTGCGGCCGCACGCCGGTCCCCAGGACCGTGATGATGCCCTCGCCCAGCGGCGAAGCCACTGCTATCGGCGCCGGTCCCCAGACCAGCAGCGCCAGGTTCTGGATGATGATGCCAAAGCCGATGGTGCTCATCACCCAGGACAGGCCCGCCTCGCCCACGAAGTGGCGGATGGCGGTGATGTAGAGCACGTACCCCAGCAAGCTCAGGACCAGCATGGCGGCCAGCAGGGCGAACAGGAACGTGCCCCAGGTCACGTCCTCCGGATTTGGAAAGCCGATCAGCTTGCCCTGGCTGACCAGCAGGATGGCGCTGATGCCGATCAGGCCGGCCAGCGCCAGGAACGCGCCCTGTCCGAAGTTGAAGGTCTTGGTCGTGGTGTACGTGATGCTGAACCCGAATGCGACCAGGGCATAGACGCTGCCCATGGCCAACCCGCTCAAGATGGCTTGTAGTATTTGCATGCTGGATGCCCCCCTATTGACGACTCCCCGGCGCGCCGCGGCGCACCGGGGAGAGATCTTTCTCGTTGCCGCGCCGTCTTACAGCTTCAGGTCTTCCGGCTTGATCGCGCGGGTGTATTCGTCATCCACCGACACCACCTTGCCGTCGATCCAGCGCACCAGGCGGAAGTCCTTCACCGACAGGGCTTCGTGGTTTTCCGCGGTGAACGGCTTCTCGTAGGTCTTGATGACGCCCTTGGCCTGGGCCAGGTTCTGCAGCGCGGCCTGCACGGCTTCGCCTTCGGTCGACTTGGCCTGCTCCATGGCGGCAGCGATGAGCTTGACGGAGTCATACGCCTGCGCGGCCATGACGTAGGTCGGCACGCGGCCGTCGCGCTTCATCAACGTGTCATACAGCGCCTTGGACTCGGACGAGGAGTCTTCGGTGATCGACGCCGTGAAGATCATCTTGCTGGCCAGCTCGGGACCGGCGATGCGCAGGAACGGCGAGCTCAGGTTGGCCCAGGAGGCCAGCGTGGTCGGGAAGTAGCTGATCTTCTCCAGGCTGCGCATGACGTGCGCGTTGGAATCCGCCAGCGCATAGACGATCAGCGTGTCGGCGCCCGAACTCTTGATCTTGTTCAGCTGCGACGACATGTCCGTGTCCTTGGGACCGAACTTCTCGTTGGCCACGGGCGTGATCTTGTGCAGGGCCAGGATCTCGACCGCGTCCTTGGCGCCTTGCTGGCCGTAGCCGGTGGTGTCGGCAATGATGGCGACCTTGCCGTTCTTGCTGGCGCGGGCGGCGTAGGCCGCCAGCAACGCGATCTGGTCGCGATCGCGCATGGACACGCGGAACACGTAGTTGGGCGGCGACTTGGCGTAGCGGCCGGTGATGTCGGTGGCAGTGGCCACGGGCGAGATCGTCGGGATCTTCTTCTGCTGCACCAGATGCAGCCAGGCCAGCATGTTGCCGGAGTTGACCCCGCCCAGCATGGCGTTGACCTTGACGTTGTCGACCAGTTCGTTGGTGTTCTGGATGGCCTTGGGCGGCGCGCCCACGTCGTCGCGCTCAACGATGACGATCTTCTTGCCCAGCACACCGCCGGCCGCGTTCAGTTCGTCGGCCGCCTGGCGCGCGCCGGCCAGGGCCGAAATGCCGAAGTCCGCCGAGCCGGTGGCCGACATGTCGCTGTTGAAGCCGATCTTGATGTCATCGGCCAGCGCGGCGCCGCTGGCGCCCGCCAACGCTGCCGCCAGCAGCAGGGATTTCATGGTCTTGGGAAAATGTTTGAAGTACATCTTGTCTCCTTCTGGATCACTCTGGTGACCGCTGATTGGCAATTCAGGATTGTTTGATGAGGTCGGCGGCCTTGTTGCCGATCATCATGGTGGCCGCGCAGATATTGGCCGACGGCATGGCCGGCATCACCGAGGAGTCGATGACGCGCAGATTGCCCACGCCGTGCACCCGCAGCTGGGGATCGACCACCGCGTACTTGTCATCGGCCTGGCCCATGCGGGCCGTGCCGTTGACGTGATAAGACGACACGCCATAGCGGCGCGCGAAGTCCAGCAATTCGGAATCGGATTCGCACAGCGGGCCGGGCAGCACCTCGCTGTCGAAGTAAGGCGCCAGAGCCTGTGAACGCAGCAGCTGGCGCGCCAGCCGGATACCGCGCACCAACGTCATCTGGTCGCGCTCGTTCTCCAGGTAGTTGGCCAGGATCACGGGGTCTTGCAGCGGGTCCGCCGAACGGATGCGCACCTGGCCGCGGCTTTCGGGCCGGTGCTGCCAGACGCCCGCTGTCATGCCGGGGAAGTCATCCAGCATGCCCACATAGCCTTCCTTGTAGCTGGCCGGCGTGAACACGCCCTGCAGGTCGGGCAAGACGAGGTCAGGCGTGGACTTCCAGAAGTAATGCAGCAGCGACGGACTCAGGGCCATGATGCTGGGACGCTTCATCATCCAGCGGCTGATCTGGCCGGCCAGGCTCAGACCCTTGACCAGCTGGTTCATGGTCTGGCTGTTCTTCACGCGCGCCACGACCCGCACCGAATAATGGTCACTCAGGTTCTCGCCCACGCCCGGCAGGTCGCACACCACGTCGATATTGTGCTGGCGCAGCAGGTCCGCCGGCCCCAGGCCCGACAGCTGCAGCAGCTTGGGCGTGTTGATCGCGCCGCAGGACACGATCACTTCCCGACGAGCACGCACCGCGCGGACCTGCGAAGGATGCGCCGGGTGGCAATAGGCCACGCCGGCAGCTTTGCCGCCATCGAACAGGATGCGCGTCGCCTGCGCGTAGGTACGCACTTCCAGGTTCTTGCGGCCCATGGCCGGCTTGAGGAAGCATTTGGCCGTGCTCATGCGCCAACCGCGGTCGATGGTGCGCTGGAAGTAGCCCACGCCGGCCTGATCCGCGCCGTTGTAATCGGGGTTGCGCGGGATGCCCTGTTCCACCGCGCCGGCAATGAAGGCCTCGCAAAGCGGATGGATCCAGTCTATGTCCGTGACCGGCAGCTCGCCCTTGCGGCCGCGGTAGCGGTCGTCGCCGCCCACGCGCCGTTCCATGGACTTGAAGTACGGCAGCACTTCGTCGTAGGACCAGCCGCTGTTGCCCAGCGCGGCCCAGTGGTCGAAGTCGGCCGCCTGGCCGCGGTTGTAGACCAGGCCGTTGATGGAAGTCGACCCGCCCAGGGTTCGGCCCTGCGGAATCGGCACGCGCCGTCCGTTGGTCTGCGCCGTACCTTCGCTGGAGAACTGCCAGGCGTACCTCTTGTTGAATACCGCCTTGATGAAGCCTGCGGGTATGTGCAGGTAGGGACTGCGGTCCGGCGGGCCGGCCTCCAGCACGCAGACCGTCGAGCCGTCCGCGCTCAGGCGGTTGGCCAGGATGGAACCGGCCGCGCCGGATCCCACGATCACATAATCGAACTGATCCGCGTCGCGGAGGGAGGGCTGCTGTGCTTGGCTCATGTCTGGAATCCGCGGGCGTCAGGGAATCGCGTTGAACGACTTGCCGGCAAGGCAGACGTACTTGATTTCCAGGAACTCTTCGATGCCGTACTTGGAGCCCTCGCGGCCCACGCCCGACTCCTTGATGCCGCCAAAGGGCCCGACCTCGTTGGACACGGCACCGGTGTTCACGCCGACGATGCCGTACTCCAGCCCTTCCATCATGCGCCAGACCCGTTCCAGGTTGGCGGTGTAGAAATAGGCGGCCAGGCCCGAGGCGCTATCGTTGGCCCGCGCCAGCACGGCGGCTTCGGACTCGAAGGTGCTGATACCCACCACCGGGCCGAAGATCTCTTCGTGCGCCAGTTCCATGGCATCCGTGATGCCGGCCAGCAGGGTCGGCTCATACAGCAGCGAGCCGGGCTCGCGCAGCTTGCCGCCTGCCAAGAGGTGTGCGCCGCGCGCCGTGGCGTCGTCCACCAGGCGGGCCACCTTGTCCACGGCGCGCTGGTCGATCAGCGGCCCTTGGGTAACCCCCTCTTCCAGCCCGCCGCCCACCTTCATGCGGCGCATTTCCGCCAGCAGCTTGTCATTGAAGGCGTCGGCGACCCTGGCGTGGACATAGACGCGGTTGGCGCAGACGCAGGTCTGGCCCGCGTTACGGAACTTGGAAAGGACCAGGCCTTGCACGGCCTCGTCCAGGTCGGCATCCTCGAACACGATGAAGGGCGCGTTGCCGCCCAGTTCCAGCGACAGCTTCTTGATGTTGGAGGCGCTCTGCTGCATCAGCAGCCGACCCGTCTGGGTGGACCCGGTGAAGGTCAGCTTGCGCACCGTGGGGTTCTGCGTCAGTTCCGTGCCGATTGGCGCGGGGTCTCCAATGACCACGTTGAGCACGCCGGCCGGTATGCCGGCCTGCTCGCCCAGCCAGGCCAGCGCCAGCGCGGTGAACGGCGTCAGTTCGGACGGCTTGAGCACCACCGTGCAGCCGGCGGCCAGCGCCGGGCTGACCTTGCGCGTGACCAGGGCCGACGGAAAGTTCCAGGCGATGATGGCCGCGCATACGCCCACGGGCTGGCGGATGGCCAGCATGCGCTGGTCGCCTCGCGTGTGGGGCAGCACGTCGCCGTAGACGCGCTTGGCCTCTTCCGCGAACCATTCGACGAAGGACAAGGCGTAATTCAGTTCGCCGCGGGCCTCGGCCAGCGGCTTGCCCTGCTCCAGCGTCAGCAGCAGCGCCAGGTCGTCGGCATGCGCCTCGATCAGGGCATGCCATTTGCGCAGGATGGCACCGCGCTCCTTGCCCGTCCTGGCCCGCCAGGCCGGCAGGGCGTCATCGGCGGCCGCGATGGCGCGGGCCGTCTCGGCCTGGCCCAGATTGGGCACCGTGCCCAGTATGCTGGCGTCAAAGGGATTGCGCACCGTGATGGTGGCGCCGTTGTCGGCGTCGCACCAGGCGCCGCCGATGTAGGCCTGCTGCCGCAGCAGCTGGCTATTCTGCAGATTCATTTGTCTCGCGCTCCATCCATCATGCTCCGCACCGTCCGCGCTTGGGCCGTGCGAAATTTTTTGGGGAGGATAGCCCTGGCGCCCGCCTGCGCAACAGCAGTCATTAGCGATGCCGCCATCACCATCCGCGATGACAAGCCCGCCATGGCTACAATGGAACCTCTCGTCCGCTTTCCCGCCCGCCCCGCCATGCGTCTCGACCCCACCTCCCTCAAGCTCTTCATCAGCGTGGTCGAGCAAGGCACCATCGCCGCGGCGGCCGAACACGAGCACATCGCCGCGGCCGCCATCAGCAAGCGCATCAGCGAACTGGAAGAGAACCTCAAGATCCGGCTCCTCATCCGCACCAACAAGGGCATCCGCCCCACGCCGGCCGGCGTCGCGCTGTCCACCATGGCGCGGCGCGCGCTGCATGAACTCGATGAAATCTCGGTGCACATGCGCGACTACTCGCGCGGCCTGCGGGGCTTCATCCGGGTACACGCCAATATTTCCGCGATCACCCAGTTCCTGCCTCAGGACATCAAGCTCTTCCTGAACGACTACCCCAACGTGCAAGTCGATCTGGAAGAAAAAATCACCTCGACCATCATCAAATCGGTCGCCGAGAACGCGGCGGACGTGGGCATCTTTTCGGGCACCGCGCCGGACCACGACGTCGAGATCCACCCCTACCGCGAAGACACACTGGCGCTGGTGGTGCCCGCTGACCACCCGCTGCAGGACAGGCCTGGCTTTCGTTTCGCCGACGCGCTGGAATACGACTTCGTGGGGCTGCACCGCGGCAGCGCCATCAACCGCATCCTCTCCAACGCCGCCAGCGATGAAAAGCGCAACATCCAGCTCAAGGTGCAGGTCACTGGCTTCGACGCGCTGTGCTTCATGGTGAACTCTG
This sequence comes from Achromobacter sp. JCM 18799, assembly GCF_055395645.1. Taxonomy (NCBI): domain Bacteria; kingdom Pseudomonadati; phylum Pseudomonadota; class Betaproteobacteria; order Burkholderiales; family Alcaligenaceae; genus Achromobacter; species Achromobacter sp. JCM 18799. The sequence continues at coordinate 5,268,423 of NZ_AP043866.1, read as the reverse complement.
GGCTGGGCATAGGCGTGCTGCCGCTGGACATCGCGCGCCGCTACTCGGCCATGTTCGACATCCGCATCATTCCCCTGACCGAACCCTGGGCACGACGGCAGATCCAGATCTGTGTGCGCTCCTTCGACGCCCTGCCGACCGCCGCCAAGCTCTTCGTAAACCATCTGAGCAAGCGCCAGCCCTGAGCGGACGCCGTGGAACCGGTCCCTGCATCGGCGCGCGTGCAAAAAAAAACGGAGACGGGGTTGCCGTCTCCGCTGCTGCTGTGTGTTTCCGAGCCTCAGTACGTCATGCGCACGCCCAGCAGCACACTGCGCCCGGGCAGCGGCGCCACCGTCGAAATGAAGGAGGCATGGTTGTACGCCAGCTTGTTCAGCAGGTTGGTGCCGCGCAGGTAGACCTCATAGCCCGTGGCGCCATACTGGCCGCGATAGGCCACCACCGCATTGACCATGTTGTAGCCAGGCGTGCTTTCCTCGTAGGCGGCGATATCCTTCTGCGCAAACACGCGCGCGTATTCGACGCCGCCCGACCACTGCTGCCACTTCATATCGGCGCGCACGCCGGCGCGCGCTGCCGGGATGCGCGGCAGATTGCCGTCGCCACCCGTCAGTTTGCCGCGCACATAGTCGCCGAACACCGCGGCCGAGAACACCGGGGTGAACTGATGGCGCAGTTCGCCTTCCACGCCCGTGAACTCCGCGTCGCGCTGGGTGTACTCGATCAGGCGGAAGTCCTCGTAGCGGTCCAGCGTGTTGGCGTAGATGTAGTTCTTCACCCGGTTATGGAACACGCTGGCCGAGAACGTCGTGTCGCCGGAATGCTTGCGCAGGGTCAGGTCGATGTTGTGCGATGTCTCGCGGCCCAGGTCCGGATTGCCCAGTTCGTAGGTGTTGGTGGCCAGGTGCACGCCGTCCGCATACAGTTCCTGCGCGGTGGGCAGGCGCTGCGAGCGCGACAACGACAGGGCCACGGAATACTGCGGCGCGAAGTCCCAGATGGCCGCGGCCGACAATGACGTACCGGACAGGCTGCTGCGTTGCGCGCCGCCCGTGGGCGAGATGCGCTGCCAGTCCTGCCGCGCGCCCAGCTCGAAGCGCCAGTCGTTCAGTTGGTACTCCTCCAGCACGAACAGGCCGTAAGAGCGCGTCTTGCTGCGCGGCAGGAAGGCCTCTTCGCCATCGGCGCGGAAATCGCTGTAGGCATTCTGCACGCCCACCACCCCGCGCCAGCCTGCGATGGGCTTGTGCTGCATTTCCACGCGCAGGTCGTAGCCCTTGTTCTTGAAGCGGGTACCCACCTCGCCGCCTTCGATTTCGTCATGCTGGTAGTCGGTCAGGCCGCCACGCACGCGGATTTTCTCGAAGCCAGCGAACGGATCCTGGTACTCGGCGCGCAGATCGAGGCGGTTGCTGCGCAGCTTCACGTAAGGCACGCCGCCGTGTTCGTGCTCGTGGTCGTGATCGTGGCCGTCTTCGTCGTGGCCATGATCATGGCCGCCGCAATGCAGGTGCGTGCCATGCGGGTGGCACCCTTCGTATTCGTGGTTGTGTCCGGGCAGGCCGTACTTGCTTTCCAGATGCGTGAACGCCAGGCCGACGTAGCCGCGCGGCGTAATCCAGGACATGCCCACCGTGCCCTGCGTCGACTCGCTGTACGAGCCCTCCAGCTTGCCGCCCGGCCAGTCGGGCACGTCGTAGTCGCTGGTGCGGCGCTTCAGGCCCTCCACGCGCACGGCGAACTGCCCCTCGCCCGCGGTAATGCCGACCGCGCCCGCACGTTCCTTGGTGCCCGTGGCGCCGCGCAGTTCGGCCTCGGCCTCGATGCCCTTCTCCGGCACCGCCGTCGGGATCTTCTTGTCCACCACATTGACCACGCCGCCGATCGCGCCGCCGCCATACAGCAGCGTAGCCGGACCGCGCAGCACTTCGATGCGTTCGGCCAGCAGCGGCTCCACGGTCACGGCGTGGTCGGGAGAAATGCTGGACGCGTCCATGACCTCGGAACCGTCGGACAGCACCTTCACGCGCGGCGCGGTCTGGCCGCGGATCACGGGGCGGCTGGCGCCGCCGCCGAAGGTGTCGCTGTTAACGCCGGGCAGATTCTTCAGCGTGTCGCCCAGGGTGCCGTTGCGCTGTTCGATCAGCGCGTCGCCTTCCAGCACCGAAGCCGGCAAGGTGGTGCTGTTCAGGTCCAACCCCAGCGGGTTGGCGGAAACCGTGATCGGCGCCAGGGTCCTGGCGGCCGAACGTTCCGCGGCGGCTTCCGCAGCTTCGTCGGCCTGCGCGGCGGGCGCGGCCAGCATCAACGCGCAGACCAGAGGTTTCAGCGCGCCCCGGCGCCCCGCCCGCAGGGCAACCCTGCCGCCGCGTTCCCTCTGCCACCCCAGTTTCTTGCCATTCATCATCGCCCTCTTTCAAATGTTATAACGTACCAAATAATTGGCGAATGATATAACATTTCGAAAATGGCGCAAGCTCGGGGACGCCGTGAATCGGCCGCCGCGGCTCATGGCCGGGCCGGCGCGGGCGCGCGTATCATAGGGCGATGGTGTTCCCCCGACTCCCGACTCCTCCCACGCTGACCGACACGGTCGCCAAGCGCCTGCTCGCCGAGATTGACGAGGGTCGCGTGCCGCCCGGGGAAAAATTGCCCACGGAGACCGCGTTGGCCGAACAATTCGGCGTCAGCCGCACGGTCATCCGCGAAGCGGTTTCGCGGCTGCGGCAGGACGGTATCGTCGAAGCGCGGCAAGGCAGCGGCGTATACGTCACCGGCCACGCCGGCAACCGCGCCCTGCGCATCGATGCGGCCGACCTGTCCTCGCTGGACGCCGTGCTGCATATCGTGGACCTGCGCCGCGCGCTGGAAACCGAGATCGCCGCGCAAGCCGCGGCAGTGCGCAAGAAGCAGGACATGGCGGAGATCGACGCCGCGCTGGCCGCCATTTCGCAGGCGGTGGAAAACGGCGGCGACGGCGTGCAGGAAGACGTGGCCTTCCATCGCAGCATCGCCCGCGCCACCGGCAATCCCTATTTCCTGACGACCCTGGCCTTCGTCAGCCAGTTCCTGGAAGCGGCCACACGCGTCACGCGCGCCAACGAGGCCCGCCACGCCAGCCTGATGCGCGACGTGCTGCAGGAACACGTCGCCATCGTCGAAGCCATACGCAGCAAGGACGTGGACGGCGCGCGCGAGGCCGCACGCATCCATATGGTGAACGCGGCCAAGCGCTTGAGCCAGGCGCACCGCTAGGCGGGAAAGCCGCGGCGCGCGCGCTGCGGCCGGCGCCTAGCCGAATGCCTTGATGAAGAAATCCCGCGTGCCGAAATTGCCTGATTTCAGCGCGATGCTGATGTCGCCTTGCGCCGCGGGCGCATGGCCGGAACACCAGGGCACGCCGGGATCGATCTGCTCGCCAATGACGACCTGCTGCAATCCCAAGGCCTGCACCACCGCCCCCGAGGTCTCGCCGCCCGCCACGATCAGTTGCCGCACGCCGCGTTCGACCAGGCCCGCCGCGATACGCGCAATGGCGTCCTCGATCATGGCGCCCACGCGGGCGGCGCCAAGTTCGCTCTGCGCCTGCCGCACCTGCCCGGGCTGAGCGGTGGAGTAGATCAGCACCGGGCCGTCATGCATGCGCGCATCGGCCCAGGCCAGCGCCTCTCCCACGGCGTCGTGGCCCGCCGCCAGCCGCAACGGATCCAGCGCCAGCGCCGGCCGGCCGCTTTCCATGAACGCGGCCACCTGGCCATTGGTCGCCGCCGAGCAACTACCCGCGACCACTGCCTGCAAACCGGGCGCGCGCGGTTGCCGCGCGTCTGCGGACGTCGCCGTCAAGCCCCAGTTTCCGGGCAGTCCGATCGCCACGCCCGAACCCGCCGTCACCAGCGGCATGCCGGCAAGCGCGGGTCCCAAAGCCAGCAGGTCGGCATTGGACACGGCATCCACGATCGCGATCTCCACCCCCTGCGCCCGCAACTCCCGGATGCGGGCGCGGATGGCCTCGCTACCGCGCGCCACGACGCTGTAGTCGATCAGCCCGACGCGGCGCGAAGTCTGCGCGGACAACACGCGCACCAGATTGGGATCGGTCATGGGTGTCAGCGGATGGTGCTGCATGCCCGATTCGTTCAGCAGCACGTCGCCCGCGAACAGATAGCCCTTGAACACCGTGCGCTTATTGTCCGGAAAGGCCGGCGTGGCGATGGTGAAATCCGTGCCCAGCCGCGTCATCAGCGCATCCGCGACCGGTCCGATGTTGCCCTCGGGCGTGCTGTCGAAGGTGGAGCAATACTTGAAGTAGATCTGTTCCGCGCCCTGCGCCAGCAACCAGTCCAGCGCCGCCAGCGACTGCGCCACGGCCTCGGCCGCGGGCAGCGTGCGGGTCTTGAGCGCGACCACCACCGCATCCGCCTCGCCGCGCAGGGGTTCGCCAGGAACGCCTATGGTCTGCACCGTGCGCATGCCGGCGCGCACGAGGTTGTTGGCCAGATCGGTGGCGCCGGTGAAGTCATCGGCGATGCAGCCCAGTTTGATGCTCATTCAGCCTCCGGCAAGGCGATGCCCGGGAATATCTTGATGACCGCGCTGTCGTCCTCGCGGCCGTGGCCGGCGCTGGAGGCCTGCATGAACATCTGATGCGCGGTGGAAGCCAGCGGCAAGGGAAAGCGGGTATGCCGGGCGGTGTCCAGCACCAGTCCCAGGTCCTTGACGAAGATGTCGACCGCGGACAGCGGCGTATAGTCGCCCGCCAGCACATGGGCCATGCGGTTCTCGAACATCCAGCTGTTGCCCGCGCTGTGCGTGATCACTTCATACAGGGCGTCCGCGTCCACGCCCTCGCGCAGGCCCAGCGCCATGGCTTCCGCCGCAGCGGCGATGTGCACGCCCGCCAGCAGCTGGTTGATGATCTTGACCTTGCTGCCCGCTCCGGCGCGATCGCCCAGGCGGTAGACCTTGCCGGCCATGGATTCCAGCACCGCGCCGCAGGCGGCGTAAGCCGCCGCGCGGCCCGCAGTCATCATGGTCATCTCGCCGGAGGCCGCGCGCGCGGCGCCGCCCGAGATGGGCGCATCCAAGTACAGGATTCCCTGCGTTTCGAGCCGCGCCTCCAGCGCGATGGACCAGTTGGGATCCACGGTGGAACACATCACGAACACCGCCCCCGGGCGCAGCGCGGCGGCCAGGCCGCCGTCCCCGTACAGCACCTCCTCGGTCTGCTGGGCATTGACGACCACACTGATGACGATGTCGCAGGCGGCCGCCATGTCGGCCAGGGTGGCGCAGGCCACGCCGCCCTGCGCCGCGAATGCCGCGCAAGCTTCCTGGCGGACGTCGAACACGTGCACGTCGTGGCCGGCCCGGCGCAGGCTTTGCGCGATGCCCGCGCCCATGGCGCCGAGGCCGATGACGCCGACGCGGCGGGAGGGGGGTTGAGGATTGCTCATATCGTTGGCGGTCCCGGCTACGGTAGGAATGGAGAGCAGCCTGCGCTCAGCGCGGCAGGTCGTCGGCCATGTAGGCGCGGATGATGTCCGCGAAATCGGCGTCGCCGCGCAAGCCCAGGCGCTCGGCCCGAGCAGTGTCCCAGCGGCCAGGCCAGCTGCCCACGATGCGCTCGACGCGCTCGTCAGGCTGCCAGCCGACACGGCCGGCGACCTCCTCGCCCGCGACCTGGCGCAGCGCCTGCACCATCTCGCTTGCCGTGACCGAAACCCCTGGCAGATTGATGGGCGCACGGTCCGCGACGGCGGCCGCTTCCAGTTCGCAGCCGGCGATCAGGGCCTGGATCGCGCCGCGCGGCGACAGCAGCCACAGGCGCGTGTCGGCGCTCACCGGGCAGGCGGCCTCCAGGCCGTTCAAGGGTTCGCGGATGATGCCGCTGGCGAACGAGGAAGCCGCCGCATTTGGCCGCCCCGGACGTACGCTGATGGTGGGCAGGCGCAGCACGCGCCCGTCCACATAGCCGCGCCGCGTGTAGTCCGCCAGCAGCAGTTCGGCAATGGCCTTCTGCGTGCCGTAGGACGATTGGGGATTGAGCGCGGTATCGTCGCGCACGGTGTCGGGCAGCGCGCCGCCGTACACCGCGACCGAACTGGTGAAGATCACCCGCGGCTTGTGGCCCAGCGCGCGGCAGGTCTCCAGCAGCGCGCGCGATGCGTCCAGGTTGATGCGCATGCCCAGATCGAAATCGGCCTCCGCCTGCCCGCTGACGATGGCCGCCAGATGGAAGATGGCGCGAGTCTCGGTGTCGATGGCCTGCCGCAACACTGCGGGATCGGCGATATCGCCGACCTGCGCATGGATGCGCGGATCGTCCGGCCCCGGAGCCAGCACCACGTCCAGCAGGTCGATCCGCGTGATGGCTTCAGGCTTGCCGCCATCCAATGCCAGCGTGCCGCGCTCCAGCAGCTTGCGGGCCAGGCGCTGCCCCAGGAATCCGGCGCCGCCGGTGATGAGTATCTTCATATCGCGGTATGCCCCGTGTGGGTCAGATAGGACCGGGCCCAGCCCAGCCCGGCGGAGGTGCCGGCCCGGGGCCGGTATTCGCAGCCGATCCAGCCGGCATAGCCCAGCGCATCGATCTGTTCGAACAGATAGGGATAGTTCAGCTCGCCCAGGTCCGGCTCGTGGCGGTCCGGCACGCCCGCGATCTGGATGTGGCCAATGCCCGCCATGTCCCGCTTGAGCTTGACCGCGATATCGCCTTCCACGATCTGGCAGTGATAGATGTCGAACTGCACCTTCAGGTTATCGGCGCCGACCTCGGCGCATATGGCCTGGGCCTCGTCCTGACGGTTGAGGAAAAAGCCCGGAATGTCGCGCGTGTTGATCGGCTCTATGACCACCGTCACGCCGGCGGATGCCGCGGCGCGCGCGGCCCAGGCGAGGTTCTCCAGATAGACCGCGCGATGCGCTGCGCGGTCCTGCCCGTGCTGTATCAGCCCGGCCATGAGATGCAGCTTGCGGTTGCCCAGCACGGCGGCATATTCCAAGGCCAGGTCGACCCCGCGCCGGAACTCGCTGGCGCGGCCCGGCAGCGAGGCGGTGCCGCGCTCGCCTGCGGCCCAATCGCCGGGCGGCGCGTTGAACAGCGCCTGGGTCAGCCCCTGCTCCTGCAGCCGCGCCTGGAGCTCGGCCGCCGGATACTCGTAGGGAAACAGGAACTCCACACCCGCGAACCCGTCCCTCGCAGCCGCAGCAAAGCGGTCCAGGAAGGGATGCTCGGTGTACATCATGCTGAGATTGGCGGCCAGGCGCGGCATCGCGGTTCCTTGATTCAGTAGCGCGCGCCGAACACGACCCGCAGTTCATCGATGGCCGCGGCGCTCAATGGCGCCGGCCGGGGATTGCTCATCAGCCACAGGCGGGCGGTTTCTTCCAGTTCTTCCAGCGCGTAGGAGGCATGCGCCACGGAGCGTTCCCATACCACCGGCCCCAGGCGCTCGAACAGCGCCCCCCGCACCTCGCCGGCCACCGCGGCGACCTCGGCCGCGGCTTGCGGATCGCCGGGACGGCGATAGGGGATCAGCGGAATCCGGCCGACCTTCATGACCTGATAGGGCGTGATGGGCGGCAGCACTTCATCGGGCCGCCAGACGCCCGCCAACGTCAGCGCCACCAGATGCGTGGAATGCGTGTGTACGATGCCGCGGGCGCCGGGACTGGCCTGGTAGATGCCGCGATGCAGCTCCAGCGTCTTGGACGGCTTGCTGCCCGACACGTGCCTGCCCGCCGCATCGACCTTGGACAGTTCGGCGGGATCCAGCCGTCCGAGGCAGGCGTCGGTCGGCGTGATCAGCCAGCCGTCGTCCAGGCGCGCGCTGATGTTGCCGGCGGCGCCCACGGTATAGCCGCGGTTGTAAAGACTGGCGCCGACGGCGCAGATCTCTTCGCGAATGCGGGATTCTTCAGAATTCATAAGGTCATCATACAAATTTTGGCAAAAAAAGACACCCAGGGTAAGTCCCGGGCAGGAATCCGCGATCCCTGCCCGGCCAGCCTCAGTTCACCGTTATCCCGGCATCCCGGATCAGTTCGGCGAAACGCGGCACGTCGCGCGCGATCAAGGCCTGGAAGGCCGCGGAGCCCTGCTCCTGCGTCCCCGGCGCCTGCGCCGCCAGCTTGTCGAGCGACTCGCGTACATTCGGGCTCTTCAGCGCCGCCGCCAGCGCCTCCTCCAGCCGCGCCACCACCGCCGGCGGCGTGCCCGCCGGCGCGGCAATGCCATTCCAGACGCTCATATTGAATTGCGGCACGCCGCCTTCCGCGAACGTAGGCACATCGGGGATCTGCGGCAGCCGGCTCGGGCTGGCCACGGCCAGCGCCGTGACGCGCTTGCCTTCATGGATGGGAATCATGGTGACCGTCTGGTCGATCACGGCTTCCACGGTGCCCGCCATCAGGTCGCTGATCGCCGGCCCCGCGCCCCGATACGGAATCTGCATGCCCTGGGTCCCGGTGACGTGCAGGAAATAGGCCGCCGCGATATGGCTGGTGGAACCCGAGCCGGCGTTGCCGAAGTTCACGTCCTTGCCTTGCTTGCGCAGGCGTTCGACGAAATCGGACAGCTTGGTGATGCCGCTGGCCTTGCTGACGGAAAGCACCATCGGCACGGTCGCCACCAGTCCGATCGCGGTCATGTCGCGGCGCGGATCGAACTTGCTTGCGGGATAGAGCGACGGTGCGATCGCCAGCGATCCCATATTGCCGAAGGTGATGGTGTAGCCGTCCGGCGCCGCGCGCGCCACGCGCTGGTTGCCGATCATCGTGCCGCCGCCGCCCTGGTTTTCCACCACGACGGGTTGCCCCAGATTCTCGCCCATGGCTTGCGCCACGATGCGGGCCAGGCCGTCCGTGGACCCGCCGGGCGCATAAGGCACCACCATCGAAATGGCGCGCGCGGGATAGCCCTGCGCCCCCGCCAGGGCGCTGAATGCAAACAGGCAGGCGCCAGCAGACGCCAGTATGGTCTTCCTCATGGTTTTGCTCCTCGGTTTTCATGGTTGCCGGCAACAGCCGGCCCTCCGCCTTGTGCCGGCGGATTCTTGCGCTACGTTGGAAGGGAAGCGGCGCGGGCGACAGCCCGGCCGCGGCTTGCTCAGCCTTTGGGCTTGGCGCCCAGCTCCACGCCTGCGAGCTGTTCGGACAGGCGCGCAACGGCGGTATGGTCCTGGCCCTTGCCCAGCGTCTTGCCGGCCGAGGCCCACAGTTCGCGGCACAGCGAGGCGAACGGCGTGGGCGTGCCGGTATCGGTCGCGATGCCCAGCGCGATGCCCAGGTCCTTGACCATCAGGTCCAGGCCGAATCCCGAGTTGAACTGGCGCGACAGCACGAATTGCTTGAACTTCTTCTGGGTCGAATTGTTCATGCCGGTCGACGCGTTGAGCACGTCGACGATCACGTTCGGATCCAGGCCGAACTGCTGGCCGATCAGCATCGCCTCCACCCCGATCAGGAAGCCGCCGGCCGACACCAGGTTGTTCAAGGCCTTCATGGCGTGGGCGCTGCCGACCTCGCCCACCGGCGTAATCGTCGTGCCCATGCTGGACAGGGCCGGGCGCACCCGCTCCAGCGTCGCGGCGGGTCCGCCGTACATGATGGCCAGCTCACCCGTACGTGCGCGCGGCACGCCGCCGGACACCGGGGCGTCGACCATGACGCCGCCGGCGGCGGCAACGGCCTGCGCCAGGCGCTGCGTATGCGCCGGCACGCCGGAACTCATGTCGACCACCACGCTGCCCGGGCGCAGGCCCGCCAGCACGCCTTGTTGGCCGTTGAGCACCTGCTCGACGATCGCGCTGGTGGGCAGCATGGTGAAGACGATGTCGGACTGAGCCGCCAATTCCGCGCAGGTGGCGGCGGCCTGGCCGCCCACTTCCTGGGCGAACTTGTCCGCCTGGCCCGGCACGGCGTCGAACACCGTGACGGCAAAGCCGGCCTGTACCAGACGGGCCGCCATGGGCCAGCCCATGCTGCCGATGCCGATCAGGCCCACGCGCTCCTGCGCGGCGCTCATGCCTTGGACTCCTTGAAGGCGCCCTCTTCTTCCAGCACCTGGTTGGCGACCTTGAATGCATCCAGCCCCGCCGGAATGCCGCAGTAGACCGTGGCCTGCAGCAGGATTTCCTTGATCTCCTCGACCGTCACGCCGTTGTTCAACGCGCCCTTGACGTGCAACTTGATCTCGGCGGGACGGTTCAGTGCCGTGAGCATGGCCAGGTTAAGCATGCTGCGCGTCTTCTTCTCCAGCCCCGGGCGGCCCCAGGTGTAGCCCCAGCACCACTCGGTGGTGATGTGCTGGAAGGCCATCATGAATTCATTGGCGCGGGCCAGCGAGCCGTCCACGTATTCGGTGCCCAGCACTTCGCGGCGCAGGTTCAGGCCTTGGTCGAACAGGGCCTGGGTTTCGGATTTGGTGTCTGCCATGAGTTCCTCTTGCGTGATGGGGTGAGGGGTTGCGGAGCAGGCGTCCGCCTGGTCCATTTTGTCTGATTGTCCGGCAACTTTCCCGCAATCGTCAATAGTCAGATTGTCAGACAATCTTCTTGACTGCTTAAGATTTGAGCAGAATAATGTGCCGCAGAGCGCCGGGCCGGCAGCCTTGCGCCACACCCGAAAAAAGCCAGGAGACAGACATGACAAAACCCCAACAGGCCATGCGCCGCGGGCGCAGGGAATTCGTCGCTGGATTGGGCGCGGCCGCGCTGGCCGCCAGCTTGCCCGGCCGCGCACTGGCCGCGCCGGCGGAAATCAACGTCGGCGTGATCCTGCCGCTGTCGGGCGCCAACGCCCAGTTCGGCATCAATTCGCGCCAGGGACTGGAGCTGGCCGCCGACGAGATCAACGCAGCCGGCGGCATCAAGGCCATGGGTGGGGCCAAGCTCAAGCTCATCATTGCCGACGCCACTTCCCAGCCCACCACCGCGGCCACCGTGGCGCAGCGCCTGATCACGCAGAACCGCTGCGTGGCCATCATCGGCGCCTACGCCTCGTCGCTGACGCTGGCAATCTCGGAAGTGACCGAGCGCCGCGGCATCCCCCTGCTCACCATGTCGTTCTCCGACGTGCTCACCGAGCGCGGCTTCAAGCACATCTTCCAGGTGGTATCCAAAGGCTCGGTGCTGGGCCGCGCGCAGTATGACTATGCGGCCTCGGTGGTGGCGGGCGCTTCGGACATCAAGAAGATCGCGCTGCTGTACGAGGACACCGCCTACGGCACCTCGCAGGCGGTCGGCGTGCGCAATGCGGCCAAGGCGGCGGGCGCGCAGGTCGTGCTGGACGAGGCCTATCCGCTGGGCATCACCGACGTCACGCCGCTGATCAGCAAGCTGCGCGGATCGGACGCCCAGATCGTGTTCCCGATCTCGTACCTGAACGACAGCCTGCTGATCATCCGCGTCATGCGGCAGCAGCGCCTGACCGTGCCCATCGTGGGCGGAGCCGCGGGCTACGTCATTCCCGACTTCGCCAAGGCCCTGGGGCAGTACTCCGAGGCGGTGCTGTCGATCGCCCCCGCCAACTACGACCAGGCGCCCGAATACACCGAGCGCTACCGCAAGCGCTTCGGCACCTTCATGCCGCACGAGGCGCTGGAACATGCGGTGTGCGCGGGCGTGCTGGCCCAGGCGCTGGAAGTCGCCGCGTCCGACAAGCCGGAAGCGGTCTCCCAGGCGCTGCGCGCGCAGAAGTACGACCAGGGCTGGGCCGGCGTGATGTCGGGCGGCGGCGTGCATTTCGACGCCAACGGCCTGAACACCATGGCGCAGCCCATCATGGTCCAGTGGCAAAAGGGCGAACTGGTCTCGGTCTGGCCGCAGGCGCTGGCCAAGGGCCGCGTCATCACGGCCTCCTGAACCCCACGCGCGGAGCACGGTCATGCAATTCCTGCAGGCACTGGTGGACGGCATTCTGCTGGGCGGGGTCTACGCGGTCATCTCCATCGGGCTCACGCTCGTCTTCGGCGTGGTGTCCATCGTCAACTTCGCCCAGGCCGAATTCTTGATGGTGGGCATGTTCGTGGCGTACTTCGCCTGGAAGCTGCTCGGCCTGGACCCCCTGCTGGGGTCGCTGCTGTCGTTCGCGGTGGCCTTTGCGCTGGGCGTGCTGACGCAGAAGTACCTGATCAACCGGGTACTGAAGGCGCCGGCGGTCGCGCAGATCTTCCTGACGGTGGGCCTGCTCATCGTCATGGAGAACCTGGCGCTGATCCTGTTCGGATCCGAGTTCCGCTCGGTGCAGACGCCCTACCAGATGACCGCGCTGGCCGTGGGCCCCATCCTGCTCAGCGCCCCCTACCTGCTGGCCTTCGCGGTCGCGTCGGTGGCGGGCCTGGCCCTGTGGTGGGTGCTGAAGAAAACCTGGTGGGGCATGGCGGTGCGCGCCACCGCCCAGGATCCCATGGCCGCCAGGCTGTCCGGCATCTCCACCCACCGCGTGCACCAACTGGCTTTCGGGCTGGGCGTGGGCATGACGGCGCTGGGCGGCGGCATCATCCTGCCCTACTTGACCGCCTCGACCACCGTCGGCGCGCAGTTCAGCGTGCTGATGTTCACGGCGGTGGTGCTGGGCGGGCTGGGCAGCGTGATAGGCGCGGTGGTGGGCGGCGTGGCGGTCGGCGTGATCCAGTCGCTGTCGTCGCTGGTGCTGCCGATGCAGCTGCAAAACCTGGCGCTGTTCGCCATCTTCATCCTGGTGCTGGCCGTGCGCCCGGAAGGTCTTCTGAAAAGGGCGGGCTGATGACCAAGAACCGACAACTCCTGCTGTGGGCGCTGCCGCTGGCGGCCGCCCTGATCGTGCCGTGGCTGATGGAAGACCAGGGCTACGGTATCCGCGTGCTGACGCTGGTGCTGCTGTTTGCCGCCATGGGCCAGTCCTGGAACATCGTGGGCGGCCTGGCCAACCAGATCTCGCTGGGCCATGCGGCCTTCTTCGGACTAGGCGCCTACACCTCGACCCTGCTGCTCATGCGCTACGGGATCTCGCCCTGGCTGGGCATCGTCGCCGCCATGGCGGTGGCCGCGGCCGCGGGCGCGCTGCTCAGCCTGCCCACCATGCGGCTGCGCGGACATTACTTCGCGCTGGCCACGCTGGCCTTCGGCGAAGTGCTGCGCGCCATCGCCAACACCTGGGCCTCCGTAACGGGCGGGCCGGTCGGCGTGTCCATCCCGTTCTCGGAAGGACTGGCCCAGATGCAGTTCAAGTCCAGCATCCCCTACTACTACCTGATGCTGGCGGCCGCGGTGATTACCTCGATCGCGTTCGCGCTGATCAGCCATTCGCGCCTGGGCTACCGCCTGCGCGCGGTCAAGGCCAACCCGCAGGCCGCCGAAGTCATCGGCGTCGACACCGCCCGCACCCGCATCCTTGCCGCCGTCATCTCGGCCGCGCTGATGGGCGCCTGCGGCACGCTGTACGCGCAGTTCATCTACTTCTTCGACCCGGACACGGTCTTCTCGCTGGTCGGCATCTCGGTGCGCGTGGCGCTGATCTGCATCATCGGCGGCGTGGGCACGGTAGCCGGCCCGCTGATCGGCGCGCTGGTCATCATCCCGCTGGAAGAGACGTTCAACGACTGGCTGTCGGGCCACACCGCGGGCGTATCGCAGCTGGCCTTCGGGCTGATCCTGATCGCCATCATCCTGATCGAGCCGCGCGGCCTGTCGGCGCTGTGGACCCGGCTGCGCAACCTGACGCGAGGCCAGCATGCCTGACATCCTCAAGGTCTCACGCATCCAGCGCCGCTTCGGCGGCCTGAAAGCCGTGGACGACGTGTCGTTCACCGTGGCCCGCGGCGACATCCTGGGCCTCATCGGCCCCAATGGCGCCGGCAAGACCACCCTGTTCAACCTGCTGGTCGGGCTGTACCGCGGCAATGGCGGCAGCATCGAACTGGAAGGGCGCGACATCAGCGGCCTGCGGCCCCACCAGATCGCGGCGCTGGGCATGACCAAGACCTTCCAGAACGTGGCGCTGTTTCCCGAGATGACGGTGCTGGACAACGTGCTGGTCGGCGGGCTGCTGCGCCACGACGTCGGCCGGGCGCGCCGGCTTGCGCTGGACAATCTCGACCGCGTCGGCCTGTCCGGCATCGCCGCCAAGCCCGCCGGCGAACTGTCGTTTCCCGAGCAGGCGCGGGTGGAACTGGCGCGCGCGCTGTGCACCGACCCCAAGGTATTCCTGCTGGACGAGGTCATGGCGGCGCTGAACGAATCCGAGATGGACGCCCTGCTGGACCTGATCCGCACCCTGCGCGACGAGTCCGGCATCACCTTCATCGTGGTGGAACACCATATGCGCGCCATCATGCGCCCGTGCAACCGGATCCTGGTGCTGTCCTTCGGCCAGAAGATCGCCGAGGGCAGCCCGGCGCAGATCGCGGCAGATCCCACGGTGATCGAGGTCTACCTGGGCAAGTCGCTGGAGCAGCTGGAGGTGCCGGCATGAGCCTGTTGCAGATCCAGGGGCTGACCGCCGCCTACGACCGCAGCCCGGTGCTGCGCGACATCACGCTGGACGTGCCCGCGGGCGGCTTCGTCGCCGTGGTCGGCGCCAACACGGCTGGCAAGAGCACGCTGCTGCGCTGCATCTCCGGCCTGCTCGACAAGGTCGGCGGCAGTGTCAGGTTCGACGGGCAGGAGATCCTGCGCCTGGCGCCGCACCGCGTCCCCGAGCTAGGCATCGCCCACGTGCCGGAAGGCCGTCACGTCTTTCCGGAAATGACGGTCGAGGAAAACCTGTACCTGGGCGGCTACACCCGCCGCCGCGACATGGCGGCGGTCAGGCGCGGCTGCGAGCGGATCTACGCGCTGTTTCCACGGTTGCGGGAACGGCGCCGCCAGCAGGCCGGCACGCTATCCGGCGGCGAGCAGCAGATGGTGGCCTTCGGCCGCGCCTTGATGCTGGAGCCGCGGCTGTTGCTGCTGGACGAGCCCAGCCACGGCCTGGCACCCAAAATCGTCGAGGAGATGCACCAGGCCATGATAGACATCCACCGCAGCGGCCTGACCATCTTGCTGGTGGAGCAGAACACGCGCCTGGCGCTATCGGTGGCCGAGTACGCGTACGTGCTGCAGTCGGGTTCCCTGGTGCTGTCCGGCCCCAGCGCCGAACTGCTGGAAGACGGCCGCGTGCGGGCGGCCTACCTCGGTTTGTAGCCATGGCCCGCCGACGGGATATATTGCGTCTTTACGTAGACACGGCGGTTCGCCGCGGCGCGGCCATGAGCCTGCGCCGGCGCGCCGGCCCGCCGCCAGCTTAAGCGAGAGACAGCCATGGCCAGCCCGACAGGCGCGGTATTCGAAAAACCCGGCACCCTGCGCACCCGCGTGGAGGAATTCCTGCGCGCGTCCATCATGGACGGACGGATCAAGGGCGGAGAACGCCTGCGCGAACAGGAACTGTGCGATCAGCTCGGCATCAGCCGCAGCACGCTGCGCGAGGCGCTGCGCACCCTGGAGGCCGAGCGCCTGATTTCCATCGAACCGCACCGCGGCCCCACCGTGGTGCGCATCACCGAAAAAGCGGCCCACGACCTCTATGCCCTGCGCGCCCTGCTGGAAGGCTACGCCGCGCATGAATTCGCCAGGCTGGCAAGCGATGCCGACGTCGAACGCCTGCGCAAGGCGGTGGACGCCCTGCACCGCCAGGCCAAGGGCAGCAACAAGGCGGCCCTGCTGGCGGCCAAGCGCGACTTCTACGACGTGCTGCTGAGCGGCTGCGACAACGACCTGGTCAAGGACATGCTGCCGGGCCTGCTGTCGCGCATCAATCTGCTGCGCGCCACCTCGTTCGCGCGCGCCGACCGCCTGCCGGAAAGCATGGCCGAAATCGACCTGATCTTCGAGCGCATCCGGGCTCGGAATCCGCAAGGCGCGCAAAGCGCGGCGCAGAGCCATATCGTGAACGCGGAACGCACCGCGCTCGAAGTGCTCAAGCGCCAGCAACAGGAGACATCCGACAGTGAAGGCGATCGTCCAGAAACTAAAGGCCGGGGCAGCCCTGGCTCAGCAGGATAGCGAATTCATCCTGGCCGCGCGCGGCCTGCCCTGCGCCATCTGGCTGCAAGCAGGACCCGCGCCCGATGAAAGAATCGCGGCCTGGGCAGGCCAGCCCGCCGCCCCCTCGCAATGCATTGTCGTCAGCGCGCCGCCCGAAACCTGGCACAAGCTGCTCTGCGACACCCCGCCCCCGGGCTACCACTCCTTCACCGCGGCCCGCCGCCAGGCGCACGGCCTGCGCGTCAGCGGCGACGCGCTAGCCGTCGCCCAGGCCCTGCACCCGCTGGAACGGCTGTTCGAGATCCTGCGCGGCCAGCTCGCCGCCACTCCCGAATGGCTGGACCGCAGCCCGATTTCCGGCGCCTACGCCACCCTCGATATCGGCCCGGCCCGGACCTCTCTCTACTATGAAACCAGCGGCCTCGACGCCGGCCCCCCACTGCTGATGCTGCACACGGCGGGCGCGGACTCCCGCCAGTACCATGCGCTGATGGCCGATCCCGAACTGCGACGGCAATGGCGCATGATCGCCTTCGACATGCCCGGGCACGGGCGCAGCATGCCCCTGTCCGGCCAGGCCTGGACCGCTGAAGGTCTCACGCGCGACGCCTATCTGCAGACCTGCCTGGCGGTGATCCGCCAGATCGCGGGCGCGCCGGCGGCGCTGCTGGGCTGCTCGATGGGCGCGGCGATGGCGCTGGTGGTCGCGGCAAGCAGCCCCGCCGACGTGGCCGGCGTGGTCGCGCTGGAGGCTCCTTATAAGGCCGCTGGACGGCGCACCCCCATGCTGTGCCACCCCCAGGTCAACCAGGCGGCGCACAACCCCGCCTACGTGCGCGGCCTGATGGGACCGGCTTCCACCCTGCAGGCGCGGCGCGACGCGGCCTGGATCTACTCGCAGGGCGGCTTCAATGTCTATGCCAACGATCTCTGGTTCTACAGCGAAGATTTCAACGCCGCCGAGCACCTGGCCGGCCTCAACGCCGATGCCTTCGGCATATCGCTGCTGACTGGCGCCTACGATTATTCGGCCAGCCCCGAGGATTCCCGCCGGGTCGCGGCCCTGATTCCCGGCGCGCGCTTTCAGGCCATGCCGGAACTGGGACATTTCCCCATGGTCGAGAACCCGCAACGCCTCATGGACTATCTGCGGCCCGAGCTGGACCGCCTGCGCAATCACGGAGCCATCGCATGACGCTGCCCAACTACGAGGTCTACGCCCTGCGCTACGCCACGGTGGCGCGGCAGCGCAGCCAGAACTTCATCACGCCGCCCGACCCGCACGACGGCCCCATGCCGATGGACTATTTCGTCTGGGTCATCCGCGACGGCGCGCGCGCCTACCTGGTGGACACGGGATTCAATGAAGAGGCTGCGCGCGCCCGTGGCCGCGAGTTCCTGCGCTGCCCAATAGAGGCGCTGGCGAAACTTGGCATCGCGCCCGCCGACATCCGCGACGTCATCGTCACGCATCTGCACTACGACCACGCCGGCAACATCCGCAAGCTGCCGCAAGCCCGCCTGCATCTGCAGGAAAGCGAGCTGCATTACGCCTGCGGCTGCAATATGCGCTTCGACATGCTGCGCCACGCCTATGCGGTGGAAGACGTGGTGGACGTGGTGCGGGGCGTGTACGACAAGCGCGTGGCCTTCTACCACGGCCACGACGAGATCGCGCCCGGCCTGCAGTTGCTGCACATCGGCGGCCACACCCGCGGGCTGCAGGCGGTGCGCGTGCACACCGCGCGCGGCTGGATGGTGCTGGCCTCCGACGCCAGCCACTACTACGACAACATGGGCCGCGATGCGCCCTTTCCCATCGTCCACAACGTGGCCGACATGCTGGCGGGCTACGAGATCCTGCTGAAATTCGCGGAATCTCCCGACCACATCGTGCCAGGACACGATCCTCTGGTCAGGACGCGGTATCCGGGCCTGAGCGGCGCGGATACCGAAGTGGTGGCGCTGCACCTGGGCCACGGCGCGCGCCCCTGAATGCTGGCGTTTCGCGCCAGCGGCGCGGCATCACAAGCCCAGCGGCCGGATCGCCTCGTCCACGTCTTCCGCCGACATGTCCTGCACGATGAGGACCATGGCGCCCGCCCGCTGCGCGCCATCCGCTCCTTCCACAGGCTCGGGCACCGAGAAGACATGGCGCACGCCGTGGACGGCCCGCAGGGTCCCGTCCGTCCAGAGCAAGAGCCCCTTCGCACGCAATAGCCGGTCGCCGACCTGGCGCTGCATGTGCCGGGTCCAGCGCGCATAGTCCTCCCAACCCACCGGCCGGCTCTGGGTAAAGGCGTAGGACACGATGCCGTAGCGCAACACGTGCGCCAGCGGCCCCGCGGTTGGCGCCGCGTGCAGCGCCGCAACATCCAGATGCTCGGCGCGCAGTCCGTCGAACAGCGCGGGCGCGTCCTCATCCACGGTGTCCGGCGACACGGGGCGAATGGGCGCGCTGGCGTTGTAGCCGCGCAGCGCAACGCGCAGTGCGCCCACGGCGGCCTCATCGGCCAGATCGGTCTTGGTCAGCGCGATGCGGTCGGCGATGGCGATCTGGGTGCTGGCTTCGCGGTAGGCGTCCAGCGTCGGCAGGCCATGCAGCGCGTCCGCCGTCGCCACCACGCCGCCGAAGCGGTAGTGGCGGGCAATGAGCGGATCCGCCGCCAGCGTGTTGATGACCGGGCAGGGATCCGCCAGCCCCGAGGTTTCCACCACCACCCGCGTAAACGCGGGGATCTCGCCGCGCTGGCGCCGGTAATAGAGCGACTCCAGCGTATCCTGCAGCGAACTGGTCGCCGCGCAGCACAGGCAGCCGGAATCCAGCAGCACCACGTCGGTATCGTCGGCGCGGCCCACCAGCATGTGGTCCAGGCCGATCTCGCCAAACTCGTTGATGACCACCGCCGTGTCGGCAAAGCGCGGGCTGCGCACCAGGCGCGACAGCAGCGTGGTCTTGCCGCTGCCCAGGAAGCCCGTCAGCAGGTAGACCGGCAACGGTCCGGCGGTCGTGGGCATGGGCAGCTCAGGCCTGTTCCGCGGCGGGTGCGGGCAGGTTGCGCAGATAGTCCTGCACTTCGCGCGACGGAATCACGTCGGCGTACTTGCAGTTCAGGTCGAACAGGCTCATCGCGTGGCTGGCCTGGAAGCGGTCGAACGCAGCCTCTTCGGGAATGATGACCTTGAAGTTGTACGAGTAGGCATCCACCGTGGTGGCGCGCAGGCATCCCGAAGACGTGCAGCCCACCAGGATGAGGGTGTCCACGTCCAGGAAGTTCAGGTGGCTCATGAAGATGGTGCCGAAGAAGCAGGACGGCTTCTGCTTGGTGATGCGGATGTCCTGCGGCCGCGGCGCCAGCGGCTCCACGGTCTGCGTGGCGTGGGTATTGGCGAGCACGGTCTTCTCGCCGCCGCGATGGTTCTTGCCCACTTGCACGCCGCTGTCCAGCAGATCGGCGCGGCGGCCGCTTTCGGTATAGAAGACCGGTATGTTCTTGTCGCGCGCCAGCTCCAGCAGCGGCACGATGTGCGCCACCGCGTCCCAGGCCTCGCGGCCGCAATGGGTGCGGTACTGCTTCAGTCCTTCCAGGATGTCCTGGGGCGTGTCGCCGCAGAAGTTGTACTGCACGTCGATGATGAACAGGGCCGGACGTTTGCCGAAGCCGCCGCGCTTGCCATAGCCGGCCTGCGCCAGCACCTGCTTGTCGCGCTCGGTCAGAAAATCGTCCCAGATTCGCTTGGTTTCGCTCATGGTAATGCCTGCCAGAAAGAGAGTAGGTTCAGTTCAAAGACGCTTGAGATAGCGGCCGCCCGGATTGCTGCGCGCGGCGTCGGTAATGCGGCCGTCCAGCGCCACGGTGCGCCCGCGCACCAACGTGCGCACGGGCCAGCCCTTCAGGGTCATGCCCTCGTAGGGCGAGTAATCGGAATTGGATTCGAGCGCAGCGGGATCGACGGTGCGCTCCAGGTCCGAATCCACCAGCACCAGGTCGGCATCCTTGCCGATCTCGATGCTGCCCTTGGCCGGCATGCGATAGATGCGGGCGGAGTTCTCCGTGCCGACCTTCATCAGCGTTTCCAGCGGCACGCCACGGCGGTGATAACCCTCGTGCAGCAAAATCGGCAGCATCAGGCCGGTGCCGGGAAAACCGTTGCTGGCCGCCCAGATGTCGGTGTCCTTGGTGGCGCGCTTGCGCGGCACGTGGTCGGTGCCGATGGTGGTGATGGAACCGTCCAGCACGCCCTCCCACATCGCATCCACATCGGCCTGGCCGCGCACCGGCGGATTGACCTTGGCATAAGTCCCGGCGGGCGATTCGTCATTCAGGAACAGGTAGTGCGGGCAGGTCTCGACGTAGATCGGCGGCGCGTCGGGCGTGCGGCGGTGGCGCCGCGCCTCGTCCAGCGCCTCGCGGCTGCTCAGGTGCACGATGTTGACCGCGGCGCCGGTCTTGGATGCGAAGTAGCAGACGCGGTGCACGTTCTCCGCTTCCAGGAAGTCCGGGCTCTGTTCGTTCCAGGCCTTCAGGTCGTCGCGGCCGGCGGCGCGCAGCGGGTCCCGCAGGACCGGAATCACTTCTACGTTTTCACAATGCACGCCCATGATCGCGCCCGGGATCGCCGCGGTGGCGCGCAGCGCTGAATACAGCAGACCGTCGTCGATATCGGTGAAGCCCTTGGACAGCCCTGCGGCGCCCTTGTACATCATGTAGAGCTTGTAGGAATTCACGTTGAAGCGGCGCGAGATTTCCTCCAGCGTCTCCACGTGCAGATTGCTGGTGATGCCGAAATGGAAGCCGAAATCCACGCAGCTCTGCGACAAGGCGCGATCGCGCACCTTATCGAAGGATTCGCGGATATCCGCCGAGCGATGAAACGACAGCACGGAGGTTGTGCCGCCCAGGGCGGCGAAGCGCGACTCGGTTTCGAAGTCGGTCTCTGGCGAGCCGAAGCCGAAATGCACGTGCGGATCGATCAGTCCCGGCAGTACCCACAAGCCCTGGCAATCTATGGTCTCACGGGACTCGAACTGCGCGCCCGGCTCGGCAATGATGGCAATCCGGCCGTCGATGACGCCGAGCACGCCTTCGGTCAGCCCCTGCTGAGGCAAGTACAGTCTGGCGTTGGTAAGTAGCAGATCCAGCATGATGTGGTTTTTCCCGATAGATGCGTGTTTTCAGCAATGGGCCGCGTCCGCGGCCTGCGTGTCGTTCAAGAATCCGTTGAGGACGCTGGCGGGGATGCCGCCCTCCGCCATGAGTTTGCGTTCGGCGCGAGTGAGCACCTGGGCATAGGCCTGGAAGACGATGCGGCGCTCGCCGTCTTCGGCGACGACGGTGATGGGCTCGCCCTTGCGCACACCATTAGCCACGTTGTCGAAACGCAGGGTTTCCGCCCCCGTCAGGCCCAACTGGCGCCAACCCTCGCCCGGGGCGAAAGCCAGCGGCAACACCCCCATGCCCACCAGATTCGCCCGGTGGATACGTTCGAACGATTCCGCGATCACGGCGCGCACGCCCAGCAGCGCCGAACCCTTGGCGGCCCAGTCGCGGCTGCTGCCCATGCCGTAGTCCTTGCCGCCCAGGATCACGCTGGCCACACCCTCGGCGCGGTAAGCCTCGGCCGCGTCGACCACCGCCATGCGCTGTCCGCTGGGGAAATGGCGCGTCACGCCGCCCTCCATGTCCGGTACCAGTGCATTCTTGATGCGGATGTTGGCAAAGGTGGCGCGGGTCATCACATGGTGATTGCAGCGGCGCGCCACATAGGTATTGAAATCGCGCGGCGCCACGCCCTTGCCGATCAGGTACGCGCCAGCCGGCGTATCCGTCGGGATCTCACCGCTGGGCGAGATGTGGTCGGTCGTCAGCGAATCGCCGAACGCGGCCAGCACACGGCCGTGCGTCAGGCTGGACTCCAGGTCGGCCAGGGCATCGCGGCCGGGCTCGGTCCTGAAGAATGGCGGCTCGACCAGGTATTGCGATTCCGGGTCCCAGGGAAAGCGCAGCCCCGAGGGTGCCGGCAGGTCGCGCCAGATCGCGCTGTCCAGGCTCGCCGGGTCATAGACCTCGGCGAACAAGACCGGATCCGCGGCCAGCGGCAGCAGGGCCGCGATCTCTTCCTGGCTGGGCCAGACATCGCGCAGATAGATGGGCGCGCCATCGGCGCCCGGCCCCAGCGGTTCGCGTTCGAAGTCCAGGTCTATCCTGCCGGCCAGCGCGTACAGCACCACCATGGCGGGAGAGCCAATGTAGTTGGCGCGCAGCAGCTTGTGAATGCGGCCTTCGAAATTGCGGTTGCCGGACAGCACGGCCGCCGCCACCAGGCCGCCCTCGGTGATGGCATCGGCCGCCGTCGTCTCCAAAGGACCGGACTTGCCGCCGCAAGTGGTGCAGCCGTAGCCGATCACGTGGAAACCTTGCGCCTGCAGGGCTTGCAGCAGGCCGGCGGATTCCAGGTAGCGCGTCACCGCGCGCGAACCCGGCGCCAGCGAACGCTTGACCCAGGCAGGCGGCGTCAGGCCCAGCGCCAACGCTTTTTTTGCGACCAGGCCGGCGGCCAGCATCACGCCTGGATTGGACGTATTGGTGCAGGAGGTGATGGCCGCCAGCGCCACCGAGCCATGGCCCAGGGAAGCGCGGCTGGGCGGATACGCGACCAACGCGTCGGCGTCCACGCCGAATCCGCCCTCGGCCAGGGGCTGGCCCAGGCGGTGGCGGAAGTCCGCCGCGACCTCGCCCACGTCCATGCGGTCTTGCGGCCGTCGCGGCCCCGCCACGCTGGGACGCGCGGCCGACAGGTCGATCTCTATCACCCGGCTATAGACGGGTACGACCTCGCCGGCATCGCGCCACAGGCTGTTGGCGCGGGCATAGGCTTCGATCAGCGCCAGCTGCTCGTCGCTGCGCCCGGTCATGCGGGCATAGTCCAGCGTGCGGGCGTCTATCGGGAAAAAGCCGCAAGTGGCGCCGTACTCGGGCGCCATGTTGGCGATGGTGGCGCGTTCCGGCACGCCGAGCGCCTGTGCCGCAGGGCCGAAGAATTCGACCATGCAGCCCACCACGCCCGCCGCGCGCAACTGCTGCGTGATCAGCAGGGCGGCGTCGGTGGTGAGTGCGGGCGCCTCGATGGCGCCGCGCAGCCGCACCCCCACGACCTCCGGGATCGGAAACGTATAGGCATGCCCCAGCAGCGCCGCCTCGGCGTCGATGCCGCCTACGCCCCAGCCCAACACGCCCAGGGCGTTGACCATCGGCGTGTGCGAGTCGCCGCCGATGACGAAATCGGGATAGGCCCAGTCGCCATCCGACCGTGACTGGCGCGCGACCACCGGCGCCAGGTACTCCAGGTTGACCTGATGGATGATGCCGATGCCCGGCGTGATGACCCGCAGTCCCTTGTAGGCCTGTTGCGCCCATTTCAGGAAGCGGTAGCGCTCGTCGTTGCGCTCGAACTCGCGGCGCAGGTTGCGCTGCACCGCGCCGTCGTCGCCCCAATGGTCGACCTGCAGGGAATGGTCCACGATCAGGTCCACGGGAATCCGGGTGTCCACCCGCGCCGCGTCCCCGCCCGCCTGGGCCACCGCGTCGCGCAACGCCGCCAGGTCCTGCAGTACCGGCAGGCCGCTGGAATCCGGCAGGATCACACGCGCCACGTGCAGCGGCAGGTCGGCGCCGGCATGCTCGCGCCAATCCCAGAGCCTGCCGATCTCTTCGTCGGACACGGCGGCGCCCCAGGCGCGATGACGCAGCAGGTTCTCAAGCAGCACGCGGATGACATAGGGATATGCGTGAATGTCACGCCCCGCGGCTTGGGCCGCGGCGGACAGGTCCGCGTAGCGCAGCGTCCTGCCGCAACAGGAGAAAGACTGGATCATGGCAGCGGTAATCGGGAAAATCTCAACTGAGGCCATCTTACGGCTTACGAAAGAATAGTGTCAACACTATCGCATTATTCAAAATCAGATAGAGACCCATCAAAAACAGTTTTTGCCTTACGCAAGTGAAGTGTAAATAGATGGAGCCTCATCGGAGGCTTAGGGATAACACCTTACAACATCGGTAAAATAGCCAAAACATCCATGGCGATGCCGCCGATCTGGCATCGATTTCACACCCAATCCAACTCCAAAAGAGTTGACACTTTTTAAATTCCTTTGATAGGCTGTCAACACTATGAACATCGCCACGACCTCCATCGCCATCAAGGACGACGCCTCCGGCCCCCTGGCCGACGTCGTTTTCGACCAGGTGCTGGACGCGATCTACCAGGGCCGGCTGGCCCCGGGCAGCGTCATCAATGAAGTCGCGCTGGCGCAGGAATTCGGCGTCAGCCGCGGTCCGGTGCGTGAGGCCGTGCGCCGCCTGCAAGGGATTCAGCTGATCACGCGCGAGCCCTACATCAAGGCGCGCGTGGTGACGCTGTCGGCGGAATCCGCGCTGGAACTGTTCCAGATGCGCATGGCACTGGAAGGCGTGGCCTGCAATCTGGCCACCCGCCGCATGAGCGACGAAGAAATCGCGCAGCTGCTGGCCGAGCTGGAACAGGACCGCCAGCGGCGCCTGGCAGCGGCCAATGGCGGCGCCCCCGCGCCGCGGGTCTTCGACTTCCATGAGCGCATCGTGCGGGCCAGCGGCAACAACCGCATCATCAACGCCCTTTGCGGCGACCTCTATCACCTGCTGCGCGTCTACCGCCGGCACTCCGGCACCGTGCTGGAGCGCAAGGACGACGCCTATGCCGAACATTGGCAGATCCTGCGCGCGATCCGCGCACGCGACGCCGAATTGGCGGAATCGCTCATGCGCTCGCACATCGAACGCGCGGCGCAACACCTTTTTGAACATCTGGCGGAAGGGGCGTCCGGCATCGCCGGGCACCCCGTCTCCGCTGCCTGACACTCTTTGGAGCAGTACGACATGCACAACCCGCGCCACCAGTTCCGGCAATTGCTGAAGAACGAACCCTTCATCGTCTCCCCCGGCGTGTACGATGGATACAGCATCCGCCTGGTCGAGGCCGCGGGTTTCAAGACCGCCTGCACCAGCGGTGCGGCAGTGTCCAACGCACTGCTGGGCATCGCCGACATCGGCGTGATGGGCCTGTCGGAAAACGTCACCCACTGCCGTCATCTGGCGCGCTCCGTTTCCATCCCCCTCACGGCTGACACCGACACCGGCTACGGCAACCCGGTGAACGTCTACCACACGGTGCAGATGTTCGAGGAAGCCGGCGTTGCCGGCATCAACCTCGAAGACCAGGTCAGCCCCAAGCGCTGTGGCCACATGCCCGGCAAGGACGTGGTGAGCGAAGCGGAAATGGTCAAGAAGATCGAAGCCGCCTGCCTGGCGCGGCGCGACGATGACTTCGTCATCATCGCCCGCACCGACTCGCTCGCGATCGAGGGCATCGAAGGCGCGGTCAAGCGCGCCCGCGCCTACGCTCAGGCCGGCGCCGACATGCTGTTCCCAGACGCCGTGCGCACCGAGGACGACATCAAGCGCCTGGTGGACGCCGCCGGCATTCCGGTCAGCATCAACATGGGATTCGGCATCCGCAACCGTCCCACCACGCCGCTGATTCCCCTGCCGCGCCTGAAGGAAATCGGCGTCAAGCGCATCAGCCTGCCGCGCATGCTGCCGGCCGCCGCCATTTACGGCATGCGCCAGGCGCTGCAGGTGATGCAGGGCGTGATCGCCAGCGGCGAGCCGGCCGACCGTCCCGACTTGCTGGTTGGCATCGAAGACATCATGCAATTGATGGGCTACGAGCAGATGCGCGCCATGGAAAAACGCCTGACGACGCTCGCCGACTGAGCGCATCGCCATGACTGAGCGGAATGCGCAGGCGCATTGCGTCCTGACGGGCGCGTCGTCGGGCATCGGCCTGGCGCTGGCTGAACTGCTGCTCGCGTCCGGCTGGCAGGTGACGGGCGTGGACATCGCGCCGGCGGCAATCAAAGGCCATGGACAGTATCGCCATCTGGTGTGCGATCTGACCGACGCCGCCGCCTTGCGCGGTCTATGCGCGCTGCTGGACGGCTGCGCCCCGACGGCGCTGGCGCATTGCGCCGGCGCCGTGCGCACCGGCGGCGCGCTGGACACGCGCCCGGAAGACGCGGACTGGCTTTGGCAACTGCACGGAGCGGCGCCGATGGCGCTGGTCCGCGCCTTGGCGCCACAACTGCCGGACAGCCGCGGCCGCATCGTGCTGGTGTCCAGCCGCGCCGTGCTGGGCCGCGCGCAGCGCCTGGCCTATGCCGCGACCAAATCCGCCCAGATCGGCCTGGCGCGCAGCCTGGCCGCCGAACTCATCGTGCGCGGCATCACCGTCAACGTCGTCGCGCCCGGCGCGGTCGACACGCCCATGCTGCGCGATCCCAAGCGCGGCGCTCCGCCGCAGGTGGAGCTGCCGCTGGGCCGCCTGATCGACGCGGGCGAAGTCGCTGCGGCCATTGCCTTCTTCCTGGGCGCGCAGGCAGGCGCCATCACCGGACAGACGCTCTACGTCTGCGGCGGCGCCTCGCTGGGAGCGATGCCGCTATGACGCAGGCGAACGCACCCACGCTGCATGGCAAGGTCGTGATCCTGACCGGCGCGGCCGGCGGATTGGGCCAGGCGATCGCGGCGCAATGCCTGCTTGCCGGCGCCCGCGTGGCCTTGCTGGACCGCGACTCGGAACTGCTCGCGCAAACCCGCCAGACCCTCGCTGCACCTGACACCCAGATGCTGGCGATCGCCTGCGACGTGACGGACGCGCAAGCGACGCGCGAAGCCGTCGAAAAAACGGCCACGCATTGGGGCGCGATCCACGCCCTGGTGAACAACGCCGCCACCGTCACGCCGGGCAACAAGATCGCGGACCTGACGCTTGAACAATGGCGCCAGGCGCTGGACGTGAACCTGACGGGCGCGTGGCTGATGAGCAGATGCGCCATCCCCCACATGGCGCAGGCGGGCGGCGGCGTCGTGTTGAACATCGCCTCGCAGCTGGGCAGCGTGGCCGCGCCGGGCCGTGGCGCGTATGGCGCCAGCAAGGCCGGTCTGATCGCGCTGGCGCGCGCCATCGCCGTGGATCACGCGGCCGATGGCATCCGCGCCTTGAGCCTGTCGCCGGGCGCGGTCCTGACCAGCAGGCTGGTCGCGCGCTATGGCAGCGCACAGGCCGCCGGCGCCGCCTTGGCGGCCAAGTACCCAGCCGGACGCCTCGGCACGGCCGAGGAGATCGCACAGACCGCAGTTTTCCTGATCAGCGACGCCGCCTCGTTCATCACGGGCACGGACATACGCGCGGACGGCGGCTACACCGCGCTATAGCTCCGGCCGCCACCATCGACTTCACACAAGACTTACATCACACAGCAAGGGGTAGAACCATGAAGCACATCACCACCACCTCCGCAACGCACGGACGCCCGGCGCGTCCGGCCCTGCGCCGCAGCATGCTGGCGCTGCTTGCCGGTGCCTTCGGGCTGGCCGCCGCCCCCGTCTTTGCGCAGGGCACGGACAACTTTCCCAACCGTGCGGTCACCATCGTCGTACCCTTCCCGGCCGGCGGCGCCACCGACATCACCGCTCGCCTGGTGGCCGAAGGCCTGTCCAAGAAGTGGGGACAACCCGTGGTGGTGGAAAACAAGCCCGGCGCAGGCGGCAACGTCGGTTCGGAATACGTGGCGCGCGCCGCGCCCGACGGCTACACCCTGGTGCTGGGCGTGACGGGTTCGCACGGCATCAATACGTCGCTCTACAAGAACATGCGCTATGACCCGGTCAAGGATTTCGAGGCCATCACGCAGGCCACGTTGTATCCCAATGCCATCATCGTCAACAACGACGTGCCGGCCAACAATCTCCAGGAACTCATCGCGCTGTTGAAAAAGCCCGATGCGCACTATTCGTACGGCTCGGACGGCAACGGCACAGCATCGCACCTGGGCATGGAGCTGATCAAGAACCAGGGCAAGTTCGAGATTTCCCACATTCCCTACCGCGGCAGCGCGCCGATGGTGACCGACCTGCTGGGCGGCCAGATCCAGGTAGGCGTCACCGGCCTGCCCGCGGTGCAGGCCTATGCCAAGAGCGGCAAGCTGAAGATCGTGGCGCTGACCACGGCGGGACGCTTCGCCAGCGCGCCCGACTATCCCACGGTGGCCGAACAAGGCTTCCCCGGCTACGCCGCTCCGCCCTGGTCGGGCTTCTTCGCCCCCAAGGGTACGCCCAAGCCGCTGGTGGAGAAGATCTCGGCGGACATGCGCGAGGTCATGGCCGATCCCAAGACCAAGGAGAAGCTCGCCGCTTCCGGCAGTGAATTCACGCCTTCCACGCCCGAACAGTTCCAGGCTTTTGTGCGGCAGGAAATCGCGAAGTGGGCCGAGGCCGTCAAGATCTCCGGCGCGCGCATCGACTAAGGCGGCATGCACGACGCCAGCGCCGCAGCTGCGGCGCTGGCGTGATGCGCATCAGTTGTAGCGGAACGTGGCGGTCAGCATCGCCGAACGGCCGGGCGCCACGTAGCTGAACAGGCCCACGTGCGAAGCCTCGTAGATGGTCTCGTCGGTCAGGTTGTTCAGGTTCAGCTGCAGGCCGAAGTTCTTGTTGAACTGATAGGCCGCCATCGCGTCGTAGCGCCAGTAGGACGGCAGCTGATAAACGTTGGCATCGTCCACATAGCGCTTGCCCGTGTAGGTGGCGCCCGCGCCCACCGTCAGCTCCGGCAGGAACTTGTAGGTAGTCCACAGGCTGGCGCTCTGGCGGGCAATGAACTTCATCTGATTGCCGCTGTAGTCGGTGCCGCCGCTCTGGTAGCTGGTGACCTTGGGGTCCATGTAGCTGTAGCCGCCCCAGACCTGCCACTTGGGCGTGATGGATCCCGCCACGCCCAGCTCGATGCCGCGCACGCGGTTGCTGCCGGACAGCGTCACATCGCCCGTGATGGGATCGGAGCTGCGGGCATTGGTCTTGCGGGTTTCGAACACCGCCGCCGTCAGCGACAGGCGCTCGTCGAACACGTCCCACTTGGTGCCCAGCTCGATGCTGCGGCTCTTTTCAGGCGCCAACGCCGCGGTGCCCGCGGTCAGGCGGCCGCCTGCCGCGCCGTCCGCGCCGCCGGACTGGCCCGCCGTTTCACCGGACGGGTTGGACGAGGTGCCGTAGGACACGTAGATGCTGCCGTTGGGCGCGGGCTTGTAGACCAGACCCAGCTGGTAGTTCCACATGTTGTCGGTGCGCTCGACGTTGCCGCTGGTCACGCGGTAGTTGTCATAGCGCAGGCCGGCGTTGGCTTCCCATTGCTCGCTGAACTTGACCGTGTCGAACACGTAGGCCGCGCGCGTAATGGTCTTGGCGGCATCGTAGCGCGGCCCCCAGCGCAGGCTGCCGGTATACGGCTGGCGGGGATTGGGGTTGTACAGGTCGTCCTGCAGGGTCTTGTCGAAGCCGCCCGAGGGCACGCCGTCGCGCTTGCTGATCGTCTCGGTGCTGAACTCCAGGCCGGCCACATAGCTGTGCCGCAGGCCGCCGGCGGTGAATTCGCCAAACATGTCGGTCTGGTTGATGAAGGAGCGGTTGGTCTGGTTCAGGCTGCGCAGCGCCTTGCTCATCTTCACGCCGTCCGCCTCGTTCGAGCACGGCGCCACGCCATAGGCGGGGTTGGGCCTGCCGCCCACGCGCGCCGCGCAATTGTCGAAGGACGGGCGCGTCATCACGTATTCGTTGGTGGACTCGCTATAGCGCGTGCCGTTGCGCAGTTTCAGCTTGTCGCTGAACTTGTGCTCGACCATCAGGGTGGTCATGTCGGCCTGGTTCTTGCGGTAGTCGCGGCCGATCAGGCCGTAGTAGTTGTTGCGATCCACCTTGGGCGGCGTGACGCGGTCCGGGCGCGACTCGTTCTTGAACGGAATGCCCAGGTCGGGCGTGTCGTCGTTCTGCAGATGGTAGTAGCTGAGCGTGACTTGCGTCGGCGTGCCCAGCCCCCACGAGAACGAGGGCGCCACGCCCCAGCGGTCGGTCTCGACGTGGTCGCGGCCCGGGATGTCGCCGCCCTGCTTCATGAAATTCAGGCGGAATGCCGAGCTTTCGCCCAGCGCCCAGTTACCGTCGCCGGTCAGGCGCCAGTTGTCGTCGGTGCCCACGCCGACGGTGCCTTCCGCGAAGTTCTCCAGCTTGGGGCTCTTGCTGACCAGGTTGATGCTGCCGCCGGTCGAACCGCGGCCGGAGTATGCGGAACTTGGCCCCTTCAGGATCTCGACCGACTCCAGGTTGAAGGTCTCGTGCGAGAAACGGCCCAGGTCGCGCATGCCGTCGACCATCATGTCGGTACTCGCTTCGTAGCCGCGCACGAAGGGCCGGTCGCCGGTGGGCGTGCCGCCCTCGCCGGCGCCGAAGGTAATGCCCGGGGCGGTGCGCAACACATCCATGAGCGAAGTCGCGGCGCGGTCGCGCATCAGCTGTTCGGTGATCACGGTGACCGAACGCGGCGTGTCCAGCAGGGGCGCCGTCATCTTGGGCGACGAGGCGATGTTGGCTTCGTAGCCATCGCTGACCGCTTGCCCCTGCACGTGCACCGGCGACAGTTCGTGCACGGCGCCTGGCGCCACGCTGCCCTGCGCCAGGGCCAGGCCCGGCGACATCAGCGCGCCGCACACCGCGGCATAGATGGAGGTCGAAGTGTTCCCACCGGCCTTGGCATGGGCCGTCGATGTATCTGCTTTGTTCATTGGACTCTGTCAGAAACCGCCCCGCGGCGGCTGCGCTATCAGCGCGGTCTTGGTTTTTTAAGAGTGCCAATGATATTCATTCTTATTTTTACATTCAACAAATAGTCAGGATTTATTCAGAAAATTGTCAATTTTGTGGAATTTGGCAGGATCAAAAGACCATAATGCGGCGCGATAGCAACAATCCGTGCGCATCAATCTGTTCACAGCACGCTCGCATTGGCGCTCATCCTCAGGCTTTGCGCATGAAAAAAGCCCCTTTCTCCAGAGATCGAATCCTCTGGGGAAAGGGGCTGGACAGACTCCCAGCCACGCGTCGCCCAACCTTACAGCGAGTACCGGTACTCGCAGTTGAGGGTGGCCTTCAGCGGCGTATCGGCCTGCACGCCCGACACGCTGCGCGGCCGCGGCGCCATCAGCTTGGCCTGAAACTTGCCGGCGGCGTCGCCATTGCTTTCCCGCTTCACCGTCAGGCTGGACGGCATGGCGTACAGCGTGAGCGGCTGGCCCTGGGCCGCGATCACCAGCGTGAATACGGACTGCGGAAAGTCCGCCACCACGAAACCCTGGGTCGCATCCGAGTCGAACGTCAGGCTGCCGTCCGCGTAGCTCAGCTTCAGCTTCATTTCCTCGGACGATGGTGATGGGATCGCGCCTTCCAGTTTGACCTTGCCGCTTTCGGATACGCAGTTCAATTCGGCGGGTGCAGATCCCGCATGGACAACGCCGCTCAACGACAAGCAGGCCGCAAACCAAATTCCTCGCACCGCCATGAGACTCTCCTTCGTGGGACCCGGTCTTGATCC
The DNA here is from genome assembly GCF_055395645.1 of Achromobacter sp. JCM 18799. NCBI lineage: Bacteria > Pseudomonadati > Pseudomonadota > Betaproteobacteria > Burkholderiales > Alcaligenaceae > Achromobacter > Achromobacter sp. JCM 18799. Next base: position 5,236,900 of record NZ_AP043866.1, on the reverse strand, counting down.
GGGATCATTACGCAGCATCAGTGCGCGCTTTCGTCCGCCGGCTTCAGCACGCCGGCTTCCCGCAGCGTCTCGGCGGCGCTATGGCGGATCGCCGACAGGCAACGCGCGACGATGCCGCGCAGCAAGGCCTCCGAGGGCAGCGCGTCGGGTGCCGCCACAAAGCTCTCGATCGCAGCCGAAACGCGGTTCGTCACCGGGTCTCCGCTACCCTGCGTGATGTACAGCTTCACCGCCTTGCAGCGATTGTTGACCGTATTGATGATCTCCAGCAGCTCGGCGCGGCCCAGGCCTATGTCGGCCGCATCCACAAAAGACGGATAGACCAGGCGCAGAAACTCCGGATCATCGGCGGTCAGGCTGAAATACAGGGTGCCCAGTTCGGGATGGCGGAACAGGACGTCGCCCTCTTCGTCGACCCGGGCGACCAGGCCCAACTCTTCCTGAACCACATGTTGGTAGAGCGCGGCAAGCGGCGTCGCGCCGGCAGTGATGTTCGACATGTTTCGACTCTCTTCGTATGGATCGCACGGCGGATGCCGCGCTGAACCTTGCGCCGCGAAGCATAGCGCCCATTGCGTGCTCGCGCTGGTCCGATTTGCGCCGGAGATCAGCCCGCGATACATGCGCTAGGATGTAGGAACCCGCCCGAGCCCTCAAATGGGGCCAGGCCAGGATGTCCATCAGAAGGAGCTTGCCATGCCATCAATGAGACAACTCGCCCGCGCGGCCGCGCTTGCGCTGCTGCTGCCCTGCGCGGCCTACGCGGAAACGGTCGTGCTGCAGGTGGCGCGGGCCACTGCCGGCGCCGACCCGCAAACCACCGCCAGGACAGTGGACGTCGAGCTGAAACCCGAAAGCCGCCAGGCCCTGGCCGACTTCACCCGCGACCGCGTGGGCAAGCGCATCCAGCTGCGTTCAGGCGGCGTGTTGCTGTCGTCCGCCACGCTGCAAAGCCCCCTTGAGGGCGACAGCTTCCGCATCACAGCGGGGGAACATGGCTTTGCCGGCAAGTCCGCGGAGGAAATCGCCCAGAGCATCATGAAAAGCGGTGGCCTGACGGTGGACGACGAAAACACCGCGAAGTGACCAGCCATCAAGCCTGAGGCGCGCGCAGCCCCAGCGTGGCGGTCAGCGCGGTCCGTCCCGGCTGCGACGCAACCTCCAGCGCGCCCCCTACCCTGGCGATGCGGGTATGCATGCTGCGCATGCCCACGCTGATGCCCGCGCGCAGCACCGCGGCCACGTCAAAGCCGACGCCGTCATCCTCGATGCGCAGTTCGAGGTGGTCGGATTCGGACTGCCGCAGCTCCAGCTCCACGCGCCGGGCGCGGCTGTGCTTGAGCACATTCACCAGCGATTCCTCAACCAGCCGCGTCAACGCCATGCATTGCAGGGCGCTGGGCGGCGTGCGCCATAGTTCCGGCACCCGCCAGGTGGCGCTGATGTCCAGCTCGTCGAACAGCTGCATGAAGCGGTGACGCAACGGCGCTATCCATTCCCGCGGCGTGGCCGGCACCGTGACGCCCGCGCTGGAACCGCTGTCTATGGTCTGCCGCAGGTCATCGCGCAACAGCTTGAGCATGGAAAGAAACTGCTGGCTGTGCAGCGGTGCGCTGGCCTGCTCCACCACGGCCATCATGCGGACCAAGGAGCCGCCCAGCCCATCGTGCAGATCGTGCGCGATCTGCAGCCGGTCCTGAAGCCGGGCGTTTGTCAGCGCCAACGCATGTTCGCGTTCCAACGTGGTGGCGAGTTCGGTGCGCGCCTGCTCGATGCCGCTGGCCAGCTCCTGGTTGAAGCGCTCGATGCGGCGCACGCTGCGCGCATGGCGCAGCCCCAGCACCGCGGACATGCATAGCATGACCACCACGCTGGTGAAAGGCGTATAGGTTGTATCGCTGTCGATGAGCCTCAGCACCCGCAGCAGATCGTGGGCGCAGGCTGCAACGAAAACCAGCAGGCAAGCCGCCAGCATGGCGTGCTCGGGTCGGCGGGTACGCCACGCGTGCACCGGGAATTGCAGGCAATTGGCGAAGAAGATCGCGGACACGATCAGCACCACGCCCAGTTGCACCTCCGCCAGATGCCGCTGCGGCACGAAGGCCATCGCCGCCAGCAGCACGGCCGCCAGCAGCCACAGCGCCTTCTCGATGCGCGGCACGGACTGCCCGCCAAAGCGCCACGTAAAGACACAGAAGCAGGCGACGTACAGCACCAACACCATGATGTTGGCCCGGGCCGCCGTCAGGCTGTCGGAGAACGGCCAGGGACTGGTCACAAGCACGTTGGCGATGAACAGCACCCAGAACAGGGCCATCAGCGCGTACCAGCCAAAGGCGCGCTGTTCGCGCCGCATGAGCCAGATGAAGAAGCACAAGCCGCCCAGGACGGCCGAGACGATCAGGTTGAGCGTGAACAGCGTGCGGTTGCGCCACCACAGGTCTTCGTACTGCTGCAACACCGTCCACTGCCCGCCCAGATGCACCGGCCCCAGGCCGGGCGTCTGCCCCGCCACGCCGACCACGCGGATCCACAAGGTGTTCTCGCCCGGATGCAGCAAGGCATCGGGAATCACCCAGTAACGCGGCATGTTCCAGCTGCGCGACAGCGGTTCTGTCAGGTGCGGATCGCTCCAGATCCGTTCGTCGTTGATATAGGCCTCGCCCGCCATGACGACGGATTCCAGCGCCAGGGCCACCTGGCCGGGCGCCGCGCCGGCGCAACTGCGCGTCCAACCGATCCGGTACCAGGCGGTGCCGCTATATCCCGGCCAACGGGCGCTCCAATCGTCGGGCAGCTCCACCGCCTGCCATTGCGCCGACTCCGGACGCCGGCCATCGTCTCCGCCCTTGGCGACCTGCACCGACAGTACCTGCGCCGTACAGGCGTCAGCAGGCTGCTGGGCCCACGCCGGCGCCAGCCATAGCGCCAACCACAGGGCGGCCAGCCACTTCAATCGAGCAAGCCGCGCGTGCGCGCCGCGTGTATGGCCCGCGTCCGCGAGGAGACCGCGAGCTTGCGGTAGATGTGCTTGACGTGGCATTCGACGGTGTAGCGCGACAGATGCAGCTCCTCGGCGATCTCGCGGTTTCCCAGTCCCTCGGAGACCAGCCGCAGGATCTGGCTTTCGCGCGGACTCAGGGTTTCGACGGATTCGTCCGCAGCCTCGTCGGCACGTTCGGCCCGTCTGGGGCGCAGTTCTTCGATGATGCGCCTGGCCACGAAGGGATCGATCGGGGCCCCGCCCCGCAGCACGCTGCGGATGGACAGGGACACCTCCAGGTCGTCGCGCTCCTTGAGCACATAGCCCGTGGCGCCCGCGCGCAGCGCGGCAAGAATTGCGTCTTCCGTGCTCCATGCTGAAATCACCAGGATCGCCAGGCTGGAATCCTCCGCGTGCATCTCGGCGATCAGATCGATGCCATTGCCGTCGGGCAGGCCCAGGTCGACCAGCGCCAGCGCAAACGGCTGGCTGGCGAGCTGCTCGCGCGCCTGCGCCAGCGTGGCGGCAAACACCAGCGCCTCCGGCGCATAGCCAAGCTGCAGCAGCAGGCCTTCCAGCCGGCGGCAGATCAGGGGTTCGTCCTCCACCAGCAGCACCGGGGCAGGCAGGGTCGACTCGGAAGCAAGCATGTGGGCGGTCATCGGATGAGGGCGGGCGGAATTGCCCAGCCTGAACTATGTCTCAGCCGCGCGAAACCGGATATCCCTGGAAGTTGGTATTTTCACAGGAATTTCGCGCCAGGCGTGGCTACCGCTTCCGGCTTTCGATGAACTCGGACAATACGACGGGCGGCGACAGCACATAGCCCTGCCCGTGGCTGCACCCCATGGACTGGAGCAGAGCGATGTCCGGCGCGCTTTCGATGCCTTCGGCGATTACGCGCAGGCCGAGCCGTTCCCCCAGCAACACCGACAGACGCGTGATTTCCCGCGCTTTCCGGTCGCGGCGGATGCGGCGCACGAAGCGTCCGTCGATCTTCAGCTCGGCGATGGGCAGGGCGTTCAATAGCTGCAAGGAAGCATAGCCGGTTCCGAAATCGTCCATGCTGACCTGGCAGCCGGCCTTCGCGAATTTCTTCAAGGACTTGCGCAGCAGTTCGAGGCGGGTGATGGGCTGGTCTTCGGTCAGCTCGACCCGAAAGCGCGTCATTGGGATGTTTGCCGCGGTGGCATAGCCCGTCAGGACGTCGACCGCATCATGGCTGACCAAGGTTGAGGCCGACGCGTTGATCGCCAGCGGCACGTCGATTCCCTGCTCCTGCAGCGCCTGCGCCGCGTCCACCGCCAGCCGGCAGATCTGCTCGAAGAAAAACAGATCCAGGCCCAGTCGATGGACGGCGGGCACGAAATCAGCCGGGCTGATATCGCCCATGGTCGGGTGTTTCCAACGAGCCAGACATTCCGCGGCGACCATTTCGCCATTCAGCAGGTTGAATTGCGGCTGTAGGGCGACGCTCAAGCCGTTGCCTCGCCATGCCATCAACATGACTTCGTGGTCGCCAAGTTGCTGGCATTGCGCTGCAGCGCGTTTCATACATCATTCCTGGTGGACAGGGGAGGACATTCACATACAGCCACTCTAAGGCGCTTCGGGAACGAAAAATGTAGGAGGATTCAGAATGTGCGGCTCACGCGCTCCAGAACCGCGCTCAGATTCTTGACGACCGGGACGTAGTCCGCCAAAAGCTCCTCACGCGCCTGCCCAGGCTCCCTGACTAGCAGGGTCTCAACGCGCAGACAAAGTTCAACCAGGGCGCTGCAGCCCAGCAATTGCGCGGTATTCAGAATTCGATGCGCATATCGTTTGACGTCTAACCACTGCTCCTGTCCGATCGCCAGCTGCAAGGCATCGACGTCCTTCCTGTGGTTGACGTGCAGGCTATGCGCCAGCTCCGCCGCGATGCTCCGGTCGTTACCGACCTTGGAAAGCAGTTCATCGCGCAGCGCAGCCACCGCCTGGTCCTGTAAGCTTTCCTGGTCGGGATGCATGGCCGAAGCCGCTGGGTTGTTCACTCGGAAATAAGTCCTATAAGGTTTTCACATCGATATTTTCGATTTTCTGGCGAAATCGACCAATTCAACCAAGGAACCGATCTGCAATTTGGTCATTATCCTGGTCTTGTGCGTGCTGACCGTTTTATTGCTGATGAATAGCGCATCACCGATTTCCTTGTTGCTCAATCCTTGGGCCAGCATCTGCGTGACGACCATTTCCTTGTTGGAAAGCAGCTCGAGTTTCTTCTGATACGCGTCTGCCACATCCGCCTGGTTGGCCGTCTTGGCCGCGTTCGGAAACACGCGGTAGCCCGCCAGCACGGACTCGATGCAGCGGACCAGTTCCTTGATCTCCAGGCGCTTGCTGGCGTAACCACAGGCGCCGAGCTCGGCCACGCGCAAGGCGAAGACCGAAGGATCATGCGCCGACACCACCAGTATCCGCAAGTCCGGATTGACGGCGAGGATTCTGGAAATGGCTTCCAGGCCGCCCATTTTGGGCATATCCAGATCAAGCACGATCAGATCCGGGCGTTCGCTGCGGGCCAGCGCCAGCGTATCGACCCCGTTGTCCGCTTCCAGTATCCGGCTGGCGCTGGGCAATAGGGCGATTTGCGTCCTGAGCACCAGACGAAACGCTGGATGATCATCCACAATCAAGACTGTCGACATGCTGCCCCTCCCTTCAATGTATCTTAGGTGTGCCGCCCGGCGGCCGCTTGGCATGCGCGAGGATGAAGGACTGCAGCGTCTGCAGATCCACCGGCTTGATCAGCACGGCGTTCATGCTGGCACGCGCGCCCGAAGCCAGATCGAGCTCAAGTTCGCTGGCGGTATAGCCCAGCACCGGCGTGGCCGCATTCATGCCGCCGCCGGCTCTCAAGGCGGCAGTGAAAGCGGTGCCGTCCATGACGGGCATGACGCAGTCGCAGATGATCAGATCAAACTCCAGCCGTTCCGCCAATGCCAGACCGGCCGCGCCATTCTGCGCGAATTGCGCGGAATGCTTCAACATCCGCAATTGATGCTTGAGCAGCAACCGGTTGGCTTCATGGTCGTCGATGACGAGCAAGCGCAAGCCGCCGGCATCGGCCGCAGTTGGCGCAGTAGCCGCCGCCACAGTGGCGCTTTCCGAAGGCGGCAGCGCCAAGGGCAAGCGCACCGTTACCCTGGCGCCCTGCCCGGCCGTGCTGGATACTTCCATGGAACCGCCCATCAGACGCGTCAGTTCGCTGCATATGGACAGTCCCAGTCCGATGCCTGCGCCTTGTTCCCGAACCATGGGTTCAAAGTGCGGCACTGCCAGTCTGGCCTGCACCTCCTCGGCAATCCCGGGGCCGGTGTCCGCGACGCACAGCGTAATCCACTGCACCTCCTCCGTCGCGCGCGTGGCGCTCAGCGAGACATCGATGCGGCCATGATCCGTAAAGCGGACCGAATTGGATAACAAGTTATCCAGCAATTGCTTCAAGCGGATCGGATCCGAAAAATGACGCTCGGCAAGGTCGCTGCCGATGTCCAGTGTTAGCTGCAGGCCCTTTGCCTGCGCTGCGGCCCGAAACGGAGCCAGCGTGTCCGCCGCCAGCGCGCGCAGGTCGACATTCTGCCGCCGCAGCTGCAAGTGACCGGTTTCCAGCTTGGATATGTCGATCAGGCCACCGATCAGCGACAGCAGCGATTGCGCCGACTGGCGCGACATGGCAAGCCGCTCGCGCACCGCGCCAGAAAGTCCATCACGCGACAGGATCAGTTCAAGCATGCCGATGATCGCGTTCAGAGGGGTACGGAGCTCATGGCTGATGAACGCCAGATACGTCGACTTCATCAAATTGGCCCTTTCCATGTTCAGCCGGGTTTCGGACACGTCACGCAACATGTCGGGAAAACCGCGAAAACGCGCGCTACCCCCAATCAAGCCGATGAGGGTGCCGTCCTCCCCTCGCAACGGCGCGGCCCACGCGGCCACCCCGCAAGTGGAATCATGCTGGAACGGATGTTCGCGGACCAAGGTTTCGCCGCTCGCCAGCACTTGGCGATAGTCGCGGATTATTTCGTTCAGATTGGCCGGCAGGTCGCTGCCGGAGGCCGGCGCGGACAAGGAGTCCTGCGGAACATGCAGAGGGCGGTTCCAACCCTCGCGGCGACAGATAGCTGCGTACTCCTTGAGCGCGTCGTTGCGCGTCACCAGATTCAGGTCGAGATCCCGGATGAATATCCCGGCGGGCAGCGTATCCGCCAAGCTCGCAAGCTCGGCCAGCTCGCGGCGCGGCGACCTGGCGCCGAGAATGCGCAGCGCGATCCAGACCAGCATGACCACCAGCGCCGCGACCAACGCCATGTTCAGGAACACGGAAAGCGTGAGCATGGCGCCAGGCTCGCGATGAACCACTATGCCGCTCCGTCCCGCGCCAGTGCGCTTGCGCCGCGCGCCGCCGGCAGACAGGAATCAATGGCGTCCGCCAACGCCCGCAGACCGGCGGGCTTGACCAACACCTCGTTCATGCCGGCCCGCAGGCCCGTCTCGCGATCCTCTGGACGCGCACCGGCCGTGTATCCCAGTACGGGAATGGCCGCGTTTTCGCCCGCGCCTGCGCGCAACGTCCGCGTGAACTCGGCTCCGTCCATGTCCGGCATCTCACCAGCGCAGACGACCAGATCGAACCCGCTTCCCCTGATCAACGCCAAGCCCTGCGCGCCATCAATCGCCATCTGCACGGCATGGCCGAGGAATTCCAACTGGCTTTTCAACAGCAGGCGGTTGCCGGCCTCGCTTTCAACCACAAGCATCCGCAGCCCGGTGGCGGGCCGCTGCGTCATTCCGAGCATGATCTCTTGCGGCGGGTCGGGCTGCTCGCCGGATCCAAGCATCAGCGGCACGCGGACATAGACGTGCGTACCCTCGCCCACGACGCTGGAGATGCGGATGGTTCCTCCAACACGATCCACTATCTGCCGGCAATAGTGCAAGCCCAGTCCGGCGCCATCGGGCGAGGCGCTCAACCCCGCTTCGTAGCGGGACGCCGACAGCTTCTGCTGTATGTAAGGGTCTATGCCGCTACCGGTATCGATCACCGACAGCGTGAGCCATTGCCGGCCATCCTCCACTGGGGCGCCGTCCAGATGTATCCGGACGCCACCCCGTTCCGTGTACCGGATGGCGTTGGAAAGAAAGTTGTTGAGCAACTGATTCAGCCCCTGAACGTCCATCATGTGGCTGGCGGCAACCCCGGGAGCCACTTCGACCGTCAGGCTTATGCCCTTCTCGTAGGCGCTAGGCGCGAACAACGAAGCCACGTCGGCCAAGACCCTGGGCACCGAATTGGATACACGCGCGCTCGCCAGATCGCCAGTCTCCATCCTCCGCGTATCGACGATGGACGGAATCAACTGGAGCAGAGACTGGGTGGACAAACGCACGGTCGCCAACATTTCTTTCGACTGCCGCGGCATCGCGGCGTCAAAGGACGCCATTTCCAACAGGCCCGCCATGGCGTTCAAGGGATTGCGCACATCTCGGCTGACCGCAGCCAGGAATCGGGTCTTCATGTTGTTGATGCGCTCTGCCCTGCGGTGTGCGCCTGCCGAGTCGTCCAGCGACTGGCTATGACCCAGGAAGTAGCTGCCCACGCATAGCACGCCAATGACGTGGCTATCCAACCCGCGTATAGGCGCGGCCAGCCCTTGGTATGGCGCCCTGATGCCGACAGCCTCCAGCACATTGTAAAAATCGAACGCACAAGTTTCCCCCGTGGCCACTGCGGCGCGATACACCTGCACGACCTCGGCCGTGTTGCGCGGCAACGGAATCTGGTCTTTCTCCTCGCCGGACAAGAACCCCAGATCGATGTACTCGGGTCTCGACCACCCATTCCTGATGACAATGTCTGCGAAGCGCTGCATACCCGCGCTGGATCCGACCATGCGCAGCGACTTTTCGCGGACGGACATATCCACGGGGGCCGCAGCGATCAGATGCACGGCTTGCTGCAAGCGCCGCTGCGGATCGCGGTCTTGTGCCGTGGCGCGTTTCAGTATCAGCCCGACCCACAGAAGGGCAAGAAGCAATACGCCGTTTAGCGCCCAGGACAGGGGCTCGGCCAATGCGAACCGCTGCCAGAACGCGGCAGCAGTCGGTGCGCCCAGTGCGCATAGGGAGACAAGAATGGCGGCCGCCCCAACCGCCGACCGGGCGCGGACGACGCCGCTGCGCTGCATGGCGCTCGCAAGAACTTCCGGCTTCATCTGGAGAGTGTCGGTGGTCGTGCCTGTGGCTGGATTTGGTATGCGCTGCGCACCGGCGATTTTATCGCAGAAGGCCTGCCGTCATCCTATTGCACACGTCCGCGCGTCAGTAAAACCGTTGAAACGTTGCTTTCAAATCACGATCCAGAAGAGCCCAAAAAATACCAATCAAGACGCCTTATTCGGACAATATTGGCAATTATTGGCAAGAATCGCCAATCATCTTTTTCATATGAAATTTCATACAACAAGAAGGGAGGATTCCTACACTATCAGAATCCTGATTCCATTAATTTTCAGTCACCGACGAAATGCAGGCAGCGGGATTCGGAGGAGCAGAAAAATGGATTATTTGACTGCGCCCTTTCATCGATATTCGAATTGAATTTCGATAATAGCCGGATCGCACGGAAGTTAATTCCTGAAAACCGAAAGACAGCATTTCGAAAGTCGGTCGCCCCCTGTTTTCAATAACCCCAGGCGGCGCTTTTGATTATTAATCGACTCAGGATATTTACTTCCATGAACAAGAATACGATTGCCAAGTTTGCCCTGCTCGCCACGGCGGCAGCGGTTTCCCAAGCCGCCCTGGCCGAAGACGGACGTGTCCAATTCAACGGCGAAATCGTCGATGCGCCTTGCTCGGTCTCCCCTGGCGCGACGAATCTGGTCGTCCCCCTCGGCAAGGTTTCGCGCGCCAGCATGGACGGCGCCGCGGGCAAGCATTCGACTCCCGCCCAATTCGAGATCCAGCTGACCGATTGCAGCGCATCGGCCAAGGGCGCGAGCATCACGTTCAGCGGCACGCCGGACAGCATCAGCACCGACGTGCTTGCCATCTCGAATTCGGGCGGCCTGACCGCCAGCGCCTCCGGCGTCGCCGTCGAACTGCGTGACGCTTCACGCGCCAAGATCGCGTTGGGTTCGCCCTCTCCGAAGTATGTACTCGGCGTCGGCACCAACAACCTGAAGTTCGAGGCCGCCTACGTTTCGACCGCCGCCACCGTCACCCCCGGCCCGGCCAACGCCACCGCGCAGTTCACGGTGAACTACAACTGACGCCGTTTTGCCCGACCGCCGGCCCCGCGTGGGGCCGGCGCCAAGCCTCCACACAGCAGACGGCTCCAACGGAACCGCGACCTGAATCGCCGCCAAAGCCCATGGAAGGCTTGCGAGCAAGACATCGAGATCCTCATGCTGAAAGACATCGCGCAACAGTTCGTGCTCAAGGCGCGACCCTTCATGATTTTCGCCCTGGCGGCCACGCTGGCCCACGCCAATGCAATGGCTGGCGTACTGGTCGGCGGCACCCGCGTCATTTTCAACGAGAAGGACCGCGAGTCCTCCATTCCCGTCAAGAACACCGGCACGTCCCCTTACGTCGTGCAGGCCTGGATCGATAGCGGCGAAGGCAATACCAAAACGCCGTTCGTGGCCAGCCCGCCACTGTCGCGGCTGGACCCCGGCCAGGAAAACGTGCTGCGCATCCTGCGCTTGGCCGGCAATCTGCCTCTCGACCGCGAATCGGTGTTCTGGTTGAACGTCAAGGAAATCCCGGAAAAGAGCCCGGACGAGAACGTGCTGCAGATCGCAGTGCGCACCCGCATCAAACTGTTCTACCGGCCTGCGGGCCTGTCGGGCAAACCTGGCGAACAGCGTCAGCAGCTGCAATGGGCTGTCGCCTCCGGCGGCAACGGCGCGGTGCTGAAGATCGCCAATCCTTCCGCCTATCACGTCACCTTCGCCACGCTGAACATCAACAACGGCCAACAGCAGATCAACGGCGGAATGGTGTCGCCCGGCGCCGTGCTGGAGTACCCCTTGTCCGGACTGTCCGCGCCTGGAGACCTGGACGTCGTGTTCACGACCATCAACGACTACGGCGCCGAGACTCCCGAGGAAAAAGTCCGCGTGCCCAGCGCGCAGGTCCCGGTTCACGTCAAGGCCGAACCCATCGCGCCTGCCGCAAGCCGCTAACGCCCGGAGCTCAAGCAATGAAAGGCGTATCGCAGGGTCGCATGCCCCCTTCCGCGGCATTGGCATCGCTGTTGCTGGGCCTGGCCTCCTTTTCAGGCCAGGCCGCCGAGCCGGCGGGCGCTGTCTTCAATCAGGAATTCCTCGGCACGGGTGGCGACCAGCCGCAGGCAGACCTGTCCATCTTCAGTTTCGGCAATAGCGTGCTGCCGGGCGAGTACCTGGCCGACGTGATCGTCAACGACCAGTCGCTGGGCAAGAGCAGAATCATCATCCAAGCCCAGGAAGGCCAGCAGCAGCCCTCGGTCTGTCTGACCCGAAACCAGCTGGAAACCTGGGGCGTCAATATGGCCGCGCTGCCCGAATCGGCAGGCGCGGACGGCTCCTGCGTGGACCTGGCCGCCCTGATACAGGATGCGACGGTGAGCTTCGACGGAGGAAAACAGCGGCTGCTCCTGAGCATTCCGCAGGCCGCGGTCAAACGCAAGGCCCGCGATTCTGTCGATCCGGCCCGCTGGGATAGAGGCATCACCGCGGCCTTGCTGGACTATCAGCTCAACATGTCCCGCCAAGGCGGCGGTTCATCCCGCAGCGACGACGGCTCATCCAAGAACGGCGCCGAATCGCCCTATATGGGCTTCGCCGGCCTGCGCGGCGGCTTCAACTTCGGCGACTGGCGCCTGCGCCATAGCTCCAACTACAACCGCGGCTCCGACGGCCGCGGCAAATGGCAGACGGTGGAAACCAATCTGCAGCGCGACTTGCGCTCGATCAATGGCCAGCTGTTGATCGGCGACGGCAACACGCCCGGCAACTTCTTCGACAGCGTGCCGTTCCGCGGCGTGCAGGTCTCTTCGGACGACTCCATGCTGCCGGACAGCATGCAAGGCTACGCGCCCACCATACGTGGCATCGCGCGGACCAATGCGCTGGTCACCGTCAGACAGAACGGCTACATCGTGTACAGCACCTATGTCGCGCCCGGCGCCTTCGTGCTGGACGATCTGTATCCCTCCTCCTCCGGCGGGGACCTGGAAGTCACCATTACGGAATCGGACGGCCGCCAGAACCGCTACGTGCAAGCCTATGCCTCGGTGCCCACGCTGTTGCGCGAAGGCACCTGGCGCTACAGCGCCACCGCCGGGCGCTACCGCAACGCCTACGGTTCCAGCGAACGCGAGCCCACCTTTGTGCAAGGCACCGTCGCGCGCGGCCTGGGCCAGGAATTCTCGCTGTATGGTGGCGTCACCGCAGCCAGCATCTATCAATCCGGACTGGTGGGCGTGGGCAAGAACCTGCGCAGTTTCGGCGCGGTTTCCCTGGATCTGTCACATGCCCGCACCTCCACCGAGCGCTTGAAGACTCAGGGGCAATCGGTGCGCTTCCTGTATGCCAAGTCATTCGACGAAGCAGGCACGAATTTCCGCATCGCCGGCTATCGCTATTCCACCAGCGGCTACAGGACTTTCCAGGAAGCGACCGGCGCCGACGAATTCGAACTGGGCGGCAGAATGCCCAACCGCCGCAATGAACTGCGGTTGGACGTGGCGCAGTCGCTCGGTTCCTGGGGGTCGGTCTACGCGTCGGCGCGCCAGCAGTCGTACTGGCAGACGAATCAGAAGGAACGGCTGATCCAGGTCGGATACTCCGGCTTCTACAGGCAGGTCAGCTACAACGTCTTCGTCAACATGAACACTGGCCGCGATGGTTCGAACGACCGTCAAGTCATGTTGTCCGTGTCGATTCCGCTGGGTACCTCGCGCAGCAGCGCGCAGTATTCCGTGGTCACGGGCAACAACGGCCAGACCGGCCACCAGGCCAGCGTTTTCGGCTCCGCGCTCGAAGACGACCAGCTTACCTACAACCTGACGGCCGCCACGTCCAATCAGAGCGGCGTCAGCAGCACCGGCAACGCCAGCTATCTGTCCAAGATCGGCCGCTTCGACCTGGGCGCGTCACAGGGACGCGGCTACAACCAGATCAACCTGGGCCTGTCGGGCGGGATCGTGGCGCATGTCGACGGCGTGACGCTGGGCCAACCCCTGGGTGAAACCGTTGCCCTGGTGCGCGCGCCGTCAGCCGAGGATGTGCGCTTCGAATCGCATCCAGGCGTGAGCACCAACGCCAGCGGCTACGCCATCGTCCCGAGCCTGAGCCCCTACCGTTCCAATCGCCTGGCCATGCGCACCGCTGACCTGGGCGACACCGTTGAAGTCAGGAACGCGGCGATGAACTTGGTTCCCACCCGCGGCGCAGTGATACAGGCGGGATTCGATACGGTCGTGGGCTATCGCCTGATGATGACGCTGACCCGCAAGGACAACAGCGTGGTGCCGTTCGGGGCGCGCATCGACGACGAAGCGGGCCAGGAAATCGGCATCGTGGGGCCGGACGGCCAGGCCTTCGTGACGGGTGCTCAACAGTCCGGAAAGATGCGCATCGTGTGGGGCCGTGGCGCCAGCGACAGCTGTGGCGTGTCCTACAGCCTGCCGCAAGAGGAGCGTCCCGCCCCCATACGGGAAGTCAGCTACGTGTGCCAATGATGCGCGCATTGAAAATCGCAAGACACATGAACGGATATGAGATGAAAGCACCTCACGCGGTCAAGGGAAAACACATAAGCGGCATGTTGGCGGCGGCATGCCTGGCGCTGATGTTGTTCGGGTATGCGCCGCAAACTCTCGCGCAATGCGTACTGGGAGAAGGGATAGACAAGAATGTGATCACTCTGGACTTTGGTCCCGTTGTCGTACCGCCGAACACGCCGGTGAGCCTGACCACCCCGATAGCTGACAAAAGATTTCGGATCAGCCATAAGAGCATAGTCCTGATCGATTGCAGGAAAAGCAAAATCGACGGCGCCAGGATGGGCTCCATCCTGAAAGGAGCGCCGGTAAGCGGCTCCAACTCCGTGTTTCGGACGAACATTCCCGGCATCGGCATTCGAATCGGATTTCGGATGTGGGAGCAGGACGGAACCCAGTATTTCCCCATTACGTCGCCCATGGGCAAGGGCAGCTACGGAACAAGCACCAGCCCCAACTGGGTAATACATGCCCAGCTCTTCAAGATTGGCCAAACCACCGGGAACGGAGCTCTCGAACCAGGACAGTACGCAGCCATGTACTCGTCCCACGAGCCGCTGAAGGCTCTGCAAGTGACCGTCAGCGGGCGCTCCACGTCCATCGTCACCCCGTCATGCACCGCCGTCCCCACCGTGCCCGTCCAGTTAGGCAAGGTCTGGAAGAACCTGTTCAGCTCGGTCGGCAGCACCGCCGCCGAACAACGCTTCAACATCCAGCTGAACTGCCGCGAAGCCAAGCCCGAACTGAATGCCGTGTACCTGCGCATGGACGCCAAACCCGACGCCTCGGGGATACCCGGCGTGATCGCCTTGAGCCCCGACGCCAATGCAGCGACCGGCGTGGGCATCCAGATCCTGGACAAAGACCGCCAGCCGGTCACCTACGGCCAAAGCAACTTGGTCGGCATGTCCAAGGACGGTGTCTACGACGTGCCATTTCACGCTCGCTACTACCAGACTGCAAACCAGGTTACCGCCGGCGTGGCGAACGGCACGGCCACGTTCACGCTTGAATACAAATAAGCCCCATCGAACCCACGAACCACAGGCCACTGATCATGAAAAAACCCGCTTTCAACCACACCGTCCATGTTTGCGTCGAAGCCATAGAGCCGGCCGCGACGCTGGTGCAGGGACTGGGCGACCGCGTCCAGATGGTATGCCTGACCCAATCCGTCCTTCGATTGCAGGAGCAGCTGGCCGAGCCAGGATTGCACTATGTCGTCATGCACGGCAGCGTGGAGTGGCTGGCCGCCATGCTGGGCGCGCGACGCGGCCCCTACGTCGCCGGACTGGTGGTCATGATCACCGCCAATGACTCCTCCAATGCGCGGGCCGAACTGATATGCGCCGGCGCCGACGCCTGCCTGGCCTCGAACGCGGGCATCGATGAACTGCTGGCGGCGCTGAGCAGCCTGGAACGCCTGTCCTCGGCATTGCGTACGCGCCTGCAGCGTGAAGCCGCCACTGCCCCCGAAGCCCTGGCGCGGCAGCGCCGCGCCCTGGCGGGGACGATCGCGACGGTCCGCGTGACGCCGGTCCGCGAATGGGCGCTGGTCGAAACGGAGAAAGCGCTGCACGCGCCTGACAGCGCGGGCAAGATCGCGTTGAGCAACAAGGAATTTGCGCTGCTGTCGTGCCTGCGCGGGCATGACTTCCAATACTGCAGCATTGCGGACCTGCACCGCGAGGTCTGGCCGGATGCCGCGGGCCGCCCCGTGCATCTGCAACGCGCCATCGTTTCCAGCGTGGTCGGCCGCCTGCGCCGGAGAGCGCGCATGGCGGGAATCGAACTGCCGCTGCGCACGAGCTATGGGCAGGGCTACACCTTCGTCCATCCGCTCAACAGCGCCAGCCAATGCGTCACCGGTTGAACAGACGCAAGATGATCAGGTGACGGCCGGGGTGGCGAATGGCACCGCCACGTTCACGCTTGAATACAAGTGAGCCGAGTCCAACCCTCGAACCGCTGGCCCCCGATCACAAGAAGCCCGCATTCGGCCATGCGCCCGACAGCGCGGACATGACTTCCAATACTGCAGTATTGCGGATCACGCAACGCGAGGTCTGGCCGGATGCCTCTGACCACCCGGCGCATCCGCAACCTCCCCGGCCAACGCAACCCTACGCAAATTCGTAATCCTCAGACACGGAAATCGATGTCTTCCGACTAAATTTCCCGGCCCTGCCCCATAAAGTGTTCGTACTCGCCGGCTCGCACAGATTCGAGCATGCGGCCGACGGGTACGAACCGCCTGGATATCACCGCATTCGCGGCGTCCGGCCTTACATGAATCCCCAGAAAGATCGCTGCTTTCCGGACGCGCAAGGACCCCGGTCCGTCTCGCGCCCGGGGCAGTTTCGATCGCCGCGGGCAAGCCTAGCTTCAAAGGAAACACAACATGAAACGCAGTCTCGTCGCCTCTCTCCTGGCCTCCGGAGCCCTGATCTCCGTGCTCGCGCCGGTACCTGCCCATGCGGTCGACGGCGTCATCAACTTCATGGGCGTCATCCGCGCGCCCGGTTGCGACATCAACGGCAACACCCCGGGCCTGGGCAACACGCAGACAGTGCAGCTGGGCACGCCCACGCCGGAAGAAGTCGGTCTGGGCAATGCCGTCGAAGCCGAGTTCCAGCTGAATCTTGCAGGCGGGGCAGGCTGCACCGACGGCAGGAAGGTCCGCATCATGTTCGACCCGACCAACGGCACCTCAGCGGGCAACCTGGCGCTGCTGGACGCCGACCGCGCGCCCAACGTGGAGATCCAGATCCGCAACAACGCGGCTGGCAACACCGGCATCATTCCCATTGGCGGTTCGGAAATCACGCCGCAGGTCGCCACGATCACGGGCAATCCGGGCACGGCGGAACTCAAGTACGCCGCCAAGTATGTCGAGGTCGGCGGCGCGGCGGGCGCTGGCTCCGGCGCGTCGAGCATCAAGTATCTGCTGTCCTACAACTAAGCGCGGGCCAGTCATGGCGTCGATAGCGCGCATCGTTTCATCCCTGACGGCCGTCTGCGCCATGACCCTGTGCGCCTGGGCTACACCGGTCCGGGCCGGACTGGTGCTGCAAAGCACGCGCCTGGTCATCTCACCGGATTCCCGCGACACGACGCTGGCCATCCGCAACGCGGGCGCCGGCCCCGTGCTGGCGCAGAGCTGGCTGGACGATGGCAATGCGGACAGGTCACCGGCGGACATGCGCGTGCCTTTCGTCCTGGCGCCCGCGGTCGTGCGTGTGGACCCGGACAGCGGCGCCGTGCTGCGGATCTCTTACACCCGCGAGCCGCTGCCCGCAGATCGCGAGAGCCTGTTCTATCTCAACGTGCTGGAGACGCCGCCGCGCGATCCGAACGACTCCAATGTGTTGATCTTCCAGTTCCGCTCGCGCATCAAGGTGTTCTTCAGGCCCGCCTCGCTGCGCCCCCACGTCCAGGCCGCGCCGGCCCTGTTGAGCTGGAAGCTGCGCGGACGGGCGCTGGAAGTCACGAACCCGACGCCTTACCACGTCTCCTTCGCCAGCGTCGATCTGGTCGCGGGCGACAAGCGCAGCGCGCTCGAGGGTGGCATGGTCGCCCCATTCGACACCGCGCGCTTCGCGTTGCCGCCCCGCGCGGCCAAACCCGCGGGCCCGGTCTCGGTCCGGTACGAGGTCATCACCGACTACGGCGGAACCACCAAGGCAGAGCAGGCCGTTACCGAGTAAAGGCGCGGCGCGGCTTGCGCCCGCGAACCACAGAGCTGACACGTCCCGATGGAAAATCTACACGCAAGGGCTTGCCCCCGCTTGCCTGACCTTGCTCGCCCCGCGAACCGGCGCCGGGCGGCCGAAAGGCTCGCATCCGGTCTTGCCGCCGCGCTGGCGGCGGCCTGGGTCGCTCCCGTACACGGCAAGCAGGCGTTCTTCGACCCCCAGATGATGTTCCAAGGCGCAGGCGGCACGGCCATCGACACCAGCCGCTTCGAGCGCGGCAACTTCATGGAGCCCGGCCTGCACAAGCTGGACGTCTACGTCAACGGCCAGTGGCGCGGCGTGGAGGAGGTCCCGTTCCGCCTCCTGGCCGGCAGCGACAGCACCACGCCGTGCTATGACAGCGCATTGCTGGCGCGCCTGGGCCTGGACGTCGACAAGGCCGCGCGCGGCGAGGGCATGCTTGCGCTATCCGCTACCGCAGCCTGCGGCGAGCTGTCGCGCTACGTGCCCGGCGCGCAGGTCAAATTGGAGGTGGCCGAACAGAAGCTCTATCTCACCGTACCCAAGTACTATCTGCGCATCTCCACGCCCGGCGTCTACGTGGATCCGTCGAACTGGGACTTCGGCGTGACCGCGGCCCGGCTGAACTACAACAGCAATCTCTTCACCTCTGAAAGCCGCGGCACACGCACCACGCGCGGTTATGCGGGCCTGAATGCCGGCATCAACGTGGGCGCATTCCGGCTGCGCCACTACGGCAGCGCAACCTGGTCTCCGGGCCACGGCGCGAACTATCAGCGCGGCTATACCTATCTGAAGACCGACGTACCGGCATGGAAGGCGCAGCTGTTGATGGGAGAGAGTTCCACCGACGGCGACCTGTTCGACTCCGTATCGTTTCGGGGCGTGCAACTGGCCAGCGACGAACGCATGCTGCCCAGCGCGTTGCGTTCCTATACCCCGGTTGTCCGCGGCACGGCCAACAGCAATGCCCAGGTATCGGTGTATCAGCGTGGCTACCTCGTATACGAAACCACCGTGGCGCCCGGCCCCTTCGCGCTTGAAGACCTGCAGGCGGCGGGATATGGCGGCGACCTGGACGTGCGCATCGTGGAGGCGGACGGTAGCGCGCGCAGCTTCGTCGTGCCCTTCGCCACGACAGTCCAACTGCTGCGGCCCGGCACCAGCCGCTACAGTCTGACCGCGGGGCGGGCGATAGATCTGGGCTTGGGCAGCAGCTCACAATATTTGCTGCAGGGCACGTTCAAGCGCGGGCTGGGCGACATGTACACGGGTTACGGCGGCCTCGCTTTCACCCGGCACTATGGTTCGGCGCTGGCTGGCGCCGCCGTGAACACCGCGCTGGGCGCATTCGCGGCCGACGTCACGCTATCCCGCGCCGAGCTTCCGGACGAAGGCACGCGGACGGGCGCCAGCTACCGCCTGTCGTACAGCAAGAACCTGCCCAATAGCGGTACCAACTTTTCGCTCCTGGCCTACCGCTATTCCACCAGCGGCTTCGTGGGCTTGCGCGAGAGCATCGCGCTGCAAGGGGCGCCGCAGCGCTACCGCTGGTTCGGCGACGTGGGCCGCACGCGCGGGCGGCTCGACGCCAACATCAGCCAGCAACTGGGGGTCAACGGCGGGAACGTCTATCTGTCGGGGTCGGCCATCCAATACTGGCAAGGCCGTGGCAACACCATCAACTTCGCGCTGGGCTACAGCAACCGTTGGCGCGACATTTCCTATTCCTTCGGCGTGCAGCGCATGCAGAACCTGGCCACCCGCAATTCCTACCGGGGCGGCGGCCGCGACAATTCCACCCTGGTCACCGTGAACCTTTCGATTCCCCTGGGGCGGGCCGAGCGCGGCGCCCCCACGCTCAACAGCTACTACAGCGCCGATTCCCGCGCCGGCGCCAACCTCACCACCTCGGTCGCCGGCTCGATGGGCGAGTCCGACCGCGGCACCTATTCGGTATCCGCGTCTCATGCCAGCCGCGAGAACGCCAACTCGGCAAGCGCAAACATCGGCTACCGGCTGCCGCAGTCCTGGGTGGGAGCCGGTATTTCGCAGGGAGCAGGCTACCGCCAGGCGTCGCTGAACGCGTCGGGCGGGGTGCTTGTCCATGCTGGCGGCGTGACCTTCTCGCAGACGTTGGGGGAAACAATCGCGTTGGTAAGCGCTGACCACGCGGAAGGCGCGCAGATCGGCTACGGCGGCGACCGCCTGGACGGCCGCGGCTACGGCGTCGTCGCCAGCCTGAGCCCCTACCAGCTCAACACCGTCGACATCGATCCGCGCGACATTCCCGACGACGTAGAGCTGCAGGCCAGTTCGCGCAACGTGGCGCCCCGCGCCGGCGCAGTCGTGCTGCTGTCCTACCCGACCCGCGTGGCCCGGCCGGTGTTGATCGACGCCCGCCAGGCCGACGGCGCCGCGCTGCCCTTTGGCGCGGAAGTGCTGAACGCCGCCGACGGCAAGCCGGTGGGCGCGGTGGGTCAGGGCAGCCGAATCGTCATGCGGGTGGAGCAGGATCAGGGCCGCGTCATCGTGCAGTGGGGACCCGGGCCGCAGCAGCGCTGCGCCATCGACTACGCCCTGCCCGAGCGCGCGCCGCAACGCGCCCGGGGTTACGACGCGCTTTTCCTCACCTGCGCGCCGATGCCGGCGGACGGCGGCAGGCCTGCGGGCCCCGGCCCGTTGGCGCGCCGATGATGCGCCTTCTGCGCGCATGCGCGCTGCGCCTGGCCGCCTGCCTGCCGATGGCCGGCATGGCAGCCTGGGCGCATGCGGATCTGACCGTGACCGGCACACGCTTCATCTATCCTGCGCAAGCCAGGTCGCTAACGATACGCACCAGCAACTCGGGGGAGACGCCCATCCTGGTGCAGACTTGGCTGGATCAGGAGCAAGCGCAGGCGCGCACCGATCCCAGCAAGCTGCCCGTTCCTTTCGTGCTGACACCCCCGGTCTACCGGCTGGATGCCGGCGAGCGCAAGGCGCTGGAACTGCGCTACACGGGCGAACCCCTGCCGCGCGACCGCGAATCGGCATTCTGGATCAATTTCCTTGAAATCCCCTCGCTGCGGCTATCGCGCCGCAACCAGCTGCAGCTGTCATTCCGGCTGCGGATGAAGGTCTTGTTCCGTCCGCCGGAGTTGCAAGGCGATCCTCGGCAGGCCCCGGCGCAAGTCGCTTGGAAGTATCGGCGCACGGGTGACGTCGCGGCGCCATGGCTGCTGGAAGCGCACAACCCCACCCCTTTCCATGTGTCCCTGGCGCGGCTGGAGCTTCCCGCCGCGGCGGGCGTGCAACGCCTGGACGGCTTGACCTTGCCGCCCTACGCCACCGCCCGCTTCGCGCTGCCCGCCGGCCATCAACCCCAGGCGCACGCAAGCACGCTGCGCTACGAGGCCGCCGATGACACCGGCGACCTGATCCACGGCGCGGCAGCGCTCGCAGCCGCAAACTGAGTCCGAGCCGATCCCGGCTTCCAGGAGTACACCCTGATGAGCAAGCTCTCTATTCCCGTACGCACCCGTACGATCGAAAAACCGGCACGGCCCGCCCTACTCCTGCTGGCCGCCGCGGTGGCATTGCCGTGCGCCCCGGTTCGCGGCGAACTGGTCATGAACCGCCCCGCCATCCATTGCAGCCAGTCGAACCAGGCCGGCGGCCCCTGGCGTGAAGTCTCGCCGCTGACCAGTTCCTCGCAGATCGGCGATGTGCTGTTCGAGCGGGGCGCCGGGCTATTCAACAATTTCCAGCTTGGTTCGGGCGTGGGAGCAGGCATCCTCCACGAACTGGTTGCCGCTGCGCAGTGGGGCCCCAATACAGGCGTGGCCGCCGACGGCACGGCGCAGACAAACGTACCCGGCATCGGGCTACAGGTATCCGTCATGGGCGCCGACGGCGTCGAAAGACGGATCAAACCCGGCACGCTGCCCGTGGTCCTGGACAAGCGTCCTGTGTACTACGACACCGCCGGGTCCGCGTCGCAGAAAAACTCCACCGTCACCGAGTACATTCAACGCCTGGTACTGACCGACGCCGCGGCCAACCTGCCCAGCGGTGAACTGAAAGTGACGGGCGTGGACCCCAACATCACGCTGATGCTCTATGCCATCAACTACCCGCAGGGCGCGGTGAGCTACGGCGAGGCCATCCAGAACTTTCCCGTCTGGACACCGGGCATTACCGGCGTCTGCGGCAGCCTGCCGTTTTCCTACCAGGGCACCGGCGTCATCGGCATAGGCGGCGGCACGGGGGTAATCGTCCCCAACAAATGCGAGGTCGGCGCCTACCGGACGATCCCTGTCTCGCTGGGCGACCTGCCCCTCTCTCTGTTCGATACACCAGGAGCCACCTCGCCTGCCAAGGAATTCTCCATCGTGCTCACCCAATGCAGCGCCTCGGCCAAACCGACCATTACTTTTGCCGACAAGTACGGCCCCAACACCGATCCCCATGTGCTGAACCTGAAGCCCGGGTCTGAAGCCGCCGAGGGCATAGGCATCGCCATGATCAACGATACCGGCAAGGTCCCGGTCCGTTTCGGCGCCGCGTATGACATGCAGCGCGTCGGCGACCAGGCCGTCCTGACGCTGCGGGCCCACTACATCCGAACGGCGCCGGTCGACGGAGCGGTCAAGGCCGGCATCGCCGACGGCAGCGCGGAGTTCACCTTCGAATTTCCCTGAGACCAGGGCGCCTCATGCCAACAGGGCCATGGACGCGCGCGCCCATGGCCCTGTTCATGCACTGTCCATCAACGCTCGACGATGCCGTAGTTCAAGCCCACCGGCGGCACCAGGGATGCCAGCCCCAACGTGCTGTTGGCGCGCATCACCCCGTAGTTCGCACCGGCCAGTCCGCCATAGGTATGCTGAAGAGAGTTGGCGAAATTCACCTTGCCGCTCGCGCTGGAATAGGAAATCGCGCCCTGGTTGAGACCCGCGATGCCACCCAGGTAAGCCTGGCCGGCGCCTCCCACCTCACCGGCGGAAGACGACTGCAGGACCTCCCCCATGTCGCCGTTCTCTCCCACCACGCCGCCAACGCGGCTGCTGAAGCCACCGTAGACATTGCCGTTGGCCATCGCGGAAACGATCAAGCCCTGATTGGCCCCGACCAGCCCTCCGGCCGCGCTGTTCTTCCCGGCCGTCACGTTGCCGCTGGCGTTGACCGTTCCCAGCGTCCCGGTGTTGTAGCCGACCAACCCGCCGGCGTATCCGTAGTCTCCACCCGCAACCTTGCCGCGGGCTACGGAGGCCTCTATCGTGCCGCTGTTGTAGCCGGCCAGACCGCCGGCCCGGCCTCCATTCCGGTTGTAGCCGGCCTTGACCTCGCCACCCGCCTCCGCCGTATCGATGCGTCCATCGTTGGCGCCGACCAGGCCGCCCACATTGACGCCATAGGCGGCCGTCACATCCCCCCCGGCCTTGACATCCAGCAGCAGGCCGCCGCCGCTGTTGCGTCCTGCGAAACCGCCGGTGGAGCCGCCGCCCTCGGCACTGACGCCACCTTCCGCGGCCGAGCCCGAAATGGTCCCGCTATTCACCCCCACCAGGCCTCCGGTGTATGCGCTGCTGCCGTTCTGCACCCGCCCGGTCGCAACCGAGCGCTCGATGTCGCCGCCCAGGTTGCTGCCCACCAGCCCGCCAACATTGAGGCCTGCGCCGGTGGCCTGCGTGTTCGCGTGGCTGGACGCGTCCGCAACCAAGCCGCGATTCACGCCAACCAGACCGCCCATGCCGCCCAGCTCATCGCGCTGCATCGCGCCCGATACGACATTGCGCGAGACGCTACGCGTAATGACGCCGCGGCTCGCCGCGGAATTCAGATTTTCACCTGCCAGCCCGCCTATGGCGATCGTGTGCGAACCTGCATATACGCTGCCTGCAACGGTGGCGCGGTCGATACTGCCGCCGGCGTTGGTGCCCACCAGACCGCCCACCACGTTACGGTGATACGAACTGCCCTTCACGGACATTCCGGCCGTGGACACATTGACGATCTGGCCAGAATTGCGGCCCACCAGCGCGCCCACCGACATGGATGCCGCGCCGGTGGCCGGCGCATTGACAGTCATCGACGCCAGGTTGACATTGCTGATGCTGCCGGACGACGCGGCGAACAAGCCCACGTTGGGACCGGCGCCGCTGACCGAATAGCCGCCGAGCGTATTGCCCAGACCGTCGAACGTGCCGGAAAAGATGCCATACGGACCGCCTATCGCCTGGATCGAACCGCGTCCGCTCAGGTTGTTGCCCAACACGTACAAGCCGCTCAGATTGCGGTCGATGTCCTGCAGCTGGGCGAGGTTCTGGATCACCGCGTAACGCTGGCCATGGGCGCTGAACGACGCGCCTGCGCCGGACAGCGTGATCGCCGCCCCCTCGCCCAGCACATGGCCTCCCGGCGCCTGCATGGACAGGGCGCCATTGACGCCGCTAATGGCAGTCTTGCCGGCAAGCGCGATTTCCCCGCCGGCGGACATGGCGATGGCAGCGTTCTGGCCGGTTGCGGCCAGGTCTCCGTTGACCGCGATATCACCCGCCGCAACCAAGCCGAGCGCGTTGCCGCTGTGCCACGCTATCGGGCCATTGAGCGCGACGTCACCCGCAGCGCCTTCCAGCACGATGTTGGTGGCCGCGAGGTTGCTGGCGACGGTGTCCGCGTGCACCGTGACGTTTGCCGCCGTGGCGTTAGCGCCCACCGTCACCTCTGACGACGCGATGCGCCAGGTTCCGCTATCGCCGTTCAGCGCCCGCGCATCGACCTCGGCGCCTAGCCGCACGGCCACCTGCTGCCCGCGTATCTCTACCTCGCCGCCGTTGCCATGCGAGGCAAGCGCGCTGGCATTCATCTTGCCCGCAGCCACCACCAGACCGTCACCGCCGCCGTCCAACGTGATCTTGCCGCCTTGACCCTGCAGCGTCTTCGCTTCGATGATGCCCTGACTGTTGACCACCGTGCGCAAGGCCGCTCCCGCGGCGCTGGCCGTCATCAGCACCTGCCCGCCGTCGGCGCTCAGCATGCCGCCATTCTCGGCCAGGGCGGACAGCGCGGCGCCATCCATCCGCAGATCGAGCAAGCCATTGCCGTCGAAGTTCACGGTGAACTCTCCGCCGGCCGCCAGCGCGATCCGCCCCAGCCGCGCCCGGATCACCCCCTGATTGCTGACCTTGGCGCCCAGCAGCGCGACGCTGCCGCGGTCGCGCGCGGCAATCACGCCCTGGTTCAGCACGGAGGCCTCCGATGACCCGGTGAAGCGATAGTTGCCCGCGTTGAAATCGGCGTCGGAAAGCTGCTTGGTCGAGGCGACCAGTCCGCCCACGTTGACCTCCGCGCCCTTGCCGAAAACAATACCGTTGGGGTTGACGAGGAAAACCTGACCGTTGGCGTCCATGCGCCCCAGGATGGAACTGGGCGACAGGCCATTCACACGGTTCAGCGCGATCGAGCCGCTGCCGGGCTGGTTGAAGGTGATGCGTTCGTCCGCGCCGATACTGAAGCTGTTCCAGTCGATGATCAGCTTTTGCGTATGCTGATTGATCGACACCTGTTTCTGGTCCAGCGTGGCGTGGATATCGCCTATTCCGTTGCCGGCCGCGATTGTTCCGCCCGTCGGCGCGGCATGCGCGCAAGACAGGCCCGCCAGGCCGGCGAGGGCCAGCACGGCAACGCGGCCGCGCCTGCCGCTCCCGGCTTTTCCGCGGCGGCGCGCGGACTCGCGCGCCACGTTCCAGCGTTGTCTGGCCTCGTTCCATACCAGTGCATATGTCTTGTTCATGATTGCCTCGCAAGAATGGCGGATCCGCCGCAATGGCAGACTGCGCCGGTTAAGAAAACTGCGCGCGTGGTGCGCCCGAGTCAGAAATAGCGCGACGCCTGGAGCCAGAAGCGGGGCTCCCGGTCGGATTCCGTGGCGGGCGGCTGCCGGCCCATCGGCCAGGCGACGCTCAGGTTCACCTGATGGCCGGCGCCGTACTGCGTGACGCCGAGTCCCGCCGCAGCCAGGCCGTTGTGGTTGCGGCCGGGCGTCCAGCGGCGTTTGCTCAGGCGCACGTTGCCCCGGTCGGCGAAGGCGCTCAGTTGCCACCCGGGAGCCAGTTGGTAGCGCAGTTCGGCGCCGGCCAGCCAGCCCTCGTCGCCGCTGGCCGCGCCCAACGGATAGGCGCGCACGCCATAAGGCCCGCCCAGGCTGAATTTCTCAGAGCTGTCCAGGTTCTTCGAAGCCCACTGCGCATCCACCCGCGCGTATAGCTGTAAGCGGCCAGTGAGCTGCTGCAAGCGGCTGATCGAGAGATTGGTCCTGGCGAACCAGCCGGCGGCGCGCACTGTCTGGCGGTCCTCGCCCTCGGCCTGTGGATCGCCCAGGCGCAGCCGGCCTCGACCATGCGACAGTTGCAAGGCGGTCCGTCCGCCGCCGAACCATCCGTCCTCGCTGCTGCCGGCCAGGGCTAAAGTCCATAGCCCGATACGCTTGCGGCTGCTTACCTCGAAGAGATCCATGCTGTCGACCAAACGCTTGCGCTCGTGCTGCAATTGCAGGCGCAAGCTGGCGTGGCGCGAGCGCACCAAGGGCTGCTGGATGAACACGGTCGACACGTCGGCGCGGCCGTGCGCCCCCAGAGGGCCGAAACGCCTGCCGAGTTCGTACCGCATGCTGGACACGCCCATGCCGACGCGCGTGGACCGGGAGCCAAGTGGAAGCTGATAGGCGGCGTTGTAGTAGCGCTGGCCGCCATCACTCCCCAACAGCCGCAGATTGAGCTGGTCGCCCAGGCGCAGGGGGTTGTTGACGCCGATGCTTCCGCTCAGCCGGTACTCGCCTGTGTAGTAGCCGCCAAAATTGTCCGCGTCCAGGCTGCCGAAGACGAGCGGTCCCGCTTCGGCGTCCACCAGCAGGCTGGTGGTCCCGGTTTCCGCACCAGGCTGCAACGTACCCTTGACCGCCACGCCGGGCAGGTCGCTCAAGAGCAGCAGCGCGCGCTCCAGCTCGCCGGCCTGCACCGCCTCACCCGGACGCAAGGCGGAGAGCGCCTGCTCCAGCACGGCATCGCGGACCCGCGCGCGGTTCCGCAGGCCAATCTCGCCATACCTGCCCTCCAACACGGCGATGCGCACGATGCCCGCATCGATGGCTTGCGGCGGCAGATAGGCGCGCGCCAGCACATATCCCTGATCGTGGTAATAGGCGGTGATGCGATCAGCGGCGGCGCGCAGGTCCGGGAACGTCAGTGCCGCGCCCGTCAGATCGGCCAGCACCGCCTGCAATATCGCTGCGTCAACGGCGTGGTTGCCTTCGACATGGAACTCGAGCACCCGGACGGCGGGGCCTGCGGCCGCAACGCCGGACACGGCTGCGGGCGGCTGCGGCTCGGGCAACTGCACCTCGGGAGCCGTGTGGCCCGAAGGCATGGCGGGCAAAACCGATTGCAGGTCACGAATGGCGCGCCCCGCATCCGGGATCTGCGCCCGCAAAGCGTCCGCACACAAGGCCATGGCCAGCCCCGCGCCCAGCGCGGCCATCCGATAGCGCGCTTTCTCCCCTTTCATCACCCATCCCCCCGCTCCTTGCCGTTCTTGCACGGGAAGCGCTCGTCCCCGACCGGCTGACGCGCCGGCCATGCCGGGCGATACTCGTCCTGCCGGCAGAATACGGAGCGGACGGGCGTGGAACTGTGGGAAGACTACGAAAGCGGAGTCGTACTTCTACGATTTGGCGACCGCCCGCCGCGCAGCGCGATTGGCTGCGGTTGCGGCAAGCGCCGTACTTTAGTACTCCTCCTATTCTTTCGCGAGGACGCCGTCGGTAATATGGCTGCAAGCGGCATAGTCACAGCCGCCGCGCACATACAGCGTTTCAAACGTCTGCTTGCGAAACTTGGCGGCAATCGCCATGGACGCACGGCAGTTCCGCAGCAGGCTCTGGATGAACGGGAAAAGAAACATGTCACACGGCCGCATCCGCGTCATCATTGCCGACGACCATCCCATCGTGTCCCTGGGCGTGAGCCATGAGCTCGCGCGAGACCCGGCCATCGAAGTGATCGGCTGCGCCAGGAACTCCACGGACCTGGTGGCCCTGCTGGAAACCCAACCCTGCGACGCGGTGGTATCGGACTACGCGATGCCGGGCGGCAAGCACGGCGACGGGCTGGGGCTCATTGGATTTCTGCGGCGACGCTACCCGGCGCTGCGAGTGGCCGTGCTCACCATGGTCGAGCATCCCACGCTGCTGCGGGCGCTGCTGGCCGAAAAGAACCTCTGCATCCTCAGCAAGGCGGATTCAACGCGCCATATCGCCGAAGCGATACACGCGATGAGCCGCGGCCGGACCTACTATTCGCCGACCGTGAAGGACATGATCATCCGCGAATCCCTCTCGGCGCAACAGCCACGGTTGACGCGGCGAGAGGCAGAGATCATCCGTCTGTTTTGCGCGGGCGCCACCATTACCGAGATATCGCAGATCTCCAGCCGCAGCGTGCAGACGGTCAGTTCCCAGAAGCGCAGCGCGATGAGAAAGCTGGGCATCGAACGCGACGCGGACCTGATCCGTTACGGCTGCGCTGCCCTGCCAATGACCGACGTGACGCTACCCGAAGCGGAGGATGAGAATGCGGTTGAATCTCCGGCGGCGGCTGCGCTTGCCTCTTGTTCAATGTCGACACGCTGAACGCGACCGAGCCCGAGTGGCAGCCGCTTGATCCATGTCAAAACCGCCGGTACGCCTTTGCGCCACGCCTGTCGGAAAAATGTTCAAGTAACTGCGCCCGCCCCCCCCTGAAACCTGCAGCGCCCCCATCCACGACCGCATGCCGGCGCCGCCTGACACGCATCCCCCGCGCCTTGATTCGACTACGCCAC
Source organism: Achromobacter sp. JCM 18799 (assembly GCF_055395645.1). Lineage (NCBI taxonomy): Bacteria > Pseudomonadati > Pseudomonadota > Betaproteobacteria > Burkholderiales > Alcaligenaceae > Achromobacter > Achromobacter sp. JCM 18799. The sequence continues at coordinate 5,208,525 of NZ_AP043866.1, read as the reverse complement.
CGCCTGAGCCCCTCGCGGCTCGACACCGTGACGCGCTTTCGCCGCTATCAGCGCTGGCAGAGCCTGGGCGGCGGCGTGCTGATCACGGTCGCGGTGCTGCTGACCTTCGCCCTGGAAGCCAAGACCACCGCCGAAAAATATCTGGAGTACGTGCGCCAATCGTTCGTGGCCGAACACGCCGTGCTCATGAAGGAAATCTATACGCGCGAGAACGCCTTCCGCATCAGCCAGGCAAGCGCGGAGCTGATGTGGCGGGAAGCGGCGCCCTTTGATGCCGCCCAGATAGCAAAGTACCGCAGCCGGGGCGAAGAGCTGCTGGTGGAGTCCGACGAGGATTCCCGCTCTCAATGGATATTGGGTTCGGGCGGCGGCCGGGTGACGAACGGTGCGACAGGAAAGTTCTTCAATCTGGCCGAGCAGATCGGCCGCATTCCCTCAGGCGGGCCCGCAGCCCATGACAACTCGCTGGCCTCGTTCTTCTTTGGCGTCAATGGCAGCATCGCCGGCCTGGTTCCTGCCCCCGATGCAGCGGTCCGCCAGCGGATCCTGGCGGACCGCGACCGCTACCTCGCCCTGCTGACCGGCGAAGTCAGCCGGCGCATGCTGATCGCCACCGATGCCGGCACCGACACATGGCGCTCCTTGCGCTGGATCCCTCCCGTCGCCAATCCGATCACGGGCAAGCAGGTATTCCGCATCGGTGGAACCATACTGGACAAGGGCGTGCCCGTCGCCGTGCTGGTGACGGAGTATTCCCCCCTGCAACCCGGCGCTTCGCAGGCAGTGAACCGGCAGGCGGGCGACTTCGCCATCATGTCCGCCAGCGGCCAACTCATCGCTGCATCGCCGGGCGCCGGTGCCGGCGACGCTCAGGAAATGGCTCCGGCCGCCGACCTCGCCGATATTCCTGCCGGAACGCGCCAGGAAAGGACGCGCTCTGGCCAGTTTTCGATTTCGGAAGGATTGGGGCCCACGGACTGGGTGCTGGTCTTTACGCTGGACTGGAGCAGCATCGTCAATGCCATAAGCGCACAGCTGACCACGCCCGCGATCATGACTGCAACCACGCTGGCGTTGATATGGGCGCTGCTGCTCTACTTCGAGCTGCGCGTGGTCCGACCCTTGATGAACCGTTCCAGGCTGGCGCTGGAGAGCGAGCATCTCAACCGCACGCTCATCGAGACGGCTCCCGTGGGCCTGGGCCTGATCGACGCTGCCAGCGGCAGTCCGCTGCTGCACAGCCCGGCCATGGAGAAGATGACCGCGCGCGTGGGCGTGGGAAAATTCAGCCTTTCGGCAGAGCTGGCCAATCGTTATCGGCGGCGCGCCAGCGCGCCCACAGGGAAGCGCGACACGGATGTGGTCGAGGAAGACCTCTCGTTCGTGGCCCGCGATGGCACTCCCGTCACCTTGTCGGTCAGCATGGCAGGCGCGCGCTACCGCGGGTCGAACGTGGTCGTGGCGGCGTTCATCGACGTCACCGAAAAATACCAGCTAGCCCACCGCCTGCGCGAAGCCAAGGCCGCCGCGGACCGCGGCAATGCCGCCAAGTCGGCCTTCCTGGCGGCGATGAGCCATGAAATACGCACGCCGCTGCACGCCATCCTGGGACACCTGGAGCTGCTCTCGCGCTCGCGCCTGGCGCCGGTCCAGCGCAACCGTCTCGAAACCGTGCGGGCGTCCTCGGGACTGCTGCTCGCCACGATCAGCGATGTGCTGGACTTCTCCAAGATCGAGGCCGGCGAACTCAGCCTGGAGCAGGCGGAGTTCGACCTGCTCGAAGTCACCTCGCACGCTCTGTCCATGTTCGCGCCCCAGGCCCAGGCCAAAGGACTGGCCTTGCTGGGCGATCTGGGCGCTGCGCTCAGGCAGCCAATGCGAGGGGATGCCACCCGGCTGGGACAGGTCATTCACAACCTGCTCTCCAATGCCATCAAGTTCACCGACCAAGGCAAGGTGGTACTGCGTACCCGGACCGACGCGGCCGGCATTGCCGTCGAGGTCGAGGACACTGGCATAGGCATGACGGAAGAACAGGCGCAGAGTGTCTTTCGCGCTTTCAGCCAGGCCGACGCGACCATAGGCCGGCGCTATGGCGGCACGGGCCTGGGGCTGACCCTGTGTTGCCGGTTGGTGGAGGCAATGGGCGGCTCCCTGTCCGTGCGCAGCGAACCTGGAAGCGGCAGCCTGTTCGCGTTCTCCTTGCCGCTGGGCATCGAAGCCCGCGAGGCCGACAGGCCATGGTTCGCCGGCGAGCAGGTGTTGCTGCTGGCCGCGCGCGACAACTGCCGTCACCGCCTGGAAGCCATCCTGCGGACCTGGGGACTGCGCGTCAACGCCCGCCGTCATCCATCCGAACTGGACGAAGACATGCTGGACGAAGCGACGGCCCTCATCATCTGGGGCGACAAGATCGACTGGCAGCCGGAGGACGAAGACAGATTGCTGGACGAATCTTCATGGGTGATCGATTGCGGCATGCTGGGGCCCGCCACGCCGCAGGACACGGGACGCAAGCTCAGCGTTTCCATGTACGGGCTGCATGGCCTGGCTTCGGCCCTGCGGCATGTGCTGCAGGACACGCCTCTCTCTACCGCGGCGTCCACGCCCGCACCGCGGCATTCGGTCCGTTCGTTGCGGGTGCTGGTGGCCGAAGACAACGCCGCCAACCGCGGCCTGTTCGAAGAACAGTTCAAACTGCTGGGCTGTGAAGTCGATCTGGCGGAGGGAGGCGCGCAGGCTTGCGCGCTGCTGGCATCGCAGCGCTATGACGTGCTGGTCACCGATCTCGCGATGCCCGGCATGGACGGCTACGCGCTGGCCCGACAGGCCCGATCCATGCGGCCGGACATGCCCGTCATCGCTGCCACGGCCTGCGTGACGAAGCACGAGCGGCAGCGCTGCGGCAAAGCCGGCATCGCGCGGGTGCTGACCAAGCCCCTGCCGCTAGCCGAACTCGAACTCGCCTTGCTGGACGTGTGCGGACAAACCGGACCCGGCCCGCGGCAAGCCCCGGAGGCGGCCGACAACGGTCCGCAGGCCTTGACCGGCGGACGCGCCTTTCCCCCGGCGCTGCTGCGCACGCTGGAGCAATCTTGCTCGCAGTCCCTGGACACCATCAAACGCGCTGCCGTCGACGAGGACAGCGGCCGCCTGCGCGGCGAACTGCACGCCTTGCGTGGCATGCTGGCCATTTTCCGCCTGCCCGCGCTGGCCGAACAGTGCGCTCAGCTGGATACCCGCCTGAACCAGCCAGGCGTGCGCGGATCGGCAGACGCGGTGGCGCGCATCTGCGACGACGTGCTCGCCGCAGTGAAAAGCGCCGTGGCCATGCCTGATGCCCAGCCGGCCACCGAGCAGGCTTGACCCCTTCTTGCGCCGCGCGTTCAAGCGATACCCGATGCCGGCACGCGCGCCGGCAATTGGTCCGCGGGCCGGGTTGCGAGCATGGCGGCCAGTTCCCGCCGCTTCGCGGCATGACCCGGATCATCGAAGAGATTGTCCATCTCGTCCGGATCTTCCGTCAGGCAATACATCTCACCCGCGCCGCTGCCCAGTTCGACGGTCAGCTTCCAGTCGCGCGTGCGCACGGTGCGCAGCTTCAGCTCCACGCCGCAGCGCGATGCCGCCACATCCCATTCGCTCAAGGCGAACTCGCGGGAGGCATCTCCGCCTTCCAGCAACGGGCGCAAGCTGCGGCCGTGTTGCGGCCCCAAGGCCGACGCTCCGGCGTAGTCGCAGAAGGTCGCGGCGAGGTCCAGCGTGGAAACCGGGTCTTCCACCTTTCTCCCGGCCGCGATGCCGGGGCCGCTGGCCACCATGGCCACGCGCAGCAGGCCTTCATATGGCATGGGCCCCTTGAGCATCAGTCCGTGGTCGCCCAGCCATTCGCCGTGGTCTGAGGTGAAGATCACGATGGTGTCCTGATCCAGACCGTACTCGCTCAGCGCCTTCATGATGCGCCCCACCTGATGGTCCGCCAGCGAGATCATGCCGTAGTAGTTGGCGATGATCCGGCGCAGCGCCTCGTCCGATTGGGTCGGCATGCGCGAGAAATTCTGCCGCACCGCCTGCACTTCGGCATTGCCCATGGGCTTGCTCTCCATGCTGGCCCTGTGCCACCAAGGCCGGCGATCGTAGTCGGTGACGCGATGGCGCGGCAGATCGACCTCGTCGGGATGGTGCAGGCGCGACCAGGGCTCGGGGCAATCGAAGGGGTGATGGGGATCGGGGAACGAGGCCCACAGGCAGAACGGCCGGTCGCGATGCTCGCGCAGGTAGTCGATGGTGCGATCGCCGATCCAGGCGGAGTTGTGCCAGGCTGCGGGCAAGGCGGAATTGAAGGTCTGCGGCGCGCCGCTGGCCGGCCCCAGGTCGGTCTCGTACAGCTGGTTGCGCAGTTCGCCCAAGCCGTCGCCGTAGTGCCAGCGCGAATGGTTCAGGCCGCCGGGCAACGGCGTGGGCAGCCAATAGTTGTGGCCCTCCACCACCAGCTCCACATGCTTGAAGCCCATGTACGGCCCCGCCCAGTCCGGTCCCATGCCAGCCTCGCTGTACTGGCATTCGGGCCGTCCGGTGGCCTGGAAGGTATGGTGCGTGGAGAAATGCGCCTTGCCGATGAAGCCCGTGTCGTAGCCGGCAGCGGCAAGGCTGCCGGCAAAGCCTGCCTCGCCGGCGCGCAGATCCAGGTCGATGCCGTTGTCACAGACGCCATGCGTCAGTGGCAGCAGGCCGGTCAGCATGGAGGCGCGCGAAGGCTGGCAGACGACGTTGGGCGTTATGCAGGCCGCGAAATGCGTGCCCGTGCTCGCCAGCAGGTCGATGTGCGGCGTCTTGACCCGGCGTCCCGCAAAGCCCAGGCAGTCGCCGCGATGCTGGTCGGTCGTGATGAGAAGAATGTTGGGGCGTTTCATTGCTGCTTGCTGGTGGCGGTCTTGATGTCGGAAAGCACGGGCGCGAGAACACGGGTGTCATGGGCGATGCGTTCGCTCAAGCCCAACCCGTCCTGATCGCCCACGATCATGCCCTGGGCCTGCATCTTGTCCCGGACCTCTGGACTCTTCAGGACGGTGGCCACGGCGCGCTGCAAATCGGCCAGCACCGGCGCAGGCGTGCGCACCGGCGCGAACAGGCCGAACCAGCTATAGAACGTGAAGTCCTTCACTTCGTCCTTCACCATCGGCAGGTCGGGCGCGCCCGCGATGGGCGCGGCTCCCGCATTGGCCAGCCCCTGCACCTTGCCGGCGTTGATCTGCGGCACGGCCGTGCTGGCGACGATGAACATCAGATCGACCTGGCTGCCCATCACGCCGACAAAGCCCTGGGGCGCGGCCTTGTACGGCACATGCTTGAGCGAGATGCCGGCCGCGTGCTCGAACAGTGCCATCGCCAAATGGTGAGTCGAACCCGGGCCGCCGCTGGCGTAGGTGATGGCGTCAGGGCGCGCGCGCGCCTGCTCCAGCAGTTCACGCAAGGACTTGAATGGCGCTGTAGGCGCCGCCACCAACACGTATTGCAGGGTCGCCAGCGTCGCGACGGGCGCGAAATCCTCGGTGCGATACGGCACGTCCTGCATCAGGTAAGGCACTGCCGTGAACGAGGCGTCCGGCCCCAGCAGCAGCGTGTAGCCATCAGGCTTGGCGCGCGCCACGGCCTGGGCGCCGATGACGCCGGCGCCGCCCGCGCGGTTTTCCACGATGACGGGAACGCCCCATTGTTTGGACATTTCCGCGGCGACCAGGCGTCCGACCACGTCGGCCGCGCCGCCGGGCACCGAGGGCACCACCAGCGTGACGGGGCGGTCCGGATAGGCCGCGGCCGCCGCCAGTGGAACAGCCAGAGGTACGGCCAGGCTCAGGGCGGCCAGGGCGCCGCGCGCAAGTTTCAGCATGATTGTCTCCATCCTGCGGCTCGCCTCATTCGCGGACGGCTCGCTGGCAATCATCTTCGGCCAGCCCATCATTCCAGTCCAATGATATATTTTTCACTTTCCATATCAGAGTTGATATGTAGAGATGAGCCCTCCCGACTCCGCTGCTCCCCTGCAGCCAGGCTGGTATCTGCGCGGCCGGCTGCGCCTGCGCCATCTGCAGCTCATGCTGTTGCTGGACGAAGTCCACAACGTGGGCATGGCGGCGCAACGCATGGCCACCACCCAGCCCGCCGTGTCGCGCATGATCGCGGAACTGGAGGACATGCTCGGCGCGCGGCTGTTCGACCGCACGCCCAAAGGCACCTTCCCCACGCCCCACGGCGACTCCCTGATCCGCCATGCGCGCTGGGTGCTGGGCGACCTGGAACGCATGAGCGGCGAATGGTCCGCCGCGCCCGACCTCGACGTGGAAACCATCCATGTCGGCGTCAACTCCGCGGCAGCGGCTTACCTGGTGCCGCGCGCGCTGCTGCGTTTCGAACAGCAGACGGCCAACGTCAATGTGCTGGTGCGCGAGGGTTCACTGGAAGCGTTGATGCCGGACCTGCACACCCGCAAACTGGACTTGCTGGTCGCGCGCATGGGCGCAGCCGCACGCACGCCTGACACCCTGACGCAAGTGCTGTACGAAGAGCCGATGTGCGTGTGCGCGCGCAGCGGACATCCGCTGATGGATGTAGCCCAGGTTTCCTGGGCGCAACTGGCGGCCTATCCGTGGATCATGCCGCCGCGCGGCAGCCCGGCGCGCATCGGTCTGGACATGCTGTTGCAGCGCCATGGCCTGTACCCGCCTTCACGCATCGAATCAGCGTCGGCCCTGAACAACATGATGTTGATGGCCAACAGCGACCTGCTGTCGCTGCTGCCCCGCTGCGTCGCACGGCACGCCGCCGGCGGCCGCGAAATCGCCATCCTGGATATAGAACTGCCGCCCGTGTTCGGCCCGCTGGGCATCGTGCGGCACAACAGCCTGGACTTGTCGCCGCGGATGCGGGATCTGATCGAGTGCCTGCGGGCCGAGGCTGCAGACGCGGCGGCGCCGCGCTGAGCGCATGCGGGACGCGTGGCGCGCGCCCCGCATGAAAGGCTAGCCGACGCGGCGCGCGGTCAGCCACTGCGCGGGCTTGAGCGCCTTGTCCACGATGCGTATCTCGCCAATGCTGCCGAAGAAGCCGTCGGCGCGCTCGCCGTCCCACGAACCCGCGCCGATCACCCAGGGCATGTCGGCGGCCAGCGTCGCCAGGCCGGGGGCATTGCTGACGTTGCGCAATACCGGCGCGCCCTCGATGTACAGAATGGTCTCGTGCGTGTCGGCGTCGTTGACCACCGCGACGTGGAACCATTTGTCCGCAATGATCTCACCCGACCAGTTGGTCTTGCCGCCGCGCTCGCCGGCCACGACCGGCACGATTTCCCACTGGATCTCGCGCAGGCTGGACACGGCGAAGATCAGGGGCGGAGATTCCGGATCGCCGCCATTGAATCCCGCCAGGTCGCCGCGCTTGCCGTCGCGCGTCATCACGTTCATCCAGGCGTGCTTCTGCGCGCTCCAGTCCCGGTCGATCTTCAGGAACGCCTCGACCGTGTAGCCGTTGGGCACCGTGGCGCTGTTGATCGCCGCAGCCGCTTCAGTGGTGAAGTAGCTCATGCGCGCGGTGTTCTTGTCGGTGTTCAGGAAGCGCACCGAACCGGGCGCGGCGGACAGGTAGTGATGATCGTCCGACCAGACCAGGTCGCCTTCCTGCGCGCCCGCCACGCCGTCGATGTTGAGCGCGGCGCGGCGGATCGGATTCAGCCCGGTCAGATCCGCGACGGTTTCACCCACCTTGACGGGCAGGCCGGCCTTGCCGCCGAAGAAACGCCAATGCGCCAGCGTCCCCGCCACCAGCGGATAGTCATTGCTGTCGGCGGCCGGCTTCTGTTCGACGGTCGCGGGATCCGTGTAGTTGGCCAGGATCAGCGCCGTGGCCTGTTCCACCAGCGAGGTGTGCGAGGGAGCCGCGGCCTTGAACGTCTTGTTGAAGCCGGAGAAGCGGCTGGCGAAGTCCATCTTGATGGTGAACTGCTCGTTGGGCGTGGTCAGCACCGCCTGGTCGAACGCGTTGAGCGTGTCCTTGGGCTTTTGCGGCACCCAGGGCGAGAACGACAGCACCCGGATCTCGTTGTTGCCCAAATCGAATTCGTACAGCCGCATCAGGCCGTTGCCGCCCTGATAGGCCATCTGGTAATCCACCACCATTTCCTCCACCGCGTGGCCGTAGGCATTGGTCTTGGTCAGGCGGGTGGCGCCGTGGTAGTGGCCATTGAGCGTCATGAAGATCTGATCGTTGTCGCGGATCAGCTTGTCCCACAGCATCTTGCCGTAAGGAACTTCCAGCGGGCTGACGCCATCCTTGTCGATGTTCAGCAGCTGGTGGTTGATCAGGATGGCGGGCAGCGTGGGATTGGCGCGCAGCACCTGGTTGGCCCAGGCCAGGGCGTCGTTCGACGCGCGCCAGGATAGCGACAGCACCAGGAACTTCTGCCCTTCGGCCTCGAATACGTGGTACTCGTGAAAGCCGGTGGCGTCGCGGCCGCCGAAGGTGGCCTGCTGCTTGGCGCGCGTGACGCTGAAGTGCTGCAGGTAGGGTTCCTTGGCCAGGTCGCGCTGCGCGTCGGTGTTGGCCGACTGGCTGCTCTCGTCCACATAGTCGCGGTCCACGATCACGTCGTGGTTGCCCGCCAGGATCGAGTACGGCACCTTGGCGTCTTCCAGCACCTTCATCGCGGCGCTGGCCACCTTCCACTGGTCGGGTTTGCCCTGCTGGTCGACCACGTCGCCCAGATGGACCAGGAACGGAATATTGAGCGCCTTGGCGTGCTCGGCCACCCAGCGCGTCTGCGCCTGGTAGGGCTCGCTGCCGTACTTGCGCATGAACTGCTGATTTTCGGCGTCGGTGGCGTAACGCGAATAGAACTGCGTATCCGGCAGCACCGCGAGCGCGAAACTCGACACCAGGGCCGGTTGGGGCTTGCCGATACCGCCGTCGCCTTCATCGTCATCATCATCGCCGCCGCCGTTGCAGCCGCTGAGCAGGAAACTGCCGCCCATGGGCAACAACGTCACGCCCAAGCCCGCGCGCAGCAGGCTGCGCCGCCGGTTGTCGGGCGCCTGCGGCAAGGCATCCGCCACCTGCTCCACGATCTGCGTATTACCCTGGCCGTGCTTGCTGTCCTTCGTCATCTCTGCTGCCTGTTCGAAAAAGGCGGGAGTCTAGAGACGCGGAATGACGGCGGGATGACTGAGTCCGACACGCAAATGCAAAAAAGCCGGCAACGCTTGCGCGATACCGGCTTTCAGCCAAAGGGGTCGGGAAACACCTTCATGAATTCGACCACATGAGTGGTCGGGGCGAGAGGATTCGAACCTCCGACTCCTGCGTCCCGAACGCAGTACTCTACCAGGCTGAGCTACGCCCCGAGTCTTACTACTACTACTACTGACTTCGCTGCGCTCAGTGCAACCAAATCATCTTTCGCTTTCATCAACCGCCACGCTTAAGGCCACCGGGTTTCCCCATCTGGGTTTCCCCAGATTTTTCGCCTAATTCGCTTAGCGATCTCTGTTCACCGCGAAAGCGCAGAATTCTAACAGAGATTTTTGAAAAGGGGAAATGGGATAAGCAGAAAGTGCTTTTCGGGCCAGATCCGCCTCGGCCACGGCGGCCTGGCGGGCATGTTCCAGGGCGTCCGTCGCCTGGATGGCGGCGGCCACGGCGGCGAAGTCGGCGTCGCCGGTCTTGATCGCGTCGCGAATCAGTTGCTGCTGTTCCGGGGTGCCCACTTCCATCACGCGGATCAGCGGCAGCGTGGGCTTGCCCTCGCGCAGGTCGTCGCCCACGTTCTTGCCCAGGGCGGCGGCGTCGCCGCTGTAGTCCAGCACGTCGTCCACCAGCTGGAAGGCGGTGCCGACGTGGCGGCCGTAGGCGGCCGCGGCGGCTTCCTGCTCGGGGGTGGCGCCCGCCAGCACTGCGCCCACCTGGGCTGCGGCCTCGAACAGCTTGGCGGTCTTGTAGCGCACCACTTGCAGATAGCGTTCCTGCGAGACGTCCGGGTCGTGCACGTTCAGCAGCTGCAGCACCTCGCCCTCGGCGATCACCGTGGTGGCTTCGGACAGGATGCTCATGACGCGCATCGAGTTCGCTTCCACCATCATCTCGAAGGAGCGCGAATACAGGTAGTCGCCCACCAGCACGCTGGCGGCGTTGCCGAACACCGCGTTGGCGGTTTCGCGGCCGCGGCGCAGGTCGGATTCATCGACCACGTCGTCGTGCAGCAGGGTCGCGGTGTGGATGAACTCGACCACGGCGGCCAGCAGTTGGTGGTGCGTGCCCTCGTAGCCCAGCGCGCGCGCCACCATCAGCACCATGGCCGGGCGCATGCGCTTGCCGCCCGCGCCTATGATGTAGTCGCCGATCGTGCGGATCAGGACCACTTCGGAATTCAGCCGCTCGCGGATGACCGCGTCGACGGCTTTCATATCGTCTGCAATGGGGGCAACAAGCTCGGGGAGATTCAAGACGTATCCGGGAGAGTGAAACGAGCCGCGGCGCGAACGCGCGCCGGCTCTTACCGCTGGGCCCGCCGCAGACGGCGGGAGGATTCGACCAAGGATTATACGGGGAGTGACGGACCGCGAGCCGTCATCCTGGCGGAATCGCCGACAGGAACGGCGCCCGGCGCGCCCTCCCCGCCCAGCGCCGTCTGGCGACGGCTCAGGTCCCTTGCCGCAACAGGCCGCGCCCGGCCAGATTGGCATAGAGCGCGCGCACCCCGAAGGTCCAGGGTTCGATCTCGGTGGCCAGCCGCACTTCGTTGACCAGCGCGCCCAGGCGCTCGGACGCGATCACGACGCGGTCGCCCAGCTTGTGGGTGAAGCCGGTGCCCGGGCCCATGCGGTCCTGGGTGGGCGAGAACATGGTGCCCAGGAACAGCATGAAGCCGTCTGGATACTGGTGATGCTTGCCGCAAGCCTGGCGCACCAGGTCCGGCGGATCGCGGCTGATCTCGCGCATGTGGCTCACGCCGTCCAGCACGAAGCCGTCCTGGCCCTCGATGCGCAGGGACACATCCGCTTGACGCACGCTGTCCAGGCTGAAGCCGCCGTCGAACAGGCGAATGAAGGGACCGATGGCGCAGGAGCCGTTGTTGTCCTTGGCCTTGGTCAGCAGCAAGGCGCTGCGGCCTTCGATGTCGCGCAGGTTGACGTCGTTGCCCAGCGTGGCGCCGACGATTTCGCCGCGGCTGTCCACCGCCAGCACGATCTCGGGTTCGGGATTGTTCCAGCGGGATTCGGGCAATACGCCGATTTGCGCGCCCGTCCCCACCGACGCCATGGGCGGCGCCTTGGAGAAAACCTCGGCGTCCGGGCCGATCCCCACCTCCAGGTATTGCGACCACTGGCCGCGCTCGGTCAGTTCAGCCTTCAGTTTGGCCGCTTCGGGCGAGCCCGGCCGCAGGCGGGACAGGTCCGAGCCGATCAGCGCCTGCATGCGGACACGGATTTCCTCGGCGCGGCTGGCATCGCCGCCGGCCTCTTCCTCGATCATGCGTTCCAGCAGACTGATGGCGAAAGTGACGCCTGCCGCCTTGACGGGCTGCAGGTCGCAAGGCGCCAGCAGGCGCAAGCCCTCCTGGCCTGCCAGGCTGGCTGCCATCAGGGCATGCACGTCGCCCAGCGACTCGCCGGCGGCGCTGGCCGCGAGCGCCACGCGGTCGGGACGGTCCAGCAGGTCCGCCATGGTGGGCGCGGCCGCCGTGATGTCGATCACTTCGCCGCGGCGCACCGCCACGACGCAGGGGCCATGCCCCGGCCGCCACACCCGCCCCACCAGCAACGCCTGTTCCAGATCGACGGGCAGCGCCTTTGCTTGGTCCATGAGTCTCCTCGCCTTGTTCGAATGATGTGCGGGGCAGTCTAGGAGACTTCCATTATCATGTCCAACATCATGAATTTATGTCCAATATATTGGACAAATAGAGCATGGCTACCGTACACGACGTCCCCGCCATCCGCCGCACGCACGACATCCTGCAAGTGCTGGCCGGCCGCAACACGCCGGTCAAGGCATCGGAACTGGCCGAATCCTGCCAACTCGCCCGCAGCACGCTCTATTTGCTGCTGGATTGCCTGGAACAGCGCCGCTGGATCGAGCGCCGGGATGGCGGCTATGTCATCGGCATCGAACTGATGGCGCTGGGCCATGCCTATCTGCGCCAGGACGGGCTGCAAGCGGCATTCCAGGCGGCCGCGGGCGCTTTCGTGGCGCGGCACAACGAAGTGGTGCAGCTGGCGACGCTGGATGGCTTCGATGTGGTCTACCTGGCCCGCGAGGACGCGCGCCGCCCCGTGCGGCTGGTGTCGGACCTGGGCCTGCGCCTGCCGGCGCACGCCTGCGCGCTGGGCAAGGCGTTGCTGGCCAGCCTGCCGCCCGAAGACCTGGCCGCCCGCGTACCGGATACGCTGCCGCGCGTCACCGAACGCAGTCTCGCCACCCGCGCCGCGCTCGACCAGGAACTGGAACAGGTGCGCAGCACGGGCCTCGCGCAGGATCTGGAGGAAGTGGCGACCGGCCTGGTCTGCTATGCCGCCTACGTGGGCATGACGCCGCTGGGCAAGCGGGTAGCCGTCAGCACCTCCATCCCCACCGACCGGCTGGACGAAGCCCACCGCCGCGACGTGATCGACGGGATTCAGCGGGTGGCGCGGGACATCGCCCTGCGGGTGATCCCCGGCGCTTGAAGCGCGCATGCGACACCTAAGCCCTTAGCCTGCAACAGCTTTTTGACTTTCTGAAAGTCCCGGGCTAATATTCCGGATTCGGTCAGCAATGCCCGAATTACGTCGGTTGCATTTGCGTCACCCCTCTGGGTGCCAAGGAAGGTTCAACTTTCCCAGGCATCAAGGCCTTTTTTCTTCCGCCAGGCTCTGGCGCCAGGAGAAGAAAGCGCCCCGCCAGAGCGGCAATCCCGCCCAGCAGGGCAGGCAGCGCAGATGGACCCATTTACCTATTTAAGGAATCCCCCATGTACGCGGTCGTAAAAACCGGTGGCAAGCAGTATCGCGTTGCCGCTGGCGAAAAACTCAAGATAGAACAGATACCGGCAGACATTGGGCAAGAAATCACCCTGGACCAAGTGCTGTCCGTGGGCGAAGGCGACCAACTGAAAGTTGGCACGCCCCTCGTCTCCGGCGCCGTGGTCAAGGCAACGGTTCTTGCGCAAGGCCGCCACGACAAGGTCAAGATCTTCAAGATGCGCCGTCGCAAGCACTACCAGAAGCGTCAGGGCCACCGTCAGAACTACACCGAAATCCGCATCGAAGCCATCACGGCTTAAGAAGCGACTCGGTACCACTTAGCAGGAGCTAAACATGGCACAGAAAAAGGGCGGCGGCTCTACGCGGAACGGACGCGACTCAGAATCGAAGCGTCTGGGCGTCAAGGCATTCGGCGGCGAATTGATTCCCGCTGGTTCGATCATCGTGCGTCAGCGCGGCACGCGCTTCCACGCTGGCGTGAACGTCGGCATGGGCAAGGATCACACCCTGTTCGCGCTGATCGACGGCAAGGTTCAATTCGGCTTCAAGGGCGCGTTGAACAAGCAGACCGTTTCGATCGTCGCTGCCGAGTAATCGGACCAGCACGGTCAGCAACGCGGTTCGCCGCGTTCCAGAACGGCAAAAGCCCTGTCGCATGCGGCAGGGCTTTTTTGTTTTAAGCTTTTCCAGATTTCGGGCAGCAGCCGGACGGTTCCGGCCCCTGCCTCCCGGCGGCGCCGAATGACGGCCCCGCCCCACTCCTTACCACTACACGCGCGGACATCATGAAATTCGTAGACGAAGCCACCATCGAAGTCGTCGCCGGCAAAGGCGGCAATGGCGTGGCGAGCTTTCGCCGCGAAAAGTTCATTCCCAGAGGCGGCCCGGACGGCGGCGACGGCGGACGCGGCGGCACCATCTTCGCGGTGGCCGACCGCAACATCAACACGCTGATCGACTACCGCTACGCGCGCCTGCACCGCGCCAAGAACGGCGAAAACGGCCGCGGCTCGGACCAGTACGGCGCGGCCGCGCCGGACATCACGCTGCGCGTGCCGGTGGGCACCATCATCCATGACGCCGACACCGGCGAAGTCCTGTTCGACCTGAACCAGCACGAACAAAAAGTCGTGCTGGCCGCCGGCGGCCAGGGCGGCATGGGCAATATCCACTTCAAGTCCAGCGTCAACCGCGCACCCCGCCAATGGACGCCCGGCAAGGAAGGCGAGCACCGCTACCTGCGCATGGAACTGAAGGTGCTGGCGGACGTGGGCCTGCTGGGCCTGCCCAACGCCGGCAAGTCCACGCTGATCACGCGCATTTCCAATGCCAAGCCGAAGATCGCGGACTACCCCTTCACCACGCTGCACCCCAACCTGGGCGTGGTGCGCACCTCGCCGTCGCGCAGCTTCGTCGTGGCCGACATTCCCGGCCTGATCGAAGGCGCCTCCGAAGGCGCCGGCCTGGGCCACCTGTTCCTGCGCCACCTGGCGCGCACCCGCGTGCTGCTGCACCTGGTGGACGTGTCCACGCCCGACCCGGACGCGGATCCCGTCGAGCAGGCCGTGGTCGACGCGCGCGCCATCGTCGAGGAACTGCGCCGCTACGATCCGGAACTGGCCGCCAAGCCGCGCTGGCTGGTCCTGAACAAGCTGGACATGGTGCCCGACCCCGAGGACACCAAGCGCCGCTTCCTTGAACTCTACGACTGGAAGGGTCCGGTGTTCGGTATTTCCGGCCTGTCGGGCGAAGGCACGCAAGACCTGATCTACGCGCTGCAGGACTACCTGGACGCCGAGCGCGAAAAGGAACACCTGTCGCAAGACCAGGCCGAAGAGAACTATGTCGCGCCGGACCCGCGCTTCGACGACAAGCGCTCGACCGCCGACCAGCGCCCCGCGCCGCGCGGCGACGACGAATAAGCCATAATCGCAGTCCTTACGATTACGCCTTTTTCTCGCCGCAGCCGGCCGCCATCATGTCTGCTGAAACACCTGTCGTTTCCGTCGTCACCAACGCCCAGCGTCTCGTCGCCAAAGTCGGCTCGTCGCTGGTCACCAACGAAGGCCGAGGCCTGGACCGCGCCGCCGTGGCGCACTGGGCCGCGCAGATCGCCGCCCTGCACAAGCAGGGCAAGCAGATCGTGCTGGTCTCCAGCGGCGCCATCGCCGAAGGCATGGCGCGCCTGGGCTGGCGCAAACGCCCATCGGTGATGCACGAACTGCAGGCGGCCGCGGCCGTGGGCCAGATGGGCCTGTGCCAGGCCTACGAGGCGGCCTTCGCCGAATACGGCCTGCGCACCGCCCAGATCCTGCTGACGCACGAAGACCTGGCCGACCGCCACCGCTACCTGAACGCCCGCAGCACGCTGTTCGCGCTGCTGCGCCTGGGCGTGGTGCCGATCGTGAACGAGAACGACACGGTCGTCACCGACGAAATCCGCCTGGGCGACAACGACACCCTGGGCGCGCTGGTCACCAATCTGATCGAAGCCGACACGCTGATCATCCTGACGGATCAACGCGGCCTGTACGACTCCGATCCGCGCAAGAACCCTGACGCCAAGTTCATGTCGCACGCCCAGGCTGGCGACCCCGCGCTGGAAGCCATGGCTGGCGGCGCGGGCAGCGGCATCGGCACGGGCGGCATGCTGACCAAGGTGTTGGCGGCCAAGCGCGCGGCGCATAGCGGCGCGCATACCGTCATCGCGTCGGGCCGCGAGCGCAACGTGCTCACGCGCCTGGCCCAGGGCGAGTGCATCGGCAGCGAACTGCGCGCCGTGCTGCCCGTGTGGTCCGCGCGCAAGCAGTGGCTGGCCGATCACCTGCGCCTGCGCGGACGTGTGGTGCTGGATGACGGCGCCGTGCAGGCGCTGCTGCGCGAGGGCAAGAGCCTCCTGCCCATCGGCGTGACCGAGGTGGAAGGCGAGTTCGGCCGCGGCGACGTGGTCGCCTGCGTGGATGGCCAGGGCCGCGAATGCGCCCGCGGCCTGATCAACTACTCATCGGCCGACACTCGCCGCATCCTGCGCCAGCCTTCGTCGCAGATCGCGCGCATTCTGGGCAGCATGACCGAACCCGAGCTCATGCATCGGGATAACCTGGTAGTGCTCTAAGACCCTGCATGCTTGCTGCGCCTTGGGGCAGCAGGATGTAGCCCCACCCCCGCACCGCGAGCACGGGCAAGTCGATATTGAGGCGGCGCGCCTTGCTGCGCAGCCGCGACAAGAGCACGTCAACCCGCCGCGCCCCATCCAGGGCTTTGCGCGTACCCGCAGGGAAAAAGCATTCGCGGCGCAGGCAATAGCCCGGCGCGCTCAACAAGCGGACAAAAAAAGCGCGCTCGGTGACCGTCAACGGCAGAAACTCGCCAGCCGGCCCCGCCAGCGCGCCGGCGTGCGGGTCTAGCCTCCAAGGCAAGGCGGTGGACGGCGCGCGCCGATACAGATTGCGCAGCAGGGCATCCCATTCCAACGCGTCCATACCTGCAGCGGTACAGACATCCGCGCCCGCATCCAGCGCGGCGATGCGATCGGACGCGTCGACATCTGCGGCCTGCCACAGCACCGCCATAGCGGGCGCCGCCCGGCGCAGCATGGCAATGAGGCTTGGCACTCCCTGAGTACCTCCCAAAAGTACCAGGGCATCAGCGCCCTGCGCCTGCAAGTGTTCCAATACGGCAGCGGACGAATCGAACACGCGGACCTGCCAACGCAACAGACGCAAAGCCTCGGCGAAATTCTCGTCCGCCCTTGCGTCGAGCCGTACGACGAAGACGCTGCCTCGTTGCTCCATGCGCTCACCTTTGATAAATATCACTTAAGTAATATTTATAACCACCAAAGCGCGTGACCAGCAAGCTTCAATCGCCGGTGTGAAAACATTCTCAGACCGACTGAAGCATGCGCGCCTGCTGCGTGGCCACACGCAGAAAGACCTCGCTCGTCTGGCGCGCATTTCGCAAAGCGCCATCGGCAGCTACGAAAGCGGCCTGCGGCACTCAAGCCGCTCGGCCCGCAAGCTGGCACAGGTCCTGAAGGTCGAGGTCGAATGGCTGGAAACCGGCAAGGGCCCGCTGGAACTTCCCGTGGAAGGCTACGACCTCAGCAACACGCTGCCCGCGCCCGGCGTGGCCGAACCCGTACCGCGCCCCGGCGGTCGGCCGCGTCCGATGGCGCCCTGGCCCTTCCCGAATATTTCGCCTTCGCTGTTCGAATCGCTCACGGCCGACGACCGCGTGATCCTTGAATCGATCACACAGGCCTACATCGAAAAAACCATCCTCATCCGCCGCGGCGCCAAAACGCGCGGCCGCAAGCTGGGCTGATCGCGGGCAGCCTTTGCGGGCCTCGCGCAAGCTCACGTCCGCCAAGCGCATCCCAGTGACAGAAATCGCGCAGTAGCTCCCCTGCCACTCGATAAAGCACGTACAGTGGTCGGCGATTTTTCGCGCCGCCGCTTGCGTATTACGTGCAACTTCGACTACGCCATTGGCGTACAAACCAATCATGGTTTTCATAGAAACCAGCGTCTTTACCCGGCAAATCACCTCCCTGCTGCCCGATGAAGGCTATCGAGAATTGCAGCGATGCTGCTGGAGGATCCCGCATGCGGCCGGGAACCGGCAAGAGCGATGGGATACGGGTGATCTATTACTGGCTCACCGATGACGACCAGATTCTGATGCTGTTGGCCTACCCAAAGAGCGTGCGGGACAACCTGAGCGCAGCGGAACTTTCTGAACTGCGGGCGCTGGTAAAGGACTTGTGAAATGAACAAGCAGTTACTTGCCGATTTGAAGACAAGCCTCAAAGAAGCGGCAGCGATACGCAAGGGAGAGACGCGTCCTTCGAGGATATCCACGCTCGATCCTCTGGACGTGAAGCAGGTGCGCGAACAGACCAAGCTGTCTCAAGCTGAGTTTGCGGCGGCGTTGCAGGTCAGCGTTCGCACCCTGCAAAACTGGGAGCAAAAGCGCCGGGTCCCTACCGGACCGGCTGCCGCTCTGCTGAAAGTCGTGGCCAACGAGCCTGAGATCGCGCTACGCGCCTTGCACCGTTAGGCACACGGGGCCGCGCAAAAGACGCCAAGCCCTCATCAATCCTCCTCCCACGCATCGTGCGCGAACGTAAAAAAGCCCGGCATTGCCGGGCTTTTCGCCGCTAGCCTCGCTCAGGGCTTGGCAGCGGGAGCCGGAGCAGCACCGCCAGCCGGCGGCACGGCGGCGTCGCCGCGGATCTTGGCGGCGATTTCCGAGGCGGCCTGGGCCGAGGCCACACCGAAGGCCAGCACGCCGCGGTTCAGCGGTTCGCCGATGAGCGGGGCGGCGACCAGTTCCTGGTCGATCACGAGCGCCAGCATGTTGCCGACGTTCTTCGTGCTGACGTCATTGAGCTTGCGCGCGCCGGCTTCCGAGAAGCGCAGGCCGACGAAGTTCTGGCCCTGGCGGTCGACCAGCGCGGCGGCGTCGGTGAGATCTGCGCGCGTCAGGACGGGCACCGTCTGCATGTAGAGCTTGCCGTCGGGCAGGTTGATTTCGCGCATGCCGGCGCCGGGCTGCTTCTGCGCCAGGTAGAAGTCCACTGAGGCCGCGGCGGCGGCGGGCTTGGCGGCCTCTTGGCCTGCTTGCGGCGTGGCGGTATCGCCAGACGTCTTAGTCGGGGCGGTCTTGCAACCCGCTAGCGCCAACGTCACGACTACCAGGGCGGGCGCCAATTTGCGTAGGGTCAGTTGCATGCTCGTTTCCTTCTTAATGTGGACTAAGACCAGGCGATGCACTCCATCCCCGGCACTGGAAAAGTGTACCGAACCTGAATGACAGTGTCGCCCCAGTCTGAATCCAATTGTAAAGCGGTAATACCAGCTGCCGCCTGCTCCGGCTGACACGGCGCAGCAGCCACGCGATTCGTCGGAACGCGCGCCAGCCTCTATACTTCGCTTTCGCGCAGGGGTACTCGTCCCGCCTACATGGCCGGACGTGTTGAGAGAGTCCCTTCGTACCAGTACGGATAATGCCGATGCTGGGAGCCGTATTCCCGCCATGCGTCTTTGCGCGCGCGGCGGGAATTCCTTCCCGATCGGCTCCAACCACTCGCTTGGAGCTTTCCATGAACGCCAATCCCAAATTCCTGGCCGCTACCGCCGAAGTCGACGCGGCGGCCGTCGCACCGCTGCCCAAATCCCGCCGCGTGTATGAAGTGGGCTCGCGCCCCGACATCCGCGTGCCATTCCGCGAGATCGAGCAGGACGATACGCCGACGATGTTCGGCGGCGAGAAGAATCCGCCGCTCACCGTCTACGACTGCAGCGGCCCCTACACCGACCCCGAAGCCAAGATCGACATCCGCCGCGGCCTGCCCGAACTGCGCCGCGCCTGGATCGAAGAGCGCGGCGACACGGAAGTGCTGTCGGGTCCGACCAGCGACTATGGCAAGGAACGCCTGACCGATCCCAAGCTGACGGCCATGCGCTTTGACCTGCAGCGTCCGCCGCGCCGCGCCAAGTCCGGCGCCAACGTGTCGCAGATGCATTACGCGCGCCGCGGCATCATCACGCCGGAAATGGAATACGTGGCGATCCGCGAGAGCCTGCGCCGCGAACACTACCTGCAGACGCTGCGCGACAGCGGCCCCGACGGCGAGAAGATGGTCAAGCGCCTGCTGCGCCAGCACCCGGGCCAGTCCTTCGGCGCCTCCATTCCCGCGGCCATCACGCCCGAGTTCGTGCGCGACGAGATCGCGCGCGGCCGCGCCATCATCCCCGCCAACATCAACCACCCTGAAGTGGAGCCGATGGCCATCGGCCGCAACTTCCTGGTGAAGATCAACGCCAACATCGGCAACTCCGCCGTCAGCTCCGGCATCGGCGAGGAAGTGGAAAAGATGACCTGGGCGATCCGCTGGGGCGGCGACACGGTCATGGATCTGTCCACCGGCAAGCACATCCACGAAACGCGCGAATGGATCATCCGCAACTCGCCCGTGCCGATCGGCACCGTGCCGATCTACCAGGCGCTGGAGAAGGTCGACGGCAAGGCCGAGGACCTGACCTGGGAGATCTTCCGCGACACGCTGATCGAACAGGCCGAACAGGGCGTGGACTATTTCACGATCCACGCGGGCGTGCGCCTGCCGTTCATTCCGATGACGGCCGACCGCATGACCGGCATCGTCTCGCGCGGCGGCTCGATCATGGCCAAGTGGTGCCTGGCACACCACAAGGAGAGCTTCCTGTACGAGCGCTTCGAGGAAATCTGCGAAATCATGAAGGCCTACGACGTCAGCTTCTCGCTGGGCGACGGCCTGCGTCCGGGCTCGGGCTACGACGCCAACGACGAAGCGCAATTCGCCGAGTTGAAGACCCTGGGCGAGCTGACGCAGGTGGCCTGGAAGCATGACGTACAGGTCATGATCGAAGGCCCGGGCCACGTGCCGATGCAGATGATCAAGGAAAACATGGAGCTGCAGCTGGAACATTGCCACGAGGCGCCGTTCTACACGCTGGGCCCCCTGACCACCGACATCGCTCCCGGCTACGACCACATCACTTCCGGCATCGGCGCGGCGTTGATCGGCTGGTACGGCACGGCGATGCTCTGTTATGTGACGCCGAAGGAACACCTGGGCCTGCCGAACAAGAAGGACGTGAAGGACGGCATCATCACGTACAAGATCGCGGCCCACGCGGCAGACCTGGCCAAGGGCCATCCGGGCGCGGCGATCCGCGACAACGCGCTGTCCAAGGCGCGCTTCGAATTCCGCTGGGACGACCAGTTCAACCTGGGGCTGGATCCGGACACGGCGAAGGAATTCCACGACGAGACGCTGCCGAAGGATTCGATGAAGGTGGCGCACTTCTGCTCCATGTGCGGACCGCATTTCTGCTCGATGAAGATCACCCAGGACGTGCGGGATTATGCGGCGGCTCAGGGGGTTAGCGAGAAGGACGCGTTGCAGAAGGGGATGGAGGAGAAGTCCATCGAGTTCGTTAAGAAGGGGGCCGAGGTTTATCATCGGCAGTGATGTTGTTCTTTTGACGGGTGTTGGTTCTTAAGACGCACGGCGCGGCAGTGGCCTGCCGGGCGCGGGGCCACGATTGCGGTCCGGAGCCTTCGCTCCGGACTGCCCCGTCGTCATCCTCGTCCTCGCCTTCGGCGACTCCTTCGGATTCCCTCGGGCTTATCGACGCCCCGCGCCCGGCAGGCCGCTGCCGCGCCGTGCTCTGTCTGTTGGATCTTCACGGTCGCCGGGACGAGCTGTGTGCTTGGCGTTTTCGCCACCGGTGGGGGTGGGCGAGAATCTTGCGGGGCCCGCCCCCGGCCGGCCGCGCGGGCGGCCTTTGGGGGCTTACGCGGTGTCTCGCGTCCAGTGATGACGCTGCGCGCAGGTGGTGAGTGCGTGGAGGTGGGCAGGACGGGGGAGTGCGTAAGGGTCCGGCCGTGGGCTACTTGTGCTGGACGCTGGGGTTCTTGCTTGGTGCTTCACCCATCCCACGGAAGCGTCATGAGGCGCCAAACGTTCGTCATTTCAACTCCGCCGCCGGATGGGCGGCGCGCGCGAGAGGATCTGCGTGCGCAAGCTTCTGTCCAACGCGCGCCGCCCATCACCGCCCCTCCCCCCAAAACGGCGACGACCACTAGCAAGCCTCCCGCCGCATTCGCGCCAGCGCCCCCCTCACGACGCACGCAAGCGCGTATGCTCATTACGGCCGCCCGGGCGGCCGCAATGAGCGGGCCTCGCAAGACTCGCCACTGAACACGGCTCTAGCGATGCAACAGGCCAAGACGCAGGTAGCACGGCGGCGCTGGCGGTGTGGCGGCGAGCAACCTCGATGCGCCCGAGGGAATCCGAAGGGAAGGCCGAAGGCCTGGACGAGGATGACAACGGGGCAGTCCGGAGCGAAGGCTCCGGACCGCAATCGTGGGCGCTCGCCGCCACACCGCCAGCGCCGCCGTGCGGCCTACGAAGCTTCGCTCATGCACACCGACGAACCACCCACGAAGCTCCGCTCAAAAACGCCCCAAAAAAACTACAGCAACTTCCCAGGATTCATAATCCCCGCAGGATCCAACACAGCCTTGATTTCCCGCATCAACCGCAACTCCAGCGCATCCTTGCTATGCAGGAAATGATCCCGCTTCAGCTGCCCGATCCCGTGCTCAGCCGAAATGCTCCCGCCATAGCGGTTGACCTCGTCCAGCACCGCGTCCGTGATCGCCGCCCCATGCACCGCCACCCAGTCGCGGTCGGCGCCCGCCGGACGCGACAGGTTGTAGTGCAGGTTGCCGTCGCCGAAGTGGCCGAAGATGAAGGGGCGGATGTCCGGGTACAGCGCGCGCACGCGCGCTTCGGCGGATTCCATGAAAGCGGGGATGTGTTCGATCGGCAGCGACACGTCGTGCTTCAGGTGCGGGCCGTCGGCACGCTGGGCTTCGGAGATTTCCTCGCGCAGCTTCCATAGCGCCTGCAATTGCGCCAGCGATGCGGAAACGGCCGCGTCCAGGCACAGGCCACGCTCCAGCGCCGTGCCGATCACGTTTTCAACAAGGCCGTTGAGCGCGGCCTCGTCGGCCGTGTCCGCCAGCTCCACCAGCACATAGGCCGGATAGCGCTGGGCAAAAGGTTCCTGTACGCCTGCGGCATGCGTCAGCACCAGGTCCAGGCAATCGCCCGAGAAGTATTCGAATGCCTGCAGCCGCGCGCCGCATTGCTCGAACAGGATCTCGAACAGTTGCAGCGCCTGCATCGGCGATTCGACGGCGGCCAGCACCACCGAGCGCACGTCGGTGCGCGGGAACAGGCGCAAGGCAACGGCGGTGATGACGCCCAGCGTGCCTTCGGAACCGATCAGCAATTGCTTGAGGTCATAGCCGGTATTGTCCTTGCGCAGCGTGCGCAGGCCGTGAAAGATCTCGCCCGTGGGCAGCACGGCTTCCAGGCCCAGCACCAGTTCGCGCGCCATGCCGTAGCGCACCACGTTCACGCCGCCCGCGTTGGTGGCGACGTTGCCGCCGATCTGGCTGGAGTCTTCCGCCGCCAGGCTCAGCGGCAGCAGACGGCCAGCGTCCTGCGCGGCGCGGCGCAAGTTGCCCAGGATGGCGCCGGCCTCGGCCACCATTGTGTTGGCGATGGTGTCGATGGAGCGCACGGCGTTCATGCGGTCCAGGCTCAGCACCACGTTGCCCGCGGCGGCATCCGGCGTGGCGCCGCCGCACAGGCCGGTGTTGCCGCCGCGCGGCACCACCGGCACGCCTGCCTCCTGGCACAGCGCCAGGCAGGTGGCGACCTCGGCGGTCGTGCGCGGGCGCACCACCGCCTGCGCGTTGCCCTTGTACAGGCCGCGCCAGTCGGACAACCAGGGCGCGATGTCGGCCTCGGCGGTGATGACGGTGTCAGGGCCCAGGGCCTGGACCAGGCGTTGCGTAAAGTCGGATGCGCTCATGATGTCTGCCTTGCGGCGGGAGAGAGGAGATCGAGTTGCAGGCGGCTGGCCGCCTGTTGCAGATGGCGGGCCGCGGCGTGCCGCGCCCGTTCGGGATCGCGGGCGCGGATGGCCTCGAACACGGCCACGTGTTCCTGGTGCACGGCGGCCGTCAGGCCGGCTTGCAGCCGGCTATTGCTGCGCGCGGTGCTGACCGCCAGCCTGAGCTGCAGGTTCAAATACTGCAGCAGGTCCTGGTAGCAGCTGTTGTGCGTGGCGGCGGCGATGGCGCGGTGAAAGGCGATGTCGTGTTCCACGCCCTGCTCCGGGTCGTCCAGATGCGATTCCAGGTCGGCCAGGGCGCTCGCCATGGCGGCCAGGTCCGCATCGTCGCGTCGCAGCGCGGCAAGCGCGGCCGCGCCGCCTTCCAGCTCCATGCGCAGTTCGTAGACCCCGGCCAGCTGCTTGCGGTCCACGGCGATGCCGGCGGATAGCTGGAAGCCCTGTGCGCCGGTGCGCGACAGCACGGTGCTGCCGGACCCCTGCCGGCTCTGGATCAGGCCCTGGGCGCGCAGCCGTTCAGTGGCTTCGCGGATGACTGCGGCGCTGACGCCGTATTGCTCAGCCAGCACGCGGCCCGCCGGCAGCTTGGCGCCAATGGGATAGGCGCCCCCGGCGATGTCGGCGGCGATCTGGCGGGCGACCTGTTCGGTCAAGGTGAGGCTCTTGGTCAGCATCCGGGCATTATAGGCACACTTCTCAGGTTATCTGATAACTTTCAAGAAAGAAGCCGCTTCCAGATCGGCTTCAAGCTTGATGGGCTGCCGCGGGCGCGGTGGATCAGGCGACGGCGGGTTCGCCGTCCGGCACGGTATTCTCGACTTCGTCCGCTCCCGCCACGGCGCAGCAGCGGCCGCCCTGCGCCTTGGCGCGGTAGAGGGCGGCGTCGGCGGAATGCATGGCAGCTTCCGGGCTGCGGTTGGCGCCGGACACGATGGAAATGCCTATCGACAGGCCGACGCTGACCCGCGTGCCATCCGCCAGGGTGATCGGCTGGGAGGCGTCGTGCAGCAGGTGCTCGCCCAGCCGCAGGGCGGCCGTGGCGTCGATGCCGGTCACCAGCACGATGAACTCGTCGCCGCCGATCCGCGCCGCCACGTCATCCACCCGCAGCATGGAGCGCATGCGCTGGGCGATGGTCATCAACACCTGGTCGCCGGCGGCATGGCCGTAGGTGTCGTTAATGAGCTTGAAGTCGTCCATGTCCATGTACAGCAGCGCTGCGGAGCTGTCCTGGCCGCGCGCGCTGGTGCAGACGCGTTCCAGCGCGGCCTGCAGGCCGGCGCGATTGGCCAGGCCGGTCAGCGCGTCTTCGCTGGCGCGGCGTTCGCTGGCGCGCTCGGCCAGCATGGTGGATACCAGGATGCGATTGAGCCGGTGCGAGGCGACGCTCATGCTGACCAGATAGAACGGGATCTGGATGAAGACGATGGCCGTGACGTATTCGCCGGTAAAGGCCGCGCCCAGGCACATCGGCCCCAGGCTCAGGAAGATCATGGCGCCGACCAGCCGCGGCGCGCCGTAGTTCCGGAAGCAGATGCCGCCGGCCATGGCCCCGCAGGACACCCCGGCCAAGGTGGCAGCCAGCCAGTCGCCGTTGATGAAAGTGACGAAGACGCCATAGCCCACGCTGAACGCCCACAACAGGGCCAGCAGGATGTAGATGTCGGTATGGGTATTGCCGCCCTTGGCCGCGGCACGCAAGGCGGACCGCAGGATCAGCACGCGGACCAGCGCCAGCGCCACCTCCAGCGCCAGCCAGGACAGATACAACGGCTCTGGGCGGCGCCAGGCGACCACGCCGGAGATCATCAGGGTGTTGATGACGCCGCCGGCGAAAATGGGCAGCGTGCCGAACAGGCTGGCGATCAGGGCCGAACGGATGTCCGCAGGGGTATCGTGCCCGGAATGCGTCAGCCAACGCGTCAGGCGCCATTTGGGCAAACTGAACTTCAGTGCTGTATCCACGCGGTAACCCCAGGCCATCTACCCGCTTTCGGGTAGGCTGGCTGGCGTTATAGCAGGTATTACAAGCGTTTTATATTGTCCGCGGGGCCAATCCCGGGCAGGAAATCAGTGCCCGCGATGGCCGCAGACGGCACATTCCGGGTCGCGCTGGACGTTGACGCTGCGCCATTGCATGGTGCGCACGTCCAGCCACAACAGCCGGCCCGACAGGCTTTCGCCCACCCCGGACAGCAGTTTCAGGGCCTCTGCGGCCTGCATGCTGCCGATGATGCCCACGACCGGGGCGAACACGCCCATCGTGGCGCAATTGGCTTGCTCGACGTCGTCCGCTTCCGGGAACAGGCAGTGGTAACAGGGCGCGTTGTCGTCGCGCAGGTCATAGACGCTGACCTGGCCGTCGAAGCGGATCGCGGCGCCCGACACCAGCGGCTTGCGGTGCTGCACGCAGGCGCGATTGATGGCGTGGCGGGTGGCGAAGTTGTCGGTGCAGTCCAGCACCAGGTCTGCCTGGGCGACGGCGTCGGACAGGGCCTGGCCTTCCAGCCGCTCGACGCGGGCATGAACACGGGTCTGCGGATTGAAGGCCGCCAGCATGTCGCGCCCCGACTCGGCCTTGTGACGGCCGACGCTCGCGGTGGTATGCAGGATCTGGCGTTGCAGGTTGCTCAGCTCGACGACGTCGTCGTCGGCCAGGGTGATGTCGCCCACGCCGGCGGTGGCCAGGTAGAGCGCGGCGGGGGAACCCAGTCCGCCCGCCCCCACGATGAGCACACGCGCCGCCAGCAGTTTTTCCTGCCCTTCGATTCCCAGCTCGTCGAGCAGGATATGGCGGGCGTAGCGCAGCAGTTGCTCGTCGTTCATTTGTCCTTGCTGGGCTCGACTCCGGTCGGCGTGATCTTCATGCGCTGGGGCGTGCCGCCGCCGGCCTTGGCGTCAGCCTTGGCCTGGGCGCGGGCCGAACCCTTCTGCACGGGCTTGCCGGCCAGTACGTTCAAGGCCTGCTGCAGCTGGAAGTCGTCCTTGCCGCCGAATTCGAACACCTTGGCAGGCAGGTCGGCGTTATCTTCGCCGGCGCTGGACTTCACTTCGTTGGCGGTCTGCTGGTTGGACAGGTGGCGCTGCAGGTCGGCTTCGCGCGGCAGGCGGAACAGGTCGCCTTCGGCCGTGTCGGCGACGACGTAGTCAGGTTCGATGCCGGTGGCCTGGATGGAGCGGCCGCTGGGCGTGAAGTAGCGCGAGGTGGTCAGCTTGACCGCGGTGGTTTCGGACAGCGGCAGGATCACCTGCACCGAGCCCTTGCCGAAGGTGCGGTTGCCCAGGACCTTGGCGCGCTTGTGGTCCTGCAGCGCGCCGGCCACGATCTCGGAGGCCGAGGCGGAGCCCACGTTCACCAGCACCACCATCGGCACGGTCTTGGTCCAGGCCGGCAGGCCGGCCAGGTAGTTGCTTTCGCCGCGGGCGTACTCCGAAGGCGTGGCCAGGTACTTATGGCGGGCGTCGGGAGTGCGGCCGTCGGTGGTCACCACCACCGAGTCGGGCGGCAGGAACGCGCCGGACACGCCGATGGCGCTGGTCAGCAGGCCACCCGGATCGTTGCGCAGGTCCAGCACCAGGCCCTTGGGAGCTTCCTTGGCGCCGAGGTCCTTCAATTGCTTGGCCAGGTCGGAGCCGGTCTTTTCCTGGAACTGGGCGACGCGGACGTAGCCGATGCCGTTGTCCAGCATCTTGCTGCGCACGCTGCGCACCTTGATGATGTCGCGCACGATCTTCAGCACGATGGGCTGCGGACGGTCGGCGCGCATGATGGTCAGCGTGATCGGCGACTTGGGCGCGCCGCGCATCAGCTTGACGGCGTCGTTAAGCGTCATGCCCTTGGTGGGCGTGTCGTCGATCTTGATGATGAGGTCGCCAGCCATCACGCCAGCGCGGGCCGCGGGCGTATCTTCGATGGGGGAGATGACCTTCACGAAGCCGTCTTCGGCGCCGACCTCGATGCCCAGGCCGCCGAACTCGCCTTGCGTGGCCGTCTGCATTTCGCGGAAGGCGTCGGCGTCCAGGTAGGCCGAGTGCGGATCCAGGTTCGACACCATGCCGGAGATGGCATTGTCGATCAGGGTCTTGTCGTCGACGGCCTCGACGTAGTTGTTCTTGATGGCGGCGAACACATTGCTCAGCTGCCTGAGTTCGTCCAGTGGCAGAGGGCTGCCGCGCTGGGCGACCGCAGTCACGCCTACGCTGAGCAACACACCAGCCACCGCACCGATGGCAATCAGACCGAAACCGCGAAACTTACGAGTGCCCATGCACACTTCCCGAATTTTGTTTTCGCCGATGGGGTTTGGTAATTACCAACGACATCAATCTACTGCGCCAGCCATTGTGCCGGATCCACAGGAGCGCCACGATGGCGAATTTCAAAGTATAGGCCGGATTCCACTTGGCCGCCGGTCGCCCCGACCGTGGCGATGGTATCGCCACCCGTCACCGAATCTCCCACCCGTTTGAGCAGACTTTGGTTGTAAGCATAGACGGTCAGGTATTGCTGCCCATGATCCACAATGATGAGGTTGCCAAAACCCCGCAGCCAATCGGCGTAGACCACCGTGCCGGGGGCCACCACCTTGACCGGCGTGCCTTCAGCCGCGCGCAGCACCACGCCGCGCCATACGCCGCCGTCCGGGCGGTCGACCCCGAAACGCCCCTGCACCTGGCCGCGCACCGGCATGGACAGCCCGTGGCGCAAGCCGTTGCCGCCGCCCACCGGCGCGGCGCGCGCGGTCTGGGTCTGCTGAGCGGACTCACTACGGGTTGGAGCGGGTTTTTCCTCTATAGGTTCCGCCTTTTTGGGCGGTTCCGCGGGTTTGGCCTGAGGCGGCGGTTCGGGCGTGGTCAGCCGCGACTGCTTCTGCTCGGCCGGGCGCAGTCCGGCGGCATCCGGGTCGGCCACCGCCACGGGACCGCGGTTCTGGCGCGAGGCGGCTTCGACCTGTTCGCGCGCCTGGGCGGCATCGCGGGCATCGCGGGCGTCACGCTCGCGCTTGGCATTGTCGGCGGCCTGCTTGGCGTTGTCGGCGGCGAGCTTGCGGTCAGCCTCGGCCTTCTTGCGAGCGTCTTCGGCGGCGCGGCGCTCGGCGTCGGCGCGCTTCTTGGCTTCTTCAGCGGCGCGGCGCGCTTCTTCCGCGCGGCGCACTTCCTCGGCCCGCTTGCGCGCTTCCTCGGCGCGGCGGGCGTCCTCGATCTGCTTGGCGATGGCCGCGTCCAGATCGGTGATGAGCCGCGACAGGCGCTGGTCGTCGCGTCCCAGTTTGTTGGCTTCGGCACGCTGGGCGGCGATCTGCCCTTCCAGCTGAGCCAGCAGCGTGGCGCGCTCCTTCTGCTGACCGACCAGCGCGGTCTTCTGCTCGGAGGTCTCGGCCACGACTTTTTCGATTTCGGCGCGGCGGGCGTCGGCGCGCCCCTGAAGGGCGGCCAGGCGCTCGATGTCCTCGCGCAGGGCCTGCACGGCCTTGGCGCGAGCCTGCGACACGTAATCCAGATAGCCCAGGTTGCGCCCCAGCACCTGGGGATCGTCGCCGGACAACAGGGCGGTCCAGGGTGACAGGCCGCTGGTGTACTGGGTGCGCAGCTGTTCGGCCAGTTCGGTGCGGCGCTTGGCCAGCACCACCTGCTGGGCGCCGATCTGTTTTTCCAGGCCGGTCAGGTCGGCCTGCGCCTGACGGTTGGCCTCGGCCAGCTCCCGCAGGCGCAGGTTGATCTTGGAAATCGCCGACTCGGACTGCTTGAGCGCGTCGGCGGCTTCCTTGCGGGCAGCCTCGCGGTCATCGATATCCTTTTGCAGGTTCTCGATGCGGTCGCGCAAGGCGGCCTGCTGCTTTTCCGCGTCGGACTGGCGGCCGGCGAGGTCATTGGGCGCGGCGCGAGCCGACAGCGCTCCACCGGTCAACATGACCGCCAACAACAACCCTGCCGCGCGACGCATAGGAATATCAGTCCTTCTTAGCCTTGCCCTGGGCTGCCACCGCAGCCATGGCCGCCTCGATCTCGGCGGCATCGCCCAGATAATAGTGGCGGATCGGGCGCAGGTCATCATCCAATTCGTACACCAGCGGCTGGCCGGTGGGAATATTCAGGTTGACGATGTCTTCGTCCGACACGTTGTCCAGGTGCTTGATCAGGGCGCGCAGGCTGTTGCCGTGGGCGGCGATCAGGACATTGCGGCCGGCGCGGATGGCCGGGGCGATGGATTCGTTCCAGAACGGCAGCACGCGAGCCACGGTGTCCTTCAGGCATTCGGTGGCGGGCAGCTGGTCGGCCGGCACCTTGGCGTAGCGCTTGTCGAAACGCGGATGGCGCTCGTCGTCCAGGGCCAGCGGCTCCGGGGCGATGGCGTAGGCGCGGCGCCAGACCAGCACTTGCTCGTCGCCGTACTTGGCGGCGGTTTCAGCCTTGTTCAGGCCTTGCAGCGCACCGTAGTGGCGTTCGTTCAGGCGCCAGGTCACGCCGACCGGGGTGTACATGGCGTCCATGGCGTCCAGGGCGATCCAAAGGGTGCGGATGGCGCGCTTGAGCAGCGACGAGTAGGCCAGGTCGAAGGTGTAGCCTTCTTTCTTGAGCAGTTCGCCGGCCTTGCGGGCCTGTTCGCGGCCGGTCTCGGTGAGGTCGACGTCGGTCCAACCGGTGAAGCGGTTTTCCAGATTCCACTGGCTTTCGCCGTGGCGCATCAGAACGAGTTTGTGCATGATTTGGGACGCTTGTAACGCGGGTTAAAGTGAAGGAATGCGCTCATTTTATAATTGAGCGATTTTGCCCTTGATTTTGCCCCGGCGCACCCGCCCATTTCCGCGGCGCGGCGCATCAGGGTTTGCCTATACCAGGCTAGTCGCCGCACTTCAGGATGCCCCGTGGACCTTTTGCAATTCTTGATCGATAAAAACAACGTCTTCATCGTCGCCGTTGCCGTGATCTCCGGCATCATGCTGGCCATCCCCGCCCTGCGCAAAGGCCGCACCGGTTCGGCCGTGAGCACGACCGAGGCCATCCAGATGGTCAACCAGCGCCAGGCCGTATGGGTCGACGTCCGTCCCGCCGAACAGTTCCAGGCCGGCCACATCGCCCAGGCCCGCAACGTGCCGGCGGCCGATCTGGAGCAGAAAGCCGCCTCGCTGCCCAAGAACAAGCCGCTGGTCGTGGTTTGCGACAATGGCCGCGATTCGGCCCGCGCCGCCGCCAAGCTGCGCGCCCAGGGTTTCGCCGACGTCGTGCCGCTGGAAGGCGGCATGCGCGCCTGGTCGGCGGCCAGCCTGCCCGTGACCCAGAAGGGTTGAAGCCTGGGGCCTCGCCCCCATCTACCTATTCTTGTACTCACAGGAGCGCCCATGAATAAAGTCGTCATGTACAGCAAGGACTATTGTCCCTATTGCGCCCGCGCCAAGGCCTTGCTCGAGCAGCGCGGCGTGACCGACCTGGAAATCATCCAGATCGACCGGGACCCGTCCCAACGCGACGTCATGATCGAACGCACCGGCCGGCGCACCGTCCCGCAGATCTTCATCGGCGATACCCATGTCGGCGGTTGCGACGACCTGATGGCCCTGGACCGCTCGGGTGGCCTTGCCCCCATGCTGGCCAGCTAATCGCCCCTTTTTGCCCCTCCCACCAACGGAAACACTCATGGCTGATCAAGACCAAAACTCCCAGCAAGAAGGCGGCAACGCGCCCTCGTTCAATCTGCAGCGCGTCTACCTGAAAGACCTTTCGCTGGAAATGCCGAACGCGCCCCACGTCTTCCTGGAGCAGGAAGCGCCCCAGGTCGAGGTGAGCATCACCGTGGGCGGCCAACGCCTGGCTGAAACCGTGTTCGAAACCACGGTCACCGTCACCGTCACCACCCGCATCAACGAGAAGGTCGTGTACCTGGTCGAAGGCACGCAAGCCGGTATCTTCGAGGCCGCCAACATCCCCGAAGAACAGCTCGACCCGCTGCTGGGCATCGTCTGCCCGACCATGCTGTACCCCTACCTGCGCGCCAACATCGCCGATGCGATCACCCGCACCTCGATGCCGCCGCTGCACCTGACCGAAGTGAACTTCCAGGCCCTCTACGAGCAACGCCTGGCCGAGCTGCAACAGCAGCAAAGCGCCGCCAACGGCAATGGCAGCGACTCGGGCATCATCCTGCCCCCCGGCGCGACCCGCCAGTAAAGCAGCCGCGGCGCCCCATGAAAAGAGCCCCCACGCCGCGCCTTCGGCTTGCTGCCCCCCGTGGGGGCGCTTTTCATCTTGAGGCGGCTCGGCGATGAAAAATCCCATCCAGCCACGCCTGCGCGTCGCCGTCCTGGGTGCGGGAAGTTGGGGCACCGCGCTGGCGGCGGCCGCCAGCCGCCGCCACGCCACCGTACTCTGGGCGCGCGATGCCGCGCAGGCCGCCGACATGGCGGCCTCGCACGAAAACGCGCGCTACCTGCCAGGCATCGCCCTGCCGCAGGCACTGAATATCTCCTCCGATCTCGACGCCACGCTGCGCAGCCTGCAAGAAGACGGCGCGCGCCGCCTGATCGTGCTGGGCGTGCCCGTGGCCGGCCTGACCGCCATCTGCGGCGAGCTGTCCCGCCGGCTGCCCGCGCTGGGATTACAGGACACGCCCATCGTCTGGACGTGCAAGGGCTTTGAAGCCGACACGGCCAGGCTGCCCCATGAAATCATGCGCGAGGCCTTGCCCGGCGCCACTGGCGGCGCGTTGTCGGGCCCCTCGTTCGCGCGCGAAGTCGCGCAGGGCCTGCCGGTCGCGCTGACCGTGGCCAGCGACAGCCCCGCCTTGCGCGACGCCACCACCGCCGCCTTCCATGGCGCGGCGCTGCGCGTGTATGCCAGCACCGACCTGGTCGGCGTGGAAGTGGGCGGCGCGCTGAAGAACGTGATCGCGGTCGCCTGCGGCATCGGCGACGGCCTGGCCCTGGGCACCAATGCCCGCGCCGCGCTGATCACCCGCGGCCTGGCCGAGATGACCCGCTTCGGCGTGGCGCTGGGCGCGCAGGCCGAGACCTTCGCCGGGCTGACCGGCCTGGGCGACCTGGTCCTGACCGCGACCGGCGAGCTGTCGCGCAACCGCCGCGTGGGCCTGGAGATCGGCGCCGGCCGCAAGCTGGCCGACATCCTGGCCAGCGGCATCACGGCCGAAGGCGTGCGCTGCGCGCGCGCTGCGCTGGACCGCGCCCGCGCCATCGGCGTCGAACTGCCCATCACCGAAGCCGTCTGCGCCGTGCTGTTCGACGGCGTGGCCCCCATGACGGCCGTGTCCGCCCTGCTGGCGCGCGACGCCCGCTACGAAAGCGGGGTAGCCAACCAGCCGGAAGCGGCGCCGGACGACCGGCCCCACTGAGTCGCCCCAAAAACAAATACCCCGCACAACCCGAGGAGACATCCTTCATGACGCAAGCCCGCAAGTTCCGGGTCGGCCCGCTGCTACGCGGCCTGTGCCTGAGCCTGGCCGCGATTCTGCCGGCCGCCGCCCACGCCGACTGGCCCGACCGTCCGATCCACATGGTCGTGCCCTTCCCGCCCGGCTCGTCGCCCGACATTCTGGCGCGCACCATCTCGGAACCGCTGTCGCAGGCGCTGGGCCAGCCCATCGTGATCGACAACAAGCCGGGCGCGGGCGGCAACATCGGCACCCGCATCGTGTCGCAGGCCAAGCCAGACGGCTACACGCTGCTCTACACGATCAACGGCCCGCTGGTCACCGCCCCCACGCTGTACAAGAAGACGCTGGGCTACGACCCGCTGCGCGATCTGCAGCCGGTATCGCTGGTGGGCACCAGCCCCAACGTGCTGGTCGTGCCCAGCAGCCTGAAGGTCGATAACGTCAAGGACTTCGTCGCGCTGGTGAAGGGCCGCGGCAATTCGCTGAACTACGGTTCCGTCGGCCCGGGCAGCTCGGCCCACCTGGCGATGGAGATGTTCAAGGAAAGCGCGGGCGTGGACCTGGCGCACATCCCCTATTCCGGCTTCCCGCAGGTCATCTCGGCCATCATCGGCGGCGACGTCCAGGCCGGCTTCATGGTGCCGGCCATCGCCGTGCCCCAGGCGCGCGACGGCAAGGTGAAGCTGCTGGCCGTGACCAGCCTGCAGCCCAGCGAGGCACTGCCGGGCGTGCCGACGATGGCGTCCCAGGGCTATCCGGACTTTGAAGCCATTTCCTGGAACGCCGTGCTGGTTCCGGCCGGCACGCCCACGCCCATCGTCGAACGGCTCAACAGCGAGCTGGCGCGCATCATCGGCAGCGACGCGGTGCGCAAGCAGCTGGCGCTGCAGTACTTCACGCCCGCGCCGTCCACGCCCGAAGCCCTGACCGCCCGCATCAAGAATGAAAAGGCGCGCTGGGATCAGGTGATCGAGAAGTTGAATCTGTCGCTGGACTGATTGCAGCCCAGCCGTGACGGGCCGGGCGCGCCGGATTCAGCGCGCCCCGTCACACTCCCCCTTCATACCCCTGCTGGCGCCAGGCCTCGAACACCGTCACCGCGACCGCATTGGACAGGTTCAGGCTGCGTTGGCCGGCGCGCATCGGCAGGCGCAGGCGCTGCTGGGGCGGGAACATCGCCTGATGTTCCTCCGACAGGCCCGCGGTTTCGCGGCCGAACACGAACACGTCGCCCGGCTTGAAGCCGATGTCCGCCACGCTGCGCTGCGCGTGCGTGGTCAGCGCGTAGATGCTGGACGGCGCGGCGCCGGTATCGGCCAGGGCCTCTTGCAGCGTGTCATGCACGCGGACCGGCTGCCATTCGTGGTAATCCAAACCGGCGCGGCGCATGCGGGCGTCGTCGAGCTCGAAGCCCAAGGGACGCACCAAGTGCAATTGCGCGCCCGTATTGGCGCACAGGCGGATGGCGTTGCCGGTATTGGGCGGGATTTCGGGACAAACGAGGATGACGTGGAACATGGTGCTCGGGACTCGGGACGGCTTGCGGCGGAAACGTCGCCGCACACCGGGAATTGTCGCCGATTTGCCTGCGGGCCGGCTCAGGGCGTGCGCGCGGCCACCAGCACCGTGACGTCCGCCGCGCCCGCCGCCCGCAGCGCGGCGGCGGCCGCGTTGGCGGTGCTGCCGGTGGTCATGACGTCGTCCACCAATAGCAGCTGCCGGCCGCGCACGTCGCCCACGCAATAAAACAGGTTCTGCGCCCCGAGCCGGCGAGCCTGGCGGCCCTGTGCGGTCTGCCGGGGCGTCTCGCGCCGGCGCCGCAGCAGCCCGCGCGCCAGCGGCAGCCCCAGCTCCGCCGCCAGGCTGCGCGCAATTTCACCGGCCGGATTCATGCCACGCTGGCGCAGCGATGCGCGGCTGGCGGGAACGGCCGCCAGCAAGGCGCCGTCCGGTACCGGACCGTCGCGGGCGACGGCAGCCGCGATCAACCGGGCCAACACCGGCGCCATGCTGAGCCGCAGGCGGGTCTTCAGCATCAGGATCAGGGTGTCGGCGGGCGGCGCGTAGTCGAAGGCGGCAATCGTGCGCGAAAACGCCCGGGGCGCGCCCAGGCAGGCGGCGCAGTGCGGCGCGTCCGGACGCAACCGCAGGGCGCAAAAAGGGCAGCGGCGCGGAGCATGGCCGCGCGCGACGGCCGGGGCCCCGGCCCCGGCCCCGGCCACGGCCCGGTGGAGAGCATCGCCGCAGATATCCGCCTCGCAGCCCGCGCAAAGCCGCGCACCCGCCACCCGGGCGCCGCACAAGGGGCAATCGCAACCGACCCGCGACAGCAGCCACCGCCCCATGGCCCGTAGGGGCAATCGGAAGCCGCGGCCGGGATGCGCAATAATGGATGCCATCCCTCATGAAACCATGATCCGCCCGCGTTGCAGACGCGGGCGCGACCGAAATGTCCCTGCCAGAATCCGCAACGCTCCCCTCCCTGCCCATCGTCAGCGCTGACGTACCCCGGCAATTCGCCCGCCGCGGCGACCTGGCCGAGGCCCAGTTCCTGTACGGGGAAGTCGCCCGCCGCATGCTGGGCCGCCTGCAATACATTCGGGTCCAGCCGCAAGCCATGCTGGACGCGGGCTGCGGCGCAGGCGACAACCTGCCGCTGCTGCGCGAACGCTATCCCGACGCCGCCTACACCGGCCTGGACAACTGCGAACCGCTGCTGGAACAGGCGCGCAAGCGCTACGCCCCCGCCGGCCTGTCGGCCTGGATCGGCAAGCTGGCGCGCCGCGGCCCGGCCGCCCCTGCCTTCGTCAACGCCGACCTGGCGGCGACGGGCCTGGCGCCCGAATCACTCGAACTGGTGTGGTCCAACCTGGCCATGCACTGGCACCGCGCCCCGCACGCCGTGCTGGCGGAATGGCGGCGCGTCCTGAAAGTCGGCGGGCTGGCGATGTTCTCCTGTCTGGGGCCGGCCACGCTGCGCGAGCTGCGCCAGGCCCTGGACGACGCCGGACTGCGCACGGCCACGCCGTCCTTCGTGGACATGCATGATTTCGGCGACCTGTTGGTGGAAAACGGCTTCGCGGATCCGGTCATGGACCAGGAGATCCTGACCCTGACCTACCGCAGCCCGGAAAAGCTGCTGCAGGACGTGCGCGCACTGGGCGGCAACCCGGCCGAAGGCCGGCGCGGCGGGCTGGTGGGCCGCGACTGGCGCGACCGCCTCTGCGCCGCGCTGGAAGCGCAGCGCCGGCCCGACGGCCTGATTGTCCTGAGCATTGAAGTCGCCTACGGCCACGCCTGGCGCGCCGCCGCGCATCGCACCGTGGCCGGTGAAACCCGGCTGTCGGTCAGCGCGATTGGCGGCCGGCACCGCGCGCCCTGAGCGGGGCGGCAGAGGCTGACCGGCGGAGCCGGCGCCTTGCGAGCGCCGGCCTTCCCGCCTAGTGCAGCCGTTCCGGCATCGGCACGCTGACCCCGGGCTCGGAAGCCGGCAGCGCCGACATAGGCTCTGAGGTTGCGCGAATACGGCGCCTCAAGACTGCCGTCGGTTCCGCGGGCCCTACGCCAGGCGAGGCCGCGCCGCGCCAGGCGTTCGACATGGCCTCCACCACCAGCGGCAGGTCGCGCAAGCGGTGGAACTGGCTGCGCAGCCAGCGGGAATCGTTGCCGCTGCGCATGGATTCGTCGCGCAGGGCAGCGATCATGTCACCCGTGCCCAGCTCTTCCGCCACCGGCATCAGGCGCTGGAACAGGTTGCGCAGGTGGTCCATCAGCCGCAGACGCTGGCCGTCCGGCGTCACATAGCTGCCCTGCAGACCGAAGCGGCAGGCCTGGAAGTGGTTGCTGCGGTAGGACAGCCAAGCGCCGTCGCCCGGGTCGCCCTCGCGCATCAGCAGCACCGCCAGGGCCTGGGCGAAGGCTGCCAGCTGGCAAGCCCGCTCGACCGTCAGCGGCGTGTCGCATACGCGGATTTCGACGGTGCCGAATTCCGGCTTGGGACGAATGTCCCAGTACAGGTCCTTGATGCTTT
This sequence comes from Achromobacter sp. JCM 18799, assembly GCF_055395645.1. Lineage (NCBI taxonomy): Bacteria > Pseudomonadati > Pseudomonadota > Betaproteobacteria > Burkholderiales > Alcaligenaceae > Achromobacter > Achromobacter sp. JCM 18799. Next base: position 5,171,619 of record NZ_AP043866.1, on the reverse strand, counting down.
CCGCCAGGCCATAGGCGCGCAGCTGCGCCAGATGGGCCTCGAACTGGTACCAGTCCTTCACTTCGGGCGGCATGTGGCCGGCCAGCGGGAAGCTGTTGACCGCGTTCAGGCGCGAGCACGAAAACAAGGTGTCCACCCCCTCGCAATAGGGCGACGAGGCCGACAAGGCGATAAAGTGCGGCACATAGGGCGACAGGCGGCGCAACAGTTTGATGGAATCGTCGCCGCTCTTGACGCCCAGGTGGATATGCTGGCCGAAGACCGTAAATTGACGCGCCAGGTAACCGTACATTTCGGCCAGGTACTGGAAGCGCGGGGTGTCCGAAATGGACCGTTCCTGCCAACGCATGAAGGGGTGGGCGCCGCCGCCGGCGACCGACACGCCCACGGCGTCCGCCGCTTCGATCAGCGCGTCGCGCATTTCGCGCATCTCGGCCAGGAGGCCCATGGGGTGCTCGTGCACCGAGGAATTCAGTTCAATCATGGACCGCGTGATTTCCGGTTTAACGCGGTCGGCGATGGGGTGGTTGGCCATTTGGGCCAGCAGCTCGTCCGAGGCTGCGGTCAGGTCAAAACTGCGCGGGTCTATCAGTTGCAGCTCGAGCTCGATGCCCAGGGTGTTGGGGGCCGACGAAATGAACGGGATCTGTTCCATCTCGGACTCCTTTCTGAATGTTTGATGAGGGTGTGCGCCGTTCGACCTTGAAGCCCGGAAACAGCCCGGGGGGCACTAGACGGCAGCTTGTGCACGCATGATAGCCGCTGTTTTGTGGCAAGAAGATGGAAAATCGTGACATTTATGTGCAACATCACGAAGCAATCGGTTTTTCCCTGTGAAGGAAAGTGAGCGAGCGCTCACGGCATAGAAACGGCGCGGCCTCCCGGCCTGCGGCAGCCGGACAGCAAGCGCTCAAGGGGCTTCCGAGAGGGGGTGGGACAACCCTTATAAGGGTTATCCCTGAACTATTTCCGCCAAAAAATAGGGGTGAACAGCACCAGCACCGTCAGCAGTTCCAGGCGCCCGATCAGCATCGCGAAGGTGCAGACCCAGATCTGGAAATCGGACAGGACGGCGAAGTTGCCCATGGGGCCTACCGGGCCCAGGCCGGGGCCGGTGTTGTTGACGCTGGCGAAAACGGCCGAGAAGGCGGTGATCGGATCCAGGCCGGACAGGAGCAGCAGGCTGGTGAAAACGGCGATGGAAAGGCCGTAGAACAGCATGAAGGCCAGCACCGACGACATGGTGCGGGTCTCGACCGCGCGGCCATTGATACGCACCGGACTGACCGCGTGCGGGTGCAACATTGTTACCAGCTCGTTGCGCGCCTGCTTAACCAGCAGGATCGCCCGGATCATCTTGATGCCGCCCCCGGTCGACCCGGCCGACGTGGCAAAGCCCGACAGCAGCAGCATGGTCAGCGGCGCGAACAGCGGCCACTGCGCGAAGTCGGTATTGGCGTAGCCCGTGGTGGTCGCCATGGAAATCGTGTTGAACATGCCGTAGCGCAGCGCCTGCAGCGGGTCTTCATAGACCCCTTTCAGGAACAGGAACACCGAGATGACCAGCCCCACTCCCAAGACCACCACCAGGTAGGGAATCGCCTCCGGACAGCGCACGTAGGCGCGCGCGCTGCGCTGGCGGAAGGCGTTGAAGTGGGTAGCGAAGTTGATGCCCGCGATCAGCATGAACACCATCGCCACCATTTCCACCGCCACCGAATCGAAATGGGCGAAGCCATCGTCCCAGGTCGAAAAGCCGCCCAGGCCCATGGTGGTGGCCATATGGCACCAGGCCTCGAACCACGACAGCCCGACCGCCCGATAGGCCAGGAAGCACAGGATGGAGAACACGAAATAGACCGCGTACAGCGCCTTGGCGGTGCTGGCGATGCGGGGCGTGAGCCGTTCGTCCTTCATCGGCCCGGGCGTTTCCGCCCGCACCACCTGGTGTCCGCCCACCCCGAGCAGGGGCAGAATGGCCACGGCCAGCACCAGGATGCCCATGCCGCCGATCCAGATCAGCGTGGCCCGCCACAGGTTGATCGACGGGGGCAAGGTGTCCAGATTGGTCAGGACGGTGGCGCCGGTGGTGGTCAGGCCCGACATGGCCTCGAAATAGGCGCCGGTAAACGACAGCGGCAAGCCGGCGCCGTGGAAGTAGAGCAGCAGCGGAATGGCCGCCAGCAGGGGCAGGCCCGCCCACACGGCCGACACCAGCACGAAGCCATCGCGCGCCCGCAGCTCGCAGCGGGCGCGGCGCGTTATCGCGGCCAGGCCCCCGCCTATGCCCACCGAGATCAGGAACCCGTCCAGGAAGGCCTCGCGCGCGCCGTCGCCGCCCACGTAGGCGACGGTCAGCGGGATCAGCATGGTGAGCGCGAACATCACCATCGTCAGGCCCAGGATGTAGAGGGTGCCCAGAACGCGCTTCATGGAGCTATCCGGCCGCGCGCGGCCCGCGCAGTAGGAAGGAGGCGGCGCGCATCAGAAGAACGACGCCGAGACTTGGAACAGCTTTTCCACGCGCGGCATCTGCCGGCGCGAGGGCACGAAAACGATGACGTGGTCGTCGGATTCGATCACGGTGTCGGCGTCCGGCAGGATGATTTCGTCTTCCCGCACCAGGGCGCCGATGCTGGCGCCCTTGGGCAGGCTGATCTGCCCGACCGCGCGCCCCACCACCTTGGAGGTGGAGCGGTCGCCGTGGGCGATGGCCTCCAGCGCTTCCGCCACGCCTTGGCGCAGCCGGTGCACGGCGGCCACGTCGCCGCGGCGCACGTGCCGCAGGAGTTCGCTCATGGTGGCCTGGGACGGCGACACCGCGATGTCGATATGGCTGCCCTGCATCAGTTCGCCGTAGGCCTGGCGGTTGATCAGCGCAATCACCTTGCGCGCGCCCAGGCGCTTGGCCAGCAGCGAGGACATGATGTTGTCCTCGTCGTCGCTGGTCAGCGCCAGCCAGGTGTCCATGTCCTCGATGTTCTCGCGTTCCAGCAGCGCTTCGTCGGTGCCGCTGCCGTGCAGCACCAGCACGCTGTCGGGCAGCTGGGTCGCCAGGTATTCGCAGCGCTTCTGGTCGCGCTCGATGATGCGGACGCTGTATTTTTCCTCGGCCAGCTGGCGCGCCAGGCGCAGGCCGATATTGCCGCCGCCCGCGATCATCACGCGGCGCACGGCGCGCTCGGCCTCGCGCAGCTGCCGCACGGCGCGGCGCGCATCGCGCGAGTCGACCACCAGCACCACCTCGTCGCCCGGGGCGATGACGGTGCCGCTGCCAGCCCGCAGCGGCCGGCCGCCGCGCAGCACGTCGATCACGCGCGCTTTCACGTCGGGCCAGACGTCGCGCAGCTTGTCGACCGGCGAATGGGCCATCGGGCTGCCCGCCCCGACCCGCACGGTCACGACGCTGACCCGCCCTTCGGCGAACTCCACCACCTGCAAAGCCTCGGGGAACTCGATCAGGCTGTGCAGATAGGTGGTGACGCTGCGCTCGGGGCTGATCAGGGCGTCGATGCAGAAGCCCTCTTCGCTCATGAGTTCCGGGTGCTCGGCGAACTCGACCGAGCGGATGCGGGCGATGCGGCGGGGAATGTTGAACAGCTGGCGCGCGATCTTGCAGGCCACCATATTGGCCGAATCCGAGGCCGCACAGGCGATCAGCAGATCGGTGTCGGCGGCGCCGGCGGCCTCCAGCACCGATACCTGCGAGCCGTCGCCATGGACGACACGCAGGTCGAAGTGTTCTTGCAGGTATTGGAGCTGGACAGGATCCGAGTCGATCACCGTGATGTCGTTCTCTTCGGACACCAGGTTCTCGGCCACGCTGGTGCCTACGCGACCAGCGCCCATGATCAGGATCTTCATGAGCTCCGCTTGCGGGCGGACTCGATGCCCAATTGCTTGAGCTTGCGGTACAGGTGGGTGCGTTCCAGCCCCGTGCGTTCCGACACGCGGGTCATGCTGTGGCTTTCGCGGACCAGGTGGTATTCAAAATAGATGCGCTCGAATTCGTCGCGCGCCTCGCGCAGCGGCTGGTCCAGCGAAATGCTGCCGAGTTGGCCGTTGGACGTGACCGGAACTTCGTTGGCCGGCGCGGCGGCGGCGACCGGGGGATCGAGCTCGTCTTCCAGCGCCACCGCGGCGCTGGCGACGGCCGGATGCGCGGCGGCAGGCGCCGGATGCGGCGCGCGCCCGCGCGCCAGGCCGGCGGCGACGGTCTTCAGCAGACGCTGCAGCGTGATCGGTTTTTCAAGGAAGTCCATGGCGCCGATGCGCGTGGCCTCGACTGCCGTGTCGATGGTGGCATGGCCGCTCATCATGATCACGGGCATGTCCAACAGACCTTGCGAGCCCCATTCCTTGAGCAGGCTGACGCCGTCCGTGTCCGGCATCCAGATGTCCAGCAACACCAGGTCAGGACGCATGCGCAAGCGTGCGGCGCGCGCTTGCGCCGCGTTTTCAGCCAGCTCGACCGTGTGTCCTTCGTCGTATAGGATTTCCGACAAAAGCTCGCGTATACCGACTTCGTCGTCAACCACCAGAATTCTGGCCATAAAGCATCCACCTATTGCGTAGCCGCATTATCCTTTTCTTGCGCGGTCGCGTCCATAGTATCGGCCTCGGAAGCCAGCCGGGTCAACAATATGGAGATCCGCGCGCCCCCTTCCTTGCGGTTCGCAAGGTCGATACGCCCGCCGTGTTCTTCCACGATCTTGCGTACGATTGCCAATCCTAACCCAGTCCCGTGGGACTTGGTGGTGACGTAGGGCTCGAACGCGCGCTGCATGACCTGGGGAGGAAAGCCCGGGCCCGTATCGGCGACCGTGAATCTGAGCGCCTGATGGGCCGCCCGGTCGGGCTGCTCGCTGCGCATGAGCTGCGTGGTCACGCTGACCCGCCCTTGCCCGCCCTGCTCGGCGATCGCGTCGCGGGCATTGGACATCAGGTTGTGGATCACCTGGCGCAACTGGGTGGGATCGCCCTCGATGAGCGGCAGGTCCGGCGCCAGCGTCACGTCCAGATTCAGGGCCTTTTCGGCCAGGCGCGACGCACCGCCTTCGGGCTCCCAGCCGTACAGCGACAGCACGTCCGCCACCAGGGCGTTGAAGTCGATGCGCTGCATCACGGCTGGCGGCGTGCGGGCATATTCGCGGAAATCGTCCACCATCTGCTTGAGCGATGCCACCTGGTTGACGATGGTATTGGTGGACCTTTCCACGATCTGGGCCTCGGCGGGCGGCAGCTTGCCCTCCAGCTTCATCGCCAGGCGCTCGGCCGACAGCTGGATCGGCGTCAGCGGGTTCTTGATCTCGTGCGCCAGCCGGCGGGCGACCTCGCCCCAGGCCACGGTCCGGTTGGCCGAGATCACTTCGGTGATGTCGTCAAACACCACCAAATAGCCGTTGCCGCGCCCATCCACGCGCAGATGCGTGCCGCGCGCCAGCAGGGTCAGGGGCTGCGCCCCGGCGGGCGCGTCATCCTGGCCCGGAGCGATCTCGAATTGCTGCTGCCAGTGCTGGCGCTCGGAACCCACCGCGGCATGGGCGGAAAAGGCCTGCCGCACGATGTTGGCGAACTCAAGCATGCCGGCCACCGTCTCCAGCGGCCGGCCGATCACCGAACGCAGGTCCGCGCCCAGGATGGTCTGGGCGCCCTGGTTGACGGTGGTGACGCGGAACGATTCGTCGAACACCAGCACCCCGGAGGACAGGTTCGACAGCACGCTTTCCAGATAGACATTGGAGCGTTCCAGCTGTTGCCGGTTGCTCTCGACCATGCGGCGGGCCTCGTCGAGCTGGCGCGTCATGGCATTGAAGGAACGCGTGAGCTGGCCGACTTCGTCGCGCTCGGGCGGCTCGGGCAAAGGCCGGTAGTCGCCCACGCCCACGGCCTGCGTGCCGCCCGCCAGGCTGAGCAGCGGGCGCACCAGCCGTTTGGACAGCGATAGCGCCACCGCGATGGCGCCGAAGGCCGCCAGCAGCAAGGCCAGGGTCAGGGTGATGCCATACAGCTTGCGCAGGCCCAGCCGCGACAGCGCCAGCTCCTGGTAGTCGCGAAAACCCTGCTGCACCAGATTGGCGTTATGGGCGATCTGCTCGGGCACCGGCTGCAGCAGCTGCAGCCAGCGCGGTTCGGACGCCGCCCCCAACAGGTTGTCGTAGCGGTCGGGGCCCGTCAGCGGGATCACCACCCGCAGATGCAGCCCACCTTCGGCGCCGGGAGTCACGGGGTCATCGGCCTCGGCGGCGGAATAGCCGCGCGCCAGCCGCAATTGGTTCATGACGGTGGACGGCGGCGTCGCCGGCAGCAGTTGCCCGTACTGGCTGGTGGAGAACGCGATCATGCGCCCGCTGCCGGTGAAGACCATGGCTTCCTGCACGCCGTTGGCCTCGCGCAGCCGCGTCAAGGCAAGCGTCACGCCGCTGTCGGAGCTGCGGTTCAGTTCCATGGCCATGGAGCGCGCGCGCGCGTCCAGGTCGGCCAGCAGCGAGTCCAGCGCGGCCCGGCCCAGGTTCAGGCCCGCCTCCAGCGCCGTGTCCACGCGCACGTTGAACCAGGATTCGATCGAGCGCGACATGAACTGCACCGACACGGTGTAGATCAGGGCGCCGGGCACCACGCCGATCAGCGCGAACGCCAGGGAAAAGCGGGCCGTCAGCCGCGCGCCGAACTGACGCCGGCGGATCTGCCGCGCCAGCCTCACGGTCAGCGCCACCACCCAGATGAAGAGCGCCAGCGCAAAAATGCCGTTCAGCACCAGCAGCGTGTCGTAGTAGCGCGCAAAGCGCGAGGCATTGCCGGTGGACCACGCCAGCAGCCCCAGCAATGCCAGGCCGCTTGCGGCGCCAACCATCAGGGCCAGCCGAAGCACAAGCCTCATGACGGGTCTTTCTCCTTGTCGCTGAGCACGAACGTGAAGTCCATCCACGGCGTCGACTGTACCCAGGAGCTGCTGTTCAGGGCGTTGACCTGGAAGGGCCGCGGCAACAGCGACGTATCCAGGCGCAGGCGCAACTGGCCGCCGTACAGCACACCCGCATCGAAGTCGGCGGCATCCGCCACCGGCCAATTGCGGATGTGCCGGATGACCCCCATGGCGTCATCCAGCGAGGCGACGGGGAAGGTCAGTTCGCCCACGCCCACCCGCCATTGCCGGGTCAGGGCGTTGTAGATGATGCGCCAGGTGCGGGACGTGTCGACCAGGGACTTGTCGAACCACCACCAGCGCTCGCGGTTGATGTTGAGATCAGCGGTTAAGTAGAGCGGAACACCACGCTGGGCCGCGTCCCGCAGTTGCTGGTTCAGTTCGAACTCGATGTCCGCGTCGATTTCCAATTTGCCGTCGCGCACCGCCGGGCGAACTTCGGTGACTTTGGGTTCAGCCCCATGCGCCTGCCCGCCCGGCACGAAGGAAAGCAAGGCAGATGCGAGCAACAACCCGAGAAATAAGCGCGGAATAATGGACATACGGCACCGGAACTACGTCATGCCCCCTATTCTTGGCGATTCAGGACTGCTTGGCAAACAAGGCGTAGAAAAACCCGTCGCGCTGCGCCGCAGGTGTTGCATCGACCGCAACTGGCAGCAATTGGCCGGGCGCGTCCAGCCGCTGCGCCTCCGGGTGGCGCTGCATGAACTCCAGCGCCTGGCGCGTGCCCTCGATCGGGAAGATCGAGCAGGTCACGTAGAGCAGCCGCCCGCCGGGCGCCACGGTACGCCAGAGCGCGTCCAGGATGCTGGCCTGCAGGGTGGCGGTGCGACGCACGTCGTTCTCGCGCCGCAGCCAGCGGATGTCGGGATGGCGGCGCACGATACCCGAGGCCGTGCAGGGCACGTCGGCCAGCACGGCGTCGAACGGCTTGCCGTCCCACCAGGCGTCCAGGTCCGCCGCATCCGCCGCTTTCAATTGGACACGGTCGCTTGCCAGGCCCAGCCGGTCCAGATTCTGCCCGACGCGGGCCAACCGGTCGGCATCGGCATCCAGCGCCAAGAGGTCGATATCGGCCAGCTCCAGCAGGTGGGCGGTCTTGCCGCCGGGGGCCGAGCAGGCGTCCAGCACCCGCATGCCATCGGCGGGCGCCAGCAGCTCGGCCGCCAGCTGCGCGCCGGCGTCCTGCACCGACCACCAGCCCTCGGCAAAACCGGGCAATTGCGCCACCGGCTTGGGCGTGGCCAGCACCAGGCCGGACTGGCCCACGGGCTCGGCCGCCAGGCCCACGGCCTGGAAGGCGGCCAACACCTGTTCGCGGCTGGCGCGGCGGCGGTTGACGCGCAGCGTCAGCGGCGCTGGCAGGTTGGCCGCGGCCAGGATCTCGCGCCACTCGCGCGGGTAAGCCACGCTCAGCTGCTTGACCCACCAGCCGGGGTGGTTCCATTGGGCCTCGGGGCTATCCGCCACGGCAGCCTCGAGCGCCGCGCGCTCGCGCAGGAAACGGCGCAGGCAGGCGTTGAGCATGCCCTTATAGGAAGCCAGGGCGCGGCTGCGGGAGGCCGCCGTCACGGCCTGATCCACCACCGTGTGCGCCGCGTAGACCGGCATGCCCGGCAGGGCTGCCGCGGCGTCGCCCTCTTCCTTCAGCAGGGTCAGCGACACCAGCAGCAGCGATTCGAACAGCACGCTGGGATAGCGCTGCACCATCTCGCGGCCCACGGCGTCGGCCCAGCCCAGATAGCGCATCGCATGGAACGACACGGCCTGCGTGGCGGGCCGCAAGGACGATTCCACGCCGGCCAGCGCGTCCGTCAGGGAGCGGCCGTCCAGCACGCCCTCGACCACCTCCGCGCTGGAAAGCAGGACGGAGGACAGCGGAGGGGCCAGATTGGGGGAGTCGGAACGCGTGGACATGATGCAAATTCAGGAGATAAGACCGCTATGGTAGCCGGACCTGGACGAATGGCGGCCGTCACGGCACACTGGCCCCAGCCACGGAGCCCCTCATGACCCTCGCCACCCTGCTGCTCTTCATCCTGGCCTCGGCCGTCACCATCATCACGCCAGGCCCCACCGTCCTGCTCGCCATGAGCAACGGTTCGCGCCACGGCGTGCGCGCGGCCTGCTGGGGCATGGCCGGCGCGGTACTGGCCGACCTGATCCTGATCGGCGCGGTGGCGTCGGGCCTGGGCGTGGTGCTGGCGGCGTCCGAAATCGCCTTCCAGCTCATCAAATGGGTGGGCGCGGCCTATCTGGCCTATCTGGGCTGGAAGATGCTGCGCTCGGACGCGGCGCTGGTCATGCCTGCCGCCCAGGCGGACGCCCGGCGTCCGGCCGGCCTGGCGCTAGGCCTGCGCAGCTTCGCGGTGGCGCTGACCAACCCCAAGGCGCTGCTGTTCATGTCCGCCTTCCTGCCCCAGTTCATCAATCCGGCCGCCCCTCTGCTGGCGCAATACGCCGTGCTGGCCGGGGTCATGGCGCTGATGAACATTGCCGTGATGCTGGCCTACGCCGCGCTGGGCGCCCAGATGGTGCGCGCCTTCCAGGGCGCCGGCCTGCGCTGGCTGAACCGCGTCTGCGGGGGGCTGCTGATTGGGCTGGCGGGGACCCTGGCCTTGTACCGGCGCAGCGCGCCTTGAGCGGTTTTCCCCGCGGCGAGGCCGCCCGCTAGGCCCGCCCCAGCTGTCGCGACAAAAAGCTGCAGGTCGCCACCAGCAGCTTGGCACACTCGGCCACGTTGCCCTCCATGCGGTGCTTGGGTCCGGCAACCGCCACGGCCAGCGTCTCGTTGTTGATGGTAAGCGTCGTCGCGACTGCCCACACGTCGTAGACGTTCTCGCCCCGGGTCACGAAATAGCCGTTCTTGCGGCTTTCCAGAATGTCCTGGATCAGCGCCGCATGCTCCGTCTTGGTCTCCGGCGTGATCGCGGCCAGTTGCTGGTCTTCCAGCCATGCGCGCAGCTCGCGCTCCTTCAGGGTGCCCAGGAAGGCCTTGCCGATGGAACTCGAATGCAGCGGCTTGAACTCCCCGGGCTTGGCCGAATAGCGGATGGAGTGCAGCCCCTCGATGACCTGCAGGTAGATCGCCGATTCGCCCAGGCGCTTGCCCAGGATCACGGTTTCGCGCGTGGAATCGCGCAGCCGCTCCAGGACCTGGGTGACGTGCTCGATGAACGGATCTTTGGCCAGGATGTCGCTCGTCACGTCATACATGCGTTTGGTGGGATACAGCGTGCGCGGACGGTTCAGCGTGTACAGGTAGCCGCGCGCCGTCAGCGTCGAAACGATGGCATGGCAGGTGCTCTTGGGAATGCCGGCCGCCTCGGCCAGGTCGGTCAGCGATAAAGGCCGTTCGTTGGCCTGAAACGCTTCAAAGACGTCAAGCACACGCTCGACGCCGGTCACCGTGACTCCAGACATGGCGCTTCCTTCATGGAAAGTGGGATAGCCGAAATTCAGCCCGCTGAATAAATCCGATAAATCCGTTCCGTTCCCGATTTGCCGCAGGATTTTGTTCGTAATACCGAACAACTGTCCTTGTTCCCGAATATTTTGCTTCATACCATCCTCAGCACGCAATACACCTCGACGGAGATCAGAAAGCGTGCAGACGAACAAGGACATCGCGGTAGAGGAGCGCGCAGGCGGCGAAGTGTGGGTCACCATCGAGCGGCCGCACAAGCACAACGCGCTTGCCCGCACGGTGCTCACCAAACTCGGCCAGGCAGTGCTGGCGGCGGGCGCGCGCAAGGATACGCGCTTCGTCGTGCTGACCGGCGCCGGCGACCGGTTCTTCGCGGCGGGCGGCGATCTGGTGGAACTGGCCGACGTGCGCGAAGAAGCCGCAGCCATCGACATGGCCGAACAATCCCGCGCCGCGCTGGACGCAGTGCGCAACTGCCCTGTACCGGTGCTGGCCTACCTGAACGGCGACGCGATCGGCGGCGGCGCCGAGCTGGCCCTGGCCTGCGACATGCGCATGCTGGCCAGCCACGCGCACATCGGCTTCATCCAGGCGCGTCTGGCCATCTCGTCCGTGTGGGGCGGCGGCGTCGATCTGTGCCAATTGGCCGGCGGCGCCCGCGCCATGCGCATGATGAGCCGCGGCGAACTGATAGACGCGCCGCTGGCGTTGGACTGGGGCCTGGCCGACGCCATCGTCTCCGACGGGCCAGCGGGCGCGGACATGCAGGCCTTCCTCAAGCCGCTGCGACTCAGCGCGCCGCAGGTACTGCGGGCCATCAAGGCGCAAACCGCGGCCTGGCGCCAAGGCGCATCGTACGAGGCGCGCCGCGCCGTCGAACGGCAGCACGCGATCGGCACCTGGCTGCATGAGGATCACTGGCGCGCGTCCGACGCGTTTCTTGCGAGGAGTGCCAAATGAGCGCCGACCAGAATCGCGAACCGCGCGACATGGAACCGCAACTGAGTTCCACCAGCCCCAGCGGCATCGAAGTCCCCACCAGCGTCGGCGCGGACGCGGTCGATCCCGCCCGCATCGGCGCGCCCGGCGAGTATCCCTACACGCGGGGGATCTTTCCCGACGGCTATCAAGGCCGCCTCTGGACCATACGCCAGTACTCCGGCTTCGGCACCGCGGAAGAATCCAACGAACGCTACAAGTTCTTGCTGGAAAAAGGGCAGACCGGCCTGTCCGTCGCGCTGGACCTGCCCACGCAGTGCGGCCTGGATCCGGTACACCCGATGGCGCGTCCGGAGATCGGCAAGGTGGGGGTATCGCTCTCCAACCTGAGCGAGGCCGAGATCCTGTTCAAGGACCTGGACCTGTCGAAGATCTCGACCTCGTTCACGATCAACGGCACGGCCGCCATCATCTACGCCATGTATCTGGCCGTGGCGGACAAGCAGAACGTTCCGCGCGAAAAGCTCACCGGCACCATCCAGAACGACATCCTCAAAGAGTACGTGGCGCGTGGCACCTGGATCTTCCCGGTGCGCCCTTCGATGCGGCTGATCGCGGATTCGATCCTGTATTCCAACGAGGTCTCCCCGCGCTTCAATCCCATCAGCATCGCAGGCGCGCACGTGCGCGACGCCGGTTCCACGGCGGCCGAGGAAATGGCCTACACGTTGGCCAATGGCCTGGCCTACGTGGAGGAGCTGCGCGCGCGCGGCGGAGACGTCGAGAAGTTCGCCAAGCGCCTGTCGTTCTTCTTTTACGTCCACATGGACTTCTTCGACGAGATCGCCAAGTTCCGCGCCGGCCGCAGGCTCTGGGCCCGCCTGATGAAGGAACGCTACGGCGTGAAGGACCCGAAAGCGCAGCACTTCCGCTTCGGCGTGGTGTGCGGCGGTTCCTCACTGGTGGCGCCCCAGCCCTACAACAACGTCGTGCGCGTGGCGGTGGAAACCATGGCTGCCGTGCTGGGCGGCGCGCAATCCATCTTCACCTGCGCCTTCGACGAGGCGTTCCAGATCCCCACCGAATTCTCGGCCGAGCTGGCCGTGCGCACGCAACAGATCATTGCTTTCGAGAGCGGCATAGGCCGCACGGTCGACCCCTTGGGCGGCAGCTATTTCCTGGAGCAGCACACCGACCGGATGGAAGCGCAAATCACCAAGGTGATGGACGAAATCGACGCCTACGGCGGCGTGATTCCAGCCATCGAGGATGGCTGGATCCAGCTGCGCCTGGCCGAGCGCGGCCTGGAGCGCAAACTCAACACCGATTCCGGCCACAACGCGATCATCGGCCAGAACTACTTCAGGAAGGCGGACGAAGAGATCAAGGTCGGCGAGGTCTTCAAGCTGGATCCGACCGTGGCCGAGCGCGCGCTCGAAAAGTACCAACGGGTACTGGACACGCGCCGCCAATCCGAGGTCGACCGCGCGCTGTCCCGGCTTTCCGCCGTGGCCGCCAAGGACAACGAGAACATCATGCCCTACCTCGTGGAGTGCTGCCACGCCTACGCCACCGTGGGCGAAATGGTGGAGCGCCTGAAGGAAAAGTGGGGCGAATTCAAGGAGCCGGTGAATCTATGAGCGCCCAACAGACCTCTGCCGCCCTGGCGGCCAAGCGTATCCTGATCGGCAAGCCCGGCCTGGACGGCCACGATATCGGCGCCAAGATCGTCGCGCTGACACTGCGCAACGCAGGCGCGGAAGTCATCTACACCGGCCTGCGCCGCAGCCCGCTGCAGATCGCGCAGGTCGCGGTGGACGAAGGCGTGGACGCGGTCGGCCTGAGCATCCTGTCCGGCAGCCACCGAGAGCTGGTCGCCGAGGTCATGGCGCAGCTGCGTGAACTGCGGGCGCACGGCGTGAAGGTCTTCGTGGGCGGCACCATTCCCGCCGAAGACTGGCCCTACCTGAAAGAACTGGGCGTGGCGGCGATCTTCACCGCAGACATGCCGCTGGACGACATGGTCCGGGCCCTGGCGCAGAGCCTGTCATGAACGCGCCGCTCGCGGGGATCCGGATCGTCGAAGTCGGCCACATGCTGGCCGGCCCCTATTGCGGCCTGATGCTGGCCGACATGGGCGCCGAGGTCATCAAGATCGAAACGCCCGAAGGCGATATCGGTCGCAGCGTCAGCCCCCATTTCGTGGGCCCGCACAACGCCTACTTCGCCAGCCTGAACCGCAACAAGAAGAGCGTGGTGCTCGACCTGGCCGGCGACGAGGGTCGCGCGGCGCTGGGGCGCATCGTCGAAACCTCGCACGCGCTGGTGACCAACCTGCGGCCTTCGGCCATCCGCAAGCTCGGCCTCACCTACGACGCGCTGCGGCGCTGGAACGAACGGCTGGTCTGCGTGGCGTTGACCGGTTATGGACTGGACGGCCCCTACGCGGACAATCCCGCCTACGACTATGTCATCCAGGCGATGACGGGCGTCATGGCGTTGACCGGCGACCCCGACGCGCCGCCCACCAAGGCCGGCTATTCGGCGGTCGACAACTCCGCCGGCCTGGTGGCCGCGGTAGGACTGCTGGCCAAGATCGTGCAGGGCCAGGGCGGCCAGGTCGACGTGGCGATGTACGACGTCATGCTCTCGCAGCTCAACTACCTGGCAGGCGCGGCGCTGAACGCGGGCGAAACCATAGAGCGCCTGGCGGACTCCTCGCACCCCTATGTAGTGCCGGCGCAGATTTTCGCGACGGCGAACGGCTGGCTCACGCTGTTCATCACCCACGACAAATTCTGGCAGACCTTCTGCGGCGAAATCGGTCGCCCCGAATGGATCGCGGACCCGAAGTTCGCCACCATGGCGGGACGCCGCAAGCACAGGGCCGAGGTCATCGCCGCCATCGCGCAAGTGCTGCGCCAGGCGCCCGCCAGCGCGTGGGTGCGCCGCCTGAGCCCGCTGGGCGTGGTGGTGGCCGAGGTCGGCACCTTGAATGCGGCGCTTTCCAGCGACATCACCGCTGCCCGCGAACTGGTCGTGGCACTGGGCGATGGCCGCCTGCCGCTGCAGGCCGTGGCCAGCCCGATCCGCTTCCAGGGGTATGCCCCCGCCTATGGCTTGCCCCCGCTGCTGGACGAGCACGGCGACGAAGTGCTGGGCAGGGTCAGGACATGAGCGCCCCGCCCCTGGACCGCTGGGCGCTGAGCCGCGCGCTCACGCGCATGGCCAACGCCGACGCTGCTGAAGTTGCGCGCTTCGCGCTGCGCGACGCGACGTCGCACGCCGCCCGGCGGATCGGCATCACAGGAGCTCCCGGCGCCGGCAAGAGCACCCTGGTCGGACACCTGGCGCTGGAACGCGCGCCGCAGGGACGGCTGGGCGTGCTGGCCGTCGATCCGAGCAGCCCGAAGAGCGGCGGCGCCATCCTGGGCGACCGCGTGCGCATGGACGACCTGGCCGGCATCGACGACTTGTACATCCGCTCGTTGGGTTCGCGCCGCACTTGCGACGGGCTGGCCGACAACCTGCCCGAGATGCTCGACATCATGGACGAGTTCGGTTTCGACGAAGTGCTTCTGGAGACGGTCGGCATCGGCCAGGCCGAGTATGCAGCCCGTGCGCAAGTCGACACGCTGGTGCTGGTCCTGCTGCCCGAAAGCGGCGACATGGTCCAGGCCATGAAGGCCGGCATCATGGAAATGGCCGACATCTACGTCGTGAACAAGGCGGACCTGCCGGGCGCGAAAAGAATGGCCACCGACATACAGCGCATCGCCGCTGTGAACCGGCAACCGGAGGGAGCGTGGCGCGCGCCGGTGCTGCTGGCCTCGTCCACGCAACCGGACTCGATCCAGGCGCTATCGGAAGCCATAGACCGGCATCAAGCCTGGCGCGCCACCGACCCGGCACGGCGCCAGCGCCTGCGCGCCGAGCGGCTGCGCTACCGGCTGCGGCGCATGCTCGAAATGCGCATCGCACATGCCATCTCGCACGCGGACGATGGCTTGTTCGACGCCCCACTACGCCAGCAGATGAGCCGGATACTCGCCGCAGCCGGCGCCACGCTCGATTCTTGACCCCCGGGGACCCGTCATGCTCACACGCCTGTTCGCATCGCTGTTGACCGCCGTCTGCATCGCCGCGCCGGCTGCAGGCGCGGACGCCGCATTTCCAGACAAGCCTGTCAGGATCATCGTCCCGCAGACGCCGGGCGGCGCCTCCGATGTGCTGGCCCGCATCATCGGCCAGAAGCTCACGGCCAAATGGGGCCAACCAGTAGTGGTGGAAAACCACGCCGGCGCGGGCGGCAATGTGGGTATGGAACTGGTCGTGCGCGCCGCGCCCGACGGCTACACCCTGCTGATGAGCTACGTCGGCACCCAAGCCATCAACGGCGCGCTGTACCGCAAGCTTTCCTTTGATCCTGTCGGGGATTTCGCGCCGGTCGCCACGCTGGCCACCCTGCCCTTCGTGATGGTGACCCGGGCGGACTCGCCGTTCAAGACCGTTGCCGCGGTCGTGGCTGCCGCGCGCACGTCGCACATCACCTACGGCTCGGCCGGCAATGGCTCCGTCAATCACCTGCTGGGGGAGATGTTCAACGCCGCCACCGGCGTCAAGCTCACGCACATTCCCTACCGGGGCGCGGCGCCGGCGCTGCAGGACTTGATGGGAGGACGGATCCAGGTGGTGTTCACCAGCCTGCCCTCCGTCATCGGCGCCCTCAAGAGTGCCACCCTTTATCCGATTGCCGTCACCAGCGCGCGCCCCGCCGCCGCATTCGACAGCATTCCAACCATCGCGCAGGCCGGGTTCAAGGACTTCGACGTCAATCCGTGGTTCGGCCTCATGGCCCCCGGACGCACGCCCCCCGCGTTGATCCAAAAGATCAATAGCGACGTGAACGACATCCTGCGCACGCCGGAAGTCGCGGCCAGCTTCGCAGCGCAGGGCGCCGAACCCTACATCACGCAGCCGGATGAGTTCGCGGAGATCCTGCGGGTCGATGCCCTGAAGTGGGGCGAAGTGGTGCACGCCTCCGGCGCGCAAGTGGATTGATCCATGTCGCGCGCGCTGATCCGGTCGTTGAAGAAGACGCAGCGCCTGGGAGCGCATGCCCAGGCATCGACCGCGCAGCGGCAGGACGCGCGTTCGGCCGCGCTATCGCTGTTGCAACGCAGTGTGAGATTCAAGCATGACCGCCTGGCCGTCCTGCGGCTGGCGAACGCGGTACAGCTGGGCGCCAACGTCGACGAGACGCTGTGGGATTACTGCCTTGCGGTAGCAAGCAATTTGGCGGACCCGACGCAGTTGCAGAAGGTCCTGACGCTGCGCCGCGGCGCGACGGACCAGCCGACCGGCGGCACAACGCCGGCGGAACCGAACCCCAGGAGACAGGCATGAGAACTTCTTCCTATCGCTGTTCGTTGCGCAAGCTTCCGTCGCCAGGCCGCCGCGTCATGGCGTCCCTGTTCTGCCTCGCGTCCTGTGCCCCCGCCTGGGCCCTGGCAAGCGGCGACGTCATCAAGATCGGCGTGCTGGCCGACATGTCGGGCATCTATTCGGACATGGGCGGCGCCGGCATCACCGAGGCGGTCAGGATGGCCATTGCCGATTTCGGCGGCCAGGTCCACGGCAAGAAGATCGAGGTCGTCACGTCCAATCATTCGGCCAAGCCCGACGTCGCGGCGACCGCGGCGCGCGGCTGGTTCGACACCCAAGGGGTGGACATGATCATCAGCGGCCCCAGCTCGGGCACCAGCCTGGCCATCGCCACGGTCGCGGCGGAGAAAAGGAAGATCGTCATCGTCACGGGCGGCGTCGCCGCCCAGCTGACCAACGAGGAATGCTCGCCGTACACGGTCCACTACCTCTATGACACGGTGGCCCTGGCCCGCGGCACCGGCACCGCCATGACGCGGCAAGGCGGCAAGACCTGGTACTTCCTGACCGTCGACTACGCCTTCGGCAAGTCGCTGGAGAAAGAGACCACGGAGGTCGTCAAGGCCAATGGCGGCAGCGTGCTGGGCAGCGTGCGCCATCCCCTGTCCACCCCCGATTTCTCGTCCTTCCTGTTGCAGGCCAAAGCCTCGGGCGCGCAAGTCCTGGGACTGGCCAACGGCGGCGCCGACACCATCAACTCCGTCAAGGCCGCGAGCGAGTTCGGCCTCTCTTCGTCGATGAAACTGGCGGGTTTGATGCTGTTCATCACCGACGTGCATGCGCTGGGGCTGGAGCAGACCCGCGGCATCAACCTGACCGAAGCCTGGTACTGGGACTCGGACGACAAATCGCGCGCCTGGGCCGCCCGCTTCCAGCAGAAGATGAACAAGATGCCCACCAGCATGCAGGCAGCCAGCTACTCGGCCACGCTGCACTATCTGCAGGCTGTCCAGCACGCGGCGACCAGCCAGGCCGAGGACGTGATGGCGCAGATGCGGAAAGAGAAAATCAACGACATGTACACGCAAAACGGCTACATCCGGGAGGACGGCCGCATGGTCCACGATCTGCGGCTCATGGAAATCAAGAGCCCGGCCGAATCCAAGGGGCCTTGGGACTATTACAAGCAGGTGCAGATGATTCCCGGAGAGCAGGCGTTTGCCTCCAAGGCGGAATCCAAGTGCAAGTTCTGGAACTGATGAAAACGCCGTCCGAGTGTTTGAAGACCAGAGTGGTTTGGTAACTACCAATACATCAAGGAGACATGGATCATGACTACTTCAGTGAATCAGGTAAGCGCTTCGGAAAACGTCAAGCAAGCCATCGAAAGCGGTAAGGGCCTGCCAATTCTCGACGTCGGCCCCTATCTGGCCGGCGAACCCGGCGCGCTCGAACAGTTGGCGGCCGACGTGCGTTGGATCCAGGAAAACCTGGGCTTCTTCGCCATCGTCAACCATGGCATTCCGCAGGAACTCATCGACGAATCATTCCGCCAGACCGCCCAGCTCTTCGAGATCCCGATGGAAGAAAAGCTCAGGCACCGGGTCGGCTTCCACCACCAGGGCTATCTGCCGCCCAAGGCATCGATCCTGCAATCGACCGCCATCAAAGAGAAGATCGCGCTCAATACCAAGAAGGACACCAATGCCGCGTGGCTCTTCATGCGCAACCGCACGGCCGACGATCCCAAGGTCGTCGCCAATGTGCGGCACCGCGGCCTGAACCAATGGCCCGAAAGCCTGCCGGAATTCCGCAAGACGCTGTTCACCTACCAGACCTCCATGGAGGCGCTCGCGACCAAGCTGCTGCCGATCTATGCGCGGGCGCTGGATCTCCCGGCCGAGTATTTCAACGACATGTTCAAGGCACCCGAGTACTACCAGCGCTGCGCTTACTACCATCCGGAAGAACGAATGGAGGAAGGCCAGTACGCCCTGGCCCCGCACTCCGACGGCAGCTTCCTGACGCTGCTGCCGATGACGCCGGTGCCGGGCCTGCAGGTCATGACGCCTTCCAAGGAATGGCTCAACGTGACCTACGTCAAGGACGCGCTGATCGTGAACACCGGCCAGGTCCTCAACCGCCTGTCCAATGACCGCTTCATCGCCACCCCGCACCGCGTGGTCAATCCGCCGATGAAGCGCTACGCGCTCACGTTCTTCTTCTACCCCGACGACGACGCCAACGTCGGCCCCATCCCGGCCTGTGTCAAACCGGGCGAAAAGGCCAAGTACGACTCCCGCTCCTTCTACGACTTCTTCGTGCCCTACCTGGACGATCTGTACCACTACAACGATCCCAAGTTCATGAGCGAAGTCGAGCCCGAAGGCATCCGTTCGCAAGCCTGACGGCGTGCGGCTGCGGGCGGCAGCGCCTTCGAGGCCGCTGCCGCCGTCTCAACATCAAGGAGCGGCGCGTGAACAAATTGTTGATCGACGGCCGGTGGGTCGATGCGCTCGACGGCGAAACAATAGATGTCATCGATCCCTGCAGCGGGGAGGCCTTCACGCGGATCGCGCGCGGCCGGGCGGCGGACGTGGACCTGGCGGTCGCGGCGGCGCGGCGGGCGGTGGAAGGCGCCTGGGGCAGCATGACGGCGACCGAACGCGGCCGGATCCTGCAACGCCTGGGCCAACTCATCCTGGACCATGGCGAAGAACTGGCCGACCTGGAAGCGCGCGACACCGGCAAGCCCATGTCCGTGGCGCGCGCGGACGCCGGGGCCGTGGCCCGCTACTTCGAGTTCTACGGCGGCGCGGCCGACAAGGTACACGGGCAGACCATTCCTTACCTGTCCGGCTACAACGTCAGCGTGGTCCGCATTCCGCATGGCGTCACGGCCCACATCATTCCCTGGAACTATCCCGCGCAAATGATGGGACGCACGCTGGCGCCGGCCTTGGCCATGGGCAACGCGGCGGTGGTCAAACCCTCCGAGGATGCCTGCCTGACCGTCCTGAAGCTGGGCGAGCTGGCGCTGCAAGCCGGCCTTCCGCCTGGCGCGCTCAACATCGTGACGGGCTATGGCGCGGAAGCCGGCGCGGCGCTGACCGCGCACCCCGGCATCAACTTCGCGACCTTCACCGGGTCCCCGGAAGTCGGCATCCAGGTCCAGCAAGCCACCGCGCGCAACCATGTGCCCTGCGTGTTGGAACTGGGCGGAAAATCGCCGCAAATCGTATTCGACGACGCGGACCTGGCCAAGGCCGCGCCCATCATCGTCCGGGCCATCGTCCAGAACGCGGGCCAGACCTGCTCCGCCGGCAGCCGCCTGTTGGTGCAACAGAGCATTCATGACCGCTTCGTCGATATCATCGCGACCCGCTACGCCGAGCTGAAGGCCGGCACGCCGCAGATGGATCTGGACTGCGGTCCGCTGATCAACGCGCGGCAACGCGACAAGGTGCAGGCCTTCATCGCCGAGGCTACCGCCATGGGCGTGCCGATGCTTGCGCAAGGCAACCTGGCGCCAGGCCTGCCCGCCGGCGGGTACTTCGTCAAGCCGGCCTTGTTCGGCCCGGTCCCCCGTGAACACCGCCTGGCCTGCCAGGAAGTCTTTGGCCCGGTGCTTTCAGTCATGCCGTTCAGCGACGAGGACGACGCCGTCCGGCTGGCCAATGCGACGGACTACGGCCTGGTCGCGGGCGTCTGGACGGAGAACGGCAGCCGCCAGTCCCGCTTGGCGCAGCGTATCGCCAGCGGCCAGGTATTCATCAATTGCTACGGCGCGGGCGGCGGCGTGGAACTGCCCTTCGGCGGCGTCAAGAAAAGCGGCTACGGCCGCGAAAAGGGGTTTGTCGCCCTGGAAGAAATGAGTACGACCAAGACCATTGTTCAACACTACGCATAAGGAATGCCATCATGTCCGGATTGAGCAACAAGATCGCGATCGTCACGGGAGCGGGCAGCGGCTTCGGTGCCGCCATCGCCCGCGCCTATGCAAAGGCAAACGCCAAGGTCGTCCTCGCCGACCTCAATCTCGAAGCCGCCCAGCGGGTCGCCAAGGAGCTTGGCGAAAACGGCAGCGCCGTCGCCTGCGACGTCAGCAACGGCGACCAGGTGCAGGCTATGGTGCGCCATTGCGTGGCACGTTTCGGCGCGCCCGACGTGGTGATCAACAACGCCGGCACCACGCACCGCAACCAGCCCATGCTGGATGTGGACGAAGCGACCTTCGACCGCGTTTTCGCGGTCAACGTGAAGTCGATCTATCTCATGGCACAGGCGGTCATTCCCCTGATGCGGGAGAAGAAGGACGGCGTGATCATCAATGTAGGCTCGGTGGGCGCCATCCGGCCGCGTCCCGGCCTGACTTGGTACAACAGTTCGAAGGGCGCGGTCAGGGTCATGACCAAGTCGATGGCCGCCGAACTCGCCTCGGACGGCATCCGCGTCAATCTCATTTCGCCGGTCATGGCGCCCACTGGGCTGCTCAACGACTTCATGGGCGTGGCCGACAATGCCGAAAACCGGGCCCGCTTCGTGTCGACCATACCGCTGGGCCGGATGTGCGATCCCGACGACGTGGCGAACGTGGCCGTATTCCTGGCCAGCGCCGAAGCGCGCTTCCTGACCGGCGTCGAAGTCCCGGTCGACGGCGGACGTTCCATCTAAGACAAGGGGCGCGGCCCCGTCAGACGCTTGCGCGCGCCGCGCGCGGCCCGACCCAGGAAGGAAACCATGGCCAACCGCTTATCCGTCATCGCCACCCGCACCGGCGATGACGGCACCACCGGACTGGGCGACGGCTCGCGCACGCCCAAGGACGCCCCTCGCATCGCCGCCTTGGGCGATGTGGACGAACTGAATAGCGTCATCGGCGTATTGCTTGCCGAAAATCTGCCCGACGACGTCGCGGCGGATCTGCACGTCATCCAGAACGACCTGTTCGACATGGGCGCCGAGCTCTGCATCCCCGGGCATCGCGCGCTGGACGAGGCACAGATCGCCCATCTGGACCGCCGCCTGGCGCACTATAACGCCGCCCTGCCGCCCCTGAAGGAATTCATTCTGCCCGGCGGCTCGCGCGCATCGGCGCAATTCCACATGGCCCGCACCGTCTGCCGCCGCGCCGAACGCGCGGTAGTGGCGCTGGCGCGCACCGGGAGTCTCAACCCGACGGTGCGCCAGTACCTCAACCGGCTTTCGGATCTGATGTTCGTGCTGGCTCGCGACGCGAACCGGCGGCTGGGCTTGTCAGATGTGTATTGGAGCAGTCAGCATTCGCGATCGACTTGACCTTCTCGCAGAGTGAAGGTGTCCACCGCCGGGCAAGGAGGTGCGCCATGGTCCATCAAGTCTCGGCCCTGCCGCACCTGGCCTACGGCAATGCCGTATAATTAAAAATTCGCCTTCGCCCCCATCATGGTGCGACGGCATGACCCCCTGGGACGCCGCACAGGCGCCACCCGACTTTTGAAGAGCCATGAAGAATGCTGCCCCGACGGCGCGCAGCGCACCGTGGCAGGCGTCGCATATCAGCGAAGCACGCAACCGCGTGGGCCTGCCGCAAACGGATTTCGCTGAGCTGCTGGGCGTGAGCGTGCGCACGCTGCAAGATTGGGAGCAAGGACGGCGCACCCCCTCGGGTGCGGCAAAGACCCTGCTACAGGTAGCAATGCTGCACCCCGAGACCCTGCGAGAGCTGCCCCCGTGGCCCGCCAACGAACACGCTGAATCTTGAGGCCAGCCGCCCCGGCCTCGCCCGACATGAAAAACACATCCGCCGCGCGACACGCTTGCCGCGCGTTTTTTTGGTGAACGACATTGGAAATCCTCGAAACCTCCCGGCCTGGCAAGGGCCCCGGCAAGGCCAACAGCGCTGACGCGAACGCGTCCGCCACCTCCGCCCTGGCCGACACTATCGCCGCGGCCAACGCCGACGGCCGAACCCCGCGCGTGGGCTTCGTATCCCTGGGCTGCCCCAAAGCCCTGGTCGACTCCGAACGCATCCTGACCCAGCTGCGGACCGAAGGGTACGTCGTCACGCCCGAGTACAACGATGCCGACGTGGTCGTGGTCAATACCTGCGGCTTCATCGACAGCGCCAAGGCGGAATCGCTGGAGGCCATCGGCGAAGCCCTGGCCGAGAACGGCAAGGTCATCGTGACCGGCTGCATGGGCGTCGAGGAATCGGTGATCCGCGACGTGCACCCCAGCGTGCTGGCCGTGACCGGCCCGCAGCAATACGAAGAGGTGGTGCGCGCGGTGCAC
Source organism: Achromobacter sp. JCM 18799 (assembly GCF_055395645.1). Taxonomy (NCBI): domain Bacteria; kingdom Pseudomonadati; phylum Pseudomonadota; class Betaproteobacteria; order Burkholderiales; family Alcaligenaceae; genus Achromobacter; species Achromobacter sp. JCM 18799. The sequence goes on along the minus strand of NZ_AP043866.1, from coordinate 5,148,667 downwards.
CAGGCCGCGCCGCCCAAGAAGGACCACAACCCCTATCTGGACCTGGTACCGCCGCAAGGCATCAAGCTCACGCCGCGCCACTACGCCTATCTGAAGATCTCGGAAGGCTGTAATCACCGCTGCAGCTTCTGCATCATCCCGTCGATGCGCGGCGACCTGGTCAGCCGGCCGGTGGGTGACGTGCTGAGCGAAGCCGAGCGCCTGGTCAAGGCGGGCGTGAAGGAATTGCTGGTGATCTCGCAAGACACCAGCGCCTATGGCGTGGACATGAAGTACCGCAGCGGTTTCTGGAACGGCCGTCCGGTAAAGACCCGCATGACCGAGCTCTGTATGGCCTTGTCCGAGATGGGCGTGTGGACGCGCCTGCACTACGTGTATCCGTACCCGCACGTGGACGAAGTGATCCCGCTGATGGCCGAGGGCAAGATCCTGCCCTACCTGGACATTCCGTTCCAGCACGCCAGCCCGCGCATCCTGAAGGCCATGAAGCGCCCGGCCTTCGAGGACAAGACCCTGGCCCGCATCAAGCGCTGGCGCGAGATCTGCCCGGATCTGACGATACGCTCGACCTTCATTGTCGGCTTCCCCGGGGAAACCGAGGAAGACTTCCAGTACCTGCTGGACTGGATGCAGGAAGCGCAGCTGGACCGCGTGGGCTGTTTCCAGTATTCGCCGGTGGAAGGCGCACCCGCGAACCTGCTGGACAATCCGGTGCCGGACGAGGTCAAGCAGGAACGTTGGGAACGCTTCATGGAGCTGCAGCAATCGATCTCCAGCGCCCGCCTGGCCAGGAAGGTGGGCCGCGAGATCGACGTGCTGATCGACGAAGTGGACGAAGACGGCGCCGTGGGCCGCAGCAGCGCCGACGCGCCGGAGATCGACGGCTGCGTCTACGTCAGCTCGGACAAGCCCCTGAAGGCGGGCGACCTAGTGCGCGTGCGCGTCACCGATTCCGACGAATACGACCTCTGGGCCGACGCGATCTGAGCCCGGTCCCGCGCGCGGCGCCCGCCGCGTGCTGGGCTCAAGCTTCCAGCAGCTTGAGCCCAGCCACCCCGCCCACGATCATCGCAATGCACAGCAGGCGGGCGGCGGACGGCGAATCCCCGAAGAGCATGATCCCCAGCACGGTGATGCCCACGGACCCGATGCCGGTCCAGATGGCATAGGCAGTGCCTGCGGGCAGCTGCTTCATGGCCAAGGTCAGCAAGAACACGCTACCCAGCGCGGCCGCGATACCGATCACGCTGGGCCACAAACGCGTCCAGCCATCGGCATACTTCAAGGCCAGGGCCATCACGATTTCCACCGCGCTCGCGGCGACCAGAATCAACCAGGCCATTGCGGCCTCCTGCCAGGACTAGGGAACGGCTAGCTTAGAGACTATAGTTACCGTACGACAAGTACGCACCTTTTGGTAACTATGAAAAAGCCATCCGCCTCCACGCCCGCGGGCGACGTGTTCGACGCCGCCTGTCCGTCGCGCCGCGCCCTGGAACTGATCGCCGGCAAATGGGTGCCGCTGATCCTGCCTGCGCTGGAGCATGGCCCCATGCGCAACAACGAGCTGCTCCGCAGGCTGGACGGGATTTCGCAAAAGGTCATGACGCAGACGCTCAAGGAACTGGAGCGCCACGGCCTGGTGCTGCGCGAGGACCTGGGCACCGTGCCGCCTCACGTGAACTACCGGCTGAGCGAACTGGGCCAGTCCCTGAACGTGGCCCTGATCGCGCTGGACCGGTGGGCCGAGACCCATCATGCGGCGCTGGACGCGGCCGCGCGCCGCCACGATGCCCGGGCGGCGCGCCGCGCCCGCTAGCGCTTGGCCAGGAAGTCCGACATGTCGTCGGCGTGCTCTTCCTCCACCGCCAGGATTTCCTCCAGCAGGCGGCGCGTGGTGGTGTCCTGTTCGCCGATGTACTCGATCATCTGGCGGTAGCTGTCGATGGCGATGCGCTCGGCGATCAGGTTCTCCTTGATCATGTCCTCCAGCGAGGTGCCTTCGACGTACTCAGAATGGCTGCGCTCCAACAGACCCTTGGGCGACAGGTCGGGCTCGCCACCCAGCTGCACGATGCGTTCCGAGAGCCGGTCGGCATGGTCCTGTTCCTGCGTGGCGTGCTCGGCGAATTCCGCGGCCACGGGCTCGGCGTTCAGTCCCCGGGCCATGAAGTAATGGCGCTTGTAGCGCAGCACACAGACGATCTCGGTAGCCAACGCTTCATTCAGCAGCTTCAACACGGTCTGGCGGTCGGCGCGATAAGTGTCGGTCACGGCGCCAGACTCGATGTCCTTGCGCGCCTTGGCGCGTATGGCCTTCACGTCCATGTCGAACGGGCGGCTCGCCTGCGCGTGGGTACGGGTTGCTTGTTCCATATCGTGGCTCCTCTTGGTTAAGTGAAAGCACTGCCACACTGGGCTTCCAGTCTCTCCGTACAACCCAGTCTACCGATCGTGGCGGAACATGCTGTGTCCAAACATTGCCTGCGCCCCCCAAATTGCCCGGCGAAACCGGTTTTCGAACCTTGCGTAAACTATGGGCTTCCCGAAAACCCGTGACGCAATCTGTAACGGGATAGGCATCACCCGAAGATCTATGACTCTGAAGAACATTTGCGTGTATTGCGGCTCGAACCCGGGCGCCCGGCCGGATTACATCGAGCAGGCCCGCGTGCTGGCCCGCGAACTGGTGCGGCGCGATCTGGGACTGGTGTACGGCGGCTCGGTCGTGGGCATCATGGGCGTGGTGGCCAATGAGGTGTTGGCCGCCGGCGGCCGCGTGATCGGCGTGATCCCGGAACTGCTGATGAAGAAGGAACAGGCGCACCGCGGCCTGACCGAACTGCACCTGGTGCAGAGCATGCACGAGCGCAAGGCCATGATGATGGAAAAGGCCGACGGCTTCATCGCGCTGCCAGGCGGCGCGGGCACGCTGGAAGAGTTCTTTGAAGTCTGGACCTGGGCCCAGCTGAACATGCACCAGAAGCCCTGCGGCCTGTTGAACATTGCCGGCTACTACGACGCGCTGGTCCAGTTCGTGGACCATGCGGTCGAGGAAGAATTCATCCGCCCCCAGCATCGCGACATGCTGGTGGTGGAAGAGGACCCTGCTTTGCTGCTGGACCGCTACGCCATGTACGAACCACCCAATGTCTCGAAGTGGTTCGAACAGATCAAGGCCTGAGGCCATCCATTCACCAGACCACAACGGAAGCCCCGCAATGCCCACCCATGCGTTGACTCCCGCCAGTACCGAATCCGTCCTGCGCGACTACTTTCACGCCAAGGACGAGAACCGCCCGCACTACATGGCGCGCGCGTTCGCGCCGGACGCCGTGCTGAAGATGGCCTTGCGCACGCAGGCCATCGCCTTTCCGCCCGAGTCGCACGGCCTGGCCGCCATCACCGATACGCTGGTGCGCAAGTTCGGCCAGACCTACGACAACGTCTACACGTTCTACCTGGCGCGGCCCGAGGCGGGCGCGCGCCTGCCCGACTACCAGTGCGACTGGATCGTGGGCATGACGGAAAAGGCCACGGGTAACGTCCGCGTGGGCTGTGGCCGCTATGACTGGGAATTCCAGCCCGAGCCCTATCGCGCCAGCAACCTCGTCATCACCATCGAAACCATGGTGACGCTGCCCGCGCACGATACCGAAGCGGTGTTCGGATGGCTGCTGGGCCTGGACTATCCCTGGGCCAGCGCCGCCCGCGTCGTGGCCGGCGCGCCGCCGCTCGAAGGTCTGGCTCCCGTCGTGCACTATCTGCTGCATCCGAACGGCGCCTAGGGTCGGTACACGGCCATTTCAGCATCAACAGGCTCTAGAGATCCGCGACTTGAAATACGACATCGCTGCTTTTGATTTTGATGGAACCCTGGCGGACACCATGCCATGGTTCAACTCCATCCTGAATACGGTGGCCGACAAATATGGCTTCCGCAAGATCGACGCCTCCGAACGCGACCAGCTGCGCCATCGCGATGCCGCCGAGATCCTCAAGTTTCTCGGCATCCCGCTGTGGAAGCTGCCCGCCATCATGGCCCATGTGCGCACGCTGATGCAGGAAATCGACCCCAGCGTGCACCTGTTCGACGGCATTCCCGACGCGCTGGCGCGCCTGAAGGCGGGCGGGCTGCGGCTGGCGGTGGTCAGCTCGAACTCCATCGAGAACGTGCAGCGCGTGCTGGGCGCGGAAACCGCCGCCCTGTTCGACAACTACGAATGCGGCACCGACCTGTTCGGCAAGTCCGCCAAGATCGACCGCCTGCTCAAGCAGCACGGCACCGCCCCCGAGCGCTTTCTGCTGGTGGGCGACGAAATGCGCGACATCGACGCCGCCCGCAAGGCGGGTGTGCGCGTGGGCTCCGTCGCCTGGGGCTATAACCATGTCGAGGCGCTGCGCGAACGCGGCCCCGACGAGCTGTTCTTGACCGTTGCCGACCTGCCAGCCGCGCTGGCCTGAACCTGGGACCTCACTGCCATGCATATCGACCCCGCCCACCTGGTTATTGACGCGGACGCCCTGCAAGCGCTGTACGGCTCGCCTGGCGAAGCCTCGATCAAAAAGGAAGTGGACCATGTGCATCCGCACTACCGCGCCTTCATCGAAGCCGCGCCGTTCGCGATGCTGGCGACCGCGGGTCCCGATGGCCTGGACGCCTCGCCGCGCGGCGACCCCGCGGGCTTTGTAGTGGTGGAGGACGAAAAGACGCTGCTGCTGCCGGACCGCCGCGGCAACAATCGCATCGACAGCTTGCGCAACATCCTGGCCGACCCGCGGGTCGCGTTGCTGTTCCTCGTGCCTGGCGTGGGCGAAACCCTGCGCGTCAACGGCGCGGCGCGCATCAGCGTGGACCCCGCCCTGCTCGCCCGCTTCGAGATGGACGGCAAGCTGCCGCGCTCGGTGCTCGTCGTCGACGTGCACACCGTGTATTTCCAGTGTTCGCGCGCCCTGCTGCGCTCCAAGCTGTGGGATCCCGCTACCCAGGTGCCGCGCAGCGCCTTGCCCAGCGCCGGCCGCATCCTGTCGGACCTGACGGCAGGCACGTTCGACGGCGTCACCTACGACCGCGATCTACCCGCCCGCGTGGCCAGCACCTTGTATTGAAAGCGAGTTCCGGGGCGGCTCGGCCCCGGTGTTGTCAGGCCGGCTGCCAGCCGCGCGCGAACACGTCCACGGGCTGGCGCTTGCCGCCCGCCTTCTGCAATTCCAGCAGGCGCAGCACGCCGTTGCCGGTGGCGATGTCGATGCCTGAGACATCGGCCCGCAGCACGCTGCCGGGCGCAGCCGTCGTGGCCTGATCCAGCGCCTGCGCGCGCCACACCTTCACCGGGTCTGCCAGGCCGGGCAGGCGGATGCTGGCGCCCGGCACGGGATTGAAGGCGCGCACGCGGCGCGCCAGCAGTTCCGCCGGCTGCGTGCAATCCAGCGCGCCCTCGGCCTTGTCGAGCTTGGCGGCGTAGGTCACGCCGGCCTCGGGCTGCTTGCGCGGCGTCAGTCCACCTTGAGCCAGCGCATCCAGCGCCGCGACGATCGCCTCGCCGCCCGCCAGCGCCAACGCATCGTGCAGTTCGGCCGCCGTGGTGTCGCCGCCGATGGGCACGACGCGTTCAAGCAGCATGTCACCCGTATCCAGGCCCTGATCCATTTGCATGATGGTCACGCCAGTCTGCGCGTCGCCTGCCTCGATGGCGCGCTGGATGGGCGCGGCGCCGCGCCAGCGCGGCAGCAGGCTGGCGTGGATGTTCAGGCAGCCCAGGCGCGGCAGGTCCAGCACCCATTGCGGCAGGATCAGGCCATAGGCGGCCACCACCATCACATCGGGGGCCACACGCTCAAGCAGCGCCCGGGCCTCGCCGGCCTCTTCGGGATAGCGGCCGTCCAGGCGCAGGCTGCGCGGCTGGGCGACCTCGATGCCGGCGTCCAGCGCCGCCTGCTTCACGGGGCTGGGCGTCAGCTTCAGCCCGCGCCCGGCAGGCCGGTCGGGCTGGGTCATGACCAGCGGGATCTCATGGCCTGCGGCGCGCAGGGCGTCAAAAGCGATACGGGCGAATTCCGGCGTGCCGGCAAAGACTAGGCGCATGGGACGTGAAAAGAAGAATGGAACGGACGTTCAAAGAATCGCGTTGCCCGCAGCCAGGAGGCCTGACCGATCCGGGGCGCCGCGGATCCGACTTTGCCGGTCCGCCTGCGCCGCCCCCTGGAGAGGGGCCCGCCTAGGGGGCCCGCGCAGCGGGTAGGAGGTGGGCCCCTCTACGCTCGCAACGCTTCGCGCTCGGCCTTTTTCAGCCTGGTCTTGATGCGGTTCTGCTTCAGGCTGGACAGATATTCCACGAACACCTTGCCTTCCAGATGATCGAGCTCGTGCTGCACGCACACGGCCAGCAGACCGTCGGCCTCGAACTCGAAGGGCTTGCCATCCACGTCCAGCGCCTTGCAGCGGATGCGGGAGGCGCGCTCGACGTCGTCATAGACGCCGGGCACGGACAGGCACCCCTCTTCGTAGATCTTGTAGTCGTCGCTGCGCCACGTGATCTCGGGATTGATCAGGACCAGCAGCTGGTTGCTTTCCTCGGACACATCGATCACGACGACGCGTTCATGCACGTCGACCTGGGTCGCGGCCAAGCCTACGCCCGGCGCGTCGTACATGGTTTCGGCCATGTCGCGCACCAGTTGGCGGATGCGGTCGTCGACCTCGGCGACCGGCTTGGCCTTTTTGTGCAGGCGCGGGTCCGGGTAGCGAAGAATAGGAAGTAAAGCCATTGCGGGGGAAATGCCAGTAGTCAGGTTTACATAAGAGTTTAATTCATTAGACTCTTGATTTCTAATAGTTTTCGGCTAATCCCGGGATTGGCAGGATTGCCATGTGCCCGGGAGTTTCCTGGCCGCGCCACGCCGCAAATCAATCCGCCCCGGCCCGCGGCCCAACGCCCCGCATGCGACACTCTCGCACCACCGACGCCCTTACGCGCCCCGCACGATGCCGCTTACGCAATCCCCTTCCGAACTGGCCGCCTGGCTGCGCCTGTCCCTGGAACCGAACATCGGCTCCGCCACCGCCTGCACCCTGCTCGGCGCGCTCGGCCTGCCGGAACAGATCTACGCCCAGCGCGCCGCGGCTCTGTCGCGTCATCTGCCCGAAGCGCTGGCGCGGCAGCTGGCCGCCCCGATGCCGCCAGAGATGGCGGCGCAGGTCGAAAGCGCGCTGGAATGGGTGGCCGCGCCCGGCCGGCACATCCTGACGCTGGCCGATCCCACCTATCCGCAAAGCCTGCTGACCATCGCCGACCCGCCCATCCTGCTCTATGTGGCGGGCGACCCCGCTTTCCTGCAGGGGCCGTCGCTGGCCGTGGTGGGCGCGCGCAACGCCACGCCCGGCGGCCAGGAAAACGCCCGCGCCTTTGCGCGGCATCTGGCCGGGCATGGCTGGCGCGTCGTCAGCGGGCTGGCGCTAGGTATCGACGGCGCCGCCCATGAAGGCGCGCTGGACGCCGGCCCCGATGGCGCCGGCACGGTGGCCGTCATGGGCACCGGCATAGACCGCATCTACCCCGCCAAGCATCGCGACCTGGCGCACCGCATCGCGGCGCACGGCGCGCTGGTATCGGAACTGCCGCTGGGCACGGGCGCGCTGCCGCAGCACTTCCCCAAGCGCAACCGCATCGTGGCCGGGTTGGCGCGCGGCGTGCTGGTGGTGGAAGCCGCCCGCCAGAGCGGATCGCTGATCACGGCCAGGCTTGCCGCGGAAGGCGGGCGCGAGGTCTTCGCCATTCCCGGATCCATCCATTCGCCGCTTTCGCGCGGCTGCCATGCGCTGATCCGCCAGGGCGCCAAGCTCGTGGAAACCGCCCGCGACATCACCGACGAATTGGGCGGCGACCCCACGCCGGCCGCGCGCGCCCAGCCCGCCGCCGCGGAGGCCTTGCCCGACCACCCGGTGCTGGACGCGCTGGGCTACGATCCGCTGCACCTGGATGCGATCCAGGCCCGCAGTGGAATGGACACCGCCGACCTGCAGACGCAGTTGGTCGAACTGGAGCTGCAAGGCCGCATCGTCCGGCTCGACGATGGCCGTTACCAGCGCATGAAATAGGGTTGTTCCCCCTGGACCTCCCTGCAAAACAGGGTCGGCGCTATGGCGCTAATATTGGGCAGATAGCGCCGCCCTGCCGCGCCGCTTACCCCATCCCGAGACAGGAACAAACATGGCTTTGCCCTCCCGCGTGAAGATCGTCGAGGTGTCGCCCCGCGATGGCCTGCAGAACGAAAAAGAATTCGTCCCCACCGACATCAAGGTGGAATTGGTCAACCGCTTATCCGCCGCCGGTTTCCCCAATGTGGAAGCCGCCTCGTTCGTGTCGCCCAAATGGGTGCCGCAAATGGCCGACGGCGCCGAAGTGATGGCCCGCATCGAGCGCCGTCCCGGCACCATCTATTCCGTGCTGACGCCCAACATGAAGGGCTTCGAGGGCGCGCTGGCCGCCGGCGCCGATGAAATCGTGATCTTCGGCGCGGCCAGCGAAGCCTTCTCGCAAAAGAACATCAACTGTTCCATCGCCGAATCGATCGCGCGCTTCGAACCCGTGGTGCAGGCCGCACGCGCCGCCGGTATCCGCGTGCGCGGCAGCATCAGCTGCGCGCTGGGCTGTCCCTACCAGGGCGAAGTGCCGGTGGAAGCGGTCGTGGATGTGGCGCAGCGCTATCTGGCGATGCAGGTCGACGAGATCGACGTGGCAGACACCATCGGCGTGGGCACGCCCAAGCGCGTGCGCGAAGTGATGAGCGCAGTGACGCGCGTGGCCGACCCGGCCCGCATCTCCGGCCACTTCCATGACACCTACGGGCAGGCCTTGGCCAACATCCTGGCGGCGCTGGAAACCGGCATCTCGATTTTCCACACTTCAGTGGCCGGCCTGGGCGGCTGCCCCTACGCCAAGGGCGCCACCGGCAACGTCGCCACCGAAGACGTGCTGTACATGCTGCGCGGCCTGGACATCGACACCGGCGTGGACTTCGACGCCGTGGTCGACATCGGCCAATGGATGTCGGCCCACCTGAACCGCAAGGGCGCAAGCCGCGCGGGCAACGCCATTGCCGCCAAACGGGCGGCATGACGGACCGCATGAACGCTTCGGCCAGCACGCCCTCCGCCGAGGAACACGCGGCGCTGCTGCGTACCATCGGTCCCCTGCCCTTGTCCGGCCAAGCCTGGCCCGACTGGGTCCGCATCCTGACCTGGGTCATCCTGGCGGTGCTGGGCGTGCAGGTGGTCACCACCGCCATCCGCGCGCCCTCGCAGCCCTTCGACACCTTGCTGGCCGTCGTGGTGGGGCTGTGCTTTCTGGGGCTGCTGTTCGTTTCCTGGCACATGCAGACGTCCATCACCACCATCGACGAACGCGGCCTGCGCCAGACCTGGTTCACACGCCGCGAAGTCGCCTGGGAAGACGTGCGCTACGCGCGCTTCGTGCCGATGCTGTTTTCCAAGCGGCTGGTGGTGTTCACGCACCGCGGCCGGCCGATGATCTTCCAGGGCGGCACGCGCGAACTGCGGGCGGCGTTCGTGAAGATCGCGGAGTTGTACCGGCGCGGATAAAGCCATTGGGCTTCGCGCACGAGGCAATCGATTGCCCAACGCGCGAAACCCGTCGTCGTCACCGTATCGGCAACGCGTACATCAAGCCGCCCTGCGTCCACTGCGCATTCAGCCCGCGCTTGATCTTCAGGGGGCTGCCCTGGCCCACGTTGCGCTCGAAGCTCTCGCCGTAGTTGCCCACCTGCTTGACGATGTTGTAGGCCCATTTCTCGTCCAGCCCCAGGTTGGCGCCGCTGCCGGGCGTGACGCCCAGGATGCGCTTGATGTTGGGGTTGGCGCTCTTGGCCTGCTCGTCCACGTTCGCGGACGACACGCCGTACTCCTCGGCTTCGATCATGGCCGACAGCGACCAGCGCACGATGTTCAGCCAGGCATCATCGCCCTGGCGCACGAAGGGCCCCAGCGGTTCCTTGGAGATGATCTCGGGCAGCACCACGTAGTCGTCGGGGTTCTGCAGCTTGGAAATGCGGATCGAGGCCAGGCCCGAGGCATCGGTGCTGAAGACGTCGCAGCGGCCGGCGGCGAACGCGTTGACCACTTCGTTGAAGGTCTCGATCACGACCGGCTTGTAGCTCACGTTGTTGGCGCGCGCCCAGTCGGCCAGCGTGTTTTCGTTGGACGTGCCGGTCTGCAGGCAAATGGTGGCGCCGTTGATCTCCTTGGCGCTCTTCACGCCCAAGGACTTCGGCACCAGGAAGCCCTGGCCGTCATAGAAGTTGATGCCGGCGTGGATGATGCCCAGTGCGGTGTCGCGCTGCTGCGTCACGGTGGTATTGCGCGTCAGCACGTCCACCTCGCCAGATTGCAGGGCGGTGAAGCGCTGCTGCGAATTCAACGGCACCACCTTGATCTTGTTGGCGTCGCCGAAGACCGCCGCGGCAATTGCGCGGCACAGGTCCACGTCCAGGCCTTGCCACTTGCCTTGCGCGTCGGGCGCGGAGAAGCCCGCGAAGCCCGTGGTCGTGCCGCAAGCCACGGCGCCGCGCTGGCGCACCACGTCCAGCGTGGCCGCTTGCGCGCCCTGTGCCGCTGCCGCCAGCAACGCCGCGCCGATCAACCCTTTTGCAATGTTCATGACCTCGTTTCCTGTTCTGCTTTGCGGGCGCGGGAACGCGCCGAGGCAAGAAGCTTATAGACATGAAGCGCCCAAACCAAATAACGAGCGCTTATTTAGGTATGCGCACCCCGCACGCAAGCGCCGGGGCGGACAGTCTGAAGAGCTTAGCAACAGGCCAGCCAGAGGCGCATGCGCGCCGTCAAGCCGGCATCAGAGCATCAGGCGGCCAGCGAGATCGACACCGGTTGGTTGGCCTCGCACGCGTCCAGCGCGCGGCCCAGCCGCACCATGCCCTGGGCGATCTGGCTTTCATTCATGGTGGCGAAGGACATGCGCATGGCGTGCAGGTCGGCCTGCGCCGCGTCCGCGTAGAACGCCTTGCCCGGCACGTAGACGACCTCGTGCTCGATGGCGTAGGGCAACAGCCGCGTGGCGTCGATCTCACCGGTCAGCCGGGCCCAGAAGAACATGCCGCCCTCGGGCTTGCTGAAGGTGACGCGGCCGTTGAGTTCGCGGGCCAGGGATTCCGCCATCGCGTCGCAGCGCTGGCCGTAGGCCGCGCGGATGCGCGGCACGTGCTCGCCGTAGCGGCCGTTGGCCAGGTACTGGGCCACGACTTCCTGGATCCAGGCGGACGAGGCCATATCGTCGGCCGCCTTGGCGCTGACGCAGCGGCGGCGGACTTCCGGCGGCGCCACCAGCCAACCGATGCGCAGCGCCGGCGCCATGGTCTTGGACATGCTGGCCAGGTACACGGCCCAGTGGCGCGCTTCGCCCTCGGCCAGCGCGGCGATGGGCGGCACCGCCTCGCCGGCAAAGCGCAGTTCGCTGTAAGGATCATCCTCGACGATCAGGAAGCGGTGCTTGACCGCCAGTTCCAGCAGCCGCAGGCGGCGCTCGCGCGTCAGGGTCGCGCCGCAAGGGTTGGAGAAGGAGGCGACCACGCAGACCATCTTGGGCTTGATGCGGCCGGCCAGTTCGTCCAGCGCGTCCACGTCGATGCCTTCGGGACCCGACTGCACCGTATGCACCGTTGCGCCGGTGTAGCGCAGCGCCTGTACGGAATTGGGAAACGCGGGCGATTCGATGATGGCGTGGTCGCCGGGCTGCAGCATGACGCGGGTCAGCAGCGCCAGTGCCTGTTGCGAGCCGCCGGTCACGACCAGCTCGGTATCGGCGTTGCAATGGAGGCCGCGTTCGGCCGACAGGCGCGCCAACTCGTGACGCAGGCTGGCCTGGCCGTCGATGTTGGAATACTGCAGGCAGGCGCCCAGGCGGGCCAGGACCTGGGTCGAGGCGATCGACAGGCCTTCCACGTCGAACAGTTCCTGCGCGGGATAGCCGCCCGCCAGCGAAATGGTGCCCGGCCGCATGGCATACGGCATGAGCGATCGGATGGGGGAAGCGGGAGGATTCAGGAAAGGCGTGGCGAAAGCGTATTCAGGCGCTGCGGTGGACATGGCGGGAGACTGTGTAGGTTGGATACCGTGTCGCCCGCTGGGGCGGCGCCGGAAGGCATAGAACATTGAAATATAAACAAATATCTTCAAATTCTAAGCCTGCCAATCAGACAGGGTCAACGACGCCGGCGGGCGTTGTGGCGAAACGATCCGGCGCAGTCCTACACTATGGGACATCCCGTTCCTACCAGAGAGCTGAATGACCGCCGTAGACACCATGGCCGGGCGCCTTGCCCAGATCCAGCAACGCATCGCCGACGCCTGCACGCGCGCCGGCCGTAGCCCGGACAGCGTGACGCTGCTGCCCGTCAGCAAGACCTTCGGCGTGGACGCCATCCGCGAGGGCATGGCGCTGGGGCTGACCCGCTACGGCGAAAACAAGACGCAGGAAATCCGCCAGAAAGCCGCGGCCCTGGACGGCCTGGGCCTGCAATGGGTGCTGATCGGCCACCTGCAGACCAACAAGGCCCGCGACGCCGCGCGCGACGCGGCCGAAGTCCAGTCGCTGGACCGGGTGGAGCTGGCCGAAGCCCTGCACCGCCGCCTGGCCAACGAAGGCCGGACCCTGGACGTGCTGGTGCAGGTCAAGACTTCGTCCGAGCCCACCAAGTACGGCATGGATCCCGCCGACGTGGCCGCCTTCCTGCGCCGCATCGCCGCTGACTTTCCGACGCTGCGCGTGCAAGGCCTGATGACGCTGGCCGTGAATTCGCCGGATCCCGCCGAAGTGCGCGCCTGCTTCCGTACCCTGCGCGAATTGCGCGACCGCCTGCGCCAGGAAAACCTGCCCGGCGTATCGCTGGACCGGCTCTCGATGGGCATGAGCGGAGACTTCGAGCTGGCGATCGAGGAAGGCTCGACCGAGGTGCGTATCGGCTCGGCGATCTTCGGCGCCCGCAGCTACCCCGATCCGCAATAAGCCGCTGAAAACAGGGCACAAAACATCTGCCGATTGCCGGGGACGCAAGGCATAATAACGGCGCATAACAGGCCCCCCGCGCACCCTGCGGCGGCGGCCCATACTTAATTCCGCACTTGGAGACACCCCATGCATAAGCACGCGAAGCGCCTGTTGGCGCTGGCCGCCCTGTCCCTGGCCGCCGCCGCGGCCTCCGCCCAATCCTGGCCCACCCAGCCAGTCCGCTGGATCGTGCCCTACCCGGCCGGCGGCGGCACCGACGTCGTGGCGCGCACGGTGGCAAGCGGCCTGGAAAAGCCGTTGGGCCAGACCATCGTGGTCGAGAACCGCCCCGGCGCCGCCACCATCATCGGCGCTACCGCCATCGCCCAGGCCGAGGCCAATGGCTACATGGTCGGCACGGCCGACTCGGGCACGCTGGCGTTCAACCCGTCGCTGTACGCCAAGCTGTCCTACGATCCGTCCAAATTCACCTACATCGGCGGCATCGCCAAGTTCCCGCTGCTGCTGGCCGTAAATGTCAATTCGCCGTTCAAGACCGTGGACGACGTGATCCAGGCCGCCAAGAAAGAGCCGGGCAAGCTGTCGGCGGCATCCGCCGGCGCGGGCTCGCCGCATCACCTGGCGCTGGAACTCTTCAAGCAGCGCACCAACGCCAACGTGCTGCACGTGCCCTACAAGGGCGCGGCGCCCGCCGTCCAGGATCTGCTGGGCGGACAGGTGGACCTGATGTTCATCGATCTGGCCTCGGGCCTGCCCAACGTCAAGGCCGGCAAGCTGCGCGTGTTGGCCGCGGCCACTCCGGAACGCGTCGCCGCGCTGCCGGACGTGCCCACCATGGCCGAGCAAGGCGTGCCCAACTTCACCGCCTATGCCTGGCAAGGCCTGGTCGGCCCGGCCGGCCTGCCGGAGCCCGTCGTCAAGAAGCTGGCCGCCGACCTGGAAGCCACGCTGAAGTCGCCCGCCGTATCGCAGAAGATCCTGGACATGGGCGTCATCCCGATGCCAATGTCCTCGCAAGACTTCAAGGCCTACGCCGAACAAGAACGCAGCGCCTGGGCGGACGTGATCAAGAAGGCCGGCATCAAGCTGGAGTAATCCTCACAGCTCACTGCCACAGTTGAAAAAAAACCGCGGCCAGCAATGGTCGCGGTTTTTTCTTGTGCGCTTCTTGCGTGGACTGCCGGCCTAAACCAGCACCCGCTCGATGCCGCCCGCATTGGCGCGGCGCACGTACTCTTCCATCCAGCCTTCGCCCAGGATGTGACGCGCCATCTCGACCACGATGTAGTCCGCGTCCATGCCGGTGTCGCCTTCATAGCGCGACAGGCCCTGCAGGCACGACGGGCAGGAGGTCAGCACCTTCACGTCGCCGGTGAAGCCGTCGCTGCGCAAGGCGGCATCGCCCTTGAGCAGCTCTTCCTGTTTGCGGAAGCGCACCTGCGTGGAGATGTCGGGGCGGCTGACGGCCAGCGTGCCCGATTCGCCGCAGCAGCGGTCGCTCTTGACGGCGTCGTCGCCGACCAGGGCGCGCACGGTCTTCATGGGTTCCTGCAGCTTCATGGGCGTGTGGCAGGGGTCGTGGTACATGTAGCGCACGCCCTTGGCCCCTTCCAGCTTGATGCCCTTTTCCAGCAGGTATTCGTGGATGTCGATCAGGCGGCAGCCCGGGAAGATCTTGTCGAACTCGTAGCCCGCCAACTGGTCGTAGCAGGTGCCGCAGCTGACCACCACCGTCTTGATATCCAGGTAGTTCAGCGTGTTGGCGACGCGATGGAACAGCACCCGGTTGTCGGTGATGATCTGCTCGGCCTTGTCCGTCATGCCGTTGCCGCGCTGGGGATAGCCGCAACACAGGTAGCCCGGCGGCAGCACGGTCTGCACGCCCGCGTGCCACAGCATGGCTTGCGTGGCCAGGCCCACCTGGGAGAACAGGCGCTCCGAGCCGCAGCCCGGGAAATAGAACACCGCTTCCGTGTCGGCCGTGGTGGCCTTGGGATCGCGGATGATCGGCACGTAGTTCGCGTCTTCGATGTCCAGCAGCTTGCGCGCCGCCTGCTTGGGCAGCCCGCCAGGCATCTTCTTGTTCACGAAATGCACCACCTGCTCGCGCAGCGGCGGCTTGCCCACCGTCGCCGGAGGCGCGGCGGTCTGCTTCTTCACCAGGCCCGACAGCAGGTCGTGCGCGGCGCGCTGGACCTTGTAGCCCACGCCCACCATTGCCTTGCGGGTGGCGTTGATGGTGGCCGGATCCTTGGCGTTCAGGAAGAACATGGCGCTGGCCGTGCCCGGATTGAACGACTTGCGGCCCATGCGGCGCAGCACGGCGCGCATGTTCATGGACACGTCGCCGAAATCGATGTCGACCGGACAGGGGTTGTAGCACTTGTGGCAGACCGTGCAATGGTCGGCCACGTCCTCGAACTCTTCCCAGTGCTTGAGGCTGACGCCGCGGCGGGTCTGCTCTTCGTACAGGAAGGCTTCCACCAGCAGCGAGGTGGCCAGGATCTTGTTGCGCGGCGAATACAGCAGGTTGGCGCGCGGCACGTGGGTCGCGCACACCGGTTTGCATTTGCCGCAGCGCAGGCAGTCCTTGATGGATTCGGAGATGGCGCCGATGTCGCTTTGCTGCATGATCAGCGACTCGTGGCCCATCAGGTTGAAGCTGGGCGTCCAGGCGTGGCGCAGGTCCGCACCCGGCATCAGCTTGCCGGCGTTGAAGTGACCGTTGGGATCGACGCGGCGCTTGTAGTCCTGGAACGGCGCCAGCTCGGCCTCGGTCAGGAATTCATACTTGGTCAGGCCGATGCCGTGCTCGCCGGAAATCACGCCGTCCAGGTCGCGGGCGATCTGCATGATGCGTTCGACGGCCTGGTGGGCCTCCTGCAGCATGCCGTAGTCGTCCGAGTTGACCGGGATGTTGGTATGCACGTTGCCGTCGCCGGCGTGCATGTGCAGCGCCACGAAGACGCGGCTCTTCAACACGCGGCCATGGATGGCGATCATCTCGTCGACGATCTTCTTGTAGGCCGCGCCCGAAAAAGTGCGCTGCAGGCCCGCCAGCACTTCCGTCTTCCAGGACAGGCGGATGGTGCGATCCTGCACCACGTCGAAGACGCGCGCGCCGGGCTGCGCCGCGAGGCGGTCCGACAGCACGGGCTGCAGCTCGCCCAGGCCCAGGCCATGCAGCTCGGGCAGCGCCTGCAGGAGCGGCAGGTCGAGGTTGTCCAGCAACCACTGCCAGCGCTGCCTGACGGCGGCCAGCAGTTCCAGCGCCTGGCGCGTGCGCTCGGCCAGCATTTCGGCGCGGGTGGTCTCGACGTCCGTGTCGTCGATCTTGCCGACCGGCAACGGCGTGCACAGATAGGCGTCCAGCTCGCCCAGCAGCTTGAGCTTGTTGCTGGTCGAGAGTTCGATGTTGATGCGCTCGATGTGATCCGTGTACTCGCCCATGCGGGGCAGCGGGATCACCACGTCTTCGTTGATCTTGAAGGCGTTGGTGTGGCGAGCGATGGCGGCGGTGCGCGAACGGTCCAGCCAGAACTTCTTGCGCGCCTCGGGGCTGACGGCCACGAAGCCTTCGCCATGGCGCGTGTTGGCCAGGCGCACGACTTCGCTGGAAGCCGCGGCCACGGCGTCTTCGTCGTCGCCGACGATGTCGCCGATCAGGACCATCTTGGGCAGCACGCCGCGCTTGCTCTTGGTGGCGTAGCCCACCGCGCGCAGATAGCGTTCGTCCAGATGCTCGAGACCGGCCAGGATGGCGCCGCGGGCGCGGCCTTCGCCGTCCAGGTAGCCCTTGACCTCGACGATCGACGGGATCGCGTCGCGCGCCTGGCCGAAGAACTCCATACAGACGGTGCGCGTGTAGCGCGGCATGCGGTGCAGCACCCAGCGCGCCGATGTGATCAGGCCGTCGCAGCCTTCCTTCTGAATGCCGGGCAGGCCGGCCAGGAACTTGTCGGTAACGTCCTTGCCCAGGCCTTCCTTGCGGAACACGCGGCCCTGGATTTCCAGGGTTTCGGTCTTCAGCAGGCGTTCGCCCGGCTTGCCGCGGCCGTCGAACCACTTGAGCTCGAAGCGCGCCACGTCCACGTCATGGATCTTGCCCATGTTGTGGTCCAGGCGGCTGACTTCCAGCCAGTTGCCGTTCGGGTCAACCATGCGCCACCAGGCCAGGTTGTCCAGCGCGGTGCCCCACAGCACGGCCTTCTTGCCGCCCGCGTTCATGGCGATGTTGCCGCCGACACAGGAGGCCTCGGCCGAGGTCGGATCGACGGCGAACACGAAGCCGGCCGCCTCGGCAGCCTCGGAAACGCGCTTGGTCACGACGCCGGCGCCGGCATGGATGACCGCCACGGGTTCGGTCAGCCCGGGCAGCAGACAGGACTCGACCTTGCCGAGCTTGTCGAATTTCTCAGTGTTGATCACCGCCGACTTCCAGGTCAGCGGAATGGCGCCGCCGGTATAGCCGGTGCCGCCGCCTCGCGGGATGATGGTCAGCCCGAGTTCAATACAGGCGGTGACCAGGGCGGCGATCTCGTCTTCCGTGTCCGGCGTCAGCACCACGAAGGGGTATTCCACGCGCCAGTCGGTGGCGTCGGTCACGTGCGAGACGCGCGACAGGCCGTCGAACTTGATGTTGTCGCGCGCGGTGATGCGGCCCAGCACCTTCTGCGCCTGTTTGCGCATCATGGCGGTCTGATCGAACTCGCCCTCGAACGCGGCGATGGCGGAGCGCGCCCGCGCCAGCAGTCCGACGACCTTCTCGTCGCGGTGCGGATCGTGGCCGGCCTCGGCGGGCACGTCCGGTTCGCGGCGGCGGTCGATTTCACCCAGGCGGTGATGCAGGGCTTCGATGAGCTGCTTGCGGCGCTTGGGATTGTCGAGCAGGTCGTCCTGCAGATAGGGGTTGCGGCGCACCACCCAGATGTCGCCCAGGACCTCGTACAGCATGCGCGCGGAACGGCCGGTGCGGCGTTCGCCGCGCAGGTCGCTCAGCAGGCTCCAGGCGTCGTCGCCCAGCAAGCGGCCGACGATCTCGCGGTCGGAAAACGACGTGTAGTTGTACGGGATTTCGCGCAAGCGCGCGGGTGCTGCGGGCGGCATCGCCCCGTTCAAGATGTGGCTAGCGAGTGGGGCGTTCATGGCTGCAAGAAGGGGGCCCTTAAAAAATTATTTTATGCCATAGGCCGAGTCTGGCCCCTAATACCCCTAGGGAAGCGCTCGAAACTCGGAAATGATAGGGATGGTGCGTCCCCAATTAAACGCAATCCTGGCGCTAGACCTGCCCGGGAAAAAACCACAGCAGTCCGGCCGTCATGACCAGATAGCGCAGGAATTTGCCGATGGCCATGTAGAGCACGCAGGGCCAGAACGACAGCCGCAGCCACCCCGCCACGGCGCATAGCGGATCGCCCACGGCGGGCAGCCAGGACAGCAGCAGCGCCGGCGGTCCCATGCGATGGATCCAGTCGTGGGCACGCTCGTTCCAGCGTCCGCGCATGCGTCCGCCTTCGGTCGCATCGGGATGCGGATGGGGGTGGTGTTCCTTCCAGCGCTGCACGGCGCGTTCGGCGCCCAGGCCCATGGCGTAGCTGATGGCGCCGCCCACCGTATTGCCCAGGGTCGCCACCAGGATGGCCGGCCAGAACATGTCCGGCGCCAGCTTGATGTAGCCGAATACAGCGGGTTCCGAACCCAAGGGCAGCAGGGTCGCGGACACCAGCGAAACCGTGAAGATGGCGGACAGGCCGACCGAGGGCAGCGACAGCACCCCCAGCATCCAATGCACAGCGGATAGCAGACTTTCTTCCATAGTGCGCCGAGTGTAGCCGCGCGCGGGTGCATAATCTGCCCCACCTCCCTACTTCTTGCCCCGCCTGCTGTCCATGTCCACTGACTATCTGAAACGCATCCTGACCTCCAAGGTTTACGACGTTGCGGTCGAATCGCCGCTGGAGACGGCACCGCTGCTGTCGCAGCGGATCTCGAACACGGTGCTGCTCAAGCGCGAAGATACCCAAGCGGTGTTCAGCTTCAAGCTGCGCGGGGCCTACAACAAGATGGCCAACCTGAGCCCGGCCGCGCGCAACCGCGGCGTCATCGCGGCCTCGGCAGGCAACCACGCCCAGGGCGTGGCGCTGGCGGCCAGCCGGCTGGGCTGCCGCGCCGTCATCGTCATGCCCACCACCAGCCCGCAGGTCAAGATCGACGCGGTGCGCCGCCTGGGCGGCGAAGTCGTGCTGGCGGGCGAGAGCTTTTCCGACGCCTACGCGCACGCGCAGATCCTGGAAAAGAAAGAGAAGCTGACCTTCGTCCACCCCTTCGACGATCCCGACGTGATCGCCGGCCAGGGCACGGTGGGCATGGAGATCCTGCGCCAGCACCCCGGCCCGATCGACGCCATCTTCGTGGCCATCGGTGGCGGCGGGCTGATCGCGGGCGTGGCCGCCTACATCAAGCAGCTGCGCCCGGAAATCAAGATCATCGGCGTGCAGACGGAAGACTCGGACGCCATGCTGCGCAGCGTGCGCGCGGGCCGCCGGGTGCAGTTGAACGACGTGGGGCTGTTCTCCGACGGCACGGCGGTCAAGATGGTCGGCGCGGAAACCTTCAAGCTCACGCGCCAGTATGTGGATGATTTCGTGGTGGTCAACACCGATGCGATCTGCGCAGCCATCAAGGACGTGTTCCAGGACACCCGCAGCGTGCTGGAGCCGGCCGGCGCGATGGCCGTGGCCGGCGCCAAGCAATACGCGGCCGAACACAACCTGAAGGGAAAGACGCTGGTGGCGATCGCCTGCGGCGCCAACATGAATTTCGACCGCCTGCGCTTCGTGTCCGAACGCGCCGAAGTCGGCGAAATGCGCGAAGCCGTGTTCGCCGTCACCATGCCGGAGCAGCGCGGCAGCTTCCGCCGCTTCTGTGAATTGGTGGGCGAGCGCAGCGTGACCGAGTTCAACTACCGCATCTCCGACGCGGACCGCGCCCACGTCTTCGTCGGCATCCAGGTGTCCTCGGCATCCGAGCCCGACAAGATCGCCGCGAACTTCCGCCGCCACGGCTTTGACACGCTGGACCTGACCCACGACGAAATGGCCAAGACCCACCTGCGCCACATGGTGGGCGGGCGCTCGGCGCTGGCGCGCAACGAACTGTTGTACCGCTTTGAATTCCCGGAACGTCCGGGCGCGCTGATGCGCTTTTTGAACGCCATGAATCCGGACTGGAACATCAGCCTGTTCCATTACCGCAACCAGGGCGCGGATTATGGCCGCATCCTGATCGGCATCCAGGTGCCGCCCGCCGACAAGAAGCAGTTCCGCAGCTTCGTCGCCGAACTGGGCTATCCCCACTGGAACGAGACCGACAATCCGGCCTACAAGCTATTCCTGTAGGGCCGCGACCTTCACACCGGCGCACAAAAACGAGAGGGCCTCCATACGGAGGCCCTTCCCTTCCCTGCTCTAGAAACGTCCGGCGGCAACCACTAGGGGGGGTTCGCTGTCACTCGGCGGCCCACGGAGATGAGCCGCGCATTCAGCAAGGTTTTGCCGGACGTCCTAGCGCTTAGAAACGGTGACGCACGCCCACGGCGACTGCCGTGTCGGTCGCATCGCGCTGGAACGCGTAGTTGTCGCCGTAGGAGGCGTACGCGTACAGGTTGGTGCGCTTGGTAAAGTCGTAGGTGTAGCCCAGGCTGTAGACGTTGAACGTTGCATCGTCGCCCGTCAGCTTGTCGTTGCTGGCGGTGGCGCGCTGCCACGAACCGAAGACAGCGTGACGGCCCAGCGGCACGGTGGCGCCGATCATGTACGAATTGGCGCGGAAGCCGTCAGCCAGCTTGAACGAGCCCAGGTTCTGCATGCCGTCGGGCGTGGTGCCCATGTTCTGGCCGACGAACCAGCCGTCGCGGGTCTGGCCGAACGCAGCCGCGACCTTCACGACTTCGAAGTCATACGAACCGCCCAGGATGTATTCCTGGATGCGCGCTTCGGACTTGCCGCCGGTCTGGCCGTTGGACGGGTTGAAGCGGTCGTACGCCGCAGCCAGGTTCAGCGGGCCGTTGACGTACTGCACGCCCGCCGTCAGCACGCGGTTGTTGTTGCCGGTTGCGAAACCGGTCTGCGAGGTGTCGCTGACCGTGTCATCGGCGCTGAACGAGTAACCCACGCCCAGCTTGAAGCCGCCCATGCTGGGGGTCTGGTACAGGACCATGTTGTCCAGGCGCATCGTGTTGGCGCTGCCGAACGTGGTACCCATGTTGGCGGTGTTGTAGCTGATCGAGAACGGGTCGATCGAGCCGAAGTACTTGGAAGCCAGGTTGGTCTGGCGGCCGAATTCGAGGCGGCCCCAGGAATCGCTGTCCAGGCCCACGGTGGCCTGACGGCCGAACAGGCGGCCGTTCTGCAGCGACTTGCCGTTCATGGGGCCGAAGCCGCCTTCCAGGGTAAACACGGCGCGCAGGCCGTCGCCCAGGTCTTCGGTGCCGCGCAGGCCGAAGCGCGAGCCGCTGCTCACGCCCTGAACTCCGCCGAAACGGCTTTGCGAATTACCGCCGAACTTGACCTTCTCGTAGCCGACACCGGCATCGATCAAGCCGTACAGCGTCACGGAGTCTGCGGCTTGCGCAGCGCTGGCGAAACCAGCCAGCAGCGCGACAGCCAATAGCGTCTTCTTCATATAAGTCCCCAAAATGGCGAGATGAAAGGCAAACCGCAAACCCACCGCGCACAGAGCTGGGAGTCTGCGTGCCGCTGCGAACAAGTTAGCGGCGCATGCACTGGAGTCAGTGTCCAGCCTGCGCCCACTCGAAGTAACCCGGATTTCGAAGAACTACTTTCCATGGTTGGGATAATGACGGCCTTCTTACTAACCACCCTCTTTGGAAACCTGCGTTAACGCATTGATATCAAATGCGAATTAAGGCTCGCAAAACACCAGACGGGCCTCGGATATTCTCCTGCCGGGCCCGACAGACCAACAAGAGTTGTTGATTGGCCCGGACAATTCTGATGTGCAAACGCCACACTATCGGCGGATGGCGGACCATCCGCTGCATATAAAAAAAGCCCCTCGACACTTCGAAGGGGCTCTTTTCTTGCCAGCTGGACGGCTTACCGGCCTTGGGGCGGGTAGTCCAGTTCACCGAACGTGTACTCGCCGCGGGCCTTGGCTTCAGCCAATTCCTGACGCACTTGTTCGCGGCTCTTGCCGGCGGTTTGCGACACCGCGGCCTTGGGCGGGTAGTCCAGTTCAGCAGAGGTCACCTGGCCAGCAGCCTTGGCGCTTTGCAGCTCCTGCTGGACTTGCTCGCGCGACAGGCTGGTGCGCTCGACGGCGGCAGGCGGATAGTCCAGTTCACCAAACGTGACCTGGCCGGCGGCCTTGGCGGCTTGCAGTTCCTGCTGGACCTGTTCACGCGTCTTGCCATCGGCGTGAGCGGCGGACATACCCACCAACGTTGCGGTAACCATGAGTGCGGTAGCTAGGGCTTTCATTGAGACGACTCCATCCTAAACCTTGCACATCGTCTTCTGCCAGGCTGGCAGGTGCGATATGACAATTTGATTGCTGGGACGAAGTATCTGGCGATTGCGGCCTAGTAAAAACCCTTATTTTGGGGAACATATTTGCACAGATGGGACAATTACGGGAAGTGATCGCCAGAATCTGCGCATTTTCTGCACACTTCCGAGTACCATCCAGCACCGGCAGGCCTTGCCGGCATTCAGCCGCAAGCAAGCTAGGTAAGGGAAGATGTGCAGCTGATCGGGTGGATACGCCGTTCAGCGTGGGGAAATAGACATTTCTACTGGCGGGACAATGATTCCATTTATCATACGAATCCACCAGCAATGGAATTGAATCTCGAGGGCCCCCATGGATATCCAGCTTAACGACATCGCTCTGTTTGTCGAAGTCGCCAAGCGCAAGAACTTCAGCCACGCAGCCGAAGCCTTGAATATTCCGACCTCCACGCTCTCGCGCCGCGTCAGTGAACTGGAGCGCAGCATCGGCATGCGGCTGCTCAACCGCAGTACGCGCAAGATCGACCTGACCGAGGCCGGCGCCATCTATTTCGAACGCTGCCGCCACATCGTGGAAGAAGCGCGCATTGCTCACGATCAGTTGCTGGACATGGCGGTGCAGCCCAAGGGACGCCTGCGCATCTCGCTGCCTACCAGCCTGGCGCAACTGTTCCTGCCCGCCGTCATCAGCGAATTCCGTGAGCAGCATCCGGATATCGAATGCGACTTCGATCTGAGCATGCGTCCGATCGATCCCATCAGCAATCCGTTCGACCTGATCCTGCGCTTTGGCCAGCAGCCGGACTCCAGCCTGATCTCGCGCAAGATCGTGCTGATGGCCCATCAGCTATATGCCTCGCCCGAGTACCTGGCCCGCCACGGCGAGCCGCGGGTGCCCGCGGATCTCAGCCATCACGAATGCCTGCGCCCCACCATGCGCGAGGAGTCATCCTTCTGGATGCTGCATTCGGGCGACAAGGTGGAACGCGTGCAGGTGTCGGGCCGCCTGTCGGCCAACAACGTCGGCATGCTCGGACGGTTGGCGGGACAAGGCCTGGGCATCACGCCGCTGCTGGTCTTTGACGCGATGGAACGCGCCATCAAGCAAGCGGGCCTGGTGCGGGTGCTGCCGGAATGGAGCCTGACGCCTCTGCCGCTCTTCGCGCTGCTGCCTTCGCGCATGCTGCCGGCAAAGACCAAGGCCTTCCTGGACTTCATCCAACCGAGGTTGTCGGACGTTTGAGCGGCGATTGTTGATGGGTTACGCGGGCGTATCGGCGCTGTACTGACAGACGGTGTAGAGCGGCGTGCCGGTGGCGGCGACCTTGGCGGAGCCGCCCAGGTCGGGCAGGTCGATGATGGCGGCCGCCTCGACCACATTGGCGCCAAGGCGCTGCAGCAGCTTGATGGCGGCCAGCATGGTGCCGCCGGTGGCAATCAGGTCGTCCACCAGCAGGACGCGCTGGCCGGTGCGCACGGAGTCCGTGTGCATTTCGACCGACGCGTTGCCATACTCCAGCGAGTACTCCTCGGCCACGGTGCGGAACGGCAGCTTGCCCTTCTTGCGCACCGGCACGAAGCCCAGATTGAGTTCGTAGGCCAGCACGCTGCCCACGATGAAGCCGCGCGCATCCACGCCAGCCACCAGGTCCAGGCGCTGGCGCATGTAGCGATAGACGAAGAGATCAATAAGCACCCGGAACGCGCGCGGGTCCTGCAGCACGGGCGTGATGTCGCGAAAAATGACACCGGGTTGGGGCCAGTCTGGAACGCTGCGGATGGTGCGCCGGATGTACTCGGCGTTGTCGGTCTGCATGGAAGACGGCCCTGAAGAATTGAAGCAAGGCGAACTATAACCTCGCAACCGCGCTTAAGCCAGGGTTGCCGCCCCCGATGACAATTCACATTGCTGTAGCCGGCCGTCCTGCAGCGCGTAGCGGCGATCGACCGCCCCTGCGGGCAACGCCGCGTGGGTGGCCAGCACCACGGCGCGTCCCTGCACGGCGCCCGCCAGATCGCTGAAGAATGCCGCTTCGGCCTCGGCGTCCAGACCAGCCGTCGGCTCGTCCAGCACAATGACCGCGGCCGGCGACAACAGCGCACGCGCCAGGCACAAGCGACGCGCCTGCCCGGCCGACAGCTGCGAACCCGTCTCCCCCGCCCAGGTGTCCAGGCCATCCGGCAGGCCGCGCACGAAGTCGCCCAGCCTCGCGGCGTCCAGCGCGCGCCACAGGGCGGCGTCGTCCGCCTTGGGATCGCCGATCAGCAGGTTGGTGCGCAGGGTTCCCAGGAATACCGGAGCATCCTGCGACAGCAGCGCGATGCGCCGGTGCCAATCCGCCTGTGTACAGACGCGCGCATCGCAGCCGCCGAAACGCACCTGCCCCGCCTGCGGATCCTCCAGTCGCAGGAGCAGGTGCAGCAGGGTCGACTTGCCCGCGCCGCTGGGCCCCACGATGGCGATCCGCTCGCCGGGCGCCACACGCAGGCTGACGCCGTCGAGCACGGGCGGACTCGCGGACGTTCCTCGGGCGGAATAGGCAAAGCGCACGCCGTCCAGCTCCAGCACGCCGCTGTCGGGCAAGACGCTGGGCGCTGCCGGATCCTGCATGTCCGGCTCGCTTTGCGTGACTTCCCGGATGCGTCCCGCCGCCGAAATGGCCGAGCCCATGCGCGATGCGCCCCGCATGATCGGGCCAGCCACTTCGAAAATTCCGATGACCGCCAGCAACAACCCGGCCAGCGTGGGGCCTTCGATGCGCCCTCCCTCCAGCGTGTCCAGGCCGAACCAGAGCAAAGCCAGCACCGATGCGCCGGCGGCCGCCTGCAGGAAGAACTGTCCCCGCGCCGCCACCCGCGCCTGGCTGCGGCGGGCGAGCGCGCTGGCTTCGCATAGACGCTCGAAATGCGCGGCTGTCTGCGCCTGCGCGTGCAGGGCCACCATGTCGGCATGCCCTTCCACCGCGTCCAGCGTCGCCGCGCGCAGTCCCGCCGCGCTCTCCTGGGCCGCCGCGCCGGGCTTGCGCGCGGCGCGCAGCAGCCACAAGGGCACCAGCACGCATGCGACCAGCAAGGCCAGGGCCAGCGCCAGCGCGGCCGCGGGCACCCACGATCCCAACACCGCGGTCAACACCGCACCCGCCAGGATGGCGGTAACCAAGGGCGCCACCACAAACAGGAAAACCGTATCGAGCGCATCTACGTCGCCCGTCATGCGTGCAACCAGATCGCCGTCGCGATAGCGCGCCAATTGCCGCGGCGTTAGGCGGATCAACGCCGAGAACACTTTCGCGCGCAGGTCAGCCAGCAGGCGCAGCGTGGCGGAATGGCCCACCACGCGGTCGGCGTAACGCGCCACGATGCGCAGGAACGACAGGCCGCGCACCAGCGCCGATGGCGCAAACAGATTGAACGCGCCGCCCGCCCCCGCCAGCGCCGCGCCGGTCAGGAACCAGCCCGACACGCCCAGCAGGCCCACGCCGGCGGCCACGGTCGCCAGCGCGCAGAACAATGCGAGCAAAAGCCCGCTTTTACGGCGCGCATACAGCGGCAGGAGCAACAACAGGTTCTTCATGCGTCTTCCACTTTTCCGCCAACCACTCGCAACGTCCGACCCAGCCGGGCCGCCACCGCGGGCGCGTGCGTCGCCAGCAGCAAGGTGCGGCCGGCGGAGAAAGCCAGGATCTCGTCCAGCACGCGCGCCTGCGTGGCTTCGTCCAGATGCGCCGTGGGTTCGTCCAGCAGGATCAAGCCCGGATCGCGCAGGAACAGACGCGCCAGCGCGACGCGCTGCGCCTGGCCCCCGGACAGGCCGTGCCCGCGGCCGCCCAGTTGCGTCGCCAGCCCTCGCGGCAGGGCCTCGGCGAACTCCAGCACGCAGGCGCGGCGCGCGGCGGCCTGCACCTCGGCATCGGAAGCGTCGGGACGGCCCAGACGGATGTTGTCGGCGATGGAGCCTGTCAGCAACTGCGGCTTCTGCCCGATCAACGCCACGCGCTGGCGCAGCGCCGCCTCGCCCCAATCGGGCAAGGGCACGCCGTCGACGCTGATGTCGCCCTGGAACGGACGCAGGCGTGCGACCGCCTCGATCAGGGAGGACTTGCCGATGCCGCTGGGGCCCATCAGCGCGGCATGCTCGCCCGGCGCCAGCGCCAGACTGGCATCCGTCAGCACCGCCTGGCTGCGGCCGGGCGCGTCCAGATTCAAGCCCGCAATGACAAGGGCCGCGCCCGCAGCACGGCGTTCGCGAACGTGTCCGGGATCTGCGGCGGCCTTGCCTGCGCCAGGCACGCCACCGGTTGCAGCATCGCCGGCCTGCGGCAAGCCATCGAACAGCAGGGAGATCTGCGAAACTGCCGCGAGCGCCGCCGCACGGTCGTGATAGTGCGCCGCGAACTGGCGCAACGGCGCATAGACCTCTGGCGCCATCAGCAAACAGAACAGCCCTGCCTGCAGGGTCAGCGGCGACCAGCGCAGGTCCAGGAATCCCAGGTAGGTCAATCCGATATAGACCGCCACCCCGGCCACGCCCAGCGCCGCAAAGAACTCCAGCACCGCCGATGAAAGAAAGGCGATGCGCAGCACCGACATCGTGCGTTGGCGCAACGCGTCGCTGGCCGCCACGACGGACTCGGCTTCGGCCTCCGCGCGGCCATAGAGTTTCAGGGTGGACAGACCGCGCAGCCGATCGGCAAAGAAGCCCGACAAGCGCGCAAAGGCGCGCAGGTGGCGGCGGCTTGCGCCTTGGGCGCCCCAGCCCACCAGGGCCATGAACAAGGGAATCAGCGGCGCCGTGATCAGCAGGACCAGCCCGGCAATCACGTCCATCGGCAGCAGCACCACCGAGAAAGCAACCGGCAGCATGGCGGCCGCCGCCATGGCGGGCAGGTACTTGGCGAAAAACCCGTCCAGGGCCTCGACCTGGTCCACCACCGCACTCGCCAGTTCTCCCGACGCCTGCCCTCGGCTCCAGTACGGCCCCTTCTGCACCAAACGCCGGAAAAGCGACAGTCGCACATGGCGCTTGATACGCTCGGCCGCGTCCGCGCCTGCGCGCTCGCCCGCCCAGGTGATGCAGGCGCGCACCAGCATGAGTCCCGCGATGGCCAGGATGTCGCCCAGCAGCTCCTGCCGGGGCGCCTGCCTGACGATGGCCGCATCGAGCACGCTGGCCAGCAGCCAGGCCTGCACCACCAGCAGGGCGCCGCTGACCAGGGGCGCGGCGCCCGCCAGCATCAGCGGCAGCCTGGCCGTCTTGGCGAGCGCCATCAACCACCGCGACTGTTCGCGCGGCGGCTTGTTCAGGGTTGCCGAGGGATCGTGCTCGAGGCTGCTAGCGCCGCCGCTCACTCGTCGTCGCGGCTGGCGCGCGGATCATGGGTATGACCCTCGCGCAGCTCGAACCACATTGCATTGAGGATGGCGAAGGCGCACGCCAGGCCCAGACCGAGTATCCACGAGAAATACCACATGGTGGAGGCTCCTTTATCAGTATGAGTTGGGCGTGTCGCCGACCGATTCATGGGTGACCTTGCCGCGCATGACGCGGTAGACCCAGGCGGTGTAGACGGTCACGATGGGCAGGAAGATGGCGACCGCGATCACCATGATCCACAGCGTCAAGTGGCTGGACGAGCCGTCCCAAATGGTCAGGCCGGCCTGCGGCTTGGTCGACGAGGGCATGATGAACGGGAAGAGCGAAAAGCCCACCGTCAGAATCACGCCGGCGATCGACACCGACGAGGCCAGAAACGCCAGCACGTTGGCGCGCACGCTCAGCAGCAGCGCCACCAGGACGGCGCCACCCACGCCCAGCGCAGGCGCGATCCACATCAGCGGCCATTTCGCGTAGTTGGCCATCCAGGCGCCGTTCTGCACCGCCACGGTCTTGAGCATCGGATCCGACGGGCCGGCCATGTCCACCGCGCTGGTGATCACATGGCCAGGCAAGCCGCCCGCCACCCAGAACCCGCCCGCCGCGAACAACGCCGCGGTCAGCAAGGCGCACAGCCTGCCCCAGTTGCGGGCACGCGACGAAATCGGATCTTCGGTGCGCCAGGCCAGCAGTACGGCGCCATGCATGGCCAACATCACCACGCTGAGCACGCCGGCCAACAGCGCGAACGGCATGAACAACTGGTAGAAGTGGCCTTCGTAGATCGGACGCAGGGTCACCGGATCGAACGTGAACGGCACGCCCAGGATGATGTTGCCCATGGCCACGCCGAACACCAGCGAGGCCACCACGCCCGAGAAACAGAGCACGCCGTCCCAGCGGTTGCGCCAGCTGGTGCCTTCCATCTTGCTGCGGTACTTGAAGCCGACCGGCCGCAGGATCAGCGCGATCAGCACCAGCATCATCGCCAGGTAGAACCCGGAGAACGACGCGGCGTACAGCAAGGGCCATGCCGCGAAAATGGCGCCGCCCGCGGTGATGAGCCAGACCTGGTTGCCTTCCCAGACCGGTCCCACCACGTTGATCACCACCCGGCGCTCGGCGTCGGTCTTGGCAACGACCGGCAGCAGCGCAGCCACGCCCAGGTCAAAGCCGTCCATGACGGCAAAGCCGATGAGCAATGCGCCCAGCAGCACCCACCAGACCACGCGCAGCGTGCCGTAGTCGAAAGGAATAAGAGTATCCATCGCTGTCTCTCCTTCAGGCCCGCACGGCAGCGTGCACAGGATCGGCGGCGGCAGCTCCGGGCGCCGGCCCATCGGATTTCGGTCCCTTCCTCACGGCGTGCAGCATCACCTTCACGCCGATGATCAGCAACACCGTGTACAGCACCAGGAATATCGTCAGGCTGATGGCCAGGTCGACGATGGTCAGGCCGGAAGCCGCGTAGTAGGTCGGCAGCACGCCTTCGATCACCCAGGGCTGGCGGCCGTATTCGGCCACGAACCAGCCGCTTTCGATGGCCACCCAGGGCAACGGCAAGCTCCACAACGCCACCTTGAGCAGGCCACGCCGGCTGTCCAGCCGCCCGCGCGAGGCCAGCCAGAAGGCCACGCCGAAGAACAGGATCAGATACATGCCCACCGCGACCATGATGCGGAACGCCCAGAACAGCGGCGCCACGTTGGGCACGGTATCGACGGCGGCCTTCTTGATGTCGTCTTCGGTGACCTTGCTCATGTCGGGCTGATAGCGCTTGACCAGCAGCGCATAGCCCAGGTCGGGCCAGGTCTTGTCAAAGACCATGCGCGCATCCACGTCCTTGGGATTGGCGCGGATCTTCTGCAAGGCTTCATACGCCACCATGCCGTCGCGAATGCGATTCTCGGCGCGACGTATCAGGTCGTCGATGCCCAGCAGCGGCGTGGTGAGCGAACGCGTGCCGATGATGCCCATGACGTAGGGGATCTCGATGGCGAAGTCGTTCTTGCGCTCGGCCTGGTTGGGGATGGCGATCAGGTTGAAGGACGCAGGGGCCGGCTCGGTGTGCCACATGGACTCGATGGCCGCGATCTTCATCTTCTGGTGTTCGGTGGTGAGATAGCCGCTTTCGTCCCCCAGCACCACGACCGACAACGCCGAGGCCAGGCCGAAGCTGGCGGCGACCGCCATCGAGCGCTTGGCCAGGTCGATGTGGCGGCCCTTCAGCAGGTACCAGGCGCTGATCGACATGACGAACATCGCGCCCGCGACGTAGCCTGCGCTGACCGTGTGCACGAACTTGGCCTGCGCCACCGGGTTGAAGATCACCGCGGCGAAGTCGGTCATCTCCATGCGCATGGTGTCGGGATTGAAGATCGAACCGACCGGATTCTGCATCCAGCCGTTGGCGATCAGGATCCACAGCGCCGAGAAGTTGGTGCCGAACGCCACCAGCCAGGTCACGATCAAGTGGCTGACCTTGGACATGCGGTTCCAGCCGAAGAAGAACAGGCCGACGAAGGTCGCTTCCAGGAAGAAGGCCATCAGCCCTTCGAGCGCCAGCGGCGCGCCGAAGATGTCGCCTACGTAATGGCTGTAATAGGACCAGTTCATGCCGAACTGGAACTCCATCACGACGCCTGTGGCAACGCCCAATGCGAAGTTGATGCCGAAGAGGGTGCCCCAGAACATCGTCATCCGCTTCCAGATGGCGCGGCCAGTCATGACGTACACGCTTTCCATGATGGCCAGAATGAACGACAGGCCTAGCGTGAGCGGGACGAAGAGGAAGTGGTAGAGCGCGGTCGCGGCGAACTGGAATCGCGACAGATTTACGACGTCGAGATCAATCATTGGGTCGCTCCCAAGCAGTTGAGGTGCCGCGGCAACCGGCATGGTTCCCAGGCCGTCTCTCGCGCCATGTTACGAGCGTTGCATACAACTTCATAGAGGTTTCCTGAAAA
This sequence comes from Achromobacter sp. JCM 18799, assembly GCF_055395645.1. Lineage (NCBI taxonomy): Bacteria > Pseudomonadati > Pseudomonadota > Betaproteobacteria > Burkholderiales > Alcaligenaceae > Achromobacter > Achromobacter sp. JCM 18799. Next base: position 5,117,757 of record NZ_AP043866.1, on the reverse strand, counting down.
ATCGGGGCGGATCAGGCTCAGCCCTTGCCCCGCAATTTGCCGGCGAAACCCAGCACCTTCTGCACTTTCGAACCGAGCTTCATCAGGTTCTGCAGGGTTTCTGGCGGCAGTCGTTGAACCTCATCGAACCATCCGGTAGACAGTTCGATGAGCTCCAGCATGTCGTTCATGCGCTGTTGCGCGTACGCCTCATCCGGACCCGACGGGGGTTCCAACAGGGTGTCCCGCAGCAGGGTCAGCGTGGGATCGATTTCGCGCTTGCGCTTTTCTTCCATCAGGATGCGGAAGATCTCCCAGACGTCCTTGGGAGTTTCGAAGTAGTCGCGGCGGTCGCCGACTTGATGCATGAGCTTGACCAGCCGCCAGGACTGCAGCTCCTTCAGCCCCAGGCTGACGTTGGAGCGCGAGAAGCCGAGGGTTTCGGCGATGTCATCGGCGTTCAGCGGCTTGGGCGACAGAAACAGGAGGGCGTAGATCTGGCCGACCGTGCGGTTCACGCCCCACCGGCTGCCCATTTCGCCGAAATGCAGGACGAATCGTTCGTTTTGAGGGGACAGGGCCATGGATCGCGCTACGCCGGCAAGACCAGGACGCGTCGTCCTGGCCGATAAGAACAGTTACACCGATTTCAGAAAATTCTGGAATTTCCGAAATTATCAAACAATCCATGCGAAAGCGCAAACCACACTGGCGGCAGGGGGATGATCTCAAGACATGATGTCGCGGCAGTGACAGACGGCCTTCTCCGGCCTTTGCCTAAAGCCGCCGACAAACGCAAGCGGCCACCAGCCGGTGAGCTGGTGGCCGCTAGGGAAAACGGAAAAAAGGCTTTAGCCGGCCTTGACGGACACCGCCGCCGACACCCGCTTGGCCTTGGCGCGAGCCGCCGCCACGTCCTCGGCCACGGCCAGGCCCACGCCCATGCGGCGCTTGACGAAGGATTCGGGCTTGCCGAAGAGGCGGATGTCGGTGCCGGGTTCGGCCAGCGCTTCGGCCACGTTGTGGAACGAGACCGCGGCGGCCTCGACGCCGCCGTAGATGACGCTGCTGGCGCCGGGCTGGCGCAGACTGGTGTCCACCGGCAGCCCCAGCAGCGCCCGGGCGTGGAGTTCGAATTCGTTCTGGACCTGGGTGATCATGGTGACCATGCCGGTGTCGTGCGGACGCGGGCTGACTTCCGAGAACCAGACCTGGTCGCCGGCCACGAACAGCTCCACGCCGAAGATGCCCAGGCCGCCCAGGTTGGAAGTGACCGCCAGCGCGATGTCGCGCGAACGCTGCAGCGCGGCGGGAGACATCGGGTGCGGCTGCCAGCTTTCCACGTAGTCGCCGTCGACCTGCTTGTGGCCGATGGGTTCGCAGTAGCGGGTTTCGACCTGGCCGTCGGCGCCGCGGGCGCGCACGGTCAGCAGGGTGATTTCGTAGTCGAAGCGGATGAAGCCCTCGACGATGGCGCGCCCGCCGCCCACCCGGCCGCCCTCCTGGGCATAGCGCCAGGCGGACTCGACGTCGTCGGCGCTCTTGATCACGGACTGGCCCTTGCCCGAGGAGGACATGACGGGCTTGATGACGCAGGGATAGCCGATGCCGCCGTCGATGGCCGCGCGCAATTCTTCTTCGGTGTCGACAAAACGGTAGGGCGAGGTCGGCAGTCCCAGGGTCTCGGCCGCAAGCCGGCGGATGCCCTCGCGGTTCATGGTCAACTGGGCCGCGCGGGCGGTCGGCGTCACCCGGGCCACGCCCGCCGCTTCCAGTTCCACCAGCAAATTGGTGGCAATGGCTTCGATTTCGGGGACAATAACGTGGGGCCGTTCCTGTTCGATGACCTTGCGCAGGGCCTGCGGGTCCGTCATCGAGACCACATGCGCCCGGTGCGCCACCTGGTGGCCCGGAGCGTCGGCGTACCGATCCACGGCAATGACTTCCACGCCCAGCCGCTGCAGGGCAATGATGACCTCTTTGCCCAATTCGCCGGACCCGAGCAGCATGACGCGGGTGGCCAAGGGGGACAGGGGCGTGCCAAGAACGGGGCTGGAAATGCTGGACATGGAGCGGGCCTGGAAAAAAGTTGGAAAGCCGTTGAAATGACCCGCCAGCATGCCATACGCCCTTTCCGGGGGCAAACCCGCATACTGATATTAAAATCCACGTATGACTGACCATCCCACAACATCGTCCGAGACCGCGCTGGCATCTGCGCGCAGAACGCTGCAGATCGAATGCCAGGGCCTGATGGACCTGTCGGCCCGGCTGGACGACAGCTTCGCGCAGACCGTCGCGATGCTGCTGGCCTGCCGCGGCCGGGTGGTCGTCAGCGGCATCGGCAAGACCGGCCACGTGGCCCGCAAGATCGCGGCGACCCTGGCCTCCACCGGCACGCCGGCCTTTTTCGTGCACGCCGCCGAGGCCGTCCACGGCGATCTGGGCATGATCACCCAGGACGACGTCCTCATCGCGATTTCCTATTCCGGCTCCGGCCAGGAACTGCTGACGATCCTGCCCGTCGCCCGCCGCATGGGCGCCAAGCTGATCGCCATTACCGGCAACCCGCAGTCCGAACTGGCCCGGCTGGCCGACGTCCACCTGGACGCCAGCGTGGCCCAGGAAGCCTGCCCGCTGAATCTGGCGCCCACCGCCAGCACCACCGCCGCGCTGGCCCTGGGCGATGCCCTGGCCGTCGCCTGCCTGGAGGCCCGCGGCTTCGGCCCGCAGGATTTCGCGCGCTCGCACCCGGGCGGCGCGCTCGGCCGCCGCCTGCTGACCCACGTGCGCGACGTCATGCGCCAGGGCGACGCCCTGCCCATCGTCATGGCCGGCACCCCGGTATCGCAGGCGCTCGAGGTCATGTCCGCCAAAGGCATGGGCATGACCGTCGTGACCGACGCGCAGCGCCGCCCCCTAGGCATCTTCACCGACGGCGACCTGCGCCGACTGATTGCCCGCCAGGGCGACATCCGCAGCCTGACCGTCGAATCCGGCATGACGCGCTCGCCGCGCAGCATCACTCCCGACGCGCTGGCCGTCGAGGCGGCCCAGCAAATGGACAAACAACGGCTCAACCACATGCTCGTGCTGGACAGCGACGGCGTTCTGCTCGGCGCCCTGCACATGCATGATCTGATGGCCGCCAAAGTGGTATGACTATGACTCTTTCTGTACCCGTGACGCATCCGGCCGAAGCGCTGGTCCTGGCCCGCATCCCCGCCGGCGTGCGCGAACGCGCCGCGGCGGTGCGTCTGATGGTGTTCGACGTGGACGGCGTGCTGACCGACGGCAGCCTCTATTACGGCGACAACGGCGAACTGCAAAAGCGCTTCAACGTGCTGGACGGCCACGGACTGCGCCTGCTGATGGAAGGCGGCCTGAAGGTTGCGCTGATGACCGGACGCTCCGGCCCCATCGTGGCGCGCCGCGCGGCCGAGCTGGGTATCGCCGAGGTCATCCAGGGCGTGCGGGACAAGGGCGGCGCCCTGGCCGAACTTGCGCAGCGCTCCGGTGTCCAACTGAACCAGACCGGCTACATGGGCGATGATGTCATCGACCTGCCGGCCCTGCAGCGCGCCGGCTTCGCCGCCAGCGTGCCGAACGCGCCGGGCTACGTCAGCCAGGCCGCCCACTGGGTCTCCACGCACGCCGGCGGCAACGGCGCCGTGCGCGAATGCTGCGACCTGCTGCTGGCGGCCCAGGGACGCCTTGGCGCCTTCCTGGCGGCGCCAGGCCTGCTCGGCCCGGGCGCCATCCAATGATCGCCAGGACAACCCATACGCCCTTGCGGCAGACCCGATGAAAGAACGTTTTCCATCCCTGATCGCGCTGTTCCTGCTGCTGGTGCTGGTCGCCAGCTCGTGGTGGGCGGCGGATTACGCGCAGCGGGCCATCCAGACGGATCCGCCACGCCGCGTCACCCACGAAATGGACGCCTGGTCGCGCGACTTCATCATGCTGCGCACCGACCCGAACGGCAAGCCCATCAACCGGCTGGAAGGCGACTACGCTGAACATTTTCCGGATGACGATTCCTATCACGTGACCTCGCCGCGCGCCGTGGGCCAGCGCGAGGACAACCCCATCACCGTGGCTGTCTCCAAGACCGCGGTGATGGAGCAAGGCGGCAAGCGCATCGTCATGAACGGCGACGCCCACGTGCGCCGCCAGCCGGACGCCAATAACGACCTGCTGGACGTGCGCAGCCAGCAGTTGATCATCTTGCCCGACGACGACGTGGTCTACACCGACCTGCCGGCGGAAGTCATCAAGGGCCGTTCGCGCATGAACGGCACGGGCATGCACTACAACAACAAAACGCGCCAACTGCAGGTTTCGGCATCGACCGATGTGGAAATTGCCGGTTCCGAAGGCAGGCAGCAACGCCGGACCGAAATTCCCGCCAACAACACTGACCAGAAAAAACCATGACCGACCTCCGGATTCTCCTTGCCCCGACGACCCGCTTGCTCGGCGCCATCCTGCTGACGGCCTCGGCGCTGGCCCCGGCCCATGCCGCGGATCCGGCGCCCAAGGCAGCGACGCCGGCGGAAGAGCCCAGCACGCTGATCCTGTCGGACACCCTGCACTACGACGACGTGAAGAAGAAGAGCGTCTTCACGGGCAACGTCAACATGACGCGCGGCCTCATGACCCTGACGTCCGACGTGCTGGAAATGAACGAAGGCGCGCAAGGCAACCAGTTCGGCACGGCCACCGCCAACAAGGGCAAGATCGTGACCATCCGCCAGGAACGCCCGGAAACCTTCGAACTCATCGAAGGCACGGGCCTGCGCGCCGAATACGACGGCTCCAAGAGCACCTTCGACCTGATCGGCCAGGCGGTCGTGATCCGCTACGTCTGTGGGAAACCGTTCGATACCATTCGCGGCGAGCGGGTACGCTACAACGAGAAGACCGGCACCTACGAAGCCCATGGCGGCCCCAACTCCGCCGCGGCCGGCGGCCGGGTCCGTTCGGTGGCTGAACCGCGCGCCAAGTCGGATGCGGCCATCGCCGAATGCCGCAAGCAGCAGGCAGCCAAGAAGGGGCGTTGAACGCCTCCCATGCAACACCACTCGCAGCCACGATGAACCAACCTTCAGTGCCGACTCCGGTAACCTCCGCGCCTTCGGGCGTCAAGCAGGGCAGCCTGCGCGCAACCGGCTTGCGCAAGACCTATAACGGCCGGACCGTGGTGCAGGACGTGTCCCTGTCCGTGGTCAGCGGCGAAGTGGTCGGCCTGCTCGGCCCCAACGGCGCCGGCAAGACCACCAGCTTCTACATGATCGTGGGCCTGGTGCCCGCGGATGCGGGCCGCATCGAGATCGACGGCTCCGTCATCACCTCGATGCCGATCCACAAGCGCGCGCACATGGGCCTGTCGTACCTGCCCCAGGATGCCTCCGTGTTCCGCCGCCTGACGGTGGAACAGAACATCCGCGCCGTGCTGGAACTGCAATTGGGGCCGGATGGACGTCCGCTGTCCACGCCCAAGATCAACGAGCAGATGGAATCGCTGCTGGAAGAACTGCAGATCGGCCACATCCGCAGCAACGCCGCCATCTCCCTGTCGGGCGGCGAACGCCGCCGCGTGGAAATCGCGCGCGCGCTGGCGACCAGCCCGCGCTTCATCCTGCTGGACGAACCCTTCGCCGGCGTGGATCCCATCGCGGTGATCGAGATCCAGCGCATCGTGCGTTTCCTGAAGGGCCGCGGCATCGGCGTGCTGATCACCGACCACAACGTGCGCGAAACCCTGGGCATCTGCGACCGCGCCTACATCATCAGCGAAGGCAAGGTCCTGACCGACGGCCACCCCGACGAAATCGTGGGCGATCCCGCCGTGCGCCGGGTGTATCTGGGAGAGCATTTCCGCATGTAATGCGGCCCTGGGGAAGACCCCTAGGCGCCGCCTGCGCAAAGGCGCATGCACCCTGGGGCCTCAGCCATAAAAATGCCATGAACTTGCGCTAGGTCAGCTTGTTTTATCGGCCCGAGTCTATACACTAGTACTAAACGAACCCGCTCAATCAAGGAGAACGCCTAACGAATCAGCCGCGCTTTTTGCGCACCCTTTTTTCCTCTTTTAGAAGGAGAGCACACTATGAACCTGAGCATCTGCGGTCGTCACCTCGACGTCACCCCGGCCATCCGGGAATATGTCATGAACAAACTGGCGCGAGTGCTGCGGCATTTCGATCACGTCATCGATACCCAGGTCATGCTCTCGGTAGAGCCCCTGCGGCATAGAGCCGAAATCACCATGCGTCTAAGCGGTAAGGACATTCATTGTGAAGCAACCGATGAAAATCTCTATGCAGCCATAGACCTTCTTGCTGACAAAGTCGACCGTCAGGTCATCAAGCACAAGGACAAGGTACGAAGTCACACGGCGGAGTCCGTGAAGCGGCAAGCGGCGAATCTAACGCCACCCCAGCAGTAACGCGCTTCATGAGCACTCGCACTGCGAGACTAGCTAAACAGCGATTCTAGTAATCCTGCCTGAGTCCCGGTGTCCCGCTAGACGCAACGTCCGGCTGGGGCATCGGCAAACTTCCCTCCTTGTAGTGCCTCCCGCAGTACCCCCCTTCCTTGTCCCCCAATTCCCGGCCCCGCCGGCGATTCCGTTTTTCCACGTTTCCGACGCTTTCCCCAGGGCCACCCTCGCCGCCGGGCGCAAGAATGCCCACAATCCGCCGCTATCGGTCTATGCTGTCGCTCTTGCCGCCCCATGATGCGACCGAGCCGAGTACGCATCTCAGAGGCCGATTATTGCAGTGCGTCATATAACCATATAATGATCCGATGAATCATTTGTCGCGCATCCTACCCGCCGGCAACGTCGTGCTCGATATGCTCGCAACGAGCAAGAAACGTGCGTTCGAACAGGCCGGCCTTCTCTTTGAAAACAACCATGGCCTGGCGCGCGCGCTCGTCTTCGACAGCCTGTTCGCCCGGGAGCGCCTGGGCTCCACCGCGCTCGGACAGGGCGTGGCGGTGCCGCATGGCCGTGTGAAGGGCCTGGAACAGGCCCTGGCAGCCTTCATCCGCCTGGCCCAGCCCATCACTTTCGATGCGCCCGACGGGCAGCCCGTGTCGATGCTGCTTTGCCTGCTGGTGCCGGAAACGGCCACGCAGCAGCACTTGGACATCCTGGCCGAACTGGCGCAGCTCATGTCGAACAAGGCCTTGCGCGAGGCCCTGGCCACAGAGCCCGATCCCGCTGTCGTCCATAAGATGCTCACGACCGGCCAACTCTGAACTCCACGCGGAAGCGCAGCCATGCTCACGGTGCAGGAACTCGTCGACGACAACGCCGACAAAATCCCCTTTAACTGGATTTCCGGCCAAGGCGCCGCGGACCGCGCGATTCCCGACGACGGCATGTCGGCCGCGGACCTCGTCGGCCACTTGAACCTGATCCACCCGTCCCGCATCCAGGTGTTCGGACAGGAAGAGCTGGCGTACTACACCCGCTTCGACCTGCGCCGCCGCATGCACCACATGGACGAGCTGCTGATCGGCGGCGTACCCGCGATCCTGCTGGCCGACGGCCTGACCCCGCCGCAAGACCTCATCGACCAGTGCGACCAGCATCAGGTGCCGCTCTTGTCCACGCCGGTGGCGGCGGCGCAACTGATCGACCTGCTGCGCATCTACCTGGGCAAGAAACTGGCGCCCACCACCACCGTGCATGGCGTGTTCCTGGACGTGCTGGGACTGGGCGTGCTGATCACCGGTGAATCCGGCCTGGGCAAGAGCGAACTGGCGCTGGAACTGATTTCGCGCGGACACGGCCTGGTGGCCGACGACGCCGTGGAGTTCTCGCGCACCGCCCCCAACATGATCGAAGGCCACTGTCCGCAGCTGCTGCAGAACCTGCTGGAAGTGCGCGGCCTGGGCCTGCTCGATATCCGCACCATCTTCGGCGAGACCTCCGTACGCCGCAAGATGCGCCTCAAGCTCATCGTGCACCTGGTGCGCGCCACCGCACAAGACAAGTTCGAGCGCCTGCCGCTGCAAGACATCACGCAGGACATGCTGGGCCTGCCGGTGCGCAAGGTCATGCTGCAAGTGGCTGCGGGCCGCAATCTGGCGGTGCTGGTCGAGGCCGCCGTGCGCAATACCATCCTGAAGCTGCGCGGCATCGATACGCTGGGCGAATTCATGGAACGCCAGGCCATGGCGATCCTGCAAAGCAGCAAGTAGGCGCGCGTCGTCCGGCGGCAGCTTGAACCTGTATGAAAACCTGGCCGCCGAGATCGCCAAGTCGATCCGCGACGGCGTGCTGCGCGCGGGCGACAAGCTGCCCTCCGTGCGGGACGCGTGCGCGGCGCGCGGCCTCAGCCCGTCGACGGTGTTCCAGGCCTACTACCTGCTGGAAGCACAAGGCCTGATCCGGGCGCAGCCGCGCTCCGGTTACTACGTCAACGCCCCTGCCGCATCCCTGCCACCGGAACCCGGCGCGTCCACTCCGGATGGCGACTCAACGGAGCTCGCGATCAGCGAGCGCATCTTCGACATTCTCGGCTCAGTGCGCAACCGCGAGGTGACGCCGCTGGGCTCCGCCTTCCCTTCCCCGTTGCTGTTCCCGCTGCCGCGGCTGGCCCAGGCCATGGCCGCGCACCTCAAGCGCCAGGATCCGCTGGACACGGTGGAAGACCTGGCGCCTGGCAATCCGGGCCTGCGCCGCCAGATCGCGCTGCGTTACCTGATCGGCGGCATCAACGTGCCAGCCGGCGACATCGTCGTCACCAACGGCGCGCTGGAAGCGCTGAACCTCTGCCTGCAAGCAGTCACGCAGCCTGGCGACACGGTCATGGTCGAGGCTCCCACGTTCTATGGCGCCTTGCAGGCGCTCGAGCGCCACGGGCTGAAGGCGCTGGAAATACCGACGCATCCGCGCACCGGCATCGACCTGGACGCAATGCAGGCCGCCATCGAGCGCCATGCGCCCCGCGCCTGCTGGCTGATGACGCAGTTCCAGAACCCGCTGGGCAGCCTGATGCCCGATGAAAAAAAGCGCCAGCTGGTCCAGCTGCTTGCGCGCCACGATATTCCGCTGATCGAAGACGATGTGTACGGCGAGCTGTATTTCGGATCGGTGCGGCCGGTACCCGCCAAGGCCTATGACACCCAGGGGCTGGTGCTGCATTGCTCGTCTTTTTCCAAGTGCCTGGCGCCGGGTTACCGCATCGGCTGGACCTCGGCCGGACGCTACGCGCAACGCGTACAGCGCCTGAAACTGTCGTCGACGCTATCGGCTTCCGGCCCCGCCCAGGGCGCCATCGCCGAATATCTGGAGCAAGGCGGCTACGACCGCCACCTGCGCCGCCTGCGCGAAACGCTGCAGACACAGCAGCAGCGCATGGCCGAGGCAATCGCCCAGGAACTCCCGGCCGGCACGCGCGTGACGCGTCCGCAAGGCGGGTTCTTCCTGTGGCTGGAACTGCCGGCCGCCGTGGATGCGCTGACGCTGCATCGCCAGGCGCTCGCGCGCGGCATCAGCGTGGCGCCGGGGCCGATCTTTTCGGCCAGCGGCCAATTCGGCAGCGCGCTGCGCCTGAATTACGGGCACCCTTGGGACGCGGCCTCGCAGGCTGCCATCCGCGTACTCGGCGAGTTGGCGCGCGCGGCCTGCGCGCAGGCCGCGCGAGCGCGCTGATTCCGCGTCAGTTCAACGTCGATGCGGCGCGCGCGCGCTTGACTTCCAGCGGGGTCACGCCGCCCGCCTCGTTGCCCCAGCTATTGCGGATATACGTCACCAGCATCGCGATGTCGCCGTCGTTGAGCAGCTGCCCGAAGGGCGGCATGCCGTGAGGCCGCGGGTTCGCCGCCGTGGCCGGGGCATAGCCGCCGTCCAGCACCATGCGGATCGCGTTGACAGGCGACGGCGCCGTCACGGTCGGATTGCCCGCCAGCGCGGGCCATGCCGTGCCGCTGCCCTCGCCCGCTGACTGGTGGCATTGCACGCATTGCTGGCGGTAGATCTTGCCGCCCAGTTCCATGGCGGCTGGCGCGACAGCGGTCCGCGTACGCTCAGTTGAAGCCGCCGTGGCGGGCAGGGATTTGATATAGACGCCTATGGCCAGTGCGTCCGCATCGGTCAGATGCTGCGTACTGCCCAGCACCACCTCGGCCATGGGCCCGCTGGCGCTGGAATGCTTCGAAATGCCAGTCTTGAGCAAGGCTGCAATGTCTTCGGCGGACCATCTGCCCATGCCGGTTTCCATATCGTTGGTGAGCGGCGGCGCGTACCAATCCAGCACCGGGATCACGCCGCCGGCCAATGGGTCGGCCGAACGCAGCCCCCCCAGGTTGTTGCGCGGCGTATGGCAGGCGGCGCAATGCCCCAGGCCTTCGACCAGATATCGGCCGCGATTCCACTGCACCGATTGCCCTGCGTCCGCCTCCTGCACGCCCGGTTTGAAGTACAGCGCGCGCCAGGCGGCCAGCAGCGCCCGCTGGTCGTAGGGGAATTCCATCTCGGGCGGCCGGTTGGGCTGGTCCACGGGCGCCACGGTGCGCAGATAGGCGTACAACGCGTCGGAATCGGCGCGGGTCACGCGCGTGTATTCCGTATAAGGGAAAGCGGGATACAGCAGCGTGCCGTCGCGCGACTTGCCGTTGTGCAGCGCCTGCCAGAAATCGTCCGCGGTCCAGGCGCCTATGCCGGTTTTGTCGTCGGGCGTGAGGTTCGGGCCGTACACCGTGCCGAACGGCGTAGGGATCGGCGTGCCGCCCGCCAGCGCCTTGCCGCCCCGGCTGGTGTGGCAGGCCATGCAATTGCCAGCGAGCGCAAGGTAGCGGCCGCGCTCCACCAGCGTCGCGGCATCCGCCGCGGCCGCGGCGGGACCGGTGCTGGCATCGTCGCGCGTACCGAACCAGTAGAGGCCGCCCACGGCTGCGATCGCGAGCAGCAACAGGGCGGACAGGACTTTCTTCATGATCGACATCCGGCCTCTCCCTTACCGTTGCGCCTGGCTGCCGCATTCCGCGGGCAGGCGTATCGAACCCGCGGCTTCTGGCGCGTAGGGTTCCACGACGGGTTGCGAGGACAGCCACGCGGCCAGCGCGCCGATGTCCTGGGGAGTGAGTTTGTTGGAAATGTCGGCCATGCAGTCCGGCTCGGCAGCGCGGCGCAAGCCGTTCTTCCAGCTGCCGATCTGCGAACCGATGTAGTCACGCGGCAGGCCAAGCAAGCCGGGAATGGCGGGCAACACGCCGCCCAGAGCGGCACCGTGACAGGCGGCACAGGCGGGCAGACCGCGCGCGGCGTCACCGTTCAGGGCCAGCTTGCGCCCGGCTTCCAGCGTGGCGGCGGAGACGTCGGCGCGCGTCGGCGGCGGATACGGCACATGCTGCGAGGAAAAATACGCGGCGATCTCGCGCAGGTAGTCGTCGGGCAGGCCGGTCAACAAATGCGTCATGGGCCGGTACTGACGCCGGTCGTCGCGGAAGTTGAGCAGCTGGTGGTACAGGTACTCCTGAGGCTTGCCCGCCAGGCGCGGATAGTAGCCGTCGTTGCCGGCCCGGCCCTGCGCACCATGACAGGCCGTACAGGCGGCGACGCGGGCGTCCATGGTGTCCGGGCGCAGGATTTCCTGGGGCGCGGGCTGGGCCGGCGCGGGCGCTGCCAGGAAGGCGGCAGCCACCCCAAATAGGGAAATTGCCCAAAAACGCGGCAGTGAAACACTACGAAAGGAAATGAAGGCTAACATCTAGGTCGAATTCCATTCCCCCGAAACGCATGACGGCGGGGCGCGTATGTGAATCTGTCGAGTATCCGGCCCCCAGCTTACGCCAGGGGGACCAAAGCGGTACAGGCGCAGATTGGCAGTTTACGGCCATATCAGATGTCATCCCGCCGGCATCGTCCTCGAAAAGCGTGCCACAATCATGTCCATGTTGAAAGTCGTCCTCGTCACCGGCATCTCAGGCTCAGGCAAGTCCGTCGCCCTGCGCATGCTTGAGGACGCAAGCTATACCTGCGTCGACAACCTGCCCGTGCGGTTCCTGACCGAGTTCATCGCCAACGCCCGCGATGACGGCATGGAGCGCGTCGCGGTCGCCATCGACGTCCGCTCCCCCGGCGAACTGGCCGAACTGCCCGACGTGGTCACCGCGCTGCGCGCCATGGGCACCAGCCTGCGCGTGGTCTTCCTGGACGCCAGCACGGAAACGCTGGTGCAGCGCTATTCCGAATCGCGCCGCCGCCACCCGCTGACCGACCGCCTGCAGCACGGCGGCAAGACCCCGACGCTGTCCGAGTGCATCGCTGTGGAGCGCGAACTGCTCGCGCCGCTGCGCGAACAGGAACACGTCATCGACACCTCGGACCTGACGCCGGGCCAACTGCGCGTCTGGATCCGCGACCTGATCAAGGCCGACCGCGCGCCGCTGGTGCTGACTTTCGAGTCCTTCGCCTACAAGCGCGGCGTGCCGCGCGACGCGGACCTGGTGTTCGACGTGCGCTGCCTGCCCAACCCCTACTACGACCGCGACCTGCGGCCGCTGACCGGCCGTGACGAACCCGTGGCCGCCTGGCTGGCGGGCTTCGACCTGGTGGGGCAGATGATCGACGACATCGCCGGTTTCCTGAACCGCTGGCTGCCGCAATACACGCAAGACACCCGCAATTACCTTACGGTCGCCATCGGCTGCACCGGCGGCCAGCACCGTTCGGTGTACGTGGTCGAACAGCTGGCGCTGCGTTTTGCCGACCACGACCCGCTGCTGGTGCGCCATCGCACCCAACTGCCTGACGAATCCGCATGACCCTGTCCCGCCCGACCCGCCTGTTCATGATGCTGCTGCTGGCCATTGCCGTGGCTGGCTGCTCTTCCACCGGCGGACGCAAGAAGGGCGGCGGGTATTACAAGGACGACGGGCCAGACGCGAATCCGCCCTCGAACCTGGACCAGGTGCCCGACGCGGTGCCCAGGATCGAACCCTATGCCAGCGGCGCGAACCGGCCGTATGTGGTGTTCGGCCAGCGCTATGTGCCGGACACCAGCGGCCAGCCCTATAAAAAGCGCGGCACCGCCTCGTGGTACGGCAAGAAGTTCCACGGCAATTCCACGTCCATCGGCGAGTCCTACGACATGTACGCCATGACGGCCGCCCACACCACGCTGCCACTGCCCAGCTACGCCCGCGTCACCAGCATGGTCAACGGCAAGACCATCATCGTGCGGGTGAACGACCGCGGCCCGTTCCACAGCGACCGCATCATGGACCTGTCCTATGTCGCCGCGTACAAGCTGGGCATCATCGGCCCCGGCAGCGGCCAGGTGATCGTGGAAGCCATCCCGCAGGACGAGATCCGGCGGCTGGCCTCGCAGGGCGCGCCTGCCACGGCCATACCCGAACCCGCATCGGCCACGGGTTCGTCGCCCGTGGCCGCGCCCATCGCCGCCGTGCCGGTGGCGCTGGCGGCCGAACCCCTGTCGGGGCCCGCTCCGGGTTCCGCGCCGGTGCGCCAGCCGGCAGCGGGCGGCATCGGCAGCGTCTATCTGCAGGTGGGCGCGTTCAGCCAGCCGGCCAATGCGCAATCGCTGGTCAGCCGCATCAACACGCAGCTGGGCGCCGAAGGCGCGCCGCCCGCATCGGTCGAACAGTCAAACAATCTGTATCGGGTCAAGATCGGCCCCTACCCCGACCGGCAGAGCGCCTTGGACGCCGTGCCGATGGTGTCGGACCGCATCGGCATCCTGCCCAGCATCGCCTCGCAGTAAACGCCCCGCTGCCCGCCTACCAGGGCAGTTCGGCCTGACCGTCGCACACCCGGCGCGCGCTTGCGCTACGGCTGCGGTAGCGATTGCCTTCGTGCGCCAGCAAGGCCTGCTTGCGCGGCAGCCCGCCGCCGAAGCCGGTCAGCGAGGTGTCGGCCCCGATCACGCGATGACAGGGAATGATGATGCTGATCGGATTGCGTCCGACGGCGCCGCCGACCGCCTGCGCACCCTTGGGCCGCCCCACGGTGCGCGCCAGGTCGCCGTAGCTGGCCAGCACGCCGAATTCCAGGTCGCACAGCGCATGCCAGACCTGGTGTTGGAAAGTGGTGCCGACGGGATCCAGCACCACGTCGAAGACGCGGCGCTTGCCGGCGAACCATTCTTCCAGTTCGCGGCGCGCCTGCTCCAGGATGGGATCGGAGTCCGTGAGGATCCAGCCATCCGCCGCGGGCAGCAGTTCCTGATCGGTGAACCAGGCGCCGCGCAGGCCCTTGGCGCTGGCGACCAGACGCATGTCGCCCAGCGGCGTGGAAATGTCGCGGTAGACCAGGCGTTCGTCGGGATCCGCGGGCTTGTTGGACACGATAGTCGAATACACCATGTCTTACTCCGCCGATTTCTTGCGGGCCAGGGCCCGGTTGTACAGCACGTCGCGCGGCAGGCCGGAAACCTTGGCGGCCACGCGCGCGGCGTCGCGCAAGGACAGCGACTCCAGCAAGGCGTCCAGCAGCGCATCGGTGCGCGGATCGGCTTCTTCATCCGCTTCCTGTTCCGCGGGCGCGTGCGCGATCAGCACGAATTCGCCCTGTTCGCGGTGCGAGTCCGCAGCCAGCCAGGCCGCGCCTTCGCCCATCGGGAACGTTGCGATCTCCTCGAAACGCTTGGTCAGTTCGCGCGCCACGGTCAGAAGACGGTCGGGGCCGCACACTTCCAGCAGGTCGGCCAGCGTGGCCGCGAGCCGGTGCGGCGATTCGAACATGACGACCGGCGCGGGCAAGGCGCACCAGGTGCGCAGCCAGCGCTGGCGCGCAGCCGCCTTGGGCGGAGGAAATCCGGCAAAGGCATAGCCCGGGTTTTCGTCGGTGGTAACGCCGCTACCCATCAGCGCGGCGATGACCGCGCTGGGACCGGGCACCGGCACCACGCCGAAGCCGGCTTCGCGCACGGCGCGCACGATGCGCGCGCCCGGATCGCTGACGGCGGGCGCGCCGGCGTCGGACACCAGCGCCACGCGCTGGCCCTGGGCCAGACGCTCGCAAATGGCCTGGGCCGCGGCAGCTTCATTGTGGCGGTGGGCGGCCATGAGCGGCGTACCCACGCCCCAGGCGTCCAGCAAGGCGCGGCTGGCGCGCGTGTCTTCCGCGGCGATTACATCGGCCCGCTGCAAAGCGTGCCAGGCGCGCAGCCCCAGGTCGCCCAGATTGCCGATCGGCGTGGCCACGACATACAGCGTCGCAGCGGGCCAATGCTGCCCCGCCACGCGTTCAGAAACGCGAGACCAGGCATCTCCGGCAGGGGGAGGTGAGACATTTTGATTCATTGCAGCCTACAGACACGGGAAACCATGTCAGTGTAGCCGCCTATGCCCGCGACTTCCGGAGCGCCCATGACGGATGACACCTTGCGACTGGCCTGCGAACTGGCCCTGGCCGCCCGCGGCCGCGCCGCCAAACGCCGGCGCCGTGCCGCGCGCGCGGCGCCAGCGGATCGCCCGCCCCCGCGACGCTCGCCCGCCCAACGCAAGGGCGACCACCACGAGGACGCCGCCTTGCGCCTGCTGCAGTCGCGCGGCCTGGTCCTGCTGGCGCGCAATCTGCAGACCCGCGCCGGCGAGATCGACCTGGCCATGCGCGAAGGCGACACGCTGGTGTTCGTCGAGGTCCGATCGCGCGGCCCCAGCCGCTACGGCGGCGCCGCAGCCAGCATCGGCCCGGACAAGCAGGCACGGCTGGCCAGCGCCGCGGCCTGCTGGCTGCCGGAGCTGGCCCGGCGCCACTGGCGCGGCAGGCTGCCGGCGGCGCGCTTTGACGCGGTCGTCTTCGACGCCGGCGATCCCCAGTGGCTGCGCGGCGCGTTCTGGCAGGCCTGAAGTCCGCACGGCCCCGGTAACGACCTGCCTAACAGTCGTTACGCCTGGACAGAACCACGCCTCGGCCCCGTGAGATAATCGCGCCCATGGATATGACCTCTCGAATGACGTCGCACTTTCGCGACGCCATGGCTGCGTGCGAACAAAGCATGAACGTCCTGGCCGAGCCGCTGGCAGTGGCGGTGGACGTGTTGTTCGGCGCCCTGGCAAACAACGGCAAGATTCTGGCTTGCGGCAATGGCGGCTCGGCCGCCGATGCGCAGCATTTCATCGCCGAACTGGTGGGCCGCTTCGAACGCGAACGCCTGCCCCTGGCCGGCATCGCCCTCAACACCGACACCTCGATCCTCACCGCGGTGGGCAACGACTACGGCTTCGACGAAATCTTCGAACGCCAGGTCAACGCCTTCGGCCAGGCTGGCGACGTGCTGGTAGCCATATCCACCAGCGGCAACTCCCCCAACGTGGTGCGCGCCATGGAAGCCGCCAGCGCCCGCGAGATGCACGTGCTTGCCCTGACCGGCAAGGGCGGCGGCGTCATGGGGGAACTCATTACGCCGATGGACGTCCATCTATGTGTTCCCAGCGATCGCACGATGCGCATCCAGGAAGTCCATATTCTGCTGCTGCACGCGCTGTGCGACGGCATTGACGCTCTTCTGCTTGGAGACACCGAATGATTTCTGACGTCCGTACCGCAGTCCGCCCGTTGATGCTCGCCGCGGCGCTCTCCACCGCCGCGCTCTCGCTGTCGGCCTGCGCGCCCCTGATCGTGGGCGGCGCGGCCGCCACCACCGCGGTCGTCGTGACCGACCGCCGCACCTCCGGCATCCAGCTCGAAGACCAGAACATGGCGTTCAAGGCGCAGAGCCAGATCTCGCAGAAGCTGGGCGACACCGCCCGCGTGAATGCCATGGCCTACGGCGGCCATCTGCTGCTGACCGGCGACGTCCCCACCGAAGAGGCCAAGAACCAGGCCACCGCCATCGCCCAAGGCGTGGAAAACGTCAAACAGGTCATCAACCAGCTGAACGTCGGCCCCATCGCCTCATTCAGCACGCGCTCCAACGACACCTGGCTGACCTCCAAGGTCAAGACCGCCCTGCTCAACACCAAGTACGTGCCGTCCGGCACCATCGCGGTCACGACCGACCACAGCGTGGTCTACCTGATGGGCAAGGTGACGCAGGCCGAAGGCGAATATGCCGCCAACGCCACCGCCGACGTCGGCGGCGTGGCCAAGGTGGTTAAACTGTTCGAGACGATCAGCCGCGAGGAAGCCATCCGGCTGTCGAATACCGGTTCCAAGTCCAACACTTCCACGGAAACCAAAGCGCCCATCGAAAGCGGCGCCGGCGCAGCGAGCGACAACGCGGCCGGCACCAGCAGCGGCGTAGAGGCCATGCCCATCAAATGAAGAAAGCCATCATCGCGTTGGCCGTCCTGGTGGCGGTCGGCATCGGCGCCTGGTTCGTCATGCGCCCCGCCCAGACCGCGCCCGACGTCACCTTCACCACGCTGGAAGGCAAGACCTTCTCGATGCAGGATCTGCGCGGCAAGGTCGTGCTGGTCAAGTTCTGGGCCACCAGCTGCGTGACCTGCGTGAAGCAAATGCCGGAAACCATCTCGGCCTACAACGAGTACGCCGCCAAGGGCTACCAGGCGGTCGCGGTCGCCATGAACTACGACCCGCCCAACTTCGTGCTGAACTTCGCCGAAACGCGCAAGCTGCCGTTCCCGGTGGCCCTGGACACCAAGGGCGACATCGCCCGCGCCTTCGGCGACATCCGCCTGACGCCCACGGCCTTCCTGATCGACAAGCAAGGCCGCATCATCAAGCGCTACCTGGGCGAATACGACGTGGCGGAGTTCCACGCCACCGTGGAAAAGGCCCTGGCGGCAGGCTGAGCCCCGCAGCCCCGCAAATGACCGCCCCGACAGGGCGGTTTTTTTTCGTCCGGCGACCGGCGCCGCCGCGGCGGCGCCCAAAAGAAAAACCGCCCACGGCGGGCGGTTTCCAGATCAGGCCGCGACGGGCCGGAATCAGAACGCCGGAACCACGGCGCCCTTGTACTTGTCCTGGATGAACTTCTTCACCTCGGGCGTGTGCAGGGCCTGCACCAGCTTCTTGATGCCCGGCGCGTCCTTGTTGTCCTCGCGGGTCACCAGGATGTTGGCGTAGGGCGAATCCGAGCCTTCGATGAACAAGGCGTCCTTCGTCGGGACCAGGCCGGCTTCCAGCGCGTAGTTGGTGTTGATCAGCGCCAGGTCCACGTCATCCAGCGAGCGCGGCAGCATGGCGGCTTCCAGTTCGCGGAACTTCAGCTTCTTGGGGTTCTCGACCACGTCCGCGGCCGTCGCCAGAATGTTGGACGGATCCTTCAGCTTGATCACGCCCTGCTTCTGCAGCAGCACCAGCGCGCGGCCGCCGTTGGAGGGATCGTTCGGGATCGCGACGGTTGCGCCGTCCTTGAGTTCGGACAGGCTCTTGATCTTCTTGGAATAGCCGCCGAAGGGCTCGACGTGCACCAGGGCCACCGGCACCAGCGTGGCCTTGCGGTCCCTGTTGAAGGAATCCAGGTAGGGCTTGTGCTGGAAGAAGTTGGCGTCGAGCTGCTTGTCGGCCAGTTGCAGGTTGGGCTGCACGTAGTCGCTGAACACCTTGATGTCGAGTTCCACGCCTTCCTTGGCCAGCTGCGGCTTCACCACTTCCAGGATCTCGGCATGGGGAACCTGGGTCGCGCCCACCACGATTTTTTCGGCATGGGCGGCGTTCGCCGCCACCAGGAACACCGACGCCGCCAGAGCGGACCGGACAAAGTTCAAACGCATGTGTTGCCTCTTTTATGGGTAAAAATTAGGGGCTGATGCCCTGCCGGTGCGGCCTCGCCCCCTTTTGCGGGGGTCGCCGTTGCGAAAACGCCCCCAATTTACCTGAATGCCGGTTATTTGTCGGGCATATGAACATGGGTTTAAAGCATAAGAAACCTGTGGGTACTACAATCCGTCGTATGCTTGCGCTACCGCGTCCCGAACGCGTTTTTGTGCAGGCATTTTTTCTAACCACTCATACGTATATTTGCCGACTTAGCTGCCATGACCGACACCCCCGACCCTGCTGCCGTTTCGTCTCCTGCTGTCAAAGCCGCTGTGCTGTCTGAAGCACTGCCGTATATCCGACGATTTCACGGCAAGACCATCGTGGTCAAGTACGGCGGCAACGCCATGACGGAAGAGCGTCTGCAGCGCAGCTTCGCGCACGATGTCGTGCTGCTGAAGCTGGTGGGTCTGAATCCGGTGGTGGTGCACGGCGGCGGTCCGCAGATCGACGACGCGCTGCGCCGCATCGGCAAGCAAGGCACCTTCATCCAGGGCATGCGCGTCACCGACGCCGAGACCATGGAAGTGGTCGAATGGGTGCTGGGCGGTCAGGTCCAGCAAGACATCGTCATGATGATCAACGAGGTCGGCGGCAAGGCCGTGGGCTTGACCGGCAAGGACGGCGGACTGATCCAGGCCCAGAAGAAGCTGATGGCCAACAAGGACAATCCGTCCGAACCCATCGACATCGGTTTCGTCGGCGACATCACCATGGTCGAACCGGCCGTGGTCAAGGCGCTGCAGGACGACCAGTTCATCCCCGTCATCTCGCCCATCGGCTATGGCGAGGACGGCACGGCCTACAACATCAACGCCGACGTCGTCGCCGGCAAGATGGCGGAAGTGCTGGGCGCCGAAAAGCTGCTGATGCTGACCAACACCCCGGGCGTGCTGGACAAGGGCGGCAAGCTGTTGCGCAGCCTGTCGGCGCAAACCATCGACGAGCTGTTCGCCGACGGCACGATCTCCGGCGGCATGCTGCCCAAGATCTCGTCCGCGCTGGACGCCGCCAAGAACGGCGTGAACTCCGTGCACATCGTCGACGGCCGCGTGCCGCACTGCCTGCTGCTGGAAATCCTGACCGACCAGGGCGTGGGCACGATGATCAGCTCGCACTGATGCGGGCACAGCGTTACCTGCTGCGGCCGGCGGTGCGCATGCGCCGCTCGCGCCGCGCGGCCGCGGGCGACTCCGAGCGCCTGTGGCTGTTCGACCTGGACAACACGCTCCACGACACCTCGCACGCCATCTTCCCGAAGATCGACCACGGCATGACCATGGCCGTGGTCGAGGCGCTGAACGTCGACATCGACACCGCCAACCGCCTGCGCTCGCAGTACTGGAAACGCTACGGCGCCACCATGATAGGCATGGTCCGGCATCATGGCGTGGACCCCCATGAGTTCCTGCACCGCAGCCACGACTTCGATGTCGGTCCGCTGGTGCGCGCGGAAAAGGCGCTGGCCTACAAGCTGAGCCGGCTGCCGGGCCGCAAGGTGCTGCTGACCAACGCGCCGCTGCACTACGCCCGCGCCGTGCTCGCGCGCCTGGGGATCCTGCGGCAGTTCGACAGCCTCTGGGCCATCGAGCACATGCGCCTGCATGGCGAGTTCCGGCCCAAGCCTTCGCCCGCCTTGTTGCGCCATGTGCTGGCCCGCGAAGGCGTGCAGGCACGCAACGCGGTGCTGGTGGAAGACACCCTGGCCAATCTGCGCGGCGCGCGCCAGGCCGGCCTGCGCACCGTTCACGTGTATCACCCGGGCACGCCGTTCGCCCGCGGCCGCTCGCAGCGGCCGGCCTACGTCGACTTGCGGGTAAACTCCGTCAGTGATTTGCTGTTACGCCGACGCCCCCTGCGGGGATAGCGGCGCGCTCCTCCCCTCCCCTCCACCGTCAAGCCTGCGCGAGAGCAGACCCCTCCATGGCGAGCAAACCCGGCGAGCGCAAGACCCAGATTCTGCAAACCCTGGCCGAGATGCTGGAGCAGCCGCACGCCTCCCGCATCACCACGGCGGCCCTCGCCGCGCGCCTGGAAGTCTCTGAAGCCGCGTTGTACCGGCACTTCGCCAGCAAGGCGCAGATGTTCGAAGGGCTGATCGAATTCATCGAAACCAGCATCTTCACGCTGGTGAACCAGATCGCCATCGCCGAGCCCCATGGCCTGACCCAGGCCCACCAGACCGTTTCCATGCTGCTGACCTTCTCGGAACGCAACAAGGGCATGACGCGCGTGCTGACCGGCGATGCGCTGGTCACGGAAGACAACCGCCTGCAGGAACGCATCAATCACATCAACGACCGCATCGAGGCGTCGTTGAAGCAATCGCTGCGCATCGCCGTCACCGATGGCGGCCTGCCGCCGCAGGCCAATGTCGCGGCGCATGCCAGCCTGCTGACGCATCTGGTGCTGGGCCGGTGGCTGCGTTACGCGCAGAGTGGTTGGCGCATTGCGCCCACGCTGCATCTGGACGAACAGCTGCGCCTGGCGCTGGGCTGAGCGACCCGCGCCGCCTGCCGGCTTCGGCGCCGATTAGCATCGTGGCACGATCTAATTAACTTCCTTTCCGTCTCTATTTCCGCCTATTTGCATTGTTCCATGCAACAATCTCCGCTTGCCGGCGGCGCGGGGCGACGAGCATAATGCCCGTCAAAGGTTTTCCACAAGCCCAAATCTCCACAGGCTTGATCAGTATCAATACGGGTTTTCCGCAATGCCGTCACGATCATGCTGTAGCGTCGACACACCGATTTGACCTATCCCGTTGCTCGCGGGGCGGTGTGTCGGCAGTTTGACCTCAACCGGAGATGGATATGACCGCGCAAGCCGCCGTCCCTGCCTCGCAAGCCCCAAAGAAAACCAAAATTCCAATCGGACTCGTCGCCGGCGTCCTTGTGATGATCGGCGTGCTGATGATGCCTTTGCCCGCCGACCTGCCCGTCGCGGGCCACCGGATGCTCGCCATCCTGGCATTCGCAGTGGTGGTCTGGATTACCGAAGCCGTGTCCTACGAAGCCAGCGCGATCATGATCACGACGCTGATGGCCTTCCTGCTGGGCACGGCTCCGACAATCAAAGACCCGCAAGTCATCTACGGCACCTCGGCCGCGATCAGCATGGCGCTGGCGGGCTTCTCGAACTCGGCGCTGGCGCTGGTCACCGGCGCCTTGTTCATTGCCGCGGCCATGACATTCACCGGGCTGGACCGGCGCATCGCGCTGGTGACCCTGTCCAAGGT
This sequence comes from Achromobacter sp. JCM 18799, assembly GCF_055395645.1. NCBI lineage: Bacteria > Pseudomonadati > Pseudomonadota > Betaproteobacteria > Burkholderiales > Alcaligenaceae > Achromobacter > Achromobacter sp. JCM 18799. Next base: position 5,095,828 of record NZ_AP043866.1, on the reverse strand, counting down.
AGGCACCAGCACGCGCCGCATCCTGATCGGATGTATCGCGGTGACCATCGTGCTGAGCCTGGTCGTGCCCAGCGCCACCGCGCGCAGCGCGGCCGTGGTGCCCATCATGATGGGCGTCATCGCGGCCTTCGGCGTGGACAAGCGCTCCAACATCGCCGCCGGCATCATGATCATCGTGGCGCAGGCCACCAGCATCTGGAACGTCGGCATCCAGACCGCCGCGGCGCAGAACCTGCTGACCGTGGGCTTCATGGAGAAGATGCTGGGCCAGCGCGTGGCATGGTCGGACTGGCTGATCGCCGGCGCCCCCTGGTCGCTGATCATGTCGGCCGTGCTGATCATCATCGTGCTCAAGCTGCTGCCGCCGGAAAGCGACAGCATCGCGGGAGGCAAGGAAGCCGTCGAGAAGTCGCTGCTTGAACTGGGCCCCATGACCGGCGCGCAAAAGCGCCTGATGGCCGTGTCGCTCATGCTGCTGCTGTTCTGGTCGACCGAAGGCAAGCTGCACAAGTTCGACACCACTTCGACCACCTACTTCGGCCTGGTCCTGCTGCTGCTGCCGCGCTTTGGCGTGATGACCTGGAAAGACGTGCAATCGCGTATCCCATGGGGCACCGTGATCGTGTTCGGCGTCGGCATCAGCCTGGGCACCGCCCTGCTGACGACCCAGGCCGGTCAATGGCTGGGCAACCAGGTCGTGGCGCACACCGGACTGGACCACCTCGGACCGCTGGCGATCTTCGCGATCCTGGCCGCCTTCCTCATCGTCATCCACCTGGGTTTCGCCAGCGCCACCGCGCTGACCTCGGCCATGCTGCCGATCCTGATCTCGGTGCTGGCCACGCTGCCGGGCGAATTCAGCCGCCTGGGCATGACCATGCTGCTGGGCTTCGTCGTCAGCTACGGCTTCATCCTGCCCATCAACGCACCGCAGAACATGGTGTGCCTGGGTACCGAGACCTTCAACGCCAAGCAGTTCGCCAAGGTCGGCATCATCGTCACCATCGTCGGCTACCTGCTGATGCTGCTGATGGGCATGACCTACTGGCGCTGGCTGGGCTGGCTGTAAGGAGGTCGCATCATGAAGATTTCGATCGCCCAAGCCAATGAATACGGTCGCCGCGTGCTGATGGCGCAGGGCGTGCCCGAGGACATCGCCCGCGACGTGGCCGAGCACCTGGTCGAGTCCGACCGGGTCGGCTACACCAGTCACGGGCTGTCCATCCTGACCAACTACCGGCGCGTGCTGTCCGAGGGCCTGGCCCAGGCCGACGGCCGGCCCGAACTGGTCAACGACCGCGGCGCGATGCTGGCCTATGACGGCCACCACGGGCTGGGCCAATATGTCGGCAAGGTCGTCATCGAGAAGGCCATCGAGCGCACCCAAGAGCACGGCCAGTGCATCCTGACCCTGCGCCACAGCCATCACCTGGGTCGCATGGGCCACTACGGGGAAATGGTGGCGGCCAAGGGTCTGATCCTGTTGGCCTTCACCAACGTGATCAACCGCTCGCCCACCGTGGCGCCTTTCGGCGGCGCGCAGGCCTGCCTGACCACCAACCCGCTGTGTTTCGCCGGCCCGCTGCCCGGCGGCCGTCCGCCGTTCATCGTGGACATGGCCACCAGCTCCATCGCCGTCAACAAGGCGCGCGTGTTGGCCGCCAAGGGCGAGCAGGCGCCCCCGGGCTCGCTGATCGACGCCCAGGGCAATCCGACCACCGATCCCAACGCGCTGTTCACCGACCCGCCCGGCGCCCTGCTGCCGTTCGGCGGCCACAAGGGCTACGCGCTGGGCCTGGTAGCCGAACTGCTGGCCGGCGTGCTGTCCGGCGGCGGCACGATCCAGCCGCAGCATCCGCGCACCGGCGTGGCGACGAACAACATGTTCGCGCTGCTGCTGGATCCGCAGGTGGACTTCAACACGGACTGGCGGTCGATGGAGGTGGGCGCGTTCATCGACTACCTGCACGCCTGCAAGCCGCAACCGGGCGTCGAAGGCGTGCAGTATCCGGGCGAGTACGAAGCCCGCAACCGGGCGCTGAACGAGGACACGCTGACGTTTGATAGCCGGATCTGGGATGGGCTTACCAAGCTGGCCGTCGACCTTGGGGTGCCTGAGGCGTTGCCTGCTTGAGGTTGTAGGCTGTTCTTGCGGGTAACGTTTGTTTGCTTGCTTTCGGGCGTCTTGGGCTCTTAAGACGCCCGTCGCGTCGGCGGCAATCTGGCGTCAGGTGCGGCGAGCGATGTGCTTGGCGTTCTGGCAACGGGCGGGGTATGGCGGTGGGTCTTGCGGGGCTCGCCTCGGGCCGGCCGCGCGGGCGGCCTTCCGAGGCTTCCGCGGTGTCTTGCGGTTGAGGATGGCGCTGCGCGCACATGAAACACCTGTCAGCATTAACGCCTCGCAGGTGGCTGCTCATCACCGAACGTCACCAGGCCGTTGATCATCACCTGCCGCTAAGCCACGGTGCCGGATGGGTGGCGCGCGCGAGAAAATCCTCAAGCGCAAGCCGCTGCCTGCCGCGCGCCACCCATCACCGCCCCACCCCAATGATGAGCGGCCACCAGCAAACCACGCTCCGCAAACGCGCAAGCGACCACCTCCACGACGCCGACACACACGTATGTTGCTGACGGCCGCCCGCGCGGCCTTCAGCAACGGGCACCGCAAGACTCGCCACCGACCACTGCTCTAACAGCGCAGCGAACCAAGGCGACAGTAGCCCGTCGGCGCGGGCGGCGTGGCGGCTCGCAACCTCGATGCGCCCGAGGGAATCGGAAGGCAGCCGCCGTAGGCGGCAACGACGATGACGAAGGGGAAGTCCGGAGCGAACGCTCCGGACCGCAATCGTGGGCGCGAGCCGCCACGCCGCACGCGACGACGGGCGACCTACGAAGAACGCGCAGCCGCCAAAAAGATCAAGTCTTAACCGACCGATGCCGACTAATACTCATCATGATCCCAAACGCAATCCCCATGGTGAACAAAGCCGTCCCCCCATAGCTCATGAACGGCAACGGCACCCCCACCACAGGCAGAATCCCCGTCACCATCCCCACGTTCACGAACACATAGATGAACAGCATCATCGTCAGCGCCCCAACCAGCAACCTGCCGAACTGCGACGATGCCCGTGACGCGATCGTCAGTCCTCGCGCCATCATCAGGCCATACAGCACCAGCATGGCGATGCCGCCGTAGAGTCCGAATTCTTCCGCGTACACCGCGAAGATGAAGTCGGTGGTGCGTTCAGGGATGAAGTCCAGGTGCGTCTGCGTGCCCTTCATGTAACCCTTGCCGTACACCCCGCCCGAGCCCACCGCGATCATCGACTGGATCGTATGGAAGCCCTTGCCCAGCGGATCGGAGCTGGGATTGAGCAGCGTGCACACCCGGTGCTTCTGGTAGTCGTGCAGCACCACCCAGTCCACATCGGGCTCGCATAACTGGTCTTCGTAGTAGATCAGCGTGCCTATGCCGATGATGCCCGCCAGCATGACCGGCACCAGCAGCTTGAACGACAGGCCCGCGAAATAGATCACGAAGAAGCCGGCGCCGAACACCAGCAGGGCCGTGCCCAGGTCGGGCTGCAGCACGATCAGGCCAAAGGGCGCGGCCAGCATGGCGGCGGCCGCCAGGAAGTCGCGGATGCGCACCGCGCCTTCGTGACGCTGGAAATACCAGGCCAGCATCATGGGCACGGCGATCTTCATCATCTCGGAGGGCTGGATGCGAGTCACGCCCAGGTTCAGCCAGCGGGTCGCGCCCTTGCTGGTCTCGCCGAAGAACTCCACGCCCAGCAGCAGCACCACACCCACCACGTAGAAAGGCAAGGCCAGCTTCATCAGCCACTTCGGCGGAATCAGGGCCATGGTCCACATGGCGAAAAAAGCGATGATGAAATTGCGCGACTGTTCGGCGAAGCGCCAGTCGGTGCCGCCCACCGCGGAATGCATGACCGTCATGCCCAGCGCGGCGAACATCAGCAGGATCGCCAGCAGCGGCCAATCGAAGGCCGTGAACACACGTAGCAGGATAAGGCCCAGGCGTTTCATTATCGGCGCACCACGTCGGAAGCGATTTCCTCGACCGAGGCCAGGGGGTCGGCGCGGTCGGGCCGCACGATCTTGTCCTGGCGGTCCTTGGCCAGCCAATAGTCGAACACCTTGCGCGCGACCGGGGCGGCGACGCTCGCGCCCCAGCCAGCGTTCTCGACGATCAGCGCCACCGCAATGCGCGGATGCTCAAGCGGCGCGAAGCCCATGAACAAGGCGTGGTCGCGCAGACGTTCGTCAATGGCGCTGGCGCGGTAATGGCCGCCGCGCAAGCTGAACACCTGCGCGGTGCCGGTCTTGCCGGCCGCCTGGTAGGGGGTGTTGGCGAACGCGCGCCGCGCCGTGCCGGCCCGCACCACGTCCGCCATGGCGTTCTTGATCACGTCCACGTTGGCCTGCTTGAGGGGAATGCGATAGTCGGGCGCGGACTCGGTGGGCTTGGCCTCGCCGGTGCGCGGATCGCGCACCGCGTGCACCAGGTGCGGGCGGCGGTACAGGCCGTTGTTGGCCAGCGTGGACGTGCCTTGCGCCAGTTGCAGCAGCGTAAAGGCGTTGTAACCCTGCCCCACCGCCACGGAAATCGTCTCGCCAGCGTACCAGCGCTGGCGGTCCTTGTCCTTGTAGGCCGAGCGCTTCCAGTCGGTCGAGGGCAGCACGCCGCGCTTTTCGCCTTCCAGGTCGATGCCGGTGATCTGGCCGAAACCGAATTGCTTGGTGAAATCGTGCAGTGCGTTCACGCCGATCTCGGGGCCCAGCGAATAGAAGTAGGTGTCGGACGACACGACGATGGCCTTGTGCATGTCCGTCATGCCATAGGCCGCGCCGCCGGCGTTGCGGAATTTCTGGCCGCCGAACTCGTAGTAACCGGGGTCGGAGATGCGGTCGGTGGCACGGCGCTTGCCCAGTTCGAGCGCCGCCAGGGCCACGAAAGGCTTGTAGGTCGAACCGATGGGATAGGTGCCGTACAGCGGCCGGTTGATCAGCGGATGATCCGGCGACTCGTTCAGCATGCGCCAGTTGTCCACGTCGATGCCGTCCACGAACAGGTTCGGATCGAACGAAGGCTGGGAGACGAAGGCCAGCACCTCGCCGGTGTCGGGATCGATGGCGACCAGCGCGCCGCGCTGTCCCTCGAAAGCCGCTTCGGCCACCTTCTGCAGGCCCAGGTCGATCGAGAGCATGATGTCGGAGCCCGGCACCGGATCGATGCGGCGCAGCGTGCGCATCGGCCGTCCGCCCGCGGTCACTTCGACCTCTTCCAGGCCGGTGCGGCCGTGCAGCTGCTCTTCCCAGGTTTTCTCGATGCCCTTCTTGCCGATGACCTCGGTGCCGCGATAGTTGCCCAACTGGCCGGCGCGCTCCAGCTCTTCGTTGTCGCCTTCGGCGATGCGGCCGATATAGCCGACCACATGGCCCGCCGACGCGCCCTGCGGATACTCGCGCACCCAGCGCGCGCGCAGCTCCACCCCGGGGAACTGGAAGGAATGCGCCGCGAACCAGGCGGCTTCGGTCTCGTTGAGGTTGTTGCGCAGCTGCAGGCTGGCGTAGCGGCTGGACTCGGCGGCGCGGCGCTTGAAGCGGCGCTGGTCGGCCGGACTGATGTACACGACCTCGGTCAGGCGTTCGAACAGCTGGCTCAGATTGCCGGCATGGGCCGGCACGACCTCCAGCGTATAGGTGCGGTAGTTGCGCGCCAGCACCTCGCCGTTGCGGTCCAGGATCTCGCCGCGCCGCGGCGGGATGGGCACGACCGCGATGCGGTTGCGGTCGGCGCGTTCCGACAGGCCTTCGTAGCGGTCGACCTGCAGGTACCAGAACCGGCCGATCAGCACGCCGAAGCAGGCCAGCGCGAATAGCCCGCCCACCCAGGCGCGCAGGCGGAAACGCTGCTTCTGCTGCTGGCCAGTTTTCTTGAATTCGAACATGACGCGGCGCCGCCGTCAGGCGGAGGAGGATTCAGCGTCGTCGACACCGCGCTGCGGCAAGTGCAGAACCCAGCCCGCCAGCGGCCACAAGGCGGTGGTCAGGAGCACGCTGATGCCCCAGTCCCAGCCCGGCCATTTGCCGGCCAGCCATGCATGGATGATCTGGGTCACGAAGCGGGCGATGAAGAACACAGGCAGCATGTGCATGGCCTGGCTCCAGAGGTCGAAGCGCTGCAGCCGGCGGTGCAGCACCACTGCGCCGTAGGCGACCAGCGTGTACGAGAGCGCGTGTTCGCCCAGCAGGCCGGCGTCGTGCACGTCCATCAGCAGGCCGAAGAAGAAGGCGGTGAACAGGCCGACGCGGCGCGGCTCGTGCACGCACCAGAAGGCGATGATCAGCAGCAGGATGTCGGGCGCGCCCTGCCACAGGCGCCAGGGCAGCAGCGATACCAGCCACGCCACCAGCACCGTGGCCCAGACGAACACGCCGTGCGCCGGGCCGGAAAGCCGGTCGGGCTGCACGTTGCTGGGGGTGCCGAGGCGGCGCGCGGCCTGCCCCGAGGATTGATTAGTCCGATCCACCGGAATCGACCTCCTGACGGTTGGACTCGGCGCGCTCCACATCGACCTGCAGGACCAGGAAGTGGCGGTAGCGTTCGGGATGGGCCAGCGGTTCGCATACGGCGCGCGCGAAGCCGGAAGCGGTATCGCGTTCGACCGAGGTCACCTTGGCCACCGGCAGGCCGGCCGGGAACAGCCCGCCGACGCCGCTGGTGACGATGGTATCGCCTTCCTTGATGTCGGCGTTGGCGGCAAGGTAACGAACTTCCATCTTGCCCGGCGAGTTGCCGCCGAACGCAATCAGGCGCAGGCCGTTGCGCAGCAACTGCACGGGGATGGAGACCTGCTCGTCGGTGACCAGGGCCGCCTCGGCCGTCATGGGCGTGACGCGCACGATCTGCCCGACCACGCCGCCTTCGTCGATGACCGGCATGCCCGGGGCCAGGCCCGCCTTGCTGCCCTTGTTGAACACCAGGCGCTGCGTGAACGCGTTGGTGGGTTCGTACATGACCTCGACCACCACGGCGGATTGCGCCACGGTATCGGTCACGCCCAGCAGCCGGCGCAGCTGCGAATTCTCGGCAGCCAGCTGGGCGCCATGGGTGGTCACCTGGGCCAGCTCGATGCGCTGGCGCTGCAAGGCTTCGTTTTCGCTACGGATGAGATTGGCCGCGTTGACCCATTCGTTCACTTGCTGGACGAGGTCGCGCGGCGCCATGACGGCGCGCTGGAAGGGGTACAGCGCCACGGACATCGCCCGGCGCGCCGGTTCCAGCATGCGCCATTGCGAATCCATGACGATCAGGGCCAACGCAAGGACGACCAGAACGACCAGCCGCACCTCCGCAGGTGGGCCGCGCCTGAATAGGGGAGGAGTCCCTTGTCGTTGCATGAATCTCAGCCCGGACGCCCGCGTCCGTCGCTCCGGCAGCGGCCGGAGCCGTGAAAAAGCGGGGCTCCGGGCTGGCGGGCAAAATTAGTCGTTGATGAAGATGGCGCCCAGTTTCTCAAGGTGTTCCAGCGCCTCGCCGCAACCGCGCACGACGCAGGTCAGCGGATCGTCCGCGACCACGACGGGCAGGCCGGTTTCTTCCTGCAGCAGGCGGTCCAGGTCGCGCAGCAACGCGCCGCCGCCGGTCAGGGCGATGCCCTTGTCGGTGATGTCGGCGCCCAGTTCGGGCGGGGTCTGTTCCAGCGCGATCTTCACGGCCGAAACGATCTGGTTCAGCGGGTCGGTGAGCGACTCGAGGATCTCGTTGGACGAGACCGTGAAGCTGCGCGGCACGCCTTCGGCCAGGTTGCGGCCCTTGACCTCGATTTCGCGGACTTCGGATCCCGGGAACGCCGAGCCGATTTCCTTCTTGATCAGTTCGGCGGTGGGCTCGCCGATCAGCATGCCGTAGTTGCGGCGGATATAGTTGACGATGGCTTCGTCGAACTTGTCGCCGCCGACGCGCACCGAACCCTTGTAGACCATGCCGCCCAGCGAGATGACCGCCACTTCCGTGGTGCCGCCGCCGATGTCGACCACCATGGAGCCGCTGGCGTCGGACACGGCCAGGCCGGCGCCGATGGCCGCGGCCATGGGTTCTTCGATCAGGAAGACGTGGGACGCGCCCGCGCCCAAGGCCGATTCACGGATGGCGCGGCGTTCGACCTGGGTGGAGCCGCAGGGTACGCAAACAATGATGCGCGGGCTGGGCGCCAGCATGTTGCGGGGGTGCACCATGCGGATGAACTGCTTGAGCATCTGCTCGGTGACCGTGAAGTCGGCGATCACGCCGTCCTTCATGGGCCGGATGGCCTCTATATTGCCGGGAACGCGGCCAAGCATCTGCTTGGCTTCATGGCCGACGGCTTGAATGATCTTCTTGCCGTGGGGACCGCCTTCATGACGGATTGCGACCACGGACGGTTCATCGAGCACGATGCCCTTGCCGCGGACGTAGATCAGCGTGTTGGCGGTACCGAGGTCGATCGCCATATCGCTGGAAAAATAACTGCGCAGGAATCCGAACATGGGAGCTCAGCTAAATTCTGGGGGGAATGAGGTACATGCCGCGGGGCGTAGGGCCCGTAAAACAACGGGTCCGCCTGTCATCACGGCGATTAAACCGTGAATCATAACTTATAATTTCCCCGGAAATAGCGCATAAATGCAGGCTATTCAAGCTTTGTAACGGGTTCGGCATATGCATACTGCCCTGTCCCGCCCCTCGGCCTTCGCTTATCGATTTGCAATCCCCCATGGCGCTCAATGACACAGATGTGGCCCGCATTGCCCGGCTGGCCAGAATCGAACTGACCCCCGACCAGCGCACCGTCGCGCAGGCCGAACTCAACGGCATCCTCCACCTGATCGAACGGCTCCAGTCCGTCGATACCCAGGGGGTCGAACCCCTGGCCCACCCGCTGTCCGCCCATGAGGACATCGTGCTGCGCCTGCGTGAAGATGTCGTGACCGAACCCAGCTCAGAGGCCCGCCGCGAGGAGCTGCTGGCCAACGCCCCCGACGCCCAGGAAGGCCTGTTCCTGGTTCCCAAGGTCCTGGATTAAGTCATGACGAAACCCGCTCTGCACACCCAATTCAAGGGGATCGCCGCCCTGCGCGCGGCCCTTGCGCAACGCCAGATCAGCGCCGTCGAGCTCGCCCAAAGCGGCCTGGCGGCCGCCGAAGCGGCCAGCGGCCTGAATTGCTTTTTACATATTGACGCCGAATTGACGCTGGCCCAGGCCCGCTCCGCCGACGCCGCGCTGGCGTCCGGTTCGGCCGGCCCCCTGGCCGGCATCCCGATCGCCCACAAGGACGCCTTCGTCACCCGCGGCTGGCGCACCACCGCCGGTAGCAAGATGCTCGACGGCTATGTCAGCCCGTTCGACGCTACCGTGGTCGAACGCCTGGGCGAGGCCGGCGCCGTGTCGCTAGGCAAGCTGAACTGCGACGAATTCGCCATGGGTTCCGGCAACGAGAACTCCGCCTACGGCGCCGTGAAGAACCCCTGGGACCATGCCGCCGTGCCCGGCGGCTCCTCGGGCGGCTCAGCCGCTGCCGTGGCTGCCCGCCTGGTGGCCGCCGCCACCGGCACCGACACCGGCGGCTCGGTGCGCCAGCCCGCCGCCCTGTGCGGCGTCAGCGGCATCAAGCCCACCTACGGCACCGTGTCCCGCTACGGCATGGTGGCCTTCGGCTCCAGCCTGGACCAGGCCGGCCCGCTGGCCGAAAGCGCCCGCGACCTGCTCGAATTGCTGGACGTCATCAGCGGCTTCGACCCGCGCGACGCCACCAGCCTGGAAAAATGCGACGCCGCCGCCAACGCGCCCGGCCGCGTCCGGCGTGACTTCGAGGCGGCCCAGGGTCGTTTCGACGCCGCCGGCAGCCAGCCCCTGAAGGGCCTGCGCATCGGCGTGCCCGCCGAGTACTTCGGCGCCGGCCTGGCCCCCGACGTGGCCGCCGCGGTCGAAGCCGCGCTGGTCCAGTTCGAGGCGCTGGGCGCCGTGCGCGTGCCGGTGTCGCTGCCGCGCACCGAACTCGCCATTCCCGCCTACTACGTCATCGCCCCCGCCGAAGCGTCCAGCAACCTGGCGCGCTACGACGGCGTGCGCTACGGCCACCGTGCCGCCCAGTACGGCGACCTGAACGAAATGATCAGCCGTTCGCGCGCCGAAGGCTTCGGCGACGAGGTCAAGCGCCGCATCCTGATCGGCACCTACGTGCTGTCCCACGGCTACTACGACGCCTACTACCTGCAGGCGCAGCGCCTGCGCCGCATGATCGCGCAAGACTTCCAGCGCGCCTATGCGGACCAGTGCGACGTGATCATGGGCCCGGTGACGCCCACGGTGGCCAAGAACATCGGCGACAACCGCGACGATCCCACGGCCGACTGGCTGGCCGACGTCTACACGCTGGGCGTGAGCCTGGCCGGCCTGCCTGCGATGTCGATCCCTTGCGGCTTCGGCGGCGCTGGCAACCAACGCCCCGTCGGTCTCCAGATCATCGGCAACTACTTCGACGAAGGCCGCCTGCTGGCCGTCGCCGACCGCTACCAACAAGTGACGGACTGGCACACGCGTGCCCCGGTCCAGCAAGGCTGAGAACATGAACTGGGAAATCGTCATCGGCCTGGAAACGCACACCCAGCTTTCCACCGACTCCAAGATTTTTTCGGGTAGCAGCACCGAATTCGGCGCCGCGCCCAACACCCACGCCAACGTGGTCGACCTGGCGCTGCCGGGCAGCCTGCCGGTCATGAACCGCGGCGCCGCCGAACGCGCCATCCGCTTCGGCCTGGCCGTGGGCGCCACCATCGCGCCGCGTTCGGTGTTCGCGCGCAAGAACTACTTCTACCCCGACCTGCCCAAGGGCTACCAGATCAGCCAGTACGAGCTGCCGGTGGTCGTGGGCGGTTCGCTGTCGTTCTTCGTGGGCGAGGAAGAAAAAACCGTCAACCTGACGCGCGCTCACCTGGAAGAAGACGCGGGCAAGTCCCTGCACGACGACTTCAGCCTGGCCAACGGCGCCCCCGGCAGCGGCATCGACCTGAACCGCGCCGGCACGCCGCTCCTGGAAATCGTGACGGAACCCGAAATGCGCTCGGCCGCCGAGGCCGTGGCCTACGCCCGCGCCCTGCACAGCCTGGTCGTGTGGCTGGGCATCTGCGACGGCAACATGCAGGAAGGCTCGTTCCGCTGCGACGCCAACGTGTCGGTCCGCCCTGTGGGCCAGAAGGAATTCGGCACCCGCACCGAGATCAAGAACGTCAACTCGTTCCGCTTCCTGGAACGCGCCATCGTCTATGAGGCGCGGCGCCAGATCGAGCTGATCGAGGACGGCGGCACGGTGGTCCAGGAAACCCGCCTGTACGACGCCGACCGCGACGAAACGCGCAGCATGCGCAGCAAGGAAGACGCGCACGACTACCGCTACTTCCCCGACCCCGACCTGCCCACGCTGGTGATCTCCAGCGCCTGGGTCGACGAGGTCCGCGCCGCCATGCCCGAACTGCCGGCCGCCCAGCGCGCCCGCTTCGAATCCGAATACGGCCTGCCCGCCTACGATGCCGCCCAGCTGACCGTCAGCCGCGACCTCGCCGCCTACTTCCAGGCGGTGGCGAACGCGCTGCCGGCCGGCCAGGCCAAGCTGGCCGCCAACTGGGTCATGGGTGAAGTCTCCGCCGCCCTGAACAAGGACGAGAAGAGCATCGCCGAGTCCCCGGTTCAGGCGCCGGCGCTGGCCGCCCTGATCGGCCGCATCATCGACGGCACCATCTCCAACAAGATCGCCCGCGAAGTCTTCGGCGCCATGTGGGCCGGCGAGAACGGCGGTCAGCCGGACGCCATCATCGAGGCGCGCGGCCTCAAGCAGATCAGCGACACCGGCGCCATCGGCGCCATGATCGACGAGGTGCTGGCCGCCAACCCGGCCATCGTGGAAGAGTACCGGGCCGGCAAGCAGAAGGCGTTCAATTCGCTGGTCGGCCAGATCATGAAGGCCGCCCGCGGCAAGGCGAATCCGCAGCAGGTGAATGATCTGTTGAAGCAGAAGCTGGATAGCTGATCCTGGGCAGGGTGCGGCGCAATGGCCGCGCCCAAGCAATATCAGACAAAACGAAGGGCCGCGGCGTATTGCCGCGGCCCTTCGTTTATCCAAGAATGATCTGGTCGATCTTGACCGGAGACTTGGACATGAACTACCTCGAAATCAGCAGCAGCGACCTGCTGCATCGGTTTTCGGACTACCTGCAAGCGGTCCGCGAAGGCCAGCATTTCATCATTTCACTGGACGGCGTGTTCTGCGCCAGGCTGACCCCCGCCCTGCCCACGACCTCGCTGGACGCGCATGATGCGCTCGAAGCGATGAAAGGCTTCACGCCCGCGCCGGCCGTCCCGCACGAAGTCATCCGCTCCTGGATCGAGGAAGGCCGGGAATGAATCCGACCCGCTTGATTCCCGACGCATCACTCGCGCTGGCCTGGCTGATCAGCCGCACCGATGCCCTCGAATCACGGCTTGCGCAACATCTGCTGGAAGTCGCCCACGGATCCAAAAACACGGTACCGCCCATTTGGCGAGTCGAGGTCGCAAACGGCATATTGCGCGCTGAACGCAGTCAACGCGTGTCGGAGCACCAGTTGTTCTCATTCAACCGGCTGCTCGAACGCCTGCCGATATTTCCGGATCCGGCCGCCTCGTCTTCCAGCGTAACCCGCAGTTATCTGCTGGCGCGGACGCACGGTTTGACCGTCTATGACGCCAGTTATCTCGAATTGGCCCAAAGAACCAACGCATATCTGGCCACCTTTGACCGCAAGCTGGCGGATGCCGCCCGAGCGAGCGGCGTTGCCGTCTTTGGCCAACCCCACGGCGTCGCCGAACCTGCGGCGAGCTACGGATGAAAGGGCGGCACCTGACCGCTCCTCTACCTGCGCTCGCTGAGTCCGGGGTTTACTTCACCCCATACTTCGTCCGATAAGCCAACACCGCCTCGCGGTGTTCGGCGAACGACGCATCATCCTGCAGCAACGCCAGGATGTCCGACAGCGAGGCAATCGACACCACCGGAATGCCGTAGGTCTTGGCCACGTCCTGCACGGCGGAATGCGCCGACAGCGCGTCGTCGGGACCCGCGCGCTCCATGCGGTCCATGGCGATCAGCACGGCGGCCGGCTCGGCGCCGGCGGCGCGGATGATCTCGACCGACTCGCGCACCGAGGTGCCCGCGGTGATCACGTCGTCAATGATGACGACCTTGCCCTTGAGCGGCGCGCCGACCAGGGTGCCGCCCTCGCCGTGGTCCTTGGCTTCCTTGCGGTTGTACGCGAATGGCACGTCGCCGCCCTTCATGTCCGGGTGGCCGGCCAGCGCCACGGCGGTAGCCGTGGACAGGGGGATGCCCTTGTAGGCCGGACCGAAAAGCATGTCGAATTCCACGCCCGAATCCAGCAGCGCCTGGGCGTAGAACTGCGCCAGCTTGCCGACCGAGCGTCCGCTGTTGAACAGGCCCGCATTGAAGAAATAGGGACTGATTCGGCCCGATTTGACCTTGAAGCTGCCGAAGCGCAGCACGCCCTCGTTCAAGGCGAAGCGGACGAAATCCAGGGCGGTGGCGGAAGATTGGGCGGCGGGCATGCGTAAAGGTCCGGTAGATGGCAAACGCCAGCATTTTATCCGCTGTCGGGGCTATTCCCGGGCGGCGGCGCGGAGTCGGTTAAATTGCTGCCATTGCCCCGGCCCTGGCGGCCGCTCAACAGGAGTTTCGCTTTGCTGCGCATCACGTCGATCAATCTCAACGGTATCCGGTCCGCCTTCCGCAAGGGCCTGCAACCCTGGATGGAAAAGCACGCCGCCGACGTGCTGTGCCTTCAGGAAATCAAGATATCCGACGAAGACCTGACCGACGACCTGCGCCACCCGCCCGGCTATACCGGGCACTTCCACCATGCCGTGAAGAAGGGCTATAGCGGCGTGGGCATCTATTTGCGCGACGCGGCCGAGCGTGTGAACGCCGGCCTGGAATGCGAGGAATTCGATCCTGAAGGCCGCATCATCCGCGCCGACTGGAAGAACCTGTCGGTCATCAGCGCCTACCTGCCCTCGGGCTCCAGCGGCGACGAGCGCCAGCAGGCCAAGTACCGCTTCCTGGACCGCTTCGGCCCCTGGATCGACGCCCTGATGCACGAGCACAAGACCACCGGCCGCGAGTTCATCATCTGCGGCGACTGGAACATCGCGCACAAGGAAATCGACCTGAAGAACTGGAAGGGCAACATGAAGAACTCGGGCTTCCTGCCCGAAGAGCGCGCCTGGCTGACCGACGTGTTCGACAAGCGCGGCTTCGTCGACGTGTTTCGCACCATCGACGACCGCCCCGACCAATACACCTGGTGGAGCAATCGCGGCCAGGCCTGGGCCAAGAACGTGGGGTGGCGCATCGACTACCAGATCGCGACGCCGGGCATCGCCGCCCGCGCCCGCAACGTGGCCATCTACAAGGACGAGCGCTTCTCGGACCACGCGCCCCTCACGATCGACTACGACGCCACGCTCTGAGCAGCATCCTCCGGATCCCCCGCCGCCTCCCTTAGCGTTGCGGCGGCTTCCCGGCGCAACCATTCCAGAAAGGCTGCCGCCCGCGGATCTTCCGAACAAGGCCGCGGCGACAGCAGCACGTAGGCCGAGCCGTCGCGGGCAAAGCCGCAAGGCGCCTGCAGCCGGCGGTCGCGCAAGGCGTCGCACGCCATCAAGGCGGAACCTATGGCCACCCCCAGGCCTGCGGCGGCGGCCTGCAAACTCAAATAGAAATGCTCGTAGGCCGGCCCGGCCCGGCGCGGGGGCTTCACGCCCGCCGCCCGCGCCCAGTGCCGCCAGGCTTGCGGACGCGTCGCGCTGCTGAGCGCAGACGCCCCGCCCCAATCCGCTGCGGCCGGGTCCGCGCCCGCGGCGCCGAGCAGTCCCGGCCGGCACACCGGTCCCGTCCATTCCTCGCAAACGCGCTCGGCATGCAGGGCCGCGTCCCAATCGAAGTCATTGCGGCGCAGCGCCACGTCCACGCCCTGGGCGGCGAAATCCACCGGTCCGCCCGCCGCGTACAGATGCACCTGCACGCCGGGATGGGCGCGCTGGAAGTCCGGCAGCCGCGGGATCAACCACATCATGGCGATGGTGGGTTCGCAGGACAGCACCAGGGGCGCATCTGCCGCCGGCTGGCGCAGCTTGGCCAGGCCCGTTGCCAACTGCTCGAACAGGGCGCTAGTCACCTCGAACAGCTGCCTGCCGGCATCGGTCAGAAAAACAGCCCGGTTGCGGCGTTCGAACAACGCCACGCCCAACGCATCCTCGAGCAGCCGGATCTGCCGGCTGACGGCGCCATGCGTCACGTGCAGCGTTTCGGCGGCCTTGCCGAAGGCCTGATTGCGGGCGGCGGCATCGAACACCCGCAGCGTATTGAGCGGTGGCAGTTTCATGGTGAAAGGTGAGTTTTTTTCACGAATATCCGGCATTAGAAATCGTTTTTCAGGCGCGCGCCAGCATCCCAAAATGCCGGCTCCGTTTCGAAACCCGCCGTCCTGTCGCCATGACCGAACTGATCGCCGTCGCCCTCATCACCATTCTTGCCGTCATCAGTCCCGGACCGGACTTCGCCATGGTCACGCGCAACAGCTATCTGTTCGGCCGGCGCACCGGCCTGATCTGCGCGCTGGGCATCGCGCTGGGCGTGCAGGTGCACGTGTTCTATACGATGTTCGGCGTCAGTCTGCTGGCGCATTACGCGCAGCCGGTGCTGCAGGGCATCAAGCTCGCGGGCGCCTGCTATCTGGTCTACATGGGCTGGAAGACTTTCTTCAACCGCACCCAGGTCAGCCGCGACCTGTCGGCCCGCCCGCCGATCACCGACTGGCAGGCCTTATACAACGGCTTTCTGACCAATGCGCTCAATCCCAAGACCACGCTATTCGTGGTCAGCACCTATACGCAGGTCGTGTCGCCCGGCACGCCGCTGTCGCGGCAGTTCGGGTATGGCCTGTTCATGTCGCTGGCGCATTGGGTCTGGTTCGGCGCGGTCGCGTGGTCGGTGTCCTCGCCATTCTTGCGGCGGATGCTGCTGGATCATCAGCTTGCGGCCGATCGGGTGGTGGGAGCGGTCCTGATGGCCTTGGGCGCGGCGCTGGCCGCCGTGCAGTTGTAATCCTGCCGCAGGGTCTGATTTCGCTCAAATAAATAATGGGGACATATAACGGCGGCAATGGCCTTCATACCTCCCTGAATATGTCTGAAATCGACCTTTCTTCCCTCGCCGGAAATCGGAAGAACGCAATTCCTCTTGGGAGAAATAAATAGGGACACATATATTTCCCTTGGGAATTCAAGCATTTCCGCCCAAAACCCTTATAGAAATGGCTCATCCCCTTGATTCCAGGTATAAATACGTCCCTATTAAATTAAAAGAAAAAGTGCTTTGATATCAAGGTGATGGCACTATTTTTCGGCTTTGCGCAGGGCAACATTTTGCCCCTACAATCCTCGCACCATACCGGTGCAGCCGTGCACCAAAAAAGAAATTTCGCGCCCCAATCCGGCGCAGTCCGCACCTATTCGAAGCACCCCCAAGGAGATCATGTTGAAAGTGCAGAGTCTGGACGACTTCCTGCGTGGCGTCGCCGCGCGCGACCCGCAGCAGCCTGAGTTCATGCAAGCCGTCCAGGAGGTGATGCTGAGTCTCTGGCCTTTCATCGAAAAGCACCCCCACTACGCCGAGCATGCCGTGCTCGAGCGCCTGGTGGAGCCGGAACGCGTGATCCAGTTCCGCGTGTGCTGGACCGATGACCGCGGCCAGGCCCAGGTCAACCGCGCTTTCCGCATCCAGCACAGCTCGGCCATCGGCCCCTTCAAGGGCGGCATGCGCTTCCACCCCTCGGTGAACCTGTCCATCCTCAAGTTCCTGGCCTTCGAACAGACCCTGAAGAACTCGCTCACCACGCTGCCCATGGGCGGCGGCAAGGGCGGCTCCGACTTCGATCCCAAGGGCAAGTCCGACGCAGAAGTCATGCGCTTCTGCCAGGCCCTGATGATCGAGCTGTACCGCCACCTGGGTCCGGACACCGACGTGCCGGCCGGCGACATCGGCGTGGGCGCGCGCGAAGTCGGCTTCATGGCCGGCATGATGAAAAAGCTGTCCAACTCGACCGCCAGCGTGTTCACCGGCAAGGGCCTGACCTTCGGCGGCAGCCTGATCCGCCCCGAAGCCACCGGCTACGGCACCGTGTACTTCGCTGAAGAAATGCTCAAGCGCGTGGGCAAGTCCTTCGACGGCCTGCGCGTGTCCGTGTCGGGCTCGGGCAACGTCGCCCAGTACGCGATCGAAAAAGCCATGGCGCTGGGCGCCAAGGTCGTGACCGTTTCCGACTCCAACGGCACCGTGGTGGACGAATCCGGCTTCACGCACGAGAAGCTGGTTGCGCTGATGCACATCAAGAACGACCTGCGCGGCCGCCTGGACACCTACGCCCGCCAATTCGGCCTGACCTATGAGTCCGGCAAGCGTCCCTGGCACGTGCCGGTGGACGTGGCCCTGCCCTGCGCCACCCAGAACGAACTGGAACTGGCCGATGCGCAAACGCTGATCAAGAACGGTGTGCTGTGCGTCGCCGAAGGCGCCAACATGCCCGCCACGCTGGAAGCCGCCAAGGCCTTCATCGCGGCGCGCGTGCTGTACGCCCCGGGCAAGGCCAGCAACGCCGGCGGCGTGGCCGTGTCCGGCCTGGAAATGGCCCAGAATTCGGCCCGCCTGTCCTGGACGCGCGAGGAAGTCGACGCGCGCCTGCACGCCATCATGCGCGACATCCATGAAAACTGCGTGCGCCACGGCCACAGCGAGCGCGAGTACGTGAACTACCTGGACGGCGCCAACATCGCTGGCTTCGTGAAGGTGGCTGACGCGATGCGTCAGCAAGGCTTGTATTAATCCCCCCCCCGAAGCGCTGCGCGCTTCCCCCCCAGGGGGGCGCCGCTGCGGACCGGCAGAGCACGGCTCCGCGCGGCCCCGATTGGGGGGAGACCGGCCTAATGCGAGCGGGTCTGCCTCTTCTTGTCTGATTGGACGGACCTGCCGCGACGGCGGGGAGCTGCCTGAGCCGGCCCCTGGGCCGGCTTAGTCTTTCATGCGACTACACCCCCGCGCCATCAGGCGCGGGCAGCGCGTAGCGCTTAATGCTTCATCGTGCCGTGGTTCATGCTGCCGTGGTTCATGCCGGGGTTGTGCGAGGCCGGCTTGACCGTGAACTGCACGGCAACTTCGCCGGCCTTTTCGAACTTCAGCGTGGCCGGGACCGTGCCGCCTTCGGCGAACGGAGCCTTCAGCTTGATGAACATGACGTGGTAGCCGCCCGGGCTGAGCTTGACCTCCGTGTCGGCCGGCAACGCAATGCCGCCTTCCACCTGACGCATCTTCGAGACGCCGTTCTCGGTCTGGACCGTGTGCAGTTCGACGCGCTCGGCCGCGTCGGACGAGACCGACAGCAGGCGGTCCGCGGTCTTGGCGTCGTTGTCGATATCCATATACCCCGCGCCATTGGACTGGCCGGGCGCCGATGCGCGCACCCAGAGGTCGTCGACCTCGATCTGGCCAACCTTGTAGTCCTTCGCCCAGGCCGACCCGGCCGTACACAGGCCCAGGGCGGCGATGACAGCGAACTTGCGGATGTTCATGGGTTGTTCTCCTAGTGGGTTAACGCCGCCTGACCAGGCTGCGGGCAGCTGACAGGACCGAATCCGTCAGGGCTTCCATCGCTTCGGAGTTTACCCGCCAATGCTGCCAATACAGCGGCACATCCTCCCAGGCGCGGCCTCGAAGCAGCATCAGCTGACCTGCATCAAGGTGCTCCTGCACCAAGGGCAGCGGATTCATGGTCCAGCCGAGGCCGCCCAACGTGGCCTGCACGAACGCGCGGGTGGAAGGCACCCACCAGACCGGCGGCTGCCACGGCGCGGGATCGGCGATCTTGTGCGCGAAGCGCGCCTGCAGCGCGTCCTTGCGGTTGAACACCAGCACCGGCGCCTGCGCCAGCGTCTGGGCGTTGACGCCCTGCGAGAAGTAGCGCTTGTGGAATTCCGGCGTACAGGTGGCCACGTAGCGCATGCTGCCCAGCGCGTGGATGCGGCAGCCCTGGACCGGCTCGGCCAGCGCGGTCACCGCGCCCAGCACCGATCCATTGCGCAGCAGCGTCGCGGTGTGGTCCTGGTCTTCGGACTGCATGTCCAGCGTGGCGCGGGTGCGCGCCGAAAACTGTACGGCCGCGTCGACGAACCAAGTCTCCAGGCTGTCGTGATTGACCGCGACCGGGATGCTGGCATACGGCACATCGTCGTCCGCCACGCCCAGGCGGTCGAGCGCGTCATGCTCCAGCAGCGCCGTCTGCTCGGCCAGCCGCACCAGCACCTGGCCGTCCGCCGTCGCCACCGCCGGCACGGTGCGCTGGACCAGCAAGCGGCCCATGCGGTCCTCCAGCGCCTTGATCCGCTGCGACACCGCGGATGGCGTGACACTGAGCGATAGCGCCGCCCGCTCGAAACTGCCTTCCCGCACCACCGCGGCCAGGGCCCGCAGGTTGCCGTGATCGATTTTCATGAAATTAGTTTTGCTTAAGATAGTGAAGGAAAATTAGCTTTATTTCATATCTTCCGCAAGCGAAAATGCCTTATTACCGGAGCGCCGATAGCGCCCGGCGTTGTCATCCAAGCGCCGCCACAGGCGTAGCAGCACAGGTGCAGGTCATGTTCGCCACGTTGTCATCCCCCCTCTTTTTCACTGCCTGGGCCAGCGGCACGGCCACCGGGCTGGGCCTGTTCGCGGTCGTGGGCGCGCAAAGCGCGTTCATCCTGCGACAGGGGCTGATGCGCGCCCACCTCCTGAGCGTGGTCGCCATCTGCGCGCTGATCGACGCCGTCTTCATCTTCGCCAGCGTCTCCGGCCTGCAGGCGCTCACCGCCTGGTTCCCCTGGCTGACGACCGCCGTGCTGTGGTTCGGCGTGGCCTTCCTGTCGTGGTACGCGCTGCAGTCGGCGCGCCGCGCCTGGACCGCCACCGGCGGCCTGGCCGCCGCCCGCGACGTGGTGCCTTCGCGCCGCGCCGCCATGCTGGGCGCGCTGGGCTTTTCGCTGCTGAATCCGCATTTCTGGCTGGACATGGTGGTGGTCGGCTCGCTGGCGCACGGCTTCGAGGAAGCACGCATGGCATTCGCCGCCGGCGCCTTCACCGCCAGCCTGCTGTGGCTCGCCGTGCTCGGCATCGGCTCGCGCCTGTTCGCCCCGTTCTTCGCCAGCGCATCGGCCTGGCGCGTGCTGGACGGCATCATCGCGGTGGTCATGGCCGCGCTGGCGGTCAGCCTGGCCCTCAAGGGCGTGTAGGCGCATTCAAGCCACCTCTCCAGCAGTTCCCCGAACGGCCGCCCGGATCCTCCAGCGGCCGGTTTTCTTGCTTGCTGCACCCGCCGCGTCCGGAGTCCCTCATGTACAGCTCCACCTTCATCTTCGCCACCAGGCAGTTCGACGATGATTTCCACCGCCTGGATCAAGCCATCGCCGCCGCCGCCCGCGCCATTCCAGGCTACGCGGGCGAAGAGAGCTGGGCTGACGCCACGCGCGGCCTGATCTCCAACGTCTACTACTGGGAATCGCTGGAGGCGCTGGAACAACTGATCCGCCACCCCGCGCACCTGCAGGCCAAGGCCGCGCAAGCGCGCTGGCTGGACGGCTATCGCGTGGAAATCTGCCAGGTGCTCAGACGCTACGGCGAGGGGCTGGCCCCGCCGTCCTTATAATCAGCCGGTTGCCATTCTTTCGTCGGGCGCAACACCGGCCCGCCAGACGATCATGCGCGGTCCCTCCCCTTCCAAAGATGTGCGCCTGCCCCCCCTTGCCGCCATCCAGGCCTTCGAAGCCGCTGCCCGCCTGGGTTCCTTCGAACGCGCCAGCGAAGAGCTGTTTGTCACCGCCAGCGCCATCGGCAAGCGCATCGCCGCTCTGGAGACCTTGCTGGACGTCACCCTCTTCATCCGCAGCAGCCGCGGCGCCACGCTGAGCTCCGCCGGGCGCGAATACCTGGACCAGGTACGTACCGCGCTGGACCTGCTGTCGGACGCCTCCCTGCACAAGCGCGGCGAACCCAAGCTCGAACCCCTGCGTGTCGTCTCTACCCCCACGTTCGCCCGCCAGGTGCTGATCCCCGCGCTGCCCGGCTTCACCGCCGCGCATCCGGAGGTGGAGCTGGAAATCATGCTGTCCATTCCCTACCTGGACATCATGCCGCCCAATGCCGACGTCTGGGTGCGCTTCGGCAGCGGCAAATATCCAGGCTTGAACGCACGCCAACTGACGGCCGATCCCGTGTTCGCGGTCTGCGCGCCCGGCTACCGCGACCAGCATGGCCCCTTCGAGCGGCCCGCCGATCTGGCGCGGGCGCAACTGCTGCGCTGCCCCATGGAGCCGTGGCGGCCCTGGCTGGCCGCCGCCGGGCTGGACTGGCCCGAGCCCGCGCGCGGCGTGTGGCTGGTGGACCTGGGCATCATGCTGGCGGCTGCGCGCGCCGGCCAGGGCCTGGCGCTCACGCGACGCGCGCTGGCGGCTGAATGGCTGGACGAGGGCAAGCTGGTGCGCGTCCTGGACATCGAAATTCCCGGCGAATGCCAGTATTACCTGTGCACCGAAACCTCGCGCCCGCCGGGCAGGGCAGTCCAAGCGTTTTCCCTATGGTTGGAAGGCGTGTGCAAACAGGTTTCCCAATGGCCGCAAGGCCCGCAGGCCGGTAAGGAATAAATTTCCAGACCGGGGCGGAATGAAATTCCGCGCAATCCGCCGCCGCGCTGGCTAGGATGCGGCCAATGCAACGTCCCGCCCATGTCCTCAACGGCACGCAGCCGCCCCCCTTCCCAATCCCAGGCCGCGCCATCGCGCATGGCAGGACACCCTATACGTTTGTACTAGGTATTTACGCGGAAAAACCCTGCCGGGTCAGTTTCGCGTAAGTGATTAGGCAGACAGTCACGACACGCCACACAGGAGAGCGCCGCAGCAACGATTTCCGCCGCCTGGCGCCGGCACACGGTTTTCCACGCAGTTCTACCAATTACAACGGAGACATCCATGGATTTTCGTTTGAAGCTGCTTGCAGGAACCCTTGCACTTGCCGCAACGGCCGCGTCCCACGCCGCCGACCCCATCAAGATCGGCGTGGCCGGCCCCTATACAGGCGGCTCGTCCTCCATGGGCGTCAGCATGCGCGACGGCGTGCGCCTGGCCATTGAAGAAATCAACAAGAACGGCGGCGTCATGGGACGCCAATTGATCGCCGTCGAACGCGACGACGAAGCCAAGAACGAGCGCGGCGTGCAGATCGCGCAAGAGCTTATCAACAAGGAACAGGTCGCCGCCACCGTCGGCTACATCAATACCGGCGTGGCGCTGGCCTCGCAGCGCTTCTACCAGGACGCCAAGATTCCCGTGTTCAACAACGTGGCCACGGGCAGCGTGATCACGCACCAGTTCAAGGCGCCGGAATACCCGAACAACTACGTGTTCCGCAACGCCGCGCACGACAGCATCCAGGCCCCGATGATCGTGGAAGAAGCGGTGACCCGCCGCGGCTTCAAGAAGGTCGCGATCCTGGCCGACTCCACCAACTACGGCCAGCTCGGCCGCGAAGACCTGGAAAAGGCCCTGGACGCCAAGGGCATCAAGCCCGTGGCCGTGGAGAAGTTCAACATCAAGGACGTCGACATGACGGCCCAGTTGCTGAAGGCCAAGGCCGCCGGCGCCGAAGCCGTGCTGACCTACGGCATCGGCCCCGAACTGGCCCAGGTCGCCAACGGCATGACCAAGCTGGGCTGGAAGGTGCCGATCATCGGCAGCTGGACCCTGTCCATGGCCAACTACATCGACAACTCCGGCGCCAACGGCGAAGGCGCGCGCATGCCGCAGACCTTCATCCAGGACCCGGACACGCCCAAGCGCAAGGCCTTCATCGACGCCTACCTGGCCAAGTTCAAGCCCAAGAACAACCGCATCGACTCGCCGGTGTCGGCCGCCCAGGGCTATGACTCGATCTATCTGCTGGCCGCGGCCTTCAAGCAGGCCAACTCCACCGACGGCCCGAAGGTCCGCGAGGCCCTCGAAAACCTGCAGACGCCCGTCGAGGGCGTGGTGATGACCTACAACAAGCCCTTCAGCGCAGACAACCACGACGCGATCACCGCGAAGGAAGTGGTCATCGGCGAGGTCAAGGGCGGCCGCGTCATCAAGGCCAACTAAGGTCCCGCAGCGCATCCCGGCGGCGGCTGCCCGGCCGCCGCCAGCCGCGCCCTGTCGCCCAGGGCGCGGGCTTGCCGCCGCCTGAAAACCGCGTTCTGCCCAAGGGGGTTGGGACGGAACCACAGCGCCACACGACACACACCATGATTCTTCTACAGCTCATCTATAGCGGTATCGCGCTGGGCATGATCTATGCCGTCATCGCGTTCGGATACCAGCTCACGTTCGCCACGTCGGGCACCCTGAACTTCGGCCAGGGCGAAGCCCTGATGCTGGGCGCGCTGGTCGGCCTGACGCTGGTCGGCCTGGGCGTGAACTACTGGGTGATGATACCCATCGTCTGCATCTTCGGATTCGCGCAAGGCGCGCTGGTCGAACGCGTGGGCGTCAGGCCCGCCATCAAGACCCGCTCGGAGTTCGGCTGGATCATGGCCACCATCGCGCTGGGCATCATCTTCAAGAACGTCGCCGAGAACATCTGGGGCCGCGACGACCTGCGCTTCCCTTCGCCGCTGCCGGAAGCGCCCATCCAGGTGCTGGGCGCCAACGTGCTGCCCATGGAGCTACTGGTGGTGTTCGGCGCGCTGGCGATGATGCTGCTGGTGGAAATCTTCAATCGCAAGTCCATCTACGGCAAGGCCTTCGTCGCAACGTCCAACGACCGCGACGCCGCCGGCCTGATGGGCATCAACACCGGCATGGTGATCACGTTTTCCTACGCGCTGTCCTCGCTGACGGCCGCGTTCGCCGGCGTGCTGGTCGCGCCGCTGACCCTGACCGGCGCCACCATGGGCGCGGTGCTGGGGCTCAAGGCCTTCGCGGTCGCCATCATCGGCGGCCTGTCCAGCGGCATGGGCGTGGTGGTGGGCGGACTGATCCTGGGGATCGCCGAAACGACCACCGGTTTCTATCTTTCAACGGGGTACAAAGACGTGCCGGGATTGGTGTTGCTGCTGCTCGTACTGACCTTCAAGCCCGCCGGCCTGTTCGGCAAGACCGCGATCAAGAAGGTGTAAGCGATGAAACCCTTGCACCTTTTGCTATCCATCGTGGCCGTGGCCTGCCTGGCCGCCGTGCCGCTGGGCGTGACCAACACGTACTACCTGCACCTGATCGAAACCATCATGATCTATTCGATCCTGCTGTTCGGGCTCGATATCGTGGTGGGCTACACCGGCCAGGTGTCGCTGGGCCACGCCGGCCTGTTCGGCATCGGCTCGTACGTCGCCGGCGTGCTGTTCTTCCATCTGCAGATGCCCATCTGGGTGATCCTGCCCGCCGCCATCCTGATCGCGGCGGCCTTCGGCGCGGTGCTGGCGCTGCCGGCGCTGCGGGTCACAGGGCCGTACCTGGCGATGGTGACGCTGGCGTTCGGCACCATCATCCAGATCCTGATCAACGAGATGACCTTCATGACCGAAGGACCCTTGGGCATCAAGATCTCCAAGCCCGCCATCGCCGGACACGTGCTGACCAAGAGCGAATACTTCTGGCTGGTCGCGGCGCTGCTGGTGCTGTCGCTGATCGTGGTGCACCGCATCCTGAAGTCGCACCTGGGCCGCTCGTTCGAGGCCCTGCGCGACAGCCCCATCGCGTCCGACTGCATGGGCGTGTCGGTCTACCGGCACAAGGTGTTCGCCTTCGTCATCAGCGCCGGCTTCGCCGGCCTGGCCGGCGCGCTGTACTCGTATTCGGAACAGTACATCTCGCCCAACACCTACAACTTCGAACTGACCATCCTGTTCCTGCTGGCCATCATCATGGGCGGACGCAAGAGCCGCACGGGCGCGCTGCTGGGCGCGTCCATCATCGTGCTGCTGCCCAAGATGCTGGATGACATCGCGACCTTCCGGCTGATCGCGCTGGCCGTGGCCATCCTGGTCACTGTAGGCAGCGCCATCGCGATCTCCAAGGGCCGCACCGAACCGCGCCGCGTCGCCGTGCCGGTGATCGGCACCATCCTGCTGGCGGTGTTCTCATACTGGCTGGAAGCGGTCACCGACTGGCGCCTGACGATCTTCGGCGCCATGATCCTGTTCGTCGTGTACTACCTGCCCGACGGCATCGTGGGCTTCGTGCGCAACCTGTTCTTCTCCAACCGCCGCGCCGCGCTCTCGGTCAAATCGGATCTGGTGAAGGCGCAGGAAGCCGTGCCCGATGCGGCCAAGGGCAAGGGCGACACGCTGCTCGCGGCCAAGGGCGTGCTGATGCAGTTCGGCGGCCTGAAGGCGCTGAACCAGGTCGACCTGACCGTCAAGCGCGGCACCATCCATGGCCTGATCGGCCCCAACGGCTCCGGCAAGAGCACCATGATGAACGTGCTGACGGGCATCTACGTGCCGACCGCCGGCGCGGTGGAGTTCTCGGGCAAGTCGCTGGTCGGCATGACACCGGCCGACATTGCCGAAACCGGTATCGCGCGCACCTTCCAAAACGTGCAGCTGTTCGGCGAAATGACGGCGCTGGAAAACGTGCTGGTCGGCCTGCACCACACCTTCACCACGGGCCTGGCCGGCATCGCGCTGCGCACGTCCAAGTGGAAAGGCGAGGAACAGGGCGCCCGCGCCCGCGCCATGGCGCTGCTGGAATTCGTGGGCCTGGAGTCCCTGGCCAGCGAAGAGGCGCGCAATCTGCCCTACGGCAAACAGCGCCTCCTGGAAATCGCCCGCGCGCTGGCGCTGGACCCGCAACTGCTGTTGCTGGACGAACCCGCGGCCGGCCTGACCGCGCCCGACATCGTCGAACTGCTGGCCATCATCCGCAAGGTGCGCGACCACGGCATCACGCTGATCCTCATCGAACACCACATGGACGTGGTGATGGGAGTCTGCGACACCGTGTCGGTGCTGGACTTCGGCCAGAAGATCGCCGAGGGCCTGCCCAACGAAGTGCAAAGCAACGCCAAGGTCATCGAGGCGTATCTGGGCGGCGCGCCCGCCTGACGCCAAGGGGACAACAAGATGCTATCGATCAAGAATCTGGAAGCGGGCTACGGCAAGGTGAAGGTGCTGCACGGCATCAGCATGGAAGTGCCGAAGGCCAAGGTGGTGACGCTGATCGGCTCCAACGGCGCCGGCAAGACCACCACGATGCGGGCGCTGTCCGGCATGATCCGCCCCACCGCGGGCGAGGTCACGCTGAGCGGCAAGCGCATCGACGGCCTGGAGTCCCACCGCATCGCGCGGCTGGGCCTGGCGCACTCACCCGAGGGCCGGCGCGTGTTCCCAACGCTGTCGGTCACCGACAACCTGCTGCTGGGCGCTTTCCCGCGCCTGACGGGCAGCCGTCCCAAGGGCGACGTGCAGTCCGACCTGGGCCGGGCCATGGATCTGTTTCCGCGCCTGAAGGAGCGACGCGATCAGTTGGCCGGCACGCTGTCTGGAGGCGAGCAGCAGATGCTGGCCATGGCGCGCGCGGTGATGCTGAATCCGGAACTGGTGCTGCTGGACGAGCCTTCAATGGGGCTGGCGCCGATCCTGGTGGAAGAAGTGTTCCGGATCATTGCGCGGCTCAAGGATGAAGGGGTGACGATGCTGCTGGTGGAGCAGTTTGCTGCTGCTGCATTGAATGTGGCGGATTATGGGTATGTGTTGGAGAACGGGCGGATTTCGGTGCATGGGAGTGCGGATAAGTTGAAGCATGATCCGGCTGTTGTGGCGGCTTATCTTGGTGGGTCGCATTGAGGGCTTCAGTGTTGAGTTCTTGAGACGCCTGCCACGTCGGGGACTCGCGTAGCGCGGGGCAACGATTGCGGTCCGGAGCCTTCGCTCCGGACTACCCCATCCTCATCCTCGTCACCGCCTGCGGCGGTTCCTTCGGATTCCCTCGGGCTTATCGACGCCCCGCGCTACGCGAGTCCCCGACGCGGCAGGCTGCACTGTCTGAATCTTCACGGACGCTGGAGCGAGCTGTGTGCTTGGCGTTTTTTTCCGCATCGGGGTGTGGTGGCGGGTCTTGCGGGGCCCGCCCCAGGCCGGCCGCGCGGGCGGCCTCTTGGGGCTTACGCGGTTTCTTGCGTCGCGTGATGGCGCTGCGCGCAGTGGCTGCGGCATCACGTCTATTCAGCCCAGCCCAGCCCAGCATCTGCATTTCAACTCCGATGCCGGATGGGCGGCGCGCGCGAGACACTCTGCATGCGCAAGCCACGGCCCATCGCGCGCCGCCCATCACCGCCCCACCCCCAGGACGGTGATGCCATCAGAAAGTCGCTGCCTGCATTCGCGCCAGCGACTACCATCGAAATTAAAATAATCGCGTATGTACTTTACGGCCGCCCGCGCGGCCGTAAAGTACGGGCAGCACAAGACTCGGCACTGACCACGGATCTAACAGCGCAGCGACCCAAGACGCACGTAGCCCGTCGGCGCGGGCGGCGTGGCGGCTCGCAACCTCGATGCGCCCGAGGGAATCCGAAGGGAAGGCCGAAGGCCTGGACGAGGATGACGAAGGGGCAGTCCGGAGCGAACGCTCCGGACCGCAATCGTGGGCGCGAGCCGCCACGCCGCACGCGACGACGGGCGGCCTACGAACAAGACCGCCCGCCACCAGAACATCAACAACCCATCAACGATCAAACAATCGTCAACGTCACATCAATATTGCCCCGCGTAGCATTCGAATAAGGGCAAACGATATGCGCCGCGGCGACCAGCTTCTCTGCCTCGGCCCGCTCCATCCCCGGCAACGAAATCTTCAATTCGACTTCGATCCCGAACCCCGTAGGAATAGGACCGATGCCAACAGCGCCGTCGATCGTCGCATTCGACGGCATGGCGATCTTGTCGCGGCCGGCGACGAATTTCATGGCGCCCATGAAGCAGGCCGAATAGCCCACGGCGAACAGCTGTTCCGGATTGGTGCCGGCCGCGCCCGCGCCGCCCAGTTCCTTCGGCGTGGTCAGCTTGACGTTCAGGTTGCCGTCGTCCGTCGCGCCCGTTCCTTCACGGCCGCCGGTAACGTGCGCATGGGCGCGGTACAGCACTTTTTCGATAGACATGATGCGTTTCCTTGTAGGGAAGTGGGGGTTGAACTGCCAGGCCTGGCGGGAACATCCCGCTGCGACCCTTACTATTTAAATAGCGCAATATTAAATAGCGCACTATTTATTTAACCTAACAGTAGCGGGCCTGGCCCGCTACTTCAAAGACTTGCGCTCAGCTTCTCCCGCAGCGCATGCAGCGTTTTCATCATACCTTGCGCCTCTTCCAGCGAACACTGCGCGGCGCCCGCGATCGAGTGCGGCACGGCCTCGGCCTGCGCGCGCAGTTCGCGGCCCTGGCGGGTCAGCCCGACGATCACCTGGCGCTCGTCTTCCACGGCGCGCTTGCGCGTCACCAGGCCCGCCGCTTCCAGGCGCTTGAGCAGCGGCGTCAGCGTGGCCGAATCCAGGAACAGGCGCTCGCCGATATCCGTCACCGTAATCTCGTCGCCTTCCCACAGCACGAGCATCACCAGGTACTGCGGATAGGTCAGATCCAGCCCGCGCAGCAGCTTGCGGTACACCTTGTTCATCGCCAGCGAAGTCGAGTACAGGGCGAAGCACAGCTGGCTGTCCAGCAGCAGCGGATTGAATGCAGCCTTGGCTTTGGATCGAGATTTCATTGTGCAATATTAAATAGCGCACGATTTATCGTCAACAACTATTTCTAGCAAAACCGCCGGCGCCTATGCCGGCTCCCCCTCGGCCGCGGCACGGTCCGACCCGTATTGTTTCAGACCGTCCAGGTCCAGCACCCGGACAGCGCCGTATTCCACGTTCAGCAGGCCCGCCTCTTCCAGCTTGCGCAGCGCCTGGTTGGCGCGCTGGCGCGACACCCGGGCCAGATAGCCGACTTCTTCCTGCGTAATCGCCAGGCGCATGCCCATGCCGGGATACAGCAAAGGGTTGAAGAGTTCGGCCAGGCAGCGGGCCACGCGCGCATCCGGGTCCAGCAAACGGTCGTACTCCGCCTTGCCGATGAACTGCGCCACGCGCTCGTTCAATTGGTGGAGCAGATAGCGGTTGAATGGGATGCTGCTGTCCAGCAGCCAGTCGAACGTGGTGGCCGGCAAACGCGCCACCACCGAATCCCGCAGCGCAACGATGTCGTACTTGCGGATCTCGCGCTTGAGCAGCGAACCCTCGCCGATCCAGCCGCCCGCAGGCACGCCGGTCAGCGAAGCCACCTTGCCTTCCGCATTGCCCACCGAAACCTTGACCAACCCTGCCAGCACTCCTATCCAAGCCTGGGCGAGTTCACCTTTGCGCTCTATGATCGACCCGGCAACCACCTGCTGCACGGTAAGGTCCCGCTCGACGCGCTCTTGCTGATCGCGGCTGAGCACGCGAAACCAGGCGGCGGCGAGTTGCAGGGAGTCGGATAGCTGCATCGGGAATACCCTAAAAGTTCCTTGAATGTCGCGATGGTGACAGTTGGTAGCAACCCAACCTTATACCTTAACTCCTGCCGTAAATCTAAAACCAACTGGTCAAGCGCCTCATCGCCGCCGCCGCTCTCGCGGACTCCCGGCCCGATGCGCCCAAACCGGAGGAGACATCGTGGCACATACACCGCCCGCATCTGCACAGATGCCGGCGGCGCTGGATACCTTTCCGGCGCTGCTGTTCACGCATGCCAGCGTTCGTGGGTCGCGGCCCGCCATACGCGAAAAAGATCTGGGGATCTGGCAAACCCTCACGTGGTCCGAAGTGGCGGAGCATGTCCGGCACGTCGCGCATGGCTTGGCCGCATTGGGCATCAAACCCGGCATGCACGTGGCCGTGATCGGCGAAAACCGCCCGCGCCTGTACATGGCCATGATGGCTGCGCAGTCGCTCGGTGCGATACCGGTTCCGCTCTACCAGGATGCCGTGGCGCAGGAAATGGTCTACGTGCTGCAGGACGCCGAGATCAGCGTGGCCATCGTCGAAGATCAGGAACAGGTCGACAAGATGCTCGAAGTCCACGAGCAATGTCCCGCGCTCAAGCACGTGGTGTATGACGATCCGCGCGGCCTGCGCCATTACACCGACCCGATGCTGCGCTCGTATGAACAGCTGGAAGAGCTGGGCCGCGAGTACGCCAAACAGCATCCCGGCTTCTTCGACCAGGCCGTCGCAGCCGTGCAGCCGCATGATCCGGCCGCCATGTTCTACACCTCCGGCACCACCGGCAAGCCCAAGGGCGTGGTGCTCACGCACCATGCCCTGATCGACCGCGCGCGCGCCGTGTCCGATATGGAAAAGCTGACCGACCAGGAAGACGTGCTGGCCTATCTGCCGCCCGCCTGGATCGGCCAGAACATGTTCTCGTACACGCAGCTGCTGGTAACGGGCTTTACCGTGAACCATCCTGAATCGCCCGACACCGTGTCGATCGACATGCGCGACATCGGCCCCACCTATTACTTCGCGCCGCCGCGCGTGCTGGAAGGCCTGCTGACACACGTGATGATCCGCATGGAAGACGCGGGACTGATCAAACGCAAGCTGTTCGCGGCCTGCATGAAGCTCGCGCGCCGCGTGGGCGCCAAGATCCTGGACGGCGAGCAGGTCGGCGCCTGGGACCGTCTGCGCTACGCGCTGGGCAACATGATGATCTACGGTCCGCTGCGCAACGCGCTGGGCATGAGCCGGGTGCGCGTGGCCTATACCGCGGGCGAGGCCATCGGCCCCGACCTGTTCGTGTTCTACCGCTCCATCGGCATCAACCTCAAGCAGCTCTACGGCTCCACCGAAACCTCGGTCTTCGTCTGCGTGCAGCCCGACGGCCAGGTACGCGACGACACCGTGGGCCCGCCCGTCGAAGGCGTGGAGATCCGCGTGGCCGACAACGGCGAGATCCTGGTCAAGAGCCCCGGGCTCTTCAAGGAGTACTACCGCAACCCCGAAGCCACCGCCGAAGCGCGCAGCGCCGACGGCTGGTTCCATACGGGCGACGCGGGCTATCTGGACACCGACGGCCAGTTGAAGATCATCGACCGCGCCAAGGACGTGGGCAAGCTCGCCAACGGCGCCCTGTTCGCGCCCAAGTACATCGAGAACAAGCTCAAGTTCTTCCAGCACATCAAGGAAGCGGTCGCCTTCGGCGCCAACCGCGACGACGTGTGCGCCTTCATCAACATCGACCTGGAAGCCGTGGGCAACTGGGCCGAACGCCGCGGCATGCCCTATGCCGGCTACACCGACCTGGCGTCCAAGGACGAGGTCTACCAGCTGATCGCCGAATGCGTGGAACAGGTCAACGCCGACCTGGCCACCGATCCCAAGCTGTCGGCCTCGCAGATCAGCCGCTTCCTGATCCTGCACAAGGAACTGGATCCGGACGACGACGAACTGACCCGCACGCGCAAGGTGCGCCGCGCCTTCATCGCGCAGAAGTACGGCGTGCTGATCGACGCGCTCTTTGGTGGCAAGCAGTCGCAGTTCATCGAGACCGAAGTGAAATTCGAAGACGGACGCACCGGCAAGATCTCGGCGGATCTGAAGATCCGCCCGGTCAAGACGTTTCCCGCCATTACTGCCAAGGCCGCGTAGAGATCATGAGCAACAACGACCGCGACCAGCGTATCGGCGACGTCATGCTGGACATGCAGAACATCTCGCTGTCCTTCGGCGGCGTGAAGGCGCTGACGGACATATCCTTCAACGTGCGCGAACACGAGATCCGCGCCATCATCGGCCCCAACGGCGCCGGCAAGAGCTCGATGCTCAACGTCATCAACGGCGTCTACACGCCGCAGCAGGGCGGCATCGAATTCCGCGGC
Organism: Achromobacter sp. JCM 18799; assembly: GCF_055395645.1. Classification (NCBI taxonomy): domain Bacteria; kingdom Pseudomonadati; phylum Pseudomonadota; class Betaproteobacteria; order Burkholderiales; family Alcaligenaceae; genus Achromobacter; species Achromobacter sp. JCM 18799. The sequence continues at coordinate 5,063,744 of NZ_AP043866.1, read as the reverse complement.
GAACGCTTCTCGCGCATGAATCCGCGCCGCGCCGCTGAAATGGGCATCGCGCGCACGTTCCAGAACCTGGCCCTGTTCAAGGGCATGAGCGTGCTGGACAACATCATGACCGGCCGCAACCTGCGCATGAAGTGCGGGCTGCTGGCCCAGGCCTTCCGCCTGGGGCCGGCCGAGCGCGAAGAGATCAAGCACCGCGAATTCGTCGAGAACATCGTCGACTTCCTGGAAATCCAGGCCTACCGCAAGACGCCCGTGGGCCGGCTGCCCTACGGCCTGCAAAAACGCGTGGACCTGGGCCGCGCGCTGGCGATGGAGCCGCGCCTGCTGCTGCTGGACGAGCCCATGGCCGGCATGAACATCGAAGAGAAGCAGGACATGAGCCGCTTCATCCTGGATGTGAACGACGAGTTCGGCACCACCATCGTGCTGATCGAGCACGACATGGGCGTGGTCATGGATATCTCGGACCGCGTCGTGGTGCTGGACTACGGCAAGAAGATCGGCGACGGCAAGCCGGACGAGGTCCGTGCCAACGAAGACGTCATCCGAGCTTACCTCGGCGTATCGCACTAAGGCGGACAGACATGGGATTTTTTCTAGAGACCTTACTCGGCGGCCTGATGAGCGGCATGCTGTATGCCCTGATCGGCCTGGGCTTTGTGCTGATCTTCAAGGCGTCCGGCGTCTTCAACTTCGCGCAGGGCGCGATGGTGCTGGTCGCCGCGCTGTCCATGGCCCGCTTCTCGGAGTGGCTGCCGCGCTGGTTCGGCTTTGACAACATGATCCTGGCCAACGTGCTGGCATTCATCGTCAGCGCCATCGTGATGTTCCTGCTGGCGGTCGCCATCGAACGCTTCGTGCTGCGCCACCTGGTCAACCAGGAAGCCACCACCCTGCTGATGGCCACGCTGGGCATCAGCTACTTCCTGGATGGCCTGGGCCAGATCACTTTCGGCAGCTCGGTGTATTCCATCAACGTCGGCATGCCCAAGGATCCGCTGATGATCCTGGACTCGGTCTTCGAGGGCGGATTGCTGATCAACCTGGAAGACCTTACCGCAGCGGTGATCGCCGCCCTGCTGGTGGCCGCGCTGGCGCTGTTCTTCCAGTACACCTCGACCGGCCGCGCCCTGCGCGCGGTGGCCGACGATCACCAGGCCGCGCAGTCCATCGGCATTCCGTTGAACCGCATCTGGGTGATCGTCTGGAGCGTGGCCGGGCTGGTCGCGCTGGTGGCCGGGATCATCTGGGGCTCGAAGTTCGGCGTGCAGTTCACGCTGTCCACCGCGGCGCTGCGGGCCCTGCCGGTGGTGATCCTGGGCGGCCTGACCTCGGTGCCGGGCGCCATCCTGGGCGGCCTGATCATCGGCGTGGGCGAAAAGCTGTCCGAGGTCTATTTGGGGTCGCTGGTGGGCGGCGGTATCGAAACCTGGTTCGCCTATGTGCTGGCGCTGGTGTTCCTGCTGTTCCGTCCGCAAGGGCTGTTCGGCGAGAAGATCATCGACCGTGTCTGAGCCCAAAGGCCCTCTAGGATAAAAACATGTTCTATCGCGAAAACGGCCAGTTCAAGACCAGCTATCGCGCTGACCAGCAGATCTTCCCGATCCGCCAGGACCGCATCTTCATCTGGCTGCTGCTGGCGGTGGCGTTCGTCGCCATCCCGGCCATGGCCAGCGACTACCTGCTGCGCGCCATCCTGATCCCGTTCCTGATCCTGGCGCTCGCCGCCGTGGGCCTGAACATCCTGGTGGGCTATTGCGGCCAGATCTCGCTAGGCACCGGCGCCTTCATGGCGGTGGGCGCCTATGCGGCCTGGAACTTCGGCGTTCGCTTTCCCGGCATGCCGCTGGTCGTCCAGATCCTGCTGGGCGGCTTCTTCGCCACCATCGTGGGCGTGATCTTCGGCATACCCAGCCTGCGCATCCGCGGCCTGTACCTGGCGGTGGCGACGCTGGCCGCGCAGTTCTTCGTGGACTGGGCGTTCCTGCGCATTCCCTTCTTCACCAACTACTCGTCGTCCGGCAACGTCTCGGTGCCGCCGCTGACGGCCTTCGGCCTGCCGGTGCAGAGCGCGCTGGAAAAGTACCTGTTCGTGCTGATCCTGGTCGTCATCTTCAGCCTGTTGGCCAAGAACCTGGTGCGCGGCGCCATCGGCCGCCAGTGGATGGCGATCCGCGACATGGACGTGGCGGCCTCCGTCATCGGCATCCGCCCCATGTACGCCAAGCTCACGGCCTTCGCGGTCAGCTCGTTCATCGTCGGCGTGGCCGGGGCCTTGTGGGGCTACATCCACCTGGGTTCATGGGAACCGCTGGCGTTCGACCTGACGCGTTCGTTCCAGCTGCTGTTCATGGTCATCATCGGCGGGCTGGGTTCGATCATCGGCAGCTTCTTCGGTGCGGCGTTCATCGTGCTGGTGCCGGTGGCGCTGTCCAACATCCCGCACGCGCTGGGCATCCCGCTGTCGGTGGACACGGCGGCGCACATCGAACACATGGTGTTCGGCGCGCTGATCGTGTTCTTCCTGATCGCCGAACCGCACGGACTGGCCAGGCTGTGGAGCATCGGCAAGGAAAAGCTGCGCATCTGGCCGTTCCCGCATTGATTTCGCATTGATTTCCGCGGTCCGCGGCGGCACAAGCGCGGCGGACCCGCCCTGAATACCCGGCTCAAGACCGGGCCAATCCCGGTGTCCCAGGGTTTACTGACCCAAACACCACGCAGGAGGTAAATGGAGATGAAGCGTCTTAACCTGAAGTTGGCGGCAGCTTTGATGGCCGCAGCCGGCGCCGCAGGCGCCGTGGCCACGCCGGCAATGGCGGCGGAAGAGCAGTTCGTTCCGTTGCTGGTGTATCGCACCGGGTCCTTCGCGCCCCTGGGCATTCCCTGGGCCGACGGCAAGCTGGACTACCTGAAGCTGGTCAACGAACGCGATGGCGGCGTCAACGGCGTCAAGATCACGTACGAAGAGTGCGAAACCGCCTACGCCACCGACCGCGGCGTGGAATGCTACGAGCGCCTGAAGGGCAAGGGAACCGGGGCATCGGGCTTCGACACCCAGTCCACCGGCATCACCTTCGCCGTCAGCGACAAGGCCATGGTCGACAAGGTGCCGGTCGAAACGATGGGCTACGGCCTGTCGCAGTCGGTCGACGGCAGCGTGTTCGAGTGGAACTTCCCGCTGCTGGGCACCTACTGGACCGCGGCCGACGTGATGATCCAGGACATCGCCAAGAAAGAAGGCGGCATGGACAAGCTCAAGGGCAAGAAGATCGCCCTGGTCTACCACGACTCGCCGTACGGCAAGGAGCCGATCCCCCTGTTGCAGAAGCGCGCGGCCAAGGAAGGCTTCGAGCTGGTGCTCTATCCCGTGACCGCCCCCGGCGTGGAACAGAAGTCCACCTGGCTGCAGATCCGCCAGGCGCGCCCCAACTACGTGCTGCTGTGGAGCGCCGGCATCATGACGCCGACCGCCATCCGCGAAGCCCAGGCCAGCGGCTATCCGCGCGACAAGATGTACGCCATCTGGTGGGCCGGCTCGGAAGGCGACGTGAAGGACCTGGGCGATGTCGCCAAGGGCTACAACGCCATCACCATCCACAACAGCGGCGCCGAACACGACAAGGTCTACGACGACCTGAAGAAGTTCGTCTACGACAAGGGCCAGGGTTCGGACAAGACCGGCAAGACCACGCTGGGCACCATCGCCCATACCCGCGGCATGATGATCTCGATGCTGCAGGTGGAAGCGATCCGCACCGCGCAGGAAAAGTTCGGCAAGGGCAAGGCGCTGACGCCGGACCAGGTGCGCTGGGGCTTCGAGAACCTGGACCTGACGCAGGAGAAGCTGGACAAGCTGGGCTTCGGCCAGATCATGCGTCCGGTCAAGACCTCTTGCAGCAACCACAAGGGCGACGACTGGGCCCGCATCGTGCAGTGGGACGGCGCGAAGTTCAAGGTCGCCTCCGACTGGTACCAGGCCGACAAGACCATCCTGGACCCGATGGTCAAGGAAAGCGCAGCGAAGTACGCGAAAGAAAAGAACATCACGCCCCGCACTTGCGAGAACTGATGTGAACCGGCCGCCGGTCCTGCATAAGGGGCCGGCGGCCACCAAGCCGCAGGAACAGCCATGACCGCTGCAACGACTTCCGCAGTACCCGCAGACACCCCCAAGGTGCTGCTCGACGTGAACGGCATCGAGGTGATCTACAACCACGTGATCCTGGTGCTCAAGGGCGTTTCCCTGCAAGTGCCGGAAGGCAAGATCGTGGCCTTGCTGGGCGCCAACGGCGCGGGCAAGACCACCACGTTGCGCGCCATCTCAAACTTGCTCAAGGGCGAGCGCGGCGACGTCACCAAGGGCCACATCCAATACCGCGACCAGCGCATCGAGAAGCTGTCGCCGGCGGAATTGGTCAAGCGCGGTGTGGTGCAGGTGATGGAGGGCCGGCATTGTTTTGCCCACCTGACCATCGAGGAAAATCTGCTGACCGGCGCCTATACGCGCAGCATGAGCCGCGCCGACACCGCGGCGGCGCTGGACCGCGTCTACCAGTATTTTCCGCGCCTGAAGCAGCGCCGCGCCAGCCAATCCGGCTACACCTCGGGCGGCGAACAGCAGATGACCGCGATCGGCCGCGCACTGATGGCCAACCCGAACATGATCTTGCTGGACGAGCCCTCCATGGGCCTGGCGCCGCAGATCGTCGAGGAAATCTTCGAGATCGTGCGCGACCTGAACCAGCGCGAGCGTGTCAGCTTTTTGCTCGCCGAGCAGAACACCAACATTGCGCTGCGCTACGCCGACTACGGCTACATCCTGGAAAACGGCCGCGTGATGATGGACGGCGCGGCGGCCGACCTGGCCCAGAACGAGGACGTGAAGGAGTTCTATCTGGGCATCTCCAGCGGCGAACGCAAGAGTTTCCGCGACAACAAGTTCTACCGCCGGCGCAAGCGCTGGCTGGCGTGATCCCTGGCATACGAGAGGGTGTGATCCCATGTCCCAGTTTTTTGATGTTCTCGAAACCAGAGCGCCCGAGCAACGCGAGCGCGAGCTGATGGCCGCCCTGCCCGGCGCGATCGCGCGGGCCATTGCGCGCGCGCCCGCCATCGCCGAGCAGCTGCGCGGCATCGACCCCGCCGCCATCACGTCGCGCGCGGCCCTCGCGGGCCTGCCGGTGCTGCGCAAGCACGAACTGCTGGAACGCCAGCAGCACAGCCGCGCCGACGCGGCCGCGCCTGCCGGACCGCAGAAAGCCTTCGGTGGCTTCTCCGCCATCGGCTGGGGCGAGGCGATGCGGGTGTTCGCGTCCCCCGGTCCCATCTACGAGCCGGAAAGCGCGCGCAGCGATTACTGGCGCTTCGCCCGGGCTCTGCACGCCGCGGGATTCCGCGCCGGCGAGCTGGCCTACAACTGCTTTTCGTATCACTTCACCCCCGCCGGCTCCATGATGGAAACCGCGGCGCATGCCGTGGGCTGCACCGTGTTTCCCGGCGGCACTGGCCAGACAGAACAGCAAGTGCGCGCGATCCAGGACCTGGCGCCCACCGGCTATACCGGCACGCCCAGCTTCCTCAAGATCATCCTTGAAAAAGCCGACGAGCTGGGCGTGAAGCTGGATTCGCTGCGCCGCGCGCTGGTGTCCGGCGAAGCCTTTCCGCCGTCGCTGCGCGACTGGCTGGCCGCGCGTGGCATCGACGGCTACCAGGCCTACGGCAGCGCCGACCTGGGCATGGTCGCGTTTGAAACCCCGGCCCGTGAAGGCCTGGTTCTGGGCGAGGACATCATTGTCGAAATCGTGCGCCCCGGCACCGGCGAACCCGTGCCGGACGGCGAAGTCGGCGAGGTCGTGGTCACCACCTTGAATCCGGACTATCCGCTGGTGCGCTTCGGCACCGGCGACCTGTCCGCCGTCATGCCCGGTATTTCGCCCTGCGGGCGCACCAACACCCGCATCAAGGGCTGGATGGGGCGCGCGGACCAGACCACCAAGGTGCGCGGCATGTTCGTGCATCCGTCGCAGGTGGCCGACGTGGCGCGCCGCCATCCCGAGATCCTGCGCGCGCGGCTGGTGATCAGCGGCAGCACGGGGTCCGACCGCATGGTGCTCAAAGTGGAATCGCGGGTACGCAGCGAAGAGCTGGGCAAGCGCATCGCCGAATCGGTGCGCGACGTGACCAAGCTGCGCAGCGACGTGGAATGGGTGGATGCGGATGGCCTGCCGAACGACGGCAAGGTCATCGACGATATCCGCACCTACGAGTAAGCGACGCGGGCTCGCGGCCTCATGCGGCCGCGAGCAGCGCCAGCACGCCCTTCACCAGCATCGCCACGGCCACCAGGCCCGCGAACAGCGCAAAGCTCTGCTGCAGGCGGCGCGGGGGAAACCGGTCGGCCACCTTGCGCCCGCCCAGCATGCCCAGCACCGCCGCCGCCGTGAAAGGCGCGGCGATACGCCAGTCCAGATGCCCGCCCGCCGCCGCGGCCACGACGCCGCTGGCGGACACCAGCGCGATCACGGCCAGCGACGTGCCGACGATGGCCTGCATGGTCAGGTCGGTAGCGCGCCGCAGCGCGGGCACGATGACGAAGCCGCCCCCCACGCCCAAGAGGCCGGACAGGAATCCCGCGATCAGCCCCGCACCCGTCAAGGCGCGCGCGCAGGGCGCGGTCCAGCGCAGCCGGCCGGTGCTGGCGTTGAGCTGGCAGGGCGGCGTGCGCGGCGCGGCCTGCGCCGCCGGCTTGTTGCCTTGGTTCCACATGCGCCAAGCCACCATGCCCAGCACGCCGGCGAAGATGATGGCCAGCGGCGCATTGGGCAAACGCCGCGCCGCCCACAGACCCAGCGGCGACACCAGGATGCCGGTAACGGCCATGAAGCCCGCCGCGCGATAGCGCACCTGCCCTTTGCGCAGGCCAAGCACCGCGCCCAGGGCGGCCGACAGCCCCACCGCCAACAGGGCGATGGGCGCGGCCTGCGACACCTGCAGGTGCAGGCCGAAGACCAGCAGAGGCACCGCCATGATGGCGCCGCCCGCGCCGGTCAGCCCGAGTATCAGGCCCACGCACGCCCCCAGCGCCGCGCTGGCGGCCAACACCGTATCGATCATGGAGACGCTCAGTTACCCAGCGGGCGGGCCAGCCATTCGCGGCCCTTGAGCATGCCGTTCCAGTAGATCCAGGGCAGCATCGTGGCCTTGAGGAACCAGGCGCTCTTGCGCGGCACGGTCGGGTCCAGCGGGAAGGTGGGCAGCAGCTTGCCGCCGTAGCCGAACTCGGCCAGCACGATGCGGCCGCGCTCCACCGTCAGCGGGCAGGAGCCGTAGCCGTCGTACTTGACGGGCATGGCGTAGCCCTCGCGCAGCGCCAGCAAGTTTTCGGCCACCGTGACGATCTGCTTGCGCGCGGCCGCGGCGGTCTTGGCATTGCTGGTGCAGATGCCGTCACCCAGTCCGAATACGTTGCCGTGGCGCACGTGCAGCAGCGTGGACGGATCCACTTCGCACCAGCCGGCGGCGTCAGCCAGCGGGCTGTTCTTCAGGAAGTCATGCGGCACCTGCGGCGGCACCGCGTGCAGCATGTCGAAGGACTTTTCCACGCGCGTCACCGCGCCGTCGGCGTCCTTGAGATCGAACCAGGCCTTGCGTGCCGCGCCGTCCACCGCCACCAGCGCCGAGTTGAAGGCCAGCGCGATGCCGTAGCTTTCGACATAGCGCATCAGCGGCGGAACAAACGTGGGGACGCCGAACAGCGCCGCGCCGGCCAGGTCGAACTCCACGTCGATGCGGTCCAGCACGCCGGTGCGCTTCCAGTGGTCGCAGGCCAGGTACATGGCCTTTTGCGGCGCGCCGGCGCATTTGATGGGCATGGCCGGCTGCGTGAACAGCGCCTGCCCGCCCTTCAACCCGCGCACCAGTTCCCAGGTATAGGGCGCCAGGTCGTAGCGGTAGTTGGAACTGACGCCATTCTTGCCCAGCGTGTCGGCCAGGCCCTCGATCTTGTCCCAGGCCAGGCGCAGGCCGGGGCAGACGATCAGCTGCTGGTAGCTCACCGCCCGGCCGTCGGACAGCAGCACGCGGTTGGCCTCGGGTTCGAAGCCAGCCGCGGCCGCCTGCAGCCAGGTGGCGCGCCTGGGCATGACTTCGCGGGTCGGGCGCACGGTCTTGGCGACGTCGAAGGCGCCTCCGCCTACCAGCGTCCAGGCCGGCTGGTAGTAGTGCTTGTCGCTGGGTTCGATCACGCCGATGCGCAGGTCCGGGCGGCGGCGCAGCAGGCTGGCGGTGACGCCTATGCCCGCCGATCCGCCGCCCACCACCACCACATCGAAATCGCGCTGCGCCTCTGCTATCGGCATGCTTGTCTCCTTGCCGGTCTACCGGCTTTTGAATTTTTCCAGGACTGAAAATATTGCCATGCCGGCAACCATGGCGGCCACGAAGATCAGGGCCTCGGACACGCCGGCGGATGCCGCCACCAGCGCCGGCCCCGGGCAGAAGCCGGCCAGCCCCCAGCCCGCGCCAAACGCCAGGCTGCCCGCGGCCAGGCGCAGGTCCACGCGCGTGGCCGTGGGCCAGCGCAGGGGTTCGCCCGACAGGCTGGCGCGGCGGCGGCGCAGGAAAGCGAAGCCCACCGCCGTGACCAGCACGCCGCCGCCCATGACGAAGGCCAGCGACGGGTCCCAGGCGCCGCCGATATCCAGAAAGCCCAGCACCTTGGCCGGGTTGGCCATGCCGGAAATGATCAGGCCCAGCCCGAATACCAGGCCTGACGCGAAAGCGATCAGCGCAACCATGTCAGAGTCCTCCCAGATGGCGCGTGGCATAGACCACGACAAAGCCGGCAGCCATGAACAGGGCGGTGGCGGTCAGCGAGCGGCGCGATCCGCGCGACACGCCGCAGACCCCATGGCCGCTGGTGCAGCCCGAGGCGTAACGGGTGCCGATGCCCACCAGCAGGCCCGCCACGATCAGGCGCGTCGTGCTGGCTTCGACCACGACGGGCGGCAAGGCGCTGCCCAGGCGGTACAGCCATGGCGCGGCGAACAGGCCGATCAGGAAGGCCACGCGCCACATGCCGCCGCGCTCGGGAGGCAGCAGCCCGCCCAGGATGCCGCTGATGCCGGCGATGCGGCCCGCACCCGCCATCAGCAGCACGGCCGCGGCGCCGATGAGCAAGCCGCCCGCGCCGGCGGATACAGGAGTGAAGGAGGTCCAGGCAATGCTCATTTCAGTGACTCCAGTGACTCCATGGTCCGGCCGCAGTACAAACTGGATAAGGTCTTCATCACCTGGCTGACCTCGAAGCTGGCCATCTGGTAATAGACGTACTTGCCCTCGCGCCGGGTCGCGACCAGCCCTTCGTCGCGCAGTACGCCCAGCTGCTGGGACAAGGTGGGCTGGCGGATGCCGGTCAGCGATTCGAGCTCGCTCACATTGCGCTCGTTCTGGACCAGTTGGCACAGCAGCAGCAGGCGGTCTTCATTGGCCAGCGCCTTGAGCAAGGCGCAAGCTTGGGAGGCGGATTCGCGCAGGGCGGCGGCTTCGCACTCGGTCAGGACATGATTCATTTGATGCGCATCAATCTGCTGGGTAGGATTTGATCATTATATTGACTAATATAATATTCAACAATATTATTGAAATACATATATTGTTTCCTGATGCAGCCACTCGCTGCGACGCGAGCGTCCATGTCTCCCCAGATCCAGGCCTTCTTCGACACCGTCACCGCCACCGTCACCTATGTGGTGCATGAGCCCGCGCCAGGCGGCGCCTGCGCCATCATCGACTCGGTGCTGGACTACGATCCCAAGTCCGGCCGCAGCAGCACCGCCAGCGCCGACCGCGTGGCCGACTACGTGCGCCAGCACGGCCTGAAGACGGAATGGCTGCTGGAAACCCATGCCCATGCCGACCACCTGTCGGCCGCGCCCTACCTGCAGCGCCAGCTTGGCGGAGTCATCGCTATCGGCCAAAGCATCCAGACCGTGCAGGGCGTCTTCAAGAAGATCTTCAACCTGGAGCCGGAGTTCCAGCTGGACGGCTCGCAGTTCGGCCATCTGTTCAAGGACGGCGAGACCTTCCGCATCGGCGCGCTGACGGCGCAGGCCATCCACGTGCCCGGCCACACGCCGGCCGACATGGCCTATCTGATCGGCGATGCCGCCTTCGTCGGCGACACGCTGTTCATGCCGGACGTGGGCACGGCGCGCTGCGACTTCCCCGGCGGCGACGCCCATCAGCTCTACCATTCCATCCAGCGCCTGCTGAGCCTGCCCGCCGAAACCCGGCTGTACATGTGCCACGACTACCCGCCCGCCGGGCGCGAAGCCTCCTGGCAGACCACGGTGGCCGAACAGCGCCGCGCCAACATCCACGTGCGCGACGGCATAGGCGAAGACGCATTCGTGGACATGCGCACCCGGCGCGACGCCACGCTCTCCATGCCCACCCTCATCCTGCCCGCCATCCAGGTCAACATCCGCGCCGGCCACTTCCCGCCGGCCGAGGACAACGGCGTGCGCTACCTGAAGATCCCCGTCGACGCGCTCTGACCGCGCCGCGATCCGGGCTTGCGCGCCTGGGGCTTATCCCGCAAGATCGGCTGATCGCAGAATTGCCGATCAGATGGATCCCCCCATGTTTGCAGAAGCCGAAGCCGACCCCAGCCTGTCCAAGGAAGAATTCAAGCCGCTGGAAGCGAAGCTGCGCGTCGCCTTGCTGAACGCGCAATACCAGCGCCTGCAGAACGCGGACAAGACGCTGCTGGTGGTCATCGCCGGCATCGACGGCGCCGGCAAGGGCGCCACCGTCAACCTGCTGAACGAATGGATGGATCCGCGCCATATCAAGACGCTGGCCTACGGACCGCGCGAAGGCCCCGCGCTGGAGCGTCCGCCCTTCTGGCGCTACTGGCACGATCTGCCGCCCAAGGGCAGCACCGGCATCGTCTTCGGTTCCTGGTATACGCCGCTGGTGCTCGAAGCCACGCGCAAGAAGCCTGACCAGAACAGCATAGAAGCCCAGGCCGCCGCGATCCGCCGCTTCGAGGCCATGCTTGCGGCCGAGGGCGTCCAGATCGTCAAGCTCTGGTTCCATCTGTCGGCCCAGGCCCAGAAAGCGCGTGCCGAGCGATTATTGGCCAGCCCTGAAACCTCCTGGCAGGTCAGCCCGGTCGATCTCAAGGTCTACAAGAAATACGACCGCATCCGCAACGCCGGCCAGGTGGTGCTGAACCATACGGACAGCGGCCACGCCCCCTGGGTCGTGATCCCCAGCGCCGACGAGGACATGCGCGCGGCGCGTACGGCCGAAGCGGTGCTGGCTGCCATGCGCCAGCGCGGCGTGCCGCGCATCCCGCCCGCCTTCGTGGCGCATGCCAGCCCCACGCGCATCGTCGACCGCCTGGGCGACCTGGACTACAACGCCAAGACCGAAAAGGACGACTACGAATCCGAACTGGGCCTGCTGCAAGGGCGGCTGGCGCGCGCGGCCCGTTCCAGGAAATTCCAGGAACGCTCGCTGGTGCTGGTGTTCGAGGGCCAGGACGCGGCCGGCAAGGGAGGCGCGATCCGGCGCGTGACGCATGCGCTGGATGCGCGCCAGTTCGACATCACGCCGATCGCCGCGCCCACCACCGAGGAACTGGCCCGGCCCTATCTGTGGCGCTTCTGGCGCCACGTGCCGCGCCATGGACGCATCGCCATTTTCGATCGCTCCTGGTACGGCCGCGTGCTGGTCGAGCGCGTCGAGAAGCTGACCGCGCCGGCCAACTGGCGCCGCGCCTATGCCGAGATCAACGACTTCGAGGGCCAACTGGCCGCCAGCGGCGCGCTGGTGCTGAAGTTCTGGCTGGCGGTCACGCCCGACGTGCAGCTGGAGCGCTTCAAGGAGCGCGAGAATTCGCCCTTCAAGAACTTCAAGATCACGCCCGACGACTGGCGCAACCGCGACAAATGGAAGGACTACGCGGCCGCCACCAACGAAATGCTGACGCGCACCGACGTCGCGCACGCGCCGTGGCATCTGGTTTCGGCCAACGACAAGCGCTACGCTCGATTGCAAGTGCTGCGACACATCGTCGAAGCCATGGAAGATCAACTCTGAATCCCGCCTGGAGGCCGCAAGCCATGAGTACCGCAGAAATCCGTCCCATCGTCGCCGCCGACTTCGAAGCCTGGCTGCCGCTATGGAAGGGCTACCAGGAGTTCTATCGCGTCAACATCGACGACGCGGTCACGCGCAACACCTGGGCGCGCTTCCTGGACCCCGCCGAACCCATGCACGCGGCGCTGGCGTACGAAAGCGGCCGGGCCGTCGGCATGGTGCACTGGATCTTCCACCGCTCCACCTGGACCGCAGGCGACTATTGCTATCTGCAGGACCTGTACGTGGACCCGGACGTGCGCGGCACCGGCGCCGGCCGCAAGCTGATCGAGCACGTGTACGCGCAGGCGGCCGCCGCCAATTGCGCGCGCGTTTACTGGCTGACCCATGAAACCAACGCCACCGCGATTCAGCTCTACGACCGCATCGCCGACCGCTCGGGCTTCATCCAGTACCGCAAGGTGATGCCGTGAGCGCACGCGACCCCAACTGTCCGCTGTGCCAGGAAGACGGCGGCACGCTGCTGTGGCGCGGTCCGCACCTGCGCATCATCGAGGTCGCCGACGCCGATTATCCGGGCTTCACGCGGGTAATCTGGAACGGCCATCTGGCCGAAATGACCAGCCTGTCCACCCACGGCCGCGACCTGCTGATGCGGGCCGTGTACGTGGTGGAAGAAGCCCAGCAATCGGTCCTGGGACCGGACAAGATCAACCTGGCCTCGCTGGGCAACATGGTGCCGCACCTGCACTGGCACGTGATCCCGCGCTGGCGCGGCGACCGCCATTTTCCCGACCCGATCTGGGCGCCGCCGCGCATCGCCGCCGGCGCCGAATCGTTGGAATGGAAAGAGCGCCAGGCGCGCGTGCAGGCGCTGCTGCCGCGCTACCGGGACCGGCTGGTCGAGGCCATGAACGCCCTGCTCTGGCACTGAGCCGCCGCCCGCCTCAGGCGGCGCGCGCAGCCCCCCGCAGTTCCGCCAGCCAGCCGGCGTACGCCTGTTCCACCAGCGCAGCCGCGCGTTCGGCGGAAAATCGGCCCTGGCCCCGGATCAGCTCACGGCCCGCATCACCCATGCGGCGGCGCAGCGCCGGATCGGCCAGCAAACTTTCCAGCGCGCTGGCCAATGCCGCCGGATCGCTCGGCGGCACCAGCAATCCGGTCACACCGGCCTCCATGGTTTCCGGCACCCCGCCCACGTTGGCGCCCACCACCGGCACCCCCATGGCCGCGGCCTCGATGAAAACGGTGCCCAAGGCCTCGCGCCGCGTCGGCAACGCGAACACATCGAAGGCCGTCAGCACATTGCCGATATCGTCGCGGCGGCCGGTGAAATGCACCCGCGGCGCCAGGCCCAGTTGCGCCGCCTGCGCCTGCAGCTGCCCAGCCATGGGCTGGCCTTCGCCCACCAGCACCAGATGGGCATTCGGAAACGTGGCGGCGATGCGATGGAAGGCGTCGATCAGGTCGCAATGGCCCTTGTCCGGTCGCATGACGGCCACGCAACCGACCACCAGCGCGTCCTCGGGCAAGCCGAGTTCGCGCCTGACGCAGACGCCAGGGTGCACCTGCGGCAGCACCACCGGCGAATGGATGGTGGCGACAGCGCCCGGGCGGGCGCCGCCGTCCAGCAATTGCCCGCGCACGTAGCGGCTGACGGCGATGACGCGGTGCGCCAGCCAGGTGTAGGCGTAGAGGGAATTGATGGGCTTGGCCAGATGGCGGGTACGCACGATGAGCGGCGTGCCGGCCAGCCGCGCCGCGATGGCGCCCAGGACGGTGTCGCGCCGGCTGTGCGTATTGACCACGTCGAAACGGCCGCTGCGCAATAACCGGCGCACGAAGGCAACGCAGCGCACGAAATTGAGCGGGCCGTCCATGGGGACGAGATGCACCGTGAAACCGGCCTCGCGCAGACGCCTGCCCAGCTCTGCATCCGGCTGGCAAACCGCTTCCAGATGATGGCCGCGCTCGCGCATGGCGATCATTTCCTTGTAGATGCAGAACTCCTGGCCGCCGAACGAGGTGGCGGCTTCGGTATGCAGGATGCGCAGGCGCGTATCCGTGGCGGCCACGCGCTGGAACGATTCGATGGGATCGCGCATGATCAGGGATGACCGCTATGGGTGGTGTGCGCGTCGCTCCAGCGGCGGCCCTGCGACAACAGGTAGGCCTCCAGGTAGGCGATGTCTTCCTGGTTCAACTCGGCCGCGCCTGCGCTGGCGCGATCGCGCGGGCACTCCGAAGCCTGCATCCGGCCTTCGGACCAGACGCGGGCCGCGCCCGTGCGGGACAGTTCAAAGCGCGCACCCGAGCGGGCCCAGCCCAACAGACGCGCGCTGGGAATCAGTTGACGGGTTTGATAGACACCGTGCGGCGTCGGCGCCGCAGGCACGACCAGTGCGTCGCCGACATCCACCAGACGGCTCGCGGCGCCGGGTTTGCCAGGCGTGTAGGTCAATACCGTAAGAGGGCGTAATGGCATTTGGCTAGCATGAGTCGCCAGGCGGCGTTGCGAGCCACGGACTGGTCGGGATTCGAGGGAAAGGGGTTTGGCCGCCGGACAAGCAACGCCAAATATTCGACGCTGATGAGCTATTTTTTCGAATAATTGAAAGATGTTCGACGAAGTAGAGGAATCCCGAAAGTTGAATTCAGGTAAAATTCAGGAATGAAACGCGCATCTTATCAAAACGTAAGCAAGGGCGGTACTGCATGAGCGCCCCTACCGTCCCTCCCCACAAGCCGGTCTCGTTCCTGCAATCGTTTCTCCGCTCCGAAGCGCTGGGCGGTTATGTCCTGATGCTGGCCGCGCTGGTCGCCCTGGTGGTGGCCAACAGCCCGGCCGCGCCGGCCTATTTCAGCGTGCTGGAGACCAAGCTTGGCTTCCAGGCAGGTCCGGTCGTGCTCAAGGAAACCGTGCTGCACTGGATCAACGACGGCCTGATGGCGGTGTTCTTCCTGTTGGTCGGGCTTGAGATCAAGCGCGAAGTCCTGGACGGCCAGTTGCGCGGCGCCGCCCGCATCGTGCTGCCCGGCATCGCCGCCCTGGGCGGCATGGCGCTGCCCGCGCTGATCTACGTGCTGATCAACTTTGGCAGCCCCGGCACTTTGCGCGGCTGGGCCATTCCGGCCGCGACCGACATCGCCTTTGCGCTGGGCATCCTGGCGCTATTGGGCAGCCGCGTGCCGACCTCGCTGAAGATCTTCCTGACGGCGCTGGCCATCCTGGACGACCTGGGCGCCATCGTCATCATCGCCTTGTTCTATACCGCCGAACTCAACGTGTTCGCGCTGAGCATGGCGGGCGCCCTGCTGGTCTGCCTGTTCTGCCTGAACCGCTCCGGCGTGCTGCGCCTGACGCCGTACCTGCTGATCGGCGCCGTGCTCTGGTACTTCGTCCTGAAGTCCGGCGTGCATGCCACGCTGGCCGGCGTGGCGCTGGCGCTGACCATTCCGCTGCGCCCGCAGAACCAGGGCCATCCGGGCGCGCATTCGCCCCTGCATGCGCTGGAACATGCGCTGCATAAGCCGGTCGCCCTGCTGATCGTGCCGATTTTCGGCTTCGCCAATGCCGGCGTGTCGTTCGCCGGCATGGGCCTGGGCAGCCTGGCGGCGCCCGTGCCCCTGGGCGTGGCGCTGGGCCTGTTCCTGGGCAAGCAGCTGGGCGTGTTCGGCTTTGCCTGGCTGGCCATCAAGAGCGGCATTGCCACCCTGCCGCGCCACGCCAGCTACATGCAGCTGTACGGTGTGTCGCTGCTGTGCGGCATCGGCTTCACCATGAGCCTGTTCATCGGCGCCCTGGCGTTCAGCGACCCGGCCGCCATCGACGCCACCAAGATCGGCGTGCTGACGGGCTCGCTGGCGTCCGCCGTGGTCGGCTTCCTGGTGCTGCGCACCTGCGGCACGCGCGCCGGCGCCGCGGAAAATCCCTGAACGCCGGTTGAGCAGGGACGGCGGGCGCTAAAGTAGCGAGGTCCGCCACCCTTCCCTGGAGCCGCCATGAAACCGTCCGCCATCGCTGTGCAACGCGTCTACGAGGGCTTGGGCCCGGAAGGCAGCTACCGGGCGCTGGTGGACCGCATGTGGCCGCGCGGACTGCGCAAGGCGGACCTGCACCTGGACGAATGGGCCCGCGACATCGCGCCCACCCTGGAACTATGCAAATGGTTCAGCCACATCGAAGACCGCTGGGAAGAATTCCGCCAGCGCTACCAGGCCGAACTGGCGGAACCCGAACAGCAGGCCCGCATGGCTGCCCTGCTGGACGCGGCCGGCGACCGTCCGCTGACCCTGCTCTACGGCGCCCGCAATACTGAACACAACCAGGCCGTGGTGCTGCGCGAGGTCCTGCAGGACTATGTCCGGCATCACCGCAAGCGCAAGGCCTGACGCCCCGCACGTTTTGCTACCCTAGCCCGCTTTTATCGACCGGCGCGCAGCCGCACGCCGACAGTCTGTCTTGAGGAACCCCATGTCTTTCAGCTCCGATGCCTGGGCGCGCAACGCCGCACTCTACGAAACCACGCGCGACATGCCGTTCAACCGCGAACTGGCCAGCGGCCAGCTCGACGAGAACGCATTCAAGCACTACATGATCCAGGACGCGCACTACCTGGTGGCCTTCGGACGCGCGCTGGCCATCGCCTCTGCCAAGGCCGACGATGCTGACGGCGTGGTGCAGTTCGCCGACGCCGCCAAGGGCGCGGTGGTGGCCGAACGCACGCTGCACGCAGGCTTCCTGAAGCAGTTCGGCATCGATGACGCCACCTTCGAAGCGACGCCGCTGACCCCGGCCTGCCACCACTACACCAGCTACCTGATCGCCACCGCCTGGAGCGCGCCGTACCCTGTGGCGCTGGCGGCCCTGCTGCCGTGCTTCTGGATCTACGCCGAGATCGGCCGCGAAATCCATGCGCGCGCGGCCCAACCCAATCCCTATTCGGCCTGGATCGAGGCCTATGCCTGCGAGGACTTCCACGCCCTGGTGCGCCGGGTCATCACCACGGTCGACCGCGTCGCCGAAAAGGCGTCCGCCGAAACGCTGGCGCAGATGCACGCCGCGTATACGCGTGCCGCGCAGCTGGAATGGATGTTCTGGGATTCGGCTTATCGGCAGGATGGGTGGCCGGTTTGAAGCAAGACGGGCCGGCTCACCCCGGCCCGCGGTCCGCGCTATGCCAAAATCCCGCCCATGCCGACCGACAACCGACTGACTCCCCTAGCCCTCTCCGCCCAGACGGCGCAACTGCCAGCCGCCTGGCAGGAGGCTTTTGCCGCCAAGCCTGTGGCCGATGCCCTGGCCGCCGTGACCGCACATGTGGAAAGGCGCCTGAGCGAAGGTGCGACCATTTACCCCGCGACGCCTTTCCGCGCCCTGCACGGCCTGGAGCCGTCGGACGTGCGCGTGGTGATCCTGGGGCAGGATCCCTATCACGGCCCGGGCCAGGCCCAAGGCCTGGCCTTCTCAGTACCCGACGACTGCAAGCGGCCGCCCAGCCTGCGCAACATCTTCAATGAGATCGCCCAGGAGTTTCCGGGCACCCGCGTGCCGGCGGGCAACGATCTGAGCGATTGGGCGGATCAGGGCGTGTTGCTGCTGAACACCGCGCTGACCGTGGAAGACGGCCAGCCCGCTTCGCATGCCAAGCGCGGTTGGGAAACGGTGACGGACGCGTTGATCGCCCTGGTCGCGCGCGACCCGTCGCCCAAGGTTTTCATGCTGTGGGGCGCCCATGCCCAGGCCAAGCGGGCGTTGCTGCCGGACAACAGCGGCCACCTGGTCCTGATGTCCAACCACCCCTCCCCTCTGTCTGCCAGAAGGCCCCCGGTGCCCTTCCTGGGCTGTGGCCATTTCCTGGCCACCAATCAGTGGCTGACCAACCAAGGGAAAAACCCTATTGATTGGGCGCTGGACAAAAAAATAATTCCCATGCAGGGCGAATTCGGGTTATGATCGCCGCACTGCACAAAACGAGTTCGGCATTTACCGCCTTGATTTAGCGGAAGTTTTCGCAGTCTGCCGGGTGACACAGTCCCGGCCCCATGCCGAACTATCATCGATTCCTGACCTCCTTTCCTTTCGCCCTGCGTTCCACTCAGTACACGAGAACGCGCCATGCGCACGGTTGATTCGGTCGGCACGATGCTCCATCAACCGTCGCCTGGATCCGGCCGCCTAATCCCCTGGCCCGACCAAGCACTGCGTCGCATTGATTGCGGCAAGGGAAAGTAATGTCTTTCGAAAACCTGGGTCTTGCGCCCGCTCTGTTGTCGGCCATTCAAGACGCTGGCTTCACCTCCCCCACTCCTGTCCAAGCTTCGGCCATTCCGCAAGCGCTGGCTGGCCACGACCTGATGGTGTCCTCGCAGACGGGTAGCGGCAAGACCGCGGCCTTCATGCTGCCGGCCCTGCACCGCATCGCCCAGATGCCCGCCAACAAGGGCGTCGGCGTGCAAGTGCTGGTGCTGACCCCGACCCGCGAACTGGCCCTGCAAGTCACGGACGCCACCGCCACCTACGGCCGCAAGCTGGCCGACCTGCGCACCGCCACCGTCGTGGGCGGCATGCCTTACGGCGCGCAGCTGAAGGCGCTGTCGCGCCGCGTGGACGTGCTGGTCGCCACCCCGGGCCGCCTGATCGACCACCTGAACTCGGGCCGCGTCAAGCTGAACACCGTGCACACGCTGGTGCTGGACGAAGCCGACCGCATGCTGGACATGGGCTTCATCGAAGATATCGAGACCATCGTCAGCCGCCTGCCGGAAGGCCGCCAGACGCTGCTGTTCTCGGCCACGCTGGACGGCACCGTCGCCAAGCTGGCCTCGCGCATGATGCGCGAGCCGCAGCGCATCGAGATCGCCGGCGCCAAGGAAAAGCACACCAACATCACGCAAAGCCTGCTGTACGCGGACGACGCCAGCCACAAGATGCAGCTGCTGGACCACGTGCTGCGCGACGCCTCGCTGGACCAAGCCATCGTCTTCACGTCGACCAAGCGCGGCGCCGACGATCTGGCCGACCGCCTGGCCGACCAGGGCTTTGCCGCCGCCGCCCTGCACGGCGACATGAACCAGCGCCAACGCACCCGCACGCTGTCGCAACTGCAGCGCGGCCAGCTGCGCATCCTGGTCGCCACCGACGTGGCTGCCCGCGGCATCGACGTGCAAGGCATCAGCCACGCCGTCAACTTCGACCTGCCGATGCAAGCCGAAGACTACGTGCACCGTATCGGCCGTACCGGCCGCGCCGGCCGCAGCGGCCTGGCCTTCACGCTGGCCACGCATTCCGAGCGCCACAAGGTTCGTCGCATCGAGCACTACATTGGCCAATCGATCACCCCTGAAGTGATCGCCGGTCTGGAACCCAAGCGCACCCCGCGTCCCTCGGCTGGCGGCGCCGGCCCGCGCGGCGGCAAGCCGTTCGGCAAGCGTCCCGGCGGCGGCTACCAGGGCAACCGCGAGGGTCGTTCCTTCGGCGGCCCGCGTGGCGAGTTCAAGCCGCGTGAAGGCGGCTATCAAGGCAACCGCGAGGGCGGTCCGCGCGAAGGCGGCTACCAAGGCAATCGCCCGTTCGGCGACCGCCCGGCCCGTTCCTTCAGCGATCGCCCCAGCTTCGGCGACCGTCCGCAGCGTGAAGGCGGCTACCAGGGCAACCGCCCGTTCGGTGACCGTCCCCAGCGCGAAGGCGGCTTCCGCGGCGGCGACCGCGACTCGCGTCCCAGCTTCGGCGACCGTCCCAGCTATGGCGACCGCCCCCAGCGCGATGCCCGCCCGTTCAGCGAGCGCGGCCCGCGTGAAGGCGGTTTCCGTGGCGGCGACCGCGATTCGCGCCCCAGCTACAACGACCGCGCCAGCTTCGGCGACCGCCCGAGCTTTGGCGATCGTCCCAGCTTCGGCGACCGTCCGCAACGTGAAGGCGGCTTCCGCGGCGGCGACCGTCCGGAAGGCGGTTTCCGTAGCAAGCCCTCGTTCGACAAGCGCCCCGGCGGCCCCGCCAAGCGCTTCGGCAAGTCGGCTGACCGCCGCGGCTAATCCGCCCGCTTGAGCCCAACACAAACCCCGCGCCTGTCGCGGGGTTTGTTTTTTGGGAAAATGTCCGCTTGTCCACGCACCGCCCGACCATGCAACGATCCGCCCCCGCCAACCTGCCCGCCCTCTCTCCCGCCGCCCAGGAACACAGCGCTGCCGCAGCGGCGCACCTGCGCGCCACCATCGCCGCCCACGGCGGCTGGCTGTCGTTCGACCACTGGATGGCGCAAGCGCTGTACGCGCCCGGGCTGGGCTATTACGCGGCCGGCAACGTCAAGCTGGCCGACGCCGACGGTGACGTCCGCGCGCCGGCCGGCGACTTCGTCACCGCGCCCCAGCTGACGCCGCTGTTCGCCCGCACACTGGCCCGCCAGGCGGCCCAGGTGCTGCGCCAGACCCAGACCGACGCCGTGCTGGAATTCGGCGCCGGAACCGGCGCCCTGGCCGAAGGCGTGCTACGCGAATTGGACGCGATGGGCCTGGATCAGACCCGCTACCTGATCCTGGAAGTGTCGGCCGACCTGCGCGCCCGCCAGGCTGAACGGCTGGCGGCATTCGGCGAGCGCGTGCAATGGCTGGACGCGCTGCCCCAGCGCTTTGCCGGCTGCGTGCTGGCCAACGAAGTGCTGGACGCGATGCCGGTGTCGATCTTCCGCTGGAGCGAGACCGGCGAAGTGCTGGAACGCGGCGTGGCGGTGGACGCCGCGCAAGGCTTCGTCTGGGAAGACCGGCCCGCGCCGCCGGCGCTGGCCGCCGCCGTCGCCGCCCGCATGCCAGCCCTGCCCGGCTACGTGTCCGAGATCAACCTGCAAGGCGAAGCCTGGATCGCCGCCATGGGCGGCTGGCTGGAGCGCGGCGCGGCGCTGTTGGTGGACTATGGCTTTCCGCGCGGCGAGTACTACCATCCGCAGCGCGCCGGCGGCACGCTCATGTGCCACCTGCGCCACCACGCCCACGGGGATCCATTCACCGCGCCGGGTTTGCAGGACATCACCGCCCATGTCGATTTCACCGCCATGGCGGATGCCGCGCTCGAGGCCGGCCTGCAGGTCCTGGGTTATACCTCGCAGGCCCGCTTCCTGATGAACGCGGGGCTGATGGATCTGTTGGCGCAACTGGACCCGAGCGACGTGCAGCAATACGCGCAGGCCGTGGCGCCCGTGCAGAAACTCCTGTCCGAATCGGAGATGGGCGAACTGTTCAAGGTATTGGCGGTGGGACGCGGCATTGCTGAACCGCTGGCAGGGTTCTCGCGCGGCGACCGGCTAGGCAAGCTGTAAGAACGCGTGGCGGCCCTCATGCATGGCCGCCACGTTTCAAATCGATAGCGGAATCACTGCGCCCGCAGGCGCTCCAGGCGCGCGGCGCGCACCTGCTCCTTGATGCGCGCCGGCTCTCCAGCGCAAGCTTTGGCGATGGCCCCGGCATCCACGCCGCGTACGATCGCCACGCGCGACTGCCAGGCCGCGCGGTCCACGGAACGCAGCACGGCAGCCGTGTCCAGCAAATCCAGAAAACGTTCCGGCTTGCGCAGCGCATCGGCGCGCTCCATCAGCGCCAGTTGCGCATCGGCAGCATCGCCACCCTGTTCCACGGCATCGAGGCCCGCCAGCACCTCCGGCAACAGCCGTGCGTAATCGTTGCATTCGGTAGGCACGCGCAGACGACGGCCCATGGCATCGCGTTCGGGCGTCAGCCGGCACAGCAAGGCATAGCGCCCCGGCAGCGACAGGCCCTGCGAGGCCGCGCGATCCACATCGACCGCAGTCTGTTCCACGCCTTGCAGCTCGGGCATGACGCGGGCCAGCGCGCCGCATTGCTGCAATATGCCCAGCATGCGCGACGGCGCCGCCGCCATCAGGCCGCGCGACAATTCCTTCCAGACCCGTTCGGCCACCAGCGCGTCAGCCTCGCCGGCCTCGACCATGCTGCGGCACAGCGCCAGGGTCTCGGGCGCCACGGAAAAATCGGCAAAGCGCGCCGCGAAGCGGGCCAGCCGCAGGATGCGTACCGGATCCTCTTCGAAGGCCTCGCCAACGTGACGGAAGATGCGGTCGCGCACGTCGGCGGCGCCGCCCAGGGGATCGACCAGCTCGCCGTCCTGCCTCTGCGCGATGGCGTTGACGGTGAGGTCGCGGCGGCGCAGATCCTCTTCCAGCGTGACGTCGGCGCCGGTATAGAACGTGAAGCCCTTGTAGCCACGCCCCGACTTGCGTTCGGTGCGCGCCAGCGCGTATTCCTCTTTGCTGCGCGGATGCAGAAACACGGGGAAGTCGCCGCCGACCGGCACGAAGCCGCGGCGCGCCATGTCCTCGGGCGTGGCGCCGACCACGACCCAGTCGTGGTCGCCCGGCGGCAGGCCGAGCAGTGCATCGCGCACCGCTCCGCCCACGATATAGACCTGCAGGCCGTCCGTGGCCGGATCCCGCGTCATGGGATCGAGGTGCTTTCCGCGCCCAGCGGCACGATGTTGCCCAGGCGTTCCTTCAGGGACTGGGACTGGCCGGTGAACATGGCCGCGTAATACACCGAGTTGGACATCACGTTCTTCACGTAGGTACGCGTCTCGTTGAACGGGATGGTTTCGGCGAAGATCGCGCCTTCCACCGGATGCGTAAAGGTCGAGCGCCAGTTATGCGGACGGCGCGGGCCGGCGTTATAGCCTGCGCTGGCCAGCATCTGCGAACCATTCAGGTCGCGCAGCACCATGTTGAGGTAGTTGGTGCCGAGTTCGGTGTTGGTGTCGAAGTCGTTGACACTGTCGGGCGTGAAATTGCTCATGCCGATCTTGCCCGCGACCCACTTGGCCGTGGCCGGCATCAGCTGCATCAGGCCGGAGGCGCCGACGTGCGAGCGCGCATCCATGATGAAACGCGATTCCTGGCGGATCAGGCCATAGACCCAGGCCGGATCCAGCGCGATGGCGTTGGCTTTGGCGGTGACGCGGCCCTCGAAGGGCGCGATGAAGCGCTGGCTGAAGTCGAACTCTTTTTCCGTGCGGTCGGAGGTGTTGACCACGCGGTCGTAGATGTTTTCGGCACGCGCCAGTTCGGCGGCGGCCATCAGTTGGCGGTCGCTCATGCCGCGCAGCGTGAAGTTCCATTCCGGCACGGCTTCGGCGCGCCAGCCCAGGCGGAACAGCTGGATCGCGCGGCGCAGGCCGGGATTGGCGCGGGCCTCGGTGATTTCCTGATCGCTGAGGGGCGCGGGGCGCGGCGGCACGGTGATGCGGCGGCCCAGTTCCTCGGCGGCCAGTTGGCCGTAGAAGTCGAAGCGGTCGGCAATGCTGGCGTAGGCGGTGGCGGCCTGTTCCTTGTTGCCGCGCGCGGCCTGGCCACGGGCCTTCCAGTAGATCCAGGACGAGTCGGCCTGCTGCGAGGCGGGCATCTGGTCGATGGATTCGATGACCCATTTCCAGTCGATCTTGGGCTGGCGCAAGGCGGCCCGCACCTTCCAGGCGGCGTTGTACTCCGTCATGCGGATGTGGCCGGCCTCGTGGTACCAGTCGTCCGCACGGCTGTCGAGATTCAGCGCGGCGACCAGCGCGTACTGGCCGCGCACCCAGGCCAGGTTCGACTTGGCCATGGACTTGGACCAGTCCCCGGACTTGCCCCATTCGCGGCGCAAGTAGGAGTCGGCCACGCTGACGTCCGAACGCGCCAGGCGCGCCAAGGCGATGGTCACCAGTTCCTTCTCGTTGCGGCCCACTGGCTGACGGCTCTGGCGCGTCAGCCACTTCATGGGATCCTTCATGAGCAGGTCATAGGTTTTCAGGTCGCCCGGCTCGAACATGTACTGCGCGAACTTGCGCGCATCGGCCGTCTTGTTGGCTTCGATGGCGTCGCGCAACTGGGGCTCCAATTGCTCCCAGCCCATGATGCCGTCGGCGACCAATTGGTCGTACAGCGCCCAGCAGGCGCCGCCGGGCGCGAACACGGCCGCGGCCTGCGCCGCCGTGGCGCGCTGCCCGGTCATGTGCTTGGCATCGAGGATGGCGCACTCGATCTGCGCATTGCTGTTCTTCACGGGCGCCAGCTTGCGCACGGTTTCGAAGTCCCCGCTGCGGGCCGCGGCCAGCAGCCAGTCGCCGCGCAGGCGGTCGGCCAGGTAGGCGTCGGAATTGCCGCTGATGAACTTCTGCAGGTCGGCGGTGGGCCGGCCGGTGGCGGGCGGGGTCCACAACTGGTAGCGCAGCAGCCAGTATTCGGGATACATGCCCAGCGGATCCGGCTTGGCCTGCGGCACCAGCGCGCCCAGCACGGACCACTGCTTGCGGTTCATGGCTTCGCGCGCGGCGACCACGGCGGCCAGCGCGGGGGTCTGGGACGTCGGCGGCAGGCCGGCCAGCACCGCGGGCGGCACGGAAATGGCGGGTTGCGCAGCCTGGACGGCTGGCTGAGGTTGGGGCTGGGTGTTGACCGATGCGCTGCGCTGCTGCGCATCCACGGGCGCACAGGCCGCGGTAAACAGCGCCAGCAGCGGCAACCAGCGGCGCAGGCCGGGAGCGGCTTCGGCGGCGGCGGCGGACCCGGATTTCCGCGCGGTTTTCTGATACCGTCCGGGTTGCAGAGTCTGTGTCATGCCCTGTCCCTCATACACTGGCCTTGCCGTACGCCAGCATGCCGGAAATCCACATGTTCGTCCGCATGCGTCCGCACATTCGCCATCATTTGTCCATCCCTCTTACAGCCACCGCATGACTACGCAAAATACTCCAGAGGATACCGCAGTACCGCTACGCGCGCGATTGCGGAAACTGCGCGCCGAACTGCCGGAAGACCAGCGTAGCCGCGGCGGCCTGCTCATGCGCGCGCGGCTGTTCACCTGGCTGAATGTGGCGCGCGACGAAGCCGTGCGCGCGGGCCGTCCCGCGCCCGCCACCGTGGCCGCTTTCTGGCCCATGGCCGACGAGCCCGACCTGCGCCCGCTGCTCGAGCAATGGGTCGAAAACGGCGTGGCCGTGGCGCTGCCCGTGGTGCGCGAACGCAACGCCCCGCTGGCCTTCCTGCCCTGGACGCCGGACGCCGAATTGCGCGCCGGCCCCTATGGCATCCAGGAACCCGTCGCCGGCGCTGAACTGCTGCCCGACGTGGTGCTGGTGCCCACCCTGGGCTACACCGAACAGGGCGATCGCCTGGGCTACGGCGGCGGCTACTACGACCGCACCCTGGCCGCGCTGCGCGACCGCGGCCATCCGTTCATCGCCATCGGCATCGCCTGGAGCTGCGGCGAACTGGACGCCGGCTATGAACCCGCCAGCCACGACTTCCCGCTGGACGCGGTGCTGACCCAGGACGGCTGGGTGCCCCAGGCGCCGCTGGAACAAGGCGGCACCGGCGGCACCACGCTGCACAGCTTCCGCATGAACTGACGCACCAGCTTTGCCCCACCGGTTTGCACCAAAACGGTGCACGGCCTATCATAGAGACTGCCGCCGGGCCTAGCCCAGACCCCGGCCGCAGCACGCGGCGCCCGCGCACTTCCGCGCGCTTTCTTCGGCAGCGCCGCCCCGCCCGTTCCCCTGGCCAGGCATTTCCGCGCCAGCCCCGCTGACCCCGTTCCACCCGCCAGGCCCGGCCAATCCGCGCCCGGCGCCCACGCCATCCCCTGGCCTCAGCCGCCGCGGCGATGGCGCAGCAACGCCCTTCGGAGGATATTGGTCCTCAGGGGCGCCCCCGCGCGTGCCGGCCAGGCTGGCATGCGGGTTGCTTAATCCCTAGCAACCGGCCGGATATCGGCCGGACGGCGGCCGCGCGCAGACCGGCCGCCGGCACTGTACCGGAGGAGCCATGAAGGACAGATCACCCCGTCCCGCCGCCTATGACGAAATGCGCGACAGCGCCGGCGGCATACGCTCCCACTACCAGGCTTTCGAGCGCTGGCATGACGAGCAGTCCGCGCAGGCCATGGCCGCGCGCCGCCTGGAAGCGGACCTGAGTTTCCGCCGGGTCGGCATCACGTTCTCGGTGGCGGGCGACGCGGCCGGCACCGAACGCCTGATCCCCTTCGACCTGATCCCGCGCGTCATTCCCGCCGCCGAATGGCGTCTGCTGGAAGCCGGCCTGAAGCAGCGGGTACGCGCGCTCAACATGTTCATCCACGACATCTATCACGGACACGACATCGTGCGCGCGGACGTGGTGCCCGCCGAGCAGGTGTTCCTGAACGCCCAGTACCGCCCCGAGATGCAGGACGTGGACGTGGCGGAGGACATCTACTGCCACATCGCCGGTGTGGACATCGTGCGCGCCGGCGCGGGCGAGTTCTACGTGCTGGAAGATAATCTGCGGGTGCCATCCGGCGTGTCCTACATGCTGGAGAACCGCAAGATGTCGATGCGGCTGATGCCCGACGCCTTCAGCCGCATCAAGGTGGAGCCAGTGGCGCACTACCCTGACCTGCTGCTGGACAACCTGCGCGAAGTCGCGCCGCACGGCGGCGACGATCCCACCGTGGTGGTGCTGACGCCCGGCATGTACAACTCGGCCTACTTCGAACACGCCTTCCTGGCGCAGCAGATGGGCGTGGAGCTGGTGGAGGGCCAGGACCTGTTCGTCGAACAGAACACCGTCTACATGCGCACCACGCAGGGGCCCCGCAAGGTGGACGTGATCTACCGCCGCCTGGACGACGACTTCCTCGATCCGCTGTCGTTTCGCGCCGATTCCGCACTGGGCGTACCGGGCCTGCTGTCGGTGTACCGCGCCGGCCGCGTCACGCTGGCCAACGCCATCGGCACCGGCATCGCCGACGACAAGTCCACCTATCTGTACGTGCCGGACATGATCCGCTTCTATCTGGGCGAGGAGCCGATACTGTCCAACGTCCCCACCTGGCGCTGCAACCGGCCGGACGAGCTGTCACATGTGCTGGCCCACATGCACGAACTGGTGGTGAAGGAAGTCCACGGCTCCGGCGGCTACGGCATGCTGGTGGGGCCGTCGGCCTCGCGCGCCGAGGTCGAGGCCTTCAAGGACCGCGTGCGCGCCAACCCCGCCAACTACATCGCGCAGCCCACGCTGGCGCTGTCCACCGTGCCGACCTACGTGGAATCGGGCGTGGCGCCGCGCCACGTGGACCTGCGGCCCTACGTGCTGTGCGGCAAGGACATCCGGACCGTGCCGGGCGGCCTGTGCCGGGTGGCGCTGACCGAGGGCTCGCTGGTGGTCAACAGCAGCCAGGGCGGCGGCACCAAGGACACCTGGGTGCTGGAGGAGAACTGAACATGCTGAGCCGAACCGCAGACAATCTGTTCTGGATGTGCCGCTACACCGAACGCGCCGAGAACACCGCCCGCATGCTGGACGTGAACCTGCAGATGTCGCTGTTGCCGCAGGACGCGCAGCGGCGCGAAGGCTCGTGGCTGGCCGTGCTGCGCATCTCCGAGCTGCAAGGCCTGTACCAGAGCAAGTACGCCGCCATCTCGCCGCACGACGTGCTGCAGTACATGGTGCGCGATCCCGAGAACCCCTCGTCCATCTATTCCTGCATGCGCGCCGCCCGCGAGAACGCGCGCGCGGTGCGCGGCAGCCTCACCACCGAGGTCTGGGAAACCTACAACACCACCTGGCTGGAACTGCTCAAGCACCTGCATACGGGCTTGCTGGAGCGCAATCCGGGCGAGTTCTTCGAATGGGTCAAGTTCCGTTCGCACCTGGCGCGCGGCGTCACCATCGGCACCATGCTGGAGGACGAGGCCTTGTACTTCCTGCGTATCGGCATGCACCTGGAACGCGCCGACAACACCGCGCGCATGCTGGACGTGAAGTTCCATGAACGCGGCGCCAACGGCCATGACGGCCGAACTGAGCCCGCCGGCGCGGCCGCGCTGCAGAGCGAGTTCTACCGCTGGTCGGCGCTGCTCAGCTCGGTGTCGGGCCTGGAGATCTACCGCAAGGTGTACCGCGACGTCATCACCCCCGACCGCGTGGCCGAGCTGCTGATCCTGCACGGCGACATGCCGCGCTCGCTGCTGGCCTCGATGCGCGCGGTGGCCGACGACCTGGCGCGCGTTTCCAACCAGCGCTCGACCGAAACCGAAAGGCGCGCCGGCATGCTGTGCGCGGAACTGCAATACGGCCGCGTCGAGGACATCCTGGCCAGCGGCCTGCACCAGTACCTGGAGCACTTCCTCGACCGCATCAACGATCTGGGCAACCGGATCAGCCAGGACTTCCTGGTGCCGCTGTCGGCCTAGGCAGGAGAGCAGAATGAAACAGATCATCACCCACGTCACTCACTATCGCTATACCGCCCCGGTCACCTACAGCATCCAGACCTTGCGCCTGACCCCGCGCGACGACGAACACCAGCGCGTGCTGCGCTGGCACATCGAAGCGCCCGGCGAACTGGACAAGCAGGTGGACGCCTACGGCAACATCACGCACACGCTGACGCTCAACCAGCCCCATACCGACATCGAGCTGCGCGTGGTCGGACAGGTGCTGGTGGCGCCGCTGGAACGCGGCCTGCTGGGCAGCGAGGACAGCCGCCTGCCGGTGCACGCCTATTGCGTGCAGACGCCGCTGACCCAGGCCGACGACACCGTCATGGCCTTCGTGCGCGAGGCGCTGCCTGGCGGCCTGCGTACGCCGGACGACATCCTGGCCCTGGCCACGGCGGTCAGCGATCGCGTCGCCTACGAGCCCGGCACCACCGACGTCACCACCGCGGCCAACCAGGTGCTGGCCATGGGCCACGGCGTCTGCCAGGACCACGCCCACCTCTTTCTGGCCTGCGTGCGCGGCCTGGGCGTGCCCGCGCGCTACGTCAGCGGCTACCTGTACACCACCGCCGAACACGCGGCCAGCCACGCCTGGGCCGACGTCTGGCTGCCCGACGTGGGCTGGACCAGCGTCGACATCACCAACCGCCAGTTCGCCTCGGACTGCCACTGCCGGCTGGCGGTGGCGCGGGACTATGACTCGGCCTCGCCGGTGCGCGGCGTGCGCAACGGCGGCGGCCAGGAATCCATGGAGGTCAGCGTGCAGGTCCAGTCCAGCGCCCAGCAGTAACATCCCGCCGGCCTCGCCGCAATACAATGCGGCGTGGTTTTCCCTATTTCTGATCATGACCTACTGCGTCGCAGCCCGCCTTGATTCCGGCCTGGTGTTCCTGGCCGACTCCCGCACCAATGCCGGAGTCGACCAGATCAGCGTCTTCCGCAAAATGACCGTGTTCGAACGCCCGGGCGACCGCGTCATGGTGCTGATGAGTTCCGGCAACCTGGCGGTCAGCCAGGCGGTGCTGAACGCCCTGGCGCGCCAACACGACGAAGACGGCGAAACCGTCTGGAACGCCCCCGACATGTTCGAGGCCACCCGCCGCGTCGGCGCGGCGGTGCGCAGCGTCTACCACCACGAAGCCCCGGCCCTGCGCGAGCAGGGCGTGGACTTCAACGTCAACCTGATCTTCGGCGGCCAGATCGGCACCGAGCGCTGCCGCTTGTTCCAGGTGTATTCGGCGGGCAACTTCATCGAAGCCGGCCAGGAATGCCCGTACTTCCAGATCGGCGAGGCCAAGTACGGCAAGCCCATCCTGGACCGCGTGCTGCGCCCCGACACCTCGCTGGACGAAGCCGCCAAGTGCGCCCTGATCTCCATGGATTCCACGCTGCGGTCGAACATCTCGGTGGGCCTGCCGCTGGACCTGCTGGTCTACGACACGCACTCGCTGCGCGTCACGCACTTCGCCAGCATCGACGAGCACAACGAGTACTTCCGCATGATCCGCGGCACCTGGGGCGAACGCCTGCGCCAGGTCTTCGCCGAGATCCCGGACCCGCTCTGGAGCAATCCCGACTCGCCCGATTCGCTGGTCCCTCCCAGCCGCGTGCACCAGCCGCTGCGTGCGGAGCCGGTGGATGCGCCCGTGTCGAACTATTCGGCGCCGCAGGTACTGGCGGAAGATCCGGGGAAGGATCAGGCGAACTAGGGACCGTTGCCGACAGGAACACGCCGAGTCTCCCAGGCTGAAGCCCGGGATTCCGTCTGATACCGCAGGTTCCCGCGCACATTTGCGTGTTCCGGACGCCTTGATCCCTTGTGGCACGACCGGAATCGGCATAGAGTTTCTTCAACGTATATGCACGCCATATGCCCACCTTCCGAGGCCCGCGCAATTCACTGCTGCGGGCTTTCGTGTTCTTGTGCGGCATGATCGTTGCCACGATGAATTTGAGTGCGATCTTTCCATTCACTGAAGGAAAATCGACCGTCTCCCGCGCCCTACACTGCTTCGATTCGCATACAAGCCATGTGTCGGGCAAAGGGTTACGTCATGCATTACGTCATGTACCTGGACGAGTTCGGCCACATCGGACCCTTCGTCTCCCGTGATCATGGTAAACACCGGACGAGCCCGGTGTTCGGATTCGGCGGGTTGGTTTTGCCTGTGGAAACCGTGCGCGAATTCGCCATCTACTTCTACAAACTGAAATGCCATCTATTGAAGTTCGAACTGGAACGGCAAGACCAACCTGCGTACCGCTGGGAAAAGAAAGGCGCACCACTCTATACCGTCCGGAATGTTGAAAAGTACCAGCAGTTGCGGACCGCAACGGGGCGTTTGCTGAACCGGATCAGACAAATCGGCGGACACGTGATCTACAGCGGTGAGCAAAAGACAACAGACGCGACATCGCATCAACCCGCAGAGATCTTCAAGCAGCAATTGCTACGCATAGTCCGACGCGCGGATCGGTTTTTCTCGGCAAGACAGGCCACCTTCATGCTTTTGATCGACGAACAACAGGCGGGCAGCCGGTGGCGCGAAATGAATGTCGAAGCCTGCACGCTGGCGATGTTCGAAGATGCCACCGACCAATGCAGAACGCTGGTCGAGCCGCTGATTCAAGGTGAAAGCCACCTGTTCCAGACCCTTCAATGCGCTGACTGGATCTGCAGCCTGGTGGGCCGGCTGTACGCCTTCCAGGTGGCGTCCGCGCAGTACCGAGACTGGGAGATTTTTCACCATTACTTTCATGACCGCCTGCAAGCCGCAGCCCTCCCGTGCAGCGGACTCGGTTCGCAGGACGAGCAGGAAAATCCCCCGCTCATATCGCCTTCCGCGTAAACCCTCCTTTCCAGCAACCGAAACCCGGCTTGCGGAACCGCGAATTCTCATCCGGGCGCTGTCGCGCCACACTGGTGTCCGGCCGTCATGCTTTGCCTTGGGGGCCCCGACAACACCACAAGGAGCGAGACATGCCCCCTATCTACGCGCGCGCGCTCAAGCGCGCGGCCTGGCCCGTGCTGGCCCTGTCCTGCCTGGTCTCTGGCACCGCCGGCGCGCAAGGCGCCTATCCCAACCATCCCATTTCACTGGTCGTGCCGTTCGCGGCGGGCGGGCCGACCGATGTGGTGGCGCGCAGCCTGGGCGCGTCCATGTCCAAGACGCTGGGCCAAAGCATCATCATCGAGAACCGCACGGGCGCCGGCGGCACGCTGGCGTCGCAGCACGTGGCGCGCGCCGCGCCCGATGGCTACACCTTCCTGATACACCATAACGGCATGGCCACCGCGCCAGCGCTGTACCGCAAGCTGTCGTTCAACCCGCTGACGGACTTCGCCTATGTCGGCCAGGTGGCCGACGTTCCCATGACGCTGCTGGGCCGCAAGGACCTGCCCGCGGACGGCATGAAGGACTTCATCAAGTACGCCAAGGAGAACGGCAACAAGATCAACCTGGCCAACGCCGGGCTGGGCGCGGTGTCGCAGCTCTGCGGCATGCTGCTGCAGGAATCGCTGGGCGTGCAGTTCACCACCGTGCCCTATGCCGGCACGGCGCCGGCGATGACCGCCCTGCTGGGCGGGCAGGTGGACGTGCTGTGCGATCAGACCACCCAAACCATTCCGCAGATCAAGGCCGACCGCGTGAAGCTGTACGGCGTCACCACGCTGGACCGCATCAAGACGCTGCCCGATGCGCCGACCCTGCAGGAGAATGGCCTGAAGGGCTTCGAGGTCAAGGTGTGGCATGGCGTCTACGCGCCCAAGGGCACGCCGCCGGAAGCCGTCGCCAAGTTCAACGAAGCGTTGCGCGCCGCGCTGAAGGACCCCGCCTTCACGCAGAAGATGGCGGAACTGGGCGCCGAGATCGTGCCGGAATCCAAGCAGACCCCGCAGGGCCTGCAGACCTGGCTGCAATCCGAGGTCGACAAATGGGGCGGCATCATCCGCAAGGCGGGGGTGTACGCCG
Organism: Achromobacter sp. JCM 18799; assembly: GCF_055395645.1. NCBI lineage: Bacteria > Pseudomonadati > Pseudomonadota > Betaproteobacteria > Burkholderiales > Alcaligenaceae > Achromobacter > Achromobacter sp. JCM 18799. The sequence goes on along the minus strand of NZ_AP043866.1, from coordinate 5,031,404 downwards.
ACTGACGGCGCACACCGGGCGCGCGGCCAAAGAAAAGCCCACCCTCTCGGGTGGGCTTGGCCTTTATGGCGGGGCAGCCTGTTACGCCTGCACCGCTAGTTCCTTCCACACCGCCAGCGGCGCTTCCGCGTGGTTCAAGGTGTAGAAATGCAGGCCCGGCGCGCCGTTGTCCAGCAGCGTCTGGCACAGCTCGGTGACCACGTCCACGCCGAAGGCGCGGATGGAGGCCTTGTCGTCGCCGAACTCGGCCAGGCGCAGACGGATCCAGCGCGGCACTTCCGCGCCGCACATTTCCGAGAAGCGCAGCAGCTGCGTGTGGTTCGTGATGGGCATGATGCCCGGCACGATAGGCACGTTCACGCCCTTGGCCTGGGCCCGGTCGACGAAGTCGAAGTAAGCGTCGGCGTTGAAGAAGTATTGCGTGATGGCTGCGTCGGCGCCAGCTTTGACCTTGTTCACGAAATGGTCCAGGTCGGCCGAGGGATTGGCTGCCTGGGGGTGCATTTCGGGATAGGCCGCGACTTCGATGTGGAACCAGTCGCCCGTTTCCTCGCGGATGAACGACACCAGCTCGTTGGCGTAACGCAGTTCGCCCGCATCGCCGCCCATGCCCGAGGGCAGGTCGCCGCGCAGGGCCACCACGCGCCGCACACCGTCGTTCTTGTAGGCCTGGAGGATGTCCCGCAGATCCTGGCGGGTGGCGCCGACGCACGAAAGGTGCGGCGCCGCCTCGCAACCCAGGTTGCGCAGCGTGCGCACGGCGTCCGCCGTGCCGGCGCGGGTGGAACCGCCCGCGCCGAAGGTCACGCTGACGTACTTGGGCTGGATGGCCAGCATCTGCTTGGCCGCGCGCACCATCCGTTCCTGGCCGGCCAGGTCGCGCGGCGGGAAGAATTCCAGACTGAAAGCGGGAGTAGTCGAATCAGACATTAGGGGATCAGCTTCGTGAGCAGGCCAGAGATGATGCTGTACAGGATCGCACCGCCCACGGCCCACCAGAACCCGTTGACCTGGAAGCCCTTCAGCACGGAGCCGACGAACCAGAACAACAAGGCGTTGATGACGATGAGGAAGAGACCGAGAGTGACGATCGTGATCGGCAGCGTCAGCAGCACCAGCACCGGCTTGACCAGCATGTTCACCAGACCCAGCACCAGCGCGGCGATGAGCGCCGATCCGAAGCTGGCCACGGTGATGCCGGGCAGCAGGTAGGCCACGGCCAGCAAGGCCACCGCGTTCAGGATCCAGACGAGTATCAATGCCATGTTCGATCTCCTGTTGTGAGCCCGCCGGCCCTGCCGCGGCGATACGTTCGCGACAGGGGTCCCGCAGACCGGAAAGCCCGCGCCGACATGGCGCGGCACTTGCCTATTTTGCTACAACCATCAATAGCGGTAGTGCTCGGGCTTGTACGGGCCTTGCACCGGCACGTTGATGTAGTCGGCCTGATCCTGGCGCAGGGTCGTGAGCTTCACGCCCAGCTTCTTCAGGTGCAGGCGGGCGACCTTCTCGTCCAGGTGCTTGGGCAGCACGTAGACCTGGCCCGACGTGTAGGCTTCGTTGCGCGTGAACAGCTCGATCTGGGCGATGGTCTGGTTGGCGAACGAGGACGACATCACGAACGAGGGGTGGCCGGTGGCGCAACCCAGGTTCACCAGGCGGCCCTGGGCCAGCAGGATGATGCGCTTGCCGTCCGGGAAGATGACGTGGTCGACTTGCGGCTTGATCTCTTCCCACTTGCAGTCGGCCAGGCTGGCGACGTCGATTTCGTTGTCGAAGTGGCCGATGTTGCACACGATGGCCTGGTCCTTCATGGCGTTCATGTGCTCACGCGTGATGACGTGGTAGTTGCCGGTGGCGGTGACGAAGATGTCGCCGTGGGCGGCGGCTTCTTCCATGGTCACGACCTTGAAGCCTTCCATGGCGGCCTGCAGGGCGCAGATCGGATCGACTTCGGTGACCCAGACCTGGGCGCGCAGCGCGACCAGCGCCTGGGCGCAGCCCTTGCCGACGTCGCCGTAGCCGGCCACGACGGCAACCTTGCCAGCGACCATCACGTCGGTGGCGCGCTTGATGCCGTCGACCAGCGATTCACGGCAGCCATACAGGTTGTCGAACTTGGACTTGGTGACCGAGTCGTTGACGTTGATGGCGGCAAAGGCCAGCTCGCCCTTTTGCGACATCTGGTACAGGCGATGCACGCCGGTGGTGGTTTCTTCCGTCACGCCCTTGATCAGGGCCAGGCGGGTCGAATACCACTTGGGATCGCGCTTGAGGGTTTCCTTGATGGCGGCGAACAGGATGCGCTCTTCGTCGCTGCCCGGGTTGGCCAGCACCGAGATGTCCTTCTCGGCCTTGGTGCCCAGGTGCAGCATCAAGGTGGCGTCGCCGCCATCGTCGAGGATCATGTTGGCGTTTTCGCCATTGGGCCATTCGAAGATCTTGTGGGTGTACTGCCAGTACTCTTCCAGCGTTTCGCCCTTGACGGCGAAGACCGGGGTGCCCGACGCGGCGATGGCGGCGGCGGCGTGGTCCTGCGTCGAGAAGATGTTACACGAGGCCCAGCGCACTTCGGCGCCCAGCGCCACCAGCGTTTCGATCAGCACGCCGGTCTGGATGGTCATGTGCAGGCTGCCGGCGATGCGCGCGCCCTTGAGCGGCTGCTTGGCGGCGAATTCCTCGCGGATGGCCATCAGGCCGGGCATTTCGGTTTCGGCGATGGCGAGTTCGCGGCGGCCCCAGCCGGCCAGCGACATGTCGGCGACGAGGTAGTCGGAAAAGGATTTATCGGTCACAGCGTTCATGGTGTGTAGGCTCCACGTGAAATACGAACGGCGCAGGATATGGCCGGACAACGCGAAGGCACCACGAAGGTCGAGTGCTCGCCTTTCCCGCCATATGCGACAAAGGTGAGCGCCGTTGCTGTAGCGCCGCGCAAGGCGCGCCGCTTGAACAAGGATTCCTGAGCCTGGCGAGCCTGGCCCCGCTTGCCGTGCCGGCTGGCGGGAACCGCAGGGTCGTCGCAACGCTCCTCAGGATTGCCGGGCATTGTACCCGGGAACCGTCCGCCAAGGATCAAACCCCTGGCTCCCTGGCGGGCATTTCGCCGCCAGGCCGCCGCGCAAGCACGGCCCCTTCGGGCACGCACGACGCCTGCGCATGCTCCGCGCCGCGGGCGCTCCCGTCCAGCGGCACCAGTGCAGCCAGCAGGGTCGCGGCCACCGAGTCCCAGCTGCGCGTCAGGGCGTGTTCGCGCACCGCATGGCGGTCCAGCGACAAGGCCGAGCGGCAGGCATGGGCCAGGTCTTCGTCCAGGAAACCGGTGACGCCCTGGGTCACCACCGCCAGCGGCGCTTCGCTGCGGAAAGCGGCCACCGGCGTGCCGCAGGCCATGGCCTCCAGCATGACCAGGCCAAAGGTGTCAGTCAGGCTGGGGAAGACGAAGGCGTCGGCCGACCCGTAGAGCGCCGGCAGCGCTTCGTCGTGCCGCATGCCCAGGAAAATCGCGCCGGGAAAGCGCTTCTTCAGCCGCGCCTCATCCGGCCCCGCCCCCACCACCACCTTGCTGCCCGGCAGGTCCAGCGACAGGAAGGCGTCCAGATTCTTCTCGCGCGCCACGCGGCCCACGCTCAGGAATACGGGACGGGGCAGGTCCGGGAAGGCCTGGCCTGCCCCCGGCTGGAACTTGCGCGGGTCCACCCCGCGCGACCAGATTTGCAGGTTCCCCAGGCCGCGCCGCGCCAGCACGTCTCGCACCGTGGGCGTAGGCACCAGCACCCGTTGCGAGGGCCGGTGGAACCAGCGCAGATAACGCCAGGGCAAGGCCGCCGGGATGCCCATGCGCGCCTGCAGGTAGTCCGGGAACATGGTGTGGAACGACGTCGTGAAGCGCCAGCCCCGCGCCAGCGCCATACGGCGCGCGGCCAGGCCCAGCGGGCCTTCGGTGGCGATGTGCAGGGCGTCGGGCACGATATCGCCCAGGATGCGGCGCAATTGCCGGCCGGGCTGCAGACACAGCCGCAGGTCGGGCTCGGAGGGCGCCGGCACGGTGCGGCTGCCCTGCGGGTTCACCACGATCAGCTCGTGGCCCCATTCTCCAAGGATCTGCTGCATGGTCGTCCAGGTGCGGACGACGCCATTGACTTGCGGATGCCAGGCATCCGTGACCAGGACGATGCGCATGATGGAGCCGGAAGTGGGCAATAGCGCGATTTAGCCCGCGCCATGTGACATGCCCAAGACGGCCTGCGCGGCCGCCGGCTAATTGTTGCGGCGCGGATACCCTTGCGCCGTGATGCGCACCCAGACTTCGCGCTTTTCCTCTTCCGTCATGAACACCCAGTTGGCGACTTCCATGGCGGTGCGGCCGCAGCCGCGGCAAATGTCGTCAAACAACGTGGAGCAGACGGCCACGCAGGGCGAATCCGAAGCCTTGAAGGCGCGTTGCGCGTCTTCGGCGTCGGGGAGTTTGGAGAGGTCGACGTGGTGCTGATTCATCGGGCGTAGGTTAACACCCGGAGTGCGTCCCCTTTTGGATGGCCCTATGCCCCGCCCGGACTTGAATACCTGCCCGCGCGCACGGTGCTACACGCGGGCAGCCCTCTCTATTCGCGCCAGCCGAAAAACTCCCTGGCCTGCGCCAGCAGCGCGTCCGGACATTCTTCCGCCAGATAGTGCGCGCCCGGCAACGGACCGCCGGATACGTCGTCCGCGATCGCGCGCCATAGCGCCAGCACGTCGAAGTTGCGGCCCACGGCGCCGCGCTCGCCCCACAGCGCACGCAATGGCAGGCGCAGGCGTTCGCCGGCCTCCCGGCCGGCGCGGTCGTGCTCCAGGTCCAGCGTGGCGGAAGCGCGGTAGTCCTCGCAGATGCCCGTGGCCCAGCCGGGCAGTTGCGCCGCGCGTTCGTACTCGGCCATGGCCTCGGCGGAAAAGTGCGCCAGTCCGCCGGGCCGTCCGCCCATCACGGAACGCAGGTAGAACACCGGGTCGCGCTCGATCATGGTTTCGGGCAGCGGCGCCGGCTGGATCAGCCAGAACCAGTGGTAATAGGCCTGGGCGAAGGCGCGCGTGGTGCCTTCATACATGTCCAGCGTGGGCGCGATGTCCAGCAGCATCATGCGGCTGACGGCGGCGGGATGGTCCAGCGCCAGCCGGTGCGCCACGCGCGCGCCGCGGTCGTGCGCCAGCACCTCGAAGCGCTGGTGGCCCAGGGCGCGCATCAAATCGATCATGTCGGCCGCCATCGCCCGCTTGGAATAGGCCGCGTGGTCCGGCGACGCGGCCGGCTTGTCGCTATCGCCGTAGCCGCGCAGGTCCGCCGCCACGCACGTGCGGTGGCGCGTCAGTTCCGGCCAGACGCGGTGCCAGATGGCGTGCGTCTGGGGATGGCCATGCAGCAGCAGCAGCGGCGGGCCAGCGCCGTCGACGCGGGCTGCGATGTCGATGCCGTTGGCCGCGATGCGGCGCACGGGCAGGTCGAAGAATGCGGTCATATGGCCTCTTGGTTCAGGCGGTCGCGCACACGGCGCGCCAGATCTTTCATCCAGGGATGCCGCGCCCAATGGCCGGCCTCGAAACGTTCCACCTCGTCCAGCCGCTGCAATGATGCGCCCACCATGTCCTGCCCCTGCGCGTACATGCGGCGGTGCCGTTCAGGCAGCGTGAACGCCGCCGTCCAGCCGTCCATGGCGGTGACGCGCCCGGCCGCCACATCGATGCCGACGCGGTTGGAGGCCGTATTGGACACCCTGGCAAGCAAGGCGTCGATCTCGGCCGGCGCCAGGCTGATCAGCAGCAGGCCGTTGTTCACCGCATTGAAGTAGAAGATCTCGCCGAAGCTGGGCGCGATCACCGCGCGGATGCCGAACTGCTGCAAGCCCCACACCGCATGCTCGCGGCTGGAGCCGCAGCCGAAGTTCGGCCCCGCCACCACGATGGACGCGCCGGCGTAGGCGGGCTGGTTCAACACGAAATCGGGCCTGGGCGCGCCGCCCGCGTCAAAGCGCAGGTCATGCAGCAGGCCACGGTCCAGCCCTGCCTTGTCGATGATGCGCAGGAACTGCTTGGGCATGATCTGGTCGGTGTCCAGATTGGAAAAAGGCAGCGGCGCGGCGACGCCCTCGATGATTGCGGTCATGCGTGTTGCTCCCAGACGCGGACGTCGACGATGCGGCCGGCCAGCGCGGCGGCGGCGGCCATGGCCGGAGACATCAGGTGCGTGCGGCCCGCGCGCCCCTGCCGGCCTTCGAAATTGCGGTTGGTGGTGGAGGCGCAGCGCTCGCCCGGGCTGAGCACGTCGTCATTCATGGCCAGGCACATGGAACAGCCGGGCTGGCGCCATTCGAAGCCGGCCTCGATCAGTTGCGCCGCGATGCCCTCGGCCTCGGCCTGCGCGCGCACCGCGCCCGATCCGGGCACCACCATGGCCCGCACGCCGGCCGCCACCTTGCGGCCGCGCAACACGGCTGCCGCCGCGCGCAGATCCTCGATGCGTCCGTTGGTGCAGGAGCCGATGAACACGCGGTCTATCGGCACGCCGGCTATCGGCGTGCCCGGCGCGAGGCCGATGTAGTCCATGGCCTTCTCCAGCGCCAGGCGGGCCAGCGCGTCGGGCTCGGCCTGCGGGTCCGGCACCACGCCGTCCACCGGCATGGCCTGGTCCGGGCTGGTGCCCCAGGTGACGAAGGGCGCGATCGCGGCGGCATCCAGCACATGCTCGGCGTCGAACGCGGCGTCCTCGTCCGAGCGCAGCGTGGCCCAATGGGCGCGCGCCTGCGCCAGCGCCTCGCCTTGCAGTTCGGGCGCATGCGCGGCGATGTAGGCCTCGGTGGTGGCGTCCGGCGCGATCAGCGCGGCGCGGGCGCCGGCTTCCACCGTCATGTTGCACAAGGTCATGCGGGCCTCGGCGGACAGCGCGGCGATGGCCTCGCCGCAGAACTCCACCGCATGCCCGCGCGCGCCTTGCGCGCCGATGCGGTGCACGACGCAGATCACCAGGTCCTTGGCGGTGACACCGGCCGGCAGCGCGCCGTCGACGCGGATGCGCATGTTGCGCGCCACCCGGTACGCCAGCGTCTGCGTGGCCAATATGTGTTCGACCTCGGACGTGCCGATGCCGAAGCCCAGCGCGCCCAGCGCGCCGTAGGTGGTGGTGTGGCTGTCGCCGCACAGCACCACCATGCCCGGCAGCACCATGCCATGCTCAGGCGCGATCACGTGCTCGATCCCTTGCAGCGGATCGGTGGTGTCGAACAACGCGATGCCCTGCGCGTCGCAGTTGCGCTTGAGGTTGAGCGCCTGGCGCGACGAGGCGTCGTCGGCGATCACACGCAGCGCCGCCGGCACCGGATGCGTGGGGATGATGTGGTCCACCACCGCCATCTGCTGCCCGGGACGCAGCACGCCGCGCCCGCGCGCGGCCAGGCCGCTGAAGGCCTGCGGGCTGGTGTATTCGTTCATGATGTGCAGGTCGACGTAAAGCAGGATGTGCTCGTCGTCGATCCGGGCCACCTCATGGCTGGCCACCAGTTTGTCGTACAGCGTCTTGCCGGGCATGTCTTGCGTCCTTCGTAGTTGGGTCTTGCGGCCCGATCAGTTGGCCTGGATGCCGGCGTCCTTGACGATGCCGGCCCAGCGCGTCATCTCGGCGGCCACCATCGCGTCGGTCTTGGCGGGCGTGGAAATCAGCGGATCGAAGCCTTCGCGGCCCATGCGCTGCGCCAGCTCGGGCGAACGCAAGGCCTGTTCGAGCTTGGCGTTCAGCGTGTCGATCACGGCTTGCGGCGTGCCCGCGGGCGCGCTGATGACGAACCAGGTGTTGAACTCGTAGCCGGGCAGCCCGGACTCGGCGATGGTGGGCACGTCGGGCAAGAGCGGCGAACGCGTGGTGCCGGTCACGCCCAGCGCCTTGAGCTTCTTGCCGTCGACCTGCGGCTTGGCCGCGGACAGCACCGGAAAGCTCATCTGCACCTGGCCGCTGATGGTGTCCACCATGGCGGGGCCGCCGCCCTTGTAAGGCACGTGCAGGATCTGGGTCTTGGACACCGACTTGAACAGTTCCGCGGCCATGTGGAAGGTGCTGCCCGTGCCTGCCGAACCGAAGCTCAGGTCGTTGGCGGGCCGCGCGCGCACATAGGCCAGCAACTCGCTCACATTGGCCACGGGCAACTGGTTGGTCACCGTCAGCACGTGCTGCGACGTCCCTATCGTGCCGACCGAACGCAGGTCCTTGGTCGTGTCGAACGGCATGTTCTGGAACAACGCCGGGTTGATCGCCAGCGACATGGTGTTGACGGCCAGCGTGTAGCCGTTGGGCTCGGCGCGCGCCACCGCGGCCATGCCGATGTTGCCGGAAGCGCCGGCGCGGTTCTCCACCACCACACTCTGCCCCAGGGCGCGGCCCCAGGCATCCGAAATCAGGCGTGCGGCGATGTCCACGCTGCCGCCGGGCGCGAACGGCACGATGAGCGTCACGGCGCGCTGGGGAAAGGCGTCGGCGGCGGCCGGCTGGGTCCAACAGGATGCGGCAATGGCCGCGCATAGAACGCCGGCAGCTTTGTTGATCTTCATTCCTGGTCTCCTCGGTTGGCCGCGCCAGGCGGCTCTTTAGTGGTGAGGCCAGTGTATAAGCCGGTCCGGTTCTTATAATTACTTCTCCAGATAAAGCTTTATTAAATTAAGTTTATAAATAAGCGCATGGACGCCCTTTCCGATCTCGCCTTCTTCTCGCTGGTGGTCAAGCACGGCAACCTGTCCGCCGCCGCCCGCGAACTGGGCCTGACCCCGCCCGCGGTCAGTACGCGCCTGGCCAAGCTGGAGCAGCGCCTGGGTGTGCGGCTGCTGAACCGCACCACCCGCCGGGTCAGCGTCACGCAGGAAGGCGAGCTTTATCTGGCAGAAGGCGCACGCATCCTGACGGACCTGGAAGCGCTGGAACGTTCCGTATCGAGCGCCCGCGCCCGTCCCCAGGGGCTGCTGCGGCTGAATGCCACATTCGGCTTTGGCCGCGCCCACATCGTGCCCGCGGTGTCGGACTTCGCCCGCCAGTACCCGGAAGTGGAAGTCCAGATGCGCCTGACCGACAGGCCGCTGAACCTGATCGAAGAAGGCTTCGACGTGGCGGTGCGCTTTGGCGACCTGCCCGATGCGCGCCTGACCGCGCGCAAGATCGCGTCCAACCGGCGGCTGCTGTGCGCGTCGCCGCGCTACCTGGAAATCCATGGCGAGCCGCGCGCGCCGGGCGACCTGCAACGCCACCGCTGCATCGTGGTGCGCGAGAACGACGTGGCCTATGGCACCTGGCGGCTGGAATCGGGCCAACGCGCGGAGACCGTGAAAGTGCGCGGCCCGCTCAGCTCCAACGATGGGCAAAGCGCCCTGGAATGGGCGCTGGACGGCCACGGCATCGTCATGCGTTCGGAATGGGAAACGGCCGAGCATCTGCGCGCCGGCCGTCTGCGCGCGGTGCTGGCCGACTGGCGCACGCCGCCCGCGGACATCCATGCGCTGTATCCCGAACGCCTGAACCTGCCGGCCAAGACAATCGCCTTCGTGGAGTTCCTGTCGCAGCGCTTTGCCCGGCATCTGCGCGCACCAGGTTCGGACGACGCGGTCTGGTGAACCGGTCGCGTCCCGCTCCGGCGCGGCCGCGATGCTACGCGTCCGCCCCCAGCCGCCCGCCGGCGCGCACGATGCCGCAACGCTTGTGCGCCCGCATCACCACGCCGACTTCGCTGTTCAACACGCCGTCCAGCTCGCCCAGGCGGCGCGTCACGACATCCCACAGATGCAGGCTGTCGCGGCACAGCACGTGCCAGAACAGCTGCGATGCGCCGCTGGTGCCGAACAGGCAGCGGGTGTTGGGGTCCAGCGCCAGATGCGCGGCCAGCGCGTCCACGGCTTGCGGGCGCACCTGCACCGAAATCACCGCCTCCACCGGAAAGCCGACCAGCGCCGGCTCCACTTCCACGCGGAAACTCAGCGCGCGACGCTCCACCATGTTGTGCAAGAGACGCTGCGCGGTGGGCTCGCTGACTCCGGCATGCTCGGCCAGTTCCGCCAGGCTGGCGCGGCCATCACGCATCAGGTAGGCCACCATGCGCTGTTCAGCGTCCGTCAATGCCGCGGGCGGCTGCGCCGCGGCGGGCTCGGCCGCCGCCCCATCGGGCTGGGCCTGGATACGCCACTGGCCGGCGCGGCGGAACGGCCGCAGCACCAGCCGCGCCTCCACGTGCTCCACCCCGTCGATGGACGGCAGCACGCGCGTCACCACGTCCGGCATGTCGGCGGCGTCCGCCAGCGTCAGCTCGGCCATCAGATCGGCCGAACCGGCCAGCGTGACCACCAGCTGGCTCAGGTCCAGCCGCGCCAGCTGGTCCGCCACCTCCGGCACGCGGCCCGACCGGCAGCGCACCCAGGCGTGCAGCACCACGCCGCGGCCGGTAGCCAAGGGATCGGGTTCGGCGATGACACGCAGGGCGTCGGCATCCATCAGGCGCTTGATGCGCCGCGCGACGGTGCGCTCGGGGATGCCGGTGGCGGCGCCCAGCTCGCGCCAGGATGCGCGGGGGTCCGCCTGCAGCGCGATGAGACAGGCGAGATCGGTGTCGTCCAGCCCCGGAGCTAGGGGCTTACCCTTACTTGACGTGTCCATATTCATTAATTTAACTTTCGCGCATTGATAAAAACACAAAATTAAACGGTCTTTTTGACCAAAAATAAATTCTTATTTGAGGTTTTCATGAGCAGCACATCAGCGCCCCTGCGCAAGCCGCAGGGGGCAGCCGCCTCGGCCGGCACCGCGCCCGTCTCCCGCTCGCGCACCATTCTGGCCGGTAGTGTAGGCAATGCCGTCGAATGGTTCGACTGGACCATCTACGCGTCCTTCGCCATCTTCTTCTCCAGCCAGTTCTTCCCCGAAGGCAACGAAACCACGGCCCTGCTGGCGACCTTCGGCATTTTCGCCGTGGGCTTCTTCATGCGCCCGGTGGGCGGCTGGCTGCTGGGCATCTTCTCCGACCGCTACGGCCGCAAGGCCGCGCTGGGCCTGACCATCCTGATGATGGCCGGCGGCTCGCTGATCATCGCCGTCACCCCCACCTACGCCTCCATCGGCCTGGCCGCTCCGCTGCTGCTGACCGCTGCGCGCCTCTTGCAAGGCCTGTCGCTGGGCGGAGAGTATGCCTCGGCCACGACCTTCCTGGCGGAAATGGCGCCGCCCAACAAGCGCGGCTTTTACTCCAGCTTCGTGTTCTTCAGCGCCGCCGTGGGCATCCTGGCCGCCTCGGCCATCGGCTGGGTGCTGACCTCGACCTTGACCAAGGCCGAGATGGCCGCATGGGGTTGGCGCATCCCGTTCTTCCTGGGCGCCTTGGGCGGCCTGGCTGGCATGTGGATCCGCCGCTCCATCCCGGAAACCGAAGCGTTCTCGCACGCCAAGAAGGCCGGCGTCGAAAAGCAGCCGCTGCGCACCCTGCTGCGCGACCACCCGCGTGAAGTGCTGCGCATCGTGGGCTTTTCCATCCTGACCACGTTCGCGTTCTACATCTTCGTGGCCTACGTACCCACCTACGCCATCCGCCAGGTGCATGCCGACCCGAAGACCGCGTTCGCCGCAAACACCGTCGCGCTGATCGTATTCATGCTGGTGCAGCCGCTGTTCGGCATCCTGTCCGACCGCATCGGCCGCAAGCCTCAGTTGATCTTCTTCGCCGCCGGCTACCTGGTGTTCTTCTACCCGCTGATGACCACGCTGGGCCCGTCGTTCGGTTCGATCCTGGCGGTGGAGCTGTTCGGCCTGGTGCTGTATGCCATGTACACCTCGATCGCGCCGGCCATCATGTCCGAACAGTTCCCCACCAGCGTGCGCGCCGTCGGCATCGGTACGCCGTACAACCTGGTCGTCGCCTTGCTGGGCGGCACCACGCCCTACCTGCTGACCTGGCTGCAGAGCAAGGGCATGGAGCGCTGGTTCTTCTACTACGTGCTGGCGGGCGCCGTGATCACCCTGATCACCTTCATCCGCATGCCGGAAACCAAGGGCCAGAGCCTGAAGTAAGCAGAGAGAACGAACGTCACGCACCAGCGCTTTCCGGTTCCCGCGGGACCGGAAAGCTTTTTCTTTTCCGATGAGACCCATGCCAGCACTAGACACCGCCCTGCACTTCCAAGACGCCCAGGCCCTGGCCGGCGCCATCCGCCGGCGCGAACTGAGTTCGCGCCAGGTCACCACCCACTTCCTGGACCGTATCGAGCGCGCCCCCGCGCTGGCCGCCTACAGCGAAGTCACGGCCGAGCGCGCGCTGGCCCAGGCCGACGCCGCCGACCGCCTGCTGGCCGCGGGCATTCTGCTGGGTCCCCTGCACGGCGTGCCCGTGGCGGTGAAGGACAGCGTGCAATGGGAGGGCGTCAGCGTCTGTCTGGGTTCGCTCGCCCTGCAGGGCCGGATCAGCGACGTCACGGCGGTCCCGCTGCAACAGCTGGCTGCGCAAGGCATGGTGGTGCTGGGCAAGACCCGCATGACCGAATTCGCCTTCGGCCTGTCGGGCCAGAACCCCACCCAAGGCACCGCGCGCAACCCCTGGGACGCGCAGACCGCGCGCGCGCCGGGCGGCTCGTCCAGCGGCGCGGGCGTGGCCGTGGCCGCCGGCCTGGCGCCGCTGGCGCTGGGCGGCGACACCGGCGGCTCGGTGCGCGCGCCCGCGGCGCTCAACGGCCTGGTGGGCTACAAGCCGTCCACCGGCGTCATCAGCCGCACCGGCTGTCTGCCCTTGTCGGATACGCTGGACGTGCTGGGTCCGATCACGCGCACCGTGGCCGACGCCCGCCTGCTGACCCAACTGCTGGCCGGCCCCGACATCGGCGACGCGGCCACGCTGGACTTTCCCGCAAGCGCCATCGCCGCCTTGCGCCAGCCCGCCGCGCGCGGCCCGGGTCCGGTGGCCGTGCTGGCGCCCGAGGCCTGGCCCGCCCCCTTGGCCGAGGCCGGCCTGCGCGCCTGGCGCGAGGCCGAGGAAAACCTGGCGCGCGCCGGCTACACGCCCACGCCCTGGCATCCGCCCGCGGCGCTGTCCTTTGCCCGCATGGCCGACGACAACTCCGTGGTGCTGGCCTACGAGGCCTACCGCTACTACGGCGCGTTGGCCGAAGACCCGGCCACGCCGCTGTGGGACGTGGTGCGCAAGCGCATCGCGGCCGGCGGCCGCATCGCGCAGGCCGACTATGAAGCCGCGCTGCAACGCCGCGCCGCCGACATGGCCGCATTCGCGCAAGCCATGCAAGGCCTGGACGCCCTGCTGATGCCCGCCTGCGACCAGGCCGCGCAAGCGCTGGACGCCGACGATACGCGCCACGCCGGGTTGGGCAAGCTGCTGCGCCCCGCCAACTTCCTGGGCGCGGCCGCCATCTCGCTGCCCGTGGGCTTCGATGCCGAAGGCATGCCCATGGCGGTGCAGTTGCTGGCGCCGGCAGGCGGCGACGCCGCAATGCTGGATTGCGCCGCGGCGCTGGAGCCGGTGCTGGCGCCGGCGCTGCGCCGGCCGGATTTGTCAGGCTGGGGGCTGTAAGGTCGCTGCCGCAATGAAAAAGCCCCCGCACTGCGGGGGCTTTCTTGTTCAAGCGCCGGGAAGGCTTACGCGCCCTTCTTCAGCGCCTGGACCTTGTCCGTGGCTTCCCACGAGAATTCCGGCTCGGAACGGCCGAAGTGGCCATAGGCGGCGGTCTTGGCGTAGATCGGACGCAGCAGGTCCAGCATGTTGACGATGCCCTTCGGACGCAGGTCGAAGTGCTCGCGCACCAGCTTGGCGATCTGGTCGTCGGGGATGACGCCCGTGCCTTCCGTGTAGACGGTGATGTTGATGGGCTCGGCCACGCCGATGGCGTAGCTGACCTGCACCTGGCACTGGCGCGCCAGGCCGGCGGCCACGATGTTCTTGGCCACGTAGCGGGCCGCGTAGGCGGCCGAACGGTCGACCTTGGACGGATCCTTGCCCGAGAACGCGCCGCCGCCGTGCGGGCAAGCGCCGCCGTAGGTATCGACGATGATCTTGCGGCCGGTCAGGCCGCAATCGCCTTGCGGGCCGCCGATGACGAAGCGGCCGGTCGGGTTGACCAGGAACTTCGTTTGCGGCGTGATCAGGCCTTCGGGGAAGCTGGGCTTGATGATGTCTTCGATCACCGCTTCGCGGATGGTTTCTTGCGAAACCTCGGGTGCGTGCTGGGTCGACAGCACCACCGTGTCGACTTCCGCCGGGCGGCCGTCGATATAGCGGAACGTCACTTGCGACTTGGCGTCGGGACGCAGCCACGGCAGGCGGCCGTCCTTGCGCAGCTCGCTCTGGCGCTGCACCAGGCGGTGCGCGTACCAGATCGGAGCGGGCATCAGATCGGGAGTTTCGTCGCAGGCATAGCCGAACATCAGGCCTTGGTCGCCCGCGCCCTGGTTCAGATAGTCTTCAGAGCTGCGGTCCACGCCCTGGGCAATGTCCGGCGACTGCTTGTCGTAGGCGACCAGCACCGCGCAGCCTTTGTAGTCGATGCCGTATTCGGTGTTGTCGTAACCGATGCGGCGGATCGTGTCGCGCGCGACCTGGATGTAGTCGACGTTGGCGGTGGTGGTGATTTCGCCAGCCAGCACTACCAGACCGGTGTTGCAGAGGGTCTCGGCTGCGACGCGCGCATTCGGGTCCTGCGTGAAGATCGCGTCCAGGATCGAGTCGGAGATCTGGTCGGCAACCTTGTCGGGGTGCCCTTCGGAGACGGATTCGGAAGTAAAGAGAAAGTCGTTGTTGGCCACAGATGCGTCCTTGGTGGCCGGCATTGCCGGCGCATAGGTTCACGAGGCGCGTTGCACCCCTGACCGCATGACATACGCAAATCTGGGCGCGACGCTTTAGCGGATTTGGCAAGAGGCGCGCAAAGCGCTGTACCCTTGCCGTCGCCCCGCAAGTTGTCGGTTAACTCGGCGACTGCGCTATTTTAAGCGAAAATGCGGTTCTGCCGCCAAAGCTGGGGGACGTATGCATATATCCCGGCCCCAGGCGCACTTTCTGTCCGTCCCATTTTTCTGCCGCATGCTGCTCTTCCTGTTCAGATCATTCGCCGCCCTGCCCCTTTCCGTCGCGCACGCCGTGGGGCGGCTGGCCGGGCGCGCGATCTACGCCTGGCCGGGCAAGTACCGCCGGCGGCTGCAGGCCAACGCGGCCCAGGCCGGCTACCCCGATCCGGCGTTCGCGCGGCGCGCGGCGGGCGAAATCGGCGCCATGATCCTGGAGAGCCCGCGCGTCTGGTTCCGCAATGAACAAAGCCTGGCTCAGGTGATCTCGGACGACAACGACGTGGTCAGCGCGGCCCGCGCCGAGAACCGCGGCATCCTGTTCCTGACGCCGCACCTGGGCTGCTTCGAGATCACCGCGCGCTACCTGGCCCGCCAGATGCCCATGACCGTCATGTTCCGGCCGCCGCGCAAGGACATCCTGGCCCCGCTGCTGGAAACCGCGCGCAATACCTCGGCCGTCAATGCCGTGCCGGCCACCATGCAGGGGGTGCGCGAATTCGTGCGCGCCCTGCGCCGCGGCGAATCCGTCGGCATGCTGCCCGACCAGGCGCCCAGCGTGGGCGACGGCGTCTGGGCGCCGTTCTTCGGGCGCATGGCCTACACCATGACGCTGCCCGGCAAGCTGGCCACGCAAACGGGCGTGCCCATCATCCTGACCGCTGGCGAACGGCTGCCGGGAGGCCGGGGCTGGCGCATCCACTATGTCCGCGTGCCCGAACCGCTGCCCGCCGATGCCGCCGAGCAGGCCGCGTTGCTCAACGCCGCCATGGAAACGCTGATCCGCCGCTGTCCGGAGCAATACCTCTGGAGCTACAACCGCTACAAGACGCCGCGTGGCGCCCCGCCGGCCCCCGCCGCCGACACTCCTGCTTCGGCCAGCTGAACCGCCGCGCCCCGTCCGCTCCCTATTTCCCACCATGACTGATTTCAAAACGCGCGCGCTGGTATCCCTGATGAAATGGTTCGGCCGCATCAAGCCGTCGACCCGGCAGCGCATCGGCGCAACCCTGGGCTGGCTGGCGCCGCGGCTGGCCAAGTCGCGCACGCGTATCGTGCGCCGCAATCTGGAACTGTGCTTTCCCGACCAGCCCGAACACGTGCGCGAACAGTGGGTCGCGGACCACTTCCGCGCACTGGCGCAGTCCATCGTCGACCGCGGCGTGCTCTGGTACGGCACGCCCGAGGCCATCAAGGAGATGGTCACGCAAACTGGCGCTGACCGCATCAACGAACTGACTGCCCAGGGCCGCCCGGTGATCCTGCTGGCGCCCCATTTCATCGGGCTGGACGCTGCCGCGACGCGGCTCACCATGGAGGTGCCCAGCGGCGCCACCATGTACACGCCGCAAAGCGATCCTCAGGTCGACGCCATCGTCGCCGCCGGCCGCAAGCGCTTCAACGAAGTGTTCCTGGTCAGCCGCAAGGACGGCGTGCGCGACCTGATCCGCCACCTGCGCGAGCGCCGTCCCGTCTACTACCTGCCGGACATGGACTTCGGCCGCCAGGGCGCCACCTTCGCGCCGTTCTTCGGCGTGCCGGCGGCGACATTGCTCGCCACCGCCCAACTGGCCAAAAAATGGGATGCCGCCGTGCTGCCCATCCTGGACTTCTGGAACCCGGATACCGGCCGCTACCACGTCGAAGTGCTGCCGCCGCTGGCCGACTTCCCCGGAACCGACTCGCTGGAAGACGCCACCGCGCGTCTGAACCGCGAGCTGGAATCCTGGGTGCGCCGCTGCCCCAGCCAGTACTACTGGGTCCATCGCCGCTTCAAGACCCGTCCGCCGGGCGAACCCAAACTCTACTGAGTCCGCGGCCCGCGCCGCTCGCGCCGCTCGCGCCCCAATATGGGCGATAATCCAGTGATGAACTGGAACTTCACCAAAATGCATGGCGCGGGCAACGATTTCGTCGTGCTCGACGGGGTCCGCCAGACCATCGAAATGACGCCCGAGCGCGCCCGCGCCTTGGGCGACCGCCATTTCGGCATAGGCGCCGACCAGATCCTCCTGGTCGAGCCCGCGACCCGGCCCGACGCCGATTTCCGCTACCGCATTTTCAATTCCGACGGCAGCGAGGTCGAGCACTGCGGCAACGGCGCGCGCTGCTTCGTGCGCTTCGTGCATGAGCAGGGCCTGTCCGACCGCAATCCGCTGCGCGCCGAAATCGCCACCGGCATCCTGGTGCTGGACCAAGGCGACGACGAACAAGTCACCGTCGACATGGGCAGCACGCGTTTCGAGCCCGCCGCGCTTCCGTTCGACACCGCCGGCCTCTCCTCGCGCATCGAAGGCCAGGACACGCTGTGGGAACTGGAACTGGACGCGCCCGCCGGCCTGCCGCGCACGGTCGCGCTATCCGCCGTGGCGATTTCCAATCCGCACGCCGTGCAGGTGGTGGACGACGTCGACACCGCGCCGGTAGCCGTGCTCGGCCCGCTGATCGAAACCCATCCGCGCTTCCCGCGCCGCGTCAACGCCGGCTTCATGCAGATCGTCGACCGCAACAACATCCGCCTGCGCGTGTTCGAACGCGGCGCCGGCGAAACCCTGGCTTGCGGCACGGGCGC
The DNA here is from genome assembly GCF_055395645.1 of Achromobacter sp. JCM 18799. Lineage (NCBI taxonomy): Bacteria > Pseudomonadati > Pseudomonadota > Betaproteobacteria > Burkholderiales > Alcaligenaceae > Achromobacter > Achromobacter sp. JCM 18799. The sequence continues at coordinate 5,013,780 of NZ_AP043866.1, read as the reverse complement.
CTGCGCCGCCGTCGCGGCAGGCATTCGCCGCGGCCTGCTGGACTCGCCGGTGCGCGTGCAAGCGCGCGGCGGCGTGCTGACCGTCGCCTGGAACGGCGAGCAATTACGCATGACCGGCCCAGCCGAGTCCGTCTTCACGGGGCAGGTCGATATCGACAAGCTCGTCTTCTCCATGGGGCTGAACCGATAAGCCATGACTGATACCGCTATTACCGCTCAGGACGTCGCTGATTTCCTGCAAGAGAACCCTGGCTTCTTCGACGATCACGCAGACGTCTTCGCCACGTTGCAGGTGCCGCATCCGCACGGTTCGCGCGCCATTTCGCTGGGCGAACGCCAGATCCTGACGCTGCGCGAGCGCAACCGCGAACTCGAATGGCGCCTGAACGAACTCGTGCGCAACGCCACCGCCAATGAAAGCATCGGCACGCATGTGGCCAAATGGTGCTGCCGTCTGCTGTCCGAATGCGATCCGCAGCATGTGCCGGGCGAGATCGCCCTGGGACTGGCCGAACAGTTCGAGCTGAACCACGTGGCGCTGCGCCTGTGGGATCTGTCGGAACTGCCGGCGACCGGCTACGGCGAACCCGTCACGCAAGACGTACGCACCTTTACCGACAGCCTGAAGACGCCGTACTGCGGCGCCGACACCGAATTCGAAGCGGCCGGCTGGCTGGATGCCAAGCCCAAGTCCCTGGCGCTGGTGCCGCTGCGCCTGGAAGCCAACGGTCCCGCCGTCGGCCTGCTGGTGCTGGGTTCGGACGACGCCGAGCGCTTCACGCCTGAAATGGGCACGACCTTCCTGGAATCCATCGGCCAGCTGGCTTCGGCGACGCTGCATCGCCTGAATCCGGCCTCGCCCAAGGCCTAGCACCGACACGGGCGGACGCCATGGCGAAAACCACGCAAGCGCAAGACGCGGCCCCGCCCGAAACTCCCCTGCCGGACGCCATGAGCGCCTGGCTGCGCCATCTGGAAACCAACCGGCGCTACTCGCCCCACACGCTGGACGGTTATCGCCGCGAACTGCATTTCCTGCGCGAGCTTGCCGACCAGGCCAAGCTGCCGCTGGACAAGATCGGCAACGGCCACATCCGCCAGTTCGTGGCGCGCCTGCACGCCCAGGGCCGCGGGCCACGCAGCCTGGCGCGCACCCTGGCGGCGTGGCGCGGCTTCTATCAATGGTGGGCGCCGGCCATCGAACTGGCTGGCAATCCCGTGGCCGGCGTGCGCGCCCCCAAGGCGCCGCGCGGCCTGCCCAAGGCCCTGTCCGTGGAACAGACCCAGGCCCTGCTGGACCGCGCACCCGCACAAGTGGCGAACGAACCGGCCGCGTTGCGCGACCAGGCCATGTTCGAACTGCTCTATTCCAGCGGCCTGCGGCTGTCGGAGCTGGTCGGGCTGGACCTGCGCTATGAACGTTCCGGCAATTACGAATCGCGCGGCTGGCTGAGCCTGGAAGAGGCCGAAGTCATCGTCCTGGGCAAGGGCGGCAAGCGCCGCTCGGTGCCCGTGGGCCAGGCCGCGCTGGCGGCCCTGCGCAAATGGATCGCGGCGCGCCCGCAGCTCGCGCCCTTCACGGCGCAACCCGAGGACGCGGCCGCACTGTTCCTGGGCGCGCGCGGCCGCCGGATTTCGCCGCGCGTGGTGCAGCTGCAACTGGCGCGCATCGCGCAGCAGGCCGGCGTGCCCACGCATGTGCACCCGCACGTGCTGCGCCACAGCTTCGCCAGCCACGTGCTGCAATCCGCGCAGGACCTGCGCGCCGTGCAGGAAATGCTGGGCCACGCCAACATCTCGACCACGCAGATCTACACCCGGCTGGATTTCCAGCATCTGGCCCGCGCCTACGATCAGGCGCATCCTCGGGCCGGACGCAAATCCTGAACGCCGCGGGCCCCGCGCGTTCCGCGGGAACGGCTGCGCGAATTCGCACGGCCGCTTCCTAGCCGCCACCCGCGATCACGCCGCCCAGCAGCATCACGCCCAGCAACAGCACCGCCAGTGCCGCCAGCGCTTCCACGCCGTAGCGCAGGCGCGCCGCGCCGGCGCTGGACAGGCGGCTGCCGATGCGCGTGGCCGCGCCGCCCGCCGCGACCGCGAGGCACGCCAGCGCCGCCACCGTCAGCCCGGTACCCAGACCCATCGCCAAGGCCGAGGCCACGCCGGCCAGGAAGAAACCCTGCGCCAGGGCGAACACCAGCACGATCAACGCGCCGCTGCACGGGCGCAAGCCCACGGCCAGGATGGCCGTAGCCGCACGGCGCCAATTCAGCGGACCCGACACCTGTGCGGGCGCAGCCACATGTGCGTGGCCACAGCCGCAATCGTGATCGTGGTGCTGATGGTGAGAGTGCTCATGCCCATGGCCGTGATCAAGCATCGATTCCGCGGGCGCTGGCCCTGCGCGGGTCCGCAACAGCGGACGGATCGCCTTGACCCACACCAGCCACATGCCCAACAAGGTCACCAGCGCATACGAGCCAAGTTCCAGCCAGCGCGTCGCGTTGTTCATCGTGGCCGCGGTGGCGTTGAAGATCAGCGCCAGCACCGCCACCAGCGCGATCGCCACCAACGCCTGGATCAGCGCGGACGCCAGCGCCAGCAACGCGCCGTTGCGTGCGGTCTGGCGGTTGGCCAGCACATAGGAAGAGATCACCGCCTTGCCATGCCCCGGCCCCAGCGCATGGAATACGCCGTAGGCGAAAGACAGCCCGATCAAGGCCCAGGCCGCGCCGCCCTCGGCCTGCCAGGCGCGAACGGCGCCCGTCAGCTGCCGGTAGAAATGGCTTTGCCAGACCGACACCTGGCCAAAGAAGCCGGCCAGCCAGCCCGGCCCGCCCACGCTCGCTCCGCCCTCCGGCACGCCGAAGGGATGCGCGCCTTGGGCCGCGGCCGCAGCCGCGCCGCCCAGCAGCAGCACGGCCAGCAGCGCGAGCACTACTCGCATCGCACCTCGATGCGGTGCGTCAACCCCTTGGTGATCGCGAATAACTCGTCCGGCAAGGCGTCCGGGTCGGCCGGGATCGCGGCCAATTGCTGCATGGTTTTCCAATCCAGTTCCTTGGGCTTGCGGTAGGCGGACTTGCAGGTCTTGGCGCCTTGCCCGTCCAGCGATACCGCGCCGCTTTGATCGAAGGCGTAGGCCACGAAATAGGTGGGATCGTAGATGTCCACCTGCGCGCCGCCTGCACCCGGCGCCACGGGCGTGGCCAGCGGCAAGGTGAAGGACAGCGTCAGCCGCGTGGTCTTCGGATTCCAGTCGACGCGCGCATCTTGCGGGGCTGCGAAAGCCGAGGTCTTGCCGTCCACGGTGACGCGGGTGAAGTAGTGCGAGATCGGCTCGCCCAGCGCCTGCATCCAATCGCGCGCCATGCCCTGCAGGATCTCGGGCGACAGCGAACCGTCCTTGCCCTTCTTCAATCCCTGCGTGGCGTAGGCGCCGAACATCTCGTCAAACAGCCAGACCTGCCTCAGCGCCGTGATGCGCTGCTGTCCATCGATATCGATCGCCGCGCGGGCATCGATCCACATATGCGGGTGTGCGCTGGCGGCGCCCGCCGCCAGCAGCATCGCCGCCGCGGTCAGGGCTGCATGGCCGCGGCGAGCTGACGTGCGTTCCATTCAAACATTTCCAGGTAGGTGGCGCCGGGCTGTCCGGGCTTGGACAGGGCGTCGGAATACAGCGTACCACCCACCTTGGCGCCGGTTTCGCGCGAGATCTGCTGGACCAGCTTGGGGCTGCTGATGTTCTCCACGAATACCGCCGGCACGCGCTCGCGCTTGACCTGTTCGATGATGCGCGCCACCTGGCCCGCGGCGGGTTCCGCATCCGTGGACACGCCCATCGCGGGAATGAACGCCACGCCGTAGGCATCGCCGAAATAGCCGAAGGCATCGTGAGAGGTCACGATCTTGCGGCGCTCGGCCGGAATCGCGGCGAAGGTCTTGCGGACCTGCGCGTCCAGCGCCTGCAGGCGCGCGATATAGGCTTGCGCGCGCTGGCGGTAGGCGTCGGCATGCGCGGGATCGGCAGCGGCCAGGCCTTCGGCCACATTGCGAGCGTAGATGACGCCATTGGCCAGGTTCTGCCATGCGTGCGGATCGGCGCCGCTGTGATGATGACCATGGTCGTGGTCGTGGTCGTGGTCGTGGTCGTGGTCGTGGCCATCATCATGCCCGCCGCCCGCGAACGTGCGCGTCTTCACGCCCTGGGACGCGACCACGGTGGCGCCGGCAAAGCCCGACGCCTTCGCCAGGCGCGGCATCCAGGTCTCGAAATCCAGGCCGTTGACGAACAGCACGCGCGCCGCTGCGAGCTTCTTCGCGTCGCCCGGCGTCGGCTCATATTCGTGCGCGTCCCCATCGGGCCCCACCAGCGTGGCCACGCTGACGTCGGCGCCGCCCACTTCCCGCACGATATCGCCCAGGATCGAAAAGCTGGCCACGGCCTTCAACGGCTCGGCGGCATGCGCGGTTCCGAACAGCGCCGACAGGCACAGGCCGGCCGTGGCGAGCAGCGCGCGGCGGCGCGCCAGGGAATGGAAACGCATGGCGTATCTCCTTTGGATGAGTCAGGCGCGGCGCATGCGGCGCCGCGCCGGCAGCAGCCCGCCTTGCGGGCCGCCTACGATGGAAAACAGATAGCAGGCGCCGGCCGCCAGGATGATGGTGGGCGAGGCCGGCACGTTGAAGTGGTACGAAATGAGCAGACCGGCCGTGGACGCCGCCACGCCCAGGCCCGCGGCCAGCGGAACCTGGCGGGCGGCGGAGCGGACCCAGAAGCGCGCGGCGGCGGCCGGCAACATCATGATGCCGACCACCATCAACGTGCCCAGCACCTGAAAGCCCGCCACCAGGTTCACCACCACCAGCACCAGGAACGCCATGTGGACCCAGCCCCCACCGCCGCCGCTGGCGCGCAGGAAACCCGGATCCAGGCATTCGGCCACCAGCAGCCGGTAGATCGCCGCCAGCGCCAAGAGAGTCACGCTGGCCGTCGCCGTCACCAGCAGCAATGCCGCGTCGTCCAGCCCCAGCACCGTGCCGAACAGCACATGCAGCAGATCCATATTGGAGCCGCGCAGCGACACCAGCAGCACGCCCAGCCCCAGCGATATCAAATAGAAGGCGGCAAAACTGGCGTCCTCGCGCAGCGGCGTCATGCGTGCCACCAGTCCTGCCAGCAGCGCCACGGCCAGCCCGGTGACGATGCCGCCCAGCATCATCGCGCCCAGCGACAGACCGGCCAGCAGAAAGCCCGCCGCCACGCCGGGCAGGATGGCGTGCGACATGGCATCGCCCATCAGGCTCATGCGCCGCAGCACCAGGAACACGCCCAGCGGCGCGGCGCCCAGCGACAGGGCGCAGGCGCCGGCCAGCGCACGCCGCATGAAGCCATAGTCCAGGAAGGGCGACACGACCCATTGCGCCAGGCTCATGCGCGAGCCTCCGCCAACCACTGCCGCGCCCGCTTCAGATGCGCGTCGTTCAGCGTGTGCTCGGTGTCCCCCCACGCCACCACCGAACCGGACAGGAGCAGGCATTCGGGGAAATGGTCGCGCACCAGATCCAGGTCATGCAGCACCGCGATCACGGTGCGGCCCTGGCCGTGCAGGCCGCAAAGCAGGGCCATCAGGTCGTCAGCCGTGTGGCTGTCCACGGCGGCAAAGGGTTCGTCCAGCAACAGTACGGGCGCATCCTGCACCAGCATCCGCGCGAACAGCGCGCGCTGCATCTGCCCGCCCGACAGCGCGTCCACGCCGCGTCCGGCCGCGTCGGCCATGCCCACGGTCTCCAGCGCGTCCATGCAGCGCTCGAGCTCCTGGTTCGCATACCGGCGCCATCCCCCCACTCGGCGCCAGGCGCCCATGGCCACCAGATCCAGCACCGACACCGGGAACGAACGGTCGAGTTCGGCGGCCTGGGGCAGCCAGGCCAACTCCGAACGGCCCGCGCCGCCGATGCGCACGCTGCCGGCCATGGGACGCAGCACGCCCATGATGCCCTTGATCAGGGTGGACTTGCCCGCGCCGTTGGGACCGACCACGGCGGTCATGCCGCCCGCGGCGAAACACCCCGATACCGACTTGAGCGCGGCGTGCCCATGCCAGCCAAAGGACGCGTCGGCCAGTTCGATGGTGACCGGCGCGTTCATCGCGCCCACCAATCCAGCGCCCACCCGGTCAAGGCCCACAAGGCGGCCGCGGCAGCTAGGGCGGCGGCCATGCGGCGCCAGGCGGAGACCAGGAAGGCGGAACGCGGCGGGGGAGCTTGCCGCGGTGCGGCTTCGGGCCGCCGGGGCAAAAGCGTGAAATGGGACATGGAAAGAATGCGGAGGCGAATAGCGGCTACAGCCAGTTTTATTATGTTATATCATAACCAAACGGCTTGATTCCACGGCGTTCGCCCGCATCTGGAGGTTTTCTGCTACCTTCCAGGCATCTCGCGCGCATCGCGCGCGTTTTCCATAGAGATAAAGCCAGCCATGTCCGCACCGTCCCGCCCCCCTCGCAGCGATACCGTCGGCGCCCAGCTCAGCGTCGCCGAAGCGCTGTGCGAGCAGCGCGGGCGCCGCCTTACCCCCATCCGCCGCAAGGTGCTGGAACTGCTGCTGCGCCACGGCCGCAGCCTGAAGGCCTATGAATTGCTGGATGCGATGCGCGCCGTGCATCCGGGCGCCGCGCCCCCCACCGTTTACCGCGCCCTGGACTTCCTGATGGACGAGGGCCTGATCCACCGCCTGGACGCCGTCAACGCCTGGAGCGCCTGCCACGACGCGGGCGGCGCGCCCCACGACCTGCTGGTCGTCTGTACGGGCTGCGGCGCGGTCGCGGAAGTGTCCGACCCCGCCATGAGCCGCCAACTGGCCGAACGAGTCGCCCAGACCGGCTATGCCCTGGCCACGCACGAAACCGAAATCCGCGCGCTGTGCCCCCAGTGCCAGCAGAAGCAACCCGCCGCGGACGCCGGCCACGGCCACCACCATCATTAAGAACTAGTGCCGGCAGGCAGCCCCGCCCGCCGCTCTCCGCCATCGGATGCAAGCCCGCGCAGAACGTTTCATCCGGATGCGCGCATCGCGCTCTTGAAATCGGGCAAACCGCCCCCAAATAGTGGTATCGCCCGATACTTGACGGCGTACGGACGCCATCTGGATGGCTACGGCCCCAGGGTTGACCCTGGGTTTGCCCCCTGCCCCCGACTGTGCTGTAATCCTGCGTCCGGCCGCTGCAGGCGGCCCACGCAGCCTGCGGCAAACATCCTCCGGCAAAGACTGGGAAACCCCGTCCAAACGTCGCAAGACGGCGTTGCAAGACAGGGTTGCGATCCCCGCCGAGAGTTCCTGTTTAACGCCTTGACTTCACGCTAGCAGCTTCGCCATGAACACCCCGCGCAGTTTGGACAAAATGGTTCCCGTCACCATCCTCACCGGCTTTCTCGGTGCGGGCAAGACCACCCTGCTCAAACGCATCCTGACCGAATACCATGGCCGCCGCGTGGCGGTCATCGAAAACGAGTTCGGGCCGGAAAGCATCGACAACGACCTGCTGGTGCAGGACCGCGACGAAGAAATCATCGAGCTGTCCAACGGCTGCGTCTGCTGCACGGTGCGCGGCGACCTGATGCGCACGCTGGGCGAACTGCGCGCCAAGCGCGAAGCCGGCGAACTGTCTTTCGAACGCGTCATCATCGAAACGACCGGCATGGCCAACCCCGGCCCCGTGTGCCAGACGTTCTTCATGGATGACGACATTGCCGAGTACTACCGCCTGGACGCGGTGGTTACGGTGGTCGACGCCAAGCACGGCATGGCCACCCTCGACGCCCAACCCGAAGCCCAGAAGCAGGTCGGTTTCGCCGACCGCATCCTGATCTCCAAGCGCGACCTGGTCAACGAAGTCGACTACGAAGCGCTGCGCCACCGCCTGGTTCACATGAACCCGCGCGCGCCGATCACCCCGGTCAACTTCGGCGAAGTCGACCTGAAGTCCATCATCGACATCAGCGGCTTCAACCTGAATTCCATTCTGGACATCGACCCGGATTTCCTGGCCGATGAGCACCCCGACGCCGCCCATGACCACGGCCACGATCACGACCATGGACATGACCATGGCCACGATCACGACCATGATCACGAAGGCGACTGCGGGGCGCATTGCAATCATGCCCACCATCATCACCACCACCAGCACGACGACGAAATCGGCGCGTTCGTGTTCCGTTCCAACAAGCCGTTCGATCCCGCGCGCCTTGAGGAATTCCTGGGCGGCGTGGTGCAGGTCTATGGCCCCGACCTGATGCGCTACAAGGGCATCCTGTACATGAAGGGCATCAACCGCCGCATGTTGTTCCAGGGTGTGCACATGATGATGGGCGCCGAACCCGGCAAGCCGTGGACCGCAGCCGAAAAACCGTCCACCAAGATGGTTTTCATCGGCCGTAAGCTGCCCCAGGAGATTTTCACCCGGGGCTTGGAGCAGTGCCTGGCGGGGTAATCCCCCTTCCTGACGTGACGTGATGCGACGAAGGCAGTACTGTGAGGTACGAATAGCGTAGGCAACAAGTAATACGGACCGGGAATGAACGCCCGCGCCAGGATCGATTCATAGTGGAGTGTTTTCATGGCTACCAAGGCAGCAACCAAGAAATCAAGCAAGTCGACGAGCGATACGGCGATTGATCTGCCCAGCGAGAAGGAATTGCTGGCCATGCCCGAGTCCGACTATATGAACGAACGCCAACTGGCGTTCTTCAAGGAACGGCTCAAACAACTCGAGCAGGACATCCTGGCCAACGCCGGCGAAACCACCGAGCACCTGCGCGAAACGCAGTTCGTGCCCGATCCCGCCGACCGCGCCACGATCGAGGAAGAACACGCCCTGGAGCTGCGCACCCGCGACCGCGAGCGCAAGCTGCTGAAGAAAGTGCAACAGTCCATCGCCCGCATCGACAGCGGCGAATACGGCTGGTGTGAGGAAACCGGCGAACCCATCGGCATCCCGCGCCTCTTGGCCCGCCCCACGGCCACCCTGTCGCTCGAAGCGCAGGAACGCCGCGAGATGCGCCAGAAGCTCTACGGCGACTGATCCGTCCCGTATTCAGGCCCTACGCTGAAAGGCTATGCTGGTTTCCAGCATGGCCTTTTTCTTTGGCCGGCACGCAAAGGGGACGCAAGCGTCCTGCCTTGATTTCCCCGCAACCGCCCCCAGCTAATCCCTTCATAGGAAGGAACGCATGGAACAATTTCACGCCACCACCATCGTGTGCGTGCGCCGCGGCAACCGCGTCGCACTGGGCGGCGATGGCCAGGTCACCCTGGGCAACATCGTCATCAAGGGCACCGCCCGCAAGATCCGCCGCCTGTACCACGACAAGATTCTGGCCGGCTTTGCCGGCGCCACCGCCGACGCGTTCACCCTGCAGGAGCGCTTCGAGGCCAAGCTGGAAAAACACCAGGGCAACCTGATGCGCGCCGCGGTCGAACTGACCCGCGACTGGCGCACCGACCGCGTCCTGCGCCGCCTGGAAGCCATGCTGATCGTGGCCGACGCCGAGCACACGCTGGTGCTGACCGGCAACGGCGACGTGCTCGAACCGGAACACGGCCTGGCCGCCATCGGCTCCGGCGGCGCCTACGCCCAGTCGGCCGCCCTGGCGCTGCTGCGCAACACCGAGCTTTCGCCGGAAGCCGTCGTCAAGCAATCGCTGGAAATCGCCGGCGACCTCTGCATCTACACCAACCAGAACCACGTCATCGAAACGCTGGGCGACTGACGCCCGCCACGCGGCGCGCCCGTCGCGCCGCGGCCGCCACCCCAGCCTGCCCTAGCTTCAAGGATCCGCCCTCATGTCCGCATCCAACATGACGCCCGGAGAGATCGTCTCCGAACTCGACAAGTACATCGTCGGCCAGAACCGCGCCAAGCGCGCCGTGGCCGTGGCGCTGCGTAACCGCTGGCGCCGCCAGCAGGTCGCCGAACCCCTGCGCCACGAGATCCACCCCAAGAACATCCTCATGATCGGCCCCACCGGCGTGGGCAAGACCGAAATCGCGCGCCGCCTGGCCAAGCTGGCCAACGCGCCCTTCATCAAGATCGAAGCCACCAAGTTCACCGAAGTGGGCTACGTGGGCCGCGACGTCGACACCATCATCCGCGACCTGACCGAATACTCCATCAAGCAGACCCGCGAACTGGAAATGCGCCGCGTGCGCACGCAAGCGGAAGACGCCGCCGAAGACCGCATCCTGGACGCCCTGGTGCCGCCCCCGCGCGGCGCCTCCGGCGAACCGGAACGCGGCGAGGACAACAGCGCCCGCCAGACCTTCCGCAAGCGCCTGCGCGAAGGCAAGATCGACGACCTCGAAATCGAGATCGAAGTTGCCCAGGCCGTGCCGCAGATGGACGTCATGACGCCCCCCGGCATGGAAGAAATGGCCGAACAGCTGCGCGGCATGTTCGCCGGCATGGCGCGCGACAAGAAGAAGCCCAAGAAGATGAAGGTGCGCGAAGCCTTCAAGCTGATCGTCGACGAAGAAGCCGCCAAGCGCGTCAACGAAGAAGACCTGCGCACCGTGGCGATCAACAACGTCGAGCAGAACGGCATCGTCTTCCTGGACGAAATCGACAAGATCGCGGCCCGCCAGGAATCTGGCGGCGCGGACGTCTCGCGCCAGGGCGTGCAGCGCGACCTGCTGCCGCTGGTCGAAGGCACCACCGTCAACACGCGCTACGGCATGGTCCGCACCGACCACATCCTGTTCATCGCGTCCGGCGCCTTCCACCTGTCGCGCCCCTCGGACCTGATCCCTGAACTGCAGGGCCGTTTCCCGATCCGCGTCGAACTGGAATCGCTGACCGCCGAGGACTTCGTGCGCATCCTGTCCGACACGGATGCCTCGCTGACCAAGCAGTACACGGCGCTGATGGCGACCGAGGACCTGCAGCTGGAGTTCACCGAAGAAGGCGTGCGCCGCCTGGCGGAGCTGGCCTTCGAAGTCAACGAAACCACCGAGAACATCGGCGCGCGCCGCCTGTACACGGTGATGGAGAAACTGCTGGACGAGCTGTCCTTCGACGCCACCGCCAGCAGCGACAAGAACGTCAAGATCGACGCCGCCTACGTCAACGCGCAACTGGCGGAAGCCGCCAGCAGCCAGGACCTGGCGCGCTACGTGCTGTAGTCCCCGCGGCCGCGCCTTGCGCGCCGCCAGCAAAACGCCGTCCGCAGCCTGGCGCTGCGGACGGCGTTTTCTTTTGCCGGGCGGCAGGCCCGGCCTGGACGCGGCGCCTACCCGGAACGCTAGTTGCTGATCGCGGTCACGATGTACTTGCCGTCCTTGCGGACCGCCGTGAAGCGCACCTTGTCACCCGCCTTGATCTTGGCCAGCAGCGCCGGATCGGCTTCATAGACCAGCGTCATCGCGGGCAGGTCCAGCGCCTTGATGGCGTCATGCTTGATCGTGACCTTGCCGCCGGCCGGATCCACCCGCCGCACTTCCCCGCTGGCCTCGGCCTGCTGCGCGAACGCCAGCGGCGCGGCCAGCGTGACGACGGCCACCGTCGCCGCGGCGGCCATGGGCATTGCATACTTGCGGTCAAAAATCATGCAGATATCCTCCGATTGCAGGAAAAGCGCGGAACCGGCGTCCCCGCTTTCCATAGTGCTAGGATACCGCCCTCGTGCAACAGTTCCCCCGCCCTGACGCAACAATTCTGACAGTTGATTGCGGAATACGCGGGCCGCGCCGCCCCGATACATGGCTGGACGCAAAACCCCTACCTTTCGTCACTCATTTCAGGAGCTCCCATGGCCAACCGCTTATCCGTCATCGCCACCCGCACGGGAGACGACGGCACCACGGGTCTGGGGGACGGATCCCGCACGCCCAAGGACGCCCCGCGCATCGCGGCCATCGGCGACGTCGACGAACTGAACAGCGTAATCGGCGTATTGCTGACCGAGGATCTGCCCGCCGAGATATCCGCGGATCTGCTGGCCATCCAGCATGACCTTTTCGACATGGGCGCGGAACTTTGCATCCCCGGTCACACCGCCCTGACGGACGAGCACATCGCCCGCCTGGACGCGCGCCTGGCCCACTACAACGCGGCCTTGCCGCCTCTGCGCGAATTCATCCTGCCCGGCGGTTCGCGCGGTTCGGCGCAGGCGCATGTGGCGCGCACGGTCTGCCGCCGGGCAGAACGGGCCGTGGTGGCACTGGCGCGGGTCGATCTGGTGCACCCGCCGGTGCGGCAATACTTGAACCGGCTGTCGGATCTGCTCTTTGTCCTGGCGCGCTGCATTAATCGCGCACGGGGAACGGCTGATGTGTTCTGGGCCGGCCCCAATGCGCGTAAGACCACGTAACTCATGAGATGAAATGCAAGATGAAATTCTGGCCATCGCTGGAGGCGTACCTGGAACGTCTCTATTTCACCCCATGGTTTGTTTCATTTTTTAGGTCGGGCTAAAGCACTTGCGGCATAATTGAGGGTTAATTAGCGGGTTTGCATGCACGCTCAAAGCTCAAGGACTAGACAAGAATGAGTATCATTGTTACCGGCGGAGCAGGGTTTATCGGCTCCAATTTTGTACTCGACTGGTTCCAGCAAAGCAGTGAACCCGTCGTGACATTGGACAAGCTCACCTACGCGGGCAACCCCGAAAACCTGGCTTCTCTCAAGGGCAATGCCGCTCACAAGCTGGTCCAGGGCGATATCGGAGACTTTGAGCTGGTCAGCCGCCTGCTTGCCGAACACAAGCCCCGCGCCGTTCTGAATTTCGCCGCTGAATCGCATGTCGACCGCTCGATCCATGGTCCCGGTGAATTCATCCAGACCAACATCGTGGGCACCTTCCACTTGCTCGAAGCCGTGCGCGCATATTGGAACGGTCTGCCGGACGATGAACGCGCCGCGTTCCGCTTCCTGCATGTGTCCACCGACGAAGTCTACGGTTCCCTGGAAAAAGACGATCCCGCCTTCAGCGAAACCAACCGCTACGAGCCCAACAGCCCGTACTCGGCCAGCAAGGCCGCCAGCGACCACTTGGTGCGTGCCTATCACCATACCTACGGTTTGCCGGTGCTGACCACCAATTGCTCAAACAATTACGGCCCTTATCACTTTCCCGAAAAGTTGATTCCGCTGGTCATCCACAACGCCCTCGCCGGCAAACCGCTGCCAATCTATGGTGACGGCCAGCAGATCCGTGACTGGCTGTATGTGAAGGACCATTGCTCAGCGATACGCCGCGTGCTCGCCGACGGACAGCTGGGTGAGACCTACAATGTGGGGGGCTGGAACGAAAAGGCCAACCTCGACGTTGTCCATGCACTTTGTGCACTGTTGGACGAACTCAGCCCTCGAGCCGATGGGCTGCCGTACAAGAACCAGATAACCTTCGTCAAGGACAGGCCGGGGCATGACCAGCGCTACGCGATTGACGCCTCACGCCTGGAGCGCGAGTTGGGGTGGAAGCCTGCGGAAACCTTCGATTCGGGGGTCCGCAAGACCGTGCAGTGGTATCTAGCCAATCAGGATTGGGTCGCCAACATCACCAGCGGCGCATACCGCGACTGGGTGAAGACCCAGTACACCGAATAGAAGCCGCAAATCCTCACGAACATTCCGCGCACCCTATCGCGCGTCGGAAAGGCGCCGGTCCTTCCGCACTCTCAGGACCTGTCCTGCCATACACCTAATATCAGCATGAGTGGCCTGATGAGCCCCCACGTCGCTATTCTTCTATGTACGTATCAGGGTGAGCAGCACCTGACCGAACAACTCGACTCCCTCCATGCGCAGACACACGCGCAGTGGACGACGTGGGTGTCGGACGATGGCTCACAGGATGGCACGCGCCAACTGTTAGAAGCCTATCAAAAAAGCTGGGATGCGGGCAAGTTAAAGATTTATGAGGGTCCGCGCAAAGGGTTCGTGGCGAATTTCATGTCGCTGATCTGCCGGCCGGAGATTCAAGCAGACTACTACGCACTTTCCGATCAAGACGACGTCTGGCACGCGGACAAACTTGCGCGGGCAGTGCAATGGCTCGCCAGCGTGCCGCCCGATGTCCCGGCGCTGTACTGCACGCGTACAGAGTTGATTGATGAGTGCGGCATGCTCATCGGCACCTCCCGTCAATTTACCCGCAAACCCGCGTTCGCCAATGCGCTGGTGCAGAATATTGCCGGCGGCAACACCATGGTGTTCAACAACCCGGCCCGCCAGCTTCTGATGCTTGCAGGCCCAGACGTGCAAGTGGTTGCCCACGACTGGTGGGTCTATATCGTGGTTAGCGCCTGTGGCGGCAACGTGTGTTACGACACAAGCCCCTCGCTGCGGTACCGCCAGCACTCCGAGAATCTTATCGGTTCCAATGCCGGCTTGCGTGCCACGCTACATCGGCTCAAGATGCTCTGCAAAGGCCGCCTGAAACAATGGATCGATGCCAACCTTGGCGCCCTAAGGCCCCTCGTGCCGGAAATGACGCCAGCCAATCGCACTCTCTATGAACGCTTCGAATCGGCACGCCAACGCTGCGTGCTGCCGCGTACTCTCGGTATCCTACGCGCCGGCATCTATCATCAAACGCGGCTGGGAGACCTTGGACTCCTGGCCGCAGCAATATTCAACCGACTCTGACGCTCCCCATGAAAATCCTTCTCTTAGGCAAGAACGGACAGGTAGGCCATGAACTGCAGCGTACCTTGCTGCCGTTGGGCGAACTCGTAGCTCTCGACCGGCGAGACGGCGATCTCACAAACGTCCGACAGATGAAAGCTGCACTCGAGACACATTCGCCAGACATCATTGTTAACGCAGCAGCCTACACTGCCGTGGACAAGGCCGAGTCCGATACCGTTGCTGCACGGGCCATCAACACGGATGCAGTCGGGTTCTTGGCCGAATATGCCCAGCATCACAACGCCCTCCTGGTGCATTACTCGACCGACTACGTCTTTGATGGCGCTAAATCCACAGCCTATGAAACAGACGACGCAACAAATCCTCAAAGCGTCTATGGCACCACCAAGCGCAATGGCGAACTCGCCATTCTCAACACAGGCTGCCGCGCCTTGATCCTGCGCACGAGCTGGGTGTTTTCCGCTCACGGGGGCAATTTTGTCAAAACTATCCTGCGCTTGGCCAAGGAGCGCGACTCCCTGGGTATTGTTGCCGACCAACATGGGGCTCCCACGTCGGCCGAACTGATCGCGGATGTCAGCGCGCATGCAATCATCGGAAAGCTGCACGGAAACCTGGACCGCGAGCTCTATCATCTGTCAGCTTCGGGCGAAACGACCTGGCACGGACTCGCCCAGCACGTGGTCACGCAGGCACTACAGCACGGCGCCGCGCTGCGCTTAAACGCCGAAGCCATCCGGCCCATCACCACACAGGACTACCCCCTGCCGGCTGCCCGCCCCAAGAACTCACGGCTCAGCACACGGGCGTTGACTGGCCCACTGAAGCTGCAGCTACCTCATTGGACCGCACACGTCGACCGCACGGTGCATCAACTTATGTCATTGGAACGATCCGCATGAAACGCAAAGGCATTATTCTTGCCGGAGGCTCCGGCACCAGACTGCACCCGGCGACATTGGCGATCAGCAAGCAGTTGCTGCCTGTTTTCGACAAGCCGATGATCTATTACCCGCTCAGCACTCTCATGCTTGCGGGCATACGCGATATCCTGATCATTTCGACCCCCCAAGACACGCCTCGCTTTGAACAACTACTGGGTTCCGGCGAGCAATGGGGCCTGAACCTACAGTACGCGGTGCAACCCTCGCCTGACGGGCTGGCGCAGGCATTCATCATCGGTTCGTCATTCATCGGCAACGATTCCTGCGCATTGGTCCTTGGCGACAATATCTTCTATGGTCACGATTTTGCCCACCTGCTGAGCAGCGCCAATCAGCGCGCGAATGGTGCCAGCGTTTTCGCCTACCACGTCCATGACCCCGAGCGCTACGGTGTCGCCGAATTCGATGCGAACGGGAAAGTGCTGTCTTTGGAAGAAAAGCCCGTGACGCCGAAGTCCAACTATGCGGTGACCGGCCTGTATTTCTATGACCAGCAGGTCGTGGATATTGCCAAACAAATCAGGCCCTCCGCCCGCGGTGAACTGGAAATCACCGACGTCAATCGGATGTACCTGGAGAAAGGCGAGCTGGCCGTCGAAATCATGGGCCGGGGATATGCCTGGCTCGATACTGGCACCCACGAGTCGCTTCTGGAGGCCAGTCAGTTCATTTCCACCTTAGAAAATCGCCAAGGTTTGAAAGTCGCCTGCCCCGAGGAAATCGCGTATCGTCGCCAGTGGATTTCTTCAGAACAACTCGAAGCGTTGGCAATCCCGCTATCGAAGAACAACTACGGCAAGTATCTGCAGCGTCTGCTTGTTGAGAAGGTCTACTGATGAATGCTACCCGCCTGACTATTCCCGAGGTCGTGCTATTCGAACCCAAGGTCTTCGGTGATGACCGCGGATTCTTCATGGAGAGCTTCAACCAAGAGGTTTTCCAACAACTGACAGGCCTGGGCGTGACCTTCGTTCAGGATAACCACAGCAAGAGCTCGAAAGGCGTGCTCAGGGGTCTGCACTACCAGCTCTCCCCGAAGGCTCAAGGCAAGCTCGTACGCGTCGTACGCGGTTCGGTGTTCGATGTCGCCGTCGACATTCGAAAGAATTCGCCCACATTCGGACAGTGGGTTAGCGCCGAACTCAGCGAAACGAACCATCGCCAGCTTTGGGTTCCACCCGGTTTCGCCCATGGTTTCCTCGTGCTGAGCGATAGCGCGGAATTTCTGTATAAGACGACGGACTATTACGCACCCGGTCTGGAGCGGTGCATCATCTGGAATGACCCCCAACTCGCCATTGACTGGCCCAAGGGCGTGGAGCCGCGCCTGTCGCCCAAGGACGAGCAGGGTAAGCTCTTTGCGGCAGCGGAGTGTTTTGCATGAATGCAGGCCCTCCCACCCCGCACGCGGCGAATCCTCACGCGCCAAAACCAGTTTCCCTGGGTTCATTGGTTCGCAGCCTGTTGGAACATCGACAGCTTATCCTCCAGATGAGCAAGCGTGATGTCATTGGCCGATATCGCGGTTCCACGCTGGGTCTGGCATGGTCGTTCTTCAATCCAGTGGTCATGCTGAGCGTTTACACCTTTGTCTTTGCCGTCGTTTTCAAGGCGCGCTGGGGAACGGGCGTGGAAGAGAACAAAGGCCAGTTCGCTCTCGTCCTGTTTACCGGCATGCTTGTGCATGCGCTCTTCGCGGAAGTCGTCAACAGGGCGCCCACGCTCATCCTCGGCAACACCAATTACGTGAAGAAGGTGGTTTTTCCCTTGGAAATTCTACCCATCATCACCATGGGTGCGGCGCTGTTCCATACCCTGGTGAGCCTAGTGGTGCTGATTGGCGCATTCCTGCTTCTGAATGGCTTCCTGCACTGGACGGTCATACTTGCCCCGTTGGTATTGTTTCCACTTATCGTGTTGACGTTGGGGTTTGCCTGGATCCTGGCGTCGCTGGGCGTGTTCCTACGCGACGTAGGCCAGACCGTCGGCATCATCACCGCGGTTCTGCTGTTCATGTCCCCGGTGTTCTACCCTATTTCAGCAATTCCCGAGCACATTCGTCCCTGGCTGATGGCGAATCCGCTTACCTTCATCATTGAACAAATGCGCGAAGTCGTGATTTGGGGCCGACAGCCAAATTGGCTCGGCCTGTGCGTTTATCTCCTTGGAGCGACCATCGCTGCCTGGGGTGGATATGCTTGGTTTCAGAAGACCAGGAAAGGATTCGCCGATGTCCTTTGACGAAAGCATTGCAATCCAGGTCGACGGCCTGAGCAAGTGCTACCAGATCTACGACAAGCCGGGAGACCGCCTCAAGCAGTTTCTCTTTCCGCGGCTCAAGCCCTCAGCCCGGCGAAATGGAACGACGTACTTCCGCGAATTTTGGGCACTGCGCAACGTTTCCCTGACGATCCGGCAGGGCGAGACCATTGGTATCGTCGGCCGCAATGGCAGCGGAAAATCGACGCTGCTGCAAATCATTTGCGGCACATTGACGCCCACGCAAGGCGATATCAGGACCAATGGCCGAATTGCGGCCCTGCTCGAGCTCGGCTCGGGCTTCAATCCTGAATTCTCGGGGCGTGAAAACGTCTATCTGAATGCCGCCGTCCTGGGCTTAACCAAGGAAGAAACCGACGCGCGCTTCGACGAAATCGCGGCGTTTGCCGATATCAACGACTTCATCGACCAGCCAATCAAAACCTATTCCAGTGGGATGGTCGTAAGACTGGCTTTCGCGGTAGCGATCAATGCCGACCCGCAGATCCTTGTCGTGGATGAAGCGCTTTCGGTTGGGGACGAGTTGTTTCAGCGCAAGTGCTTTGCGCGTATCGAACAAATACGAGCGCAAGGCGCGACGATTCTTTTTGTCTCCCACTCGGGAGCCACGGTGGTCGAACTCTGTGATCGAGCAGTATTGCTCGACAGTGGCGAGCAATTGGCCATCGGTCCACCCAAGCATATCGTAAGCTGCTATCAGAAGCTTTTGTATGCACCTGCGGATAAGCGTGCTGAGCTGCGCGAGGCCATCAAGGATCAGCGCGACATTCTCTCGGAAAAGACGGAGATATCCAAAGAGGCCGCCTCTTTGCCCGAGCGAGAACAGGATGCCGCTGACCATGGCGAAAGCTATGACCCGGCCCTGCGCCCAGTCAGCACGATGGCATTCGAATCCCATGGCGCACAGATTGATGAGCCGGCCATCTACACGCTAGACGGCAAGCGCGTGAATAATATCGTGCGAGGCAGAACATATGTGTATCGCTACCGCGTCAGGTTCGAGCACGGCGGGAACAACGTACGTTTCGGCATGATGATCAAGACGACGAGCGGCATCGAACTTGGCGGCGCCGTGTCGGCAGCCTCTGCGAGGACCAGCCTGCCCTACGTGGAAAAGGGTACGAACTACCTCGTCGAATTCAAGTTCGACTGCCGGCTCGCACCCGGCGTGTATTTCCTCAACGCCGGAACTACCGGCGAAGTAAATGGCGCTGAAACTTATCTACATCGGCTGGTGGATGTTGCCATGTTCCGCGTACAGGCAGACGGGGAATCCATACTGACAGGCGTGGTGGATTTCTCTTGCAGTCCGGAAATAAAGAAACTCTGAATCTAATAATTAGACTGACTATGAACGACACAAATCTCAACCGCAAGCTTGTAGTCGTGCTCGGCATGCATCGAAGCGGCACGAGCGCCATCACACGCGGCCTTCAGGCCGTTGGAGTCGGCCTGGGTGACAAGCTCATGCCGCCATTGGCCGGCGTCAATGAAAAAGGGTTTTGGGAAGACCTTGAGATTGTCGACCTCAACGTCGAGATGCTGGCGGCGCTCAAAAGTGATTGGCACTTCCTTGCTGCTATCACTGCCGCAGACGTCGAAACCCTGCGCTACCAGGGCTACGTGGACCGCGCCGCAGTTCTTCTAAGCGCCAAACTTAGCCAGACTCCTGCCTATGGATTTAAGGACCCCCGCACCTCTAAACTGCTGCCGTTCTGGGTTGAAGTGTTCAAGGCAATGGGCATCCAGCCGTACTACGTGCTGGCTATCCGCAATCCCTTGAGCATAGAGAAATCGCTCGCCAAGCGCGATGCCTTCGATCCCAAAAAAAGCTATCTCCTATGGATAGAACACGTTGTCACGAGCTTGGCCTACACCGAGCAACAACGCTTGATCGTTATCGACTACGACCGCCTCATGCGTGACGCAGACAGTCAAATGGAGCGGCTTTCCCGCTTCCTCGGTACGACAATCGATCAAACCGAGCTGAACGTGTACAAGACCGAGTTCCTCGACTCGACTCTACGCCATTCGGTCTTTGAGCTCGAGGAGCTTCACAAGGATTCCAATTGGCCGCCACTCCTGCAAGAGGTATACACATCGCTCCTAAGCGCTTCCGAAGACGACTCGGTCAACGGAGGATGTCCGCCCGCGGCACTGACTCGGGAATGGATCGCCGAATTCGATCGGCTGCAGGTGCCCTTGCGCCTGGTGGATATACAACACAGGGAATTAGTGTCCGCGCATGCACAGAAGGGCACGCTACGCAAGGAATTGGAGTCCACACAGGCCGAAGCGGGCAGACTGCACACAGAGTTGGGGGCTGCGCACGCCGAGGCGGGCAGACTGCACTCGGAACTGGTGTCTGCGCACACCGAGGCAGGCAAAGTACACGCGGAGTTGGAGCTTGCACAGGCGGCAGCAGGCAGGCAGCAAGAGGACATGGTGTCTGCGCGCGCCGAAGTAAGTAGGTTGCAGGCGAAGATCGTCAAGGCCGAAGCAATCAGCCAACAGTTGCGCGAGCACTTGATCACCCGGGACGAAAGCCTGCGTCACCTGGAGAACTTGGCCGAGCGCCAAAAAGTCGAAAACACTGCGTTGCTGGCGACTATCCAGGAAATCTACGCCAGCAATAGCTGGCGAGCCACCTCCAGCCTGCGCTTCCTCACGCGCAACATGTCGCGCGCACGCCGTGCTGCGGCATTAGCGCCTGCGGCAATCCGCCAGAAAGGCGGCATAGTGTCGGCCGGCGGCAAGGCCTTGAGCATTCTGCGCAAAGAAGGTTTGCATGGCGTGCGGCTAAGGTTGCGCGTGCTCCAGACGGAAAACGACCGAAGCCAGGCGGCCCAGGCCGCACTGCGCTCCAGCGAGGACGAGATGCTATTCGTGCCGCTGTATGTCGATCCCCTGCTGAATCAATCGGCCGGCGTGCGCGTAGAAGGCGTTTCAATCGCGGTGCACCTGCATCTCTCGAACGCTACGCAGCTGGATGCCTTCACAAGCCGCATGGCTGCCTTCGACGGTGAGTTCGATTTGTTCGTCTCGCTCGATGACCCTGCACTTATCGATACGGTGCGCGACGGACTGTCACGCTCCTTGCCCTCGGCTCGCGACATCGTGGTTGAAAGCGGCTTTCCTACCGAAGACGCCATCGTGCCATTCACCATCCAATTTGGCGAGCGTCTTTCGAAATACGACGTGGTCGGCCACTTCTTCCTCAAAGCGGACGCACCTGCCAGGGATTGCGCTTTGCTGGACATGCTGATCGGGCCGATCGGCGCAAGCAGCGCCCGCCTCGCCCATATCCTGCAAAGTCTGCGGCAGGACGCCAAGCTCATCTATCCGGACGGCGTCGCCTACCAAGTGCATGATGCGTCATTTGGCGTGACGCATAAACACACGCTCACGGCACGCCTGCTGGCCAAGCATGCCGAACTGCCTCTAAATGCTTTTCCCGTACTCCATAGCCCGAACGGCTCCATGTTCTGGGCGCGAGGAGACAGCCTCCAGGCATTCTTCAAACTGCCCGCCGCGCACGCCGACGATGCGGCCGGCTCGCTGCTACTGGATGATCACCTTGGCTATGCCCTGGAGCGGATACTGCCGATACTCGCGAGCCGCAGCGACGGACGCATCTATCGCATTTTCAAGCAGGACGCCATCGACGACTATAGCGAGTATGAATCGCAGCGCGACTACACCACCTCGCTCGTTCACAAAGATATCAAGATACTGTCCTACTACCTGCCGCAGTTCCATCCGACGCCATTGAATGACGCATGGCACGGAGAAGGTTTCACCGAATGGACCAAGGTCGGCGCCGCGCAGCCCCTATTCAAGGGGCATTACCAACAACACATTCCGCACAGAGACATTGGCTATTACATGCTCGATTCGGCGGATACGCTGCGCACGCAGGCCGAGCAGATGAAGAAAGCCGGCGTCCATGGCCAAGTGTTCTACCACTACTGGTTCTCTGGTCAGATGATCCTGGAAAACCCGGCGAAGATGCTGCTGGCCAATCCCGACGTGCAGATGCCATATTGCTTCTGCTGGGCGAACGAAAATTGGACTCGCCGGTGGGACGGAAATGAAAAGGAGATCCTGCTCGGTCAGACCTACTCTGCACAAGATGCGCGCGATTTCATCAACTATCTGATCCCGTTCTTCAAAGACTCGCGGTACATCCGTATCGACGACAGGCCGGTTCTGATGGTCTATCGACCGTCCTCGATACCGGACTGCAAACTCTATCTGGACATGTGGGCCGAAGAATGCGGCAAACACGGTTTGGCAGCTCCCTATGTCGTCGCGGTCCTGACTCGTGGCGCCACCGACCCCAAGGACTTCGGAATGGATGCGGGTACGGAGCGCGTGCTGCACGATTGGACCGGCGGCGCGGTGGAGGAGATGAAAGGCTCCCTCACGCCCTATCGTCCGGTCAACGGTAGCGTTCTGCCATACAACGGCGTGGCTGATTTCTACATAGACCAGACCCACGTCCCGGATTTCACGTATTTCCGCGGCCTTGTACCCCAGTGGGATAACACCGCGCGATATGGATCCGAAGCACTGGTAGTGCACGACAGTACTCCGCGCAAGTTCCAGGCATGGCTCGAGAACTTGGTGGACTACTCGCAGCGGACCTTACCGGAAGACCGTCGTTTCATCGTAGTCAACGCATGGAACGAATGGGCCGAGGGGGCACATCTGGAACCGGACAGCCGCTACGGATATAGCTATCTCAATAGTGTGGGCCGTGCGCTTTCCAACATATCTTATGATTCGCCCCCCGCCAGAGTCACGCCCGCCACACTTCGCGTGCGCATCGCGTTGGCGCCTAAGTTGGCGAGCCAACTGGACTCCTCTGCGGATCTGGCCAGGCGCTTCAACCACTGCCTCACCCAGGCTACGGTCGATACCCCCTATGAGTTCAAGCATGACATCGCCCCCCAAGACGCCGACTTCACGCTCCACATCAATGGCGCCTCGCTGTTCGATGCCACGACGATCAGCCAGATGATCGAACTTGCTTCGGCGAACCCGGACTCGGCGGTTATCCCCAACACCTACGACCGCAAGCAGCCAATTTTTGCCGTCAACGGGAACGGTGCTGTCGATCCCCTGGCCGCCCACATCGCACCCATGTTGCTCGTGCCAGCGAACTACCCGGAGGACGGCTACAAGAATGTCCGTATGGCCCAGGGAGCCCATTGTTTCAGGGTCTATCCTTCCGGCGAGGCGGTACATGGCCATCCCCAGGTAACCACGATCATTCGCTTTCACGCACACGCTGATTTCGAGGAGTTGCGCAACGCACTGTATTGCCTAGCGGCCATGCGCAACTGTGTCGTGACGCCGATGATCGCGGCACAAGACCTAGACGAGGGACAGCAGTCGCGCCTCGACGCTTTGCTGGCGGAGATGAACGCAGTGCTGCTGTCCCCAGCAGTCACCGTGGCCTACACGTCCGACACAGGCCACCGCGACCTACGTTCGAAGATGCTCAATGAATCGTTGAAGATGGTCCAGACGCGCTATGCCGCGCTCCTGGATTACGACGATCTCCTGATGCCGCACGCGTATGAATGGCTCATCCGTCGACTGGCGACGACGGGCAAGGCCATCTCATTCGGCCGGGTCTACTCCACGGCTTTCAATAGCAAGACGGGCGGTTTCCTCAAGCGCGAGCGTGCATTCGAATATGGCTACACATACGCCGATTTCATCAGCGTCAACCATGCCCCGCTGCACAGCTTCATGCTCGACGTGGCTCAGTTGGACTTCAGCAAGGTGGTTTACCACGACGACCAGAAGTACATGGAAGACTACTATCTGACCCTGCAGCTTTTCCGCGAATTCAACGCGGATTGGGCAAGTCTCGCTGAGAACATGTACCTCGGCGATTACATACACAGTGTTGATCGGAACCATACGCTAGCATTCTCCGACGATGTCGAAAGGCAGGCGTTGCTAATGAATGGCGAGTATCAAACTGCGGAACGGCGCATCCATGAAATGCGCCGGCAGGTGCTTCAAGGCGGATGAGTTGGCGCCGCTCGCCCTTAGGGACTTTACCTTAGGGCAAGCGCCCCCCCGATTGCTTGGCGCAATACCCACCATGACCAACTTTACTTTGGTTCGTTATCGTCGCCAGCTGGATTTGACGATCGGCAAAAAAACTCGCCGAAAGTGAACTGCCCCCCGAAAGTTGGATGTTGATCCAACCTTCGGGGATTTTTACATGGCGAAGTACGCCGAGCAGTTCAAGTTAAAGGTGGTGCGGCAGTGTTTGAAGGGTACGGAGAGCCTTCGTTCAGTGGCTGTGCGACATGGGCTGGATCGTGCGCTGGTCCGACGGTGGGTCGAGAGCTATCGTGAGCATGGCCCGGCGGGTCTGAGCCGGCAGTCAGGCTCGTACAGCGCATCCTTCAAGCGATCAGTGTTGCTCAGGATCAGTCGCGAAGGGCTGTCCGATATCCAGGCCGCGACGCTGCTGGGAATCCGCAGTTCAGGCCATATTGCGAAGTGGCGTGCCCAGTATGATGCGGGGGGGTATAGAGGCGTTGGCGCGCAAGCGCCCAGGAGCAAGCATGCCCCATAAGTACCCACCGGAGCCTGTGTCCAAGGACATGACCAAGGAAGAGCTTCTCGAGGAAGTTGCGAACCTACGAGCGGAGCTGGACTACCTAAAAAAGCTCGATGCCTTGATCGAAGCGGAAAAGACCAAAGCGCTCGTTGGAAAGCGCAAGTGGTCCAAGGATTGAGGCATAAGCATCCGCTGGAACGACTGCTGCGGGTGGCCGAGTTGTCGCGCAGCACGTTCTATTACCACCTGAAGGCGTTGGACGCAGTCGACCCGTACGCCGAGCTTAAGCAACTACCGGAGCGGTCTACGCTCGTCACAAGGGCCGCTATGGCTACCGTCGGATCACCGCGGCCTTGCGCCAGGCCGGCGAACTGGTGAACCACAAGAAGGTACAGAAGGTAATGCAGATATTGGGCTTAAAGTCGCTCGTGCGTGCCAAGAAGTACCGCTCATACCGAGGCCAGCCGCATCAAGTGGCCGCCAATGTGTTGGCGCGTGACTTCGAAGCCGAACGTCCGAATGAGAAGTGGGTCACCGACGTAACCGAGTTCAACGTGCGTGGCGAGAAGTTGTACCTGTCGCCGGTCATGGACCTGTACAACGGCGAGATCGTGGCCTACGAGACCAGCCGCCGGCCAGTGTTCAAACTCGTGGCCAGCATGTGAAAGCGTTGGCTCGGCTCAGGCCCACCGATCGGCCCGTCCTGCACTCTGATCAAGGCTGGCAATACCAGCAACTGAACTACCGGCACATGCTGTCAGCCCGGTCGGTGACGCAGAGCATGTCACGCAAGGGGAACTGTCTGGACAATGCCGCCATGGAAAGCTCCTTCGGCACGTTGAAGGCCGAGTTCTTCCACCTGAACCGCTTCGAGAGCGCCGACCAGTTGCTGACCGGCATACGCCAGTACATCCATTACTACAATCATGACCGCATCAAGCTCAAGCTAAAAGGCCTGAGCCCGGTGCAATACCGAGCTCAGGCCTTCGGGCTCTAGCTTCTGACCGTCCAACTTCTGGGGGTCAGTTCAAAGGCGAGCTTCTTTTTCCTGCCAAAGGCGCCTCATGACCTGCAAGGTGCCACGCTGTTGCCGCATCCAATCGAATGGCTGGTCATGCCGAAACTTACTCCACCGACATCGCCTTAACGCATTCGCCAGCTTCGGTCGGACTCTGCGCCATGACTCGCACCTCTCCGATCAGCCCACGCAGGGAGATACCGTCGGCGGCAACATCAGCCAAACTTGGCACCGGTGACCTGGTCATCCAAGAATCCCGAACTTCGCACGGCAGGACCAATTTCAATTCCCTGGCAATAGGCAAGGGTTGGCTCAACAGTCCCTTCCAACGGACGACATACCCCGCCCCTTCCGGCACTTCCGTCACGACAACATTCGGGTGCTGCGCCAGGATGCTCTGACTTGGCTTATGCCCCGAAAACACTTGATGGGAGAATGGTACCGCCTGCGGCTTTAACGCAAACGCGACCGTGGCCCAGCGTGGTTCCACTCTCTCAATATTATCGAAAGCGATTCCAACAAAGCGGTTGAAATACGTGGTGATTTCCTCGCCCGAAAGATATGGAAATATTCGGCTGTAGACCTCCCGATCTACATTCACCAAATGAATCGCCTCCAAGGCCGGCAATCCTTCCCCTCTCAATAGGTGACCGAAATTGCCATCGACCGCAAGTGGCTTCTGCCCATTCTTTTCGTATAGCGCTTTCCAGTCCGAAATGAACTGCGATTGCACCGGCATCATGATATCGCTGCCACGCATGACAGGATTAAAAGAACCGTAGATCAGCACATGAACAACTGCCATACCGCCCAAGACGAGATATCCAGCGGTAGGACCCGAGTTGAGTTTGATGCGCTTGTTCCGTGTGACCACCCATGCCAGAGCCAAGAAGATGAGCGGCATATAGGCATAAGCACCAATTCCCCAGAACTCCGTTTTTGCTTCAGGACGAACGCCAAGGAAGGTGGAAATAGCGGTGTAGCTCAGCAGTACGGTCGCGATGGCCCCAAATCGCCACTGCTTCCAATTGCGGGAGATGATTAGCGCCGCATAAATCACCAAAAGCAGGGAAATGCCAGGATGTGCCCTCCTGCCTGGCATGACAAAGAAGCCGGTCCATTTCGCCAACGGCCTCGGAAAACCTATCGTTGCATACAGGCACAACACCAACAACAGAATGCCCGCCACAACAGTAATCCACACTGTCTCGCGGTCCCACTTAATGTAGGGAAGAAGCGGCACCAGCATCAGCGGAAATAGAGTCCCCGCCATACTTAGTTCATAGGTAGCGTCGCCCCCCCGGGATAGGCATCACCGGCATCGTGGGAAGCAGAGCTGCTGTGAGAGCGGCAAGCGTGGAATCGCCCCCAACGCTGAATCTGCGCCCCGGATAGCTGGTGTCAGATACGGCTGCAATAAAATCTGCGTTCCAAATCAAATAGATAGCCAGCGCCGCCGCAACCGCCAAGGCTGCGGGCGCCAGTATCTTCCAATTCAACAGATCGGGCCGCGCCGCCAGGGTCAACGGTATCAGGGAAATGGCAACTGCAAAATAAGTCGGAGGGTACATCTGCCCGAAGGCCATATGACCGATTGCTAAAAAAAGCAATAGGCTACGGATGACCGGCCGAAAGTTGCTGGTCAAAATGGCAAAAGGCAGGAAGCACGCGGCAAGCGCAGGGAAATTACTTGTCCACCAAACTTGATAGAGTTGGCTGAACGCCACACTAACCGCTACCGCAACAGCCAAGGTCCGGTTGACTCGCAGATTCTGCAAGTACCAGATAATCGAGCCTATCAACAATGCATAGTAGAAAAAGGCTTGAAAGGAGAGAGCCTTGCCTGCCGGAACTATCCAGTACATGAGATAGTTGGGCAAAAAAAACAAAGAAATATCTGCTTTGGGAAGAGCGATGAACCAGTTCAGCTTTTCCCTGTACGGTTCTAGCGAACTCCGATCAGGGAAACCCTCCAAGGCTGATTGCTTCAGCATGGGCAGGTACGTCGCCCACTCGTCACCGCGCCCCTCTTTCGCAGTTCCCCACCAAGCCTGCGTAACCATATCGCCTAAACTGCGCAAGCCAGACACGTAATGGCTAGGATATGGTTCGAAAACAAGCCAGAGCGCTACCAGCAATAACGAAGAAAAAAAACAAAAAAGCTGGAGTGTGCGATTTTTATTATTCATAGGCGAATTTCGCGCGCAGCGCCTTGCCTGGAGCAAACAATCCATAAAAAGGAAAGTCGCACACGGTCAGGCCCGAACTGCAATGACAATACCAATCATGATGACCACGACACCAAGGAAGTACTGGGAGTTGAATCGCTCCCCAAGAAAAAAATGACTGCCGATCGGCACCATGACAAATGCCAGCGCCATTAGGGGATAAGCGCGGCCCAGCTCAATTTTTTGCAAGACCCAAACCCACGCTATGGTGGTCAGACCGTACAAGGCAAAGGCGGAGCCAAGAATGGTCATGGTTTGAAGCGAAAACAAACTACCCGTACGCGCCAAAGAGGTTGCTGACAACTTGAATAAGATCTGCCCTATAGCAATTCCGACTACGCAAAGAAAAGCGACTAGATAACTGAGCATATTTTAAGATACGATTTTACTTGGACCGCAATCTGCTTTGAAGTTGAAATGGCCGTTTTGGCACCGACGCGATGTCGTACCCCAAAAAAGCCAGCACTAGCTGAGTACCTATTATCACGGGCAACGCGGACAACATGACCGTTCCCGACGGAGTGGATACTCCCGCACTCATGGATTGAATCCACTGAGTTATGCCGAACGCTCCCCCCACCGTCATAAGCAAGAGTCCCAATGGCAACTCTATGGATGCCAGTGACATATCACGTAAATAATAGTTATAAAATATGCGCTTGGAAAAATTGCGCACATGCTTGAAGAAAAACTCCCCAACTATCTTGGATATTTTTAAATTACTAACTTCATCGCCGTAATGCGCATCCATGGGAATATCGATTACAACCGCTCGCAGCGTATTCAGACGGAATAGAATATCCGTTTCGAAAAAATAGCGCCGACTGATCTTACTGAACGGCAGATGACTTGCAACATCACGATGTATTGCTGTGTATCCGTTTGTCGGGTCAAATAAATCCCAATACCCGGAAGACAGCTTTGTCATGAAGGACAGCGCAGCGTTACCCAAGAGGCGAACTTTGGGCATGGCACGGATGGCCTCAAGATCGAAAAACCGATTACCCTTTGTGTAATCAGCTTCGCCTGAAAGAATCGGATTGATGAACTGAGGCACTAAGCGCGGATCCATCTGGCCATCGCCGTCAATCTTGACGATGACGTCAGCGCCGCCCTCCAGCGCCGCCTTGTACCCAGTCATCACAGCACCGCCAACACCCTGGTTTTCCGTGTGGTACACCACCCGGACCCGAGGGTCCTGCACGTTGCTCTCAACAAACTGGCCCGACCCGTCCGGGCAGCAATCGTCCACCACATAGATCGCCGAGACCTCCGGGCCGATGAGGGAAATCACCTCCAGGATGTGCGCACGGACCTTGTAACTCGGGATGACGACCGCAACGTTCGCTGTAAAATTCATGGGTTTGCGTGAGTACGCGAGGAAAGTTACATCCGCGCCGGAAACAGCGCAGATGCGATTACAAACATTAACTCAGTATGATAGCCCGCTGAGCACGCCCTGTCACCCGCCGCCTGAGGGTACCGCCCCCCTTTCCAACTCGCTCATCAGTCCCGCCACCACGGCGTTCAGATCACTCTGTGAGCCGTCCACGACAACATCCGGGTCTTCTGGAGGCTCATAGGGGCTCCCAAGCCCGGACATGTTGGGCAACTCGCCCTTTCGGGCCTTTTTGTATAGGCCCTTGGGATCTCGAGCCTCGCAAATTTCTAGCGGAGTGTTCACGTACACCTCCGTGAAATTGCCTTGGCCGATAAGATCACGCGCCATCGCGCGCTCACGCTTGAACGGCGAGATAAAGGCGGTAATGACGATCAGGCCCGCATCCATCATCAGCTTCGCAACTTCGGCGACCCGTCGGATATTTTCGACACGCTCGGCGTCGGTAAAGCCCAAGTCTCTATTCAACCCCTGGCGGACATTGTCGCCATCGAGCAAATACGTGCGTTGTCCAGCCCGATGCAGCAAGACCTCCAGAGCATTCGCGATGGTGGACTTTCCAGCACCGGACAAGCCCGTCAACCAGATGACACGCCCCCTATGCCCGTTCATCGATTCCCGATCCGTGCGAGTGACGCTTAGAGATTGCCTATGTACGTTTTGAGCCCTCCGCAACGTATGCCTGATCAGTCCGGCGCCCACGGTGGCGTTGGTCACGCGATCCACCAGAATAAAGCCGCCAAGCGGCTTGGATTGTTGATAGATATCGAAGACCACCGGCCGGCTCAGCGCTATATTGGCCACCGCGATGTCGTTCAGTTCTAGCGTCTTCCCAGGCTCTTTCGCCATTGTGTTCACGTTGACGTGATACTTGATCGACGTCATGGTCGCGGTAGCCCATTGGGTAGACAGCTTCATTTCATAGCTGCGCCCGACCAAGCCAGGATCCTCATTCAGCCAGATCACTGTCGCCTCGAATTGATCCGTCATCTCAAGCGGATTGGCCACGAGCGAAACTATGTCACCACGCGAGGCGTCGATTTCCCTGTCCAGAGTCAAGGTGACCGCCCTTCCTCGCTCGGCCTTCTCCAGATTGCCGTCCATTGTCACGATCGCGGATACCTTGGCCTTCTGACCAGAACTCGTGACCCTGATCTCATCGCCAACCGAGACTTCGCCTTCTTCGACCGTGCCACAGAATCCACGGAAGGAATCATTGGGGCGGTTTACCAACTGCACCGGAAAGATGAATTTCGCATTGCGTGGCGGGGCCACGCGGATGGTTTCGAGATAACCGAGCAAGGTCGGCCCGTGATACCAAGGAGTGTGCGCGGATCGGCTAGTCACGTTATCACCGCGCAAAGCCGACAGCGGAATCGCACATACATCGTCGAAACTCAACTCTGCGGAAAATGCTCCGAATGATTCCGATATCTCGTTATAGATTTTCTCGTCGAACCCAACTATGTCCATCTTGTTGATGGCGAGCACCACGTTGCGTATGCCGGTCAAGGAAGCAAGATATGCGTGGCGGCGAGTCTGCGTCAGCACCCCATGGCGGGCGTCCACCAGGATGACTGCAACATCCGCCATTGAAGCCCCCGTTACCATATTGCGGGTGTACTGTTCGTGCCCCGGCGTATCGGCAACAATGAACTTGCGCCGCGCCGTTGAAAAAAAGCGATAGGCGACATCGATCGTGATCCCCTGCTCACGCTCCGCCGCCAAGCCGTCGACCAGCAAAGCAAAATCTATCTCGTCGCCCTGGGTGCCGTACTTGCGTGACTCCCTTTTCAACGCCACGAGTTGATCATCGAATAGCTGTTGCGCGTCCCAAAGAAGGCGCCCAATCAGCGTGCTCTTGCCATCGTCCACGCTGCCACAGGTAATGAAGCGCAGCAGATCCTGCCCATGCTGAGACGTCAGGAAGGACTCGATGGTCTCGACGCCCTGTTCGCGCCCCTTTAGGCTTTTCTTGGTGCTCATCAGAAGTATCCTTCCTGCTTTTTTTTCTCCATACTGGCTGCGGCGTCGGAGTCAATAGCCCGCCCCTGGCGTTCGGAGTTCCGGGTGCCGAGCAGCTCCAGCATGATTTCCGGCAATGTCGCTGCCTCGGATTCGACGGCGCCGGTCAATGGATAGCAGCCGAGAGTCCGGAATCGGATCTTGACCTTTTCGACACGCTCGCCATCAAGAAGACGCATGCGGTCGTCGTCGACCATGATGATCATGCCGTCACGCCGCACCACCGGCCGCTCTTTCGCGAAATAGAGTGGCACTACCGGTATCTGCTCGCTATAGATATAGTGCCAGATGTCCATTTCGGTCCAGTTGGATAGAGGAAACACCCGCAAGCTCTCTCCCGGTCCTTTCCTCGCGTTATACAGATTCCACAATTCCGGACGCTGGCTTTTGGGATCCCACCGGTGACTACGGGTACGGAATGAAAAGATGCGCTCTTTGGCTCGCGACTTTTCTTCGTCGCGTCGCGCGCCGCCGAACACCACGTCAAACTTGAATTTATCGAGCGCTTGCTTGAGACCCTCGGTCTTGGTGATATCGGTATGCAACGCTGATCCGTGGTCGAACGGGTTGATGTTCTTCGCGATGGCATCCGGATTGACATGCACGATCAAGTCCATGCCGCTCTCCTTGGCCATCAGATCCCGGAACAAATACATTTCCTGAAATTTCCACCGTGTATCCACGTGCAGCAACGGCAAGGGCGGAGGAGCCGGATAGAACGCCTTGCGCGCCAAATGCAGCATTACGGAACTGTCCTTCCCGACCGAATACAGCATCACCGGATTGGCAGCCTCGGCGACCGCTTCCCGGATTATGTGGATACTCTCAGCTTCCAGTCGCCGCAAATGCGGCGTAATCGCCGTCGCCAGCGCAGCACTACGAGCAGGTGAAGGTGACAGGACCGGCGGATAGCCCAGCAGACAGACTTCGACCCCCTCGACAGCGGGGAGGTCGCGGCACAGCGTCACCAATTGCCCGTGCGGAAAGATGGCGGCCGGCTTGCTCAAATAGTCAGCCAGCACCCGAAACGCCTGCTCGAGCGTACGCTCGCTCGAGCTCGCCGTGTCGTCCTTGTTCACGTTGACCCAGTAGCGCGCCCCGCGGGCGTCGTTCAGGCTGACGGTCAGCACATCCGGCCTGAGGTCGGCCAATTGAGCGAAGAGTATCAATTTACGCTTGCTACGCGCGGCGTGCATTTCGTGATCGATCACTACAGGCACTGGCTGACGGCCAGTCTCGTCGCGCAGGTCCGAGGCCTGCAAGGCGGAGGGCAACACCCCCAGTTCGTGCAGCCGCCGCTCAGCGGTACGCTTGGTCTCGGCCTGCCCGCTCTCCCGCAGGCGCTGAAATGCCAACTCCGTGTCCCATACACCTGGCAACTCCATGCCGAACAAGCCCTCGCTCATCTCCGGATCCTTGTCGTAAAATGTGAATTATAGGATAATCAATAAAAATTGATGCCGATTTTCAGTAAAAAATCGTTCATAATTTAAATATATGCAAATTGCGACAAATTTTCATGCTAGCGCCACTACTTGACTGTACTAGGGCAGCCGGGGCCGCAATCCTGCAGATCTACGATGCGACTGCGGTAGGCAGCGATTGCAAGCTAGAGGAAAAATCCGGAGGCATGGGTCCGCTTACGCTCGCTGATCTGGCAGCTCATCGGATTCTTTGCTCAGGCCTGCAAACCATCAATGGTTCCATCCCCGTTGTGTCCGAGGAGGATCCCGCCACGCATGATCTCCGCCGCAATACTGGGCGGTTCTGGCTGATCGACCCCCTGGATGGAACCAAGGAATTCATTGCACGCACCGGCGAATTTACCGTAAATGTTGCACTGATCGAGAACGGCGTACCCATATTGGGCATCGTGTTCGCACCCGCTCTCAATGAGCTCTTCTGGGGACAGGCAGGACTCCCCGCCTTCAAGGACGACGGCAATCTTGTGACCCGAATCCAGAGTTCGCAAACACTGGATTCTCCCGCCTTGCGTGTGGTCGCTAGCCGCAGCCATCTGGATGATGCAACCCGTGAATTCATTTCGCGCACGGTAAGCCGCCATACGTTGGTCCAGGCCGGCAGCTCAATCAAGTTCTGCCGCGTGGCGGAAGGCAAGGCAGATCTGTATCCGCGCTTTGGTCCTACCTGCGAATGGGATGTCGCCGCAGCTCAAGCGATCCTGGAAGCTGCAAGCGGAGGCGTCACCACAGTCGACGGTGCACGCCTGCTGTACGGCAAGTCCAGCCTGATCAACCCAGCCTTCATAGCCTGGGGCCGAGCAGCAAAAGACCTCGCCGCGCCAACAAATCTCGGACACACCCGCGCACAAGGACTAGACACATGACCAGCATCACCATCATCGGCGCGGGCTTCAGCGGTACGATGACCGCCGTCCATCTGCTGCGCAAGGCGAACTCCCCACTGCGTATAAAACTGATCGAAAAAACGTCATCGCACACGGGGCGAGGCACCGCATACAGTGCGACGGCTTCATGCCAACTGCTCAATGTGCCGGCCAGCAATATGAGCGCCTTTCCGGATGTACCGGAGGACTTTCTGAAGTGGGCTCACGACCACTGGCAGAAGTACGCGCGATGGGTAACGGAATTGTCGCCCTCGACGTTTCTCCCTCGTGCGCTGTACGGCGAGTACCTGTCCCACCTGCTGCGGACGGAAATGGACCGCAGCGCTGCGATGCACCAAGTCGAGATCATCAATGACGAAATCATCGATCTGGACAACGATGCTGCTGGCATAAACGTCCAATCCCGCAGACACGGGTCATGGGTGTCGGACGCTTGCGTCTTGGCCCTGGGCAACTTCCCCCCTCAGCCCCCCCCGGAGTACCACATCTCAGTCGGCGACAGCGTGCGCTATCACTTCAGTCCATGGGCTCCCGATGTGCTGCCAGCTCTTGCCAGCGGCAAGAGCTGCCTTTTCATCGGGTCAGGACTCACCATGCTCGACCAGGTGACTGCGTTGCACGATCAAGGATATACGGGCCGTATCTACGTCGTGTCACGACGCGGCTTCACACCGAAGGTGCATGCCGCCCCAAAATCCGCACGGCTTTCCCTCTCCCCGCCTCCCCAGATTGGCCTGCGGGACCTAATCCGCTGGATTCGATCGCGCATCAAGCTCGAACAGGATGCCGGAGGCGATTGGCGGTCTGTGATCGACGGGCTGCGAGCCGAAACCCCCCGAATCTGGCAAGGTCTGCCCTTACGGGACAAGAAGCGTTTCCTACAACATGTTCGTCCGTACTGGGAAAACCACAGACATCGCACCGCAGCGCCCGTGCTGTCTGTCTTCCTGGACATGGTTGCCTCAGGGCAGCTGACTCAACATCGCGCGCGAATCGAGGGCACGACCGTCGATGCACAGTCGGGAGTGCATGTCTCGTTGCGCCAGATCAACGGCACACTACTCAACGTTACCGTGGACCACGTGGTGAACTGCACCGGCGCCGAAAGCAATTTCAAATCGCTAAGGAACTGTCTCACAAGCCGGCTCATGCACAAAGGCCTGATAACTGCGGACGAGTTGGGCCTGGGTCTACTCACTACGGCATCGGGAAAACTGATCGACAATCACGGGCAGGCTTCGCACCACCTCTACACCCTCGGCCCTCCAATGAAGGGACGCCTGTGGGAGAGCACCGCGGTACCCGAATTACGTGTTCAGGCGATGCAATTGGCCGATCAACTACTATCCGATACGCGACCCGCGACCGAGCGGTGAAAAACGGACTAGTCCGGGTGTCCCCGATCTAGTCCGTCACTAGCAATCACTCAGCCTCGCCAACCGGCGCTGCGTCTCAATTCACCCCAGCCGCATGCGCCTGTTCATCCGCATGGTACGAAGACCGCACCATCGCCCCCACCGCCGCATGCGAGAAGCCCATCGCATAAGCCTCGCGCTCGAACATCGCGAAGGTATCCGGATGCACATAGCGCAGCACCGGCAGATGGTGCTCCGACGGCTGCAGATACTGGCCAATGGTCAGCATATCCACGTTGTGCTCGCGCATGTCGCGCATCACCTGCAGGATTTCCTCGTCGGTCTCGCCCAGGCCCAGCATCAGGCCGGACTTGGTGGGGACTTCGGGGTGCAGCTTCTTGAACTCGGCCAGCAGCTTCAGCGAATGCATGTAGTCCGAGCCCGGACGCGCCTGCTTGTACAGGCGCGGCACGGTTTCCAGGTTGTGGTTCATGACGTCCGGAGGACCGGCGTTCAGGATGGTCAGCGCGCGGTCCAGGCGGCCGCGGAAGTCGGGCACCAGCACCTCGATGCGGGTGGTGGGCGACAGTTCGCGGATGTGCGTGATGCAATCGACGAAGTGGCCGGCGCCGCCGTCGCGCAGGTCGTCGCGGTCCACCGAGGTGATCACGACATAGGACAGTTTCATCGCGGCGATGGTGCGCGCCAGGTTCAGGGGCTCGTTGGTGTCCAGCGGATCCGGACGGCCATGGCCCACATCACAGAAGGGGCAGCGGCGGGTGCACTTGTCGCCCATGATCATGAACGTCGCCGTGCCCTTGCCGAAGCATTCGCCGATGTTCGGGCAGGACGCTTCCTCGCACACCGTGTGCAGGTTGTGCTCGCGCAGGATGCGCTTGATGTCGTAGAAGCGCGAGCCAGGCGCGGCGGCCTTCACGCGGATCCATTCAGGCTTCTTCAGGCGCTCGGCCGGAACGATCTTGATGGGGATGCGCGCGGTCTTGGCCTGCGATTTCTGCTTTTGCGTCGGATCGTAGACCGCTTCCGCGGGCGCGGCGGCGGATTCGTTCGAGGGGACAGGAGACTCGGCGAGCGTGGACATGGAGCACCTTCACGACCGGCGCGTGGGCGCGCCGGGTCTGAGACAAAAACGGCATTTTACCCTTCGCCGACCAGATCCGCCGGGCGGGGTCCCGCCCCCAGGCGGCGGGCCTCCTCGGCCGGAGCCAGGCTGGGTTATCGTCACGCCTGATGAATCCGCCGGTTTTACCCATGTCTTCCCTGCCCCCGCCCCGCCCCATCGCCCTGATCGCGCCCCGACTGGACTGGGCGCCCGCGGCCCGCGCCATCCAGGCCTGCGCCGAATTGCTGCTGTCCGCCGGCTACTACCTGGCAGCGGGCCCCTGGCGCGAGGCCCAGGCCCGGCTTGGTGAACTGCGCCCCGTCGCAGCGCTGGTCATCGGTCCGCTGGACGACCCGGCCCTGCGCGCCGCCGTGGCGGCGCTGGAGGTTCCCACGGTGGAAACCTGGATCGCATCCGCCCAGCCACTGGACAGCGCCGTGGTGGTCGACAACGCGGAAGCCGGCCGCATGGCGGCGCGGCACCTGGCCGCCAAGCGCCATGCGCGCGTCGCCTGCGTCAGCGCCGACACCCCCTGGGAACGCGCCCGGCGTGAAGGCTTCATCAGCAGCGCGGCCGCACTTGGGCTGGAGCTGGTGGCGGACATCGTGCAGCCTGAGGTGCAGCACATGAACGACGGCCGCATGGCCTTCCTGCGCCTGCTGACCACCAACACGATCTTCGACGCGGTGTTCTGCACGACCGACCTGCTGGCCGCGGCCTCGGTCTCGGAAGCCCACAACCGCGACCTGCAAGTGCCGCAGGACCTGGCGGTGCTGGGCTACTCGGACGACGGCAGCGCCGCGCAGTGGGCGCAGGGCTTGACCACCCTGGGCGCCGACGCCGCCATTCTGGGCCGGCGCGCCGGCCAGTTGCTGCTGGACCGCCTGGACGGCGAACGCGGCACGGGCGAAAGGATTACGGTGGAAGTGGCTTTTGAGGAAAGATTGAGTACGTAGGACGAGTTGCACGCGGTGGGAGCCAAGCGCGCTTGCCCTGCACCTGCCGCGCTACACGAATCTACTCATATAGCGCCGGAAAGCCGCTTTCCTGCAGCATGATGTTGGCTTCCCGCAGAAACGCAGGCGTGGCGGTTTCAGGCACGCGCACCAGCCATTGCGCGGCATCCTGCTTCCGTCCGCGCAGCAACAGCAGCCGGCCCAGGTGGAACATGCCGCGGAAGTCGCCGCCTTCGGCGCAGCGCTGGTAGCAGTCGAAGGCGCGCTCCATGTCCTGCTCGACCGCCTCGCCGGCCTCGTAAAAGCGGCCGACGACGCCGATGGACTTCACGTGGCCGGCGTCTGCCGCCTTTTGATAGAGCGCCAGCGCCGCCGCGGGATTCTGCGCCACGCTGCCGCGGCCGCTGCGCAGCATGTGGGCGTAGTTGTACATGCCCCAGTCCAGCCCCTTGTCCGCGGCCAGGCGGAACCAGTAGGCGGCGACCGTGTCGTCCTGCGGCACGCCCCAGCCGTTCTCGTAGCAACGGCCCACCATGTTGATGGCCATGGGGTGATCGGCATGGGCGGCGCGCTTGAACCACGTCAGCCCCTGGTCCGGATCGCGCTCCACGCCCGTGCCGTCCAGCAGCATCTGGCCGTAGATGGTCTGGGCTTCGACCAGCCCCAGTTCGGCCGCCGCGCGGATCCATGCCGCGTAGTCCTCGGCCGGCCCCTGTTCGCGCAGCCGGGCCAGTTCTTCTGGCGTGGTTGCGGCTACATCGGCCGCGGTATAGGTCTTCATGTCTTGTTCCTTGCGCGATCCCAGGCTTGCGCCAGGTTGCGCGCCAACGCCTCGCCGGTCTCGGTGGGCTCGCGGCGCACGCCACAGGCCGCCATGTCCACGGTGCGCAGGCCCGCATAGCCGCAGGGATTGATGCCCAGGAACGGCGCCAGGTCCATCTGCACGTTCAGCGACACGCCGTGATAGGCCCGGCCATTGCGGATCTTGATGCCCAGCGCGGCGATCTTGGCCAGTTCGCCCCCGTCCGGATCGGGCACGTAGACGCCCGGCGCGCCGGGCTTGCGGCAGGCGTCGGCCACGCCCATCTGGGCCAGCGTGTCGATGACCGCGCCTTCCAGCAAATTGACGTATTCCTTGACGTAGATGTCGGCGCGGCGCAGATCGAACAGCGCATAGGCCATGACTTGGCCAGGCCCGTGATAGGTCACCTGCCCGCCGCGGTCGCAATGGACGATGGGGATGTTGCCGGGGTTGAGCACATGCTGGGGCAGGCCGGCCTGCCCCAAGGTGTAGACCGGCGCGTGTTCGCAGAGCCAGATCTCGTCAGGCGTATCGGCGCCGCGCAGATTGGTGTACGCCTGCATGTCGTGCCAGACCGACAGGTAGTCGGCCGGCCGCGCGAGCCACTTGATCACAGCTGTCCCGCTCTTGCGCTAGAGGACGATGGACACCATCGGATGGCCATGCAGGGCGCGGTAGAGCGCGTCCAGCTGCTCGCGCGAGGTCGCGCGCACCGTGAAGGTCAGGCCCATGTAGTTACCGCCCTTGCTGGGCCGCATTTCCACCGTGGCGGCGTCGAACTCGGGATCGAACTGCAACACAACTTCGGTCAGCGTCTGCGCGAATTCGGGATGCTGCTTGCCCATGACCTTGATGGGAAAGTCGCTGGGATATTCGATGAGGGAGTCTTCGGGCGGGATATGTTGCATGATGTGCCTATAAGGTATTGCCCCACAGGGCGCGGCCACGGCTCGATACTGCACCCGAGGATGCCTGCCACGAGGCGGCCAGATCCTGTCTATATGGGGGCAAACCGCCAGCCGGCAAGGCCGCCGGGGCGGCCCCGCAGGAGCCGCCCGGTAACGCCGGACTCAGAGCGCGGCGATGCGGGCATCATAACCCGCCCGCAATTGCGCAAAAACGGGGCCGGGCTTGCCCGAGCCCACCGGCTTGCCGTCCAGCGAGACGATGGCCAGCACCTCCTTGGTGGCCGAGGACAGCATCAGCTCGTCGGCCTCTTCCACCTCTTGGCGCGAGATCGGGCGCGACTCGAACGGGATGCCGGCCTCGGCGGCCAGCTCGCCCATCAGGCCATAGCGGATGCCTTCCAGGATCAGGTTGTTCTTGGGCGGCGCCAGCAGCTTGCCGCCGGAAACCACCCAGATGTTGGTGGACGAGCCTTCGGTCAGGTAGCCGTCGCGGAACTGCACCACTTCGTCGACCTGCGCATCGACCGCCTGCTGCTTGGCCAGCACGTTGCCCAGCAACGACACCGATTTGATCTCGCAATGCAGCCAGCGTTCGTCGGGGATGCTGATGGCGGCGAGGCCGCGTTCGCGCTGCGCGGCAGGCGGCGGCGCCCAGGCCGAGATCATGCCGAAGACCGTCGGCGCGACGGGCGTCGAGGGGAACTGGTGGTCGCGCTTGGCCACGCCACGCGTCACCTGCAGATAGACGATGCAGGTTTCAAGGTTGGTGCGCGCCAGCAACTGCTGGATCAGGTCGATCCAGCCTGCGCGGTCGAAGGGCTGCGCGATCCGCAAGGCAGCCAGGCTGCGGTCCAGGCGGTCGAGGTGTTCGGCCATGCGGAATGCATTGCCTTGGTACACGGGGACGACTTCGTAGATGCCGTCGCCGAAAATGAAGCCGCGGTCCAGGACGGAGACCTTGGCCTCGTCCACACGCAGAAACTCACCGTTGAGATACACCTGGCTTTCGCCCGGCACGCCCGGAATCATGAGGCACTCCTGAATATGAAATGGAGAGGGACGAACCGTCCGGTCCGTCCCGTGAATAGAGCACGGGCGTTTCATGCGAAACGCCCGTTGCTAGCTTACACCCGCGATAGCGCCCGCGGCGCGGCAGGATTACTCGAACCAGCGCTTGACGGTATCGACCATGCGGCCGAAGAAGCCGGCGCGTTCGACCGCGTCCTGCACCACCAGCGGTTCGGTGCGCAGCACCTTGCCGTCCAGCGTGAACTGCAGGGTGCCGACCTGCTGGCCCTTGGCCAGCGGGGCGATCAGCGGATCCGTGCGCTGCGCCACCGGCTTCAGATCGCCAGCCTTGCCGCGCGGCACTGCGATCGACACGGGGTTGGGCGGGCCCAGCTTGACGTTTTCAACCGTGCCTTCCCAGACGCGCGCGTCGATGCCGGGCTGGCTCTTGTCGAACAGTTTCACGGTGTCGAAGTTCTGGAAGCTCCAGTTCAGGAGCTTCAAGCTTTCCTCGGCGCGCGTGGCTTCGCTGTCCGTGCCCACCACGACCACCAGGATGCGGCGGTCGCCGCGCACCGCGGTCGACACCAGGCAGTAGCCGGCCGAATCGGTGTGGCCGGTCTTCATGCCGTCCACCGACGGGTCGGCCCACAGCAGGCGGTTGCGGTTGGGCTGGGTGATCTTGTTGTAGGTGTAGCTCTTCTGCTTGTAGTAGTGGAAGTGATCCGGGTGGTCGGTGATCAGGTGCGAAGACAGGATCGCCAGATCGCGCGTGGACGTCATGTGCTGCGGATCCGGCAGGCCCGTGGCGTTCATGAAGTGCGTGTTGCGCATGCCCAGGCGTTCGGCTTCCTGATTCATCAGCGAAGCGAACGAGGCCTCGCTGCCGCCCACGGCCTCGGCCAGGGCCACGGAGGCATCGTTGCCGGACTGCACGATCATGCCCTGATTCAGCTCGTCGACAGTGACCGGCTTGCGCGGTTCGATGAACATGCGCGAACCGCCCGTGCGCCAGGCGCGCTCGGACACCGGCACGGTCTGCTCCAGCGTCAGGCGCTTTTCGTCCAGCGCGTTGAACACGACGTAGGCCGTCATGATCTTGGTGAGCGAGGCCGGTTCCACCTTCATGTCCGGGTTGGAAGCGGCCAGGGTCTGGCCGCTGTTCACGTCCATCACGATCCAGGCCTTGGCTGCGATCGTGGGGGCCGGCACGGCCGAGACATCGCCCACGGGCACCGCCGCCGAAGCATTCGGCGCCGGGGCCGCGGCGCCGGCAGCTGCAGCGGGTGCCGCGGCGGGAGCCTGCTGCGCCCAGACCGGCATCGAAGCCGCCAGCATGGCTGACAGCACCGCGCCTGACAGCAGGCGGCGGGTAAAGACAACGGGGGAGTGAGCGGAGTAAGGCAAATTCTTCATCGGCAACGTGGGTCCAGTAATGACGCCCGCCGGCGCGGGGCAAGTGGCTGACAATTATAGGCAGTCGATCAGACCCGTCCGGCCCGCCCGGGGTTCCCGTGGGTCGAAAACATGCAACCTGATGCAACCTGCGGCCGCATTCAGGCTCGTTGCTTCAAATCGGATCAGTCCAGCGCGACCTTCAGCCGCGCCTGCACCAGCTGTCGCAGCACCAGCAGTTTGCCGTGGAAGAAGTGCGATGCGCCCGGCACCACCACCACGGGGATGGAACGCGGGCGCGCCCAGTCCATGGCTTCGGACAGCGGCACGACTTCGTCTTCCTCGCCGTGCACCATCAGCGTGTCGTCCGGCACCTGCACTTCGTGCGATTGGAAACGGTTCACGGCGGGGCCCATCAGCATCAGGGCGGAGGGCAGTACCGTATCGCCCTGTTCGGCGAGTGCGGCATAGGTCTGCGCCGCGACGGCAGTGCCGAACGAAAAGCCGGCCAGCACCCACGGCGCCTGGGCCAATTCCGGATGCAGTTCGCGCATCTGCGCCACGACCGCCAGCATGTCCTGGGTTTCGC
Organism: Achromobacter sp. JCM 18799; assembly: GCF_055395645.1. Taxonomy (NCBI): domain Bacteria; kingdom Pseudomonadati; phylum Pseudomonadota; class Betaproteobacteria; order Burkholderiales; family Alcaligenaceae; genus Achromobacter; species Achromobacter sp. JCM 18799. The sequence goes on along the minus strand of NZ_AP043866.1, from coordinate 4,972,136 downwards.
CGACGGATTTGTCGAAGGTGCCCTCGGACTGCCCGACGCCGCGGAAATTGGGCCGCACCGCCACCAGGCCATGCTGCACGCAGGCGCGCGACAGGGTCGTGACCACCTTGTTCTCGCGCGCGCCGCCCTGCAGCGGGTGCGGATGCAGGACCAGCGCCCAGCCTCGCGGCGTACCCGCGGGCCAGTCCACGGCGCAATCGATGCGGCCGGCGGCTCCGTTGAAGGCATGGGTTTCAGTACGTGCGGACATGGCGTGACTCAGGATGCGGGAAAAACAGCGATCTTAACCGCCCGGCCTGGAGGCGGGCTTCAGCGTCGTGGCAAGCCACTGCGCCAATTGATCCGCTGCATCGTCCGTCGCCTGGCGCAATGCCGCGACCCCGCCCTGCGCGTCCTGCGTGGGTGCGGGCGCGCGCGCCTCGATGCGCGTCTGGCCCACCACGCTGCGGCCGCTGAGCAAGACCGCCTGCAGCAGCACGCGGCCTTCGCTGGACTGGCCGTCGGCGGCGAATACCTGCTCGAACTGGGACAACGACACCTGCAGTTGCGGCGTCTGCAGGGTGACGCGCTCGTCCAGCACCGGCCCCTGGCGCGACAGGCGCTCCGTGAGGCGCTGACGCACCAGGTCCGCCGGCGGCGAGGCCCAGCGGTAGCTGGCATAGGCCTTGGGCGCGGCGCTGTCGCCCACGCGCCAGATCACCCCCGTGTCGGACAGGCTGGGCACGGCCTGGAAGACCAGCGCAAGCGGCGCCCGCGCGGGCAAGACCGGCGTGGGCCGGGAGTCCAGGCCCAGGTCGAACACCGAAGGCGGGGCAGCCACGCGGCCGATGCCGCAACCGGCCAGGGCCAGCGTCAGGATTAGAACGGCGCTACGCATCTTCATCATTTGGGCGATCTCCCGAAGCCTGCAAAGCCGGCCTCGCCGGGCCCGGGCTCGCGGGGCGCCGGGCCGAACAGGAACGATTGCGGCGTGTTGTCCACACGGCGCAGGGTAACGGTGGCGCCGCGCGCGGCCGCGCTGACGTTGGTGGCCATGCTGGTGATGGCGGGCAAGGTCTCGCCATCCAGCCGCGCGGCGGCCAGGGCGATGTCATTGAGGCTGCTGGTGGCGGCGGACAGGGGGCCGTCGGGCGCGTTCAGGCGCGCCAGCGACTGGCGGGCCTGCGCAGCCAGGTCGCCGACTTCCCGCGCGGCGCGGTCGGCCTGGCGCGAGGTCTTGTCCAGCGAATCAATCAGGGGACCGAGCTTGGCCAGCGTGGGCGCCAGATCCTGGCTCGCGCCCCTGAGCGACTGGGTGATATCGGTGGCGTTCTGCAGCGTGGCGGTGAGCGCCTGCACGTTCTGCTCGCTGAGCACGCGCCGCAACTGCTCGGTGACCTCCTCCACGTTGGAGATCAGCTTGCCGCCACGCTGCTCGATGCGGTCCAGAAAGCCCGGACGCAGCGGAATCGCGGCCGGATTCGCCGCCGACGAGGCCAGCCGCTTCATCGAGGAACCGTCGTCGCGCAACTCCACATTGGAAATGCCGGTCACGCCCTGCACGCCCAGTTCGGCCCAGGTGGACTCGGTAATCGGCGTGTTCGGCGCCACGCCGATGCGGATGCGCACCTGCCCGGGCTTGTCCGGGTTCAGGGCCAGCGACTGCACCTTGCCCACCGGTACGCCCTGGTAGCGCACCGTGGACTGCGGATTCAGGCCGCTGACGGCGGTCGCGGAGATAATTTCGTATGGCTGAAGCTGAGTCCGGTCGCGTCCGATCCAGATGGCCACCAAGGCGGCTGCGGCCAGCAAGGCCAGCGTGAAGATGCCGGCCATGAGCGCATGACTACGGTTTTCCATGATGCAATCCCTTCGGCGCCAGATCCCCCAGCGCCCGCAAACCGCGCTCGCCCAGGAAGAATGTGTGAATGAACGGGTGATCGACCTTCAGTACTTCCGGCACCGTGTCGCACACGATCACCCGTTTGTCCGCCAGCACGGCGACGCGCGTGGCCAACGCCAGCAGCGTGTCCAGGTCGTGCGTCACCATGACGACGGTGAATCCCAATTGCCGGTGCAGGCTGCGCACCAGGTCCACGAACTCGTCGGAGCGCAGCGGGTCCAGGCCGGCCGTGGGTTCGTCCAGGAACAGCAGTTCCGGATCCAGCGACAACGCGCGCGCCAGCGCCACGCGCTTGACCATGCCGCCCGACAGGTCCGACGGCCGCTTGTCGGCGTCGCGCGCCGACAGGCCCACCATCGCCAGCCGGCACATGACCACGTCGCGCACCAGGTCTTCCGGCACCGTGCGCAATTCGCGCAGCGGCAGAGCCACATTGTCGAACACCGACAGCGCGGAGAACAACGCCCCCGCCTGGAACAGCATGCCCCAGCGATAGGACAGCCGCCGACGTTCAGCCGCCGTCAGTTCAAACAACGAATGGCCCAGCACCCGCACCGTGCCCGCGGCTGGCCGGTCCAGCCCGATGATCTGCCGCAGCAGCACCGTTTTGCCCGTGCCCGAACCTCCCACCAGTACCAGGATCTCGCCCGGGAAGACGGTCAGGTCCAGATTGTCGTGCACCACGTGATCGCCAAACGCCGTGCGCAGCCCGCGCACCGTGATGACGGGTTCTACCGTAACGCCGTCCTCGGCGAAGAGCTTGTGCTGGGCGGCGCTATTCATCAGATGCCCACCGAGCTGAAGATCACGGCATACAGCGCATCCAGCAGGATCACGCCGGTAATCGAGGTGACCACCGAGGTGGTGGTGCCGCGCCCCAGGCTTTCCGTGTTGGGCTGGATGCGCAGGCCGAAATGGCAGGCGATCAGCGCGATCAGCATGCCGAACGTCACGCCCTTGAGGATGCCGATCCAGTAGTTCGTCAGCGAAATCGCGTCCGGCAGCGACTGCAGGAACCATTGCGCCGACACGCCCAACTGCATTTGCGCGGCGAGCATCCCGCCCAAAAGCGCCATGGCGTCCGTCCACAGCACCAGCAGCGGCATGGTGATGGCCAGCGCCACCACCCGCGGCAGGATAAGCCGCTGCCCGTGCGAAATGCCCATGACCAGCATCGCGTCCAACTCCTGCGTCACCCGCATCACGCCGATCTGCGCCGTGATGGCCGAGCCCGAACGGCCCGCCACCAGGATGGCGGCCAGCACCGGACCCAGCTCGCGCACGATGGACACGCCCAGCAGGCGCACGATGAAACGATCGGCGCCAAACATCTGCAGCTGCTGCGCCGACAGGTAGGACAGCACCACGCCGATCAGGAAGCCGACCAGCGCCGTGATACCCAGCGCCTGCGCGCCGGTGCGGTACACCTGCGCCGAAATCTCGCGCCATGGCCCCAGCCGCGGCCGCAGCAGCATTCCGCCCAGGTCCAGGACCAGCTGCCCCAGCATGATGAGCAAGGCGCGGCCATTGTCGATAGCCTGGAATATCGCCTCGCCCACCGCTCTCAGCCAGCCCCACGGATCGCGCTTGGGCGCGGCGGCCGGGGTCTCGCCCTTGTTCATGGCCAGCGCGTCGAACACGTCCTGCTGGCCGGCGGACCAGCGCACGCGCTCGGGCAGCTTGTGGCCCCAGGCTTCCCAGATCAGCAGCGCGCCGATGGTGTCCAGCCGGCCGATGCCGTGCAGGTCCCAGCGCGCGCCGCCATCCGTGGCGCAGGCCAGCGCCTCGCGGCGACGTTGGACCTCGCCCGGCTCGGCCAGCGCCAGCACGCTCCAGTCGCCGGCCACATGGCACACGCCTCCTTCGAAACGGAAGGGCGCGGCGGCGGCAGGTGTGGACGAAGCGGAATGCGGCATGAAGACAGAATACCGATGCAAAATGTATCGCCAATCATAAACGCTGGCGCCGTCCGGCCGCGAGCGCAGGCCGCGTGCCCTACAATCGCCGCCATGTCCGCTCAAGCCAGCCCCATCGACCTGCCCGCGCCGGAAACCCTGGCCCGCATGCTCAGCACGCGCCTGCCCGCCTTCCAGGACATCTCCTGGACCGGCAGCACCGGATCGACCAATGCCGACCTCCTGGCCCGCGCTCGCGCAGGCGGCGGCGGCAAACCCTGGCTGCTGGGCACGCACCTGCAGGAAACCGGCCGCGGCCGCGCCGGCCGTCCGTGGCAGAACCGCACGGGCTCCACGCTGATGTTCTCCTGTGCCTTCGACGTGCACCTGCCGCCCGCGCAACTGCCCGCGCTGTCGCCGCTGGCCGGCATCGCTGCCTGCGAGGCTCTGCGCACCGTCGCCGGCCCGCAGGCCGCCGGGCTGTGCATGAAGTGGCCCAACGACGTGCAGTGGCACGACGCCAAGCTGGCAGGGGTACTGGTGGAGACCACCCGCAACCCCGGCGGCAGCGAGGCCGGCCATACGGTCGTCATCGGCATGGGCGTGAACCTGACCGACGCCGCCCGGCTGTCGCTCGCGCTGGAACGCGAAGTCGCCGACTGGAGCCAGGTACAGGCAGGCGCGCCCCGCCAGGCCAGCGCCGCCGACCTGGTCTGCGCCAGCGCCATGGCCTGGCTGGAAGCGGTGCGGACGCTGGAGCGCGAGGGCTTTGGCGCCTTCAAGCCACGTTTCGACCAAGTGGACGCTTTGGCCGGCCGCAAGGTCAACGTGCTGGACAAGGGCGCTATTCTTCTAGGCGGAACCGCCTGCGGCGTGGACGAACAAGGCCGCCTGCTGGTGCAAACCTCCGAGGGCACTCAGCCGATCCTGGTCGGTGAAATCTCGATTCGACGCCAAGCATGATTATTCTCATCGACTCCGGCAACAGCCGTCTCAAGGTGGGTTGGCTGGACGCCGGCAACTCCGACGCGCCGCGCGAACCCGCGGCGGTCGCCTTCGACGGCCTGGACCTGGACGCCCTGGACCGCTGGCTGGCCGCCCTGCCGCGCCGTCCCCTGCGCGCGCTGGGTGTGAACGTTGCCGGCGAGGCGCGCGGCGCGGCCATCGCCGCCATCCTGCAAAAACATGGCTGCGCGGTGACCTGGTCGCCGTCACAGGCAACCACGCTGGGGCTGATCAACAGCTACAAGACGCCCACGCAGCTGGGCGCCGACCGCTGGGCCTCGCTGCTGGGCGTGCTGTCGCGCCTGCCGGGGGCACACCCGCCCTTCGTGCTGGCCAGCTTTGGCACCGCCACCACCATCGACACCGTCGGCCCCGACAACGTCTTTGCCGGCGGCCTGATCCTGCCGGGTCCGGCCATGATGCGCAGCGCGCTGGCCCACGGCACCGCCAACCTACCCATCGCCAACGGCCAGGTCGTGGCCTATCCCACGGACACGCACGAGGCCATCGCCTCCGGCATCGCCGCCGCGCAGGCCGGCGCCGTCGTGCGCCAATGGCTGGCCGGACGCCAGCGTTACGGCCAGACGCCGCAGATCTACGCGGCGGGCGGCGGCTGGCCCGAAGTGCACCAGGAAATCGAACGCCTGCTGGCGGACGCGGGCGGCACCGAAGGTGCGGCCCCCGTACCCATCTATCTGGATCACCCCGTCCTGGACGGCCTGGCCGCGGTCGCCCGCGCCACCCTGGACGACCAAGCCTGAACGGGAGACCCCGGCCATGCGCGTGCTCTTCATCCTCATCCTGCTGGCGAATCTGGGGGTTTATGCGTTGGGCCAGGGCTGGCTAGGCGTGCGCCCCGAGGACGAAGGCCGCGATCCGCGCCGCTTCAACCAGGAACTGAATCCGGGGGCGGTGACCCTGGTTCCCAAGACCGCGCCTGCCGCCCCCTGAAGCCCCATCCGGCGCACGCGCCGGTGAGCGCGGGCGCTAGCCCGCTTTTCCTGCCTCCAGCCAGGGTGCCAGCGCGTCCAGCGTGCGCCCCGTGGCTCCCGAATGCATGCGGAACCATGCCAGCGCCGCCTCAGCCGTGCGCTGGCGGCGCGGTTCGTCCGCCAGCAGCGCCATCGCCGCCTCCACCGCCTGGCCGGCGTCGGCCGCGCGCAGCACGGCGCCCGCCGCGATGGCGTCTTCCGCCGCCTGCTTGAAATTGAAGGTGTGCGGGCCGACGATGACCGGCACGCCCGCCGCGCAGGCCTCGATCAGATTTTGCCCGCCCAGCGGCGCAAAGCTGCCCGCCACGATCGCGACATCCGACGCGGCGTAGTGGAACGCCATCTCGCCCAACGTGTCGCCGAGCAGCACGGCCGTGCCCGGCCCCGGCGCCACGCCTTCGGAGCGCCGGACGTACGGCAACCCTGCATCCGACAATAGGCGCGCGGCCTCGTCAAAGCGCTGCGGATGGCGCGGAATCAACAAGAACAGGGGCGCACCAGGCGCAGCCGCATGGCGTTTGATGGCCTCGATGAAGCCGCTGTCCTCGCCCTCGCGCGTGCTGGCCACCGCCACCACATGCCGGCCCAGCTGTTCGCGCCAAGCCTGCCCCGCGGCAACCTGCGCCGCCGGCAGGACCAGATCGAATTTCAGATTGCCCGTCACGACGGGCTGCGGCGCCCCGGCCTGCACCAGCCGGTCCGCGTCCTCGGCGGTCTGCGCCAGCACCGAGTCCAGTCCGCCCAGCGCTTCGCGCATCACGCCGCCCATCCTGCCCGCCTGGCGCAGCGACGACGCCGAAAAGCGGGCGCTGACCAGCGCCATGGGCACGCCCGCGCCACGCGCGGCCGCCAGCAGGTTCGGCCAGATCTCGCGTTCGATGAGCAGGCCGCAGCGCGGCCGATACGCCGCCATGAAACGGCGGGTCGCGCCGGGAAAATCATAAGGCAGCCAGGCCTGACGCAACTGGCCGCGGGCAATCGCTTCCGTGTACTGGCGCGCGCCCTCGGCGCGGCCGGTGGCTGTCATGTGCGTAAGCAGCACCGGCAAGCCGCGGTCCAGCAAGGCTTGCAGCAGAGGCTGCGCGGCGCGCGTCTCGCCCAGGCTGACCGCGTGCACCCAGACCGGAGCGGTCCAGGACGCGGCAGCGGCGGGCCCGACATGGCCGAAGCGTTCAGAAGAGAAGATTTCCCATTGCCCGCCCGCGCGCCGGGCGCGGTGGCCCATCCAGAGCCAGACCAGCGGTGACAGAGCCCTGAGCGCCAGCGAGTAGACGCCGCGGTTCATGTCACTGTGCGGCCAAAGCCTGCTCCACCGCCGCCATCACGGCTTCGCGCGACGGCGAAGCCCCGCGGTCGCCCAGGCTGGCGGTGTAGCTGGAACCGACCAGTGGCGTGCGCACCGGGGTGGAAGCACGGTAAATGCCGATGGTGGGCCGGCCCAACGCGGCCGACAAATGGGTCAGGCCGCTGTCCAGCCCCACCATCAGGCGGGACCCAGCCAGCAAACGCGCCACCGCGGTCAGGTCCATGCGGGGCATCACCTCGGCACCATCCATGCCGGCAATCAGCAACCGGGCCCGTTCGGCCTCCTGCTCATTCCCCGCCAGCAGTTTCAGGGTGCAGCCTGCGTCCCGCAGACGGCGGAACACGACGCGCCAGTCTTCTTCCGGCCAGAGCTTGTCGTCACGGCTGGCCGACGGCATGATCACGGCATAGCCGCGGTCCGTATCCAGGTGGTGCAAGCGCGGCAGTTCGCCGACGTTCAGACCCTCGCTGCCGACTTCCAGCACCGGGTCCGCCGCAGGCTGCGTCGCCTGGCGCGCAAAAGCCTGCAAGCCGAAATCGGGCGCGCCGGCGTATTGGTAGCCGAACGTCAGGGCGGCCAGCTTGCGCTGGCGGATCACCGCCGGCTGCCAGAACTCCACCCGATGCCGCACGTTGTAGAACAGCGAAGCCAGCGGCTCGCGCGCCGAACGCCAGTCCAGCCCATGCCGCACGCCGCGGGTCTGGCGCACCAGCCAGGCGGATTTCAGGAGCGCCTGCATGTCCAGGACAATGTCGTACTGCACCGAGCGCAGCCGCTCCTTCAGCGCCTTGCGCTCCGCCCGCACTTCCGCCGACCACCAGGCTTTGCGCCAACGGCGATGAGCAACCTTGATGACCTGATTGACCGCCGGATGCCAGGCAGGAATGTCGGCAAAGGCTTCTTCCGCGATCCAGTCGATCTGGGCATCGGGCACATGGCGGGCAATGTCGGATATTGCCGGCAGCATGTGCACGAGATCACCTAGGGATGAGGTGCGGACGATGAGGATTCTTGTAGGCATGTGCAAAGATTCGTGCTTGGCGCGACCTTCGGCCTGATGGTGGCCGACGCCGCTCAACGCAGCCCGAACTTTACAACAACATTGAGCATTCCCGCGATCGATCCCAGCCCCGCGCGCTGGATCGCGTCCAGCGCTAAAACAGCCGCGCAGCTACGCTTGCTGCGGCCAAGTCAGTGCCCCTTCTTTTTTTTCAAGATCATCCATTTGGGCATGCGAAACAAGACCAGCCGACGGTAAAGCACCACATATGTCGTCGAGAACACCGCCGTAAAGAACATCAGCAGATAGGGCTCCTGCCAAAACAATACGGCGGGTATCACGGCAAGCGACGACAGCAGCCACAAATAGGGAGAGGTCATGGCGTTGCGCTGTGTCTGGTGGCGCATTTCCCGGGAGCCGATCGCCCAGCGCACCAGCCGCTTGTAGATCAGCATATGCAAGTGGACGCCATCCGGTGCTCCCGGCGAACGACCACGCAACCACTTCTTGCGATAGATGGAAAACAAGGTCTCAAACACGGGGTAGATACACAGCAGCAGCGGAAACCAGGCTGAAACTTCCGGATGCCGTGCCAGCATCAGCACTGACAATTCACCGATGATAAAGCCCAGAAAATAGGCTCCGCCGTCTCCGAGAAATATGTGGCCATGCGGGTAATTCCATACCAGGAATCCCACAATGCCTCCCAGCGTGCTCAACGCCACGATCAACAAGAAACGGTCGCCCAGATAAAAGGAGACGTAGGCAAACCCGGCCAGTATCATTGCCGACACCTCCGCCGCCAAACCGTTATATCCGTCAATTATATTTATCGCGTTGGCGGCACCGCCGATAGCCACAGCAGTGAAAATAAGCGACACCACGGAAAACTGCAACAACCAATCAATTCCGATAATATCTACCCGGGTTATTGCCGCACCCAAAAAATAATAGGCGACCACCCCGGAAAACATCGCCAAACCAAGCCGGACTAAAACCCTGACTTGTTTGGTCAGATCTTCGACAAACCCGCCCAGGAAGGCGGGCATGGACGCCGCCAGCAATACCACCAGGCCAGGAAGCACTTCGGGCTCGCGAATTGCGACCACGGCGCATGTAACTCCGCTGGCCATCAACAGCGACAATCCGCCGATTCGGGGAACAGGAACCGAATGATACTTCTGCACACCCTCGATATCATGATCAGCCGTTAGGCCATCATGCCAAGAGCGGTAGCGCACAATCAACAAGGTTGATATAAGCGAAACCAAGAACGCTACAAGGACGTACAGCATTGAGAAGGTAACCAGAAGGGAGCTTCCGCGATTGTAGCGTCAGACGGAGATAAAACATGCAAACGAATTGGATCGTTCTGGAAAAGAATGGAACCAGGGTTTGCAAAATAATATAAAGAGACCTCCACCTGAATTCTGCCAGTAGCCAAACTCGCACATCTTCGATACGACTTGATGCGTGGGCCGCCTGGACCTGGAAGGGATCCAGGCATTCATTCGAGCAACTGGACATATTCTCACAAGCATGCTGCCTATGGACCCTGCTGTACGGGCGAATCTGTCGCAAACTCCTGAATAGCGTGCCTGCGTCACAGCCTTTCAGGATGCGTCGTACGTTCTCGATGAGCTCCGACTGATGGAAACGGCGAACCTTACCGTCGATCTGAGTGCATAGGTCACGTCCCCTCCCCGCAGCCCAGACGCCGGCATCGACTTGCCGCCCTCCCGCTTCGACAGCGCGCGTCGAGGTGCCCACGGGCGCCCCACGATCTTTCGACCCGACATAGGGCCTCGATCTGGGCCCAGCAGCACAGCAAGGCGCACGAACTGCGGGTGACAGGGATACGACGATACAATGTCCCGTTGTGCATCCCTTTTTTGCGTTCGATTTAATTTATCGAATCCTCACCCGTAATTATAGAAATCGATTAGTGGTGAACGCCCCCCCTACGCCGGCGTTCGGCCTCTGGTACCCCTATCTTCGCCTCCAGCCATGGCCATTCTGCCTTCCCTCCTTGTCACCCTGCTTGGGGTCTTGCCTATCGCCACCATGACGGTCGGCGGCGGTAGCGCGCTGTTCTACCTAATTTTTTCCCTGTGCCTGGTTCGGTGCTTCACCCGGGAAGGAGGATGGCAGGCGACCTGGCGCGACCTAAAAGACTACACGTGGGTCATCGCGGCCCTGCTCGTCTCTTTCTGTGCAATTGGACTCAGCCAATATGCGCATGGCATCACCCACGGCCCTTCCCTGGAACGAGGTCTGCGCATCAGCCTTGGCTTCCCCATCATCCTGGGCGCGCTGCTTAGCATCAACCCGGTGACGCTCCGGAATGCGTCCTGGGGCATATTGATTGCCGGGTGGGCTTCGGCCTGTATCGTTTTCTGGCTGGTCTTTCCCGCCTGGAATCGTCCTGATACGCCCCAGTACAACGCGGTCACCTACAGCAATCTGATGCTGCTCTGGCTCTTCATCACCTTTTGCAGCATGGGATGGCAACTGACAAAGCACCCGCGACTTGAAAAGTCAGTCAAAGCACTGACCGTCATCGTCGTTTTCGCGGGCTTCGTGCTCACCCAGACGCGCACCGGCTGGATGGCGATCCCCCTGTTCCTGTTCGTTGCGATGTGGTTGTTCGGCCATCTGCGGCATCCTTTCCGCGCGTTCGGCCTGTTGGTCGCAGGCGTGGCTATCCTCGTTGCCATCGGATCTACCAATCAAGCCCTGCGCACCCGCGTTGAGCAAGGCATCAACGAATTTCAAGCATGCCAAGGCGCCAACGCCACAGCGGACACCTCCGTCTGTATCCGGCTGCAGCTGTGGCGGGCCACGAGCGAAATGATCGAAGCGGAGCCCATCTTCGGCCTGGGGGGTACCGCCAGATTCGTTCCAGAACTTGAGGCGCGAGTCGCCACGGGAGTCGTTTCGCCCTTTGTCGCGCAAGACTTCGGCGAGCCCCACAATGACATGCTGCAAATGCTGGCCAGCTATGGGCTGCTGGGCGGCTTGGCGCTGGCGCTGCTGTATTTTGTTCCTGCCGGCATCTTCTTGCGCAGAATGACCGCAACAAATCCCGAGCCGGTTCGCGTCGCTGCCGCCATGGGGACCGCTCTTACATTGGGGTTCGCGATTTTTGGTCTGACGGAGCTCATGTTCCGCTCGATGCACAATATCTCGCTATATGTGACGTTGCTGGCATGGCTGCTGGTCTTGAGCGACAAAAAGCGAAATTCGTACACCCAATAAGAAAAGTCGAACGCCTGCGCCCACCGCGACCATAGTCAAAATGCGCAACTAGGACCACAATAGGGCTGTGACTCTCCCAAGGAGACAGCCATGCGCATTGCAGATGCCCAGTGGATTCCTTCAACCCAGCACCAGACTTGGGACGCTCTGACGGATCCGGCCGTTTTACAGCGATGTATCCCCGGATGCATCGCTGTCGACAAGCGCAGCGACACGGAATATGCGGTCACGCTTCGGGCCAAGATTGCCGGCCTGGACACGGACTATGACGGCGAGATCCTGCTCTCGGACGTCAATGCGCCTGACAGTTGCACCCTGGTGTTCGAAGGCAAGGGCCGCGCGGCCTGTCTGGCCATCGGCACCGCCCAGATCAACCTCAGCACCAAGGACCAGGGCACTCGGGTGGCCTACACGGTCGCCGGGATGACGGGGGGCAAGCTGGCCGAATACGGCGAAGGGGTGGTGCTGAAGGCTGGCGAGAAGATCATCGAAAAGTTCTTCGCCGCCTTCATCGACTACATGGCCGTCCAGCCTCGCCTGGCACCGCCGCCCCCTCCCCCCGAACCGGAGCCGCGCGGGCTGTCCAATTCGCGTTGGTCGTGGATCATGGTGGTGCTGGTCATCGCGGTCTTCTGGGGTTATCACGCCTTCTATAAGTGAAATCCCTGACGCGCGGGTGATATGCTCTGCGGCATGACGCCGCCGCCCGAATCACCGCCCCCCACCACCCCCGCCCATACACGACGCGACCTGCTGATGGGCATGGCGGGGGTTTCGGCGACGGTAGTGCTGGCCGCGCTGGATTCCACCATCATCAGCACCACGCTGCCGCGCGTGGCCGAGGCGCTGAACGGCATGGCGCTGTACGCCTGGGTGGGAACGGGCTATTTGCTGGCCACCGCGGCGTCCATCCTGATTTTCGGGCGGCTGGGCGACATGTTCGGCCGCAAGCCCCTGATGTTGCTGTCGGTGCTGATCGTGGCGCTGGGTTCCATCGCCTGTGGCCTGTCGCAAACCATGACCCAACTGATCATTTTCCGGTCGCTGCAGGGCATAGGCGGCGGGATGATGATCGCGACCGCGTTCGCCGCGCCGGCTGACCTGTTCCCCGATGCCAAGCAGCGGGTGCGCTGGATGGCGCTGGTGTCAGCGGCGTTCGCCATGGCCAGCGGCATCGGCCCGGTCCTGGGTGGGGCGGCGACGCAGGCGCTGGGCTGGCGCGCGGCTTTCTTCATCGCGCCGATCGCGGCCGCGGGCGCGTTCTTCCTGCTGGCCCGCTATTTCCCCCGCATCCGACCGATCCACGACGGCAGCCGCAAGATCGACTGGCTGGGCGCCATCCTGCTGGTGCTGGCGGTGGGCGCGCCGCTGGCCGCGCTGGAATTGGCGTTTGCCAGCGGCGACCACGCCCACCCCATGCTGGGACTGGCCCTGGCCGTGGTGGGCGTGGCGGCCATCGCCATCCTGATCCCGACGGAACGGCGCGTGAGTTCCCCCATTTTCCCGCTGCGCGTGCTGGGCGGAGCCGAATCACGCCTGCTGAACCTGGCGGCGATGATGGTGGGCGCGGTCATGTTCGTGCTGATCTTCTACAGCCCGTTGCTGTTGCAGCAGGTGCTGAACTACACGCCCAGCGAAGCCGGGCTGCTGCTGACGCCGCTGGTTGCCGCGATTTCGGTGGGCAGCATCATCAACGGCCGCCTGTTTCCCAAGCAGACCGAACCGCAGCGCCTGATGGTGTTCGGCGGCTGTCTGTTGGCGGCGGGTTCGCTGATGGTACTGTTGATCTCGCCCGGAACCTCGGCCTGGTGGATCCTGGCCGCCTTCTTCGTCAACGGCTGCGCGCTGGGCTTTCTGCTGCCGAATCTGACCCTGTTCATGCAGATGCTGAGCGAACGGCGCGACGTGGGCGTGGCATCGGCCCTGGTGCAGACCACGCGCGCGATAGGCAGCGCGCTGGGGACGGCTGTCGTCGGCATCATCATTTCCCACAGCACGGTACTAAACGGAGTGCGCGCGGGCCTGGTGCTGTGTATTGTCCTGTCGCTGACCTGCGCCTTGCTGACCTACCGGGTCAAGATGAAGAACCTGGCTACAAACCGCAAATGAGCCCCACGCGGGACTGAAAATGCGTCAACGCAACTTGCTGGATCTGCTGCTCCTGGCCGCAGTCTGGGGCGGCTCCTTTCTGTTCATGCGCCTGGCGGTCCCGGAATTCGGGCCGATCGCGCTGATCGAGCTGCGCGTGGGCCTGGCCGCGCTGGTCCTGCTGCCCGCCGCGCTGTGGCGCGGCAAGCTGCCAGTCATCGCCCGGCACTGGAAAGCCTTGTTGATGGTGGGCGTGCTGAACGCGGCCGTGCCTTTCCTGTTGTTTGCCTATGCCGCCCAATCGCTGGGCGCCGGCTTCCTGTCGGTGGCCAATGCCGTGACGCCAGTGTGGGGCGCGGTCATCGGCTGGCTGTGGCTCAAGGACAAGCTGCCCTGGACCCGCTGCCTGGGGCTGATGATAGGCGTAGTCGGCATCGTGGTGCTGGTGTGGGACAAGCTGAATTTCAGCGACGGCGGCACGGGGCCGGCGGTCCTGGCGGCAGTGTCCGCGCCGGTGTTCTACGGCATCGCCGCCAACTGGACCAAGCGCTTCCTGACCGGCGTGGATGCCCTGGCCAACGCCACCGGCAGCATGATAGGCGCGACGCTGGTGCTGCTGCCCCTGGCGCTTACCCACTGGCCCGAATCGCCCGCGTCCATGCAGGCCTGGATCGCCACCATCCTGCTGGCGGTGGTGTGCACGGGCGCGGCGTACATCATCTTCTTCCGCCTGATCGCCAATGTCGGCCCCACCGGCGCCGTGAGCGTCACGTTCCTGGTGCCGATCTTCGGCGTGCTGTGGGGGTCGTGGCTCCTGGACGAGAGCATCACGCCGTCGATCGCCGCAGGCGCGGCCATCATCCTGGTCGGCACCGCGCTGGCGCTGGGACTGCTGAAGCGGCGCGCCTGAGCGCCCGCGCTCAGTACTTGTCCGAGGTTCCCGTCAGCGCCACCCCGATACGCAGCAACGTATAGGACACCGCGTCGACCCAGCGCCGCAACCATCCGCGGCGCTGGTACTCGAGCGGCCGGATGAAGCGCCCGCCTTCCCGGATGGCCGTCTCCAGCCGTTCCTGCAGGTCCCAGGAGAAGGGCTGGTCGTCCACCACCACGTTGGCTTCGCGCGCCAGCAACAGGCTGAAGGGATCCAGGTTGGACGAGCCCACCGTCGCCACGTTGTCGATGACCGCTACCTTGGCGTGCAGGTAGCTCGGCATGTATTCGTAGATCTCGATGCCATCGCGCAGCAGCTGGTCGTACAGCGAGCGCGTGGCATGGTATTGCATGCGGTACTCGACCTTGCCCTGCAGCAAGAGGCGCACGCGCACCCCGCGCGCGGCGGCCTTGGCCAGTGCGCGCCGGAACTGGCGGCCGGGAAAGAAATAGGCGTTGGCGATCAGGATGTCGCGGCGCGCATGCGCGATGCCGTACAGGTAGGCGCGCTCGAAGGTCTGGCGAAAGCGCAGGTTGTCGCGCAGCACCAGCGCCGCGCGCAGGTTGCCACAGGGCGCGACGGAGGCGTGGCGCGGCTTGAGCAGCCGCATGCGGTTCCAGTCGCGCGGATGGCGGCGCAGGCGCGCCCAGTTCAGCCGCACCCATAGCAGTTCCTGGGCGTAGGCGGCTTCGGTTACCAGCGGCCCCTGCACCTGCACCGCAAAATCGAAGCGGGGGCCGGTGAGCCCGTCTGTCGGATCCCGGTCGTCGTAGTCATCCAGGATGTTGATGCCGCCGATGAAGGCGACACGTCCATCCACCACAGTGACCTTGCGATGCAGGCGCCGCAGGCGGCTGCGCGACGGGATATAGCGCGCGAACCAGCGCGGCTCGGGGCGGAAGATGCGGCATTGCGCGCCGGCATTGGTCAGCCGCGTGCGCACGGGGTCGACGAACTCGGCGCTGCCGAAGCCGTCGAGCACGACGCGCACCTTGACCCCGCGCCGGACAGCCGCCTCCAGGCAGTCCAGCACCTGGGAGCCGGTGCGGTCCGGCGTGAAGATGTAGGTTTCCAGGTGCACGCTGACCTGGGCGGCGTCGATGGCCGCGCACAGCGCGGGAAAGAAGTCGGAACCGTTCTGGAGCAACTGGATGTCGTTGCCCAGCGTCCAGTCCAGCTTGGACTGCTCTGCCCTCACGGCAGTTCCAGCTCGGCCAGCAAGGGAGAATGATCGGAAAGCCTGGCCCATTCGCGGCCGCGCAGCACGCGGGCGCTGCGCACGGCAAAGCCGCGCTGGTAGATGCGATCCAGGCGGAACCAGGGAAACACCGCGGGGAAGGTGCGCGGCGGCGGCAGCAGCAGGCGTGAATTGCCATCCATGCCGAGCTGATTGGTGCGTTCCATGACGGATACGCCGCTATTGGGCAGCCCGCGCAGCGCATTGCTCAGGCGCTTCACGGAGTCGCGCAGGCGCGGCAATTCGCCGCCATGGCTGCGCGGGGCATGCGAGAACACTTCGTACAGGCCCAGCTGCTGCACGAACAGGGGCGCCAGGCGATCGCCCCAGTCATTGAAATCGCCCGCGATCAGGATGGGTTCGCCATCCGGCACCATGCGGCGGATGCGCTCGGTCAGCGCCAGGATCTGGCGGCTGCGGCTGCCTGCGAACAGGCCGAGATGCACCACGAAACAATGCACCGCGCGCCCGTCGAGCTCGATGCGCGCATGCAACAGCCCGCGCTGCTCCAGCCGATGGTCGGAGATGTCCTGGTTTTCGTGCTCGAGGATGGGGAAACGCGACAACAGCGCATTGCCATGGTCCGTCTCGCTGCGGATGGCATTGCGGCCGTAGGCCACATCCAGCCGCAAGGCGGCGGCAAGCGATTCGTGCTGGGCGTCGAGCAGGGATTTCTGCTCATTGCGGCCCTGGACTTCCTGCAGGAAGACCAGATCCGGACGCAGGCCATAAAGGCCCAGACGCAATTCGTTCAGGGAGTCGCGACGGCCCAATGCCGAGCGGCCCTTGTGTATGTTGTAGCTGACGACGCGGATGAGCGACATGGAGAATGGCGCCTTTCAAAACTGGGAAACCGCCGGCCGCAAAAAAAGCCCGGCCAGCACCGCCAGATCAGGCGGCGTTTGCCAGATTACTCCAATTCAGAAGACCGTTCCCACCGTCGTGGCGAGCACCCGGTCCATGCAAGCAACGGCTCCTGCTCATTCGAGGCAGGAGCGCTGCTAGCAAACAGCGCCCCACAATCGGGGCCGCACGGATCCGGGCTCCGCCGGTCCGTAGCGGCGCCCCCCCTGGGGGGGAAGCGCCTACGGCGCTTCGGGGGGGGTCACTTCCCTTCTACGTTGCGCAGACGGATGTGCAGTTCGCGCAGCTGCTTCTCGTCGACCTCGGACGGCGCTTGCGTCAGCAGACACTGGGCGCGCTGGGTCTTCGGGAAAGCGATCACGTCGCGGATCGATTCGGCGCCGGTCATCATCGTGACGATGCGGTCCAGGCCGAAGGCGATGCCGCCGTGCGGAGGCGCGCCGTATTGCAGCGCGTCCAGCAGGAAGCCGAACTTCTCGCGGGCTTCCTCGGCGCCGATCTTGAGTGCGCGGAACACCTTGCTCTGCACTTCCTCGCGGTGGATACGGACCGAGCCGCCGCCGATTTCCCAACCGTTCAGCACCATGTCGTAGGCCTTGGCGAAAGCCTTGCTGGGATCGGATTCCAGGAAGTCCTCGTGGCCATCCTTCGGGCTGGTGAAGGGGTGATGGGCGGCGGTGTAGCGGCCGTCTTCCTCGTCGTATTCGAACATCGGGAAGTCGACGACCCACAGCGGCTTCCAGCCGGCGGTGGACAGGCCGGTCTTCTTGCCGAATTCGCTGTGGCCAATCTTCACGCGCAGCGCGCCGATGGCGTCGTTGACGACCTTTTCACGGTCAGCGCCGAAGAAAATGATGTCGCCATCCTGCGCGCCGGTGCGCTTGACCAGTTCGGCCAGGGCAGCGTCATGCAGGTTCTTGACGATGGGCGATTGCAGGCCGTCGCGGCCCTTGGCCACTTCGTTGACCTTGATGTAGGCCAGGCCCTTGGCGCCGTAGATGCCGACGAACTGGGTGTAGCCGTCGATCTCGCTGCGCGACATCTCGGCGCCGCCGGGCACGCGCAAGGCGACCACGCGGCTGCCGGGCGCCGTGGCGGCGGCGGCGAACACCTTGAAGTCCACGTCGCGCATGACGTCGGTCATGTCGGTGAATTCGAGGTTCACGCGCAGGTCCGGCTTGTCCGAGCCGTAGCGGCGCATGGCTTCGGTCCAGGTCATGATCGGGAACGGCGTCGGCAGATCGACGTCCTGCACCACCTTGAACACGTGGCGGATCATGTTTTCGAAGATTTCACGGATCTCGAACTCGTTCAGGAACGAGGTTTCGCAGTCGATCTGGGTGAATTCGGGCTGGCGGTCGGCGCGCAGGTCTTCGTCGCGGAAGCACTTGGTGATCTGGTAGTAGCGGTCGAAACCGGACACCATCAGCATCTGCTTGAACAGCTGCGGCGATTGCGGCAGCGCGAAGAAGTGGCCGGCGTTGACGCGCGAAGGCACCAGGTAGTCGCGCGCGCCTTCGGGCGTGCTCTTGGTCAGCATCGGGGTTTCGATGTCGATGAAGCCCAGCTGGTCCAGGAACTTGCGCACTTCGATGGACACGCGGTAGCGCAGCATCAGGTTGCGCTGCATCTGCGGACGGCGCAGGTCCAGCACGCGGTGCGTGAGGCGCGTCGTTTCCGAGAGGTTGTCGTCGTCCAGCTGGAACGGCGGCGTGACCGACGCGTTCAGGATCTCGACTTCCTTGCAGAGCACTTCGATTTCACCCGAAGCCAGCTCGGCGTTGGCGGTACCCGCCGGACGCTCGCGCACCAGGCCGGTGACGCGGATGCAGAATTCGTTGCGCAGGCGCTCCGCGGTGGCGAAGGCGGCGTTGTCCGGATCGAACACGATCTGCGCCAGGCCCGCGCGGTCGCGCAGGTCGATGAAGATGACCCCGCCGTGGTCGCGGCGGCGGTTCACCCAGCCGTACAGGGTGACGGTCTGGCCGAGATGGTCACGGCAAACCTGGCCGGTGTAGCAGGTACGCATGCGGGGGACTCCGTTTATGTGCTTGGTTATAGCGTAAGGGTTACGAATCGGCGCGAGGCGTGTCTTGCACGCCGGGAGCCGGGACGGGCGCGGCCGGCCGGTCCGCGGGCGTCGCCGCCTGGACCGGGGCGACCACGCCCATGGAAACGATGTACTTCAGGGCCGCGTCCACGCTCATCTGAAGATCCATGGCGTCAGCGCGCGGAACCATCAGGAAGAAGCCGGACGTGGGATTCGGCGTGGTCGGCACGTACACGCTGATGTGATCGCCGGGAAGCCGGTCGGCCACTTCGCCGCTGGGCGTGCCGGTAACGAAAGCAATGGTCCAGCTGCCGGCGCGCGGATACTGCACCAGCACCGCGCGGCGGAACGCCTGACCGTTGGGGGCAAGCACGGTATCGCTGACCTGCTTGACCGAGTTGTAGATCGAACGCACCAGCGGTATGCGGCCCAGCAGGTTTTCCCACTGGTCCACCATGGTACGGCCGATCAGGTTGGCCGCGAATATGCCCGTCAGCAGCACCACCACCACGACCAGGACGAAGCGGAAGCCGGGAATGTCGACGCCGAACAGCGATTCGGACGACAGGAAGCCAGGCACGAACCCTTCCAGGGTCGCGACCAGCAAGCCCAGCACCCACACAGTGATGACCAGGGGAACCCAGATCAGCAGGCCGGTGATGAAGTACTTCTTGATGACGCGCATACGCATCGCGTGTGCTCTAGGAGGCGGTGCTACCGGCAGCGGGCGCCGCAGGAGCGGCCGGGGCTGCGGGCGCGGCGGCAGGTGCGGCAGCAGGCGCGGCGCTTTCGGCCGGGGCCGTCGTGCTGGCCGAGGCCGAACCGCCGCTGCCGTTGCCGCGGAAGTCCGTGACATACCAGCCGGAGCCCTTGAGCTGGAACCCAGCCGCGGTCACCTGCTTGGAGAACGTGCTTTCGCCGCATTCGGGGCAAACCGAAAGCGGCGCATCGGAAATCTTCTGCAAGACGTCTTTGGCATGGCCGCAGGCGCTGCACTTGTAAGCGTAAATGGGCATCTAGGGCTCCCAGGCGCGGGCCCGGCGTATCAAGAGCCGCTGTCGCCGGACGCAATGTCCGGGGCCGGATCGGGTCGCAAGACCTGGTCCGAACGGAAGCGGCGGGTGGGCGAGGCCGGAAAAAATACGGGAAAGTCTTGAATTTTAGCGGTTTTTCGTGAACGGCCGGTGTCCGGCCCCGGCGGCCCGCCTTGAGCGGTGCCTCAGGGGCCTCCCGGGGCCCGTCTCCCTATACGGGAAGCAGGAACATGACCGCCGCCACCAGGGTTGGCGCCAGGGCCGACAGGAACAGCCGCCCCGATGAAATGCTGCCGTCCGGGAAGTGGTTCTTCAGGATGGCGAAACCGGCCGGGTTGGGCGCATTGGCGATCACGGTCAGCCCGCCGCCCGTGACGGCGCCGGCCACCAGCATGTAGCGCCAGGCCTCGCTGGTGCCTTCGACCAGCGAACCCAGGTAGGTCAGCGCGGCGTTGTCGGTGATGGCGGTGAGCGCGGTCGCGCCCCAGAACAGCACGAAAGGTTCAAGCCCGCCCAGCAGGTCCTGCAGCCACCACTTCTGCAGGCCGCCCAGCACCACCAGCCCGGCCAGGAAGAAGCCGACCATCAGGCCTTCCTTGATCATCAGGCGGCTCTGGTGGCGCTTGTAG
Organism: Achromobacter sp. JCM 18799; assembly: GCF_055395645.1. Taxonomy (NCBI): domain Bacteria; kingdom Pseudomonadati; phylum Pseudomonadota; class Betaproteobacteria; order Burkholderiales; family Alcaligenaceae; genus Achromobacter; species Achromobacter sp. JCM 18799. Next base: position 4,951,962 of record NZ_AP043866.1, on the reverse strand, counting down.
GCTTCGGCAAAGCCAATGAACATCATCAACAGACCCAGGAAGATGGCCGGATGATGCGCGCTGAGCACCACGGCGACCAGGAAGACCAGGTGCACCAGCATGACCAGCAGCGGCACCGGCCCGCGCGCATCGCCGCCTTCGGGCGCGTCCACGCCGCCGCCCGTGCCCACCGAGCGCTCCAGCAGCGCCTTGCGGCAGATGAAGGTCAACAGCGCCGCATTCAGGCAGACGGCGATCGCGGCGCGCCAGCCGAAATGCTGCGCCATGAAGCTCGAGTCCCAGCCGAAGGTGGAAGCCACCATCAGCACGGGCGGCGCGGCATACGAAGTCAGCACGCCGCCGATGGAGACGTTGACGAACAGCACGCCCAGCGTAAGGTACTTGAAGCCCGCGCGCCCGCTGCTGCGGAAATAGGCGTCGCGCAACAGGATGGCGGCCAGCGTCATCGCGGCGGGTTCGGTGATGAAGGAGCCGCCCAGCGGCACCAGCGACATCACGACAAAAAACGTGGCGAGTTCGCGCGGCAGCGGCAGCACGCGCGCCACCAGCCGCACCAGCATGCCCACCAGCTCCAGAATTGGCCGGCTGGCCGCCACCACCATGATCACGAAGACGAACAGCGGCTCGGTGAAGTTGCGCGTGTCCATGTACTCGATGGCATGCGAGGGACCCGCCAGCGCCGCCATCGCCACGATCAGCACGAAGGCCCAGACGCCGAACACAGCCTCGACTTCGGAGAACAGATGCCAGATGCCCGCATGCGGTCCGCCACGATGCGCGAGCCGCGCGAAGAACGGAACCGAGAAGGTATGAAGAACCGCCACGGCGAACAGGAGGGTGGCGATGACTTCAAGTGTCTGGGGCATGTAAACGACTTCCGGAAGAGGGATACGACAGCGCGGACACCGCCCGGCGGGCCTGCGGGACAAGGGTCGCAATATAGCGCAAGGCCCTTGCCGTGTAACGCAGGGTCAACACCAAGATGCGCGGGTCCGCGCCGCTAGTTCCCCAAGTCTCGCGGGCGGGTCACTGCGCCCTGCGCGCATGCCGGAACGGCAGCAGCCGCAGGTCCAGCGCCGCGGGGCCGGGCGCGTCGACGTCGATGATCGCGGCGCACAGCGGCAGGAAAGCCGCGCGGAAGTGGTTCTTGGCCTTCACGCACAGCAAGCGCACATGACCGAGGTCGATGCCATGCAAGGTGAAGAAGCCCGGATCGTTGGCTGGCGCCACCAGCTCGGTGATGATGACCTGCACGTTGGGCCTGTCGCGCAGCGACAGCAGCGCGGTGCGTCCGCAGCTCGTGCGCACGCCCGTTTCCATCGGGCCGGCATTGCGGAATTCGCCATCGGTATAGCGTTCGACCCGGAACGCCGCACGCACCGGCGCGCCGAAATCGCGGCTCACGCGGCCGCCCAGGTCCAGTTCGCAAGCGCCGCCCAAACCCGCTTCGTAAGCGCGCCGTACCGCCTGCGGATCCGCGAAGCTGGCGAACACGCAAGGCAGGTCGATCGACGCATCCAGCAAGGCGCGGAACAGCGCGGGCGTGTCGCATGCGCCGCCCGACAAGGGGCTGTCCCCCGGGTCTGTGACAGCCACCAAGCCGCCCGCGCGCGCCGCTTCCATGGCCAATGCCAGCCCTTCTTGCGGTGTCGGCAAGCTGACCGCAAACGCGGGCGCCAGACGCCGCATCGCCGCCGTCATGGTCTCGGTCACGGCCTGCGCCCGCGCGCCTGCGGCATCGCGCGCCATGTCGGCCACCACCAGCACCGATGCGCCGGTATCGACGGTATCGGCATACGGAAAGCCGCCGAACACCGAGACTTCCACCACGCCCTCGCCCACCTGGACTGCGGCCAGATCCTGCAATTCGCGCATGGGTCCGGCATCGGTGCGCATATTGAAGCTGGACAACAGCAAATCCGGCTTGGCCACCAGCACGCGCGGCGACAGCATGCCGGCCTGCGTGCGCAACAGCATGCCGAGCACCCGCCCAGCCGCTTCGCGCATGTCTATGTGGGGGTAGGTCTTGTAGCCGCTGGCGCAATCCAGCAGGCCGCCCAGCTCAGGGGCCAGGTTGGCGTGCAAGTCGAAGCTCGCGCCCAGAGGCACTTCGGGCAGCAAGGCCCGCACGGCCCGCACGAAATCCAGATCGGGCGTCTGGCGCAGGTCGGTGATGGCGGCGCCATGCAGCGACAGGTAGACGGCATCCCAGCCATCCTCGTCCGCGGCCAGTCCGGCCAGCACCTCTTCGGTAAAGGCGCGGTGCACGGCGTCGTCTATCGGCCCGCCAGGCAGGGCGGACGCGCAGCGCAAGGCAACCACCTCCCAGTCCGGATGCGCGCGGACGAACTCGGCCACTTCGCCCAGTTCGGTGGCCGTGCCAGCGGCGGCCGCCAGGGCGTCGCCGCCCTTGCGCCACTCGCGCCGCTCGAAATCCGCCATGGTGCAAGGCGCCGGGCAGAAGGCGTTGCCTTCGTACCAGAAGCGCGCCACCGCCAGCCGTTTCTTCGTGCCCTTGCCCATGCGTTTCCCCCTTTATTCCGGACGGATATCGGTGCCTTCGATCAGGACGCGGTACTTCTCGCGCTCCGTCTGCAGATGCTGCCCCAGCGCTTGCGGCGTGCCGCCCACGGGCTGCGCGGCCAGCGCCTCGAGCCGTTCGCGCGTGGCGGGCGATTGCAGCACCCGCTGGGCGGCGGCGTTGAGCTTGTCGACGACCGGCTGCGGCGTGCCGGCGGGCGCCATCAGCACGAACCACGAAGTCAGCTCGAAGCCCGGCACGGACTGCGCGATGGCGGCCACGCCCGGCGCTGCGGCAACCGGCTGGGCCGAGGTCACGCCCAGGGCCACCAGCTTGCCTGCCTTGATCAGCGGCAAGGCGGTGGGCAGGTTGTCGGCCGACAGATCGATCTGCCCACCCAGCAGGTCATTGTTGGCCTGGCTCGCGCCCTTGTACGGCACGTGGCGGATGTCCACCTTGCCCATGCGCTTGATCATCTCCAGCGCCAGATGGCCAGAACTGCCCACGCCGGGCGAACCCCAGTTCAAGCGGCCGGGCTCGGCGCGCGCGGTGCGCAGCAGATCGTCCATGTTCTTCAGGCCGGAGCCGGGATGCGTCAACACCACGTTGGGCACCTGCGCCACGTAGGCGACCGGCGCGAAATCCTTGACCGGGTCATAGCCGATCTTCTTGTAGACGTAGGCGTTGATGATCTGCGTGCCAGGCGTGCCCAGCAGCAAGGTGTAGCCGTCCGGCTGTGCGTGCGCCACCTCGGATGCGCCCAGGCTGCCGCCCGCGCCGGCCTTGTTGACCACCACCACGGACTGGCCGAGTTCGGCGCCCAGGCCCTCGGCCATCAGGCGGCCCAGCAAGTCGGTCGTGCCGCCGGCGGCAAACGGCACCACCAGACGCACCGGCTGCTCCGGCCACGCGGCGCTGGCCTGCCCGGCCGCGCCCAACGCGGCAGCCGCCGCAATCCCGAAAGTCCAACGACGCAACAGATGGGAAAACTTCATGACGCCCCCTTGAGCGAATGATGACGATGCAACGGCCTACGCAACAATAAAACCGTTTGGTTTATTTTCACAACAAATATACCATGTGTTTTATTTTGCCAACCACACCACGCACGACGCCATGAGCCGCATCATCCATCGCAACTCCAGCCCCCTGCCCGTCGCCATCAAGGGCGAAGGCAGCTTCATCGTCGACCAGGAAGGCCGGCGCTACTTCGACGCCTCCGGCGGCGCGGCGGTCTCGTGCCTGGGACACGCGCACCCCGAAGTGCGCGCCGCGGCTGCCGCGCAGCTGGATGCGCTGGAGTACGCGCACACCAGCTTCTTCACCACCCCGGCCGCCGAAGAACTGGCCGAACTGCTGGCGGCCAACAGCCCGGCGGGCCTGGGCAATGCCTACTTCGTTTCGGGCGGTTCGGAAGCCGTCGAGACCGCCTTGAAGATGGCGCGCCAGTACCACGTCGAGCGCGGCGAGCCCGGGCGCTATCGCTACATCGCCCGACGTCAGAGCTATCACGGCAACACGCTGGCGGCCTTGTCGGTAGGCGGCAACGCTGGACGCCGCGCGCTGTATCAGCCCGTACTGATCGAAAGCCACCACGTCTCGCCCTGCTTTGCCCTGCACTACCGCGAAGCCGGAGAAAGCGACGAGCAATACACCGACCGCCTGGCGGCGGAACTGGACGCAGAGATCTTGCGGTTGGGTCCGGATACCGTGTCCGCATTCATCGCGGAAACCGTGGTCGGCGCCACTGCGGGGACGGTCGCGCCGGTACCGGGCTACTTCCGCAAGATCCGCCAGGTATGCGACCGCCATGGCGTGCTGCTGATCCTGGACGAGGTCATGTGCGGGCTGGGCCGCACCGGCAGCTATCACGCCTTCGAACAGGAAGGCGTAACGCCTGACCTGCTGACGCTGGCCAAGGGTTTGGGCGGCGGTTATGTGCCCATCGGCGCCGTGCTGGCGCACGACCGCGTCATCGGCGCCATCAACGCGGGCTCGGGCGCGTTCCAGCACGGCTACACCTATGTCGGCCATCCGGTGGCCTGCGCCGCGGCGCTGGCGGTGCAGCGCATCGTGCTGCGCGACAAGCTGGTGGCGCGCGTGGCGGATATGGGCGCGCAGTTCGGCGCCATGCTGGCGGCGCGCCTGGAAAGGCATCCGCACGTCGCCGACATCCGCGGCCGCGGCATGTTCTGGAGCGTGGAGCTGGCCGAGGATCCCGGCAGCCTGCGCGCATTCGCGCCGCAGCGCCGCCTGCATGCGCGCATCAAGACTCAGGCGCGCGAACTGGGCCTGCTGTGCTATCCGGGCGGAGGAACCATAGACGGCAAGCTTGGCGACCACGTGCTGCTGGCGCCGCCTTACCTCAGCACGGCCGATGAGCTGGCCTTTGCGGCGGACGCGCTGGCCCGCGCCATCGACCTGGCGCTGGCGGACGATACGCCATAATACGCGGCACCTTACCCGGAGCGCAGATGGATAAAGCCGCCATCGACAAACTGATCGAAACCCAGTTCTCCTCCCTGCCGCCCAAGCTGCGGCAGGCGGCCCGCTATGCAATCGATCATCCCAAGGACATCGCCCTGGAGTCGATGCGCGCCGCGGCCGGCCACGCCGGCGTGCAGGCCGGCGTCATGCTGCGCCTGGCGCGGCAACTGGGATTCGATACCTACGAAGCGTTCCGCCAGCCCTACCGCGACTGGCTGGCCGCCGGCGGATCCAGCTTCTCGGGCCGCGCCACCGCGTTGCGCAAGCGTCCGCAGCACGACGCCGACGCCGGGCTGGTCGCCGACATCCTCGACGCCGAAGTGCGCAACCTGGGCAGCAGCCTCGGTCCCTCCGCACTGCCGGCGCTGAAGGCCGCCCACGGCCTGCTGGCGGGCGCGCGCCGCGTCTATGTCATCGGCCTGCGCAGCCTGTATCCGGCGGCCTATCACTTCAGCTATGCCTGCGGCATGTTCCTGGACGAGGTCACCCTGCTCAGCGGCGTCGGCGGCACCTTGGCCGACGAGTTGCGCCGCATCGGACCGGACGACGCGCTGGTCGCCTTCAGCCAGGCGCCTTATGCGCAGGCGGCAGTCACGGCCGTGGAATTCGCGCGTGAGCGCGGCGCCGGCGTGGTGGCGGTCACGGACAGCGCGGTGTCGCCCATCGCCCCGGGCGCCAAGGCGCTGCTGCTGGTGGCCAACGACACGCCCTCGCTGTTTCCCTCGGTGGTGCCTGCGCTGTCCATCGCCCAGACGCTGGCCGCGATGCTGGTCGCGCACAGCGGCGAGGAAAGCCTGCGCGAAATCGCCAACAGCGAAGCCCAGCTGCAGCGCTTCGGCGTGTACGCCGAAAAGCGCTGAGGACTCAGGCGATCGGCGCGGGCGGCTCGCCGCCTTGCTGCGCCTCTTTCATTTCCATCAGCAGGCTGTGCAGCATTTCGGTGGACAGCCCGTGCAGCACCAGCCGGTAGCCCGCGCGCAGGGTCGACATCGGCACCAGCGGATGGTTGTTGTTGACCAGGATCAGGTGCTGCGGCGCGCCCAGCAGCTTGGCCGCGTAAATGCCTATGGTCTCGTCCAGCTGCAGCGAATTGGCCGCGCGCCAGAAGTCGTTGTCAGTCAGCATCAGTTGATACAGCGGCGTGAAGAGCTCGATGGCGCTTTGCAGGTCCAGGAAATTCAGCTTGCCTTGCGGCATGTCTTCTAGCAACAGGTCCGGGTCGCGGATCATCGAGAAATCGACCTGTTGCGGCGCGTGCATCTCCACCCCCGCATCGCGCAGAGCCTGGTTCAGGCGGATGACGAAGTTGAACAGGTTCAGGTCGTGCTTGACGAACAGTTCGTCCTTCAGATCATCGATGTTGCGCGGTTCCAGCGGCGTGGTGGTGACGCGCACCGGCGAGTTGGCGGCAATGAACGACAGGATCTGCGCGCCTAGATGGAAGTGGCGCAGGATCAGCCAGTTGGCCTCGGGCGACACGAAGCGCTTCAGGCCCCAGGCCAGGATGCGGTGCAACAGCTTCGAATGCGACCAGCGGCGCGGCAGGAAGGTCTTGATGACCTGGATCAGGATGATGAAGGCGCGCGCCAACGGCCGCAGGAACGGCAGCAGGTACTGGCGCGAGGCGCAGCTGGAATCGGTCAGCCAGGCCTTCTTCACCTTGTCCGGCAAGGGCGTGCTGCGGTCCAGGTAGAGCGCAAGCCAGGGGCTGGGGTCGGCGGGATCGTGCGGTTTGGCAAGGAATTCGGGTTCTTTGCTCATTACGCTTCGCCTTCCATCACATGGTGGAACTGCATCAGGTACAGCGCGGCCGTGCGGCGCGCCGTGTCGACGATGCGCTGCTCGGCGCGGCCGTCCTCGTCGCAGTCCAGCGCCAGCTCCACCGCCGACAGCCAGCGCGCCAGGTGATGCTCGTCGTTGTGGCCGTGGTACTCCAGGAAGCGGAAGGCGTCCGGCGGCAGCTTCAGGCTGGCCTTCAGCAGCGGCAGCAGCGCAGGCACGATGCGCTGGCCCGTGCCTTCGATGATGTAGATGGCGCCCAGCAGGCCAATGGGGTCGCGCGTGGCGGCCAAACCGTGGAGATAGGCGTTGAGCGCCTCGCCGCCGGGGTTGCGGCGCAGGGCGTCGATGTCCGCGACCGCGCCGCCCGCGGTGCGATAGTCCTGGAACAGGATCTGGAAGTCGTTCTGCTCCTCGCCCGCATGCGTGTCGATCAAGGCCGCGAGCGGCGCGTACTGCTCCGTCAGCGAGGCCGCGCCTTCGCGCATCCATTTGCTACCTTCGCGCACCTGCGGAATCCAGTTCTCCATCCAGTTCAGGTAGTCGGCCGTCTGGAATTGGCGGTTGCGCAGGCGCCGCACCACCGGCGTGCGCCACACGCGCGAGCGGTAGTCGTGCCAGATCGCGGCCAGTTCGGTCAGCAGCTGGCCCAGGCCTTGGGGCGCCATGTCCGGGTCATGCGGCGGCGCGATGGCTGCAGCGTCATCGCTGTTCGCGTCCTCGCGCGGCGCAGCCGCCGCCGGCGCGCCCGCGGCGATCTGCGGGGCATGGACCGCCTCGGCCTCCAGCAGCATGTAGGCGGCCATGAAACGGCCCGATTCCGGGATGTAGCAGAAGATCTGTTCGCCCGGCTTCACTTCGCGCGTTTCCAGGAACTCCGCCAGCATGATCAGGATGGACGCCGCGCCGGTGTTGCCGCGCCACGCCAGATTGCTGAACCAGCGTTCGCGCGGGATCACCAGGCCGGCCTTCTCCATCAGGTCTTCCACCACAGGAATGAATTTCTCCGACGAGTAGTGGCACAGGAAGTGATCGACCTGGTCCGGATCCACCCAGCCGTCGCGCACCAGCTTGGCGTATTCATGGATGCCGATGTCGAACAGGTGCGGCAGCAGGCGGATGTCCTGGCGTAGCGACAACGCGCCGTCGGCCTCGGCCTCGTTCCAGGACGGATAGTCCAGATGGCCGCGGGCGCGGTCGGCCGACAGGCCCAGCTGCATGCACACCGGATAGTCGCCCGAGAACGAGCGCTGGTGCACCCACTTCAGGCGCAGGCGCACGCCTTGCGACGCGCCCGGCAGGGGCCGGCCGCTATTGCCCAACAGCACCGCCCCCGCGCCGTCCGAAAGCATCCAGCGCAGGAAATGCGCGTCGAAGTCCGCGTCATAGCCGCGCGCCGCAAAACGCGAACGCTTGAACAGCCGCGACGGCAGTTCGCTGGCCACGGCCAGGGCGCTGGCATGTCCGCCCAGTTCCACGCCCTGCGCGGCCGTCTGGATGGCCGATACGCCCGCCGCGCAGATGCCGTGCACCGACAGGGTTTCCATCGGATGCGCGGCCAACTCGCCCTGGATCATGTTGGAGAAGCCCGGCATCAACGCATCCCCGCCCGAGGAGCCGCTGGCCAGCAGCGACACGGCGGACAGGTCGCTGTCGTGACGCCGCAGGCAATCGCGGATGGCGTTGGCCGCCAGTTGCGCGTTGCTGAACACCGTGGCGCCTTCGGGGTCGATCGCGTAGTAGCGTTGCTTGATGCCGTTCTCGGCCAGGATGCGGCTCTTGATGCGGCTGGACATGCGATTCAGCGGCGCGATGTAGCTGTCCATGGCATCGTTGGACACGGGTTCGCCCGGCATGAAATAACCGGCGCTTTCCAGATAGACACGATGAAACGCGATGGGCATGAGAGGCCTCTGGTGGATATAGGGGGTGCGGCGCTAGCGGATGTGCTCGGGCGCCATGCATGAACGGCTGCGAAAGCGCGGCAGGAAAGCGCCCAGCACGAACACGCGGAACATGTAGGGCGTGAGGCCGGGCTCGTTCAAGGCCGGATTCACGCGGCTGCGGTATTGCTCGCGGTGCAGGCGCACCAGTTCGGACCAGTGCGCCCGCGGATGCTCATGGTGCGCGGTGTGCAGGCCGATGTTGAAGAGCAGCGGATTGACCAGCCCTTCGAAATTGCGCGCATAGTTCAGGCCTGCGACGGACCGGGGTCCGCCATCGGCATGGGCATGCTGCAGATAGTTGGTGGCCAGCAGCCAGTGCAGGCCGTGCAGCTGCGGCACGATGACAAACACCAGCGCCTTCATGGGGTTCACCGCCAACAGCCCGCCCCACAGGCCCAGCCACACGCCGTACTGCGCCATGCAATAGCGCCACGCGCCCGGCCAGTGGCGGCGCAGGCGGCCCAGCCACGCGAAGAACAGCGGGTACAGCACCCAGCCGGCCTGCAAGGGATGGATCAGGTAGCCCCACAGGTGATTGGTGTCGCCGCCGAACCGATAGGTGCGCGCCACGTCGCGCGCGCCGTGCTTGTAGCGATGGTGATTGGCCACGTGCGCCGGATAGAACACGAAGGTCGGATGCCCTTGGAGCAGCGTGATCCAGAAGTCGGTGGCGCGGTTGGTCCAGCGCCCCCGCCACATGCGGATATGCGTGTGATTGTGGTGAATGACGCCCACGCCCAGGGTCAGGAACAGCATCAGGCCGTACAGCGGCCACCAGAACCCGTGCACCCACTGCCAGGCCGCCAGGGCGGGCAGCGCGGCCAGATAGGCCAGGCTTTGCCAGTCGCGCCAGTTGCGCAGCGACGGCAGCCTGCGTTGCCGCTTAAGCGCGCCCGCCAAGCGATTCTCGCTGCCGGAAAGCATTCAGCTGGGACTGCGCCGCCTCGGCCTTGAGGCGGGTGCGGAACAGGCGATCCATGAACGTGAACTGGAAACCGTAATTGCCGTTGTAGCAGGCGTGGTGCAGGTGGTGCCGGCGGCTGGCGGCGAACCAATGCGCGTAGGACACATTGGGGAAGAAGTCGTAGTTGGCGTGGCCGATGCAGTTGAAGAACAGGCTGAACAGCGGCACCGAGGCCAGCGCCCAGAAGCTGAAATCATGCAGCACCATGGGCAGCATGATCACGTTGCCCAGCATCAGCGCCTCGATGGGATGGAAGCTGTAGGTCGAGAATGGCGTGGTCACCACCGAGCGGTGATGCGGCAGGTGGAAGCGGCGCAAAAGCTTGGTGTGCAGCAGGCGGTGGTTGATCCAGAAATGCACGTCGTTCCAGGCCACCAGCACCAGGATTTCAAGCGTGATCTTTTGCCAGCTGGCGTCAGGGTCCAGGTGCGCCCAGCCCAGCTGCAGCAGGCCCCACGGAAAAATCATGCCCGTGCCGAACAGCAGGATGGACAAGCCGGATTGCGCGAACTCGCGCCGCAGCTGGCCCGGCGCCAGCGGACGCGGATCCAGCGGACGTCCGATGCCCAGCGCGGGCAGGATATGGTGCGTCAGCAGCCAGGTGGCCGCGCCGAAGACCAGATAGATGCCGCCGAAGAAAAGCAGGCCCGCCAGCATGACTTGCCAGGCGGACAAGGCTACAAAAGCTTGGGCCATGAACGTTCTGTTTCACCCGAAGAATGGGCGCATGATAAGCAATCCGTCAGCTTCCCGGTAGGACATTTATTACAAAATGAATCCGAAGACCACAAAGCTGGCGGACTGCTCACCAAGTTCGGGCTACTGGCAGGGATATTGCCGGTTCAGCCCCGCCACGGCGGCGTCCATGCGCGCGGCCAGACCCGTGCTTGCGGCCGGCATCGGCAGCCGCAGTTCGTCGCTCAGCAGGCCCTGGCGGCCCAGTTGCGCCTTCAAGGGGCCGGGGTTCGGCTCGGCGAAGGTCAGCTGGATGATGGGGACCAGCGCGTGGAACAGCTTCCTGGCCAGGTCCAGTTGCTGCGCCTTCACCGCCTGGTGCATGGCCACGAACAGGTCGGGGCGGATGTGCGCGGCGGCCGCGATCATGCCCGCGCCCCCCAGGCTCATCACGGACAGCGCCTGCAGATCCTCGCCCGCCAGCACGTTCATGTTGCCGTCGGCGATCAACGCGATGGTCTTTTCCAGCGAACCGCCGCAGTCCTTGATCGCCGCGATGTTGGGATGCGCGGCCAGCGCCAGCAGGGTCGCTGTATCCAGCGTAGTGCCGGTGCGGTAGGGAATGTCGTAGAGCACCAGGGGGAAACGCGAGGCATCGGCCAGGCAGCGGAAATACAGGGCGGCGCCTTCCTGGCCGGGGCGCACGTAGTACGGCGCGGGCGCCAGGATGCCGGCCAGCGGACGCGTGCCGAAGGCGGCCAGGCGCTGCATCACGTGTCCATGATGATTGCCCGCCAAGCCCATGATGACGGGCAGCCTGCCCGCCTCGGTCAGCACGGCGTCCAGCACCGCCAGTTGCTCGGCATCATCCAGCGACGCGGCTTCGCCGGTGCTGCCGCACACGACCAGCCCGTCCACGCCCGCGGCGGCATAGTGGCGCACCAGGCGGCGCAAGGCCCCGCCATCGACGGCGCCGCCGGAAAACGGCGTGACCAGAGGCACCCAGACGCCCTGGATCGGAGATTGATGATGAGATTGCATGAGAACACTCCTTCGGTGTAAGCGGACCGTGGTTGGACCGTACAGAAGTGCTCGGGATGTCAGGGGATGCGCGGACGGCGCCAAGCGCCGCCAGGAGGCCGCTGTTCCGTCGCCCATCTGACGGAACAGCATGCTCCGGTCAGATGAGCGGCTGTTTTTTGGATTTCAGGCCGGCGCAAACCAGCACCACGCCCTGGGCGCGGAACGGGAAAGCGGATTGGTTGGCCTGATGAATCATGTATGGATTGAATGCAGTGGTCTGCAAGCGCAGATGCGGGAATCTACCGGGAGCCCGCAACGCTGTCAACGCCGCACCTCAGCCCAGGCTGGCCAGGAACACCGCGCACAGGGCTTCCATGCCCTGGCGGTCGTCTTGGTCGAAGCGGTCGGGCACGGGGCTGTCCACATCCCACACGCCTATCAATTGGCCTTGGTGCACCAGCGGCACCACGATTTCGGAACGCGAGGCCGCATCGCAGGCGATGTGGCCGGGGAACGCGTGCACGTCAGGCACCAGCTGCGTCTGGCGCTGGCTGGCGGCCGCGCCACACACGCCGCGGTTCAGCGGAATGCGCACGCAGGCCGGCTTGCCCTGGAACGGGCCCAACACCAGTTCGGTGCCGTCGAAGAAATAGAAACCCGCCCAGTTCAGTTCGGGCAGGGCCTGATAGGCCAGCGCGCTCAGGTTGGCGGCATTGGCGATGCGGTCATGCTCGCCTTCGAGCAGGGCACGGGCCTGGGCGACCAGTCCGGCATACAGGGCGGCCTTGGAATCGGCGACGATGGGAGCGGCTTCGAACATGGGAAATGTAACTGTACAGGCGGTTATCGATGCAGGTGATTTTAGGGGCTGCGGCCATTAAGAGGGCCGGGTGACGGTCGTGTGGGACAATAATTTCTAGATTGCCCTAGCCCACCCCCAACGGACAAACTGCCCGCATTTCCTTACCCTTCCAAAGAGCACTCATGGATAAACCTCTCGAACCCGCATTTTCCTTTTCGGAACGCGCCCAGCAACTCACCAGTTCCGCCATTCGTGAAATCCTCAAGGTAACGGAACGCCCCGAGGTCATCTCGTTCGCTGGCGGCCTGCCGGCGCCCGGCGGTTTCCCGGTAGAAGTGGTGCGTGCGGCATTCGACAAGGTATTGGCCACCAACGGCCGCGCGGCACTCCAGTATGGCCCCACGGAAGGCTACGCACCGCTGCGCCAATGGGTCGCGGACGACATGAAGAAGGCGGGCGTCAACGTCAACCCGGACCAGGTCCTGATCGTGTCGGGCTCGCAGCAGGCGTTGGACCTGCTGGGCAAGGTGCTGATCGACAAGAACAGCAAGGTCCTGGTCGAAGACCCCAGCTATCTGGGCGCGCTGCAATCGTTCGGTCTGTACCAGCCCAAGTTCGTGCCAGTACCCAGCGACGACGGTGGCCTGATCCCCGAAGCCATCACGCCCGAACTGGCCGACGGCGCCCGCTTCCTGTACGCCCTGCCCAACTTCCAGAACCCCACCGGCCGCACGCTCAACCTGGAGCGCCGCATCGCACTGCTCAAGCGCGCCGCCGAACTGAACCTCACCATCGTTGAGGACGATCCCTACGGCGAACTCCGCTACGCGGGCGAGCCTCAGCCCGGCCTGATCGCCCTGGCCGCCGAGTACGGCGCCAACGTCGTACGCCTGGGTACGTTCTCCAAGGTGCTGGCCCCCGGCCTGCGCCTGGGCTACATCGTCGGCGCACAGGCGCTCATCAACAAGCTGCAGCAAGCCAAGCAGGCCACCGACCTGCACACGCCTACCCTAACCCAGATGGCCGTGTACGAGATCGTCAAGGACGGCTTCCTGGAAGAACACCTGCCCAACGTGCGCGAGATCTACCGCGCCCAGGGCAGCTGCATGCTCGAAGCCATCAAGCAGGACTTCCCTGACACCGTCAGCTGGACCAAGCCGGAGGGCGGCATGTTCATCTGGCTCACGCTGCCCAAGCATATCGACGCCACCAAGCTGCTGGAAAAGGCCGTCGCCCAAAACGTCGCCTTCGTGCCCGGCGCGCCGTTCTACAGCGGCGGCGGCGGTGCCAACACGCTGCGCCTGAGCTTTGCCACCGTGCCGGAAGACAAGATCCGCCGCGGCATCGCCATCCTGGGCAAGCTGTTGAAAGAAGAGGTTTGATCCTCCCGAAGCGCCGGCGGCGCTGCGGAACATGAGCGGCGGCCGGGCGCGATGCCCGGCCGCCGTTGTTTTATGCTCTTGGTTTTCCCATTCCGTTTCGCCGTGACAGTGAGCGCTCCCCAACAATCTCCCGTCGACCTCAGCGACATCGTTTTCACCGACTGGGTCGAACGCTGGCTACCCAAGTCCTGGCGGCCCTATGCCCGCCTGTGCCGCCTGGACCGCCCCATCGGCACCTGGCTGACCCTGCTGCCGGCCATTGCCGCGCTGATCCAGGCCGCGGGCGGCCTGCCCGACCTGCAGCGGCTGATCGTGTTCTCGCTGGGCGCGCTGCTGATGCGCGGCATCGGCTGCACCGTCAACGACATGTGCGACCGCAATTTCGACAAGCACGTCGAGCGCACGCGCTTCCGGCCGCTGACCAGCGGCCAGCTGACGATGAAGAACGCGGTCTGGTTTCTGCTCGGGCAGTTGCTGGTCTGCGGGTCGCTGCTGTTCTTCCTGAACGACATGAGCCGCTGGCTGGCCGTGGCCGTGCTGCCCTTCGTCTTCATCTACCCGCTGTGCAAGCGCGTCACCTACTGGCCGCAAGTGGTGCTGGGCATCTGCTTCAACTGGGGCATGCTGATGGCCTGGTCGGATACGCAGAACCACGTGCCGCTGGCCGCCGTCGCCATGTGGGCCGGCGCGGTGCTGTGGCAGGTGGGCTACGACAGCATCTACGCCTACGTGGACGTGCGCGACGACCGCAGCCTGGGCCTGCATTCCACCGCCATGCGATTTGGCGACCAGGGCAAGCTCTGGATCGGCGGCTTCTACGTGGCCACCGTGGCGCTGTGGGCCTGGGGCGGTTACGCCATCGGTCTGTCGTGGGCTTACCAGGTCGGCATGGTGGCCGTGGCGGCGCACCTGGCGTGGCAGCTGAAGGTCTTCGACATCCAGCGCCCCGACCGCAACTTCATGCTGTTCCGCGCCAACCTCTGGCTGGGCGCGCTGCTGGTTGCCGCCGCGCTGGCGGGTACGCTGATCCGCTAAAAGCAGCATCGGCGCCGCACTGGCGACCGCGCCGATGCCCCGTTGACGCCGCGCATTGCCCGTGGCGCCGACTGGGGCCATGATGGAGTCTCCGCAACGCACTACGGAGACCACGCATGCCCTCATTGCTCAAATCCCTGGCCTTGACGGCCGCCGCAGCCGCCGCGTTCGTGGCCATTCCAGCACAGGCCGCCGCCAGCGATTGCTCTGCCCAGCGCGGCTGCGCAGCCAAGTTCTGCGCAATCGAAAACGACATCGCCGCCGCCAAGGCGCAAAACAATACCCGCCGCGAGGCCGGGCTGCGCAAGGCCCTGGCCGAAGCCCGGGCAAATTGCACCGACAGCCGCCTGCAATCCCAGCGCGAAGCGGACGTGCGGGAGAAGCAGAACAAGGTCGCCGAGCGCGAAAGCGAGCTCAAGCAGGCCCGCGCCAAGGGCAAGCAGGACAAGATCGACAAAGCCCAGCGCAAGCTGGACGAAGCCCAGGCCGAATACAACGCCGCGCTGGTCGAACTGAACCGCTGATTCCTTCCAGCCGGCCCCGGGGCCTTCCCGGGGCTGCGCGCCCCATTTCCCCCGCCGCCAGATCTCTCCCCTCCCGGGGGGACTACTTCCTATGGTGTCATCAAATGGAAATTCCACCACCCATGGTGCCATTTGGTGAAATGGAAACCTATTAGTCTTCTTTTTGGAAAGATGTTTTCAGGGAATCAGGGTTTATCCGGAGATGATTTGCGCCCAGAATGCATCTCATCGGGACACAGCAAGCGAACCCCAGGCAATCAGGCCAGCGGTTCGGCTCCCAAGCTCAAGACATTGGAGGTCTGCTATGAAAACCCTTGCTACCGCTTTGATGCTGTCCATGTCCGTTCTGGCTGCCGGCGCCCAAGCCGCCGAGGCCGATCAGGGCCCGACCCGCGCTCAGGTCCAAGCCGAACTGCAACAAGCCAAGGCCTCGGGCCAATACACCTTCGGCGAAGAAGGCTACCCCGCCGCCATCGCCCCGAAGTCGACCCTGACCTCGCAGCAAGTGCAAGCTGAACTGCAACAAGCCAAGAACGCCGGTGAAGTGACCTTCGGCAACCTGGACTACCCGCCCGTCGCCGCGGCTGAACAAGCCACCTCGCTGACCCGCGCCCAAGTCCGCACCGAACTGGCTCAAGCCAAGTCGGAAGGCCTGGTCACCTTCGGCAACCTGGACTACCCGCCCCTGGGCAGCTGATCCCCCCCTGGCCTCCCCGGCCAGGCAGCGCCCCAAAGCCCTCCGGCCCCAAACCGGAGGGCTTTGTTTTTGACGTTTCGATATTTGATTAAGTCGAATTGACGTTACCTACAGCCGATTCGACTATTTAGTCTCTACACATCGACAGCGCCCGCGCATAGGATGAGCTCACCTACTCCCCCATCCATGCAGGAGCCGCACCATGACCACCGCCTCTCCCCGGCCCGTCCTACTTCTGGGCGCCGGAAAAATCGGTTTCGCCATTGCCCTGATGCTGGAACGCAGCGGCGGCTATTCGGTGCTGGTCGCCGACCAGGATCCCGAGCGGCTGCGCATCGTGGCCGAACTGGGCTGCGAAACCCGCCAGATTTCCGGCGACGACTCCGTGGCGCAATGCATCGAGGGGCGTTACGCGGTCATCAACGCGCTGCCTTTTCACCGCGCCGCCGCGGTGGCGGGGCTGTGCGCAAAGGCGGGCGTGCACTACTTCGACCTGACCGAAGACGTAGCCAGCACGCACGCCATCCAGGCGCTGGCGGAAAGCGCCCGCAGCGTGCTGATGCCGCAATGCGGCCTGGCCCCGGGTTTCATCGGCGTGGTCGGCAACGCGCTGGCGCGCCGCTTCGATACCCTGCTGGATCTGCGCATGCGCGTGGGCGCCCTGCCGCGCTATCCCTCCAACAGCCTGCGCTACAACCTGACCTGGAGCACAGAGGGACTGATCAATGAGTACTGCAACCCTTGCGAAGCCATCGTCGACGGCCAGCTGACCAGCGTGCCCGCGCTCGAAGGCTACGAGACCTTCGCGCTGGACGGCGTGGAGTACGAAGCCTTCAACACCTCCGGCGGACTGGGCACCCTGCCCGCCACCTTGCGCGGCCGCGCCCGCAACGTGGACTACAAGTCCGTGCGCTACCCGGGCCACTGCAGCATCATGAAGCTGCTGCTCAATGACCTGCGCCTGCGCGACCGCCGCGACCTGCTCAAGGAAATCTTCGAAGCCGCCATTCCCACGACCGAACAGGACGTAATCGTGATCCAGGCTTCGGCTTCAGGCCGCCGGCATGGACGCCTGGAAGAAGAGTCCTACCCCATCCGCATCTTCGGCGCGGACGTCGACGGCCATCGTCTCAGCGCCATCCAACTGTCCACGGCTGCGGGCATCTGCGCCGCGCTGGACCTCGTGGCGCAAGGCGCACTGCCGCAACGCGGGTTCGTCGGGCAGGAAGCCATCGATCTGGATGCGTTCGTCAACAACCGTTTTGGCCGGGTCTACGCGGGCAAGCCGCTGGCCTTGGCGGGCAGCGGCGCCATGGCCGACCGCTGAACCAGGACGCGCAGCCTCTGGCGTCCCGCCCTGCCATAGCGCGGGACGCTAGCTCCAGCCTTCCAGCCGCAGCGTCGCGCGCACCAGACGCTGCTCTTCCTGCTCGATATCGGCCAGGCTCTGGCGCACGCTGTCCACGTGATCCGCGGCCGCCTTGCGCGCCTGTTCCGGCTGGCGCGCGGTCACGGCGTTGAACAGCCGCGTGTGCTGCCGGTCGATCTGGCGTTTCTCCGGCTGGCGGTGGTACAGGTTGTTGACACAGGCGAAGACCGAGCCCAGCAGCAGATCCGTCAAGGACTGCAGCGTATGCACCAGCACCGGATTGTGCGAAGCCTCGCAAATCGCCAGGTGAAACGCGTGGTCCAGATGCGCATGCGTCGCCGTGTCGGTGGCCGTGCCCTGCGCCGCCACCATTTCGTCATAGCGGCGGCGGATCATGATGAAGTCCGCCTCGGTGCCGCGTATGGCCGCCAGCCGGGCGGACTCGGCTTCCAGCAGCGAACGCACTTCCAGCAGGTCATAGAGCGTGCGCGGCTGCGAATTGAACAGATGCATCAAGGGGCCCGCGTCCACCTTGGAGATGTGCGCCACATACGAGCCCTTGCCTTGCGCGGTATGGATGATTTCGCGCGCGCGCAGCAGCTTGAGCCCTTCGCGCAAGGCCGTGCGCGACACGCCCAGCTTCTCGGTCAGGCGCCGTTCGGAAGGCAGCGCCTGGCCGGCCTTCAGCACGCCGTCCAGGATCAGGCGTTCGATCCGTTCGGCGACCTCGTCCGCCACCTGGCGAGGCTTTTCTTCAGTTTCCGCGTACATGCACTCTCCGCACCAGTGGTATGACCAAGGGCATCCCCGATCGGATCTCTTGCATCACACCCCTGTAAGTAGCTGATATAAAACCACAAAAATTACAGGTTTGCCCATACGGCAGCGCACAAACTGGTATGACCAGTGGGTTTTGATATGGACATTGCGACAGGCGCGAACGATGATGTCGAGACCAGATACGCCCGGCGCGCGGCGTCGGCCAGTCCCTTACCGCTAGAGAACCGCATGACTCAACGCATCCAGCACCACGGCCTGCAAGTGGCGGCCAATCTCAATCAATTCATCGAACAGGAAGCCCTGCCCGGCACCGGCCTGGATGCCGAAGGCTTCTGGCAAGGCTTCGCGGCCCTGGTGGACGACCTGGCCCCGAAGAACCGCGCGCTGCTGGCCGAGCGTGACCGCCTTCAGGCCGAACTCGACGCCTGGCACCGCGCCCACCCCGGCCCCATCGCCGACCCGGCCGCCTACCGCAAATTCCTGGAAAGCATCGGCTACCTGCTGCCGCAGCCGGCCAGCGTGCGCGCCACCACCGACAACGTCGACACCGAGATCTCGCAGCAGGCCGGCCCGCAACTGGTCGTGCCCATGTCCAACTCGCGCTACGCGCTGAACGCCGCCAACGCGCGCTGGGGCAGCCTGTACGACGCGCTCTACGGCACCGACGCCATTCCCGCCACGCCCGGCGACACCGGCCGCGGCTACAACCCGGAACGCGGCGCCGCCGTCATCGCCCGCGCCCGCGCCTTCCTGGACACCGCCGCCCCGCTGGCCCAGGGCTCGCACGCCGACGCCCGCGCCTATACCGTTGAAAACGGCCAATTGCGCGTGGCGCTGGCCAACGGCTCCACGGGCCTGAAGAACCCCGCGCAGTTCACCGGCTACCAAGGCGAGGCCTCAGCGCCCACGGCCATCCTGCTCAAGAACAACGGCCTGCACTTCGAAATCCAGATCGACCGCAGCCACAGCATTGGCGCCACCGATGCCGCCGGCGTCAAGGACGTGCTGGTGGAAGCCGCGCTCACCACCATCATGGACTGCGAGGACTCCATCGCCGCCGTGGATGCCGAGGACAAGGTCCACGTCTACCGCAACTGGCTGGGCCTGATGAAGGGCGACCTGACCGAAGAAGTCACCAAGGGCGGCAAGACCTTCACCCGCAAGCTCAACGCCGACCGTGACTACACGCGTCCCGACGGCTCGCCGCTGACCCTGCACGGCCGTTCGCTCATGTTCGTGCGCAACGTCGGCCACCTGATGACCAACCCGGCCATCCTGGACCGCGAGGGCCGCGAAATCCCCGAGGGCATCCTGGACGCCGTGGTCACCAGCCTGGCCGCGTTGCAGGACCGCAAGTACAAGCTGAATTCGCGCACCGGCTCCGTCTACATCGTGAAGCCCAAGATGCACGGCCCCGTCGAAGCCGCTTTCGCCAGCGAACTTTTCGATCGCGTCGAAGACCTGCTCAAGCTGCCGCGCAATACCCTGAAAATGGGCATCATGGACGAAGAGCGCCGCACCAGCATCAACCTCAAGGCGTGCATCGAGGCCGCCGCCGCGCGCGTGGCCTTCATCAACACGGGCTTCCTGGACCGCACCGGCGACGAAATGCATTCCAGCATGGAAGCCGGCCCGATGCTGCGCAAGGGCGACATGAAGTCCACCGCCTGGATCACCGCCTACGAACGCAACAACGTGCTGGTCGGGCTGGACGCGGGCCTGCGTGGCCGCGCCCAGATCGGCAAGGGCATGTGGGCCATGCCGGACCTGATGGCCGCGATGCTGGAACAGAAGATCGCCCATCCCAAGGCCGGCGCCAACACCGCCTGGGTGCCCTCGCCCACCGCCGCCACGCTGCACGCGCTGCACTACCACCAGGTCGACGTGCAGGCCGTGCAGCAGGAACTGGAACGCACCAAGCTGGACAGCGTGCGCGACGATTTGCTGGGCGGCCTGCTGACCGTGCCGGTCGGCGATCCGTCCAAGTGGTCCGCGCAGGACATCCAGCAGGAACTCGACAACAACGTGCAGGGCATCCTGGGCTACGTAGTGCGCTGGATCGACCAGGGCGTGGGCTGCTCCAAGGTGCCGGACATCCACAACGTCGGCCTGATGGAAGACCGCGCCACGCTGCGCATCTCCAGCCAGCACATCGCCAACTGGCTGCGCCACGGCGTGACCAACCGCGAGCAGGTCATGGAAACCTTCAAGCGCATGGCCAAGGTGGTCGACGGCCAGAACGCGGGCGACGCGCTCTACCGTCCGATGGCCGGCAACTTCGACACCTCGCTGGCGTTCAAGGCCGCCTGCGCGCTGGTATTCGAAGGCCTGACCCAGCCCAACGGCTACACCGAGCCGCTGCTGCACAAGTACCGCCTGGAGTTCAAGGCCGCCCAGGCCTGATCCCCGCGCGCTTTGCCGCAACAAGACCGGACAGCCAGGCTGTCCAGTTTTTTTTTCGGGGCGCGACTCCGGAAAATAATCCGTCCAATTTCGCACGGTCGTGCTAAATTTGCCGCATGACTGCCAAAACCGAGAAAAGCGAGCTGACCTTCGCGGCCATTGTCGACGCGGCCCTCGACATGGCTGCCGCGCAAGGCATGGAGAGCCTGTCGCTCGGCCAGGTGGCCAAGCGCCTGGGCATCAGTAAAAGCGGCGTGTTCTCACGCGTGGGGTCGCTGGAAGCCCTGCAGCAGGCGGTGCTGGACGAATACGACCGGCGCTTCCTCGAAGCCGTGTTCACCCCGGCCCTGGCCTATCCGCGCGGCCTGCCGCGCTTGAACGCCCTGGTCTCGCTCTGGATCGAGCGCGCCAGCAATGTCGAAACGCTGACGGGCTGCATCTATGTAGCCGGCGCCTTCGAGTATGACGACGTGGAATCCCCGCTGCGCTCGGTGCTGGAGGGCAATCTGCGGCGCTGGCGCGGCGCCATGCTGCGCACGGTCAACCAGGCATTGGAAGCTGGCCACGTCAGGCCGGACACGGATCCCGAGCAGCTCGTGTTCGAGGTCTACAGCCTGATGATCGGGCTGATGCACGATGCCCGCTTCCTGCGGGATCCGAAGGCCCCCCAACGCGTGCGGGCGGCCTATGAGCGATTGATTTCCACCTACCGCAGTTTCAAGTACCTCGAGTAGCCGTATTTCCAGAGCCGGCCCGTGCCGGCAATTCTTCACCTTAATTTCGCACGGTCGTGCGAAATTATCCAGGAGCCTGACATGTGGATCGTTATCGCAGTGATCGCCGTTTCAGCGGGGGGCAGCGTCTGGCTGCAGTGGCGCGAGCTGCTCAAGCAGCTACCGGACCGCGCCGAGCATCTGGTACTTTTCTAGAAAGACATGGCCATCCCGTTCTATATTTCGAGTTCGCCTGTCCCGAACGTCGTCATGCCGCGCTCCAATCATCTCCTGATCATCGATCCGCAGAATGACTTCTGCGATCTGCCCGAGTCCTACCTGCCCACGGATCCCGTGACGGGCGCCGCGCACGCGCCCGCATTGCCCGTGGCCGGCGCGCACGCCGACATGCAACGGCTCGCGCACTTTATCGACACCGCCGCGCCTGCGCTTACCTCGATCACGGTGACGCTGGATTCGCACCATCGCCTGGACATCGCCCATCCGACCTTCTGGTCCACCGGCGACGGCCAGCCCGTGGGGCCGTACACGCAGATCACGGCGGCACAGCTGCGCGCGGGCGAGTTCCGTCCGCGCCACGACGACGACCTGCCGCGCACCCTGTCGTATCTGGACGAACTCGAAGCGCGCGGCCGCTACACGCTGATGGTGTGGCCGCTGCATTGCGAAATCGGCACCTGGGGCCATAACGTGCATGCCGACGTGCGCGCCGCCTACAGCCGGTGGGAAGACGAGCGCCAGTTCATCGTGCGCAAGGTGCCCAAGGGCATGAACCCCTGGACCGAGCACTACAGCGCGCTGATGGCCGAGGTTCCAGACGCCGACGATCCGCGCAGCCAGCTCAACCGCAGCCTGCTGGATTCGCTGGACCGCGCCGAACTCATCCTGATCGCCGGCCAAGCCGGCAGCCATTGCGTCAAGGCTACCGTCGAGCACCTGGCCGAGCACCTGCCCGGCCGCGACCTGTCGCGCCTGGTGCTGCTGACGGACTGCATGAGTCCCGTCGCCGGTTTCGAAGACGCGCAGGCAACATTCCAGCAACGCATGCGCGACCTGGGTATCCAGGCGCGCACCAGCGTCGACATGGCGCGGGCGCTGCTCGCGGCCTGAACCCGCCGCGCAAAAGACCACGGCCGCCTGCTTGCGCATGGCGGCCGTGACTGATGGGCTGTTTGGAGCGGGAACGGTCAGGCTGCGCCGCTGCGCTTGCCGTCGCACTCCACGTACAGGGCGCCGATGGCCTCGCACAGCGCCGCGGGCTGTTGGAACAGGCGCGCAACCAGTATGCAGCCTTGCACCGTCGCGAACACCGCGCGGCCGGCCGCCTCGGGCGTGCCGGAGAACTTCATCGTGCCCTGCGCCGCGCCTTCGGCCAGCACGCGGGCCAGCCAGGCCTCGTGCGCGCGGAAGAATCCCTGCAATGCGCCGCGCACGCGTTCGGGCAGCGAATTGACCTCGGCCGCCAGCATGCCAGCCAGGCAGAGTTCGCCGGACCCGCACGCGCGCGATTCCATCATCGACAGGTATTGGTCGAGCTGCGCTTGCGCAGGCAGCGACGTGTCGATGCCGCGCATGGCTGCCAACGCGCGCGCGCTGTAGGCTTCGACAGCCTCGTAGAGCAAGTCGTCCTTGCCCGGAAAGTAATAGTGGATGCTGGACGTCTTCACGCCCACATGTTCAGCCAGGTCGCGGTAGCTGAAACCGTTGCATCCGCGCGTGCGGATCAGCTTCTCGGCGTGGGCCAGAAGCTGTTCGCGAGTGGTGTTGGAAGTAGGAGTGTCCATGGCTGAATATTACCTACTAATAGGTTGATTCGTCATCGGTTCCGGCAGCGTTGCCACTGCTCCAAAACCCTTGCGGACCCCGGCCGGGAATCATCCCGCCCCCCGGGATCCGCATGTGCCAGCATGAAACTCAGCCTTGCACGGGCGGGTAGTCCAGCTCGCCGCTGTCGGTCAGGCCATGCGCGCGGGCGGCGGCCAATTCCTGCTGCACCTGCTTGCGGCTCTTGTCGCCAGCCGACGCAAACATCGTGGCGGCGTAGCCTTCTTCGCCCGACA
The DNA here is from genome assembly GCF_055395645.1 of Achromobacter sp. JCM 18799. Classification (NCBI taxonomy): domain Bacteria; kingdom Pseudomonadati; phylum Pseudomonadota; class Betaproteobacteria; order Burkholderiales; family Alcaligenaceae; genus Achromobacter; species Achromobacter sp. JCM 18799. The sequence goes on along the minus strand of NZ_AP043866.1, from coordinate 4,928,781 downwards.
CCAGCTCGCCATTGGCGCGGGCCTGGGCCAGCTCTTGCTGCACCTGGGCGCGGGTCACCGTGCTTTCGGTGTTCAGGGGAGGCGGATAGTCCAGCTCGCCGGCTTGGGCGGCGCCGATGAAGGAAGCGGACAGGATCAGGGCGGATACGAGGGTCTTCATGGTTGATCTCCAGTAAGGATCAGGTGCTGCATCAGGGTTTCGATGGAGCTATCTACTTATAGATAGATTTCGAGAGAAAAAACTCAGCCTTGCACGGGCGGGTAAGCCAGTTCAGCACTGTCGGTCAGGCCTTGGGCGCGGGCGGCGGCCAGTTCTTTCTGCACCTGAGCGCGGGTCTTGTTGCCGGAGTCGGCAAAGATCGTGGCGGCGTAGCCTTCTTCGCCAGACACCAGTTCGCCATTGGCGCGGGCCTGGGCCAGCTCTTGTTGCACCTGAGCGCGGGTCACCGTGCTTTCGGTATTCAGGGCGGGCGGATAGTCCAGTTCGCCGGCTTGGGCGGCGCCAATGAAGGAAGCGGACAGGATCAGGGCGGATACGAGAGTCTTCATGGTTGATCTCCAGATAACGATTGCGTAGCGGTTCAAAAAACTATCTACTTATAGGTAGATGACTGAGGAAATAAAAAAGCGGTCCTACTGTATTTCTGGTTTCGACGTCGGCGGGTGTTTGGTTTGCTGCGTCGATGGATGAATCTTATCTACTACTAGGTAGATAGCACAAGGGGGATTTGTGAAACAAAATGCTTCTGTTGCGAAAAAGGAGGGCTTGCGCGCCGGCGATCAGCCCATGAAGTTCATCCGCACACGAACCGTGCTGCCCCGCGCCACCAGCGTTCCGGCCTCGGGTTCCATTGAAACGATGTCCTCGTGGCCAAAGCCCGGTTCGCGCTGCAGGGCAATGATCTCGATGACCAAACCGAGGGCCTGGGCGCTCGGCAGGGTCAGGCCCATGTCGTCACCCTCCTCGATTTCCTTGCGGGTGTGCCAGGCCGGCACGATCACTCCTAGCGAACTGACCAGCGCCTGCACCAGCTTGGCGCTGGCCTGCACCGTGTCTCGGAGTTGCCGGACTTCGTCGCGCAGGTCCGCAAGTTCGGCCTTGCGGGTGGCGTCCTGTTGCGCCTCGCGCACGTTGCGCTCGGCGGCGGCCCGATCCGCGACATCGAGGTAGGCCAGCGCCGTGATCAGATCCCGATGACTGTCCTGCACATAAGAGGCGATCAGCCAGGTCCGCAAATCGCCTTCGGGAGTGAGGAACAAGCCCTGAACATTATTGGCGGCCGGGGTGTAGCGGATGCTGTTGCGCGCTGCAAGCGAGTACTTCTCGCTATGGTCGCAGGGGTAGTCGGGTCCTCCGGGCATGGCGCCCTCCCATCCAAGAACAACGCTGAGCGTAGCGGCCGGCCAGCTGTCCAAGCCGTGCCGGCCGCCCCCGCCTGAACGGGACTCAGATTACTGCGTAAGCCCGGGTCTCGGAAGCCCTGCGTGGCCAGGTGCTGGCGCGGCAAGCGTCTCGTTGGCAACACACAAGAAAAAAGCCCCTGCCCAAATGGGCAGAGGCCTTCCAAACCACATTCCGCTGACGTGGGATCAGAACGGAATATCGTCGTCCATATCCGCCAGATTGGCGCCGCTGCTGGCCGGAGCCGCCGCGGGGGCCGGGCGCTGCTGCGGGGCCGGGCGTTGGGCCGGGGCGCGCTGCTGTGCCGGACGCGAAGGCGCGTCGTCGTAGCCGCCACCGCCGCCAAAGCTTGCGCCACCGCCGCCGCCGTCTTCGCGGCCGCCCAGCATCTGCATCTGGTCGGCAACGATTTCGGTGCTGTAGCGATCAGCGCCGGTGTCCTTGTCTTGCCACTTGCGCGTCTTCAGGCGGCCTTCGATGTAGACCGAGCGGCCCTTCTTCAGGTACTCGCCGGCGATTTCAGCCAGGCGGTTGTACATGACGACACGGTGCCATTCCGTTTCTTCGCGGCGTTCGCCCGAAGCCTTGTCTTTCCAGGTGGAGGTGGTGGCAATGGACATATTGCAGATTGCCGCCCCTTCGGGGCTGTAGCGGACTTCCGGGTCGCGTCCCAGATTGCCCACGAGTATGACTTTGTTAACCGATGCCATGCCGTTGTCCCTCTGTTGTTGACAGCCTGCGTGTGCGTTGCCGCGGACGCGCCGGCAACAACATAAAAGCGATGATGTTGAAGACCGGCTTCATGAAACACGCCGGTCACCGCAACGATGACCGGCGACGCCGGGTTGAACCCTGAGTGAAGCCCTGATTTGATGCGTATTATCGACGAAAAGAGCCCGCCGCGCCAAACCAGGATGTGACAAAGCCGTCCACCCTGGCGAGCCGATTTTCGTGGCTATTGACCGCTTTTGGGGGTGCGATCCGAGATGTTTCAGCCGGCCCGCGCCGACGCGGGGCGGTCCGCCTCGGGCAGCGGCCGCAGCGCCCAGGTCACCGCCAGCCAGATCGCCGACAGGCCGGCGGCGGCGATGAAAACGGCGTTGGAACCGGAATGCGAGGCCAGCCAGCCGCCCAGCGCGCCGCCCGCGAACAGGCCTGCGGCCTGGGCGGTGTTGTAGAAGCCCAGCGCCAGGCCCTTGTAGGCCTGCGGCGCAACCCGCGACACCAGCGAGGGCTGCAGGGCTTCCAGCACGTTGAAGGCCACGAAGAAGCCTGTCAGGGCGGCGGCCAAGGTGTAGAAGCCATGGCTGGCCGCGGGCAGCAAGGCGCACACCAGTACCAATCCGGCCACGGCGGCGCGCAGGGCGCCGCGATGGGCGCGGCGCTTTTCGGCGACAAACACCACCGGCACCATCAGCACGAAGGACACCAGGATGACGGGCAGGTAGACCTTCCAGAGCTCGCGCGCGTCCAGGCCGCCCACCTTCGCCAGCAGGGCCGGCACCACGACAAACAGCGCCACCTGGATCAGATGCAGGACAAAAACGCCGAAATTCAGGCGCAGCAGGTCGCTATGGGTCAGGACTTCGCGCGGCCGGGCCGCCTGCATGGTGCGGGCCTGGGTCAGCGGCACCACGGGCACGACCCAGCCGGCCACGGCCAGGCAGATCACGCCCAGGCAGGCGATGGTCCAGAACAGGCCGGACAGGCCCCACCAGCCCACCAGCACGGGCGACAGTACCAGCGAGACGGCAAAGGACAGGCCGATCGAGCCGCCCACCATGGCCATGGCGCGGGTGCGGACCTCGTCGCGGGTCGAGTCCGCCAACCAGGCGGTGACCGCCGCGGAAATCGCGCCCGCGCCCTGAATGGCGCGGCCGATGGTGATCCAGTACACGTCGGAGGCCTGCGCACAGACGATGCTGCCCGCCACGAACAGCAGCAGGCCGAACAGCACCACGGGGCGGCGGCCCCAGCGGTCGGACGCCAGGCCGAAAGGAATCTGCATGAAGGCCTGCGTCAGGCCGTACATGCCCAGCGCCAGGCCGACGCGGGCGGGATCGTCGCCGCCCGGCATGCCGGCGGCGGCCACGGCAAAGACGGGCAGCAACAGGAACAGCCCCAGCATCCGCGCGGCGAACAGGCCGGCCAGCGCCACGCTGGCGCGGCGCTCGGACGGGGTCAATTTCAGTTTTTTATCTGCCTGCATGCGAAAAATTCAACGATGACTAGGGCTCGCCTGCGCGCGTGGATGTCACACGCTCACGGTCTGATCTGGCGGTGCGGCGCCGCCCCCCGGGTCTATCCAGGCTGGAGTACTGCCCCGAACGCAGGGGGATTCGGCGCGCTATAGTACCAAGTTGGCCTTTGAAACCGCTTAAAAGAGCCCGATGGACGTGACAATACGCATTCGGGGTGCGCGCACCCACAATCTCAAGAACGTCTCGCTCGACCTGCCACGCCACAAGCTGGTGGTCGTCACCGGCTTGTCCGGCTCGGGCAAATCGTCGCTGGCCTTCGACACGCTGTACGCGGAGGGCCAACGCCGCTACGTGGAAAGCCTGTCCGCCTACGCCCGCCAGTTCCTGCAGCTGATGGACAAGCCGGACGTGGACCTGATCGAGGGCCTGTCCCCGGCCATCTCCATCGAACAGAAGGCCGCGGGCCACAACCCCCGCTCCACCGTCGGCACCATTACCGAGATCCACGACTACCTGCGGCTCCTGTACGCGCGGGTCGGCACGCCCTACTGCCCTGACCATGGCCTGCCGCTGCAGGCGCAAAGCGTCAGCCAGATGGTGGACGCGGTGCTGTCCTGGACGCCCGAAACCCGGCTGGCGGTGCTGGCGCCGATCGCGCGCGGCAAGAAAGGCAGCTTCGAGGACGAATGCGCCAGCCTGCAGGCGCAGGGCTACGTGCGCCTGCGCGTGGACGGCCAGCTGACCGAAATCGACGGCATGGCGCCGTTGAAAAAGACCGAGAAGCACGACATCGACGTCGTCATCGACCGGCTGCGCATCAAGCCCGAAAGCAAGCAGCGCCTGGCGGAGAGCTTTGAGACCGCGTTGCAGCTGGCCGAAGGCCGCGCCCTGGCATTGGACATGGACAACGGCCGCGAACAGGTCTTCTCCAGCCGCTACGCCTGCCCGGTATGCAGCCACAGCCTGCCCGAGCTGGAACCGCGCCTGTTCAGCTTCAACAACCCCATGGGCGCCTGCCCCAGTTGCGACGGCATCGGCCAGGTCGGTTTCTTCGACCCCAAGCGCGTGGTCGCCTTCCCCGAGCTCAGCCTGGCGGCCGGCGCCATCCGCGGCTGGGACCGCCGCAACGCCTTCACCCATTCGCTCTTGACCAGCCTGGCGGCGCACTATGAATTCGACATTGAAGCGCCCTTCGAGGAACTGCCCGAGGCGCTGCGCGACAAGGTGCTGTACGGCTCCGGCGACGAAGAGATCTCGTTCCTCTACCTGAACGAGAAAGGCCGCAGCACGGTCAAGCGCCATACTTTCGAGGGCGTGATCCCGAACCTGGAACGCCGCTGGCGCGAAACCGATTCGGCCACCGTGCGCGAAGAGCTCGGCAAGTACCGCAACATCAAGACCTGCCCGGACTGCGGCGGATCGCGCTTGCGGCCCGAGGCCCGCAACGTGCTGATCGGCCAGGATCCCCGGGGCGGCGAACGCCACGGCCAGGCCATTTACGAAGTCGAAGCCATGCCGCTGTCGACCTGCCTGGCCTGGTTCCGCGACCTGAGCCTGACGGGCGCCAAGCAGGAAATCGCGCAGCGCATCGTGCGCGAAATCGAGGCGCGCCTGAGCTTCCTAAATAACGTGGGCCTGAACTACCTGTCGCTGGACCGCAGCGCCGACACCATCTCGGGCGGCGAGGCGCAGCGCATCCGCCTGGCCAGCCAGATCGGATCGGGCCTGACCGGCGTGATGTACGTGCTGGACGAGCCCTCCATCGGCCTGCACCAGCGCGACAACGATCGCCTGATCGGCACCTTGCAGCACCTGCGCGACCTCGGCAACAGCGTTATCGTCGTGGAGCACGACGAAGACATGATCCGCATGGCCGACTGGGTCGTGGACATGGGACCGGGCGCGGGCGAACACGGCGGCCAGGTGGTGGCGCAGGGCGACCCGGAAACCGTGCAGCGCGACCCTCAGTCGCTGACCGGCCAGTACCTGAGCGGCGCGCGCGCCATCGCCATCCCCAAGCGGCGCCCCGTCAACGACGAACTGTCCTGGCTCACCCTGACGGGCGCCAGCGGTAACAACCTGAAGAACGTGGACCTGCGCATCCCGGCGGGCCGTCTGGTGTGCGTGACCGGCGTGTCCGGTTCCGGCAAGTCCACGCTGGTCAACGACACGCTGGCGGTCGCCGTGTCGCGCCAGTTGCACCATGCGCAAAGCGAACCCGCACCCTACGTGTCGATGCAGGGGCTGGAGAACTTCGACAAGATCATCAGCGTGGACCAGAGCCCCATCGGCCGCACACCGCGCAGCAACCCCGCTACCTACACGGGCCTGTTCACGCCCATCCGCGAACTCTTCGCGGGCGTGCCGGAAGCGCGCACCCGCGGCTATGACCCCGGGCGCTTCAGCTTCAACGTCAAGGGCGGCCGCTGCGAGGCCTGCCAGGGCGACGGCGTGGTCAAGGTAGAGATGCACTTCCTGCCAGACATGTACGTGCCTTGCGACGTCTGCCACGGCAAGCGCTACAACCGCGAAACGCTGGAAATCCGCTATCGCGGCCGCAACATCAGCGAAGTGCTGGACCTGACGGTCGAGCAGGCGCTGGAGTACTTCGAGTCCGTGCCGGCCATCGCCCGCAAGCTGCACACGCTGATCGACGTGGGTCTGTCCTATATCCGGCTGGGCCAGAGCGCGACCACCCTGTCGGGCGGCGAAGCGCAGCGCGTGAAGCTGTCGCAGGAACTGTCGCGACGCAGCACCGGCCGCACGCTCTACATCCTGGACGAGCCCACCACGGGCCTGCACTTCCGCGACATCGAACTGCTGCTGCAGGTGCTGAACCAGTTGGTCGACAGCGGCAATACGGTGCTGATCATCGAGCACAACCTGGACGTCATCAAGACTGCGGACTGGGTGGTCGACATGGGTCCCGAAGGCGGCGACGGCGGTGGGCGCGTAGTGGCGCAGGGTACGCCCGAAGACGTGGCCGGCACGTCCGCCAGTCACACCGGGCAATACCTGGGCAAGCTGCTGCGCCGCTGAACCGGCGCCTGAATCATCACATCAACGGCTAGGAAGGATCGCGGCATGTACACCTTGATCATCGGCAACAAGAACTACTCGTCCTGGTCCCTGCGGCCATGGATCGCCTTGCGCGTCGCGGGCATCCCGTTTACCGAGCAAAAGCTCGGTTTCTTCACCGAGGAATTCTCGCGCCGCGTGGGCGCGGTATCGCCTGCGGGCCTGGTGCCGGTGCTGCTGGATGACGAATTCGCGATCTGGGACACGCTGGCGATCTGCGAGTATCTGGCCGAACGCCATCCCGAAGCCCGCCTGTGGCCCCAGGACGCGCGGGCCCGGGCCCGCGCGCGGTCGCTCGCCGCGCAGATGCACAGCGGCTTCGGCGCAATGCGCCAGGCGCTACCCATGAACGTCGAGGCGCACCTGCCCGGCATCGACTTTCCCGCGGCTGCGCTACAGGACATCGCGCGCCTGCAAGCGATCTGGCACGACACGCGCGCGGCATTCGGCCAGGGCGGGCCGTTTCTGTTCGGCGAGTTCTCGATTGCCGACGCCTTCTTCGCGCCGGTGGTCTCGCGCTTCACGACCTATGGCATCGCGGCGTCCGGCCCGGTGCGCGACTATATGGACGCCGTGCTGGCGCTGCCCGCCATGCAGGAATGGACCCGCGACGCGCTCGCGGAAGCCACCTTCGTGCCCGAAGACGAGCCCTACCGCAAGCAGCGCTGAAGCACGTTCAATCGACGCGTTCAATCGCGCAGGCGCTGGGCCACGAATTCACGCACCAGCGCCATCGCCGGCGCTTCGGTGCGGCCCGTCAGCGTCACCATCGCGAACAGCGCGTGACTGCGCAGCGGCGGATCGGTGGGCAACTCCGTCAATTCGCCCGCGGCGATGCCGACCCGCGCCGCGCCCACGATGCCCAGGAACACCGCGTCCGACACGCGCACCGCTTCCAGCACGCTGCCGATTTCATCGCAGCGCAGGCGCATCGCGGTTTGCGGGTCGGCCTCAACACCGAAATGGTCGACCACGATGCGTACGGTATCGGCCGCGAGAAACGTGGACGCCAACGGATAGGCCGCGACCTCCGCGAAGCGCGCCGGCCGACCCGTCTGCGCCAGCGGATGGCCGCGGCGGCAGATGAACCCGGCGCGCATTTCCGAAATGGGTTCGATGCGCAGATCGGCCGCCGGCACGATGCCGCGCGTATCGACCACCAGCGCATCCAGGCGCCGCTGGCGCAACAGCGCCAGATGCGCCTCCGGCGAACCGCGCATCACGTCCAGCCGCAATTGCGGATAGTGCTGCGCCACGTGCGCCAGCAGCGGCGTCATGAGCATGACGCCCGGCCCCGAACCCAGCCCGATGCTGATGCTGCCCCGGTCGCCCTGGGTCAGCAGTTCCGCGCTGCGGCGCAGCTCGCCCGATTCGAACAGGATGCGCCGCGCGCGGCTGGCGACGGTCAGGCCGAGCGGAGTCAGCTCGGTGCGCTTGCCCATGCGGTCCAGCAGGCGCGCCCCCAGGTCTTCTTCCAGCAGGCGGATGCTGCGGCTGAGCGCCGACTGGGTCAGGTACAGGCGTTCGGCCGCGCGGCTGAAGGAACCCGCCTCGGCCACGGCCAACAGATGTTCGAGCTGCTTGAGATTCATGCTCGAGTCCCCGTTTATCTATGAGTTTTTTTTCTAGATTCCAGAATAACAATTCGTTAGACAACTAGCGAGGCCTGTCCCTAGCATGCGAATCACGACTAGATCATTCCAAGGGGAATTTCGTGAGCATGCTTTTCAATGGCCTGCGCCTGGCCGGCTGCGCGCTGGCGCTGGGCGCGACGCTGCTGGGCCAGGGCGCCCGCGCCGCAGACTATCCCGACCGTGCCGTCATGATGATGGTGCCCTACCCGGCCGGCGGCGCATCCGATTCCATCGCCCGGGTCGTGGCCTCGCCCGTGTCCAAGCAACTGGGCCAGCCCGTGCTGGTGGAGAACCTGGGCGGCGTCAGCGGCGCGCTGGGAGCGCAAAAGGTGCTGGGAGCCAAGGCCGACGGCTACTACCTGTTCCAGGGCTCGCCCAACGAACTGATTCTGTCCCCCATAGCCAACCCCGCAATCAAGCTCAAGAGCGAGGATTTCCGCCTGGTACAAATGATAGGTATGGCGCCCATGGTGATCGTGGCGCGCGCCGACCTGCCCGCCAACAACGCCGACGAACTGGTCACGCTGGCGCGTTCGCGCTCGGCCACCCAGCCGCTGAGCTTCGGCAGCGTGGGCGTGGGTTCGCTGTACCACGTGCTGGGCGAACACATGGCCCGCACCATCGGCGTCAACATGATGCACGTGCCTTACAAGGGCGGCGCGCCGCTGATGCAGGACATCGGCGGCGGTCAGGTGGACCTGGCCATTCTGCCGCTGTCGCAGCAGCAGGTAGCGCTGGCCGAGCAAGGCCGCATCAAGCTGCTGGCCACCCTGGAGCCGCAGCGCAGCCAGCTGCCCGCGCTCAAGACCGTGCCGTCGGTCAACGAAGGCCAATTGCTCAAGGGGTTCAACTTCACCACCTGGACCGGCTACTTCGTCAAGCGCGACACGCCGCAGGACGTGGTCTTGCGGCTGAATACCGCGCTCAACGCCGCCATGCAGGATCCCTCGGTGAAGGACAGCCTGGCGCATCAGAACATCGAAGTCTCCGCCCCCATGAGCGCGGAACAGGCCGACGCCATGTACCGCGCCGAGACCGAGCGCTTCCGCGAAATCTCCAGCCACATGAAACTGGCAGGCAATCCGTGACCCGATTCCAGGACTTCTCCGCCATGCATCCCGTTCTGCAGGCCATGACCGCCCAGGCCGATGAGTTCGTCTCGATCCGCCGCGACATCCACCGCCACCCCGAACTCGGCTTCCAGGAGTTCCGCACCAGCGATCTGGTGGCGCAATGCCTGACGCAATGGGGCTATGAAGTGGAACGCGGACTGGGCGGCACCGGCGTGGTGGGGCAGTTGCGCCGCGGCAGCGGCGGCAAGCGCCTGGGACTGCGCGCCGACATGGACGCCCTGCCCATCCAGGAAGCGACCGGCCTGGAGCACGCCAGCTGCAACGAAGGCGTGATGCATGCCTGCGGGCACGACGGCCACACCGCCATGCTGCTGGCGGCGGCGCACCATCTGGCCAAGCATGGCGGCTTCGACGGCACGCTCAACCTGATCTTCCAGCCCGCAGAGGAAGGCCTGGGCGGCGCCAAGCGCATGATGGAGGACGGACTGTTCCGCAAGTATCCCTGCGACGCCATCTTCGCGATGCACAACATGCCGGGCCATCCGCAAGGCCGCCTGCTGCTGCGCGACGGCGCCGCGATGGCCTCATCCGACAACGTCACCATCGTGCTGGAAGGCGTGGGCGGACACGGCGCGATGCCGCATTGCGCCGCCGATCCGGTGGTGGCCGGCGCGGCCATCGTGCTGGGCCTGCAAAGCATCGTCGCGCGCAACATCGATCCCCTGCACATGGCGGTGATCACGGTCGGCGCATTCAATGCGGGTAAAGCCAACAACGTCATCCCCCAGACCGCCACGCTGAAACTCAGCGTGCGTGCGCTGGACCGTGGCGTGCGCGACACGCTGCAAGCCCGCATCACGGAACTGGTCCACAGCCAGGCGGCCAGCTATCAGGTGCGCGCCACCATCGACTACGGTCGCGGTTATCCCGTGCTGGTCAACACTCGCGAAGAAACCGATTTCGCGCGCCAGGTCGCGGTGGAACTGGTGGGCGCCGGGCAAGTGGACCTCCAGACCCGGGCGCTGACCGGCAGCGAGGACTTCGCCTTCATGCTGGAGGAAGTGCCCGGCTCCTACCTGCTGGTGGGCAATGGCGATGGCTCGGCGGAAGGCTTCAACAGCGGGCATGGGGCCTGCATGGTGCACAACCCGGGCTATGACTTCAACGACCATAGCCTGCCCGTAGGCGCAGCCTACTGGGTGCTGCTGACGCAGCGCTATCTGGCGGGCTGAAGCCGCGGCGCAAGCCTGAGGCCCGCGGGCCTCAGGCCATCTCGAACAGGCGCTTGTGTTCGCGGATGGCGTAGCGGTCCGTCATGCCCGCAATGTAGTCGGCGATGGCGCGGGCCTGCTCGTTGAAAGCCGGACGGCGATAGTCGGGCGGCAATAGGCGCGGATCGTCCAGGAAAGCCGCAAACAGCTCGCGCACGATGCGGCGCGCCTTGGCCGTCATGCGCAGCACGCGGTAGTGACGGTACAGGTTGTCGAACAGGAATTTCTTCAGCTCGTCGGCCTCGCTACGGATCTCGGGCGAGAAGGTCGCCAGCGGCGGCGCGCGGCGCACGTCGTCGGCGGTGGCGGGCGCGAACTCGCGGATGCGCGCCAGCGAGGTCCGCGTCAGGTCGACGATCAGCGTATTGATCATGCGGCGTATGGTCTCGGCCACGGCGCGGCGCGCAGCCAGCCCCGGATAGCTTTCCAGCACATGGGCGTGATGGCGCTCGAAGATCGATACTTCCTTCAGCTGTTCCAGCGTGATCAGGCCCGACCGCAGGCCGTCGTCGATGTCGTGGTTGTTGTAAGCGACCTCGTCCGCCAGGTTGGCCAACTGCGCCTCCAGCGAGGGCTGGGTGCGGTCCAGAAAGCGCTGGCCGACCTCACCCAACTGGCGCGCGTGCGCGGCCGAGCAGTGCTTGAGAATGCCTTCCCGCGTTTCGAAACACAGGTTCAGGCCGTTGAAGTCCGCGTAGCGTTCTTCGAGTTCGTCCACCACCCGCAGGCTTTGCAGGTTGTGCTCGAAGCCGCCCGCCTCGGGCGCCAATTCGCGCATGCAGGCGTTGAGCTCGTCCTGGCCGGCATGGCCGAACGGCGTGTGGCCCAGGTCATGCGCCAGCGAAATGGCTTCGGTCAGGTCTTCGGACAGGCCCAGGCTGCGCGCCAGCGTACGCGCAATCTGGGCCACTTCCAGGCTGTGGGTCAGGCGGGTGCGGAACAGGTCGCCCTCGTGGTTCACGAAGACCTGGGTCTTGTATTCCAGGCGCCGGAAGGCGCCGGAATGGACGATGCGATCACGGTCGCGCTGGAACTCCGTCCGGTTTTCCGGCGGCGGCTCGGCATAGGTCCGCCCGCGCGATTGAGACGGGTGGGATGCATAGGAAGCCAGTTCTTTCATCTGCAACACCGTCTCCAGCATGTCTATTGAGTGGTGCGGGCCAGGACGGCGCGCACGGCGTCGTCGGGGGCAGCCCGGGTCATGGCCTCGCCGATGCGGGGCATGAGCACGTAGCGGATCGAGCCGCCTTCCGTCTTCTTGTCCACCTGCATCAGATCCAGCCAGCGGTCGGCGCCCAGGTCCGGCGCGACGACGGGACAGCCGATGGCGGCCACCAGCGCGCGCACGCGCTCGACGTCGGCGCGGTCAAAACCCGCGACGTCGGCCGACAGCTCGGCAGCCTGCACCATGCCGCAGCCGACGGCTTCGCCATGTAGCCAGGCGCCATAGCCCAGGCCGGACTCGATGGCATGGCCGAAGGTGTGGCCCAGGTTGAGTATGGCGCGCAAGCCCGACTCGCGCTCGTCCTTGCCCACCACTTGCGCCTTGAGTTCGCAGGAGCGGCGGATGGCGTAGGCGACCGCCTCGGGATCCAGCTCGCGCAGCTTCTGCGCATTTTCCTCGCACCAGGACCAGAAGGCCGGGTCCAGGATCAAGCCGTACTTGATCACTTCCGCCAGGCCTGCGGACACCTCGCGCGCCGGCAGCGTGTTCAGCACGTCGGTATCGATCTCGACAGCGACCGGCTGGTAGAACGCGCCGATCATGTTCTTGCCCAGCGGATGGTTGACGGCGGTCTTGCCGCCCACGGACGAATCGACCTGCGACAGCAGGGTCGTGGGCACCTGCAGGAAGCGCACGCCGCGCATGTAGACCGCGGCCGCGAACCCGGTCATGTCGCCGATGACGCCGCCGCCCAGCGCCACCAGCACGCAGCGGCGGTCCAGGCGGTTGCCCAGCAGCGCGTCAAAGATCAGGTTCAGCGACTGCCAATCCTTATAGGCCTCGCCGTCGGGCAGTTCGATGCGCAGCACCCGCTTGCCGGTACGGGCCAGCGCGGCTTCGGCGCGTTCGCCATACAGGGCCGCGACGGTCGGGTTGGTCACCACGGCGATCGCGGTGGCGTCGGCAGGAATGCTCTGGTCCAGGACGTCCAGGCGGCCGGGGCCGATATGGATCGGGTAGGCCCCGCCCGGGGTATCCACGTGTACAACGTTCATATGCGCTTCTCGAAGGCTTGCAGTTGCGGCAGCAGCGCCTTGACCAGGGTGTGTATGGGCATGGCGCCCGTCTCCACCACCAGGTCGGCCACTTCCTTATAGAGGGGTTCCCGCAGGGTCATGAGGTCACGCAGCGTGCCGCGCGGGTCGGCCGTGGCCAACAGGGGACGGTTGCGGTCGCGGCAGGTGCGGCGGAACAGTTCGTCCACGCTGGCGCGCAGGTAGACCACGATGCCGCGTTCGCGCAGGCGCTGGCGGTTTTCCGGCGCCAGGATCGCGCCGCCGCCGGTGGCAAGAATTATGTTGCGCCGTTGGGTACACTCTTCCAAGGCGGCGGATTCCCGGCGACGAAAACCGGCCTCGCCCTCGATTTCGAAGATTACCGGCACCCGCACGCCGCAACGCGCCTCGAGCTCATGATCCAAGTCCATAAACTCGCGCCCCAGGGCACGCGCCAAGCCACGCCCTATGGTGGTCTTGCCCGCGCCCATCATCCCGACCAGGAAAACCGGCAGGTCATGCGGCAGCGTGGCGGCCTTGCCTGTGCACTCGATCGCGCAAGGCTGGTTTTCGGGCGTCTCGCAGGAGGACGCCGGGTCCGGGTCAGCCTCCGGACATGAGTTAGCGGAAAAGTTCATGACGGCATTATCACATCAGCCGCCAGTTGCCCGCCTACCACACTGAACGATTTTGTTACAGAAACCGGTGCCCCGTGCCAAGACGGACCCGGAGATACCCGTAAAATCGCCGCGATGAGCAAGCCCCAGAATTCCTCCAAGAAAGACAAGCCCGCCAAGAGCGGTTCCCCGATACTGCGATTCTTCGTAAAAACCGGCATTTTCTTTGCCGGCCTGTTCCTGTGCGGCGTGTTGCTGGCCGGGATGGCGTTGGCGCTGGCCTGGCCCAACCTGCCCGACCTGAACGCCATGACGGACTACCGCCCCCGGGTGCCGCTGCGCGTCTTTACGGCGGATCGCGTCCTGATCGGCGAATTCGGCGAAGAGCGCCGCAACGTGCTGCGCTTCAACGAAATCCCGGACGTCATGAAGTCCGCGGTGCTGGCGGCCGAGGACGACCGCTTCTATCAGCACGGCGGGATCGACTGGATGGGCGTGGTGCGGGCGGGCCTGACCAACCTGGTCAACATGTCGAAGTCGCAGGGCGCCAGCACCATCACGATGCAGGTGGCGCGCAACTTCTACCTGTCGTCGGAAAAGACCTATTCGCGCAAGTTCTATGAACTGCTGCTGACCTTCAAGATCGAGTCGGAGCTCACCAAGGACCAGATCCTCGAGCTCTACATGAACCAGATCTACCTGGGCCACCGCGCCTATGGTTTCGCGGCCGCCTCGCGCACCTATTTCGGCAAACCCCTGTCGGAAGTCACGCCCGCGGAAGCCGCCATGCTGGCCGGCATTCCCAAGGCGCCGTCGCGTTTCAACCCCATCGCCAACCGTCCGCGCGCCGAGCTGCGCCAGCGCTACGTGCTGGGCCGCATGCACTCGCTGGGCTACCTGACCGAACCGGAATACCAACAGGCGCTGGCCCAGCCCATCGTCATGAAGTCCGCGGAAGGCACGCCGGCCGGCGGCTATTCCGTCCATGGCGAATACGTGGCGGAACTGGCGCGCCAGCTGTTGTTCAACGTGTACCAGGACAACGTCTATTCGCGCGGCATCAACATCTACACCACGGTGCAGTCCAAGGACCAGGAAGCGGCCTATCGCGCCGTGCGCGAAGGCGTGCTGGAATACACGCGCCGCGCGCCCTACCCCGGCCCCGAGGAACAGCTCGACCTGCCGCCGGGCACCGAGAACAATCCGCAGGCGCTCGACGAATTCCTGGACGGCGTGTTCGACAAGTTCAGCGACAGCGGCGACCTGCTGACCGCGCTGGTGCTGTCGGCCAGCCCCACCGAAGTGAAGCTGGCGCGCAGCTCGCGCGAGATCATCACGGTCACCGACAAGAAAGTGCTGGGCGTCGTGGCGCGCGCGCTGAACGACAAGGCCAAACCCGAGCAGCGCATCAAGCGCGGCTCCGTGGTCTACATCCGCAAGTTCGGCGACAACTGGGAAATCATCAACCTGCCTTCGGTGCAGGCGGCCTTCGTGGCGCTGTCGCCGCAAGATGGCGCCATCCGCGCCATGGTCGGCGGCTTTGACTTCTACCGCGGCAACTTCAACCGCGTGACGCAAGCCTGGCGCCAGCCCGGTTCGAACATCAAGCCCTTCATCTATGCCGCTTCGCTGGAGCGCGGCCTGACCCCGGGCACGCAGATCTCGGACCAGCCCTTCGAACTGACGGCCGCGCAGACCGGCTCCAAGGCCTGGAACCCGAAGAACTACGGCAACCAGTACGAACCCATGCTGACCCTGCGCCAGGGCCTATACAAGTCCAAGAACATGGTGTCGATCCGTATCCTGCAGGCCATCGGCCCGCAGTACGCGCAGGACTACCTGACCCGCTTCGGCTTCGACAAGGCCCGCCAGCCCGCCGTGTTGCCGCTGGCGCTGGGCGCGGGCTCGGTCACGCCCTTGCAGCTGGCCGGCGCCTTCTCGGTGTTCGCCAACGGCGGCTACCGCGTCACGCCCTACCTGATCGACCGCGTCACCGACAGCAGCGGCAAGGTCATCATGCAGTCCAAGCCGGTCGTGGCCGGCGACGCCGCCGCCCGCGCCATCGATCCGCGCACCGCCTGGGTCATGGATGACATCCTGCGCGGCGTGGCCACCTACGGCACCGCGGCGCGCGCCCGCGTCCTGCTCAAGCGCAACGACATCGCCGGCAAGACCGGCACCACCAACGAATCGGTGGACGCCTGGTTCTCCGGCTACACCCCGTCGCTGGTCGCCACCGCGTGGCTGGGCTTTGACCAGCCCAAGTCCCTGGGTTCGCGCGAAACCGGCGGCGGCGTCGCCATGCCGATCTGGGTCGATTACATGCAGACGGTCCTCAAGGGCGTGCCCGAAGAGAAGCCGCGCCCCCGTCCCGATGGCCTGCTGGTCGAAAACGGCGAGTTCTACTTCTCCGAATTCCCGCCCGGGCAGGCGGTGGCGCGCCTGGGCTTGCCCGAGGCCGACACGCTGGGTGAATTCCTCAACGGCCTGAACGGCAGCACCAGCGAGGAAACCAAGATCAAGGTGGCGCCGGGCGTGGGCACGCAAGGCAACACGCCCTGGTCCCAGAAGATTCCGTTCTGACGCGCAAATGACAAGGCCGGCCCCATGGGGCCGGCCTTTTTTTTTTCGCCTGAACCTGGTGTTTTACAGGCGTATCGTCACGGGCACGCCCGCGGCCGCGGAACAGATCTGCGACAGGGCGTCCGGCAACTGCGGGCCGCCTCGGGTATCGTTCCAGTGCTGGCCATCGTAGCGGTAGTGGAAGCCGCCGCTGCGCGCCGCGACCCACAGTTCCTGCATGGCAGCCTGGCTATTCACCACCACGTGGGTGTTGTCTTCGAAAACCATCGTCAGCACATTGCCGCTGCGGCTGGTTTCGACATCGACATCGAGCGAAGCCGCCCAGTCATCGGCCTGGCTTTCGATGCTGTTCAGCACCTGGTCGATCAACGCAAGAAATTCGGTTTCGGTCATAATCGAGCCTGCAAGATTTAGGAGTTCCCAGTGTTCCACTTGGCATTTCGCCGCATGGTCCTTCGCATTGTAGCCACGCTGCTGGCGACCGGCATGGTTGCCGCCTGCGGGTATAAAGGTCCCTTGTACATGCCGACGCCGGACGGCAAGCCGCCCTCGCGTACGGAGCAACCGCCGCAGACGGTCATTCCGCCGGCGCCATCGCTGCCATGACACCCCGATTCCCCGCGCAGCCTGAACTGGCCGGTCATCCGTACTTCCAGTTCCGCAACAATGTCCTGTACGCCGAGGACGTGCCGCTGGACCACCTGGCCGAAAAGCTGGGCACGCCGCTGTACGTGTACTCGCGCGCCGCGCTCAAGGCTGCCTGGGAATCCTACCGCAACGCCGTCGGCCAGCATCCGGTGCTGGTCTGCTACGGCATGAAGGCCAATTCCAACCTGGCCGTCCTGAAGGAATTCGCGCGCCTGGGCGCGGGCTTCGACATCGTTTCCGGCGGCGAGCTCAAGCGCGCCCTGGCGGCGGGTGCGGACCCGTCCAGGATCGTGTTTTCCGGCGTGGGCAAGCAGGCCTGGGAAATGCGCGCCGCGCTCGCGGCCAAGGTCAAGTGCTTCAACGTCGAGTCCGAAGCCGAGCTACGCCTGCTATCGACAATTGCGCATGGCATGGGCCTGCGCGCACCCGTCTCGCTGCGGGTGAACCCGGACGTGGACGCGCAGACGCATCCCTACATCTCCACCGGCCTGAAGGAGAACAAGTTCGGCATCGCCATCGAGTCGGCGCTGGACGTCTACCGCCTGGCCCAGTCGCTGCCGGCCTTGGAAATCGTGGGAGTGGACTGCCATATCGGTTCGCAGCTCACGGATATCAGTCCCTATTTCGACGCGCTGGAAAAACTGCTGGACCTGATCGAAAAGCTGGATCAGGCCGGCATCCGGATCGCCCATCTGGACCTGGGCGGCGGCCTGGGCATCCGCTATACGGATGAAATTCCACCCTCGCCCCAGGCCCTGCTGGACCGTGTCTTCGAACGCCTGAACGCGCGCGGCTTCGGCCATCTGCACCTGGTGCTGGAGCCCGGCCGCTCGCTGGTGGGCAACGCCGGCGTGCTGCTCACGCGGGTCCAGTACCTGAAGCATTCGGAAGCGCGCAACTTCGCCATCGTCGACGCCGCCATGAACGACCTGCTGCGTCCCGCGCTGTACGAAGCCTTCCACGGCGTGCGCCCCGTGCATCCGCGCGCGGGCGACGAAACCCTATACGACATCGTCGGCCCGGTCTGCGAAAGCGCCGACTGGCTGGCCCGGCAGCGCAAGCTGGCCATCCAACAGGGCGACCTGCTGGCGGTGGAGTCCGCGGGCGCCTACAGCATGGCCATGGCCAGCAATTACAACGCCCGCCCCCGCGCGGCCGAAGCCATGGTCGATGGCGACAAGTACTACGTCGTGCGCCAGCGCGAAACGCTGGAAGACCTGCTCAAGGGCGAGTCCACGCTGCCCTGAGGGGCTGCCGCCACTCGCGGCACGGACCGCGCGCCGCAGGCGGGCCCGATACCCAATCGTTCATTCGAACTCATGCGTAATGGAAGCCGGACGGCCGGCCGCCACCGTCAGGGTCATCCGGTAGTCGCCCGCTGATGCGTTGCGCACCGTCACCTGGTAACGGCCGGGCGGCAGGGACAGTTCGCGCAGCGGCGGGCTGACGCCGCGCGAGCGGCCATTGACCAGCACCTCTCCCCATGGACGCACGGCCACGCGCACCGTGACGGGCGCCGCCTGAGGCGGCGGGGTCACGGGCGCGGCGGGGGCTGCCGCGGCTTCAGGCTCAGAGGCGCTTTCTGGTTTTGGGCCGGCGGACGGCATGGCAGAGCCAATGGCCGCGGCGGGGGAATCTGGCAAGGCCGGTGGAGCCGGCGCGGGCGCGGGTTGCGGCTGTGGTTCCGACTGCGGCTGGGGTTGCGGCGGCGGTTGGGACGGTGGCTCCGATTGCGGCTGGGGTTGCGGCTGGGGTTGGGGCGGCGCCACGCCAGCCAGTTCGACCGGCGGCTGTGCCGGCCGCAGCCATGCATATCCCCCCGCCGCGAGCAGCAGAAGGCCCGCCACGGCCAGCGGCAGCATGCGCCGCGCCGGCCCCGGGTGTTCGGGCCGCATCGCCGTCAGGCGCGCCGCAGCCGGCGGTGGATCGTCAAACTCGTCGGCGGGCGTCTCCGCCATCAATGAAGGCGCGGCCGTGTCCGGCTCCGGATCCTCCATCGGACCGGGTACGGAAGCCGCCGCAGGCGCCGGCACCGCCGGCGGGATCACCCCCATCGCCGCAGCAAGCGCCGCGGCTGTGCGCGGCCTCGCCTGCTCGTCCATCGCCAGGCCCTCGTCCACGGCGGCGCAGAACGCCGCGCGATAGGCGCCCGGCTGCCATGCATCCAGAGGCAGGCAATCGTCGCGCACGCGGCGCGCCAGCGCGCCTGGCGGGGCCGCGCCCGTCGCCAGGAAGTACGCCAGCGCCGCCAGCCCGTACACGTCCGTCCAGGGGCCGCAAGAATGGCCCGGATCGTCCGTGTACTGTTCGAACGCGGCGTAACCGGCATGGCGTGCGGCGTCTTCATCATCGGGCGCCGCATCGGAAGGCGGCGCCAGGACGGCAAAATCCTGTCCGTCACGGACCACGGCATCAGGGCTGATGCCGCCATGCGCCCGGCCGGCTTCGTGCATGGCGGCCAGGGACGCGGACAAGCCGGCGACGACTCGCAGGATCTCCTGTTCACGCAGCCTCCCGGGCGGCAGGCGCAGGATATCGTCCAGGCGTGCCGCATCTGAAGCGGCCGGGAAGCCTGCCGCGCCCGGCTCAGGCGGCACAGCTGAAGTTCGTAGCATGCGCGGTCCTCCGGCAGTTTCAGGGATGCCAGGTCGGCAGGGATGAGAACAGCCTGGCGAACAGCGTCGCGTTCAACGCGCCGCCATGGATGTAGGTCTGCAATGCCGCGCCGTCCGCCTGGTTGGTCCACCAATAGCTGGTGTGGGAACTGGGGTTGAAGCAGAACGGCAGATCGGGCCAGGCGCCCAGCGCGCGGCGCGCCAGCGGCGCGGAGTCCTGCTCCCGGCCGGCGCTCAGGATGTCCATGATGTCGCTGCCGCCGCGCGGCGCGGCGGCGCCCGGCGCCGCGGCAGGCGTACGCACCTGCTGCAGGCTGCGGTCGAACTGTTCCGCCGGGCAGCCATGGCGCACCGCCGCCAGCATGCTGGCGCCGATCTGCCGGTAGTAGTCGCTGGCGCCATCCAGGATGCTGCTGTGGTATTGCGCGGGCGGCACGGCCATGACCACGCACAGCGGATAGCCCCGGCCCACCCGGTCGCGGCTGGGCGTGATGCAGCCCAGCTGTGCGACGCCCGCGCCCGGCCCGGCCGGAATCGCGAAATTCCAAATGGGCGCCGACGCGAAGCCGCGCGCGGCATTGATGTCTGGCGCCTGCTTCAGCGCCGCCAGCCCGAACTGCAGCCAGCGGTCCCACCAGGTGATCAGCTCACGCGGCAGGCGCCGGTGCACGAAGTCGCCCGCCGCCGGAATCTTGCCGTACCAGCCCACACGCCCACGCTCCACTGCTAGCTCCATGTCCTTGTCCTGTTCACGACGCGCCCGGGCAGGCAAATGCCTGCATCTCGCCCAGATGGAAAGGGCTCTTGACGCTGCTGGCGGTGATCTCCAGCACCACCTTGCGTCCGCCCAGGTCGAATGTGGCCAGCGTGACCTCCGGCGTGGCCCCGCGCCGCAGCTGGGCGCGGTCCAGCATGCGGTTCAGCGCCCAGGGACCGGACGTGGTCATGCCCGCCGCCCCGACCTGTGGCGTAAGCTCGATGCGCACCTGGTTGCTGCCGCGGGGGCCGGGCCACTGCACCGTGGTCGCCACCTGCGGGCCATGCGCGTAGCGCACCGCCTGGCCGTCCACGTCCATCACGAACTGGGTAATGCCCGCGTCCATTTCCACGGGCTTGATGGCCACCCGGTACGAGGGCATGGGGTTGCCTGCCATGAAGTACACGTCGCGGATCACGCCCGCGCGCTGGAACGCGTCCAGCGTGGCGGAGTTCTCCCCCGACTTGCCGTCGATGCCCGGTTTGAAGCGCCACCGCTGTCCGGAAACGTCGATCTGGTTCGCCAAATTCTTCTGGAAGAAGTCGTCCATCAGGCCGTTGGGTCCGAACAGCCGCGCCATGTCGTTGGGCGCCACGTCGCGCGCCGAACGGCTCGAAAACGGATAGCGTCCGGCCACCGACTGGCCGCAGAACATGCCGATGGTGGCGGACACGGTCTCGCCCATGCGCGCGCGGGCCACGTCGGACACCTCGCCGGACGCGTTCACCGATAGCGCATTGAGCACGTCGCGCAGCGGCCCCGGCAAGCGGCCCGCCTCGGCCCGCAGCTTGGTCACGGAATCCGAGCTGGGCGCGGGGCTGCCGCTGCGCAAGGCCGCATCCGCCGCCGTCAGGTAGGTATAGAGCTCGTTGATGAGGCCGGTGGTGGCGGCGATCGGCGAGGTGGCGCCGGCCGCCGCGCCCTCGCCTTCGGCCAGCCGGCGGTACGGCTCGAAATGCTGGTCCACGATGCGCTCGAGCTTCTCGTCCGTGGCGTCGGCCCGCATGGCCGCGCCGGGTCCGGTTGGCCCGAACATCTGCTCCAGCGCCTCGCGCGTGCTGCTGACGCGGTCGCGCGCCTGGTCCACCAGCGAGCGGTCATCCTTGCCGGTATCGCGCAGCAAGGAGGTTTCTCGCGCAACGCCGCGCACCAGCTGCACCAGCGGCGACTCCGGCGCGGACAAGGTGCGCGCCATCTGGATGTTCTGCAGCAGCGACTTGCTGGGCGCCAGCTGCATATCGTTCAGATAGCCGTCCCACTGCGCCACGTAATCGTTCATGTACAAGCGCTTGATGTCCACCACCAGCTGGCGTTGCGCCGTCTGGTCCAGCTGGCTGTGCAATGGGATGTTCAGGATCCACGCATCATCCGAACGCAACACCTCGGCCACGCCGGTCACGCGCTTGTTGAAGACGTCCCAATAGCCGCGATAGCTGTAGAGCGCGGGAATGCCCTGGCTCAACGGCTTGCCGCTCTTGCGCACGAAGACGGCGCTGGCCTGCGCGCCGCCCAGCGTCACCACCGTGATCTCGGGCGCCGCATCGGCGTTGGCCAGGGTACGGCGCAGCCGGCTGTACGCGCGTTGCGCCAGCGTGTAGCGTGCCAGCTTCTCGCGCGCCTGGGCCACCAGCGCGTCGTCCTTGGGAAACGGCGAGGCCAGCACGTGGCTCTGCGTCAGGTTGCGCAGGTGCAGCGACAGCTGTTCGTACTGGCGCCGCGTGTAGCCTTCAGGCAGGGTGGCCTGCATGTCCGAGAGCAGCCACGCATGCATGAACTCCGCATCGTAGCGCTCGGCCTCGTACAGCATCAGGTAGGCCCGCAGCGCCTCGTAGGAATACTCCAGGTCGCTGGCCGAGGCGTCGCGCAGGGCCGTCTCGACACGCCGCGCCACCTGCGGCAGCAGCACCTGGTCCAGCGTATTGCCGTACACGCCCTGCGCCGCCGCCCGCAGCTTCTGGCCCTGGTAGAGGCCATAGCGATAGCTCAGCGGCGGATTGTCGATCTCGAAGCCCTCGTGCTGGGGCAGGTACCAGAGGCTGTCCAGGAACGGCATCAGCCCCAACAGGTCGCCGGTGCGCGTGATCTTGATGTCGCGGCTCAGCTTCTCCACCGCCGGCACCCGCCGCGCCACTTCTTCCACGTAATCGGCGTTGTTGCGATAGCTCATGGCCCAGCCCGCGACCAGGGCCAGGAAGGCCGCCGTCACCAGGCCGTACCCCGCCCAGTGCAGCTGCCGATAGCGGCGTTCCCAGCGCAGGTTGCGGCTGGCCAGGCCCGCCTCGCGGAAGATGACGTCCTGCAGCAGGTTCTTCAGGAAGTAGCTGCGTCCTTCCGCCTCGCCCGGCACGCTGGCCGCGGGCGCGGCGCCGCCGTCGATGCGCAGGTAGCGCTTCAGATGGCCAGTCACCTGGTCGAAGGTCTCTCCGCCCTGCGTGCCGCTGGTGAAGTAGACGCCTCGCGGGATCACGCGCGCCTCGAACTTCGAGGTCGCGAACACGTCACTCAGGAAATGGCCCAGGATGGCCTGCAGGCCCGCGAACTGCTGCGGCAGCATGTAGGCCAGCGCGCGCCGCGCCGGATCGCTCTCTGCCGCCACCACTTCAGGCAAGGCGTCATCCAAGCGCCGCTGCAACAGCGCATATTCTTCGTGAAAGGCTTCATACAGGTCGAAACCCGGCTCCTGCGCGCGCGCATACGGCAAGGTAAAGCCCCAGATCTGCGCCAGCTCGTCGCGGGTAAAGGAAGCGAAGTACTCTTCGAAGCCCGACAACAGATCCGTCTTGGTCACCAGCACGTACACCGGGAACGCGATGCCCAGCTGCTCACGCAATTCCTGCAGGCGGCGCCGCAGCACTGCCGCATGCTGCGCGCGCTCCGCGTCGGACGCCGACAGCAGGTCTTCGACGCTGACGGTGAGCATGGCGCCGTTGATGGGCTGGCGGCCGCGGTACTTGGACAGCAGGCCGAGAAAGCCGCGCCACTCTTCTTCGTCTCCGGTCGGATCGCTTTCGTGCGTGGTGTAGCGCCCCGCCGTGTCCAGCAGCACCGCATCGTCGGTGAACCACCAGTCGCAATTGCGGGTGCCGCCCACGCCGCGCAAGGCCACCTTGCCGTAGCGTTCGGCCAAGGGAAAGTTCAGCCCCGAATTCACCAACGCGGTGGTCTTGCCCGCGCCCGGCGCGCCGATGATCACGTACCAGGGCAGCTGATACAGGTACTGCTTGGAGAACCGGTCGAGCGCGCCGCGCCTGCCGCGGCTCTCGAAGCGGGTCTTGCGCAGCAGCTCCACGGCTTCGTGAAAGCGCGCTTCCAGCTGGCGTATCTCATCGTTGCCGGCGGCCTCCTCCAGCGGCTTTTCCGCCTTGGGTCTGGGCCGCCGCAACTGGCTCAGCAGCTGCGCGTTCAAGCGCCCTTCGCGCCATTTGCGCCACAACAGCCGCAGCAGCCAGATCGCGAACATCGCCACGATGACAGCGATGCGCACCGTTTCGCTTTCCAGCGGGCGCACCGTGCCGATGGCGATGAGAGGCCCCGCGATCCAGATCAGCACCGCCAGGGCCACCAGCCCCAGGAAGTTCCACACGCGGCGGCTGAAGAACCATCCGAACAGCCTGTAGATCATTCCTGTCCTCCCTGCTCGTGCGCCACCGGCGGCACCAGCACCGTGATCTCCACCCGCCGGTTCAGCGCGCGGCCCGCGGCCGTATCGTTGGGCGCCACCGGATCGGCGTCACCGCGGCCTTCGGCGCGCACCCTGGCCGTCTGGCCCAGGCGCTGCTCCAGCATGTCCTTGACCGCATCGGCGCGCGCCTGCGAAAGATGCCAGTTGGACGGAAAGCGCGCGCTGCGCATCGGTGTGTTGTCGGAGTAGCCGCGCACCAGGATGCTGCCCTGCGTCTCGCGCAAAGCGTCGGCCACGCGCGACAGCACCGGCAGGTACTGGTCGCGCACGGAACTGGCGCCGGATTCAAATACGCCGTCGCCCCGCAGCACCACCACGCTGCGGTCCACCTCGTCGCGCACGGTGACCAACTGGTCGCGGATCTCGGGCGCCAGGAACACCGCCAGCCGCGGCGCGGGCGCGGGCCGCTTCACGGTGGTCGGGGCGATCTGTACGGTCGGCGGACGCAGCTTGGCGATGGACGCGAACACGGCGTCGGATTCGCTGCCCAGGCGCCAACCCAGGCCCCAATACAAGGCCAGCGCCAGGACGGCAGCCAACGCGCCGAACACCCATAGCGGCACCGGCAGGCGGCGCAATGGCGTCTGCGCCGGCTCGTCGCGCCAATGCGGAGACAGCGCCAGCGGATAGTCGCCGCGCGCGCCGCGCAGGATGCGCAACAGGCGCTGGCGCAGCGTTTCCAGCTGCGAACGGCCGTTGTCGATGACGCGATAGCGTCCCTCGAAACCCAGCAGCAGGCAGTAATACAGCAATTCCAGCAGATCCAGGTGCTGCCCCGGATTCTGCGACAGCTTGGCCAGCAGCTGGAAGAACTTCTCTCCGCCCCAGGTCTCGTTGTGGAACGTGACCAGCAGGCTGTGCGCGGACCATACGCCGCCCCCGCCCCATGGCGTAAGCGCCGCCGCCTCGTCCAGCGCCGTGCACAGGCAATAGCGCGCACCCAGTATGGTTTCGTTGGGGATGCCCGCCTGCTGCGCGCGCAGCTCGAATTGACGCACCTCGTCCAGCAAGTGCTCGCGCAGCATCGCGGGCGAGGGATGCGTCGCCGTGGCGCGGATCTGCGGAATCAGGTCCAGCAGCGGGTTCGCCGCCGCCACCAGCGGATTGGCGCCGCTGATGACGTAGTCGTGAGGCCGCAGCCTGCCCGCCGTATTGGCGGCGCCTTCGCCGATGCCGCCCGGGGGGCCGGCCAGCGTGTGATCCGAAGCATGCATAGTTGTCTCCGCCTGGTTTGGCCGCGCTCAGTCGCGCAGCGCCCAGAACTCCATCGTCAGCCCGGGAAAATCGCCCGCCAGATGCAACGCGAGCGCGCCGGTGCGCTCCAGCTGCTTCCAGAACTCGCCGCTCTTATCCAGTTCGAAATAGACGTGTCCGGCGCTGTACGGAATCTGCCGCGGCGCCACGGGCAGCGCGCGCACGCCGACGCCCGGCAATTGCAGGTGCACCAGGTCGCGGATGCGCTCCACCGGACCGATCTTGACCTGCGCCGGAAAGCGCGCCCGCACGGTCTCCACGCCCATGTCCGCATGCACCGCCAGCACGAAGCCGGCCGACTGCAACAGTTCCGCGTCCTGGATCTGCGCCACGCGCACGCCCTGGCCGCGGTCCTGCAGCGGTATCTGCAAGGCGCGCTGCTCCAGCACGGCCGACAGCGATCGGCGCAGCTCATTCATCAACGGCGTGAAGCTGCCCTGCAGATCGTCGTGCACGTAGTCCGGCAGCACGCCGGGCCGCCGCGTGGCGGACGTGAAGGTGGCCAGGTCGCAGGCCAGCATCAGCCAGTCGTGGAACAGGCGTTCGGGATGCTGCGCCGGAAGCTGCCGCGCATGCCAGATCGAACCCATGTAGCGGTTGACGGTCTCCAGCAGCATGAAGTCCGACACCTCGGAAACGCCGCCGCGGCCGGGCTGCGACAGGCGCGAGGCCAGCGCCTCGCTGCGCGCGTCGAGCAGCCCCTGCAGTTCATCGACGAAGCCGCGCAAGACCGGATGCTCGCCCGCCGCCAGCCACGGCGCCACATAGCCTTCGTCCAGCACCACCCGGTTGTCCGAACGCCGCTCCAGCACGCGCGCCACCCCCAGGCCCAGCCAGTCGTCGGTAAGTTCGTCTTCCAGCATCAACCGCAGCCGCAAGCGTCCAAGCTGCATCAGGACGGGTTCCAGAGCCACGGAGCCGCTGTCTTCCACTTCGGCTTCGTGCACCAGATAGCGCGCCAACGTGTCTTCCTCGCCTTCGTAGATGACGTCGCTAGCGCCGGCGCGCACGCGCGGCAGGGCCAGCACGACGCGCGCGCCGCGCGTCTGCGCCGGCACTTCGAACGCCGCGGGCGCCGCGTCCGGATGCGAGAAATCAAAAGGCGTGCCGTCGGGCATGACGCCTTGCGCCCTGGTCACCGCCACTTTGCCGATCGCCAGCGCGTCGCGGTCCAGCGACAGCTGGCCAAAGCCCCACAAGCATCCCTGGAGCATGGCTGCGCGCTGCTGCGCGGCGTGCAGCATATGGCGTTCAAACTGCTGGAAATGCTGCGGCCGCAGGAACATGCCCTCCGACCAGATCACTTTGTCTCTGCTCACCATGTGCGGTTCTCTTCGCTTCTAAAAGGGCCACCACGAACGGCTTCGATCCACTTCTTCCAGCCCGTCGCGCTTGACCGCGACCTTCACCGTCTCCTCGTTCGGCGAAAACTGCCAGACCTTGTAGATGTTGGTGTTCTGCGCCTCGGGCAACGACACCAGCAGCCGCCACTTGCTTTGCTCCAGTTCGCGATAGGCCGCCACCACGCCCACCACGCGCGCCTCGGCGTTGCCGGGGTACTGCACCACCTTGGTTTCGCCAGGCTTCAGGATGACCTGGTCGACATTGAGCAGCTCCGCGCCCAGCGCCGCGTGCGCATCGCCCTGCAGCGTGAAGAAGTCGCGCGATTCGAAGATGCTGGCCGATTTCAGTTCATAGATGGTCACCTGCACCGGCGACGGCCTGCCGCTGGCGTTCTGGTTCACTTTCGGATCCGCGCGCAGTTCGATCGCGTACGGCACGGGCACGCGCTTGGCCGTCGACGAACATGCCGCGAGCATCGCCGCCGTCAACGCAGCCGCGAGTATCGCCGCGATGCGCCGCCGTTTCGTCGGAATCACTCGTAGGCATGGACTGCTCATAAGACCTCGGAAATAAAAGTACACACGTCTGTTACGCCGCGACGCATACCTTGCACGGCGGGCCGCTATCATCGGCGGAATGATCAGGCCTACACACTCCAAACGACACGCCCGCGCCATGAAACAGCCCGCACGCATCTGCTTGATATCCACACTCGCGCTGCTTGCGGCCTGTGCTTCCACCCCATCGCCGCAGGCTGTGGAAGCCTTGCAGCAGGTGCGCGACGAATACGCCGCCAGCCGCTTCGGCGCCGTCGTGCGCACGGTGGCCACTTCCGACGCGCTTGCCACCGCGCCCACGGCCATGCGGGTCGAAGCGCTCAAGCTGCAGGCCTTCAGCTACTGCGTGACCAACTATCGCCAGCTGTGCGAAGACAGCTTCGCGCGCATCCTGCAGTTGCAGCCCTCGTTCCAGCTCGCGCCGAATGAGGCCGGACACCCCCAGTGGGGACCGGCGTTCCAGGCGGCGCAAGCGTCCCAGACCCGTTAACGCGCCGACGGCGCCCAGGAGACAGGCGTGAAGCTCACCGTGTTCCAGCGTGCCGGCGATCCGGCCTTCGAACCCATCCACGCCGTGTTCACGGCGCCCGGCGGCACGGTAGGCCGCAGTCTCGACAACCAACTGGCCCTGCCCGACCCGACGCGCGGCATCTGCCGCGTGCAGGCGGCGATCCGCGTCAACGACGAGGACGCCGGCTTTCTGCTCAACCTGAGCGACATGAGCACGGTCAGCGTCAATGGCCAGGCGCTCGCGCGCGACCAGGAAGTGCCGCTGCATCCAGGCGACGAGCTGCAGATCGGCGACTACCGGCTGCGCGCCGCAGCGGCCGCGCCCGAGGCGCCGGCAACCAGCGTGGCCGCCGCGGCCGACGACGACATCTTCAGCGACCTGATCGGCCCGGGCACCCTGCCCGTGGGCAGCGCGCCGGACGTCTCCACGCACCCCTTCGATCTGGACTCCGCGCAAGCGCGCAACCCGGAGGATCCCCTGCGCCACCTGCCGCCCGGCGACGGCGCGGTGTCGCGCCCGCCCACCGATCCGCTGGCGCTGTTCGATGCGCCCGGCGACGGCACGCCCAGCATCTTCTCGGACGGCACCCCGTCCGCCCTGCCAGCCCACGACGCGCTGGCCGAGCACCGCACTCATCCCGTCGACGACACGCTGGGCCACCCGCGCGACGCGGCAGACGCCCGCAGCGCGTCCAACCATCTGCGCGAGATCGGCGGGTACCTGCGGCCCGCGCCCGTCAAGCCCGAGTCCGGCGACAAGAACCGCTGAGGTCTCAGGCGTAGTCATAGCGGAACTCCCCGTCGGCGGCCGACAGGCTCACCTTGCTCAGCCTGCGGTCCTGCATGGAGGCGCCCAGCAGTTCCCGGCTGATCCGCGGCAGCACCGTATTGGTCAGCACGGCATCCACCATGCGCGCCCCCGACTCCACTTCGGCGCAGCGCGCCACCACCAGCGCAGTAGCCTCGGGCGTCACCTCCAGCACGATGCCGTGCTGCTCGAACAGGCGGCGGCGCACGCGTTCGAACTGCAGGTCCACGATGCGCGCCAGCATGGCGTCCGGCAGCGGCAGGTAGGGCACCGCGACCAGCCGCCCCAGCAGCGCGGCCGGAAAGGCTTGCAGCAGCGGCTCGCGCAATGCCGCGGCCAACGCGGCTGCGTCGGGCAGCAGCTCCGGATCACGGCATAGAGCCGCAATCCGTTCCGCGCCCACGTTGGAGGTCAGGATGATCACCGCATTGCGGAAATCGATGTAGCGCCCCTCGCCGTCCTCCATCCAGCCCTTGTCAAAGACCTGGAAGAAGATCTCGTGCACGTCGGCATGCGCCTTCTCCACCTCGTCTAGCAACACCACGCTGTAGGGCCGCCGGCGCACGGCCTCGGTCAGCACGCCGCCCTCGCCATACCCGACATATCCCGGCGGCGCGCCCTTGAGCGTGGACACCGTATGCGACTCCTGGAACTCGCTCATGTTGATGGTGATCAGGTTCTGTTCGCCGCCGTAAAGCGCCTCGGCCAGCGCCAGCGCGGTCTCCGTCTTGCCGACGCCGCTGGGACCGCAGAGCAGGAACACGCCTACCGGCTTGTCCGGGTCGGTCAGGCCGGCGCGCGAAGTCTGGACGCGGCGCGCCACCGCATCCAGCGCTTCACGCTGGCCGATCACCCGCGCCGAAAGCGTATCCGCCAGGTCCAGCACGGCGCGCGCCTCGTCCCGCAGCATGCGGCCCACGGGTATGCCGGTCCAGTCGGCCACCACCGCGGCCACGGCGGCGGCATCGACCGCGCAATGCACCATCGCCGTCTCGCCCTGGCTGGCCATCAGCGCTGCACGCGCCTGCGCCAACGCGTGGCGCTGATCTTCCTGGGCGTCGGAGGACGCGAGTTCCAGCGTCTGGCGGAGTGTCAGCACGCGCTCGGCCAGCCCGCGCTCGGAATCCCAGCGCTCCGCCAGCGCCCGCTCCTCTTCCGTCGCGACGGCCTGCTCGGCCGCCAGCCGTTCGATCCGCTGCGCGTCGCCTTCTCCCAGACACAGCTCGCGTTCGGCGATGCGTAGCGCCAGCTCCAGCGCCTGCACCCGCCTGCGCGCGTCCTCCAGGCTGGGCGGTGCCGCATGCTGGCTGACCGCGACGCGCGCGCAGGCCGTGTCCAGCAATGCGACGGCCTTGTCGGGCAGCTGGCGCGCCGGAATGTAGCGGTGTGACAGCGTCACCGCCGCTTCGATCGCCTCGTCCAGCAGCAGCACGCCATGGTGCGCCTGCAGCGTTTCAGCCAGCCCGCGCAGCATGCCGAATGCGCGCGCCTCGTCGGGCTCGTGCACCTGTATGACCTGAAAGCGGCGGCTCAATGCGGGGTCTTTCTCGATGTACTTCTTGTATTCCGACCAGGTGGTGGCGCCTATGGTGCGCAGTTGGCCTCGCGCCAGCGCCGGCTTCAACAGATTGGCCGCGTCTCCGGTGCCTGCCGCGCCGCCCGCGCCCACCAGCGTGTGGATCTCGTCGATGAACAGCACCACCGGCTTCTCGCTGGCCTGCACCTCGTCGATGACGCAGCGCAGCCGCTGCTCGAATTCGCCCTTCACGCCCGCGCCCGCCTGCAGCAGGCCGATATCCAGCAGATACAGCGTCACGTCGCGCAGTTGCGGCGGCACCTCGCCTGCCGCCAGGCGCAGCGCCAGCCCTTCCACCACGGCTGTCTTGCCGACGCCGGCCTCGCCGGCCAGCAGCGGATTGTTCTGCCGCCGCCGCATCAGCACGTCAATGAGCTGGCGGATTTCCTCGTCGCGCCCGGACACCGGGTCGATCTCGCCCGCGCGCGCCCGCGCAGTCAGGTCGACGGCGAACCGCGCCAGCGCGGCACCGCCCGCGTCCGGCGCCCCGGCAGCGGCGACGGATGCCGTCTCGGCCGCGTCTTCCGGCGAGCCCTGCACGATCTCCGGCAGCTGTTCCAACAGCGCGTCTGGCGCGATGCGCGAGAACTGGGCCGACATGCCCAGCAGCACATGACGCAGCGCGTAGGTCCGCGCCAGTCCCGCCAGCAGATGGCCGCTGCGGATGCGCGCCGCGCCATAGCGCAGCGAGCCCAGCACCCAGGCTCTTTCGACCGCATGGTCGATGTGTTCGGACAGGTCGGAAACCGAGCCCGCGCCGGCCGGCAGGCGGTCGAGCTCCGCGGTCAGGTCGGCCTGCAGGATGGCCAGGTCCAACCCGAAGCGGCGCGCGATGCGGTGCAGGTCGCTGTCTTGCGCGTGCAGGATCTGATGCACCCAATGCACCAGCTCCACATAGGGATTGCCGCGCAGCTTGCAGAACGCGGTGGCGCCCTCCAGCGTCTGGTAGAGCAGCGGATTGAGCTTTCCGAAGAGGTCGATGCGGCCGATATCGGACATGGCATGGTGGCGCGTCATACGCGCGTCGTCGTTGAGGTTGAGGCCGGCGCACGGCCACGTGGCGGCCGAGCGCCGCGGCTTTCGTAGTCCAGCAGGAGATCGCCCGCCTCGCCTTGTTCGGGCCGGCGCCTGCCCAACCACGACGACAGGCCCAGCGGACGACTTGCGCCCAGGCTCAGTCCGCGCGCGTCTTCCGCACGCAGCACCGGTCTCAGGTCCCAGGCCAGCTCCATGCCGATGTAATGCCTGACCCAATGCGTCAGTTGGCGGGCGCGTGCGCCTCCCGGCAGAAAGCTCTGGTAGTCCTCCAGCGCCAGCGGGCCGATCTCGATGCGGAACTTGTGCTGGGCATCGCGCACCGCCACGCCCAGCACCGTGTCGCGTCCCAGTCCCGCAAAACCGCCCAGGCCCAGACGCTGCCCGGGCTCCAGGCGGATCCATTGCGGCACGAACTCGCGGATACGCACGGGCAGGCCGAAGAACGATTGCAGGATGTGCTTGAGTCCTTCGGGGTTGCGGGTCTGCCGCGTCAGGTGGCCCGCCATGTGGTACTTAGCGTGATCCAGCACCGCATCGCGGCGCCGCATCGACGGTTCGCCCATGTGCAACAGGCTGGCCACGTAGCGCGTAAAGCGCTCGTCCTTGCGGTCCAGGCTGACCGTGCTCTGCGCGTCCGCCCAGGCGCGGTAGAACAGCAGGATGAGCCGGTGATGGAACACGTCGGCAAATGCGGACAGCGTGCGGTCGCCGTGATGCGCCAGGCGCTCGCGGGCATGCTCCGTCAGGTGCAGGGGCAAGGGTCCGTTGGGACCGAACAGGCCGAAGCTGTAGATCGACAGTTCCGCGGGCCGCCCGCCCGTGGCGGCGCGCGCGGCGGCCACGGTGGACGGCGCGAATGCCATCGACGGCTCCTGCCGCAGCCGCACGGGTTCGTGGCGCGCAACCGTATCGCGTCCCAAGGGCTTGCGCGCGCCCGAGAGCGCATCGATCCAGCGCAAGGCATGGAACAGGTCATGGGCGTACGGTTCACGCTCGACTGCGCGCCACCATTGCGCCAGCGCGCCGACAGGCGCGGCGGACGGGTGGACGGGATCGGCGACGGGCTGGGCGATATCCACCGTCCTACCCCATGTGTATCTGCTTGGCGTCCACCTTGACCAGGTCGCCGCCCGTCACCACCGTGTAGGCCGCGTGCAGCCGCGCGCTCTGCTCGGCCTGGAAATCGATGGCGCCGGCGCGCACCTGGTCCATCTCGCTGACGCTGCGCTGCGACAGCCGCGCCATCAGCGTCATGCGATCCATCACCGCCTCGTAACTGCGGCCCACCAGCCGCACTTCACCCACGGTGGCATGCAGCTGCTTCGCCACCATGCGCATGCTGCCGCAGGTATGGCGTTCCTCTCCGGCCTCTACCGCGTACTCGGGCGCCCGCACGCGCACGGCGCTCTCGCCCTCCAGCAGCACGCCGCCGCTGCGCGAGCGCAATACCAGATCACCTTCGGCTTGCAACGTGGCGCGCGCGGGATCGGTCTGCACGGTCACGGCGATCAGGTAAATGCGGGCGGGGTCCGGGCCGCTGATCAGTACCTCGTCGCCCGGCTGCGGCTCCAGCAGGCAGCTGGCGGCGCGCTGCACGGTCCAGACGCGGCCATCGCAGGCCACGGCATAGCTGCCGTCGTCTTCGCGGCGCAGCAGTTCGCCCAGCAAATGGACGGGGTCGTAAGCCATGCGGCTCAGATGTGCGGCGGACTTCATCACGCGCTCCTTTTAGTGTGCACAGCCCCTAGACCACGGGCCGGCGTCCCATGCGGGGCTTGTAGCGGGCGATCTCGCCGCGCTGCAGGGTCGACAGGACCAGCTCCGACATCAGGTTGATCGATACATGGCGTGCGAAGAACTGCTCCAGCACGGCGCCAAACAGATAGGGGCTGATGCCCGAAAACGCGGTCTCGTCCACCTGCAGCGCGATGCGCACGCCGCGCCCGTGGACGATGGGGCCGGGCACGGGCAGGCGGTGATGCACCGGCGTCGCGCTGACGTGCCGCAGGCCCGCGATGTGCCGGCGCATGCCCGGCTCGGCCAGGTTGCCGTACACATGCAGCATCTCGCGCAGGGTCTGCGCGCCCTGCTCGGCGTCCAGGTCGGTCAGGCTGAGGTAGTTCAGGCCCAGGTGGCTGATCAGGTGCCAGGTAGCGGCGTTCTCGGCCAGCGCCACGCGCGGCCGTGAGGGCCCGTGCAGCACCTTGACCGCGCGCACCGGCGCCGACACGCGCAAGGTCATGTCGGTGTCGCCGCCCAGCGGCAACAGCAGCGCCAGATCGCGATTGGTGCACAGGGTTTCCAGGGTCAGGTGGCGCAGGTCGCCCGAGAACGGCGCCTCACGCCGGTCCACCAGCGACAGGAACACTTCGCTGCCGATGTAGCCGCTGCGCGTGCCGTTGCGTTGCGCGCTATCGGACACCAGCCGCGGCTCGCGGCGCATGGAGAAGTACGCGCCATGCTCGTCGGGGTCGCTGCCCAGCGAACCGTAGAACGGCCGGAACTCCTGCTCCTGCCGTTGCGCGGCAGCATGGCCCGCGACGCGCGTCACGCCGTAGACCTCGTAGTCCAGCGGGCGGCTGCGGTCGATGACCACGTGGTACTCGGAAGTCCTGGGCGTTACCGCCACGCGGTCCGCCCGCTTGGCGAACAGGTTGAT
This sequence comes from Achromobacter sp. JCM 18799, assembly GCF_055395645.1. Taxonomy (NCBI): domain Bacteria; kingdom Pseudomonadati; phylum Pseudomonadota; class Betaproteobacteria; order Burkholderiales; family Alcaligenaceae; genus Achromobacter; species Achromobacter sp. JCM 18799. The sequence continues at coordinate 4,895,254 of NZ_AP043866.1, read as the reverse complement.
CACCGGCACGCAATGCAGCGCCAGGTTGGCGGCCGATATCGCCCCTTCCAGTTCCGGCGCCGTCATCGAGAACAGCAGGGTCAGGTCGAAAGCACGGGTTTCGCGCTGCGCGCCCTGGGGCAGCGCGGGCGTGCGCAGACCCTGCTTCAATCCGTTGACGCTGAAGAACAGATAGCGTTGCGCAAAGGCGAAATACTCCTGCAAGAGGCGATAGCCCTGGAACACGCGGGCGTCGCCCGGCAGCAACGCCTGTTCGTCGGCAAAACCTTCGTGGCGCACCGCGTCCGGCGGCAACCTGTTGATCCATGCCACCGGCCTGGCGGTGTCGTGCCCCAGCACCGCCACGGTATGCCCCATGACGACTTCAAGCAGACGCTGCATCTGCAGGTCCTGGCCGTTCAGGTGGAACACCAGCTGATCGAGATCCAGGTCCTCCAGGCGTTGCCCGCCGCAAACCTCTATCCGGATGCGCAGCGCGCTCAGCACGCGCGCAGTGCGCCCGGCCAGGCCCAGCCTCGCCAGCGGCAGATCCTGCGGCGCGGCGGTGAATTCCGCCTGCGTGACCTGCAGCGGCCACAGGCGCAGGGCGTGGCCGGTGGTGAAATCGCACGGCGTCTGCTCGCCGCGCGCCACACGGCCGCGCAACAGCGTGCCGCGCGGCAATTCGAAGCCTCCCGCCAACGTGCCCTCGTTCATGCTGGGCGCGAACTGCACGATGGCCATCGCCGGGGTGGGCGCCAGGTAGTTGGGATACACCACCTCCAGCAGCCGCTGCGAGAAGCGCGGAAACTCGGCATCCATCTTCATATGGATGCGGGCGGTCAGAAAGCTGAAGCCCTCCAGCAGGCGTTCGACATAAGGATCGGCGACCTCCGTGGCATTCATGCCCAGCCGCGCCGCCACCTTGGGATGGGCCTGCGCAAACTCCGCGCCCAGCTCCCGCAGATAGACCAGTTCCCGGTTGTAGTAATCCAGCAGCCGATCGTCCATCAGGCACCGCCCAGATCGCGCAGATCCATGTGGCCGCTTTCCAGGTCGATGTCCGTGCGGAACAGGAACTCGAGCGGCTGCGGCACGCACCACAGCATGCCGCGTATCTCCAGGCTCAGCACATTGTGGTGCTCCAGCGTGCCGGCATCGGACACGCAGCGCACTTCCACCGACGAATCCAGGATGCGTGGCTCGAACGCGGCGATCGCTTCGCGGATCGACTCTTCGACGTCGATCCAGTCGATCTCCGACATGCGCTTCCCGGCCATGGCGCGCACGCCGAAGTTCAGCGCCGAGGCGGCCACCGGGCGGTGCGCCGACAGATCCTGGGACGCCTGAAGATTGACGGTATTGAGCAGCCAGCGCAGGTCCCGCAGCACCGCCGCGCGCAGCGCCTCATGCGTCAGCATGGCGTTTTCGCGCGGTTCTTCGCGCTTGGCGGGTTCGTTGTCCATCAGGCGGTCCAGCAGCGACGGCTGCAGCCGGTCGCGCGCCGCGCGCTGGCCGCGCGAGAGCGGCTCCCAATCGCCCGGACGGTCGGCGTGGCCCATCACGCCAGCTCCAGGCTGCGTACCTCGAGCAGCGCAATATCCGCCGCATCCGTCAGCCACATCTTCTGCCCCACGCCCGCGTAGGTATCACCCTGCAACGCGCGCCAGTCGGTCGTCCTGCCCAGCTTGGCCGAGTCGGAGAGTTCCACCATGCGCGCGCCGGGCGCCGCGGGATAGCGCGCCGGCACCAGGCCCTGCCGCACCCGGCCGTCTTCCAGTTCGATCTCGGCCTGCGCCCAGACCAGATCGCACAGGCCTTCCGGCGCAAGCAGACGCACGCGCTTGAGCGCGGCGAAGGGCAGCCACACGTAGCGCCCGCCTGCCAGGAACTCGAACACCGGCCCAAGGCGGCTGTCGCCGTCGCAGATCCACTGGAACGGCTGCGCAGTCTCTTGCGCCGCCAGTTCCAGCAGACCGGCGCGCGCGCTGGCATCCTCGAAAGCCTTGCCGCGCAGCTCGGCCGCCTGGGCTGGCACGGTACCGTCCAGGCGCAGCGCCGATATCATGGCCCGCAGCCAATCGGCGGGCTCGCCCAGCAGCGCGGGTTCGCCTTGCCCGGCAAGCACGGCCTCGCGCTCGCGCTCCGCCGCGATGGCGCTGGCGTAGAGCACCTGCGTCGGCCGCGCCTGCGCGTTCAGATGCCCGCAGACATTGAGCTGCTCGGCCGCGCGCGCCCAATCGCCCTGCACCGCCAGCAGCTGGAACAGCTGGGCGCGCAGGTCCGCGTCGGCGGGCTGCCGGCGCACCTGCGCCTGCAGCTCGTCCAATTGGCCAGCCAGGCTGAGCGCGCCGAAAGGAACCGCGGCGATGGACATGGGTGCCTCCGCCCTAGCCCACTTCCTTGTTCTGCTTGATATCCCAGGCCACCAGGCTTTCCGCGCCCTTGCCGCCCTTGTCGGTCTGCTCCCAGTACTGCTGCTTGACCTTGGCCGCCTGGAACGCGAAGTTCACCACCACGCCTTCGGCGCTGCGGTCCCCGGATATCTGCACCGACGACACCAGCACGTCTTCCAGCGTGATCTTGGAGTATTCGATCTGCTCGCCGCCCGCCTTGCACATGGACAGCTCGATCTTGCTGAGGTGCTTGCCGCTGGCGCAGTGCTTCATCACGGCCGGCGCGGCCTTGTCGATGCGGGCCACTACGTGCAGGTCGTTGAAGCTGGCCTTGCCCGCGCCCAGGCCGCCGCCGCTGGCCAGGTTGCCTGGCTGGGTGGCGCCCCATGAGAAGGACACGATATCGGTCCAGTCCTTGTGGTTGGCGTCCTTGGATTCACCGTTGGCGCCATCGATCTTCATGAACATATCCACTGCCACATCTGTCTCCTGGAGTTATGGGGCACGGTTGCGCCCCGACTTGTCAGCGCCACTCAGCCTTCGTTCTGTTTGAGCGAAGGCAGCTTGGAAACCAATCGCAGCGACACCGTCAGCCCTTCCAGCTGATAGTGCGGCCGCAGGAAAAACTTGGCGGAGTAATAGCCCGGGTTGTCCTCGATCTCCTGCACCTGCACCTCGGCGGCGGCCAGCGGCTTGCGCGCCTTGGTTTCCTGCGAGGAGTTCACGGGATCGCCATCCACGTAATTCATGATCCAATCGTTCAGCCAGCGCTCCATGTCGTCGCGTTCGCGGAACGAGCCGATCTTGTCGCGCACGATGCACTTCAGGTAATGCGCAAAGCGGCAGCACGCGAAGAGATACGGCAGGCGCGCGGCCAGCTTGGCATTGGCCGAGGCGTCGGCCTCGTAGTAGTCGTGCGGCTTTTGCAGCGACTGCGCGCCGATGAAGGCGGCGAAGTCGGAGTTCTTCCGATGCACCAGCGGCATGAAGCCGTTCTTGGCCAGTTCGGCCTCGCGCCGGTCGCTGATGGCGATCTCGGTCGGGCACTTCAGGTCCACGCCGCCGTCATCGGTGGGAAAGCTGTGGCAAGGCAGGTTTTCCACCGCGCCGCCCGACTCCACGCCGCGGATGGAGGTGCACCAGCCGTACAGCTTGAACGAGCGGTTCACGTTGGCCGCCATCGCATAGGCGGAATTGGTCCAGGTGTAGCGGTCGTGATTCGCGCCGTCGGTGTCTTCCTCGAAGTCGAATTCGTCGACGGGGTTGGTGCGCGCGCCGTACGGCAGCCGCGCCAGGAAGCGCGGCATCGCCAGCCCGATGTAGCGCGAGTCCTCGGATTCGCGCAGGCTGCGCCATGCGGCGTATTCCGTGTTGGTGAAGATCTTGGTCAGGTCGCGCGGGTTGGCCAGTTCCTGCCACGAATCCATCTGCATTACGTTGGGCGAAGCGCCCGCAATGAAAGGGCAATGCGCGGCGGACGAGATCTTGGCGATCTCGCCCAGCAGTTCCACGTCGGGCGGGCTGTGGTCGAAGTAGTAGTCGCCGACCAGGCAGCCGATGGGTTCGCCGCCGAACTGGCCGTACTCTTCCTCGTACACGCGCTTGAAGATGGGGCTCTGGTCCCAGCCCACGCCCTTGTGCCGCTTGAGCGTGCGGCCCAGCTCCGACTTGGACAGGCACATCACGCGGATCTTCAGAAGTTCATCGGTCTCGGTGTTGGTGACCAGGTAATGCAGGCCGCGCCACGCGCCCTCCAGCTGCTGGAAGTCGGGGTGGTGCATCACGCGGTTGATCTGTTCCGACATCTTGCGGTCGATCTCGGCGATGATGGCCTGGATGGTGCGGTAGGCGTCCGACGACAGGCCGACGCCGCTGTTCTCCAGCGCCTGGTGCGCCAGCGTGCGCACGGCATGCTCCACCGCCTCCTGCGCCTGCTCGGTCTTGGGCTTGAATTCCTTCTTCAGCAGGGCGGAAAGATCGTCCGCCTGCAGGGTCTCGACAGCGCGCGCGTCGGCGCGTTTGGCCACTGCGGTCATGGCATTCTCCGAAAAGCGATTCAAGCGGAAATCAGGCGGCCGGATCCTGCGCGGGGGCATCGGATGCGCGCGGATCCTCCTGCGGCTTAGGCGCGGCCGCCAGCGCGTTCATCAGCGCCGGATTCTTGAGCACGCTGCCGATCAGTTCCTCGGCGCCGGTCTTGCCGTCCATGTACGTCAACAGGTTCGCCAGCTGGGTGCGCGCGCTCAGCAGTTCATTCAGCGCGCCAACCTTGCGGGCTACGGTGGCCGGCGAAAAGTCGTCGATGCTCTCGAACGTGACGTCCACGTTCAGGTTGCCTTCGCCCGTCAGCGTGTTGGGTACCTGGAACGCCACGCGCGGCTGGATGGAGCGCATGCGTTCATCGAAGTTGTCGATGTCGATGTCGAGGAACTTGCGCTCGCCCACTTCCGGCTGCGGCGTTTCGGACTTGCCGGCCAGGTCCGCCAGCACGCCCATCACGAACGGCAACTGGATCTTGCGTTCCGCGCCGTAGATCTCCACGTCGTACTCGATCTGCACCCGCGGCGCGCGGTTTCTTGCAATGAACTTCTGGCCGCTTCCCTTCAGGCTGGTCGCCATGATGTCGTCTCCTCTTGTTGGTGCGGCGGCTGGCCCGCCTTACGGTTCCTGCCGGTTTGCTTCGGACCGCGGCAGCCATGCCTCGAACTGCTCCAGCCCCTGGGGCGCCAGATTCCTGATGATGTCGTGAAAGCTCATCGGGATGAGCTGCTGGGCCCGGCGGATGAGGTAGGGCGCGGGATGGCCGGGCTCGTTGGCCTCGAAGTAGGCGCAGACCTTGGACAGCATCGCCACGGCCTCGTCGCGCGATTGGATGGGCATGTCCCGCCAGCGCGGCGCGCCCTCGGCGGCGGCGGCAAGCGGCATGGCGGCGATGTCGCCGGCGGCCGGCGCATCGTCCGCGGGCATCGCGGCCGGCGGCGCGGGTTGAACGTCCCGCATTGCGTCCAGCACCAGGTCCAGGGTGCGGAGAATGGCGGCGTAATCGGGCGCCCAGGCGGCGCCCAGCTTGTCCGCCACGAGTTTCTGCATGCACCGCAGCGCCTGGGCGGCCGACTGCAGCGCGTGCGCCTCGGCATTGCCCTGCGCCCAGGCCTGGCGCAAGCGCTCAACCAGGCGCGGCCGTCCGCCAGGATAGGCGTCCGCGTCCTGGCGGCTGCCATCGAGCAGCGCCTCGGTATCACGCAAGCTCAGTTGCCCGTGCACGCCGCTGACCAGGCTGGCCGAGCGCACGCTGCGCGCACAGCCTTGCATGTCACCAAAGGCCGCCAGCGCATTCATGCGGGGCATGGGATCGTTTTCGCCGACGCTGTCGAGCCGCGGATGCACCGGCTCCCAATAGCGTTCCAGCGTATCGACGGCCAGCGCCAGGCCGTCGCTATAGCCGGGCAGGCCGCGGATCTCGGTCCAGGCAGAGGTCAACAGGCCGATGATGCGCAGGTCGCGGGTGCGCTCCAGCAGTGCGCGCGCCAGGCGTTCGACCTCGCGCCAGTCGGGCGGCTGCGCAGCAATGATGGTCGAGCCGAACTGCTGTTCGTCGCGACCCGCCGCGGCTTGCTGCAGTTGCAGGAAGTCGGCGTCGTATTCGAGGTCTTCCCCGCAGGGCAGACGTGAATCGAGTGTATTGAGGATGTCGGCGAATTCCATAGTCATCAGTTAAATGCCTGCTGGGATGCTGCCTGGATACAACCACTACGCTCCGCGCTGCTTCACGGAAGGGTGAATTCTAGGCATCTCTTTCCGCATGCAACGGCAACCTAACAACTACAGATTTTTCTTACAGATAACTAACACCCGAGTAAATAATTGAACACTTCTCTCCCTGCTGCATTGATTTTTAGACACAGACCTTACGGAATCCAGCCCGGCGCGGAAGGACTGTTACCGAAGCGTAAAAAACACAAAAGCATGTGAGAGCGCTTCTCGGGCGCTTTCGCCCCTGCCTACAATCGGCGCTCACGCTGGCGGCAAGACCGGCGCGCATCAGATCCAGAGACAGATTTCCCCGGCGCAGACCCGTTCGTGACGAGCCCTGCCCGCCCTTTGCAAGCGGCCCCATCGCGTGGCCGGACATCCCATTGCAGTCATCGCGACGCGCTTCACGCGCGGCCGCGAAGAAATCGAAAGCAGCACACGCAGCAACAGGCGAAGCATTCTCATAAGGAGACGGTGAGATGGACCGCAACGTGCCCAGCGAACGTGTCGTCAAGGCGCATACGCCCCTGCCGCCGGAACAACTGAAGTTCCGCGCCATGCACGGCGCCGAGAGCCTTTCGCAGCTGTACGAGCTGGAGATCGAACTGGTCTCGGAATCCTATTCGCTGGACATGAAGTCGCTGCTGGGCAAGCCGCTGACGCTGGAGATCGAAACCGGGTCCGCCGCGCCGCGCTATCTCAGCGGACACATCACGCGTTGCGCGTTGGTAGGCCGCGAGAACAACACCTCGCGCTACACCATCTACCGCGCCACGGTGCGGCCGTGGCTCTGGTACCTGACCCAGACCTCGGACAACAAGATATTCCAGAACAAGAGCGTGCCCGACGTCATCCGGGAAGTGCTGAAGGACTACGACTATCCCATCGAGTTCAAGCTGGTGGACAGCTACCGCAATTGGGAATACTGCGTCCAGTACCAGGAAACCGACTACGCCTTCATCAGCCGCCTGATGGAGCACGAGGGCATCTACTTCTGGTTCAAGCACGACAAGGGCAAGCACACCCTGGTCCTCACCGACGACATCACGCAGCACGAGCCCGTCTCCGGCTACGAGCAGATTCCCTATTACGGGCCGGACCGCATCACCATCCCGCGCGAAGACCATGTCTACAAATGGGAAGTGGCCGAACAGATCACGCCCGGCGCCTTTGCCACCACGGACTATCACCCGCTCACGCCCGCCGCCAGCCTGGAAGCGCGCCGCAACAACCCCGGCGCCCACGATCACGGCGACCTGGAAATGTACGAATGGCAAGGCGGCTACACCAACCCCGATGACGCGGAGCACTACACCCGCGTGCGGCTTGAAGACCTGCAATGCCGAAAGGAGCAGAGCGCAGGCGGCTCCAACGCCCGCGGGCTGGCCACGGGCCATCTCTTCACGCTGCGCAATCATCCGCGCCAGGCCGAGAACCGCGAGTACCTCGTCGTCAGCACCTACTACCGGATCCGTGAAACAGGCTATGCCAGCGGCCAGCCCGATCCCGGCGACTTCGACCTGGAATTCGTCGTGCTGCCGTCCAGCACCCAGTTCCGCGCGCCGCGCGTGACTCCCGTCCCTCGCACCCATGGCCCACAGACCGCCACGGTAGTGGGCAAGGAAGGAGAGGAAATCTGGACGGACAAGATGGGCCGCATCAAGGTGCAGTTCCATTGGGACCGCTACGGCAAGAAGGACGAGAACAGCTCGTGCTGGGTGCGCGTGTCCAGCCCCTGGGCCGGCGGCGGCTTTGGCGGGATCCAGCTGCCGCGCGTGCGCGATGAAGTGATCGTCGACTTCATCGGCGGCCAGCCCGACCGCCCCATCGTGATCGGCCGCGTCTTCAACGCCAACAATCTGCCGCCCTGGGACCTGCCGGACAATGCCACGCAAAGCGGTTTTCTCAGCCGCTCCAAGAGCGGCACGCCGGCGACGGCGAACGCGCTCATGTTCGAGGACAAGAGCGGCAGCGAACGCATCTGGCTGCACGCGGAACGCGAACTGTGCACCGAAGTGGAGGCCAACGAGTTCCACTCGACCGACGAGAACCGCACCACCACCATCGGCGACAACGACACCACCAAGATCGGCGGCAACCGCGACATCAAGGTCACCGGCACCGACAAGCTGCACGTCGAAAAGACGCGCGACGTGTTCGTGAAGGGACACGAGGAATACACCGTCAAGGCATCGCGCACGGTCAACGTGAAAGACGGCCTGATGGACGAGAAATTCGACAACGGCCTGAAGACGACGGTCGCGGCCAAGGGCGAGGAACGCGAGATCACGGGACTCTTCAAGGAAACCTTGAAGAATGGCGAGCAGGTCTACGTGAACGAAGGCGACTCGCTCCATCACGTCAAGACCGGCGCGCTCACCGAGAAGGCCAAGGGCAAGGTCGAGGTGCTTTCCACCGACGCGAACATGGACGTCAAGGCCAAGACCGCGATGCACGTGGAGTCCGAAACGTCCACCATGGATCTCAAAGCCAAGGGCAAGATAGACATGGAGTCGACAGGATCCACCGTGCTGGTCAAGGCCGATGGCAACATCACTTTAAAGACGCCCGCCGACGTCGTCATGGACGCCGCCAACGTCAAGGATCTTTCCAAGAAGAGCTGGCTGCAGGCCACGCCCTTCTCCATCGGCCTGGCGGTGGCCAAGGCGGAATTCGGCATGCATCGCATGGCGCTGTTCCGCACGACGGTCATGCTGAATACGTCGTTCACCAACTATGCCATCGTCAGCAGTATCGGACAGGTAGTGTCCTACCGCACCACCGGCTCGAGTTACGCCTACGATGGTGTCAAGGCTGAACAGGTCCCGCTGCGCGCGTCGATGGCCGGCCTCTGGAGCATCATCTAAGGCCGCCATGTCCGACTTCATCGATGCATGGCCCGGCTGGGCCAAGTGGGTGTGGCTGGGCCTCTTGCTGTCCCTGGCGCAAGCGGCGTACATGCTGTGGCGCGAGCGCCAACGCCGCGCGGCGGGACGCAAGCAAGTGCGGCGGCAGGACGGCTTGCGCGCCAGCGGACTGCCCGGCACCGCGCGGGTGACTGCGGCGCGCGACACGCGGCGCCGCATCGGCGACACCGTGTACTTCATCATCGAACTGGACCTGGAGGTCGCCGCCACCAGCGCCACGCCCGCCCTGTCGCGCACGCTCAGCGTGCCGCTGTCGCCCCTGCACCTGGCCGATTTCAGCGCCGGCAAGACCATACAGGTGCGGGTCGATCCCGCGACCCGGGAGGTTGTCGTGGACCAGGCCACCGGATAGCCATGAAGACCATCAAGCCGTTCCGCCTGGGCCTGCTTACCCGCCCCTACCGCTGGCAGCGCCGCGACGTGCTGGGCGTGGCGGTTTTCGCGCTGGTCGATATCGCGCAGGCGCCCACGTTGCTCATGGACCAGGAACTGTGGAAGCTGGCCGGCGCCGAAGCCGGCGGCCTGCTGGACCTGGCCACGCCCAAGCTATGTCCGGAGGTGCTGGTCGCGGGCCACGCCTACCCGCATGATCCCGCGAGTCCCGGCGCCTGCGCCGTGCGCCTGAAGGTGGGCGCGATCGACAAATCATTGCTGGTCTTCGGCGACCGCTACTGGCTTGATGGCAAGGCCACCGCCCCCCAGCCCTTCGAGCGCATGCGTCTGGACTGGAGCCGCGCCTACGGCGGCCCCGGCTGCGCGGAGAACCCGCTGGGCATCGGCGCGCAGGAAGAAGACGTCAACGGCGTGCGCGTGCGCCGGCTGCCCAACATCGAGCACCCGCAGGAGCGCGTCGCGTCGCCCTCCCAGCGCGTCGCCCCCGCCGGTTTTACGGCCATGCCCATGGACTGGCCGCAACGGGCCGCGCTGCTGGGCCGCCAGTATGGCCAGCAGTGGCTGGAGCATGACTTCCCGGGTTTCGCGTCCGACATGGATTGGCGCTTCTTCAATGCCGCGCCGCCCGACCAATGGGGCCCCGCCAATTCGGCGCTTGCTGGCGGCGCCGACTTTGAGCTGTGGAACATGCACCCTGAACACGAGGTACTGCGGGGCCGCCTGCCCGACTGGCGCGCCCGCTGCTTCGTCAGCCGCCAGACCGACGGCAACGCGCTTGAAGAAGTCGCGCTGCGCCTGACCACGGCCTGGTTCTTCCCCGACCGCGCGCAGCTGGCGCTGATCTGGCACGGCGCGCTGCCGGTGCGCGAAGATGACGCCGCCGATATCCTGCACATCATGCCCGCGCTGGAACACGCCGGCCAGGCGCGCGACATGGCGCATTACCAGACGGTGATGGGACAGCGCCTCGAGACCGAGCTCGGCGCGGTCCATGCCCTGCTGGATGCCCAGCTCGTGCCGGAAGACATTTGCGGCGAGCTGCCGCAGGCGGCCATGGAAGCCACGGTCCAGCGGCCGTCGAACCGCAACCTCCATGCCGGCGCGGCACGGCGGCATGCCCGCGAGCGCGAATCGCTGCTCGCCCAGGGCCTGGATCCCGACCTGTACATGGTTCCCCTGGAGCCGGCGTCAAAGGCGCCGGACCTGGCCGACCTGCCTCAGACCATCCTGCGCATGCAGCAGGAGCTGGAAGAGGCCAAACGCCTGTCCGGCGGACCCGCCGCGCGCGCGCTGGCCGATCCCAACCTGCCGTCCATGGCCGCGGTCTCGGGCGTCGACGTGGACGCGCTGCGCAAGCTGGAAGATGACGGCAAGCTTCCCGCCGGCTTCGACCCGCGCGTGGTGAAGCGGCACATCGCCGACTTCGATGCCAACCCTCACGCGCAGGCCGAGCGCGGCGTACAGCAAGCCGCAGATTCGCCGCCATCGCTCAGCCAAACCCTGGGCCCGCAGGTGCATCAGGCCTATCAGCAATCGGCGCATCAGTTCGCGCCGCCCCCGCCCATGCCGCCGTTGCGCGCACGGCGCACGCGCATGAAGCTGGAAGCGCGCCTGAAAGGCGATCGCGATTGCCGGGACATGAACCTGACCGGCGCGGACCTGAGCGGCATGGATCTTTCCGGGGTCGACTTCCAGCGCGCCATCCTGGCCGGCGCCCGGCTCGCCGGCGCGCGGCTGGACGGCTGCAACCTCGCCGACGCCGTGCTGGCCGGCGCCGACCTGACGCGCGCCAGCGTGCGCGGCGCCGACATGTCGCGCGCGAACCTGGGCCGCACGCAATGCGTGCAGACGGACTTCACCGAAAGCCGCATCACGGAGACCATCTGGGACCATGCCAGCTGCGAGGATTGCAGCTTTGCCGGCAGCGTCTGGCTGCTGGGACGCCTGCATCAGGCGCGCTTGCGCGGTTGCGACCTGAGCGGCGCGTCATTCGAACAATGGGCCGCAATGATGGCCGCCTTCGAGGATTGCCGCTTTCACGAAGCGCGCTTGAATCAGTGCGTGTTCATGCAGGGAACGATGGCGAACGCCGATTTCTCCCGCGCGGACCTGCTGCGCGTCAGCTTCATGGACGTGGAGTTTTCGGGCCGCCATAGCCTGGAGAACGCCACGCTCGATGGCTGCGCCTACGCGGGACGCGTAGCGCTTGCCGGCGCATGCCTGCGCGGCATGCAGTTCAAGGTGGGCAGCATGCGTGGCGCGATGCTCGATCGCGCCGACTTGCGTGGCGCGCAACTTGCCGCCAGTGACTTTTCGAACTGCAGCCTGCGGGAAGCAGACCTCAGCGGCGTGGCCGTCCCCGACACCCACTTCGTGCGCGCCGATTTCACCGGCGCGCGGCTGCGCAACGCCAACCTGATCAACAGCCTGCTCGGCAAGGCCATCCTGCTGCGCGCCGACCTGACCGGCGCCAACCTCTTTCGCGCCGATGTCGCGCAGGCGCAGATGGACGGCAGCACCGGGCTGGACGACGCCCATACCCAGGGCGCCAAGCTCTGGCCGGCCCGGCAGCCGGAGAACGCCGCATGAATCTGGACCAGTTGCTGGACCAGGTGCGCCACGGCGAGCCGATAGCGCACCTCAGCCTGGCGGGCCAGGACCTGCGCGGCCTGGACCTGGCGGGCGCGTTCTTCGATCAGGTGGATTTGAGCGGCGCCAGGATGAGCGGTTGCCAGTTGCAGGACAGCCAATTCCTCAACTGCGTGCTGGCTGGCGTGGACGCCGCGGACGCCAATCTGGATATGGCCCGGCTGTTTCGCTGCCAGGCCCGCGGCGCGGTGCTGGACCGCAGCCACGCCCATGGCGTCAGCTTCACCGAATGCGATCTGGGACAGGCCAGCCTGGAAGGGGCCGAGCTGCGGGAAGCGGCTTTCAACTCCACCTCGCTCGAAGCGGCCTCCTTCCGTTCCGCCCGCGTGGAGCGCTCGGTGTTCTCGCGCGGCGCGCTTGCGCGTGCCGACCTGTCTCAGGCCCGGATGAGCTACACCCTGCTCCACCAGCTGGACCTGCGCAGCGTCGTGCTGGCGGGCGCCAGCGCGGAAAGCACCATGTTCATCGAATGCGATCTGACGGCGCAGGACTTCTCCTCGCAAGCCTACCCGCTCTGCCATTTCACCGACAGCCAGCTGGACGGCGCGGACTTCCGCAATGCCGACCTGCGCCAGGCCGGCTTCAAGGGCGCAACGCTGCGCGGCGCGCGCTTCGCTGGCGCGTCGGCCCCACAGTGCTTGTTCCCTCAGGCCGACCTGAGCGGCGCCGACCTGCAGGGCGGCCGTTTCGACGGCGCCATCTGGGCCGAGGCGACGCTGGACGGCGCGTCCTTGCGCGGCGCCAGCCTGTCGCTGTGCGTCTTCCAGCGCGCGCGCTGCGCCGACACCGATTTCCGCGGCGCCAACCTGACCGACGCCGATTTCTCGCTGGCCGACCTGGGCGGGGCCGACCTGCGCGACGCCACGTTCCTGCGCACGCGCATGCATCGCGCGTTGACGCACGGCGCGCGTTGGACGCAGCGCCGCGGCATCATCGAAAACGACGCGCCCCTGCTTGAAGCCGAACTCTGGTCAGCCGGACGCGCCCCCCTTTGACCCCACGCGGCATCGCCGCCCCCTCGCCGCACAAGGAGATCAATATGCTCGCAGTCTGCCAATTGCCCAGCCTGGCCGTGGGCGTACCCGACGTCTGCAAGACCCCGGTGCCGCCGGTGCCGCACATCGACACGGCGACGTCGTCCATGGGTATCCCCGTGGTCTGGAATGTATGGTTGATGGCCGCGCCCGTGCACAACATGGCCACGCTGATACCCGTCACGCTGGGCGATACCGCCGGCGTGGGCGGTGGCCTGATCTCGCAGACCTTCATGGGACAGTCGCGCTACATGACGGGCGCGTTCACCATGCTGGTGCGCGGCGCGCCCATCGTCCGCATGACCAGCCTGACCCTGCAGAACACCATCAATGCGCCCGGCGTCAAGGTGTACTCGCCCCAGCCCGTGATGGTCGTGCTGAAGGCCTGAACAGGCCGTCAGCGACTACAGCTCGCCGTAGGAGTGCAGCCCGGACAGGAACATGTTCACGCCCAGGAAGGCGAAGCCGGTGATCAGCAGGCCCATCAGCGCCCAGTAGGCCGCCATGGTGCCGCGCAGGCCCTTGATCAGGCGCATGTGCAGCCAGGCCGCATAGTTGAGCCAGACGATCAGCGCCCAGGTTTCCTTGGGGTCCCACTGCCAGTACGCGCCCCAGGCGTCGGCCGCCCACAGCGCGCCCAGGATGGTGGCGACCGTGAAGAACGCGAAGCCGATCGCGATGGCGCGATACATGATGTCGTCCAGCACTTCCAGCGAGGGCAGCGCCGCTGCGATGCGGCGGCGTCCCAGCAGGATGGCGCCCACGATCACCGCGCCCACGCCGAAATACAGCATCCAGGTGGCCGACAGGCCGTCGGTGCGGAACACCATGGGCTCGGCGCACAACAGCACGCCCAGCACGAACAGCGGGGCCAGCTTGGCCCAGGACGTGGTCTGGCCGTGCTGCTTGACCAGGTAGGCAAAGCCCACCATGGCGGCCAGCGAGAAGGTGCCGTAGCCGATGAAGTTGGCGGGCACGTGCAGTTTCATCCACCAGCTCTTGAGCGCCGGCACCAGCGGCTGGATCTGCCCGGCATCGCGCGTGAACGAATACCACAGCAGGAACACCACGGCCGACGTCACCACCAGCATCACGAAGCCGCCCAGCGCGCGCGTGGCGTACTTGCGTTCGTAGTAGAGGTAGAACAGCGCCGTGATCAGCGCAAACAGCACGAACACTTCATACAGGTTGCTGACCGGGATGTGGCCCAGGTCCGGGCCCATCAGGTGTCCTTCGCGCCAGCGCACCAAAAGGCCCGTGACGCCGGCGAACACCGCGCCCCAGCTCAACGCCGTGCCCAGCCAGGCGGCCGTGGGGCTGAAGAAGCCGATCCAGTAGCAGACCATGGCCAGCGCGAACAGCGCGCACATCCACAGGATGGCGGATTGCGAGGAGAACAGGTACTTCAGGAAGAACACCTGCTCGGCGCGGGCCAGGTCGTTGCCGTACAGCATCAGCGCCAGTCCGGCCGCGATGGCACAGGCGACCATCAGGTGGCGCAGCGGACGCCACAACCAGCCCATCCAGGCCAGCACCGGCACGGTGCCGCACAGGATGATCTTCTCGTAATAGTCCATCGCGTTGCTGTAGCGGGTCAGCGCGAAGCCCGCACCCACTGCCAGCAACAAAAAGAAGACGATGTCGGTCCAGTCAGGCCTGCCGCGCTGGGCGCGGCCATCGCCGGTTTCGGACAAGGCGTCCTGCCAGAGCTGGTCCGGCGAGGCTGCCAGCGACTGCGGCGAGGAGGGATGCGTGGTGGTCGTAGTGGACATAGGAAACCTTAAGACCTCTTCTGGCGCAGCAGCGCCTGCTTGAAGCGTTCAAACTCCTGGTTGAAGTCGAGTGTACGCTTCTGGGACGTCATGGCCGCCAGGACGCTGCTGCCGCCGCCTTGCGGCTTGATCCAGATCCAGATGCGGCGGTCTCGAATATAGAACATCGAGAACACGCCCAGGACCAGCAGCAGGCTGCCCAGGTAGACGGTGTTCTTGCCGGGCGTACGGCTGACCTGGAACACGCTGGCCTGCACGTGCTTGAAGTCCGCCAGCGACAGGAACACCGGCGCCGGGTAGACGGTCAGGTCCGACAGCGCGGCCACGGACAGGCGCGACCAGACGGCGGCGCGTTCGGCCTCCGGGCCCTCGGTGGCCACGGGTGGCAGGCCGGCGCGCTCGCGCTCGATGGCGCGCAGTTCGTTCATGCTGGCGCCGATCAGGCGGATCACCACGTCGGCTGCCCGTTCCAGGTCCTGCGGCGGCGTATTGGCCTGCAGGAACGCCGCCACGGCTTGCAAGCCGCCGGAGGAGAAGGTTTCCAGGGCGCGCTCGGCGGCCGTCTGTAGCGGCTGACGATCCGTCCCCGCAGGGCTGTTGCGTTCCGCGAAGCGGCGCGCGGCTTCCTGGCGCGCCGCGGGGTCGGCCAGCGTCGCGCGCAGGCGCATGAATTCGGCGATCGAGCTGTCGTCGTCGGCCGGAATGCGCAGGTAGCGGAACGGCTCGGAGGCGTTGTTGCGCACCCCGGCCAGGAACACGGCGGCGCCGTCCAGCTCGACGGGCAACATGTAATTCTGGAATTCGTGGGCCTGGCCGGCGTCATCGATCAGCTTGTACTCGACGCTGGGGCCGACGTTGCGCAGGTTTTCGTTCTTTTTGCCCGCGGCGCTGCCGGATACCGACGCGACATGGTCGGCGAAGCTCTGGTTGCCGCCCTTGGGCGCGCCCCCGGTCAGATCCTCGACGTTGATGGGCCGCAGGGCCGTAATCTCGATGCCCATGCTGCGCGCGCCGCGGGCAGTGTGAGCGGTTACTTCGCTGGTCTTGCCCACCGTGCCGTCAACCGCGAAGGTAGCGGCGTCAGATCCTACTAGCGGGTAGCCTTTCAGCGTCACCGCGCTGCCGCCGTCGTCAAAACTGGACTGGTAGACCGTCATGCCCTTGAAGCGCAGCGGCTCGTTGACCTCGATGGTGGAGTCGAAACTCTTGCCGGTGTCCGGGTCGGTGACCTCGACCTCGCTGGCGAAGCGGCTGGGCATGCCGGTGGAGTAATAGTCGACCACGAACTTCTTGAGCTTCAGCGTGAAGGGCATGGGCTGCAACAGGGCGCCGTCGCCTACCATCACGACTGCCGTGCTGGCCTGACCGCCCTCCGGCACCAGCACGCTGGCGCGGAAACTCGGGTTGTCGACCGACAGGCGGCCGCTTTCCGGCACTTCCGAGATCAGCATGTTCTCGACGATGGGCTTCTTGCCGCCGAACATGACCTGCAGGCGCACCGGCAACTCGCTGTCCAGCAAGCCGCCGATACAGATGATGACCATGGCCGCGTGGGCGAACACATAGCCCAGGCGGTTGGCGCTGCCCTTCTTGGCCGCCAGCAGCACGCCGTCCGCGTCCTGGCGTTCGCGTACGGCATAGCCCAGCCGGCCCAGCAGGGATTTGAGGCCCGCGGCCGTCTGCGGCACGTCGGTGGGCTCTTCGGTTTCCACCCGGTGCGGGAAGGCGCGCAGGCTGCTGGCGCGCACGTGCTCGCGGAACGAACGGGCATCGCGCAGCATCTTGGGCGCGTTGCGGATCAGGCAGACCGAGGTCGACACGACCAGGAACCCCATGATCAGCAGGAACCACCAGCTGTTGTAGACGTGCCAGATGGAGAACTTGTCGAACACTTCGAACCAGAACGGCCCGAACTGGTCGATGTAATTGTTGGACGAGCGGTTCTGCTGCAAGACCGTTCCCACCAGGCTCGCCACGCAGATGAACATCAGCAGGCTGACGGCGAAACGCATCGAGCCCAGCAATTCGAAGAAATCGCCGGGCAGGCTGCGCAGGGAAGGACGGGAGTGTGTACGGGTCGAATTCATGAAAAAAGGGGGGCCGCGCTATCGGCTACCCCCCTCATAGACAACGCGCGGCGGAACCAGGTTCCGCTGCGCTGAGTTTGCAGAACGCGGACCAGCCGCGCGCGTGGCTGGCTGGCGCCTACCGCAGACCGGCGGCGTAGTCCGACACGGCCTTGATGTCGGCGTCCGACATGCGGTCCGCGATCGCGAACATGACGTCGTTCTTGCGGTCGCCGCTGCGGAACAGCTTCAGCTGCTCTTCAATGTACATGGGGAACTGGCCCGACAACCGGGGGTACTGGCTGGGAATGCCCGCGCCATTGGCAGAATGGCACGAGGCGCAGGCCGGAACCTTGCGATCCGGCAAACCGCCGCGCCAGATCTTTTGACCCAGATCAACCAGCTTCTCCTGGCCGGCCGTGGCGGGCTCCTTGAGCGGCTGCTGCGCCAGGTACAGCGCGATGTTCTGCATGTCGGCGGGCGTCAGGTTCTGCGCCATGGCCGTCATCGGGGTGGGATTGCCGCCCGCGCCATTGCGCACTGGCAGCTTGGCGCCAGGCTTGATCTGGAAGTCCGCCAATTGCTTGGCCAGGTACTCGTGGGACTGCGCGGCCAGATTGGGGTTCACCGGGATGGTGCTATTGCCCGCCGCGCCATGACAGGACGCACAGGCGATGATGCCCCTGGCCGCATCACCCTGGTCAAACAGCTGTCCGCCCTTGGCGGCATCTGGTTTTACCGGGCCCGCGGCGCCTTCGGCGGCGAAACTCGTAGTAGATAAGGCGGAGGCGCCGAGCAACAGCCCGCTCGCAACCAACATCCGGGACAGCACACGCTTCATGAAGACCTCGACGATCGCATCGATCAAGGCGCAAAAAGGCGCCCACGCCTGCCCGCACACCCTGGAATACCGTATCGAACCTGTTTTGCCTTCCTGCCTGCGATGTTGCTGCGAGCTTGCCGGATAAAGCGATCAGCAAGCCAAACAGTAAGCAAAAAAGACGGCTCCGCGCACGGGGACCACTGTTGCAAACGCCGGATTATACAATAGGGCTCGAAACCAACCGTATCCAAAGCCACCCGTGTCCCTCCTACATCGCGCCTCTTTCCTCACTTCCGCGGCTCGCCTCGACCAGTTGCCGGCCGCCGGCGCTCCCGAGGTCTGCTTTGTCGGCCGCTCCAACGCCGGCAAATCCACGGCCATCAACGTGCTGTGCAACCAGCGTCGTCTTGCCTTCTCCAGCAAGACGCCGGGCCGCACGCGCTTGATCAACATGTTCGGCTTGCCCGACCCCCTGGATCCGGAAGGCCACATCGGTTATCTCGTCGACCTGCCCGGCTACGGCTACGCCTCCGTGGCCCGCAACGAAAAGGAAAAGTGGGCCGACATCCTGGGCGGCTACCTGCGTGACCGCGAATCGCTGGTCGGCATCGTACTGCTCATCGACATCCGCCGCGGCGTCACCGAACTGGACCGCCGCCTCGCCAACTTCATCGCCCCCACCGGACGCCCGGTGCTGGCGCTGCTGACCAAGGCCGACAAGCTGCCCTACGGCCAGCGCATGCGCACCGTGTTCTCCGTGCGCAAGGACCTGGCCGACATCGGCGCCTTGCACACCATCCCCTTCTCGGCGCCCGAACGCATCGGCCTGGAAGAGGCCGGCGCGCATATAGAAAACTGGATTTCACCCAAGGTCGTACCATGAACCCGCAGATCATCTCCCCTGAATTCCCGGTATCCCGCCCGCGCCGCCTGCGCCGCGACGACTTCACCCGCCGCCTGGTGCGCGAGAACGCCCTGACGGTCAACGATCTGATCTACCCCGTGTTCGTGGCGGAAGGCACCGGCCTGCAACAGGCCGTGCCGTCGCTGCCGGGCGTGGTCCGCTATTCGCTGGACACGCTGCTGCCGGTGGCCCGCGAATGCGTGGAACTCGGCATTCCCGTGCTGGCGCTGTTCCCCGCCATCGACCCCTCGCTCAAGACGCCCGACGGCATCGAAGCCACCAACCCGAACGGCCTGATCCCGCGCGTGGTGCGTGAACTGAAGAAGCAGGTCCCCGAACTCGGCATTCTGTGCGACGTGGCGCTGGACCCCTACACCAGCCACGGCCAGGACGGCGTCATCGACGACAACGGCTACGTCATCAACGAAGCCACCGTCGAAATCCTGGTCAAGCAGGCGCTCACGCAAGCCGAGGCCGGCGTCGACATGGTCGCCCCCAGCGACATGATGGACGGCCGCATCGGCGCCGTGCGTCGCGCGCTGGAAGCCAACGGCCACATCCACACGCAGATCATGGCCTACTCCGCCAAGTACGCCAGCGCCTTCTACGGCCCGTTCCGCGACGCCGTGGGCTCGGCCACCAACCTGGGCAAGTCCAACAAGATGGCTTACCAGATGGATCCGGGCAACCTCGACGAAGCCCTGCGCGAAGTCGCGGCCGACCTGCAGGAAGGCGCCGACATGGTCATGGTCAAGCCCGGCATGCCTTACCTGGACGTGCTGCGCCGGGTCAAGGACACGTTCCGCGTGCCTACCTTCGCCTACCAGGTCAGCGGCGAGTACGCCATGATCAAGGCCGCCGCCGCCAACGGCTGGCTGGACCACGACAAGGTCATGATGGAAGCGCTCCTGGCGTTCAAGCGCGCCGGCGCCGACGGCATCCTGACGTACTTCGCGATCGAAGCCGCGAAGCTGCTGAAGAGCCAGCGTTAAGCGCTTGCGGCATCGCCGGCCGGGCCTGTACCGGCCGGCCGCGACGCTTGCCGCGGATCAGGTCTTGGCGGCCGCATTGCGGCCCGCCGCCGGCGCCCCGCGCCGCAATCCCAGCCAGGTTCCCCCCAGCACGCAGGCCAGCCCCGCGACGTGCGTGGGCGTGACGTGCTCATCCAGGAACAGGGCCGCGAACAGCAGGCCGAAGATCGGCAGCCAGTTCACGAACAAGGCGGCGCGGCTGATGCCCAGCCGCGCAATGCCGGCATTCCAGACGATGTTGCTGACGCCCGAGGCGATCACCGCCGAAAACAGCAGCACCAGCCACGGCCACCACGTCATCTGCCAGGTATCGCCCTGATAGGTCGCGGGCGTCAGCGCCGCGTGCACCACCAGCATCAGGCCACCGGCCAGGTACATGTACCAGAGCATGCCCAGCGGATCCATGCTGCGCGACATGCGCTGGATCACCAGCCCGCCGCAGACGAACACCAGCACCGCCACGAACACGATGGCATCGCCCCAGCCCGTCAGGCCGATCCGCGCGCCGCTGCCGACCACCACCATGCCCACGCCCAAGAGGCCCAGCAAGGCGCCGGAAATGCGCACCAGCGTCAGCCTCTCGCGATAGAAGATGGCTGCCAGCAGCGCCGACAGCAAAGGGCTGGTCGCCATGATGAGCGTGCCGTTCGCGGCCGAGGACACCCGCAGTCCCGTCACCAGCGCCATCTGGTGCGCATACACCACCAGGAAGCCCGCCAGCGCGACCCAGCCCAACTCCGCGCGACCCAGCCGCGGAATGCGGCCCCGGCGGGCCTTGATGATGAGGGTGACGGTGATGAACGCGATGACGATGCGCACGGCCGCCAGGGCCTGCACATCCATGTGCAGCGTCAGGTACTTGACCGAGACGATGTTCAGGCCCCAAGTGGCCATGACGAACATCAATTGAAGATAGATAAGACCGGTGCGGTCCTGGCTTGCATCAACTGTCGGGGACGTCACGGGCGCCGGCCTGGAAGGAAAATGGGACGCGCCGCCCACGCGGCGCCGCGGACATGGTATCGCGCCTGGGGCCTGGACTCAATGCGCGCCGAGATACGCCGCCCGTACGTTGGGGTCGCGCAGCAGTTCCGCGCCCGAGCCGCTCAACGTGATGCGTCCGGTCTCCAGCACATAGGCCCGGTCCGCCACGCCCAACGCCTGGTTGGCCATCTGCTCCACCAGCACGATGGTCAGCCCGTCGTCGCGCAGCTTGCAGATCGCCGCGAAGATGTCCTGCACGATCAAAGGCGCCAGCCCCAGCGAGGGTTCGTCCAGGCACAGCAGGCGCGGCTCGCTCATCAGGGCGCGCGCCATCGCCAGCATCTGCTGCTCGCCGCCCGACAAGGTGCCGGCCAGCTGCTCGCGCCGTTCGCGCAGCCGCGGGAACAGCCGGTAGCCGCGCTCCACGCCTTCGGCCACTGCCGCGGGGTCCCTGCGCCGGATGTAGGCGCCCAGCACCAGGTTGTCGTAGACGGTCTGGTCCGCGAACACGCCGCGCCCTTCCGGCGACAGCGCCAGGCCCAGGCCCACGCGCTGATGCGCCGCGACCTGCGTGATGTCGCGCCCGTCGAAGGTCACGCGTCCGCCCTGCAAGGGCTCCAGGCCCGCCACGCCCTTCAGCAAGGTGCTCTTGCCCGCGCCGTTGGCGCCGATGATGGTCACGATCTCGCCCGCGCGGATCTCCAGCGACACATCGCGCACCGCCTGGATGGCGCCATACGAAATCTGCACGGATTCTAGTTTCAGCATCGTCTTGCGGCCTGTTCCTATGCCTATGGCCTGGCCTCAGGCCATGCCGGTTCCCAGATACGCCTCGATCACGCGCTTGTCCGCCTGCACCTGGGCGGGCTTGCCCTCGGCGATCTTGATGCCGTAGTCCAGCACGATCACGTGATCGGAAATCGCCATCACCAGATCCATGTGGTGCTCGACCATCAACAGCGTGATGCCGCAGGATGCGCCGATGCGCACCAGCAGCTCGCCCAGCTCCGCGGTCTCCTGCGGGTTCAGCCCAGCCGCCGGTTCGTCCAGCAGCAGCAGGGTCGGCTCCGTCGCCAATGCGCGCGCCAGTTCCACGCGCCGCTGCAGGCCATACGGCAGGCTGCCCGCCGGCGTGTCGGCCAGATGCTCCAGGCCCACCATGCGCACCAGCCGATAGGCGTGCTCGCGCGCGCGGCGCTCCTCGGCGCGTGCGCTCGGCAGACCCAGCAGCGATGCCCAGAAACCGTTCTTCATGCGGCTGTGGCGGCCCAGCAGCACGTTGTCCAGCACCGACAGCTCGCCGAACAGGCGCAGGTTCTGGAAGCTGCGGCCTATGCCCAGCTTGCAGATGACGTGCGGCCGCTCGCCCGCAATGTCCGTGCCCTGGAAGCGGACCACGCCCGCGTCCGGCAGCACCACGCCGCTGAGCATGTTGATAAGCGTGCTCTTGCCCGCGCCGTTCGGTCCGATCAGGGCGTGCACGTGGCCGCGCCGCAAGCAGAAGGAAATGTCCTGCGCCGGCTTCACCCCGCCATAGGCCTTGGACAGGCTCTCGACCACCAACAGCAGCTCTTCCTGCGCCGCAACCGCCGGCTTGGCCATGGCCGGCGCCGCCGCCTCGCTGCCGCCGCCTTGCGGCCGCGCATCCGCGACCCGGCGCGCGCGGCGCGAGAACAGACCCATCACGCCGCCCGGCATGAAGTACAGCGCGAACAGCAGCAACGCGCCGTAGAAGAAATGCTGCACCGACGGCCAGCGCGCCAGCATCGCATCGATGATGGTCAGCGCTATCGCTCCCACGGCCGGCCCCGCCTTCGAGCCCGCCCCGCCGAACAGCACCAGCAGCAGAATGAAGATAGACAGATTGAAGCCGATGAAATCCGAGTTGATGTACTGGTTCTGCTGCGCCACCAGCGCGCCCGCGATGCCGCAGGTCACGGCCGCCACCACGAAGGCGATGACCTTGGCGCGATACACGCGCACCCCGACGGAAGACGAGGCGATCTCATCGGCCTGCACCGACAGCAATGCGCGTCCGAAGCGTCCGTCCAGCACGTTGCGCAGCAGCAGCTGCGTCGCCACGCACAGCACCAGCGCGAACCACACCCACTGTTGGTTGGTGAACGGGTTGCCGCCCCAGGTCAACGGCATGATGCCGAACAGGCCCGAAGGGCCGCCGAACACGTCCACCCATTCTGTGACGATCTTCTCCATGACGATGCCGAAAGCCAGCGTCACCATGGCCAGGTACGGCCCCTTAACGCGCAGCGACGGCAGGGCGATCAGCACGCCGAACACGCCGGCCACCACCGGCGCCGCGGCCAGGGCCAGCCACGGATCGACTTGCCAACGCGAGGTCAGCAAGGCCGCCGTATAGGCGCCGGCCGCAAACAAGCCTGCCTGGCCCAGCGACTTCTGTCCCGCATACCCCACCAGCACGTTCACGCCCGCCGCGCACAGGTAGTACACGCAAGCCATGAATACGATGCGCAGGTAGTAATCGTTGTCCACCAGGGCGGCGAATACGGCGAGCGCCGCCGCCAGCGCCACGGCGATCAGGGTCTGGCCGTGCCGCTTCATACCTTCTCCACCAGACGCTTGCCGAACAGGCCGGTGGGCTTGACTGCCAGCACCAGGATCACCAACCCGAAGATCGCCACTTCACGCCATTGCGACTGCCAGAGGTTCACATAGGACTCCAGCAGCCCCAGCACGAAGCCGCCCAGCACGCAGCCGCGCGGATTCGACAGGCCGCCTATCATCGCGCCGGAAAAGCCCTTCAGCCCGATGGCCAGGCCCATGAATATCGAAGCCGACGTGATCGGCGCGACCAGAAAACCCGCCAGGCCGGCCAGCGCCGAACTGGCGAAGAAGGCTCCGGTCATCACTGCGTTCACATTGATGCCCATCAGGTTGGCGACCGCGGGATTGGCGGCCACGGCCCGCATCGCCTTGCCCAGCACCGTGCGGTTCATGACGCGGTCGAACAGCACCATCACCACCACCGCCACGGCGAGCAGCAGCAGTTCCTGGCTGCGCACGCCCGCGCCGAACACGCGGATCACCTCGTCGCCGAAGGGCGCCGGCACCGTGACCGGCGCGGGTCCCCAGACCGCGAACGCGGCGCTCTGCAGCAGGATGCCGAAGCCTAGCGTGCTCATGACCCAGGCCATGCCCGGGCGCGAGGCGAACGGCCGCACGCCGAACACGTACAGCAGCACGCCCAGCAAGCCCATCACCAGCACCGCCGCCAGCCCGGCCAGCAAGTACTCCCAACCACTCAGTTCCAGGCCTGTGAAGGCCGCGGTAGTGATCGGCTTGCCGGCAAACAGGAACAAGGCGCCTACCCCGATGAACGCCCCCACGGACACGAATTCCCCGTGTCCGAAGTTGAGCGTGCGCGTGGTCGTGAACGTGATGCTGAAGCCCAGCGCCACCAACGCATACGCGCCCCCTACGGCTAGCCCGCTGACGAGCGCCTGCAACAATGTCGCCAACATGATGGCCCCTTATGCCTGTCGCTGTCCTGCTGCTACTTGGCGACGGCGACGGTCACGTCATCCGCGTAAGGCACCAGCTTGCCGTCCTGCCAGTGCGCCCACTTGTAGTCGCTTACCAGCAGCGCGTCATGCACCGTGGCCGAGAACGGCTTGGTGTAGGTCTTCATCGCGCCTTCGTAGGTGCCATCCAGGTTCTCCAGCGCCAGGCGCACCTTGTCGCCATCGGTGGAGTTCGCCTGCTTGATCGCCATGCCCAGCAGATTCATGCCGTCATAGGCATGCGCCAGAAAGCCGAACGCGGTGGGCGAGGTCATCTTGGCCGATACGCGGTCATACAGCTTCTGCTGCGCGGCCGTGCGGTTGTCGGTGATGGTGCGCAGGAAAAAAGGCTTTTCCGACAGCGTCTTGCCCGCCGTGTCGTAGAACGCGATGTTGTCCGCCGCCCACGAGGTCAGCGTCAGCGGGAACCAGTTGATCTTCTCCATGCTGCGGAACACGTGCGCGATCGGCGTGCTCTGCGCCCAGATCACCACCGTGTCCACGCCCGCCGCCTTCAGCTTGTTCAACTGCGAGGTCATGTCGGTATCGGCCACGCCGAACTTCTCGACCGCGACGGCCTTGACGCCCTGCGCCGCGCCCACTTCCTCCAGGTCCTTGAGCGCGCTCTGGCCGTAGCCGGTCGTCTCGATCATGAAGCCCACGTTCTTGACCTTGGGATTCTTCTTCAGGTAGCCGATCACGCCATCGACCTGTTCGCGGTCCACCATGCCGACGCGGAACATGTAGTTGTCGGCGCCTGCGCGCATGGGCTTGGTGATGTCGGTGCCGGAACCGATGGCGCCCATGACGGGGATCTTCTTCTGGTTCGGGATGTGCTTCCAGGCGAGCGCGTTGCCCGAGTTGGTGGGGCCGACGATGGCCACGACCTTTTCGTTGTCGATCAGGTCCGTCATGTTCTGGATCGACTTGGGCGGCTGGGACAAGTCATCGCGAACCACCAGCACCAGCTTGCGTCCGAGCAAGCCGCCATTGGCATTGATGTCGTCGATGGCCGTGCGCAGGCCCAGCACCGCGGCCTGCCCGCTTTGCGCGGACGGCGAAGCCGACAGGTCGCCGTTGAAGCCGATCTTGATGTCCTGGGCATAGGCCTGCGCGCCCACGGCCAGCGCGCACAAGGCGGCCGCCTTGGACAAGGTGGAAAAAATCCCCGCTGCTTTCATCGTTGTCTCCAGTGTTTTTCAGATGTGCTGCACGTCGATGATTCTTTTTTCTGTCCCTCGCCCGTGGAGCCTGGCGCTATACCGCGAGGTAGCCGCCATCCACCGGCAGGGACACGCCTGTCACGTACTGCGCCATCGGCGAAGCCAGGAACACGGCGGGGCCCACCAGGTCTTCGGGCTGTCCCACCCGTCCCAGCGGAATGCGCTGCATGAAGTTCGCCAGCCGGGCGGGATCGTCCCGCGTGTACTGCGTCATCGGCGTTTCGATGACACCCGGCGCAATGGCGTTGACCCGTATGCCGTCCGGCGCGAGGTCGCGCGCCATGGCCTGCGTCATCATCTTTACGCCACCCTTGGACGGCGAATAGCCCAGGGTCGCGCCCACCCCGGCAAACGACGCGATGGAGCCCACGTTGATGATGACGCCGCGCGTGGCGCGCAACGCCCCCAGGAAGGCGTGGATCATGTTGAAGCTGCCGTTCAGGTTCACGTCCAGCACGCGACGCCAGTTCTCGGCGGCGCGCGGACTGTCTATGCCTTCGCGGATCAGGATGCCGGCGTTGTTAACCAGCACGTCGATCGGCCCCACTTCCAGCTGCACCTGCGCCGCGATCGCCGTGCATGCCTCGGGGTCCGTCACGTCGAGCGCGTGGCTCCAGGCCTCTCCGCCCGCGGCGATGATGGCGCTTGCCGTCTGCATGGCGTTATCGGCCTGCACGTCGGTCGCCACCACGCGCGCGCCCGCAGCCGCCAGGCCCAGCGCCAATGCCCGTCCGTTGCCCTGCCCCGCTCCCGTCACCAGGGCAAGCTTGCCCTGCAGCAGCCCCGCCGTCGCGGCGCTCATGCGGCCGCCTGCGCGGAAGCGTCCGCAGCTTGCTCGCGCGCAGCGGCCTTGCCGGCGGCTGCAATGCTCTGGCCCGCGACGTAACCGAAGGTCAGCGCCGGACCCAAGGTGATGCCCGCGCCAGGGTAGTTGCCTCCCATGATGCTGCAGGCGTCGTTGCCCACGGCGTACAGGCCGGGTATGACCGCGCCCAGCTCGTTCAATGCGCGGCCCTGGCCATCGACCTTCAGGCCGGCGAAGGTGCCGATATCGCCGATCATGACCTTGATCGCGTAATACGGCCCTTTCACGATGGGCGCCACGCAGGGATTCGGGCCATGCAGCGCATCGCCTTGATAGCGGTTGTAGGCCTTGCTGCCCTTGCCGAATTGCGGATCACGGCCCAGCGCGGCCTCGCGGTTGTACGCTTCGACCGTCTGGCGCAGGCTGCCGGCATCGATGCCGGTCTTCTGCGCCAGCTCCGCCACCGACGCACCGCGAGTCAGATAGCCTGTGTCCAGGTAGCGCTTGATGGGCAACGGGAACGGCGCCACGCTGCCCAGGCCATATTTGCGCAGGGTCTTGTGATCGCAGATCAGCCAGGCGCAGGTCTCGCCCTGTCCCTCGCATGCGCGCACCATCTCCTGCACGAAGTCATGGTACGAACTGCCTTCGTTGGTGAAGCGGCGGCCATTGCGCGTGACGGCGATGACGCCCGGCTTGGCGCGGTCGATGAAGTGCGGCATGTAGCCCGGGCTGCCGTCCTTGCGTGTCACCACGGACACCGGCACCCATGCCGCGGCATTGGGCAGGGCGGTATTGACCTGCCCGCCCGCGCTCTCGGCCAGGCGCAGCCCGTCGCCGCTGTTGCCCGTGGGCGATGGCGAATAGTGTTCCGTGCCGTTGGGTGCGTGCGCATACAGCTGCTTGCGGCGTTCGATGTCATAGGGAAAGCCGCCGGAAGCCAGCACCACGGCGCGCGCGGCGCGCACGCGCACGGTCGCGCCATCGCGCTGCACCACCGCGCCGCGCACGGCGCCATCTTCGATGATGAGCGACCTGGCCGGCGCGTTCAGCCACAGAGGCACGCCCAGCTTGAACGCGGAGGCGGCCAGCCGGCCGGCCAACGCATTGCCGTTGGTCAGCGTCATGCCGCGGCCATGCTTGGCCACATCCAGGAAATGCCGGCTCAGGCGCTTGGCCACGTACCAGGCCGAGGCCAGCGAGCGCGTGACCCGCATGAAATGCACGATCTCCTTGCCCGAGCCCAGCATCATGCCGAACACGGTCAACTCGGGCAGCGCGGGCGCCAGGTCCCTGACGTGGGCGCCGAGCTTGCGGCCATCGTAGGGCCGCGCCACCATTGAACGTCCGCCCTGCTTTCCGCCGGGGGCTTCCGCGTGATAGTCGGGGAACACCAGCGGCATGTCGAACTGCACTTCGGTGTTCGACGTGAAGAAGTCGACAGCGCGCGGCCCCTGCTCCAGAAAGGCATCCACGCGTTCGGCGTTGTAGCTGTCGCCGGCTTCGTGACGCAGATAGGCGCGGCCTTCGTCCGGTGTTTCATGGATGCCCTGCACCTTGGCCAACGAGGTGCCCGGTATCCACAGCCAGCCGCCGGAACGCGCGGTGGAGCCGCCAAAGCGCGGCTCTTTTTCAACGATAAGGACCTTCAGGCCTGACGTTGCCGCGGTGATTGCAGCTGCCATGCCCGACGCGCCCGACCCGACCACCAACACGTCGCAGTCGTATTGACGAGAATCTTCCACGTTGTCTCCATACCCTTGGGGCGGCTTGCTCCCGATCGCGAAACCAGGGCAGCCTTCTTATTCTTTGGACTGTAGAGAACGCATTTGATAATGTCAATATGGTTCACGATTAGCGAAAGTACTAACATAGGCAACCTCATTCGATAAAAGAAAATGGCCACCAGACCCAGCTCCGGCAAGCGCAATGCCGATCACGCTCCCGCCTCGCCGCCGCGCAGACGCGGCATCCAGTCCATCGAAGTCGGCGGCAAGATCCTGCTGGCGCTGCTGGAACACTCGTCTTCGCTACCACTGGGCGCGCTGGCGAAGGCCGCTGGCATGTCGGGCGCCAACGCCCACGCCTATCTCGTCAGCTACGGCAATCTGGGCCTGGTCAGGCAGGACCCAAACACCGGCGAATACGAGTTGGGGCCGCTCGCGCTGCAGCTGGGGCTGGCGGCGTTGCACCGGCTCGATCCCATCAAGATCGCCATCCCGATGACGCGCGAGTTCGCCGAAAGAACCGGACAGACCATCGCCATCGCAGTGCTGGGCAACCTGGGGCCAGTCATCGTGCATCTGCACGAATCCAACTACCCCATTCACGTCAACATGCGCACCGGCACGGTCATGTCGCTGACCAACACGGCAACGGGCAAGGTGTTCGCGGCGTTGCTGCCACCCAAGAAGATAGAAAGCCTGCTGCACGAAGACCATCTGCGCCTGGGCGCAGTGCCTTCATTGGGCAAGACGGAGAAGTTCGAACGGACCCTGCGCGAAGTCCGCCAGCGCGGCGTCGCGCGCGCCATGGGCGATCCCATCCCCGGCATCAACGGCCTGAGCGCGCCGGTGTTCGACTCGAACGGCAACGTGGTGCTGGTGATCACCGCCATCGGCGCCGCCGGCGTGTTCGACGTACGCTGGACCAGTCCGCTGATCGATGACATCAAACGCTGTGCCGACGCGATCTCGGCTGAACTGGGCTGGCAGAACCGCGACGTGCGCGCGACGCGCCAGAGCTAGGACCGGCAACCCAATATCGCCACGCGGCAAAAGGCCGCTGCATGGATGCATCCGCGCAGCGGCCTTTGTGTATTTCGAGTCAGCCTTGCGGCAAGGCTGCGATGCTCAACGCAGCAACACCTTGTCCAACGATTCGGTGAAGCGCTTGGCATCCTGGAAGCCCACCACGCGCGCCTCGGGCAGCTCCTTGCCGCCCGGCTCGAAGAACATGATGCCGGGTGGACCGAACAGGCGGAAGCGCTTGAGCAGCGCACGGTCATCGGCGTTGTTCGCGGTCACGTCGGCCTGCACCAGCAGCATGCCCGACATGCGCTGCGCGACGCCCGGATCGGTAAAGGTGAAGCGCTCCATCTCGCGGCACGACACGCACCAGTCGGCGTAGAAATCCAGCATCACCGGCTGACGGCTTTGCGCCAGCAAGGCATCCAGTTCGGCGTTGTTGCGCACGCGCTGGAAATGCACTTCGCCGCTGCTGGCCGCCACGCCTGCGGGCGCATCGGCGCGCGCCGCAAGGTGCGACAGCGGCTGCAGCACGTCGCGTCCGCCGCTGGCCGCGCCGATCAGCCAGGCCGCGGCCGCCAGCGCCAGCAACAGGCCTACGCCCTTGCCGAACATGCGCGCGGCGCCCGCGCCATCGGGCAAGGCATCGAACGCCCGCAGCATCACCGCGGCAACCACAGCCAGGAAAGCCCAGCCCGTCATCTGCACCCAGGTCGGCACCACAGGGATCAGCATCCACCAGGCGGTCCCCAGCAAGAGCATGCCGAACAATCGCTTCACGCCGTCCATCCAGGGACCCGCCTTGGGCAGCAAGGCGCCCGAGGACGCGCCCACGATCAAGAGCGGCACGCCCATGCCCCAGGCCATTGCAAAGAGCGCCGACCCGCCCAGCACCACGTCCCCGGTCTGCGAGATGTACAGCAGTGCGCCCGCCAACGGCGCGGCCACGCAAGGGCCGACGATCAGCGCCGACAGCGCGCCCATCACCAGCGCGCCGGTGTAGCGCCCGCCCGGAATGCGCGCAGAGCGTTGCGACAGCCAGCCCTGGATGCCTGCAGGCATCTGGAACGTAAAGGCATCGAACATGGCCAGCGCCAACACGGCCAACAGAATGGCAAACAGCGTCAAGATCCAAGGCGTCTGCAGCCAGGCGGCGAGTCCCGCTCCGCTCAGTCCGGCCGCCACGCCCAGCGCGGTATAGACCACGGACATGCCCAGCACGTAGGTCGCGGCCAGGGCCAGACCCCGACCGCGCGACGGCCTGGCCTGCGCGGCGCCGCCCAACACGATGGAGGACAGGATGGGGATCATGGGCAACACGCAGGGCGTGAAAGCCAGCAGCAACCCGAGCACCAGGAACACGCCGGCGGTCTTCACCCAACCCAGGCCGCCCAAGGCGTCGGCCAGGCCGGTGTCGCCGGCATTGACCAGCGCGCCAAGGCCGCTGGATGCGCCGGATGCGGCTGCGGAAATACCTCCCGGTCCGGCCAGCGCATAGCCGCCAGCCACTGGCGTGAGCTTCACGCTGCTATCCATGGGCGGATAGCACAGCCCCGCATCGGCGCAGCCTTGTGCGGTCAGGGTCAGGGTGAAGGGCTGTCCGCCCGCGGCCACCGGCACGCGGATCGCCACGTCCTGGTGGAAGACCTCCATGTCCTTCTCGAAGGTCGGGTCGTACTTGACCTCGCCCTTGGGATAGACGGCCTCGCCCAGCTTGGCCGCGCCGATGGGACTGATGGTGATGCCAAAGCGCTCGCGGTACATGTAGTAGCCGGGCGCGACGCGGTAGCGCAGTTCCAGCATTTCAGGCGCCACCATCTCGGCGCTGAATACGAACGCCTTCTCGGGCTCCAGGAACTCGGCCTCGGCGCGCGCGGCAGCCTGCCAGCCCAACAACAGCAGCATCATGGCCAACAGGGCCAACCACTGCCTGAAGAAGGCGCGCGACGCGCGGGACTCGCGCCGGAGCGCGCCGATACCGACTAGTTGCAACATCAGTCTCTCTTGTTCTGCGTGACGGCCGTCTGTTCACGCACCCAATCCAGATAGGGCGCCGCGCCGCCGATGACGGGCAGCACGATGATCTCGGGCACATCGTAGGGATGCATCTGCGCCAGGGCCTGCACTACAGCCTCGTGGCGCGCGTATGTGGTCTTGATGTGGATGGGGATTTCTTCCGCCCCTTCGACCTCTCCTTTCCACATGTAGATGGACAGGCCCGGCGCGCCAAGGTTCACGCAGGCGGCCAATCCGTCTTCGACCAGGACATGCGCGATCCGCTTGGCCAGCAGCAGGTCGGGCGCATTGCTGATGACCAGCACAACGTCGTCATCTCGCAACATGGAGGCTCCTCGGAATACCCGTATGGGATGTAACTCGGGGTATTTTATCGGTATTGCGGCCATCGTCCGGATCCGCCGGGCCAGAACGCGCCGCCATGCCACCCGCACCCACCGAGGCACGCATGTCCGATAACTGCCTGTTCTGCCGCATTGCCCGTCACGAAATCCCCGCGCACGTGATCCACGAAGACGAACGCCTGCTGGCCTTTCTCGATATCCACCCGGTGCGCCCCGGGCACGTGCTCATCATCCCCAAGCAGCACTATCCCTATTACGAGGACATGCCGGCCGACTTGGCGGGCAGCATCCTCAACCTGGGCCAGAAGCTCGGACGCCACATGAAGCGCCTGTATGACGTCGAGCGCGTGGGCTTCGCCTTCACCGGCATCCACGTGGCACATGCGCACGCCCACGTCATCCCCATGCATCATCCGCAGGACGTCACGTCCACCCAGTACATCGAGCAGCAGGACCTGACCTTCAAGATGCCGCCCCAGCCCGCAGCCGAGGCGCTGGCCGCGACTGCCGCGCAACTGCGCGGCGAGCTGCACGCCTCGTAACGCGCGGCGGCCGCACAAAAAACAAGGGCGGGTCCGAAGACCCGCCCTTGTCGCTTATCGAGCTACCGAAATTATTCGGCGCTGTCCTCAGCGGCTTCATCGACTTCCGGACGGTCAACCAGTTCCATGAAAGCCATGGGAGCGTTGTCGCCTTGACGGAAGCCCATCTTCAGCACGCGGGTGTAGCCGCCGTTACGAGCCGCGTAGCGCGGGCCGATTTCGGCGAACAGCTTCACCACCGCATCGCGATCGCGCAGACGGGCAAAAGCCAGACGCTTGTTCGCGAGCGTGGGCTCCTTGCCCAGCGTGATCAGGGGTTCGATGACGCGGCGCAATTCTTTCGCCTTCGGCAGCGTGGTCTTGATGGCTTCGTGGGTGATCAACGAAACGGCCATGTTGCGGAACATGGCAAGACGGTGACTGCTGGTGCGGTTGAGCTTACGCAAGCCATTACCGTGACGCATGATAAGTTTCCTTTGAATCTAAAGATGGCGTCAGCCATCGGGTTGCCGGCTCTTCTATCAACCTGCAATCAGGCCGCGGTCCGGTAGAAAACGGTGCATTTTACGACGGTTTCGCAAACTGGCCGGCGCAAGGCCGGCTGCCTGCGGGAACCGCCTCTTTCCAGAGGCGGCACCCTTTCAAGACTCAGGGACGCTCCAGGCCCAGGGGGGGCCAGTTTTCGAGCTT
Source organism: Achromobacter sp. JCM 18799 (assembly GCF_055395645.1). NCBI lineage: Bacteria > Pseudomonadati > Pseudomonadota > Betaproteobacteria > Burkholderiales > Alcaligenaceae > Achromobacter > Achromobacter sp. JCM 18799. The sequence goes on along the minus strand of NZ_AP043866.1, from coordinate 4,862,637 downwards.
CATGCCCAGCGTCAGGCCGCGTGCGGCCAGGACTTCCTTGATCTCGTTGAGCGACTTGCGACCAAGGTTCGGGGTCTTGAGCAGCTCGTTTTCGGTACGCTGGATCAGGTCGCCGATGTAGTAGATGTTTTCGGCCTTCAGGCAGTTGGCCGAACGCACGGTCAGTTCCAGGTCGTCGACCGGGCGCAGCAGCACCGGATCGATCTGCGGCGTGCCGCGGACCGGGGCTTCGTACGAGTCGCCAGCGCCTTCCAGGGCGGCGAAGACCGAGATCTGGTCCATCAGGATGCGGGCCGACTGGCGCACCGCTTCCTCGGGCGAGATCACGCCGTTGGTTTCGATGTCCAGGACCAGCTTGTCCAGGTCGGTACGCTGTTCCACACGGGCGCTTTCGACCGCGTAGCTCACGCGGCGGACCGGGCTGAACGAAGCGTCCAGAACGATGCGGCCGATGGTGTGGGTGCGGTCTTCCGACAGCGCGCGCACGTTGCCCGGCACGTAGCCGCGGCCCTTTTCAACCTTGATCTGCATTTCCAGCTTGCCTGCGTCCGTCAGATTGCAGATGGCATGGCCGGGGTTGATGATCTCGACGTCGTGCGGCAGCTCGATGTCGCTGGCCAGCACGGTGCCCGCGCCGGTCTTGCGCAGAACCAGGGTCACTTCGTCGCGATTGTGCAGCTTGAAGACCACGCCCTTCAGGTTCAGCAGGATGTCGACGACATCTTCGCGAACGCCCGGGATGGTCGAGTATTCGTGCACCACGCCCGTCATCTGGACTTCGGTCGGCGCGTAGCCGGTCATCGAAGACAGCAGGATGCGGCGCAGGGCGTTGCCCAGCGTGTGACCGTAGCCACGCTCGAACGGCTCCATCACGATCTTGGCATGGTGCGTGCCGACCGGTTCGACTTCAATGGAGCGCGGCTTCAGGAAACCTTGAGTGGACATTTACTGTGTTCCTTTTCAATACCCTCGGCTCGTTACACCGATAAGGCTGATGGACAGGGTGAAACTTGAAACGCGGACGATGCGAAAAACACCGGCCGATACTTACCGCAAAGCCCGCTCCGCCTGAAGGCGAAAAGCGGGCTGCTGCGGGACGTGCAAACGGGTCGCGAGACCAGCTCGCCGGCGCCTTGCGAAGGTAGCGCCGGCAGGCCTGATTAACGCGAGTACAGTTCGACGACCATCGATTCGTTGATGTCGCGAGCGACGTCAGCGCGATCGGGGGCCGACTTGAACGTACCGGTCAACTTGGTCGTATCGACTTCCACCCACTGGGGGATGCCGATGCTGGTGGCCAGGTCGAGCGATTCCTTGATGCGGCCTTGCTTCTTGGCCTTTTCGCGGACCGACACGACGTCGCCAGCCTTGACCAGCATCGAAGCGATGTCAGCCGTGTGGCCGTTCAGTTCGATGGCGCGGTGGCTCACCAGCTGGCGAGCTTCGGCGCGGGTCGAGCCGAAGCCCATGCGGTAGACGACGTTGTCCAGGCGCGATTCCAGCAGCTGGATCAGCGTTTCGCCGGTGTTGCCACGGCGACGCTCGGCTTCAGCGAAGTACTTGCGGAATTGCTTTTCCAGCACGCCGTACATGCGCTTGAGCTTTTGCTTTTCGCGCAGTTGCAGACCGTAGTCGGAAGTGCGGGCACCCGAAGTGCGGCCGTGTTGGCCAGGCTTGGAATCCAGCTTGCACTTGGAATCCAGCGAGCGGCGGGCGCTCTTCAGGAACAGATCAGTACCCTCGCGACGCGAGAGCTTGCATTTGGGTCCAGTATAACGAGCCATGTGGATTCCCTTTAGATACGACGACGCTTCGGCGGACGGCAGCCGTTGTGCGGAACGGGCGTGATGTCGGCGATGGACGAAATCTTGATGCCCAGCGCGTTCAGAGCGCGGACCGACGATTCGCGACCAGGACCGGGGCCCTTGATACGCACTTCCAGCGTCTTGATGCCGTACTCCAGCGCGACGCGGCCAGCCGTTTCAGCAGCGACCTGCGCGGCGAACGGGGTCGACTTGCGCGAGCCCTTGAAACCAGCACCGCCCGACGTGGCCCACGACAGCGCGTTGCCCTGACGATCGGTGATGGTGATGATGGTGTTGTTGAACGAAGCGTGAACGTGCGCGATGCCGTCCGAGACGTTCTTCTTGACCTTTTTGCGCACGCGCGAAGCGCCGCTGGTGGAAGCTTTCGCCATAATCCAGTTCCTCGATTATTTCTTCAGGGACGCAGCAGCACGACGCGGGCCCTTGCGGGTCCGGGCGTTGGTGCGAGTGCGCTGGCCGCGCACGGGCAAACCGCGCTTGTGACGCATACCGCGGTAGGTTCCCAGGTCGATCAAACGCTTGATCGAGAGCTGTACTTCACGACGCAGGTCGCCTTCAACCGTGAACAGACCAACATGTTCGCGGACGCGTTCCAATTCAGCGTCGTTCAGATCCTTGACCTTCTTGTCAAAGGGTACGTTTGCCGCTTCGCAAATCTTGCGAGCGCGCGTACGACCGATGCCAAAAATGGCGGTCAGTCCGATCTCGGCGTGCTGTTGCGGCGGGATGTTAATGCCAGCAATACGGGCCATGACTATTCCTTGAATAAATCTGTTGCGTAGTCGCTAACCCGAGTTAGCCTTGACGCTGCTTGTGACGCGGGTCGGTGCAGATAACGCGCACCACGCCGTGACGTTTGATAACTTTGCAGTTGCGGCAGATCCGCTTAACCGATGCCATTACTTTCATGGTTGACTCCTAATTTTCCGTAATCCGGTTCCGCTCATTTGGAGCGGAAAACTATCCTGGCTCGCGTCAGATCATAGGGCGTGAGCTCCACTGTGACCTTGTCACCCGGCAGGATCCGGATGTAATGCATACGCATCTTGCCGGAAATATGGCCCAACACCACGTGGCCGTTTTCGAGCTTGACGCGAAATGTCGCGTTCGGGAGGTTCTCAAGAACCTCGCCTTGCATCTGAATGACGTCGTCCTTGGACATTCTTTTGCTTACCGCATCGGCAAACCCGCGCCCTTGAAGTTAGCCTTCTTGAGCAACGAGTCGTACTGGTGAGACATCATGTAGGCCTGAACCTGCGCCATGAAATCCATCGTCACCACCACAATAATCAACAGGGACGTACCACCGAAGTAGAAGGGAACGTTCCAGCGCATCACCAAGAATTCCGGCAACAGGCACACCAACGTGATGTAGATGGCACCTGCGAGCGTCAGACGCATCAGGATCTTGTCGATGTAGCGCGCTGTTTGTTCGCCCGGACGGATGCCCGGAACAAACGCACCACTCTTCTTCAGGTTGTCCGCCGTTTCGCGGCTGTTGAACACCAGAGCCGTGTAGAAAAAGCAGAAGAAAATAATCGCGACCGAGTACAGCGTGATGTAGAGCGGTTGACGAGGCGACAGGGCCGCAGCCAGGTCGCTAAGCCAGCGCATGTTCTCACTGCTGGAGAACCAGCTCGTGATCGTGGCCGGGAACAGAATGATCGACGATGCGAAGATCGGCGGAATCACCCCTGCCATGTTCAGCTTCAGCGGCAAATGCGAGCTTTGACCACCGTAGACCTTGTTGCCGACCTGACGCTTGGCGTAGTTCACCGTGATCTTGCGCTGTCCGCGTTCCACGAACACCACAAAAGCGGTAACCAGCACCACCAGAGCCACGATGAACAGTGCCGAAAGCACGGACATCGAGTTGGTGCGGACCAGGTCCAACAGTGCAGCCAGCGCCGCGGGCAGACCCGCAACGATACCTGCGAAGATCAGGATGGAAATCCCGTTGCCCAGACCACGTTCCGTGATTTGCTCACCCAGCCACATGACGAACATGGTGCCGGTGACCAAGGTCACGACGGTCGTAAAGCGGAACAGCATGCCCGGATCGATCACCAGTCCCTGCTGGGACTCCAACGCTACCGAAATGCCCACAGCCTGCACCAGCGCCAGCACGACCGTGCCGTAGCGGGTGTATTGGGTGATCTTCCGACGGCCGGCTTCGCCCTCTTTCTTGAGCGATTCCAGCGACGGCACCACCACAGACATCAGCTGCATGATGATGGATGCCGAAATGTACGGCATGATCCCCAGGGCAAAAATCGAGAAGCGCGAGAGCGCCCCGCCCGAGAACATGTTGAACAGGCCCAGGATCCCGCCCTGGTTCTGACGGAACAAGTCCGCCAGCGCATCCGGGTTGATGCCCGGCACGGGGATGTGTGTACCCAAACGGTAAACCACCAGGGCGAGCACCAGGAACACGAGGCGGCGCTTCAGATCGCCGTACCGTGCTCCGGTTTTGCCCAATGCCTGCGCGTTAGCCACTCGTCACCTCGTGATCAAGCAAGCGAGCCGCCCGCGGCTTCGATGGCGGCGCGAGCGCCGGCCGTCGCGGTAATGCCCTTGAGCACGACCTTGCGCGAGAGTTCACCCGACTTGATGACCTTGGCGAAACGAACCGCCTGGCCAATCACGCCAGCGGCCTTCAGCACTTGCACGTCGACTTCGTCGATGGGCAGGGCTTGCAGGTCCGACAGACGGACTTCGGCGTACAGGTGCTGGCCGAGCGGGGTGAAACCACGCTTGGGCAGACGACGCTGCAGCGGCATTTGACCGCCTTCGAAGCCAACCTTATGGAAACCGCCCGAACGCGACTTCTGACCCTTGTGACCACGGCCGGCGGTCTTACCCAGACCCGAACCGATGCCACGGCCGACGCGGCGCTTGGCGTGCTTGCTGCCCTCGGCGGGCTTCAGCGAATTAAGTTGCATATCCGACATGGTGATTCCTTAGGCTTCCGAGACGGAAACGAGATAATCCACCTTACGGATCATCCCACGCACCTCGGGCGTATCGACCAGCACGCGGCTGCTGTTGATACGGCCCAAGCCCAAACCGCGAACCGTGTCACGGTGCGATTGCTTGGTACCGATCACCGAGCGCACGAGGGTCACTTTGATCTGCTTCTGAGCCATGATTTACCCCAGGATTTCTTCGACCGACTTGCCGCGCTTGGCAGCAACATCAGCCGGGGTCATGGAGGCGCGCAGGCCGTTCAACGTGGCGCGAACCATGTTGTAGGGGTTGCTCGAGCCCAGGCTCTTGGCAACCACGTTACGCACACCCATCACATCAAAAATAGCGCGCATCGGGCCGCCGGCGATAACGCCGGTACCTTCAGCAGCGGGCGAGATCAGCACGGTAGCGGCGCCATGCTTGCCAACCACGGTGTGGTGCAGCGTGCCGTTCTTCAGAGCGACCTTGAACATGCCGCGACGGGCCTGTTCCATAGCCTTCTGAACGGACACCGGCACTTCACGCGCCTTGCCCTTACCCATGCCGATGCGGCCATCGCCATCGCCAACCACGGTCAGCGCGGCAAAGCTCATGGTGCGACCACCCTTGACCACTTTGCTCACGCGGTTGACCGCGATCATCTTTTCGCGGAGGCCGTCATCGTTCTCTTTTTCCGCGGCGTTCTTGCCTTGTACTTTAGCCATTTGACAGATCCTCGCTTAGAACTTCAGGCCGGCTTCACGCGCGGCATCGGCCAGCGCTTTCACGCGGCCATGGTAACGAAAGCCCGAGCGATCGAAAGCGACCAGTTCGATACCGGCAGCCTTGGCCTTTTCGGCCACGCGCTTGCCAACCAGCGACGCAGCGGCTTTGTTGCCGCCCTGGCCGGTTTGGCCGGCCAGTTGCGCGCGCACTTCGGCTTCGACCGTCGAGGCGCTGACCAGAACGCGATCGCCTTCCGGCGAAATGATGTTGGCGTAGATGTGCTGGTTCGAGCGGAAAATCGAGAGGCGATGAACGCGCAGCTCGTTGATCTTCCGGCGGGTCGGAACCGCACGACGCAAACGGGAAACTTTTTTGTCCATGATTCGTCCTTGCGTGCGCCGTTATTTCTTCTTGGTTTCTTTGATGACGACGCGTTCGTCCGAGTAACGCACGCCCTTGCCCTTGTAGGGTTCGGGTTCGCGGTACGCGCGGATTTCAGCGGCCATCTGACCGACGACTTGCTTGTTGGCGCCCTTGATGACGATTTCCGTCTGGGTCGGGCACTCGGCCTTGATACCGGCCGGCAACTGGTGCAAAACGTCGTGCGAGAAACCGAGCTGCAGCTTAACGGCGTCGCCTTGGATCGATGCGCGGTAACCCACGCCGACCAGGGTCAGCTTGCGCTCGAAGCCCTTGCTCACGCCCGTGACCATGTTGGCCACCAGAGCGCGCACGGTACCCGACATGGCGTTGGCGTGACGGCTGTCGTTGGCGGCGGCAAACGTGAGCTTGCCATTGTCCAACGCAATCGTGACGTCGCCGGTCAGGGCTTGGGTCAGGGAGCCCAGCGGGCCCTTGACGGTGATCTGATCCTGCTGGATGTTGGCTTCAACACCCTTGGGCAGTTCGACCGGATACTTAGCGATACGTGACATTCGAATTTCTCCTTAGGCCACGTAGCACAGCACTTCGCCGCCGACGCCGTTGGCGCGAGCCTTACGGTCGGTCATGACGCCGCGCGAGGTCGAAACGATAGCCACGCCCAGGCCGTTCATGACCTGAGGAATGCTGGTACGGCCCTTGTAGATACGCAGACCGGGGCGCGAAACGCGTTCGATGCGCTCGATGACCGGACGGCCAGCGTAGTACTTCAGGGTGATCTCGAGCTCAGGCTTGGCCTGGGTGCCCTTGATTTCAAAGCTGTCGATGTAGCCTTCGTCCTTCAGCACAGCGGCAATGGCCGCCTTCAGCTTCGAGGAGGGCATGCTCACCGTAACTTTGTCCACTTGCTGCGCATTGCGAATGCGGGTCAGCATATCGGCGATGGGATCGCTCATGCTCATATTGTTTCTCCTACCAGCTGGCCTTGGTGATGCCGGGGATTTCACCCTTCATCGCCATTTCACGCAGTTTGTGGCGCGTCAGGCCGAACTTGCGGAACACGCCGCGCGGACGACCGGTGACCACGCAACGGTTACGTTGACGCGTCGGGTTGGCATTGCGCGGCAGCTGTTGCAGCTTGAGCCGAGCTTGGTAACGTTCTTCGTCGGTCTTCGACTGGTCGTCGATGATCGCCTTCAACTCAGCGCGCTTGGCGGCGAACTTGTCAGCCAGCTTGGCGCGCTTGATGTCGCGATTGATGAGGGAAAGTTTAGCCACGTCATCAGCCCCTTAGTTACGGAACGGGAAGCTGAAGGCCGTCAACAGCGCCTTGGCTTCTTCGTCGGTCTTCGCGGTGGTGGTGATGCTGATGTTCAGCCCACGCAGCGCGTCGATCTTGTCGTACTCGATTTCGGGGAAAATGATCTGCTCTTTCACCCCGATGTTGTAGTTGCCACGGCCGTCGAACGCACGACCCGAGATGCCGCGGAAGTCGCGCACGCGAGGCAGCGCAACCGCCACCAGGCGATCCAGGAATTCGTACATGCGTTGACCGCGCAGCGTGACCATGCAACCGATCGGGTAGTTTTCGCGGATCTTGAACCCGGCGATAGCCTTCTTGGTCTTCGTCACGACGGGCTTCTGGCCGGCGATCTTGGTCAGGTCGCCAACAGCGTGCTCAATGACTTTCTTGTCCGACACCGCTTCCGACACACCCATGTTCAGGGTGATCTTGGTGATGCGCGGCACTTCCATCGTGCTCTTGTAGCCAAACTTGGCTTGCAGGTCGGCAGCGACCTTGCTCTTGTAGAGATCTTGCAAACGAGACATGTCTATCGCCCCTTACGCCTTGGCGCCGACAACGGCACCATTGGAACGGAACACGCGAACCTTGCGGCCTTCGACTTCTTGCACGCCCACGCGGTCGCCGCGGCCGGTGGCCGGGTTGAACAGCGCGACGTTCGAGATGTGAATCGGCATGGTCTTTTCGACAATCCCGCCCGGGTTGTTAGCCATCGGGTTGGCTTTCACGTGCTTCTTGACGACGTTGACGCCTTCGACCAGAACGTGGTCGGCATCGACGCGCGCCAGCACGGTACCGCGACGCTTCTTGTCGCGGCCGGTCAGGACGATGACTTCGTCGCCTTTACGAATGTTGTTCATCGTAGGGCTCCTTACAGCACTTCCGGGGCCAACGACACGATCTTCATGAACTTCTCGGTACGCAGTTCACGCGTAACGGGTCCGAAGATGCGGGTGCCGATGGGCTCCAGCTTGGCGTTGAGCAACACGGCGGCATTGCCACCGAAACGAATCAGCGAACCGTCTTTACGGCGCACGCCCTTGGCGGTACGAACCACCACGGCATTGTAAATTTCGCCTTTCTTGACGCGTCCGCGCGGAGCCGCATCTTTGACGCTCACCTTGATGATGTCGCCGATACCGGCATAACGGCGCTTGGAGCCACCGAGCACCTTAATGCACATGACATGACGCGCACCAGTGTTATCGGCCACATCCAGCGTGGTCTGCATTTGGATCATGATTTTTCCTGTTCCAACTTAACTGGAAATACGGTTTTCCCAACAAGGGAACACTGCAATTCCTGCCAGTTTTGGTCCCGTCAGGTCTGCCGCCCTGCTTTAGTGTTGGCATGTCTGGAGCTTTCGCCCTACTCACGCAACTGGTTGGCAACGCAACGACCCTGGGTTGAAATCCTGCGGGTATTCCCCCAACACGTCGGGCTAACCTGCATAGGCGCGGGCCAACTCGATCGACAATCTGGGAAAGCTGATAATTCTAACGTGGTTAATTTTTGAGCGCAAGCACTTTGTGTGGATAACCCACAAAAGCCACGCTTTCCCCGTGACCGGGGTGGACCGAGGCTATCTGCCCCCTATTTCTGGCGGTAGTAGCCCTTTTCCCAGGCATCGTGGTTGGCCTTGCCGCGACGGATCTCGTCCGTGAACGGAGCGGCCATGAGCACCAGGCGGTTGAGCCATTTTACCGGAACGCGGCAGGGGCGCTCGAAGTCCACGAAGAGCACGGCGCGCAGTCCGGCGGTGTCGTTGTGGACCTGATGCGGGTAGAGGTCGTCGAACACCACCGCCCGCCCTTCCCGCCAACTGTAACGCTCACCTCCGACCTCGATCCAGCATTGCTCGGCCGGTTCCGGCACCACCAGTCCCAGGTGCAGGCGCAGGACGCCGTTGTACGGACCCGTGTGCAGGGGGATGCGCTTGCCGGCCTCCAGGATGGAGAAGAACGCCGTACGGATACCAGGGATTCCCTGCAGCGCCCGGGCGGTCGCCGGGCAGCGCGCCAGATTGCGCTCGGAGCGCAAGCCGTAGCCCATGAAGACGAAGGTCTTCCATTGATCGTCCGAGGTGATCTGGCCCACGTCGGGGGAGATCTCATGGAAGGCGGGCAGATGCTGGCGCTCGGAGAGCAGGCCGGCCAGCTCGGCGCGGATGGCGGGCGCCTCTGCCTCGAGCGCGGCGACCCAGGGGAACTGGCTGTTGTCGAAAATGGGACGGTCGCCGACCAGCGAGGCCTGGGCGATGCGGTTGCGCAACCAGTCTATGAAGCGGAAAAAGACGCGCGAGTAGAAACTGGGCTTGCTGGGCGGACGCGCATCGACGGGTTGCACAATAATTAGCCCGATAGACAGCCAAAGATGCACCATTTTGTCCATGCCGGCGCGCGCACGCAAGACTTGCGCCGACATATTGGCTCCAATGCGCGGCCGGGCATTGGCCCTCCCCGCCGCCGACAAGCTGGTTTAGACTGGCGTGGGCGACAGTGATCGCTATCCACTCCTATTTCGCAAGGGAAGACAGGCATGTATGAACAGTTGGCGCTGTATATCGACGGCGAATTCGTCGCCGGAGAGGGCAGGCGCACCCAGGACGTCATCAACCCGGCCACGCTGGAAGTTCTCGGCCAGCTGCCCCACGCCACCGAAGCGGATCTGGATCGGGCGCTAGCCGCCGCCCAGCGCGCGTTCGAGTCGTGGAAGAAATCCTCTCCCATGGACCGCTCGGCCATCCTGCGCAAGGTCGCGACGCTGTCGCGCGAACGCGCCCAGGAAATCGGCCGCAACATGACGCTGGACCAGGGCAAGCCGCTGGCGGAAGCCGTGGGCGAAGTCACCTCCTGCGCCGAACACGCCGACTGGCACGCCGAGGAATGCCGCCGCATCTACGGCCGCGTGGTCCCGCCGCGCAATCCTGACGTGCGCCAGATCGTGGTGCGCGAACCGATAGGCGTCTGCGCTGCCTTCACGCCCTGGAACTTCCCGTACAACCAGGCCATCCGCAAGATCGCCGCCGCCATCGGCGCCGGCTGCACGGTGGTGCTGAAGGGCCCCGAGGACTCGCCCAGCGCCGTCATGGCCATTGCCCGCATGTTCCACGACGCCGGCCTGCCCAAGGGCTGCCTGAACATCGTCTGGGGCGAACCCGCCAAGATCTCCGACTACCTGATCCGCTCGCCCATCGTGCGCAAGGTGTCGTTCACCGGCTCCGTGCCGGTGGGCAAGCAGCTGGCCGCGCTGGCCGGCGCCCACATGAAGCGCGTCACCATGGAACTGGGCGGCCACTCGCCCGTGCTGGTGTTCGACGACGCCGACATCGACCGCGCCGCCACCATGCTGGCCAAGTTCAAGATCCGCAACGCCGGCCAGGTGTGCGTGTCGCCGACCCGCTTCTATGTCCAGAACGGCGCCTACGAGCAGTTCCTCGCGCGCTTCTCGGAAGTGCTGAAGAACATCAAGGTCGGCGACGGCCTGGAAGCCGGTACCGACATGGGTCCGCTGGCGCACGAGCGCCGCGTCCCCGCCATGAGCGCCTTCATCGACGACGCCAAGAAGCACGGCGGCAAGGTGGTGGTCGGCGGCGGCCCGCTGGACCGCAAGGGCTTCTTCTTCGCCCCCACGGTCGTGACCGAAGTGCCCGACAACTCCATGCTGATGACCGAGGAGCCCTTCGGCCCGGTCGCGCCGGTGGTCCGCTTCACGGATACCGATAAAGTGCTGCGCCGCGCCAACAGCCTGCCCTTCGGCCTGTCGTCCTACGTGTTCACGAACTCGCTGCAGACGGCCACCAAGGTCTCCAACGGCCTGGAAGCCGGCATGGTCAACATCAACCACTTCGGCAGCGCCCTGGCCGAGACGCCCTTCGGCGGCATCAAGGACAGCGGCATCGGCAGCGAAGGCGGCCTGGAAACGTTCGACGGCTACCTGGTCACGAAATTCATTACGCACATCTGACCTGGCAGTGACAAAAAAGCCCCGCAGGATTTTCTGCGGGGCTTTTTTTATGCCTCACGCCGGGGGAACCGGGCCGGCCAGTTCGCGGCAGAAGGCCGCTCAGGAACTTGCCCGCAAGTCGCGCGGCGTCATGCCGAAGCGGCGCTTGAACAGGCGGCTGAAATGCGAGGGGTGCGAGAAGCCCACCTGATAGGCCAGTTCGGCAATGCTGCGGTGGCTGTGCTGCGGGTTCAACAACAGTTCGCGGCACTTGTCGAGCCGCTGGTCGAAGATGAAGGATTCCACCGACAGGCCGCCCGCACGCGCGATGCGGTGCAGATAGGCCACCGACAAGCCGCAGCCCTGCGCCACCTGCTGCGGCGACAGGGCCGGATCCGCCAGATGCTGGCGAATGTAGGCCAGCGCGCGCTGCCGGTGCGCCAGCGTGACGCTGCTGTCCGACTCCGACACCTGCCCCTGGCCTGACTGCACCAGGAACAGCACGATCAGGTCGATCAGGCGTTCGCCCAGTTCCGCCGCTTCGACATCCGACCAGCCGTCCACCCCTTTGAACAAGTGGTCCATGTAGCTGGCCAGCAAGGCGCCTCGCGGCGAACCGTCATCGACGCGCAGCTTGTAGAAAGCGCCGACGCGGGAATCGCGCTGCAACAGCGCACTGCGCGGAAAGGACACGCTCAGGCTGCGGTAGCCCGCCGCGCCCTGCGCCGTGGCCTGGTAGGGCAGGCTCTGGTTCATCAGATAGACGCAGCCGGGTTCGACCTGGAACTCTCGCCCCTGCTGCTGCACGGCCAGGGGTCCCGCCAGCGGCAGACCAAAGGTATAGAACTCCTGATCCAGGCGCGACACGTTGCCGGCGGTGCGCTCCAGCTTCTGCCCCTGGTAATGGAGATCGTTGAACTGCAGGCTGCCCCGCCGCGCATAGCGCACATGTCCGGCGAAGCTGTCGGGCCCGCCGCCATGCACCTCGAAGGGACCGAACGCGTGCGACAACGCCGCGCGCCATTCGTCGCGCCGGTCAGCGCCAGCGCTGGCCGAAATGGCGAATTCCGTATCGGACATGGTTCGGTCTCCTTGGACGCCTGCGCCGCGGCCGGGCGCTCGTGATCCTGCGTCTACATATTCTTGACTCACCCTGCTGCGGGGCGTCTGGCGCCTTGAAGGCGCGCTTGGCGCAAGTCTATATTCAGCCCGATAAGCACACAACCTGGACAACCCGGGAGGAGACTCATGGCACCAGCGCCCGCACCAGCCGGCCGCCACGCGCCGGCTTCGCGCTATTTGCGCTGCGCAGGCCGCGAGCTGCATTACACCGAATGGGGCGCGGCGGACGCGCCCCCCATCATCATGTGGCATGGGCTGGCACGCACCGGCCGCGACTTCGACGATCTGGCGCAAGCGCTCGCCGGCGACTACCGCATCATCTGTCCGGACGCGATCGGCCGGGGCCTGTCGCAATGGAGCCCCGACCCGGTCGCCGAGTACCAGCTGGACTTCTATGCAACGCTGGCCCGCGCCCTGGCGGACGGGCTGTCGCTGGACCGCGTGCGCTGGGTGGGGACGTCCATGGGCGGCGCCACCGGCATGCATGCTGCCGCCACCACTTTGCGCGACCGGATCTCGCACCTGGTCGTCAACGACATCGGGCCCGAACTGCCGCAGGCCGCGATCGACCGCATCGTGGCCTATGTCGGCGCGCCGCCGGCCTTCGATACGGTCACGGAGCTGGAAGCCTGGCTGCGCGTCGCCTACAAGCCCTACGGCTGGCAAAGCGACGAACAATGGCGCCGGATGGCCGAAACATCCGTACGCCGGCTGCCGGACGGCCGGATCACACTGCACTATGACCCGGCCATCGTCGGCCAGTTCAACGACCATCCCGCCGACTACGACCGCTGGAGCGGCTACGACTCGCTGCGCATGCCGCTGCTGCTGCTGCGCGGCGCCGATTCGGACCTGCTGCTGCCCGAGGTCGCCGACGCCATGACCCGCCGCGGGCCGCGCGCGCAACGCATCGACTTCCCCGATTGCGGCCACGCCCCCGCCCTGAACGTCGCTCCCCAGATCGACGCCATCCGCCTATTCCTTGCCACGCCGGATCACACGGCGGCTGACCGCCCCCAATAACAGGAGACTCCCATGAAACGCGTCCTGCTCGCCGCGCTCGCCGGCCTCTGCATGAATTCCGCCATCGCGGCGAAAGACTTCGTCGTGGCCCACGTCTACGACAAGACCGGTCCGCTGGAGGCCTACGCCAAGCAAACTCAGAACGGCCTGATGCTGGGGCTGGAATATGCGACGCAAGGCACCATGACGGTCGCCGGGCGCAAGATCCGCGTGATCGAAAAGGACAACCAGGGCAAGCCCGACGTGGCGCGCGCCCAGCTGGCCTCGGCCTATGCGGACGACAACGCCGACATCGCCGTCGGCCCCACCTCGTCCGGCGTCGCGCTGGCCATGCTGCCCATCGCCGAGGAATACGAAAAGATCCTGCTGGTCGAGCCTGCCGTGGCGGATTCGATCACCGGCGACAAGTGGAACAAGTACATCTTCCGCACCGGCCGCAACTCGTCGCAGGACGCCATCGCCAATGCGGTCGCCTTCGACCAGGCCGGCACGTCGATCGCCATGCTGGCGCAGGACTATGCCTTCGGCCGCGACGGCGTAAAGGCGTTCAAGGGCGCCTTGAAGAACGCCAAGATCGTGCACGAGGAATACCTGCCGGCCAACGCCACCGACTTCACGGCTGGCGCGCAGCGCCTGTTCGATGCGCTCAAGGACAAGCCGGGCCGCAAGATCATCTTCATCCTGTGGGCGGGCGCGGGCAATCCGTTCAAGATCGCCGATCTGGATCCCAAGCGCTTCGGCATCGAGATCGCCACCGGCGGCAACACGCTGGCCGCGATGACGCCGCTGAAATCGCTGGCCGGCATGGAAGGCGCCACCTATTACTACTATGGCATTCCCAAGAATCCGATCAACGACTGGCTGGTGGCCGAACACCAGAAGCGTTACGGCCAGCCGCCGGACTTCTTCACCGCGGGCGGCATGGCCTCGGGCATCGCGATCGCCACCGCGCTGGCCAAGACCAACGGCAATTCCGATACCGACACGATGATCAAGGCCATGGAAGGCATGAGCTTCGAGACGCCCAAGGGCAAGATGACCTTCCGTCCCGAAGACCACCAGGCCATGCAGTCCATGTACCACTTCCGCATCAAGAATGATCCGTCGGTGCCGTGGGCCGTGCAGGACCTGGTCAAGGAAATCACGCCGGACCAGATGTCGGTGCCGATTCAGAACAAACGCTGAGCGCGCTGCCCATCCATGCTGGAAACCCAATCGCTCACGATCCGTTTCGGCGGACACGTGGCGGTCAATGAAGTCAGCTGCAGCTTTGCGCCTGGCACCTTGACCGCCATCGTCGGCCCGAACGGCGCGGGCAAGACCACCTACTTCAACCTGATCTCCGGCCAGCTGCGCGCCAGCGCCGGCACGGTGCGCCTGAACGGGCGCGACCTGACGCCGCTGGCCGCGCCCGCGCGCATGCATGCGGGGCTGGGCCGAGCCTTCCAGCTGACCCAGCTGTTTCCGCGCCTGAGCGTGCATGAGAACGTACGCCTGGCCCTGCAATCGCGCCAGCAAGGCATGGGCTGGCGCCAGATCCGGTTCTGGCGCACCTGGAGCGACGACCGCGGCCTGATCGAACGCGCCGACGCGCTGCTGGAACGCACCCGCCTGTCTGCGCGCCGTGACCAGTCTGCCGCCGACTTGCCGCACGGCGACCAGCGCAAGCTGGAGATCGCCATGCTGATCGCGCTGGAACCGCAGGTCTTCATGTTCGATGAACCCACGGCAGGCATGAGCGTGGACGACGTGCCCGTCGTGCTGGAACTGATCCGCGAACTCAAGAATGATCCGTCGAAGACGATCTTGCTCGTGGAGCACAAGATGGACGTGGTGCGGGAACTGGCGGACCGCATCGTGGTGCTGCACAACGGCCAGCTGATGGCCGACGGCGACCCGGCGACGGTGATCGCCTCGCCCATCGTGCAGCAGGCCTATCTGGGCGTGAGTCCAGTGGAGAAGGCGGCATGACGCAAGCGCTGCTGGAACTGAAGAACGTGCATACGCATATCGGCGCGTACCACATCCTGCACGGCGTGGATCTGGCCGTCGCGCCCGCGGCCGTGACCATGCTGCTGGGCCGCAACGGCGCCGGCAAGACCACCACGCTGCGCACCATCATGGGGTTGTGGCGGGCGTCGCAAGGCCAGGTGAGCTTTGACGGCGCGCCCGTCGGCGGCCCCGGCACGCGCACCTCGCCGCCCGACATGGCGCGCATGGGCATGGCTTACGTGCCGGAGAACATGGGCATCTTCGCCGACCTGTCCGTGAAGGAGAACATCCTGCTGGCGGCGCGCCAGGCCAGGAATGCCAACCAGTTGGATACGGCGCGGCTGGAATGGATCTTCGGTTTCTTTCCTGCATTGAAGAAGTTCTGGCTGCATCCCGCCGGCAAGTTGTCGGGCGGGCAGAAGCAGATGCTGGCCGTGGCGCGCGCCATCATCGAGCCGCGCCGGCTGCTGCTGGTGGATGAGCCGAGCAAAGGCCTGGCGCCCGCCATCATCCAGAACATGATCGACGCCTTCATCGAACTGAAGCAGGCGTCCACCACCATCCTGCTGGTCGAGCAGAACTTCAACTTCGCGCGCCTGGTCGGCGATCACGTCGCCGTGATGGACAACGGCCGCGTCGTCCACGCGGGCGGCATGGCCGAACTGGCCGCGGACGACGAACTACAGACGCGCCTCTTGGGCCTGTCGCTGGGAAGCCACCAATGAGCACGCTCGAACTCGATACCCCGCTGCCGCGCGTACGCGCGGACCTGCGTCCTGTCCTCCTGGTGCTGGCCCTGGCCGCGCTGGCCCTGCCCCTGGTCGGATCCTTCTCCACCTGGGTCACCCTGACCCTGGCGGGGCTGGCCATGGGCATGATCATCTTCATCGTGGCCTCGGGCATGACGCTGGTGTTCGGCCTGATGGACGTGCTGAACTTCGGCCACGGCCTCTTCATCGCCATCGGCGCATACATGGCCGCGACCGTGCTGGGCTCCATGGCCGACTGGACGCAGTCGGGCAGCCTGTGGATCAACCTGGGCGCGGTGCTGCCCGCCATGATCGTAGGCATGCTGGTCGCGGGCGCCGTGGGCCTGGCGTTCGAACGCGTCATCGTGCGCCCCGTCTACGGCCAGCATCTGAAGCAGATCCTCATCACCATGGGCGGCATGATCATCGGCGAAGAGATCATCAAGATGCTGTGGGGTCCGCAGACGATTTCCCTGCCGCTGCCCGAGGCGCTGCGCGGCGCGTTCCTGCTGGGCGATGCCGCCATCGAGAAGTTCCGCATCGTCGCCCTGCTGACCGGCCTGCTGGTGCTGGGCGGCATGCTGTGGTTGCTCAACCGCACCAAGCTGGGCCTTCTGATCCGCGCTGGCGTCGAGGACCGCGAGATGGTGGAAAGCCTGGGCTACCGCATCCGTCATCTGTTCGTCGGCGTGTTCGTGGCCGGCTCGATGCTGGCGGGACTGGGCGGTGTGCTGTGGGGCATGTACCAGCAATCCGTCGTGCCGCAGCTGGGCGCGCAGGTGAACGTGCTGATCTTCATCGTCATCATGATCGGCGGCCTGGGGTCGACCGTGGGCTGCCTGATCGGCGCCTTGCTGGTTGGGCTGATGGCCAACTACACCGGCTTCCTCTTGCCCAAGGCCGCCCTGTTCTCGAACATTGCGCTGATGGTCGCCATCCTGTTGTGGCGGCCGCAGGGCGTGTATCCGGTCACGAATCGCTAGGAACTGCCGACATGTCCGTACGCCTGCTTTCCGGCGACCCTCCGCGCAGCACGCTGCTGGCCATGGCGCTAATCGCCATCGTGGCCCTGCTGGCCGCCGCACCCTTTCTGTTTCCCGGCCCCAAATCGCTGGCGGTGGCCGCGAAGATCCTGGTGTTCGTGATCCTGGTCGCCAGCTATGACCTGCTGCTGGGATACACCGGCATCGTCAGCTTCGCGCACACCATGTTCTTCGGCATCGGCGCGTATGGCGTGGCGATCGCCAGCATCCGCATGGAACCGGGTTGGACCGCGGTGTTCGCGGGCCTGGGCGGCGGCCTGGTGGTTTCACTGGCCTTCGCCCTGCTGATCGGCCTGGCCAGCCTGCGCGTGCGCGCGATCTTCTACGCCATGATCACGCTGGCCGTCGCCGCGGCGTTCCAGACGCTGGTGTCGCAATTGTCCGATCTGACGGGTGGCGAGGATGGCCTGAACTTCAAGGTGCCGCAGATGCTGCGGCCGGCCTTCCGGCCTTTCTCGGAGCAGATCTTCGGCGTGACGGTGGACGGCCGCGTCATCACCTATTACCTGATCGCCGTGGTCTGCGTGGTGCTGTTCCTGCTGTTGCTGCGCATCGTCAATTCGCCGTTCGGCCGGGTGCTGCAGGCCATACGCGAGAACCCGTTCCGCGCCGAAGCCATCGGCTACCGTACGGTGCTGTATCGCAGCCTGTCCAATCTGCTGGCCGCAGCCTTCGCCACGCTGGCGGGCGCCATGTACGCGCTCTGGCTGCGCTACAACGGACCGGATACCTCGCTGTCGTTCGAGATCATGCTCAACATCCTGCTGATGCTGGTGATCGGCGGCATGGGCACCATGTACGGCGCCGTGGTGGGCGCCAGCCTCTTCGTGTTCGCGCAGAGCTATCTGCAGGACGGCCTGCACGTGATCCACGACGCGGTGTCGGGCGTGGCGCCGTTGGCGCTGCTGTTCGAGCCGGACCGCTGGCTGTTGTGGCTGGGGATCCTGTTCGTGGTGTCGGTGTACTACTTCCCCACGGGCATCGCGGGACGGTTGCGCGAGCTCGCGGCGCGCCGCTAAGGCGGGGTCCGATCAGCGGCCGCGCTGACTCAGCGTATCGGCCTCGCGCCGCAGGGCGTCGACACGGCGCTGCATGTCGTCCAGACTTCGGCGCGTGTCCAGGGTTCCCCGGTTCAGTTGCGAACCGGATGGCGCCGGCGCCAGGCTGGGCATGGTCATGTCGACGCCAGGCTTCAAAGGAATCATCGCCGGCGGATGCGGGTCGGCCGCCGGCTTCTCGCTGAGCAGCTTTTCCAGCACCCGCATCTGCTCCCTGCGTTGCGCGATGGCGCGTTCCTGGTCCAGCAACGCCTGCTCGTTTGCGTCCTCGGTCCCGAACATGGCCGCGTGATCGAGCGACTGGCCATCCAGGCGCACCCGGGCGTCGGGACCGGCATCGAGCAAGGCCCGCCCCAGGACAGCCGGGTCCTGCGACGGCGCCGGATCCGGCCGCGTCTGCGCCGCAGCCGGTAACGTCCAGGCGCAAGCCATCAACAAGCCAAGCCGGGCCGCGTTCATGAAACCGCGCATGGTGTCCTGATCCCTGAATTCAAAAGCCGAAAGTTCGGACGAAAAAAAACGGCAAGGGTTTGATCCCTTGCCGTCTTATATCAGAACGGCGCGCCGTTCCGATGTACTGCTTTACTTAGATGATACGTGCGGCTTCAACCAGACGCACCACGCGCCACGACTTCGAGCGCGAGATGGGACGGCCTTCAGCGATTTCAACCGTATCGCCTTCGTTGTACTGGTTCGATTCATCGTGCGCCTTGTACTTCGCGGAACGCATGATGATCTTGCCGAAGATGGGGTGCTTGACGCGGCGCTCAACGAGCACGACGACAGTCTTGTCCATCTTGTTGCTGACGACCTTGCCAACCAGCGTGCGCTGGCGCTTGGCCACTTGGGTGTTTTGAGTTTCGCTCATCTTTATTTCCCTGCCTTCTCGGTCAGCAAGGTACGAACGCGCGCGATGTCGCGACGCACGTTGCGCAGCTGGCTGGTGTTGGCCAGTTGCTGCGTGGCCTTCTGCATACGCAGACCGAATTGTGCCTTCAGCAGGCTTTCGAGCTCTTTGCCGAGCTCGGCGGCATCTTTCGAACGGAGTTCGCTAGCTTTCATGTTAGTACTCCTTAAGCACCGATATGACGCGCGACGAACGTGGTCGAAATCGGCAGCTTGGCAGCGGCCAGGCGGAAAGCTTCACGCGCGAGCTCTTCGCTAACCCCTTCCATTTCGTAGAGCACCTTGCCGGGCTGAATTTCAGCGACCCAGTACTCCGGGTTGCCCTTACCGTTACCCATACGGACTTCGGCAGGCTTCTGCGAGATGGGCTTATCCGGGAAAATGCGAATCCAGATGCGGCCGCCACGCTTGATGTGACGATTGATGGCACGACGAGCAGCTTCGATCTGGCGAGCGGTCAGACGGCCACGGCCGGTGGCCTTCAGACCGAATTCGCCGAACGACACGTGGGTACCACGGGTCGCCAGACCGGTGTTGCGGCCCTTCTGCTCTTTGCGATACTTTCTGCGAGAGGGTTGCAGCATGGTTATTCTCCTTCAGGCGCCGGAGCAGCGTCCGCCTTGCGGGGACCACCACGACCACGACCACCCGGACGACCGGTGCGAGCACCGTCCGGACGATCACCACGCGGAGCGCGGCGCGGACGACGTTCTTCTTCGCGCGGGGCAGCGGTTTCCGGCGGCAATTCGCCGTTGGCCAGCATGTCGCCCTTGTAGACCCAGACCTTGATGCCGATCACGCCATAGGTCGTGTGGGCTTCGGAGGTGCCGTAGTCGATGTTGGCCTTCAGGGTGTGCAGCGGCACACGGCCTTCGCGATACCACTCGGTGCGAGCAATTTCGATACCGTTCAGACGGCCCGAGCTCATGATCTTGATGCCTTGGGCACCCAGACGCATGGCGTTCTGCATCGCGCGCTTCATGGCGCGACGGAACATGATGCGCTTCTCGAGCTGTTGCGAGATCGAGTCGGCGATCAGTTGAGCATCGGTTTCCGGCTTGCGGATTTCTTCGATGTTGACGTGCACGGGCACGCCCATCAGACGCTGCAGATCAGCCTTCAGGCTTTCGATGTCTTCGCCGCGCTTGCCGATCACCACGCCCGGACGAGCCGAGTAGACGGTGATGCGGGCATTCTTGGCGGGACGCTCGATGATCACGCGACCGACGGAGGCGCTCTTGAGCTTCTTCTTCAGGTACTCGCGAACGCGAATGTCTTCGGCCAGCATCGAGCCGAAGGCCTTGTCGTCGGCGAACCAACGCGAGGACCAATTACGGGTGACCGCGAGACGGAACCCAGTGGGGTGAATTTTCTGACCCATCGTGACTCCTTAAGCTCCGACCTTGACCGTGATGTGGCAGGTCTGCTTCTCGATACGGTTGCCGCGGCCCTTGGCGCGAGCGGAGAAGCGCTTCATCGACTGAGCCTTGTCCACGAAGATCGTGGTGACTTTCAGTTCGTCGATGTCGGCGCCGTCATTGTGCTCGGCGTTGGCGATGGCGGATTCGACAGCCTTCTTCAGGATGGCGGCCGCCTTCTTCGGCGAGAAGGTGAGGATGTTCAGCGCTTGCGAGACGGACTTGCCGCGGATCAGGTCCGCAACCAGTCGGGTCTTTTGAGCGGAGATGTGAACCCCACGGATAATGGCAGTAGTTTCCATCGCTTACCTCTTCGCCTTCTTGTCCGCGGCGTGACCCTTGAACGTACGGGTCAGCGCGAACTCGCCCAGCTTGTGACCGACCATGTTCTCGTTGATGTAAACGGGAACGTGCTGCTTGCCGTTGTGCACAGCGATCGTCAGACCGATGAACTCGGGCAGGATCGTGGAGCGACGCGACCAGGTCTTGATCGGCTTCTTGTCTTTGCCCGCGACGGCCGTGTCCACCTTTTTGATCAGGTGAGCATCGACAAACGGGCCTTTCTTGATCGAACGTGACATAGTGTTCGCCTCTTACTTGCGCTTGCGCCGTTGGACGATCATATTGTTCGTCCGCTTGTTGCGACGGGTCTTGAAACCCTTCGCCGGAGTGCCCCACGGGCTGACCGGTTCGCGTGCTTCGCCGGTACGGCCTTCGCCGCCACCGTGCGGGTGATCCACCGGGTTCATGGCAACGCCACGAACCGTCGGGCGGACACCGCGCCAACGCATTGCACCGGCCTTGCCGATTTGGCGCAGGCTGTGTTCTTCGTTACCGACTTCACCGATGGTGGCGCGGCATTCGATGTGCACACGGCGGACTTCACCCGAGCGCAGACGCACTTGAGCGTAGATGCCTTCGCGAGCCAGCAGGACGGCGGAAGCGCCGGCCGAACGGACCATCTGAGCACCCTTGCCAGGCAGCATTTCGACGCAGTGAATCGTCGTACCCACCGGGATGTTGCGGATCGGCAGCGTGTTGCCAGCGCGGATCGGGGCTTCGACGCCCGACAGCAGCGTGGCGCCAACTTCCAGACCGCGCGGAGCGATGATGTAACGACGTTCGCC
Organism: Achromobacter sp. JCM 18799; assembly: GCF_055395645.1. Taxonomy (NCBI): domain Bacteria; kingdom Pseudomonadati; phylum Pseudomonadota; class Betaproteobacteria; order Burkholderiales; family Alcaligenaceae; genus Achromobacter; species Achromobacter sp. JCM 18799. Next base: position 4,841,072 of record NZ_AP043866.1, on the reverse strand, counting down.
GTCGGCGTAGCACAGCAGAGCGATGTGCGCCGTACGGTTGGGGTCATATTCCAGACGCTCGACCTTTGCCGGGATGCCATCCTTGTCGCGACGGAAGTCGACGACGCGGTAGTGCTGCTTGTGGCCACCGCCACGATGACGGATCGTGATGTGACCGTTGTTGTTACGGCCAGAACCACGGGTCTTCTTTTCCAGCAGCGGCGCGTAGGGCTCACCCTTGTGCAGGTTCGGGCTGACAACCTTCACCATGCCACGGCGGCCAGCCGAAGTCGGCTTAACTTTTACGAGGGCCATTTACTTCACCTCCGCAAAGTCGATTTCCTGGCCGTCCTTGAGCGACACGTAAGCCTTGCGCTCATTGCGACGACGGCCAACGAATCGGCCAAAGCGCTTGACTTTGCCCTTACGGTTGAGGACCTGCACGGACTCGACCTGCACCTTGAAGAGCAGTTCGACGGCAGCCTTGATTTCCGGCTTGGTAGCGTCAGCCACGACACGGAAAGCGACTTGCTGATTCTTCTCGGCAACGAAGGTGGCCTTTTCGGTCACGATCGGGGCCAGAATGACTTGCATCAAGCGTTCAGCGTTCATCCCAGCATCTCCTCGAGTTGAGCGATGGCCGGCTTGGTGATCAGCACTTTCTTGTAGTGGACCAGCGACAACGGATCGGCATAACGGGGCTCGACAACAGCAACGTGCGGCAGGTTGCGGGTGGCGAGGTAAACATTTTCATCAACGCTGTCGGTGATGATCAGGACCGAGTCCAGGCCCAGGCTCTTCAGCTTGGCAGCTGCGTCCTTGGTCTTGGGCGATGCCAGATCAAACGATTCGACGACGGCGATGCGGTCTTCGCGAGCGAGCTGCGACAGGATCGAACGGATCCCGGCGCGGTACATCTTCTTGTTGACCTTCTGGCTGAAGTTCTCTTCGGGCGAGTTCGGGAAAATCCGACCACCGCCACGCCACAGCGGCGACGAAGTCATACCAGCGCGTGCGCGGCCGGTACCCTTCTGGCGCCAGGGCTTCTTGGTCGAGTGCTTGACTTCAGTGCGATCCTTCTGAGCGCGGTTACCCGAACGGGCGTTGGCTTGGAAAGCCACCACGATCTGATGAATCAGCGCTTCGTTGAAGTCACGGCCGAAGATGGTGTCGGGTGCGCTGAACGTAGCAGCGGCCTGACCTTGGTCGTTCAGGAGCTTGAGATCCATTTACTTACGCTCCCTTCTTGGCCGGGGCCTTGATGGCCGGGCGCACGACGATGTCGGCGCCAGCGTGGCCGGGGACAGCGCCCTTGACCAGCAGCAGGCCGCGCTCAACGTCAACGCGAACGACGTCGAGGTTTTGAACGGTGCGGGTGACATCACCCAGGTGACCGGCCATGCGCTTACCCGGGAAAATACGGCCCGGATCTTGAGCTTGACCAATCGAGCCCGGGACGCGGTGCGAACGGGAGTTACCGTGCGACGCGCGTTGCGAACCGAAGTTGTGACGCTTGATGGTACCGGCGAAGCCTTTACCAATGGTGGTGCCCGTGACGTCGACCTGTTGGCCGGCTTCGAACACCGATTCCACGGCGATCACGGAACCGGCCGCAAATTCAGCGGCGCGAGCGGGATCAAGGCGGAATTCTTTGAGGATGCTACCGGCTTCAGCGCCGGCTTTGGCGTAGTGGCCCGTTTGCGGCTGAGCCACACGCGAGGCACGACGAGTGCCATAAGCCACCTGGATCGCGGCGTAGCCGTCGGTTTCCAGCGACTTAACTTGGGTCACGCGGTTGTTCGACACGTCCAGCACGGTCACCGGGATGGATTCACCTTCCTCGGTAAAAATGCGGGTCATGCCGACCTTGCGACCCACCAGCCCCAGCCGGTGAGCGGCGGGCGTGGGTGTCGAATTCGACATCGTTTTCTCCATTCCCGACTGCGATTGGTCGGGGCTAATCAGGCAAAAGGTAACGGCCTTTGCCCTACGACTATGTTCAACCTGGTACGAATTCCGGCGGGGGCCGCCTTTCTTTTTCCCATAGTTGCTCTTGCCACAAAATGGCAAGCTTCGCATATTAGCACGTTTTTTCCAGTGGACACAAGCACTTAGCGCGCTTCGGCGCCACCGTAGAGGGTAAATCCACCACAGCTTGTGTAGCTTGGTGATATTGGCGGCACTGGCCGGGGCTGAATGCGGTAGTGAGCGCCTGCTAACTAAATCTGGAAAAGGGTTTGACTACCCTGCCCGCTCAGGGGGCAGGTGTCGCGCCAGAAGCGCGACCAAAACAAAATGGCCGCACTCCCAAGGAATGCGGCCATCTTTCTTTCGTGCCTGCCGGCGAAGGTAGCAGGCCCGAAGCGCTTTACTGCAGCGCGATTTCGACGTCGACGCCGGCCGGCAGGTCCAGACGCATCAGGGCGTCAACGGTCTTGTCGGTGGGATCAACGATGTCCATCAGACGCTGGTGCGTACGGATTTCGAACTGGTCGCGCGAGGTCTTGTTGACGTGCGGCGAACGCAGAACGTCGTAGCGACGGATACGCGTGGGCAGCGGCACCGGACCGCGGACAACAGCGCCGGTACGCTTGGCGGTATCGACGATTTCAGCGGCCGATTGATCGATCAGCTTGTAATCGAAGGCTTTCAAGCGGATACGGATCTTCTGGTTTTTCATGGCGTTTCCTAAAGAACGAGAGGCGAAGGCGACGAGGCCGCCCTCGCTGGTTGTGTGCTGCTTAAGTGATCCGAATTACTTCAGGATCTTGGCGACGACGCCGGCGCCGACGGTACGACCGCCTTCACGGATGGCGAAACGCAGACCTTCTTCCATGGCGATCGGAGCCAACAGCTTGACCGTCATGGCCACGTTGTCGCCCGGCAGAACCATTTCCTTGTCGGCCGGCAGTTCGATCGTGCCCGTCACGTCCGTCGTGCGGAAGTAGAACTGGGGACGATAGCCTTGGAAGAACGGGGTGTGACGGCCGCCTTCTTCCTTGGACAGGATGTACACCTCGGACGTGAAGTCCGTGTGCGGGGTGATCGAGCCCGGCTTGGCCAGAACTTGGCCGCGCTGGACGTCTTCACGCTTGGTGCCGCGCAGCAGGATGCCCACGTTGTCGCCGGCTTGACCTTGGTCCAGCAGCTTGCGGAACATTTCCACGCCCGTGCAGGTCGTCTTGACCGTCGGAACGATACCGACGATTTCGAGTTCTTCGCCGACCTTGATCACGCCGCGTTCGATACGGCCGGTCACCACGGTGCCGCGACCCGAGATCGAGAACACGTCTTCAACCGGCATCAGGAACGTGCCGTCCACGGCGCGCTCGGGCGTCGGGATGTACGAGTCCAGCGCAGCGGCCAGAGCCATGATGGCCTGTTCGCCCAGTTCGCCCTTGTCGCCTTCCAGCGCCAGCTTGGCCGAACCCTTCACGATCGGGGTGTCGTCGCCCGGGAAGTCGTACTTCGACAGCAGTTCGCGAACTTCCATTTCCACCAGCTCGAGCAGCTCGGCGTCGTCAACCATGTCGGCCTTGTTCAGGAAGACGATGATGTACGGCACGCCAACCTGGCGCGACAGCAGGATGTGTTCGCGGGTTTGCGGCATCGGGCCGTCAGCGGCCGACACGACCAGGATCGCGCCGTCCATTTGCGCGGCGCCCGTGATCATGTTCTTCACATAGTCAGCGTGGCCCGGGCAGTCAACGTGCGCGTAGTGACGCGCTTCCGTTTCGTACTCGACGTGAGCCGTGTTGATCGTGATGCCGCGAGCCTTTTCTTCAGGAGTCGCGTCGATCTGGTCGTAGCCCTTGGCTTCGCCGCCGAACTTGTTCGACAGAACGGTCGTGATGGCCGCCGTCAGGGTGGTCTTGCCGTGGTCAACGTGGCCGATGGTGCCGACGTTCACGTGCGGCTTGGTGCGTTCAAACTTGCCTTTTGCCATGATCTCTATCCTTTGACTTTCAAGGAAATTTCGATATTTGCCGCGCCGCCTTTTGGGCGGACGCGGCGAGGGTTATTTACTTGGCCCGAGCGGCGATGACTTCGTCAGCGACGTTCTTGGGAGCTTCGGAGTAATGCTTGAATTCCATCGTGTACGTGGCACGACCTTGCGTCAGCGAACGCAGGTTCGTGGCGTAACCGAACATCTCGGCCAGCGGAACTTCGGCCTTGATGGTCTTGCCGCCGCCAACCATGTCGTCCATGCCCTGAACCATGCCGCGACGCGAGGACAGATCGCCCATCACGGTGCCAGCGTAGTCTTCAGGCGTTTCGACTTCAACGGCCATCATCGGTTCCAGCAGCACGGGGCTGGCCTTGCGCAGACCTTCCTTGAATGCCATGGAGCCGGCCATCTTGAACGCGTTTTCGTTCGAGTCCACGTCGTGGTACGAACCGAAGAACAGCGTGACCTTGACGTCGACGATCGGGTAGCCAGCCAACACGCCCGAAGGCAGCGTTTCCTGGATGCCCTTGTCCACCGCGGGGATGTACTCGCGAGGAACCACGCCGCCCTTGATGGCGTCCACGAATTCGTAGCCACCGCCAGGAGCCAACGGCTCGACCTTCAGAACCACGTGACCGTACTGGCCGCGACCGCCCGACTGCTTGACGAACTTGCCTTCAACTTCGTCGCAGGTCTTGCGGATGGTTTCGCGGTAAGCCACTTGCGGCTTGCCGACGTTCGCTTCCACGCCGAATTCGCGCTTCATGCGGTCAACCAGAATTTCCAGGTGCAGTTCGCCCATGCCGGAAATGATGGTCTGGCCGGATTCTTCGTCGCTGCGCACGCGGAACGACGGATCTTCCTGCGCCAGGCGCGACAGCGCCAGGCCCATCTTTTCCTGGTCAGCCTTGGACTTGGGTTCCACGGCCTGCGAAATCACGGGCTCGGGGAACTCCATGCGCTCCAGCGTCACGTGCGAATCGACATCGCACAGCGTTTCGCCGGTGGTCACGTCCTTCAGGCCCACGACGGCGGCGATGTCGCCAGCCAGAACTTCCTTGATTTCCTCGCGGTTGTTCGCGTGCATCTGCAGAATGCGGCCGATACGCTCCTTCTTGCCCTTGATCGGGTTGAACACGGTGTCGCCCGACTTCAGGACGCCCGAGTACACGCGGACAAAGGTCAATTGGCCGACGAACGGGTCGGTCATCAGCTTGAACGCCAGCGACGAGAACTTCTCGCCGTCGTCGGCTTGACGCAGGACTTCGTTGCCGTTGTCATCGGTGCCTTCGACCGGCGGAATATCCACAGGCGACGGCAGGTAGTCGATGACGGCGTCGAGCATGCGCTGCACGCCCTTGTTCTTGAAGGCGGTGCCGCACAGCATCGGCTGGATTTCGCCGGCGATGGTGCGCTGACGGATGGCCAGGTTGATCTCGGCTTCTTCCAGCGAACCGGTCTCGAGGTACTTGTTCATCAGTTCCTCGGACGACTCGGCGGCAGCTTCGACCAGCTTTTCGCGCCATTCTTCAGCCGCGCCTTGCAGTTCGGCCGGAATGTCTTCGTAGTCGAACTTGATGCCTTGGCTGGCTTCGTCCCAGATGATCGCCTTCATCTTGACCAGGTCGATCACGCCCTTGAACGTGTCTTCGGCGCCGATGGGGATCACGACGGGGACGGGGTTCGCGCGCAGGCGGTTCTTCAGCTGGTCATAGACCTTGAAGAAGTTGGCGCCGGTGCGGTCCATCTTGTTGACGAAGGCCAGACGCGGCACGCCGTACTTGTTGGCTTGGCGCCACACGGTTTCGGACTGGGGCTGAACACCGCCCACCGCGCAGTAGACCATGCAAGCACCGTCCAGGACGCGCATGGAACGTTCCACCTCAATGGTGAAGTCCACGTGTCCCGGGGTGTCGATGATGTTGATGCGGTGTTCGGGATAGTTCTTGGCCATGCCACGCCAAAACGCCGTCGTAGCAGCCGACGTAATGGTGATGCCACGCTCTTGCTCTTGTTCCATCCAGTCCATGGTGGCTGCGCCATCATGCACTTCGCCAATCTTGTGATTGACGCCGGTGTAGAACAGGATACGTTCGGTCGTGGTGGTTTTCCCTGCATCGATGTGCGCAGAGATACCAATGTTGCGATAGCGCTCGATCGGGGTTTTGCGGGCCATGGTGGGTTAGTCCTTAAATTACCAGCGGAAATGGCTGAAGGCCTTGTTGGCCTCTGCCATCTTGTGCGTGTCTTCGCGCTTCTTCATCGCGGCGCCACGACCTTCGGAGGCGTCGATCAGTTCGCCAGCAAGACGCAGATCCATCGACTTCTCGCCACGCTTCTTGGCGGCTTCACGGAGCCAACGCATAGCCAGGGCCAGGCGGCGCACGGGGCGCACTTCAACCGGCACTTGGTAGTTGGCACCGCCAACGCGGCGGCTCTTCACTTCGACGATCGGCTTGATGTTGTTGATCGCCAGGCTGAAAACTTCGATCGGCTCCTTGCCGGTCTTGGTTTGCACTTGCTCGAGGGCACCGTAGACGATGCGCTCGGCGACGGCCTTCTTGCCGTCCAGCATGACGACGTTCATGAACTTGGCGAGTTCGACGCTGCCGAACTTGGGATCGGGCAGAATCTCGCGCTTGGGTACTTCGCGACGACGGGGCATTGTTGCTTCCTTGTGTCTGTTCAGTTGAACCGTGTTTCATTACACGGCCATGGCCGTCCATGGAGACGACCCCTTACGTGCCGCGCACATTCCCATCATCTGGATGGCGCGGTCGCACTTCCCTAGTGACGGACTTCCGCCACGCGGGGGTACTGCTGACTCGTTATTAAGCCTTCTTCGGGCGCTTGGCGCCGTACTTCGAGCGGGCTTGCTTACGATCCTTGACGCCTTGCAGGTCGAGGGAACCGCGCACGATGTGATAACGCACACCGGGCAAGTCCTTCACACGACCGCCACGCACCAGAACCACCGAGTGCTCTTGCAGGTTGTGGCCTTCACCGCCGATGTACGAAATGACTTCGTAACCGTTGGTCAGACGCACTTTGGCAACCTTACGCAGAGCGGAGTTCGGCTTCTTGGGGGTGGTGGTGTACACGCGAGTGCACACGCCGCGGCGTTGCGGGCAGTTTTCGAGCGCGGGGCTCTTGCTTTTGATGATGCTGACTTCGCGCGGCTTGCGCACGAGTTGGCTAATGGTAGGCATGACCTTTGAAATCCCTTTTACGTACCACTGGGTAAGTACTTACGTACTCGTCTCCTCAAGCAGTGAACTTTCGGAGAAGGCAGTTCGCGCAAAACCGCCTCAAACGTTCGTATACGTAAAAGAGCGGGCTTGCCAACAAACTATGACAAAACGCACAAAGCTGGATGCCGTGGAGCGACGACGCCGGAAAGACCCGATGCCGCGAAGCCGTGTGGTTTGGAAGACGAAAGGCTCGTGACGCACCCCGTTCCCAGACACCGTACTTCTGAGCCCTACCGCGGCCAGTTTTTGCGCGCGAAATAAAGCAGTAAGCCCTTTAGCATAACTGAGATAAAGGCTTGCTGTCAAAGAAAATTGTAAGTCAGGCGACGTGGCATATTGCCGGCAGAAGAACGCCAGTTCGGCGGCGCTCGCGGAAATTAGGGCCACATACACCAAAAAGCGGAACCGAAAACCGGGGCCACTGAGCGCGGCCGACTGCGGGAAAACGATAGCAGACTTTCCGGCGGCGGCCGGCGCCTGGCGCGGCGGCCAGTGTACCCGCCCGCGCTACTGGTCGGCGAACAGGTAGCCGCTGCCGTAGACCGTGCGTATCGGCAACATCACTCCGGCCAGCTCGGCCTTGCGGCGCAAGCGGCTGACGATCACGTCGATGCTGCGCGAACCGCTGGCGCGCACCGAGCCGCCCTCGACCTGCAGCTCGTCACCCAGCTCGGTGCGGCCCACGGCCTTGCCCGCGACTTCCAGCAACGAGCGCACGATCAGGCGTTCATTGGCGGACAGGGAGATGGTCGCCCCCGAGGGCGCCGCCAGAGTCCAGCCCTGGTCGCGCAGTTCCCACTGTCCGTTCTGGGCGGCCTCGCCCACGGACGCCGCTTCCTGCCCCGCGGGCAGGCGACGGGCCAGGGACAACAGGATGCAGGCCAGTTCGCGCGGATCCTGCGGATCTGGCAGACAGGCGTCCGCGCCGCTTTGCAGGCAGCGCAGGCGGCTATCCACCGACATGCCGCGCCCCGTGACCACGATGCCCATCGACGACGAGCCGTGCAGACGCGCCACCAGGGCGTAGCCGATTTCGCCCAAGGTCCCGACATCCAGGACCACGACGTCATAGCCGCCGCCGTTGAGCAATCCAAACAATTCGAGAGACGTCGAGCAACCGCGTGCAGAAATACCAGCTTGCAACAATGCGGACACGGCAATGCCGCGAGCGGCCTCGTCCGGTGACATCATAAGTATGCGCAATTGATTCATATCTGTTCCATCCGACCAACAACCTCGACCGGCTCCGCCCTCGCCATACTGAGGGAGGGGGAGAACGATTGAGACAGTGTGGCGCGTTGTTACGCAACAACTCCAGTCAAGATTCGTCAACTTTGCAATGTTTGACAGTTCTTGCCATAACGTAGCCAGCCGGGGCCTCTCCCGAGTTATCATTCGTTTACACCTATATATTCCTTTCTCATCTTGCAGTAGGGCGCCATAGCGCGCGCTTGCGTAGCAAACCTTCGCGAGAACACGTCTGATGAAAATCGCGTCGCTGGAAGACGACCTGGATCAAGCACGCCGCATCCAGCAAGTTCTGACCACTGCCGGATACGACTGCACCAGTTATCAGCAAAGCCGCGATCTGCTGGCCGCGCTGCGCACTGAGCATTTCGACCTGGTGCTGCTGGACTGGCATCTGCCCGACATCGACGGTGATGATGTGGTGCGGTGGCTGCGTGCCAATATCGGTCCGCGCATCCCAGTCATCTTCCTGACCAATCGGTCCAGCGAGGACGATCTGGTGGAAGGCCTGCGCGCCGGCGCGGACGACTACATCGTCAAACCGTTGCGCCCCCTGGAGCTGCTGGCGCGGGTGGCGGCCTTGCTGCGCCGCAGCCAGATCGCCGAACCTGCGGACGATGCCTTCGACGTGGCGCGTTATCGCATCGAGCCCGCCGCCCGCAGCATCACACTGGATTCCGCGGTTGTGCCGCTCGCCCCCAAGGAATTCGAACTGGCGCTGCTGTTTTTCCGCAATGTCGGCCGCCTCATGTCCCGCGACGTGCTGGCCGAATGCGTATGGAACCGGGAAATTCCGGCCACCTCGCGCACCCTGGACACCCATTTGTCGAACATCCGGCAAAAGCTCCAGCTGCGTCCGGAAAATGGCGTGCGCCTCACGTCTTCCTATGCGCTGGGCTACCGGCTCGAGCTGATCAGCTCGCCGGAAGACATCGCAGTCAATCCGCAGTAAGCGCCTGCGCGCATCCCTGGAGAAACGAGAGTCATGAGCCGCTGCCGCGCGCTTTCTTTGCTTGGCCTGATTTCCTGCCTCACGCTGATGGCGCCGGCGCACAGCCAGCCCGCCGGCGCGCTGGGGGATGATTTCATCTACCGCATCCGCCAAGGCGATACGCTGATCGACCTGGCGACCCGCTATACGCACAAGCCGGCCAACTGGAACCAGTTGCAGACCCTGAACAAGGTCGTCACGCCCGAAGCCCTGCCCATCGGGCTGGAGTTGCGCATTCCCCTGTCCATGATTCCCGTGCGGCCCGCCGATGCCCGTGTAGTGCACGTCAGCGGCCAGGCGAACGTTGACGGCAAGGCCCTGCGGGCTGGCGACACCGTGGCCGAAGGCAGTACGGTCGGCACCGCCGCCAACGGCTTCGTGACGCTGGAGCTGGCCGATGGTTCCAAGCTGACGCTGCCGGCTGGCGGTTCGGTCGAGCTGACGCGCCTGCGCCAGTTCGAAGGCACCGCGCTGACGGATTCCGTCGTCCAGGTGCAAAAGGGCGGCGTGGAATCGTCCGTGGCACCTGCGGGACAAGGCGTGGGCCGTTTCGAAATCCGCACGCCGGTCGCAGTCACCGGCGTACGCGGCACGCGCTTCCGCGTGCAAAGCGGCGCACAAGGCGTGCACAGCGAAGTGCTGGAAGGCAGCGTGCGGCTGCAGCCCCACGCCCCCGGATCGGCTCCGGCCAAGCCCGTGGCGGTGGCCACGGGCTACGGCGCGGCGGTCGGCTCGGACGGCGTGGTCTCGGGCATGCGTGCGCTGCTGGATGCGCCGCAGCTGGGCACGCCCACGCGGGCGGGCGGCGGCGCCTGGACCGCCGACGTCTCGCCCGTGTCCGGCGCACAGAGCTATCTGGTGCGCGTTTCGCGCGATGCCGAAGGCGCGTTGCCGGTATCGTCGACGAGCTTCCCCAGCAACGACATCCGCTTTACGGCGCCCGGTCCCGGCACCTACTACGTGTCGGTGCGCGCAGTGGATGACCTGGGCCTGAACGGGCGCGACGCGATCGCCACCTTCGAGGGCGCGAACATGCTCCTGACCTCCGACGGCTCTGGCGTGGCCAGCGGCACGGGCGGCCTGATCACGCTGACCGATTACTAGAGCCCGCCCCATGGCCGATGCCGATCCGCAGGACCGGACCTCGCGCTCAGGGCTGTGGCTGACTGTGGCTTTGGCGGCGCTTGCCGCCCTCCTGGGCGCTTTCAACGGCCTGGGCCGTTTCGACCAGATTCTTTATGACCGCGCCTTGTCGATGACCGGACGCGGTGCCGATCCCGATATCCTGATCGTCGCGATAGACGATGACAGCGTCAAGGCGCTGGGCCACTGGCCCTGGCGGCGCGCGGTCCACGCGGCGCTGCTGGACCGGCTCCAGGGCGCTCGCGCCGTCGCGCTGGACCTGATCTTCGCCGAGCCGGACATGGCCAATCCGAACGACGACCGCATTCTGGCCGACAGCATCCGGCGCCACGGCCGTACCGTCCTGCCGGTCGTGCTGGACCGGCTCGACCGCCCTGCCGCCGTCAACGAACCCATCCCCGGCGTGTCGCAGGCCGCCGCCGCGAAAGGCTTCATCAACGCGCGCATCGATCCCGATGGCGTGGTGCGCGAAGCCACCCTGACCGCGCGGCTTGGAGACCGCCGCTGGAACCATCTGGCCTTGGCGATGCTCGACGTCGGCGGCGAACCGGATTCCGCGCAAAAGCTGTTGCAACGTGCCGCGCCTGACGGCAGCATCCTGATTCCCTACGCCGGCCCCACCGCGCATACGCGGACCGTGTCCTACCTGTCCGTGTTGCGCGGCGATCTGTCGCCGGAGGAACTGCGCGACAAGTACGTGCTGGTCGGCGCCTGGGCCACCGGCCTGGGCGACGCCTACCCGACACCGGTTTCGCATGACGTCAGCGGCATGTCGGGGGTGGAGATCATCGCCAACCTGCTGCACGCCGCGCGCGACGACATCGCCTATAGGCTGCCGCCCGCCTGGTGCAACGCGCTGTTTGCGGCGCTGCCCGTGCTGCTGGCCTGCCTGGCCCTGTGGCGGCTGTCGCCCAAGCGGGCCCTGCTGGTCAGCCTGGCGCTGTTCGCCCTCATCCTGCTGACCGCGCTGCTGCTGCTGGCCTACGCCTATGTGTGGTTCGCGCCCGCTGCGGCGCTGCTGGGCGTGACGCTGTGCTATCCGCTCTGGAGCTGGCGCAGCCAGGAGGCCGCGCTGCGCTACATGGACAACGAACTGCGCCGCCTGCAGCGCGAGTACCCGCCGGTGCTGAACGAGGCCGGCGCCCAGGGCGCGGGACCCAGCGTGTCGCTGGAGAGCCGCGTCGGGGAGCTGCGCCGGGCGCTGGCCCGCGTGCGCAACCTGCGCCGCTTCCTCGCTGACGGCCTGGACGGCATGCCGGACGCCACGCTGGTTTTCGATCAGGACGGCCGCATGCAATTCCGCAACCAGGCTGCTGTCATGTATTTCCAGCGGCTGGGCATGCGCCCTCCCCGCGTCGGCCGTCCGGCCGCGCACCTGCTCGAGAAGACCATCTCCGATCCCGCCACCCGCCAACGCGTCGCCGAAGCGCTCAGCGGCCAAGGCCCGGTCGCCGCGTCATCGCCCTGGAGCGCCGACCTGGAAATACGCGACCACGCGGGGCGCGACCTGATCCTGAAATGCGCACCCATCCATACCGCCGAAGGCAACTTCGCCGGCACCGTCACCACGCTGACGGACATCTCGCGCATCCGCCAGGCGGAACGCCAACGCGAGGAAACCCTGCGCTTCATCTCGCACGACATGCGCGCGCCCCAAAGCTCGATCCTCGCGCTGGTCGAAATGAAACAGGAAAGCGGTTCGACCGAAGGCCAGGGTGAAACCCTGGGCCGCATCGCCGCGCTGGCCAACCGCACGCTGCGCCTGGTCGACGATTTCGTGCACCTCACGCGCGCCGAGTCGATGACGATCAGCGCGGTGGAGCTGGATCTGGGTAGCCTGCTGCAGGACGCCGTGGACGAATTCTGGGCCTCGGCACAGAAACGCGGCATCGAACTCACCCTCGCGCTACCGCTGCCCGGCGCCTACGTCCGCGGCGATCAGACCCTGCTCATGCGCACGCTGTGCAATCTGATCGACAACGCCATCAAATACAGCCCGGCGGACACGCGGATCGAATGCGGCATCGACGAGGAACCTGGCTTCTGGCGCGTCAACATCCGCGATCAGGGACAGGGTATCGCAGCGCAGGACCTGGCCCGCTTGTTCGAGCCCTTCTCGCGTGTGGGTGTGGAAACCCGCGGCGATGTCGGCGGCGCGGGCCTGGGCCTGGCATTCGTGCGCACGGTGGCCGAACGCCACGGCGGATCGGTCGAGGTCAGCAGCGAGCTGGGCGTGGGTTCGGTCTTCACGCTGCGCCTGCCGATGGCGCCGGAGGAAATGCCCGCGGCGTAGCCGCGGCGCTCCCTATTGGAAGACGTGCGAGATCACGGCGGGCTTGCCCGCCTTGACCTCCAGCGTCATGCGGTAGGGCGGCAGATCGGCGTTGCGCAGCACCACCTGGTACTTGCCGGGAATCAGCCGCAGTTCCTTGACCGGCGGACTGATGCCACGCGCCACGCCATTGATCCAGACCTCGCCCCATGGGCGGATGTCCAATCGCACCTGCACGGGAACCGGTTTGGGCTTGGGAGCCTCTTCGGCCACGGCGGGAGTCTCGGCCGGCGCGGCCGCGGGTGGAGTTGACGCAGTCCCAGACGCCTCGGCAGGCAGCGCCGGCTGAGCCGGAGTGTCACCCTGAGCTGGCGCGCTTCCCGCGACTGGGGGTTGAGGCGCGGATTCCTGCGGGGTTCGAACCTCGGGCAGCGATGGCGGCGCCGCAGACGTGGCGCCCGGCGCCGGCGCCGATGGCGGCGGCAGGGGATGCACCGCCGGCGGGTTCGGCTGGACCACTTCGGACCGGGTGATCAGCGCATTGGGCGCGCCCATGCCAGACTCGAACCAGGCATATACGCCCGCGCCGATCAACGCCACGATGAGCAGCAGCACCAGCAGCGGATGGCGCCCGCGGGCGGGTTGATGCACTGCGGCAGCAGCCGCCGGCGCCGCGCGCGAAGCCGGCGCCGGAATCACCGGATCCGGCGCCGTTTCGACCTGCGCGGCGATGCCCAGCATGCCGGCCAGGTCGGCCAGCGTCTGCGGACGGTCGGCGGGCGCCATGGCCAGGCCGGCGTCGATCACTGACAGGAAGTGCGGGCTGTATTTCGGCAAACCCAGGGACGCGAGCGGTTCGTAGGTATCTTCAGCCCGGCGTTCGGGCGCCGGGACGGGCTTGCTGCCAATGATCAGGGCGTGCATCACCGCGCACAAGGCGTAGATATCGCTCCAAGGGCCGCGCGGCCATTCCATCGAATCCGTGTAGAGCTCGAACGGCGCAAACCCCGGGGTCGGCGTGCGGGTAGCGCGGCGCGAACGCGCCACGACCAGTTCGGGCACCAGATGGGCACGGGCGTTTTCGTCCATGCCCACCGTGTCCAGCGAAATATCGCCGCAGATTTCACCTTGGGCATGCAGCGCCATCAAGGACGGCAGCAGATCGGACAAAAGCCGCTTGATGCGGGTTTCCGGCACGCCCCCCGCCGTGCTGGCGGCGATGGCGCTCAGCGGACGCAGTGCAAGCGGCGCGGCGCCGGAAAAAGGGCCACGCGGCGTCAGGAGGCCGGCGGAAGAAGACATGATCGGGACTGCGCTGTCGCGCGACAGCTGAATTAACTATGGAATAAGGCGAATATTATCCAATCCGCACCGCAAGGACATTGCCGAAAATGTCCGAGCGCATCAGGCTGTGGCACGATAGCGTACCGCTAAACCTCTCTACACCTTTGGAAGCCATGAAAATTCGCGTTCTGAGTAGTCTGCTCGGCTTATCGGCCCTGCTGGCGGGCTGCGCCGGCGTCTCATCCCAAAAGCCGGAAGCGCCTCCCACCGCGGAAGCCCTGGACCAGCTGCAGCAGGTACGCGACAAATATAGCGCCGGCCGCTACGGAGAAGTCATCCGCGGCGTCGCCACCTCCGACGCCCTGGCCACTTCCACCAAGGCCGTACGCATCGAGGCCTACAAGCTGCAGGCGTTCAGCTACTGCGTGAGCAAGTATCCGCGGCTGTGCGAAGACAGTTTCGCCCGCATTCTGGCCCTGGACCCCGCCTTTGAACTGGCGCCCAACGAAGCCGGCCATCCGGTCTGGGGACCCGTCTTCCGGCACGCGCAGGCACAGGTTCCAAAGTAACTTCCCCTGCGCCAGACAAAAAAAAGGCCGCTGATTTGCATCAGCGGCCTTTTTGATTCCGGGCATGCCGCGCCGGACTGCGCGCGGCATCCCTGCCGGGTGTTTCCGCTTATTCGGCGGAATCCTCGGCGCCCAGGTCGGAAGCCGGCGTTTCCGCATCCGAGCCCACCGTGACCGGCGAGTCTTCGAACGGGTTGGCCAGCTGGCGGGCGGCTTCGCGTTCCGCAGCCTCCAGCGCTTCCTTGTCCCTGCGGGCATGGTGGTAAGCCAGGCCGGTACCGGCCGGGATCAGGCGGCCGACGATGACGTTTTCCTTCAAGCCGCGCAGGTCGTCGCGCTTGCCCATGATGGCGGCTTCGGTCAGGACCCGGGTGGTTTCCTGGAACGAAGCGGCCGAGATGAACGAGTCGGTCGACAGCGAGGCCTTGGTGATACCCAGCAGCACGTTGTCGTAGCTGGCCGGACGGCGGTCTTCAGCCGTGACGCGGTCGTTCTCGTTCAACAGCTCGGAGCGCTCGACCTGCTCGCCCGGGATGAACTCGGTATCGCCGGCGTCGACGATGTTCACGCGGCGCAGCATCTGGCGGACGATCACTTCAATATGCTTGTCGTTGATCTTCACGCCCTGCAGACGGTACACGTCCTGCACTTCGTCGACGATGTACGTCGCCAGCTTCTCGATGCCTTGCAGGCGCAGGATGTCGTGGGGATCGGCCGGGCCGTCCACGATCATTTCGCCCTTGTTCACCACTTGGCCGTCGTGCACCAGAACCTGCTTTTCCTTCGGAATCAGGAACTCGTGGCTCACGCCTTCCAGGTCGGTGATGACCAGACGCTGCTTGCCCTTGGTGTCCTTGCCGAACGAGACCGTGCCGGTGACGTCGGCGAGCATGCCGGCATCCTTCGGCGAACGGGCTTCGAACAGCTCGGCCACGCGCGGCAGACCGCCGGTAATGTCGCGGGTCTTTTGCGATTCTTGCGGAATACGCGCCAGAACTTCACCCACGGCAACCTGCTGGCCGTCACGCACCGTGATCAGCGCGCCCACCGGGAACGAGATGTTCACCGAGTGATCGGTGCCGGCGATCTTGACGTCTTCGCCGTTCTCGTTGACCAGCTTGATCTGCGGACGCATGACGATCTTGCCGCCACGGGTCTTCGGCGTGATGACGACGAGCGTCGACAGGCCGGTGACTTCGTCCACCTGCTTGGCAACGGTCACGCCTTCTTCGATGTTCTCGAAGCGGACGGCGCCGCCGTATTCCGACACGATCGGACGGGTCAGCGGATCCCACGTCGCCAGACGCGCGCCAGCCTTCACGGCTTCGCCATCGCCAACCAGCACGGTCGCGCCGTACGGGATCTTGTGGCGTTCGCGTTCGCGGCCGTTGTCGTCGAAGATCGCCAGTTCGCCGGAGCGCGAGATCGCCACGCGTTCGCCCTTGGCGTTGGTGACGTAGCGCATCGTGCTGGCAAAGCCGACGGTACCGCTGGACTTGGTTTCCACCGCGCTGGCCAGGGCCGAACGCGACGCCGCGCCACCGATGTGGAACGTACGCATCGTCAGCTGCGTGCCCGGTTCACCGATGGACTGAGCGGCGATGACGCCAACCGCTTCGCCCTGGTTGACCGGCGAGCCGCGGCCGAGGTCGCGGCCGTAGCAGTGCGCGCACAGACCGTGGCGCGTTTCGCAAGTCAGCGGCGTGCGGACCTTGACTTCGTCCACGCCGATGCGGTCGATGGTGTCGACCATGTCTTCGTCCAGCAGGGTGCCGGCGACGATGGCCGTTTCCTGCGTGTCCGGGTTGACGATATCAACGGCAGCCACACGACCCAGGATGCGATCGCGCAACGGTTCAATGACTTCACCGCCTTCGACCAGGGCCTTCATGTTGTAGCCCTGCGAGGTGCCGCAATCGTCCTCGGTAATCACCAAGTCTTGCGTCACGTCGACCAGACGACGGGTCAGGTAACCCGAGTTGGCGGTCTTCAGTGCCGTATCGGCCAGACCCTTACGCGCGCCGTGAGTCGAGATGAAGTACTGGAGTACGTTCAGGCCTTCACGGAAGTTCGCGGTAATCGGCGTTTCGATAATCGAGCCGTCCGGCTTGGCCATCAGGCCGCGCATACCGGCCAGCTGGCGGATCTGGGCGGCCGAACCGCGGGCGCCCGAGTCAGCCATCATGTAGATGGAGTTGAACGATTCCTGGCGCACTTCTTCGCCGTGACGGTTGATCACGGGCTCGGTGGCCAGTTGTTCCATCATCGCCTTGCCGACCTTGTCGCCGGCCTTGCCCCAGATGTCCACCACGTTGTTGTAGCGTTCCTGGGACGTGACCAGACCCGACGAGTACTGCTTGTCGATTTCCTTCACTTCGCGGCTGGCTTCGGCCAGGATGCCTTCCTTGGCGGTCGGGATCAGCATGTCGCCCATGGCGATGGAGATACCGCCGCGCGTGGCCAGGCGGAAGCCCGACTGCATCAGCTTGTCAGCGAAGATCACCGTGTCGCGCAGGCCGCAGCGGCGGAACGACTGGTTGATCAGGCGCGAGATTTCCTTCTTCTTCAGCGCCTTGTTCAGCACCGTGAAGGGCAGGCCCTTGGGCAGGATTTCGGACAGCAGCGCGCGGCCGACCGTCGTCTCGTGACGGCGGATCACCGGCTGCCATTCGCCGTTCTCGTCGCGCTCGTGTTCCTTCAGGCGCACGGTGATGCGCGACTGCAGTTCGACTTCGCCGTTGTCGTAGGCGCGCTGCACTTCAGCGACGTCGGTGAAGAAGATGCCTTCGCCGCGGCCGTTGATGCGCTCGCGCGTCGTGTAGTACAGACCCAGCACGATGTCCTGGGACGGCACGATCGACGGTTCGCCGTTGGCCGGGAACAGCACGTTGTTGGAGGCCAGCATCAGCGTGCGCGCTTCCAGCTGGGCTTCCAGCGACAGCGGCACGTGCACGGCCATCTGGTCACCGTCGAAGTCGGCGTTGAACGCCGCGCAAACCAGCGGGTGCAGCTGGATGGCCTTGCCTTCGATCAGGACCGGCTCGAACGCCTGGATGCCCAAACGGTGCAGCGTGGGCGCACGGTTCAGCATGACCGGGTGTTCGCGGATGACTTCTTCCAGGATGTCCCAGACCACCGGTTCCTGGCTTTCCACCAGCTTCTTGGCAGCCTTGATGGTCGTGGCCAGGCCCATCATCTCCAGACGATTGAAGATGAACGGCTTGAACAGTTCCAGGGCCATCAGCTTGGGCAGGCCGCACTGATGCAGCTTGAGCTGCGGACCCACCACGATGACCGAACGGCCCGAGTAGTCGACGCGCTTGCCCAGCAGGTTCTGACGGAAACGACCGCTCTTGCCCTTGATCATGTCGGCCAGGGACTTGAGCTGGCGCTTGTTGGCGCCCGTCATGGCCTTGCCGCGGCGACCGTTGTCCAGCAGCGAGTCGACGGCTTCCTGCAGCATCCGCTTTTCGTTGCGCAGGATGATTTCCGGAGCCTTCAGCTCCAGCAGGCGCTTCAAGCGGTTGTTGCGGTTGATGACGCGGCGGTACAGGTCGTTCAGGTCGGAGGTCGCGAAGCGGCCGCCGTCCAGCGGCACCAGCGGACGCAGGTCCGGCGGCAGCACGGGCAGCACTTCCATGACCATCCACTCGGCCTTGATGCCGGACTTCTGGAAGCCTTCCAGCACCTTCAGGCGCTTGGAGATTTTCTTGATCTTGGCTTCCGAGCTGGTGGCCTTCAGTTCGCCGCGCAGCGTTTCCACTTCGCGGTCGATGTCGATGGTGCGCAGCAGTTCGCGCACGGCTTCCGCGCCCATCAGGGCACGGAAGTCGTCGCCGTACTCTTCGGTCTTGGCGAGGAAATCGTCATCCGACATGATCTGGCCGCGCTTGAGCGGCGTCATGCCAGGTTCGATCACGCACCAGGCTTCGAAGTACAGCACGCGTTCGATGTCGCGCAGGGTCATGTCGAGCACCATGCCCAGACGCGACGGCAGGCTCTTCAGGAACCAGATGTGCGCGACGGGGCTGGCCAGCTCGATGTGGCCCATGCGTTCACGGCGAACCTTGGCGACGGTGACTTCCACGCCGCACTTTTCGCAGATCACGCCACGATGCTTCAGGCGCTTGTACTTGCCGCACAAGCACTCGTAGTCTTTGATCGGGCCAAAGATCTTGGAGCAGAACAGGCCGTCGCGCTCGGGCTTGAACGTACGGTAGTTGATGGTCTCGGGCTTGCGAACTTCGCCGTAGGACCACGAACGGATCTTCTCGGGCGAGGCGATGCCGATCTTGATGGCATCGAACTGCTCGTCTTGCGAGACTTGCTTAAAGAGGTCGAGTAGCGCTTTCATTAGTTACGCTCCAAATCCATGTCCAGGGCCAACGAGCGGATTTCCTTGACCAGCACGTTGAACGATTCCGGCATGCCGGCGTCGATGACGTGATCGCCCTTGACGATGTTTTCGTATACCTTGGTACGGCCGGTGATGTCGTCGGACTTCACCGTCAGCATTTCCTGCAGGGTGTAGGCGGCGCCGTATGCTTCCAGCGCCCACACTTCCATTTCCCCGAAACGCTGACCGCCGAACTGCGCCTTGCCGCCCAGAGGCTGCTGGGTAACCAGCGAGTACGGGCCGGTCGAACGCGCGTGCATCTTGTCGTCGACCAAGTGGTGCAGCTTCAGGTAGTGCATGTAGCCAACCGTGACCGGACGCTCGAACTGCTCGCCGGTGCGGCCGTCGTACAGCCACGCCTGCGTGCGCGAAGGCGTCAGCGCCATGCGCTTGGCGACGTCGTCCGGATAGGCCAGTTCCAGCATCGTGGTGATTTCCTCTTCGGTCGCGCCGTCGAAGACGGGCGTCGCGAACGGCACGCCGTTCTTGAGGTTCTGGGCCATTTCCATGACTTCTTCGTCGGTCAGCTCGTCGATGCGCGCGCCGGTGCCGGTCGTGTTGTAGACCTTGTCCAGATAGGCGCGGACGTTCTTGACCTGCGCAGTGCGCTCGTCGCGCAGCATGTCGGCGATGCGGTGGCCCACGCCCTTGGCAGCCCAGCCCAAGTGCACTTCCAGCACCTGGCCGACGTTCATCCGCGAGGGCACGCCCAACGGGTTCAGAACGATGTCGGCCGGCGTGCCGTCAGCCATGTGCGGCATGTCTTCCACCGGGGTGATGCGCGAGACCACGCCCTTGTTGCCGTGACGGCCTGCCATCTTGTCGCCAGGCTGCAGACGACGCTTCACGGCCAGGTAGACCTTGATCATCTTCAGCACGCCCGGGGGCAGCTCGTCGCCTTGCGTCAGCTTCTTGCGCTTTTCTTCGAAAGCCAGGTCGAACTGGTGGCGCTTCTGCTCCAGCGATTCCTTGGCCTGCTCCAGCACGACGGCATGCGGCTCGTCGGCCAGACGGATGTCGAACCACTGCCAGCGGTCCAGATCAGCCAGGTAAGCCTTGGTGATCGTGGCGCCCTTGGCCAGCTTGCGCGGGCCGCCGTTGACGGTCTTGTTGACCAGCATCTTTTCGATACGGTCGAACTGGTCGTTTTCAACGATGCGCAACTGGTCGTTCAGGTCCTGGCGATAGCGGCGCAGTTCATCGTCGATGATGGACTGGGCGCGCTTGTCGCGCACGATGCCTTCGCGCGTGAACACTTGCACGTCGATCACGGTGCCGGTCATGCCCGAGGGCACGCGCAGCGAGGTGTCCTTAACGTCGGACGCCTTTTCACCGAAGATGGCGCGCAGCAGCTTTTCTTCCGGCGTCAGCTGGGTTTCGCCCTTGGGCGTGACCTTGCCGACCAGCACGTCGTCGGCGCTGACTTCGGCGCCGATGTACGTGATGCCCGAATCGTCCAGACGGTTCAGTTGCGTCTCGGCCAGGTTGCTGATGTCGCGCGTGATTTCTTCCGGACCCAGCTTGGTGTCGCGGGCGACAACCGTCAGTTCCTCGATGTGGACCGAGGTGTAGCGGTCATCGGCAACAACCTTTTCGGAGATCAGGATCGAGTCTTCGAAGTTGTAGCCGTTCCAGGGCATGAACGCGATCAGCATGTTCTGACCCAGGGCGAGTTCGCCCAGGTCGGTCGATGCGCCGTCAGCCAGCACGTCACCCTTGGCGACCTTGTCGCCACGCTTGACGATGGGACGCTGGTTGATGTTCGTGTTCTGGTTGGAACGGGTGTACTTGATCAGGTTGTAGATGTCGACGCCGACTTCGCCAGCGACGTTTTCTTCATCGTTCACGCGGATCACGACGCGCTCGGCGTCGACGTGGTCGACCAGGCCGCCACGCAGGGCTTGCACGGTCGTACCCGAGTCAACGGCCACGGTGCGCTCGATGCCCGTACCCACGACCGGCTTTTCCGGACGCAGGCAAGGCACGGCCTGGCGTTGCATGTTGGCGCCCATCAGCGCGCGGTTCGCGTCGTCGTGTTCCAGGAACGGAATCAGCGAGGCGGCGACCGACACGATCTGCGACGGGGCAACGTCCATGTAGTGCACGTTGGCCGGGGCGGTCAGCATGGTTTCGCCAGCTTCGCGGCAAGCCACCAGGTCGTCCACGAAACGGCCTTCCTCGTCCAGCGCGGCGTTGGCCTGCGCGATGACGTAGTGGCTTTCTTCGATGGCCGACAGATAGTCGATCTGCTCGCTGACCTTGCCGTCAATGATCTTGCGGTAAGGCGTTTCCAGGAAGCCGTACTCGTTCAGGCGAGCGTACAGCGCCATGGAGTTGATCAGACCGATGTTCGGGCCTTCCGGCGTTTCGATCGGGCAGACGCGGCCGTAGTGGGTCGGGTGCACGTCGCGGACTTCGAAGCCGGCGCGCTCGCGGGTCAGACCGCCCGGGCCCAGTGCGGAAACGCGGCGCTTGTGCGTGATTTCCGACAGCGGGTTGGTCTGGTCCATGAACTGCGACAGCTGGCTCGAACCGAAGAACTCCTTGATGGCAGCCGAGATCGGCTTGGAGTTGATCAGGTCGTGCGGCATCAGGTTTTCCGTCTCGGCCTGGCCCAGACGTTCCTTGACGGCGCGCTCGACGCGCACCAGGCCGGCGCGGAACTGGTTCTCGGCCAGTTCGCCGACGCAACGCACGCGACGGTTGCCCAGGTGATCGATGTCGTCGATCTGGCCACGGCCGTTACGCAGCTCGACCAGCACCTTGATGGTTTCAAGGATATCTTCGTTGGTCAGCGTCATCGGACCCGTGATGTCTTCACCACGGCCCAGACGGCTGTTGACCTTCATGCGGCCGACGCGCGACAGATCGTACGTTTCTTCGCTGTAGAACAGACGCTGGAACAGCGCTTCCACCGCTTCTTCGGTGGGCGGTTCGCCAGGACGCATCATGCGGTAGATGGCAACGCGCGCGGCCATCTGGTCGGCGGTTTCATCGGTGCGCAGCGTTTGCGAGATGTACGGGCCGCGGTCCAGGTCGTTCGTGTAGAGGGCCTGGATGTCGTGCACGTTGGCGGCGCGCAGGGCGCCCAGCACGCTTTCCGTGATCTCGTCGTTGGCGTTGGCGATGACTTCACCCGTGTCCGGGTCGACGATGTTCTTGGCCAGCACGCGGCCGTACAGGAAGTCTTCCGGCACGGAGATGCGCTGGATGCCGCCGGCAGCCAGGTCGCGCAGATGCTTGGCGTTGATGCGCTTGTCTTTTTCGACGATGACCTTGCCGCTGCGGTCGCTGATGTCGAAACGGGCCATTTCGCCCTTCCAACGCTCAGGCACGAATTCCATCATCGCGCCTTCGCTCTTCAATTCGAAGTTGTCGAAGTCGAAGAAGTTGGCCAGGATCGATTCCGGCGTCATGCCGATGGCCTTGCACAGAATCGTGACGGGCATCTTGCGGCGACGGTCGACGCGGAAGAACAGGACGTCCTTCGGATCGAATTCGAAGTCCAGCCACGAGCCGCGGTAAGGAATCACGCGGGCCGAGAACAGGAGCTTGCCGGAGCTGTGGGTCTTGCCGCGGTCGTGCTCGAAGAACACGCCAGGCGAGCGGTGCAGCTGCGAAACGATGACACGCTCGGTGCCGTTGATGACGAAGGAACCCGTGCCCGTCATGAGCGGAATTTCGCCCATGTAGACTTCCTGTTCCTTCACTTCCTTCACGGTGGGCTTGCTGACTTCGCGGTCAAGCAGCACCAGGCGGACCTTGGCTCGCAGGGGCGAGGCATAGGTCAGGCCACGTTGCTGACATTCCTTGACATCGAACACCGGTTCGCCGAGCACATAGCTCACGAACTCCAAGCGCGCCATACCGTTGTGACTAACGATCGGGAAAATCGACGAGAACGCCGCCTGCAAACCGTCGGCTACGCGATCGGACGGGGCGGTATCCGCCTGCAGGAAAGTTAGGTAGGATTGAAGCTGTGTCGCCAACAGGAAGGGAACGTTTTGAACGTCTTCACGCTTGGCGAAGCTTTTGCGGATGCGCTTTTTTTCGGTGTACGAGTAAGGCATGAGCACTCCGACTCGAGGTTGCATGGGCCGTCAACCACGGCCCCAGGTGATACGACTCCAGGAAACCCCCCTGTAAAGGGCATACCCCCAGTAGGGGTTTCCTGGAAACGCAAAAGCCCGGGGACTGCAAACTGCGCTGTCCCCGGGCAAATTGACGCAGGTCTTACTTGACTTCGACCTTGGCGCCAGCTTCTTCCAGCTTCTTCTTGGCGGCTTCGGCGTCAGCCTTGGCCACAGCTTCCTTGACGGGCTTCGGAGCGCCGTCGACCAGGTCCTTGGCTTCCTTCAGACCCAGACCGGTCAGCTCGCGCACGGCCTTGATGACGCTGACCTTGTTGGCGCCGGCGTCGGTCAGGACGACGGTGAACTCGGTTTGCTCTTCAGCGGCGGCGGCAGCGCCACCAGCGGCGGGAGCAGCGACAGCGACAGCGGCGGCAGCAGCCGACACGCCGAACTTCTCTTCCATTTCCTTGATCAGCTCGGACAGCTCGAGCACGGTCATGCCAGCGATGGCGTCAAGGATTTCAGCTTTGTTAAGTGCCATTTTTCAGAACTCCAAATATTTTGGTAATGCCAGGGTTTGGGTGTCGCTCGGTCGTTCAGCGAATTCCGTGAAGGCAGGCGATTAAGCCGCAGCCTTCTGGTCGCGCACGGCGGCGAGGCCACGGGCGAACTTGGTCGGAACTTCGTTGAGCGTACGCACGAATTGCGCGATGGGGGCTTGCATGGTGCCCAGCAGCTTCGACAGCAACTCTTCGCGCGAGGGCATGGTGGCCAGGGCCTTCACGCCGTCTTGGTTCAGCAGGCTGTTGGGCAGAGCGCCCGCCTTGATGACCAGCTTGTCGTTGCTTTTCGCGAAACCTGCGAGGACCTTGGCCGCCGAAACCGGATCAGCGCTGATGCCATAGATCAGCGGACCGGTCAGTTGCTCAGCCAACGGCTCGAAAGCCGTGCCGGCAACAGCACGACGGGCCAGCGAGTTCTTCAGAACACGCAGATACACGCCCGATTCACGCGCAGTTTTGCGCAGTACGGTGACAGAGGCGACGTCCAGACCACGGTACTCAGCGATAACAATCGATTGGGCCTTGGCGACTTCCGCCGAGACTTCCTCGATTACCACCGCTTTCTCTTGACGATTGAGACTCACGGTTTGAACACTCCATCAAAAGACGCCTGGGGCCTGAGCCTTGCGCGTCAACCGAATGCGGCGCCTGGTCGAGTTCTTCGTGTAAAGAAATCTTCCTGGGGACGCCGTCTACGCTGGATCCGAACCTTACGGGCTTCGGTATTAAGCGGAGGGGTCCGGTACTGCTTGAACCACCCTGCTCCAGCGGTCTTTGACAGCAACATCCGGAGGAATCCGGATGCAGCCCAAAGTACGTTTACAGCTATCGGCTTAGTTGGCCGACAGCGAGGCAATTTCCACGCGCGCACCGCCGCCCATCGTGGACGAAACGGCCAGCTTGCGCAGGTAAATGCCCTTGGCAGCTGCGGGACGAGCCTTTTGCAGGGCGTCGACCAGAGCGGCCAGGTTGGTTTGCAGCTGTTCCACGCCGAACGACGCGCGGCCGATCGTTGCGTGGATGATGCCAGCCTTGTCGGTGCGGTACTGAACCTGACCGGCCTTGGCGTTCTTGACAGCGGTAGCGACGTCCGGGGTCACGGTGCCGACCTTCGGGTTCGGCATCAGGCCACGGGGACCCAGGATCTGACCCAGGGCACCCACGACACGCATCGTGTCGGGCGAGGCGATGACCACGTCGAAGTCCATTTGACCGGCCTTGATCTGGTCAGCCAGGTCGTCCAGACCGACGATGTCGGCGCCAGCGGCCTTGGCGGCTTCAGCCTTGTCGCCTTGGGCGAACACGGCCACACGGACCGACTTGCCGGTGCCGGCGGGCAGAACGACCGAGCCGCGAACCAGTTGGTCCGACTTCTTCGGGTCGATGCCGAGTTGCACGGCCACGTCAATGGATTCATTGAACTTGGCGACGGCGGTTTCCTTGACCAGGGTCAGGGCTTCAGCGACCGGGTACAGCTTGGTGCGGTCGATCTTCTGCGCAATGGCGGCGGCGCGCTTGGACAGTTTTGCCATGATTAGATCCCCTCAACCGTGATGCCCATGCTGCGGGCGCTGCCAGCGATCGTACGCACGGCGGCGTCCAGATCAGCGGCGGTCAGATCGGGGCCCTTGGCCTTGGCGATCTCTTCAGCTTGAGCGCGGGTCAGCGTGCCGACCTTGTCGGTATGCGGCTTGGACGAACCCTTTTGCACGCCGGCGGCCTTCTTGATGAGGACCGTCGCGGGCGGGGTCTTCATGATGAAGGTAAAGCTCTTGTCGGCGAAGGCGGTGATCACCACCGGAATCGGCAGACCAGGCTCCATGCCTTGGGTCTTGGCGTTGAACGCCTTGCAGAATTCCATGATGTTCAGGCCACGCTGACCCAGGGCCGGGCCAATCGGGGGGGAGGGGTTAGCCTTACCAGCCGGCACTTGCAGCTTGATAAAGCCGACGATCTTCTTCGCCATGCTTTGCTCCTTGCGGGTTATATCGCTCCTGGGCGTTCAGGCCTGGGAGCTCCCCGGGGGTTGAAATTAGGTCTTTTCGACCTGACTGAAATCGAGTTCGACGGGCGTGGCGCGACCAAAAATGGTGACAGACACGCGAACCTTGCTCTTTTCGTAATTGACTTCTTCGACGTTGCCGTTGAAGTCTGCAAACGGACCTTCCTTGACCCGAACCATCTCGCCCACTTCGAACAGGATCTTGGGGCGGGGCTTCTCGACGCCCTCTTCCATCTGGGAGAGGATCTTCTCGACTTCCTTTTCGGAAATCGGGGTCGGACGGTTGCCCGAGCCACCCAAAAAGCCGGTGACGCGGTTGGTGTTCTTGACCAGGTGCCACGTTTCGTCGGTCAAGTCCATTTCAACCAGGACATAACCGGGGAAAATGCGGCGCTCGGTGATCGACTTCTGGCCACCCTTGACCTCGACGACTTCCTCGGAGGGCACAAGAATGCGGCCAAAAGACGTTTGCAGACCCGCGCGCTCGATGCGCTCGTTCAGGGCCTTGTGTACGCTTTTTTCCATGCCGGAGTACACATGGACGACATACCAACGCTTACTCATTCGCCGTCCTTATTTCCAGCCCAACAACAGGCCGTAAAGAATCCATTCGATGCCCTTGTCGAGCACCCACATGAAAAGGCCCATGACCGCCACAAACGCGAAAACGATACCCGTCATCTGGGTCGTTTCCTTGCGCGTGGGCCACGAGACACGCTTGACTTCGTTGTAGGACTCGCTGGCGAAGCTCAGGGTGCGGCGGCCGGGTTCGCTGAACCAGGCGATCACGGCTGCGATCACAAGGCCGCCGACGAATACGCCGATACGTGCAGGCATCGGTTGCGCGCTGAGCACGGAAAACCCGACGATGCCAGCAATAACGACAAGAACCGCCAGCCCGAGCTTCACCCGGTCGGCGGTACTGGTTACGGTTTCTACGCTGGTATTAGACATATTGCGACGCGAGCCGCCGTGAATGCGTAACTCGCGATGATCTCCCGCGGGTTTATCCTGGCGGTGGCAGGGGCAGTAGGAATCGAACCTACAACCTTCGGTTTTGGAGACCGACGCTCTGCCAATTGAGCTATGCCCCTAAAACACTACACTTGCACTACACAGCTGCTTCCGCCTTACATGCAACAACTTGCGGAACCATACATCATACTACTTTTACAGCAAAGATGGATAGAGGGACTTGAGAGTCCACTCTACCCATCCGGGTATTGCTTACTTCAGGATCTTGGCGACGACGCCGGCGCCGACGGTACGACCGCCTTCACGGATGGCGAAACGCAGACCTTCTTCCATGGCGATCGGAGCCAACAGCTTGACCGTCATGGCCACGTTGTCGCCCGGCAGAACCATTTCCTTGTCGGCCGGCAGTTCGATCGTGCCCGTCACGTCCGTCGTGCGGAAGTAGAACTGGGGACGATAGCCTTGGAAGAACGGGGTGTGACGGCCGCCTTCTTCCTTGGACAGGATGTACACCTCGGACGTGAAGTCCGTGTGCGGGGTGATCGAGCCCGGCTTGGCCAGAACTTGGCCGCGCTGGACGTCTTCACGCTTGGTGCCGCGCAGCAGGATGCCCACGTTGTCGCCGGCTTGACCTTGGTCCAGCAGCTTGCGGAACATTTCCACGCCCGTGCAGGTCGTCTTGACCGTCGGAACGATACCGACGATTTCGAGTTCTTCGCCGACCTTGATCACGCCGCGTTCGATACGGCCGGTCACCACGGTGCCGCGACCCGAGATCGAGAACACGTCTTCAACCGGCATCAGGAACGTGCCGTCCACGGCGCGCTCAGGCGTCGGGATGTACGAATCCAGCGCAGCGGCCAGAGCCATGATGGCTTGCTCGCCCAGTTCGCCCTTGTCGCCTTCCAGCGCCAGCTTGGCCGAACCCTTCACGATCGGGGTGTCGTCGCCCGGGAAGTCGTACTTCGACAGCAGTTCGCGGACTTCCATTTCCACCAGCTCGAGCAGCTCGGCGTCGTCAACCATGTCAGCCTTGTTCAGGAAGACGATGATGTACGGCACGCCAACCTGGCGCGACAGCAGGATGTGTTCGCGGGTTTGCGGCATCGGGCCGTCAGCGGCCGACACGACCAGGATCGCGCCGTCCATTTGCGCGGCGCCCGTGATCATGTTCTTCACATAGTCAGCGTGGCCCGGGCAGTCAACGTGCGCGTAGTGACGCGCTTCCGTTTCGTACTCGACGTGAGCCGTGTTGATCGTGATGCCGCGAGCCTTTTCTTCAGGAGTCGCGTCGATCTGGTCGTAGCCCTTGGCTTCGCCGCCGAACTTGTTCGACAGAACGGTCGTGATGGCCGCCGTCAACGTCGTTTTGCCGTGGTCAACGTGACCAATCGTACCCACGTTCACGTGCGGCTTGGTACGTTCAAACTTGCCTTTTGCCATGGCTGACTCCTGACCTGGATTGCGCTTCTGACTGAAGAAGAGAGAAATTAGTGGTGCCCATGGCGCGGATCGAACGCGCGACCTCTCCCTTACCAAGGGAGTGCTCTACCACTGAGCCACATGGGCAAATAAATCTTGGAGCGGGTGAAGGGAATCGAACCCTCGTCGTAAGCTTGGAAGGCTTCTGCTCTACCATTGAGCTACACCCGCGGCATACCCTTTCACCTTCTCTTTCCCAAACCTTTTTCAATCCGAAGCCCGGGAGAGCTTTACAACCTTCTTTGCGAAGGCTGCTCAGCTTTCTGAGCTTCACATTGTAAATCCAGGCAAACCGCGCCTGGATTTAGGTGTGGGTCTCTGGTGGAGGAGGTTGGATTCGAACCAACGTAGGCGCAAGGCCAACAGATTTACAGTCTGCCCCCTTTAACCACTCGGGCACTCCTCCACAGGAGAATTCGAGATTATGAACACTTTCAAACCCGCTGTCAAACGCTTGGGACGAAATATTCAAAATTCTTCTTCAACCACCGCAGCGTTTCCGCGCAGAGGGGGCGAAGCTTACAGGTTTCCGCGAATTGCTGCACGAAAAAGATCGGAATACTGCTCAGGGGTGTAGTTGACGGGGTTGGTGCCGGCCGATGGATCCTCGGCCGCCATGCGCCCCACCCGCTCGGCCTGGGTCTCGTCGATGCCGATTTCTGCCAGGGTGTGGGGAATGCCCACGGTCTCGCGCAAACGCAGCACCCAGTCCAGCACCGCCCCCGAGCCGGAATCCGGCAGATCCAGGTAGCGCGCCAAGGCCTGCAGCCGCGGCGCCACCGCGTGTTCGTTGGCTTTCAGCACGTACGGCATGAGGATTGCGTTGAGCATGCCGTGATGCGCGTCGTACAGCGCGCCCAACGGATGCGCCAGCGCATGCATGGCGCCCAGCCCGCGCTGGAACGCCGTCGCGCCCATGCTGGACGCCACCAGCATCTGCAGCCGCGCCTGCAAATCGCTGCCGTTGGCGACGGCCTGCGGCAAGTATTCCTTGACCAGGCGCATGCCTTCGATCGCGATGCCCGCCGCCATGGGATGGAAGAAAGGCGAACAGTAGGCTTCGAGATTATGCGACAGCGCGTCCATGCCGGTCGCCGCCGTTATCTTGGGCGGCAGGCCGACAGTGAGCTCGGGGTCCAGGATCACCACGGCAGGCAGCATGCGCGCGTGGAAGATGATGCGCTTGACCTCGGCGGCCTCGTCGGTGATGACGGAAGCGCGCCCTACTTCGGAACCCGTGCCTGCGGTGGTCGGCACGGCCACCACCGGGGCCATGCCCGCGACGTCGACGCGCAGGTAGTTGTCGCCGACATCCTCGAAATCCCATAATGGCCGCCGCTGCCCGGCCATCAGCGCGATGGCCTTGGCGGCATCCAGCGCGGAGCCGCCGCCGAATGCGATCACGCCATCATGGCGGCCTTGCCGATAGGCTTGCACGCCATCGTCCACATTACGGCCCGTGGGATTGCCTTTGATCTCGTGGAACAGGCCGCATTCCAGCCCTTCCTGGCGGCACGCTCGCACGGCCTGCGTCACCATCGGCAAGGCAGCAAGCCCGGGATCCGTCACAAGCAGAGGTCGCTTCATGCCCAGGCCGCGGCATAGCTCGGGCAGTTCCTTGATGCGGCCGGGGCCGGCCTTGATGGCGGTGGGATAGTTCCAATTAACACTGGGCACGGTCATGGCGGGTTTCCTGATGGCGTCGTGTCAGACGCTGCGCAGATGGAAGGATTTGGCTTGGGTGAGCTGCTCGTAGCCCACGACAGACAAGGAGACGCCGCGGCCGGAGTTCTTCACGCCGGTCCAAGCCAGCGCGGGATCCAGGTAATCGCAACGGTTCATGAAGAACGTACCCGCCTGCACCTGGCGGCCTATATGCAGGGCCGCATCCTGGTCCTGCGTAAAAGCCGCCGCCGTCAGGCCGTAGGGACTGTCGTTCATCAGGCCGATCGCCTCCTCGTCGCTGTCCACCGCCATGATGCCGACAGCGGGACCGAAGCATTCATCACTCATGATGCGCATGCGATGATCGACCTGCGTCAGCAGCGCCGGCGCGACGTAAGGCGAGCCTATGCTCGCTTCCTTGAAATACGAGCTATCAATCATATTTCTGGCGCCGGCGGAAACCGCAGCCCCGATGATGTCGCGGATCTCGGCGGCGGCTTTTGCGCGCACCACCGGCCCCAGCGTTGTTTCGGCGTGCAGCGGATTCCCCAGCACGTAGCTGCGGGTCAATTCGATCGCGCGCTCGACGAACTCGTCGTACCGCGCACGCGCCACATAGATGCGCTGGATGCCGCAGCAGGATTGGCCTGAATTAAAAAAGGCGCCGTCCACCAACGTCTCGACCGCATGGTCGATCTTCGCGTCCTCGCGCACATAGGCTGGATCATTGCCACCCAGCTCCAGGCCGACGCCGATGAACCGCCCCGCCGCGCTTTCCTCCACGACATGCCCGCCGCGCACCGAACCGGTAAACGAGACGTAGCCGATCTCCGGCGCGCGGATCAGCCTGCGCACGATGTCATGGTTGGCATGCAGGTACTGGAACACGCCCTTGGGCGCGCCGGCTTCCCGGAATGCGCGTTCGATCAGTTCCGCGCACAGGGGCGTCTGGTCGGAATGCTTGAGAATGACGGTATTGCCGGCCATCAGCGCGGGCACGATGCTGTTCACCGCCGTCAGCAAGGGATAGTTCCACGGCGCAATGGTCAGCGCCACGCCTATGGGTTCACGGCTGATGAAGCGCGTGAATCCCGCCATTTCCGCAACCTGGATGGGCGCCAGCGCCTCACCCGCGATCGCGATCATGTGGCGCGCGCGGGCCTCGAAGCCCGCCACCTCTCCGGGCGTATAGCGCAGCGGCCGGCCCATCTGGATGGTAATGGCGCGTGCGATCTCGTCCTTCGCGGCGACGAAGCGGTCGACGGCCTCGGACACGATGCGCCCCCGCTCCTGCACGCCCAGTGCCTGCCACGCGCCCTGCGCGGCTTGGGCGTCGGCGAGCGCCTGAGCGATCTGCGCCTCGCTGGCGTAGGGACGGCGCACGACCTCGCGCCCGTCGATGGGACTGATGGTGATGAGTTCCTGGGTCATGTCTGCCCTGCGCAAGCGGTGTGGTTTGGATTCAGATGATTTCGAAGTAGCGCGCCAGTTCCCAGTCGGTCACGTGGCGGCGGAACTGCCGTTCTTCCCATTCACGCGTCGCCGCGTAATGTTCGACGAAGGCGTCGCCAAACAGATGGCGCGCGGCCTCGGATTCGCGCAGCCGCTGCGCGGCCTCCCAGAGCGTGGTGGGCAAGCGCAGATGTGCCGGGAACTGCTGCGTATAGGCGTTGCCCTGCACCATCGGCTCGGGTTCCAGGCCCTGCTCAATGCCATACAGGCCCGAAGCCAGGGCGGCGGACAAGGCCAGATAGGGATTGGCGTCGGCCGATCCGATGCGCACCTCGACGCGCTGCGATTTGTCGCTGCCTGGAATCAGCCGCAGCGCAGTGGTGCGGTTTTCCATGCCCCAGGTCGCATCCAGCGGCGCCCAGTACCCGGGTACCAGGCGCGAATAGCTGTTGATGGTCTGCGCATACATGGCCATGAATTCCGGCAGGTAGCGCTGCACACCGGCCATGAAGGAAGCTTGCGTCGCGCTCATGCCGTGCGGCCGGGATTCGTCGTAAAAGGCCGAACGGTTGGTCTTGTGGTCGCGTAGCGACAGATGGATGTGTCCGCTCTGGCCGGGATGATCATGCGACCATTTCGCCATGAAGGTCGCCATCAGCCCGTTCTGCTGCGCCAGCGCCTTGGTGAAAGTCTTGAAGAGAAAGGCCTTGTCGCCCGCGGCCGCGGCCAGGTCCACTGCCAGGGCCGCTTCCAGCACGCCCGGCCCGGTCTCGGTGTGCAGGCCTTCGATGGGCATGTCCATGCGTTCGCACATGTCCAGGAGCTTGCGGTAGAAGTCGCCTTCGACCGTGCTGCGCAGCACCGAGTAGCCGAAATTTCCCGGCGTCCAGTTCTCCATGTTGCGGTAGTTCTTGGCGCGCACCGAGTGCGGCGTTTCGCGGAACATGAAGAACTCGTACTCCAGCGCGGCATAGACGTCATAGCCCATGCCCGCGGCCCGGTCCAGCGTCCGGTGCAACAACCGCCGCGGACAGATGGCGCCCGCGTCGCCTTCGAATTCCGCCAGGAACAGCAGCATGTCTTCGCCGCCCGGTCCCTGCTCCAGCGGCAGCCGGCGGCCGCTTTGCGGGATGATCCTGAGCTTGGCATCCGGATAGGCCGTGTGCCAACCCGTGTACTTGGTGTTGTCGTACAGCTGGTCGTCCAGGTCCCAGCCGAACACCACGTCGCAGAACGCCAGCCCCGAGCGCAGCGCGCCCAGGAATTTGTCGCGCCGCAAGTACTTTCCCAGCATGACGCCATCGACGTCGGACAAACCTACCTTGATGTGCGAGAGCTGGCTGGCTTGCACCAGCCGCTCCGCGTCTTCCACCGTTGCTACCCCTAGTGCATGCATGCTCTTTCACCTTGTGACTGAAGCGTTGCGTTGGACTGCGGGCGGGCGGCGCGGCGTTCAGGTCATGGCCGCCCCCAGCACCCGCATCGCCTGGCGATGCAGCTGCGGCGTGGCGGCCGCGACGACGCGGCCCTGCGATTCGAGACTGAGCGGCTGCCCCGACCAATCGGTAATGACGCCGCCCGCCCCTTCGATCACGGGCATCAGCGCCAGATAGTCATACGGCTGCAGGCCGGACTCGACCACCAGGTCGACGTGTCCGCTGGCCAGGAGGCCGTAGCTGTAGCAATCGCCGCCGTAGCGGCGCATGCGCGCGGCCTGCGTCAGCGCCTCGAAGGCGGCCAGCTCGGCGCCGGCAAAGATGTCGGGCGAGGTGGCGTACAGCACGGCCTGGCGCAGTTCGGCGCAAGCGCTGGTGCGGCAGGCGGCACCGTTCAGTTGCGCGGCCACGCCGGCCGCGCCGACCCAGCGCTCGTCCAGCATGGGTATGTCGATTACGCCGAGCACAGGCTTGCCCCGATGCAGCAGCGCCAGCAGCGTGCCCCACAACGGGTTACCGGAAATGAACGCGCGCGTGCCGTCGATGGGGTCCAGCGACCACACGAATTCGGCTTCGGCATGCGACGCACCGAACTCTTCTCCAAAGATGCCGTGCTCG
Organism: Achromobacter sp. JCM 18799; assembly: GCF_055395645.1. Classification (NCBI taxonomy): domain Bacteria; kingdom Pseudomonadati; phylum Pseudomonadota; class Betaproteobacteria; order Burkholderiales; family Alcaligenaceae; genus Achromobacter; species Achromobacter sp. JCM 18799. Next base: position 4,807,724 of record NZ_AP043866.1, on the reverse strand, counting down.
GGATAATGCTGGGCGATGGCCTCGCGCAAGGCGGCCTCGACCTCACGGTCGGCCTGCGTGACCGGGCTTTCGTCCGCCTTGGTGTCCACGTCCAGCGGATGCCGGAACCACTTGCGCGACAAGGGACGGACGCGGTCCGCCAGCGTTTGGGCGAACGAGGAGTACGCGGCCAGCTGCTGCGCGGATAACGGCGGTGAAGTTTGCATCGATGAGCTCCAGGCGTGGCGCGGGAGGATGCGCCTACGCCAAAAAAACCCTTGAATACTGGTTTTTCCAGTCTAGACACGTTGCCACAAATTTGCAAACATACATAAAACTGCAACTTGCCGGATTTGTTGCAGAAGGCTGTCCAACTACGTAGCTCGCCACCGTTGCCGTGTATTCCAACCGGAGTTCCATCATGCAATGTATGAAGAAGCTTAGCCTTGTGGTTGCAGTAATTTCCCTAGGTTGGACGCAGGCCCACGCCGGCGCCATCACCGTCTACACCGCCCTCGAAGAAGATGAAATCGCGGCCTATCTGAAAGCCGCCAACGCCGCCATGCCGGACGTGAAGGTCAACGTGCTGCGGCTGTCCACCGGAGATCTGGGCGCGCGCCTGATCGCCGAGGCCTCCAACCCGCAGCAGGACGTGATCTGGGGCTTCGCCGTCAGCAACATGCTGGATCCGCGCCTGCAAAACCTGCTGGAGCCGTATGCGGCCAAGGGCATGGACGCCCTGCCCGCGCAGTACAAGGGCGCCGACCAGAAGTGGTTCGCCGCCACCGGCTACGTAGCCGCATTCTGTGTAAACACGGACAGGCTCAAGTCCAAGAATCTGCCCATGCCGACCTCCTGGGAAGACCTGACCAAGCCGGTCTACAAGGGCGAGATAGTTATCCCCAGCCCTGCCGCCTCGGGTACCGGCTATCTGCAGATCGTCGCGCTGCTGCAGGGTATGGGCAAGGAGAAAGGCTGGGCGCTGCTCAAGGACCTGGACAAGAATGTGGCCCAGTACACGCCGTCCGGTTCGCGCCCCTGCAAGATGGCGCGCGCCGGCGAGTACGCCATCGGCGTGTCCTTCGCCTTCCCCGCCATGCAGTCCATCGAGGAAGGATTCCCCATCAAGATGGTGATTCCATCCAAATGGGTGGGCTACGAACTGGAAGCCTCGGGGCTGATGAAAACGGCCAAGAATCCCACCGACGCCAAACGCTTCCTCGATTGGACGCTGTCGGCGCAGGCCGGCGGCCTGTACAGCAAGTACAAGGAACTGGTGACCATCCCCGGCGCCACACCCAACAAGGCCGCCGAAGCCGCCGGCCTGCCCAAGGACCTGACCGCCGTGCTGTATCCCGTGGACTTCCCCAAGTCGGCCGCGGAGCGGGACGCCACCATCAAGACCTGGCAGGAAACCATCAAGCGTTGACGGTGCCGCGGCCGGCGCAAAGCCGGCCGCAGCCTGTCCTGGAGACGCCATGTATCTGGAATTGCGCGGAATCCGCAAGACGTTCGATGCGTCGGTAGCGCTGCAAGACATCGACCTGTCCGTGGGCGAACATGAATTCGTCTGCCTGCTGGGCCCCAGCGGCTGCGGCAAGACCACCCTGCTGCGCATCGTGGCGGGCTTGCTGCCCTTTGACCGCGGCACCATCACGCTGGGCGGGCGCGACCTGAGCGCGCTGCCGGCGCGCAAGCGCGGCTTCGGCATCGTGTTCCAGTCGTATTCCCTGTTCCCCAACATGACCGTGGCGCAAAACGTGGGTTACGGCCTGCGCATCCGCGGCGAATCGCGCGAACGCATCGGCGCGCGCGTAAAGGAACTGCTGACGCTGATCAAACTGCCCGAACATGCGGAGCGCTATCCGCACCAGTTGTCCGGCGGCCAGCAGCAGCGCGTGGCGCTGGCGCGCGCGCTGGCGGTGGATCCGGCGCTGATCCTGCTCGACGAACCCCTGTCCGCGCTGGACGCGCGCGTACGCACCGACATGCGCGCCGAGATCCACGACGTGCAGCGGCGCCTGAAAATTCCCACGGTCATGGTCACGCACGATCAGGAGGAAGCGCTGACTCTGGCCGACAAGATCGTGTGCATGAACGACGGCCGCATCGAGCAGGTGGGCTCGCCTTCCGATCTGTACCTGCGCCCGCGCACCCGCTTCGTGGCGAACTTCGTGGGCCTGAGCAATCTGCTGCCCACCGACTGGGTGCGCGAGGCCATGCCCCAACTGCTGGCGACGCGGCCCGAGGGCGCCAGCGAGCGCTACGAGGCCTGCCTGCGGCCCGAGAACCTGCGCATCGCCGCGGACGAACGCGGCCCGGGCCGCGTGCAGGACATGACGTTCATGGGCAACCTCACCCGCCTGCGCATCGCCTGGCAGGGACGCGAACTGCTGGTGGAACAACATGGCGCCGCGGGCCTGTCGCGCGGCGCCCCCGTGCGGCTGGACATGGAGCCGGGCCAGTGCGCCTGGGTCAGCGTATGACGGATCGCACCACGCAAACCGGGGCCGCCGCTTGAGCGCCGCCCACGCCAGCCCGGCCATCGCGGCGCCAACCGGCCGCGCCCCCTGGTCCGCCGACCGTGTGCTGCTATGGAGCTGCGTCGGCATCCCCCTGGCGGGCCTGGCGCTGTTCTTCCTCTATCCGCTGGCGACTGTAGCGTGGCGCAGCCTGGTCGAGAAGGACGGCTCGGTCGGCCTGGGCAACTATGCCGAGGTCTTCGCCACGCGCGGCGTGCTCACCGCCACGCTCAACAGCCTGGTCATGAGCACCGCCACCACGGTGGTCAGCGTCGCGCTGGGCTTTGCCATCGCCTACGGCCTGGATCGCAGCTGCATGCGCGGCAAGGCCGCCGTGCGGCTGGCGCTGGTGCTGCCGCTGCTGGCGCCTTCGCTGGTGCAGGGCCTGGGGCTCATCTTCCTGCTGGGTCGAAACGGGCTGGTACACCGCTGGACAGGCTGGGAAATAGATATCTACGGCTTCTGGGGCCTGTTGATCTCCAACGTGTTCTACGCCCTGCCCCAGGCCGTGCTGATCCTGCAGGCGGCCTTGCGCAACATGGATGCGCGCTACTACGACGCGGCCGAAGTGATGGGCGCGTCCGGCTCGCGCCAGTTCCTCGACATCACCCTGCCCAACAGCAAGTTCGGCTTGCTGAGCGCGGCCTTCGTGGTGTTCGTCATCACCATTACCGACTTCGGCAACGCCGCCGTGATCGGCGGCAACTACCGGGTGCTGGCCACCGAGATCTACAGCCAGGTATCCGGGCAGATGAACTTCGGCATGGGCTCGGTGGTCGGCATCCTGCTGCTGCTGCCATCGCTGATTTCGGTGCAGATCGAACGCGTCGCCTCGCAGCGTCAGTTCGGCTCGGCCTCGCCCAGCGGATTGCGGGTCACGCCGCAACCGGCTCGCGGGCGCGATGCGGCGTTCACCGCCGGCGTGTTGCTGGCCAGCGGTACCATCATCCTGACCGTGGCCACGGTAATCTTCGCCAGCTTCATGCGGCTGTGGCCCTATCGCATGGAATGGACGCTGAAGCATTACGACATCACAGTCAGCGGCGGCTACACGCCGCTCTGGACGTCGCTGTACCTGTCGCTGGCGGCGGCAGGCGGCGGCGTGCTGCTGCTGTTCTTCCTGAGCTTCGGGGTGTGCCGCATTCCGCGCGCGTGGGCCAAGCTGGTGTACCTGATCTCGGTGCTGCCGGTGGGCGTTCCCGGCCTGGTGCTGGGCTTGTCGTACATCTTCGCCTTCAACGCCCCCGGCACGCCGCTGTATGCGCTGTACGGCAGCGCCGCGCTGATTGCCTTGTGCAACTTCTACCACTACCACACGCAGGGTTTCCTGACGATGATGACCGGCATGCGCGCCGTGCCGCAAGCGCTGGAGGAGGCTGTCAGCTGCCTGGGCGGCGGCACGCTGCGGGTGCTGCGCGACGCCGTGCTGCCGCTGATCGGCCCGACCGTGCTGGGCGTGTTCTTCTTCCTGTTCATGCGGTCCATGGTGACGCTGTCGGCGGTGATCTTCCTGGTCACGCCATCCGTGAGCGTGGCGCCCGTTTCCGTCCTGCGCCTGGACGAAGCGGGGTTCGTCTCGCAGGCTGCCGCCTATTCAACCCTTATCATGCTGGTCGTGGGAGGCTCCCTGCTGGCATTGCGCGCGCTGATCGCCGCAGCCGCGCGGCGCCGGACATAGATTAGGAAACATCGGACATGTGGCAAGAAGAGCGGTATCAGAGAATCCGCGCCCTGCTGTCTTCATTGCAGCAGGTATCGACCGACCGTATCGTCGGCGAACTAGGGGTTTCAAGGGAGACAGTCAGGCGTGACCTGCTGGAATTGGAGGCCATGGGCGAATTGCGCCGGGTGCACGGCGGCGCCGTGCCGGTGCACAGCGAACCGCCCATCGCGGAACGCGTGCATACCCGCGTCAAGTACAAGCGCGCCATCGCGCGCGCGGCCGCGGGGCTGGTATCCAGCGGACAGACCCTGTTCCTGGACGCTGGCAGCACCACCAGCGTGCTGGCCGACGAACTGGCCAAGCTGTCGGGCCTGACCGTCATCACCAACTCGTTTGACGTCGCCTTGAAGGTGGGCGCGGCCGGCAACGGCGCAAACCAGCTGATCATGCTGGGCGGCTCCGTGGGCGGCCCGGTGTGCGCCACGGCCGGCGACATCACGATCGCCGAGATCCACCGCTATCGCGCGGATCTGGCGCTGCTGTCGCCGGTGGGCGTGGACGCCGAATTCGGCGCCACCAACTATGACCTGCGCGAGGCCGAAGTGGCGCGCGCGATGGCGGCCAGCGCCAAGCAGCTGGTACTGCTGGCCGACTTCAGCAAGATCGGCCTGTGCAGCCGCGTGTCGTACTGCAGCGCGGACCGCATCGACCATCTGGTCACCAACACCAGCGCGCAGAAGTCACCCGCCTACGCCGCCCTGAAATCCGCCGTAGGCAAGATCGTGGCGGTGTAGCGCAATCATCGACTTGCGCATCAGTCCAGCGACACGCCCGCAGTCTTCACCATGTCGGCCCAATACACAGTGTCTTCCTGCAGTCGCGTCTTGAACGCGGCGGGCTGGCTGCCCACCGCCCAGCTGCCGCCGCTGTTGATCTTGGCGATCACCGCGGGCGATTTCATCGCCTGCCCCACCGCTTGCGCCAGGTAGGCAATGCGCTCGGGCGGCGTGCCGGCGGGCGCGAACAGTCCATACCAATCATCGGCGGTAATGCCTTCCATGCCTGCCTGCTTGAGCGTGGGCGCCCCCTTGAAGATGCCGATGCTGTTCTCGTGGCTGAGCGCCAGGATGCGCAGCTTGCCGGCGGCGACCATGGGTTCGGCCGACGCCGGTGAAGTTATCAACATGTCCACCGTGCCGCCCATGAGGTCGGTGATGGCGGGCGCGGCGCCGCGATAAGGCACGTGCACCAGCTTCACGTCGGCCTTCTGCGATAGCAGCGCCCCCATCAGATGGCTCATGGTGCCATTGCCGGGCGTCGCGTAGGTTATCGCGCCGGGCTGCTTGCGCGCGGCTTCCAGATAATCGTTCAGCGTGCGGTACGGGCTCTCGCTGCGCGCCACCAGCACCAGCGGCGCCGAAGTGATCTGCGAGATGGGCGTGAAGTCCTTGACCGGGTCAAAGCCCACGTTCTTGTACAGGCGCGGATTGACGGCCATGACGCTGGTCTGCGACATCACCAGGGTATAGCCGTCGGGCTTGGCGCGCGCCACTTGCGCCGTGCCGACGTTGCCGCCCGCGCCCGAACGGTTTTCCACCACCACGCTCTGGCCCGTGATGGCGCCCAGTTCCTGCGCGATCAGGCGCGCGACACCATCGTTGCCGCCTCCCGGAGGAAACGGCGACACGACCGTGATGGCCTGCTTGGGATAGTCGGGTAACGGCGCGGGCGCCTCGGCGTGGGCAACGGTCCCCCACAGCAGACCGGCAAGCGCCGCGGCTGCGGCCTTGCGTACGTGCGATGCATGATGCTTCATCTGAGTTCCCCTTGTGATTGGCGGCCGCATACTCGGCCGTCCTTTGCCTTCCGGTTCGGCATGAACCGTCCGCACCCCGGCCGCAAGGGCCGGGGCGTACTTTTCGGATTGAAGCGTCTGCTGTGCCGCGGGCGCCGGGTCCGGCGGGCGCGGCGGGTCCGGGATCAGCGGGCCGGAAAGCGGTAGCCCGCCAATTCACGTTCGTCGATCTGCTTGACCAGATTGGTCTCCCAGGCCAGGTACTGGCGCGCGGCGGCCTTGTTGCCGTCGTGGCGGTCATGCACGAAAAACAGATAGTCGATGCAGTCGGCGTTCGCAGGCTCAGCCGGCGTGGCCGCCAATGCGATGCCCTGCGCGGCCCAGCTGGAGGGGTCGCCGGTGTTGCCCTGGATGTCTTGCACGCCCAGCGCCCGCAAGTCCTGTGCTGCCCAGGCGGCCAGGGCCGCGTCCTCGGCCAGCAACACCACGGGACGCGCGGCATCCAGGTGCAGCCTAGCCAGGCGCGGGCGGATGGACCAGCGTGCGCCTGCGATATGGCCGGCGCGATAGCGCATGCTGGGACGAAGATCGACCAGCTGCGCGCCTTGCGCAAGCGCGGCTGCAAGTTGCGCATCGTCCAGCAGGGGCAATTGCGGCGCCAGCGCCTTTTCCACAGGGTTCTCCAACTGCGCCTGCAAGCCTTCGCGCAACACGCTGGCGTCCCAGCCCATCTGCCGCAGCCAGCTGGCGACCACTGGCGCGCGCACGCCTTCGGCGTCGAACACGACGATACGCGCGCCGCGCACGGCCAGGTACTGGTCGGTGGCCTGGATCAACTGGCCGCCCGGCGTGTGCTGCGCACCGGGCAGCGAGCCTTGCGCGTACTCTTCGGCGCTGCGCACATCGCACAGGAAGGTGCTGCGGGTCTGGTCGCGCAACCAGGCTTGCACCTCTTCCGCTCCGACCACCGGCACGCCATGACTTTCTGCCAATCGCAAGGAACGCTGTGCCAGCGCGGGCAGGTCCTGCGGTGCAACGCCATCGTCGTAGCGGCGCCGTGCGCCGTGTTCGAGCTGCAGATCCTCGAGGTACCAGCCTTGCGTGCCGTTCTCCAACGCGTAGACAGGGTTGGGCACGCCCAGATTGATCAGCGTCTGCGCCCCGATGATGCTGCGCGTGCGGCCGGCGCAGTTCACCACAATGGTGGTCTGCGGATTGCTCGCCAGCGTATGGGCGCGCAGCGCCAGTTCGCCATTGGGGCAGCAGATGCCGCCCGGGATGCTCATCTTCTGGTATTCCGCGTAAGGCCTGCCGTCCAGCACGATCAGGTCGTCGCCGCGGCGCTGGCGTTCGGCCAGGTCGCGCGCGCCGATGCGGGGGGTGTGGAAAACTTCTTCGGCCAGTTCACCGAAGGTTTTGCTGGGCACGTTCACGCCTGCGAAGATGGCATAGCCGTCGCGCTGCCATTGCGCAATGCCACCGCTCAGACGATGCACGTTGCGGTATCCGAGCGCGGCCAGGGCCTGTGCGGCACGCGTCGCCGTGTCATCAGCGCCGCCGTCGTCGTAGAGCGCGATGCGCACATCGCGCCGCGGCGCCAGGCGCACGATATCGACTTCCAGCCGGCTGTAGGGCACGGGTGCGGCGTAGAACAGATGTCCCTCGCCATATTGGCCGTGCTCACGCACGTCCAGCAGCGCGATTTCCGCGTCATCATGGAGCCATTGCTTGAGCATGTGCGGATCAATGTCGATGACGGGCTGGT